>JAHFSA010000002.1:0-322803 GCA_023265995.1 Perlucidibaca sp.
TGGTGCCATCCTCGAAAGCCAGACGTTCAACACGCCAGGAGGTGTTGAGGTAGTAGTTCATCACCGTGATGCTGTCCGTGGTGTCACGGATCTGGATGATCAGGTCATTGGCGTGCGAGAACGAGCGCATCAGCACCACATCGGCGGGCGTTACGCCCGCCTTGAAACGGATGGTGTCGAGATTGCCCGCCGTGATGTCACGATCATAGATCGTGTCCTGACCATCGCCGCGACCGAACAGATAGGTGTCGCTGCCATAGGCCATATCACCAAAGGTGGCATCGTAATCGCTGTTGAAGATGTCATTGCCAGAGCCTCCCTCCAGCACATCATTACCAATTCCTGCATAGACTCTGTCATCGCCAGTACCTGCAAAAATATGATCATTCTCAGTTCCACCAAAGATCTCATCATTGCCAGCGCCGGCATAAATAACATCCGCTCCAGCCTTGCCAGAAATGGTGTCCATACCAGTCGATCCGAAGATCAAGTCTCCACCAGTCGTGCCTTGCCCATTGGCTCCATCCTGGCCAATCACAGATGCCTGAAAAGCACCCAACAATGTGACCTGCTCCGGTGTCAGCTGCAAGTCCCCTAAAACATCTGCAAGCAGACGTTCACCCTCCCATATGGAACTCGAAATATGGCTTCTGGTAATCCGGTTAAAGTCTAGAAGATCAGCTATTCCGCTCGTTGAGTTGAGAGCAATTTTTTCACTGAAATACTGACTGACGGCACTGAAGTCGAACCCGATGTCATCAGAGGTTATTTTTATACTAACCAGATCAAGAGCCGACTTGAAACGCGTCTGCAAAAGCAGCGAGTCATAAACAGACTGCCGTAATGCGTCGTAAGATTTTTGCAGAAGATCCAGCTGGGCTACAGAGTAGCTGACACCCAGCAACTGGTATGAGGGGGTGATCTCAAATCCCCCTCCTGAGCCCAGTGTGGTCAGTCCAAATACCGCTGAGTTACCAGCCTGACTAGCATTCGGTGCAGCAAAGAAATAGCGCCCGTTGAATGACTCAAGCACACTAATTTTTCTGCCCCAATCAGCTATCAACTGACGATAGCCAACCGTCAACGCCTCATTGTCGACATCACGAAGATCAACTGGAGTTGGAGTCGAGCCATCGCCCGAAGCTTGATTTCCAGTACGCGTTATATTGCCAAAAGCAACATACTGAACCCTGTACGCGTCACCGACTCGATCGTCCAAAGAGACCTGCATGCCAGAGGTGGCAGCCCACGCAACCAGAAGCTGATCCAGCAGCGCCAGTTGCGCATCGCGACTGTTTGCCTGACTGTATTGTGCAAGAAGACTCTGTAAATTGACTGACAGGCTTGCTGCTTCACGCAAGTCGCGCACCAGACCAGAACCTTGCATATCGGGAAACGCCTCAACTCCTGGCGCCAAAGGCACATGATCCGTGAACTGCCGGTGGAACGTATCATCCATAAGATTAATATCAGCCATCTGGCCAACATCACCCATAGTCCCGGTTGAGCCATCAGATTTTACATAACTTCCTACATCGGCAATCTGGTTGCCGTTGCTCAACACTTGATTATTTTCCGTATTTTTAACGAAAAATTCGGCAATATCCAGCTGGCTCAGCGTAATCAGCTCCGTAGCCTGGGAAATGCCATCCTGATTCAAGTCACGCCATACGCGCAAATTAGTCCAGTTACTATCGAGAGAATTGACACGGCCATCATTATTTGAGTCCTGCTCTGCTAACGCAGCAAAGCCATCGGCAGCCTTCGTGCCATCTGCCAGTATGGTCGAGTCACCAAAAAGCTCACTACCATTATCGATCAAACCATTACCATTACGGTCAAAAACTAGAAAGCCATCATCAGAGCCAACCCAGCCCGTACCATTTTTGATGCCATCACCATCGTGATCAAAAAGAATGGGACTTCCATCTGACGCCTTAGAGACTGTTTCTAATCCATCACCATCAAGATCTAAAGTAAGAGGATCTCTGCGCGGAAAAGACATTTGCGCCAAATTAAAACTTGTATCAACATTAAAACCTATACCATTAATATTTCCAGCCATTAAAACAGCGGAATTTATATTTCCAAGCTCATTTGAAGTCACACTCCCAGAGTGATCACTTAGCTTGTCAAGCAATAGCTTATAACCATCAGACGCCATACTAGACAAAATAGCCGCAACTGTAATTCCAACCAAGCCCTCACCAAGAAATGCTACAACCAATAGTGCCGCAAGAATCTCCGCAAGGCTCCCTCCAGTCGCCTTCAAAGCATCATAATTATCACCCTTAGATATATCATTAATTGCACTAACAATATCAACAATAGGGGCAACGCCAACCGAATGCACTCCACCGCCAAACTCTACAGAGTACGCATCCCTTATGTAATCAATCGCTTCAACAATAGCAGCTGGAACTTCCTTATTATCAGCCATATTAATCCCTTAAAATCCTACAAATTATTATTGAAAAAGCGCACGCAGTAACATATTCATAAATAGGAATCCAAAACAACAGAAAACCAAAGCTCTCCATTCGAACAAATAAAGTTTCACTATAGTCTGTCTTGAAAAATAAAATATAAGATATTCCAAAAAAAAACAAAATTGACGCCAAAACAGGATGCCGCAAGCTCTCATTGCCAGCAGCGTATGAATTTATTTTTTTTATAGCATCAGAATTCAATTTTGAGGCAATTACAATAACATAAATAAAAACAACAATAAAATATGAATCAATTAAGAATTTAGCAGCCCCAGATCCATTTATTACAGCCGCAGCACCAATATATCCAGGATACTTAGAAAAGTAACTCCCAACCAAAAAAACAACAGCCGACACAACATACCCAATCCAGAAAAAATTTCTAAATAAATCAAATGGCCTTACGAATTCGTACCCAGTAAATCGGCTTATTCCAGTCACGCCCCCTCCAGAAATAGCTCTTAAAAATTAAAATTGACACTACAATCTCTTACGAGATCAAAAATGAATCCATAAAATTTCAGTAAATTTTTGTATCAAAATGCAGGAAAAATCTTACAGATCATCAGAGCATGACTACAACCACCTAAATACCAGACCATATTCTTGACCCGCTCGTTGACAACACGATGAAGCCAATGAGTGAGGACACCCGCACCAGAAGGTCAATCACTTAATTAACATCGCTACAAACGCTGCCTCCGATGACAGAACAGCCATTCGCACAACGCCGCGATCAGCGTCCCGACAAACGCCAGCCCCATGTCCTTCTGGGCATCCCAGACATCACCCTGGGTGCCGAGATAGGCCATGCCGAGGTGGCCGCCGAAAACCTCGGCAGCGCCCCACTCCAGCAATTCGTAGAGATGCGAGATGGTGGCCAGGATGGCGATCGGATAGAGATAGCTGGTGACCTGGCCGACACCGGCCATTTGCCGGGTCAGCGAACGCAGCGGGTGGAACATGAGAACGCCGAAGAGGAAATGCACGAGCCGGTCAAAATGGTTGCGCTCCAGGCCCAGTTGCTCGCGCAGCGTGGTGCCGGTCAGGGATTGCAGCCACTGCTCGTAGGGCACTTCAGCGTAGGTGTAATGCGCACCGACGGCGTGCAGCAGGCCGAACACGAAGATCAGGCTCCACGACAAGGTCGACAGCGGATATCGGCGATGCAGCCAGAGCAGCGTCGGCAGCGCGATGACCACCAGCAGGTTTTCCAGCAGCCAGTCGTGCCGGTCGTGCGGAGCCACCGCCAGCAGGCACCAGACCGACAGATAGATCACCAGCAGAACGACGAGATAGCGTTTGGCGGGCTGCATGAGCGACTCCCAGCGCGGCTGAGCAGTCACTATATAGCGCCAGTGCTGGCTCCACAGCCAGCGACCGGCATGTTAGGGTTCCATTTTCAGGGCTACCTCAACCACTCGTCGCCACGGATACCCATGCTGCCTTCGCGTCACCTGCCGACGAAAATCGTCGGCGCCCTCGCCGTCTCGCTGCTCGCCGCCTGCGCCTCGCATGCTCCGGCACCTGTCGCCACGACCCCGCCAGCCCCACCCTTGCTAGCGCCAGCCGCTGCGGCCAGCGTTGTCAGCCCGGAGGCCGCCGCGACCTTCGCCCGCTGCCTGGACGAGCTGCGGGCGCCAGCCCGGGCCGCCGGCATCGGCAATGACAGCTATGCACGCCTGACCGAGGGTCTGCAGCCGGATGTCAGCGTGCTCGATCGACTGGATCGGCAACCCGAATTCAGCCTGCCGATCTGGGACTACCTCTCCGGTCTGGTTGATGACGAGCGTGTCGATCTCGGGCGCGAGCGCATGAACCAGCATGCGGCCGTGCTCGCCGACATCAGCCAGCGCTACGGCGTGCCGGCCGAGGCCGTGGTGGCGGTCTGGGGTGTGGAAAGCAATTTCGGGCAGACCGTCGGCAGCTATCCGCTGCGCCAGTCGCTGGGCACGCTGAGCTGCATGGGCAGGCGCCAGGCCTTCTTTCGCGGTGAATTCTTCGCCACCCTGCGCATGCTGCAGGCTGGCGACGTCCGTCCCGAGCGCCTGACCGGCTCCTGGGCCGGCGCCTTCGGCCAGACCCAGTTCATGCCCAGCACCTTCGAGCGTCTGGCCGTCGACTTCGACGGCGATGGCCGCCGCGATGTCATCGACAGCGTGCCCGACGCCCTCGCCTCCACCGCCAACTTCCTGCACAAGGCCAGCTGGCAGGCCGGCATGCCGTGGGGCTTCGAGGTGAGGCTGCCGCAGGGCTTCGCCAGTGCCGGTGAGAGCCGTCGCAACAAGCGCCCGCTCTCGGTCTGGGCTGCGCGCGGCGTGCAACGTGTCGATGGTTCACCGTTGTTCGCGGAAACGACCGACGCCAGTGCCGGCAGTGCCGAAGGCGTGACCGCCAGCACGCCGGTCGGCCTGCTGCTGCCGTCCGGTCCGCTCGGTCCGGCCTTTCTGGTGACACGCAACTTCGATGCCTTCTACAGCTACAACGCGGCGGAAAGCTACGGTCTGGCCATCGCGCACCTGTCCGATCGTTTGCGCGGCGGCGGTGAATTCGTCACGCCCTGGCCCACCGACGACCCCGGTCTGTCGCGCGCGCAGAGGCGCGAACTACAGGAGCTGCTGGTCAAGCGCGGCCATGACATCGGCGAGGTCGACGGTCGCCTCGGCGAGCGCAGCCGTGTGGCCATACGCAGTGAACAGGAAAAGCTGGGGCAGCCGGCTACCGGCCGGGGCGGACTCAAGCTGTTGCTGGCACTGCGCGGAGGCTGAGCCCGCCGGCCTTACCCATGAGTCAGGACTTGCGGGCGTGGGTGCCGTCGCAGAAAGGTCTCGTGCCCGTACCCTTGCAGCCGCAGAAGAACACGGTACGGGCCTGATCGGCATCGTAGCGGACCGGGGTGAAACCGGTGTCCTTGTGCGAGCCGTCGCAGAACGGCTGACTGCGGCTGCGCCCGCAGGCGCACCAGAAATAGGACTTGCCGGCCTCGACATCGACCGCGAACGGGGTATCGGATGCCCTCACCGCCTCAAGCCTGTTCATGGTGATTCTCCTCAGGTCCGGATCTCGGAGCTGCCCATGCTGTTGATCATGGCCTGCATCATCTTGTCGAGCACGGCGGCATAGCCCTGGGTCATGCCGCTCATGGAAGCCCGGTAGAAGCGCGATGCCGCCGGGGTCTTGAGGAAGCGTTCGTAGGCCGCCAGCTCGCTGGCGGGTATGTCGCGATAGGCGTGCGCCAGCGACAACCGCACCATCTCCTCAGTGCGTGGCCGGGCTCCGGCCAGCTGCGCCCTCACCTGTCCGCGATAAGCCTCGGCGTCGAATGACTGGTGCGGCCGCACGGCATTCAGCAAGGCCGCATGGATGGCCATGCCGGCGTACTCCTGCAGGAGCAGGTTGAGCTCGGTAATGCCGAGCAGGAGGTCTATGCGGCGGGCGAAACCGAGCTTGGCCTTGTCTCTGCGCACCTCGTCGATACGGCTCAGCATGTCCTGCAGCGCCGACGCCTCTGCCGATGCCTCCTCGGCCAGAACAATGCGACGGCCACGATCGGATTGCAGCCACGCCAGCAGCTGGCGGGCATCATCCTCACTCAGGCTGTTTTTCAGGGCTGTGCGTATGGGACTGAGCAGATCTTCGAGCTGGAAGGCGTCCTGCATGGACTTCTGCATGCGCTGCACATCGGCATCGGCGGTGCCGGGTTGCTGCTGCCGGGCCAGATCCATGCCGGCGATGACCTGATCCGGAAAGGCGGCCAGTTGCTGGCGCGCACCGGAGAGTTCGAGCAACTGCGCGATGACCTGATCGCTGGCCGGCGCGGCACGGACGAGGAATGGGAGCGTAAGCAGTGACAGCAAGACAACGAGACGAGCGATGACCTTCATGGCATTCCCCTTCCCTGCTTCCGATATCTCCAGCAACAAGCATGAGACATGGAAGCCGGGGATGGAAGCCACTGCCTGTGCGGGCAGCCTGCCGGCGTACGCTCAGCCTTCGCTGAAGCGGATGATGTCCAGCAGCGAGAACGGCCAGGCCAGTTCGCGGCCATCGTCGGCGAGCAGGACCGGAATGCGTTCGCCGTAGCGCGCCACCAGATCCTCGTCGAGCGCGATGTCGCGATACTGCCAGTCGATGTGACGCGCCGTCGCCGCGCGGGTCAGCAGGCCTTCGGCGACATCGCAGAGATGGCAGCCGCGCGTGCCGAGCAGCGCCAGCGCGGCCGCCACGTCAGACCCCGGCCTTGTGGCGCAGGCGCCAGCAGCGATGAATCTTCGGGTTGCGCTCGAAATCGAAGCCGATGGTCTCGGCGCTGATGTCGGTCACGTCGTAGTTGGCCGTCAGCCAGTCATCGAGCTGGAACTTGCGGAAGTTGTTGGAGAAGTACAGCGTGCCATCCGGCGTCAGCAGGTTCATGGCCATGCGCAGCAGCTGCGTGTGATCGCGCTGGACATCGAAGATGTCATTCATGCGCTTGGAGTTCGAGAACGTCGGCGGATCGACGAAGATCAGCTCGTAGAGCTCGCGCGGCTGCACGTTCTGCTCGTCACGCAGCCAGGTCATGACATCGGCCTGGATGAGGCGATGACGCGCCTCCGGCAGACCGTTCAGCGCCAGGTTGCGATCGGCCCAGTGCAGATAGGTCGCCGACATGTCGACCGTGGTCGTGGTCAGCGCGCCGCCATGCTCGCCGGTGCCAAGCGCGGCCTGCACACTGGCCGTGCCGGTGTAGGCGAAGAGATTGAGGAAATGCTTGCCCTCGGCCTCGGCCGCCAGACGCAGACGCAGCGGCCGGTGATCGAGGAAGAGACCGGTGTCGAGGTAGTCGGTCAGGTTGACCAGCAGCTGAGCCCTGCCCTCGCGCACTTCGAAGAACTTGCCGGCCTTGGCCTGCTTCTCGTACTGCTTCTTGCCGCTCTGGCGCTCGCGCACCTTGAGGAAGACCTTGTCACGATGCAGGCCGAGCACCTTGCGGATGACCACCAGCGCGAGCTTGAAACGGGCCACGGCCTTTTCCGGGTCGACGGTCTTCGGCGGCGCGTACTCCTGCACGTGCAGGCGGCCATCGTAGACATCCACCGCCACGTTGAACTCGGGCAGGTCGGCGTCGTAGAGACGGAAGCAGCGCACATCCTCGCTTTCCGCTTCCTTCAGCGCCACCTTCAGGTTCTTCATCAGGCGGTTGGCGAGATCCATGCCTTCCGGCGGGATGTCATCGAGCGTGCCGTTGAACTGCAGCGGCAGCTCCGGCTCCGCCGGCAGCACACGGCCATGGCGGGCGAAGATCGGCAGCGCGCCGTTGAACAGGCGCAGCGTGCCGCGATGTTCGAGACCGAGCGCATCGGCGTGCTGGATGTCGGCGGCCAGAACCACGGCATCCCAGTGCGGCAGCCGGTGGCGCAGTTCGCGGCCAATGGCGCGATAGAGATCACGGATGCTGTTTTCCTCGCCCAGGCGCTCGCCATAAGGAGGATTGGTGGCGACCAGGCCGGGCACGGTGTGGTTGTCACCGGCACCGGTCTCGCTGGCATCCCATTCAGCCGGCAAGCGCCACTCGGCCACGCTGCGCTGCTCCAGCGTCAGCCAGGCCGCGACACCGGCGGACTGGGCATTGCGCTGGGCGCAGGACAGCGCATGGGAGTCGGCATCGAAGCCGATCAGGCGCGGCGCCGGACGCTGCAGGCCGGCGAGACGACGTGCCACGGCGGCATCACGCAGTTCGCGCCAGAGCACGGCCTGATGACCGACCCAGCCCTCGAAACCGAAGTGGATGCGCGCCAGACCGGGCGCGACATCGGCCCACATCAGCGCGGCCTCGATCAGCACCGTGCCGGAGCCGCAGAGCGGATCGAAGAGACGGCCCTGACCGCGCGCCGGCCAGCCGGCCTGCATGAGCATGGCGGCGGCCAGGTTTTCCTTGAGCGGCGCATCGGTCTGCGCCACGCGGTAACCGCGCTTGTGCAGGCTGTCGCCGGAAAAGTCGAGACTGACGCTGATGCGGTCGGCCTCGATGAAGACATGCAGGCTGAGGTCCGGACGCTCGGCATCCACCGACGGACGCTCGCCGGTGCGCTGGCGGAAGCGGTCGACGATGGCATCCTTGAGACGCAGCGAGGCAAAACGGGTATGCGTGCTGACACCCTTGGCGGCAGCGGCGCGGATGGCGAACGTCGCACCCGTGCGCAGAACCTGCTCCCAGGGATGCTTGAGCGCCGCCTCGTAAAGGGCATCGGGGTCGCCGGACGGCACGCTGAGCACCGGCAGCAGCACACGCGAGGCCAGACGCGACCACAGGCAGAAACGGTAGCCGGCGGCCAGGTCGCCCTGCACCGAGATGGCACCCTTGAGCTTGCGCGGCTGGCTGGCGCCAAGCGCGACCAGCTCATCCATCAGCAGATCATCGAGGCCGTCGGCGCCGGTGATCACCCACTCGCGGGTCTTTTCCAGAGCTGCGCTCAAGACTGGCTCCCTTGCGCACGGGCGCGGGCAATGCCTTCGTTGGCGCGCGCGATCAGGCACGGCCCCTCGTAGATGAAGCCGGTGTAGATCTGCACCAGCGATGCGCCGGCCCTGATCTTCTCGGCTGCCGAATCAGCATCGGAGATGCCGCCGACACCGATGATGGGCATGCAGCCGTCGAGCGCGGCATTGAGCTCGCGCAGCACCCGGCCGGATGCCTCGCGCACCGGCAGGCCGCTGAGACCGCCAGCCTCCTGGCCGTGCGGCAGACCGGCAACAGCGGTACGGCTGATGGTGGTGTTGGTGGCGATCACGCCGTCTATCTCCAGAGCCTTGAGCACACCGGCAATGCCTTCGACTTCTGCCAGTTCCAGATCGGGCGCGATCTTCACCAGCAGCGGCACATAACGGCCATGCTCGCCGGAAAGCTGGGTCTGGCGCTCCTTGAGCGCCGCCAGCAGACGCGTCAATGCATCCTCGCTCTGCAGGCTGCGCAGACCCTGGGTATTGGGCGAGGAAATGTTGACGGTGACGTAATCGGCGTGGGCGTAGACCTTTTCCAGGCAGATCAGGTAGTCATCCTCGGCGCGCTCCACCGGCGTGTCGAAATTCTTGCCGATGTTGATGCCGAGCACGCCGTCATAGCGCGCGCGCTCGACATTGCGCACCAGGTTGTCGACGCCGTTGTTGTTGAAGCCGAGACGGTTGATCAGCGCCCCGGCCTGCGGCAGACGGAACATGCGCGGCTTCGGGTTGCCCGGCTGCGGACGCGGCGTGACCGTGCCGATCTCGATGAAGCCGAAGCCCAGCGAGGCCAGGCCATCGATGTAGTCGCCATTCTTGTCGAGCCCCGCCGACAGCCCCACCGGATTGCGGAAAGTCAGGCCGAAAGCCTCCACCGGCTGGTCCGGCACACGCGGCCACAGCTTCATCAGACCGAGACGTTCGGCGCGGGCCAGATTGTCCAGGGTGACATGGTGAGCGGTTTCAGGTTCCAGCTTGAACAGTGCGCTACGCACCAGGGGGTACAACATGGATGACAGACTCGGCAGGGACAGGCTGGCGATTATACGCGAGCTGGCAGGCAACGAACGCCGTATTGAGGAATCATGGCATCTGCGGTCACCAGTTCCAGGCCTTCGGCCTGGGCCTGCGCGACCAGCATGCGATCAAAGGGATCCCGGTGCAGCTCGGGCAGCGCTCCGGCCTGTTGCGCATGGAAAAGGCTGATCGGCAGACTGATGAAGCCCTCGTCCAGCACCAGCGCCTCCAGATCGGCAGGAGCCTGCAGCAGACCCTTGCTGCGCTTGATGGACAGCTCCCAGATCGTGGCGGCGCTGACATGAATCTGGTTGGCGGAATCGGCGATGGCTGCACGCGCCTGCCGACCCAGGGCCGGATCATCCACCAACCACCACAGCAAGGCGTGGGTATCCAGCAGCAGGCGCCTCACAACGGGCCTTCAAAGCTGTCAGCAATGTCGGCATCCGCGGCATCGAAGCCCGGCTGGATGCACAGCTGCCCCTTCAGCCTGCCCGGCCGCCGGTCCGGCTGCGCCGCCTCGCGATGCGGCAGCAGATCGAGGTACGGCTTGCCGGCGCGGGCAATCACCACGTGTTCCCCTGCCCAGGCACGCTCGGCCAGCTGTGACAGCTGGCTCTTGGCCTCATGCATGTTGACCTGAATGGTGGATGTCATATGACCGCCCATAATTAGCTAACTTAGCTAACACAAGTCTAGTCCATGATGGCTGTGTTCGCCAGCCACCGCGAAGCCACATCGAGCTTGCGCCAGCCCTCAGAGGCCTGTTCTCAGGCCTCGCCACTACCCCGTATACGCTGCAGCGTCTCGCGCACATCCGGCGACAGCTCGCCGGCCAGCAGCAGATCGAGCTGCTCGCAGACCAGTGCCTGGCGGGCGCTGTCGAGCTTGTGCCAGATGCCGAAGGCGCCGGCCAGACGCGAGGCCAGCTGCGGGTTCTGGCGATCGATCAGGCGCACTTCCCCGGCCAGCAGGCGGTAACCGGCGCCATCGGCGCGGTGGAAAGCCACCGGATTGTTGCCGGCCAGCTGCGACACCACGGCACGCACGCGGTTGGGCACGCTGCGGTCGAAATCGGGATGGGCAATGAGCGCGGCGGCGATCTCCACGGCGGACGGCTCCGGTAGCGTGACCTGGGTGGCGAACCACTGATCCAGCACCAGCGCCTCGCGCTGCCAGCGCTGGTAGAAGCACTGCAGGGCATCGTGGGCGCCGGGCAGCTGGTGGTGACAGAGCAGGCTGAGCGCGGCCTGCTCGGCGGTCATGTGCGGCGCGGTGATCAGCCATTGGTGGGCGATCAGCGCGGCTTCATCAGGCGCCACCCGTGCCAGCGCGTCCAGCGCCACGCGCGCCAGGCTGCGGGCGGCGATGGCACGGGCGTTGTAGACATGAGCATGGAGCATGTCGCCACGCAGCAGGATGTCACGCAGGGTATCGGCCAGCGGCGTGACGATGGCCAGCAGCACCTGCTCGCGGGCATCGGACAAGGCCTGCGGGTCATAGACCTCGACCTGCTCGGCGAGATAGCCGAGGCTGGGCAGCTCCAGCAGCTTCACGGCCAGCGCCGGGTCATGCCTGGCCAGATGCGGCCAGACATCGGCGAAGGCATCGGCCAGCACGCTGCCCTCACCCGCCGCACCGGCCGCGGCACGCGCGAGTATCTCGCGGCAGGCCAGCTCCTGAGCCGCCGCCCAGCGGTTGAAGCCGTTCTTGTCGCCGCGCACCAGCTGCGCCAGCGCCTGATCGTTGCAGGCGTAGTCGATGCGCACCGGCGCGCTGAAGTCGCGGAACAGCGACAGCACCGGTTCCTCGCTGACCTCGGTGAAAACCCAGCTGTGCTCGGCCTGATCGAGCATGAGCAGGAATTCTTCGCCGCGATGTCCCTCGTGATGCACCGCCAGCGCGCCCTGCTGGCCGATCAGACCGAGGCGGACCGGAATCGGCAACGGCTGGGGCGCGTCATGGCCGTCCAGCGCCGGCTGATGCTGACTCAGGGTCAGGCGCAACTGGTGCGTGGCGGCATCCCAGTGCGAGTCGACACGCACGGTCGGCGTGCCGGGCTGGCGATACCAGCGCAGCCACAACGGCAGCCAGGTATCGATATCGAGATTGTTGGCCATGCCGAGAGCGGCGAGGAAGTCCTCGACGGTGACGGCACGGCCGTCATTGGCGGCGAAATAGCGATCGGTGCCACGGCGGAAGCCGTCGGCACCGAGCACCGTATGCAGCATGCGCGCGATCTCGGCGCCCTTCTCGTAGACCGTCAGCGTGTAGAAGTTGTTGATCTCGACAAAGGACTCCGGACGCACCGGATGCGCCAGCGGACCGGCATCTTCGGCGAACTGGTGGGTGCGCAGGAAGGCGACATCCTCCAGGCGCTGCACCGCCGCCGACAGCTGATCGGCCGAGAACTGCTGATCGCGGAAGACCGTGAAGCCCTCCTTCAGGCAGAGCTGGAACCAGTCGCGGCAGGTCACGCGGTTGCCGCTCCAGTTGTGGAAGTACTCGTGCGCCACTACCGACTCGACGCGCTGAAAGCCGGCATCCGTGGTGGTCGCCGGGTGCGCCAGCACGCAGCTGGTATTGAAGACGTTGAGGCCCTTGTTCTCCATCGCACCCATGTTGAAGTGCGAAACCGCGACGATCATGTAGATGTCGAGGTCGTACTCGCAGCCGTACTTCTCCTCGTCCCAGCGCATGGCAGCCTTGAGCGAAGCCATGGCGTGATGGCATTTGTCCTGGTCTTCCGGCGCGGTGAAGATCTGCAGCGTGACCTGACGCCCGGAACGCGTGACGAAGTGATCTTCCAGGCAGGCCAGGCGGCCGGCCACCAGCGCGAACAGATAGCTCGGCTTCGGGTGCGGATCTTCCCAGGTCGCCCAGTGGCGCCCGCCCTCGAGCTCGCCATGGCCGGTGCGGTTGCCGTTGGACAGCAGCACCGGGCACTGCGCCTTGTCGGCGATGATGGTGGTGCGGAACGGTGCCAGCACATCCGGCCGGTCCGGATAGAGCGTGATCTTGCGGAAGCCCTCGGCCTCGCATTGCGTGCAGTACAGACCCTGGGAGCGATACAGCCCCTCCAGCGCCAGATTGCTGTCCGGGTGTATGCGCACACGGGTAGTCAGGATGCCGGCATCGCTGACGCCCGGGAACACCCAGCGCTCGTCATCCCAGTGCCAGTCGCCCTCGCCCAGCACGCGCTCGTTCCACTGCAGCGACAGGATCTCGAGATCGGCGCCGAAGAGCACCAGCGGCGCGCCCTTGGCGGCGCCCGGATAACGCTCCAGCTGCAGCTTCGCGGTCACGACCGCGCTGTCGACCAGCAGTTCGACCGTCAGGTCGGTGTGGCAGACACGGAAATTCGGGACCTGATAGTCCTTGAGGAAGATCTTGGTGGTGGTCACGGCGGTTTCGGTTTTCATGAGACGGTGATCTCCCATTCATGGCCGGTGAATTTGCGGACGTTGAGCACGCCGGTATCGAACAGCAGGTACTGACCCTTGATGCCGGTCAGCACGCCGCTGGCCAGCTCCTTGTCGGGACTCAGCGACTTGGCCTTGGCGGCATAGGCGTCGACCGGATAACTCAGCTCGACCACCTCCGCCTGCAGACGCTCGATGCCGTCCGGATATTCGGCCTCCAGCGCCGCCAGCACATCGGCGGCCTCGGCCAGCAGACGGTCGCGCTCGGCCGGCAGGTCCAGCGGCGCGTACTCGCCCTTCACCAGCGCCTGCCACTTGGTCTTGTCGGCGACATGCGCGGCCAGCGCGACTTCGATCAGGCCGGAGAGCCGACGCGTGGCAACGCGGAAGATGGGCAGAGCCTGGCCGGCACCCTGGTCTATCCAGCGTGTCGGAATCTGCGTTTCGCGGGTGATGCCGACCTTGAGGCCGGTGGAATTGGCGAGATAGACGATGTGCGGAATCATGCAGTGCTGCTCACCCCAGGCCGGCTCGCGGCAGGTGCCGAGGTGGTAGTGGCAGGTCTCCGGCTTCATGATGCAGAGATCGCAGGCCGCCAGCTTGATGAAACAGGGGTAGCAATAACCCTGGCTGAACGACTTCTTGCTGGCACGGCCGCAGCCCACGCAGCGTATGCCCTCGCTGGCGCGGATCGTGACGTGCCGGCCGATGAGCTCGTTCATCGGCAGCAACAGGTCATCGAGCGGCAGGAAGTAGCGCAGCGGCTGTTCCTGACCATCCGGCCCCGTCTCCGCATTCCGTTCGCCCCGCATTTTCCTTACAGTACCGCGCATGTCTTCAACCTGTGCTTTCCGGAATGTATCCAATGATGATTGCTGACGCCGGCCACCGCCTGATCCAGGCTGCCCTGCAGGATGCCCAGCCGGGCAGCGGACTCTGGGTCGCCGAAGACGCTGTCAACGGACTGCCAACGCATCTCGACTGGATCTGGCAGACACCGGTCGATCTGCTGCAGGCGCCCTGGTCACGTCGCCACGACCTCGCCGCCGCCTGGCTGCCGGCCAGCCTGCCGGCGCGTCAGGCCCTGCATGTGCTGTCGGCCCTGCGCGATCTGCACGCGCGTCAGCTGCTGGCCTTCATCCCTGTCGCCGCCTACGACTGGCATGAAGACACCCTGCTCGGTCTCGGCCTGCAGCGTCAAGCGCGTTTTGAACATGAGGGACAGCTCTACGAGGCCTGGAGCTTCGACATCCGCACCTACAAGGCGGTGCCGGACTGGCTCAACCCCAAGTTCTGGGCAAACCCCGAGAACTGGGGAAAGTATCGCTGGTAAATCAGACTCTTAGTGCATGAACTTGATGGGCTTCTCATGATCATGCGGGGTGTCGCAAACCTCGCCTTCCTTCTCTTCCTTGGCGATGTAGCCTGAGCGCTCCTGCTCCGGCAGATGCTTGGCCTCCCAGGCGATGACCGCCTGCAGGCAGGTCGACACCTGTTCGCGCGTCAGGCGCTGGCCATCCGGCCATTTGCCCAGCTCGACGGCCTTGCGCAGGCGATCGACGATCTCGGGATTCAGCACTTGCAGCATGCGAGCCAGCACGGCTTCGTTCATGGTCACCACTCCTTGGCCAGATGGCTGCTCCAGCCCAGCTTGGTGCGGCAGGCTTCATAGAAGTCATGTCCGGGCGGATGCAGCAGGCGCAACTTGAAAGGATGCTTGCGGATGTAGATCCAGTCGCCGGCCTGCAGCACATGGCCGGGCTGGCCGTCGGCGCTGACGCGCGGCGGAATTTCGGACAGCACCTGGATCTTGATCTCGCTGTCGCCGTCGACAACGATCGGACGGCTGCTCAGCGTGTGCGGATGCATGGGCACGAGGCCGATGGCATCGAGGCGCGGATGCAGGATGGGGCCGCCACCGGACAGCGCATAGGCTGTGGAGCCGGTCGGCGTGCAGGCGATCAGGCCGTCCGAGCGCAGGCGATAGACGAACTGGCCTTCGACATAGAGCTCGAATTCGATCATGTGCACGGTGGTGCCGGTGTGCAGCACGACATCGTTCAGCGCCAGCGCCTCGCCCATGGTGATGCCGCCGGAGCGCACTTCCACGCTGAGCATGGCGCGCTTGTCCTCGGCATAGTCGCCGCGCAGCACGGCACCGACCTTTTCCTCGATCTGGCTGGGTGCGACATCGGTGAGGAAGCCGAGACGGCCACGGTTGATGCCGAGCACAGGCTTGTTGAAGCGGGCGAGCTGACGCGCGGCGTGCAGCAGCGAACCATCGCCGCCCACCACGATGACGAGATCGCAGGCCTCGCCCAGAGACTGCCGCGAGCAGACCTGGAGGTCGTTGCGCGGCACCAGCGCGGCGGTATCTTCGTCGTAGATCACGCGCAGGCCCTGGCTTTCCAGGTAGCCTTGCACGTCATTGAGGGTATCGGCGACCGCGGTATTGCCGGGTCGCCCCATCAGACCGATATTGCGAAAAAGTTCCATGGACAGGCCATCCGGACAGATGCCCGCAGTCTAGCGTCTGCGGGCATTGCCGGAAAGCGTCTCAACCCCTGTATCAGATCTCGGCAGCGAGGCGCGCACCCTGGTTGATGGCGCGCTTGGCGTCGAGTTCGGCGGCGACATCGGCACCACCGATCAGGTGCGGCTGCTTGCCCAGCGCCTGCAGCCCGGCCTGCAACTCGCGTTGCGGCTCCTGACCGGCACAGATGATGACCTGATCGACATCGAGCACCTTGGCCGAGCCATCGGCGAGGCGGATGTGCAGGCCGGCATCATCGACCTTCTCGTACTGGATGCCCGGCATCAGGTTGACGCCCTTGGCGATCAGCGTGGCGCGGTGGATCCAGCCGGTGGTCTTGCCCGGACCGATGATCTTCTTCGCCTTGCGCTGCAGCAGATAGATCTCGCGCGCGCTCGGCATGTTCTCCGGGGCCACGCCTGCGACGCCGCCACGCGCCTGCAGGGTCTGGTCTATGCCCCAGAAGCGGCAGAAGGCATCGATGTCGGTGCTGGTAGAGGGCGTGCCGTGGTCGTGGCTGAGGTATTCGGCGGTATCCATGCCGATGCCGCCGGCACCGATGATGGCGACGCGCTTGCCGACCGGCTTGTGATCGCGCAACACATCGAGATAGCTGACCACCTTGGCGTGGTCGGCGCCTTCCAGCTCCAGCGCGCGCGGCACGATGCCGGTGGCGAGCACGACTTCATCGAAATCACGCAGGTCATCGGCGCTGACACGCTGACCGAGCTGGCGCTTGACGCCGTGCTTGTCGAGCATGGCGCCGAAGTAGCGGATGGTCTCGTGGAACTCTTCCTTGCCCGGCACCTGCTTGGCGATGTTGAACTGGCCGCCGATCTCGCTGGCGCCATCGAACAGGGTCACGTCATGACCACGCTCGGCAGCCACCGAGGAGAATGCCAGACCGGCCGGACCGGCACCGACCACGGCAATGCGCTTCTTCGCCATGGTCGGCAGATAGACCAGCTCGGTCTCGTGGCAGGCCTGCGGATTCACCAGACAGCTCGACAGCAGCATGTTGAAGGTGTTGTCGAGGCAGGCCTGGTTGCAGCCGATGCAGGTGTTGATCTCGTTCGTCCGCCCTTCGGCGGTCTTGTTGACCCAGTCCGGGTCGGCCAGCATGGGGCGCGCCATGGAAATCAGGTCGGCATCGCCATTGGCGAGAATGCGCTCGGCGTCATCCGGCATGTTGATGCGGTTGGATGCCGCCACCGGAATCGACACGGCCTCGCGCACCTTGCGCGTGACCCAGGTATAGGCGCCGCGCGGCACCGGCGTGGCGATGGTGGGAATCTGCGCCTCGTGCCAGCCGATGCCGGTATTGAAGATGGTCACCCCCGCCGCTTCCAGCGCCTTGGCCAGCTCGATGACTTCGTCGAAGCTCTGGCCGTCCGGCACCAGGTCGAGCATGGACAGACGATAGACAATGATGAAGTTGGGGCCGACAGCGGCGCGGATGCGGCGCACGACCTCGACCGGGAAGCGCATACGGCGGGCGAAGTCGCCACCCCACTCATCTTCGCGCTCGTTGCCACGCTCGGTCAGGAACTGGTTGAGCAGATAGCCCTCGGAGCCCATGACCTCGATGCCGTCATAGCCGGCCTTCTGGGCCTTGGCGGCGGCATTGGCGAAGTTGTCGATCTCGCCCTCCACTTCCTCCGGCGTCAGCTCACGCGGCGTGAACGGATAGATCGGCGACTTCTTGGCCGACGGCGCCACCATGTTCGGGTTCCAGGCCTGACGACCGGCGTGCAGGAGCTGGATGACGATCTTGCCGTCAGCGGCATGCACGGCGTCGGTGATCACACGATGCTTTTCGGCATCGCTGTCGCTGATGATCTCGGCCGAGCCCGGCGCCAGCGGCGCATCCGGCGAAATGCTGAAGCCGCCGGTGATCATGAGGCCGACGCCACCCTCGGCACGGCGGGCGAAATAGGCCGCCAGGCGCGGCAGGTCGAAATCTTCCAGGCCGGTGTGCATGGAACCCATGATCACGCGGTTGCGCAACGTGGTGAAACCCAGGTCAAGCGGGGCCAGCAGGTGGTCGTGCATGAAAAATCTCCAGTTACAAATACGGCTCGCGAGAAGATGGACGCCAGTCGGATTGCACGTTATTGTCCTGACCGCTTAGTCACAATGACCCGAAATGACAGAATCGAGGCCAGGCATGTCACCCAGAGTTCCAGTTCGCATCGGCGATACCTATATGCAAGCGGTCCACCTCATGCTCCGCGCCAGCCGCCTGCCTGTCGGCGAATGGCAGGATCTGCTGGACAGCAAGGTGCATGGCCCGGTGCGCGACTTCAGTGATCCTGATGGCCGCTTCGAGCTGACCGACCTCATGCGCCTGGGCGAGGCCCTCACCCATGTCGCGCCGGCCGGCATCGAGCTCGGCGTGGCCATGGGCCTGACCTATCACGACACCGACTTCGGCCTGCCCGGCCAGATCGCACGCACGGCGGCCAATCTCGGCGATGCCCTCGACGCCTTCGTGCACTATCAGTCGCTGATCACGCGCTGCTATCGCGGCACACCCAGCATTCACCGCGGTCACGGCCCGGCCATGCGCCTCTATTCCATCGCGCCGTACAACCGCTACAACTGCTTCGTGGTCGACAGCGCGCTCATAGGCTGGATGCGTCAGATCGAATGGCTGACCGGCCGCCAGGATGCCCTGCTGGCCGTCGACATCGAGTACGAGCACTGCGCCTACCGCGAGGCCATGGAGAACTGCTTCGGCGTGCCGGTGCATTTCGGGCAGGCGCAGAATCAGCTGCTGCTGCATCCGGCGGCGCTGTCGTGGCCGGTGGTGACCTCACAGCCGCAGCTGCATGCCCAGCTTTGCCGTCTTGGCGACCAGCTGCTGCAGGCCCAGGCGGTGGGCGAAACCCTGACCGGACGTCTGCAGCAATGGCTGGGACCGCGCCTGCAAGGTCAGTCACCGACCCTGGAAGCGGCAGCCGATGCCATGGGCATGGCGGCCTGGACGCTGCGTCGGCGCCTGCAGCTGGAAAACAGCAGCTATCAGAATCTGCTCGATGACCTGCGTCGCGATCTCGCAACCGGCCATATTCGCGAGACCACGCTGAGCTTCGGGGAAGTGGCTTTCATGCTGGGCTTTTCCAGCCCGGGTGCGTTCCAGCGCGCATTCAAGCGCTGGACGGGAGAAACGCCGGGTGACTATCGCCGGCGCATCATGACGCAACGAAACCAGCAGATCGCTCAGATCTCGATGGCGTCGTCGCAGCGTTCGTCGAGGGCATCGGCGTAATCGGTTTCGCGATCCCAGAGGTCGTCTCGTTCCATATCCATGTCTGTTCTCTCTTTGCTCTTGTCTGTATTGGCAGAGTCAGGAAAACAGATACGGATGACAGAACGATGACGCATACCGTTATTCGTCGGTGACGACAGACGGCAACTCAGGCCTTGGGCGGAACCTGCAGCTCCACCGCCGGATTGCGATGACGCTCGCCACTGAGCAGACGCTGCCAGAGCGTGGCATCCGGCCACTCCGCCTGCACCTGCTCGGAAAACACGATGCGCTCCAGCGGCAGCTCGCCCATGCGCGGATTCTCGATGTCGGCGCGGAAGCACTGGGCATAGCCGGTGGCGGTCTCGTGCACGATGACCGAATGCAGCTTCACGTCCTGCTCGCCGTTGACCATGTCGGTCAGCGACAGCACGCGATCGACCAGCACGAAGAAGACGCGCGAGAACTGCTCGGCCGACGGCGACACCGGCAGCGCGATCCAGCGGGCGCTGAACTTGCGGCAGGACTCGATGTACTCGGGGTCATCCTGGTCCCACCAGGCCACGGCATGATCGAAGCTGTCGATGAGGCTGCGGATGTCACCCTTCATGAGGCCGAAGTCGTAGACCATCTGGCCGTGATCCAGCGCCTGCGCCTCCAGCAGCACCTCGACCTGGTAGCTGTGCCCGTGCATCGAACGGCGGCAGCGATCGCTGCTGCAGTTACGCACGATATGGGCATTCTCGAAGCGGAAGAGCTTGCGGATCAGCATGGTCCGGCACCACAAGGAAGATGGCTGCATTCTAGCAATACCGGCTGTCTTTCTGGCGGCTTTTTCGGTCGCATCATGGCAAACGCGTCGTGTAGAATCGCCCCCGGACCTTTTGCCGTTGCGCCATCCCCGACCCGGGGGCCAGCAGCGGCACAAACAAACGCCCTATCAGGAGTTTCATCATGAAGCAGCCCGTTCGCGTGGCAGTTACCGGCGCCGCCGGCCAGATTGGTTACAGCCTGCTGTTCCGCATCGCCTCCGGCGAAATGCTCGGCAAGGATCAACCGGTTATCCTTCAGCTGCTGGAAGTGCCTGTCGAAAAGGCTCAGCAGGCGCTCAAGGGCGTCATCATGGAACTGCAGGATTGCGCCTTCCCGCTGCTCGTGGGCATCGAAGCTCATAGTGACCCGATGACTGCCTTCAAGGACACCGACTATGCACTGCTGGTCGGCTCGCGTCCGCGCGGCCCGGGCATGGAGCGTTCCGAGCTGCTGTCGATCAACGGCGCCATCTTCATCGCTCAGGGCCAGGCCCTGAACGCCGTCGCCTCGCGCAACGTCAAGGTGCTCGTGGTCGGCAACCCGGCCAACACCAACGCCTACATCGCCATGAAGTCGG
Organism: Perlucidibaca sp.; assembly: GCA_023265995.1. Classification (GTDB taxonomy): domain Bacteria; phylum Pseudomonadota; class Gammaproteobacteria; order Pseudomonadales; family Moraxellaceae; genus Perlucidibaca. Next base: position 20,582 of record JAHFSA010000002.1, read on the forward strand.
CTCCGGATCTGCCGGCCAAGAACTTCACCGCCATGCTGCGTCTCGACCACAACCGCGCTGCCAGCCAGCTCGCCGCCAAGACCGGCAAGGCCGTGGCCGACATCGAGAAGCTGGCCGTGTGGGGCAACCACTCGCCGACCATGTACGCCGACTACCGCTTCGCCACCATCAACGGTGAAAGCGTCAAGGCCCTGGTCAACGATGAAGAGTGGAACCGCACCGTGTTCCTGCCGACCGTCGGCAAGCGCGGCGCTGCCATCATCGAAGCCCGTGGCCTGTCCTCGGCTGCCTCGGCTGCCAACGCTGCCATCGACCACATGCGCGACTGGGCCCTGGGCACCAACGGCAAGTGGGTCACCATGGGCATCCCGTCCGACGGTTCCTACGGCATTCCGGAAGGCATCATGTACGGCGTGCCGGTGACCACCGCCAACGGCGAGTACACCCGTGTCGAAGGTCTGGAAGTCGATGCCTTCAGCCGCGAGCGCATGGATCTCACGCTGAAGGAGCTGCTGGAAGAGCGCGACGGCGTCGCCCACCTGCTGCCGTAAGCTGAACCTGCTGCACTGAAGAACCCGCCCTCGTGGCGGGTTTTTTCATTGCGCGATCCCCTACCATTTGCCTGAAATCCGGGTAGGCTGCTGACAACAACAAGCCCGAGACAGCAACATGTCCTCAGCCATCATCAATTCCGTCGCTTACGACCATCAAGGCAAGCGCCTCTGCCCGGTTGAACTGGATCAGGCCAGAGCCTATCTGCAGGCTCACCCGGAAGCCTTTCTCTGGATCGGCCTGCACGAGCCGGACGCCGACCTCCTCGGCACGGTGCAGACGCAGTTCAATCTGCATGAGCTGGCAGTCGAGGATGCCCTCTGCGCGCACCAGCGCCCCAAGATCGAAGCCTACGGCGACTCCCGCTTCATCGTCATCCACACCGCCGAGCGCGACGGCAGCCGCATCGTCTTCGGCGAAACACATCTGTTCCTCGGCACCAACTTCCTGATCAGCATCCGCCACGGGCCGTCGCACACCTATGCCAACATGCGTCAGCGTGTCGAGGCGCGTCCGAAGCAGCTGGCGCACGGCCCGAGCTATCCGCTCTATGCCATCCTCGATTTCATCGTCGACAACTACGTGCCCATCGTCGAGGACTTCAAGCAGACGCTGCAGCAGCTGGAGAAGGACATCTTCCTGCCGCAGTACAAGCGCGGCACCATCAAGCGCCTGTACGAGCTCAAGCGCGAGCTGATCACGCTGCGTCTGGCTTCGTCACCGCTGCAGGACATCGCCCAGGAACTGAGCCATGGCCAGGATGAGTTCATCCACGCGTCCATCCAGCCCTATTTCCGCGACATCGCCGACCACTGCACGCGCATCAACGAAGCCATCGACGCCCTCAACGAACTGCTGTCGTCGGCCATCCAGGTCAATCTCTCGCTGGTCACGGTGAAGCAGAACGAAGTCGTGAAGAAGCTCGCCGGCTGGGCCGCGCTGCTGGCGCTGCCAACCCTGGTCACCAGCGTCTACGGCATGAACTTCAAGTTCATGCCGGAGCTGGACATGCATTACGCCTACCCGGTGGTGGTGAGCCTGACGGCCCTCGCCTGCCTGCGCCTGCACGGCACGCTGAAAAAGGCCGGATGGATGTGATTGAGGCAACAAGATGCAAAAAGGCCGGCGCAAGCGCCGGCCTTTTCATGTCAGCCTGATCTGATCAGACCAGCGCCTTCGCCGAAACGATCACGCCATTGTTGTCGGCATAGACGAACTCACCGGGGGTGAAGGTGATGCCGCCGAAGGTCACCGGCACATCCACCTCGCCTATGCCCTTGCGCACACTCTTGAGCGGTATCGAGGCCAGCGCCTGCACACCAAGATCAAGCTCGGCCAGGGCATCGACATCACGCACGCAGCCATAGACGATGACACCGGCCCAGCCCTGCTTGACCGCACTCTCGCCGATCAGGTCGCCGAGCAGCGCGCAGCGCATGGAGCCACCACCATCGACCACCAGCACGCGATCCTCGCCCGGCGTCGCCAGCAGCTCCTTGACGCGCGAATTGTCCTCGAAGCACTTCACGGTGACGATCTCGCCGCCAAAGGCGGAACGACCACCGAAGCCTGCGAACATGGGCTCGCAGACACGCACCAGCTCGGGATTGTCATCGCAGAGATCACAGGTGACAAAAGACATTTCAAACTCCTGACGGGGTGACGGGAAAAAGGTTCAAGACCGGCTCAGCGCCAGCATGTCGTTGCGGGTCAGCACCTGCACGCCCGGACGGACATCATGCAGCGCATTCGCCATGGCCCGGGCGACAACATCACCGGAAATCGGGCGATATGCCGCCAGCGGGCCTATCATCAAGGGAGCCACAGGTGCCGACAGATAATGACCAATGCGCTCGCCAAGACGGAACTCCTGGCGCTCGCCGGTCAGCAGCGACGGTCTCAGCAGCGTCAGGGTATCGAAACCGAGAGCATCCAGTGACTGCTCGACCTCGCCCTTGACGCGACTGTAGAAATTGCTCGAACGCGGGCTGGCACCAATGGCGCTGATGGAAAGAAAGTGCCCTGCCCCGGCGCGTTGCGCCAGACGCGCGAAGGCCAGCACGGCGTCCTGGTCAACGGCACGGAAGGCCTGCTGGCTGCCGGCCACCTTGATGGTCGTGCCCAGGCAGTTGAACGCGGCGTCGGCGGTGAATGCCGGCTCGATGCGGTCAAGCAGCGCCAGCTCCTGGACATGCTGGCAAAGACGGGCATGGGTGACTGGCAACGGCCGGCGCACGAAGGCATGCACCTCGGCAATGCCGGGATCATCGAGCAGGGCCTGCAGAACTCGCTGGCCGACAAAACCGGAGGCACCGACTATCATGACGCGCTGCATGGAATGTATCCAGAAATGGGTCGTGACGGCGACTTTACCGTGCCACGCCCCTTTGTCACAATTTGCCTGAGCCTCCGGAGTGCCTGCAATGCCGTCTTTTTCCGCGATCAGAACGCTGCTGCCGGGCCTGGCTGCCCTGCTGGCATTGTCCTGTCCGCCCGCGGCAGAGGCCGGCAAGCTCTATCGCTTCCAGGATGCCGCCGGCAACGTGCTGCTGACCAACCAGGTCGATGCCAGCCGTCGCCCGCTCAATGGCGACGGTCATCAGTACCGCAAGCTGGTCAAGGTCACCTGGTATGCCGATACCAATGTGCATCGCTACGGCAACTGGGGACGCGGCGAGGCGTCCGTGAAGCAGAGCGCCAGCCGCAACCGCAATGCCTACGATGACATGATTCGCCAGGCCGCCAGCCGCTACAACCTCGACTTCGGCCTGGTCAAGGCGGTCATACACACCGAATCAGGTTTCGACCCCAATGCCCTCTCGGCACCAGGTGCGCAAGGCCTCATGCAGCTCATGCCGGCGACCGCGCAACGCTATCGTGTCGGCAATGTCTGGGACCCGGCGCAGAACATCGAGGCCGGCAGCCGCCACCTGCGCTATCTGCTCAACCGTTACGGTGAAGACCTGCCACGCGCCCTCGCCGCCTACAACGCCGGTGAGCGCAATGTCGACAAGTACGGCGGCATACCTCCCTTCCCCGAGACCCGGGACTACGTGCAACGGGTCAGCGGACGCTACAGCCATCTCTACAACGTCAACGGCACACCACCGGTGGCCGCCAACTGACACTCAGAGATCGACGCCGATCTGGGTGCCTTCGTAGATCAGGGCATAGCGGGTCAGGCAGGGTCCGGGACCGGGCAGACGGCACTGGCCGTCGGACAGATTGAATGACCAGCCATGACCGGGACAGCGAATGACGCCATTGCTGACATCGCCGTGGGTCAGCGGCTGACCGCGGTGCGGGCACTGGTTGCGGATCAGCTGCGGGCGTCCGCCTTCCTGCAGCAGCAGGAGAGGAATGCCGTTGATGACGAACTCGCGGCGGTAGCCATCCTCGAGAAACATCAGTTTTTCCAGGGCATGAAAGGCCATGGCATGGTCCGTTGCAGAAAATGAGTAAAGTCCGGATGGCAGAAAGGCGGGTTATCCCCGCCTTTCCGACTGTCTCCGCGATGATCAGCCAGGCTTACTTGCCGTGGTTGGCCGCCAGGAAGAACCAGGTCTCCAGCACCGAATCCGGGTTCAGCGAAACCGAATCAATGCCTTCGTCCATCAGCCACTTGGCCAGGTCCGGGTGGTCCGACGGGCCCTGACCGCAGATGCCGATGTACTTGCCGGCCTTGCGGCAGGCCTGGATGGCACGCGAGAGCAGGAACTTGACGGCCGGATCACGCTCGTCGAACAGGTGCGAGACGATGCCGGAGTCGCGGTCCAGACCCAGGGTGAGCTGGGTCAGGTCGTTGGAGCCGATCGAGAAGCCGTCGAAGTACTGCAGGAAGTCTTCAGCCAGCAGCGCGTTGGTCGGCAGCTCGCACATCATGATGATGCGCAGGCCGTTCTCGCCACGCTTGAGGCCCTTCTCGGCCAGCAGGTCGATGACACGGGCAGCTTCACCGGTGGTGCGCACGAACGGGATCATGACTTCCACGTTGGTCAGGCCCATGGTGTCACGAACCTTCTTGAGCGCGCGCACTTCGAGGTCGAAGCAGTCACGGAAGTTGTCCGAGATGTAGCGGCTGGCGCCACGGAAGCCCAGCATCGGGTTCTCTTCTTCCGGCTCGTAGAGCTTGCCGCCGACCAGGTTGGCGTACTCGTTGGACTTGAAGTCCGACATGCGCACGATGACCTTCTTCGGCCAGAACGCCGCCGCCAGCGTGGCGATGCCTTCGGTCAGCTTCTCGACGTAGAAGTCCACCGGCGAGGCATAGCCTGCGCAACGCTGGTCGACCGCATGCTTGATGTCGCGCGGCAGGCTGTCGTAGTTGAGCAGCGCCTTCGGGTGCACACCGATCATGCGGTTGATGATGAATTCCAGACGCGCCAGGCCGATGCCCTCGTTGGGCAGCGTGGCGAAGTCGAAGGCGCGATCCGGGTTGCCGACGTTCATCATGATCTTGAACGGCAGCTTGGGCATGGAGTCGATCGAGTTCTTCTGGATCTCGAAATCGAGCAGGCCTTCATAGATGAAACCGGTATCGCCCTCGGCGCAGGATGCCGTCACCGGCATGCCGTCGCTCAGCACTTCGGTGGCGTTGCCGCAACCGACGATGGCCGGCACGCCCAGTTCGCGGGCGATGATGGCGGCGTGGCAGGTACGGCCGCCACGGTTGGTGATGATGGCGCTGGCGCGCTTCATGACCGGCTCCCAGTCCGGGTCGGTCATGTCGGAGACCAGCACGTCACCGGGCTGGACCTTTTCCATTTCCTTGATCGAACGCACCACGCGCACGACACCGGAGCCGATGCGCTGGCCGATGGAACGACCTTCGCAGAGGACCTTGCCCTTCTGCTTGAGCAGGTAGCGTTCCATGGTGCCGGCGTTCTGGCGGCTCTTCACGGTTTCCGGACGGGCCTGCACGATGTAGAGCTTGCCGTCGTCACCGTCCTTGGCCCATTCGATGTCCATCGGCGCACCGTAGTGCTTCTCGATGATCAGGGCCTGGCGTGCCAGTTCCTCGATTTCGGCATCGGTGATGGAGAAGCGGGCGCGCTCGAGCTTGTCGACTTCGACGATCTGCGTCGAACGACCGGCGGCGCCGCTGTCGGCGTAGATCATCTTCTGCGCCTTGGTGCCCAGATTGCGGCGCAGCACGGCCGGACGACCGGCGCTGAGGGTGTTCTTGTGGACGTAGAACTCGTCCGGGTTCACCGCGCCTTGCACGACCATCTCGCCGAGACCGTAGGACGAGGTGATGAAGACGACATCGCGGAAGCCGGACTCGGTGTCGAGCGTGAACAGCACGCCGGAGGCACCGATTTCCGAACGCACCATGCGCTGGATGCCGGCCGACAGCGCGACCAGCTTGTGCTCGAAGCCCTGGTGGACGCGGTAGGCAATGGCGCGGTCATTGAACAGGGAAGCGAACACTTCCTTGATAGCGATCAGCACGTTGTCATAACCGCGGATGTTCAGGAAGGTTTCCTGCTGGCCCGCGAAGGAAGCATCCGGAAGGTCTTCGGCGGTGGCGGAGGAACGCACCGCGACCGGGGTGTTCTCGTTGCCGCCGGTCAGTTCCTCGAAAGCGGAACGCACTTCCTGCTCCAGAGCCGGCAGCAACGGGGTATCGACCACCCACTGGCGAATCTTCTTGCCGGCCTCGGCGAGCGCCACGACGTCATCGACATTGAGGTTGTCGAGCACATCGTTGATGCGCTTGTTGAGACCGCTCTGCTCCAGAAAATCACGATAAGCCTGGGCCGTGGTGGCAAAACCGCCGGGAACGGAAACACCGGCATTGGCCAGATTGCTGATCATCTCGCCGAGGGAAGCGTTCTTGCCCCCCACGATTTCGACGTCGTGCTTGCCCAGGTTCTGGAACTTGATAACGAGATTAGCCAAGGTGGATGCTCCCCTGCTTTGTAATGAGAGTTTTCGGTGATCAGGTCGCCGTGGATCGCACGGTCGCGACTGCTGCAGCGGATTCTACTCCATGGCCCCATGAATTGCTGATGACGCTCATCGGGACTCATACCAAGGTCTGGCGCCTTTCCGCTTGCCGGAAAACATGCAATTTCTCGTGACAAGCCACTGTTTTTCTTATAAATAAAAAACCGTGCCCAGAGCCTGAAACTGACACCGTATGCCACTCATTCCATTGATCTCATGAATGGGTCATATTTTCTGAACACATAACATCATTCACGGCCAGCCTGACCACCATCAAGCTCGCCCTTCCGGACTATTCCCATGAAGCGCTCCGTATTCTTCATTTCCGACGGCACCGGCATCACCGCGGAAACCCTGGGCCACAGCCTGCTCGCCCAGTTCGAAAGCATCGAGTTCGATGAGGTCACCCTGCCCTATATCGACAGCGTCGAAAAAGCCTCCGAGGTGGTAATGGAAATCAACCGTGCCGCCGACGCCGATGGCGTGCGCCCCATCATCATCGACACCATCGTCGACAAGTCGATTCGTGAAGTCATCGCCGGCGCCAACGGCTACATGATGGATGTCTTCGACACCTTCGTCGGCAAGCTGCAGGCCGAACTCTGCTCCAATCCGGTCAATGCCGTCGGCAAGTCGCACTCCATCGCCAACAACAAGACCTACAACATCCGCATCGACGCCGTGCACTTCGCGCTCGACAACGATGACGGCGCGCGCACCAAGCACTACGACAAGGCCGACCTGATCCTGGTCGGGGTGTCGCGCTCGGGCAAGACGCCCACCTCGCTCTACATGGCCCTGCAGTTCGGCGTCTACGTCGGCAACTACCCGCTCACCGAAGACGACTTCGATGACCTGCGCCTGCCGGCCGCGCTGCGCGAGTACAAGAGCAAGCTGTTCGGCCTGACCATCGACCCGGTGCGCCTGTCAGCCATCCGCAACGAACGCCGCCCGAACTCGCCCTACGCCGCGCTTTCGCAGTGCCAAAAGGAAGTGCGCGCGGTCGAGGCCATGTTCAACCGCGAAGGCGTGCCCTTCATCCAGACCACGCATGCCTCGGTTGAAGAGATCTCGACGCGCATCATGTCGCAGGTCGGCATAAAGAGAAGGTCGCTGCAGCCATGAGCTGGCTGTCGCCGGCCACCACCGCCTTATCGGACTTTCGACTTAATTTCATCAAGGTGTTTGTCAGTTGGTGTACGGTATCTGGCAATAACACTTTTCCTCTCCTCAACCTCGAGACGACGAGATGAGCACGCAGCAACCCACGATCATTTATACCCTGACCGATGAAGCACCGCGCCTGGCCACGGCATCGCTACTGCCCATAGTGCAGGCTTTCGCAGCGTCAGCGGGCATCAATGTGGGCACCAGCGACATTTCGCTGGCGACCCGCATCCTTGGCCAGTTTCCGGAAGCCCTGACCGAATCGCAACGCGTACCCGACACCCTCGATGCCTTGGCAAGGCTCACGCAGCAGCCGGAAGCCAACATCATCAAGCTGCCCAACATCAGCGCCTCGGTGGCGCAGCTCAAGGCCGCCATCAAGGAACTGCAGGACAAGGGCTACCGGATCCCCGACTTCCCCGAGACTCCGCAGACCGATGAGGAGCGGGACATTCGCGCACGCTACAACAAGTGCATCGGCAGCTCGGTGAACCCCGTCCTGCGCGAAGGCAACTCCGACCGCCGCGCGCCCTCGGCCGTGAAGAACTACGCTCGCAAGCATCCGCACAGCATGGCTGAATGGAGCCAGGCCTCGCGCTCGCACGTCTCGCACATGCACTCGGGAGACTTCTACCACGGCGAAAAGTCCATGACGCTGGATCGCGCCCGCAGAGTGAAGATGGAGCTGATCACGAAGAGCGGCCAGACCCTCGTGCTCAAGCCCGAGGTCGCCCTGCTCGACCGCGAGGTGATCGACTCCATGTTCATGAGCAAGAAGGCGCTGGTGGCCTTCTACGAGAAGGAGATCGAAGACGCGCACAAGACCGGCGTGATGTTCTCGCTGCATGTCAAGGCGACCATGATGAAGGTCTCGCACCCGATCGTGTTCGGCCATTGCGTGCGCATCTTCTACAAGGAAGCCTTCGAGAAGCACGGCAAGCTGTTCGACGAGATCGGCGTGAACGTGAACAACGGCATGGTTGATCTTTACAACAAGATCGCGACCCTGCCGCAGAGCCTTCAGGACGAGATCAAACAGGACCTGCACGCCTGTCACGAGCACCGGCCCAAGTTGGCCATGGTCGACTCGGCCAAGGGCATCACCAACTTCCACTCCCCGAACGATGTGATCGTCGACGCCTCCATGCCGGCCATGATCCGCAACGGTGGCAAGATGTACGGTGCCGATGGCCGCCTGAGGGAAGTGAAAGCGGTGATGCCGGAGTCCACCTTCGCCCGCATCTATCAGGAGATGATCAACTTCTGCAAATGGCACGGCGCTTTCGACCCGACCACGATGGGCACCGTACCCAACGTCGGCCTGATGGCGCAGCAGGCGGAGGAATACGGCTCGCACGACAAGACCTTCGAGATTTCCGAAGACGGCGTGGCCAACATCACCGACCTGGATACCGGCGAGGTGCTGCTGAGCGAAAACGTCGAAGCCGGCGACATTTGGCGCATGTGCCAGACCAAGGACGCCGCTATCCGCGACTGGGTCAAGCTGGCCGTGACGCGCGCGCGCAACTCCGGCATGCCCGTGGTGTTCTGGCTGGACTCCTACCGCCCGCACGAAGCCGAGCTCATCGCCAAGGTGCGCATATACCTGCAAGAGCATGACACCAGCGGCCTCGACATCCAGATCATGAGCCAGGTACGCGCCATGCGCTACACACTGGAGCGCGTGATCCGCGGCCTCGACACCATCAGTGCCACCGGCAACATCCTGCGCGACTACCTGACCGACCTGTTCCCCATCATGGAGCTGGGGACGTCGGCCAAGATGCTGTCCGTGGTGCCGCTGATGGCCGGCGGCGGCATGTATGAGACCGGCGCCGGCGGCTCGGCACCCAAGCATGTGCAGCAGCTGGTGGAAGAGAACCACCTGCGCTGGGACTCCCTGGGCGAGTTCCTGGCGCTGACCGTGAGTCTGGAGGAGCTGGGCATCAAGAGTGGCAACGCCAGGGCCAAGGTGCTGGCTAAGACGCTGGATACGGCCACCGGCAAGCTGCTCGACAACAGCAAGGGGCCTTCGCCCAAGACGGGTCAGCTCGACAACCGCGGCAGCCACTTCTATCTCGCCCTGTATTGGGCCCAGGCCCTGGCCGAGCAAAGTGACGACGCCGAGCTCGCCGCCCGCTTCAAGTCGCTGGCTGACACGCTGGCTGTCAATGAGCAATGCATCATCAATGAATTGGCGAGCGTGCAGGGAATGTCATCCGACATCGGTGGCTATTATCTGCCTGACCCGCTCAAGATTGATGCCGTGATGCGCCCGAGTGCCACACTCAATGCAGCGATCGCCTCGCTGCATCAGTGAAGTAAAACGCCTGTCTCAGGGAAGCCCATGCTCCTGAGACAGACGACTTTCTGCCAAGCCGATCAGGCGTCGATACATGCTTATCATCAAGCTGTGCCTGAAGGAACGGCAGCAATGAAAAACCCCGGCAAAGCCGGGGTTTTTCATTGCGCACATCAACCCGCCGCGACGGACTCAGTACTGGTACATCGTGTTGCAGTTCACCGGGACCGCATGAGCCGGATCCAGCGCGTTCAGCATGTTCCGCGCGACCATCGGATTCATGATCATCGAAACATGATCCGAATAGACCGACGAGCACTGATCCTGGATCACGATATTGGTCGCCTGCGGACCGACCAGGGCCTGTGCGGTGTAAGGCGTGGCCACGGTGTCGTTCTTGCTGGAAATAACGGTGTAGTTCGGCCCCGGCACGGTATCGCCACTGGCGTTGAGTTGGTTGATGAACGTCGAGCCTACCTGCTGGTCAGTAAGGCTGGGAGCCCATGAACTGACCAGCGCATCCTTGGCCTGCTGGCCCAGCATATTGGCGTAATTGTTGAATCCGTTCAGGTCCGAGCCGTGGTTGTCCGGAGCGATGCCGACCAGCGTATGAACCTTGCTGTAGCCGCCAAGGATATGCATGTACCAGCGCGGCATCATGCCGCCCTGCGAGTGACCGACGATGTCCACCTTGCTGGCGCCGGTTGCGGCCAGCACGCGATCAACGAAAACCCCCAGCTGCGTCGCGGAGTCCGCCACCGGAGCGAGGCCGTTGACCTGGCCGCCGGTGCCCTGGCTGTACTGGTTGGCGCCGTAGTTGAGGGCGTAGATGCAGTAACCCGCCTGCGTCAACTTCGGGGCCAGATAGCTGAAGTTCTGGCCCATGTTGGAGAAGGTGCCGTGCAGCAGCACGACCGGGTACGGATGGGCGGCGCTGGGGTGGCAGCTCCAGTTATTGGCACCAGGCGGTGCCGCCTCGTAGCTGGTTTCGGCATGGGCCGGCAGAGTGGCGACGGCAGCGGCAGCAAACAACAGACCACCAAGGATGCGTGATGAGGACATGGACAATCTCCGCAATATAATTTTTATGGTTTCGGCCATTCATGGCCATGTCGCCGACCGGCAACGAAAGCAAGATTGGCGGCATGGCAGCACACGCGCTGTCAAAAATTTTACATTCGCCGAAATTCAGATATCTGCCGCATTCACCTGACCTGCATACCGCCTGCCCCCGCTTGTCACCTTGGCCTGCCCGGCTCTTGCCTCATCGCTCATTCAGGCGCTCACTGTCCATATTCTTTCTGCCAGTTCCTGCTTCCCTTCAACGGTCACCCCAGGAGCTATCATGAAACAGATTGTTCGCGGTCTCTTCCTCGCCCTGCTGTGCGTGGGAACGGCATCTGCCGAATCCCAGATGGCAGCCCAGGCAGCCTCTTCGATGTCGGCCCAGGCGCCAGCATCACAGACATCAGCATCCATGGACCCGGTTGTCGTCGGGCCCACCATCTACAAGTCACTGCTGGACAACCCGAAAGCGCGCGTGCTGGTGGCGACCTTTGCTCCCGGCGCAAAAATAGGCATGCACAGCCACCCCGATCACGTCGGCTATGTCCTGATGCCGGGCACACTCAACATCACCGGCAGCAATGGCAAGACCGAAGTCTTCAAGCTCAAGAAGGGCGATACCATCTGGCTGGATCGCCAGACCCACTCGGCCATGAATGCCGGCAAAACCACCATCAAGGTCCTGATCGTCGAAATCAAACCTATGCCCGGCATGTAGCCGGCCCCGGTTTCCACACGGCGGCTCCGGTCATCCGGAGCCTGACCATCTCCACATGCCATGACGCGGCATGCGTATTACCATGCACAAAACCGCATCGGGAGAGCCGGCATGGCTTACGTGGGAACACTGGCATGGGCGCGTGAAAGCGGCGGCCGCATCAACCTCGAAGACCGCCTGACACTGACCCGGCTGGCGGCAACCACGCTCATGGCCGACCTCCCCGATCTGGTCAGCTACCGCCTGGGGCTGACACGCAAGTTCCCGCGCCTGATCGACCCGGCCACCCTGAAAGTGCCGGATACCGCCGCCGCACGCGCCGCCGAGGTGCTGCTCGGCGAATTGACACCCGCCTTCATGGTCAACCACTCGCTGCGCACCTACTGGTTCAGCCGCCTCATCGGCCAGGGCTCGGGCATGAGCTTCGATGACGAAGCGCTCTACATCGCCAGCCTGCTGCATGACATCGGCTTCTACGGTGACTATGCGCAGGCCACGCCGGATGCCGAATGCTTCACCATCCGCAGCGCCCGTGCCGCCTGCGAACTGGCCGACCGCCAGGGCTGGGATAGCGCGCGCCGCGATCGCGTGGCCGAGGCCATCACCCTCAACGCCAACGGCCATGTGCCACCTGAACTGGGGCATGAAGCGCATCTCATGATGCGCGGCGTGCTGGTCGATGCCACCGGCATGCACGCCTGGCGCATCAACCCGGGCAACATCGAAGCGGTGTTCCAGGACCTGCCCCTGCTCGACCAGCGCGAACAGCTCTGGCCCATGTTCAGCGCGGAAGCCTGCCGCCATCCGGGCTGCCGGGGACATTTCGCCAAGCGCTATCTTCAGTTCGGAATGATGGTGAAGCAGTCACCCTGGCATTGAGCCAGGTCACCTGCACGGCCGGCATGAACTGACCGGCCAGATTTCCCGCAATGTCGATTTACATCGGCAGCGTCCTGACTATCATCGCGCCCCATCCGGTTGAGCCGGCCCGACTGCCGGCATATCGCCGCTGTCCCGCCTGCTCCTGACTTCCGGCTTTGGAGCCCTTGTGACCCCTCGTCTGCTGCCTGCCCTGCTGTTGTTCCTGCTTTTCCTGCCCGCCGCCCACGCCCGTGATGCACGCCACCATGATTCGGCCGGCGCCGGCATGAACTTCCGTGAGGCCAAGCACTTCCTCATGAGCGAGGTATTCCAGCCTGGCGAAAAAGACTATTACTGCGGCTGCGATATCCGCGCGCAGGGCAGGAAGTGGCTGGTCGACTGGGCAACCTGCGGCTTCGAACCACGGCGCAACGTCGAGCGCGCCAGCCGCATCGAGTGGGAGCATGTGGTGCCGGCCTCGGAATTCGGCCGTCAGCGCGCCTGCTGGCGTGACGGCGGCCGCAAGAACTGCAGCCACAACGATCCGGTGTTTTCAGCCATGGAGGGCGATCCCTACAACCTGCTGCCAGTGGTCGGCGAGGTCAATGGCGATCGCGGCAACCTGAAGTACGGCATGGTGGCTGAACAGTCCGGCCAGGGCTACGGCGCCTGCGGCAGCCGTGTCGACTTCCAGGCCGGCGTGTTCATGCCTCGCGCCGATGCCCGCGGCGATGTGGCGCGCACCTATCTCTACTTCCGTGACCGCTACGGCCTCAAGCTGGCGCGCCAGAGCGAACAGCTCTACGCCGCCTGGGGTCGCGCCGACCCGGTCGATACGCGCGAATGCCGACGCGCCCGCGTCATTGCCGACAAGACCGGCGTGGTGAATCCCGTTCTGGCCCAGGCCTGCAACAGCGACGGCCGCCTCAGCCAGCAGGCAGCCGCCGCTCGCGACCCGGGCTGAGCCCGAGGCCCTTGCGGGCACCTGCTCCTGACCATGAAAAAGGCCGGCAAGATGCCGGCCTTTTTCATTGCCCGAGTCACCCTCAGGTGGTCTTTTCCAGCTCGCGACGCTCGACCGGTTCGGCGTCGAGCTTGAGCTGGTCATCGGCCACGGAAACATGCACCTTGCCGCCCTTCTCGGCCAGCACACCGAACAGGATGAGCTCGGCCAGCGGCTTCTTGAGCTGCTCCTGGATCACGCGCGCCATCGGGCGAGCCCCCATGAGACGGTCATAGCCCTTCTCCGCCAGCCAGGCACGGGCATCGATGTCGACATCGAGCTGGACGTGCTTGTCGTCGAGCTGGGCCTGCAGTTCGACCAGGAACTTGTCGACCACGCTGCCGATCACCAGCGGATCCAGCGAAGCGAACTGGATGATGCCGTCGAGACGGTTGCGGAACTCCGGCGTGAAGCTCTTCTTGAGAATCTCCATGCCGTCCGAGCTGTGATCCTGGAGCGTGAAGCCTATGCTGGCGCGGCTGACCTGCTCCGCCCCGGCATTGGTGGTCATGACCAGAATGACGTGACGGAAGTCGGCCTTGCGACCGTTGTTGTCGGTCAGCGTGCCGTGATCCATGACCTGCAGCAGCAGGTTGAAGACCTCGGGATGCGCCTTCTCGATCTCGTCGAGCAGCAGCACGCAGTGCGGATGCTTGACGATGGCCTCGGTGAGCAGACCGCCCTGGTCATAGCCGACATAGCCCGGCGGTGCGCCGATCAGGCGCGAAACCGTGTGCCGCTCCATGTACTCGGACATGTCGAAACGCACCAGTTCGATGCCCAGCGTGCGCGCGAGCTGCTTGGTGACCTCGGTCTTGCCGACGCCGGTGGGACCGGCGAACAGGAAGCAGCCGATCGGCTTCTCCGGCGACTTGAGGCCGGCGCGCGAAAGCTTGATGGCGGCACTGAGGGCATCGATGGCGACATCCTGGCCGAACACGGTCATCTTGAGGTCGCGTTCGAGGTTGCGCAGCGATTCCTTGTCGTTGGACGACACCGCCTTGGCCGGGATGCGCGCGACCTTGGCCACCATTTCCTCGATCTCGCCAACCCCGATGACCTTCTTGCGCCGGCTCGGCGGCTGCAGGCGCTGATAGGCGCCGGCCTCGTCGATGAGATCGATGGCCTTGTCCGGCAGATAGCGTTCGTGGATGTAGCGGTCAGCCAGACTGGCGGCCGTCAGCAGCGCCTTGTCGGCATAACGGATGCCGTGATGCTCCTCGAAGCGCGACTTGAGGCCGCGCAGGATGCGGTAGGTCTCGTCGACACTGGGCTCGGCGACATCGATCTTGTGGAAGCGGCGTGACAGCGCGCCATCCTTCTCGAACAGGTTGCGGTATTCCTGATAGGTCGTGGAACCCATGCACTTCAGCGTGCCGTTGGCCAGCGCCGGCTTGAGCAGGTTGGAGACATCAAGCACGCCGCCGCCAGCGGAGCCGGCACCGATGATGGTGTGGATCTCGTCGATGAACAGCACCGCGCCGGCATGGTCAGTGAGCTCGTTGATCAGGGCCTTGAAGCGCTTCTCGAAGTCGCCGCGATACTTGGTGCCGGCGAGCAGCGCGCCGATGTCCAGCGAGTACACGGTGGCACCGGCGATGGCCTCGGGCACCTTGCCCTCGACGATCAGCCAGGCCAGACCCTCGGCGATGGCGGTCTTGCCGACACCGGGCTCGCCGACCAGCACCGGGTTGTTCTTGCGGCGACGGCAGAGCACCTGGATGGCACGCTCGATTTCCGGCTCGCGCCCCACCAGCGGGTCGAGCTTGCCCTTCTTCGCCATTTCATTGAGGTTGACGGTGTAGTTGTGCAGCGCGGTATCGGCCACGGCATCGGGCGCGGCCTCGACGTCCGCCTGTTCGCCGTCGCGGCTTTCCTCTTCGCGCTGCCCACCGCCATGCGACAGGTAATTGACCACATCGAGACGGTTTATGCCCTGCTGCTTGAGCAGGAACACGGCCTGCGATTCCTGTTCGGAGAAGATCGCCACCAGCACGTTGGCGCCGTTGACTTCGCGCCTGCCGGAAGACTGCACATGGAAGACGGCGCGCTGGAGCACGCGCTGGAAGCCCAGGGTCGGCTGTGTTTCGCGCCCGCCATCGGGTACCGGCAGCAGCGGCGTGGCATCGTCGACATAGGTCTGCAATTCACGACGCAAGGTCGGCATCTCGGCGCCGCAGGCATGCAGGGCGGAGACAGCGGACTCGTTGTCCAGCAGGGCCAGGAGCAGATGCTCGACCGTGATGAACTCGTGTCGCTTGCCACGGGCATCGCGAAACGCGAGATTGAGGGTCAGTTCCAGTTCACGACTCAACATGCCTGCCTCTCCTTGCCGATGCTCAGGGCATCGGCTCTGCCTGACACAGCAGCGGGTGCTCGTGCTGCCGTGCGTAATCGACCACCAGGGCCGCCTTGGTTTCCGCGACATCGCGCGAGTAACTGCCTATGGCCGCCCTGCCTTCATGATGCACCTGAAGCATCAGGCGGGTCGCCTGTTCGATATTGAGGCTGAAGAAACGCTCCAGAACCTCGATGACGAACTCCATGGGAGTGTAATCGTCATTCAGAATGACAACTTGATAGCGCTTCGGCCTTTTCAGTGCCGGCTTGACCACCTCGGCCAGTGCTGTCGACTGGCCGCGGCTGTCGCCGTCGCTGTCAGCATCGTGGTCGGGGCCGTTATGACTGCGGACGGACAGGTCCGACTGCCAGACCGGCTGCCGGATTGCCATGTTCCGCTCTCGTATGACTGTGTACATGTATTTGACTCTACCAGAACCTTGCCGCGACGCACGCGGTCAAACGCTATAAATAGCCGCCGACAAACAGAGCCGAAAGCCGGATAGTCGGCGTTGACTGGTTTTCCCCATAAATCATCATGGTGACAGGCAATTCAGGAAGAAGATTGCCATCCACATAACAAGAGATGCCCCAGCATCCGGGAGAAAATCATGGCCACCGGCATCGTGAAGTGGTTCAACAACGCCAAGGGATTCGGCTTCATACGTCCGGACACCGGCGGCGATGACATCTTCGTGCACTTCAGCTACATCCAGATGGAAGGCTATCGCAGTCTGCGCGCCGGCCAGCAGGTCAGCTTCGATCTGCAGACCGCCACGACCGGCTTCCACGCCGTCAACCTGACCATTATCGGCCAGCCCAGCGGCAAGCTGCACGACCTCCAGGATCACAAGCCCCAGGACAAGATCGACGGCAACCGTCGCGACAGTCATCAGGCACAGTGGCACGCCTGACACCCGTCATGGCGGCGCAATGAAAACGCCCCGGGCTGCTGGCAGCGCCGGGGCGTTTCGTTTCAGCCTGGCGACCCTTGCGGGCAGCCCGCCACAACCACTTACATGTGGCTGATGATGGCGTCGCCAAACTCGGAGCAGCGCAGCAGCTTGGCATCCGGCATCAGACGCTCGAAGTCATAGGTCACGGTCTTGGCGGCGATCGCCCGTTCCACGCCCTGGATGATGAGGTCTGCGGCTTCGGACCAGCCCATGTGGCGCAGCATCATCTCGGCCGAGAGGATGATGGAGCCCGGGTTGACCTTGTCCTGGCCGGCGTACTTCGGCGCGGTGCCGTGGGTGGCTTCGAACACGGCCACCGAGCCGCCGAGGTTGGCGCCCGGCGCGATGCCGATGCCGCCGACTTCAGCCGCCAGCGCGTCGGAGATGTAGTCACCGTTCAGGTTCAGCGTCGCGATCACCGAATACTCGGACGGACGCATGAGGATCTGCTGCAGGAAGGCGTCGGCGATGACGTCCTTGATGACAATTTCCTTGCCGGTCTTCGGGTTCTTCAGCGACATCCACGGGCCGCCATCAATCAGCGTGGCACCGAAACGCTCGGCGGCCAGCTCGTAGCCCCATTCCTTGAAGGCACCTTCGGTGTACTTCATGATGTTGCCCTTGTGCACCAGGGTCACCGAGGACTCATCGTTGTCGATGGCGTACTGGATGGCCTTGCGCACCAGACGCTGGGTGCCTTCCTTCGAGACCGGCTTGATGCCGATGCCACAGTTCTCGGTGAAGCGGATCTTGGTGACACCCATTTCCTCGCGCAGGAACTTGATGACCTTGATGGCTTCCGGGCTGTTGGCCTTCCACTCGATGCCGGCGTAGATGTCTTCCGAGTTCTCGCGGAAGATGATCATGTCGGTCAGTTCCGGGTGCGACACCGGGCTGGGCACGCCCGGGAACCAGCGCACCGGACGGATGCAGACGTAGAGGTCGAGTTCCTGGCGCAACGCCACGTTCAGCGAGCGGATGCCGCCACCGACCGGCGTGGTCAGCGGGCCCTTGATGCTGACGACGTACTCGCGCAGGGCGTCGAAGGTTTCTGCCGGCATCCAGACATCGGGACCGTAGACCTTGGTGGCCTTCTCGCCACAATAGACCTCCATCCAGGAGATGGCACGCTTGCCGCCGTAGGCATGGGCCACAGCCGCGTCCACCACCTTGATCATGACCGGCGTGATGTCGAAGCCGATGCCGTCACCTTCGATGAAGGGAATGATGGGGAAGTTGGGGACATTGAGGGACAGGTCTGAATTAACGGTGATTTTGTCACCATCGGCCGGCACCGTGATCTTCTGGTAACCCATTCTGCAGGTACTCCGTCGTGTTGAGCAGCGCGGATAGCGCTTTTGAGATGCGATTGATGAAATCGTTCTTGGCGGCCCCGAGTATACTCATCCAGACAGTCGCTCCTAAGGCATCTCATGCACAAAAAAGAGCCCTTCCCACCCGCTGACCGACCAAAGTTGAAGCCTGGTCCGGTGTCGGAGGCTGTCCGCCTCGTGCTGCTGCACAAACCCTTCCAGGTGTTGTGTCAGTTCAGTCCGCACGAAGACAAGCAGACCTTGTCGGATGTCTTCGCAAGCCACAAAGACGGCGCCAATAAGCAATATTCGGGCCTATATCCGGCTGGCCGTCTGGATTTCGATTCGGAAGGCCTGTTGCTGCTGACAAATCACGGCCCCTGGCAGGCTCGCGTGGCGCATCCGCGCCACAAACTGCACAAAACCTACTGGGTACAGGTCGAGGGTCAGGTCGATGCGGAGGCGCTGCAGCGTCTGCGCGAGGGCGTCATGCTCAATGATGGTGCGGCGCGGGCCGTGTCGGTGCGCCATCTGGAAACGGCGCCGACTGTGGCGCCACGCATTCCGCCGGTGCGCTATCGCGCCCTGATACCGACCGACTGGCTGGAGATCGTGCTGGATGAAGGCCGCAACCGTCAGGTCAGGCGCATGACAGCCGCCGTCGGCCTGCCTACCCTGCGCCTGATCCGTGTCGGCATAGGTCCCTGGCGTCTCGACAACCTTGCCGCCGGCGAGCTGCGCGAACTGTCCGTCGCCGAGGCGACTACCGTGCTCGGGCCGCCCCGCCCCACGCCTACGGCAAGTCGTCCTGATCGTCGCGAGCCGTCCAGCGAGCCGCCGACTCGACATCGGACGCCTTCTCGGCCACCCACTCGGGGCGACCATCCACCCACTCGCGCTTCCAGAACGGCGCCCGCGTCTTCAGGGCATCCATCAGCCACTCGGCCGCCTCGAAAGCGGCACGACGGTGGGCAGACGCCACGCTGACCCGGACTATGGTGTCGCCGGCCGGAATATGACCGGTGCGATGCGCGATTTCAGCGGCCTGCAGTGACCAGCGCACACGCGCTTCGTCGAGCATGGCCTGCAGGATGCGCTCGCTCATGCCCGGATAATGCTCGAGGTCTATGGCCTCGACTTCGCCGTGCTCACCCGCCACCCGCACCTGACCGGTGAAAGTGACCGTGGCGCCGACACCCGCCAGGCTGCCCCAGGCCGGAACCAGATCGCTGTGCGGGCTGAGCGGGGCTGTCTGCACTTGCACACGAAAATTCATCATGCCCTCCCCCTGGTCTTCAGCCACCGGTCACCGGCGGAAAGAAGGCCACTTCGTCGCCATCCTGCAGCCGCACATCCTGAGCCGGATCGAACAGCTCCTGATTGACCGCCACCATCAGACGCGAAGCCTCCGGGCCGAGCAGCTCGGCCCAGACCGGGCCGCGCTCGGCCAGCAGGGCACGCAGCGGCTTCAGGCTGTGCATGTCCTCGCCGAGAGCCACGGTCTCCTGCTCGCAGGCCAGGCGTTCGCGGAAGCGAGCGAAATAACGGACGGTGATCTGGCTCATCGCGGCTGGAATCCTTCGGGGGTTTCGGAAACATCGGCAGCCGAGGCAACGCTCTCGACCGTGTCACGCAACCAGTGGCCGCTGGCGCCACCGGACTTCTCTTCAAGACGGACCTGCTCTATGACCATGCCGCGATCCACGGCCTTGCACATGTCATAGATGGTCAGCGCCGCCACCGAGGCAGCGGTCAGCGCCTCCATTTCAACGCCGGTCGGCCCCTGCACACGACAGCGGGCACTAATGCGGATGCCCGGCAGGTCCTCGTCGGGCTGCAGCTCGACCTTGACGCCGGTGAGCATGAGCGGATGGCAGAGCGGAATCAGCTCCCAGGTGCGCTTGGCGGCCTGGATGCCGGCAATGCGTGCGACAGCCAGCACATCACCCTTGGGGTGACCGCCATCCTGGATCAGCGCCAGGGTTTCCGGGCGCATGCTGATGGCCGCCGTCGCCACCGCCTCTCGCCGGGTATCGGGTTTGTCACCGACATCGACCATGCGGGCGGCGCCCTGGCTGTCGAGATGAGTCAGTGCCATGACAGGGGTTTCCTTGTTAGCATTAACTTATAGTTTCCGGAAATGCCGCGCACAGCGCCAGCCCATGACAACGATTACTTCTGCTGTTCCCCGGGGCCTCAAGGTCATCGTCGGCATGTCCGGCGGTGTCGATTCGTCAGTATCCGCCTGGCTGCTCATGCAGCAGGGCTACGACGTCGAAGGCCTGTTCATGAAGAACTGGGAAGAGGACGACGGCACCGAGTACTGCACCGCGCGCGAAGACCTGGCCGACGCCCAGGCCGTCTGCGACCGTCTCGGCATCCGCCTGCATCAGGCCAATTTCGCCGCCGAATACTGGGATCGCGTGTTCGAGCATTTCCTGCGCGAGTATCAGGCCGGACGCACGCCCAACCCCGACATTCTCTGCAACAAGGAAATCAAGTTCCGCGCCTTCCTCGACTACGCCATGACGCTGGGCGCCGACTACATCGCGACCGGGCACTACGCGCGCCGTGGCGAAGGCGACCCGGCGCAGCTGCTGCGCGGACTCGACCGCAACAAGGACCAGAGCTACTTCCTGCATGCCGTCGCCGGCACCCAGATCGCCCGCACGCTGTTCCCGGTCGGCGACCTGGCCAAGCCCGAGGTGCGCCGCATTGCCGGCGAGCTGGGCCTGGCCAATCACGACAAGAAGGACTCCACCGGCATCTGCTTCATCGGCGAGCGCCGCTTCAAGGACTTCCTCAAGCAGTATCTGCCGGCGCAGCCCGGCCTGATCGAGACCGACGGCGGTGAAGTCATCGGCCACCATGAAGGCCTCATGTACTACACCCTCGGCCAGCGCCAGGGCATAGGCATCGGCGGCATGCGTCATGCCGAGGAATCGGCCTGGTATGTGGTCGGCAAGAACGTGGAAAGCAACGTGCTGGTGGTCGGCCAGGGTCACGAACACCCGCTCATGATGAGCCGCGGCCTGATTGCCGGCAGCGTCGACTGGGTCGCCGGCGGCGCGCCCGAACTGCCGCTGAACTGCACCGCGAAGACGCGCTACCGTCAACCCGACCAGATCTGCACCGTCTATGCCGACGAGCGCGGTTGCCATGTCGTGTTCGAGCAGCTGCAGCGCGCCGTCACGCCGGGCCAGTCGGTGGTTTTTTATCAGGATGAGGTTTGCCTCGGCGGCGGCGTCATCGAGGAGACTTACAGCGCATGAGCGTGAAACGCGACAAGACCCTGGCCCTCGCCGCCGTATTCCAGGCCGCCGGGCTGGCCAACGAGCTGGCCCGCCGCGGCCAGGCCGATGCCGCCGCCGAATCCTTCCTGATGCAATCGACACTGGTCATGGATACCGATGATGTCAGCCTCATCTACCCGGACAGGGATGGCCTGACCCGGGGCCTGACCTGGCTGGAGGGCTGCCTGCTCGATCAGGGTCGCGGTCTCGAGCATGCCGGCGAGATCATTCGCCTGGCCCTGGCCATCATGCAGGTCGAACGTCATTTCGAGCGCAGCCCGGCCGTGCAGGACCAGCTCCGCGGGCGGCTGCTGGCCATCCAGCATCAGCGCGCCCTGTCGCCCGGCATGAACCAGGCCGAACTGGCCGGTCAGCTCGGCTCGGCCTATGTCGACAGTCTCGGCAGCCTCGGCTTCCGCGTGCAGATTCGCGGCGATGCCCGCCAGCTGCAGTCACCGGGCATGGCCGAGCGCATACGCGCCGTCCTGCTCGCCGGCGTGCGCGCCGTCTGGCTCTGGCAGCGGCTCGGTGGCCGGCGCTGGCATCTGATCTTCACCCGCAGCCAGATCCTTCAGGAAATCCGCGCCATCGCGAAATCGGTGTAAACTTCGCGCCCGGCAATCTGCCCCTGTTTCCGCCCCCGATACGCCCGTCCGGCCTGTCGGCGGCATGCCGCATCCGGGAAACCGTTTTTCTGAACCTGTTTGGGAGCCTGCCATGGCCTTTTCGACGCTGACCGCCCTGTCCCCCGTAGATGGCCGCTATGCCGGCAAGGTCGACGCCCTGCGTCCCGTCTTCAGCGAATTCGGCCTCATCCGCGCCCGTGTCGAAGTCGAAGTGCGCTGGCTGCAGCGTCTGGCCCAGCTGTCCGGTGTCGCCGAAGTGCCGGCCTTCAGCGCCGAAGCCACGCAGTTCCTCGATGCCCTGGTCGCCAACTTCTCGGAAAGCGATGCCGAGTGGATCAAGAACACCGAGCGCACCACCAACCATGACGTGAAGGCGGTCGAATACTTCCTCAAGGATCGCGTCGCGGCCCTGCCGGAACTGGCTGCCGTCAGCGAATTCATCCACTTCGCCTGCACCTCGGAAGACATCAACAACCTCTCGCACGGCCTCATGCTGAAGGCCGGCCGCGATGTCGTGCAGGCGCAGATGCAGACCGTCACCGACGCCATCCGCGGCCTCGCCCACCGCTATGCCGACGTGCCCATGCTGTCGCGCACGCACGGCCAGACCGCCTCGCCGACCACGCTCGGCAAGGAAATGGCCAACTTCGCCTACCGCCTGCAGCGCCAGGTCACGCAGCTCGCCGCCGTGCCGCTGCTGGGCAAGATCAATGGCGCCGTCGGCAACTACAACGCGCATCTGACGACCTACCCGGAAGTCGACTGGCAGGCCAATGCGGAAAGCTTCGTGAGCTCGCTGGGGCTGACCTTCAACCCGTACACCACGCAGATCGAGCCGCACGACTACATCGCCGAATACTTCGATGCCGTGCGCCGCTTCAACACCATCCTCATCGACTTCGACCGCGATGTCTGGGGCTACATCTCGCTGGGCTACTTCAAGCAGAAGCTGAAGGAAGGCGAAGTCGGCTCCTCGACCATGCCGCACAAGGTCAATCCGATCGACTTCGAGAACTCGGAAGGCAACCTCGGGCTGGCCAACGCCATCCTCGGCCACCTCGCCGAGAAGCTGCCGATCTCGCGCTGGCAGCGTGACCTCACCGACTCCACCGTGCTGCGCAACCTCGGCGTCGGTCTCGCGCACAGCGTCATCGCCTACGATGCCGCGCTGAAGGGCATCGGCAAGCTGGAAATGAACGCCCAGCGTCTCGCCGACGACCTCGACGGCTCCTGGGAAGTGCTGGGTGAAGCCATCCAGACCGTCATGCGCCGCTACGGCATCGAAAAGCCGTACGAGAAGCTGAAGGCGCTGACGCGCGGCAAGGGCATTGATCGCGACAGCCTGCGCGCCTTCATCGACACCCTGGAAATGCCGGAGTCGGCCAAGGCCGAGCTGCGCGAGATGACACCGGCCAGCTACATCGGCAATGCCATCGCCCAGGCCCGCCAGGTCTGAGTCCCGGCATCATCACGAGGTACCTGCCATGCTGCTGACACCCGGTGTCGTTGATCAGTGCCTCGCCGACGAGCCCCTGCCCTGGCTGGGCGGCCTGCGCGCCAGCGAATTCCTGCGCGACTACTGGCAGAAGAAACCCCTGCTGGTGCGCAACGCCTTCCCGGCGCTGGGCGAGCTGTTGGAGCCGCAGGAGCTGCTGGAACTGGCCGAGACCGACGACATTGAAAGCCGTCTCATCATCGAGGCCGGCAAGGAGCCCTGGGAACTGCGTCAGGGCCCCTTCCACGAGACCACCTGGCGCAAGCTGCCGAAAACCGGCTGGACAGCCCTGGTGCAGGCCGTCGATCACTACCTGCCGCCGCTGGCCGACCTGCTCGACCACTTCAGCTTCATGCCGGAATGGCGCATCGACGACGTCATGGTGTCCTATGCCGTGCCCGGCGGCTCGGTCGGCGCCCACTACGACCAGTACGATGTCTTCCTGATCCAGGGCCCCGGCCAGCGCCGCTGGCAGCTCGGCGACATCTGCGACGAGCAGACGCCGCGCATTGCCCACGCCCGCCTCAAGCTCATCGCCGACATGCCGGTGCGCTTCGACGAAGTGCTCGGCCCCGGCGACCTGCTCTATGTGCCCCCCGGCTTGGCTCATCACGGCGTGGCCGTGGACGAGTGCCTGACCTATTCCGTCGGCTTCCGCGCACCGCCGCTGTCGCACCTGCTCGAACAGGTGATCGACCAGGTGCTGGAGCAGCACGGCACCCGCACGCTGTTCGCCGACCCCGGCCGCAGCGTGCCGACGCATCCGGCGGCCTTGCAGGCCGACGACCTCGCCAGCGTGCAGTCGCTGCTGCTGCAGTGGCTGGCCGATCCGGCGCTGTATGCGCGCGCCCTGGCGCCCTATCTGAGCGAAGCCAAATACCCGGACTACGAGCCTGAAGGCGAAGACTGCGAGCGCGATGACCTGCTCGCCGCCCTCGATGACGGCCTCGACCTGCTGCGTGACCCGGCCTCGCGCTGGCTCTGGCTGCCCGACAGCCAGACCCTGTGGCGCAATGGCGAAGTCGTCGATGTACCGGCGGAAGTTGGCGCCTGGCTGCCGCGCCTGCTGCATGGCCGTCGCCTGCCCGGTGCCGCCCTGCGCGAAGCGCCGCCGGCCGTGCTCGATTGGCTGGCCGACGAAATCAGCGCCGGCTTCTGGCTGCCTGTCGATGGTAGCGACGGCGAGGCCGGCTGATGCGCATCCAGGAGCTGTCCTGGTCCGACTCCCCGCTGGCACGCTTTGCCACACTGCGCAGCCTGCCCTGGCCCCTGCTGCTCGACAGCCAGGATGCCGGGCGCTGGGACATCCTCGTCGCCGCGCCGCGCGCCATGTCCTGGCAGACGCCCGATGGCTGGCAGCACCAGGGCTGGCCGGGCAGCGAGGGCGATGCCTTCAGCGTCATGGCGGCACTGCAGGCATGGGGCGGCCGAGCCCGACACGACGTGCCAGCCGAAGCTGCCGACTGGCCCCTGATTTCCGGCGTGCTGGGCTATCTCGGCTATCCGGCAGCAGGCGAGCGCGGCCTGCCGGCACGCCGCCACGATGACTGGCCGCTGGCCAGCTTCGGTCTTTATGACCGTGGCTGTGTCTACGATCACCAGCAGCGACGCTGCTGGACCTGGGCCCCGGACGAACTCGCCGACAGCGACTGGCAGACCTGGCTGACGCGTCTCGACAGCGCGCCTGCGCCAGCCGCGCCCTTCCGCCTGCAGCGCAGCTTCGTGCCTCTGACGCCACGTCAGCGCTATGCCGGCGACATTGCCCGCATTCACGACTACATACGTGCCGGCGACTGCTATCAGGTCAATTACACCCAGGCCTACGAGGCCCGCCATGAAGGCAGCCTGTGGTCGACCTATCCGGCCCTGCGCAAGCTGGCCCTGGCACCCTATGGCGGCTACTGGCAGCTGCCTTGGGGCGAGCTGCTCTGCCTGTCGCCGGAACAGTTTCTCGGTGTCGATGGCCGCCACATCCGCACGCGTCCGATCAAGGGCACACGCCGGCGTCAGCAGCGCGCCGCCGATGATGCCGCCGAAGCGCGCGAACTGCTCGCCAGCGCCAAGGATCAGGCCGAGAACATCATGATCACCGATCTGCTGCGCAACGACCTCGGCAAGCATGCCGTCACCGGCAGCGTGCGGGTGCCGCAGCTCTGCGCCCTGGAAAGCTTCGGCCAGGTGCATCACCTGGTCACCACCATAGAAGCCGAACTGGCAGCGGGCACAGACATACCCGACCTGCTGCGTGATGCCTTCCCGGGCGGCTCCATCACCGGCGCACCCAAGAAGCGCGTCATGGAGATCATCGAGGCACTGGAGCCCAGCGCTCGTGGTGTCTATTGCGGCAGCCTGTTCTACTGGGATGCCCGCGGTCGCCTCGACAGCAACATCACCATTCGCACCCTGGTCTCGCGCGACGGTCTGCTGCGCACCTGGGCTGGTGGCGGCATCACGCTGGACTCGGAGTGGGAAGCCGAATACCAGGAATGCTGGAACAAGATGGGCGGCATCATGCAGGCACTGGAAAACCTGCCGGACTGACCCCGCCCGAATTGTATGATTCATGTGAACTCATGCTGCGTTTTGTATGCCTGCACGAGGCGCCTGTTACGTAACAGCCGTGACAGCAAAGCTTTCGCAACAAACCACCATCAAACGCAACAAACGCCAGACGAAAAAGCACTTCTGTGTAAAAACAGCGCTTTGTAGATTCCTTGCTGTAACCAAAGCCGCAAGCCCGCTTTGGCGTCATCACGCGGCCGCTGGCCCACGGGGAATAAAATGCAAAAATTCAAAATGACTCGACTGGCTGCCTATTGCACGGTGGCGCTCGGCCTCGCCGCCTGTGGCGCCAGCGGTAGCAGCTCCGGTAGCAGTGGCACTGGCGGCACCGGTGGATCGGGCAGTGGCAGCGGCAGCGCTGACATCCTCGACGCCACGCAGGGTCAGCTCAGCGGCGTGCTGACCGGCCTCGGCAATCAGCTGAGCGTGGTCGACAGCAACTCCCCGCTCAAGGTCGGCGCTTTCGTGAAGTGCCTCGATCCGGCGGTCAACCAGCTTCTCGACGGCCCTGACGGCCTCCTGACCGATGTCCTGCAGACCATCAATACCGGCGTCAGCGGCGGCCTCAACAGCGGTGCCACGGCGCTTGATCCGGCTGCCATCCAGGGTGGCGTGGCCGATCTGGCCGGCGGCCTGCAGTCGCTGACCGTGACCTTGCCCCGTGCCCTTCTGGTGCTCGCCGGCCAAGGCTCCTGCTCCAGCACCAGCCCGCCCGGCGGCAGCAATCCGCTGGCCTTCCTGACCAGCTTGGCCAACCAGTCCAACAGCCCGCTGCAGCCCCTGTTCAACGCCCTGATCGCTGCCGGCGTACCGGGCAATGGTGGTGGCACCGGCCCGACCGGCACCCCGCTGGATGTCATTCTCGGCCCGCTGACTCAGCTGGCTGGCGGCAGCGGTACGCCGGGCAACATCACCGACCTCGCCAGCGTGGTCAATGTGCTTGGCACCGGCGTGCAGACGCTGGGTGGCGCACTGACCCAGAATCTGGGCTCGCAGACCCAGGCCGTTCCGGTTGTCGGCGGCGTCGTCAACCTCCTCGGTGACGCAATCACCGATGTCGGCGCTGTGCTGACCGACCTCGACAATGGCACCACCACCAACCAGCAGCTGCTGGGCACGGTCAATGACCTGCTGACCAACCTCACCACCACACTGGCGGTGATCCCGGGCAGCAGCACCCTGGTCACTCCGGTCCAGGGCGGCATCAACCAGGTGACCAGCGGCCTCAACAGCATCACCGCGCCGCTGAGCCAGCTGCTGGATACCGTCACGTCGCTTCCGGGCACCTCCGGCACCTCGGGCGGCACGCTGCCGACTGGTGACATTCCGGTGCTCGGCGGCCTCCTCGACAACCTGCTCGATCCGGTCGTGAGCGGTGTCACCGGTGGCAGCACTGGCGGTACCGGCGGGACCACCTCCCCGACCGATACGCTGAACAACATTCCGGTCATCGGCCCCATCCTGGGTGGCCTGCTGGGCGGTCTGATCTGATCAGGCAGCAGTAACAACAAAAAAGCCCCGTCATGTACGGGGCTTTTTTTTGCCTGTATTCGCTACGTCAGCTCCCAGGTCGCCAGCGGGCGATACCTGGGCCCTCCCTCCGGATTGCGCGAACTCATCAGGGCCAGCGTGCCGGCGCGCCAGTTCAGTGCCGGCAGCAGCGGCATGGCCGGCATGACATGCTGGAGGCGCCGGGCCAGGGTGACATGCGGCTTGTAGCGGCGGGCATCCGGCGACAGTCCGAGATCCTGCATGCCCAGGGCAAGATTGCCGACCAGGCGCTGCAGCTCCGGTGGCGCATCCATGCGCAGACAGGCCAGATCGGCTCCGCCCCAGCACTCGATGCGATCAAGACAAAGCGCTATCGCCGGCCCGGCGACATCATCGCCCAGACGCATGAGCGCCTTGACGAGATCAGGGCGGGTATCACCGAGAAATTGCAGGGTCAGATGCAGATCGGCAGCCGGCAGCGGCCGACCGCCGAGCATGGTCAGTGCCGGCGCGGCGGCATCCAGCCAGGCATGCTGTGTGGCCGGATCAGGCCAGAGAGCGAAGAAGAGACGCATGGACGGCCCTCGCGCATGGAGGTGCCATCCATTTTAGCGGGACTCAGGGAATCTTGCGCAGGGAAGCCTTGCGGATTTCGGCCTTGAGCTCTTCGTAGTTGTGCGTGACCGGGAAGTGCGGGAACTCGCGGATGACGTTTTCCGGCGCATCGAAGAGGATGCCCTGCTCGGCTTCGTTGAGCATGCCGGTGTCATTGTAGGAGTCGCCGGCGGCGATGCAGCGGTAGTTCAGCGAGTGGAAGGCCTTGATGGCCATCGTCTTCTGGTCCGGCTGACGCAGCTTGTAGTCGGTGATCATGCCGTCTTCGGCGACTTCCAGCTTGTGGCAGAACAGCGTCGGCAGATCGAGCTGTTCCATCAGCGGCCTGGCGAACTCGTAGAACGTGTCCGACAGGATGACGAGCTGGAAGTGGTCACGCACCCAGGCCAGGAATTCGCGCGCGCCCGGCAGCGGACCCATCTCGGCGATCACCGCCTGGATGTCCGGCAGACCCAGCTTGTGCTCGCGCAGGATGCGCAGGCGCTGCTGCATGAGCACGTCATAGTCAGGGATGTCGCGGGTGGTGGCTTCAAGCTCCTTGATACCCGTGCGCTTGGCAAAATTGATCCAGATTTCGGGGACGAGCACGCCTTCCAGATCGAGACAGACCAGTTCCATGACAGCACCTCACGCAGGGTTAACAGAAGTTGGACAAAAAGTGCGTCCAAAAAAGCGTGACAAGGGTACCGGCAAGGCTGCAACCATGCAAATATCGTCCTGGAAAATGAGTGGTCTCGCGCATCATGAGGCCATCTTGCGGAGGCGACATGCGGGCAGAAAAGACCCCCTACAACCAGTATCAGCATCCCAAGCTGGCGAATCCGGGGCGACTCGCCGCACTGCATGCCACCGGCCTGCTGGGCACCCCGCCGGAAGCCTCCTTCGACCGCTTCACGCGCCTGGCCAGCATGTTGCTGGACACGCCGTTCACCGCCATCTCGCTGATCGACCGTGACGACGTCTTCATCAAGAGCCAGTACGGCGCGCTCGAAGGCGCCTGCAACAAGCCGGTGAACGAGACCTTCTGCCAGCATGTGGTCGGCAGAGTCACCCCGCTGGTCATCAACGACACCCGCCTCAACGAGCTGGTCTGCGACAACCCCGCCGTGCTGGCTGGCGCCCTCTCCTACCTGGCCATCCCGCTGGTCACGGACCAGGGCCACACGCTCGGCACGCTGTGCGCGGTGGAAGGCACGCCGCGCCGATGGAGCGAGCGCGACGTCCATATCATGACCGACCTGGCCGCCTCGGTGATGATCGAGATCGAGCTGCGCCAGCTCACCAACCGCCTGCTCGACCAGTACAACCAGCTGCGCGCCACCGAGCTGCAGCGGGACGAGATGGTGAACATGCTCGTCCACGACCTGCGCAACCCGCTGACCTCGCTGCTCGCCGGCCTGCATCTCATCGACGACATGAGCCCGCTGGACGCCATGCAGAAGCAGGCGCTGGATATCTCCCGGCGTGGCGGCGACGCCCTGCTGACCATGATCAACGAGGTGCTGGACGTCAGCAAAGGCGAAGCCGGGCAGCTGCAGGTGCAACGCCAGGCCACCGACCTGACCGCACTCATCGCCTCCGCCTGCGAGCAGGTCAGCCATCTCGCCATTCGCAGCCGCGTCATTCTGGAACAACAGGTCCCCGCCCTGCCGGTCTGTCAGCTCGATACCGACAAGCTCCGTCGCGTACTGGTCAACCTGATCGCCAACGCCATTCAGCACAGCCCCGACGGCCGCGTCGTGCTCAGCGCCGAAGTACTGGGCAATGGCCGCGTCGCGCTGCACGTCAGCGACAACGGCCTCGGCATCGCCGCCGACCGCATCTCCCGCGTGTTCGACAAGTTCGGCAGCGAAGCCAGCCGGCCAGGCGCCTCCACCGGCCTCGGCCTGGCCTTCTGCAAGCTGGTCGTGGAAGCGCACGGCGGCAGCATCCGAGTCGACAGCGAACTCGGTCGCGGCGCCACCTTCACGCTGGAGCTGCCCGCCGACACGCATTGATCAGGGATGCCGCGAACAGCTCCCCATGCCCTCGTGGTGCAAGCAGGCTCTGCTATCATGCCGACATGAATCACGAGGGATGACCGATGCCTGTTTCCGCCGAACAAGTCGCCACCTGGGCCGCCGAGCTCGATGGCAAGAGCCCGCAAACGCTGATCAAGTTCGCGCTCACCACCTTTCCCAACCTCGCCATTTCCTTCAGTGGCGCCGAGGACGTGGTGCTCATCGACATGGCGAAGAAGACCAAGCTGCCCTTCCGTGTCTTCACCCTCGACACCGGCCGCCTGCACGCCGAGACCTATCGCTTCCTCGACACCGTGCGCGAGCACTACGACATCAAGCTCGAGGTCTGCTTCCCGGACGCCGCCGCCATCAAGGAGATGGTCGACGCCAAGGGCCTGTTCAGTTTTTACAAGGACGACCACAAGGAGTGCTGCGGCATTCGCAAGGTCGAGCCGCTGCGCAAGATCCTGACCACCACCAACGCCTGGATGACCGGTCAGCGCAAGGACCAGAGCCCGGGCACGCGCAACAGCGTGCCGCAGATCCAGCTCGACACCAGCTTCACCGGCAACGACGGTGCGCTGGTGAAGTTCAATCCGCTGGCGAACTGGAGTTCGGCCGAGGTCTGGGATTACATCCGCGCGCTGGAAGTACCCTACAACCCGCTGCACGAAAAGGGCTTCATCAGCATCGGCTGCGAGCCCTGCACGCGCCCTGTCCTGCCCGGCCAGCACGAGCGCGAAGGCCGCTGGTGGTGGGAGGAAGCCACCAAGAAGGAATGCGGCCTGCACATCGGCAATATCGAAGGTGACGCGGAGGCGGTGTCGTTCGAGATCCGGAAAGGCTGAGCACAGCCTTTCCGGGCTGCCTCAGAACCTCGGCAGCTCCCTGCCCTTGAACAGGTGATCCACTTCCGCCCTGGCATCGCCACGGTTGAGCACGGCCTCGACCACGCTGCGGGTCAGGTGCGGCGCGAAAGTCTCGATGAAGTCGAACATGAAGCCGCGCAGGAAGGTGCCGCGGCGGAAGCCGATGTGGGTCACGCTGGGCTCGAACAGATGCCCGGCCTCCAGCGCCACCAGATCATGCTCGTCCTTGACCGGCTCGAACGCCATCTGGGCGATGATCCCCACCCCCAGCCCCAGCCGCACATAGGTCTTGATGACGTCGGCATCGGTGGCGGTGAACACCACATTGGCGGCCAGCCCGCGCTGACTGAAGGCCTCGTCGAGCTTGGAGCGGCCGGTGAAGCCGAAGACATAGGTGACGATGGGATATTGCGCCACCGCCTCCAGGGTCAGCGGATGGACCTGAGTCAGCGGATGGCCCTTGGGCACCACCACGGCACGGTTCCACTGATAGGCCGGCAGCATGACGAGGTCGGAGAAGTGCTCCAGCGCCTCGGTGGCGATGGCAAAGTCGACGGTGCCGTCGGCCGCCATTTCGGCGATCTGCTGCGGCGTGCCCTGATGCATGTGCAGCGCCACGTCTGGATAGCTCTTGCGGAAGGCCTCGATCACCGGCGGCAGGCGATAGCGCGCCTGGGTATGCGTGGTCGCCACCGACAGGCTGCCGCGCGCCTCGTCGGAGAACTCCAGCGCCACCTGGCGGATGGACTCGGTCTGGCGCAGCACTTCGCCGGCCAGCTTGAGGATGGCCTGACCCGCCGGGGTGACGCGGCTGAGGTGCTTGCCGTTGCGCGCGAAGATCTCGACGCCCAGCTCGTCTTCAAGCAGGCGGATCTGCTTGCTGATGCCCGGCTGCGAGGTGAACAGCGCGGCTGCCGTCTGGGAAACGTTGAGCTCGTGCTGGGCGACTTCCCAGATATAGCGCAATTGTTGCAGCTTCATGCGATTCCACCCGAGACCATATAACCCGATGGCATAACTCTATAACAAAACGGTCCTTGGCAAAGCCCATTCGTCGCCGTATTTTCCGCCGACTTTGTGACGCGGACTCATCATGGATTTCACGCTTTCGTTACACGACCTGCATTTCATCCTGACCGGCGCCCTCGTCGGTCTCTGCGTCGGCCTCACCGGTGTCGGTGGCGGCTCGCTGATGACTCCGCTGCTCAGCCTGCAGGGCATCCCCCTGCAAACCGCCATCGGCACCGACCTGCTCTATGCTGCCATCAGCAAGACCGGCGGCTCCGCGGTGCATGCACGCTATCGCAACATCAACTGGCGCATCGTGTTCACGCTCGCCGCCGGCAGCCTGCCGGCAGCTATGCTCACGGTCTGGGGCCTGAAACACCTGTTCCCCGACGCCAAGTCCTACAAGCACATCCTGACCCTGGTCCTCGGCATGATGATCATGGTCACCGCGCTCAGCCTGCTGCTGCGCCCGTGGATACAGCGCCGCCTGCAGGCCGGCGCCGGCCCGGTGCATTCGGCGCTGCGCGAACGCCTGAACCAGCACAGCACCACCGCCACGGTCGCCATGGGCGTCGCCCTCGGCGTGCTGGTCACGCTGTCCTCGGTAGGCGCCGGCGTGTTCGGCGTCATGGTGCTGGTCGCCATCTACCCGACCCTGCCGATGATCCGCATCATCGGCACCGACGTCGCGCATGCGGTCGCGCTGACACTGGTCGCCGGCCTCGGTCATCTCACCATGGGCAACGTCGACTGGCACCTGCTCTACATCCTGCTCGTCGGCTCGCTGCCCATGATCATGATCGGCACGCACTGGAGCTCGCGCATGCCCGAGAACATCATCCGGGTCCTGCTTGGCACCACCTTGCTGCTGCTCAGCCTGAAGTTCATGTTCGCCTGAACTTTGGGTTATGATCGAGGGCTTGTGTGGAGATCCCTATGAGCCCTGTTGACAACCAGATCGACGACCTGAACATCCGCTCCATTGACGTACTCATCACCCCCGATGAACTCAAGCGCGAGCTGCCCCTGAGCGATACGGCCCGCAACACCGTGGTCGCCGGCCGCCAGGTCATCCGCAACATTCTCGATGGCAAGGACCACCGCCTGTTCCTGGTGGTCGGCCCCTGCTCCATCCACGACCTCAAGGCCGCGCACGAATACGCCAGCCGCCTCAAGGTCCTGGCCGAAAAGGTCAGCGACACCCTGTATCTAGTCATGCGCGTCTACTTCGAGAAGCCGCGCACCACGGTGGGCTGGAAGGGCCTGATCAACGACCCGTTCATGGATGACTCGTTCCGCATCCAGGACGGTCTGCACATTGGTCGCAAGCTGCTGCTCGAACTCAACGAGCTCGGCCTGCCCTGCGCCACCGAAGCCCTCGACCCCATGTCGCCGCAGTTCCTGCACGACCTGATCTCCTGGTCGGCCATTGGCGCCCGCACCACCGAATCGCAGACTCACCGCGAAATGTCGTCGGGCCTGTCGTCGCCGGTCGGCTTCAAGAACGGCACCGATGGCGGTCTCAAGGTCGCCACCAACGCCCTGCTCTCGGTGCAGAATCCGCACAGCTTCCTGGGCATCAATGCCGAGGGCAAGGTCGCGGTCATCAACACCACCGGCAACCGTTACGGCCATGTCGTGCTGCGTGGCGGCGACGGCAAGCCGAACTACGACTCGGTGTCGGTGGCGCTGTCCGAGCGCGAGCTGGAGAAGGCCAAGGCCCCGCTCAACATCATGATCGATGCCTCGCACGCCAACTCCAACAAGGATCCGGGCCTGCAGCCGCTGGTCATGGACAACGTCGCCAACCAGATCGTGGAAGGCAACAAGTCCATCGTCGGCATGATGATCGAGTCGCATCTCAAGTTCGGCCGTCAGGACATCCCCAAGGATCTGTCGCAGCTCGAATACGGCAAGTCGGTGACCGATGGCTGCATCAGCTGGGAAACCACCGAGGAAGCCATCCTGTCCATGCACGACAAGCTCAAGGATGTGCTGCCGAGCAGGCGCTGACATTCGCTGAGCCATCAAAGAAAAAGCCCCGGCCACTGACGTGACCGGGGCTTTTTCATGCCATCCGAAAGCTCAGCTGCGCGCTTCGATGCGCACGATGCGGCCTTCGGAGTCGTGATGCACGACACAGACCGAGGTGGCGCGGCCGGCCTGGACTTCCTGCTCGGGCAGGCTGAAGTACTCGGCACATTCGCGCACGCTGCTGACACGGGAATGCGTCTTGATCTTGCGCGCCGGCAGCAATGACCAGAGCATGAGCATGCAGGCGCCACCGACCAGAGCCATCAGGCCTTCCATGCTGACAATGCCGCCAGCCGCGCTGGCAACCTTGGTGCTGGCCGGACGCATCACCAGGCCCCAGCCATGCAGCCAGGCGACCAGGCTGACGATGGGACGCCAGAGGTAAAGCCAGCCGCCCCACATGGCAGCGGTGCAGACATCGGTGGTCAGGCGCTGGTACCAATGCATCTGGCTGCGCACATTGATGATCAGATCATCATTCCTGTTCATGACTGTTCTCTTTGCTTTCAAGACGAATGCCGCGGTCCGGGCTGACCCAGCGGGCCCGCTTGCCCCCGCCAAGTCGGATGACCTTGGGGAAAGCGACGATCGTCGACAAGGTATTGATGATCCAGAACACCAGGGGGTACCAGATCATCCAGTAGTAATTGCGTCCAAGCCCTTTGTCGTAGCGGCTGTCCAGCCACTTGCTGACGGCGAACTGCAACAGGCAGGTTGCGCCGAGGATGACGCTGCTCCATTGCGGAAGCAGCGGTGAACTCATGTGCGGCAGGGTCCCGGCCGGCAATATCAGGCTGGCCACCCAGAGCAGGCAGAGCAGAGCCATGAGGTAGGACCAGACCAGGCTCAGGCAAAGCTCCATCATCAGCGGCCAGAGATGGTTCTGGCTCGGGCGCACCAGCACGTCGAGATTCTTGATCAGCACCTGGGCGCCGCCCATGGCCCAGCGCAGACGCTGCTTCCAGAGGCCGCCGAGGGTTTCCGGCATGAGGATCCAGACCAGGGCATTGGGCTCGAAACGGACATCCCAGCCGGCGCGCTGCAGCTTCCAGGTCACGTCGATGTCTTCCGTGAGCATGTCAGCGCTCCAGTAGCCGATCTGGTGCACAGCCGACTTGCGGAAAGCGGTGATGACACCGGACACCGTGAACAGGCGACCGAAGGTGCGCTGGGCGCGCTTGATCATGCCGACGATGGAGGAGAACTCGCCGACCTGGATGCGCCCGATCAGCGTCGAACGGTTGCGGATGCGCGGGTTGCCGGTGACAGCGGCCACGGTCGGGTCTTCCACGAAGTGGCGGACCATCCAGTGCGCGGCATGCGGGTCGAGCAAGGCATCGCCGTCTATGCAGATCAGGAACTCGTGCTTGGCCAGCAGACTGCCGGCCTGCAGCGCCATGGCCTTGCCCTGGTTCTGCGCCAGATGCACCACGCGCAGACGGCTGTGCTGCGCCGCCATGCGGTCGAGCACGGCGCCGGTGTTGTCACGGCTGCCATCGTTGATGGCAATGACCTCGAACTCGGGATAGTTCAGGTTGAGGGCGTGGCTGAGGGTCTCGTAGGCATTGTCACCCTCGTTGAAGCAGGGAATCAGGACGCTCACCGGCGGCGTGTTCGGCAGCGGGCGCGGCTGGTCATAACTGCCCTGCCCGTGCTCGTGACGCCAGTAGAAGATGGCAGCACCGATCATCCACAGCAGCGACATGTAGAGCGGGTAGTAGAAAACGAATCCCAGCGCCGTTTCCCAGAGTGACTTCAATTCATCCAGCATCATGGCATTCACCTGTCACTACTCCGGCAAGCTCGACTTGCTGTCGAACACCGGCTTGAGCACGGCGGGATCCGGATGATCCTGGAACAGGTTGTCCGGGTAGTAGCCGACATGACGCACGCCCATGCGATAGAGCATGGCCATGGTGTCCGCCAGCTCCTGGCTGGGAATGTGCTTGCCGGTGCGCCAGTCCGTCGCCTGCAGCTCGAAGACGACTCGGTCCATGGCGCCGGGAATCGACTTCACGCGCTCGACCATGTCACGGAAGAAGGCCTGGTGATCAGGTGCCTGCTCCATGTACGGCATGGCCATGATGGCGGTGAAGCCGTAGTTGCGCAGCGAGGACTCCAGCGACTGCGCATACCAGGTTTCCGAACGCGGGTTCAGCGCCACCTGGGCGTAGAGATTGCGTGCCGTTCTCAGGTCCGGCTGCTCTTCACGCACGACATCGGCCAGCTCACGGGCGAAGTTGTCGAGCGTGTGGATCTTCAGGATGGTCCAGCGGCCAAGCAGGTCATCATTGTCGCGGATGGCCTTGAGCGTGGTCGGCAGGCCCCAGCTGCGGTAGGCCTGCAGCGCCTGCGGGCTGGCATCTTCGTAATCCGACAGGGTCACGTCGTCATGAAAGAGCAGGCCCTCGAAGGCCACCGAACGCGACAGATCCTGGTAGATGTCGCGGATCACCTGACGCGCGCGCGGCGAGAACGGTGACAGGCGGTGGTAGCCCATGACCAGGTGATCGGCATTGC
This sequence comes from Perlucidibaca sp., assembly GCA_023265995.1. Classification (GTDB taxonomy): domain Bacteria; phylum Pseudomonadota; class Gammaproteobacteria; order Pseudomonadales; family Moraxellaceae; genus Perlucidibaca. The sequence goes on from JAHFSA010000002.1 coordinate 57,321, forward strand.
TCTGTTCGGTCTCCACCAGGTCCTTGGCGGCCGGCTCGCTGGCCGGCAGATCGAAGGCAAGCATGGGCATCCAGGCGTAGACACGCTTGACCTTGGTGCGCGTGCTGATCTGCCAGACCGTGCGGTTGAACAGGTCGGCACGCATGGGCAGATGGCGGTTGGGGAAGTACATGGCATCGGCCGAGCCGTTGCCGTCCGGGTCGGAGAACGCCTGCAGATAGACCGTGTTCACGCCCAGCAGCTGGATGCGGTCGAGCAGATGGCCGAGATTGCGCTCCTGCTGCGCCGGATCGCGGTCGTAGATGTTGTCGAGATCGACATGCATGACCTTGGCCGGGCGGTCATTGTCGCTGATGTTGTGCGCGCGCAGGGTTATCTCGCGCTCCAGCACCGGCAGCGTGACATGGCTGTCGACGAGGATGCGGCGCAGCTGCGACAGCGGCGTGCTCTCGACATTGGGGCCGTCATCGAGCGTCATGGTGATGGGCAGGCCGGCCTTGGTGGCGAGGGCGCGGGTCGTGACGTTGTGGGCGCCATAGGGCCAGATCATGATGCGCGGCGCGCTGCCGAGGTGGTGCTTGATCAGGGCATTGTTCTGGCGCAGGTCGGCCAGGATGCGCTTGCCGTAGGCTGCCTCGGTCTCGTAGCGCTGCTGGTCAGGGAAGTACAGGCGCGAGGTGGCCGCCGGTTCCATGTTGCCCTGCGGGTTGGCCTGCATGCCGCGGTGCAGCGCGAAGCTGTGGCTGGCCACCTCGACCAGACCGCTGTCCTGCATTTCATGGATCTCCTGCCAGGACAGGAGATCACTGCGCGGAATCTGGCGGCCGTCGAAGTCGACGTTGCCCTGCTCTTCCAGCCAGCTGCCGACCAGCGCGATCACGGCCGGGGCCTTGAACATCTTGAGCAGTGGGAAGACCCGGGTGTAGACCGAACGGTAACCGTCGTCGAAGGTGAGCAGCACGGCCTTGGCCGGCAGCGGGCGCTTGCCGGCGCGATCGGCCAGCACGTCATCCATGCTGACGAAGTGGTAGCCGTTGTTCTTCAGCCAGTCGAGATGGCGCACCAGCAATGTCGGCGACACGGCGTAATCGGCCGCCAACGACTCGCCGGGCTCGGAGATCTCGTGGTAGCAGAGAATGGTGACCTCGCCCGGAGCCGCCAGCAGGCGTGCCGACGCCAGCATCGACAGCAGGAATACCGAGAACAGGACAACGTAGCGTTTGATCATGATGAGTGCACGCGGCTCACGAGGACTATGGCCTTGAGGACGCGCATTCTACCAATGCGTCATACACGCGAATGTGACAAAACTGTTTTATTACAGAAATTTAAATCAGCGAGCTGAACCCTGACAAAACGTTAATGAGGCTCTGTCAGGGCCCGCGTGTTGAGACTTTACTTGAAGTAGGCGTTGTCTTTCTTGCTGTGGTCGGTGCTGTCGGTGACACGCGCCAGCTCGGGAATCTGGGCCTTGAGCGTGGTCTCGACACCCTGCTTGAGGGTCATGTCGACCGCCGAGCAGCCCTGGCAGCCGCCACCGAACTTGAGCACGGCCGTCCAGCCATGTTCCGGATCCTGGTAGCACTCGAGCAGGCTGACGCTGCCGTTGTGCGCCGCCAGACCCGGATTGATCTCGGAGAACAGCACATGGTTGATGCGCTCTTCCATCGGGCTGTCGGCGGAAATGTTCGGCACCTTGGAGCGCGGAGCCTTGAAGGTGAGCTGGCCACCCATGCGATCCTTGTTGAAATCGATGACGGCATCGACCAGGTAGCTGGCCGAACGACCATCGACATAGGCCGGGAAGCCCTCGTAATCGATACGGATGTCGTCCGCCTTTTCCTCGCCCTTGGTGCAATAGGCCATGCAGCACTCGGCACGCGGTGTGCCCGGATGCTCGACGAAAATGCGCACGCCGATGCCGTCGCTGTTCTGCTTGGCCAGCAGTTCGCGCAGATAGGCCTGGGCCGGCTCGGTGATGACCATGTTGGTGTCCACTTCGCCCACCATTGCTTCAGTTGCAGGCGCTTCGCTCATCGCTGCCTCACTCATTGGGTGTCTCATTTGCCAGTAGAAAACAGAATGACAGTATAGCAGCGCTTGTCGTGTCTGAGTGGCAACACGAGGTAGACGACGCTGCCGCGCAGCTCTGCTACACTATCTATTCATTTTTTTGGATAGATGCAGCCGTTCATGACCCGCGCCGACCGCCTCGCAGCCTTTCAGCAAGCCCTCAACCAGCGCATCCTCATCATAGATGGCGCCATGGGCACCATGATCCAGCGTCACAAGCTGGAGGAAGAGGACTATCGCGGCGAGCGTTTCGCCGACTGGCCGCGCGACGTCAAGGGCAACAACGACCTGCTGGTGCTGACCAATCCGGGCATCATCGCCGGTATTCACGATGCCTACTGCGCCGCCGGCGCCGACATCCTGGAAACCAACTCCTTCAACGGCACGCGCGTGTCCATGGCCGACTACGGCATGGAATCGCTGGTGACCGAGCTCAACCGCGAAGCCGCCGCCCTCGCCCGCCGCATCGCCGACGAGTGGACGGCGCGCGAACCGCACAAGCCGCGCTATGTCGCCGGCGTGCTCGGCCCGACCTCGCGCACCTGCTCGATCTCGCCGGACGTGAACAACCCGGCCTTCCGCAACGTCACCTTCGACGAGCTGGTGGAAAACTACCGCGAAGCCACGTTTGCGCTGATCGAGGGTGGTTCCGACCTCATCCTGATCGAGACCGTGTTCGACACGCTCAACGCCAAGGCCGCCATCTTCGCGGTCCAGGGTGTGTTCGAGGAGCTCGGCTTCGAGCTGCCGATCATGATTTCCGGCACCATCACCGATGCTTCCGGCCGCACGCTCTCGGGCCAGACCGCCGAGGCGTTCTGGAACTCCGTGCGCCACGCCAAACCGATCTCCATCGGCTTCAACTGCGCGCTCGGCGGCAAGGAACTGCGCCCCTACGTGCAGGAACTGGCCAACAAGGCCGACACTTACGTCAGCACGCATCCGAACGCCGGCCTGCCCAACGCCTTCGGCGAATACGACGAAACCCCGGAAGAGACCGCGGCCATCATCGCCGAGTTCGCCGCCAGCGGTTTCCTCAACATCGTCGGCGGCTGCTGCGGCACCACGCCGGAGCACATCAGGGCCATCGCCGCTGCCGTCGCGCCGCTGGCCCGCCGTGAAGTGCCCTCGTTCAGCCCGGTCTGCCGCCTGTCCGGCCTGGAACCGTTCACGATCACGGAAGAAAGCCTGTTCGTGAACGTCGGCGAACGCACCAACGTCACCGGCTCCAAGAAGTTCGCCCGCCTCATCCGCGAGGAGAGCTACCAGGAAGCGCTGGACATCGCGCGCAGCCAGGTCGAGAGCGGCGCGCAGATCATCGACATCAACATGGACGAAGGCATGCTCGACTCCGAGCGCGCCATGGTCACCTTCCTCAACATGGTCGCCACCGAGCCGGACATCTGCCGTGTGCCCATCATGGTCGACTCGTCGAAGTGGGAGATCATCGAAGCCGGCCTGAAGTGCATCCAGGGCAAGCCGGTGGTGAACTCGATCTCGATGAAGGAAGGCGTTGCCGAGTTCAAGGAACGAGCGAAGCTGTGCATGCGTTATGGCGCGGCCGTCATTGTCATGGCTTTCGATGAACAGGGCCAGGCCGACACCGAGGCGCGCAAGAACGAAATCTGCAAGCGCTCCTACGACATTCTGGTCAATGAAGTCGGCTTCCCGCCGGAAGACATCATTTTCGACCCGAACGTGTTCGCGGTCGCCACCGGAATTGAAGAGCACAACAACTACGCTGTCGACTTCATCAATGCCTGCGCCTTCATCAAGCGCGAACTGCCCTACGCCAAGATTTCCGGCGGCATTTCCAACGTCTCGTTCTCGTTCCGCGGCAACGAGCCGGTGCGCGAGGCCATCCACTCGGTCTTCCTCTACTACGCCATCCGCAACGGCCTGACCATGGGCATCGTCAACGCCGGCCAGCTGGCGATCTACGAGGACATCCCGGCCGAGCTCAAGCAGCGTGTCGAGGACGTGATCCTCAACCTGCGCGAGGATGGCACCGAGCGTCTGCTGGAGATCGCCGAGCAGTTCCGTGGCGACGGCAGCAAGGCCGTGGTCGAGGATGAAGCCTGGCGCAGCCTGCCGGTCGGCAAGCGTCTCGAACATGCGCTGGTCAAGGGCATCACCACCTTCATCGTCGAAGACACGGAAGAGGCCCGCCTGTCGGTGGCACGCCCGATCCACGTCATCGAGGGTCCGCTCATGGACGGCATGAACGTGGTCGGCGACCTCTTCGGCGCCGGCAAGATGTTCCTGCCGCAGGTGGTGAAGTCGGCGCGCGTCATGAAGCAGGCCGTGAACCATCTCATCCCCTTCATCGAGGAAGAGAAGAACGGTGTCGTCGAGGCCAAGGGCAAGGTGCTCATGGCCACGGTCAAGGGCGACGTGCATGACATCGGCAAGAACATCGTCGGCGTCGTGCTCGGCTGCAACGGCTACGACATCGTCGATCTTGGCGTCATGGTGCCCTGCGAGAAGATCCTGCAGGTGGCGCGCGACGAGAAGGTCGACATCATCGGCCTCTCCGGCCTGATCACGCCCTCGCTCGACGAGATGGTCTATGTCGCCCGCGAAATGCAGCGCCAGGACTTCCACATCCCGCTGCTGATCGGCGGCGCCACCACGTCGAAGGCGCACACCGCGGTGAAGATCGACCCGCAGTACAAGAATGACGGCGTGGTCTATGTCGCCGATGCCTCGCGCGCGGTCGGCGTCGTCACCACCCTGCTCAGCAAGGACATGAAGCCCGCCTTCCTGGCCGAGCGTCGCGCCGAATACGCCGAGGTGCGCGAGCGCATCAACAACCGCCAGCCGCGCGGCGAGCGCGTGCCTTACCCCGCCGCTGTCGCTCAGGGCCTGGCCACCGACTGGGCCTCCGCGAAGCCGGCGCGCCCGCAGCAGCTCGGCATCACCGTGTTCGACAGCCAGCCCGGAGCCGGCTCGGCCACGCCCATCGTGCTGGCCGACCTGGTCGAATACTTCGACTGGACACCGTTCTTCATTTCCTGGGACCTGCACGGCAAGTACCCGAAGATTCTTCAGGATGAAGTCGTCGGCGAAGCCGCCCGCAGCCTCTTCAACGATGCCCAGGCCATGCTCGCGCAACTGCTGGCCAAGCAGTCGCTGCGCGCGCGTGGCGTCATCGGCCTGTGGCCGGCCAACCGCGTCGGCAGCGATGACATCCGGGTCTGGAGCGATGAAGCCCGCCAGCAGGTCGTCGGCGAAATCCACTGCCTGCGTCAGCAGAGCGAGAAGGTCAGCGGCAAGCCGAACTACTCGCTGGCCGACTTCGTGGCACCGCAGGACAGCGGCGTCGCCGATTATGTCGGCGGCTTCGCGGTATCCGTGCATGGTGCCGACGAGCTGGCCAAGAGCTATGAGGATGCCGGCGACATGTACAACGGCATCCTGATCAAGGCCCTCGCCGACCGCTTCGCCGAAGCCACCGCCGAATACCTGCATCGCCGCGTGCGCAAGGAGTTCTGGGGCTATGCCCCGGACGAGACGCTGGATAACGCCGAGCTGATCGCCGAGAAGTATCTCGGCATCCGTCCGGCTCCCGGCTACCCCGCCTGCCCCGAGCACAGCGAGAAGGCCGAGCTGTTCAACTGGCTGTCAGCACCGGCCAACACCGGCATGCAGCTCACCGAACACTACGCCATGCTGCCCGCCGCCGCCGTGTCCGGCTGGTACTTCGCGCACCCGCAGGCGACCTACTTCAACGTCGGCAAGATCGACCGCGACCAGGTCGAGGATTACGCTCGTCGCAAGGGTTGGGACATGGCGACGGCCGAGCGTTGGCTTGCGCCCAATCTGGGGTATGATCCGGACAGAAACTGAACAGCCGGCACTGAACTCCGTGACCGGTCGCTCTCGCAAGAAGATCTGGTCGCCAGCCATGGCAAAACGGACGGAGACATTCAGTGCAAGGTGGTTACGGACATGCATTGCCGCCGGGAGGGCCCAAGCCCCCATCCCGGTGGCGCAAGGCGCTCAGCCGATTCCTTCGTTCCGGCTTCAATGTCGCCGGCCTCAAGCAGGTTGATCTGGACGAGAATGCCGAGCATGCGGAGATCTTCGTGCTGTCCGGCATCATGCTCTTCGGCATAGTCGTCGGCGCCATCTGGATACTGCTGCAGCAATACTTCGAAGGCGCCTGAACAGACGCCGGAGACACGGCAGGCCCGAAGGCCTGCGCTTGCACGCCTGTCTTAAAAGCGTGGCCCGTTGAGGCCACGCTGCCACCAGCGCATGAGCAGACGATCCGAAGCCTCCTCCGCTGCCAGACCGAGACGCTGGGCCACGGTCTTGCGCGTGCGCCAGTGCAGCGCAAAGAGACTGGCAGTGCCGGCACGGGCGCGCAGATAGTCGTCGCTGGTGCGCAGTTCGTCGACCAGCTGCAGATCAATGGCCTGACGGCCGTACCAGTGCTCGCCGGTACCGACCTCGGCCAGATCCACCTGCGGTCGCCACTGCTGCACGAAATCCTTGAACAGCACGTGAGTGTCTTCAAGATCCTGCTGGAACTTGCGACGACCGGCTTCGGTGTTCTCGCCGAGCATGGTCAGCGTGCGCTTGTATTCGCCCGCGGTCATGAGCTCGATGTCGATGTCGTTCTTCTTGAGCAGACGGTGGATGTTGGGGATCTGCGCCACCACCCCGATGGAGCCGATGATGGCAAACGGCGCCGCCAGCAGCTGGTCGGCGATGCAGGCCATGAGATAGCCGCCGCTGGCCGCCACCTTGTCGACACAGACGGTCAGACGCAGACCGGCATCGCGGATGCGCACCAGCTGCGATGCCGCCAGGCCATAGCCGTGGACCATGCCACCCGGGCTTTCCAGCAATACCACCACTTCGTCACGACCGGCCTCGGCCACCGCCAGCAACGCAGAGATCTCGTGGCGCAGATGCGTCACTGCCGTGGCGGCCAGGTCGCCGTGGAACTGCAGCACGAAAACGCGCGGCTTGCCGACGCCCTCGCCGTCCGCCCCGGTCTGCTTGCGCTCGGCCTTGGCCTGCGCCTTGCGGGTCTTGCGTTCGACCTTCCAGGCGGCGTCATCCCAGACCAGCGAGCGCAGGGCATCGGCCTCGGCGCGATAGCGGTCATTGAGCATCTCGACCTGCAGATGGCCGGTTTCCAGTCCGGGTCCGCCTTCGCGGCGGGCACGGCTGAGGACCATCACCACCATGGCAAAGAGGAAGGCCACGGTCAGGCCCTTGGCCAGGAACAGGCCGTAATTCGAAATCCATTCAAGCATGATGCGCCGTGCGCTCCGCAACAAAGTGATCAATCATGGCACGCGCTATGCTGCCGGCTGGCGGCAGCAAGGGCAAGTCGGTGTAATGGAAGAAGCCCGCCTCGGCGATCTCCTCTTCCTGCAGACGGATTTCGCCACCGGCATATTCGGCGAGATAGGCCAGCATGAGGTTGCTGGGGAAAGGCCAGGACTGACTGGCGAAATAGCGGATGTCGCCGATCTCCACACCCACTTCCTCGCGCACCTCGCGGATCAGCGTCTGCTCGGCGGTCTCGCCCACTTCCATGAAACCGGCCAGGGCACTGAACATGCCGTTGGCGAAACGATGCGCGCGCGCCAGCAGGATTTCGTCACCACGGGTGACGATGGCAATCACGCAGGGGTTGATGCGCGGGTAGGCACCAAAGCCGCAGCGCGTGCAGACCAGCGCGCGCTCGCCGCCTTCGTGCCGCGCAGTCGGGGCCCCGCAACGACCGCAAAAGCGGTGATTGCGCGCCCAGTCGAGAATTTGCGTGGCACGCCCGGCGACATAAAACAACGACTCGTCGAGCACGCCGAGCAGACGGCGCAGATCCATCCAGTCCAGCGACTCATCCAGACCCGACTGCTTGTCGAGAGCAACCGCGAACAGCGCCTGGCCCTCCCAGTGGCCGAGATGATGCAGCTCGGCATCGGCCGGAACCCAGGCCGCGATCTCGTAAAAGCTGGGAAAGCGCGGAGGCCCGGCCAGATCGACCAGCACCTGGCTGCCGGCGAACGCCAGCATCAGGGCGCTGCCGGGCACGACAGCACCAGCGCCGGCTGCATTGAAAATGGCCATATCGCGACTGGCAGCAGGCTGGTAACGCTCAGGCATCATGATCCCGGAACAGGCAGCGGCCACCGGCCGCCTTGTCGAGAATGGCCAGCCTCTGCTCGTGCGCCTGCAACTCGTCAGCACCAGCCTTGTACACCGGCAGAGCTGCGCGCTCCGCCGGCAGGCGGCGAATGGCATCGGCGACGCCACCATCTTCCGCGCCCGCCTCGTCTTCATGGCCCAGCGACAGGCCGACCTGGCCACCGGTCATGCCGAGATAGACATCGGCGAGTATCTCGGCGTCGAGCAAGGCGCCGTGATAGGTGCGATCACGGTTGTCGGCGCCATAGCGTCGGGCCAGGGCGTCGAGATTGTTCTTCTGTCCGGGGTGCTTGGCGCGCGCCATCAGCAAGGTGTCGAGCACCGTGCAGATCGTGGTGATGGGCGGACGACCGAGCTTGGCCAGCTCGTGGTTGAGGAAGCCTATGTCGAAGGCGGCATTGTGGATGACCAGCTCGGCGCCTTCGACAAAGCGCAGGAAGGCATCGACGACTTCGGCGAAGCGCGGCTTGTCACGCACGAACTCATTGGTGATGCCGTGCACGGCGATGGCACCGGCGTCGATCTCGCGATCCGGATTCAGGTAGTAATGGAAGCTCTTGCGCGTCAGACGGCGGTTGAGCAGCTCCAGGCAGCCGATCTCGATGATGCGGTGGCCCTGCGACGGATCGAGGCCGGTGGTTTCGGTGTCGAGAATGATCTGACGCATGTCATCAACCCTTCAGGCCGCGGTCGATGGCTTCGTTGGCCAGACGGTCCACGGCCTCGTTGCCGGGGTCGCCGGCATGGCCCTTGACCCAGCGCCAGTCGATCTCGTGCCGGGCCGATTCGGTGTCCAGCGCCTGCCAGAGGTCGGCATTCTTCACCGGCTGCTTGGCCGCCGTGCGCCAGCCCTTGGCCTTCCAGCCCTTGAGCCACTCGGTCATGCCCTTGCGCAGATATTCGGAGTCGGTCCAGAGCGTGATGCGGCAGGGCTGCTTGAGTGCCTGCAAGGCTTCGAGCGCGGCACGAAGCTCCATGCGGTTGTTGGTGGTCAGGGTCTCGAAGCCCGACAGTTCCCTGCGATGTTCGCCGCTGCTGAGCAGCGCGCCCCATCCGCCGGGGCCCGGGTTGCCGCGGCAGGCGCCGTCGGTATAAATCACCACTTGCGAGGTCATGCACAATCCTTGAGGTGAGAGGTCCCGGCGCGCGACTGCGGCGCCCAGGAGCCGGACCAGGCCGCGGCTTTCTGACGGCTGGCCTTGCGATCGGGTGAAACCGGACAGAGGGTTTCCTTCTGCCAGAGCTGAACTGTCCACTGCGCCGTTCCCGGCAGCAGATTCTGCCATTGTGCCGACCAGTAATGCGACCAGGCCGGAGGCAGCCAGCTGAACTTGCGGGCATCACCCCAGTGCGCCTCGCGCAATGCCAGATGACGACGGGTCGCCAGCGGCATGCCGAAACGGCACCAGCGGTCGAGCAACCCGCCCTGGGTCATGACCAGCAGCCAGGCATCGGGGCCGAGCGCCGTGCAGATCTCGCCCACGAGTGACGGCAGATGCTGCAGATGCCCTATGTCCAGCGGCAGGATGACCATGTCGAGACTGCCGGGACGCACCGGCCAGTGACGCCAGTCAGCCTGTATCACCGGCATGGCTGACACCACACCGGGCTCGGCGGTCAGCAGGGTCTGATACGGAATCCGGCTGCCGCCACGTTCCGGCAGCTCCAGCGATGAACCCACGGTCACGGCCCGCAGCCCGTGACAACGGCCCAGGCAGCTCTGCCACGGTCCCGACAGGCGCGCCAGCGCCCTGGCCCGGCTGACAGCGGACCAGCTATCGGGATGGATGTCGTGACGGACATTCTGTAGTAGGTTCATGGTCATCATTATTGAGCTTCACCCGGCCCATGTCATCAACTCCCGCGCTCTACGTGCAGGCCTTGCCCTGCTTCACCGACAACTATATCTGGCTGCTTGAAACAGCGGCCGGGCGCTGGGTCGTCGACCCGGGCGACGCCGCGCCGGTGCTGGCGGTACTGGCCGCTGGCGGACCGCCGCTGCTGGGTGTGCTGGTGACACATCGCCATGCCGATCACATCGGCGGCATTCCGGCCCTGCTTGCCCGCCATCCGGTGCCGGTACTGGGCCCGGCCGAGGCCGGCAATGTCATCAGCGAGCTGCTCGCCGGCGGCGAAAGCCTGACGCTGCCCGGTCTCGGCCGGGTCGAGGTCATTCCGGTCGGTGCCCATACCCATGGCCATCTCGCCTATCACCTGCCGGATGCCGGCATGCTGTTCTGCGGCGACACCCTGTTCAGCGCCGGTTGCGGACGCCTGTTCGACGGGACCGCCGATGATCTGCAGGCGGCCCTGACGCGTATCAACGCGTTGCCGGCGGCTACCCGTATCTACCCGACGCACGAGTACACCGCCGCCAATCTGCGCTTCGCCGCCGTGGTGGAGCCGGCCAACGAGGACATCAGGGCGCACCAGCTCCAGGTCGCGGCCTGGCGTGCGAAAAACAGCCCCAGCCTGCCAACCACACTGGCCCTGGAGCGTCTGATAAATCCGTTCCTTCGTGTCGAACAACCGTCAGTCGTGACGGCTGTCCGTCACCATGGCGAAGCTGAAATGTCATCGACACGCGATACCCTGGCCGCCCTGCGCGCCTGGAAAGATATTTTCGCGGGCTGACATATTAGACAGATCAGTCAGTTATCGCTGACAATTAATGAGTTGCAAGCACTGGCAAAGGCTGTCTAGAATCGGCCGTGGCCCGTTTTTTGTATATTTTTTGGTAATTTTTCGCTGGCCGACCGGAACTGCTGATGCCTTTCAAACACGCAAAAGACGTGGACAGTCTGTTGTCATGCCGGCGAAACCTGCGCGGATGCGCGGGACTGTCGCTGCTGATTACAGCCCTGAGCAGCCCGTTCGCCCTCGCCGAACCGCTGCCGGCTGCTGCTCCCGCCACTGCCATGGCACCGGCCCCGAACGAAAATTCCTACGCCGCCTATCCTGATCCGGCGCTGACCACCACAGTGGCGCTCAGCAACGGCACCGCCATCAAGCTCGACAACCTCGACAGCCGCCCGGTCTCGCGCAAGGCCGCCGGCAGCGAAGCCGACGACCTCATCGAACGCCTGCGCACCGGCTTCGCCATGCCGGCCCCCGACAACAGCCGCGTCCAGCAGCACATGCTCTGGCTCAACGGCAAGCAGGCCTATGTCGACCGCGTGATCGAGCGCGCTTCGCGCTTCATGTATCTGGCCGTGGCCGAGGCCGAGCGCCGCAACCTGCCGACCGAACTGGCCCTGCTGCCGGTCATCGAAAGCGCCTACGACCCCATGGCCACGTCGCGCTCGCAGGCTGCCGGACTCTGGCAGTTCGTGCCCGACACCGGCCGCATCTACGGCCTGCGCCAGAGCTGGTGGTATGACGCCCGTCGCGACCCCATGGAATCGACGCGCGCCGCCTACGACTACATGGCCAAGCTCTATGACACCTTCGGCGACTGGTCGCTGGTGCTGGCCTCGTACAACGCCGGCCCAGGCACCGTGTCGCGCGCCATGAAGCGCAATGCCGCCGCCGGCCTGCCGACCGACTACTGGTCGCTGAGGCTGCCGGAAGAAACCATGAACTACGTGCCGCGCTTCCTCGCGGTGGTGGCCATGTTCCGTGATCCCGCGAGCTTCCGCGTCAACCTGTCGGCGCTGCCCAACCGTCCCTATTTCCGCACCATCACCTCCCAGGGTGCGCTGACGCTGAATGATGTCGCCGATGTCACCGGCATCGACCTGCCGACGCTGCGCATGCTCAACCCCGGCCTGCGCCGTGACGGCATGGATCCGGACGGCCCGCATCATGTCCATGTGCCGGCCACGCTCGATGTCGCACGCGAAAACCAGATCGCCCAGATGGGCAGCGGCTCCACGCTGCGCATGGCCCAGACCGATGGCAGCTCGCTGCCGATCGCGACCGCCAGCGCCGCCGTCGCCCTGCCGGTGGCCATGCGCCAGACCGGCGCCGGCGGACGTCATCGCGTGCAGGCCAGGGAAACCTGGTACTCCATCGCCCGCGCCTACAACACCACGCCGGGTCTGCTCAGCGCCGCCAACCAGAGCACCCTGTCGACTCCGCTGGACATAGGCCGCGAGCTGGTCATTCCGGCCGGTGCCGGCCCGGTGTCGGTGACGCCGGAAGTCATTACCGTGAGCAGCAGCCAGAACGACAACCGCGTCGAGATCCGCCGCCGCATCCTGCCCGGCGACACGCTGGAAGCCATTCGCAACCAGTACCAGGTCAGCCTCGCCGAACTGCGCGCCTGGAACGGCGACATCCAGGCGCTGCGTCCCGGCCAGGTCCTGATCCTGCGCGTCCTGCCGGACATGCTCAGCCCCAAGGCGCTCTGACCTGACGAGGCGACCGTTGTCCATCCCGCGGCGTACCTTCTCCCTGCTCGGCGGCCTGACACTCCTGATCGGATGTCTGTCCGCCAGCGCCGCCACCATCAGCAATCACGCCCTCGCCCTGCACGGCCAGCCAGCCCTGCCGGCGAATTTCGGTCATCTGCCCTATGCCAATCCGGACGCGCCCAAGGGTGGCCGTCTGCGCATGGATGCCCTCGGCACTTTCGACAGCCTCAACGACTTCATCAACAAGGGTGTCGCCGCGTCCGGACTCGGCAAGCTCTACGACAGCCTGACCGTGGCCTCGGAGGACGAGCCGTTCACGCGCTACGGCCTGCTCGCGTCGCGCATTGAGCGTGACCCCGAGGATGCCTCGTGGGTGATCTACCACCTGCGCCCCCAGGCCCGCTTCCATGACGGCGTGCCGGTGCGCGCGCGTGATGTCGCCTTCACCTTCGATCTCATCCGGCGCGAGGGCGCGCCCGCCTACAAGGCCTATTTCGCCGATGTCGTCAGCGTCGACGCGCTCGACCCGCTGCGCGTGCGCTTCCGTTTCCGCAGCAAGGACAACCGTGAGTTGCCGCTGATCGTCGGCGAGCTGCCCATCCTGCCCGAGCACTACTGGCGCCACCGCGTCTTCGACCGCACCGGCCTCGATGTGCCGGTCGGCAGCGGCCCCTACCGCATCGCCAGCATCGATCCCGGCCGCCGCATCAGCTATCGCCGCGACCCCGGTTACTGGGGCCGCGACCTGCCGGTGAATCGCGGTCTCAACAACTTCGACGAGATCGACTACCACTACTACCGCGATGTCAGCATCGCCTTCGAGGGCTTCAAGGCCGGCCAGTTCGACCTGCGTGTGGAGAACAAGGCCAAGACCTGGGCCACCGAATACAACTTCCCGGCCGTCAAGCGCGGCGAGGTCGTGCTCATACAGCAGCGCCACCAGAAGCCGGCCGCGGCCCAGGGCTTCTACTTCAATACCCGTCGCAAGCCGCTCGATGACCGGCGTGTGCGCGAGGCGCTGAGCCAGGCCTTCGACTTCGAGTGGGCCAATCCGGCGCTGTTCTACGGTGCCTACACGCGGGTCAAGGGTTACTACGACAACTCCGAGCTGGCCGCCAGCGGCCTGCCCGCGCCCGCCGAGCTCGAGCTGCTCGCTCCCTGGCGCCGCGTGCTGCCGGCGGCCACCTTCGGCCCGGCCGTGGTGCCGCCGGTGAGCCATGGCGACGGCTATGACCGCGTCAACCTGCTCCGTGCCCAGGCCATGCTCAAGGCTGCCGGCTGGCAGTATCGCGATGGCGCCCTGCGCAATGCCGCCGGCGAGCCCATGGTGCTGGAAATGCTGCTGGTGCAGCCCGAGTTCGAGCGCATCGTGCAGCCGCTGCGGCGCAATCTCGCCCGTCTCGGCGTGCGCCTCGACATCCGCCTGCTCGATGCCGCGCAATACATCGAGCGCCTGCGCCAGTTCGACTTCGATCTCACCGTGTCCGGCGTGCCCGGCTCCACCTCTCCCGGCAACGAGCTCTGGGGCTACTGGGGCTCGGCCGCCGCCGACACGCGCGGCAGCCAGAACATTTCCGGCCTGCGCTCGCCGGCCGTGGACGCGCTCATCCGCGGCATCACCCAGGCGCACAGCCGTGCCGAGCTGGTCACCCATGTGCGGGCGCTCGACCGCATCCTGCGTGCCGAGTGGCTGATGATTCCGAACTACCACACGCCCTATTACCGCATCGCGGCCTGGAACCGCTTCGGTCATCCGCAGCGGGCGCCGCGCTATGGTGACGGCCTCGACAGCTGGTGGTGGGATGCCGGCAAGGCCGCCGCTCTCGACCATCCGCCCGAGCCATCGAAGGAGTCGCGCTGATGCTGGCCTATATCGTGCGTCGCCTGCTGCTCATGGTGCCTACCCTGTTCGGCATCCTGCTCATCAACTTCCTGATCATCCAGGCCGCCCCCGGCGGTCCGGTCGAACGCACGCTGGCCAAGCTCCAGGGCATAGGCGGATCGGCGCTGGGCGGCGGTGGTGACATCGTGCAGGCGGCCGCTCACGGCCCCGGTGGCTATCGCGGCAGCCAGGGCCTGGACCCGACGCTGATCGCCGAGATCGAGAAGCAGTACGGCTTCGACCAGCCGCCGGCAACGCGCTTCTGGCACATGATCAATGACTTCCTGCACTTCGATCTCGGACAGAGCTTCTATCGCGACATTCCGGTGCTCGACCTGGTCCTGGAGAAGATGCCGGTATCCCTGTCGCTGGGTCTGTGGAGCACGCTGCTGATCTATCTGATCGCCATTCCGCTGGGCATACGCAAGGCCCTCGCCCCCGGCGGCCGCTTCGATGTCTGGAGCAGCGGCGTCATCATCGTCGCCTATGCCATTCCCGGCTTCCTGTTCGCCCTGCTGCTGATCATTGTCTTCGCCGGTGGCAGCTACTGGCAGTGGTTTCCCATGCAGGGCCTGGTCTCCGACAATTTCGCCGAACTCGCGCCCTGGCGCCAGGTGCTGGACTACGCCCACCACCTCGTGCTGCCGACGCTCTGCCTGACCCTCGGCGGCCTCGCCACGCTGACCCTGTTCACGCGCAACAGCTTCCTCGAGGAGCTCGGCAAGCAGTACGTGCTGACCGCGCGCGCCAAGGGCGCCAGCGAGCGCCGCGTGCTGCTCGGCCATGTCTTCCGCAACGCCATGCTGATCCTCATCGCCGGCCTGCCGGCCACCCTGTTCGGCATCCTCTTCACCGGCACCTTCCTGATCGAGATCATCTTCAACCTCGACGGCCTCGGTCTGCTCAGCTACGAATCGGTGATCAACCGCGACTACCCGGTGATCTTCGGCACGCTCTTCCTGTTCACGCTCATGGGCATGGTGCTGCGTCTGGCCGGCGACCTCTGCTATCGCCTGGTCGACCCGCGCATCGACTTCGAGAGGGCCGCGACATGAGCCGCAGCCTGTCACCGCTGACACGCCGCCGCCTCGCCCAGTTCCGGCGCAATCGCCGCGCCTGGTGGTCGCTGTGGCTGCTGCTGGCCGTCTTCGTCATCACCCTGGGGGCGGAGCTGATCGCCAACGACAAGCCGCTGCTGGTGCGCTACCAGGGGCACTTGATCGTGCCGCTATTGGAAGCCGTGCCGGAAACACGCTATGGCGGCGAATTCGAGACCGAGGCGGTCTATCGCGACCCGGCCGTGCAGGCCCTGATCCGCAAGGATGGCTGGATGCTCTGGCCGCCCATACGCTTCGCCGCCGAAACCATCCATGTCGAGCGCGCCGAGCCGACGCCCTCGCCGCCTTCGCGCGACAACTGGCTGGGCACCGATGACCAGGGCCGCGATGTGCTGGCGCGCCTGATCTACGGCATACGCACCTCGCTGGCCTTCGCCGCCCTGCTGACGCTGGCCACGGTGGTCCTCGGCGTCGCCGCCGGCGCCGTGCAGGGCTACTGGGGCGGCTGGGTCGATCTGCTCGGCCAGCGCTTCACCGAAATCTGGTCGGGCCTGCCGGTGCTGTTCATGCTCATCATCCTGTCGAGTCTGGTGGCGCCCAATTTCTGGTGGCTGCTGGCCCTGCTCGCGCTCTTCGGCTGGACCGACCTCAGCGGTCTGGTGCGCGCCGAATTCCTGCGCACGCGCCAGCTCGACTATGTGCGCGCCGCCCGCGCGCTGGGCGTCAGGCCCTGGCTGCTGGTCTGGCGCCACGTCCTGCCCAATGCCATGGTCACCACGCTGACCCTGCTGCCCTTCATCTTCACCGGCGCCATAGGCCTGCTGACCTCGCTGGATTTCCTCGGCTTCGGCCTGCCGCCCGGTTCGGCCTCGCTCGGCGAGCTGATCGCCCAGGGCAAGGACAATCTGCAGGCGCCCTGGCTGGGCCTCACCGCCTTCTTCAGCCTGGCCATCCTGCTCACCCTGCTGATCTTCATTGGAGAGGGCCTGCGCGATGCCTTCGACCCGCGCCATGTCGGCTGAGGCACAACAGCGGGATACCGCAGGCCAGCCCTTGCTGGCCGTCGATCGTCTGCGCATACGGACACGAGGCGGGCAGACGCTGGTGCATGAGCTGTCGCTGCAGCTGCAGGCCGGCGAATGGCTGGCCGTGGTCGGGGAGTCCGGTTCCGGCAAGTCCATCAGCGCCCTCGCCTGCCTCGACCTGCTGCCATCGGCGCTGGTGGCCGAAGGCGACATCCGCTGGCAGGGTCAGCCCCTGCGCGACATGACGGCCGCGCGTCGTCAGCAGCTGCGTGGCGGCGACGTCGGCATGATTTTCCAGGAGCCACTGACCGCCCTGAACCCGCTGCACCGCATCGGCAAGCAGCTGTGCGAGGCCATACGCCTGCACCAGCCCGTCGCTGCCGCCCAGGCGCGCAGCCAGGCACTGGCGCTGCTGCGCGAGGTCGGCATCGCCGAACCCGAACGGCGCCTGCGCGCCTGGCCGCATGAACTCTCCGGAGGCCAGCGTCAGCGCGTCATGATCGCCATGGCACTGGCCAACCAGCCCAGACTGCTCATCGCCGACGAGCCCACCACCGCGCTCGATGCCATCCTGCAAGGTCAGATCCTCGATCTGCTCAAGCAGTTGCAGCGCAGTCGCGGCCTCGCCGTGCTGCTGATCAGTCACGACCTGCCGCAGGTACGGCGCTATGCCGACCGCGTCGTGGTCATGCAGTCCGGCCGCGTGGTCGAAAGCAGCGATACCGCCACACTCTTCGCGGCACCGGCACAGGCCTACACGCGCACCCTGCTCAAGCCCTTCGCCGAGACGCGACCGCGCGCGCTGGCCGAGGCCACACCGGCGCTGCTCAGCGTCAGCCAGCTCAATGTCCGCTATGCCCGCCGCCACAACTGGTGGGGCGGTGTCAGCGACTGGCACCAGGCCGTGATCGATGTCGGCCTGACCCTGCGCCAGGGTGAAGCCCTGGGTATCGTCGGCGAGTCCGGTTCGGGCAAGTCCAGCCTGGCTGCGGCGCTGCTGCGCCTGATCCCCGCCAGCGGGCGCATCATGCTCTGTGGCCAGGACTGGCTGAGTCTGGAAGGAGAACCCCTGCGCCAGGCCCGCCGCCACGCCCAGATGGTCTTCCAGGACCCCTACGGCAGCCTGAGCCCGCGCCTCATGGTCAGCGAGCTCATTGCCGAAGGCCTGCGGGCGCACCAGAAGCTGAGCGAGGCCGAGATCGAGCAGGAGGTGATCGCCGCCCTGCGCGCCGTCCGCCTCGACCCGGACAGCCGCCACCGCTATCCGCACGAGTTCTCCGGCGGCCAGCGTCAGCGCATCGCCCTCGCCCGTGGCCTCATCCTCAAGCCGGCGCTGATCGTGCTCGATGAACCGACGTCGGCGCTCGACCGTCACACCCAGGGCGAAATCATCAGCCTGCTGCGCGACATCCAGACCAGCACCGGCATCGGCTACCTCTTCATCAGCCATGACCTCTCGGTGGTGCGCGCGCTCTGCCACCGCCTGCTGGTGCTGCATGACGGCAAGGTGGTCGAACAGGGCCTGACCGAACGCATCTTCAGCGAGCCGCAGCACGCGTATACCCAGGCTTTGCTGTCTGCGCTCCCGGACTGACACTTTGGTCGCCCTGGCGTCCGCCAGGTCGTCAAACTGTCAGCTTTTCGGCCTATACTCGGCGCTGTTTTGATTGTCACCAGCAAACTGCAACAGGAGCCTGATATGGGCATGATGACCGGAAAGCGCGTACTCATCGTGGGTATCGCCAGCAAACTCTCCATCGCTTACGGCATTGCCCAGGCCATGCATCGCGAAGGCGCCGAACTCGCCTTCACCTATCAGAACGAGAAGCTGCGCGGTCGTGTCGAAGAGTTCGCCGGCAACTTCGGCTCCACCCTGACCTTCCCCTGCGACGTCGCTTCCGATGACGAGATCCGCAACGTCTTCGTCGCGCTCGGTCAGCACTGGGACGGCCTCGACGTGCTGGTGCACTCGGTCGGCTATGCCCCGGGCCACGAACTCGAAGGCAACTATGTCGATGTCACCACGCGCGAAGGCTTCCGCATCGCCCACGACATCAGCTCCTACAGCTTCGGCGCCCTCGCCCAGGCCGCCAAGCCGATGATGCTCGGTCGCAACGGCAGCATCCTGACGCTGACCTACCTCGGCGCCGAACGCGTGGTGCCGAACTACAACGTCATGGGTCTGGCCAAGGCCTCGCTCGAAGCCAATGTGCGCTACCTCGGCGCCAGCCTCGGCCCGGAAGGCATCCGCGTCAACGGCATCTCGGCCGGCCCGATCCGCACGCTGGCTGCCAGCGGCATCAAGGATTTCCGCAAGATGCTGTCGTACAACGAAGCCGCCACGCCGCTGCGCCGCAACGTCACCATCGATGAGGTCGGCAATGCCGCCGCCTTCCTCTGCTCCGACCTGGCTTCGGGCATCGCCGGCGAGATCCTCTATGTCGACGGTGGCTTCAACACGGTGGCCATGCCGGATCTGAACGCGATCTGACGATCTGTTGTGACATGAAAAAGCCCGGCATTGCCGGGCTTTTTCGTTTCTGCGTGGTCGCGGTGAATCGTCCAGCGCTTCGCAGGGCGTCGGTCACTGACAGTGACCGACGCGTTACACCGATCAATCAGCCGACTTGGCCTTCACGATCTCGACATCGGCCTTGGACTTGAGATAGCCCAGCATGTCCTGCAGTTCCTGCTGGCCACGGTTCTCGGTCAGCATGCTCTGCGTCACGACACGCTGGTTGCCCTGCAGCTGCGGGCCCGGCTTGACGGCGGTGACGGCGAGCACGGCAGCGGCATCGGCCAGCTTGACGGTCACGGGCTGCGGCTTGCCGGCCACCGGATGCGGCGCACGGAAGGCGGCACGCAGCAGCTCTGCGGTCGGCATGGGCGTACGACGGGTCACGGCAGCCTGGGACTGCAGCGACAGGCCGGCGGCGGTGACCGCCTGCGCCAGGCTGCCGGTCTTGCCGGCGGCGGCGATCTTGTCGGCCTCGGCCATGGCCAGGGCCAGCGCCTTGTCCTGCTGCAGATGCGTCTTGATCGCCGCGCTGACCTCGACCAGCGGCAGCTTGCGCGCCGGCTCGTGACGAGCCACGTGCAGCCAGACGCTGCTGCCGTCCGGCAGGGAGATGGCGCTGGAGTTCTTGCCATCCTTGACCAGATCATCGCTGAAGGCAGCTTCGACGATCTTGCGCTGGGCGGCGATACCCTCACCACCCTTCTGGTCGAACAGCGGCGTGGTCTGCACCACCAGGTTGTTCTGGCGCGCCGGCTCGATCAGGTCGGCGGACTCGTAGACCGCGGCATCGAGCTTCTCGACGGCATGGCCGAAAAGTTCGTCAGCCTGGGCCTCGCGGACTTCCTTCTCGATCTGCGGACGCAGCGATGCCAGCGACGGCACATCGGACTTGCGGATGGCCAGCAGCTTGATCAGGTGATAGCCGAACGGCGACTTCACCACGGCCGAGACATCGCCCGGCTTGGCCAGCGCGTAGAGTGCGTTCTCGAACTCCGGCACGAACATGCCGCGACCGGCATAGCCGAGATCGCCGCCCTTCACCGCCGAACCCGGATCCTGCGAATTGGCCTTGGCCAGCGCGGCAAAATCGGCGCCTTCGGCGACCTGCTTGGCCAGCGCTTCGATCCTCGTCTTGGCCTGGGCATCGCTGACCTTGTCGCTGGTGGCGATCAGGATGTGCGCGGCCTGACGCTCCTCGCCGGAGGACAGCGACTTGACGCGCTCGTCATAGCGGGCCTGGATGGCTTCCGGCGTGGCCTTGGCCTGAGCCAGGAAGCTGGCGCGCGAGAGCGTGACGTACGACAGGCTGACCGTTTCCGGGCGCTGGAAACGCTGCTTGTCCTGGTCATAGAACGCCTTGATCTCGGCATCGGAGACCGTCACCGAAGGCAGGAAGCGGCTGGCCGGAATCAGGGCGTAGCTGACATCGCGCTGCTGGCTGTCGAGACCGCCGAGCAGCTCGAGTTCGGGCGCCGTGACGAAGGCACTCTGCATCCAGCCGGTGACGCGCTGGGCGGTGATGATTTCCTGGCGGGCACGATCCGGAAAGGTACGCGGCGTTTCACCGATCTGGGCCAGCACCTGGGCGTAGCGCTGCGGCGAGAACTTGCCGTTTTCCTGGAAGGTCGGAACGCTGTGGATCTGCTGCTCGATGGTGGCATCGGAAACACGATAGCCAGCCTGCTTGCCGGATGCGATCAGCAGCTCGCGCTGGATCAGGCTGTCGAGCACACGCTTGTGCAGCTGCGTCTGCTGCTCGGGCGTCAGCGTGGCACCTGGTCCCATGCGCGCCAGCAACTGCTCACGCTGATTGTCGACGGCCTTGTCGAGCAGGGCCTGGGAAATCTTGTGGCCATCCACCTTGGCGGCCAGCGACTCCGACCTGCCACTGATGTAGGACTCGTAGCCGGTGAAGAGGAACAACAGACCGATCAGGGTCAGCAGGGACTTGCCCAGCCACCCCTGCACAATTTCACGAAACGCTTGCATGAGAACCTACGCGCTTGATCAGAACAACCTGCCGACGCAGGAAGAAAAAAGCGCGCCGATCAGGGCGCGCTCTCGAACCGCAAGGATTGCCTGACGGCAACGGCGATCAGCCGTTGACGGCATCCTTGAGGCCCTTGCCAGCCTTGAAGGACGGAGTCTTCGAGGCCTTGATCTTGATTTCCTTTCCGGTCTGCGGATTGCGGCCGGTGCGGGCGGCGCGTTCCTTCACGGAAAAGGTGCCAAAGCCGACGAGCGTCACGGCATCACCAGCCTTGAGCGCACCGGTCACAGCAGCCACGGCGCCGTCCAGAGCACGGCCGGCATCGGCCTTGGTCAGGTTGGCGGCTTCGGCGATGGCATCAATGAGTTCAGACTTGTTCACAGTAGTCCCCTATGTAAGACGGTGTTGTTTGTTGTGATTTTCAGCTGTCGACGAAATGGGCGTCGTACAAGTGATCCGATTTATAAAACGCCCTCTCGCGGAGGGTCAAGCAAAACTCCAACAAATGCCGAAATGGACAGCAAAAATTTGCACCGGCCGCGATCAGTGTCGACTCGCGGCCGGAATTTCGCGCTTCTCGACCCGTGCCAGCCCTTCGGCATAGGCCTCTTCGGTCAGCGGCACCGGCGGTCGCGTGAGCGCGATCGCCAGCACTTCATCGATCCACTTGACCGTGCGGATATCCAGCGCGGTCTTCACCGCCTCCGGAATTTCCTTGAGGTCACGCGCATTCTCCTCCGGAATGATCACCGTGTGGACACCGCCGCGATGCGCAGCCAGCAGCTTTTCCTTGAGCCCGCCGATCGGCAGGACCTGGCCACGCAGGGTGATCTCGCCGGTCATGGCGACATCGGCGCGCACCGGGATGCCGGTGAGCACGGACGCCAGTGCCGTGCACATGCCGATACCGGCACTCGGGCCATCCTTCGGGGTCGCCCCTTCCGGCATGTGGATGTGGATGTCACGCTTCTCGAAAGTTTCCGGCAGCAGGCCGAGCGCACGCGAACGTGACTGCACGACGGTCTTGGCGGCGCGGATGGACTCCTGCATGACATCGCCCAGCGAACCGGTCATGACCGTGTTGCCCTTGCCCGGCACGGCCACGGCTTCGATGGTGAGCAGCTCGCCACCGACCGAGGTCCAGGCCAGGCCGGTGACCTGACCGACCTGGTCTTCGGACTCGGCCTTGCCGTAGTTGAACTTGCGCACGCCGAGGTAATCCTCGAGCAGGGCTTCGCCGACTTCGAGAGCGCCGCTGCGCGTGCCCATGACCGCTTCCTTCACCACCTTGCGGCAGATCTTGGCGATTTCACGATCGAGCGCACGCACGCCGGCCTCGCGTGTGTAGTAGCGCACGATGTCGCGGCAGGCGCCTTCGGTGATGCTCAGCTCGGCGACCTTGAGACCGGCCGCCTCAAGCTGCTTGGGCACCAGATACTGCTGCGCGATGGCCACCTTCTCGGCCTCGGTGTAACCGGGCAGACGGATGATTTCCATGCGGTCGAGCAGCGGCGCCGGAATGTTCATGGAGTTCGCGGTGCACAGGAACATGACCTCGGAGAGGTCATAGTCGACTTCAAGATAGTGATCGTTGAAGGCCTTGTTCTGTTCAGGGTCGAGCACTTCCAGCAGCGCCGACGACGGATCGCCACGCATGTCGGAGGCCATCTTGTCGATTTCGTCGAGCAGGAACAGCGGGTTGCGCACGCCGATCTTGGACAGCTTCTGGATCAGCTTGCCCGGCATGGAGCCGATGTAGGTGCGGCGGTGACCGCGAATCTCGGCCTCGTCACGCACGCCGCCGAGGGCCATGCGCACGAACTGGCGATTGGTGGCCTTGGCGATGGACTGACCGAGCGAGGTCTTGCCGACGCCGGGCGGGCCGACCAGGCAGAGCACGGCGCCATTAAGCTTCTTCACGCGCGACTGCACGGCCAGGTATTCGAGGATGCGTTCCTTGACCTTTTCCAGGCCGTAGTGGTCGGCGTCGAGAATCTCGCGCGCCTTCTTGAGGTCGATGCGCACCTTGCTGCGCTTCTTCCAGGGCACGCCCAGCATCCAGTCGATGTAGCCGCGCACCACCGTCGCCTCGGCCGACATGGGCGACATCTGGCGCAGCTTGCGCAGCTCGGCCTCGACCTTCTTGCGCGCTTCCAGCGGCAGACCGGCCTTCTCCATGCGCTGCTCGATCTCGGACAGCTCGTCCTCGCCACCCTCGCCGAGATCGCCAAGCTCCTTCTGGATGGCCTTGATCTGCTCGTTCAGGTAGTACTCGCGCTGGCTGCGCTCCATCTGCTTCTTGACGCGGCCACGGATGCGCTTCTCGACTTTGAGGATGTCGATTTCCGACTCCATCAGCGCCATCAGATGCTCGACACGGGCCTGCACCGGCAGGATGTCGAGAATGGCCTGCTTCTCTTCCAGGCGCAGCGACAGATGGGCGGCGATGGTGTCGGCCAGACGGCTGGGATCATCAATGCCGGTGACCGAGGTCAGCACCTCGTTGGCCACCTTCTTGGACAGCTTGACGTACTGGTCGAACTGGTTGAGCAAGGTGCGCGCGAGCACGTCGGATTCCGAACGCGACATGTCCTCGACAGGAATTTCCTGGAGCGCGGCAAGCAGCGCGCCATCGCTCTCGATGACATCGACCAGCTCGATGCGGCGCAGGCCTTCGACCAGCACCTTGACGGTGCCGTCCGGGAGCTTCAGCAGCTGCAGGATCTGCGCCACCGTACCGATGTGATAGAGGCCTTCCTGACGCGGGTCATCTTCCGAGGCGTCACGCTGGGAGACCAGGAAAATCTGCTTGTCGGCCGCCATGGCCAGGTCCAGTGCCTGGATCGAACGCTCGCGCCCGACAAAGAGCGGGATCACCATGTGGGGATAGATCACCACATCGCGCAGCGGCAGCAGGGGCAGTTTCAAACGGTCGGACATCACGGTTCTCCGGAAGCCGGGAAGCACGATCAGCTTCCCTCATGCTTTCTTTGTGGGGGAGAACCCGGCCGATTACAAGCACCAGCCGACCGCATTGCTCGAAAAGACAACAAAAAAGCGACAAGTGTGGCGTGAAAGCCAGGCGCCACGCGGCCTGACGCCATAATTCCCATAAAGAAAAAGGGGACTTGAAGTCCCCTTTTTCACACCTTTCCAGCCATCCGTCGCTGCCTTATTCGGGCAGCACTCGGGCGGTTTCCGGGTTGTCGTAGACCAGCAGCGGATCGGACTCGCCGAGCACCACCTTCTCGTCGACCAGCACCTTGCTGACACCTTCCAGCGACGGCAGCTCGTACATGGTACCGAGCAGGATGCCTTCGAGGATGGAGCGCAGGCCACGGGCACCGGTCTTGCGTTCCAGGGCCTTGCTGGCGACTGCCTTGAGGGCCTCGGGACGGAACTCCAGGGTCGCGCCTTCCATTTCGAAGAGCTTGCCGTACTGCTTGGTGAGCGCGTTCTTGGGCTCGGTCAGGATCTGCACGAGGGCATCCTGATCAAGCTCGGTGAGCGTGGCGATCACCGGCAGACGACCGACGAATTCGGGGATGAGACCGAACTTGACCAGGTCTTCCGGCTGCACGGTCTGGAACAGCTCGCCCGTGCTCGGCGCCTTGTCCTTGCTCTTGACGGTGGCGTTGAAGCCTATGCCGCCCGGCTCGGAGCGCTGCTGGATGACCTTGTCGAGACCGGCAAAGGCACCACCGACGATGAACAGGATGTTCGAGGTGTCGACCTGCAGGAACTCCTGCTGCGGGTGCTTGCGGCCGCCCTGCGGCGGCACGCTGGCAACCGTGCCCTCGATCAGCTTGAGCAGCGCCTGCTGCACGCCTTCGCCGGAGACATCGCGGGTGATCGACGGGTTGTCGCTCTTGCGCGAGATCTTGTCGATTTCGTCGATGTAGACGATGCCGGTCTGGGCCTTCTCGACGTCGTAGTCACACTTCTGCAACAGCTTCTGGATAATGTTCTCGACATCTTCACCGACATAGCCGGCTTCCGTCAGCGTGGTGGCATCGGCGATGGTGAACGGGACATTGAGCAGGCGCGCCAGCGTCTCGGCCAGCAGCGTCTTGCCCGAACCGGTCGGACCGATGAGCAGGATGTTGCTCTTCGACAGCTCGACATCGGCACCGGCACGACCGCCCTGGGCCTTCTTCATGCCCGCGCGCAGACGCTTGTAGTGGTTGTAGACCGCCACCGCCAGCACGCGCTTGGCCTGATCCTGGCCGATGACATAGTCATCCAGGGTGGCCTTGAGCTCGCGCGGCGTCGGCAGACGATCACTGGTCTTGTCGTCGGCCTTGTCCTGCACTTCCTCGCGAATGATGTCATTGCAGAGGTCGACGCACTCGTCACAGATGTAGACGGACGGGCCCGCAATCAGCTTGCGAACCTCGTGCTGGCTCTTTCCGCAGAAGGAGCAGAACAGCAGCTTGCTGTCTCCGCCCCGCTTCTCTTCCGTCATGCTTGCCCTCTCGTACTGCTTTTATTCGCGATCACGGACGCTGCGTCAGCACCTGGTCGATGAGACCGTAGCGCTGGGCATCCTGTGCCGTCATGAAATTGTCTCTGTCGGTGTCACGCTCGATCTGCTCGATGGGTTGACCGGTATGCGCGGCCAGCAGCTCGTTGAGCAGGCCCTTGATCTTGAGGATCTCCTGGGCATGGATGGCGATGTCGGAGGCCTGACCCTGGAAGCCGCCCAGCGGCTGATGGATCATCACGCGCGAATGCGGCAGGCAGAAGCGCTTGCCCTTGGCGCCGGCGGACAGCAGGAAGGCACCCATGGAGGCGGCCTGACCGATGCAGATCGTCGACACGTCCGGCTTGATGAACTTCATGGTGTCGTAGATGGCCATGCCGGCCGTCACCGAACCACCCGGCGAGTTGATGTAGATGTGGATGTCCTTGTCCGGGTTCACCGACTCCAGGAACAGCAGCTGTGCCACCACCAGGTTGGCCATGTGGTCTTCGACCTGGCCGACGAGGAAAATCACGCGCTCCTGCAACAGGCGCGAGTAGATGTCGAAGGCACGCTCGCCACGGGCAGACTGCTCGACAACCATCGGCACCAGACCCAGATTGCTGGGCTCCGGATGCGATGCGTAACGGTCTGCGGAAAAATCGATCTTCATGAGAAATCCTGCACGATCAAGGCTCGAAGAATCAGCGGTTCTGGAAATCCCCGCGCCGGACGCCCAAAAAGAAACTCCCGGCTGTCGAGGGGACATATCCGGGAGTGTCGGGTCTGAACCGCCCGAGGTCAAGGCCGCGGGCGTGTCGTCTTGTTACGAACGGGCAGCGCGCACCACGTCGGCGTAACGCGACGGCTGTTCGGTGACCTGGGCACCGGCGAGCACGACGTCGACAACCTGATCTTCCAGCACCAGGGCTTCGACCTGGGCCATCTGTTCGCGGTTGCCGTAGTAGTAGTTCATCACTTCCGCCGGGGTCTCGTAGGACTCGGCGACTTCCTCGATCACGGCCTTGACGCGGCTGGCATCCACTTCCACAGCCTTGTCCTTGATGATCTGGCTGATCAGCAGGCCGAGCGAGACGGAGCGCTGTGCCTGTTCGGAGAACAGCTCGTCCGGCAGCATGCTGGCGTCGAGCTTGGCGGCGCCGGCACCGAACTGCTGGAACATGGCCTGGCGCTGGCGGTTGATCTCGTTGGCCACGAGGGCCTTCGGCACTTCGACCGTGTGGCCGGCGAGCAGCGCATCCATGACCTGGGTCTTGACCTTGTTCTTGATGGCCTGCTTGAGTTCGCGGGTCATGTTCTTGCGCACGTCTTCGCGGAACTTCTCGACGCCGCCTTCCTTGACGCCAAAGGCTTCCAGGAAGGTCGCATCGACTTCCGGCAGCACGGCCTTGCTGACCTTGTGCGCGGTGATCTTGAAGACAGCGTCCTTGCCCTTGAGGGCTTCGGCCTGGTAGTCGGCCGGGAAGGTGACGTTGATGTCACGCACTTCACCAGCCTTGATGCCTTCGATGCCGGCTTCGAAGCCCGGGATCATGCGGCCGGAGCCGAGGGTCAGCTCGAAGTTCTCGGAGGCGCCGCCTTCGAAGGCTTCGCCATCGACAGTGCCGGCGAAGTCGAGGGTGACCTTGTCGCCATCGGCGGCAGCTTCGGCGCTGTCGGCGAAGGTGGCGCGCTGCTTGCGCAGGTTCTCGATCATTTCGTCGATGTCGGCATCATTGATTTCGACCAGCGGACGCTCGACCTTGATGTCGGCGAAGCTGTTCAGGGCGATTTCCGGGTAGACCTCGACCAGCGCGGTGAAGGCCAGGTCTTCGCCAGCCTTGTCGCTGACTTCCTCGATGCTCGGGAAACCGGCCGGGTTCAGCTTTTCCTGGGTCACGGCTTCGTAGAAGCTGTCACGGATGATCTCGCCCAGGGCTTCCTGGCGGATGGAATCGCCGAAGCGCTTCTGCACCAGCGAAAGCGGCACCTTGCCCGGACGGAAGCCATCCATGCGGATGGTACGGGCGGCCTTGGCCACGCGCGCGCTGACATCCTGATCGATCTTGGCGGCCGGAACCACGACCTTGACGCGGCGCTCCAGGCTGGAGACGGTTTCAACGGTGACTTGCATGACAACCTCAACGGATTGAAAAGTGTCCCGGAGGACAGAAATGAGCCTAGACAGGCTCGTCATTCCAGGGCGGCGGGCACCAGGCATGCCAACCCTGCCGGAAAGCGAGGGTCAGGATTATAGAGAAAGCCGGGCAGAATGAAAGATCAGAGCGCGAACGGCGAGCGCATTGCCTCATGCCCTGCCCGCTTTGACAAAAGCCGGAAACGAAAAAGGGCTCCCGAAGGAACCCTTTTTGCGTGGCCTTGACGAGCAAGGCAGAAAGTTGGTGGGCCGTGAAGGATTCGAACCTTCGACCAATGGATTAAGAGTCCACTGCTCTACCAACTGAGCTAACGGCCCAACTTCAGACTTTCGGCTTGCGCCGCCCCGTCAGAGGGGGGTGATGGGGTGGCCGATGGGACTCGAACCCACGACAGCCGGAATCACAATCCGGGACTCTACCAACTGAGCTACGGCCACCATAACTTCGCCATGAGGGCTTGGCGCGCCCGGCAGGGCTCGAACCTGCGACCCTCGGCTTAGAAGGCCGATGCTC
Source organism: Perlucidibaca sp. (assembly GCA_023265995.1). Classification (GTDB taxonomy): domain Bacteria; phylum Pseudomonadota; class Gammaproteobacteria; order Pseudomonadales; family Moraxellaceae; genus Perlucidibaca. The sequence continues at coordinate 85,524 of JAHFSA010000002.1, forward strand.
TATCCAGCTGAGCTACGAGCGCATTTGAAACGCTGTTGCCTGTTCTGGGTCATTGGTCGGGGTAGAGGGATTCGAACCCCCGACATCCTGCTCCCAAAGCAGGCGCGCTACCGGACTGCGCTATACCCCGATTTCTGCAGATTAACTGCCGAATCGGCGTGCCTCATTGCGAGGGCGGATATTACGGAGGTGGCATGGGGGCGTCAACAGGAGATTGCAGCGAGCCGTTCCGACTGCCGAAACTTTCGTCATCCGCCCCACCCCGTCAAGCCGCTCTCACAGGGTCTTCATGTACTCGATCAGGGCCCATCGCTCCTGATCGGTCAGCACCGACGTGAAGGCATGGCCCTGGTTGCCCTGGCTGAACATGTGCGTGTTGTAGATCTTGCGCTCCTCGATCTGCTTATTGCTGATCAGCGGCGGATAGAGCAGGTTCCAGGTCCCGACCGCATTGCCGTAGATCAGCGCCAGCAACTGCTGCACCGGCGGCAGCGCGGCATCATCGCCGGGCATGCAGTCGATGTAGGGACGCGAGCCATCGCCGCAGCTCAGCGTCTCGTATTTCCAGCCGACCCTGCCGGCGTCGAAGGCGCGCGCGAGGCTGGTGTCGTAACCCATGATGACCTTGCCCTGCTGATCGGCCCGTGCCGGCGTCGAGACGCGGCGCCAGATGGCCTTGCGCGCCGACGGCTGCAGCAGTTCCCAGAGGTTGGGCACGGAGCCGTTGTGCAGATACGGCGCGCTGGCCCAGACACCGTGCAGCGGCGGCGCCAGATAGCCCTGCTCGCGACTGCCGCGCAGATCGGCACGATTCTGCATGCCGCAATCCTGGGTGCTGCCGGCAGTCTCCGGATAACCGAAGAAATTGCGCGAGCCGGCCTCCTGCACACCCTCGTTGTTGGTATCCACGCGGACCGGGTCGGTGCCTATGACGGCCCGGGGCACGATGTAGCTGGCCACGCCCGCCAGCGCCGGCGTATCCAGATAGCTCGGGTCGTTGATATAGCGTGGCGAGTAGGCGCCATGACAGCTGGCACAGGAGCCGTTGCCGCCGGCCGGCTTCGGCAGCGGATTCTTCAGTGCCGGAGCCCACAGGTTCTTGCTGTGGAAAAGCACGGCGCCCTGCTCCGCCAGCGCCGTGTTGATGACGTACGGATAGGCCGGCGCCTTCAGGGAGAGCAGCCAGTCGTTGGCATCCTGGGCACGCTCGCGGACCCAGGCCTGCGCCTTCTTGTCGCCGAACAGGCCGTTGACGGGAATGTAGAAAACCAGGTCCACACGCGCGGCATCGCCGGCGAAGATGCCGTCGATGAACTTCAGCGGGCGATGCCCCAGGTTCCACCAGGCCGGCGTGTCCATGCTCGCGGTGGAGCCGGAGCTCAGCAGGCCGAACCATGAGGCATCGAGCTGATAACGTTCCTGGAAGAAGAAGGCGAGATTGATGGCGCTGGCATTGCTGGTGCCGCGCGTGCGATTGAGGTTGGCGAACATGGCGGCCGATGGCGGATAGCCCTGAGTCGCCATGTCGCGCAGGAACAGATTGTAGTCATGCAGGCCGCTGCCGCTGCCGTAGAGCATGCCCAGACCCGGACCATCCTCCGGATCACCGACACGGGCGCTGTGGCAGCCGTGGCAGGTGATGCCGATCTTGCCGGTCCAGCCGCCCTCACGCGTGCGCAACTGCGTGAACCAGGTCGGCAGCTGACCGCTGCCGCCATTGCTTGCGGCCGGATCCTCGCCCGGCAGCGGGTAGGGATTACGCTCGCTGCCGAAGCTGGCGCCGTAGCGCTCGGCCAGCAGCTGGTCGAAGTTGTCCGGGCGCGCACTCAGACCCCAGGCCTGCCAGAGCTTGTTGTAGCTGCTCGCCGGGAAGATCGCTGCCTCGGTGTCCTCCGGCTGGTTGCCATGAAAAAGGCCGCCGGATGCCACGTTGCCATTGCCCTTGACCAGGGCCATGCCGCGCGCGACGCTGGCGCGCAGTTCGCCGCAGGTCTTCACTGCAGCCCGCTCGCCGACCCTGGCGGGATCGACGTGGCAATCCTTCCAGAAGGCATTGAAATGGACCGCCTTGCCGGCATTGACGCCAGGCTGCACCAGCGCGCGCGGGTCAACCGGCAGCGGCGTGTCATCGGCCTTGTTCTGGCAGTAATCGGCCAGCGGCCAGCCACCATGCGAGCTGCCCAGCAATGGCGGCAGCTCGCCGGCGACGTCACCTCCGCTGCCGCCGCTGTCATTGCCATTGAGCAGGGCCGAGCAGCCATCGGGGTCGGCAAAGCACTGCAACAGCAGCGCGACATCATGGTAGGCCGCCGAACCCGTCGGCCACGGGCTGCCACCGCTGTGCGCCTCCTGCCCAGAGGCCATGAGCAGAATGCGCGATACCGGGTTGTTGCGCCCCAGGCTCTCCCAGCTGGCCCGCAGGTTGTTCAGATCCTGGCTGCGCTCGGCTGACAGCATGAAACGGTTGCCGCCGTCGCGATCAGCCTGACCGGACGGCACGTGGCAGGTACGGCAGAAGTCCAGGCGCGGTGCCACCTGCGCGCTGAAATGGCTTTCCATGGTGCGCGATGAGCCGGGCTGAGGATGGGTTTGCGGATGGCTGGTTGTGTCGCCTGTGTCGGCCGCTGTCTTGCCGCCGCCGGAATAGTCGCCACAGGCGACCAGCGCGGCCAGGCTGAGCAGCAGCACGATGCGTGCGCCACCCTGAAGGATTGTGTGCATCCGGCTCTCCGGCCACGCGCTTCATGCGCAGGCGCTGGCGCCCGTCTGGCGGGCGTTCTTGTCAGTATCGCCGGATACGATGATACGAATATCGTATTTTGTACATTTCCTGAGCTGACAAATGCAGCACCCTGCCGCGCAGACTCAAGCCGCCCGGTCGTGCAGGTTGCGCGACAGCTGCTGCGTCATCTCCTGCACCTCGGCATCGGGTCCGTGCCTGTCCCAGCACTGCTCGATGCGCTTGGCCAGTTCGCTGGTATCCGGCAGGCCGACCAGCCCGGCCTCGCCCGCCAGCTTGTGGATGATGCGCTTGAGATCGCTGCTCCAGACATGATCCGTGGCGTTGCAGGCATCCTGATAGGCGAGCAGGAACTCGGGCACGCGCTCGTCGAAGAAGCGCGCCCTGAAGCGGGTCATCATGGACTGCCACTCCTCGCCCTGCATGAGCTGCTGCTCGGACATCTGTCCGTCACGCTTGCCGGGTACGACAGGCGTCGGGCCCGGCACGGCCGCCGGAGCGACCTCGGGATGCCGATCCACCATGCCCTTCACCATGGTCACCAGATTCTCGACCACGAAAGGCTTGGTGATGAATCCGTTCATGCCGGCATCCAGCGCCAGCTGACGCTGGGAGCTCAGCGCGCCGGCCGTGAGCGCCACCACAGGCAGCGTGGCCAGGCCCATGCGACGGATTTCGCGGGTCGCGGAATAGCCGTCCATGACCGGCATCTGCACGTCCATGAGGACAATGTCGAAGGCATCCGGCTGTGCGGCCAGAACATCGACCGCGAGCTTGCCGTTCTCCAGCGTGGTCACGCTGGCACCTTCGGTCTGCAGTATGTGCGCGGCCACCTCCAGATTCAGTTCGCTGTCATCAACCAGCAGAATGCGGGCACCGGCCAGCCTGGCCTCGGGCTCGCTGCGGTCATTGCCCTGACTGCCATGCAGGCTGCGGGCATTGACCACGGCATGCTGCAGGGCCGAGCCGGTCACCGGCTTGACCAGAATGGCATCGACCATTTCACACTCGGCGTTCTGGCGCAGCTCGTTGGCTGCCTGCGGCATGACCGTGACCAGGGTGATGGGCGCGCGACCGCCGTCATGACAGGCAGAGGCCCGCTTGAGGGCGGACAGGCCATCCATGTCAGGCAGCTTCCAGTCGGTGAGGATGATGTCGTAGGAAGGATCGGCCTCGACGCGATTGAGCATGGCCGCGCCGCTGTCCACGACATCGGCCTGCCAGCCCAGGCCCAGGGCGAGCAGACTGAGCATCTCGCCGGAGCGGTTGTCACTGCAGAACAGGACCTTGAGGGGCTTGCTGCCGGATATCGGCAGCGCCTCGGGCATGCCGAGCTCGAACGGCACCACCAGCGAGAACTCGCTGCCGACACCCGGCGTGCTGCGCACCGAAATGCTGCCGCCCATGAGTTCGGCCAGGCTGCGGCTGATGGTGAGACCCAGGCCGGTGCCGCCGAAACGGCGCGTGGTGGTGGTGTCGGCCTGGCTGAACGAGCTGAATATGCTCTCCAGCTTCTCGGCCGGAATGCCTATGCCGGTATCGCGCACGGTGAAGCGCAGCGACACGGTGCCGGCCTCGACATCGTGCGACAGCACATCGATGCGCATCGACACTTCGCCGGCCTGGGTGAACTTGAGAGCGTTGCCGACCAGATTGGTCAGGATCTGCCCCAGACGCAGCACGTCACCGACGAGGAACTGGGCCTCGGCGGGCGGCGCATCGATCAGGAAGTCTATGGGCTTGTCGGCCACCGAAGCCGCCATCAGGTTGGCCAGCTTGTCGACGACATCGCCGAGGCGGAATGGCGCCCGCTCCAGGACCAGGCGCCGGGCCTCGATCTTGGAGAAGTCGAGGATGTCATTGATGATGCTCAGCAGCGACTGGCTGGCGCCCTGGATGCGCTGCACCATGCCCAGCGTGACCGACGACATGACCTGGCGCTCAAGCAGATAGCAGAGGCCGAGAATGCCGTTCATGGGCGTGCGGATTTCATGGCTCATGTTGGCGAGGAACTCGCTCTTCGCCTGGTTGGCCGCTTCGGCGGCGAGCTTGGCCTCGCGCAGGCTGGCATCCAGGCGGTGACGGGCCGTGATGTCGGTGCGCATGGACACATAGCGCTCGATCTTGCCGTCGGCGCCGACAAAGGGCGCGATCACGCTGTCCACCCAGTACAGCGAACCATCCTTGGCGCGGTTGCAGACCTCGCCATGCCAGGCATTCCCGGACGTGATGCGGCGCCAGACATCGCTCCAGAAGGCGCGCTCGTGTTCGCCGGAATTGATCATGCTGTGCGTGCTGCCCAGCAGCTCTTCGCGGCTGTAGCCGCTGATGCGGCAGAAATTGTCGTTGACCTCGATGATACGGCCCCTGGAGTCGGTGACCGAATAGAGCAGCTGCTGGTTGAGCGTGCTCATCAGGGCTTCGTTCTCGCGCAGCACCTGCTCGAACTGGTTGCGGCTGTCGGTGATCTCGGTGATGTCATGCACGATGACATAGAAGCCGGCCACCTCGTTGCCATGCCAGTCGGGAATGAAGTTGGCCATGGACCACATCATCTTGCCCTGAGGGCTGGTGATGGGGGTCTCGAAGCGCTGCGGCAGGCCTGCCAGCACACCGTCGATATGCGGGCGATTGTGCTCGAACAGTTCCTGCCCCAGCAGTTCCGGCAGATGCATGCCGGCGATCTTGTCCTGATTGACACCGAACCAGGTGCTGTAGGCCCGGTTCGCCATGCGGTTGCGCAGCGACTTGTCCCAGTAGCCGATCATGGACGGCAACGCATCGAAAATGGTCTGCAGATCACGCCGCGCGGTTTCCAGCTCGACCGTCCTGAGCCTGACCAGCTCCTCCAGGCTCTGGTTCATTTCCCGGACCGCCTTTTCGGCGCGCACCTGCTCGGTGACATCGCGCACGGTCTTGACCGCTCCGACGACCTTGCCGTCCTCGTCACGCATGGGAGAAATGGTCGCCGAGACATCGAGCAAAGTGCCGTCGGCGCGATGCCGGACCGTGGTGAAATGCGGGATGGTTTCGCCAGAGCCGACGCGCTTGAGGATCTGCTGCTCTTCCTCGTGCCTGCACTCGGGAATGATGAGCTCGGCCATCGGCCGCCCCATGGCCTCTGCCGCCGTGTAGCCGAAGATATGCTCGGCAGCGGCGTTCCAGGCCGTGACACGGCCATCCAGAGTCTTGCAGATGATGGCGTCGTTGGCATCGTCGATGATGGTCGCCATGCAGAGCTGTTCGACCAGCATGCGCAGCTTGCGCTGGTGCGCGCTCAGAACCAGATAGACCAGCAGGGCCGCCAGTACGGAGAACAGCGCCACACCTGCGCCCGCCAGCACGGGCGAGGCCTCGCCCAGACCCGCGACAAAAGCCGCTGTCGGCACGATTACCATGCGCCAGTCGCGACCGTAGATGCTCACCGGCATGCTCTCGCGCAACTCGGGAAGCAGAGCCTCACCCGGCTTTCTGTTCGAATAGAAGGGACGGGTCTCGTCGAGATCGCTGCTGTCATAGAGGTCAAGCGCGAACTTGCCGCTGGCGGCGGACAGGCTGGCCAGCACCTCGTCGACCAGCAGGGGAGCATAGCTGAAACCGATGATGTTGCCGCTGCGCAGGCCCTCGCCCGCCGCCCTGACCGGCAGCAGCAGCAGAAAGCCCATGTGCTTCTTCTCGGCCGCCTGCACCAGCGTGATCGGCGGACTCAAGGTGGCTGTGCCGCGCTGCAGCGCCGCTGCTATGGCCTCGCGGCGATGCTGCTCGGAGGCGAGATCCAGCCCCAGCGCCGAACGGTTGTTCTGACCCGGCTCCAGATACTGTATGACCCACTTGTCGCCGGCATGCGGTGCCAGCTGCCATATCGAGAAGTCCGGCGCGCCATCGTTGCGTGTGGCACGCAGGAAATCCGCCTCCTGTCCGGCCGGGACATGGCGAATGAAGCCGAAGCCGTGAGCGCCGGGAAACTCCTTGGGCAGGTCACGGCTGGCGATGTATTCATGGAACTGGCGACGGGTCAGATGGCTGGCACCCGCCACCGCCATGGCCCCGCGAGTACCGCCAAGCCCGTATTCATAGATGCGGAAACGATCACGCAGGAAGGTGCTGGTCTGCAGTGCCAGCTCGTGCAATCTGGCATGACGCTGCCGCTCGTTGTCGGCGCGCATGTCACTGATGACATAGGCGGCCAGCAGCAAACCCAGCAGCAATACACCCAAGGCCAGGCGCACAGGGCTGACTCTGGCCCCCCACGATGTGGCCAGACGCTTCTCCAGTTTTGGAATGGGCATGATCGACCCTCGCTCCTTGCTCATCGACTACCGCGCATTTTTTGTACATTCCATTGCATCATGGTTAGCGCGACCGGGGCGCTCAATGGCTATAGCGTAAACAAGCGCAACATTGCGTAAAGCCGCCGCAGGCCTGTGGTTGTCATGTCGTTGCGGTGTGATCTCGGGCAGGGAACTGACAGGTCGGGGGCCGGCATGCGAAAATGCGCGCCGTTTCCTCCCTGCCCACCCGGAGTCCGCATGACCGCCCTGTTGCTTGATGGCAAAGCCCTGTCCCAGAAGATCGAAGCCGACCTCGCCGCGCGCGTGGCCGTGATCAAGGAAAAAAGCGGTCGCACGCCCATCCTGGCCACCATCCTGGTCGGTGACGACCCGGCCTCGGCCACCTACGTGACCATGAAGGGCAAGGCCTGCCAGCGTGTCGGCATGGAGTCCATCCGTCTCGAACTGCCGGCTGCGACCAGCACCGAGCAGCTGCTGGCCGAGATCGGCAAGCTCAATGCCAATCCGGACGTGCATGGCATCCTGCTGCAACATCCGGTGCCGCATCAGATCGACGAGCGCGCCTGCTTCGATGCCATCGCCCTGGAAAAGGATGTCGATGGCGTCACCTGCCTGGGCTTCGGCCGCATGAGCATGGGCGAACGCGCCTACGGCTCCGCCACCCCGGCCGGCATCATGACCCTGCTCAAGGCCTATGGCGTGGCCCTGGCCGGCAAGCACGCCGTTGTCGTCGGCCGCAGCGCCATTCTCGGCAAGCCGATGGCACTGATGCTGCTGGCTGCCGATGCCACCGTCACCATCTGCCACTCGAAGACGCAGAACCTGCCGGCGCTGATCCGTCAGGCCGACATCGTGGTGGGTGCTGTCGGCCGCCCCGAGTTCATCCAGGCCGACTGGATCAAGGATGGCGCTGTCGTGGTCGATGCCGGCTATCACCCGGGTGGCGTCGGCGACATCGCGCTGAAGCCGCTGGTTGACCGCGTCTCGGCCTGGACGCCGGTGCCCGGCGGTGTCGGCCCCATGACCATCGCCACCCTGATGGCGCAGACCGTCGAGGCCGCCGAGCGTCAGCTGGGCTGAGCTCCCTGCCCTGTCCGGCAACGCGCAGGCATGCGCTGCCGGTGCCGGCCGGAAACGAAAAAGCCGCTCATCGAGCGGCTTTTTTCATGGTCTTTTCATGTCAGGCGTTCCGGCAGGGGCAGGAGCCCACGCCGTTATTGCGTCAGTGCTCGACCCGACCCGGCCGGCTGACCAGCACCTTGTCGATGCGCATGCCGTCCATGTCGACGATCTCCATGCGCAGACCCTGCCACTCCATGACATCGCCGGTGCGCGGAAAACTGCCGAGCTCGAACAGGATGAGGCCGGCCAGCGTCTGGAAGTCGCGACTGGCTTCGAGATCGTCGCACTCGAGCGGGAACAGGTCGCGGAAACGCTCGACCGAGAGCGCGCCATCGAGCAGCAGGGAGCCATCTTCGCGCCGCACCACGTCGGGATCATTGGAATGGGCGTCGGTGGGCAGCTCGCCGACCATGGCCTCGAGCACGTCGGTGAGCGTGACCAGGCCCTGGATCTCGCCGTACTCGTCCACCACCAGCGCCAGGTGCTCGCGGCGCTTGCGGAACAGGTCGAGCAGCGACAGCGGCGACAGTCCCATGGGCGCGAACAGGGCCGGCCGGACCAGCGTCTCGATGTCCCAGTCCTCGCCCTGCAGCTGCTGCTGCAGCAGCACCGGCAGCGACAGCACGCCGACGATGTTGGCGAGACCGCCGCGGCAGACCGGCATGTAGCTGTACGGCGTGGCGCCCAGCAGCGCCTTCTGGTCGGCGAGATCGTCCTCGAGATCGAGGCAGGCGATGTCGGGACGCGTGGTCATGATCAGGCTGAGGTTCCAGTCATCCATGCGGAAGACATTGGCCACCAGCTCACGCTCGGCCTGCTCGAAAACACCGGCCTCGGCACCTTCGGCCATGAGCACCTTGATCTCTTCCTCGGTCACCGGCGCATCGTCGATGTGCCTGGCGCCCAGGGCATCGAGCACGCGCTCGGTGGACCAGCTCAGGAAGCGCACCACCGGATGGGTGAGGAAGAGCACCATGCGCATGAGCGGCGCGATGACGCGGGCGATCTTCTCCGGCGACTGCATGGCCAGGCGCTTGGGCACCAGTTCGCCGATGATGAGCGAAAAATAGGTGATGGAAATGACCATGCAGGCCGTGGCCAGCGGCTTGGCATAAGGCGCGATCAGCGGAATGGACTTGAATATCGGCAACAGGCGATCGGTGATGGCGCCCTCGCCTATGGCACCGCTCATGACGCCGATCAGGGTGATGCCGACCTGCACGGTGGACAGGAAGAAGGTCGGGTGGTCGGCGAGCGCCAGGGCGGCCTTGGCGCCCTTGTCGCCATTTTCGGCCATCTGCTGCAGTCGGACGCGGCGGGATGACACGATGGAAATTTCGGAGGTGGCGAAAACGCCGTTGAGACCAATCAGCAACAGGATGAGAAGTATGTCCATGGGGGGCGGCGGGTAGTGACCGGTAGCGTGGATCGCCGCCCCCGCATGATACAGGCCGGAGGCCTGTTCAGATAGCGCCGTCGGCCGGCCGGGCCCGGCCCGGCGGCAGACGGTCGGCGCCCTGCCAGATCAGTCGGCCTTGCGCCAGCGCACGCCTTCACGCGAGAACTCGACGATGACACCCATGGCCTTGAGCTGATCGCGCAGCTCGTCCGAACGCTGGAAGTTCCTGGCCTGACGGACAGCGCTGATTTCAGCGACCAGCGCCTCGACCTCGGCGACGAAACCGGCATCACCGGCACCGGCCTGGCGGAAGGCCTCGGCATCGTGCTGCAACAGCCCGATCACACCGGCCAGACGCTTGAGCAGATTGGCGTGCTGGCTGGCGCCGGCGGCATCACCGGCCTTGTCGCAGCGATTGGCTTCGCGCACCAGCTCGTGCAGGACGGCAATGGCTTCCGGCGTGTTGAAGTCGTCGTTCATGGCCGCCACGAAACGGGCTTCGTAGCCGGCGGCATCGGCCGGCTCGCCGGCATCCGCGGCAACGAAGGCGCCGAGCGTGGTGTAGAAACGCTCCAGCACCTGCTTCGCCTGGTCGAGCGCGGCATCGGAGTAGTTCAGCGGGCTGCGGTAATGGCTGCCGGCGATGAAGTAGCGCAGCACTTCCGGATGGTAGAGCTTGAGCACTTCGCGGATGGTGAAGAAGTTGTTCAGAGACTTCGACATCTTCTCCGAGTTCACCTGCACGAAACCGACATGCATCCAGGTGTTGACGTAGGTCTCGCCGGTGGCGGCCTCGCTTTGTGCGATCTCGTTCTCGTGGTGCGGGAACAGCAGGTCGCCACCACCACCGTGGATGTCGAAGCTGTTGCCCAGGCAGCAGGTCGACATGGCCGAGCACTCGATGTGCCAGCCCGGGCGACCGCCGCCCCAGGGCGAGGCCCAGGCCGGCTCGCCCGGCTTGGCGGCCTTCCAGAGCACGAAGTCCATGGGGTCCTGCTTGATCTCGTCGACCTCGACGCGGGCACCGGCCTGGAGGTCGTCGAGTTTCTTGTTCGACAGGCGGCCGTAGCGCGGGAAGCTGGAGACATCGAAATAGACATCGCCGTTCTTCGCCGGATAGGCGTGGCCCTTGTCGACCAGCTTGCCGACCATGGCCAGAATGTCATCGACGTGATCGGTGGCCTTGGGCTCGAGGTCGGGTGCCAGCGCGCCGAGGGCGGCGGCATCCTCGTTCATGGCCGCGATGAAACGTGCGGTCAGGGCCTCGATAGGCTCGCCGTTCTCGTTGGCGCGCTTGATGATCTTGTCGTCGATGTCGGTAATGTTGCGGACATAGGTGACCTTGAGGCCGCTCGCGCGCAGCCAGCGCGTGATGATGTCGAAGGACACCATGACGCGGGCATGACCGATGTGGCAGTAGTCATAGACGGTCATGCCGCAGACGTACATGCTGACTTCGCCGGCCTTGCGCGGCACGAAGACGGCCTTGCGACGCGCCTCCGAGTTGTAGACGACCAGCTCGCTCATGCCTGGCCGCCCTTGCTGCCCCACGAGTCCTTGAGACCGACGGTGCGGTTGAACACCAGCTTGCCGGCCACGGAATCGATGGCATCGACGCAGAAATAACCTTCGCGCTCGAACTGGAAGCGGTCACCGGCGACAGCCGTGGCCAGCGACGGCTCGACACGCGCCTGGCTCAGCACTTCCAGCGAAGCCGCGTTGATGAAGCTCTTGAAGTCGGCATCGCCACGGTCGGGCGCGGCATCGCTGAACAGGCGGTCGTAGAGACGCACCTCGGCGGCGAGCGAGTGCTCGGCGGAGACCCAGTGCACGACACCCTTGACCTTGCGATCGACGGGGTTGGCGCCGAGCGTGGCCAGATCGGCATGGCAGCGCAGCTCGACGATCTCGCCGGCGGCATCCTTGATGACCTCGTCACAGCGAATGACATAGGCATTGCGCAGACGCACCTCGCCACCCGGCACCAGGCGCTTGAAGCCCTTGGGCGGCACTTCGGCGAAGTCGGCGCGGTCAATGAACAGCTCGCGGGTGAACGGCAGCACGCGCTCGCCCATGTCCAGGCTGGGATGACGCGCAGCCGTGATGACCTCGTGATGATCCTCGCCGAGGTTGGTCAGCACCACCTTGAGCGGACGCAGCACGGCCATGGCGCGCGGCGCCGAGCCTTCGAGGTGTTCACGCACGCAGAATTCGAGCAGCGACACGTCGCTGGTGCCTTCGGTCTTGCTGATGCCGATCTTCTCGCAGAAGTTGCGGATGGACTCCGGCGTGTAGCCGCGACGGCGCAGGCCGGCGATGGTCGGCATGCGCGGATCATCCCAGCCCTGCACCAGCTGCTCGTCGACCAGCTGCTTGAGCTTGCGCTTGCTGGTCACGGTGTAGTTCAGGTTGAGGCGCGAGAACTCGATCTGCTGCGGATGCGGCAGCGACGGCAGCTGGTCGAGCAGCCAGTCGTAGAGCGGGCGGTGATCCTCGAACTCGAGCGTGCACAGCGAGTGCGTGATGCCTTCCAGCGCGTCCGAGATCGGATGCGTGTAGTCGTACATCGGGTAGATGCACCAGTCGTTGCCGGTCTGGTGATGGGCGATCTTGCGGATGCGGTAGAGGATGGGGTCACGCAGATTGATGTTGCCCGCCGCCATGTCGATGCGCGCACGCAGCACGTGGGCGCCATCGGCGAACTCGCCGGCCTTCATGCGCGCGAACAGATCGAGGTTCTCCGCCACCGAGCGCTCGCGATACGGCGAGTTGATGCCGGGCTGGCTGAGCGTGCCGCGGCCTTCGCGGATCTGCTCAGGCGTCTGCGAATCGACATAGGCATGGCCGTCGCGGATCAGCTGCACGGCGAAGTCATGGATCTGCTGGAAATAGCCGGAGGCATAGCGGATGTCGCCGGCCCAGTCGAAGCCCAGCCAGTGCACATCGCGCTTGATGGCGTCGATGTACTCCTGCGACTCCTTTTCCGGGTTGGTGTCGTCGAAGCGCAGGTTGCACAGGCCCTGCGCCTCTTCGGCGACACCGAAATTGAGGCAGATCGACTTGGCATGACCGATGTGCAGGTAGCCGTTCGGCTCCGGCGGAAAGCGGGTGACAATCTGCGTGTGCTTGCCGCTTTCGATATCGGCGACGACACGGGTACGGATGAAATCTCTGGGTTCGATCATTGTCACTGTGCAATAGCCACGTAGAAAAGGTCACGCTGAGCGCCGGAGCGGATGGCGACAGGCCGGCATGACAAGGGGCTCGCCGCCGCCTATCATGTCGCCTTGTCGAGCCGGTCCGGAATCGCCCGGAACTGCCCGTCACGGCTGAATATGAAGGCGGGAGTGTACCCCGCCGGTCAGGACCCGCTCAACCAATCATCCCGCAAATAAGGAACGCCTCAATGAAAGTCGCCCTCAACACCAACAAAGGCCGCATCGTGCTTGAACTCAACGCCGAGAAGGCCCCGAAAACGGTCGCCAATTTCGTCGACTACGTGCAGAGCGGCCACTACAACGGCACCATTTTCCACCGCGTCATCGACGGCTTCATGATCCAGGGCGGCGGTTTCGACGCCCAGATGAAGCAGAAGTCGACCAAGGCCCCGATCGAGAACGAAGCCGACAACGGCCTCAAGAACGACATCGGCAGCATCGCCATGGCGCGCACCAACGACCCGCACTCGGCCAGCGCCCAGTTCTTCATCAACGTCGGCAACAACGGCTTCCTCAACCACACCAGCAAGAATCCGCAGGGCTGGGGCTACGCCGTGTTCGGCAAGGTCGTCGAGGGCATGGACGTGGTCAACGAGATCAAGGGCGTGTCGACCGGCAATGCCGGTGGTCATCAGGACGTTCCGCGTACGCCGGTGGTGATCGAAACCGCCGAAGTCATCGCGGAGTAAGTTCGTGGCGCGCGCCCTGCTGCTCTCGGATGTCCACCTCGCTCCCGACCTGCCGCGCTGCAGCGAGGGTCTGAAGGCCCTGCTGCGCGATCTGCCGGCGGACTGCGAGGCGGTCTACGTGCTCGGCGACCTGTTCGAGGTCTGGGTCGGTGACGACAATCACAGCCCCTACATCGACGGTTTCTACGAGACCTTCCGCAGCCTGGGTGCGCGCGGCATCAGCCTCGCCTTCTGTCATGGCAACCGCGACTTCCTGCTCGGTGCCGGCTTTGCCGAACTCGCCGGCGGCCGCCTGATGGCGGAGGCCGAGGTGGTCGAGCTCTGCGGCATCCCTGCCCTGCTCATGCACGGCGACCAGCTGTGCACGCTGGACGAGGCCTACATGGCCTTCCGCGCGCAGTCACGCAACCCGGCATGGCAGCAGGGCATGCTCGGTCAGCCGCTGGAACAGCGCCTGATGATCGCCGAGATGTGGCGCATGAAGAGCAAGATGGCGAACAGCAACAAGCCGGAAAACATCATGGACGTGACGCCTGCCGAGGTGGTGCGCGTGATGGCCGAGGCCGGCGTCGAGCTGTTGATCCACGGCCATACGCATCGCCCGATGCGGCATGCCGTGGAACTGCCGGGCGACATGTCCGGCGAGCGTCTGGTGCTGGGCGACTGGCGCGAGGACAGCGGCGAAGCGGTGATTGCCTGGGCCACGGCCGATGGCGTCGAACTGCAGACCTGGCGTTTCTGATCGTGGCCAAGAGCAAGCTCCAGGCCGCCATCGAGGAATTGCAGGCACTGGCTGCAAGGCAGGATGAGGAAGTCTTCGTCTATCCGGCCTTCGGCGACAACCGCAGCTACAAGCTGACCGCCATGGAGCCCTATCTCGATCTGCTGATCCTGACCTATGAATCGGCCGGCGATGTCTACACGGTCGAGACACCCAAGCGTCAGGACTTCAGCTTCTCGAAAGCGCGACTTGAACTGCACATGGTCGACAGCGATGGCGAAGGCCTGCTGCTGGTCGCGGAAGAAGCCTGAACGGCAGTCTGAAAGCCGGCGGCCAGGAACGGCCGCCAACACCTGTTACGCGAGTTTCCTGAACAGCATCACGCTGAACGCCGCTTCGGTCGCGAAGCCATCCTGCTGCTCCAGCAACGCACGCCTCTCCGCCTTCGCCTTCCAGGCATAGGGCGTCATCGCCAGCAGATCCTTGAGCGCCTGCTGCGTCAGGGTCAGCGGGTAGCGCACCAGTTCACGCCCGACCAGCTCAAAGCCCTCGGCAAAGTCCTTGAGGAACTTGTCCGGCTCGTGCGCACGCACCTCGCCGAAAAGCCCTTCACGCACCGTCCAGAGATGCTCGGGCGCCGGCGTCACCACCAGCACATGGCCACCCGGCCTGAGCACGCGCGCCATCTCGGCCACCGGCAGCGGGCTGAACAGACTGCTGACCACATCCTGGGATTGCGCCGCCAGCGGCAGCAGGGAGCCGCTGCCGACCAGCCAGGTAATGCCCTTGAAGCGGCGCGCGGCAAGCTGGATGGCCGGCTTGGCGATGTCGAGTCCGGTGACCTCGGGCACGACCTCATGCAGGGCGCTGGTGTAATAGCCCTCGCCGCAGCCGAGATCGAGCAGCGTGAGCGCCGCCAGCGGACGCAGCAGATCCGTCACGGCATCGCGCAGGGGCTGGTAATGACCGGCCTGGAGGAAGGCGCGACGGGCCTGCACGCTGTCCGGGGTGTCACCGGGCGACTTGCTCTTCTTGTGCTGCACCGGCAGCAGATTGACATAGCCCTCGCGGGCGACATCGAAGCTGTGACCGTTCTCGCAGCGCCAGCTCGGCGCCTGCGCCAGCAAGGGTGACTGGCAGAGCGGACAGATGAAGGCCGGCATGCTCAGGCTGCCTGCGCGGGCGGGCCGCTGTGGAAGCGCATCTCGACATCGGGCGTTTCGATCAGTTCGCGCTCGATCTCGCGGAAGAAGGCGACACGCTCGGCAATGGGCTCCGGCGAATAGGCCTCGGCCAGTCCCAGGTAATGCTGGAAGTGGCGCGCCTCGGAGCGCAGCAGGAAGGTGTAGAAACGCTTGAGCTCGTCATCGAGATGCGGCGCGATGGCGGCGAAGCGCTCGCAGGAACGCGCCTCGACAAAGGCGCCGATGATCATGAGATCGACCAGATGGCCGGGGTCGGATGTGCGCACATGCTGGCGCAGGCCGGTGGCGTAGCGCGCCGCCGACACCGGCCGGTAGCGCATGCCGCGCTGGCGCATGAGCTCGCGCACCTGCTCGTAGTGCAGCAGCTCCTCGCGCGCCAGCTGCGCCAGTTCATCCTGCAGCTGCTCGCGGTCGTTGTAGCGGAACAGCATGTTCATGGCCGTGCCGGCAGCCTTCTTCTCGCAGTTGGCATGGTCCTGCAACAGCGTCGGCAGGTCACGCACGGCGGCCTCGACCCAGGACAGCGGCGTCGGGCAGGCGAGGAAGTCGCGCACAGGCTGAAGAAAATCCATGAACAGTCTCGTACGGGCAGGCAGATCGGAACGGCGGCGATTATAGCGGATGCCGGCTGTCGCGGGCGGCTTGGTAGCCTGCCCTGCATGCTCTATCCTTGTGCGGCTTGAAATCGGAACAGGGTTACATGGCAGATCATCAGCTCGCATTCAAAGACCGGCTTTCCATTGCCTTCCTGCGTTTCTTCAGCCGGCTGCCCCTGCCCCTGCTGCAGCGCCTTGGCGCGCGCATCGGCGCGCTCGCATCCGCCATGCGCAATGCCAGCCACTACCGCACCGTCCGCCGCAACCTCGAACTCTGCTTTCCCGAGCACGATGCCACCTGGCATGACGACATGACCCGCGCGGCCCTGGTCAGCACCGGCATGACCGCGCTGGAATTCGCCAAGACCTGGGGCATGCCGCCGGAATACAGCATAGGCAAGATCCGCGATGTGCATGGCGGCGAGCTCTTCCACGAGGCGCTGGCCTCCGGCCGCGGCGTCATCGGCATCGTGCCGCACTGGGGCACCTGGGAGTTCATGAACGCCTGGGTCAACCAGTTCACCTCGCCCATCATCATGTACAAGCCGGGCAAGCAGCCCGGTGTCGATGCCCTCGTGGCCGAAGCCCGCGGCCGCCTGCGCGCCACCGTGGTGCCCACCGACGACAGCGGCGTGCGCGCCACCTTCAGGGAGCTGCGCAAGGGCGGCTTCACCGCCATCCTTCCCGACCACATTCCCGGCGACAACGGCGGCGCCTTCGCGCCCTTCTTCGGAATCTCGACCTGGACCGGCGTGATGGTGCCCAAGCTGGCCGCGCGCACCGGCTGCCAGGTCATCGTCATGGGCTGCCTGCGCCGCAGCGACGGCAACGGCTTCGACCTGCACTTCCTGCCGGCCGATCCCGATGTCGGCCACGACGACCTGGACACCGGCGTCGCCGCCATGAACCGTTCCATGGAGGCTCTGATCCGCATGGCGCCGGAGCAATACCAATGGACCTACAAACGCTTCAAGCGCAACGTCGACCTGCCCGACCCCTACCGACGCTGAGCTCATGACAGAGCACTTTCCGGCCACCTACTCCCGCCTCATGGCACGCGAGCTTCAGCTCGACGAGAGTGGCCAGCGTGCCCTGCTGGCCGGCACCACGCTGACGCCGGAAGCCCTGCTGCGCCTCGATGTCGACATCGGGGCCGATGACCAGTTCACCATCATCCGCAACGCCCTGGCCCTGTCCGGCGACCCCGCCTTCGGCCTGCAGTGGGGCAGCCATCTCTACACCAGCGCCCATGGCGCGCTCGGCCAGCTCATCACGGCCAGCGCCTCGGTCACCGACGGCATGCAGGCCATCGCGCACTACCCCTACCTGCGCGGGCGCTTCGCCGATGTCCGCATGACCCAGGACGATGACTGGCTGAACGTCCACATGACCTCGCTGCTGCCCCTGGACGACGTCGGCCTGTTCTTCATGGAAGCCCTGCTGATGACCACGCAGCGCAGCATAGAGCTGATCCTCGGGCAGCGTTTCAGCGCCGGCGAGATACTGCTCGGCTACCCGCCGCCGGCGCATGCCGCGAGCTATGCCCGCTACCTGCTCTGCCCCTATCGCTTCGATGCCGATGCGACCTGCATACGCATCCCGATCGAGCTCGCGCGCACGCCCAACCCGTTCAGCGACCCCGAAGGCTTTCGCGAGGCCCGCCGTCGCTGCGAGCAGATCAATGCCGAGCTGCGCCAGCGTGGCGGCTGGCAGCAGCGTGTCAGCGCCCTGCTCGCCGCCCACCCCGGCCAGCTCTGGACCCAGCAGGAGATCGCCGCGCATCTGGGCCTGTCCACACGCACGCTGATCCGCCACCTCAAGGCCGAGGGCACCAGCTACCAGACCATGCTCGATGACGCACTGAGCAGCCAGGCCAAGGCCTGCCTGGCCCTGCCCCGCCATACCGTGGAGGCGGTGGCCCTGAGTCTGGGCTATCACGATGTCTCGGCCTTCCGGCGCGCCTTCAAGCGCTGGTTCGGCATGTCGCCCGCCGACTACAAGCAGCAGCTCAAGCAGCCCTGAGGCCGTGCGACAGCACTGTCGGCCTGTCACCTTCTGCCCCCTATCTGTCAGTTAAAAGCCTGATCACCCCGAGTACCCTGTGACAGCATCATCGGCATATGACCAACTGGTCACACAGCCACGGCATGCCGCCATGCATGCCATGCGATACAGGAGAACCTCCATGCCCGGTGCCATCCGCATCAATGACGAGGCCGCATTCAAGGCCCTCAAGGAAACACCGTTCATTGCCTGGCCGACACTGCTGCTCATGCTGCTCGGCTACGTCACCACGCTGGCGATCTGGTACCTGTGTCTGCATGACATGATTCCGCTCTGGCAGGGCACCCTGCTCGCCGGCCTGTCGTTCTACCTGCAATTCAGCCCGGCGCACGACAGCATGCATCGCGCCATGTCGAGCAACGAGCGCCTCAACAGCCTCCTGCTCTTCGTGTCCGTGCAGCTGGCCTCGCCCGGCTCCACCGGCCGCGCCTTCCGCATCCTGCACATGCAGCACCACCGCTTCGCCAACGAGCATGTCAACGACCCCGACCACGCCATTGCCAGCAACTGGAAGAACGCCTTCAGCACCTGGTTCTTCTGGGACCTGCTCTATCTGGTCTACTTCCTGCGCAACCGCCAGCTGCTGCCGGCGCAGGCCCGGCGTCTGGTCTGGATAGACATCGTGCTCAACTTCTCGGTCCTGGCCGTGCTGTTCACGCTGCTGCCGGCCAAGCTCCTGCTCATGCTCTGGTTCATCCCGGCACGCCTGTCGGCCTGGCTGATCTGCTACACCTTCATGTACCTGCCGCATTACCCGCACGAAAGCACGCACAAGGCCGAGCCCTATCGCGCCACCACCATCCGCCAGGGCCATGAATGGCTGCTGTCGCCGCTGCTGGTCTGCCAGAACTACCACCTCGTGCACCACCTCTACCCGACCGTGCCGTTCTATCGCTACCGCCGCGTCTGGCTGGCGCGCAAGGATTTCCATGAGGCCCAGAACCCGGCCATCGTGCCGGCCTTCGGGCTCACCCGCCACACACAAAAGGAACCCCGCCTGACATGAGCCTGATGGCCTGGCTGCTGAGCCTGTTCCTGCGTTCCGGACAGAAACGGATACGACGCATCCGCAATCCGGTCTTTCTCCGGCGCGGCATGGAGCTGAGCGGGCGCCTGACCGCCATCATGCCGCTCTGGGTACGGCGCGAAGACATCCGCGTTGCCGGCATGCCGGTGCGGGTGCTGCACAACCGGCGCACCTCGGCCCGCCCGGGACATGTCCTGTTCTATCTGCATGGCGGCGGCTTCGTCGCCGGCAGTCCCGACACCCACCAGGCTTTCGTCGCCCGCCTGATGATTGCCGGCGGCTTCGCCAGCGCCTGGCTGCCGGACTACCGGCTGGCGCCTGAACATGCCTTCCCCGCTGCCATCGAGGATGCCCTGGCGGCCTGGCAGGCGGTGAGCGCGCACCAGGACAGCAAACATATTCACATCGGCGGCGAGTCCGCCGGCGGCAATCTGGCCCTGCTGCTCTGCCAGCACATCCGTGATCGCGGCCTGCGCCGCCCCGAACGCGCCTATCTGCTGTCACCCTGGCTGGACCTGGGACTGGCCAGCGAAGATCCGGGCCCGGACTTCCGCGAGGACCTCATGATCGGCCGCGATCCCGTCAGCGCCCGCGCCTGGGTGCGCGAGGTCTTCGCTGGCGCCTATGCGCCCGGCCAGCGTCTCGACAACCCGGCCCTGTCTCCGGTCTACGGCCGCCTCGACGATCTGCCGCCGCTGCTGGTGCAGGCCGGCAGCAACGAAATCTTCGCGGCCGACTGCCTGCTGCTGCGCCGGCTTGGCGAAACCGCCGGTGCCGACATTCATCTCGAAATCTGGAAAGGCATGCCGCATGCCTTCGCCTTCTTCGGCCCCTGGCTGCCAGAAGCCAATGCCGCCACCCGCCGTGCCGGCACCTGGCTGGCGCAGGCCGAAGCAGCTCCTGCACAACGTTTCCAGCACCTCATCTCCGATACAGGTAGTGCGTCATGACCCAGACCGCAGAACAAGACATCCCGACCCTGGCCCGGCACATGGCGGCCAATCTGGCCACCTACGGCAACCGTCCCGCCATCGAATACCTGGGCGTCAGCATCAGCTATCGCGAGCTCGATCGCTTCGCCAACCGTCTCGCCAATCTGCTGCGCACGCTGGGCCTGGGCCACGGTGACGTGCTCGGCGTGCATCTGCCCAACACGCCGCAATACCTGATCGCCCTGGTGGCGGCGTCCAAGCTCGGCGCGATCACCTCCGGCGTCTCGCCGCTGCTGACGCCGTCGGAGATCGCACATCAGATCAACGATGCCGGCATCAAGGTGCTGCTCACCCTCGACCAGCTCTTCAATGCCGCCGTGGTGCCGGTCGACGGTCAGGTGCCGGGACTCAAGGCCGTGCTGGTCAGCGGCCCCATCGACGTGCTGCCGGGCTGGAAGAAGACCCTGGCCTATGCGCTGAAGAAGGTTCCGCGGGTGACGCTCAAGCCCGTCGGCAGCTTCCGTGTTGTCGACTTCTGGCCGGCGCTGCGGCAGGCGGCGGAAACCCCTGTGCTGAGCAAGGTCGCCGCCGACGCCACAGTCATGATCCAGTACACCGGCGGCACCACCGGCAAGCCCAAGGGCGCGGAATGGTCACTGGCGAACCTCGACTCGCAGCTGCGCCAGGTCAGTGCCGCCTCGGCCTACACCGATGGCAGCGAGACCATCGCCAGCGCCTTCCCCTACTTCCATGCCGCCGGCCTCGCGCTGGCCGTTGTCGGCCTGCGCCACGCCGCCCGCCTGCTGGTCATACCTGATCCGCGCAACGTCGACATGTTCTGCCAGGCCATGCGCAAGTTCCCGCCCACGCTGATGGCCAACGTGCCGACGCTGTTCCAGATGCTGCTCGACCATCCGTCCTTTCATCAGCTCGACTTCTCGCAGCTGCGCATGGCGATCTCGGGCGCGGCGCCGTTCTCGACCGAAATGATGCATCGCCTCGAAGGCGTGATCGGCGCCGGCAAGCTCTGCGAGGGCTACGGCATGACCGAGTCCTGCGGCGTCACCGTGCTCAACCCCATAGGCGCCGCGCGCATAGGCTCCATCGGCCTGCCGCTGCCGGCGACACGCCTGAAGATCGTCGATGTCGAAACCGGCACGCGCGAAATGCCGGTCGGCGAGCCCGGCGAAATCATCATTCATGGCGGCCAGGTCATGAAGGGCTATCTCAACAACCCCGAAGCCACGACCAAGACGGTCCGCGACTTCGAGGGCGAGCCCTGGCTCTACACCGGCGACATCGCGGTCAAGGATCAGGATGGCTACGTGACCATCTGCGACCGCGCCAAGGACATGCTGATTGTCGGCGGCTACAAGGTGTTCTCGGTGGAAATCGAAGGCAAGCTCGGCGAACTCGACTGCGTGGAACTGTCGGCGGTGATCGGCACGCCCGACCAGAAGCGTCCGGGCAACGACATCGTCAACCTGCATGTGCAGCTGCATGGCACGCACAGGACGCGCGACCGCCGCGAGCTCGAGGCCGAGATCCTCGGCTTCTGCCGCGAGCACATGGCCGCCTACAAGATCCCCAAGAGCGTGCACTTCCACGATGCGCTGCCGCTGACCGCGGTCGGCAAGCTCGACAAGAAGGCCCTGCGCGCGTGAGCAGCGAAGCCGGCGGAGCCAGCATGGCCATGACCGCGGCGGTCGCCCGTCGTGGCCAGCCGTTCCGGCTCGAGGCCTGTGAACTGGCGGCGCCACGCGCCGGTGAAGTGCGCGTGCGCCTGCTCGCCTGCGGCATCTGCCATACCGACCTGTCGGCGCGCGACCATGACCGCGGCACCGTGCTGCCGGCCGTGCTCGGCCACGAGGGTGTCGGCGTCATCGAGGCGCTGGGCCCGGGGGTCAGCGAATTCGCCCTCGGCGAGCACGTGCTGATGAGCTTCGGTTCCTGCGGCCAGTGCAGCAAATGTCGCGATGGCGCTCCCGGCTACTGCCACAGTGCCGCGCTCGGCTTTCGCGGCATCCGCGCCGACGGCAGCAGCCCGCTGTCGCTGAACGGCCAGGCCATCACCGGACACTTCTTCGCGCAATCCTCGTTCGCCACGCATGCCGTGGCCTCGATCAACAACATGGTCAGGCTCGCCCCCGACCTGCCGGCGGCGCTGATGGCCCCGCTCGCCTGCGGCGTGCAGACCGGCATGGCCTCGGTCATGATCGCGCTCGCCGCCAGGGCGCAGGACAGCATCGCCATCTTCGGCTGCGGCACCGTCGGGCTGGCCGCCATCATGGCCGCCCGCATCGTCGGCTGCCGCGACATCATTGCCATCGACATAGTCGACGAGCGCCTGCAGCTGGCGCGCGAGCTCGGCGCCACACACACCATCAACAGCAGCCGCGAGGCCGCCGGCAAGGCCCTGCGCGGACTCGGCGGCGTCACCCGCGCCCTCGACTGCACCGGCCTGCCCGAAGTCGTGCAGACCGCTTTCCACGCCCTGCAAAGCCAGGGTGTGCTGGTCTGCGTCGGTGTCAGCAAGCCCGGCAGCCAGATCAGCATAGATCTCGGCGCCCTGCTCTACGCCGGCCGCAGCATACGCGGCAGCATCGAGGGCGATGCCGTGCCGCGCGACTTCATTCCGCGCATGGTGGACTGGTATCGCGAAGGCCGTCTGCCGCTGCACCGGCTGGTGGCGACCTATGCCTTCGCCGACATCAACCAGGCGGTCGACGACATGCTCGCCGCCCGCAGCGTGAAACCCGTCCTGATCATGAGCGAGACCTGAACATGAGCCTTGCAGCACAGTTCGAAACCCTGGCCGCGCGTCAGGAACGCACCACCCTGAACGAGCTGGATGCCCTCTTCGACGCCCTGCCGGCCGTGGCCGAGGACTTCATGATCGGGGAATGGGATGGAGGCGTGTTCAACACCGGGCATCCGGGCGAACAGCAGCTGGGGGCCCTGGGCTGGGCTGGCAAGACCTTCCGCGGGCGCAATGACGTCGACCCCATCGTGTCACGTCAGGCCGACGGCAGCCGCAAGGCCAATCCGGTCATGGGCAGCGCCTCGCTGCGCCGCGTCGAATATCGCGGCGTCGTCACCGCCACCATGGTCTACGACAAGCACGCCATCTTCGACCATTTCCGCGCCGTCGCTGCCGATACCGTGCTCGGCGTCATGGACAGCAAGGGCGACGCCATGCCGCTCTACTTCTGGCTCAGGCGCCGTCAGGCTTGAGCTGATTCACCAGCGACAGCACGTCTATGCTCGCCAGTGCGAGGATCTTCGGATCCTCGATGCGGGCGTTGACCTCCTTGACGATCTGGTCGCGCACGATAGGCTCGACCACCATCAGGTTCTCCAGCACTTCGCTGGGCAGATTCTCGCCGTTGAGATCGATGCGGATGTCACGCCCGCGCACCTTGTGCGGCACCAGCTTGAGCAGGACCGGCGCATAGGTCTCGACATCGATGCGCACGCTGATGGTGACGTCCATGGTGAACTTCAGCGACAGGTTGAGGATCTTCACATCGAGCTTGATATCGCCAAGCACCTTGAGCACGAAACAGATCTGCGGCAGATGCTCCAGCAGCGGCTCGACATTGATGTCGTCAAGGCTGAACAGGTAGTCGACCACGATCAGATCGGCCGGCAGCTTGCGGATCGAGCCGGCGATGGTGGACTCCAGGGCACTCTGGATTTCACTGCCGATGCGGCGCGCCGTCACCACCTGATGGATGAAGTTGTGGCCGAACTCGGAGTAGCTGATGTGTTTGGGGGAGGACATGCCCGGCTCCATCGAATGATGCGTCGATATTAGGTCCGGCAGCAGCAGAAAGGCAAAGCGGATGTCACGCCAGCATGCCCTCGGGCAGCTTCTCTCCGGCAGTGTCCGCCAGCGGCAGATCGAACCAGAAGATAGCTCCGCGCCCGGGCTCCGACTCGTAGCCGATACGACCATGCATCTGCTCCACCAGCCCGCGACAGATAAACAGTCCCAGCCCGGTGCCACCCTGCTCGCGGGTATCGCTGGAGTCGGCCTGGCCGAAGCGCGTGAAAGCCCTGGGGGCGAAGGACGGATCTATGCCCCTGCCGAAATCCTGCACGCTGCAATGCACGAAATCGGCGACCACCCTGACGCGGACAATGACCTGGCCGGCGTCGTGCGAGAAGCGGATGGCATTGGCCAGCAGGTTGACCAGCACCTGCGCCAGTCTGTCCTCGTCGGCCAGGGCCAGCACGCTGCCGGAGGTCTCCAGCAGCAGGCGGACATGCTTCCGGGCGGCAATGGGTTGCAGCGACAGCAATACCGTACGCGCCACCTCGGCGACATCAAGCGGTTTGATGCTCAGGCTCATCTGACCCAGGATCAGGCGATTGGTATCGAGCAGGTCATTGATCAGCTTCTGCAGGCGATCACTGTTGCTGGCGGCCATCTCCAGCATGGTGGCCATGTCGGGCGGGAACTCGCCGAGCACACCACTGCGCATGAGTTCGAGCGAACCAATGATTGCGGTCAGCGGCGTGCGCAGCTCATGGCTGGCTGTCGAGACGAACTCGTTCTGGGCCTGCAGCAGGCGACGGCTGTCGCGAATGTCGCGAATGAACACCAGGCAGCCCAGCTGCTCGTGCTGCAGACGAACCACACTGAACTCCACCGGCACGGCCTCGCCCCGGGGAGGGATCAGCAGCTCGCTCTCGACGGTGCGCGGCTTGCCATCCTGCGGCCCTGCCAGCAGGCCGTCGACACTGGCACGATGAACCGGGGCCACCACCTCGCGAAACAGAGAACCACGCGCCACCGCAGCCGAGCGGCCAAGCATGTTCTGCATGACCGGATTGGCCTCGACGATGTGTCCCGACCTGTCCAGCAGCAGCAGGCCGTGGGGCATATTCTGAAACGCCTCCCGGAACAGACCCAGGCTCTCGTTGAGACTGCCCTGCAGCATGCGCTGACGCCATGTCGCGGCACTCAGGTAGAAGGTCGTCAGCGTGAACAGCAGCACCAGCGACCAGACCCCCACGGCGACATAATCCATGCCGCCATGGCCAATGCCCGGCTTGCGCCCGGCCAGCTGCCATTTCATGTCATCCACCGGCATGTCGATGACATGCCAGGAGCCGTGGCCGCGCTCGAGCCGGGTCTGCGGCTCGAACAGGAACTGCAGCTCGACACCCTGCCGGGCAGCCCGGGCCCGGATGCCGGACATGATGGCATCCAGGCGCATGACCGTGCTGACCATGCCCCAGTAACGTCCGTCATCGAGAAAGATCGGCGCGCGATGAATCAGGCCGACACCGCCCTGCACCAGCTTGACGGGTGCATCGATCACCGGCCGGTGACGCTGCATGGCGAGCTGGACCCGGGGCCATTGCTCGGGCAGGTCGACATAGTCGAGACCCAGCACCTTTTCGTTGCCCTTCAGCGGGTAGACGAATGTGATCCTGTTGTTCGGGGCGAGACCGATGTTGCGGACGTAGGGGTTGTAGTCGCGCAGGTTGCGTAACCAGGAGGACGCCTGCTCGGTCGGGATATAGCCATGATTGGCCTGGATATAGGCTGCCACGCCGGAGGCCAGATACATGACCGAGCTGAGATTCTCCTGAAACTCGGACCTGCTCTCCTCGAGCACCTGGGCCATGGCCCGGGCTTCCTGCTCGTGCAGCTGCCTTGCCCTGCTGTCGAGAAACATCACGGCAATGGCCGAAGACAGCATGAATACCAGAACGGGCAGATAGAACCGCGCAAGCACCATGCTCATGGTACGCAATGTAGGCATATGCGCTGCTACCAGCGAAGGTAAGTCGACAGATGTGAATCCTACAACGCGGCAGGCCTCACGCCAGACATGTTCTGTTGGAACGTTGTGCTGTTTTGTTTTCCGCTGCCGCTTCCCGCAGCCCGGCGGGCTTCTAGCCGGGCCTGTGCTTCCCTGTCACGGAAGAACCCTGCACACAGGCCTGCAGGGCCGCGATATCGACGAGAGTGAACGCACCCGGCTCGGCGCGCAGCCAGCCGCGCTCACGAAAGTCGGAGACATGCTGGCTCACGCTCTGGCGGGTGGCGCCCAGCATCTGCGCCAGCTCCTCCTGCGACAACCGCATGGCGATCAGGATGCCCTCCGGCGTGACCTCGCCGTACAGATAGGCCAGTTGCAGCAGGCGCTTGGCCAGCCGCGCGCGGATGTCGAGCACGGCCTGATCCTCGACCACCGTCAACAGTCCGCGTACCCAGCGCAGCAGCAAGCGGGTGAAGTGGCGGTAGTAATGCGGCTCGTTATCCAGAATGCCCAGCAGCAGATGACGCGGCAGAAAACGCACGACAGTGTCGCCATGGGCATGACAGCTCGACGGACTGGGCTCGCCATCGAGACAGGACACCAGACCGACGCAGCTGCCGGGCTCGAACAGGTAGAGCAGGGTTTCCCTGCCATCCTCGGTCACCGAGCTGGCCCTGACCTCGCCCGACTGAATGAAATAGATCCCTTCCGTGCGCTCGCCCTTGTGGAACAGCATCTCGCCATTACGGTAGGCACGCGGCTGGGTGGCCTGCATGAGCAAAGGCAGCAGCTCAGGCGGCAAGCTGCTCAGCCACTCGCCCAGCGCGACCGAATCCAGCCCGTAGGAAGGCAGCAGAGCCCTTAATTCCGCCTGATGTAAATTTTTTGACAGCGGCATTTCGTTCATCAGGCGACCATTCCATGGATAACCAGAGCGCCGGAGCGCGACAAGAATGGCAAGAATGCACCTCAAACGCCTGGGATTGATCGCGGGCGCGACCCTGATGTCTGCGATGCTCGCGGCCTGCAATACAGATAACAGCACGGTCACATCCGGTCAATCGGCGCAGAACCAGCAGCAGCCGAACGATCCGACGCCGACGGACCCGGTCGCCGACCTGAGCAAAGTCCCCTTCGCGCCGACGCCGGATGCCGACACCTTCTTCGCCCAGCCAGCGCCCTTCCCCGATGTCGCGCCCGGCACCATCCTGAAGTCGCGCGAGGTCAAACTGACCCTGTTCGGCGGCCTGCCCGTGCCGCACAAGGCCTGGCAGCTGCAATTCGCCACGCGTGATGTGCGCGGCCACGCGCTGGCCGCCGTGACCACCGTGGTACTGCCGGACGCGGCGAATGCCGACACGCCGCTGCTGTCGCTGCAGTACGCCTCGGACTCGCTGGGCGCGCAGTGCGAACCCTCGCACGCCCTCACCGGCGGCACCGCCAATACGGTCAGCCAGGCCGAAGGCGCCAAGCTGCTGGAGGCTCTGCGTCGCGGCTGGGCCGTCGCCGTGCCCGATCACCAGGGCCCCTACTCCGCCTACGAGGCCGGCCGCCTGCAGGGCCAGATCACCCTCGACGGCATCCGCGCCGCGCTGGCCTTCAAACCCATGGGCCTGAAGCCGCAAACACCGGTCGGCATGATGGGCTACTCCGGCGGCTCGCATCCCAGCCTGTGGGCCGCGTCGTTCCGCAAGGACTACGCGCCCGAGCTGAACATCGTCGGCGTCTCGGCCGGCGGCGTCGCCGCCAACGTCATCGAGGTCGCGCGCCTGACCGACACCAATCCGCTCAACCAGCCCTTCTTCTCGCTGGTCTTCATGGCCATCGAAGGCATCAACCGCGCCTACCCGGAGCTGGTCACGCCCTACCTCAACGACAAGGGCATCCAGGCCTTCAAGGCCATGAAGGACGGCTGCGCCGGCGGCACCACCGACAACAATCCGATGAGCCGCCCGTTCGGACACCTCGACGACTACACCACCGTGAAGGATCTGCTCGATGGCCCCAGCACGAAGGCTCTGGCCGCGCAGATCAACCTGCCGCAGGCCGGCCACGCCCCCGACACCGATGTCTTCGTCTATCACGCTGCTACCGACGAGCTGCTGCCGGTCGCCGGCGTCGACACCATGGTCGACGCCTGGTGCCAGGCCGGCAGCAAGGTGCACTACTTCCGCGGCCCGGTGGGAGAGCACCTGATGTTCGATGTCGTGATATTTCCCTTCGCTTTCGACTACATGGCCAGCCGCTTCGCCGGCGGCCTGCCCGGCTTCCTGCCAACCACCACCAGCTGCAACTGAGGCGCCGGCAGACCGGTGCATGGAGACAACATGACGCAAGACATCCGCCAGATAACCGTCATCGGCGCCGGCGTGATCGGCCTGTCCTGGACCGCGCTGTTCCTGGCGCACGGCCTGCACGTCACCGTCCACGATATCGCGCCGGACGCCGAGACACGGATACGCAAAGGCCTGGCGCGACTCAAGCCAGGTCTGCGCGCACTTGACCTGTCCTGCGAGGGCTGGGATGCCCGGCTGCACGTCGAGCCAGATCTGGCGCGCGCCGTGGCGGATGCCGATCTGGTGCAGGAGAACGGCCCTGACCGCATCGCCTTCAAGCGTGCGCTGTGGGCGCGAGTCGAGCAGCACGCGCCGGCGCACGCCCTGCTGCTGTCCTCCAGCTCCGGCATCCCGACCCGTCAGCAGGCCAGGGACATGCACGCGCCCGGCCGCCTGATGATCGGACACCCCTTCAACCCGCCGCATCTGATCCCGCTGGTCGAGGTCGCGCCGCACCGGCAGACGCCGCCGGCACTGGCGCAGCGCGCCCTGCGCTTCTATCGCAGCATAGGCAAGCACCCCATGCTGCTGCGCAAGGAAGTCCCCGGCTTCGTCGCCAACCGCCTGCAGGCCGCGCTGCTGCGCGAAGCCGTGCTCATGGTGAAATGGGGCGTGGTCAGCGTCGACGAGCTGGATGACATCGTGACCCATTCCATCGGCCTGCGCTGGGCCACCGGAGGCCCCTTCCTGTCCTTCCACCTCGGCGGCGGCGCCACCGGCTTCAGCGGCTTCCTCAAGCACTTCGCGCGCGGCGTGCAACTGCTCTGGCTGCACTCCAAGCTCTCGCCCGTGCGCTTCAGCCGGCACATGAACAAGATGCTGCTGGCACAGATCGACGACTCCTTCGGCCAGGTGCCATTGACCGAGCTGGAGGCCGAACGCGACCGGCGCCAGATCGCCCTGCTCAAGCAGGACTTCACGCGCACGGCAGGCTACGCTGACGCCACCGCCATCGCCCCTGCCGCCGGAGATCACGATGCCCACGCCCGTTGAACATCAGCTGACGCCGCCCGGCGGCTGGCAAACCCCGGGCCGCGTGCGCCTGGGACCGCTGGCACCGGAAGACGCCAGCCTGCGCCAGCGCCTGCTCAGCGAACTCACCGTGCGCATCGGCAAGGTCAACGCCGCCAACCTGTTCCTCATGCTGCTGCGCAACGTGCGCCTGTTCTGGGCCTGGCTGACCTTCGCGCGCAAGCTCATGCCTTACGGCCGCCTGGAGCGCCGCGACACCGAACTGGCCATCCTGCGCGTGGGCTGGAACTGCCGCTCACGCTACGAATGGGGGCAGCATGTCGACATCGGCCTGCGCGCCGGCATCAGCGCCGCCGACATCGCCCGCGTCGCGCGCGGACCGCAGGCCGAGGGTTGGGATGAGCGGGCGCGCGCCATCCTGCAGGCCTGCGACGAGATCCATGCCGACAAGATGATCGCCGAGCCCACCTGGCAGCAGCTGGTGGCGCACTATGACGAAAGGCTCCTGCTGGAGCTGGTGATGCTGATCAATCACTACGAGATGCTGGCCGGGGTGCTCAACAGCACCGGCCTGGAGCTGGATTCCAGCCTGGAGAGCGTGCTGGCCGAGGCGGACATTCATGGTGATGCCCGCCGCTCCTGAGGAGTTGCAGCCGGAAACGAAAAAGCCCGCCAGGCTTGCGCCGGGCGGGCTTTTCGTAATTTGGTAGGCACTAGCAGACTCGAACTGCTGACCCCCACCATGTCAAGGTGGTGCTCTAACCAACTGAGCTAAGCGCCTAATGTCTTCAGCGTGTTCACTGAAGAGGCGCGCATGATACTCAAGCCAGATGCGGCTGACAACATGTGGCAACGCTCAAGTGCCGAAAATTGCAGCAAAGACACCTGCGCGCTTGCCTTTCACGGCTTTCCGCGATTTCATGAGGCCATGAACACCACGTTACGCACCCTCCTGCTCGCGCTGCTGGCACTGATTGCCATGGCTGCGCGCGCCATGCCCTGCCCGATGACACCGGCCCTGCCCGTTGCCGTCGAGGCCGCGCATGACGGGCATTGCGCGGGTCCGGCCGGCCAACTGGCAGACCCGGCGGCGGCGAGCCACCGTGCCGTCATGAGCCTGGGCGACTGCCTTGCCGCTCAGCCCGGCGTGCCGCAGACACCCGCCGCAGCGCTGGCAGCTCCTGCCCATGTCGAGCCCGCGCCTCTGCCGGGCCTGCCCGAACTGATCACCACCCGCGTCATCGACCGTGCTCCGCCAGCACAGCCACCGCCTCTGACACAGGCCCTGGCCAGCCGGCTCTGGTCATCCACGCAGCGCCTGCTGCTGTAAGCACGTCGCAACACCGCCTGCAACGAGCGCCGGCCGCCACCGGCCATCCTTCACGTGTTTGCGAGAAAATCATCATGCCCCTGACCGGCAACCACTCATGGCAGCAAGCGTCACGCCTGCTGGCCGCTCTCCTCTTGCTGCTGCCCGGCACGCCGCCCCTGGCTGCTGCGGTGCAACTCGTCATTGCCCGCGAAAACATCCGCATCGACGATCAGCAGGCGCAGAAAATCACCCTCAACGGCCAGCTGCCCGGCCCGACCCTGCACTTCAAGGAAGACGAGCAGGCCGAGATCACGGTCACCAATCATCTCGACGTGCCCTCCTCCATCCACTGGCATGGCCTGCTGCTGCCCGGTGCCATGGATGGCGTTCCGGGCCTCAACGGCTTCCACGGCATTGCACCCGGACAGTCCTTCACCTACCGTTTTCCGCTGCGTCAGGCCGGCACCTACTGGTATCACGCGCATTCGCAGCTGCAGGAACAGGATGGTCTCTACGGCTCGCTGGTGATCGCGCCCGGGACCGCTACCGCGCCTGAGCCGGAGCGCGACTACGTCGTGCTGCTGTCGGAGTTCCACCCTGACAGCCCGGAAACCATCCTGCACAAGCTCAAGGCCATTCCCGGCTACTACAACAGCAGCCGGCGCACGCTGGTCGACCTGTTCACCACGGCAAGGCGTGATGGCTGGCGCGCGGCGCTGGCCGACCGCAAGGCCTGGGGCGAAATGCGCATGGACCCGACCGATCTGGCCGATGTCGGTGGCTACACCTTCCTGGTCAACGGCAAGTCGCCGCAGGCCAACTGGACCGGCCTGTTCACTCCGGGCGAGCGCGTGCGCCTGCGCGTCATCAACGCCGCCGCCATGTCGTTCTTCGATTTCCGCATACCAGGGCTCAAGCTCGAGGTCGTTGCCGCCGACGGTCGCGAGGTGAAACCGGTCAGCGTCGACGAATTCCGCATCGGGCCGGCGGAGACCTATGACGTCATCGTCACGCCTGGCAGCGCACCGGCCTACAGCATCGCGGCCGAGGCCCTGGACCGCAGCGGCATGGCCCTGGCCACGCTGGCCGTGCACGAGGGACTGCGCGCCGACCGGCCGCAGCCGCGTCGTCGCAGCGAGCTGACCATGGCCGACATGGGCATGGCGCATGCCGGAGCCAGTCACGACATGGCTGCCATGGATGACATGCCCGACATGCCGGGCATGCCGGGCATGCCGGGCATGCAGCATGACAAGCACGAAGCGGCAGCAGCGGCCAGCCCGGCCAAGCCCGGCGGCTGGGCCGATGCCGACACGCCGGAGGGTCAGCGCGCCCTGCGCTACGAGGACCTGGAGAGCCTGCACGGCCAGAGCGATGTGCGGGCGCCGGAACGCGATGTGCTCATCCGCCTGACCGGCAACATGGAGCGCTACAGCTGGACGCTCAACGGCAAGCCCGAGCGCGAGGCCGAGCCGCTGCGCCTGCGACAGGGCGAGCGCGTGCGTCTGAAGTTCGTCAACGAAACCATGATGGCCCACCCCATGCACCTGCACGGCATGTTCGTGCAGCTGGAGAACGGCCGCGCGGCCGCCGCCATGCCGGACAAGCACACCCTTGTCGTGCCGCCGGGAGGAAGCCTGTCGGTGCTGCTCTCGGTCACCGAGCCGGGCGAATGGGCGCTGCACTGCCATCTGCTCTACCACATGGCCAGCGGCATGATGAGCAAGGTCGTGGTGGACCGCCTGGATGCCGCTCCGGATAGCGCCACGAATACCGCACAGCCGGCAGCAGCGCCCGCCATGCCGTCGGGAGGGCACGCCCATGACCATCATTAAGCCGCTGCTGCTGACCACGCTGCTTGGCCTGAGCAGCCTGGCCGAGGCCATGATCGCGCCCGGACACGGCCACGCGCCGTTAGCCTGGGCAGGTCAGGTCGAACTCGACCACTCGCGCGACAAGCAGGCTGCCGGCCTGACGACCTGGGATGGCCGCCTCTGGCTCGGAGATGACCGCAACCGCCTGCTGCTGCGCAGCGCAGGCGAGCACCGGGATGGACGCACGGAAAGTGCCGAGCTCTGGGCACTGGCCAGCCACAACGTCAGCACCTTCTGGGATGTCCAGGCCGGTCTGCGCGCCGATACGGCTGCCGACAGCGAACAGTACGCCGTGGTCGGCATCGAGGGTCTGGCGCCCTACTTTTTCGACAGCGAGCTGCATGCCTTTGTCGATCGCGATGGCAATGTCGCGTTGCGTGCACACCAGAGCGTGGATGTACGGGTAACGCAGAAACTCATCCTGCAGCCCGGCCTGGAGCTGAATGCCGGGCTGCAGCGCGAAGAGAGGAGTAACGGGGACAGCCGGCTGGAGCGCGGCCTGCGCAGCAGCGAGATCGGCCTGCAACTGCGCTACGAGCTGCGGCGTGAATTCGCCCCCTATGTCGAATGGGTGCGCGAACGCCGCCATGGCGAGACCGCCGACGGACAGCGCGCCGCCGGTGAGCACACCGGTGACAGCAGCTGGCGGCTGGGGGTGATGCTGCGCTTCTAGCGCCGGCCGATTGACATCTGTGGGGAGCCACAGTTCGAGTCTGCTAGTGTCTGCCCGCCGGCCCCAGAGCCTTCTGCAGGAAGCGCACCGCCTCATCTCCTACTTGTCCGGGAAACAGCGCGGCCGAGATGTGCCCGCTATAGGGCAGCCAACGCAATGTCACGGCAACACCTGCAGCCTGCAAGGCGTCACGCAAGCGCTCGGCCTGCTCAGGCTCGACGAGATTATCCAGGCGACCATGGTATAGAAAAAAGGGCGCACTGCCCGCATTCACGCGAGTCACTGGCGAAGCCCTGGCCCAGCGCGCCGGATCCGCCGCCCGCGACACCCCGAGATAAGCATTGACCATGTCCGAGTCTGGCCATAGACGCAGGTCAGCCGGCGTACCGCCCGCCACCACGGCACGCAGCCGTGCCGCCTCAGGGTCGGCACCCGGCTCGGCACCCAGCAAAGCCACCAGATGAGCCCCGGCCGAATAGCCCCAGGCGCCTGTCCTGGTCGCATCCAGGCCATGGTCTGCTCCCGCCCGGCGAATCCAGCGCAGGGCCTGACGCAGATCATCTCCCGAGGCCGGATAGCGCCCGGCAACACCCAGACGATAGCTGACTGACAGGCAGGCGATGCCAGCATCGGCCAGCTTGCGGCACAAGCTGGCGACATGGTGATCCTTGCGGTCGCCACTGCGCCAACCGCCGCCATGCACCATCAGCACGACCGGATACGGGCCGGCTCCCGAGGGCCGGTAAAGGTCGGCCAGGAGAGGCTCCGGCCAGCCCGCCGGGGTATATGTGATATCGGCATCAAGCCTTTGGCCGGATGCGGACATTGCAACCAGGACTAAAAACAACGGCAGCAGTCTTTTCACGCACATGGCCCTCATTTTGGCGTGTTGACACCAGCTTGGACGCTGCATCGGGTCTATTGTTACAGCGCAATCCGCAACTTGCCCTTATGCCGCTCTTGAGCATGCGCTTCACAGAAACTTCACCTGCACTTTCCTAGGGTGGGTCTGCCAAACCCCGTGGGATAGAGCCGCATATATCATGAGCACACCAGCCGCCCCTCGCATCGCCAGCACCACCGGCCAGAACATGCATGCCAGCACGCTCGATCGCCAGGTCGACTGGACGCGAATCATCCCCTTCATTTTGATGCATGTTGCCTGCCTGGCCGTGTTTCTGGTTGACTTCTCCTGGTTCGCCCTCCAGGTCATGCTTGGTTTCTATCTGGTGCGGATGTTCGCGATTACCGCCTTCTACCATCGCTATTTCTCGCACAAGGCATTCAAGACCAGCCGTATCATCCAGTTCGTGTTCGCCCTGATCGGTGTCATGAGCACTCAGAACGGTCCGCTCTGGTGGGCCGGCCATCACCGCCATCATCACCATCACGCCGATCAGGTGGCCGACCTGCACTCGCCACGCTTCGGCTTCTGGTACAGCCACATGGGCTGGTTCCTGAACAAGCACAACTACGCCACCCAGACACATCTGGTGAAAGACTGGCTCAAATATCCCGAGCTGCGCTGGCTGGATCGGCATTCCGTGCTGGTGTCCGTGCTTACGGCCTCCGGCTTCTACCTGATCGGGACCCTGCTGGAACACTTCTGCCCCAACCTGAACACCTCCGGCCCTCAGCTTCTGGTCTGGGGATTCCTGGTCTCCACCGTGCTGCTCACCCACATCACGCTGACCATCAACTCCTTTGCCCATCGTTTCGGTTTTCGCACCTACGCCACCCGCGACGACAGCCGCAACAACTGGTTCCTGGCTCTCCTGACTCTGGGTGAAGGCTGGCACAACAACCATCATTTCTACGCCGCCAGTGTTCGTCAGGGCTTTGTCTGGTGGCAGATCGATATCAGCTTCTACATCCTGAGGCTGATGGCCGCGCTGGGTCTGGTGTGGGATCTCGTACCTGTTCCCGCCAAGGCCTTCGATCAGGCCTATCGCGTCGCTGCCACGACACCACGTTGACTACAGGATCAGATGACATGCGCATCGCCATCATCGGCGCAGGAATCTCGGGGCTGACAGCGGCCTGGCTGCTGCACACCCGCCATGAAGTGACCATCCATGAAAGCAATGGCCACATCGGCGGCCACACGGACACTCACAACGTTGTCATCGACGGTCAAACGCTGGCCGTCGACACCGGCTTCATTGTCTTCAATGAGCACAACTACCCACATTTCTGCACCATGCTGCGCCAGCTGGACGTGGCCTGGCAGGCCAGCGACATGAGCTTCTCGGTCAATAATCGCCGCTCCGGGCTGGTCTACAACCCCAGCACCCTGCCTGCCCTGCTGCGCCACCCGGGAAACTTTCTCCGCCGTGACTTCCGTACCATGATGTCTGACCTGCGCCGCTTCTACGCGCAGACAGGGTCGATGTCCCTGCAGGACATCCCGGGCAATGTCACGATCGCCGCCTTTCTGGACATGCATGGCTACTCCCGTGCCTTCCGCGATGAGCACCTGTACCCGATGTGCGGTGCGCTGTGGTCCGCCAGCGCCGAGGAAGCCCCGCAGCTGCCGCTCAGGTTCGTACTCGGCTTTTTCCAGAACCACCGCATGTTGCAGATCTCGGATCGTCCGGCCTGGCTCACGATCAAGGGCGGTTCCGCGCGCTATGTGGATGCGCTGAAACAGGCGCTGAAGGTGGCCTGGGCGGACGGCGCCACCGCTGTCGAGCGCCATGCCGATCACGTTGTGGTGAAAACCGCACAGGCCGAGACCCGGCATGACCTGGTCATCTTCGCCTGTCATGCCGATCAGGCCATCACCCTGCTGAGCCAGCTCACACAGGACGAGCAACAAATACTGCCCGCATTCCGCTACCGCCCCAACCGCATGGTGCTGCATACCGATGCGGCAGTGATGCCAGCCATCCGTTCCGACTGGGCCAGCTGGCAAGTACGCGTAGACCGTCGTCCCGGCAATCAGGCGCCCGCCTACAGTTTTACCTACTGGATGAACCGCCTGCAGAATCTGCCAACCGCCACACCGGTGCTGGCCACCCTGAATCCCAGCATCACCATAGATCCGGCCAGGATCCTGGTTACTCGCGACTACGAACACCCTGTCTACGACCGCCACGCCTTCGCAGCCCAGGCACGCTGGGCGCAGATCAACGGCCGGCAGCGCAGCTACTTCTGCGGCGCCTACTGGGGCTGGGGCTTCCACGAGGATGGCGCGCACAGCGCGCATCGTGTCGTCGAACACCTCCTCAGCCATCATGGGGCAGGCACATGAACAGGCTACCGGACCTGATGCTGGCGAAGACGCATATCCGTCACCGGCGCCATTCGCCCAAGCACCATAGCCTTGATTACGACATGGGCTATGTACTCGCCAATGTCGACCGGCTTGCACAAGCCTGCGCACCCAGCCCGTTCTGGTCCCACAACCGGCTCAACCTGGTCAGCCTGCACGACCGCGACCTGCTGCAGCCGGCCAGGCCCATGGCAACACAATCCCCCGTACGGCAGGCCCTGGCGGAGGCTCTGCAACAGCAGCTAGGCCTCACGCTGGGGCCTGACCAACCTGTCCATGTGCTCACCTTGCCGCGTTATCTGGGCCTGAGCTTCAACCCGGTCAGTTTCTACTGGATCTACCAGGCCGATCACTCGGGGCTGGCCTGCATCGCCGCGCACATCACCAACACACCCTGGCATGAGCGCCACCTGTATTGCTTCGCCTGCGCCGACAGCCCGCCCGACACCGGAACGGAGACGACACCGACTCATCGCTTCCAGTTCGAGAAGCGTTTCCATGTCTCGCCTTTCATGCCGATGTCACTGGACTACGACTGGCGCTTCACGCTCCCGGTCGACCACCCTGAAGCCGCGTCGGTCATTCATATGCAATTGCATCAGAACGGCGCGCTCGTATTCGACGCGACGATGACCTTTCACCTGGAGCCGATGTCGGTCCGGCAGCAGAACTGGTTTCCCCTGAGCTACCCGATGCAAAGCCTGAAGGTCGTCGTGGCCATTTACTGGCAAGCCCTACGCCTCTGGCTTAAGCGCATCCCGTTCCATACCCATCCCGGAAAAATCAACTCGGCAGGACACTGACCATGAACGCGCCATTGACCGAAACACTGCGCAGCAGCAAGCACAGCGACAATCACACCGCAGCGGCCGCCAACGCGATGCCGGCCAGCTGGGCACGCTACCTGGGCGATATCGACGGCGGCATGATCCGCCTGCGCGGCATAGTCAACGCCGAGCTGGGTAGGCTTCACGACAGCGGAGACGGGCTGCACTGCACCATCACGCTCCACAATGACAACCTGTTCAAGCAGGTGCTGCAACAGGGTAGCCTGGGTGCCGCCGAGTCCTATATTCGTGGTGACTGGGATGTCGATGACCTGGTCACGCTGATCCGCATCCTGTGTCGCAACCGGCTCCGGCTGGACCGGCTGGACCGTCATCCGCTCGCCCGCATCAGCCAGGCTCTGCTGCGCCTCTGGTACGCCGGCCGCCGGAACGACAAGGCCGGCAGCCAGCGCAACATCGCCGACCACTACGACCTCAGCAACGATTTCTTCAAGCTCTTCCTGGATCAGAACCTGATGTATTCCAGCGCGGTGTTCGAGCACCCTGGGCAAACTCTGGAAGATGCCTCGAACCACAAGCTTGCACTGATCTGCGGCAAGCTCAAGCTCAACAGCCATGATCACGTGCTGGAAATCGGCAGCGGCTGGGGCGGCTTCGCCATCTATGCCGCCCTGCACTACGGCTGCAAGGTGACCACCATAACCATATCCAAAGCCCAGCATGCAGAGGCCTGCCGACGCGTCGCCGAAGCCGGTCTGGAGCACAGGGTTCAAGTCTTGCTTCAGGATTACCGCGACCTCGAAGGCCAGTACGACAAGCTGGTCTCCATCGAAATGATAGAGGCCGTCGGCCATCAGTATCTCGACCAGTACTTCCGGATATGCCGGCACTTGCTCAAACCCGGCGGCCTCGGACTGATCCAGGCCATCACGATCGAGGACACGCGCTACGCACATGCCATCCGCGATGTCGATTTCATCAAGCGCTACATCTTTCCGGGCAGTTTCATCCCCTGCAACAGCCTGATGATCACCAGTGCCGCCAGCCAGGGACTCAAGCTCATGCATCTGCAGGACATAGGCCAGAGCTATGCCCTGACCCTGCGGGAGTGGCGCCGCCGCTTCCTGGCCGCGCTCCCGGATGTGGCCCGCCTCGGTTTCGACCAGCGTTTCGTGCGCATGTGGGACTTCTATCTCTGCTACTGCGAGGGCGGCTTCATGGAAGGTGTGATCAGTGATGTACACCTGCTCTTCGAGGCCAGCATGCCGGCGCGCCCGGCCTGAGCGCAGGAGAAGGCATCATGGCAACCCTGTCTGCGCTGGCCTGCATGGATCTGCTGATCATGCTGGTTTGCTACGTGATCGCACAGCGGACGCATCGCGCCGGCATCGTCGATGCAGGCTGGAGCCTGGCCATCATGCTGT
This sequence comes from Perlucidibaca sp., assembly GCA_023265995.1. Lineage (GTDB taxonomy): Bacteria > Pseudomonadota > Gammaproteobacteria > Pseudomonadales > Moraxellaceae > Perlucidibaca. The sequence continues at coordinate 123,959 of JAHFSA010000002.1, forward strand.
CCAGCCTGTATGTCGCCTGGCACCACATGGGAGGTGATCCGGCAACCCGCCTGTTCATCGCCATCGCCAGCGGGCTATGGTTCGCCCGTCTGGGCAGCCATCTGCTGCTGCGCTATTTCAGCGAGTCTCGCGAAGACGGCCGCTACGCGCAGATGCGGCGCGCCAGCGGTGCCTGGGCCGGCCGTGTATTCCTGCTCTTCTTCCTGTTCCAGGCTGGCCTGGCACTGCTCTTCAGCCTGCCTGCGTGGCTGCTGACACGAGTCCCGACCGTGGACTGGAGTGACCATCATTTTGTCTGGCTGACACTGGCCGGCCTGCTCATGCTGATCGCCTGGATCGGTGAGTCGCTGGCCGACCGCCAGTTGGCACGCTTTCGTGGCGAACCGGAAAATCGCGGCCGGACACTGCGCACCGGCCTCTGGGCCTGGTCGCGCCACCCCAACTATTTTTTCGAGTGGCTGCACTGGCTGGCCTATCCACTGATCGGCATGAGTGCCGGGCTGCATGTGCTGTGGCTCTATCCCGCCCTGATGTATCTGTTTCTGCGCTACATCACGGGAATTCCATTCACCGAACAACAAGCCCTGCAGAGTCGCGGAGAAGACTATCGTCGCTACCAGCGGGAGACCCCTATTTTCTTTCCCCGGAGACCCCGTCCATGACCTCCTCTTTCGCCCTCAGGCTCGCCGAAAGCCATTGGATGCCCGATGGCCTCGCCCGCCTCGGCATACGCCATCTCTGCCGGAAGCGCCTGCAGGAAGAGTCTGTGCATGATGTCGAGCTGGCCGGCGCAAGCTACCAGCGCCTGCTGGATGCGCTCAGGGACAGCCCGCTGGCCATAGCCACCGACAAGGCCAATAAGCAGCACTACGAGCTGCCAACCTCGTTTTTCCAGACCGTGCTGGGCCCCAGACTCAAGTACAGCGGCAGCTTCTTTCGCGCCGATGCCAGCCTGGCGGAGGCCGAGGAGTACAGTCTGGCCTGCTATGCCGAGCGGGCGCAGCTGCGTGACGGACTCGACATACTCGAGCTGGGTTGCGGCTGGGGTTCGCTCACTTTATGGATGGCAGAGCGCTTCCCTCAGGCACGGATCACGGCGGTATCCAACTCCCGCACACAGCGCATGCACATCATGGCCCAGGCCGAGGCACGCGGTCTTGGCAACCTGACAGTGCTCACCGAGGACGTCAACCATCTGAAATTCGAGCAGGGCTGCTTCGACCGTGTCGTGTCGGTCGAGATGTTTGAGCATGTCCGCAACTACCAGGCGCTATTCGGCATGATCGCAAGCTGGCTGCGTGATGACGGCTTGCTCTGGTGCCACGTCTTCTGCCATCGTTTTCAGCATTACGCTTTCGAGATCAATGGTGAGGACGACTGGATGTCCGCCCATTTCTTTACCGGCGGCCTGATGCCCGCCCTCAGCACCTTCAGTCATTTCCAGGATGACCTGCGACTGGAGGAGACCTGGCAGTGGTCGGGGCAGCACTACGAAAAGACCGCCAATGCCTGGCTGACCAACATGGATGCCCACCGCACCAGCCTGCTGCCCGTGTTCCAGTCCATTTACGGCGACGCAGCCGGCATCTGGTGGCAGCGCTGGCGTCTGTTCTTCATGGCCTGCGCCGAGCTTTTTGGCCATGACCAGGGTCGGGAGTGGCTGATCGCGCACTACCGTTTCAGCAAGCGGCCGTCATGATGGCCAGGTGAGCTCCCATGAAGAAGCATCTGCAGCAGTTGTCCATGGCGCCCTCCGCAGCGACCAAGCGCCAGCCGTTATCGATGCTTTTCAACCGCTTCTACTGGCTGCAGATAGGTCTCATCGCCTTCGCCGTCATACTCGGCCTGAGCTTCAGCGGACTCATCGTCAAGGACCTGCTGATCAAGACCGCCATGGAGCAGGAAGCCGCCCACTACTGGCAGAGATACCACAAGGATCCCGAAGCCACCCTGCCCGACACCAAGAACCTCTACGGCTATCGGTGGCGCATGAAACCACCTGCCAATCTGAGCGGCCTGGCGCTGGCCAAAGGCGTGCATCGCCTGTTCATAGACGGCAAGGACAGGGTCACGATCTATGACGAACATGACGGTTACAAACTGCTGCTTATCTTTGGCGAGAGCAACGTCAACCGGCTGGTCTGGCTGTTCGGTCTGGCGCCGCTGATGGCCAGCCTGGTCATGCTTTACAGCATTCTCTGGCTGATCAACCGGCGCGCTCACCGGCATTTCTCACCCGTGGTACAGCTGGCGCAGACCCTGCTCGATATCGACCTGTCAGAGCCCAAGCTGAACCGGCAACCCTTCGCGCAGATCAATACCCGCGGCAACCTCGAAGCCGCCGAGCTGAAGAAAGCCCTGCAGATCTACCACCAGACGCTGATCGAGTTCATTGAGCGTGAACAGCAATTCACCGCCGAGGTCAGCCACGAGCTGCGCACACCGCTGTCGGTGATCAAGGGAGGGCTGGAGCTGCTCACGCTGAAACACCCCGAGGAGGCGACGCTGGAGCGTCTGCGCAATGTCAGCCAGGGCATGCAACTGCTGATGGAAACGCTGCTGACCATAGCCCGGCAGGGAAGCACTCCCCTGCCACTGATCGAAGTGGATCTGGCCAGCGCGATGCAGCAGACCTGCGCGGACCTGACCGAGCTGTTCGCACAGCGCTCCATGACCTTCGACATCAGGGTGCTGCATGGAAACCACATCATCAGCGCCAACCCCACCCTGGTCTCCATGATCTTCAGCAATCTGATCCGGAATTCCCTGAACTACTCGCAGGGCCGGCATGTCTCCATACTCGTTGAGGCCGCGCGCATCGTCATCGCCGATGACGGTATCGGGCTCAGCGAGTCAGCTCGCGCGGCCCTGCTGCGTGACGATGGCAGCGGCCATGTCTCGCATCAAGGCTTCGGCATCGGACTGAAGCTGGTGAAGCGGTTGTGCAGCATGACCGGGTGGCAGATAGAGCTGATGAACAAGGCCAACCTGAACCAGCACGCGATGATCCTGAACGGCAACGACGGCCTGGCCGTAGTAATCTATACCGCCGGTGAGATCTGAAACGGCCGCATCATCCGGCTGCCTCAAGCTTGACGCCCACGCCGGGTAGCGTGTGTATCAGCTTGCGGCCGAACGGCTTGTCGATCAGCTTGCGCAGGCTGTAGAGATGACTGCGCAGGGCATCGCTGTCCGGAGCCTCGTCTCCCCACAACTCCATCTCCATGCACTGGCGGCTGACGACCTCGGGCGCATGCCGCATGAGCAGCGCCAGCAGGCGAAACTGTATTGGCGGCAGCTCGATCTCCCGGCCGGCGAGCATGACCTGATTGGTGCGGGGGCGCAGCTCGAGATCCCCGACGCTGAGCTGCACATGACCGACCAGCCCACGCACCCGCTTGATCTGGGCTGTAATGCGCGCCACCAGCTCTTTCAGTTCGAAAGGCTTGATCAGATAATCATCGGCGCCGGCATCGAAGCCCTGCAACTTGTCTCCCAGCGTATCGCGCGCGGTGAGCATGATGACCGGCAGGCTCAAGCCCAGGGTTTCGCGCAGGTAGTGACAGACTTCATAGCCCGTGCCATCCGGCAGGTTGATGTCGAGCACCACGCAGTGATACGGATTCTGCTGTAGCAGCGTGATGGCGGACTGGCAGTTGTGGGCGAAATCAACCGTGATCTGGTGCAACGCCAGAAACTCGCCGACAGTCTCGGCAAGATCATGGTGATCCTCCACCAGCAGAACCAGACTGGGTGTCATCTGCATCTTGATACCCCCGCTCACAAGCCCTGTACCGGCAGGATCAGGCGATAGAACCAGCCCACTACAGGGAGCTGCCGGTAAAGGCCGTTATTGCCATCCCAGTAGTCCTGCTGAAAGATGATGCGACCGGCCTGATTCATCTTCAATTGTGAAATGCCGTGCGACGTCAAATCGCTGCGAACACCCAGCACCGCCAGCGTGTAGCTCATGCGCCAGTGCACAAAGACACTATCACCCTCTATCCAGTAATTCACCAGGGAGACCCGTGCAGCATGCACGGACTGGTTGATGCCAGCCAGATGAGCACGCAATGGCGTGTAGTCACGGTACACCGACAAGGTATCGTTGACATAGATATCTCCATCCGCGAACAGCCCATCCAGCGCTGGCAGAAAGTCTTTACTGCCCATGCGGCCGAAGGTATCGATGAAATCATGCGCCAGAGCCTCGGCAGCCTCCGGAGCGGGCGTGACACCCTGCACGGCACTCACCTGTACCTCGTAGAGCGCTGTATAGGAGGTCGGCCCAAGACTGCAGCCGGTCGTGCTCAGCAAGGCCCACACGACCATGACCCCAGACAGGAAGGACCCGCGCATTTTCTGGAATACCCACATGATGGCGCCCGACTTGATGTTTTTTTCACCTTGTCAGTGTCACTGTGAAAAATACGTGAAATACACCAACCACAAAGGTGCCCGAATGCGCTGCCTGTCCGTCTTCATGATCCTGTCTGCCTTGTCGCTGCCGGTCAGCGCCGCAACCATTCGGACCTTCACCGGCGAAGCCACGGACCTGCACAGCGGCCAGCTCATCTATCGTGAAGTGCATGAACAACGCTACGACGGGGCGCGCTGGCTGGGCGGCAGCATCCGCTATATAGCGGCGGACGGCCGCCTGCTGGGGGAAAAGGTTCTGGACTTCAGTCAGGATCCCTATGTGCCGGTCATGCGTTTCACACAGCCGGAAACGGGTAGCGAAGACCGCATCACCCAGGTCGATGCCAACGCGATCAGCGTGAGCAGTCAGTATCATGGCAAGACCAGCCGGGTCCGGTTGCCGCGCACACAGGATCAGGTCGCCGATGCCGGCTTCAATGCCTATGTTGCCGACCATATCCCGGTGCTGATGCAGGGCAGGACGGTGCAGATGCAATTCATTGTCGTGGCCCGGCAGGCCCAGTACAGCTTCCGCATCATCCCGGCAGGACGATTGCAACTGGCAGGAGAACCCGCCATTCGCCTGCGCGTGGAGCCGGCATCACTGCTGCGCTGGCTGGCCTCCCCCCTCACCCTGGTCTACGGCCTCAACACGCGGCGCCTGTTGCGATACGAAGGCCTCTCCAATGTCACCAATCCGCTCACTGGCAAGGTCTGGACGGCGAACATCCGCTTTGACACGAGCACCTCACGGGAGCAGCCTGCCCCCTGACAACAGGCACCAGAGCGTGGATGTGCGGGTGACAACCGCTGGTGTCTGGGGGTGATGCTGCGCTTCTGACGTCGGCGACCATGGTCGCCGCCAATCTGCCGCCGGTCGGCAAATCGGCACGATCACCCGCAGCCGGGTTCAAGATGTCTGTGGCGATCGCCTATCCCGATGACCGCCACAGGGAGAACCCCATCATGAGCGACCATGTCTACAAGACCGTGGAACTCACGGGCAGTTCCGAAGTCGGCGTCGACGACGCCGTGCGCAATGCCATCGCGCGGGCCTCGAAAAGCCTGAAGCAGCTCAAGTGGTTCCATATCACGGAAGTGCGCGGCGGCATCGACAATGGCCAGGTGGCACACTGGCAAGTCACCCTGAAGGTCGGCTTCACACTGATGGACTGATGCCCGCCGGCAGCTGCCGTGGCGCCGGCAGGCGGAACAGCCGCCAGACCGCGAGCAGCGCCGCGATCAGGGCCAGAGCCAGGGCAGCGACCACGCCAGGCCAGTGCCTGTGCACCCAGAACACGCCGGAAAGCGTGCCGATCGTGCTCGCCCCGAGATAATAGCTGGACAGATAGAGTGCGGCGGCCAGTGCCCTGGCCTGCCCGCCACGCTGACCGACCCAGGCGCTGGCCATGGCATGCCCGCCGAAGAAGGCGAAGGTGAACAGCGCTATGCCCATCACTACCCAGACCAGGGACTGCGCCAGGGTCAGCAGCAGACCGGCGAGCATGAGCGCGAGCATGCCGGCCAGCGCGACAGCCGCGCCGAGACGACGTGCCAGACGGCCGGACCAGGCCGAAGCCACGGTGCCGAGCAGATAGAGCAGAAAGATGCCGCCGGTGGCGCTGCTGCCGAGCGCGAAGGGCGGCAGCTCAAGGCGGAAGCCGATGTAGTTGTAGAGGCTGACGAAGCAGCCCAGCAGCAGGAAACCTATCGCGAACAGCCACGGCAGTCCGGGGTCGCGGACTATGCCCAGCACCGCCCTCCCCAGTGCCTGGCGCCCGTGCGCCGAGAGCGGCAACGGTCGCTGACGGAAATGCCGTGACGACGGCAGCACCCGGCAGAACACGACACCGGCCAGCAAACCGACGCCGCCGACCACAGCCGCCGCCCAGGGCCAGCTGGCGATATCCACCAGCAAGGCCGTGCAGAGACGGCCGCTCATGCCGCCAAGCGCGGTGCCGGCAATGTAGAGCCCCATGGCACTGCCGAGGGCACGCGGTTCGATTTCCTCGCCGAGATAGGCCATGGCCGTTGCCGGCAGGCCGGCGAGCGCTATGCCGGTGAGCACGCGCAGGAGCAGCAGGGTCTGATAGTCGGGGACGAACGCGGCCAGCACGGTGAGCAGCGCGGCCAGCAGCATGGCCGGCTGCATCAGCACCTTGCGACCGTAGCGGTCGGCCAGGAAGCTGGCCGGAATCAGTGCCAGCGCCAGCGCTGCCATGGCGGTGGAAAGCACGGCACTGCTGGCCGCCGGGCTCAGCTGAAAGTCGCGGGCGAAATGCGGCAGCAGCGGCTGCGGCCAGTACAGCAGCCAGAACGTGGAGAAGCCGCCGAGGAACATGGCCAGGCTGGTGTGGCGATAGGCCGGCGTGCCCTTGCGGATCTGCCGGTCATCGCTGGCTGCCTCGGCGACTGTCGTCATGCGCCGGCGGCGGGCCTCAGAGCGCGGCCAGGCCGCGCTGGCAGTCGGCGATCAGGTCGCCGATGTCTTCCAGACCGACAGCAACACGAATGAGACCGTCGCTGATGCGCGCCGCCGCCTTGGCCTCGGGGCTGAGACGACCATGCGTGGTCGAGCCCGGATGCGTGATGGTGGTCTTGGTATCGCCGAGGTTGGCGGTGATCGACATGACCCGGGTGGCATCGATGAAGCGCCAGGCCGCCTCGCGACCGCTCTGGCCCTCGCCGGCCTTGAGCTCGAACGAGAGCACGCCGCCGTAGCCACGCTGCTGGCGCGTGGCCAGCTCGTGCTGCGGGTGCGACTTGAGGCCCGGATAGTGCACTGCCGCCACCTGAGGCTGCGCCTGCAGCCAGGTCGCCAGCTGCAAAGCCTGCGCGGAATGGGCCTCCATGCGCAGACGCAGGGTCTCCAGACCCTTGAGGAAGACCCAGGCATTGAACGGGCTCATGCTCGGACCGCAGGTGCGAACGACACCGTAGATCTCTTCCATGAGCTTGTTCGGACCGACCACGGCACCGCCGAGGCAGCGGCCCTGGCCATCCAGGTACTTGGTGGCGGAATGGATGACGAGGTCGGCACCGAGCGCCAGCGGGCGTTGCAGCGCCGGCGTGCAGAAGCAGTTGTCGACGGCGACGAGAATGTCATGACGATGCGCCAGCGCGCTCAGGGCGGCGATGTCGACCAGCTCGCCCAGCGGATTGCTCGGCGTCTCGACGAAGAACAGCCTGGTGGCCGGCGTGATCGCGGCCTCCCAGGCGGCGATGTCGGACAGCGGCACGAAGCGCGTGGTGACACCGAACTTGCGCGCGTACTTGTCGAACAGCACGTTGGTGGTGCCGAACAGGCTCTGCGAGGCCACCACTTCATCACCGGACTTGAGCAGACCGAGCACGGTGGCGAGGATGGCCGCCATGCCGGAGCTGGTCGCCACCGCCCGTTCGCCGCCTTCGAGAGCCGCCAGGCGCTCCTCGAAGACACGCACGGTCGGATTGGTGAAGCGCGAATAGATGTTGCCCGGCTCGCTGCCGCCAAAGCGCGCGGCAGCCTCGGCAGCGGACTTGAAGACGAACGACGAGGTCAGGAACATGGCCTCGGAGTGCTCGCCCTCGGCCGTGCGGTGATGGCCGGCGCGAACCGCCAGGGTATCGAAGCCGGTGATGTCGAATGCCTCGTCACCGATGATCTGGTCCAGACCCTGGTCAGAAGTCTGCCGTCCGTCGCTCATGTCACGTCCTCATACCGTCCGGGGGCCCGGCGCAGCAATCGCCGGGCAGCATGTTCAGCCGTTGGACAGGTCCACGATGGTGGAGCCATGTTCCTTCTGCTTCTTCGCGGAATCGTTGCGCGAAGCCTGCAGCGCTTCGAGATACTTGTCGTCGATGTCGCCAGTGACATATTCGCCGTTGAACACCGAGCAATCAAATGCCTGGATGTCCGGATTGCCTTCGCGGGCGGCGGCGATCAGGTCATCGAGCTTCTGGTAGATCAGCGCATCAGCGCCGATCAGCTCGCAGACTTCCTGGTCGGTACGGCCGTGGGCGATCAGCTCGCTCTTCGCCGGCATGTCGATGCCGTAGACGTTCGGGAACTTCACCGCCGGCGCCGCCGAGGCGAAATAGACCTTGTTGGCGCCGGCATCGCGCGCCATCTGGATGATCTCGCGGCAGGTCGTGCCACGCACGATGGAGTCATCGACCAGCATGACGTTCTTGCCGGCGAACTCCAGCTCGATCGGGTTGAGCTTCTGGCGCACCGACTTCTTGCGCTGGCCCTGGCCCGGCATGATGAAGGTACGGCCGATGTAGCGGTTCTTCATGAAGCCTTCGCGATACTTGACGTTGAGCTGGTTGGCCAGCTCCAGCGCGGCGGTGCGGCTGGTGTCCGGAATCGGCATGACGACATCGATCTGCAGGTCGGGGTAATCGCGGGTGATGGTCGCCGCCAGCTTCTCGCCCATGCGCAGGCGGGCCTTGTAGACCGAGATGTTGTCGATGATGGAATCGGGACGAGCGAAGTAGACGTACTCGAAGATGCAGGGCGTGTAGCTCGGGCTCTCGGCGCATTGACGCGTGTGCAGCTGGCCGGCGGCGCTGATGAACACGGCCTCGCCCGGCGCCAGGTCACGCACGATGCGGAAGCCCAGCGAGGTGATGGCGACCGACTCCGAGGCCACGATGTATTCGCGGCCATCCGGCGTGTCACGCTCGCCGAAGATGATCGGGCGGATGCCGTGCGGATCGCGGAAGCCGACGATGCCGTAGCCGGTGATCATGGCGACCACGGCATAGGCGCCCTTGCAGCGCTTGTGCACGCCGCTGACGGCGGCGAAGACGTCGTCCACGGTCGGCACGATCTGACCACGCGCCTGCAGCTCGTGCGCGAGGATGTTGAGCAGCACTTCCGAATCGGAGTCGGTGTTCACGTGACGCAGATCGGTGCGGAAGATGTCCTGGGCCAGCTTCTGGGCATTGGTCAGGTTGCCGTTGTGCGCCAGCGTGATGCCGTAGGGCGAGTTCACGTAGAACGGCTGGGCCTCGGCCGAGCTCGACGAGCCCGCGGTCGGATAGCGCACGTGGCCGATGCCGAAGTTGCCGGCCAGACGCAGCATGTGGCGGGTATGGAAGACATCGCGCACCATGCCGTTGTCCTTGCGCAGGAACAGACGTCCCTGGTCGCCGGTGACTATGCCGGCAGCATCCTGGCCGCGATGCTGCAGCACCGTGAGAGCGTCATAGAGCGCCTGGTTGACCGGGGCCTTGCCTGCAATGGCTACGATTCCGCACATGATGACCTCTCAGGGTTGCTGATCCGGTGTCTTCGCAGACCCCGGCTTGGGTGAACGTACAAGGTGCAATGCCTCGTCCTGCAGACTGCGGACCAGGGACTCATATTCCAGGAACAGTTTCGGCAGCGTGGCCTCGTGGAACCAGCTGTCCTTCTTCACGAAGGGCGCCATGAGCATGAGCGCGATCAGCACCAGCACACAGCCGCGCACGACACCGAAGACGCCGCCGAGGACGCGATCGGACAGGCTCAGGCCGCCGGCGCGCACCGCCATGCTCAACGCCTGCGCGAGCAGGCTGCAGGCCAGCAAGGTACCGAAGAACAGGGTGCCGTAGGACATCACCAGGCGCACCGAGGGGGTGCCCACCCAGTGCGCCAGCCATGCCGCCACCGGTTCGTTGAACCAGCGCGCGACCAGGATGGCGAGTATCCAGCCGGCAAGGGAAAACGCTTCACGCACGAGACCGCGCATGAAGCCGAAAATCAGTGACAGCGCCAGGGCTGCCAGGATCACCAGATCTGCTGGATGCATAAGGCTCGACAACAATCACCCGACGAATGGCGGGTCATTCACCAAGGGTGCGCATGATAGCAAGAGACGCCGCCCGCGTCATGGGCGATCCGGCACGGATCAGGGGCGATAAGCCTGGATCCAGCCGGAAAGCTTGAGCGCCGGGTCGGAGGCGACACGCGACTTCACCGACTCGGCCACGGACTTGTCGAGCTCCGGGCCGATGCTGACGCGCCAGGCGCCATCGTGACCACCGAGAGCCGCGCGGAAACCCTTGGCACGCAGCTTGTCGACCAGCGCCTGGGCCTTGTCCTTGGCGCTCAGGCTGGCAACCTGCACGACCCAGGCCTGCGGCAGCGCCGGATCAGCAGCCTGCGCTGCCGCAGGCTTGCTCTCGGCCGCCTTCTCGGCGGGCTTGTCTGCTGCCTTGTCAGCCGGCTTTTCAGCCGTTTTGGCGGCTGTCTTGTCGGCGGCCGCAGCCTGAGCCTTCTTGTCGGCAGCAGCCTTGGCGGCCAGCTCCTTGTCAGCCTTTTCCTTCACAGCCTTGGCCTGGGCCAGCTTCTCGGCCCTGGCCTTTTCCTCGGCCAGACGTTTGGCCTCGGCGGCCTTCTTGTCAGCCAGCAGCTTCTGCTGCTCGGCCAGCTTCTGCTCCGCCGCCTTCTTTTCGGCAGCGGTCCTGGCCTGGGCAGCCTGGCGAGTCGCCTCGTCCAGACGCTCCTGCTCGGCCTTGATCTGTGCCGCATGCTTGTCCGCTGCCGCCTTGCTGGCAGCCGCCTCGGCAGAGGCTGCTGCGGCATCGGGAGCCGGCTCGACAACTGCCGGTGCCGCAGCCGCCGGTGCCTTGACCTTGCCGGCATCGACCATGCGGAACTGTTCCTCGACCGCCTGGGTCGGCGCGTTATCGCTCACCTGCGCCGGCTGCACCGGGTAGAACGTCGGCTCGCCGTGGCTGGCACTGATGCCCTGCTCCAGAGTCTTGGCCTCGGTCTGCAAGGCAGGCGCCAGCTGGGCCGTGGTCGGCGTCACCGGAGGTGCCGGCGGAGTCGGCGGCTGCAGGGCGCGGACACCGGCCCCTTCGAGCAACATCGGGAGGAACAGGATGGCGCCGGCCACCAGGACCACACCACCGAGAATGCGCTGCTTGACTGCGATATCCATGCCTCAATCACCCGATGCCAGAATGGCTGCCACTGTATGGAAAGAACCGAAGACGACGATTCTATCGTCTGCCCTCGCCTGCTGGCGAGCCGCCGCCAATGCCGCCGTCACGCTTTCGTGCTCGCCGGCCGGCTGCAGACCCTGCGCACGCAGCTTCGCGACCAGTTCGGCCAGGCTGCAGCCACGCGCCACATCAAGACCGGCCGGCCACCAATGCGTGACCTGCGCCGCCGAGGCGGCAATGACACCATCGATATCCTTGTCGCGCAGCATGGCGAAGACGGCATGCGTCTCCTGCCCTGCTGTCGCCGGCGGCAGATGCTGCCAGAGAAAACGCACACCATGGGGGTTGTGGCCTACATCCAGCCAGATATCCGGTGCCGTGGCGATGCGCTGGGCGCGTCCGCTGACGGCCGCCAGCGGCAGCCCGGCACGAATCGCCGTGGCATCGACCCGCAAGGCGCTGACCCCGGCCAGCGCCTGCAAGGCCGCCAGCGCGGTGGCGGCGTTCTCGCAGGCCAGCCCGGGCAGCGGCAAGGCATCGAGGCGACCGAAAGCGGCCCCCTGCCAGCTCCAGCCGTCAGTGCCGACCGTGAAATCGTAATCATGTCCCTTGATGGCCGCCGGCGCCGCCAGCGCGGCCGCCAGCTCCAGCAATACCGGCTGCGGCTCGCGCTCGCCCAGCACCACCGGCCGCCCGGCACGCATGATGCCGGCCTTCTCGCGGGCGATCTGCGCGCGGGTGTCACCGAGCCAGTCCTGATGATCGAGATCGACACTGGTGATGACGGCGACATCGGCATCGACCAGATTGACGGCATCGAGACGACCGCCGAGACCGACCTCCAGCACCACCAGATCAGGCTGCTGGCGCTGAAACCACCAGAAGGCCGCCAGCGTGGTGTGCTCGAAATAGGTCAGCGAAACGTCGCCGCGCGCGGCCTCGACGGCATCCAGCGCGCGCACCAGATCGGCGTCGGCCACGGGCTCGCCATCGAGGCAGATGCGCTCGTTGAAACGGATGAGATGCGGCGAGGTATAGCTGGCCACACGCCAGCCGGCAGCGCGCGCGATGGCGACCAGCGTGGCCACCGTCGAGCCCTTGCCGTTGGTGCCCGCCACAGTGATCACCGGCACCGCGAAACGGCGTGCCGCGAGGCGATCGGCGACCTGGCCGACGCGCTCGAGGCCGAGATCGATGGCGGAGGGATGGCGCTGTTCGAGCGCCTGCAGCCAGGCATCCAGCGTGGGGAAAGTCATTGCGCGGGGCATCTTCCGGAAAGCACCGGGCCCGGCCCCGTCATGCAACGGGAGCCGGGCCACGGAGAGGAGTCGTCAGACCGGGAAGTTTACGAACTTTGCCAGCAGACGGAAGAGCGTATCGCGCATTTCGTGACGGTGAATGATGATATCCACGGCACCATGCTCGAGCAGGAACTCGGAACGCTGGAAACCTTCCGGCAGTTTCTGGCGCACGGTCTGCTCGATCACGCGCGGACCGGCGAAGCCGATCAGGGCGTTGGGCTCGGCGGCATTGATGTCGCCGAGCATGGCCAGACTGGCCGAGACGCCACCATAGACCGGGTCGGTCAGCACCGACACGAAGGGCACGCCGGCCTGCTTCATGCGTTCGAGGGCCGCCGAAGTGCGCGCCATCTGCATCAGCGAGAACAGCGCCTCCTGCATGCGGGCACCACCGGAGGCGGCGAAGCAGATCAGCGGCAGACGGTTGATCAGGCAGTATTCGGCGGCGGCGACAAAACGGCCACCGACCACGGAGCCCATGGAGCCACCCATGAAATCGAACTCGAAGGCCGCCACCACGACACCGAGGCCGTTGAGCGTGCCCTTGATGACCACCAGCGCATCCTTCTCGCCGGTATCAGCCTGGGCGGCTGCCAGGCGGTCGGCATAACGCTTGGAGTCCTTGAAACGCAGGATGTCGACCGGCGTGAGGTCGGCAGCCAGCTCTTCGCGCCCTTCCGGATCCAGCGTCAGCTCGATGCGCTGACGCGCGCCTATGCGCAGGTGATGCTGGCACTTCGGGCAGACGTGCTGATTACGCTCGACCTCGGCCTGGTACAGCACCGATTCGCATTTGGGGCATTTGCGCCACAGCCCTTCGGGCACGGAAGCACGACGTTCAGCCGTGCTTTCACCGACATTGGGCAGGATACGCTCCAGCCAGTTTGAACTCATGTCTGCAACTCCATGTGACACCGTGCTTGTGGCCGGTGTCGCGGCCCTCAGGCCTGATCTATCGCTGCCCTCATGGGAGCAAGAATCGCTGCCAGGGCAGCCGGGATGGTTTCGGGCGTGACCGATCGGTCACCGGCGCACTGTACCAGAACCGACCCGACCACGACACCATCCGCGCAACGTGCCACGGCAGCGGCGGAAGCTGCGTCCTTGATACCAAAACCCACGCCGATGGGCAATTGCGTGACCGTGCGCAATTCGGCGATACGGCGCTCGACAGCATCGACATCGAGCGTGGCGGCACCGGTCACACCCTTCAGCGAGACATAGTAGACATAGCCGCTGGCAGCAGCGGTTATGCGGGCGGCACGCGCCATGGTGGTGGTCGGCGCCAGCAGGAAGATGGGGTCGAGGCCGACACGACGGAACTCGGCCGACAGCTCGTCGGCTTCTTCCGGCGGCAGATCGACGGTGAGCACACCATCGACACCGGCAGCAGCGGCGGCATCGGCGAAGGCGGCATAGCCGGTGATCTCGATGGGGTTGAGGTAACCCATGAGCACCACAGGCGTCAGGTCGTCGCGCTGACGGAACTCGCTGACCATGGCCAGCACGTCATGCAGGCTGACGTTGTGCTTGAGCGCACGTTCGTGACCGAGCGTGATGGTCGGGCCGTCGGCCATGGGATCGGAGAACGGCACACCGAGCTCGATGACATCGGCACCGGCCTCGACCAGCGCATGCAGCGCCTTGACCGTGACGCCCGGCTCGGGATCGCCAGCCACGATGTAGGGAATCAGGGCCTTGCGGCCGCGGGCCTTGAGGGACTGGAAATGGGCGGACAGACGGCTCACAGACTCATACCTCGATGTTTTCGATGCTGGCGACCGTCATCAGGTCCTTGTCGCCACGGCCGGACAGGTTGCAGATGATGATCTGGTCCTTGCGCATGGTCGGCGCCAGCTTCTGCGTGTAGGCGATGGCGTGGCTGGATTCCAGCGCCGGGATGATGCCCTCGGTGCGGGTCAGCGTATGGAAGCCGGCCAGCGCCTCGCTGTCGTTGATGGCGACATAGTTGACGCGACCGATGTCCTTGAGCCAGCTGTGCTCGGGGCCGACGCCGGGGTAGTCGAGACCGGCGGAAACCGAATGCGTCTCGATGATCTGGCCGTTGTCATCGCTCATCAGATAGGTGCGGTTGCCGTGCAGCACGCCAATGCGGCCGGCATTGAGCGGCGCCGAATGCTGCCCTGCCCCTGCGGCGATGCCGTGACCGGCGGCCTCGACGCCATACATGGCGACCGACTCATCAGTGAGGAAGGGATGGAACAGACCGATGGCATTGGAGCCGCCACCAACGCAAGCGACCAGGGCATCCGGCAGCCTGCCGGTCTGGGTCAGGCACTGGGCACGGGCTTCGCGGCCGATGATGCTCTGGAAGTCGCGCACCAGCATGGGGTACGGGTGCGGACCCGCCACCGTGCCGATGATGTAGAAGGTGTTGTCGACGTTGGTGACCCAGTCGCGCATGGCTTCGTTCATGGCGTCCTTGAGCGTCTTCGAGCCCGAGGTCACCGGCACCACGGTGGCACCCAGCAGCTTCATGCGATAGACGTTGGGAGCCTGGCGCTTGACGTCCTCGGCACCCATGTAGACCACGCACTCCATGCCGAGACGGGCGGCGATGGTCGCCGTCGCCACGCCATGCTGGCCGGCGCCGGTCTCGGCGATGACGCGGGTCTTGCCCGAATGCTTGGCGAGCAGGGCCTGGCCGATGGTGTTGTTGACCTTGTGCGCGCCAGTGTGATTCAGGTCTTCGCGCTTGAGATAGATCTGCGCGCCGCCGAGCTCGCGGCTCCAGCGCTCGGCATGATAGAGCGGCGACGGCCGGCCGACGTAGTTGGCGAGGTCACGGTCGAACTCGGCGAGGAAGTCCGGATCGTCCTTGAGGCGGGCATAGAGGCTTTCCAGCTCTTCCAGCGCGCACATCAGGGTTTCCGAGACGAAGCGCCCGCCGTGACGGCCGAAGCGGCCGTGGTCATCGGGGAACTGCGTGTAATCGATGTTCTGGTGTTCCCGCTGCCGGGATGTTTGAGTCATGCGGAACGTACTCCTGCCATGAAGGCGTGTATTTTGGCGGCGTCCTTGACGCCCTTGGCGTACTCGACGCCTCCGCTGACATCCACCGCATACGGGCGGGTCTGGCGGATGGCCTCGGCCACATTGTCCGGCGTCAGGCCGCCCGCCAGGATCAGCGGGCGACGGCTGTCGGCCGGGACGAGATTCCAGTCGAACTGCAGTCCGGTGCCACCCGGCAGCTCGGGATGCCAGGCATCGAGCAGGATGCCGCGGGCATCGGGGTGCTCCGCCATGACCGCGGCCAGATCCTGCCCCGGCTGCACGCGCAGGGCCTTGATCCAGGGCCGGCCGAAGCGGGCGCAGTCTGCATTGCTTTCATTGCCGTGAAATTGCAGCAGATCCAGCGGCACCTGCGCGAGCGTGTCGCGCAGCTCGGCCTCGGAAGCATCGACAAAAAGGCCGACACTGGTCACGAACGGCGGCAGCTGCGCCAGGATGGCAGCGGCCTGGGCCGGGCTGACCACACGCGGGCTGGCTGCGTAGAAAACGAAACCGAGCGCGTCGGCACCTGCCTCGATGGCTGCCAGCGCATCTTCAAGGCGAGTGATGCCACAGATTTTGACGCGCACGCGCGCCGACGCGGTAGTGGACAAAACGAAAAGGTCCGGGGATCTGAAGCATTGGAGTGTAGCAAAGGCTGGTCGCGGCGTCAGGCTGGAGAAGATGACGTTGCGCCAGTGATGACGGCAGGCGAGGCGTCGTTGCCCTCGCCTGCCGTCATGGCGATCACTTCTTGCGGTTCTTCAGGAAGTCGACCAGGAAGGCGCCACCCATCATGAGGCCGATGCCGGCCAGCATGAGAGCCTCCATCGAGCCCGACGGACCCTCGAGCGAGCTCGAACCGGCACTGGCATCAGCCGGTGCGGCGGCCTCAGGTTCGGCGCTGGCCGTGGCGCCGGCATCGGTTGCCGTGGCATCGGTCGCTGCCGCGTCGGCGGCCGGAGCGGCCTCCATCGAAGCATCGGCAGGTGCCTGACCATCGGCGGCGACAGCGGCATCGGCAGCCGGAGCGGCTTCAGTGGTCGCGGCCGGAGCTGCTGCGGCAGCCGCTGCAGGAGCGGCAGATGCTGCAGCGGGCGCCGGTGCGGCGGCCGGAGCCGGGGCTGCTGCCGGAGCAGGGGCTGCCGCTACCGGAGCGGGTGCCGGGGCTGCTGCGACAGGTGCCGGAGCCGGTGCGGCCTCGGCAGCAGGAGCAGCGACGACAGCCTTGGGCTTGGGCTTGTGCACACGCGGCTTGACCGGACGCGGACGATCCGCGAAGGCGGAAGCGGACGACATGGAGCCGTGCGGACGCTCGACGGCAGCTGCCGACGGCGGCGCCAGCGGCGCGGCGGAATCGGACAGGCGCGAACCGACCTGCTGCAGGCTGCCCTGACCCAGCGCCTGGATCTCGACCAGGAAGCTGACGGCATCGCCGCTGATCGGCTTGCTGCTGCTGGCACGGACAACGACGCGCTGATCGGACGTGGCGAGGACACGGAAGCTGACGCTGTCAGCCCAGTCCGGACGCGTCAGGCCAAGACGCCTGTACTCGCTGTCGGATGCCATGCGCAGGGTCACATCGGAGGCACGGGCGGCGCCCAGATCCATCAGCTCGATGTCCATGCGCAAAGGCTGATCGGGTGCCGACCACGCCACCATGTTGTTGACACCAATGGCTGCCGCCGGGCCGGACAAGGCCAGTGCGAGGGCAAACACCATGGATTGTCGTGAACTACGCTTCATGACTCCTTCTCCCTGCTTGAAAACTTACACAATGTAACGAAGTAAACCCGGTTCACGGCACGAAGCCAATGGGTGGCGATGCTATTTGTCTGATCTATTTGTCCGACAACGGCCAACCGGCCATCCAGAGCGGTCCCGTCACCGGCTCGCGCGGCAACTCGAACTGCGGCGGATAAAGCGCATTGACGAAATAGAGACCATCCGGCGATGCCGTCACGCCACCCAGCGTGCGGTCACGGCTGACCAGTACTTCGGCAGCCCAGCCCGGCTCGGCCTTGCCCTGCCCTATGGCCATCAGCACACCGGCGATGTTGCGCACCATGTGATGCAGAAAGCCGTCGGCCTGGATATCGAGCCGGATCAGCGGGCCACGCTGCTCGATATGAAGAAAGTGGACATCGCGCACCGGGCGGTTGGACTGGCAGGCGACCGCGCGGAAGGCGCTGAAATCATGCACGCCGACCAGCGCCTGCGCCGCTTCCTGCATGGGTGCCAGCTCGAGCGGGTGGTAATGCCAGGTGGCGCGGCCGGCGAGCAGGCTGGAGCGCCGCGGATGGTTGTAGATGATGTAGTGATAACGCCGGGCGATGGCCTTGAAGCGGGCATGGAAGCCGTCATCGACCGGCCGTATCCAGCGCAGGGCAATGCTTTCCGGCAGCAGCGTGTTGACGCCCATGAGCCAGCTGCGCTCGCTGCGCGGTGACGGGCTGTCGAAGTGGGCAATCATGCCGGAGCCATGCACGCCGGCATCGGTGCGCCCGGCGGCATGCACCACGACCGGATGATTGGCGACCTTGGCGATGGCCTGCTCCAGCGTCAGCTGAACGCTGGGCACCCCCTCCTGCTGCGTCTGCCAGCCACGAAAGGCACGGCCGTCATATTCGACACCGATGGCATAACGCCGCGACTCGGACACCTGCTGCTCCCCTGCTGACAAACCGGATCAGGCCAGCGACTGCAGCATCTGGCTGGCGCGCTGGCGCTGCTCCGATGTGCCACCTTGCTGCACCATGGCGAGCAGATCGCGCGCAGGCTGCACTTCCCTCATCTCGATATAGGCCTGGGCCAGATCAAGACGGGTCTGGTGAGCTTCGGCCTCGCTGTCGGTGAGGAAGTCGTACTCCTCGTCGGCCGGCTCCTCCGGCCAGGCCAGGGCAGGGTCCGGCGGCAGCGGCTGGAACTCCGCGAAGACCGGCTGCGGCTCGGCCGGCTTGTCGGACAACAGCGGAACCTCCTCGGAGGAACGGATGCGGATCAGCACGAACATCGCGATCAGACCGGCAAAGACGATCCAGACCCAGGTCTCGGCGCTGATGCCGGAGTCCTTGTCGGCAGCCGCCTTGGTCATGTCCTTCTTGATATCGCCGGGCGCATTGCGGTCGAACGCGGCGAGACGCTCGTTCAGCACCTTGAGCCGGGCATCCTGCTCGCCGGTGTGCTTCGTCAGGTCCTGCAGCTTCTCGCTAAGGGCCTTGCGCTCGGCCAGCAGACGGCTGCGGGCCTGTTCGGCGGCGGCCTGCAGTTCACGGGTTTCCAGCGCCTCGCCGGCATTCGCGGCGGCCGCATCGGCACCGGCGGCACGCCCCTGATCGCCCTTGCCGGGCGCCACCAGAGTCAGCGTGACTTCATTGTCAGCCGCCGTCGGACGCTCTGCGGCAGACGCGGACTCAGCGGCAACAACGGCCGGTCGCGACAGGCTGGCCGACTCGCCACGCTCGGCATGGCTGAGCCAGGATGCGGCCTGACGTGGCGAGGACACAGGGTTGGTATCGAGGTCGGGCAGCTTGAGGCGGGCACCCACGCGGAGACGATTGATGTCGCCACCGATGAACGCCCCGGGATTGTTCTCGCGAATGATCTGCTGACGCTGCGCCAGATCGAGGTTGGACGCATCCCAGGACTCGGCCAGGGCACTGAGGGTATCGCCAGGCTGGACTTCAAGCGTGCCACCGGCGGAGGGAGTCCGGGGCGGCGCGGCTTCAGCCACGGCCGGGATCACGGTGCTGTCGCTGCCGGCAGCAGTGGCGCCGGGCACGGCCGGAACAGTCGTCGCGGCAGTTGCCGGTGCCGCCTCGGGCTGAACCGGGATGACCGTGGGCTCGGGCAGACGCAAGGGCTCGGATGCCGACACTGCCGGCATCTCGCCGGGCTCGCGCACCAGAGAGGAGACCTGCTGCAGGCGGGCATGGCCGGGCCAGGCGATCATGACCAGGAAGCTGACGCGCTGGCCGGGAGCCATCTGCGGGCCGGCGGCACGTGCCAGCACCTGCCCCTGCTCGCCACGCACAACGCTGAAGTGCAGCTGATCAAGCCAGGCCGGGCGTGCCATGCCCAGTCCGGCGTGTTCATCCGCCGAGGCTGGCGTGACGACAATGTCCTTTTCGGCAATGCCGAAAAGATCAGTCAGCTCGATTTCAACATTGAGCGGCGAACCGGCAGCCGCCACGGCGCGCATGTCACTGACGGTGATCGCGCCAGCCGGCATGGCGAGCGCCATGCCCCATGCCAATGCTGCCGCATGCCCCAGCCATCGCCCCATGATCCACTCCCTCGATGATTCTTGCCGGCCCGTGTCCGATGCCCGCGATATTCGCCGAATCAACCCTCTTCCAGCAAGGAATCCCGGCGTCTACGTGCACGTACGGCCAGAAACAGGGCCAGCAGGATCGCCGGCAGCAGGAACAGAGCGACCGTCACCACTCTGTCCCAAGGTATGTGCGACTGCGCCCGTGCCGCCGGCATGCGCCCGAGCTCGGCCAGACGAGCATCCAGCACATGCAGCCTGCGGTCCTGCTCGGCACTCTGCACACCCAGTGCCTGCAGGCGCGCACGCAGCTGCTGGCGCCTGCCGAGCAGGTCATTGTGCAAGGCTTCGGCAGCCGCCAGCGCCTGCCCGGACGGAGGACCGCCAGCCGTCCCGGCAGCACCCTGCCCCTGTCCTGTGCCGACCGGACCTGCGCTCGCCGTCGGCGCGACCAAAGTGAGTCGGAGCTCCGGACGGGGTGGCGCCTGCGACGGCACCTCGGCGGCCACCTCGACAGGCCTGGACAGATGCGCAGCGGCCTCCTCGGCCGGGACAGCACCAGGCTCAGGCAAGATCAGCACGACATCGGCACGCAGACGGTCGGGATTGCCGCCGACGAAGGCATGCGGGTTGTTGGCGACTATCAGTCGCTGCCTGTTCGCCAGGCTCACGCCCGGCACGGGCCAGGCACTCGCCAGACGACTGAGTGTGTCACCAGGCCTGACCTGGATCCGGGCACCCGGCAGCGCTGATACCGGCACGGCGACACGCGCCGGGGCCGGAGCTGGTGCAGGAGCTGGTGCAGGAGTGGGGGCCTGGACTGGAGTCGGAGCTGGCGTCAGGGCTGGTGTCGATCGCGGCGGCGCAGGAATGATGACCGCCGGCTCCGGCGCCTGCGGAGGCTCGGCTGGTGCCGGTGCAGGGGCAGGTTCGGGCTCTGGCGCCGAACGCTGGTAGGGAACCCAGGCCGGATCGGGCAGATAGTAGTTCGGCTTTCCCGTCGCTGCTGCCGGCTCCGGCACAGGAGTCGCTGCGCTGGCCACCGGCGCCGATGCAGTCGCTGCCGGCAGCACGACCGGAGCCGCCGGAACCGGAACCGGGGCCGGCAAGGTCACCGGCACTTGCGGCCGCAGGCGTGCCGGCTCGGGCAGCGTGGCATAGACCTGCTGCCACATCAGATGGCCCGGCCAGACTATGCGCAGCAGCATGGCCACGCCCGGGCCGGTCATAACTTGCGGGGAAGACACATAGAGCATGGCGCGATTGCCGGCCAGCGGAACGAGGACGCAGCGCAGCTGCTCGCCCCAGGAGGGATAGGGCATGCCGAGGCGCTGATAGTCCTCGGCCCAGGCCATGCCGACACCGATTTCCGAGGTTGGCACGCCCTGCAGATCGGAGAGGGTCAGTTCCAGCCGCAGCGGCTCGCCGACCTGCGAGCGCGGCTGCGTATCGGTGACGACCAGGGCCGACGCCTGCAACGGCAGTGCCAGCAACACCGCCGCCGAACACGCGGCCAACCGCCAGGAATTCCGCTGCATGCGCCCTACTCCCTGCCTGTCCGTGCAGGGATAGTGGCTGAATCAGCCCAGTCGCAGCAAGCTGTCCAGCAGCGGGCGCACGAGACCGGCGCGCAACGGATCGGCGAGCACGGTCATCTGGCCGCTCTGGCCGGTCACCTGCAGGCGCGACATGATGACGCGATCATTGTTCACACCCTCACCGACCGGGCTGGGCATGGCTGTGGGATCACCCTTGTCATGGAGCCTGCTGACGGGCACGCGCTTGCAGGCAGCGAGCAAGGCATCGCGGCCGACAGCATCCGCCTGCGACCAGCGCAGATCGATGACAGCGCCATAGAACACCGGCACGATGAACTGGCGCAGCTGCAGCGCCACACCCGGCAAGGCACGACCCAGGCCCTGCAGCAGACGCCGCTCGCGCGGACTGTTGCCGGCGGCATCGAGCGCGCCATCGGCAGTCAGGACATTGAAGGCCACCTGCTGCGGCCAGGTTTCGACCGTTATGCCACGACCATTGAGCAGATCGCCGGCCTGACGCGCCAGTTCACGCACACCAGCCTTGCCACGGGCAGAGACCGGCGCCAGCACGCTGAGGTCCACGCGAGTCAGCGGCGACAGCTCGCCAATGGCATGCAGCAGCGGCGTCAGCACCGTCAGCAGCGGATCATCGAGCACCACGAGCAGGCTGTTGCCATCGGCCTCGGCCAGCGGCACCGCCTGCGGATGTGCGCGCAGATGCCCGGAGACATCCCAGACGCGCACGCCAGCCGCGAGCAAGCGCCCGGCAAGGTCATCGGCGACATCCGCCGGAACCGCCAGAATGGCTTCATTGAGGTCATCGAAGTCAGCCGTGTCGGTGGCTTCCACCGCCAGCGGCTTGTCACGGAAAACGCGGCTTTCCTCGTCAGAACGCTCGCTGGCGAACAGGCGCAGACGGCCGACAAAGGCCGCCTGCTCTTCAAGGGCATCGAAAAAAGCGCGACCGACTTCACCGGTGGCGCCGAACAGACCGAATGACTGCGTGATGGCGCCCATCAGGCGGCCGTTCCGCGAGCCAGCAGGATGCGCAGCATGCGGCGCAGCGGCTCTGCGGCACCCCAGAGCAGCTGGTCGCCGATCACGAAGGCCGAGATGTACTGCGGGCCGAGGTTGAGCTTGCGGACACGACCGACGCCGATCTGCAGGCCGCCGGTGATGCTGGCCGGGGTCAGCTCGTTGACGGTGATGTCACGATCGTTCGGCACCCACTTCACCCAGTCGTTGCCGGACTTGATGATGGCTTCGATCTCGGCGAGCGGCAGATCCTGCTTCAGCTTCAGAGTCAGCGCCAGGCTGTGGCAGCGCATGGCGCCGATGCGCACGCAGAGGCCGTCGACCGGAATCACGGCATCGGTGCCGAGGATCTTGTTGACCTCGGCCTGGCCCTTCCACTCTTCCTTGGACTGGCCGTTGTCGAGCTGCTTGTCGATCCACGGGATCAGGCCACCGGCCAGCGGTGCGCCGAAGAATTCGCGCGGAACATCCTGGCGGATGGTCTCGGCGACCTTGCGGTCGATGTCGAGGATGGCCGAGGACGGCGTCGCCAGCTCGTCAGCAACGGCGGCATTGATCACGCCCATGCCCTTGAGCAGTTCGCGCATGTGGTTGGCGCCGCCACCGGAGGCCGCCTGGTAGGTCATGGAGCTGACCCACTCGACGAGATCTTCGCGGAACAGGCCGCCAACGCCCATCAACAGGATGGAGTTTGTGCAGTTGCCGCCGATGAAGTTCTTCACACCCTTGTCCAGCGCGGACTGGATCAGGCCGCCGTTGACCGGGTCGAGCACGATCACCGCGTCATCTTCCATGCGCAGCGTCGAGGCGGCATCGATCCAGTAGCCGTTCCAGCCGGCGGCACGCAGCTTCGGGAAGATCTCGGTGGTGTAGTCGCCACCCTGGCAGCTGATGATGGTGTCCATGGCCTTGAGGGCATCGATGCTGTGGGCATCGTGCAGCTCGCCACCGGCCTTGCCGCCGAAGTTTGGGGCCGGAGCACCCGGATTCGAGGTGGTGAAATACACCGGATCGATCACGGCGAAATCGTTTTCTTCCACCATGCGCTGCATGAGCACGGAACCGACCATGCCGCGCCAGCCAACCAGACCTACCTTCATTTTCGCTCTCCGGGGCTTGTGGCCCACTCGTTCACGGCTGCCGACACAACATAAAGTATGTGCGGCAAGTTTTTGATTTGATTAAAGTGCATTCACCACGGCATCGCCCATGACGGCAGTGCCGACGCGGGTGGTGCCTTCGCTGTAGATATCCGCCGTGCGCAGACCCTGATCAAGCACGCGGCCGACAGCGGCCTCGATGGCCACGGCTGCCGCCTCGGCCTTGAAGGTGTAGCGCAGCATCATGGCCACCGACAGGATGGTCGCCAGCGGATTGGCCACGCCCTTGCCTGCGATGTCCGGCGCCGAGCCGTGGCAGGGCTCGTACATGCCCTTCTTGTTCTGGTCCAGCGACGCCGACGGCAGCATGCCGATGGAGCCGGTGAGCATCGCGGCTTCATCCGAGAGGATGTCGCCGAACAGGTTGCCGGTGACGATCACGTCGAACTGCTTGGGCGCGCGCACCAGCTGCATGGCGGCATTGTCGACATACATGTGCGACAGCTGCACATCCGGGTATTCCGGAGCGATCTCGGTCACCACCTGCTTCCACAGCTCGGTGACTTCCAGCACGTTGGCCTTGTCCACCGAGAGCAGCTTCTTGTTGCGCTGCTGAGCGAGCTGGAAGGCGACATGGGCGATGCGGCGGATCTCGGATTCGCTGTAGACGTCGGTGTTGTAGCCCTGGCGCTCGCCATTCTCCAGCGTGCGGATGCCGCGCGGCTGGCCGAAGTAGATGCCACCCGTGAGTTCACGCACGATCAGGATGTCCAGCCCGGCGACGATCTCCGGCTTCAGCGACGAGGCGCCGGCCAGCTGCGGGTAGAGGATGGCCGGACGCAGGTTGGCGAACAGGTTGAGCTCGGCGCGGATCTTGAGCAGACCGCGTTCCGGGCGGATCGAGCGCTCGATCTGGTCCCACTTCGGGCCGCCGACGGCGCCGAGCAGCACGGCATCGGCCTGGCGCGCGGCATCCAGGGTGACGTCCGGCAGCGGCACGCCATGGGCGTCGATGGCGCAGCCGCCGAGCAGCTCGTGGCTCCAGCTCAAGCCCAGGCCGAACTGATCGTTGACCTTGGCGAGGACCTTCTCGGCCTCCGCCATGATTTCCGGGCCGATGCCGTCGCCGGCCAGAATGACAATGTGCTTGCTCATGTAAATCAATTCCTTAGCGTTGATACTTCAGTCTTCAGCTCAGCCGCGATGCAGCGAATTGAAGACCCACGGACGCGCGACCTGGGCCTTGGCCTCGAAGGCCTTGATGGCCTCGCCGTCCTGCAGGGTCAGGCCGATGTCATCGAGACCGTTGAGCAGGCAGTGGCGACGGAAGTCATCCACCTCGAAGCCGAAGGCCTCGCCGCTCGGCGTGATGACCTGGCGCTTTTCGAGGTCGACGGTGATCTCGTAGCCCTCGGTCGCGAAGCACTCGCGGAACAGCTGGTCGACCTGCGCTTCCGGCAGGATCACCGGCAGCATGCCGTTCTTGAAGCAGTTGTTGAAGAAGATGTCGGCATAGCTCGACGCGATGACGGCGCGGAAGCCGTACTCGTCCAAGGCCCAGGGCGCATGCTCGCGCGACGAGCCGCAACCGAAGTTCTGGCGCGCCAGCAGCACGCGGGCGCCCTGGTAACGTGCCTGGTTGAGCACGAAGTCCGGGTTGAGCGGACGCTTGCTGCAATCCTGGCCGGGATAGCCTTCGTCGAGGTAGCGCCACTCATCGAAGAGGTTGACGCCAAAGCCGGTGCGCTTGATCGACTTCAGGAACTGCTTCGGGATGATCTGGTCGGTGTCGACGTTGGCGCGATCGAGCGGCGCCGCGAGACCCTTGATGACAGTGAACTTCTGCATGATCTTGCTCCTATTCAGCCATCAAAAGCTGCGAACGTCGACGAAGTGGCCGGCAATAGCCGCCGCTGCCGCCATCGCCGGGCTGACCAGGTGGGTACGGCCGCCGTTGCCCTGGCGACCCTCGAAATTGCGGTTGGATGTCGAGGCGCAGTGCTCGCCGGCACCAAGCTTGTCGGCATTCATGGCCAGGCACATGGAGCAGCCCGGCTCGCGCCACTCGAAACCGGCGGCGAGGAAGATCTGGTCGAGACCTTCGGCCTCGGCCTGCTGCTTCACCAGACCGGAGCCCGGCACCACCATGGCCTGCTTGATCGTGCTGGCAACATGACGACCCTTGGCGACGGCGGCGGCGGCACGCAGATCCTCGATGCGCGAGTTGGTGCAGGAGCCGATGAAGACGCGGTCGAGCTGGATGTCGGTGATTTTCTGACCGGCATGCAGGCCCATGTACTGATAGGCGCGCTCGAACGAATTGCGCTCGACGGCATCCTCGGCGTCATCCAGGGTCGGCACGCTGGCGGTGACCGGCACCACCATTTCCGGGCTGGTGCCCCAGCTCACCTGCGGCTCGATGGCGGCGCCATCCATGACCACGACGGTGTCGAAGACAGCATCGGCGTCGGAATGCAGGGTCTGCCAGTAGGCCACGGCGGCATCCCACTGTTCGCCGGTGGGGGCGAACGGCTTGCCGCGGAAGTACTCGAAGGTCTTCTCGTCAGCGGCGACCATGCCGACACGGGCACCGGCCTCGATGGCCATGTTGCACACGGTCATGCGGCCTTCCATGCTCATGTCGCGGAAGACCTGGCCGCCGAACTCGATGGCGTGGCCGTTGCCGCCGGCAGTGCCGATCTTGCCGATGATGGCGAGCACGACATCCTTGGAGGTCACGCCGGCGCCGAGCACGCCGTCGACGCGGACGAGCATGTTCTTCGACTTCTTCTGGATCAGGCACTGGGTGGCGAGCACGTGCTCGACCTCCGAGGTGCCGATGCCGTGCGCGAGGCAGGCGAAGGCGCCATGGGTCGCGGTGTGCGAGTCGCCGCAGACCACGGTCATGCCCGGCAGCGTCAGGCCCTGCTCGGGGCCGACCACGTGCACGATGCCCTGACGCACATCATTGATGGTGAACTCGACGACGCCGAAATCACGGCAGTTGTCGTCCAGCGTCTGCACCTGGATGCGCGAGGTCTCGTCGGCGATGGCGGCAACGCCACCGGCGCGCTCGGCCTTGTCGGTCGGCACGTTGTGGTCCGGCGTGGCGACATTGGCATCGAGACGCCAGGGCTTGCGGCCAGCCAGCTTGAGGCCTTCGAAGGCCTGCGGCGAGGTGACTTCGTGCAGCAGCTGACGATCGATATAGATGAGGCAGGAGCCATCGTCGCGCTGAGCAACGAGATGGTCATCCCACAACTTGTCGTACAAGGTCTTGCCGGCCATGACAGCCTCCCGGTTACAGATCTGACAGCAGATCACTGTTTCGATGGGGCAAGACTAGTGTGGCGCGTGAGATAAATCCAATTTATAGTTTTTATATGACCAATTACTTATTGGAATGCCAATGGATACCGCCGTGCTGCAAGCCTTCATCGCCGTCGCCAGCCACGAGTCCTTCTCGCAGGCCGCGGAAACCCTGCATCTGACCCAGCCGGCGGTGACCAAGCGCATCCAGACCCTGGAGGAGCAGCTAGGCACCTCGCTGTTCGACCGCGTCGGCCGCCGCGTCACCCTCACCGAGGCCGGCCGCGCCCTGCTCCCGCGCGCGCGCCAGTGGCTGCACGACCTCGATGACATGCGCCGGCTGGTCAGCGACTTCTCGGCGCCGGCCACCGGCCAGCTCACCGGCACGCTCACCGTCGGCACCAGCCATCACATCGGTCTGCACCGCCTGCCGCCGGCCCTGCGCGCGTTCAGCACCACGCATCCGCAGGTGCGCCTCGACATCCGCTTCATCGACTCCGAACAGGCTTACGACGCCGTGCTCTCCGGCGAGCTGGAACTGGGCATAGTCACCCTGCCGCCGGAACCGGATGACCGCCTGATCGCCAGGGTCATCTGGCCCGACCCGCTGGCCTTCGTGGTCGCCGCCGGGCATCCGCTGGCCGCGCGCCGCGACGATGCCGGCGGCATCATGGCCGCCGACCTCGCGCCCTACCCGGCCATCCTGCCGTCATCCTCGACCTTCACGCGTCAGATCGCCGAGCAGATGTTCCAGCGCGAAGGCCTCAAGCTCAACGTCAACCTGGTCACCAACTACCTGGAAACCATCAAGATGATGGTGTCGATCGGCCTTGGCTGGGGCGTGCTGCCGGCCAGCATGTGCGATGCCGAGGTGGTGGCGGTGCCGTTGCAGGGCGTGACGCTGAGCCGCGACCTCGGTGTCGTCTATCACCCGCGCAGGGTGCTCTCGCGCGCCGCCAGCGCCATGCTCGGCCTGCTCGAGCAGGAGGCCGGAGAACGCGTTGCCTGAGCACCCTATAAGGCATAGATTGAAGTGGCGAGGAACGCTGCCCCGCCTACCGGAGGACGCATCATGAACCGCCTTGCCCGCCTCGGTCTCGTCTGCGGCCTGTTGCTGCTGCCAACCGCCCGCGCCGCCGACATCGCCATCAGCGACAGCAACTCCAGCGGCGGACCGGTCGCCACCCTCTGGATCATGACCAAGACCACATTCGGCTACGACAGCCGCTATCTGCGCTACCCCGACATGGCATCCTGCCAGCAGGCCCTGGCACAGCAGCAGGAGCCGGCAACGCCGGGCACCGAGCGCTGGTGCGCCGCGACGCCAGCCCGCTGATCGCCCGACGCAGCGACAGCCTGCCGACCCGGCCGGGCATGGCACGACATTGTTAATTCATGTAAGTTGCAGCACTTCAAGCCCGCTGATGACCGGCTTCTCACCCGCCCGAGGCGTGTGAAGGGCCCGCTCCACGTGCAAAACCATCCTGATGCAGCATACCCATGCACGGAGCCCTGGTCCGATGATGACCTTGCCTGATCCGCTTGCCCGTCCGCCCATCGGCCGCAGTCTGCGTGCCCAGCGCGACATTCTCGGCCTGTCGCTCGATGACGCTGCCGAACTCACCATGATGCGCGCGGAAACCCTGCGCCACATCGAGGCCGACGACTTCGACACCCTGCCCGAGCCGGTTTTCGTGCGCGGCTATCTGCGCAAGTACGCCCATGCCCTGGGGCTTTCCGGCGAAGAGCTGGTGGCCCAGTTCGACCTCTGGCAGCGCATTCTCGCCGACATGCAGGCCGAAGCCGCGGCACAGACAATGCCGGCCCCGACGCCGCTGTCGGCACGACTCTCCAGCCAGCTGGTCGATGCCGGCCACGGCCTGATCCTGATCACGCTGAAAGGCTGGCATGAGGGTCGCGCAGCGCTGAGCCGCATGCCGGCCGTGCAGTTGCCCCAGGTTGTGGGCATCTGCTGCGCAGCCGGCCTCGCCTGCCTGTTCATGCTACCGACGGACCAGCCGGGCGGACAGGGCCCGACGCCCATGGCCGCTGTCGCCAGTGCCCGGGCTGAAACTGCCGCCCCGCTCAGTCAGCCGGCCGTGGCCGTGACCCCGGCTGCCAGCACGCCGCTGGCCGTGCCCGCAGTTGCCGAGCATCAGCCGGCCATTGCGGCAACGGTCGCCACAATGACTCCGCCTGCCGCCAGCAAGCATGTCGCTGCCGCCAAAGTGGCCGGAGCGGCTGCCGTCGACATGACCACCACGCTGGTGGCCAGCGATCTGACTCATGTCAGGGTCAGCGACAGCCATGGCCTCGTGGTCTTCAACGGTCTGCTGCATCGCGACGAAACCCTGCGCCTGAGCGGCGAGCCGCCCTTCCACATCGTGCCGGCGCGCCCGGGTCTGGTGAAGGTCTGGCGCAACGGCCGCAACATCACCGACACCCGCCTCGCCGAGCTGAACTGAGTCATCCGCCCGCCTAGACCGCCCGCACCACCGGCAGCTCGCGCAGGCAGGTGGTGTAGCGCGGCGAGCGCATGCCGGCACGCATCAGCCAGGCCTGGCTCAGGTTCACGCTGGCCACCTTCAGGGTATCGCGCCCCTGCTCGCGATTGATGCGGTCGAGCACGGCCATGAGCCGTTGCCGGCGCGGGTCGTCGCCGGGCCGGAACAGATACGGCTGGGCCTCGCTCTCGGCGCAGAGACCGCCCAGCATGACACCCACCTTCTGATAGCCATGGCCAGGCCGGTAGAGGCGACGCAGCCCCTCGACCGCCGCCGCCACCAGCGCGCCGGTATCGGACGAGGGTGCCGGCAGCGCCACCAGCGTGCTCTCGCGATGCTGCGCATCCTGCTGCCGATTGGGATTGGTGCGGATCATGACGTGCACGTATTGCGCCTGTCCGTGCTGGGCTCGCAGACGCGCCGCGACCACAGCGGCATGGTGCGCCACCGCCGCATGCAGCACCTCCGGCTCATGTGCCAGCTGCCCGAAGGAGCGCGTCGACATGAGCTGCCGGCGCGGCTCTCCAGCCATTTCCAGATCCAGACAGGACTCGCCGTTGAGCTCGCGCACCACGCGCTCCTGAACCACGCTGAAGCGACGGCGCATGTCGACCGGATCCGCGCGCCGGAGATCAAGCGCGCTGCGTATGCCGAGAGCCTCCAGGCGCTCCGCCAGCCGGTAGCCGACGCCCCAGACCGCGCTCGCCGGACAGGCCGCCATGAGACGATCGATCAGGTCCGGGCCATGATCCAGCACATTGAACACACCGCCCCAGCACGACTGCTGCTTGGCGACATGATTGGCGAACTTGGCGAGCGTCTTGCTGGGACCTATGCCGACTCCGCAGGAGAGCTTGATGCGCTGCAGCAGCGCCTGACGCATGGCCACGCCATGACGGGTCGCATCCGCCATGCCGGTCAGGGCCAGAAAGGCCTCGTCTATGCTGTAGCTCTCCACACCCGGCGCGAACTCGCCCAGTATGCTCACCATGCGCCGCGACATGTCGCCATAGAGCGCGTAATTGCTGCTGCGCACCAGCACACCGTGCTGCCGGAAGAAGTCGCGCCACTCGTGCAGCGGCGCGCCCATGCGTATGCCCAGCGCCCTCGCCTCGGCCGAGCGCGAAACTATGCAGCCGTCATTGTTGGACAGCACCACCAGCGGCCGACCGGCCAGCGTCGGCGCGAAGACCTGCTCGCAGCTCGCGTAGAAGTTGTTGGCATCGACCAGGGCGAAAAGACTCACGACCGGAACTGCGTGATGGCCGCCACGACGACGCCGAAGACCTGCAGCTCCTCGCCGGGAGGCACGCGAATCACCGGATAATCGGGATTGGCCGGATGCAGCTCGGCACCGTGGCGCCCCTGCCGGAAGCGCTTGAGCGTGAACTCGCCGGCCACGCTGGCCACCACGATGTCGCCATGTGCCGGACGACGCCCGCCCTCCACCGCCACCAGCGAGCCGTCGAGTATGCCGGCGTCGCGCATGGAGTCGCCCTGCACGCGCAGGAAGAAGGTCGCGGCGGCATCGCGCACGACCAGTTCGTTGAGATCGATGGGCTGGTCGAGATAGTCGGCCGCCGGAGACGGAAAGCCGGCGCGCACAGGCAACACGTACAGCGGCAGGGCACAACGTGGCGGGTCAACCAGGGCAGAAGCAAGAATACTGTTCATATGATCAGTATTCTTGCTTTTATACAGGAGAAGTCAATGACTGGTCAGGACGGTACCGCGTGCAGCCGCAGACCCAGGGCCTGGGTGACCTTGAGAATGGTATCGAAGCTGGGGACGCGCTCACCGGACAGCGCCTTGTACAGACTCTCCCGCGACAGTCCGGTCGCACGCGCGATCCGAGCCATTCCTTGCGCTCTCGCAATATCGCCCAGTGCCTTGGCAATGAACGCGGCATCACCCCCCGCCTCCGCCATGCAGGCATCCAGATAGTGCGCCATCTCTTCCGGTGTGCGGAGATGCTCGGCGACATCATATGCAGTGGTTTCAAGCGTCATCATGCGCCTCCAGCTGTCGTGCCATGCGCCGAGCCACATCGATATCCATGACCTGGCTGGATTTGTCTCCGCCGGCCAGCAGGATGATCAACTGACGCCCCTGCCGTGTGAAATAAACGCGATAGCCCGGGCCGTGATCAATGCGCAACTCAGTAACGCGATCTCCCACGAACCTGGCATCGCCCGGATGCCCTGCAGCCAGGCGCTCGATACGCATTTGAATGCGCGCACGCGCCCTCAGGTCACCGAGACCATCGAGCCACGCGGCATAGCGGGCGGTTTTCCGGAGTTCCACCATGAGTGTATCCATCTGGCTACAAACAGGCAAACGCTGCCTACCCATCAAAGGTAGGCACGACTCCGTCAATCCGCTGAAAAACACGCACCCGGCCTTCTTTCTGGTACGTCATTACCAACTTGATCTGTCACCGGCGTTTCAAGACATAAACCCGGCGTCCGGCAACTGGCCGAAATACCCTGTCTGCCGACAATGTTACATTACCAAAAGAACAGAGGTAGCCAGCCCATGAATGCCCAGGTCAACGCCGACGCCATCGCCCAAACCGGCCAACCCGAACAGACGGCCGCACAGAAGGCCAACTGGAAGGATCCCAAGCGCTACCTCTGGCTGCTCAGCCCCGCCCTGCCGGCGATCGGTCTGGCCGCCGTGTCCGCCTACGCCATCGCCCCGAAAAAGCTGCGTCCGCTGTCCTGGATAGGCCCGGTCATGATCCATGGTGTCATCCCGGCGCTGGACCGCGCGATCGGCGGCGACACCAGCAACCCGCCGGAAGAAGTCATCGCCAAGCTGGAGAACGACAAGTACTACCAGGCCGTCGTCAAGGCCTTCATCCCGGCCCAGTACGCCACCACTTTCCTGGCCACCTGGCTGGTCGGCCGCCGCAAGGACATGCCGCTGGCCGACTACCTCGGTCTGACCCTGACCGTGGGCGCCGTCAACGGCATCGCCATCAACACCGGCCACGAGCTGTCGCACAAGCACAGCAAGCTCGACCGCTTCTTCTCCATGCTGGCGCTGGCGCCGAGCGGCTACACCCACTTCGCCGTCGAGCACCCCTACGGCCATCACAAGCGCGTCGCCACGCCGGAAGATCCGGCCAGCAGCCGCATGGGCGAAAGCTTCTGGAAGTTCCTGCCGCGCACCGTCATCGGCGGCTTCAAGTCGGCGTACGAAATCGAGAAGCGTCGTCTGGAGCGCAAAGGCAAGAGCTTCTGGTGCCTGGAGAACGAGCTGCTGCAGGGCTGGGCCATGAGCGCAGCCGTGTTCGGTGCCGCCACCGTGGTCGGCGGCCCGCGCGCCATCCCCTTCCTGGTCGGTCAGGCCGCCTACGGCGCCTCGCTGCTGGAGGTCATCAACTACATCGAGCACTACGGCCTCAAACGCGCCAAGAACGCCAGCGGCAAGTACGAGCGCACGCAGCCGGAACACAGCTGGAACAGCAACGAGATCGTCAGCAACCTGTTCCTCTACCAGCTGCAGCGCCACAGCGACCACCACGCGCACCCGACCCGCAGCTTCCAGGCCCTGCGCCACTTCGAGCACGCGCCGCAGCTGCCCGGCGGCTACGCCTCCATGCTGCTGCCGGCCTACTTCCCGTCGTGGTGGTTCGGCCTGATGGACCAGCGTGTGGTCGATCACTACCAGGGCGATCTGGAGCGCATCAACATGGATCCGGAGGCCCGCGAGGCACTGATGGCGCGCTACGGCAAGCCGGTGGGTGCCGCGGTTGCCGACAGCAGCACGGACAACACGGAAGCCGCCGCCGAGCCGCAGACTGCCGTGGCCTGATGCTTCAGGTTTCGCCATAAAGCAAAAGCCCCGGTCAAGCCGGGGCTTTTGCTTTTCACGTCTCGCGCTGCATCAACCGACTCAGCCCGGCGTAGTCTCCCTCTGCACCTTGAACCAGGCCGCGTACAGCGCCGGCACGAAGAGCAGCGTCAATGCCGTGGCCACCACCAGGCCGCCCATGATGGACAGCGCCATGGGGCCCCAGAACACACTGTGCGACAGCGGCACCATGGCCAGGATGGCCGCCGCCGCAGTCAGCACGACCGGACGCGAACGACGTACCGTGGCCTCGACAATCGCCGTCCATGCCGGCACGCCCTGCTCGATGTCCTGCTCGATCTGGTCCACCAGGATCACCGAGTTACGCATGATCATGCCGCCCAGGGCGATGACGCCGAGCAGCGCGACGAAGCCGAACGGGGCATTGAACAGCAGCAACGCCGGCACCACGCCGATCAGGCCCAGCGGTGCCGTCATGAACACCATGAACACACGCGAGAAGCTCTGCAGCTGCATCATGAGAATGGTCAGCATGGTCAGCAGCATGACCGGGAACACCACCGCCAGCGCCTGATTGGCCTTCGCGCTCTCCTCGATGGCACCGCCCTGCTGGATCTCGTAGCCCGGCGGCAGATTATCGATGACCTTCTGCAGCGAGGGCATGATCTTCTGCGTGGCATACGGCGCCTGCACACCATCGGCGACGTCGCTGCGCACGGTCAGCACCATGTTGCGATTGCGCCGCCACAGCACAGGCTCCTCGAAGGTCGACTCGACCTTGGCCACCTGGCCCAGCGGCACCACACCACCGGTACGCGAGAACAGCGCGATATCACCAATGCCGGACAGCGACTTGCGCTCCTCGGGTGTGCCGCGCACGACGATGTCGATCAACTCCTCACCACGACGGATCTGACTCACCGGCGCGCCGGACAGCGTGGTCTGCACGAGATCGGAAATGTCGGCGCTGGAAATGCCGAGCAGTCGCGCCTTGTTCTGGTCGACGTCGAGCTTGAGCGTACGCACCTGGTCATTCCAGTCGAGCTGGGTGTCACGCACCAGCGGACTCTGACGCACGATGTCGCGGACCTGATAGGCAATGCGACGCACCTCGGCGGCTTCCGGCCCGACCACGCGGAACTGCACCGGGAAGCCCACCGGCGGACCGAACTCCAGACGCAGCACGCGACCACGCACGGTCGGAAACTCGCGATCGGCATCGAACAGGGCGATCAGGCGCTTGCGCACGGCCTCGCGCACTTCCAGATTGCGCGTCATGACCACGAACTGGGCATAGCCCGGGTTGGGCAGCTCGGGCTGCAGCGACAGGTAGAAGCGCGGCGAGCCCTGACCGGTATAGGCGGTGAAGAAGGCGATGTCCTTGTCCTTGGCGAGGACCTTCTCGAGACGCTCGACCTCGCGCTCGGTGGCCTGGAACGAAGCGCCCTCCTTCAGACGCAGCTCGACCAGCAGCTCCGGACGCGAGGCGCTCGGGAAGAACTGCTGCTGCACCAGCGCCATGCCGGCCAGCGCCACCACGAACAGGCCACCGGTCGCCAGCAACACCTTCTTGCGATGCTCGACGCAGTAATCGATCCAGCGCCGCAGACGGATGTAGACCGGCCTGTCGTAGGGGTCGTGGTGACCCTGCTCGGAAAGATTCTTCGGCAGCATGAGCACGCCGAGATAGGGCGTGAACACCACCGCCACGAACCACGACACGATGAGCGCGATGCCGACGATCCAGAAGATGGCGCCGGCATATTCACCCGCGGTGGACTTGGCGAAACCGACCGGCATGAAGCCGGCCAGCGTCACCAGCGTGCCGGTCAGCATGGGAAACGCGGTGGAGGTATAGGCGAAGGTGGCCGCGCGCACGCGATCCCAGCCCTGCTCCATCTTCACCACCATCATCTCGACCGCGATGATGGCGTCGTCGACCAGCAGGCCGAGCGCAATGATCAGCGAGCCCAGCGTGATGCGATCGAGATTCCAGCCGGTAGCCTTCATGATCACCGCGACGATGCCCAGCACCAGCGGCACCGAGGCTGCCACGACAATGCCGGTGCGCCAGCCGAGGAAGAGGAAGGACACCGCCAGCACGATCACCAGTGCCTCCACGAAGGACTTCTCGAATTCCGCCACTGACTCCTCGGCGACCTTGGGCTGGTCGGCGTACTTCTCGATCTCCACGCCCACAGGCAGGTCGGCGCGTATCTTCGCCAGCTCGGCGTCGAGGTCGCGACCGAACTGGATGATGTTGGCATTGGTGACCATGGTCACGCCTATGGCCAGCACCGGCTGGCCGTTGTGGCGGACGGTGAAGCTGGCCGGGTCCTCATAGCCGCTGTAGACCTTGGCGATGTCGCCCAGGCGGACGAGGTTGCCGCCGGCCTCTATGCTGAGATCGGCGACATCGGCGGCAGAGTGCAGGCTGCCATCGAGATGCGTGAAAACGCGGTCGCCGTCGGTATCGACAAAGCCCGAGGGCTTGACCTGGTTCTGCTGTGCGATGGCCTCGAACACGGCTTGCGGCGGCAGACCCAGAGCGGCCATGCGCCGGCTGGAGACCTCGACATAGACCTTCTCGGCCTGCTTGCCGAGAATGTTGACCTTGTTGGCGGAAGGTACTGTCTGCAGGCGGCGCTTGATGTTCTCGGCGAACTCCTGCAGCTCGGCCTGGGTCACGCCATCTCCACGCAGGGCGTAGAGCGTGGTGTACACGTCGGTGTACTCGTCATTGTAGAAGGGGCCACGCACGCCAGGCGGGAAGTCGCCATGGACATCGCCGATCTTCTTGCGCGCCTGGTACCACATCTCCTTGAGCTGCTCGCCGGAGTTGCGGCCATCAATGACGAAGGTCATGCCGCCATAGCCCTGGCGCGCGAAGCTCTGCACGTACTTGAGGTTGGGCAGCTCCTGCACCGCGCGTTCCATGCGGTTGAGCACCTGATCCTGCACTTCCTGCGCGGTCGCGCCCGGCCAGATCACCACCGCGGTCATCGCCGGCACGTTGAAGTTGGGGTCTTCCTGGCGGCCCAGGCCGTTGAACGCAACCACGCCGGCGAGCAGCGAGGCGATCATCAGGAAGATCACCATGGCGCGGTGCTTGACCGCCCATTCGGAGAGATTGAAGCCCTTCATGAGCCGGCCCTCACCGCATAGTCGAGACCGGCACCGCTGCGTTCGACGGCACGCACGCGCAGCTTGCCATCGAGCTTCTGCACGCCGGTG
This sequence comes from Perlucidibaca sp., assembly GCA_023265995.1. Classification (GTDB taxonomy): domain Bacteria; phylum Pseudomonadota; class Gammaproteobacteria; order Pseudomonadales; family Moraxellaceae; genus Perlucidibaca. Next base: position 160,418 of record JAHFSA010000002.1, read on the forward strand.
GTGACGACGCGGGCACCCGCCTGCAGGCCGGCCACCGACACCGTGTCATTCTGGTAGGACAGCACCTGCACGGACTGCAGCTGCAGATGGTCTGCGCCGGCCGGCAGCAGCCAGACGGAGGGCTGACCGGAGGTCTTGACCAGCGCCGACGCCGGCAGCATCACGGCGGCCGAGGACACCTGCGCGCCCGGCTTGCCGCCGCTGAGCAGCACCTGCGCCGTCATGCCCAGACGCAGACGCGCACGCATTTCCGCAGTCAGGCCGGACAGCGTGAAACGCGCGCGATAGGTGCGCAGCGGCTGGCTGGCGGTCGGTGACAGCTCGCGCAGCACCAGGGCAAGATGCTCGCCGCCGCTGCCCCAGATCTCGGCACTGGCCTGCTGATGCGAGACATCGGCCACCAGCGACTCCGGAATGTCCGCCGCGATCTCGATCTCGCCCTGACGCGCCATGGACACCACCGGCATGCCTTCGGACACCATCTGCCCGGCTTCGGCACGCAGGCCAGTCACCACGCCATCGTAAGGCGCCACCAGGGTGGCATAACGGACGCGGTTGCCGGCGAGCTGATACTGCGCCCGCGTTGCCGCCGCCCGCGCCTTCTGGCGCTCGTTGTCGGCCACGCTGACGGCACCATCGGCCACCAGGGTCTTGAAGCGCTGTTCATCGGAGCTGGCCTGATCCGCCTCGGCCTTGGCCGCCGACAGCGCCAGCGCATAGTCGCTGCTGTCCAGCTGCAGCAGGGGCTGACCCTTGCGCACCACCTGGCCGACCTCGACCAGACGCTTGCCGATGCGACCGGCAACCTGGAAACCAATGTCGCTGGCATAGCGTGCCACCACCACGCCAGGCAGGCTGCGCTCGCTGCCGGCAGCAGCGCCGGCCCCGGCGCCCTGCACGGTCATCACCAGTACCGGATGCGCCGGCGGCGGCGATGCCGCCTCGGAGGAGCAGCCGCTGACCAGTGCCAGAGGCATGGCAAGCGCCACGGCAGCCGCCAGGGTGCGCAGCGAGAGGGAACGAACGGGAAACAGCAGGGAATGGGTCATCATGACGGCGTACTCGTCGGAGATTGCGAAGAGGTTGGCGCAGCGGCTGCGGGCGAAACCGCCTGATCCGCTGCAGGCTGCTGCCAGCCGCCACCCAGCGACTGGTGCAGACGGATGGTGTCGAGCGCGCGCTGGGTCTCACTTTCGACCAGCGTCTGGTCGGCCGCCAGCGCGGCACGCTGCAGGGTCTGCAATTGCAGCAGGTCGATCTGGCCGGCGCGGTAGAGACTGTCGCCATGCTTCAGCGCCTGGTGCCGGGAGCCGGCGGCGGAGGCCAGCAGGCCGACACGACGGCGCTCATCCTTGACCGCAGCCAGGCTGACCTCGACCTCTTCCACGGCGGTCAGAATCAGCTTCTCGTAATTGATCAGCGCCTGCTGCTCGCGCGCGCTCTGCGCCTGCACGCCGGCACGGATGCGACCGCCGGCAAACAGCGGCGCGCTGAAGGCGGCAGCGACATTGGAATAACGCACCGGCGACAGCGCCACCTTGTTGAGCGTCAGCTCCTCGCTGCCGAACACGGCACTGAGAAAGATCTTCGGCAGATAATTGCTGCGTGCCTCGCGCAGGCGCTCGCTTTCCGCCGCCAGCTGCTGCTCGGCGGCACGCAGGTCAGGACGACGCGACAGCAGATCGGCCGGCTGCCCGGTCGCGGGCGCACCCGGATCCGGCCAGGCACCGCTCTGCGGCATGTCATCCAGCTCCGCCAGCGGCTGCCCCGGGCTCTGCCCGAGCAGGACGGCGAGACGTGCCCGCGTGGCACTGACCAGAGTGCTCAGTTGCGGCTGCAAGGCTTCGGCGTTGAGCCTCTCGCCACTGGCCAGATCGACGTCGAACGGGCTGGCAAGACCGGCGGCCTCGCGCTTGCGCGTCAACGCCTCGGTCTGGCGCAGCGTCACCAGGATGTTCTCGAGCAGCTGCAGACGCTCGCTGGCACCACGCAGACTGTAGTACTGGCGGGCAATCTCGCCGCTCACCAGCAGACGTGCGCCGTCGGTGCCGGCCTCGGCGGCCAGCAGATCATGCTTCGCTGCGCGACGGGCCGCGCGGGCGGCGCCGAACAGATCCAGCTCCCAGTTCAGCTCGGCGCCCACGCGCGTGGCGCGGGTGTCGGGCTGGCCGTTCTTGTAGGGCTGCGGCAGACCGGAACGGCTCTCGGACTCGGAGCCGGTGAGCGCCACGCCCGGCAGCAGGCGGCCATCGCTGGCCATGACACCGGCGCGCGCCATCTGCACGCGCGACAAGGCGAGACGGACATCGTGATTGTTGGCCAGTCCGCGTGCGATCATGCGATCAAGCACGGGATCATGAAATGCCTGCCACCAGTCGGCCGAAGCCGCGGTCGTGTCACCAGCACCACCGGCAAAGCCGGCAGGCAGCGTGACGGCAGGTTTGGGCGGTGTGGCAGCGCAGGCTGCAAGCAGCACCCCGGCGGCCATCAGCGACAATGGCCGGGAAAAAAACACGTTGCTTATCGACATGGCAATGCTCATGCTTTGACCATTAACTAGACTGTGCCGTATAGTAATACGGTTGATTTACTGGACTGTCAAGTAAAGTAATGAGCGATATCAGCAAAACCAAGAGAGGTCGCCCCCGCGACCCGGAGCGCATGAAGCGCGTCATAGAGACCGCTTCGCAGCAGTTCCTCGAGCAGGGCTACGATCGCGCCAGCATGGAAGCCGTGGCGCTGGCCTCTGGCGTCTCCAAGATGACGCTCTACAACTACTTCCCGAGCAAGGACGCGCTCTTTGAGGCTTGTGTCGCCTGTCGCACCGACACCATCTTCGCGGACTTCCTCAGCCATCGCCTCGATCCGGCACTCCCGATCGAGGCCCTGGCCCTGATCGCCCGCCAGTTCCTCGCGCTCATGCGCGCCGATGACGTGCTGAGCATTCATCGCATACTGTTCGGCCTGGCAGGCACCCATCCCGAGGTCTGCGAGCGTTTCTACAAGGCCGGCCCGCAACGCATCAATGCGCTGGTGCAGGGCTATCTCGCCGCCGCCCGGCAGGCCGGCAGCCTGCACATCGACGACATCGGCATGGCGGCCGATCAGTTCATTGCCCTGCAGCTCGGACGACCGCATCTCCAGGCCATGCTCGGCCTCGGCATTCCGGCCGGAGAAGAGGACGAGCGGCTGATTCGCGAGAACGTCGCGCTCTTCCTCGCCCGTTACGACAGTGGACAGGACAGCACCTGAGATCGTCATGAACCTTTTCCCCGAGCACATGCTGGCCATGGCCATCCGCGAACCCGGTGGCCCCGAGGTGCTGGAGCCGGTCGAGCTGCCCCTGCCTGTGCCCGGCCGGCACGAGGTGCTGATCCGTGTCGCCGCCGCCGGAGTCAATCGCCCCGATGTGCTGCAACGACGCGGCCTCTACCCTCCTCCGCCAGATGCCTCGCCGCTGCCCGGCCTGGAGGTCGCGGGCACTGTGGTCGCGCTCGGTGAAGACTGCAGCCGCCAGCAGCCCGGCGATCGCGTCTGCGCCCTCGTGGCCGGTGGCGGCTATGCCGAATATGTCATCGCGCACGAAGGCAGCGTGCTGCCGGTGCCCGCCGGGCTGAGCCTGATCGAGGCCGCCGCCCTGCCGGAAACCGCCTTCACGGTCTGGACCAATGTCTTCGAGCGTGGCCGTCTGCAGGCCGGCGAAACCGTGCTCGTGCATGGCGGCACGTCCGGCATAGGCAGCACGGCCATTCTTTTCGCCAAGGCCTTCGGCGCGCGCGTGTTCGCCACGGCCGGCAGCGCCGCCAAGTGCCAGGCCGTGCTGGCCCTGGGTGCGGATGCCGCCATCAATTACCGTGAAGAGGACTTTGTCGCCGCCACGCTGCGCCTCAGCGCCGGCCATGGCGCCGATGTCATCGTCGATCTGGTCGGTGGCGACTACGTGGCGCGCAACTATGCCGCCGCCGCGATTGAAGGTCGCATCGTGCAGATCGGCGTCATGCAGGGCCCCAGCGCCCAGATCAACCTCATGCCCATGCTGCTCAAGCGCCTGACCCATACCGGCTCGACGCTGCGTGCCCGCAGCAAGGACGACAAGGCCCGGATTGCCCGGGCCCTGGAGGATCATGTCTGGCCGCTGCTGGCCGACGGCCGCGTGCGCGTGCCCGTGCACCGGACCTTCGCGCTGACAGCTGCCGGCGAGGCACATGCGGTGATGGAAGCAGGCGACCATGTCGGCAAGCTCGTGCTGGTCGTCCATGACCCGCAGGCGGACTTCACCGGCGCCTGAGCCACAGCACAGGGAGCGCTGTGCCGGCGCCGGTGTTCTCAGGCGCAGGCCAGTGCCGCGCGATTGCGGAACTCCTCGTTGAGCTCGCCGTACTCACCGAACAGGCGCTCGCGCCAGGTGTCCTCCAGCGCCTGGGTCTGCTGCCAGGACGGATGAAAGCCCTGCTTCAGATAAACCGGCATGTGCCTGAGCACCTTCGTGACAAAGCCCTCGCGGCCCAGCAGCAAACGCAGCCCGCGCGCGTTCTCGCGCCGGTTCGCCAGCTGGCCTTCCCGCGCCAGCAGCACGCCCCAGCTCGCCACGATCGGCGGCAGCATGAAGAACGCGATCATCGCCACCGCGAGACGACGCTCGGCGGCGGTGCCACCAATCCGCTCCAGCACGTCGTAGGCCACCGCCTTGTGCTCCAGCTCCTCCAGAGCGTGCCAGGACCAGAGCTTGAGCATCTCGGGGTCGGCGCTGTTGCGGAACTCGTCGTTGGTCAGCCATTGCTCGGCGAGATGCGCGGTGAAGTGCTCCATCATGGTGGTACAGACCAGCTGCATGCGCGGCGAGAAGCGTTCGAGCTGACGCAGGCCGAATTTCACGAAGCGATCAGGCGTGTCGACATCGAGCTGGCGCGCGCGGAAGAAATCGTTGAGACGATCGTGCTCGCGGCCATGCAGAGCCTCCTGGCCGATGAAGCCGGCGACCTGGGCCTTGAGCACGGGATCATCGATGCGGTCGCGGAAACGGCGCACCGACTCCACGAAGAAACGCTCGCCCGGCGGGAAGATGCCGGAAAGCACCACGAAGAACAGGCTGGCGAGCGGGTTGTTGTCGAAAAAGAAATAGCGATCCGCCGCTTCCGGGAAACGGAAGTTCATGTGCCGCGGGGGAATGCCGACCTGGGCGCCACTGAGCAGGCGGGACGTAGCCTGGGAACCGGTCTGGGCAACTGACATGATGACTCTCCAAATTGAACACTGTTTTCATTACAGGCTTGACTGTCACAACCGTCCATGAAAACTTATTCCGAAGTAATATTCGGATTCAATTCGGATTCAGACCATGCCCAGGGTTCCACAGCAAGAACGCGCCAAGGTCACCGTCAATGCCATCGTCGAGGCCGGCTTCATCAGCGTGCAGCGGCACGGCATGAGCGGCACCACGACCACGCATATCGCCGACATCGCCGGCATAGGCGTGGGCTCGCTGTACGAGTACTTCAAGAACAAGGAGATGATCTACGAAGCCATGCATGCCCGCTTCGTGGACGATCTGGTGACCATGCTGCAGCCGATGAGCGCCGTCATCGCCCACCTCGATATCGTGGCGGCGATCCACGCCATCCTGGGCGAGCTGCACGAGCTCCTGCAGCGACAGGACCAGCGCTACCTGCGCTACGCCCGCAGCGCGCTCAACGTGGACCTCAAGATCGCCATGGACCCGGTCACCAGGGCGCTGAGCGAAATCATCATCCAGTACCTGCTGCACAACCCGCAGTACGCGCAGCTGCGGCGCTTTGCCGCGATGAGCTACATCTTCATCCATGGCGGCATGTTCACCATGGTGCGCCACCTGTCCGATCCGAACTCGCCCATCAGCTTCGACGAGCTGGTCGACGGCCTCGCCCACATGGTCAATCATTACGTGCTCATGGAGCAGCAGCTCCTGACCGCCAACAATGCCCCGGCATGATGCGGGTGGCGCAGAGGAGTCCGTTCATGGCTGACCACGGCAACACCCGCAGCACTGTCTTCTCCTGGCTGATGCGTGCCTCGCTGGTGCTGCTGGCCGGCATCGCCATCCTCTTCACGGCCATGCAGCTGAGCCCGCGGCCGGCGACCTGGCTGATCGCGCGGCTGTTCGACATGGGCTCGGCCAGTGCCTCCAGCGCACTGGCAAGGCATGTGCCGGCCGGCATCGAGTCGCGGACAGGGCTCGTCTATGCAGATGCCCCGGTGCAGCTGCGCCTGGACATCCACCAGCCCGCTGTCAGAGTCGTCGGGCAAACACCCACGGTGGTCTGGATCCATGGTGGCGGCTGGATATCCGGCGACAAGGACATGCTGGCCAACTACCTGAAAGTGCTCGCCGGCCACGGCATGACCACGGTCAGCATCGACTACACACTGGCCCCCGATGCGCATTACCCGACCCAGGTCATGCAGGCCAATCAGGCTCTGGGCTGGCTGCGGCGCAATGCCGATCGCCTCGGCATCAACATGAAGCACGTTTTCCTCGCTGGCGACTCGGCAGGCGCGCAGATGGCCGCGCAGCTCGGCAATATTGTCACTGCACCGGGCTATGCCCGGCAGACCGGCATCACACCAGAGCTGGAGGCCTCACGGCTGCGCGGAGTGCTGCTGTTCTGCGGTCCCTACGATTTCGGCATGTTCAACTGGAATGGCGCACTGGGCTGGCCGCTGAAGAACGTCATGTGGGCCCTCTCCGGCGAGCGCGACTTCCTGCACCACCGTGTCATGGACGAAGGCTCCGTGCTGCGCCACGTCACCGCCACCTTCCCGCCCGCCTTCATCACGGTCGGCAACGCCGACCCGCTCAGGCAGCACTCTCGGGAACTGGCGACCAAACTCGCGGGACTGCACGTCCCCGTCGATACGCTGTTTTTTGCGGATGCACACGAGCCGGCGCTGAATCATGAATACCAGTTCAATCTGGACGGCGCCGATGGGAAAATCGCACTCGCACAGGCAGTGACCTTCATCAGGCGGGAATCGGCACCATGAACAACGAACTCCAGATCACCGACATCAAGACCGGCGACGGCAAGGCTGCCGTCAAGGGCGCCCTGATCACCGCCCACTACACCGGCTGGCTCGAAGACGGCACCCAGTTCGACTCTTCGCATGATCGCGGCAAGCCGTTCCAGTGCGTGATCGGCACCGGCCGCGTGATCAAGGGCTGGGATCAGGGCCTGATGGGCATGCAGGTCGGCGGCAAGCGCCGGCTCCAGGTGCCGGCCCACCTCGCCTATGGCGAACGCCAGATCGGCGCACACATCAAGCCGAACTCCAATCTGGTGTTCGAGATCGAGCTGCTGGAAGTGCTGACGCGCGACGACTGAGTCTCAGACGACTTCCGCGCCCTTTTCCTGCAGCAATTCGCGCAGCACCGAACGGTGGCAGCGCGCTTCATCCTCGCAATAGCAGCCCACCGCGAAATCGGTCTGCCGTGACAGCGCCGCCAGCAGATCCAGCGTGCGTGTGCAGGCCGGCTCGGCCATCTCGGCACGGAAGCGCTTCCTGAACAGCTGCCAGTCCTTGTCGCTCTGCGCCTCCTGGCCAAGCTTCACCAGCTCGGCGCTGGGCGACAGCTCGGGATACCAGATGTCATACCAGTCCTGGCTGGCGAACTCGGCCTTGGGCACGCCACGCGGCGGACGTCGCACAGTGCCTATGCGCAGGCCCTCGCCAGAGCCGCGCGGGCTGCCGAGACGGACAATGTGAACAGTCATGAAAAACTCCTGCGGACTCAGACGTTCTGGGTGTCGAACACCAGCAACTCGACTCCGGCGTCGGCGAAATTGGCCAGATCGGCTGCCGTGGCACGCCCTTCGGGCGAGGCCAGACCCTGCTGCAGCGCCGCCATGGACTCGAAGCTCAGAATGGCGACACGATGGTAAGGCGACGGCCCCTGCGGCGTGACCACGGGACCCTTGCTGACTTCGTTGCCGAGCAGACCGGGCACCGTGTTGGCCAGCGGCACATGTGTGCCGAAGTAGTAGTCATCGAAGGCTTGCGGATCCTTCGGCTGCTTGTAGATGGCAATCAGCTTGGCCATGACAAACTCCATGGGGGCGGGAATGTTGTCGGCTGATCAGAGCAGAAAGCCTGTCTCCCCGCCAGCCCCGCCATCGCCTCCCTGTCAGTCCCGGACCGTATCCATGCGCTGCCAGGCGCCGCCATCCGGCACCACCTCGTAGCGACCCCAGAGCAGGAATTCGCTGCGGGTGAGCACGCGGATGTCGCCGCGCCCCGGGCCGGCAACGGTCTTGACGATGACCTGCGGCTTGCGCGCGCCGGGCTCGCTGGCATCGATGATGCGGCGCACGGCCCAGGTCTCGCCGGCCTGGCCGTTGCTGTAGTAGCCGCCTATGCGCAGGTCACCCGGCTGCAGGGCGTCGTGATCCTGCTGACGCCTCAGGGCCTGGTAGATGGCCTGCAGCTCCTCGTCGCTGACATCGATCACGGAATCCAGCTCGTCGAGCGCGGCACGCAGCTGACGTGACGTGAATGGTGCTTCCGGCGCGAGCGCGGCACCGGGCACGGCGGCGGCATGGCGGAAGGCCCAGGCCACCGGATAGCGACGCCAGGCGAAGGGTGCGTTGAGCAGACTGGCGAGCAGCACGATCAGACCGGCATCGAGCAGGACCGGCGACAGCACGAAGGACCAGCCCGGCAGACTGCCATCGGCACCGACGGCCATGACGGCCGAGAGCGCCGTGGCACCGCCGGGCGGATGGATGCAGCGGCAGCTGTGCATGACAGCAATGGCCAGCGCCACCGCCGAGGCCGCCGCCAGCACCCCGCCACCAAGGACATGGGCCACGCTGACGCCGGCGAGCGCCGACAGGCCCTGACCGCCCAGCACGGCCCAGGGCTGCGAGAGCGCGCCATGAGGAACGGCGAAGACCAGCACGGCAGTTGCTCCGATGGAGGCCACCAGCCACAGCGAATGCAGCGCCAGGGCACTGCCGTCGCCGACCCAGGCCGAGCCCAGCAGGGCCACCATGGCGATGCCGAGACCGGCGGTGACGGTGGCCACCAGACGCTCGCGCCAGGACACGGCATGCTCGGGAATGCCCAGCGTATGCCGCAATGTCCACCACCAGCCTGTACGCATGCTCATGCCCTGCCATCCGAACCAGCGGCGATCATAGTGGCAGGCAGAGTATTGCACCAGATCAGTGCACTCCCATCGGGACTCCGGTGAGGTATAAGGAGTAGAAAGCCGCTACCAGAAACGGAACCCTGCCCATGCTCATAGGCCACTATGCCGCCGCCTTCGCTGCTCGTCGCCTGGCTCCCTCCGCACCGCTGCCGCTGCTGTTCGTGGCCAGCCAGCTGGTCGATATCTTCTGGGCCCTGTTCGTGCTGCTCGGCATAGAAAAAGTGCATGTGATTCCCGGCTTCACTGCCAGCAATCCGCTCGACCTCTACTTCATGCCCTACACCCACAGCCTGGTCGCGACCGCGCTCTGGGCCCTGCTCGCCACCCTGCTCTATCGCTGCTACGCCAACGGCACCCGGCCCGGACGCAGCGCGCTGGTCGTCGGCATGGTCGTGGCCTCGCACTGGTTCTGCGACCTGCTGGTGCACAAGCCCGACCTGCCGCTGGGTCTGGACGGCCCGCGTGTCGGCTTCGGTCTCTGGGATCACCCTTACGCATCGACGGCGCTGGAGCTCGGCCTGCTCTGGCTGGCCATCGCCTTCGTGCTGCCGGCCGTGGCGGATCGGCGCGGCCGCTATCTGGCACTGGCTGTGCTGATGTCGGTCATCCAGATCAGCAATCTGGTCGTGCCGCCACCGGCCACCGATGTCGGCATTGCCCTGTCGGTGCTCGGACTCTATGTGCTGCTGGCCGCTCTGGCCTGGCGCGCTGATCGCGCCTGAGGCGGCGGGTTCCCCGCAGAACCGGAACCGGGTAGTCTCGGTCGCTGTTGACCATATTTGTTGTCAGTTCAAGGAGAGTTGCAGATGCCGCGCCTTCGTCCCGAAGCCATCAGCCCCACCGCGCACTACACCGGCACCGTCTGGCTGCAGCACGGGCTCTCGCACCCGGCCTTCGCCACCCTGCGCGGGCAGGCGCTGTACTACGCGCTGAAGGCACCGCTGGCCGCCTCCAGCCTGTTCGGCGGACCGACCCTGGAAGGCTTTCTGCTGGCGCGCCACCGCCTCATCGACATGCAGCTGGAACAGGCCATCGAGAGCGGCGAGATCAGCCAGGTGATCGAAATCGCGGCCGGCCTGTCACCACGCGGCTGGCGCTTCGCCGAACGCTATCGCGAGCGCATCACCTACATCGAGGCCGACCTGCCGGACATGGCCGCCTGCAAGCGCAAGCTGCTGGTCGATGGCGGCCTCGACAGCGAGCATCACCACATCTGCACCGTCAACGCCCTGCTCGACGACGGTCCCGGCAGCCTGCGCGAACTGGTGCAGGGCCTGGACCCGACGCGCGGACTGGCCATCATCACCGAAGGCCTGATCAACTATTTCGACACCGAGGCCGTGCTGGCCATGTGGCAACGCTTCGCCGGCGTGCTGTCCGGCTTCAGCCACGGCCTCTACCTGTCCGATCTGCATGTGCGCTCGGTCAACGATGGCGTCACCACGCGCGCCTTCATGGACATGCTGTCGACCTTCGTGCGCGGCCGTGTGCATCTGCATTTCGACAGCGAAACCGAAGCCTGTGAAGAGATGCTGCATGCCGGCTTCAGCCAGGGTCAGCTGCTCGATCCGCGCAGCTTCGCGGCCAGTGTGCCGGACTGCCGTCGTGCCGGTGCCGGTCTCGTGCGTGTGGTGGTGGCGCGTACCGGCCGCTAGGAAGTGACGGCCGCAGCACCGCGGCCGGACTGACGCAGAATGACGAAGGCCAGCAGGCAGAGTCCGGCTGCGGCCGCGAACACCCAGGGTGCAACGCTGACATTCCAGACCGCGCCTGCCGCCCATGACCCCAGTGCCACGCCGGTGCCCCAGAGCATGCTGTAGACCGCCTGCCCCTGGCCCTGGTGGCCATCGCCGAAGTGATGGTAGATGCGCGTCATGGCAGCGGCATGGAAGGTCGCGAAGCTGGCGGCATGCAGCAGCTGCGCCGCCCAGATCGCCGCCGGATGATCCACCAGCAGCCCGATCACCAGCCAGCGCAAGCCAGCCAGGGCCAGACTCCAGAGCATCAGACGCTGCTCGCCAACCCTGGGCAGCACGCGATGCATGACCAGGAACAGCAATACCTCGGCGAACACCCCCAGCCCCCACAGCCAGCCTATCTCGGTGCGCGTGTAGCCATGGCTTTCGAGATGGATGCTGTAGAAGGTGTAGTACGGCGCGTGCGAGAGCTGCAGCAGGAAATGCGCGACGAAGAAGGTCCACACCGGGCGCCGGCGCAGGATCTGCAGGAAACCGTGCTCGGACTCGTGCCGGCGCGGCGTGCTGATGTCGGGCACGAACAGGCTGGCCAGCCAGGTCGCGAAGGCGCAGGCCAGCAGCGCCAGCGGCAGGCTGCTCACCGGGTAGTGATCGAAGACCATGCCAAGGCCGGTGCCGGTGGCGATGAAGCCCAGCGAGCCCCACAGGCGCACCTGGCTGTAGCGCGCGCGCTGGGCCCCGAGGTGGGCCATGGTGACCGCCTCGAACTGCGCCAGGATGGCATTCTGGAAGAAGCCGTAGGCCAGCAGCACGAAGGCCAGCGGCCAGAACTCGCGCGCCACGAAAACGCCGAGCCAGCCGACGGTTATCATGGCGGCGCCGAAGCGCACCAGCAGCAGGCGCTTGCCGGTACGGTCGGCGATATAACCCCAGAAATTCGGCGCGACGATGCGCGTGGCCATAACCACGGCCATGAGCTGGCCGATGGCGGCTGCGTCAAAGCCCAGCGATTGCAGGTACAAACCCCAATAGGGCATGAACCCGCCGATCACGGCGAAATAGAAGAAGTAGAACGCCCCGAGCGGAACGAAGGGAATGCGCGCTGTGCTCATGGGCCCTGCCCGTCTCCCCTGCCCGACTCTATCCTGCGGATGCAGCCGCTGACTCAATAGGCCGGCTTGGCGCCCGGCGCGAGACCGGCGATCACCGGCACGCCACTGCTGACGCCGTGATTCTGGGCACGATGGCGCAGGGCATGGTCGAGCAGCACGATGGCCAGCATGGCCTCGGCGATCGGGGTCGCGCGCACGCCCACGCACGGGTCGTGACGGCCCTTGGTGACGACATCGATGGCTTCGCCACGGGTATTGATGCTGCGACCCGGCGTGGTGATGCTGGACGTCGGCTTGAGCGCGATGCGCACGATCAGATCCTGACCGCTGGAGATGCCGCCGAGGATGCCGCCGGCGTGATTGCTCAGGAAGCCTTCCGGGGTCAGCTCGTCACGGTGCTGCTCGCCGCGCTGGGCGACCACCGCGAAACCATCACCGATCTCGACACCCTTGACCGCGTTGATGCTCATCATGGCATGCGCGATGTCGGCATCGAGACGGTCGAACACCGGCTCGCCCCAGCCCACCGGCATGCCGGAGGCGAAGACCTCGACGGCGGCGCCTATGCTGGAGCCTTCGGTGCGCATGCTCAGCACCAGCGCTTCCATCTTCGGCACGGCCTCGCGGTCGCCGCAGAAGAACGGGTTCTGACGCACATAATCCCAGTCGCAGGTCTGCGCCTTGATGTCGCCGATCTGCGACACGCGACCGCGAATGGTCACGCCGAACTGCTCGGCCAGCACCTTGCGCGCGATGGCGCCGGCGGCGACGCGCATGGCGGTCTCGCGGGCGCTGGAGCGGCCACCGCCACGGTAATCGCGGAAGCCGAACTTGTGCGTGTAGGTGTAGTCGGCATGGGCCGGACGGAAGGTCTCGGCGATGTTGCCGTAATCCTTGGAGCGCTGGTCGGTGTTCTCGATCAGCAGCGCGATCGGCGTGCCGGTGGTCCTGCCTTCAAAGACGCCCGAGAGGATGCGGATCTTGTCCTCTTCCTTGCGCTGGGTGGCGAACGACGAGGTGCCCGGCTTGCGGCGGTCGAGATCGACCTGCAGGTCGGCCTCGCTGATGGCGATGCCCGGCGGCACGCCATCGACAATGGCGGTGAGCGCCGGACCGTGGGACTCGCCCGCAGTGGTGACGGTGAAGACTTGTCCGATGCTGTTGCCGGCCATGGTTATCGCTTCCTCAAATGCTGCTTTCGAACAGGGCCTGGTGCTCGCGGCAATCGGCCGCCGTCAGCACGAAGACACCGTTGCCGCCACGCTCGAACTCGACCCAGACGAAAGGCACGTCCGGGAAGGTCTGCTCCAGCGCCCACTGCGAATTGCCGACCTCGATCACCAGCACGCCATCCTCGGTGAGGTAGTCGGCGGCTTCGGCAAGGATGCGCTTGGTGACATCGAGACCATCCGGGCCGGAGGCCAGACCCAGCTCGGGCTCGCGCAGGAACTCCTCGGGCAGATCGGCCATGTCCTCGGCATCGACATAGGGCGGATTGCTGACGATGAGATCGTAGCGCTGGCCCGGCAGCTTGCTGAAGACATCCGACTCGAGCAGGCTGACGCGCTCCTGCAGGTTGTGATGCTCGACGTTCACGGCCGCGACCGAGAGCGCATCCAGCGAGATGTCGGTGGCATCGACGAAGGACTCCGGGAACTCCTTGGCGCAGGCGATGGCGATGCAGCCGGAGCCGGTGCAGAGGTCGAGGATGCGCTGCGGCTCGCTCTTCAGCCAGGGCAGGAAGCGGTCCTCGATCAGCTCGGAGATGGGCGAACGCGGCACCAGCACGCGCTCGTCGACATAGAACGGATGGCCGCAGAAATAGGCCAGGTTGAGCAGATAGGCCAGCGGCGTGCGGTCGTTGACGCGCTTGCGCAGCGTTTCGGCGACCTGCGCGCGCTCGCTGGGCAGCAGCCTGGAATCGAGAATCTCCTCGTCCGCCGACCACTCCAGATTCAGCGTCTGCATGACCAGTGCCGAGGCTTCGGCGAACGGATCGCTGGTGCCATGACCGAGATGCACGTCGCAGCCACGGAAGCTGCTGACGCAGAAGCGCATCCAGTCGCGAATGGTGACCAGCTCGCGCTGCGCTTCGGCAAGCACGTCATCGGACAGGGTCAGGGCAGGCAGATCGTTGCTCACGCGGGCTCCGGGGAAGGCAAGACATATAAGGTGAGGATTCTACACGGATTGTGCGCAGGAGAGCGGGGGCGTTACAGAGCTGATTTGCTGCTGCATGCGACTCTGTGGCAGGCTCGGACCACGGGAACGCGGTATTTGACGGCAAGGAGTGCTGTTGCTGCTTTTCTCCCTCCTTGTGCGTCAAGACATGCGACCTACCCCGGCAAGGAGCATCGATCATGAGCACACTCTCCCCAGCACGCATCATGGAAGTCGGCATGGCCTTCTGGCCGGCCAAGGTCCTGCTCTCGGCGGCAGAGCTCGGGCTGTTCACAACACTGGGTCGCCAGGCCCTGACCGGCGACGAACTGCAGGGCGCGCTCGGCCTGCACGCGCGCGCCAATCCCGATTTCTTCGACACCCTGGTGGCGCTGCGCTTTCTCGACCGTGACGGCAACGGCCCCGGAGCGCGCTATCGCAACAGCGCGGAAACCGCCGTGTTCCTCGACCGCAACAGCCCCCAGTTCATCGGCGGCTTCCTGGAAATGGCCAACGCCCGCCTCTACCCGTTCTGGGGTGATCTCAGCGAAGCCCTGCGCACTGGCAGCCCGCAGAACGAGATCAAGCATACCGGCACGTCCATGTTCGCCGAGCTCTACAGCAAGCCCGAGCGCTTGCAGCAATTCATGGATGCCATGAGCGGGATTTCCGCCGGCAACTTCCAGGCACTGGCGGAGAAGTTCGACTTCTCTCGCTATCAGACGCTATGCGACGTCGGTGGCGCGACCGGGCAGCTGTCCATGATCGTGGCCGGCAGACACCCGCACCTGCGCTGCGTTTCCACCGACCTGCCAGCCGCCACCCGGATCGCCGAGCAGAAGATCGCGGCCTCGGGGCTCGCGGATCGCGTCACCGCGCAGTCGCTGGATTTCTTCGCGGAGCCGCTGCCGAAAGCCGATGTCATCACCATGGGCCTGATCCTGCACGACTGGAATCTGGAGCGGAAGATGCACCTCATCCGCGCCGCCTACGCTGCCCTGCCGCCCGGCGGCGCCTTCATCGTCGTCGACAACCTGATCGATGACGCCAGGCGCGAGAACGCCTTCGGACTGATGATGTCGCTCAACATGCTGATCGAGTTCGGCGATGCCTTCGACTACACGGGCGCCGATTTCTCGCGCTGGTGCCACGAGGTCGGTTTCAGCAGGACCGAGGTGATTTCGCTGGGCGGTCCGGCGAGCGCCGGCGTGGCCTACAAGTAAGCTGAAGCAGGGAATCCAGCGACCAGGGCACGGTCCTGCCGTGCCCCCGGTCTTGGGTGAGGATGACCCTGAACATCAACATTCAGGACAGATTCAGGGCAGCTTCCCGGGTTTCGGCATGGGTGCGGTCGGCATCATGATGTGGGCGTACTTGGTGCCCTTCCACATCACCCAGGGCCCACCATTCCAGGGGTCCGTCGGCAAGGCGTCGAGCCTGGCCATGTCCGGCGTCAGGATCATGACGTGCGGACCGCTCACCACCCAGTGATTGTCGGCTGTCGGCTGCTTCGCATAAGGATCGGTGTTGCTGGCTCCGGTGTCGCCCCTGAGCATGTAGGCCAGGCCTATGCCCTTGAGCTGCGGATCCTTCTTGCCCACCCAGGCGTCGGCCCAGGCCTGCCACTCCTTGTCCAGGCACATCGGCGTGCCATCGACATCGACCATGCACATCCAGCCATTGCTGCCGGCGCGCACTTCCCGCATCTTGCCATCACTGGTCACGGCCATGATGGCCGCAGCCTTCGCGATCGATACCGGACCGGCGCTCATCGCCCTCGCGATCAACGCGGCATCCGACTTCTTCATCATCTTCATGTCATGCCCGGGCATGGCGGCGTGTATATCCATGCTCATGGCGGCCCCGGACGCATCCTGCGCAGCGGCGACGTGACCCGCCAGCAGCAGACCACCCACCATCATCACAAGCTTCCGCATAGCTTCCTCCCCAAGGCCGGGCCCCGGTGCTGGAACCCGCAGGCGCCTCGCCCAGCCACGATCGACCCATAGCCGACGCGGGTCAAGCACCGGCCGTACCATCCATCGACTAAATTGAAATGGGCAGGCTGGCTCTGGCAGGCTGTGGCCATTGCCCGCCCGCTACACCGAGCCCATGACAAACGCCAGAAAATCCAGAAGCCGCCGGCTTCGCAAGAAGCTTCATCTCGGGGAGTTCCAGCAGCTTGGCTTTGACGTCGGGCTTGAGCTGTCCGGCAGTCTCTCCAGCCAGCAAATAGAACAGTTCTGGGATGCCTTCATCGCCGATGCCATAGAGGCCAACCACCTTCTGTATGGCGGTGGCGTGAGCGGCTTTGTCATGCCCGAGGGACGCCTGTCAGCAACCGCCTCGCATCAGGATGTGGTCCGGGCATGGCTCCAGGCCAGACCCGAGGTCGCATCCGTCAAGATCGGCCCCCTGGCCGATGTCTGGTATCCGGACTGGCTCTGACCTTTATACTTGGTACATCACGAATACAAATATGGTTCCGGCATGAAAGACCCGCTACTGACCTCCCTGCGCCGCCAGCTCAAGGCCGAAGCTCCGGTAGTGAAACCCGTGGCAGCGACGCCGGCCGTCCGGCGCGACCCCGATGCCGACCTCAGCGACGAGGAGCTGTTCGCCAAAGCCACGCTGGGTGCCCGCCCGGTGACGGCCACGCCGGTGCCTCCTCCGCCGCGCGCCACGAAGCCGCGCAAGCCCGACGCCATGACGCTGCTGCGCCGTGCCCAGGCCGAGGGCGGCGAAGAACGTGACCAGGTCGCGCTCTCGGATACGGTGGCGCTGCAGGCCGGCATCGCACCCGAGGCTGTGCTGGCGTTCAAGCGCAACGGTGTGCAGGACAAGCAGTTCGACCGGCTCAAGACCGGTCAGCTGGTCTGGAAGGCCGCCGTCGATCTCCACGGCTGCACGCTGGAACAGGCCAGGGAGGCTGTGCTGCAGCTGCTGGATGAAGCCAGACGGGATGGTGCGCAGGTGGTCAAGATCGTGCACGGCAAGGGCCAGGTCAACGGCCAGGCCCTGCTCAAGACCGCGGTCAACGGCTGGCTGCGCCAGCTGCAGCCGGTGCTGGCCTTCGCCAGCGCGCCTGCGCGCGATGGCGGCAACGGCGCCGTGCTGGTGCTGCTGCGGCGCCAGCGCGAGACCGGCACGCCGGTTGATCATCCCGAGAAACGCAGCGACCAGGTCTGAGCCCTGTAAGCTTTACTCACATCGCGCTTCCCGTTACGGTGCGCGTCCCACTGCCTTTGTACGAGAGCCCTTTATGGAAAGCACCATGGAAAACGCCTACGGGGAAATCATCCGCGCCGTTGGTGAAGACCTGGGCCGACCCGGCCTGCTCGACACCCCGAAACGCGCCGCCAAGGCGTTCAAGTACCTGTGCAAGGGCTACGAGGAAGACCTCGACACCATCGTCAACGGCGCGGTGTTCCCGTCCGACAACGACCAGATGGTGCTGGTCAAGGACATCGAGCTGTATTCGCTGTGCGAGCACCATCTGCTGCCCTTCATCGGCAAGGTGCATGTCGCCTACATTCCGTCCGGCAAGGTGCTGGGGCTGTCCAAGGTCGCGCGCATCGCCGACATGTATGCGCGCCGTCTGCAGATCCAGGAAAACCTGACCAAGCAGATCGCCGATGCCATTCAGCAGGTCACCGACGCCAAGGGCGTGGCCGTGACCATCGAGGCCAAGCACATGTGCATGATGATGCGTGGCGTCGAGAAGCAGAATTCGGTGATGAAGACCTCGATCATGCTCGGCCTGTTCCGCGACAACCCGCAGACCCGCAACGAGTTCCTGTCGCTGATCAAAGACTGACGCCAGCGCCGGGCCGATCCGCCCGGCCAAGCCTGAATCAGACCAGCAGTGCCACCGCCGCCGCGATGTTGTCGACACAGACGGCACCCGGCGGCAGACGCTGCTCGTCGCCATCGCGATACTTGCCGGTGCGCACGAGAATGCCCTGCAGACCTGCCGCCACGGCACCCGCAACATCGGCCTCGACATCATCGCCGACCATGGCGACATCCGCCGCGGCCAGCCCCATGCTGGCACAGGCCAGTTCGAACATGGCCCGACCCGGCTTGCCGATGATCTCGGCCTCCATGCCGGCGGCATATTCCAGCGCTTTCACGAAGGGTCCGACATCCAGCTCCAGGCGCTCACGCCCCTGGAAATACCGGTTGAGGCCGACCGCGAGCAGCGGCGCGCCCGCGCGCAGCAGCGCGAAGGCCTGATCCAGGCTGCGGTAATCGAGACCCTCGGCGGCATCGCAGAGCACGACGGCATTGGGCTCTCGGCAGTCGAGACCGGCGAACTCGGCGCGAATGTCGGGATGCACCAGCAGATAAGGCCTCAACCCGCGCGCACGGGCGGCATCGGCGACTACACGCGGTGCGGCGAAGAGCTGCTCGGCCTGCACCGGCAGACCAAGGCTGGTGAGTTCGGCCAGGATGGCGGTCTGAGGCCGGCGCGAGGTATTGGTGAGCAGACGCCAGGGCAGCGCGGCGGCATCCAGCGCCTGCAGGGCTTCGGCGGCGCCGGGCAGCAGACGGCCGCTGTCGGTGAGCACACCGGCAATATCGAGACAGACGCCCCTGACTGACATGGCTCTCACCCTCTCGCTCTCCGGCATCGTCCTTCACCCTTCTGCATGCGGAACCCTGCCAGCCCGGCTCCGTTTCAGGACTGGCGCATGGGTATCGACGGCCGCGCCAGCGCTCCCAGCAGCGCACCCATGAAGGTAATGGCAACACCCAGCGCGGTACCGCGCGTCAGCGTTTCGTCGAGGAAGGGCACGGCCAGCAGCGTGCCCAGCACCGGCACCGCCGACATCATGACCGCGACCTTGACGGCGCCCAGCAGCTCGGCGGCCTTGGCATAGGTCCACATGGCGCAGCAGACCACCACGAAGCCCTGGAAGAAGGCCTGCAGCGCGATCTCGCTGCCGGTGGCGATATCGATGTGCTTGGGCAGCAGCAGGAGATAGGCCGGCAGATAGAGCAGCGCCGACATCGACACCACACCGAGAGTGACATCGAAGGCGCGCACCTGCCAGCGCTTGAGCAGCACGGTGAACAGCGCCCAGAGCATGCTGGCACCGAGGAACATGAGGTCGCCCGCCAGGGCTGACTGACCGTCATCCTGCTGATTGACGGCGAGCAGCGTGGAGACGCCGGTGACGATCAGGACCAGACCGATCAGGCGTATCCGGCTGGGACGCTCGCGCAGCAGCATCAGGGCAAAGACCGAAGTGAACACCGGCAGCATGCCCGAAATCAGCACGGCGCCATGGCTGGCCGGGGCATGGAAGAAGCCGGCATAGGCCAGCAGCGGATAGGCCAGGCCGGCCAGGATGGCGAAGATCAGCGACTGGTAGAGCTCAAGCTGCCGCAGCTCCGGGTGCAACAGGCGCGGCAGCCACCACGGCGACAGCACCAGCGCGGCCGTGCCTATGCGCAGCGCGGCGATATCGTAAGGAGTGAGCTGACCCTTGCCGGCCAGGCGCGAGATGATGACGAAGCCGGACCAGATCAGCAGCGTGATGGCGGCATAGAGATAGCCGGCCTCGGCAGACTTGCTTTCTTGCATGCGGATGTTTCCGGAGCGTACGGTAAGACGGCACTTTAACAAAGCCGTGCCAGGACCAGGAAGCGCCTTGGCATGAAAGCCCCGGACTCGGGTATAACTGCCGGCCTGATCTGCCAGTGATGTCGCCATGTCCGCCGACTCTGCCACCCTGCTGCCCATCCATGCCGTGCTGCCAGCGCTGTGCGACACGCTGGCGCGGGCACCTGCCCTCGTGCTGCAAGCCCCTCCGGGCAGCGGCAAGACCACGCGCGTGCCGCTGGCCCTGCTCGGCTGCGCTGGTGGCGGCTGCGCTGGTGGCGGCAGTGCCGGAGCCGAGCCGGCCTGGCTGGCCGGCAAGCGCATCGTCATGCTCGAACCACGCCGTCTCGCCGCGCGTTCGGCGGCGCGCTACATGGCCTCGCTGCTGGGCGAGCCGGTCGGCCAGCGCGTCGGCTATCGCACCCGTCTCGACACCCGCGTCAGCGCCGCCACCCGCATCGAGGTGGTGACCGAGGGCATACTCGCGCGCCTGCTGCGCGAGGACCCGGAGCTGTCGGCCTATGGCGCGGTGATCTTCGACGAGTTCCACGAGCGCTCGCTGCAGGCCGACCTCGGTCTCGCCCTCGTGCGCGAATGCCAGGACGTGCTGCGCGAAGACCTGCGACTGATCGTGATGTCGGCCACGCTGGACCCCGGCCCGCTCTCGCGCCTGCTCGGCCAGGCCCCCGTGCTCGCCTGCGAGGGCCGCATGTATCCGGTCGAGGTCCGCTACCGCGCACCCGGCCGCACGCCCCTGCCCGACCATCTGCGCATGGAAATCCTGTGTCTGCTGCGCGAGGAAACCGGCTCGCTGCTGGTATTCCTGCCCGGCGAAGGCGAGATCCGCCGCCTCGCCGAACGCCTGCACGATGCCCTGCCCGCGCAGGTCGAACTCTGCCCGCTCTACGGCCAGCTCGCCGCCGAGGCCCAGGATCAGGCCATCGCACCGGCCGCGCCGGGCTGGCGCAAGATCGTGCTCGCCACCGCCATTGCCGAAACCAGCCTGACCATCGAAGGCATAACCATCGTGGTCGATGCCGGCCAGATGCGCACGCCGCGCTTCGATCCCGGCTCCGGCATGACCCGCCTGGTCACCCAGCGCATCGCCCAGGCCAATGCCGAACAGCGCCGTGGCCGCGCCGGCCGTCTCGGTCCCGGCCTCTGCATACGGCTCTGGAGCGAAGAAGAACAGCAGCGCCTGCGTGCATTCGCGACCCCGGAAATCCTCGAGGCCGATCTCGCCGATCTGGTGCTGGAGCTGGCCGCCTGGGGCACGCGTGATCCGGCCGGCATGGCCTGGCTGGATGTGCCGCCGGCACCGGCCTGGGCACAGGCACGCGAGCTGCTGGGCAGCCTTGGCGCGCTGAACACGGATGGCAGCATCAGCGCGCACGGGCGCGCCATGCTCAGGCTCGGCCTGCCGCCGCGGCTGGCGCATCTGGTGGTCTGCGGCCGCACTGCCGGGCTCGGCCGGCTCGCTGCCGATCTTGCCGCGCTGCTGGCCGAACGCGATCTGCTGGGCAGCAGCGCCGGCGCCGACATCCATGCCCGCCTCGCCGTGCTGCGCGGCGAGCGCGAAGCCGCCGGTGTCGATCGCGGCCGTCTGCGCCTGGTGCGCGAAAGCGCCCGCCGCCTGCATGACAGCACGTCCGCCAGCGACCGGAGCAGCAGCGACAGTCCGGCTGACGTCGGCCGTCTGCTGGCGCTGGCCTGGCCCGATGGCGTGGCGCGGCGCCGCCCTGGCCGCGACCCGCGCTACCTGCTCGCCAATGGCCGTGGCGCCGTGCTGGCGGCTGACGATGCGCTGGCCGGCGAACCCTGGCTGGTCGCCGTCGAGCTCGATGGCCAGGCGCGCGAAGCACGCATGTTCCAGGCCGCCACGCTGGACATCGGCACCGTCGAAACACTGTTTGCCGCACAGATAGAAAGTCGTGACGAGCTCGGCTGGGATGCCGACGCCGGCGCTGTCAGCGCCCGTCGCAGCCGGCGTCTCGGCGCCATCACGCTGAGCGAAAGCCCGCTGCCGCGCCCCGATCCGGCCGTGCTGCTGCCGGCCTTCATCGCCGGCCTGCAGGCTGTCGGCAGCGCCGCCCTGCCGTGGACGCCGGCACTGCGACAATGGCAGGCACGCGTCGGCATCCTGCACAGACTGGAGCCCGGACACTGGCCGGATGTCTCCGATACCGCGCTCATGGCCACCCTCGCCGACTGGGCCGGGCCCTGGCTGGACGGACTGGCACGCCTCGACGAGCTGGCGACCTTTCCGCTCCATGACGCCCTCGCCCATCTGCTCGACAGACCACGGCAGCAGACTCTGGAGCGATTGCTGCCAGCGACGCTGACCGTGCCCAGCGGCTCGGCCGTGGACATCGACTACACGCCGGAGCACGGCCCGGTGCTGGCGGTGAAGCTGCAGGAAATGTTCGGTCTGGCGGAAACGCCACGACTGGCTGACGGGCGCGTGACGCTGACCCTGCATCTGCTGTCGCCGGCACGCCGGCCGACGGCGGTGACCTCCGATCTCGCCAGCTTCTGGCGGCAGGGCTATCCCGAGGTCCGCAAGGACCTGCGCGGACGCTACCCCAAACACCCGTGGCCTGATGATCCGCTGAGCGCGCCGGCGCAGCGCGGCGTCAAGCATCCGCGCAGCGCATCCTGACCGGCCTGCGGATACGGCATGAAAGCAGCATGAAAAAAGCCGGGCAGAGCCCGGCTTTTCATTGCCATTGCGAACGCCTAGATCTGCGCATCACGGCTGATCAGGCGCACCCGCACGAGATAGGCCACGACAGCGGCATTGACCAGCAGCACGGCCACGCGCAGCCAGGTCACCTCCTCGAAGATCTCGTAGAGCTCGAAGGGCAGATAGATGCCACCGGAGAGTATGGCCAGCCATTCCCCCCAGGTGCGCATGCGCCACAGCCCCCAGGCCTCGACAAAACGCAGCAGGGCATAGCCGAAGGCCAGCAGGGACAGCAGATAGAGCTTGCCGGCATCGACATGGGCCGCCGCCACCAGCAGCTCCTGCGGATAGTGCCGGGTCGGATCGATCTGCAGATAGCGCATCAGATCCATGGCCATCGTCTCGATGTCGCGATGCACCAGCGACACCAGGCCGAGCCCGACAACCAGCACCAGCAGCCCCTTGAAGGCCTCGAACAGGGCAATGACACGAACGCCGCGATCAACGCCCTGCATGACGCGGCTCCTGTGCAGCCAGGAAGCCGGCTATGGCCTCCGCCACCGCTTCCGGACTTTCGTCGAGATGGAGGTGGTGTCCGCCAGGCAGCGTCAGCAGGCGCAGATCGGCGAACTGCGCCATGCGCTGGAGATACGGACCCTCCGGGAACGGCGCGCCCTGCTCGCCCCGGATCAGCAGCGTCGGCGCCGTGATGGCGCGTATGCAGGACAGCACCTGGGGCTCGCTGAAGCGCATCAGAGAGTGCTGACGCAGGCGCTTGTCGGTACGCCAGACCAGATGGCCGGCCTCGGTGGTTTCCAGGCTGCGCGAGCACAGGATGCGCGCCGCCGTTTCACTGAGCGAGCCGGTGAGACCGTTCATGCGTGCCTGCACGGCGGCGGCCTCGCCGGCAATGGCCTTGCGCTCGGGCCGGAAGTCGCGATAGCTCTCCAGCGCCAGCCGGGTCATGTCGGCGTACTGCTCCGGATCGGCCGCCAGCGGCCCCAGGCCCTCGATCAGCACCAGCCGGTGCACGCGCTCGGGCATGATGCCGGCCAGCATCAGCGTCATGCCGGCACCCAGCGAATGGCCCAGCAGGATCACCGGCTGATCGGGACAGAGCAGATCCATGGTCGCCAGCAGGTCATCGAAGTAGTCGGCGTTGTGGTAGCGCAGGCCATCCGGCCTGGGATCGCTGAGCCCGTGACCAGGCAGATCGATGGCATGCAGCGGATGTCCGCTCAGCAGCGGCGCGATGCGATCGAAGGTGGCGGCATTGTCCATCCAGCCATGCACAGCGATCACCGGCATGGCCTCGCTGTCGGCATGCCAGCTGCGCACCGCGACATGGCCGCGCCCGAACGGCAGCAGCAGACGTTGTTCGCGGGCCATCATTCGGCCATCTCCAGCAAGGGCTGGCCAGCCGTCATGGCCTGGATCAGGCCGATCACGTGATCGGCGGCCTCGTCCGGATATTCAAGCGGAAACATGTGGCCTCCCGGCGACTGCAGATGCTGGAAGTGCTGCTGACGCGCCAATCGTTCGTGCGTGCCCAGACTGCTGAACTCGCTGTCCTCGCCGGTGATGACGGCGCCCGGCAGGCCGGTCGGATGACGATAGTCCCACATGTTCCAGGGCCCGTTGCGGAACACGGCAACCTCGGCCGCGGCACTGTAGCGCAGACGCACGCCCTCGGGCACATCCACCAGACCATGGCGCAGGTAGTCGTCGAAGCACTCCGGCTCGAAGTCGCGGAACAGGGCCTTGCTCTCCAGGCTGGCGCGCGCTGCGGCACGGTCGGGCCAGACCTCGCGGCGATGCTTGCTGCGGCCGGCCGGAGTGACGCGATCGATCTGGCCGGTCAGCTTGGCCAGACCCATCATGACTCCGGGCAGACCGTTCATGACCGGCGGATCCATGAGGATGACCGCGGAGAACAGCCCCGGGTGCCGGTGCGCCGCGATCAGCGTCGACAGCCCGCCCATGGAGTGACCTATGCCGATGACCGGTGTGCGCGACTGCCGGCGCACCGAAGCGGCGACCTCGTCGGCCATGTTGGTCCAGCCGGCGTTCACCGGGTAGGCCGGGTCATGGCAGAGCAGCGGCACCTGCAGCACCGCGCCGGCAGGCAGCAGGCGGCGCAGGAAACGTCCGTAGCAGGCGCTGGGAAAACCGTTGGCATGAGCGAAGTGCAGCACCGGCCGGGTCTGCCCGACAGCGTTGTCATTACCTGAAGTCATCATGACCACAGTCCTCAGAGTCTGCACACGGCAAGGCCGAGCTGCTCCACCACGGCCGCCTGCGAAGCCGGCGCGATGACGGCCGTAGCCGCCTGTCCGGGCAGCAGATAGCGTGCCGCAACGGTCTGCAGATCGGCAATGCGCAAGCCCAGCAGGCGCTCGCGCAGACGCTGGCGCTGCGCCACGGTGCGGCCGTAGAGCTCGTTGTGGAAAGCCTGGCGCGCCTCGCCGGCCGGCGACAGCGGCTTGTCCATGTCGGCGAAGATGCCGAGCAGGGCCTCTTCCAGCTGGTCATCGCCATGACGGGCGGACTGCAGCCAGTCGAGGCTGCGGTCGAAGTCGGCCAGGGTCTCGGCCAGACGCGGATCGCGATAGGAATAGAAACGGAAGGCGCAGGAGTTGCCGTCATAGCCGGCGCCGCCACCATAGGCACCGCCCTGCTCGCGGATGGCGCGATGCAGGAAGCCGTTGCGCAGGAAGCCGCCAAGCGCCATCAGCGCGGCGGCATCCGGGTGATCGACAGGCACCGCTGGATAGACTTTGGCGCAGAATTGCACCTGGGTCTGGGTCAGCCAGGCCTCGTGCACGGCGCCCTCGCCCGGGGTCCAGACCATGCCGTCGCCAGCGCCCGCACGCGGGGCATCGGCCCAGAGCGTGGCCAGTTCGCCACGCGCCGCGGCCAGACCTTCGGCTTCGCTGATCAGCAGCATCTGGCGAGGAGCCTGACGCACCTTGGCATGCAGAGCCGCCAGCTCGGCCAGCAGCTGGCTGCTGTCACCGGCAGCTTCCTGCTCATGCAGCTGACGCAGGAAACGGATGCCGTTGAGGCCGCTGTGACGCTGCTGGAAAGCCGCCAGCGCGCTGAAGCCGCGTGCCGCCGTGGCCATGGCCAGGGCATGGCCCTGCCCGGTGATGCTGGCCTCCCAGCGTCCCTTGAGCTGGGCCAGGATGTCGCGCACGCGCGCCGTCTCGTCGAAGCGCAGATCGAAGAAGGTGTCCTTGAGCAGCGCCTGGAAGGCGCCTTGGTGATGCACCAGGGCCTTGCCGTTGATGACCAGATGCGCCTGCGCCTGATCGGCATTGTCCAGGCTGGTGCGCGCCGACAGGCTCATGCGCAGGCCGCCGCTGACCGCCGACTGGCGCTGCTGCATGGCGCGGTAATCGGCGGCGCCCACGCCCAGCTCCGAGAACAGGCTGGTGTAGAGCGGCAGCAGGCTGGTTTCACGCGCGTCCAGAGCCGGCAGATCGACTATGAGCTGCTCGTAGAGCAGACCGTTGGTGCCCTGGGCATAGCGCGCCAGCGGCATGGCGCCGGCACTGCCGGCAAACAGCACTTCACGCTCGCCGGCCAGCGACTTCACCTGCGCCGGCACATCGGCGAGGGTCACCTTGGGCAGCAGCGCGGCATCGTTTTCCTCGGCCTGACGCGCGGCCAGGGCCTCGGCCTGCTCACGCAGACGTGCCAGGTCGGCTTCCGACAGGCCGGCGCGAATCTTCGCCAGACGTGTCGCCTCAAGGGCATCGCGACGCTCGGCCAGGCCGGCGTCGGGACGCAGCGTCAGACGCAGGCGATGCGGGTTGTCGAGCAGCAGGCGGCGCACCAGTCCGGGCACGAAGGCCGGATCGCGGATGGCCTCGCGCAGACGCGCCAGCTCGGCCTCGATATCCCAGACCGCGAGCGGGTCGCTGTCCTGCAGATACGGCGTCAGGCCGTTGAGCAGCAATTGCAGGCCGTAAGGATAGCTGTCGCCGCCAATCTCGCGCTGGCTCAGCTCGAACTGGTGCAGCACGGCCTCGACCTCGTCCAGCGCCACGCCCTGCTCCGCCACCTGCGTCAGGGTGTCGAGAATGAGCTGCTCGACCGCCGCCGCATGCTCGGGCTCGGAGCCTTCGAGGCCGGCGGCGAAGGCCATCTCGCGGTTGTTGTCATCGAGGCCGGTGAGCGCCGACGGCGCCTGGCCGAGCGTGCTGGTCTCCAGCGCCTGACGCAGCGGCGACGCCGAATTCTCCAGCAGCACGCCGTTGAGCAGATGCGCCTCGAAACGGGCACGGGCATCGGCTGCCGGACCGAGCAGCCAGGCCAGCACATGATGCGTCTGCGGGCCGTCCTCGGCCTCCGGCGCATAAGCCTCCTCGACGCGCAGCGGTGCCACATAGCGCTTCTCGTCACGACCGCTGACCGGCTCGGCGCGATCATGGAAACGGCTCAGCGCCAGCTCCTCGAAGCGTGCCTGCAGAGCAGCCGGAGCCTCATCGCCAAAGGTCATGAAAACGGCATTGGACGGATGGTAGTGACGGCCATGGAAGGCCTTCAGCGCCGCATGCGTGAGATCCGGGATATGGGCCGGATCGCCACCGGAATTGTGGTGATAGGTCGTGGTCGGGAACAGGTACTTGTTGAGCGACTCGTTGAGCACGCTGTGCGCCGAACTCATGGCGCCCTTCATCTCGTTGAAGACCACGCCCTTGTAGACCAGCGCCGAATCCGCGTCGGCCGGCTCGGCCAGTTCGACACGTATGCCTTCCTGGGCGAAATCCAGCGGATGCAGATTGGGAAAGAACACGGCATCGAGATAGACGCGCAGCAGGTTGTCGAAGTCCTGGCGGTTCTGGCTGGCAAACGGATAGGCCGTCCAGTCGCTGGCCGTGAAGGCATTCATGAAGGTGTTGAGCGAACGCCGGATCATCAGGAAGAAGGGGTCGCGCACCGGGTAATGCTCGGAGCCGCAGAGCACCGTGTGCTCGAGAATGTGGGCAACGCCGGTGGAGTCCTCGGGCATGGTCTTGAAGGCCACGAGGAAGACATTTTCCGTATTGTCACAGGCCAGATGCAGATGACGGGCGCCGGTAACGCGATGCACATATTCGCAAAGCTCGGCCTGCAAGGCCGGAATGGCAACGGTTCGCACCGTCTCGAAACTGGCATGAGGGGTTGCAGCAGATGACACGCGATTCTCCCGGTCAGGCCGCCGGCACGGGCAGCCGCAAAGCCCCGATTATGGGCACCCGCGCGCTGCTTGCCAAACTGGCGGAAAACCCGTCGTCGATGGACAGACGGTCATGCCGTGCTAGAGTACGCCTCCAACAGCAGTCGGATAAGCGTTGCATTCCGCCCGTCGTCGCCACCAGGAATGCGCAAGGACCTCAGTCATGGCCAGAAACCTCAAGCTCAGCCAGCTCCAGACAGCTCGTGCACATGCCTCCAGCTATGCCGAATGGCGCGAAATCTCGCTTGAGCTTGATGCCCTCACCGGCCTGGACCTGTGGAAGATCGAGACTGCCTCCGATAACTACCACCACGAGCTGCTGCGCGAACGCCTGCTGACCCTGCGCCAGTGGCAGACCTCGCACAACCACAAGCTGCTCATCCGCTCGCTGCGCGAAGGCCTGCACCACGACCTCGGCAACATGGGCAACCCGCTGCTCTACGGCCGCGCCCATGTCGGCACCAAGCGTCTGATCGAGGACTACGTGGACCAGGTCTGCGCCAGCCTCGAATACCTCTGCGACGCTACCATCGAGCATCTCAGCAACGACGAGAAGCTGGCCCTGTTCGAGGACATTCTGCGCAGCTTCGGCCAGCCCGCCCTGCAGCTCTCCGGCGGTGCCACCCTCGGCATGTTCCACATCGGCGTGTGCAAGGCGCTCGACGAGCAGGGTCTGCTGCCCAGCGTCATCTCCGGCTCCAGCGCCGGCTCGCTGGTGGCCTCCATGATCGGCAGCCACACACGCGAGGAGCTGCAGGACTATTACAATGGCGATGCCCTCTACAAGCACGCCTGGAGCTGGAACAAGCTGCGTGACGGCCTGCGCGGCAAGGGCTTCGCCAACCAGAAGCAGCTGGAGACTTTCATCCGCCAGAACATCGGCGAATACTCCTTCCAGGAAGCCTTCGAGAAGACCGGAAAGCACATCAACGTCAGCATCTCGCCCATCGGGGCCAACCAGAAATCGCGCCTGATGAACGAGCTGACCTCGCCCTATCTGCTGGTGTGGAGCGCCGTGCTGGCCTCCTGCGCGGTGCCGCTGCTGTTTCCGCCGGTCACCCTCACCACGAAGACGGCCGAAGGCCTGCATCAACCCTACATGCCGCTGGAACGCTGGGTCGACGGCTCCATGCGCAGCGACATGCCGCGCCGCCGCCTGATGCGCCTGTACAACGTCAACTACTTCATCGCCAGCCAGGTCAATCCGCACATCGTGCCGCTGCTGGAGTCCGAGCGCCGTCGCCGCCAGACCGGCAAGATCACCTCGCTGCCGCGTCGCATCCTCAAGACCCAGGCCAAGCTGCTCAGCATGGGCGCGCTCCAGGTCGTGCACGACAAGGTCAGCAACGAAGCCATGCGCGCCATGCTCAGCCACGGCTACACCATGCTCTCGCAGAGCTACTACGGCGATGCCACCATCGCGCCGCAGAAGTACACCAGCCAGCATTACCGCCACATGCTGCAGAACCCCACCAAGGAATCGGTGATCTGGTTCCGCCAGCAGGGCGAGCGCGCCACCTGGGCCAGGATCGACCAGATCCGCGTGCAGTCCAAGATCAGCATGACCTTGCAGAAGTGCGTGGCCTCGCTGCTGCATCGCAAGGCCCACAACTGGCACGAGGCGGAAGTGCGCGCCCTCCTCGGCACCCGTCCGGCCAACGCCAGCGGCATCATCCAGTCGGTCTGACACCCCCGCCATGACAGGTTTTTCTCGCCAGCAGCGGGGAAAAACTTGTCATCGCGCCCTGTTTGCGTAAACTACGCGCCGCACCGGCACTGCCCGGGGCATGATGGGTCGTTAGCTCAGTCGGTAGAGCAGTTGGCTTTTAACCAATTGGTCGCGTGTTCGAGTCACGCACGACCCACCATTTTCAAGCCTTCCAGGGCATCAGGCCGTCAGCGCCGTCCAATACTCTGCCTACTGTCAAATACTTCAACGCAGAATCGCCCGGATCAGCACCAGCGACCAGATGCTGAAAGCCCTGCTCCGTTTGCATGCCGTTACACGACTGCTACCAGTACACGCCAGACTTTTGACGCTTGACAACCTAGCCTGTCATTATCTGCCCGCGTAAATTTCCGGGGACCGAAGGTAGGGACACATGGCTTCTTCAAGAATTCTCCTCATTGAGGACGATGAAATCACCGCCAACCTGGTTCGCTTCCTGGTCGAACGCCAGGGCCACGAGTTCCACTGGGCGGAAAATGGCACGACCGGTCTCGACATGGTTCGCGAACTGCGCCCCGATGCCCTGATCCTCGATGTGCTGCTGCCCTTCCTCGACGGCTTCTCGCTGCTCTACGAACTGCGCGCCAATCCTGAAACGGCCAATATTCCCGTGCTCATGCTGACCGGCAAGACACGTGAAAATGATGTCGTGCAGGCGCTGGAAATGGGTGCCAACGATTATCTGAGCAAGCCCTTCCAGCCCGCCGAACTGACTGCGCGCATGAATCGTCTGCTGCGAGCCTGAGCATGACCATGAACAAAAGCAAACCGATCAGCCTGTGCCTGCTGACCTTGCTGGCTGCCCCGGCGGCCCTCGCCGCCCCGGTCGAAAGCTGGCTGGAAATCGGCAGCGAACGCCAGCACTTCGACAATGGCAACGATGATGCCGCCATCCAGAGCCTGGTCGGCAGCTACAAGACGGCGGACCATGTGGTCTACGGCGAGCTGACACATCAGGATCGTTTCAATCGCCAGGACACCACGGCGCTGCTCGGCACCTATCTGCCGCTGCTGCCCAAGGGTCAGCTGCATGTCGAAGCCTCGGTCAGCCCGAACCCCGAGCTCAAGCCGCGCGACACGATCTATGCCGGCTGGTACCAGTCGCTGCCCCATGGCTGGACCCTGGAGCCCGGTCTGCAGACCACGCACTACAAGGATCTGCGTGTTGATCGCTACAGCCTCAACATCGAGCGCTACCTGCGCAACTGGAGAGTGCTCTACGGCATTGCCGATGTGCAGCTCGCCGGCAGCAGCGGCCTCAATCATCGTGTGCAGGCCGATTACTACTATGGCGAGCACAACCGCATAGGTGCCGGGCATGCCTGGGGCGACGACCAGGAAAGCCTGCCGACCGGCGTCATCAAGACCCCGGTGCGCAGCAATTACCTGAGCGGACAGCACCAGATCTCGCCACGGCTCAGTCTCATTTACCTGCTACAGGATACCGAACAGGGCTCCCTGTATCGGCAGACAGGTGTACGCCTTGGGCTCCGTCTTCAGTTCTGACCCTACGGTCAACGTCACGGCCCTGGTGGCCGTGACGCTGTTCCTGCTCAGCCTGGGCTGCCTGTTCGGCGGCCTGCTGCTGCGCTTCCTGCGCCTGCAGCGCGAACACAGCAGCCAGCGTCTGGAAGATGTCTGGCGCCCGATGTGCTTTGCCGCCATGGTCGATGACCTGAGCCCCGACCAGCTGACGCCCATCAGCCGCTCCGATGCCCTGATGTTCTCCGAAATCTGGCTGGACTGCATAGACCGTGTGCGCGGCGACAGCGCCTATGCCGGTCTGATCAAGCTGGCACAACTCCTGAATCTGCGTGATGCCATGCGGCCGGCACTGCGTTCCCGGCACATGGACCGGCAGTTGCTGGCCTTGCAGGTCCTCGGCTTTCTCCAGGATGACAAGGCCTTGCCGCTGGCGCGCAAATACCTCGACTCATCCTATCCGCTGCTGTCGCTGGCCGCCGCCAAGGCACTCATGGAAATCGATCCGTTGACGGCCACGCCCCTGATCATGGACAGGCTGGAGACCCCGGGCTGGCCGCTGGGCCGCATCAGCCAGCTGCTCAAGCTGGCTCCGCCCCCGATACTGCGCCAGCATCTGGCCGAGCATCTCGACCACGAGTCCGCCGAGCACATGGCCAACCTGCTGCTGGTCTTTCATACGCTCGCCGACTCCGAGTTCGATCATGCCGCCAGGCGTGTCCTGCAGCGCTTTCCGGGCCATCTCGGCATTCTCAGGCAGGTCTTCCGGCTCAACAACGACCCCTCCATGCTGCCGCTGGTCAAGTTCGGCTGCCATCACGAGGATGACGAAGCCCGCGTCGTCGCACTCGAGTCTCTGGGCCGGATCGGCAGCTACGCCGACCAGGACATACTGCTTGAGCATCTGCGCACGGATGGCTGGCGCCAGCAGCAAGCCGCCGCCCGCGCACTGATCAAGCTGCCCGGCATGAATGCCGTACGAGCACAGGAAATCCTGGCCACGCTGGAGCACCCGGACAGCCTGATGCACTGGCAGGAGGCGCTGTACAACGAGCGCTGGCTGCCCGCCGACTCACTCATCGAGCGACCCGTCCATGCATGAACTCTGGCTGACACCGAAGGCTCTGGGTACCGGGGCGGCAGGCACGACGATCATGATCGTCTTCCTGTTCTTCCTGGTTTATCAGGTCATCATGACCACCGGCTATCTGTCGCTGAACCTGATCGCGCTCAGCATCGTGCGCCGGGCCACACGCGGCGGACGCGACCTGTACATGCCGCGCGTGTACGAAAGCGCCCTGCCCGGAGTCAGCATCCTGCTCACCGCCTACAACGAGGAGAGCCTGATCGCCACCTCGGTGCGCTCTCTGCTGCAGCTCAATTACCCGCAGTTCGAGCTGATCGTGATTCATGACGGCGGCCAGGATGACACCCTGGGTGTGATGATCCGCGAGTTCGAGATGGTGGAAAGCCCGCTCGCCTTCCAGTACCGGGTCAAGTGCGCACGCATCAAGACCGTCTACCGCTCCAGCAAGTTCCCCAACCTCATCCTGATCGACAAGGTCAATGGCGGCGGCAAGGCCGATGCCAACAATGCCGGCATCAACATCGCCCGCTACCCACTCTATTGCGGCATGGATGCCGACTCGGTGCTGGAGCGCGACAGCCTGCTGCGCGTGGTGCGCATCTTCCTGGAACATCCCGACACCATCGCGGCCGGCGGCACGGTACGCATCGTCAACGGCTGCCAGGTCCATAACGGTCGCCTCATGCGCACCGGCCTGCCGACCTCGGTGCTGGCCAAGATGCAGGTGCTGGAATACATGCGCGCCTTTCTCTTCGGACGTCTCGGCTGGTCACGACTGGATGCCCTGCTCATCATCAGCGGAGCCTTCGGCGTCTTCGATCGCGAGGCCGTCATCCACGTCGGCGGTTACAAGTCGAAGAGCCTGGGCGAGGACATGGAACTGGTGGTGCGCCTGCATCGCTACTATCTCGAACACAACAAGCCCTACAGCATCAACTTCGTGCCGGACCCGGTGTGCTGGACCGATGCCCCCGAGGACCGTGCCACCCTGCGCAAGCAGCGCATACGCTGGCAGCGCGGCCTGCTCGAAGTGCTCAGTGAACATCGCTCGCTGTGCTTCCGTCGCGGCTCCGGCGCCGTCGGCTGGCTGGCCTATCCCTTCATGATCCTGATCGAAGCCATGAGCCCCGTCTTCGAGATGCTCGGCCTGGTGTTCACGGTCGTGCTCTACTGCCTCGGCTACATCAACCTGCCGGCCACCCTGCTCTTCCTGTCCGTGGCCTTCGGGCTGGGTCTGCTGCTGTCAAGTTCGGCCCTGCTGCTGGAAGAGCGCAGCTTCCATGTCTATCCGCGCTATCGCGACAACATCACGCTGTTCATCTGGGCGGTTCTGGAGAACTTCGGCTACCGCCAGCTCAATACCTGGTGGCGCCTGGTCGGTACCTGTCACTGGCTGACCGGCAAGGAAGCAGCATGGGGAGCCATGAAGCGCAACACCGGCTGGATGACCGAGAGCAACAAGCCCTGAGGCAGTCAGTCCGCCGTGGCGATCTGGCGCAGGGCCTCGGCCAGGGCATCCAGTCCGGAATGAACCCGGAGGTCGCCAGCGCCATGCTTGTCCCAGAGTGTTTCAATGGCACGCGCCTGATCGCCGACATCGGCATGGCCGACCATGGCCGCCGTACCCGCCAGACCATGCAGACAGCGCTTGAGGTCATCTCCCCAGGCTGAAGCCGGCAGCCCGTGGCAAGCCTGCCAGGCAGACAGGAAGGCCGGCACACGGCCCTCGAGGAAGTTGACCTTGA
Source organism: Perlucidibaca sp. (assembly GCA_023265995.1). GTDB lineage: Bacteria > Pseudomonadota > Gammaproteobacteria > Pseudomonadales > Moraxellaceae > Perlucidibaca. Next base: position 194,129 of record JAHFSA010000002.1, read on the forward strand.
AGCCGGCCAGCAACGCCAGCCACTCGGCATCATTGTCCAGATCATCCAGCATCATCGACGACTCCCCGCCCGCTCCGGCCTGGTCACCGGATCTGAAAATCACGCCTGCAGCGCCTGCCGCAATGCCTCTGTCAGTTCGCCAGCAGCCTGCCACAGCTCGTAATCCGGAGCCACCTGCATATCCACCTTCTGCTCGATTGCCCGCGCCTGGTCACCTATGGCCGCCATGCCAACCAGCGCCGCTTCACCGGCGAGGACATGACAGACCCGCTTCAGCTCGCTGACGTTCGCAGGCTGCGCCGAGCCCATGCAGGTCTCCAGCGTCAGCAGCAGCTGCGGCCCGCGGGCAGCCCGGAAGCGCTGGCGGAATTGCGTCATCAGATCCTGCAGGCCCGAGTCGGGGCCGGCCGCCACCGTGGCCGGCTTGTCGTGGCGCTGCCCGATCTGCTGCCTGACCGTGGCGATCAGCTCCTCGACGTCGAAAGGCTTGGCAATGAAGCCATCCATGCCCGCCGCCATGGCGACTTCACGCTGAGTGCTCATGGCTCCCGCGGTCAGCGCCAGGACAGGCAGATGCTGCAGGGCCGGCAGCTCGCGAATGCGACGCGTGGCGGTATAGCCGTCCATGACCGGCATCTGGATATCCATCAGCACAATGTCGAAATCATCGGGGCCGGCCGTCAGTCGCGTCACCGCCGCCAGGCCGTCGTCCGCCGAGGTCACGATCGCGCCTTCGGCAGTCAGGATGTAATCCGCCACTTCCCGGTTGAGCTCGCTGTCATCGACCACCAGCACACGCACGCCGGCCAGGCGCGGGCCACCGCTCGCGCGCGGCACGCCCCGAGGCCCCTGCCCCGGCCTGATCAGCTCGTTCTCCCGGCAGCGCTCGAAGGGCAGCTCGACGACGAACTCGCTGCCGACCCCGATCTCGCTGCTGACATCAATGCAGCCCCCCATCAGCTCGACCAGATTGCGGCTGATGGTCAGCCCCAGACCGGTGCCGCCGAAGCTGCGCGAAATCGTGTTGTCGGCCTGACTGAAGGCATTGAAGATCATGCTCAGCTTGTCGCGAGCGATGCCGATGCCGGTATCACGCACGGTGAATCGCAGACGGGCAACATTGTCCCCGGCGCGCAGTCCGGCGAGACCGACCCGCACCGAGACCTCGCCCTCGCGGGTGAACTTGATGGCATTGCTCACCAGGTTGGTGAGGATCTGGCCCAGACGCAGCGGATCACCGCGAAGATATCTCGCCGCCTCCGGCGCAGCGCCAACGACCAGGTTCACCTGCTTGTCATGCAAGGCTCCGCTGGCAATGCTGGCCAGACTGTCGAGCACGTCATCGAGCCGGAAAGGAACCTTTTCGAGATCAAGATGCCTGGCCTCGATCTTGGAGAAGTCCAGCACGTCATTGATGATGCCGAGCAGGGACTGGCCGGCGCCATGTATCTTGCCGACCATCTCGCGTGATGCCGCCGACATGTCCTGGCGCTCGAGCAGATAGCATAGGCCGAGAATGCCGTTCATGGGCGTGCGGATTTCATGACTCATGTTGGCGAGGAACTCGCTCTTCGCCTGGTTGGCCGCCTCCGCCGACTGCTTGGCCTCGCGCAGGGCCTGCTCGTAGCGATGGCGCACGGTAATGTCCTGGGCCACGCTGAGATAGCCGGTGACCCGGCCCTCGTGGTCGCGCATGGTGGTCACCGCCAGCGACACGAGAATGCGTTCGCCACTCTTGCGCACATAGGTCCATTCGCGGATTTCCACGCCCTCGCGCTCGGCCTTGTGGACGAAGACGCGGAAGCCCGTGATCGGTTCGTGATATTCCTCGCTCAGCTCGGCCGCGCGTGCCGTCACTTCCTGCGCACAGTGCACGACTGCCAGGCTCTGCCTGCCGAGCATCTCGTCGGCCCGGTACTGCAGCAGGTTCTCGGCGCCGGCATTGAACAGGGTGATGAGGCCGTCGGCATCGGTGGCGATGATGGACACCTCGGAGGCGGCCTTGAGCACGTTGCCCAGCAGGTCGGCGACACGCGCCAGTTCGGCCTCGGCGCGCTTGCGCTTGGTGATGTCGGTACGCACCGAGACATAGCGCTCGACCCGCCCGTTGCTGCCGATGAAGGGCGCGATGACGCTGTCGACCCAATACAGCTCGCCGCTCCTGGAAAGATTGCAGACCTCGCCATGCCAGGCCTGGCCCGAGGAAATGTCATGCCACATCTGCGTCCAGAACTCGGGCGAGTGAAAACCGGAATTGATCTTGCGATGCGTCTGGCCGAGCAGCTCCTCGCGCGAATAGCCGCTGATGCGGCAGAAGTTGTCGTTGACCTCGATGATGCGACCGGCGACATCGGTCACCGAATAGAGCATCTGCTGGTTGATGGTGCGCAGCAGAATCTCGTTCTCGCGCAGCACGGAGGTCAGCTGCAGACGCTTCTCGGTGAGCTCGGTGACGTCATGGACAATGACGTAGAAGCCGCGCACCTCGCCATCGACCATGTCAGGCAGGTAATGCGCCAGGGCATGGACATGCCCGTGGCCGTCCGGTGACGGCGTCGACTGCTCGAAGGTCTGCGACTCGCCGCGCAGGGCCGCCTCGATATGCGGCAGGTTCTTCCGGTACAGCTCCGGCCCCAGCAGCTCGCTGATGTGCCTGCCCGCCAGCTGCCCGGAATCGACGCCGAACCAGCGGTGATAGGCCTTGTTGGCGACACGGTTTATCTGCTGCCTGTCCCAGTAGCCGATCATGGAAGGCATGGCATCGAAGACGGTCTGCAGATCGCGGCGCGCCAGATCCAGCTCGGCGGTACGCAGTGTCACCTGCTCCTCGAGACTGGCATTCAAACGCCGGATGCGATCCTCTGCGGCCATCTGCTGCGAAATATCACGCACGATCTTGGCGGCGCCAACGACATGACCGCTTTCATCGCGTATCGGCGACACCGTGATGGCGACATGAATCAGGCTGCCATCGGCGCGCTGGCAAACCGAGTTGAAGTGCGGCACCACCTCGCCCTCGCGGACGCGACGCAAAATCCTCTCCTCCTCGGCGCGATGCGAGGCCGGCACGATGAGCTCCAGCAGGCTGCGGCCCAGAGTCTCATGCTCGCGATAGCCGAAGATTTCCTCGGCGGCCTGGTTCCACGACGTCACCTTGCCATCGAGGCTCTTGCCGATGATGGCGTCGTTGGCGCTTTCGATGATGGCGGCGAGACGAGACTTGTCTACCCAGACCTGCATCTGGCGCAGGCGGTTGGCCAGATAGGCATGCAGCAGCGCCGCCAGCAGCAGCGTCAGGATCACGATCTGCAGGCTCAGCAGCCAGGCATGGGGCTGGTTGAGCGTGGCCAGGAAACCGGGCCGGGCGCGGAACTCCACCAGCCAGTCCTGACCATACAGAGTCACCGGAATACGCTCTTCCAGTCCCATGACAGCAGGCTGATCGGCCTCCTGGGAAGCATAGAAACGCTGCATGCCACCAGCGGCGTTAGCGGCACTTATCGCCATGGCGAATTCATCGCCACGGAAATCGAAGGTTTTCAGCACGTCATCGAGCTGCAGAGGGACATAGGCCAGGCCGGCCGCCTCGCGCAGCCTGGCAGCGACGGTCTCCGGAACGTGACCATCGCGAAAGATCGGCAGCACGAGCAGAAAGCCGTGACCAGTCTTGGCGCCGGTCTGCACCAGGGTAATCGGCCGGGTCAGTATGGCGGCATTGCCCGCCACCGCCGCCAGCAAGGCATCGCGACGATGGACCTCGGAGGCGACATCGAGGCCTATCGCCTCGGCATTATTCTCTGCCGGCTCAAGGTACTGAATGACCCAGCGATCATCGTCATGCGGCGCGAACTCGCGAATGCGGAAATCCGGCCAGCCATCGGCTCTCGCCTTGCTCAGGAAGCTCTCCTCCTGCCCGGACCGGATGCGCCGGATGAAGCCATAGCCGCGGGCGCCGGGAAATTCACGGGCGAGATCACGCGCACTCATGTAGTCATGAAAGCGGGAGCGGCTGATGCCCTCCACACCGGCACCGAGGACAACGCCCTGGACGCCACGCAGGCCGTATTCGTAAGTCTGGATGCGTGCCTGCAGCTGCACGACGGCACGCCGGGACAGATCATCGAAACGCTGGACCTGCTCCCTGTGCTGTATGGCCTGCAGATAGAAGCCGGCAAGGACAGCGGTGACCAAGCCAAACAGGCACACCATCAGTACTGCGATCAGCGGACGCTCGACAACCGCCAGAATCCATTTCTTGATGGTCTTGATCATGCCCGTGACTCGTCGCGTGAAAGGCGACACCGGGTGTGTCGCCAAGTGTGTCGTGAAGCCCTCCAGACGCGCCGGAAAATGCCACCTCCACGCTTGTTACTCTACGCGAGTGCCAATGCGGCTAAAGTGGACTACGGTGTCGTATTGTAAAAAGTGTCGTTGCAATGCTGCATTGTTGCGGAAAAAAGCACTCAGGCCTGCCGACGGCTGGCCTCCGCCTGGCGGACCTCCTGCCAGCACTCGCGGATCTGCTCGACCAGTCGCGCCGGACTGAACGGCTTGGTCAGCACGGCATTGATGCCCAGATCATTCCAGCGCTGCAATTCGGCCGGATGCACCTTGGCCGTGAGGAAGCAGACAGGCATATCCCGAAACGCCGGCATGCGGCGGATTTCAGCCAGCGTCTGCACGCCGTCCATGCCCGGCATCATGACATCGAGCAGAACGAGATCCGGCACGTAACCCTCGGCGAGAGCCGCCAGTGCATCACGCCCGGAAGCCTCGGCGCGGACCTGCAAGCCGCCGAGACGCTCCAGGATCAGGCAGACCAGAGTCCGGATATCCTGTTCGTCATCAACCAGCAGAACTTTCTGCAGCGACATGATCGCTCTCCTTGACCGGAGTCGCAGACGTGCCCACGGCGACCTCCGGCAATTCCAGTATGAAAGTGGCGCCCTGCCCCGGCAGGGACTCGGCATGAATACGTCCGCCCATGCGCTCGACCAGGCCGCGACTGATCGCCAGGCCGAGGCCGGAGCCGCCCGCCGAGCGCTGGTCCGAGCCATCGGCCTGGGCAAAGGGCTGGAACAGGCGCGGCATGAAATCGACCGGGATGCCGCGACCATGATCGCTGACCCGGATCTGCAGCCACTGCTGATGACGACGCACGACAATATCGATGCTCTTGCCGGGCGGGGAAAACTTGACGGCATTGGAGAACAGGTTCTTGAAGACCTGGATGAGGCGGTCGGCATCCACCGCCACGCCCAGGCTGCCGGCCTCCAGCTCCATGTTCCAGGACAGCCGCTTGTCGTTCAACAAGGGCTGCGCCAGATGCTGCGCCTGCTCCAGCAGCGGCAACAGCTCCTGCGCCTGCAGGCGCAGCGACAGCTTGCCCTGCTCCAGACGCTCGACATCGAGCAGATCGTTGATCAGCTGGCTGAGCGACTCGGCGTTCTGCGCCGCCATCTCCAGCAGCATGCCGACCTCTGACGGACAAGCGCCCATGGCTCCGGTCTGGATCAGCTCGATGGCGCCCTTGATGGCCGTCAGCGGCGTTCTCAGCTCGTGCGACACGGTCGCCACGAACTCGCGCTTGAGGCGCTCGTTGTGGCGCACCGCCCGCAAGTCCTCCAGCATGGTCCAGGCATAAGGCTGGCCGTTCGGCTGGCGCATCGACAAGGTACGCGCCAGAACCGGGATCGGCTCGTCATCCGGACTGTTCAGCTCCAGCTCCAGCCAGGTCTGTTCCTGCCAGCGTTGACGGAATATCTGCGCAGCCCAGGGTGTGAACAGGGAAATGTAATTGCGGCTCTTCAGCGTCTCCACGTCGCAGGACAGCATGCGCCCGGTGGCCGGGTTGGCATCGACGATCTGTCCCTGCTCGTTGCAGCGCAGAATGGCGATGGGCGCATTCTGGAACAGCGCCGCCAGCCTGGCCTCGCGATCGATGAGGTCGTCACTGCTGGTGATCGCCAGCATCTCGGCCTGGATACGGCGCTTCTCCTGGGAATGCAGCCAGGCCATGAGCAGGAGCGTGAAGCAGAGGCCGGCCAGCCAGACCAGCACAGGTGTGCAGTCATGACGCTGCCACCAGAAGCCCGTGGCGGGCTGTATCAGCAGCCGCAAGGTGCGACCGCCAAACTCGATATCCATGGCGCGGCGCACGGAAGACTCCGCCTGCGCCGTGTTGAGCCTGAGCAGCACGGGATCATGGCCGGAGGCCTCGACATCGACCAGGGTCAGGGCGTAGATGCCACCATCCTCAAGCATCTTCAACTCCGGCAGCAGCAGCTCGCTCATGGTGGCGCCAGCGGAAATGAAGCCGCGCAAGGCCAGACGGCGATCCGCCACGGTCGCCAGCGAACGGCGCTCGTAGACCGGACGGAACAGCACCATGCTCTGGCCGGCCCGGGTCAGGCGATGCACCTGTGGTGTCGCCACCACCAGCCCGGAATCGCGCGCGCGCAGCAATGCCGCCATGCGTGTGGGCTCGCAGCGCATGTCCATGCCCATGGAGTTTGCTGACGGGTGACGTGCGGACATCAGCTCGACCGGATAGCGCCAGGCCGGATCCAGCGACTGGCAGCCGGGACGGATATCGTGCCAGCGCCCTGGCTGCCCTGGCGTCACCGGATGCTGCAGCGATGCGCCACCGGCACCGGCACCGGCAGGCGCCGGCTGTATCCAGGAAATGCCGTGGAAACGCCCGAGCATGGGCGCGTTGTAGTAATCGAACTCATCGACCGTGACCCGCTCGGAGGCCTCGACAAAACGCCCGATGTCATCCAGGGATTGCAGGGTCTCGCGCAGGGTGTTCTCGATGGCGTGCTGACGGCGCAGCACGCCGATATCGAAGCGCTGCTGCCAGGCCGCCTCCTGCTTGTCGAGGACGAAAAAAGCCATGCCGCTGGAAAAGACCAGGCCGAACAACCCGGTCACCAGCAACTTGGCTCGGTGCGACAACCACTTGTTTCCTGTCAGCAGATGCGACATCGGCGTCTCGAAAATGGATTGGTCGTGAACATCTCCGCTACTCACTCGGGGACGCCATCATGACTGGCAGCATCGTCAACAAAATGTATATCTCCTGGATGCCGACACGCTAGCAAGTCACGGAAGCCCTGTATTGAGACTCCTTGTTATCTTCCGGTAACGATTGATGAAACAGAGGAAACACGAGGCCAACCGACCGCAAGTGGTTATTTTACGATCAACTACATTCTTGCTACCCGCATGCAGCATAACCACAACTGGACATTGATCACGTCTCCCTATACTGGCCATGCACCCCCGGACAGGGGCACACCGAACCAGCACCGCCGTTTGAGGATACCGACATGATCACTCGCCTCGCTTGTCTGCCCTTGCTGGCCATGCCCGTCATCGCAATGGCCGGGAGCTGGTCGGACAGCTCGCCCGAATACCCCACCTATTCATCTCTCGATGCCAGCTACCTGAGCGCGGCCAATGCCAGCCAGCAAACGGCAGGGCAAAGCAACCTGGCAAAGAACAGCCTGCTGGTCGCCAAGGTCGCCGCCTTCTTCGTCACCGGACACTACATCGTGTCGCCAACACTCAGCCTGACCTACCAGACCGAACCTGCCGACAACGACATTGTCTCCAAGGCCGAAGCCTGCGGCCGACTGGGTCTGCACTTGCGCTTCTGAAACACCTGGACTGCCGGTCAGCGGCTAAAGGGCAGCCATGCCCTGACAGCAGTCATCATCAGAACGACTGGCTGATGCCGACATAAACGCCACGGCCGTCGCCCGGACTGAACTGGCTCTGATCAACTCCGGCGGCATTGCGAATGACACCCGTGGTCGCCGCATAACGCTTGTCCGCCAGGTTGCGCCCCTCGACAAACCAGTCGAGACCGCGATCCAGATGCTGGTTCAGCTTCAGCCCGTAAATGGCATAGCCGGCCGCCGCCAGCGTGTTGGCGTGGTCGACGTAGCTGCGCGATGCCGCCCGCAGCACAGGCCCGAACCAGATGTCGCGCGGCAGGCGCAGCGCCGTCTCCAGCGCCAGGGTCTGGCGCGGCATGCCGGCGATGTCGTTGCCATCGGCAATGGCGGCATCGCCCGAGCGGCGGAAGCGGAAATCATTGAAGAGATAGCTGGCCTGCCCGCGCCAGCCATTGCCCTCGGCACGCAGGCCGGCCTCAACACCCTGATGCAGGGTCTTGTCAGCATTCTGCGTGGCTGCCGGCAAGCCCGGCGGCGTGATGGCCAGCAGCTCGTTGCGCAGATGCGCGCGATACAGCGCCAGATCCCAGGTCAGCAGCGTGGTATCGGCCAGTGCCATGTCACCGCGCGTGCCGATCTCGGCCGTCATGCCGCGCTGCGCGCGCAGCGGCTTGCCGGCCACCGGCCCCTCGCTGAAGCTGGGCGGCTCGAAGCTGCCGCTGACATTGGCGAAGACCTGCATGCCCGGACGCAGCTCATGCAGCACGCCGAACTTGGGCGAAACCCGCGTGTAGGTTTCCTGATACAGCGTGCCGGTACTGGTCAGCACCTGCACCGGCGTGACACGGCGCATGGCCGCCGTCCACTGCGCCCCGGCCGACACCGTGGTCGTCGGCGTCACATGCCACTGCGACTCGCCATAGACCTCGATGTTGTCGGCGCTCAGCTTGTTCTGCTTCACCAGCTTCGTGCACGGATGCGTACCGGCCGCTGCCGCGCCGTAGTCGCACTGCTCATCCAGCGTCAGTCCGCGACGCCAGTTCACGCCCAGCACCTGATCCTGCTCGCTGCCCAGCCAATGCGTCGGCTGCAGGCGGCTCAGACCGATGCCGACATCGCGGCTGTCCTGCTCGACACGGGCAAAGGACAGCGGATGGAAGAGGATCTTCTTGCTGACATAGCTGGTGACTTCCGTCACCGCGCCATGCTCGCCCTGAATGGCGGTGCGATTGGCCAGACGGTAAAGCGCGAAATCGCGATGGGTATCGCGCTTGAGACTGCCGGCATCGGCGCCGCGTGGCGCGCTGCTCAGCTGAGCCCTGGTGCGATTGCCCGGCAGCTCGGAATCGCTATCGACAGCCGTCAGATAAAAGCGTGACTCGACCGCCGGCGACAGCTGCACGCCGGCATTGCCGAAGAAACGGCCGGTGCGCTGCACGGCGTGGTCGCGATAGCCATCCTGCTCGAACTGGCTGAGCGAGGCATAGCCGTCGACCTTGCCGCTGACACCGCCACTGGCCAGTTGATAACGGCGATAGCCAAAGCTGCCGGCCTCGGCGCGCAAGAGCAGCGGCGGCGCGCTGAGGCCGGTCAGACCGACATAATTGATGGCGCCACCGAGTGTGCTGCCGCCGTAACGCAGGGCATTGGCGCCGCGCTGCACCTCGATGTAGCGGGTGGCGAAGGGCTCGATGGCCTGCATGTCATAGCTGCCGTCAGCCAGATTCAGCGGCACGCCATCCTGCAGCACCATGAGGCCGCGCCCGTGGAAGGTACGCTGCAGACCGGAGCCGCGAATCGACACGCGCGCCTCCTCGGCACCAAAACGCGACTGCGCGAAGACGCCGGTCGCCAGCTTGAGCGTGTCCTCCATGGTCGAAGCGCGGCCATTGAGATAGTCATTGGCATCGACCACGCCGACGGCACCGGCAGTCTTGCCCAGCTCCTCCAGCGCCTGCGCCGGCGACACCGAAAACGCCGACTCCGGCTCGGCCACGGCAGTCACCACCACCGCCGGCAGCTCATGCATGGCCATCGCCTGCTGGGCCCAGAAGGCGCCGCTGGCCAGCGCCAGCTGCCAGACCAGAGGCTTGAGCGGGAGCGGCTGACGAATCGGGGAACAGGCGGTGCGCGAGGCTTGGCGGGTCATGTACAGGTCCAGTTCAGGGAAAACCAACGAACCGATTGTAGGGACTCGCCGGCAGACCGAACTGCGACATATTGTCGCACCTGCCAATGTCATATACCTGCGCTACACTCCGCCGTGGTCGCCGTTGCGGCCTGTCGTCATTTGTGCAGCCCGCGCGGCTGCCTGAAACATCCTGGATACCGCTCATGCCTGCTGCCCGGCCCGTCACCACCGCCGCCCTGCCCGTCCTCGATCTGCCGACCCGTGCCGACGACCGCCGCCAATGGGGCGGCCTCGACGGCTCGGCGCTGGCACTGACACTGGCGCAGACGGCGCGTCAGCATGACGGCCTGGTGGTGATGATCACCGCCGGCACCCAGACCGGTGCCCGCCTCGAAGAGGAACTGCGCTTCTTCCTCGGCGACAGCCCTGACACCGGCGCCGACAGCATTCCCATCTGGCACTTCCCGGACTGGGAAACCCTACCCTACGACCAGTTCTCGCCGCACCAGGACATCATCTCGACACGACTACAGGTGCTGTCGCGCCTGCCCGGTGCCCGCCGCGGCATTCTCGTGGTGCCGGTCAGCACCTGCGCGCACCGCCTGCCGCCACGCGAATGGCTGCTCGGCCAGGCTGTCAGCCTCAAGCGCGGCCAGAAGCTCACTCTCGATGCCACGCGCAGCCAGCTCGAAGCCGCCGGCTATCGCGCCGTCGACACCGTCTACGAACATGGCGAATTCGCCGTGCGCGGCAGCCTCATCGACCTTTACCCCATGGGTGCCGAACACCCGGTGCGCATAGAACTGTTCGATGACGAAATCGACACCCTGCGCCTGTTCGACACCGAAACCCAGCGCACGGTCGAGGCCATCGAACACCTGACCCTGATGCCGGCGCATGAATTCCCGCTCGACAAGGCCGGCATCCGCCGCTTCCGCGACAACTGGGCCGATACCTTCAGCGGCGACCCCAAGCGCAGTGCCATCTACCAGGATGTCGCCAGCGGACTGGCCGGTAACGGCATCGAGTATTACCTGCCGCTGTTCTTCGACGACACCGGCACGCTCTTCGACTACCTGCCCGCTGGCGCGCTCATGCTCATGGAGGCTTCGGCGCCGGCACAGCTCGGCAGCTTCTGGCGCGAGGTCGAGGAACGCCACGAGCAATATCGCGGCGATGCCACGCGCCCGCTGCTGTCACCCGAACGCCTGTTCCTGCGCGAAAACGACTGGTTCGCCCAGGTCAACCGCTTCCCGCGCGTGGTGTTGCAGCCGGAGGCCCTGGAGGCTCGTGCCGGGGTGCTCAACCTGCCCTACCGCAAGGCACCGGCCCTGCCCATAGAAGCCAAGGCCGAACGCCCCATCCAGGCGCTCGCCGACTTCGTCGCCGGCATCACGGCAGATGGCGGGCGCGTGCTCATCTGCGCCGAAAGCGCCGGCCGCCGCGAAAGCCTGATCGACCTGCTCGCGCGCTGGGACCTCAAGCCCGCCACGGTCAGTGACTGGACTGACTTCCAGACCAGCGCGGATGCCCTCGCCATCACCATCGCGCCGCTGGAGCAGGGCCTGCTCGCTGACCATCTCGCGCTGATCGCCGAATCACAACTGTTCGGCCAGCGCGTGCAGCAGCGCCGGCGCCGCAAGGCCACCTCCAGCGACGGCCAGGACGAACTCGCCATCCGCAGCCTCAGCGAGCTGCAGCCTGGCGCGCCCGTGGTGCACATCGACCACGGCGTCGGTCGCTATCAGGGGTTGACCACCCTGGAAATGGATGGCCAGATCCAGGAGTTCCTGCTGCTCGAATACGCCGACAGTGCCAGGCTCTATGTGCCGGTCGCCAACCTCGAACTGATCTCTCGCTTCGCCGGCGCCGATGACGCCATGGCACCTCTGCACCGGCTCGGCACCGAGCAATGGCAGAAGGCTCGCCGCAAGGCCGCCGAACAGGTCCACGACACCGCCGCCGAACTGCTCAACCTCTACGCCCGTCGCGCCGCCCGCAAGGGCCACGGCTTCCCCTTCGACGAAGTCGAATACGCCCTCTTCGCCTCCGGCTTCCCCTTCGAGGAAACCGCCGACCAGGCCAATGCCATCCTCTCGACACTGGCCGACATGCGCTCGCTGCGCCCCATGGACCGCCTCGTCTGCGGTGACGTCGGCTTCGGCAAGACCGAAGTCGCCATGCGCGCCGCCTTCGTCGCCGTGCAGGATGGCAAGCAGGTCGCCGTGCTGGTGCCAACCACCCTGCTCGCCCAGCAGCACTACGAGAACTTCCGCGACCGCTTCGCCGACTGGCCGGTGCGCATCGAAGTGCTGTCGCGCTTCAAGACCGCCAAGGAACAGAAGGCCGCGCTGGATGCCGCAGCGGATGGCCGCATAGACATTCTCATCGGCACCCACAAGCTGCTCGGCGACGATGTCCACTTCAAGCAGCTCGGCCTCATCATCGTCGACGAGGAACACCGCTTCGGTGTGCGCCACAAGGAAGCGCTCAAGCAGCGTCGTGCCGAAGTCGACATGCTGACGCTGACCGCGACGCCGATCCCGCGCACGCTCAACATGGCCTTCGCCGGCATGCGCGACCTGTCCATCATCGCCACCCCGCCGGCGCGTCGCCTCGCGGTCAAGACCTTCGTGCGCGAATCGCACCCGGCGGTGGTCAAGGAAGCCATCCTGCGCGAACTGCTGCGCGGCGGTCAGGTCTACTACCTGCACAACGAAGTCGAAAGCATCGAGAAGTGCGCGCGCGAACTCTCCGAGCTGGTGCCGGAGGCGCGCATCGGCATCGCCCACGGGCAGATGCGCGAGCGCGAGCTGGAACAGGTGATGAGCCAGTTCTATCACAAGCAGCACAACATCCTGGTGTGCTCGACCATCATCGAGACCGGCATCGACGTGCCCAGCGCCAACACCATCATCATGGATCGCGCCGACAAGCTCGGCCTGGCCCAGCTGCACCAGCTCCGTGGCCGTGTCGGCCGCTCGCACCATCAGGCCTATGCCTACCTGCTGACACCGCACAAGAAGGCCATGACCGGCGACGCCGAAAAGCGTCTGGAAGCCATCGCCGCCGCTGACGATCTCGGCGCCGGCTTCGCCCTGGCCTCGCACGACCTCGAAATCCGCGGCGCCGGCGAACTGCTCGGCGAGGACCAGAGCGGCAACATCCAGACCGTCGGCTTCACCCTCTACATGGAAATGCTCGATCGCGCGGTCAAGGCCATACGCAACGGCAAGACCCCGAACATGGACCAGCCCTTCACCCTCGGCGCCGACATCAACCTGCGCCTGTCGGCCCTGATTCCCGAGGACTATCTGCCCGATGTCCACAATCGCCTGATGCTCTACAAACGCATCAGCAGCGCCGACAGTGACGAGAAGCTGGAAGAGCTGCAGGTGGAAATGATCGACCGCTTCGGCCTGCTGCCGGAGCCGGTGAAGAACCTGTTCGCAGTCAGCGCGCTGAAAGTCAGGGCCAACGCCCTCGGCGTGCGCAAGATCGACGCCGGCCCCAACGGCGGGCGCATCGAATTCGCGCCGGACACCACCGTCGATCCGCGCCGACTGATCCAGCTGATCCAGAAGGAGCCGAAGAAGTACAAGCTGGAGGGCGGTGACAGACTGCGCTTCACGGACACCATGAACGTGCCGGTCACACGATTGAAACTGGTTGGGGAGATGCTGGAAAAGCTGCAGGGAAACACGCCATGATTACCAACATTTGTTGCTTATGCTTCTGGCTGGCATGAAATTCGTATAGGCTGAAGCTCCCTATACCGTCTCAAGTCGCCTAAGCGGGTGCCGGCCATGATCATGTCCTCGTCACTGGATCTGAAGAACAAAAAAACACCAATCGACACAGAAACAGCCATGGACAGCAACACAACCCGGCAGGATCGCCAACTTCACGACAATTGCTCAATAAATGAGCACAAAAACCCTCTTTCCCCTTCTTCCGCCAGCACTGAAGATCGAGCTCGTGACCAACAGGAAAGCCGCAAGGCCATGGGGTGTGAAATGGAAAACACGATCCAGGTAGCCGCCGAATTCGCCACCGACGACGTCCAGGCCATGAGCCGAGACGAGGCGCTCCATCATACGGTCAACTTGATGCTGTTCTGCCTGGGCGTTACCAGCCTGTGCATCGGGCCGGATGTTACTGCAGCAACCCCCTTCAGCGGCATGTTCCTGCTGATCCCGGCACTGACCGCACTGATCGCTGTCCCCACCCTGATTCCGGCGGTGAACATTTCGCGCTGGTTCCAGCGTGGTGCAATTGCCGCCATCTACGCAACCATTCTGGTGCAGCAGGTCCCGGCGGACACCTCCATCACTGCCACCAGTCTGTTCACCATCGTGGCCGCGACCTCCTTCCTCGCCCCCACCGTGATCAGGCTGTCCAAGGCCACACGCGTATTGGCCGCTGTGGTAGTGGCCGGGCTGGTAGTGGCGGGTTTGGTGGTCTGAGACATCTACGTCCTGATGCTGGCTGTTCAAGTTGCAATACGGCAATACGTCACACGCTGACTCGCCATATTGCAGCTTGAAGCTGCCTCTCCGATATCAACTTCACGCTAGGCAAAGTGTCTGAAAGCCGCCACTGCCTGACAGCGCTCGAATCAACTCCCTCGAACAACTTCACCTCTCTGTTCTTCCTGACTTCAAGACCGACCGGCTTGATTCGCTCGACAAGCTCTGCCTCAATGGAGCCAGCCCACTGAGCATCCAGAAAACATGATGACTGAACTGAGTCTTGTGATTCCGAGCTACAACGAAGAAGCAGTGCTTCCCGAAACGGCAAGCAGGCTGGTTCTACTGCTCAAGCGCCTGATTGCAGATCACATGATTTCAGCCGACAGCCGCATATATTTTGTCGATGACGGCTCACGAGACAGAACATGGGAGCTCATCGAAACACTGCACGCCAGCCATGACATGATCCGGGGCATCAAGCTGTCTCGCAATCACGGCCACCAGAACGCCTTGCTTGCCGGCCTGCTCACGGTTCCTGGAGACGTGGTCATCAGCCTCGATGCAGACCTGCAAGATGACATCGAGGTCATTCCTGCGATGCTGGCCGAACACCGGAATGGAGCAGAAATCGTCTATGGCGTGCGCAAAAGCCGTGCCTCCGACAGCCTCTTCAAGGCTTATACAGCGCGGAAGTACTATCAGGTACTGCGCTATTTCGGTGTTGAAATAGTTCCTGACCACGCCGACTACCGCCTCATGAGCCGACGTGCCCTGATCGAGCTCGGCAACTTTCATGAGGTCAATCTGTTCCTCCGTGGCGTGATTCCTCTGCTTGGATTCAAGACAGCCAAGACTTATTACGAGCGCCACCCACGCTTTGCAGGGCAGACGAAATATCCGCTGCACCGAATGATTGCTCTCGCCTTCGACGGCATCACGTCATTCTCGTCGGTTCCTCTGAAGTGGATCACCTGGCTGGGCGGACTCATAAGCTTCGCGGCAATGCTGACAGGCGCCTGGGCACTCATCATCAAGCTTTTCACGGATGCCGCAATACCAGGCTGGACATCAATCGTCGTACCCGTCTATTTCCTCGGCGGCCTGCAAATGCTTTCACTCGGAATCATTGGCGGATACCTGGCGAAAATATACTCGGAAACCAAGCACCGCCCCCGCTTCATCATCGAGAAAACGCTTTGAGCAACAACAGGGATGGGGCAGGCAATCCGTGTACGCCAGACAGGCTTTCCCGACTGAATAATGCAGCCCTGCTCGTCATCACCATTCTGAGCGGCGGGATTTTCTGGCTGTCGCCTCATCCACCGATGATTGATGTGCCACAACATGCCGGGCAGGTAGCACTGATACTTGACCTGATCAGTAGTACCCCGCACTGGCAGGACACGTTTTACATAAACTACTTCACGCCCTATCTGCTGGGATACGGACTCTGGACTCTGCTGGCACTGCTCATGCCGATGGGCATTGCCCTGAAGCTTTTGCTGACCACGGCATTCTGGGGCTTTGTATATGCCGGGAGGCATTTGCGCAGACAGTGTCATGCCGACGACAGACTGGACTGGCTCCTGTTACCGGCATTCTTCGGTTTCTCATTCAAATGGGGCTTTCTGACGTTCCTGATGGCCGCGCCACTTGGCATGCTGTTCCTGTCCCAGGTCATGCGCTACAGCCAGGCTCCAGCCCTGCGTACCGGGCTCAGCCTGTTTCTGGCCGGGCTGGCATTGTTCTTCTGCCACGGCCTGGTCTTTCTGCTGTGCATGGTCCTTGGCGGACTGTTTGCGCTCGGACACGCCCGCTCTGTACCTGCCCTCATGCGTCTGACCATGCCATATATGGCTCTGACCCCTCTGGCAATCATCTACTACATCAGCGCCAGCACCAATGCCGTTACCCAGCAAAGCTTCAAGACAAATGTTCTGTGGCTTTGGGATACCTATCGCGCCTGGCAATTCATGGTTTTTCCGGTGGGCCTTTATGCAGAGCCACTGACCATTCTATTCGGTACGGTTGCACTCTTCGCGCCCTTCCTGCTCGAGTCACGACTCAACTCTCAACGCATGGTCTGGATTCCTCTCGCCGTGATACTTGCCATCTGGCTGGGCGTACCTCACTTCGCGATGAAGACATCCTTTCTCTACGAGCGTTTCTCGCTGTTCATTCTGCCCTTCTACATACTGATGTTCACACGCAAACAAGCATACGAGAGACCGCTTCTGGGCGGTGTGTCATCCACGGTCCGGAGCATGGCTCCTGGCATATTGCCCACTCTGGCAATCACCTTCATGACCGTCAATGCCTTGCAGTTTGTCTCATTTGCCAGGGAAAGCACCGACTATGAAGAAGCTGTCAGCCATGTACCGGATGGCCGACGAGTCCTGTCGATGATTTACGATCTGGACAGCCCGGCTGCTGGTAACAAGCTGCAGTATGTCAACTACTCGTCCTGGTATCAGGCCGAACACAAGGGCACTGTGGATATCAGCGCAGCGTGGTTTGCCCCGCAACCTGTGCGCTTCAGAAGCGATGCACTACCCGTTGCCAAGCCTCGCTTCGCATGGGAGCCTTGGACCCTGAATGAACTCAAAGGCGCAGGCAGATACTACGACTACTTCTTTGTCCGCTGGCAACACAGGCCGGCCTCAGTTCTGGAAAGCAACGACGGATGTGATATCCGGCATGTAGCATCGTCGGGCAAATGGCATATTTACCAGAAGATCTCGTGCCCGCCTCAAACCAGCACTCATGCATCCTCCTTTACCCACCGGTAAGTCCAGAGCAGATGCAGCAGGAACGTGATTGGCGTGACCAACAGTATGATCAGCAATATGCCCTGGTAGTACGGCAAGCCATGAGCCTCTGCCACTCGGGCAATCAGCGATGCCAGCAGACAACCGGCAATGGTGACAATCAGGAAGCGCTGAAAATTCCTTGGACTGGCACTGGCTGAAAAGCTCCACAATGTATTCAGGCCATAAGAAATCATGGCGGAAATCGCAAACGCCACGCCATTGGCAAGCGCAGGAGACGCCTTGAAATGGCTGATCAGGCTGTAAGCCATAAATACATGGCAAGCTGTCACCATGAGGCCTGAGGCGCCAAACCGGCAAGCCTTCTGCAGAATATCCGAAAGCCTCACCCTTCGCGCTCACCCTTGATCTCGAGAACGGCCAGCAAGGACACGCCAAAAGGCAAGTCATACCGGCCGAGCAAGTGCCGCTCAAAGCGGAATACCATGTTCAACAACCTGTTGACCGGTGCCGATGGCACCGCCGTCCCGGACACGACATCACGCCCGAAGAGCTTCCCGACAAGTCGCGCCCCGGCAACCAACGGGAAAAGCAATGTGTTGAAAAAGCTCAGCCTGCACACATGAAATCCGGCGGCAACAACCTTGTCCTGCAGCTCCTGCAAGGAATAACGTCGCTTGTGATGCACAAATGCATCATGGCCGCTCCACATCCACGGATAGGCCGGAACCGTCAGGAATATCTTGCCGCCATCGGCCAGAAGCTGTCTGATTGCCACCAGCGTTGCCACATCCTCCTCAATATGCTCAAGCACATCAAACAGGCAAATCAGGTCAAATCGCTCGGTATCAAAAGGTATGTTGCCAGGGCAAGAGCCTGCACGGATATCAAATCGATCGCCATTTTTCCTGACCGCCATGGCAATTGCGGTCGTGTTCATCTCCATGGCACTGACCTCGCCAAAGGACGATAGCATGCGCAGATTTCCGCCGGTGCCTGAGCCGATCTCGAGGATGCTGGCATGGGCAGGCAGACCCAGCCTTCTGATCATGTGCCCGACAATTTCCCGGCGCGCGGTAAACCACCAGTGCTCACCCTCGGCCTCATCCATTTCCACGTATGCCTGATGATCCATCGCATGAAGCCTCAATATGAAAACCCAGATCAGCCCGGAGCTCACTCCTGAGTTGACCCTCCCGCCCTATCTGTCCCGTGCAACCTCCGTATCACGTAGGCAGGACGCTGCTTGGCCTCCATGTAGATCCGTCCGATGTACTCCCCCAGCACACCGATGCCAATCAGCTGCAGACTGCCATAAAACAGCACCGCCACCAGCAGGGAGGCGTAACCAGGCACATCAACTCCATATACCAAGGTACGAATGACGATCAACGTGGCATAGAGAAACGTCAACAGAGCGCCAATACCACCAAGATAGGTCCAGATACGCAACGGTGCCGTGCTGAAGCTGGTAATACCTTCGAGGGCAAGATTCCACAGGCGCCACCCGGAAAAGCTGCTGTCACCACGATGTCTCGGCGCCCTCGTGTAATCAACCACAGCCGTCTTGAAGCCGGCCCAGGCAAACAGACCCTTCATGAAGCGCTGGCGCTCCGGCAGACTCTTGATGACGTCGACAACACATCTGTCCATAAGGCGGAAGTCGCCGACATTGCTGGGAATCTTGAGCGGCGAGATGCTGTTGTGAATAGCGTAGAAGACCTCGGCCGTCTTGCGCTTGAAGAAGCTGTCAACATGGCGGTCAACACGACGAGCCAAAACGACATCATGACCCGCCTGCCATTGCGCAATCAGCTCGGCAATCAGTTCCGGGGGATCCTGCAGATCCGCATCCAGGGGCACCACGGCATCCCCTCTTGCCTGATCCAGACCTGCCGTCAATGCCGCCTCCTTGCCGAAATTCCTGGACAGCTCAACCACCCTGACGTGCGGATCCAGTGCGGCCTTTGCCAGCAGCGCGTCAAGCGTGCCATCACGGCTGCCGTCATCAACACAGACCATTTCATAATCGAAACCAGTCAGGCCAGACAGCACAGAAGTCAGCGTGCCATGGAGACGCTCAATATTGCCGGCCTCATTGTGCATGGGAACAACAACACTGATCAGCTTGCGCACATCGGCAGTCATGGCATCAAACCCGTATATTGGCAAGACTCGCCTTCGTGTGATCGAGATAGGCCGACTGGGCGACCAGATACATAAGCGCCATCTCGAATATCGGTAACAGGATGGCCCCGCTGAAATAGAAGATGCAAATGATCGGCAGCACCCAACCCAAGGCCAGCAGTTCGCGCTGCCATGGCAGCCAGCCATGCTGCCGCCCTCGTACAGCCATCAGCAGTAACGGTGCCGCCAGCCACGGCAGCTCGTACTCATAGACATAGGGTGTAGCCATCAGGCTTGCAAGCACCAGACTGGAGGCTCGAAGCGCAGGATCGCGGGACAGGCGCCAGATAACGACCATGACTGCCACAAACACCAGAGCCACGACTGCATGCCCCAGGTAGGCCATGCCGGCACTGGCTCCATGAGTCCTGAGCGCCGCAAATACGCTGATCATTTCCTGCAATGGCAGACTGCCACTCTCCATAGACAGGCGCTGTTTGTCCAATGCGCCCAGAAAAGCCAGCCATGCTCCGGCACCAAAAAGCCAGAGACTGATGCCCACCGTCACCAGCCAGGTGACCCCACTGACAATCAGAGTGCGCCAGTATCCTCCAATCATCAGGGCCAGCGGGAAAAGCACCGACAATTGCGGCTTGCAATAAAGCACCCCGACAAGAACTCCTGCCAGAACAGGCTGCCTGTCAAGACTATGCATGGCCATCATGCATATTGCTGCAGTAAGCAGGGAGTTCTGCCCGTAAATCATGGCCAGATATACTGCCGGAAACGCCATGAGTGGCAGAATATAATCTGCCGAGGATCCCGCCAGTTTATATCCTGAGTACAGAAACATGATGAATGTCACGACCATTGCCATGACATAGGACTCCTGATAACTGAGCAGTGACAGCGGCAGCACAAATATCTGGAATGTTGGTGGATATACCCAGGTGAATTTGCGCTCGAGCCCAACTGTCTCATGAATGATCTTCATGATGTTCTTCATGTCGTAGGCGGCAACCGGAGTACCCGCCAGTGACAGTTTCGAAGTCGCCCAGAAAGCGATGAAGTCGCGAGCCGGCTGAGCCTTGCCCGAGGTCGTCAGGAAGTTTTCACTGACAAAGCACACCATGATGTACAGCAACACCATGAGAACCGCAAATGCATAAAGCTGAAGCCTGGCCTTCGGTGGCCACTGATAGTCCATCACTTCCCCGGAGCATTCGAAATACAAATATCAGACAAGATCACAACAAAATACAGCCGTGGAAAAAATCCAGGCTATGACACATACTTATTGCAACAGTAGCCTCATTTTCCCTTTCAGGTTTTCTCATGAAATACGATCCGGTTATGAGAAGCAAGCCTCGCATGTCGCAGAAAGGTGCTGTCGCCGTCGAAATGGCGCTCGTCTTCAGCCTGTTCATTACATTGCTCTGGGGCATGATCAGCTATGCCCTGCCCTTTTTCCTGATGCAGGTCATGAATCATGCCACCAGCGAGGCGGTGCGGGCAGCCGTGCGCGCCGATCCCCGGCAGGGAACGACCGCATACACCACCAAGCTGCAAGCCCTGGCCACTGCCCGCTTGACGCAAGAGACTACCTGGCTGCCAGCAGGCATGCGCAATGCGCTGGTATCCTCGGTGTCCGTGACAAGCATCACCGGTATACAGATGCTAGTGGTCAAGCTGACCTATGTCAGCTACAACACCCACCCCATTGTTCCCATACTGCGCCTGCCCGGCATAGGCTCGGTGCCCAACATTCCCGGCGACCTCAAGGCAGAGTCCCGCTTCCGCCTGGAAGCCTCCTTCTGAAACCCGGAGAGCCCGCTCATGACCAGAAAAACAGAGCGCGGAACGGCGACCATTGAGCTTGCACTGGTGTTCAGCCTGCTCTTCGGCCTGCTCTGGGGCGTGATCAGCTATACCTTCCCGCTCATTCTGATGCAGGCCATGAACAAGGCCACCGTGGATGCAGTACGTGTGGCTGCCACGGTGCCAGTAACCACAACGGACTATCAGGCCGCCGTCAAGACACTGGCCGCCCAGGAAATGAGCGCCCAGTTGTCATGGCTCCCCGCCACCTGGATTGCTCCACTCTCGACCAGCTCGACCAGCAACATCACCTTCAGTAGCGCCGCCGGCTGTCCCGGCTCCCGCCCCAGCTGCCTGGTTACCATGCGCCTGCGCTACGCCGACTACCAGACTCACCCGATAGTGCCAGCCATTTCGCTACCGATATTGGGGCAGATTCCACGCCTGCCCCAGCATGTCGAAGCCGTGTCACAAACCATGCTCTGACATGATCGTGCCGGGCAGCTACTGCACCAGCACCACCCCCTGAGAAGAAGTACAACTGAGATTGGCACCGATCTCGGTCTTGCCTAGATCCAGACCGAGGGTGTTGAGCAGCAGGTTGAATACCGGGTCCAGCACTGGCGCCAGCAGATTGCCCAGCACTGTCTGCAGGGCATCCTTGGTCGAGTCCAGAAGGTTCACGGCGGTGACGATAGTGCTGCCGACAACTCCACTGGTCTGGCTGCCATAGGCCTCCAGGGTGATGTCATTAAGCAGGCCGCTGACCGTGCTCAGCAGGCTGGGGCTGGCTGCCAGACTCTTGTACGCCGGCGGCTGGCCGATCTCTGGCAGCGCGCTGGCCGCAGGCGCTGAGTAGAGCAGCGAGCTGGAGGTCAGGCCCAGGCCACTGCTGCCGCTGCCAACGCGCAGAGCCAGCCCGGCTTCCGGATAATAGGTCGCGGTGGTGCGGTCGGACACCCAGCTGTTGTTGCTGGACTTGTACCAGACCGGGTTGATGCAGATCAGCGCCAGAGTGCAGGATGAATATCTCGAGCGCTGGTGGCCAAACTCCAGAAGCGGAATGGCCGCCGCCGTGGGCATCGCCGAATCGGAGAAAACAGCCGCCCGCGACTCGGAGGTCTCGATGGTGCCGTTGCTGTTGGTATCCGTGCCTATGCGCCCGACACGAACATCGGCAATCGAGGTTCTGGCCTTGACAGTCAGCGTCTTGCTGTCCGCTGCCGGCCCGCAACTATAGGCTGAAACCCGCCCGTCACCACTGCCCAGCTGCAGTGCCATGTCAACACGGACATTGTCGCCCAGAGCCTTGACATACATGACCTCGGAGCTGTTGCAGGCAGGAAAGATCCCGCCGCATGCCAGGCTGTTGATGAGGTTGGCTATGCCCTCGACAATACTCAGCGACAAGGCGCTGTTGAGGAAGGAGGTCACCGGGCTGGCCAGCGACAGCACACCATTGAGCACATTGTTGCTCACCGCAATCAGCGTGCCGAGACTGAGGCCGACATAGAGACGGATCTGCGAGGAGCGCACATAAATGCGATTCGGCCCGACATAGTTGGGGTCGACGTAATTGGGCTCCTCCGCCATGGCCAGCTCGGGATTGCCGACAGCTGACAGCTGCGGGGCCTGTATCACCTTGGTCGCCACCGTGACCGTTCCCACACCGGGCACGGCAACCGGAATATCTGCTGCGACGGCACTGTTGCCATTGGCCAGCATGATGGAACCCTGCACCAGCTGGAACAGGTTCATGCTGGTATCGACACCGGCATTTTCGGTACCGGTCTGTACTTTCAGCAAATCACCAAGCTTGACCTGGACCGGCCCGAGCCCGAGCTTGAGCAGATTGAGGCCGGCAATGGCGGCGTTGACATCACCCGTACCCCCGCCCTGCTGCAGCGCGGTAATGGCGACATCCGCTATCTGGGTCAATGTGACATTGGTGGCAAGCACCTGGTCGTATCCGCCCGCACTCAGACCCAGCGTGCTTTTAAAGCGGTCGAGATAGCCAAAGAGATTGAGCTGGGTATTGAGCAGGCCATTCCAGCCTATGACATCGAGGCTGAGTGCACTGCCACCCAGCAGGCCGCCGAGCACGGAGTTGAGAATCGGACTCTGGGTGCTGTCGACACTGGCCAGCGTTGTGCGCAAGGTCAGCGCTGCAAGCGGCACGCCCTTGGCAGCCACCGCCGTGGCATGCATGAGGATAGTGTTACCGAACATGCCGCCGGCGATCAGGCTGGCCGGAATCCGATGGCTGACCTGAACGCGAATGGCCTGCTTGCTGCCGGACTGTACGGTGAAAACACGTTCCCCCCCCGCCGAGCTGATGGCTCCACAATCCGCAGCCAGCGTATGGTCAGCATCTGCAACATAGCCATTGCGCACGGCAGCCTGGGTAGCATAAGTGGTAGCCAGTGCGCCCGGGCTGGTGCAGTCACCACTGCGCGCCACCGCCTCGATCGCCGATACGTCGGCAACCTGCTGCAGCTTGCGTTTTTCCAGATAGATTCGGCCGGTATCCACCACCAGCACAAGACAGGACACAGCCAGAAGCAGGAAGCCCGCTGCCATCAAGGTTACCGCGCCGCGCTGGGCCTGTTGCTGCATTGCCCTGCTCTCCGTCATCCCGCCTACTTGTTCGACTTGAAGCCACTGTCGGACTTCATGACGGGGATATCCTGATCCAGCGTTTTCATGAAGCGCCGGGCCGCGCGTTCGCGATAAGTCATCGACACGGGCTGCGGATTGCCGGAGGCCTGCACGCCCGAGGCCTGCAGGCTCAGCCAGGCACTGCTGTCATCACCCGGCAACGGCCTGTCATCCGGCCCCGGCTGCATGGACTGCCAGAGTCGGGTCAGCATGCCTTCCTGAGCGGCAGAAGCCGCAGCAGCCTGCTGCTCAAGCACGGGATCGGTATCGGCCGACTGTGTTTCGTCAGCCGCCAGCACCAGCGTCGGCAGACCGCTCGACAACAGCAGGATCATTCGCATGGTCTTGCCCATGATTACACTCCATGGCGTTCTTCATGATGATATGCCTGCCCCGAGGCAGGCACAGGGTCATTGTGCAAAAAAACAACAAAAAGGGCTGATGTGCTACCAGCCCTTCAGCCTCGCGGATCGAGCGGGCAGACACTGATGCCCTGCCCGGACACCTGGCGGAATGGCAACACACGCAGACAAGCAGCAAGCAACTCACCACGCACGTCTGTTGTCGGCTGCCAACGCGCACTCAAGTCCTGCCAGCTCGCCACGTCAGCCTGCAGCAGTGCCAGCAGCATGAGGTTGAAACGCGGCTGCAGATCATCCTTGGCCAGCTCATGCGCCGTACGCAGCTCGAAGGCCGCGCGTGCATCATTGTTCAGGTAGATGTGAAGCACACCCAGATCATTGCGGATGCGCGGATCCGCCGGATAAGTCCTGGCGGCGACCTGCATGCGCACCAAGGCATCGCGATAGCGTCCGTTGGCCGCCTCCAGCAGGGCCAGGCCATGCTCGGCACGCCCCGACATACAGGTATCCAGCAAGGCTCGGTACCAACGTTCGGACTCTGGCGGATCAAGCTGGCGCAGAATGTCGGCGCGCAGCAACCCGATCGCTGCCGACCGCCTGGGCAAGGCATCGACCTGGGCCAGAGCGGCATAGAGGTCGCCCTGGTCAGCCAGTTGCTCGACCACAGAGCGGCGCAGGTCCTCGTCCTGACTCAGCGCCTGGCCACAGTCCATGCGCGGTAGCTGCTCCTGCTCCATTACGCGCGCCGGAGTGATCGCCGCAGTTGCCCTGCTCTCGTCCTGAGACGAAACTGCGGGAGCGCCTATGGAGCGCTTCATTGCCGGGCGCTCCAGCACGCTGCAGGCCTGCAGGCTGAAGGTCGACACCATGAGTGCCAGCAGAACGCATCCCGTACGGAAATGCACGACCACGTTATTTGCCTGCCGGAATCAGCTGCTCATTGAGCGGCCCGGACACACCTTCCCAGAACAGACTGCCGGTACCGGGCTGGTAACGACGCCAGCGCTCGCCCGGCATGGCCGGCAGCTCGGCGTGGGCACGTAGGGGCTTGACCAGACGCGGCGTCACGATCATGAGCAGCTCACGATCTTCGGACTCGAAACGGGTCGAGCGGAAGAAAGCGCCCAGAATGGGAATGCTGCCCAGCCCCGGCAGCTTGTCGACATTGCTGAGTGTGCTGCGTGCCACCAGACCGCTGATGATGAAGCTCTCGCCATCGGCCAGGGCGATGGTGGTATCGGTACGTCGAATGCGCAGCGCAGGAATCACCGAGCCCTGAATGGTCACCGCGTTGGAGAAGTCGAGATCACTGACCTCCGGCGCCACCTTGAGCAGGATCTGCTGACTGTCGATCACCGTCGGCGAGATGGTCAGGCGCACACCAAACTCCTTGTACTCGATGGCGACACTGCCATTCTGACCCTGCGGCACCGGAATCGGCACTTCACCACCGGCCAGGAAATTGGCCGACTGACCACTAAGGGCGACCAGCGAGGGACGTGACAAGGTATAGGCGTAACCATTCTGCTCGAGCAGATTGATTGCTGCCAGGAAGCGGCTGCTGTTGCCGCCCCAGACAATGTTGAAGGCATCCGAAACCAGCGGAATGCCTGAGGTCGGCACCGGGTTGCCGGGGCTGACCGACACGCCCGACGAACCCGGAGAGCCGAAGAAATTGCTGCGGCCGCTGCCACTGCGCAGCTGCAGACGAGTGCCGACATCCTGCAGGCGGGAACGACTGACTTCGACAAAACGGATATCCGCCTGCACCTGGGACGGCAATGCCGCCAGTACCGCACGTGCGGCGGGCTCGCTTGGAGCCTGCGATGTAGGCAAGGCCAGCTGCTGAGTTGCGGACAGATCGGCGGCCACACGAACCAGTGTTCTCATGGGGTCCTTGCTGCATGAGGTCCAGACCAGCAGGCTGGTTTCGCCTTCCTTCTTGCCCTGAAGCAGCAATGTGCGCGGATCCATCACGGCAATGTCGGCGATGGTCGGCTCGCCAATCGCCAGGCGACTCACCGTCGCCCCGAGAGCCAGAGGCTCCTGCAGACCGGCACGTATGTCGAGCTGGGCCGGCAACTGCCGGGCGTTCTGGCAGTCCGCCGACTCGGCAACTGCCGCAGCGGGCAGCACCAGAGTCGCCGACAGCGCGACGGCCTGGTACAGGGGTGAAAACATCTGGGAGCGAACTGTCATGCCGGGGTCACTCAGGGATTGTTGTTGTTAAGACCACGGAAAATCACGATGGACGGCTTCGCCGGACGTACAGCTGCGGCAGGCGCCGCCGCACGTACATAGGTCGGTGCCGCCTGAACAGGCGCAGGCGCAATTCCAGTCACCAGAGCCCCCACGCGAACCAGGCTGTTGCTGCCCGGCCCCGTGCGCCCTGGAGCGGCCGCACCACTGTCAGCCAGCTGCTCTCCAGCCGGACGGATGGCAAGACGCAGAATACCGACGCTGCTGGCCAGCATGAGGCGAGTGACATCCGGCTCGTTCACAGCCAGTACAGCTGTTCGCGCCTGGCGACGGGCATCGCGGGCCGCGGTCTGATCCTGCACAACCTGCTCACCTTGTCCCTGTGGCGGCTGAGGCCCCACCACCTGGGTGCCCATGCCGACAACACGCAGAGCACGCATGACCACCTGTGCCGACGAGCTGGGGCGATTGTCGCCCGGCACATACATCAGGACATCAACACTATCACCAGGCTGCACGAAGCCACCGCCACCTATGACCTCGTCAATGGCAATGGCCACGGCTCTCTCACCAGGTCGAAGCAGGCGTGCAATTTCACCGCCAGGCTGAAGATGCTGCCGGTCTATGAGCTGGCCTGGTGCAACATTGACCTGCAGGACCTGACCAAGCAGATCCTCGAGACGACGGAAAGTCTGGGGGGGCTCGACCCTGACATAATCGAGCGAGATGTCTTCGGCAGTAATTTTCTGGAAGGCCGGTATCGGGCGCTGAGCCACCACTACCGGAATCTTGTTGGCAGTCGCCGCCGTTGCCGCGACCTGAGCCTGGCGCGCCACCTGCTGCGCCTGGCGCACCTCCTCCTTGGCATCCGAGGTGGCCTTGTAACCCAGATAACCCGCAATACCTGCCGCCAGCAGAAGCACAACGGCAAG
This sequence comes from Perlucidibaca sp., assembly GCA_023265995.1. Taxonomy (GTDB): domain Bacteria; phylum Pseudomonadota; class Gammaproteobacteria; order Pseudomonadales; family Moraxellaceae; genus Perlucidibaca. The sequence goes on from JAHFSA010000002.1 coordinate 221,278, forward strand.
CAGCAACATGACACGGCTGTTCATGCCTTACTCCTGACAAATTCCTGACACGATGCTAGCAAGCCGGCAACCCGGGCGACATCTCCTGCAAACAAAAGACAACAAATTCATTCGCCTGCTGACAGACCATCCGGACTGCTTACTTGACACCAAATTTGCTGCCGTAATATGAGGCAGGAATGGCGTAGTCATAGGTCTTGAGGAAACGGGCGACCGCCTTGTCCCTCTCCAGATCAGTCAGCGACTGCACAGCTGGCGATGCCTGGGTGCCGCTGCGCTGCAACTCCAGCCAGGGAACAGTCTGCGACAGCGGAACAGTATTTTCAGCTGCCGTCAAACCGAACGACAGAGTCATCCCTGTCATGACCAGCAAGCCCCTGCAATATGATGACACGTTCATGATGGCGCTCCTTTTCATCCGGTGAATCATCAGGCAGACCTACGCTTTCGGCACCAGCGGACAGTCTGCCATCGCTCCCTCCGTCAGGCCCAGACGCCGGGCCTGAATCCGCTGGCAGGTCTGACTCAGGTTGACACGCTCGGCTGCATCCGGCTGCCACTGATTGCGCCCGGCTGACCAGGCAGCCTCGTCGCCACGCAACAAGGACAACAACATCAGATTGAACGCCGGCAGCCGCACCTCGGGGGCCAGCTCGCTGGCCACATGCAGCTCGAACTCGGCTTGGGCATCCTGACCGAGCATGATGAAGACATAGCCCAGATCATTGCGAATGCGGGCATCGGTAGGCACCAGCTGAGTGGCCCGCAGCAGATGATCCCGGGCCAGGCCATAATCGCCCGATGCCGCTGCGATCAGACCCAGGCCATGCTCTGCCAGTCCGCCAACGCAGGTCTTCTGCAAGGCGGAATACCAGGCACTCGCCTCGGGCCGCCCCAGACGACGCAGGATGTCCGCACGCAGGAGGGCCACTTCAGCCGCCTGTGCCGGCAAGGACAACACCTCGGCGTAAGCGGCATAGACATTACCGCTGCGCAGCCGGCTTTCGACCACGCCGCGCGACAGCATCTGCTGCTTGTCGAGTTTGACATCACAGTTCATGCGCGGCACTGCGGCATTGCTTAGCGACACAGGATCAACCATCACTTCTGCGCGCGCTGCATTGATGACGCAAAACAGCATCAGCAGGCCAGCCAGCAGGCGTGTCATCACATGTTCCCCAGAGCATCACCAATGGAGATGAGACCCGGCCCGGCCAGAAGAATGAGCAGGGCCGGGAAAAAGAATACAACCATGACCACGGTCATTTTCGCCGACAGCTTGCTGACCTTTTCCTGCATTTCCGTGAGACGGCGACTGTCCATGACCTCAATCATCTTGGCCAGGGAGGCTCGCGCGCTGCCGCCCTGCTTGAGCATCTGGCGCAGCACCACCATGACATCGGTAAAGCCGGGGTCAGCCAGTGCGGCAGCAGCCACACTCAATTCGTTTTCGAGATCCAGACCCTGCTCGGCACGACGCAGAACCGGATCGAGCTCGAACTTCATTTCCGGCAGAACACCACCACCATCCTGCACCAGCACACGCAGGGCCTGCTCCACTGCCAGGCCAGAATCAAAAAGAATGCGCAGCATCTGCATGAACAATGACAACTCGTCATCGACACGGCGCATGCGTGCCTGGGCACGACTGAGTACGATTTTCTTGGGCGCCAGCAGGCCGAGGATGGCGATCATGGCGGCCATCATCAGCGACTGCTGATCCAGCCCCTTGAGCAGCACCCAGACGGCCACACCTATGCCTATCACCAGCGGCATGACCACCAGGCCGCCAAAGACCATGGCGCGCTCGCGACTGGTACGGTAACCGGCACGCCAGACTGCAAGCCCCAGCTCGCTGTCCTTCTCCAGGTGCTTGCGTATGCGATCCTGGTCATTGAAGAGGTCAGCAAAGCGGCTGGACAGCAGCTTTGCATCGTCACTCCCGGAATGACTGAGGCTGAGCCGCTTCTCGACCAGACGCTTCTCCTGCCCCATCTGACGCATGACGACAGGAACCGCCACAACGGCCAGCAGAAGAACCAGCAACAGTATTACCCAGCCAGACATGTCAGATGCTCCTCAGCATGCGCCACATGACGAACATACCCATGAGCTGAGCCACACCAGCGCCTATCAAAACCTTCTGCCCGCCTGGATCGTCCACCATCTTGAACAGGTAGTCAGGATTGACCGTCAACATGAAGCCGCCAATCAGCATCGGCAAGGCACTGAGAATGACAGCACTGACACGGGTTTCGCCGGTCAGCGCCTTGAGCTGGCGTACGGCTTTCTCACGCTGCTGGATCAGGGTGATGACATTGTTGAGCAAGTCCACCAGGCTGCCGCCAAAGCGGGCATTGACGCTGATGCCCAGCGACAGCACGCGCAGCTCCTTGAGACCATAGGTCGCGGCCAGATCGGCAAAGGCTTCGGGAATGGACATGCCCAGCGAAATATTACGGCGCAGCTTTTCCATGACCGTGCGCAGCGGCAACTCGGCATCATCAGTGGCCACGAAGAAGGCGTCGCCGATGGTCTTGCCGGTGCGCATCATGCGCACCACCTGATCAAGCAAACGAGGCAGCTGAGCCACCAGTTGCGCCTGACGTCGGGAATAGAGACCCGCCAGCGCGGAATAGATCACCACGCCAATGAACGCAGCCAGCATCAATGCCGGAGTAAAGCCGAAGCGGAACCAGACCACCAGCAGGGCCGTAGCCAGACCCAGACCTACGATCTTGCGCTTGGTCTCATCCATCTCGATACCGGCGCGTTCCAGCTGCAACGACAGCCAGTCAGTACGGCGCTGATGCATGCGCTGCATGCCCACAGTTGCCAGACGCTTCTCGACCAGTTCTTCACGAGCTCTTTTCTGACCCTGTGACTCAAAGAAGAGCGCACCAAGCATGAAGCCGGTGGCCAGGATCAGATAGACAAAGAAGGCCATGATCAGCGTGCCTCGGCCTGCTTGAGCAACTCGATGACACGAGGCTTCGCCGGCCCGCCACTGCCCTTTTCATGATTGCCGGTAATGCGGTTGAGCTTGAACAACGGATTGGTCACGTACTGCTCATCACGCAGGTCTACGACCTCGGTGATTTCGGCGACACAGCGACGACCATTGGGCAGACGCGTGAGCTGCACGACGATGTCGATGGCAGAAACAATGATGGCGCGTAGCGTGGCTTCGGAAATCTTCTGGCCGGACAAACCCACCAGGGTTTCCAGACGCAGTAGAGCATCCGGTGCAGAGTTGGCATGCAGCGTGGACATGGAACCCTCATGACCGGTGTTCATGGCCTGCAGCATGTCCATGACCTCGAAGCTGCGCACTTCGCCGACGATGATGCGGTCAGGACGCATACGCAGGGCATTGCGAATGAGATCGCGCGCACTGACCTCGCCAAAGCCCTCAGCATTGGGCGGACGTGTCTCCAGGCGCACGACGTGATCATTGTTGAGCTGAAGCTCGGCCGTATCCTCGACGGTGACAATACGCTCATGGTGACCAATGAAACCGGAAAGCACATTGAGGAAGGTTGTCTTACCCGTACCGGTACCGCCGCTGACCAGGATATTGGCACGCATGGTCACAGCCTTCTTGAGGAACTGCAGCATTTCCTCATTGACCGAGCGATAGGTCACCATGTCACCAGCACGCAGCAAGTCGCGACGGAACTTTCGGATGGAGATGCTGGGACCATCGAGGGCAATCGGCGGAATGATGGCGTTTACACGACTGCCATCCGGCATGCGCGCGTCGACCATGGGGCTGGACTCGTCGAGACGTCGGCCTATGGGCGCGAGAATGCGCTGGATGACACGATAGACGTGGTTGTCATCGACAAAGCGCAGGTCGCTGCGCGAAATCACGCCATCGCGCTCGCAGAATATCTTGTTGGCACCATTGACCATGATTTCCGTGATGGCCGGATCATGCAGCATGGACTCCAGGGGACCGAAACCGACCAGCTCGTCAACCAGCTCCTCGGCCAGCTTGTCGGCCTCGAAGCGCGACAGCGGCAGGGAGTGATCATGAATATAGGTCATCAACTTGGTCTGAACGTACTCGAGAATGCTGTTGCGCGGATTCTCGAATATGTTGAAGCGGTCTTCCTCGACCCTATCAATCAGGTAACGGTGGAAGCGGAATTTGATCTGGGCAATGTCCTGATCAACCTTCTTGCTGATCAGGCGCCCTCCGGGAATGTATCCGATGGCCATTTACTTTCCCCTGGGGGCATTCTTGAACAGCCCCATGAACCCGCCACCCGCCGCCTTGGCTGTCGACTTTCCAGCACCCGCCTTGCCGCCATACTGGGCAGCCCAGTCGAGATAGCGCTTGGACAACGGGTCATGCGGTGCCAGTTCGAACAACAGTTGCCCGATATTCATGGCGCGCAGGCGCAACTCTGTCTCGGCTGGCAGTTCGATATGCTGGCGAAAACCGAAGGAGCGCGCGACAGCCTCGCTGTCCGGCGCGATCTTGGGCTGGTAGTGATCTATAAGCAGCATGGGGTCGGTGACCGGGCAGCCCATTTCGCGCAGACGCGCACTGAATGCAAGACCGGCACGACAGCTGGTAATGGACTGATCTACCACGAACACCACCTGATTGGCATTGCCGATCAGCAGCTCGGTCACCGACAGTGTCGGCAGGCCGCAGATGTTGACCACGACATGGCTGAACAGGCTGCGCAAGGTGCCGACCAGCAGGAACATTTCCGAGGTGGTGACATCGCCGAAATCCATGCCTTCGGCGGGCGTCGACAGCACGCTGACGCCGGATGAATGGCGCGGGAATGCCGTTTCGACCAGGTTGCGGTCAAGGCGACGCAGATTGCGCAGAGTGTCCGGGAAGCTGAATTGCCCTTCCAGACCATAGAGGTGCTGTGCTTCGGCAAAGGGCTGCCCGAGATCCAGCAGCAGTACGCGCGAGTCCTCGACCTGACGGGCAATGCCCGCTGCCAGGTGAAGTGCATGGAAAGCGGACTGCAGCACAGGGCGTTCACTGGCCAGCACAATCATGGTGCCCTGCTGCATGGGCGACTCCATGACAGCTGGCGTGCGCTCACGCAGACGACGCACCAGACCACTCAGCTCACTGCCACGTGACGAGAACGTGACAAAGTCACGTGCGCCAGCGCGCATGGCACCCAGCAAACGCTCCTGGTCCTGAACATCTGATACCGCGATGCACGCCAATGTGGGTCGGGCTGCCACCAGGCCTTCGATGAACTGGACATCACTCATCCAGTTGTCACGTCGTATGGGCACGAAGACGATGGAAGCAGCGGCAAGATTGATCAGCTGCAGCACGTCATTGAGCTCGCGCTGCTGACAGAGGACGACACCTGCAGTGCCCTCCAGGGCTGTCTGCAGCCACTCGTGCTCTTCGCGCTGAGCGCTGACCAGGACTACCGATTGTTCTATGTCTGACATGATGATTACCGCGACAGGCCGGTGGAAGAAGTGTCCTTCAGGTAGGAGTCACCCAGGAAGAACAGGGAAGCCGCATTCGGGCTGTAATCGCGCAGGGCATCACCAGGCAATGGTGGCGTCTGCGCGCCAGCGGCCAGCGGCCGCACCAGCCGCGGCGTGACAATCATGAGCAGCTCACGATCTTCACTCTCGAAGCGGTTGGAGCGAAAGAAAGCACCGAGAATTGGAATATTGCCCAGCCCCGGCAGCTTGTCGGCATTGCTCAGCGTGGTACGAGCCACCAGACCGCTGATGATGAAGCTTTCGCCATCAGCCAGGGATATGGTGGTGTCGGTACGGCGCACGCGCAGGGCAGGAATAATCGAACCGGAAATGGTCAGGGCATTCGAGAAGTCGAGATCACTAACCTCCGGCGCCACTTTGAGCACGATCTTGCGACCGCTGATGATGGTCGGCGTCAGCGACAGCCTCACACCAAACTCCTTGTACTCGATGGCGATAGTACCATTCTGTCCCTGCGGAACCGGAATCGGCACCTCGCCCCCAGCCAGGAAGCTGGCCGACTGCCCGCTCATGGCCACCAACGAGGGCTGCGACAAGGTGTATGCATAACCACTCTGCTCGAGAAGATTGATTGCTGCCATGAAGCGGTTGCTGTTGCCGCCCCAGAGAATATTGAACGAGTCTGTGAAAGTTGGAATACCGCCAACTGCCGCCAAACTGCCCGGAACGCCGATGGCGCCACCTGCGCCCGGTGAATTGAAGAACTTCGGCCTGTTCGCGCTGCGTATCTGCAACCGGGTACCAATATCCTCCAGATGCGAGCGGCTCAACTCGACAAAGCGGATATCGGCCTGAACCTGTGATGGCAACTCGGCCACTGCGCCGCCGCCAACGCTTTGAGTCAGCTGCGCGGACTCGCTCTGCACATTGATCTGCACCTTGAGCGGTTGCACGCTGCAGGCCGTCCACACCAGCAGGCTGGTGGCACCGCCCTTGCGGGCCTGGATCAGCAGGTTACGTCTACCCACAAGGGCGACATCGGCAATGGTCGGCTCAGCCACGGCCAGACGCGTCACGGGCTGTGGCAGCATGATGGATTCGTGGAAATTGGCCTGCAGAGACAATGTGGACGGCAATGCGGCCGCCATGTCCTGACAGCCACTCATTGCAGCTGGCTGCGCCTCGGCAGCCCAGGATGGGGAGGCAGCGGTGGCAAGCGTCAAGACTGCGGCCAGCGAGTAGCGACGAAAGGTCTGTGTATCTGCATGATGGGCTTTCATTTGCTTGTCTCCGTGCTCAGGCCACGAATGATGACCACCGGCTCGGCAGCCGGAACGGCGGCCCTTCTTGTCCGGACATGCACGGGCCCGCTCGACGTCGTTGTTGCCATACCCTTGAGCACGGAAGACGTCAGATAGAAGCGTTGCGCCGGCACGGCCGATGGCTTGCTCGGTACAGCCAGCAGATCAACCTCCGGCAGACGGGATGCGGGTGATGCCGTTGCCGCGCTCGCTACCACATTGGCGGCACCGGGTGTCAGGCGCATTTCCTCGGTCGGCACAATGGCCAGTCGCAGCTCGCCCAGGCTGCTGGCAAGCAGCAGTCGGGTGACATCCCCCTGGGCAACTGCCAGCACTGCCGTACGCGCGGCCTGACGGGCTGCGCGAGCAGCCTCCTTGGGATCAGCCTCACCATCCTGCTTGACTGCTGGTTCCGGCTCAATGAGGCTGGCGCCGAAACTGAGCACACGCAGGGACTTCATGACCACTTGGGCCGAGGTCGCACTCTGGTCCTTGTCACCCGCCAGATAAAGCAGCACATCCACCATGTCCCCGGGCTGAACAAAACCACCACCGCCCACTACCTCATTGACAGGAATGGCAACTGCTCGCTCGCCCGGCTTGAGCAGACGAGCCACCTTGCCGCCGGGACTGAAGTGGGAGCTATCAAGAACAGTACCGATAGGCAGATCCGCCTGTACCACCTGGCCGATGACTTCTGCAGGCTTGCGGAACGTATTGGGGGGAGCAAACTTGAGGTAGTCGACAGCCACATCATCTGCTGTCAGCACCTTGTAGGCAGGGACCGCCTGACGCAGGACGATCACTGTGGTCTTGTTTTTGCTGGAGACACCCAGATTGGCGGCCTCCAACGCCTTTTTCTCGGCAGCCGCCGCCGCATTGCGTGCATCAACCGTGGTCTGGTAGCCCATGTAGCCAGCTATCGATGCCCCGAGTATCAGCAGCGCCGCCAAGGCAAGCAACAATCGACTATTCATGATCTGCATCCCTGCCCTGAAAAGTTGAATGTTTTCCAGAATCTACTCTTCATGCACACGGCAGATCAATCCCTCACACAGGCCAGCGACCAACGGTTGTTACTTGCAGTACGCCGCTTTACAAGCGAAGAAAACAGGAGTATCCCTTAGAAGCAATACATGATTTTTTACTTATGATTCCTAATACCGGCCATGACCCGGTCGGCATGATTCAAGGAGCCGCAAAATGACGCACAAGGATCATGCGCATGGCGGACAGAAGCTTTCAAGTTCATGCAAGGCCCACCTGCACGAACGAGGAGCCACATCCATCGAGTACGTACTGATAGCAGTACTTATTTCCATCGTGGCGCTGCTTTCCATGCAGCAGCTTGGCAGCAATCTGAAAAGCTATTACGAAGACGTCGGCAACAAGACCAGTTGACCCCCTCCTCTGCCCCCGCCTGCACTGCCATGCATGCTCAGCGCCCGCTCGAGCATGCCCATGCCAACAGGTAAAATCAATTGCCGCCCATGCCGAGCGACTGCCTTTCAGCCAATATCCATACGCCGATAATCCGAAATCCGTCGGAACTACAAAAAGCAACACATAATAAACAAAAATCACACAATAATAACCTTTAACTTGAATGCCCACTGAACAATGATCGGTAGTGCTGCAAATTAGGAAGCAGAAAATAACATCGAGGCCAGGAAAGCCATGACAAACCAGAATCCCGCAACCGTCAGTCGGCGCCAGAAACAGAAAGGCGCGACTGTAATCGAATATGCCCTGATCGCCGCCCTGATTGCCATTGCCGCCATTGCCGCCATGAAAACTGTCGGGACCAATGTCAGCACCAAGTTCAGCGTGGCCGGCAGCGCACTCACCTAACGCCGCACTACTTCAGGATGTCGAGTCAGCAGTAATTGCTGCCGACTCGACATCCTGCAACGACACTCTTGCTCGACAGAACTGATGCCTCCTGCCGATCCGGATATCTGCATGCCGGCAGCACTTCAAATACAGAAAAAGTACCACATGGTATTGCGCGTCCCGACACGTTGGCGCAGCATCACGGTCACAGTTGCCAGCTCGGCAGCTCAGATCAGTCCAGAGGAAACATAACCATGAAGAATCTCAGCTCGCTGCTCGCCGGTCGTCGCAAGAACCAGAAAGGCGCAACCGTCATCGAATACGCCCTGATTGCTGCCTTGATTGCCATCGCCGCCATTGCCGCCATGAAAACCGTCGGTACCAATGTCAGCACCAAGTTCAGCACGGCAGGCAGCGCACTTACTTAAGTCTTATGCCTCCTGAAGGCGAGGCACATGATCGAGCCAGCCTGATCGCCGGCTGGCTCTTTTATTCGCCCAGGAGCCAGAAGATGGACGGGAAAGACAACCGACCTGATCCTCTGAGGGCGTCAGTCCCGTCATTCACAATTCAGAAACACGACTGATACAGCAGAATATTGCAGACACCTACTTTCCTGGCACAGCATTGACTCAACGCCTGCCAAAGAAAGGCGGCCCGAACCAGCCTAGAGGAAAAATTGCCATGAAGAAGCTCAACTCGCTGCTCGCAAGTCGTCGTCAGAAGCAGCAAGGCGCGACCGTTATTGAGTACGCCCTGATCGCTGCCCTGATTGCCATTGCCGCCATTGCCGCAATGTCCACCGTCGGTACCAATGTCAGCACCAAATTCAGCACAGCCGGCAGCGCGCTCACCTGAGCCCTTGCCCCCTCGCTCAGGCCGGGCTTGACAGCCGCGGCCTGAGCGCAGGCATCACCCCAGCAGCCCCAGCACCTCCGGTCTGTTATTGCAGACCAGCACGACATCGCACCCTGCCGCCAGCGCCACGTCGACACGCTCCTGCATGGGGCCGATGCCGACAGCACCCTCCATGCACAGGTCATCCGAGAAGATCAGGCCCTTGAAGCCCAGTTGCTCGCGCAGCACGGTCTTCAGCCAGAACTCGGAGAAGCCTGCCGGTAGCGGATCGACCTGCGGGTAGACCACATGTGCCGGCATGATGCCGTCGAGCTCGCCAGCCAGCGCCGCGAACGGACGCAGGTCATAGGCTTCGATCTCGGCCCAGGAGCGGTCATCGACCGGCAACGCGAGATGCGAATCGGCAGCCACCGAACCATGCCCCGGGAAGTGCTTGCCTATGGTCATCATGCCGGCGGCTTTCATGCCCTGCATGAAGGCACGCACGAGCGTGATCGCCGGCTCCGGCTGGCTGTGGAAAGCGCGATCACCGATGACGCCACTGACACCCATGTCGAGGTCGAGCACCGGCGCAAAGCTGAAGTCGACACCAACCGCACGCACTTCACGCGCCATGAGCTCACCGCAACGACGGGCTGCCGCCACAGCCGCTGCCGGATCCTGATCGTACTGGTGACCGAAGCTGCGCATGGGCGGCAGGCGCGTGAAGCCTTCGCGGAAACGCTGCACACGCCCTCCTTCCTGGTCGACGGCAATCCACAGCTCCGGGCGCACGGCACGCATCTCGTCGGTCAACGCCTTGATCTGTTCGGGCGTATCCACATTACGACTGAACAGGATCACGCTGCCTACCAGCGGATGCGCCAGCACCTCGCGATCTTCGGCGGTGAGGCTGAGGCCGCCGACATCCACCATCAACGGACCACGGGCCAGGGGCTTTTGCGTCAAGGACTGCTGCGCCAACGACTGCTGCAAAAGGGACGACATGCACTCAACTCCAGAAAAGACAGACTCGGGCCTCGTGATGCTGCCCGGAAAGCCGACAAGTAAGCCGTCTGTCCCCGTAAAAGTCAAAGTCCGCGAGACTGATTACCTGCCTCATCCGGAGTGCTATGATCGGGACGACCGGCATCCATCCGTCGCTGCCGCCTTGCCAATCGCACGCCCCATGCCCAGCCAGTTTGTCATGAAGTCGCACCCACCCGTTCTGCCGGTTTTCGGCCTGGTCTCCTCTCTTCTTCTGGCCATGGCACCCGCCTTCGCCGATGGCACAGCCAGTGTGCAGCCAAGCGACGATCAGAGCCGTATTGCACGCATCGTGACGCGCCAGCTCAGCGTCCAGCATTACAACCGCCCCGTGCTCAATGACGAACTCTCCGGCGAGATCTGGAAGCGCTATCTCGGCGAAATGGACAATCAGCGCATTTATCTGCTGGCCTCCGACGTCCAGAGCTTCGAGCCCTGGCGCCTGAAGCTGGATGACCAGCTCAAGGCCGGCCAGCTGCTGCCGGCCTTCACCATGTTCAACCGCTATCAGCAGCGCCTGCGCGAGCGCCTGGAATTCGCTGTCAGCGAGCTCGACAGCAACAGCAAGGCCCTGTTCGACTTCACCGGCAAGGACAGTGTCGAGAATGACCGCAAGACGGCTCCCTGGGTGCGCAACAAGGCCGAGCTGGATCAGCTCTGGCGCCTGCGCCTGAAGGCCGCCGCCCTTGCCCTCAAGCTCTCCGGCAAGAGCAACGATGAGGCACTGACCACGCTCAAGCGCCGCTACAAGTCGCAGCTGACCATGCTCGGCCAGACCAAGGCCGAAGATGCCTTCCAGACCTTCATGAATGCGTTCACGGAAACCTACGATCCGCACACGCAGTACATGTCGCCGCGCAACAGCGAGAACTTCAACATCAACATGAGCCTGCAGCTCGAAGGCATAGGCGCCGTGCTGCAGACTGACGATGAATACACCAAGGTCATGCGCATCATGCCGGCCAGCCCCGCCGACAAGTCGCATCAGCTCAAGCCGGGTGATCGCATCGTGGCCGTGGCCGAAGGCGACAAGGATTTCGTCGATATTCTCGGCTGGCGCATCGACGAGGTCGTCGAGCTGATACGCGGCACCAAGGGCACCACGGTCAGACTGCAGGTCATTCCCACCGGCGGCGACGGTGTAACCAAGGAAATCAGCCTGGTGCGCAATACCATCGAGCTGGAAGACCAGGCCGCCAGCAAGAAGGTGCTGGAATACAAGCGCAACGGTGTGGTTCGCCGCATTGGCGTGATCAAGCTGCCCACCTTCTATGCCGACTTCAAGGGCATGCAGTCGGGCGACCCCGAGTACCGCAGCACCACGCGCGACGTGCATCGCCTGATCAACGAGCTCAAGCAGGAGCGCATCCAGGGCATCATCCTCGATCTGCGCAACAATGGCGGCGGCTCGCTGCCCGAGGTCAACGACCTGATCGGCGAGTTCATCACCACCGGGCCGACCGTGCAGGTGCGTGACACCCGCGGCCGTATCGAGACACTGGGTGACGGCAATCCGGAAGTGGCCTACTCGGGTCCGCTGGTGGTTGTGGTCAACCGCCTGTCGGCCTCCGCTGCCGAAATCTTTGCCGGCGCCATTCAGGACTACGGCCGCGGCCTCGTGGTCGGCAGCACCACCTTCGGCAAGGGCACCGTGCAGTCGCTGCGCGATCTCGGCCACGGCCAGCTCAAGATCACCGAAGCCAAGTTCTATCGCATCTCCGGCGCCAGTACGCAGAACAAGGGCGTGGAGCCCGACATCCACTTCCCCGAGCTGTTCGACCCCAAGGAGATCGGCGAGTCCGCCCTCGAGCGCGCCATGGCCTGGGATACCATCAAGGCCGCGCGCTACCAGCAGCTGAACCAGTGGGGCAGCAAGATCAAGTCGCTGGAGGCGGCGTCACGCGCACGCCAGGCACGCAATCCGGATATCCGCTACCTCACCGAGCAGCAGAAACTGCTGGCTGATCTCAAGGATCAGAAGACAACCTCACTCAACGAGAAGGTGCGTCGCAGCGAGAAGCAGAGTCAGGATGACAAGCGCCTGGCCATAGAGAACCGCCGTCGTCAGGCCAAGGGTCAGACAGCGCTCAAGGACTGGGACGACGTCGAGGATCTGTTCGAGAAGCAGAACCCGGATCACGACCCCAACTACGAGCGTCCGGAAGAGCAGTCGCTGCTGCAGGAGGCCGGAGAAATCCTGCTCGATACCCTGTCGGCACCGCAGGCGGCAAAACACCCGGCTGCAGCCCTGCCGACACGTCGCAACGTGGTCGAGCGCTGAGTTGGCAGGCCGGCGGCGATGAGTCAACGGCCTGACCACAAAACCCCATCGTCTCCCGAACGGGAGGCATTGTTCGCCCGCACCACGGGTGCCGATGCCCTCCCCGGCCATCGCCTGCAGCTGCTGCGCGACAGCGGCGAGCACGAGCAGGCGGCACTGGCCCTGGTGGCGCAGGCCCGCCATCACATCCTGATCGAGAACTATCGTCTGGTCGACGATGACTGGGGGCGTGAACTGGTTGTCGCGCTCTGCGCGCAGGCCCAGGCCGGAGTGCGCGTGCAGGTACTGTGCGACTGGCTGGGCAGCTGGGGGCAGCTCGGACGCGAACTGCCACTGCTCCTGCATGAAGCCGGTGCGGAACTGCGCCGCTTCAACGCGCCTGGGCTGGGCGAGCCGCTAGGCTGGGTGGTACGCAATCACCGCAAGTTCCTCAGCATCGATGGCTGCGAGGCCATGATCACCGGCTGGTGCCTGAGCGCGCAGTGGCGTGGCCGGCCGGGCGAGATGCCCTGGCGCGATACCGGCGTGCGCGTGGCCGGACCGGTCGTGCGTGAAGCCGAGACGGCCTTCGCCGAAACCTGGAGTCTGGCCGGAGGCAGCCCGTCCGAGGCCATGACGGACCAGGGGCTATGCCAACTCTCGAACATGAGTCTGACCGTGGAGCATGCCAGCGTGCGCCTGATCGTGGGGCGTCCGCAAAGCAGCCCGTTGTTCCAGCTCGATCAGCTGGCCATCAGCCTGGCCCGGCAGCGTATCTGGCTGACCGATGCCTATCCTGTGGGTACGCCAGCCTATCTCGACAACCTGCGCCGGGCTGCCCGTGCCGGCGTCGACGTGCGCCTGCTGGTACCGGGCAGCTCCGACCTGCCCTTGCTGGGTCTGCTGTCTCGCTCAAGTTATCGCGCACTGCTTGAGGCCGGCGTACGGGTCTTCGAGTGGAACGGCGCCATGCTGCACGCCAAGACTGCCGTGATTGATGGCCACTGGGCACGCATAGGCTCCAGCAATCTCAATCCGGCATCCTGGCTGGGCAACTATGAGCTGGATCTGGTCGTGGAAGATGCCGCCTTCGGCCAGGTCATGGAAAACCAGTACCTGCTGGATCTGGATCACGCCACCGAGATCGTGCTGCGTGCCGGTCAGAAGGTGCAACTGCTGCAGCCGCGCCAACGCAGCCGGCGCCGGCAGCGACGCCAGCTTGGCTCGGCCACCACCTTGCGTGTTTCACGTGCAGTGGTCATGGCAGTGCGCGAATCACGCCGCCTCGGCCCGACCGATGCCAGCCTGCTCGGGCTAATAGGCGGCAGCGGCCTGCTGCTGGCTGTCATTGCCGCCTGGCGCCCGGCCTGGGTGGCCTGGCCGCTGGCCGCGCTCAGCGCCTGGCTCAGCATCAATCTGCTGCGCATTGCCTGGCGGCGATACCGACACTACCGCAAGCAAGGTCCCTGAGCTGAGCCGTCACTTGGCCAGGATGGCCGGCGTGGTGGCGCCAAAGAAAGCACCGCCACCGCCCTGCCCGCCGCTGGTGCCCTGTGCCTTGAAATTGGGAATGAACGAGCCCTCGATGTACTTGCCGCTGCCACCGACAGCCGCCGTGATGCGGAATGGTGCAAAGGCCACGATGGGCACCGGGCCGCTGTGAGACAGATCGGCTGAATCCACCACCGGCATGAGCACATCAAGCTGACCGCCATGGGCATCGACCAGCTGTTGCACGGCAGCATAAATGGAGGTTTCGGTGCCGGACTGAATGAAGGTGTCATCGAGAATATTCAGCTCGGCGTGGTTGCCATCGACCAGCAGGCTCTTGGCCACACGGGCACTCTGGCTGAACAGATCCAGTGATGTCCACTGCCCGGCAGAACAGTTGTCGTAATGATAGGCCGAACCGATTCTGATCTTCTGGTTCGAATCCAGCGGCGCACCATTGGCCCAGAACTGGTCGAACATGCATTTGTTCAGCACCATGGGAAACAAGGTGCCTTCGCTGGCAAAACCCGGCGTTGAAACGACCGATACAGCGGATGCCGAAACATTCTGTGCGAAGACCCCCAGAATGGGAGCAAAGAACAGCTGCATGGGGCCGCCATTGACGCCATCAGCACGTGTGATGGTGACACGCACTGCCGGGTTCTCGCCAGGCAGGGCTACTGTCGGCGCCGAATTGTACGGCCGCATGGGGCCGGCACCTGTCACCGGCCAGAAGCCGGCTTCTATGGTGCCTGAAGTCAAGGCTGTCCTTTCGGAACGACTGCGTGTAATGGCGACCTGGGCTGCGGCAGTCGCAGCACTCCAGTCCGGCTGGATATAGCTTCCGAAACGGGCAGCACCTGCCAGGGCCGCGGCATCGGCGGCATTCTGCAGCTCGTTCCTGACCACCATGATGCGACCGATATCAACGGCAAGTGCCGTAATACCGACCATCATGATCATCAAGGGTGCGGCCATGATGGCCACAGCACCCCGCTGCTGCCGGTTGAGACTTGGGCGGCACTGTCTCCAGCCCATGACATGCTCCTGCCTGCAGGTCAGATCCGTGCAGGCGGCTATTCGAAACTCATGGTGGCGCGCGCATTCAGCGTGCCGGGATTGAACAGAGTGCCTAGGGCAATTCCCTTGAAGGCATACTCGATGCTGACCGTCAGAGGTGCTCCCGACTGACGACCGCTGCTGTAGTCGACATGAACCTGCGGCGTTGCAGCTGCGCCAAAGGTGACCAGATTGTGTTCACAGTAATCCAGAGCGGTCTGGATGATTTCACTGTCCGATGCCACCGGCACCTTGAACACCACACCGGTGCGCGCCGCCTCGCGGCTGGCATTGGTAATGACCGCCTGGTTGTACAAGGCGATGCCGTAGCTGATGCCGCCAAAGATCAGCGCAAGGAAAAACGGCAGGATGATGGCCAGCTCGAGAACGGCCATGCCACGCTGAGTGGCACGTTGCTGAAACTGGCGAGAAAGAGTCTTCATGCCAACGTCTCCCGGTTTTTACTGGTTTCCAGTATCCGGCGGGGAGATGTTTACATCAGTCACAGACATGTAGGGGATATGTAAGAAGTGTCAATCATTGCTGCATTAACCAGCAATTAGTTTGCTGTTTCACTGCACACTGCAATCCGGAGGCCGGTGATCTTGACGCCCGAACCCACTCGGGTATGCTGCTGACCACTCTGGAGGCGTGGCAGAGTGGTTGAATGCACCGGTCTTGAAAACCGGCGTGGGTTTGCGCCCATCGTGAGTTCGAATCTCACCGCCTCCGCCAGCATTTCAGGCTACGAGCCTTACTGCACCAGTCGCGGCGCGTTGGTCAATGCGTCTCGTATGCTTTCTTCGTTGATCAGCGTTTCCGCTTCGGTCATGGTCAGGAAACGTCCGGACACCGTGTTGTTCTTCTTGTCCACGCCAGTGATCTGGAATGGCACGAAAGCCACGGTCGGATGATCGCTCTTCTGGGCCAGATCGACCTTGTTGTTGACGGCATCGTTCGGGTTCGTGCCGAAAGCTGCCAGACTATCCACAACCACCGGCAGATAACCGGCCACCGGCCCGCTCTTGAGCACAGTGGCGATGTCGTCATAGACAGATGCCTTCAGGCCGGGCTCGATATGAATGTCCTTGCTGACATCAAGATCTTCCGTACTGCCATTGGTCATGATGCGCTTGACCGCATTGGCATCGTTGACTGTTGAATAAAGGCTGGTCCACTGCCCGGACTTGCACAGGGCGGTGGGGTCCGTGCTTTCCTGAACGTCCGCATAGGCCGACTTGATGGTAATGGTGGAGCCGGATAACGGCGCGGAAGAGCTGAAATTCCAGTTGTTCTGGGCGTAGCAGTAGTCAATGGCAATCGGAAGCGCAGCGCTGCCCTCGATGGATGTACCTGAAAGCACGCCAACCGCTGTTGCCCCGGCATTGAAGCTGCTGACCCCGAAAATGCGGGCGAAGAAGGTCGCGATGGCACCAGTTCCCTGACCACTGGTGCGGCTCAGACTCACGCGGATAGCTGGCATCTCGCCCGGATTCAGTGCCGGCGTAATTGCCTGGAAGCCAGCCCCTTCTGTCCAGCGTCCGGTGATGATGCTGGCATCCGAGGTTTGCAGCGCCAGCTTGTCAACCTTGTTGAGAGTGGTCACCGCAGTGCTTGCCTTGCTGGCGGCCTGCGTGGCATTAGGCGCGAAATAGTTCCCGAAACCCTTGGCGCCTTCCAGAGCGGCCATGTCGGCTGCATTCTGCAGTTCGTTCTTGGCTACCATCATGCGCCCGACATCAACCGCCAGTGCAACCATGGAAATCATGGCCACGAGCGCCGCTGTGGCAAAAATGGTGACACTGCCTTTTTCCTGAGCGAGACGACGATCCGTGATTTTCATGGGGCGGCTCCTATCACAAACCTTTCATGGCTGCCTGCGTCTGTCTGCCCCCAGCGCTCGTGTCACTCAAAGTTCATTTGTGTGGTTGCCACGATAGGGCTGGTGCTTTTGTAGGCAAAAAAACCACTGTAATTGTAGGAAAGGCTGACGGTGGCCGTGGCACCAGTGACCACAGGGCTAGGGAAGGTCACCGTCGCCGTGCAGCTGGCCGTCCTGAAAGAGACCACCCTGCCCTGACAACGGCTCTCGGCATCAGTCTTGACAGTCGCCGCGCTTATGGGCGTGACACGATAGAGGATGGCATTGCGCACAGCTTCACGAGTGATATTGGTAATGACCGCCTTGTTGTACAGGGCAACGCCATACTCAATGATGCCGAAGACGAGAAGCAGGAGTAGCGGAAGCACCAACGCCATTTCAATAATGGCAACACCCTTCTGCCAGCCACGTTTCTTGACGGAGGTTGCGGAGTGCGCACGAGGAACGAGCAAATAACGTATGTTCATGATGGCCACACATCCTGTTGTGCCGATACTGAACTCGTCAGCCACCTGCCCCAAAGGGCAGGGATCCTGTTCACAATTTAATCACTCATCATAGGCACTGGCAACAGCATATTTGTCAGAAGATGCCTCGTCGTGCCCGGACAACTGTTGTACAGAACAACTCCGACCCTCAAACAGTGTCAGCGCCCTGTAGTCATCGCCACGCGTATGCGCGCTGCCTGCTCGCCCAGAGCCTCCATTCTCTCCTGCGAAGGCCGGCTCGGAATGGCCAGCGTGGTGACATGCCAGAGTATGTGCGCCATGGTCCTGAGCGCGTCGCGCGGATAGCGCGGAATGACATGCACATGCACATGCGGCACGGTCTGGCTGGCACCCTTGCCATCGTTGACGAGCAGATGCTGGGCCTGGCTGCCCAGCCCTTGCTGCTGCGCCTGGCCGACACGCACGGCCGTCTCGATCAGATGCCGCCTCGTCTGCGCATCGAGCTCGGCCATGGTCGCCACCGTGGTGCGTGGCACGACCAGGACATGTCCCGGCGACATCGGGTTGATATCCATGAAGGCAACGCAGTGCTCATCGCTGTGCACGAAATGGGCAGGCAGTTCGCCTGCGATGATTTTCGCAAAAACAGTCATTTCCCGGTCTCTGGCTGGCCTGTATGTCTGGCCGACATTACACCGCAACACCATGGTCGTGACCATGCGCCAAATGGCATGAAATCATGCCTCCCCGAAAACTCCTTGGCAGACAAGGTACTGCGGAGGAAGGCTGAGAAGCATCATGCGTGTCATGCCGCAACTGGCGTCATGCCAAAGAGCGGACGGGTCTAAGCGCGCGAAGCACTCGCCATTCATCCATGCACCGGCAAGCCAGTCGCCAGCGGAATTTGCCCGCAACACGACCGCCCGGCCCATAGAGCAAATCGTTACTGGATGACTTCCGCCCGAACGTGACATGGTGATTCCACGGCAGCGACTCCTGCCCTTGCAGGCCATCGCCGCCATCCCCGGGAGATCATCATGACCTCGCTTCTTGCCGCACTCATTGTCAGTCACAGCCTGTGGGCACTAGTGAAGAACCCGTCTGTACTTGCCAGGGAGAACACGGACCGCTGACCGGCCGCAGCCACGACCGGAAAATCGCTCTCATCCCGACTTCAGCCCGTGTCGCCGCCTGCCGGAGACACGGGCATTTGTTTCCCCTCGCCCTGCCCTCTGCCCAATTTCCGTCACATCTGCTTTACTCGACATCCTCGCTGCAACAGACCTCACCCACCTGCAAGGAGCCTCTTCATGGCCACTGTAACCCTGCGCGGCAACCCGGTTCGCGTCGATGGACAATTCCCGGCCGCTGGCCAGACTGCCCCGGACTTCTCCCTGGTCAACGGCAAGCTGGCTGACGTGTCGCTGGCGAGCTTCGGCGATCAGCGCAAGATCCTGAACATTTTCCCCAGCGTCGACACGCCGACCTGCGCCATGTCGGTGCGCCAGTTCAATGCCCAGGCTTCCGGCCTCGACAACGCCGTGGTGCTCTGCATCTCCGCCGACCTGCCTTTCGCCCAGGCTCGTTTCTGTGGCGCCGAAGGCCTCGACAAGGTGGTCAATCTGTCGACCCTGCGCGGTCGCGACTTCCTGCAGAACTACGGTGTCGCCATTGCCGACGGTCCTCTGGCCGGCCTCGCCGCCCGTGCCGTGATCGTGCTTGATGGCAGCAACAAGGTGCTGCACAGCGAGATGGTGGCGGAGATCGGCAGCGAGCCGGACTACACCGCTGCCCTGGCCGCGCTCGCCTGAGCACCATGGCCTCGCGCATGACCAGAAGCCTTGTTCTGCGCGCCGGCCCGCTGGCGCGTCGTCTCATCGAGCAGGATGGCCTCACGCCGGACAGCCTGGCGGCCCTTGGCGCGCCAGCTGGCGGACCCAAGTTCCTGATCCTCACGCATCTGGACAGTTTCCTGTTCCGTGACTGGCTGCCCGGGCGGCGCCAGCCTCTGCCCGCCTTCGGCTCCTCGATCGGAGCCTTTCGCCTGGTGGCAGCGGCGCATCGCGATCCGGCTGCCGCCTTCACACGCCTGGTTGATGCCTATTGCGCACAGCGCTATGACAGCAAGCCCGCTGCCAGCGAGGTCACGCAACAGGTCAGGCATATCCTGCATGCCATGCTCGATGATGCCGACATGGATCACATCCTGGCCCATCCCTGGTTGCGTCTGAACCTGATCACGACACGCTGTCAGGGCCTGGCGGCGAGCCGCAGTCCGGGTCTGCAGGCACTGGGTTTCGGCCTCGCCTTCGCCAGCAATCTGCGTCATCGCGACAGGCTGTCCAGCCGCTTCGAGCGCTGCATCTTCCACAATGGCATGGCGGCCGGCGAGGTTCTGCAACCCGACGCCTTCCGCACCCATCATGCCGCGCTGACACGCGAGAATCTCGCGGCTGTCACCCTGGCCAGCGGCACCATACCGCTGATGATGGACACGGTGCGTGACATCCCCGCCGGCCCCTCGGGCGCCCATATCGATGGCGGCATGATCGACTACCACATGGACCTGCCGCTGCACGACGACACGGCACCGGGCATCCTGTTCATTCCCCACTACGAGCAGCGCGTGGTACCAGGATGGTTCGACAAGGGACTGAAGCGGCGCTCGCCCCGGCATGTCGATCGCATGCTGGTACTGTCGCCGTCACCGGAACGGGTGGCGCGTCTGCCCGGCGGCAAGATTCCCTGTCGCAAGGACTTCAAGCACTACCATCAGCGCGATGACGAGCGCCTGCATGCCTGGCAGGCGGGCATTGCCGTCAGCCGCGAAATTGCCGAGGAGTTTGCGGAGTTGCTGGAAAGCGGCCGCATCGCCGAAGCGTTGCAGCCGCTGTGAGTCAGGAAGGAGCCCCGACCAATCGCAGGTCAGGGTACGACATAATCCGCGCTGGCCGCCTGCACCCCGTTCTGGAAAACCGTCAGACGCAGCGTTTCACCCGAGAAGATGACATCGCTGATGCTGGCCTTCCATTTCGAGTTCGGGCAACCGGCATCACTCCAACTGGGAGCGGGTGGCGCCTCGGTGCTCAGGCTGAAGGTCAGGCTACCGTTCTTGATCTTGCTGGCCGGAATCGTCACCACACCACCGACATCCACGATGTCAGCCGGATTCTGGCCCGGGGAAGCCTTGCCCTGGGGGTTCTTGCACAGGGTTTCGACCGCGACCGGCTCGGTCAGTACCGACAGGTCGATAACCACGTCACCATTGCCCAACCCGGTCAGCTTGGCCGAGCAGGTAGCTACCAGCCCGCCATCCGAGCAGATGGGTCCCTTGTTGAACTGCACGTTGGAGGCCTGCGCCGGTACCGATGCTGCCATCAGGGCGAAGGCCGCCAGCAGTAGATTCCTTTTCATGATCCGTTCTCCTTGATGTCATGCCGTCCGGCTATGCGCACACTGGCGGCAGCGACGCTCCACATCCTTGTAGTGCAGCACAAGCATGATGGCTCTCCGACGGTAATCACGTCATCGGCCATGCGGCCTAGTCCTTGCGGTGCAGATGACATGGGCATAGATTGAAAGGACCCTGAGCAATTGACTGCCGTCTCGTACCACCGGAATCCGGTACGGGGAGGGATCATGGACACGCTGCACCGGCTGCGCGCCTATCTGGTGATCAGCGATGACACCACCTTCCGCCAGCACCTGCGCCAGATCCTGGCGGAAAGCCTGAATGATGCCTGCCTGCTCGCCGATGACGACCTGGCAGCCGCCCTGCCCCTGGCCATGCAGCTGCAACCCGACCTGACCCTGATCGACGCCAGCGGTGCCCGTGCGCATGAGCTGCTGCATGCTCTCGGCAGCATCAGGGCAGAGACCCGTCATTTGCTGTTCGCGCCGGTCTGGAACGAGACCGCCATGGTAGACACGCTGGTTGCCGGCGGTCACGGCTGTCTGCCGCGTAATGCGCCGGCGCTGACCTGCCTGGCAGCCGTGCGGGCCGTCACGACGGGTGATCTGTGGGTACCACGCAACATCATCACCGGCGCCATGGCCCGCATGCGCCGACAGTCACCGAGCGCCGCCACACCCGATGCCCTGACCCGCCGCGAACGCGATGTCGCGGCGGCAGCCAGCCAGGGCCTGGACAACAAGCAGATAGCCCATGCGCTGGGCATGAGCCCGGCCACGGTGAAAACCCATCTGCATCATGTCTTTGCCAAGCTCGGCACCAACCGCCGCGGGCTGATCATGCAGGGAGTCAGGCGCCCGGGTTGATCAGACTTCCTTGAGAAAGCGGCTGCGCAGGCAGGCCAGACAGCCGCAGACCGCCATCACCGTGCACAGCGTGCGCGCGTCCGTGCCTTGCAGCGAGCTC
The DNA here is from genome assembly GCA_023265995.1 of Perlucidibaca sp. GTDB lineage: Bacteria > Pseudomonadota > Gammaproteobacteria > Pseudomonadales > Moraxellaceae > Perlucidibaca. The sequence goes on from JAHFSA010000002.1 coordinate 243,260, forward strand.
ACCACACCGGCAGCGATGGCACCGGACAGGCTGCCTATGGTGCCGTACAGCGCCGAGGCCGTGCCGGCATGCGCCTTGTAGGGCTCCATGGCGAGGATGGTGGCATTGGGCAGCACGAAGCCCAGGCAGCCGGTGTAGAGAAACAGCGCCGGCAGCAATCCCCACATGCCGCCGACACCGGACCAGGCTGTGGCCGCCAGTGCCAGTGCCGCCACGGTCTGGACCATTAGGCTGCGCTGCAGCAGCGGTAACGGCCGGTAGCGACGCACCATGCGGCCATTGAGCTGCGAGGCCAGGATCAGCCAGAAGGCATTGGCACCGAAGATCCAGCCGAAATGCTCGGCCGGCACCTTGAAGTGGGTAATGAAGACAAAGGGCGAGGCTGCGATGAAGGCATAAAGCCCGGCCATGCTGATGCTGCTGGTGAGCGCGAAGCCGCGAAAGCGATGCTGCATGATGAGATCGCCATAGGCCGCCAGCGCGCGCGTCGGTATCAGCGGGCGGCGCTGCGCGGGGTGAAGGGTTTCCGGCAGATGACGATGCAGCGCGGACAGCACCAGCACGCCATAGAGCACCAGCACCAGAAAGATCGAACGCCAGCCGAAGGCATGCAGCAACTGGCCTCCGATCAGCGGCGCCACCATCGGTGCCACACCCATGACCAGCATCATGGCGGCATACATGCGTGCCGCCTCGGCGGTCTCGAAGCTGTCACGCACCACGGCGCGTGCGATCACCACACCGGCACAGGCACCAAAGGCCTGCAGGAAACGCAGCGCGATGAGCGCCTCGACCGAGGTGGCCAGGGCGCAACCCAGCGAGGCCAGGATGAACAGACCGAGGCTGGCGTAGAGCGGCGGCTTGCGGCCGTAACGATCGGACAGCGGCCCGTAGAAGAGCTGGCCGAAGGCAAAGGCCGCGAAGAACGATGCCAGCGTGAGCTGCATGTGCGCGGCATCGGTCGCCAGTTCATGCTGCAGGGTCGGCAAGGCCGGCAGATACATGTCGATGGACATGGGCGCGAACGCGGTCAGGCTGCCGAGCAGGAAAACCAGCAGCGGGGTGCGCTGCACCACGGGATGCAGCAATTCCTGGCGCGGACCTTGTGCGCTCATCAGGCGTTCCGGGACTGGGGTTCGGATGCCTCGTCGAAGGCGCGATCGAGCTGGTTGTCGCTCAGCTGCTTGCTCGGCTTGACGCCGAGATCACGCAGCATTTCGGCCTGGCGCACCAGGCTGCCGCGACCGCTGACCAGCTTCTTGTGCGTGTCGTCATAGGCTTTCTGAGCCTGCTGCAGACGGTTGCCGACCAGCTCCACACCCTCGACGAAACCGACGAACTTGTCGTACAGCTCGGCGCCGCGCCGGGCGATGTCCTGGGCATTGCGCGTCTGCTGCTCCTGACGCCAGAGATGCGCCACCGTGCGCACCACGAACAGCAGCGTGCTCGGGCTGACCAGCAGCACGTTGCGTTTCCAGGCATCCTGCCAGAGTTCGGCATCGTGGCTGGTGGCGAGCATGAAGGCCGGCTCGACCGGAATGAACATGAGCACGAAATCCAGCGACTTGAGGCCGTAGAGATCCTGGTAGTTCTTCTCGGACAGGCCCTTGATGTGCGCGCGCACCGAATCGAGATGACGCTTCACGGCGGCATCGCGGATGCTGTCATCCTCGCCGTTGACGTAATCGAGATAGGCGTTGAGCGACATCTTGGCGTCGATGACGAGGTGCTTGCCTTCCGGCAGATGGATGACCACGTCCGGCTGGGCACGCGTGCCGTCATCACGGGTATGGCTTTCCTGCACCTCGTATTCCTGGCCCTTGCGCAGACCGGACGACTCCAGCACACGCTCGAGCACGAGCTCGCCCCAATTGCCCTGGGCCTTGTTCTGGCTGGTCAGGGCGCGGGTGAGATCGCTGGCGCGCTGGTTCAGCTGCTGATTCAGGCCCATGAGCTGGCGCACCTGCTCGGCCAGCGCCGAACGATCCTTGCTCTCGCTGACATAGACCGTTTCGACCTTGCCCTGGAACTCGAGCAGACGTGTCTTCAGCGGTTCCAGCAACTGGCCCAGCGCGGACTGGTTCTGCTCGCTGAAACGCTTAGATTTCTCTTCCAGTATCTCGTTGGCCAGAGCCTGGAACTGATGTGTCAGCTGCGCCTTGGCCTCGCTCAGCAAGGTCAGCTTCTCGGCGCCCTGCTGGCGCTCCGAGAGCAGTTCGCTGTCAACCTTGGCCAGCCGCTCGCGCGCCTGGGCGAGGCTGTCGCGCAGGCCGCGCAATTCGATCTCGCCATCCTGGGAGGACTGCTGCCAGCGCGCGGACTCGTCGCCGAGGCCGCGCAGACGCTCCTGCAGACGCACCAGTTCGGACTGGGACTCGGCACGGATGCGGACATCCGCCGTGGCCAGCTCGGTCTCGGCCCGGCGCAAACGCGCATAGAGGGCGACTGCCGGCAGCAAGGCTCCGATGGCGAGGCCTGCGAACAGGGCAAGATAATCCATGCAACACCTATGATCGTTATGCAGTACAACAGCAGGGAATGGCCGCGAAGATAGCATGTCGGCCAAGGCAAAATCCGGTCGAGGCCGGACATCGGAGAGCAGGTCTTACATGGCAAGACATGTCGGCAGCACGCTGCTGCGTCTGGGCGGCTATTTCTGGGCGTCGCCAATCTCGCTGCCGGCACTGCTGCCGGCCTGGCTGGCTGCCCGCAGCGGTGGCTTCTGGCAGGTGCGTGACGGCGTGCTGGAAGCCGCTGGCGGCTGGACCGGCCTGCTGCTGCAAAAGCTGCTGCCCGGATTTCCGATCGCCGCCATCACGCTGGGGCATGTGGTGCTGGCCAGCTGCCCGGAAATGCTCGAGCGCACGCGTCGCCACGAGCGCGTGCATGTGGCGCAGTACGGGCGCTGGGGTCCGCTCTTCCCGTTCGCCTACGCACTGGCCAGCCTACTGGCCTGGGCACAGGGTCGCCCGCCCTATCGCGGCAACTGCTTCGAGGTCGAGGCCTATCGCGTCGATGACCCGGGCTGCTGAGCCCGGATCATCCGGCCTCCCGAGACGGACTCAGCGCCGCGTCAGTGAGCCCAGCAGACCACGCAGCAGTTCGCGCCCGATCTTGCGACCAACCTCGGAACTGGCAGCACGGGCCGCGCTCTTGGCAGCCGTTTCCCAGATGCTGTCGGGCTCGTGCGCCGGCTTCTTCGCCGCCGCCTTGGCCTCCTGCGTCGCGACCTTCTCGGCTGCCTTCTGCTCGACTGCCGCAGCGGCTGCCGTGGCGGCCTCCTGAGCCTTGGCCTGCAGCTTCTCGTAAGCCGACTCGCGATCGAGCACGGTGTCGTAACGACCCTTGAACGGCGAGCGACTCATCACCGTCTGGCGCTCATCGGGCGTGATGGCACCCATGCGCGAACGCGGCGGACGGATCTTGGCGCGCTCCACCGGAGAAGGCACACCGCCCTCGCCCAGCGTCGACACCAGCGCCTCGCCGACACCGAGTTCGAGGATGGCGGTGGCGACATCCAGACCCGGCTTGGCACGGAAGGTTTCGGCGGCAGCGGCGACGGCCTTCTGGTCGCGCGGCGTGAAGGCGCGCAGGGCATGCTGCACGCGGTTGCCGAGCTGACCAAGAATGGTGTCCGGCACGTCCAGCGGGTTCTGGGTGATGAAGTAGACGCCGACACCCTTGGAGCGGATCAGACGCACCACCTGCTCGACCTTGTCGATCAGGGCCTTGGGCGCGTCGTTGAACAGCAGATGGGCTTCGTCGAAGAAGAACACCAGCTTGGGCAGATCGGCATCGCCACGCTCCGGCAGGTTCTCGAACAGCTCGGAGAGCAGCCAGAGCAGGAAGGTCGCGTACAGGCGCGGCTGCTGGTAGAGCTTGTCGGCAGCCAGCACGTTGATGACGCCACGGCCATCGAGCGTGGTCTGCATGAAGTCCTCCAGCTTCAGCGCAGGCTCGCCGAAGAAGGCTTCGGCACCCTGCTGCTCCAGCGTCAGCAGCGAACGCTGGATGACGCCGATGCTCTGCTTGCTGAGCGTGCCGTAGTCGCTGCCGAAAGCAGCCGGGTTGTCGGCGGCGAAGCTCAGCAGCGCGCGCAGGTCCTTGAGGTCGAGCAGCAGCAAGCCGTTGTCGTCGGCGTACTTGAACATCAGGTTGAGCACGCCTTCCTGAGTGTCGTTGAGGTCCAGCATGCGGGTCAGCAGCAGCGGACCAAGATCGGAGATGGTCGCGCGCACCGGGTGGCCCTGGGTGCCGAAGACATCCCAGAACACCACGGGATAGGCCTGGGTACGGAAATCGCTCATGCCGGTCTTGGCGGCACGCTCGGCGAGCTTGGGATTGGCAGCATCACCAGCCTGCGAGAGACCGGCGGCGTCGCCCTTGATATCGGCCAGGAACACCGGCACGCCGAGATCGGCGAAGCCCTCGGCAAGAATCTGCAGGGTGATGGTCTTGCCGGTACCGGTGGCGCCGGCCACCAGGCCGTGGCGGTTGGCGTAGCGGCCTTCGAGAAAACAGGCGACATCGCCCTGACCGATCAGAACCTGGTTGGTGCTCATGGAGGCTCCCTTCAAACATGCGGATGGATGGCAACGGCGCATTGCCGCGACACTGGACAGCCCCCGATTTAGCGGCAGTCGGCCCCGACTTGTCAAAAGAGATCCGAGGCTGGACAAAGCATGGACAAGATACTATTCATGCAAGCGGAAAATGACATTCCTCGACATGACATGGAGAACCGGGCATGCCCCTGAGCAATCGCGTCTTCGCCGAATTCCTTGGCACCTTCTGGCTGGTATTCGGCGGCTGCGGCAGCGCTGTGCTGGCAGCGGCCTTTCCCGATGTCGGTATCGGCCTGGCCGGTGTGTCGCTGGCCTTCGGTCTCACCGTGCTGACCATGGCCTACGCCATCGGCCACATTTCCGGCTGCCATCTCAACCCGGCGGTTTCGGTCGGACTCTATGTCGGCGGACGCTTCAGCGGCCGTGACCTGCTGCCCTACATCGTCGCCCAGGTGCTCGGTGCCATTGCCGCCGCGGCACTGCTGCACGTGATCGCCAGCGGCCAGGCCGGCTTCGTGTCGACCACGCTGGCCGCCAACGGCTATGGCGAGCACTCGCCCGGCCACTTCAGCGCCAATGCCGGTCTGATCATGGAAGTGGTCATGACCTTCATGTTCCTCATGATCATCCTCGGTGCCACCGACAAGCGCGCGCCGGCCGGCTTCGCGCCCATCGCCATCGGCCTCGGTCTGACCCTGATCCATCTCATCAGCATTCCGGTCACCAACACCTCGGTGAATCCGGCGCGCAGCACCGGTCCGGCACTGCTGGTCGGCGGCTGGGCACTGCAGCAGCTCTGGCTGTTCTGGATTGCTCCCATCGTCGGCGCCATCCTCGCCGGCGTCAGCTATCGTTGCCTGTCGCGCGAAGACTGAGAGCCCGGGAAAGCGGAAGCCTAAACGTCACGACTGGGATATCCTAAGGGCCTGCATAGTTACCAGGCCCTTGGGTTGTCCATGCGCTTCGCCCTCTTCGTCACCGCTGCCCCCGATCAGGAAGCTGCCTTCCAGGCCTGGCGTTTTGCCGAGACGGCACTGGCCGAAGGTCATGAAGTTCTGCGCGTGTTCTTTGCCGGTGCCGCCGTGGCTCATGGCAACGGACTCAACACCCCCGCCCGCGATGAAACCGGTCTGACCCGACGCTGGCAGGAGCTGCAGCAACGCCATGGTCTCGATCTGGTGATCTGTGTCGCCGCCGCGCTCAGGCGTGGTGTGCTCGATGCCGACAATGCCCGCAGCTGGGAACAGCCGCACGCCAACCTCGCCAGCGGCTTCGTCATCAGCGGCCTCGGCCAGCTCGCCGAGGCGCAGCTGCAGACCGATCGCCTCGTCACGTTCCCGGGCTGACCCATGCGCCTGCTCTACATCGCCGCTCACGCCCCCTACGTCAACGACAGCGCCCAGGAGCTGCTCGACACCCTGCTGGTCGCCGCCAGCTTCGGCGCCGAAGTCGCCGTGCTGTTCCAGGATGACGGCATCTGGCAGCTCCTGCCCGGACAGGATGGCAGTGTTCTTGGCCGCCGTAGCCTGGGCGCCCAGCTTGATGCCCTGCCGCTGTTCGAGGTCGACAGGCTCTATGTCGATGGCCGCTCGATGAGCGAGCGCGGCCTCAGCGAGACCGATCTGCTGCTGCCGGTCACGACCCTCGACGGTCCCGGCCTCGCCGCTCTGCTGGCCAGCCATGACCAGGTGATCCGCCTGTGACTACCCTGCACATTCTCTACGGCAGCGAGCTGCCCGCCTCGCTGCTGCGCCTCTGGTCCGACGGCGATGCCCTGCTGCTCGCCGGCGCCAGCGTCACCCTGGCCCTGCGCCCCGGTCTCGCGCTGCCCCGGCCCTGCCACGCCCTGACCGATGCCGTGCACGCACGTGGTCTGGCGGAGCGCTGGCCGAGCGGGGACATCACGCTGATCGACAGCGCCGGCTGGGTCGCGCTGGTCGCCCGCCACGACAAGAGCCTGAGCTGGTCATGACCGGCAGTACAGGTGTGTTCTGGGACATGTCGCGGCTGGATCGTGCACGCTTCGATCCGGCCCTGTTCGATCACGAGGGTTTCCTGCGCGACCCGACACAATGGCATGACGAGCTGGCCGACGAGATCGCGCGCTGCCTGGGTCTGACCCTGGCTCCCGCGCATCGCCGCGTGCTCGCCGCCTGCCGCGACTTCCACGCCCGCTACCAGCGCATGCCGACCACGCGCGTGTTCGTGAAGTATCTCGGCGAAACCCTGGGTGCCGATTTCGGCAGCAGCGCCGCCCTCATGCAGCTGTTTCCCGACACCCCCATGCGTCTGGTGGCGCTCTGCGCCGGCCTGCCCAAGCCTCCCAACTGCTTTTGATCCGCCTCGAACCAGGCGCATGCTGTAGCAGCAACATCGTGTCAGAGTCACCATCATGGTCATGAAGAACATCTACAAGACAGCCGAGCATCCGTTTGCGCAGTACGTGCGCATCCTCGGCAAGGGCAAGACCTCCAGTCGCTCGCTGACGCTGGCAGAGGCGCATGCGGCCATGGCCATGATCCTGGCCGGCGAGGTCGAGGAGGTCCAGCTCGGCGCCTTCCTCATGCTGCTGCGCGTCAAGGAGGAAAGTCCGGAGGAGCTGGCCGGCTTCGTCATGGCCGCTCGCGATGCCATACGCCAGCGTCGTGCCGAGGTGCTCGGCAGCGCCGACAGCCTGCAGGTCGATCTCGACTGGTCCTCCTATGCCGGCAAGCGCAAGCACTATCCCTGGTTCCTGCTCGCGGTGAAGATCCTCGCCGCCCGTGGCGTGCGTGTGTTCATGCACGGGGCCAGCGGCCACACCATCAATCGTCTCTACACCGAGGCCGTGCTGCCCGAGCTCGGCCTGCCGGTCTGCGACAGCTGGCAGGCCGTCGCGCCGGCACTGGCCGAGCACGGCTTCGCCTATCTGTCGCTGGATCAGCTCTGCCCGCCGCTGGGCGAGATCATCCAGCTGCGCAACGTGCTCGGCCTGCGCTCGCCGGTACACACGCTGGCGCGCCTGCTCAATCCGCTGGATGCGCCGCATGTGCTGCAGGCCATCTTCCATCCCGCCTATCGCGCCTCGCATCAGCAGGCTGCCGCCCTGCTCGGCTATGCCAACAGCTGCGTGATAAAGGGTGAAGGTGGCGAGATCGAACGCAATCCGGACGGCCTCTGCCTGGCCAAGCAGATCGTTGCCGGCGAGCTGGCCGAAGAGGAGTGGCCGGCGCTGTTCCCGCTCCGTCACGAGCCCGAGGAGGCCTTCGACCTGACCCGTTTCCTCGCCGTCTGGCGCGGTGAAGCCCGCCACGAATACGGCGAAATGGCTGTCATCGGCACCCTGGCACTGGCGCTGCGCGTGCTGCGTCGTGCCGACAGCCAGGATGCCGCGCTGACACTGGCGACGCAGTGGTGGCAGGAGCGGACCTGAACAAGCCCGGGCAGGATGCGCCGGCTGCGGCCCCCTGGCTGCGCTGGCGGCATCAGGCCGTGCGCGACCTGGCTTGGGTCATCGCCAGTCCGCCGCTGCTGCGCCCGCCCGCCGACAATGACTCCCGCCACGGCGACAACAGCCCGCGCTGGCTGGATCAGGCCTGGTGCAACCAGGCTCTGACGGCCAGCAACGACTGGCTGGCCGGCCTCGACCTGGACTCCGAGCCGCTGCTGACGCATCTGGAGCGGGAGCACGACCACCGCCTCGGCAGCCACTTCGAGAGCCTGCTGGCCTTCTGGCTGGCGTGGCCGGCCAACCCGCAGTACGAACTGCTCGCTCGCAACCTGCCGCTGCGCTGTGACGGCCGCACGCTGGGCGAATTCGACTTTCTCGTGCGCGATCGCATCAGCTCGGAAGTACAGCACTGGGAGGTGGCGGTGAAGTTCTTCCTGGGCGTGCAGCCGGGAGGACAGGCGCGGCACTGGGTAGGTCCCGGCTTGCGCGACCGCCTCGACCTCAAGCTCGATCATCTGCGTCAGCACCAGCTGCGCCTGGCCAGCAGCCCGGCCGGTCGCCGCCTGCTCGCCGAGCGCGGACTGACGGCAGTACGCCCGGTCTGTCTGGTCAAGGGTTGTCTGTTCTATCCCGCCGACGCCGATCGCCCGACCTGGGCTGCACATGCTGCCGCGCCTGGTCATCTGCAAGGCTGGTGGCAGGACCACGCCGGCTTCATGGCGCGCTGGGGCGCTGCCGACCTGCGCTGGCTGCGGCTGCCCAAGGCCAACTGGATGACTGCCGTGGTCGATGCCGAGCTGCCCGGACCGACCATGACCGCCTCTGAACTGCTCGCCGGGCTGCCGCTCGCAGGACCGCGTTCGGCCATTTGTGTGGTCGGTCTGCGCGATGGCCGCGAGATCACTCGCGGCTTCGTCGTGGCGGAAGACTGGCCGGACTGAACGTCAGCGGCCGCTCGGGCGCCCGTCAGGGCGCCTTGGTGCAGGCCGCATAGATATTCAGCGCGAAATTCACGCTGGCCACGCCGGACACAGTGATGCGTATGCCGTCGAAGGGCTGGGTGCTGGTGAACTTGTAGAGCTGCCTGCTGCTGTCATTGAGCGCGCCCAGCAGATCCAGGCCAAGCAAACCGCCACTCGCGGTCGACTCCTGCAAGGTATTGCCGAGATAGCTCTCCACCGTGATGTTGCTGATCAGGCTGAGCTGCAGCAACCCGTCCGGACTGGCGACCAGGAAGCCGAGCTGGGTGCCCGTCACGAATACCGTCGGCGAGGTGACCTGCAGCGAAACACCGCTGCCGAGCAGGCCCAGCGGTATCTGCGCCAGCGCGAAGCTGTTGCTGTCGGCATCGATGACATTGCCCGGATTGCTGAGCGAGCAGCCGAGGCAGGTCAGTGCCGGCAGCGTGCCGTCGATGCTGGTGCCAACCGTCGCCGGCGCCAGCAGCGGCCGGAAGTCGGTGATGCCGGCCACGGCGCACTGCGAGAGCGGCGTGCTGTCGCAGACATCACCTATGCCATCACCATCGGAATCGAGCTGATTGGCGTTGGCCACCAGCGCGCAGTTGTCGGAGGTGTTGGGCACGCCATCGCCATCGCTATCGGTGTCGCAGGCATCACCCAGGCCATCGCCGTCCAGATCGGCCTGATTGCTGTTGGCAATCAGCGGGCAGTTGTCCGTGGTATCGGCCACACCATCGCCATCATCGTCGCCATCGCAGACGTCACCGACGCCATTGCTGTTGAGGTCGGCCTGGTTGGTATTGGCCACCAGCGGGCAGTTGTCGATGATATCCAGCACGCCGTCGTTGTCATCATCGGTGTCGCAGGCATCACCAAAGGCATCGCCATCGACATTGCTCTGCAGCGGATTGGGAATCAGCAGGCAGTTGTCCGTGGCGTCCGGCACGCCGTCGCCATCACGATCCTCGCAGGCATCACCGATGCCGTTGCTGTTGCTGTCCTGCTGGCCCGGATTGGCGATCAGCGGGCAGTTGTCACTGCCGTTGGCGACGCCGTCGCCATCGGTGTCCACGTCGCAGGCGTTGCCTATGCCGTCATGATCGTTGTCCTCCTGGCCCGGGTTGGCCACCAGGCGGCAGTTGTCGCTGCTGTTGGGCACGCCATCGCCATCGTCATCGTTGTCGCAGGCATCGCCGACACCATCGTGATCGGTATCGGTCTGCGTCGGATTGGCCACCAGCGGGCAGTTGTCGACACCATTGACGATGCCGTCGCCATCCGTGTCGGTGCTGCTGTCGCAGGCATTGCCCAGGCCATCGCCATCGCTGTCGGTCTGCGCGGCATTGGCGATCAGCGGGCAGTTGTCGGAGGTATCGGCGACACCATCGCCGTCGTCATCGCTGTCGCAGGCATTGCCCATGTCGTCATGGTCGGTGTCGGTCTGCGTGGCATTGGCCACCAGCGGGCAGTTGTCGGTGACATCGGCGACACCATCACCGTCATCATCGCTGTCGCAGGCATTGCCTGTGCCATCGTGGTCGGTATCGGTCTGTGCCGGATTGGCCACCAGCGGGCAGTTGTCCAGAGTGCTGGCGATGCCGTCACCGTCGCCATCTCCGCTGTTTACGCTGCCACCCGTACCACCGCTGCCATCGGCGCGGCAGGCGGCCAGCACGACGGCCATGAACAGGGCAATGACGACACGCAGCCAGCGTGCCTGACGTTGAATGATCATGATCGCAACCTCCCTGTTGGATACGGCAACCGTGCATCCACACGGCGAACCACAGGCGACAGCGCTCCAGCACTGGCCGGCCGGTTGCAAGAAATGCTCCCGACCATGCAATTGACCGTTTTCTGACCATACACCCTATTGGCCCAGGACTGACAGCACTCCTTCTGCCCGGCGGCGTACGGGGCCATGCCGGCAACCGGAACCTGGCGGTCACAAATTGGTCTGGCCACCACTTGTCGGCCGATATTCGGTCGTGCCTATAATTTCAGTAATTCCTGAAATGGCAGACAAGCATGAAACTGACACCCCTGGTGCAGACCTTTGTCCTCCACTTCGGCGAGATGGGCAGCCGCTGGGGCATCAACCGCACCGTCGGCCAGATCTACGCCCTGCTCTATCTCTCGCCGACCCCGCTGCATGCCGGCGACATCGCCGACGTACTCGGCTTCTCGCGCTCGAACGTCAGCATGGGCCTGAAGGAGCTGGCGTCCTGGCGCCTCATCCGCCTCAAGCATCTGCCCGATGACCGTCGCGACTACTTCACCGCGCCCGATGACGTCTGGGACATCTTCAAGACCCTGGCCGAGGAGCGGCGCAAGCGCGAAATCGAGCCGACGCTGTCGGTATTGCGTGATGCCCTGCTGGAAAAGGCCACCAACGACGCCGACCAGCACGCCCAGGTGCGCATGCAGGCCATGCACGACCTTATCGAGCTGGTCACGAAATGGATGGATGATCTGCAGGGCATGGACCCGCGATCGCTGGAACGCCTCATGCGCTTCGGCTCGCGCCTGCTCAAGCTCCTGGATCTGCGCCCGCGCGGAGATGGCGATGACGGCCTGATCCCGGACCCGGAAACCCTGCTGCTGGAAGAGGACGAACACCATGGCTGATGCCGCTGTTCTTGACGCCCTCATGCTGGCGCGCGTGCAGTTCGCCGCCAACATCACCTTTCACATCCTGTTCCCGACCATCAGCATCGCGCTCGGCTGGGTGCTGTTCTTCTTCAAGATCCGCTACCACCTGACCGCGGCCGAGCACTGGCTGCGCGCCTACCGCTTCTGGCTCAAGATCTTCGCGCTCACCTTCGCCCTCGGCGTCGTCTCCGGCATCACCATGTCGTTCCAGTTCGGCACCAACTGGCCGGGCTACATGAACACCGTCGGCAACATCGCCGGGCCGCTGCTGGCCTACGAGGTCATGACCGCCTTCTTCCTGGAGGCGACCTTCCTCGGCATCATGCTGTTCGGACGCGGCCGCGTGTCGGAGCGCATGCACACCGTCGCCTGCTTCCTGGTCGCCTTCGGCACCACCATCTCGGCGTTCTGGATCCTGGTCCTCAACTCCTGGATGCAGACCCCGGCCGGCTTCGAGATGATAGACGGCAAGGCCCATGTCACCAGCTGGCTGGAAGTGCTGTTCAACCCCTCGCTGCCCTATCGCCTGAGCCACATGCTGCTGGCCTCCGGCCTCACCGTGTCCTTCGTGATCACCGGTGTGTCGGCCTTCCGCTGGCTGCGCGGCGACCGCACGCGTGATGTTGAGGTGGCCCTGCGCACCGGCATCTTCGTGGCCGCGGCGCTGATTCCGGTGCAGATACTGGTCGGCGACATGCATGGCCTCAACACCCTGCACCATCAGCCGGCCAAGATCAGCGCCATCGAAGGCGTCTGGCATCGCGAAGCCGGCGCGCCGCTGCTGCTGTTCGCACTGCCCAACGAGACCACGAAGAGCAACGACTACGCCATTGGCGTGCCCAAGGTGGCCAGTCTCATCCTGACCCACACCCTGGATGGCGAGCTCGCCGGGCTGGACGAGTTTCCGCACGGCCATGCGCCGGTGGCGCCGGTGTTCTGGTCCTTCCGTGTCATGGTCGGCATGGGCTTCCTCATGCTCGCCGCATCCTGGCTGTCCGCCTTCCTGCTGCTGCGCAACGGCCGCCTGCCACGCCTGCTGCTGCGTGGCCTGGTGGCCATGACCTTCGCCGGCTGGATCGCGACCGTGGCCGGCTGGTATGTCACCGAGATGGGCCGCCAGCCCTGGCTGGTCACCGGCGTGCTGCTCACCAAGGATGCCGCCTCGGCCGTGCCGGCGCAGGCCATCTTCGGCTCGCTGACCATGTACCTGCTGCTTTACGCGGCGCTGCTGCTGTCCTATGTGTCGGTGGTGTTCTATCTGGCCCAGAAGGCTCCGCACAGCACCCACCACGATGAAGACCGCCTGCCCGGCGCGGGAGACAAGTCATGATACTGCCCTGGATTCCCGATCATGCCCTGCCGCTGATCTTCGCCGGCCTCATGGGCCTGGCGCTGCTGCTCTACGGTCTGCTCGACGGTCTCGATCTCGGCGTCGGCGTGCTCATGCGCCGCGCCGACAGCGACGACAAGGACATGATGATCGCCTCCATCGGCCCCTTCTGGGATGCCAACGAGACCTGGCTGGTGCTCGGCATCGGCCTGCTGCTGGTGGCATTCCCGGTCGCCCACGGCATCATTCTCGGCGCGCTCTACGTGCCGGTGGCGGTACTGCTGGCCGGCCTCATCCTGCGTGGCGTCGCCTTCGACTTCCGCGTCAAGGCGAAAGCCGACCACAAGCCACTGTGGAATGCCGTGTTCTACCTCGGCTCGCTGCTCGCCAGCCTGGCCCAGGGCTACATGCTCGGCTACTACCTGACCGACTTCGCGCCGACCTGGACGGCACACCTGTTCGCTGCCTTCATCGGGCTCTGCTTTGTCGCCGGCTATGCCCTGCTCGGTGCCGGCTGGCTGATCATGAAGACCGAAGGCTTCCTGCAGCAGCGCGCGGTGCGCTGGGCCCGTGGCGCGCTCTGGCTGACTGCCGCCGGCATCGCCGCCATTTCCCTGGCCACGCCGATTGTGTCCGCGCGCATGGCCGAGCGCTGGTTCAGTCTGCCCAACCTGTACTTCCTGCTGCCTGTGCCGGTGCTGACCACCGCGCTGGTGCTGCTGCTCGACCGCGTGCTGGCCGGCATGCTCGGCGAAGAGGAAGTACGCTGGAGCTGGGTGCCGTTCGCCGGCACCGTGCTGCTCTTCGTGCTGGCCTCGGGCGGACTGGCCTACAGCCTCTTCCCCTACCTGCTGATCGACCGCATGACCTTCTGGGAGGCCGCGTCGGCACCGGAAGCGCTGCGCGTGGTGCTGGCCGGCGCCATGGTCGTGCTGCCGGTCATCCTGATCTACACGGCGTACTCGTACCGTGTCTTCTGGGGCAAGGCCGAACCGCTGACCTACCGCTGATCCGAAGACGGCCGGAGGGCGGGACAGTACAAAAAACAAGCTAATCTTGTCCTTGTTCACTCCAGGGACAGGAGCAGCAGGCATGGACACCCGAAACGCGTTCCGGCTTCTGCCTGCCCCCCTGCTCTCGCGGCGGCGCTTCCTGCTCACCGCGCTGGCCGCCGCCATCGCCGCCTGCCGCTCCTCGGCCACCGGACCGGCGACGCCCGGCCCTTCAGCTCACGCCGGCCTGTCCTTCCCGGAAGGCCTGGAGCGCCAGCGCGAGCCTTTCGAGAACTGGGCCGGCGAGCTGCGTTTCCCGAGCGTGCTGAGCTGTGCTCCGCGCACGGCGGAAGAAGCCGAGGCCGTGGTCAACTGGGCCGCCGTCAACGGCTATGCCGTACGCGCCCGCGGCGCCATGCACAACTGGTCACCTCTGGCGCTCAGCCCGGACACCAGCGCCGAGACACGGGTCATCCTGCTCGATACCATTCCCCACCTGCGCAGCCTGGAAATGCTTGCCGAACCCATGCCCTGTGTTCGTGCCGGCACCGGCGTGCTCATGGAAGACCTACTGGCCTTTCTCGAAGACCACGGTCACGGCTTCACGGCCACACCCGCCGTCGGCGCCATCAGTCTTGGCGGGGCCCTGGCCATCAACGGCCATGGCTGCGCCATTCCGGCCAGGAACGAAACAGCACTGCCACGACAGACCTACGGCTCGCTGAGCAATCGCATACTGGCGCTGACCGCCATCGTCTGGTCAGCCGAACGGCAACGCTATGCCCTGCGCCGCTTCGATAGGCGCGATGCCGACATCGGCGTGCTGCTGACCTCGCTGGGTCGGGCCCTCATCACCGATGTCACCCTGGCCGTCGAGCCCAACCAGAACCTGCGCTGTGTCAGCTACATCGACATCACCGCCGACGAGATGTTCGCCGCCCCCGGCAGCGGCGGCCGCGACATGGCCAGCTTTCTCGACAGCAGCGGCCGCCTGGAGGTCATCTGGTATGCCTTCACCGACAAGCCCTGGCTCAAGGCCTGGTATGTCAGCCCGCAACAGCCAGCCGGATCACGCGCGGTCAGCAGTCCCTACAACTATCCGTTCAGCGACAACCTGCCAAAGCCGGTGACCGACCTCGCCCAGCAGCTGGTCAGCGGACATCCGGAATCGGCACCGCTGTTCGGGCAGACCACCTACGCCGTGACGGCAGCCGGCCTGCTGGCCACGGCCTCGTCCGATATCTGGGGCCCGTCGAAGAACACCCTGCTCTTCATCAAGCCGACCACGCTGCGCGTGCATGAATTCAGCTACGCCGTGATCACCCGCCGGGATCGCGCCCAGCAGGTCATCCACGACTTCGTCAAAACCTATCAGGAGAAACTGGCGGCCTATCAGGCCAGCGGGCGCTACCCGGTCAACATGCCGGTGGAGATCCGCATCAGCGGCCTCGACCACGCCGGCGACATCGGACTGGCCGGCGCCCAGGAATCCCGCCTGTCGGCACTGTCGCCACGTCCGGATCACCCGGACTGGGACACGGCGATCTGGCTGGCCATCCTGACCATACCCGGCACACCGGACATGCATGTCTTCTTCCGCGACATCGAACAGTGGCTGATCGGGCACTACACGGGAGCTGAGAGCATGGCGCGGCCGGAGTGGTCCAAGGGCTGGGCCAACAGCACCGAGGCGGCCTGGGTCGATGCCGACATCATCAGCCGGGGCATCCCCGCGGCGCTCAGCGCAGGCCGCCCGGCCAGCCACGGCTGGCAGGCCTCGATGGCCACGCTGGCCGCGCTCGATCCCGCCGGCATCTACCAGAACGACTTCCTGCGCCGGCTCACCCGTGGCTAATCGGTGATGCGCCCGCGCAGTGCCTTGACCTGTCCGCGCTGAACCTTGCCCTCGACACGCTTGCGCTGCGAACTGCGCGTCGGTCGCGTCGGCGTGCGCGGCGGCAGCACGCGACTGGCCTGCTCGACCAGCTCCTGCAAGCGCTCGATGGCATCTTCGCGATTCTTCTCCAGGCTGCGAAAGCGCTGGGCCTTGATCACGATCACGCCATCCTCGCTGATGCGCTGGTCACGCCAGGCACACAGCCGCGCCTTGACCTCATCCGGCAAGGACGAGGCGGTAATGTCGAAACGCAAGTGAATGGCATTCGAGACCTTGTTGACGTTCTGCCCGCCCGCGCCCTGCGCGCGTATGGCCATGAACTCGACTTCTTCCAGCTTGATATCCAAGGCCCTGCTCCTCGACGCCTGCTGCCCGCATCCTACCAGCGTGCCGGCGGCGACAGTACCGTCGCTCAGCGTGCCGCGTCCCAGCTGTACTCGCCCAGGTCTATGCGGCCACGGGCATCGAAACGCACACCCTCCGCCTCCAGACGCAGACGCTGCAGCGATTCGGACTCGCTGCCGGCAGCGCTGCGCTGGCTGATCTCGCCCCTGGCATTGACGACGCGATGCCAAGGCACCTCGCTGTCTTCCGGCAGCGCGTTGAGGGCATAGCCGACCTGACGCGCCAGGCGCCCCAGTCCGCTGATGCGCGCGATCTGGCCATAGGTGGCCACGCGTCCGGGCGGAATCTGGCAGACGGCGGCAAAGACTATGGCATTGCGCTCCCTCATGCCGGCTCTCCGTGGTCACCGGCGGCACCACAGGCATGGCAGTAGCGGGCGAACGAGTTCTTGCGCGCCTGGCACTGCCGGCAGTGATCGAACAGGCAGATGCCGCAGTGCATGCAGAAATTGCGGCTGCCGTCCTTCAGATCGACAGCGCGCTCGCAACCCGGGCATATGCCCTTGACCAGGCGCATGTGCGCGACGTCATAGGCCAGACCCTGGCGACGCTCGACATCGGGCATGTCCTCCCTCGCCTTCTGCTGTTCCAGATAGCGCCGCATGCCGCGAATAGCGTAGTGCCCGACCAGTATGGTGAGCACGACGCCGACCAGATAGCGCACATAGCCGCCATAGCTGGGCAGGTAAGGCACCAGCTCGACAAAGAAGGTGAACAGGGCAAACAGGATGAAGCCCCAGACAAAGGGCCAGTGCGTGCTCTGGCGCTTGCGCGCGAACAGCCAGCCGGCGAGGACCAGCAGCGGCAGGGTCAGCAGCAGTCGATACAGGAAGACCTTGAGTTCGACGGCACGCTGCACCGTCGCCAGACGCTGGTAACCGCGCTGCTCCAGCACCTGCAGATGCTGCTCGCGCTGCTGCAGGCTCTGCCGCGCAGCCAGCGTCGACTGCTCAAGCTGCTCCAGCTGCGCCTGCGCCACCCGCTCCTGCGCCTTCAGGCCATCCAGCTCGCGACTGCGACGCAGCAGCTCGGCATCCTGCTCCGGCCGCTCGGTCGCCTCGCGGGTCTGCAGCCAGTGCGTGAAAGTCTCGCGGGCATTGCCGGCCCGGTGCCCGGCCGCCTGCAGGATCAACTGCTGGCGCTCCATGGCATCGTTGCCGCTCTGCAGCGCGGCCCTGTCCTGACGGATGGCATCGCGCTCGCGGCTGGTCGCCGGCTGCTCGAGGAACTGCTCCAGTCGCGGCATCGATTCGACCCGCGGCAGATCGCCCACGACGAGACCACCGAGACCGATCAGAAAGCCGGCGAAAACCACGGCGATCAGCCACAAGGCGCGGCGAAACCACTCCTCGGAAAAACGCAGGGCCTTGCTCATGGCCAACTCCTGAATGCCGGACGCGACTCGGCCACGAGCATGCCCAAGCCCGGAGACGGATGCTAGAGAGGAATCTTCAGCGGATCATGAATGGCCACGATGGCATGCCCCTTCTCGATGGCATGTTCGTAGGCGGCCACCAGATGGGCATCGCGGGCGGACCGCTCCGGCGTGGCGACTTCGGCATCGAGCAGGAAGACCTGATCCCAGCCATCTTCGCGCGCGAGGCGCTTGGCCTTGTCGAAATCGGGGTCGGGGTCGACCTGGACGAGGAAAATGAACAGAAGATGGCGCTCGCCCGTGGGGTAGCACTCGCGATTGAGACGGGTGGCTATGCCATCACCGGAGAAGAGAAAGACCTTATGTGCGTACATTCCATCATCCCCTCAGTGCCGAGGTGGCGACGAATCACCAAGTCCGTTTGCCGAATACGCTGTCAGACATTGTTTTAGCACAGGAATGCACAAACAAAAACGCCCCGATCTTGCGATCAGGGCGTCTTCGTATCGATATGGCGCAGCGGACGGGACTCGAACCCGCGACCCCCGGCGTGACAGGCCGGTATTCTAACCGACTGAACTACCGCTGCGCGTCGGCACACATTGACATGAGATGGTGGGTGTTGACGGGATCGAACCGCCGACCCGCTCCTTGTAAGGGAGCTGCTCTCCCAGCTGAGCTAAACACCCGCTGTTGTCGCTGTGTGGGGCGCATTATAGGGATTCCCGACCGCGTGTCAAAAGGAAAATCAGGGCTTTTGGCACGACTGCCGCTTTTCTGAACATGACGCCTGCCCTGCCCCGGCTGCCAGCCGGCGTGCCGCCGCCTCGGCCTCGGCACGGCTGGCGTGAAAGTCCGGCAGCTGGTCGCCACGGCGGTCCGCCACGATATAGGCCGTGACATACAGGGACAGCGTCCGGCGATCCAGCTCGCCCCACTCCAGAACACTGTAGCCGGTGTCATCCACCGGCCAGGCATTGCCTATCATGCCGCCTCCGAAATCAGCACCGGCAGCCCCGCCGGCACACGCTCGAAGAGTTCCATGATGTCGCTGTTGCGCATGCGCACGCAGCCATGCGAGAGCGGCTCGCCCATGGGCTCGCAGTCAGGCGTGCCGTGCAGATAGATGTAGCGGCGCATGCTGTCGACCACCACGCCATCGTCGCGACGACCGCGATTGAAGCCGCTCTCGCGACCGGACAGCCAGAGTATGCGGGTCAGTATCCAGTCGCGACCGGGACAGGCTGCGTGCAGCTCGGGTGTCCAGACCTCGCCGGTGGCACGGCGGCCGCGCAGCACGGCGCAAGCCGGCAGGCCGTCGCCTATGCGGGCTCGCACCACGTGCCAGCCACGCGGTGTGCATTCACTGCCGGAGGTCTCGCCGGCGCCGTTGCGAGCGGTCGACACGGGGTATTCGGCGAGCAGCAGGTCACCCTGGTAGTGGCGCAGGCACTGGCTGGCGATGCCGACATGCAGCCACTCGCCATCGGGGTGGCCTGCCGGCAACCAGGTGTCGTCAGTGCAGGATGTGGGGCTCGTCATCGAGAGACTCGGGGTTGGCCATCTGGTGCGTGGCCAACTGCACGCCGGCACCGACCATGGCGCGGGCGATATCGGTGGTGCGGTTGCCGAGCAGCAGGCGGGCCTCGGAGGAGAAACGCACGCTCACCAGCGGTTCGCTGTCGGCGGCATCACCGCTGCGGCGCAGAACAACCTCGCCATCATCCATTTCGGACAATTCGAGGAAGGCAAATTCGGACATGGACTTCTACCTCAACAGCGGCGGTCGAATCGACTGCCGCTCAGAATTCTACCAGCTCCGCGCGGAAGTCGCGGATGGCCTGGGTCAGCGCCTGATGGATCAGCGTCAGGACGGCGCGGTCAGGCTCGCTCAGGGGCGCATCTTCCGTGGTCATGACCAGCGGAATGGCGATGCGCGCCGGTGACTCGTCCTCGACCGCGATGTCGGGCAGCGCCACCGGCAGATAGCAGGCGTCATGCAGACGGCGCAGCTGCGCCAGCCAGCTCTGCGGATCATCCAGCAGCTGCAGCAGGATCTGCGCCTCGGGCGAGACCTGGCTGCGCTTCGCCATGGCCTCGGCCATGGCCTCCGGCGTGGTCACCGCCGGCTGCACCTTGTAGAAGCGCGAAAGCTCCTGCATGAAGGCACCGAGGGCGCTGTGCAGATGCCAGATGGCGGCCTCGCGGCTGCTGAGCGCGCGCGGCTCGCTGTCGAAGGCCGTGCTGTCAGCCAGCGCGGCCTCCATCTGGGTGAGCTGCAGGCGCGCGAAATAGAGCTTCTGGTTCGTGCGCGCCGGATGCATGTTGCGGTCTTTGCTCATATGGCGCTGCTCATGCTCCGTCGGCCTTCTTGTCCTTGTCGCCCTTGGGCGCAGTCACCACCCAGCGGCCGTTGTCGAAGAACGCCTGCCAGCCGGTGGCCTTGCCGTCCTGCTCGGTCATCACGTACTGCTCGCGCGTCTTGCGGCTGAAACGCAGGATGTAAGGACGGCCTTCCGGGTCATGCACCGGAGCATCGAGCAGATAGTGATGCTTGGGGTCGAGCTGGTCGCCGACCGACTTCAGTTCCTCGACGCTGGGCGCGCGCGTCTCGCGGTTCTTGGGGAACTTGCTGGCGGCCAGGAAGAGACCGCTGGCGCCATCGCGCAGCAGGAAGTGATCGTCGACCTTGCTGCAGCGCAGCGTGGGCATGCTGATGGGCGCCGCCTTGGGCGGTGCCGCTTCGCCATTGCGCAGCAGCTTGCGGGTATTGCCGCAGGTCGAGTTGGTGCAGCCGAAATACTTGCCGAAACGGCCGGTCTTGAGCTGCATGTCGGAGCCGCACTTGTCGCATTCGATCAGCGGGCCGTCATAGCCCTTGATGCGATAGCTGCCCTCTTCCACCTCGTAGCCGGCGCAGTCCGGGTTGTTGCCGCAGACGTGCAGCTTGCGGCTGCCATCGATGAGATAGCTTTCCATGGCTGTGCCACAGATCTTGCAGCGGTGCTTGGCGCGCAGCTGCAGGGTTTCGCTTTCATCATCCTCGTCGGTATCGGAGGTGATGGCGACGGCTTCGTCGCCACGGGTCAGGTTGAGCGTGAACTTGCAACGCTCCTTGGGCGGCAGCGCATAGCCGGAGCAGCCCAGGAAGACACCGGTGGATGCCGTGCGGATCTGCAGCGGACGGCTGCAGAGCTGGCAAGGCAGATTGGTCTGCACCGGCTGGTTGCGGCGCATGCCATCCTCGTCCTGACCGGCCTTGTCGAGCTTGCGCTTGAAGTCGGCGTAGAAGCGGTCGAGCACCGCCTTCCAGTCCTCGGAGCCTTCGGCGACCTTGTCGAGCTGGGCTTCGAGATCGGCCGTGAAGGCGTAATCCATGAGGTTGCTGAAGTTCTCGCCGAGACGGTCGGTGACGATGTCACCCATTTTCTCGGCATAGAAGCGACGGCTCTCCAGGCGCACGTAGCCGCGATCCTGGATGGTCGAAATGATGGCCGCGTAGGTCGACGGGCGACCGATGCCGCGCTTTTCCAGCTCGCGCACCAGGCTGGCTTCGGTGAAGCGTGCCACCGGCTTGGTGAAGTGCTGCTTCGGGTCCAGTGTCTGCAAGGCCAGCTTTTCGCCGACCGCGACATCCGGCAGCACGATGTCTTCCTTGTCCTTGGAGACCGCGCTCATGACCTTGGTGAAACCGTCGAAGCGCAGGATGCGGCCGCGCGTGCGCAGCTCGAAGTCGCCGGCTGCCACGGTCAGGCTGGTGCTGGTGTATTCGGCATCGTTCATCTGGCAGGCCACGAACTGGCGCCAGATCAGCTCGTAGAGACGCTCGGCGTCCTTCTCGAGCCCGTCGATGGTGCCCGGACGCGACGTCACGTCAGACGGACGGATGGCTTCGTGAGCCTCCTGCGCGCCTTCCTTGCTGCTGTAGGAAATCGGCTTGCCGGGCAGATACTTGTCGCCGAACTGCTTGACGATGAAGCCGCGCACGGCCTCCAGCGCATCCTGACTCAGATTGGTCGAGTCGGTACGCATGTAGGTGATGTGGCCGGCTTCATACAGACGCTGCGCCAGCGTCATGGTCTTCTTCACCGAGAAGCCCAGGCGCGTGCTCGCGGCCTGCTGCAGGGTCGAGGTGATGAACGGCGCCGACGGCTTGCTGCGCGTCGGCTTGTCCTCGCGCTTGGCGACCGTGTAGGCGGCCTTCTGCAACAGCGCGACGGCAGCCATGGCCTGCTTTTCGCTGACCGGCTTGAAGGCATCGCTGCCCTGGCGGGTCACTTCCAGACGCAGTGCGTCCTTGCCCGGGGTCAGGGTGTCAGCCCAGATTTCCCAGAATTCTTCCGGCACGAAGGCGCGGATCTCGCGTTCGCGCTCGACCACCAGACGCACGGCCACCGACTGCACGCGACCGGCGGAAAGACCACGGGCGATCTTTTCCCAGAGCAGCGGCGACACCATGTAGCCGACGACACGGTCGAGGAAACGACGTGCCTGCTGGGCGTTGACGCGGTCGATGTTGAGTTCGCCCGGTTCCTTGAACGCCTCGGTGATGGCGGTCTTGGTGATTTCGTTGAAGACCACGCGCTTGTAGCGGCTGTCATCGCCACCGATGACTTCGCGCAGGTGCCAGGCAATGGCCTCCCCTTCGCGGTCCAAGTCGGTTGCGAGATAGATGGTGTCGGCGGTCTTGGCCAGGGCCTTGAGCTCGTTGACGACCTTTTCCTTGCCCGGCAGCACCTCGTACTTGGCCTTCCAGTGCCTCTCCGGATCGACACCCATGCGCGCCACCAGCGCCGCGCGCTGCTTGCCTTCCTTCTGCGCCGCCTTCTGCTCGGGCGTCAGCTTGCGGGTTTCGGCCGCAGCCTTGGCGCGCTCGGCGGGATCACTGGTCGCGCCACCGCTGGTTGGCAGGTCGCGGACATGACCGACGCTGGACTTCACGATGAAGTCCTTGCCCAGGTACTTGTTGATGGTCTTGGCTTTCGCCGGAGACTCGACGATGACCAGCGATCTACCCATGGTTGAGGGATATCCCAAGAGAGTGACGGAACATGATGGAAAAACCGGCCGTCAGGAAAGCGGCATATATACGAGGCCCTTTACTCAGGGTCAAGCACCCGGCTCCCGGAGAATGCGTTGCATGAGCTCGACCGACTCGCGCCGGCCGTCTTCACGCCAGTACAGCACGACACCATTCGGCGAGGCCTCGACACCGAGCCAGCCCGCAGGCGCCGGGGTCGGCCAGGGAGCCGCGCTGAGCCAGCCCTCGGGATTGCCTATCGGTTGCCAGTTGCCCAGCCCGCCATGCCAGCGCCAGCGCCCCAGACGCTCGCGCGGCATGGGCAGCATGAGCTGGTAGTGCGCGATCAGGCGTTCGCCAGCCGGCAGCTGCAGCCACTCGGGAGCCGGTCGCAGATGCACGCCGAAGCCGGCGGCCTTGGCCTGTTCGCGCTGAGCCGTCAGCGCCCTCTCCCAGGGGCTGGGACGCAGCCAGAGCAGATTGCCGACAATCACGGAAACGACGAAGAAGAGCACGATCCAGAAGGTCGCCATGCACGGGTCCTGTTGTTGAAGCTGGCAGGCAGTCTAGCAGGCGCCATGCCGGAGTCTGTGGGCCTATCCGACAGAATTCACTGGCGATAGCGGCAGCACTGTTCTTATGGTCAGTTTATATGCTAGTGTTCAGGAAAAGAACAGGAGCGCCCTCATGCAGGCACTGACGACACGACAGGCCGAAATTCTCGACTTCATCCGCGAGTGTGTCGAACACAACGGCATGGCCCCGACCCGCGCCGAGGTCGCACTGCGCTTCGGCTTCCGTTCCAAGACCGCCGCCTCCGACCATCTGCGGGCGCTCGAGCAGAAAGGCTACATCAAGCTGCATGCCGAGCTCTCGCGCGGCATCCAGCTGCTCATGGACGACAGTGTCGACGAAGACCTGCTGCCGGTGATCGGCTCCGTGGCCGCCGGCCTGCCGCTGGAGGCCGTGGAGAATCACGACCACAGCCTGCCGGTGCCGCGCGGCCTGTTCAGCAAGCGCCCGACCTATCTGCTGCGTGTGCGCGGCGAGTCCATGAAAGATGCCGGCATACTCGACGGCGACCTGATCGCGGTCTACAAGACCAGCATCGCGCGCGCCGGCCAGATCGTCATTGCCCGCATAGAAAACGAGGTCACGGTGAAGTACCTCGACTATGAAAAGAAGATGATCAAGCTGGTGCCGGCCAACCCGACCTTCGAGCCCCAGCTCATCTCGCCGGACAATGTCATCATCGAGGGCGTCTTCGTCGGCCTCATCCGCGACAACTTTGCTACGTAAAAGCAAGCTACGTGAAAGCGGGCCACCCGGCTCGCGATCAGGCCGCCGTCTGGATCAGCTCGATCTTGTAGCCGTCCGGGTCTTCCACAAACGCAATCACGGTCGAGCCATGCATCATGGGTCCGGCCGGTCGCGTGACCCGGCCGCCTTTCGCCGCCACCTGCTCGCAAGCGGCATAGGCATCCGGCACGGCCAGCGCGACATGGCCATAACCCGTGCCCACCTCGTAGGACTCGACGCCCCAGTTGTGGGTCAGCTCGATCTCGGCGCCGCCATCATTGAAGCCCAGAAAGGCCAGCGTGAACTTGCCGCCCGGATAGTCCTGGCGACGCAGCAGGGTCATGCCCAGCACATCGGTATAAAAGGCAATCGAACGATCAAGATCGCCGACACGCAGCATGGTGTGAAGAATGCGCAAGATGGTCCTCCTCGCGAATGAAGAAAGCCGGGAAATGCGGCCAATGTAACGCCGGGGCCGACACCACGCCATAAAAAAGCCGCGCTGATAGCGCGGCTCTGGCTTGTCGGAGACCTCGGGCCGGGATCGCCAGCCCGAGGTCTTTCCGGCAAAGGGTTGCTTGCTTACAAGCGTTCGATGATGGTCGCGATGCCCTGGCCGAGGCCGATGCACATGGTGGCCAGACCGATCTGGGTGTCCTTCTGTTCCATCACGTTCAGCAGCGTGGTGGTGATACGGGCACCGGAGCAGCCCAACGGGTGGCCGAGAGCGATCGCGCCGCCGTTGTGGTTGACCTTGGCTTCAGCCTGATCCAGCAGGTTCAGACCCTTGAGCACGGACAGACCCTGGGCCGCGAAGGCTTCGTTCAGCTCGATGGTCTGGATGTCGTTGATCGACAGACCGGCGCGCTTGAGCGCCTTCTCGGTGGCAGGCACCGGACCCCAGCCCATGATCGCGGCTTCGCAGCCGGCGACGGCCATGGAGCGGATCTTGGCGCGCGGCTTCAGACCGAGAGCCTGGGCGCGTTCGGCGCTCATGATCAGCATGGCGGAAGCACCGTCGGACAGCGCCGAGGAGGTACCGGCCGTGACCGTGCCGCCCTTCGGGTTGAAGGCCGGACGCAGGGCAGCGAACTGCTCCAGCGTGGCATCCTGGCGAATGACTTCGTCGATCTCGCAGAGCACCTTGAAGCCGTTGGCGTCATGGCCTTCGATACCGACGATCTCGTTCTTGAAGCGGCCGTCGAGCGTGGCAGCCCAGGCCTTCTGGTGCGACATGAGACCGAACTGGTCCTGCATTTCGCGGGTGATGCCGTTCAGCGTGCCCAGCATTTCCGCGGTCAGGCCCATCATGTTGGAGGCCTTGGCGTAGTACTTGGACGCAGCCGGGTTGAGGTCGATGCCGTGCATCATGCCGACGTGGCCCATGTGCTCGACACCACCGATGACGAAGACGTCACCCTGGCCGGTCATGATCTGGGCAGCGGCGGTGTGCAGCGCCTGCATGGAGGAACCACAGAGACGGTTGACGGTCTGACCCGGCACCGTGCGCGGCAGCTCGGCGAGCATGGCGATGTTGCGCGCCACGTTCATGCCCTGCTCCAGGGTCTGGTTCACACAGCCCCAGATCACGTCTTCCACTTCTTCCGGATTGGCGTTCGGGTTGCGGGCGAACAGCGCCTTCACCAGTTCGGCCGAGATCGTGTCGGCACGCACATTGCGGAACATGCCGTTCTTGGTGCGACCCATGGCGCTGCGCACGCCGTCAACGATCACCACATCACGCGGATTCAAAGTTGTCATGTCAGGCTCCTGTCTCAGCCGAAGAATTTCTGGTTGGCAGCGGCCATGTCTTTCAGCAGCTGCGGCGCTTCATAGGCCTTGCCCAGGTGCGCGTACTTCTCGCAGAGGGCGACATAGTTGCCGATGCCCATCTGGTCGACATAGCGGCAGGCGCCACCACGGAACGGCGGGAAGCCGATGCCCATGATCAGGGCCATGTCGGCTTCAGCGGCCGAACCGACGATCTTCTCTTCCAGGCAGCGCGCGATCTCGTTGACCAGCGGCAGCATGAGACGAGCGATGATTTCGTCAGCCTCGAACTCCTTGCGGGCGCCAACGACCGGAGCGATCAGATCGTAGGTGGTCTGGTCGACAACCTTCTTCGGCTTGCCCTTCTTGTCCTTTTCATAGACGTAGAAGCCCTTGCCGTTCTTCTGGCCGTAGCGGGTGTTCTCGAACATGATTTCGGTGGCGGACTTGTAGTCCGGCTTCATGCGATCCGGGAAGCCTTCAGCCATGACGTGGGCGGCGTGCACACCGGTGTCGATGCCGACGACGTCGAGCAGGTAGGCCGGGCCCATGGGCCAGCCGAACTTTTCCATGACCTTGTCGACGGCCTGGAAGTCAGCACCATCACGCACCAGCAGGTCGAAACCGCCGAAGTACGGGAACAGCACGCGGTTGACCAGGAAGCCCGGGCAGTCGTTGACCACGATCGGCGTCTTGCCCATCTTGGTGGCCAGCTTGACGGTGGCGGCCACGGCTTCGTCCGAGGACTGCTCGCCGCGGATGACTTCGACCAGGGGCATCATGTGCACCGGGTTGAAGAAATGCATGCCGACGAAGTTCTGCGGACGCTTCAGGCTCTTGGCCAGCGAAGTGATCGAGATCGTCGAGGTGTTGGAGGCGAGGATGGTGTCATCCGTCACCATGCCTTCGACTTCCGACAGCACGGCGGCCTTGACCTTGGCGTTCTCGACCACGGCTTCGATGATGATGTCGACTTCCTTGAAGTCGCCATAGTTCAGCGTCGGACGGATGCGCGACAGGGTCTGGCCCATCTGCAGCGGGGTCAGACGGCCCTTCTCGACCTGTGCCGACAGCAGCTTGGTGGCTTCGCCCATGCCCAGATCGAGAGCTTCGGAGCGAATGTCCTTCATGATGATCGGCGTGCCCTTGCTCGCCGACTGGTAGGCGATGCCGCCACCCATGATGCCGGCGCCGAGCACGGCGGCCTGCGTGATTTCCTTGGTCGCCTTGGCTTCAGCCTTCTTGGCGGCCTTCTTCACGGCCTGGTCGGCCATGAACAGACCGATGAGGGCGTTGGCCTGCGGCGTCACGGCAGCCTTGGCGAAACCCTGCGATTCCACGGCCATGGCTTCGGCGCGGGCGAGACCGGCATGCTTCTGCATGGTCTTCACGGCCAGCATCGGTGCCGGGTAGTTCGGACCAGCCTTGCCTGCCACGAAACCGATGGACGTGTTGAACGCCATCATCTGTTCCATGTGGTTGAGCTTGACCGGGCTCAGCTTCTCGGCCTTCTTGGCCTTGTAGTCCAGCTTGCCGGCGAGAGCCTGCTTGATCAGGTCGAGAGCGGCAGCGCGCAGCTGCTCCGGGGCCACCACGGCATCAACGGCGCCGGCCTTGAGGGCGGCATCCGGACGCTGTTCGGCGCCACCGGCAATCCATTCAACGGCGTTGTCGATACCGATCACGCGGCTGAGACGGACGGTGCCGCCGAAGCCCGGGAACAGGCCCAGCTTAACTTCCGGCAGACCGACCTTGGCGGCGGTGGACATGACGCGATAGTCGCAGGCCAGACACATTTCGAAGCCGCCACCGAGGGCGATGCCGTTGATGGCGACCACGGTCGGCACGGCGATGTCTTCGAAGTCGTTGAAAACGGAATTGGCCTTGAGGGTCCATTCGGCGACGCCGGCTTCGCCGTTGGCGAACAGGGTACCGAATTCGGTGATGTCGGCGCCGACAATGAACACCGGCTTGCCGGAGGTGACGATGACGCCCTTGATGCTGCTGTCAGCCTTGATCGCCTGGGTGGCCGCGGCCAGTTCATTCACCGTGACGGAGTTGAACTTGTTGACGGACTCGTTGGCGAGATCGAATTTGAGTTCAGCGATGCCATTTTCCAGCGCTTGCACGCTGATGGCGGATCCCGAATAAATCATGCAGTGATCTCCAGTTTTTGGTGACTACACACGCCACTGGGACCAGAACCGGCCCGGCAGTGTTACGGCGGGTGCGTCGAGTGTACGCATCCGTAAGGTTTTTGACAGGGAAAGCCCCGTCAAAACCTTTCCTTTTTGTGACCGAATGGTCAGCGCTTGATGACCGATGCGCGACTCGCCTGAACCTCGGCCAGACCTGGCGGCAGAGGCTTTGCCGGAGGCTTGGGCTCAGGCCTTGGCAGTGCCGGCACGGCAGCTGTCGCAGGCTTGTCGTCGTCCTCTTCGTCATCCTTTTCGGCGTCATGCCAGACCGCGAAACGTGCCGCCACGGTGGCGAAGACACTGCCCTCGGGGTAGACGCCTTCGGCATCCGCCGTACCTGCCGGCTTGCCGAGCAGCAGCGCGATCGCCTCCTCGACACGGCTGACCGCGTAGATGCGGAACTTGCCGGCCTTGATGGCCGCCAGCACATCGGCACGCAGCATGAGGTGGCGAATGTTCTGCACCGGAATGATGACACCCTGGTCGCCGCTCAGGCCCTTGAGCTGGCAGGCGGCGAAGAAGCCTTCGATCTTCTCGTTGACACCGCCGATGGGCTGGACCTCGCCGAACTGGTTGACCGAACCGGTGATGCCGAACGACTGCTTCACCGGCAGCCTGCCGATGGCCGAAAGCAGGCCGCAGAGCTCGCCGAGCGAGGCGCTGTCGCCATCGACGCCGGAATAGGACTGTTCGAAGGCGATGTTGGCGGCGAAACGCAGCGGATGCTCGGCACCGAAACGGGCCTTGAGGTAGCTGGTGAGAATCAGCACGCCCTTGGAGTGGATGGCGCCACCGAGCTCGACATCGCGTTCGATGTCGGTGATTTCGCCGCTGCCATAGTGTGCGGTGACCGAGATGCGCGACGGCAGGCCGAAGCTGGCATCGCCATAGCTGACCACGGTGAGGCCGTTGACCTGGCCGACCACCTCGCCCTCGCAGGTGAAGAGCTGGTTGCCCTTGCCGATATCGTCCAGATAAAGGCGGCGGATGCGGTCATGACGACGCTCGCGGCCCTGCAGCGCCTGCGCGACATGCACAGCCGAAACCTCGCTGGCACCACCCTGGGCTGCCCAGTAATTGGATTCGCGCAGCAGGTCGGCGACGCCACGGGCATGCAGCGACAGCAGGTCCTGGTCATCGGCCGTGCGCGCGCTTTCCTCGATGAGACGCGCAACCCCCGCGCGATCCAGCGGCAGCAGGCCTTCGCGGTTGGCGATGTCGCCCAGGAAGTGGGCGTAGAGCAGTTCGTTCTCGGCCGTGCGCGGCATGTCCGACTCGAAGTCGGCGCGCATCTTGAACACCGTCTCCAGCTCGGGATCGAACTCCTGCAGCAGATAGAAGGTCTCGCGGTCGCCGAGCAGCACCAGCTTGAGGTTGAGCGGAATGGCATCCGGCTCCAGCGACACGGTACCGGTCAGCGTCAGCATCTGCTCCAGCGACGACAGCTTGAGCGTCTTCGCGCGCAGGGCGCGCTTGAGGCTCTGCCAGGCATAGGGGTGCTCCAGCACCTGCTCGGCCTCGATGATGAGGAAGCCGCCATTGGCCCTGTGCAAGGCGCCCGGACGGATCAGCGTGAAGTCGCTGGCGACGGTGCCCATGTAGGTCACCTGCTCGACATGACCGAGCAGGTTGTAGTGCGTCGGCAGGTCTTCGTAGATCACCGGCGCGCCCTGCCTGGGATCGCGGCTGATGAGGGCGTTGACCTGGTAGCGCACCGGCGGCAGCTGTTCGCCGGCCTGACCTACTGAGACCGTGGCATCCTGGTTCTCGCCGGCATTGAGCACGAGATCGAGATGCTCCAGCAGGTCGGCGCGATAGGCCTTGAGATAGGTCAGCAGACGGGAGTGGTCCTTGTACTTCTCGCCAAGCTTGCCGAGCAGCGGATCGATGACCGCCAGCGAAACCTCGTCATTGAGCTTGTCGACCTGATCGCGGTTGCTCTCCTCGACCTGATCGAGCTTGCGCGCGACCTTGCGCAGCCGGTTCTCCATGTCGGTCATGGCGACCTTGATGCGTTCCTGCGCCGGTGCCGACAGCTTGTTGAAGGCGTCGATGCCGAGCACCTCGCCGTTCTCCGCCATGGGCGAGAAACCGTAGCCGCCAGGGGTGCGCAGGACCAGCTTGACGCCCTGCTTCTCGCCGATCTGCGCCAGCTGCGCGAGCGCATCCTGCTGCACGCGGGAAAGCTCGCCCTTGAGGCTTTCGCGACGATCCTGGTAACGGTCGCTCTCGAAGGCGCTGAGAATGCGATCGGACAGCTTGCGCCAGAGCTTGTGCATGTCCTGCTTGAAGGCCGCGCCAACGCCGGCCGGCAGCTCGATCGCCTGCGGGTAGCGCGGGTCCTTGAAGTTATTGACGTAGATCCAGTCCGAAGGTGCCTGACGCTTGGCCGCCACAGACTCCAGATAACGACGGATCATGGTCCGCTTGCCGAGGCCGTTGCTGCCTATGGCGAAGAGGTTGTAGCCGTCATGAGGCATGGCAACCGCCATCTCGACCGATTCACGGGCGCGTTCCTGACCAAGGAAGTCGGTCATGGGCTTGAGGCGGCGGGTATTGCGGAACGGCAGATTCTTCAGGGGCGTGCCGCGATAGAGCTGGCTGTATGCGAGAGGCTTGGACAAGGGCGTAAGTCTCCGGCAAGGCGGCCCATCTGACGCCGGGGCCGCAATGCCATCGAGTGTAGCCGAGGCGGCCCCCGCAGAGCCATGCCGGCATCCGGCTCAGGCGACAGTTGCACCCGACGGCGTGATGGCCGGAATCGCATGCTCCGGAATCGCATAGGTCCCGGTGACATGGGCGACCGGCTCATCCTCGCCGTCGACAAGGATCAGCACCTCGATCACCGCCGCGCGCTTCCCTAGACGCAGGAAGCGGGCATCGGCCAGCAGATCGGCATTGCGCGGCTTGCGCAGGAAATTGATGTTGAGGTTCTGAGTCACCGCCAGCGCCACCGGCCCCAGACGCGACAGGATCAGCGCATACATGGCGGTATCGGCGAGCGCCATCATGGTCGGGCCGGAAATGCTGCCGCCCGGGCGCAACTGGCTTTCGCTATAAGGCTGGCGCACGCGAACCTGCAACCCGTCCGCATCCTCGACCCGGCACCCGATGTCCTTGAAGGCCGGAATGCTGGCGGCAATGAAGTCGTTGACCTGGGTGGCGGTCATCTGCAGGGCGGTGGTCATCGGCAACGATCTCGGTGATATGAAGGCTGCCGACTTATTACATCATGCCGCCGGAATTTCAAAATCCGTTAAGGCTTGTGCGCCTGCACATATGCCTTGAGCACGTCATTCATGCGCGTCTGCCAGCCCTCGCCCGTGGCCCGGAAAAAGGCCACCACATCGGCGCTGTAGCGCACGGAAAGCAGCACCTTGGGCTCCGCTAAACGCGGCCGTCCACGCTTGATCAGGCGCTTGCCGCGAAGCTCGTCGGCCTCGGCAAAGAAGGCATCGGTCAGCTCGGGCGCATCATCCGGATCAATCCAGGAAGTGGCTGTAGGCAGCTTGTTCCCTTTCATTGGCCTTTCTCATGGAAATGATTCGTGTCTCGTCAGCACGCAGCGTCCGCCAACGCTTGTTCGGATCGAAGCTGATCTTCATTTATTGTAGTCACATTAAATATGGACGCAAGGCGTTCCGGCCTCACCTCAGATTCAATGTAGACACGCTCAAAGCCGTTCGCCGGCCAACCCTCGAGTCCTGGCGATGGATACTTGCCCCGCCTGTCCTTACAATGTCGCCCTTTCCAGCCCAGCCCTCTCCTGCACATTAGGGAAACGCCATGCGCGCCAGTCGCTACCTGCTTGCCACCCTCCGTGAAACCCCGGCCGACGCCGAGGTCATCTCGCATCAGCTCATGCTGCGTGCGGGCATGATCCGCAAGGTCGCCACCGGCCTCTACAACTGGCTGCCGCTGGGCAATCGCGTGCTCAAGAAGGTCGAGCGCATCGTGCGCGAGGAAATGGATCGCGCCGGCGCCCTGGAAGTGCTGATGCCGGTGACGCAGCCGTCGGAACTGTGGGAAGAGTCCGGCCGCTATGTCCAGTACGGCCCCGAGCTGCTGCGCTTCAAGGATCGCCACGACCGTCCCTTCGTGCTCGGCCCGACCCACGAAGAAGTCATCACCGACCTCGTGCGCAACGAGCTGCAGAGCTACAAGCAGCTGCCGGTGAACCTCTACCAGGTCCAGACCAAGTTCCGTGACGAGATCCGCCCGCGCTTCGGCGTCATGCGCTCGCGCGAATTCATCATGAAGGATGCCTACTCCTTCCACGTCGACCAGGCCTCGCTGCAGCAGACCTATGACGTGATGTACGACACCTACTGCCGCATCTTCACCCGCCTCGGTCTCGACTTCCGCCCGGTGCAGGCCGACACCGGCTCCATCGGCGGCACCGGCTCGCACGAATTCCACGTGCTGGCCAGCTCGGGCGAAGATGACATCGCCTTCTCCAACGCCTCCGATTACGCCGCCAATATCGAAATGGCCGAAGCCCTGGCTCCGGCCACGCCGCGCGCCGCCGCCAGCCAGGCCATGAACCAGGTCGCGACGCCGACGCAGACAGCCTGCGCCGATGTCGCCGCCCTCCTCGGCCTGTCCGTGACGCAGACCGTCAAGGCTGTCGCCGTGGTCGCTCCGGTGCCGGTCGATGCCGCCACACTGAAGGCCGATCCGAAAGCCGAACCGGCGCAGCGTTTCTTCCTGTTCCTGCTGCGCGGCGACCATGACCTCAACGAGATCAAGGCCGGCAAGCTCGACGGCCTCAAGGATTTCCGCCTCGCCAGCGAAGCTGAAATCGTCGCCGCCCTCGGCTGCGTGCCCGGCTTCATCGGGCCGGTGCAAGTCTCCGCTGACGTCACCGTGATCGCCGACCGCACCGTGGCCGCCATGAGCGACTTCGTCTGCGGCGCCAACCAGGCTGGCTTCCACCTCGCCGGCGTCAACTTCGGTCGCGACCTGCCGGAGCCGGTGCTGGTCGCCGACATCCGCAACGTTGTCGAAGGCGATCCCTCGCCCTGCGGTCAGGGCACCCTGGTGATCAAGCGCGGCATTGAAGTCGGCCACATCTTCCAGCTCGGCAAGAAGTACTCGGAAGCGCTGAATTGCAAGGTGCTCGGTGAGGATGGCAAGCCGCTGGTGGTGACCATGGGCTGCTACGGCATCGGCGTCACCCGTGTCGTGGCCTCGGCCATCGAACAGAACTACGACGACAAGGGCATCATCTGGCCGGATGCCATCGCGCCCTTCCAGATCGCCCTGGTGCCGATGAACTGGGCCAAGTCGGTGCGCATCCAGGAGGAGAGCACGAAGCTGTACGAGGAACTGACCGCGGCCGGCTACGATGTCTTCTTCGATGACCGCAACGAACGCCCGGGCGTGAAGTTCTCCGACATCGAACTGATCGGCATTCCGCACCGCATCGTCATCGGCGAAAAGGGGCTCGATGCCGGCACTCTGGAATACAAGGGCCGTCGCGATGCCGAATCGCAGGACATCCCGGCCGCCGGCCTGAAGGAGTTCCTGGCCGAGCGCGTCAAACGCTGAGTCGATCAGCTGCCTGCCAGACTCGACGAGAGCTGGCAGGCAGTATTATCAGATCATGGCGAGATCTGTAGTGTGACCGGCCGGTCAACACTTCACGGAGCCCGCCACCATGTCCTCCCTGCTCAATCGCGTCAAATCCATGCCCAAGCTGGGCGCACTCTGGACCATAGGCAAGGTCCTCTCCCTGCCACGCCCGCTGGTCCTGTTCGGCGAAGGCTCCGCCGCCCGCCTCTGCGGCAGCATGGTCGATCAGGGTCACCGCAATGTGCTCATCATCACCGATGACGTGCTGGCCAGATTGGGCACGCTGGACCCGCTGATCGCCGTCTTCAAGGCTCGCGGTGTCACCACCAGCGTCTTCACCGGCGTCCGTCCCGACCCCACCTTCGAGATCGTCGAAGCCGGCCTGCGCGCCTGCCGCGAGGCCGGCGCCGATGCCCTGCTGGTGGTCGGCGGCGGCTCCGCCATCGATGCCGGCAAGGTCATCGCCCTGGCCGCATCGACCGGCAAGACGCCGCGTCAGCTCGAAGGCGTGCTCAAGGGCCGCCAGCCCTCGCTGCCCCTGTTCGTGGTGCCGTCGACCTCGGGCACCGGCTCGGAAGCCAGCGTCGCCGCCGTCATTTCCGACAGCGCCACCCACGTCAAGGCACTGGTCGTCGACCCCGGCCTGATTCCGCTGGCCGCCGCGCTCGACCCGCTGATCACTCGCGGCATGCCGGCCTCGGTGACGGCAGAAACCGGCATCGACGCCCTCACCCACGCCCTCGAAGGCTGGATGAGCCGCTTCGCCACCGCGCAGACCGATGGCTACAACCGCGCCGCCGTCCGCCTCATTCTCGACAACATCGAAACCGCCTGCCGCGAACCCGGCAATCTGGCCGCCCGCGATGCCATGGCGCTGGGCTCGCATTACGCCGGCCTCTGCCTGAGCACCTCGGCGGTCGGCTATGTGCATGCCATCGCGCATCAGCTCGGCGCCCGCTACGGCGTGCCGCACGGTCGCGCCAACGCCATGGTGCTGCCGCATGTGCTGGCCTTCAATCAGCCGGCCTGCCTGAAGCGTCTGTCGGCGCTGGCGCGAGATCTCGAACTGGTGCCGCCCGGCAGCAGCGACAGGGTCGCCGCCGAGGCGCTGGCCGCCCGCGTCGGCGATCTGCTGGCACGCCTGCCAATCAACCGATCGGGATCCATGCTGCGCCAGGAGGATTACGCACGCATGGCCGATGATGCGCTGGTCGAGGCTCATGGCATGTATGCCGTGCCGCGCTACATGGTCGAAGCCGATGTCCATCGCGTGCTCGATGGCGTGCGCGCCGTGGCCTGAGGCCGTAGACAGGAAGAAATCAAAAAGGCCCGGTCATCGATGATGACCGGGCCTTTTCGTGGAAATATGGTGGGCGATACTGGGATCGAACCAGTGACCCCTTCCGTGTGAAGGAAGTGCTCTCCCGCTGAGCTAATCGCCCGTCGACCGGCTTGCGCCGTCGCGAGGCGCGTATATTACGATAAAACTCGCGCGATGCAAGCCCGCCCCAGCCTCCTCCGCTCAGGAATTGCTCAGCCCTTTGCCGGCACTTGACTTGCCCGGCACATCATCTTAAAAATAACTGACCAGTAAGTTATTTAGTGCATCATGAACGATTCCGAAACCACCGCCGCTCCAGATCCGTCAGAGCCCGACGCCAATCCGCGCTGGCAGCGACGCCCGCAGGCGCGCCCGGAGGAAATCGTCCGCGCTGCGCTGCAGACCTTTGTCGAGCGCGGCTACGCCGCCACACGACTGGATGACATCGCGCGCCTGGCCGGCGTCAGCAAGGGCACGCTCTACCTGTATTACAGTAACAAGGAAGCCCTCTTCCAGGCCGCCGTGCGCGAGAACCTGACGCCGGTGATCGTCGCCGCCGAAGAGAGTGTCGCCCAGCATCACGGCGCCTCGCTGGTCCTGCTCGAACAGCTTTACCGGCGCTGGGCCGCCAGCCTCATGGACCCGGTCCTGGGCGGCCTGTGCAAACTCATCATCGCCGAGGCCGGCAACTTCCCCGATACCGCCCGCCTCTATGTGGAGGAAGTCGTGCTGCGTATCCGCAGCATCTTCCGGCGCGTGGTCGAACGCGCCATGGCCGATGGCGAGCTGCGCCCGCTGCCTGCCGAGCAGGTCGTGCGCGAACTGATGACACCCATCCTGTTCCTGTCGGTATGGCGCCACTCGCTGGCTGCCTACGAGCCCCGCCCGCTCAACACCGAACAATTTCTCGAAAACCACTGGGACATGTTCCTGCACGGGCTGCTGCCCATTCCCGGCAACCGCCCTGACCGCAAGTGAGATGCTGACATGACGCAAGACACCGCACCGAACGACACCACCGAGACCGAGAAGACCTCCGGTCGCCCGCGCCTGATCCTGGCCGGCATCGCCATTGCGGGTGCCGCCTATCTTGGCCATGCCTTCTGGTTCAATGCCCACTATGTCGAGACCGACAATGCCCAGGTCGGCGGCGACATCGTGCCGGTGTCGGCGCGCATCAGCGGCTTCGTGGCCACGGTGCCGGTGCGCGAGAACCAGATGGTGAAGGCCGGCGATGTGCTGGCCACACTCGATGACCGCGATGCCCGCGCCCGCCTCGCCCAGGCCGAGGCCGAGCTGGCGTCGGCCCTGAGCGCCGCCGGCCAGGGTGGCGAAACCGGCCAGGCCATGGCCCAGGTACAGACCGCCGAGGCGCAGGCGCGTCAGGCCAATGCCGTCATCCAGCAGGCCGTGGCCGAGCATGACAATGCCGCCCGCGAGCTGCAGCGTCTGCGCACCCTGCTCGCACGTGATGTCATCAGCCAGCATGACGTCGACAATGCCGACGCCGCCGAGCGCAGTTCGCGCGCACGACTGCAGGCCACGCGTGACGCCGCCGCCGCATCGCGCCAGCAGATCGGCGTCTATCACGCCGCCCTCCGTGGTGCCGATGCCAAGCTGCAGGCGGCCCGCGCCGCTCGTGACCTGGCCGCCAACACCCTCGCCGACACCCGTATCGTGGCCTCCATCGGCGGCATGATCAGCCAGAAGACGCTGGAGCCCGGACAGTTCATGCAGCCCGGCCAGCCCATGATGAATCTGGTGGCGCAGGACAACATGTGGGTGGTGGCCAACCTCAAGGAAACCGAGATCAAGGGCGTCCGCATAGGCAGCGAGGTCGAGTTCTCGGTCGACGCCTATCCGGGCGAGACCTGGCAGGGCAAGGTCGAGTCGATCAGCCCCGCCACCGGCTCCAAGTTCACCCTGCTGCCGCCCGACAACGCCACCGGCAACTTCACCAAGGTCGTGCAGCGCCTGCCCGTGCGTGTCCACGTCGCGGCAGGACAGCACAAGGACATGCCGCTGCGCGCCGGCATGAGCGCCGTCGTGACCATCAACAAGAGCAGCAGCAAGAGTTGATGCCGGCATGAGCCAGACCAAGCGCCGCTACAGCGAACAGGAGATTCGCGACAACCGCTACTGGATCGCCTTCACGGTGACCATGGCGGCGATGATGGAGCTGCTCGACACCTCCATCGTCAACGTCGCCATCTCGCAGATCATGGGCAACCTCGGCGCCACGCTGGAGGAAGTGACCTGGGTCTCGACCGGCTACATCGTCGCCAATGTCATCGTGCTGCCGCTGTCGGGCTGGCTCTCCAACTTCTTCGGACGCCGCCGCTACTTCATGGGCTCCATCGTCCTGTTCATTGTCGCCTCGTTCTTCTGCGGCAATGCCGGCTCGCTGGAAAGCCTGGTGTTCTGGCGCATCGTCCAGGGTCTCGGCGGCGGCGGTCTGCTGTCGACAGCCCAGGCCAGCATCTACGAGGCCTTTCCGGCCAAGGAACTGTCCGCCGGCATGGCCATCTTCGGCCTCGGCATCATGGTCGGTCCGACCCTGGGCCCGACCGTGGGCGGCTACATCACCTACCACAGCTCGTGGCCGTGGATCTTCTACATCAACCTGCCCTTCGGCCTGATCGCGCTCATGCTGGCCAACAATTACCTGCCGAACTCGCGGTTCAAGCAGAAGGTCAGCCAGATCGACTGGCTGGGGATAAGCCTGCTCGCCATCGGCATCGGCACCCTGCAGATCATGCTCGAGCGCGGTGAGCGCAAGCAGTGGTTCGATTCAGGCGAGATCCAGCTGCTCGCCGCCATCACGGTCATCGCGCTGGTCGGCTTTGTCTGGCGCCAGCGCAACACTGACCATCCGGTGGTGGATTTCTCGGTGATGCGTGACAGCCAGTTCGCCGCCAGCATCGTGTTTTCCTTTCTCGTCGGCATGGCGCTGTTCGCCACCATCTTCTATCTGCCTCTCTATCTGCAGACCCTGCTCGGCTACAACGCCTGGGAAACCGGCCTGGTCATCCTGCCCGGCGCCATCGCCAGCGGCGTCACCATGGCCGCCATGGGCAAGGTGCTGCAGAGGCTCAGCATAGACCTGCGCTGGGTCGCCATGGCTGGCGTGCTGATCTTCTCGCTGTCCATGTACCAGCATCAGCAGTTCACCACCCTGTCGGGACATGACAATTTCTTCTGGCCGCTGATCTGGCGCGGTGTCGGTCTGGGCATGGTGTTCGTGCCACTGAACGCGCTGGCCATGGCGCGCATAGCACCGGAGAAGATAGCCGGTGCCACCGGGCTATACACCCTGGTGCGCCAGCTCGGCGGCTCGGTCGGCATTGCTGCTGCCGCCACCCAGTTCACGCACATGCAGGCCAGCTTCAAGGCCGATATCAGCCTGCATGTCAGCGAACTGGTCGCCACCACGCGCAACTACGAATTCATGATGCAGCAGATGCTGGCCAGCCGCGGCACCACCAGCTCCCAGATTCCGGAGAAGATGCTGCGCCTGCTCGATGCCCAGATCACCTCGCAGGCGTCGATGATCGCCTTCGAGCATCTGTTCTCGAAATTCAGCCTGGCCCTGATCCTGGCCCTGCCCTTGCTGCTGCTGATGCCGACCGCGAAGAATCTCGACCGCTTCGGCGGTGATCACTGACGGTCACCGCCCAGCGGCGCTCAACTCAGACGAAGCGCTCGAAGGCCGAGCGCCAGCGGCGCTTGATCACGCCATAGGTGACTCTGTCCTTCTTCGCCAGCCCGGCCGCGATGGCCATGGCTGTCGGCAGCAACTCGGCCTCGCCCAGCGCCTGATCGATCACCCCGCGCGCCAGCGCCTCCTCACCACCCCAGGCCACGCCCGTGGCCGCCATCTGCCAGGCCGAAGCGGCATTCGGCAGCAGCTTGACGATTTCGGTCATGTTCTCGGTGAACGGCAGCTTGATGTCGACTTCCGGAAAGCAGAAACGGCCACGATCGACGCGCATCAGACGAACATCGGCGGTAGCGGCCAGCAAGGCGCCGCCGGCATAGCAATGGCCGTTGATCGCCACCACCACCGGCAGCGGAAAGCGCGCCATGCGCAGCAGAAAGGCATCCAGGCGCGGCACGAAGCTGCTCAGGAGATAACCCATGCCCTTGCTGCCGACTATGCCTTCGAGGTCGATGCCATTGCTGAAGAACTTGGCGTCGCTGCTGGTGATCACCAGCGCGGCATTGCCTTCGGCCGCCTCGATGCTGTCGAGGGCGGCACCCCAGGCATCCAGCGAGTCATCGTTGAAGCGGTTGTCGGCATTGGTGAGGGTCAGCAGCCAGACGGCCCCTTCGCGGGTCAGTTCAAGATAGGACATGAAGCAATTTCCGAGGTCGGTAAACAAAGTGGCGCAAATGTTCGCATATCCCCCGAGCCAGCGTCACAACATCACGGCAAAACCTGACCCAGGTCTGAAAACGTCATCTTCGACGCAAAAATTTAGCTTTATGCCGGATATATGAGCAATTTCACTAGTATCACCCGCACTTCAAGGCGATCATTCAGGCAGCCCGGAAATACCGCCAAGCCCATGAAAATCAACGCCAGACATCTCATCCTCGACCTCCTGCTTGCCACTCAGGGACAACCCCTGAGCGCACGCGAAGCCATTGCCGCCTGCCGGATCTTTGAAATCAGCGAGAACTCGGTGCGTGTCGCCCTGGTACGCCTTTCTGCCGACGGGCTCATCGTGGCCGCCGGTCGCGGCAGCTATGTCCTCGGCCCGTCCGCCAACGAGCTGGCCGGCGATGTCGCCACCTGGCGCTCGGCGGAGCAGCGTGTGCGGCCATGGTCCGGACACTATGTCGCGGCCTTTACCGGCAGCCTGGGTCGCAGCGACCGCACGGCCCTGCGCCGTCGCGAGCGCGCGCTCGACATGCTCGGTTTCCGCGAACTGGCCAAGGATCTCTACGTGCGCCCGGACAATCTCGAGAGCGATCTCGATGTCATGCGTCAGCGCCTGCATGTGCTCGGCCTCGAGGATGAGGCCGTACTCTTCGTCGGCAGCCAGTGGAGCGCAGCCGAAACCGCCCGCCTGCAGACACTCTGGGATGGTCAGCGCCTCAACCAGCAGTACCTCAGCCTGCGCCAGCAGCTGCTCGAATGGCTGCAGCGCGCCGATCAGCTGGAGCCGGAAGTGGCGGCCCGCGAATGTTTCCTGCTCGGCAGCAAGGCCATACGTGCCGTGGTCTTCGACCCCCTGCTGCCGGAACCGCTGGTTGATGCCAAGGCGCGTCAGGCCTTCGTCGACACCGTGCGCAAGTTCGATCAGGTTGGTCACGACATCTGGGCGCGCATCTACAAGTCGGCTTGATCCGCTCTTGCGGCAAATCCGACAAATGACTGTGACGCCCCGGTTTTCTCGTGTAGTTTCAGGGAGCTACCCACAACTACAAGAGGCACTCCTGTCATGGTCCAGTCACCCGCCATCTGCGCCCTGCTCGGCTTTACCGCCCTGACCATCGCTCTGGCCTTCGGCTATGTCGGCTATCGCATTTTCCTCGTGCTGACGCTCAAGACCGCCGCCAACTCCTGGACCCGCGAAGCCGAAACCTGGAAGGATCCGGCGTTCATCACCCGCCTGCACCACGCCCATCTCAACTGCATCGAGAACCTGCCGCTCTTCGCCGCCGTGGTTCTGGCCGCCTTCGTCACCAACCAGCTCCCTGTCATCGACAAGCTGGCCATGATCTATCTCGGCCTGCGTCTGGCCCAGAGCGGTATCCATATCATCAGCACCGGCCCGGCCTTCGTCTTCGTGCGCGCCAATTTCTGGGTCGCCCAGACCGCCATCCTGGCCTACTGGGTGCTGAGCCTCTGCGGCCGCATCTGACATGTCCGGCCACCTGCTCCGCCTCGGCCTGAAAACCGGGCTGCGCCTGCTCTTCAAGGCGCCGGCCATGCTGCCGTTGCCGGCGCCATGGCTGCGTACCGGTCAGGCCGGGCTGAGCAGGCTCGCGGCGCAGGTTCCCGAACACGAGACCAGCAACGTTCATCTGGGCGGAGTGGCCTGCGAGCGTCACGGCAACAGTCGCGCCTGTGCCGTGCTTTATCTGCATGGCGGATCCTTCATCGCCGGCTCGCCACGCACCCATCGCGGCCTGGCCCATGCCCTGTCCCGCGAACTGGGCGCCAGTGTTTTCGCCGTCGACTACAGGCTGGCACCGGAACACCCTTATCCGGCCGCGACAGAAGATGCCCTGGCGGCCTGGCGCGGCCTGCGCGCCATGGGCTACCGGCATGATCAGCTGCTGGTTGCCGGCGACTCCGCCGGCGGCAGCCTGGCGCTGACGCTGACGCTGGCCCTGCGCGACAAGGGCGAAGCACTGCCGGTCGCCCTGCTGCTGATGTCGCCCCTTCTCGATCTGAGCCTGGGCAGCAATGCCATGCGATCACTGTCCGGCCGCGACCCCATGCTCAGTCGCAACATGCTGGCACGCGCCGTCGACTGGTATCGCAAGGATCTGGCCACGGACGACCCGCGCATCTCGCCGCTGCATGCCGATCTGCGCGGCCTGCCCCCCATGCTGGTGCAGGTCGGCAGCGAAGAGATACTGCTCGACGACGCCCTCGCGCTGGAACAGCAGGCGCGTCTGGCCGGCGTCAGCATCGAATGCCAGATCTGGCCCGGACTCTGGCATGACTTCCAGCTCTTCCAGGGACTGCTGCCGGAGGCCGCGCTGGCACTGGAGGCCATGTCGCGCTTCGTCGATGCCGTTTTCGCGGGCGAGGATCCCTGCCTGCGCTGATCCGCCTCAGCTCGCCGCCACCACCACAATCTCGAGCCGCCATTCCGGCCGCGCCAGCTGCGCCTGCACGGTGGCACGCGGCGGCGCGTGACCTGCGACTACCCAGGCATCCCAGACCTCGTTCATGCCGTCGTAATCGGCCAGATCGGCGAGATAGATCTGCACGCTGAGCAGGCGCGTCCTGTCGCTGCCGGCCTCGGCCAGCAGGCGATCGATGGCGGCCAGCACCTGCGCGGTCTGGCCGCGAATGTCCTGCCCGGCATCATCTGCCACCTGACCGGCGAGATAGATGGTGCCGTTGTGCACGGCAATCTCGCTGTAACGCGAGGCCACGTGAAAACGCCGGATGTCCGCCATGCCCGAAACTCCTGTCGGCTAAAGACGCGAATTCTAGAATCGCGGCCAACAAAAAGCCCGCACGCTGGCGGGCTTTCTGCAGAGGCTGCGAGCGGATCAGGCGGTGAGCGCCAGGATCTGCTTGAACAGGGCCTTCTGGGCGTCGCTCGGACGTGCGGACTGCATGGCCATGAGCTTGCTCATGTCGCCTTCGACCTTGATCTGGCCAGTCATGAAGCCCTGCATGCCGGCAGCGGCATCGCCTTCGAGGAAGATCTTGCGCAGCAGGTCGGCCGGCAGAACCAGCTTGGTGCCGGCAGAGGCGTTGTGACCACGTTCGAACTTGCCACCGTTCAGGGCGAGATCGACGGAACCTTCCGGAGCGCCATTGACGGTGACATTGAGCACCAGGTTGGCCAGCGTCGGCGGAATGTTCAGATCACCGGCAGCAGCCGTCAGTTCGTCAACCTTTGCAAACCACTCTTGGGACAGGAAAGCTGCCATGTTGTTTATTCTCCAAATTATTTAAAGTCGTGAAACGCCGGTATCTGCATCGACCGGAACCAGAACCTACACGATGGCATGCGGCCTTGCAACCGGCCGGTCACGAACAGCAAATCGCCCCATAACGGGGCGATTTGTTCATTTACGCACCACAACTGCGCATCAATGAATGTCGTAGCCACGCTCGTCGTGGAGCACCAGATCCAGGCCTTCGGTCTCCTGTTCCGGCGTCACACGCAGACCGCCAGTCAGTGCGCCGGTCAGCTTGAGCAGCAGCCAGGTCACCACCGCGGTGTAGACAATGGCCACGACCACGGCCAGCAGCTGGGCGCCGAACTGCTCACCTATATTGGCATTGCCGCCGCCGAAACCCTGTCCGGAGAAGATTCCGAGGTTCGGGCTGGCGAGCACGCCCACGAGCAGGGAGCCCATGATGCCGCCGACACCATGGACCGGGAAAACATCAAGAGAATCATCAATCTCGAGAGTTCTCTTGATAAAATGAGTCATGTTGAAGCAGACCACGCCAGCGAGCACGCCCATGATCAGGGCACCCATGGGGCCGACATTGCCGGAAGCCGGAGTGATGGTGCCGAGACCGGCCACCATGCCGGTCACCACACCCAGCACGGAGGGCTTGCCGTAGCGCTTCCACTCGCACAGCACCCAGACCAGGGCACCGGCAGAAGCCGAAATATGGGTGACCAGCAGAGCCATGCCGGCGGAGCCGTTGGCTGCCAGCGCGGAGCCGGCGTTGAAGCCGAACCAGCCGACCCAGAGCATGCCTGCACCAATAACGGTCATGGTCAGGTTGTGCGGCGGCATGGCCTGCTTCGGGAAGCCGCGACGCGGGCCG
Source organism: Perlucidibaca sp. (assembly GCA_023265995.1). Classification (GTDB taxonomy): domain Bacteria; phylum Pseudomonadota; class Gammaproteobacteria; order Pseudomonadales; family Moraxellaceae; genus Perlucidibaca. The sequence goes on from JAHFSA010000002.1 coordinate 286,531, forward strand.
ATGACCACGGCAGCCACCAGCGCAGCCACGCCAGCCGTGATATGCACGGTGATGCCGCCGGCAAAATCGATGACACCGCGCTGGGCCAGGAAGCCCCCGCCCCAGACCCAGTGCGCCACCGGCACATAGACCGCAAGCGTCCACAGCAGCGAGAAGATCAGCGTGGCCGAGAACTTCACGCGCTCGGCGAAGGCGCCGATGATCAGCGCCGGCGTGATGATGGCAAAGGTCATCTGGAAGGCCGCGAAGAGGATTTCCGGTATGTCACCCTGCATGCTGTCCTTGCCGATGCCGGCAAAGAAGGCCTTGGAAACGCCACCGATCCAGTCCTGGGCCACGCCGCCATTGCTGAAGGTCAGCGAATAAAGGCCGAGCAGCCAGAGCACGCTGACGCCGGCGGCGATGGCGAAGCAGGCCATGAGCACCGACAGCACGTTCTTGCTGCGCACCAGACCGCCATAGAACAGCGCCAGACCCGGCAGGGTCATGAACAGCACCAAGGCCGTCGCCGTCAGTATCCAGGCGGTATTGCCGCCATTCAGTTGCACCGTCTCGCCGGCCTGCGCCAGACCGGACAGCAACCACAGCGGCAACAGGCCGCCCGCCACGCGCTTGAGCATGGTGTGTTCTCCTCAGCAGAATTTGAAGCGCGACGCGTCAGATGGCGTCGTCGTTGGTTTCACCCGTGCGAATGCGGACCACATGCAGCAGGTCGGTGACGAAGATCTTGCCGTCGCCGATCTTGCCGGTACCTGCCGCCTGGCTGATAACTTCGATGACCCGATCCAGCTGCTCGTCACTGATCGCCAGGTCGAGACGAACCTTGGGCACGAAATCGACCACGTACTCGGCACCACGATAGAGCTCGGTATGGCCCTTCTGGCGACCAAAACCCTTGACCTCGGTGACCGTCAGGCCGGTGACGCCGATCGCGGAAAGCGCTTCGCGAACATCATCGAGCTTGAACGGCTTGATCACGGCGGTGATCATTTTCATAACTAACCCCTTGTTTCCAAAAGAATGAACTAACTGTTTCCGGCTGAGGAGGCAGCACACGCAGAGAGCTGCCGACAGCATAGCGAGCCGGAGGGCTTTAGCCCATCCTCTTTGACTGCGAACCACATCGGGGCACATGCAACACAAGCGCCCCAACAAAGTGCATGCACAAAGCGGGCCATCCGCATACCGCTCGTCCTGACCCGTTCGTCACCGGATCGGCAAAAAAATGATCGAATAGCCTTACTTTTTCGGTGCGAATTCATGCGCATACCACTAAAATGCGCCCGTCTCCCCGTCCGTCTTGCGCGGCGGACGGGACACGGCGGGCGTGTCCTACCCCTGCCTCATTGCGGTTCCGCGTTCTCCGGCCCGATGCTTCAGCATCATCGGCCGGTCCGGCGACGGGACCGCTGGCGCTTTTATCTGGTTAACAGGAAGCAACTATGTCCCATGCACAGTCAGTCGCCACACCGGCGTACAACATGCAGGTGGTCAGGCAATTTGCCATCATGACCGTCGTCTGGGGGATCGTTGGCATGGCACTGGGCGTGTTCATCGCTGCCCAGCTGGCCTGGCCCGCCCTCAACTTTGATACGCCCTGGCTCTCGTTCGGCCGCCTGCGTCCGCTGCACACCAATGCGGTGATCTTCGCCTTCGGTGGCTCGGCGCTGTTCGCGACCTCCTACTACGTGGTCCAGCGTACCTGCCAGACTGCGCTGTTCATGCCGCGCCTCGCCGCCTTCACCTTCTGGGGCTGGCAGGCAGTGATCCTGTCCGCGGTCGTGACCCTGCCCATGGGCCTGACCACGACCAAGGAATACGCCGAACTGGAATGGCCGATCGACATCCTGATCGCGATTGTCTGGTTCTCGTACGCCACGGTGTTCTTCGGCACCATCGCCAAGCGCACCACCTCGCACATCTATGTCGCGAACTGGTTCTACGGCGCCTTCATCATCACCATCGCCCTGCTGCACGTCGTGAACTCGATGGAAGTCCCCGTGGCTGCCTTCAAGTCCTACTCGATGTACGCCGGCGCCATGGATGCCATGATCCAGTGGTGGTACGGCCACAACGCCGTGGGCTTCTTCCTGACCGCCGGCTTCCTCGGCATGATGTATTACTTCGTGCCCATCCAGGCCGGTCGCCCGGTGTACTCGTATCGTCTGTCGATCGTGCACTTCTGGGCCCTGATCTCGGTCTACATGTGGGCCGGCGCGCACCACCTGCACTACTCCGCCCTGCCGGACTGGACGCAGTCGCTGGGCATGGCCTTCTCGCTGATCCTGATCGCTCCGAGCTGGGGCGGCATGCTCAACGGCGTGCTGACGCTGTCCGGCGCCTGGGACAAGCTGCGCTCCGACCCCATCATCCGCTTCCTGATCGTCGCCCTGTCGTTCTACGCCATGGCCACCTTCGAAGGCCCGATGATGTCGATCAAGACCGTCAACTCGCTGTCGCATGACACCGACTGGACCATCGGCCACGTGCACTCCGGTGCTCTCGGCTGGGTCGCCATGATCTCCATCGGCTCGCTGTACGTCCTGATCCCGCGCGTGTTCGAGCGTCAGGCCATGTACTCGACCGCGCTGATCAACGTGCACTTCTGGCTCGCCACCATCGGCACCGTGTTCTACATCGTGTCCATGTGGATCTCGGGTATCACCCAGGGTCTGATGTGGCGCGCCATCAATGCCGACGGCACGCTGACCTACAGCTTCGTCGAAGGCGTCGTGGCCAGCCATCCGATGTACATCGGCCGCATGATCGGCGGTGCCATGTTCCTCACCGGCATGCTGGTGATGGCCTACAACGTGTTCAAGACCGTCCGCGGCGACACGCCGAAAGACCTGCCGGCCGCCTGAGGAGAGAATGAACCATGGCTTCGTCCAAGCATGAACTCGTAGAAAAGAACGTCGGCCTGCTGGCCGCGCTCACTGTGGTGGCGATCAGCTTCGCCACCCTGGTGGAAATCGTGCCGCAGTTCTTCCAGAAGGAAACGACGCAGCCGGCCAAGACCCTGGTGCCGCTCAGCGCGCTCGCCATGGAAGGCCGTGACGTCTACATCCGCGAAGGCTGCCACGTCTGCCACACGCAGATGGTGCGTCCGCTGCGCGCCGAGACCGCCCGTTACGGCCACTACTCCGTGGCTGGCGAATCGGTCTGGGATCACCCGTTCCTGTGGGGTTCCAAGCGTACCGGTCCGGACCTCGCCCGTGTTGGTGGCCGCTATTCCGATGAATGGCACCGTGCCCACCTGCACAACCCGCGCGATGTGGTGCCGGAATCGATCATGCCGTCCTACCCGTGGCTGGAAACCAACATCCTCGATGGCAAGCTGACCTCGAAGAAGCTGGAAACCTTCCGCAACTTCGGCGTGCCCTATACCGAAGCACAGATCCGCAACGCCGGTGCTGAAGTCAAGGGTCACACCGAACAGGATGCCGTGGTGGCCTACCTGCAGCAGCTGGGTCACGCATTCAAGGACCGCGGGGTACGTTGATCATGGACAGCGGCACGATGCACGGCATTGCAACCATCCTCGCCATGACGGCCTTCCTGGCAATTTGCTGGTGGGCCTACCGGCCGGGCAACAAGCAGCGCTTCGAGGCAGACGGACAGCTGCCGCTGGACACCGACCCCTTGTACCAGCCGCGCGCTGACAAGAAGAGTGGAGATTCGAAATGAACAATTTCTGGAGCGGTTACATCATCGTTCTGTCACTGGCCAACATTGCCGCCGTGACCGGGATGCTGATGTGGACCCGCAAGATGGACCTGTCCGACCTCGCGGAAGATGGCACCACGGGCCATGAGTACGATGGCATCAAGGAGTACAACAACCCGCTGCCGCGCTGGTGGTTGATCTGCTTCTGGGGCTCCATCGTGTTCGCCCTGGGCTATCTGGCCCTGTACCCGGGCCTCGGCAAGTTCCCCGGCCTGCTGGGCTGGACCTCGCATGGTGAGCTGGCAGCAGCCGAAGCCGACTACGACAAGCAGTTCGGCCCGCTCTACAAGTCGTTCGCCGCCACCCCGATTCCGGAGCTGGCCAAGAACGAACGCGCCATGAAGGTTGCCGGCCGCATCTTCGCCAACAACTGCGCACTCTGCCACGGCAGCGACGCTCGCGGCGCCGCCGGCTTCCCGAACCTGACCGACGACGACTGGCTGTACGGCGGCGAGCCGGAAAAGCTGGTGGAAACCATCACCTACGGCCGTCACGGCCAGATGCCGACCTGGCTGCCCACCATGGGCGAACAGGGCGTCAAGGAAGTGGTTGCCTACGCCCTGTCGCTGTCCGGTCGTCAGGTTGACGAAGACCTGGCCAAGGCCGGCCAGGCTCGCTTCATGACCTGCGCGGGCTGCCACGGTCCGAACGGCAAGGGCAACCAGGCCATCGGTGCACCGAACCTGACCGACACCACCTGGCTGCATGGCGGTACCCTGAAGAAAGTCACCGAAACTGTCAGCTACGGCCGCAAGAGCCGCATGCCGAACTTCGACAAGACGCTGGGTCCGGAACGCGTACACTTGATGGCTGCTTATGTTTATTCGCTTTCCCATAAGTGATATTGATAAACAGCATCATTAATATGCGTTAACAAAAACGGCCTGCGACCTTATGTCGCGGGCCGTTTTGTTTCAAAACCGGCTAAAATCGGGCTCCCGCTGTTCGCAGGATGCCAAGCCAACATGAGTCAGCAGATCCCAACCCGCGACCTTTCACCGGATCCCGTGAAGGTTCACCAGCCGCAAATGGTCGATCTCTACGCCAAGCGCGAGAAGATCCACGCGCGTGCGATCAGCGGTTTCTTCCAGAACATCCGCAATGCTTCGGTGACTGTGGTCATGGCGCTGTTCTTCCTGCTGCCCTGGATCAACTGGGATGGCCGTCAGGCCGTGCTGTTCAACCTGCCCGAGCGCCACTTCTACATCTTCTGGTGGACCTTCCTGCCGCAGGACTTCTTCTTCCTGTCCTGGCTGTTCATCATCGCCGCCTTCACGCTCTTCGCCGTGACCGTCTTTGCCGGCCGCGTCTGGTGTGGCTACACCTGCCCGCAGACCGTCTGGACCAAGGTCTTCATGTGGATCGAGGAAAAGGCCGAAGGCAACCGCAACGCCCGCATGCGTCTCGACAAGGCGCCGATGACGGTCGGCAAGTTCACCCGCCGCAGCATCAAGCATGCCGGCTGGATCACCGTGGCACTGGCCACCGGCCTCGCCTTCATCGGCTACTTCACCCCGGTGCGCGACCTCTGGCACCAGACCAGCACGGGCACGCTGGATTTCTGGATGGGCTTCTGGATGCTCTTCTTCACCGGCGCGACCTATCTCAACGCCGGCTGGATGCGCGAGCAGGTCTGTCTGCACATGTGTCCCTACGGCCGCTTCCAGAGCGTGATGTTCGACCGCGACACGCTGATCATTTCCTATGACAACCATCGCGGCGACCCGCGCGGCTCGCGCAAGCGCGGCACCACCAGCGCCGACAACGGCCTCGGCGACTGCATCGATTGCGGCATGTGCGTGCAGGTCTGCCCGACCGGCATCGACATCCGCGACGGCCTGCAGTTCGAGTGCATCCAGTGCGCCGCCTGCATCGATGCCTGCGACAGCGTCATGGACCAGATGGGCTATGCCCGCGGCCTGGTGAAATACACCACCGAAAACCTGCTGGAGCAGACCGGCGACGGCAAGTATCACTTCCTGCGTCCGCGTCTGATCGGCTACTGCACTGCCCTGGTGATCATGATCAGCGCCCTGCTCTTCGCACTGATCACGCGTGTGCCGCTGTCGGTCGAAGCTCTGCGCGACCGTGGCCAGCTCTATCGCGAAACCGTCGACGGCATGATCGAGAACAGCTACACGCTGAAGATCCAGAACAAGGCCCAGACCGCCGGTGACTACCTCATCGAGGCCAGCGCCGACGGCATGCCGGTCACCATTCCGGGCGCACCGATCCACATCCGCATGGACGCCGGCGAGCTGGCGACGCGCTCGCTGACCCTGATCGCCAACCCGGATGACATCAAGTCCACCAGCGTGCCCGTGCATATCGTCATCACCCGTGACGGCGACAGCTCGGTGCATGCGGAAACGAAGAACACCTTCCTGTCGCCGCGTCAGTGACGCGGCGACACCCTCAGGAGCACAAGATGACCGTTGCCTACGAACGTCCCTGGTACAAGCAGTTCTGGGTCTGGTTCGTGATTGCGATTCCGGCGCTGGCCGTGATCTTCTCGCTGGAGTTCGTCTACATTGCCGTGACGCATCAGGACCCTGTGGTCCGTGATGACTGGTACCAGGACGGCAAGGCCGTCAATCAGGACTTCGCGCGCAGCGATGCCGCCACGCGCCTGGGTCTCAAGGCCGATGTCCGCCTCGATGCGGAAACCGGTGAGGTGCTGCTCACGCTGCACTCGAACAAGCCGATCAGCACGTCCACCATCGGCCTGAATTTCGTGCACGCCACCATCAAGGATCGTGACCAGTCGCTGGTGCTGCACCGCCTGGTGAACAACGAATACCGCGGCCTGCTGACACGTCCGCTCGAAGGCAACTTCCAGATCGAGCTGGCAACGCCGGACTGGCGCATCACCGGCGCCCGCCGCCTGCCCGGCGCGGAAGGCTTCAATCTGACCGCCGAGTGAACATGGCCGCCACCCTCGCTGCCGGAACGCAGCCAGGCTCCGTGTCTGGCTGCTATCACTGCGGCCTGCCCAATCCGGGCGGTGCCCAGAGCGGACGCTATGCCGCCGTGGTGCTGGGCAGCACGCGCGAGTTCTGCTGCCCGGGCTGCCAGGCCGTGGCGGAAAGCATTGTCGCCAGCGGACTGGAAAACTATTACCGCGAACGCGACAGCAGCAGCCCCACTGCCGCCCTGCCGGAAGCCATGGACGTGCTGGAGCGCTTCGACCACCCGGCCGCGCAAGAGGAATTCGTGCATCGCGAAGGCCGCCATGCCTGCACCGACCTCAGCCTGGAAAATGTCAGCTGCGCGGCCTGCGCCTGGCTGATCGAACGACGCCTGGGGCAGGAACCGGGCGTCGCCCAGGCCTCGGTCAATCTCAGCAATCACCGCCTGCGCCTGGTCTGGGATGACAGCCGGCAGGAGCTCAGCAGCCTGCTGACCGCGCTCGAAGCCATAGGCTACCGGGCACGCCCGTTCCGTGCCGATACCCATGCCGCCCAGCTCAAGCTGGAGGCACGCACACAGCTCATCCGCCTTGCCGTTGCCGGACTCGGCACCATGCAGGCCATGATGTACGGCCTCGGACTCTATATCGGCGCCTTCCAGGGCATCACCGACGAATATCGCGACTATCTGCGCTGGATTTCCGGTCTGGTCACCACCCCGGTGTTCTTCTACGCCGGCTGGCCGTTCTTCCGCGCCGCCTGGAGCGCGCTCAAGGCACGCACCCTGAACATGGATGTGCCGGTCTCGATCGCGCTGATCTGCGCCTTCTTCGCGAGCTGGTACGCCACTGTGTCGCGCGGTGGCGAGACCTATTTCGACTCGGTGTGCATGTTCATCTTCTTCCTGCTCACCAGCCGCTATCTCGAACTCAAGGCTCGCCAGCGCGCCGGCGAAACCGCCGCCAGCCTGCTCACGCTGACGCCACGCCTGGCCCATCGCAGCCTGCCTGACGGACGCTGGGAAACCGTCTCCGCAGATGCCCTGCAGGTCGGCGAGCGCATCCTCATCGAGGCAGGCGAATCGGTGCCCTGCGATGCCCTCGTGCTGGATGGCCAGGGCAGCGTGTCGGAAGCCCTGCTCACCGGCGAACCGCTGCCGCTGAGCAAGGGCCCGGGCGACAGTCTCATTGGCGGCAGCATCAACGGCGAGCAGCCGCTGCTGGCCGAAGTCCGCAAGATCGGCAAGGACACCGTGCTGGCCACGTTGCATCAGTTGCTCGAGCGCGCACTGTCGGAAAAGCCGCTGATCGCGCAGAAGGCCGACAGCATGGCGCGCTTCTTCGTGGCGCGCGTGCTGGTGCTGGCCGTGGTCGTCTACGGCGCCTGGCAGTTCGTCGATCCGGCACAGGCCTTCTGGGCCATGCTGGCCGTGCTGGTGGCAACCTGCCCCTGCGCGCTTTCGCTGGCCACCCCGGCAGCCCTGACCGCTGCCACCCATACCCTGGCGCGCGAAGGCTTCCTGCTGACTCGCGGCCATGTCCTCGACACCCTGGCGCAGGCCACGCATGTCGTCTTCGACAAGACCGGCACGCTCACCGAGGCGCGTCTGGTGCTGCGTGAGCTGGAAGTGCTGCAGGGCGACCGCCAGCAGGCCCTGGCGCTGGCCAGCGGCCTCGAAGCCGGCTCGTCGCATCCGATCGCACGCGCCATCCGCCAGGCGGCCGAAGCCGAGGATGTGCTGCCCGTCAGCCCGGACCGCCCGGCCGAACTGCATGCCGGCGGTGGTGTCGAAGCCCGCATGGCCGGTCGCCTGCTGCGCCTGGGTCATGCCCGCTTCGCGCTGGGTGATGATGCCCATGCCGGCGAAGCCGCGCTGACCCTGTGGCTGGCCGATGACGAACGCCGGCCGCTGGCCCGCTTCGTGCTCGAGGACCACATCCGCCCCGAGGCCGTGCCCGTGGTCAAGGCCCTGCGCGAGCGCGGCCTGAAGACCCTGCTCATGTCCGGCGACCAGTCGGCGGTGCCGCGCCAGGTTGCCGCCGAACTCGGACTCGATCACTGGCAGGCCGGCATGACACCGGCCGACAAGCAGGTCGCCATCGCCCGTCTGCAGGATGAAGGCGCCGTCGTCATCATGGTCGGCGATGGCGTCAACGATGCGCCCGGCCTCGGCCAGGCCCACCTCGGCATCGCCATGGGCTCGGGCACCGACCTGGCCCAGACCAGCGCCGATGTCGTGCTGCTCGGTGACCGCCTGCCCGCCCTGCTGCCGGCCTTCCGTGTCGCCGAACGCACGGCGGCCATCATCAGGCAGAATCTGCGCTGGGCGCTGGGCTACAATCTCGCCATCCTGCCGCCGGCAGCGCTGGGCTATGTGCCGCCCTGGCTGGCGGCGCTCGGCATGTCGCTGAGCTCGCTGGTGGTGGTCCTCAATGCCCTGCGCCTGCGCAAGCGCTCCTGATCCTCTTCGAGAAACCTGCCCATGGAAGTCATCTACCTGCTGATCCCGCTCAGCCTGGTCTTTCTGGTCGCCGCCATCTGGTTCTTCTTCTGGGCGGTGAAGAGCGAGCAGTACGACGACCTGGAAGGGCCGGCGCACCGCATCATCCTCGATGACCGCGAAAAGCAGTCCGATGCCGCCGCGCTCCGGAAACAGCAGGACCGCAAGCCGCAGGACAGAGACCTGCCGCAATGACCGACCTGACCTGGCTGGGCACGGCCTTCGTCATGGGTCTGCTCGGCGGCACCCACTGCATAGGCATGTGCGGCGGACTCAGCAGCGCCCTCACCTATGCCCTGCCCGATGCCTCGCGTCAGGGCCTGCGTCTGATCGGCTGGCAGCTGCTCTACAACAGCGGCCGTCTGCTCACCTACACGCTGCTCGGCCTCGGCGCCGGCTGGCTGCTCTCCGGTCTGCAGGACATCGGCGCCGCGCAGCAGGTCATACGCGTCATTGCCGGCATCTTCATGATCCTGCTCGGTGCCTATCTGGCTGGCTGGTTCCAGGCCCTGGGCGCACTTGAGCGCATCGGCGCGCCGCTCTGGCGCAAGATGGAACCGCTGCGCCGCAAGCTGCTGCCGGTGCGGCACCCGGCCCAGGCCGTGGCGGCCGGCATGCTCTGGGGCTTCCTGCCCTGCGGCCTGGTCTACAGCGCCATGGCGCTGGCAGTGACCCGCGCGGCACCGCCGGAGTCGGCCCTGGTCATGCTCGCCTTCGGCCTCGGCACCCTGCCCACGCTGATGGCCACCGGCACCGCCGCCGGCCAGCTGCGCCGCCTGCTGCAACGCCCGGGCACACGCCAGACCGCCGGACTGCTGGTCATCCTGTTCGGGCTCTGGACCATCGTCGGCCTGCAGGTCGGACATCATCACCATGGCGCCGGCGACCACGATCAGCACATGCAGCACAACGACATGAACATGAGCGACATGGATCACATGGACGGCATGGACATGAGCGGCATGGATCACGAGCACATGCATAACCAGCCCTGACTTCCAGGCTTGCCCCGACATCGCCGGAAAGGCTTGGCAGCTGCCTTGACGCTCGGCTAGTCTCGACGCTTTGACAATACGCCACGCCAGAAGTGTCGGCGCCGTCACGGCCCGTCGCGAGGGAGAAGTCTGATGAAGATGCGCATGCAATCGCTGCTGGGTGCCGGTCTGCTGCTGACCGGCTTGATGTTCAACACTGCCGCGCATGCCTCGTTCGGCGCCTGGGCCGAAGACCAGGCACTGGGTCTGGAGCAGCGACTGGCTGGCCTGGAAACACGCCAGGTCAGCATCGACGATCATGACGTGCGCCTGTTCACGCGCCACCTCGACAGCAAGGATCCCTGCGTCGTCATGGTCCACGGCTTCACCGCCCGCGGCGCGCACTGGTTCCGCATGGCGCGCAAGCTGCCCGAACAGCGCTGCATCATTGCCGTCGACCTGCCCGGCTTCGGTGACTCCACCTTCAAGCCCACCGCCGCCTACACGCCGGAAGTCCAGGCCGACCGCCTCAGCGCCCTGCTCAAGGCCCTGCCGCTGGGCAATCCCCAGGTCGACATGGTCGGCAACTCCATGGGCGGCTTCATCACCGCCGAGTTCGCCCTGCGCCACCCCGAGCAGACCCATTCGATCGCCCTGATGGATGCCGCCGGCGTCAGCAGCCCGGTCAAGAGCGAACTGTTCCGCCAGATCGATGCCGGCCAGAACGGCTTCTTCGCCAAGGACCTCGAAAGCTTCCGCAAGTTCTACGCCATGACCATGAGCGAGCCGCCCTATGTGCCGGGCTTCATCGTCGATGCCGTCGGCGCCGAAGCCCTCGACCGCGTGCCGCGCCACCAGTACATCTTCGACCAGCTCCAGGGCCCGCGCATCGACAACCAGCTCGGCAAGATCAAGGTGCCGACACTGATAGTCTGGGGCGACCAGGACAAGCTGCTGCATGTCAGCATGACCTCGGTCTGGCGCAAGATTCCGGGCTCGCGCGTGTTCATCTTCAAGGGTGTCGGCCACATGCCGCATCTGGAGCGCCCGGCCGAGAGCGCCGATCTCTACAACCGCTTCCTCACCGGCAAGCTCTGAGGACATGACCATGACCAGCGCCAGCCGCCACTTCAGCCTGCAGCTCAGCAACGGCCACGCCATGCAGTGCGAGCTGTTCCTGCCTGCGCGGCAGAATGACAAGCAGACAGCCATCATTGCCATCCACGACATCTTCGGTCTTACCGACGATATCCGCCGCATCGCCGGTCGCCTCGCCGATGCCGGCTACCCGACCGTGGTGCCCGACCTCTACGACAACGGCTCGATCAAGCCGCTGTGCGTGACCAAGACCCTGCTCGCCCACGAGACCGGCAAGGGCCTCGCCTTCGAGCAGCTGGAGGCCGCGCGCCTGTGGCTGCTGGAGCAGCCCGAGCTGGGTGCACAGAAGGTTGGCGTGATGGGTTTCTGCATGGGCGGGCACTTCGCCCTGCTCTACAGCGCCAAGGCTCCGATCTCGGTGGTGGCGCCGTTCTACGGCCAGGTGCCGGCCAAGGCCGAAGCCCTGAAAGGCATCGGTCCGGTAGTGGGCGGCTGGGGCGCCAAGGACATGGTCATGGGCTCGCACGGCAAGCGCCTGGAGAAGCATCTCGACAAGCTCGGCGTCGAGCATGACGTCAAGACCTATCCGAGCTGCGGTCACTCCTACATGAACAACCACGACACCGTGTTCTTCCGCGAGCTCGGCGACTACAGCCCGCTGCGCGCCAAGTACGACGAAGCCGCCTCGGAAGACAGCTGGCGCCGTGTCTTCGAGTTCTTCGAGCGCGTGCTCTGAAGGAGCGCGCTTTGAAGGAAAGCGCTCTGAAAAAGGGGGCTATGACCACCGTCTGCAGCTTCGCGCCGGTGGAGAATCCGCAAGCGCGCGTGCTCATCCTCGGCAGCATGCCGGGGGTGGCTTCGCTGACAGCCGGCGAGTACTACGCCCACCCGCGCAACGCCTTCTGGCGCATCCTCGGCGACATCGCCGGCGCCACGCCCGACCTGCCCTACCCCGAACGCCTGCAACGGCTGCGTGCGCATGGTCTGGCACTCTGGGATGTGCTGCAAAGCTGCGAGCGGCCGGGCAGCCTGGATGCCGACATCGTCCCGGACTCCATGCTGGCGAATGATTTTGCGGGATTTCTCGCGGGCCACCGCCACATCGAGCGGATCGTCTTCAATGGCGCCACCGCCGAACAGAGCTTCCGGCGCAACGTCCTGCCCGGACTCGACGCCAATGGTTTGGCGACCGGACTGACCCTGCTGCGCCTGCCCTCCACCAGTCCCGCCCACGCCGGCATGCCCTACGAGCGCAAGCTGGCGCTGTGGCGCGAGGCGCTCAGCCGCTGAGAGAGCAGGAGCGAGCGTCCGCTACCTGCTCAGACGGTGCCCGCCGCCATGCCGGCGACCAGCAGACTCACGATGGCCTCGCCATAACGCTCCAGCGCGGCGGCATCGTCCGGCTGCGACAGGAAGCGCATCACACCCGCCATGATCATGCCGATGATGGCGTGGCCGGTCATTTCGGTATCGAGATCAGCGCGGAAGAAGCCGCGCTGCACGCCGTTGGCCAGATAGCTGGCCGTCATCAGCCCGCTCATGGTGACCAGATTGAGGATGCGCTGCGTCATCTCGGGGTCGATCGAGGTGGCCTCGAGCAGCATCAGTCGCAAGGCTCCGGGGTTGCCACGTGCGAACTCGCGAAAGCGCGCCGAGATGCGGCGGCACTGCTCGCGGTAATCCTCCAGATTGGTCACCGCCGTCGGCGCGTTCTCGCCGGCGAGCAGCTCGGTGAGCTTGCGCATGGTGTCGGTGATGACGTGCTCGAGGATGTCGCGCTTGTTCTCGAAATAGCGATAGAACGTGCCGTGGCCTATGCCCAGGCGCCTGGCGATATCGGCGATGGCAGTCTGGTGATAGCCGCGCTCGGAAAACTCGATGAAGGCGGCCTCGACGATATCCGCGCGCAGTTGCAGGCGGTTGCGTTCGGCACGGGACAGGGTCTGTTCTTCGCTCATGGTCATCATGGTATCCGACCGGAAAGGAAATGACGATCACGGCATAACTTGACACTCAATTCCAATAATGACAATCTGTTCCGTAAATGGCCGATCAGTCACAACTGCTCACCACACGGCCGGAGGCAGCATCATGACCAACAGCAACTCCTCCTCTTCCACCCGCATGCATGAAGTCATCGTGCTCGGCGGCGGCTTTGCCGGACTCGGCGCCGCCATCAAGCTGCGCGAAGCCGGCATCACCGATTTCGTGCTGCTGGAAAAGGCCGGCGAACTGGGCGGCGTCTGGCGCGAGAACACCTACCCCGGCTGCGCCTGCGACGTGCCGTCGGCGCTCTACTCCTACTCGTTCGCGCCCAATCCGTCCTGGAGCCGTGTCTTCGCCGGCCAGGCCGAGATCAAGCGCTATCTGCAATCCACCGCCGAACAACATGGCGTACTGCCGCATGTGCGCTTCCACCATGAAGCGCTGAGCAGCTCCTGGAGCGATGCCGACGGCTGCTGGATCATCCAGACCACGGCCGGCGAGTTCCGCGCCCGCTTCGCCATCATGGCCTGCGGCCCCATGCACGAGCCGGTCTATCCGGACGTGCCCGGCCTCAAGGAGTTCAGCGGCGAAATCTTCCACTCGGCACGCTGGCGTCATGACCTCGATCTGCGCGGCAAACGCGTGGCGGTGATCGGCACCGGCGCATCGGCAATCCAGTTCGTGCCCGAGATCCAGCCCCTGGTCGACAAACTGACCGTGTTCCAGCGCACTCCGCACTGGGTGCTGCCGAAGATGGATCAGAATCTGCCAGCGCTGGTGCAGCGCCTGTTCAAGCACCTGCCGCTGACCCAGCTGGCCATGCGCGGCGCCGTCTTCGGCATTTTCGAGACGCTCAACGGCGGCATGCAGAGCGTGGCGGCCATGAAACAGTTCCAGCGCCTGGCGTTGTTCAACATCCGTCGTGGCGTCAAGGATCCCGAGTTGCGCCGCAAGCTCACCCCGAACTACGTCATCGGCTGCAAGCGCGTGCTGCAATCCAACGACTGGTATCCGGCGCTGGCACAGGCCAATGTCGAGGTCGTCGCCAGCGGCCTGCGCGAAGTCCGCGGCAAGACCCTGATCGCCACCGACGGCAGCAGCCGCGAAGTCGATGTCATCATCCTCGGCACCGGCTTCGAAATCGCCGAACCGCCCATCGCCAAGCGTGTGCATGGTCGCGACGGCCGCAGCATGGCCGAGGTCTGGCAGGGCAGCCCGGAAGGCTACATGGGCACCATGGTCGCCGGCTGCCCCAACGGCTTCCTGATGTTCGGCCCCAACATCGCGGTCAGCTCCTCGGCCTTCCTCATCATCGAGGCCCAGCTCGCCTACATCATCGATGCCCTCAAGCAGGCTCGCGCCCAGGGCATTACCACCATCGAGGCCAACCCGACGCGCATCTCCGACTTCAACGCGCGCGTTCAGGCCGCGCTCAAGGACACGGTCTGGAACAGCGGCGGCTGCACCAGCTACTTCATCGACAGCAACGGTCGCAACAGCACGGTATGGCCATGGAGCACGCTGGAGATGCGGCGCCAGCTCAGCCGCTTCAACCTCGACGAATACCTCACCAGCAAACAGACGGCCTGAGCCGGGAGACACGACATGGCAAAGCATCAGAACACGTCCCTGCAGGGCAAGGTCATCGCTGTCACCGGCGGCGGTCGCGGCATCGGTCTGGCCATTGCCGAAGCCCTGATCGCACGCGGCGCCCGCGTCAGCATCGGCGACATCGATCTCGACCTGGCCCGGCGCGAGGCCATCCGCATCGGCGCCCATGCCGAACGCCTGGATGTCCGCGATCGTGACTCCTTCGCGGCCTTCCTGGCCGATACCGAAGCCTCGCTGGGCACGCTCGACGGCCTGATCAACAACGCCGGCATCATGCCCATGGGCTATTTCCTCGATGAATCGCCGGCCCTGGCCGATGCCCAGATCGACATCAATTTCCGCGGCGTCATCCACGGCATGCAGCTCGCCCTGCCCGGCCTGCTCGCGCGTCGCAGCGGCCACATCGTCAACATTTCCTCGCTGGCCGGGCGCTTCGCCATCCCGGGCTCGGCCATCTACACCGGCACCAAGCACGCCGTGGTCGGCATGACCGAAGCAGTCGCCGCCGAATACCGCGATACCGGCGTGCACTTCACCTGCATCATGCCGTCCAAGGTGCTGACCGAGCTGGCCTCGGGCACCGACAATGCCGGCCGCGGCATTCCCGCCGTGACCCCGCAACAGGTCGCCGAGGCTGTGGTCGGCGCGCTGCTGAAGCCGCGCCTGATGGTGGCGGTGCCGGACTATCTGCAGATCGCGCACAGTGCCTACACGCTGATTCCGGCCTGGCTGCAGGAGCGCGGTCGCCGCCTGCTCGGCGATGACCGCATCCTCAGCCAGCTTGATCACACGGCTCATGCCGGTTATGAACAACGCATCAACCGCCTCGCCAGCACCGGCAAGGCCGCCAAGAAAGAGAAAAGCGCATGAAGCTGCCCCCCGTGATCGCCCGCACCATCGTCAAGACCGCCCTGCGCACCAGCTTCAAGCTGCCCAGCCTGCTGCCGCTGCCGGAATCCGTGCTGCGCCGGGCCATGGAGGGCGGCTCCCTGCTGTTCCGGCCGCGTGCCGATGCCATCGTCGAAAAGGTCTCGCTCGCCGGCGTCTCGGCCGAACGCATCACGCCCAAGGGCAAGGTCGACCGCGTGCTGCTGCACTTCCATGGCGGCGCCTTCTTCGCCGGCTCGGCACGCACCCATCGCGCGCTCGGCACCGAACTGGCAGTGCGCAGCCATGCCCGCGTCTACATGCTCAACTACCGTCTCGCGCCCGAGCACCCCTATCCGGCCGCGCTGCATGATGGCCTGGTCTGCTACCAGGCCCTGCTCGACGAAGGCTGGCATGCGAACCAGATCGTGCTTGGCGGCGACTCCGGCGGCTGCGCCCATATCCTCTCGCTGGCCGTCGCCCTGCGTGATCGCGGCCTGCCGCTGCCAGCCGGCCTGGTGATGATCTCGCCCTATCTCGACCTCACCCTCAGCCTGCCCTCGGTGGCCGCCAACGCGCGTCGCGACCCCATGGTGACCGCGCATGCGCTGCGCCGTGGCGGCGACGGCTATCGCGGCGACATTGCCGAGAACGATGCGCGCGTGTCACCGCTGTTCGCCGACCTGCACGGTCTGCCACCGATGCTGGTGCAGGCCGGCAGCGAAGAAATCCTGCTCGATGACGCCCTGCAGTTCAGCGAACGCGCCCGCCTTGCCGGCGTCGAGGTGAATTGCCACATCTATGGCGGCATGTGGCACAACTTCCAGATGTTCAATGCCCTCATCGCCACCGCCGATCAGGCGCTCGACGAAATCGGGCATTTCATCCGCGGCACGGTATGATCAGGATCCGGCAGCAGCCACGCTGCCTGCCGGGCCCTTTCCGACAGATCCGCTGACGAGGACAAGAACCATGTGCACGCAATACATCTTCATGGCCATTCTGACGGTAGCCATTCTGCCGCTGCTCTTCCCGAACCAGGCCATGGAGCGTCTGAGCAGCATTCTGGTCATCCTTATCTGCCTCGGCGGCATATCAGGCATAGTCCAGAAGCTCCTCTGCTGACGCTGACGGGCAGAAAATCCCCTCCCTTGTCATAACGTGACATCGCACGATGGCACGTTATGACAAGAAATTGTCCCGACATGACCTGCCGCGAACGCCCGGTCACGCGCACATTTCGTCCTGCCCGATATGACATTTTCCGGAGGGGCGAGATGAATTCCGTTAATACCGCTGTCGAGACGACTTCTTCCCAGTCTGCCGCTTCCCGCCAGCCGCTCGGCGCCCGCGTCGGCATTCCGCCGCGCCGTGTCGCCATGAACCTCGAAGACTCCAAGGCCGGTTACTGGTACGGCAACGACCCGTTCCTGACCTACTACTGGTCGGCCTTCTCCATCCTGCTGCCGGAAGGCGAGCAGTTCTTCGTCAACGCCGTGCGTCACTACCGTGACCAGATCACGGATGATGACCTGAAGGCCGGCATCGCCGGTTTCATCGGCCAGGAAGCCCTGCACACGCAAGGCCACCAGGTGCTGAACGGCTTCATCAACGCCAAGAACCTGCCGGCCGCCGAAATCGAGGGCCAGCTCAAGCTGCTGCTCGACACCGCCGCCAGGATCCATCCGCGCCTGAGCCTGGCCGCCACCATCTGCCTGGAGCACTTCACCGCGCTGATGGGCGAGCAGCTGCTGGTCGAGGATGACCACAACGCGGCCATCGCCGAAGACATCAAGCCGCTGTGGATGTGGCACGCGCTGGAAGAGACCGAACACAAGGCCGTGGCCTGGGATGTCTACGAACAGACCGGCGGCAGCTACGCCGTGCGCGCCGGCACCATGGTCATCACCACCGCCGTGCTCGGCGCTGTCATGGCCTATGCCACCGCCCGCCTGCTGCATGCCGACGGCAAGCTGCTCGACGTGCGCAACAACTGGCGTGGCTTCAAGTCGCTGTTCGGTCGCCAGGGTCGCATGACCCGTCTGGCCCCGAAGTTCCTCGACTTCTTCCGTCCGGGCTTCCACCCGAACGACCACGACACCAAGGCGCTGGTCACCGAATGGCGCGAGAAGCTGTTCGGTGCCTATGGCGAGATGAACCATCTGCTCAAGGGTGGCAAGTCGCTGCACTGAGCCCCGGCTCTGTCGACGGAAAGCCCGCCTCGCGCGGGCTTTCTGCTTTCCGGGCGCAGCGCCAGGGCCACGGCTGCCGGTCGGAAGGCATTTGCCGCGTTTGATCCGGGTTGCTTTGACAACACGCCTCGCCAGCAGGTTTCATGGCGCCAACAAAAACAGGCACGGCAAACAGGCAGGGTAGCGACACATGTCGACACGGAATGTTCTGGTCATCAACTGCGGCAGCTCATCCATCAAGTTCGCGCTGGTCGGCGAAAGCCGCGCGGACTTTCCCCTGCACGGACTGGCCGAGCGCCTCGGCAGCGCCGACGCCATCCTGCGCTGGCAGCACGACAACCAGCGCCATGAACAGGCCATCGCCGGCAGTGACCATCGCGCCGCCCTCGCCGCCCTGCTGCCGCTGGTCGAGCAGGCCGCCGACGGCAGCCTGCACGGCATCGGGCATCGCGTCGTGCATGGTGGCGAGCACTTCACCGCCGCCGGCCTGATCGGCGCCGACACCCTGGCCGCGATACGCGCGACGACACCGCTGGCGCCCCTGCACAACCCCGCCAACCTGCTCGGCATCGAAGCCGCCATGGCGGTGTTCCCGGAGCTGCCGCAGGTGGCCGTGTTCGACACCGCCTTCCATCAGACGCTGCCGGCGCATGCCTATCGCTATGCCCTGCCGGAAGCGCTCTACCGCGACCATGGCGTGCGCCGCTACGGCTTCCACGGCACCAGTCATCGCTATGTCAGCCACCGCGCGGCCGACATGGCCGGGCTGGCGACAGGCGACAGCAGCTGGCTCTGCGCCCACCTCGGCAACGGCGCCTCGACCTGCGCCATCGTCAACGGCCAGAGCCAGGACACCAGCATGGGCCTGACCCCGCTGGAGGGGCTGGTCATGGGCACCCGCAGCGGCGATGTCGATCCCAATCTGCATGGCCATCTGGCGCGCACCCTGGGCTGGAGCCTGGACAAGATCGACGCCATGCTGAACAAGGAAAGTGGCCTGCTGGCACTCTCCGGCGGCCTCTCCAACGACATGCGCAGCCTGGAACAGGCGCGTGATCAGGGCCATGCCGGCGCCACCCTGGCCATAGAGGTCTTCTGCTACCGTCTGGCCAAGTCACTGGCGGCCATGAGCTGCGCGCTGCCGCGCCTGGACGGCCTGATCTTCACCGGCGGCATAGGCGAAAACTCGGCGCTGATCCGCAGCAAGACCGTGGCCAGCCTCGGCCTGCTCGGTCTCGTCATCGACCACGAGGCCAATGCCGCCTGCGTGCGCGGCCAGTCCGGCGCCATCCATGCTGCCGGCCATCCGCGCATCCTGGTCGTGCCCACCAACGAAGAACGGCAGATCGCGCTCGATACGCTCGCCCTGCTTGACCCCGTGCTCTGAGGAACCGACATGCATACCTTTCTGCTCGCGCCGACCGGCTTCGGTGTCGGTCTGACCTCGACCAGCCTCGGGCTGGTGCGCGCGCTCGCCCGCGCCGGCCTCAAGGTCGGCTTCTGCAAGCCCATCGCTCAGCATCACCGCGACGATGACGGCCCCGAACGCTCCACCGGCCTGATCGCCAGCACGCACGGCATCACCGCGCCCGAACCGCTGTCACTGGCCCATGTCGAGCATCTGCTCGGCGACGATCATCTCGATGACCTGCTGGAGGAAATCATCAACCTCCACCATCTCGCCAGCGTCGACAAGGACGTGGTGATCATCGAGGGCATGGTGCCGACCCGCCAGGCCAGCTATGCCGCCAAGATCAATGTCGCGCTGGCCAAGAGCCTGAATGCCGATGCCATCCTCGTCACCGCGCCCGACAACGAGACACCGCAGGCGCTCGCCGACCGCATAGAACTGCATCTGCAGCAATTCGGCGGCCCGCGCCAGGCCAGTATCGTCGGCGCCGTGGTCAACAAGGTCGTCAGCGACGACTATGCCCAGGCCCTGCGCGCAACCCCGTTGTTCAGCGGTGACCGTTTCCGCCTGCTCGGCAGCATCCCCTGGCAGGATGACCTCAACGCCCCGCGCACCCGCGATGTCGCCGAGCTGCTCGGCGCCACCGTGCTCAATGCCGGCGACTACGAGCAACGTCGTGTGCAGAAGGTCGTCCTGTGTGCGCGCGCCATGCCCAACACCGTGCAGTTGCTCAAGCCCGGCGTGCTTGTGGTCACTCCCGGCGACCGCGATGACATCATCCTCGCCACCTGCCTGGCCGCCATGAACGGCGTGCCGCTCGCCGGCATGCTGCTGTGCAGCGACTTCCAGCCTGATCCGCGCATCCTCGAACTCTGCCGCAACGCCCTGCAGGGCGGCCTGCCGGTGCTCACCATTGCCAGCGGCTCGCACGGCACCATCGGCGCGCTCGACCGTCTCAACAACGAGATCCCGCTTGATGACCGCGAGCGTGCCGAGAAGGTCACCGACTTTGTCGCCGGTCACATCGATCACGAATGGCTGCTGGCGCAGTGCGGCACGCCGCACGAGATACGCCTGACCCCGGCCGCGTTCCGCTACCAGCTGGTGAAGCAGGCCCAGGCCGCCAACAAGCGCATCGTGCTGCCCGAGGGCAGCGAACCGCGCACGGTGCAGGCCGCCGCCATCTGCCAGACGCGTGGCATCGCGCGCTGCGTGCTGCTGGCCAAGCCGGAGACAGTGCATGAGGTGGCACGCGTGCAGGGTATCGTGCTGCCGCCGGACCTGGAGATCCTCGATCCCGAGCTGATCCGCGAACGCTATGTCGAGCCCATGGTCGAACTGCGCAAGGGCAAGGGCCTGAACGCGCCCATGGCCAGCGCCCAGCTCGAAGACACGGTGGTGCTGGGCACCATGATGCTGGCGCTGGATGAGGTCGACGGCCTCGTCTCCGGCGCCATCCACACCACCGCCAACACCATCCGCCCTGCTCTGCAGCTGATCAAGACCGCACCCGGCTACAAGCTGGTGTCGTCGGTGTTCTTCATGCTGCTGCCGGACCAGGTCGTGGTCTACGGCGACTGTGCGGTGAACCCGGACCCGACGGCACCGGAGCTGGCCGAGATCGCCCTGCAAAGCGCAGCCTCCGCCACCGCCTTCGGCATCCCGCCGCGCGTCGCCATGCTCAGCTACTCGACCGGCGACTCCGGCAGCGGTGAGGAAGTCGAGAAGGTGCGCGAAGCCACCCGCCTGGCCCACGTTGCGCAACCGGAGCTGCTGCTCGATGGCCCGCTGCAGTACGACGCCGCCTCGGTCGCCGAGGTCGGACGCCAGAAAGCCCCGAACAGTCAGGTCGCCGGCCGTGCCACCGTATTCGTGTTCCCCGACCTCAACACCGGCAACACCACCTACAAGGCCGTGCAGCGCAGCGCCGACTGCCTCAGCGTCGGCCCCATGCTGCAGGGTCTGCGCAAGCCGGTGAACGATCTTTCGCGCGGCGCGCTGGTGGATGATATTGTCTTCACCATCGCACTCACCGCCATCCAGGCGGCCAGCATGAAGAACTGATCGGACCTCCGCCATCACATGATGACCGCGCTTTACAACAACTGGTGGGTCAACGGCATCGTCGTTGCCACCACCTTCCTCGTCGTCAGCCTCGCTGTCCTCGTGCACTACGAAGGCCTGCTTTTCACCAGTCGCAATCTGCCGCGTCTGAGCACACCGGCACGCTTCAAGGTCGTCATCGTCATTGCTGGCGTGCTCTGCCTGCATGTCACGGAAATCTGGATATTCGGACTGGCAGAATGGTTGCTGCTGCAGCTGCCGGATGCCGGCTCGATATCCGGAGAACATCACCCGCATCTGTTCGACGTGATCTATCTCTCGGCCTCGACCTTCACCACTGTCGGCTACGGTGACCTGGCACCACGCGGGGCGCTGCGCTTCATGCTGGGTACCGAAGCCCTGACCGGCTTCGTCATGATCACCTGGTCAGCATCGTTCACGTATCTCGAAATGGAGCGCTTCTGGAACCGGCGCTGACAGCCCGGGTCAGTGCACGGCAGGGATAGCGCCAAGGGCGCGCAGGGCATCAAGAAACATCTGCACCGACATGACCACCAGCACCAGGCCCATCAGCCGCTCCATGGCCACCAGACCTGCGTCGCGCAACAGACGCTGCAGCAAGGGGGCAGCCGCGAGGATGACGGCGCTGACCAGCCAGGCGGCGGACAGCGCGCAGAACAGCATGAACGTCGCATCCGGATAGACCTCGCGCAGCAGCAGAACCACGCTCAGGGCGCCCGGACCAGCCACGGCGGGCACCGCCAGCGGCACGACCAGGGGCTCGCCATGCACCGCCATGTCGGACGCCGCATCGGGCATGGGAAAAACCATCCTCAGCGCGATCAGGAACAGCACCACGCCACCGGCAATCCTCATCGCCGCCATGTCCAGGGCCAGCATTCTCATGAAGCCGGCACCGGCGAAGAAGAAAAACACCAGCACCAGATAGGCTATGCCCAGCTCGCGCATGGCGACACGCAGTCGTCGCCGTTCCGGCAGGGCTCGCAACTGCGACAGATAAAGCGGGACATTGCCCAGGGGATCGAGCACGAGGAACAGCAGCAGCGCGGTCGCGGTGAAGTTCATGAATCTGTCTCCCGACGCGGCTCTCGAACGAGCTAGCGCCTGATGGCCAGCACCAGCACACCGACAGCCACCAGACCTATGCCCAGCCACTCGCGCGGTGCCGGGCGTTCGCCCAGGAAGAGCACGGCGAAGACGGCTACCAGCACCAGACTGAACTTGTCGACAGGAGCCACCTGCGAAGCCTGGCCGATCTGCAAGGCACGGAAATAACAGACCCAGGATGCACCGGTGGCCAGCGCCGACAATGACAGGAACAGCAGCGTCCGCGATGACAGCGTGCGCGGATCGCTCCACTTGCCGGCAAGGCCGACGAAGGCGGCAAGCACGAAAACGATGATGATGGTGCGAATCAGGGTGGCATAGTCGGAGTCGACATCGCGTATGCCGATCTTGGCGAAGATCGCCGTCAGCGCGGCAAAGCAGGCCGACAACAGCGCCCAGTAGAACCAGCTGCCAGATACGGTCATCGCGACTCCATCAGGTATGAATATCGACCAGTGAGTCTGATGCACTCGACTCGCAGGAAAGCGCCTGAAGCACATGCCGGGGGTCGTTCCTGATCGCCCGCAGCAAGGCTCTGGCCGGCCCGGCAGGCACACGACGGCCCTGCTCCCAATTACGCAACGTGGCGACCTGCACATCAATGGCATTGGCAAAACGCGCCTGGGTCAGACCGGTGGCAAGACGAATCTCCCTGACCTTGAGCGCATCCACGGTGAACTGGCGCTCAGGCTGACGCTCGCCACGGACGACTTCATCCATCTGCTGCACACTGGTCATCAGGTCATTGAAGAGCTTGCTCAAGGCGCTCACCTCCAGTTCTCGACAATCTGCTTGAGCGCCCTGCGCTCAGCAGCTGTCATCTTCCAACAGCTCGCGGACAACGCGCGTGAACACCGGCGTTTCAATGAAGAGCATATTGAATGTACGCCAATGGCGCACCCCAGGCAATGATGATTACCTGAAGGTATGGATCAGCTCCGGCAACTTCGCCAATCGAAAACGCCCCGCCCTCACCACTTCATCATAGGCAGCGGATTAAGCGGATGCCGCAGCAGCCAGCCCGCGCTGCGGCGCATCAGCATGGCGTGGAAGCCGGCATTGGGGTAACGCGCCTTGGCGGCAGAGATCACATCGCGCGGCAGGCCGGCGGTGAACGCGCCCAGCGAGAAATCGACTAGATCGGCCTGGCGGAACAGCTCCACCAGCGGATAGCGGGCGTCGCTCACCGCCCGGGCCTTGTGGTGCTCGGTCACCATCAGGCAGACCTCCTCGACCCAATCCTCGCGACCGGTCTCGCGCAGATACACGGCCGCCAGCTCCGCCGACGGCGGCAGGTAATCGAGGGTGTTGTCGGACCACAGCCCGAGATCATGGAAGCAGACCGCGATGGCGATCTTCTCCTGCTCCTCGTCCGTGCACGCGGGTCGCAGTGCCAGACAGAAGGTCAGCACGCGATGGCAGTGATTGGCATAGCCATCATGGTCACGACCGAGCAGGTCGCGGCGAGCATCAAGCAGGCTGGTCAGCCGGTCATGGGCCGGGGATTCGGCAGCGGACAGGGTCACGGACATGGGCTTTCCTCAGGCGGATCAGCCCACAGGTTGCCGCAAGCGGGTCACATTCACCAGCCCGGCATCCACCGCCCGCACCTGTTTCTGCGCTCGCGCGCGCAGCTGGCCGCAGCCGCCTTCGACATCCTGCCCGGCGCTGTTGCGCACCTTGGTCAGCACGCCGCGACTGCTCAGGTAGCGCACCATCTCGACGATGCGCTCGCCGTCGGGACGCGTGTAGTCGTCGCCCTCCAGGCTGTTGAAGGGGATGAGATTGAGCACCGCGTACTTGCCCGCGAACAGGCGCGGGATGGCGTCGAGCTCGTCCTGGCCGTCGTTTATGCCCTTGAGCAGCGTCCACTGCACCTGAATGGGATAACCGACGCGGCGGGCATAGGCCTCGCCCAGCGCCATCAGGTCATCCGGCGCGATCTTCGGCGCTTTGGGCAGCAGATGCTCGCGCAGATCGGCTTTGGTGGTGTGCAGCGACAACGCCAGCGCCGGCTTCACGCGCAGCTCGGGCAGGCGCTCGAACACACGCATGTCGCCGACCGTGGAAAACACCAGATTCTTGTGGCCGATGCCACCATCGGTGCCGAGGATGTCGATGGCCTCGAGCACGTTGTCGAGGTTGTGCGCCGGCTCGCCCATGCCCATGAAGACAACCTTCTTCACCGGTCGCCGGCGTCGCGCCTGCACCACCTGCGCGACGATCTCCAGGCTGCTGACCTGACGCAGCAGACCGCTCTTGCCGGTCATGCAGAAGCGGCAGGCCACCGCGCAACCGACCTGCGACGACACGCAGACGCCATCACGCGGCAGCAGCACGGTTTCGACCATCTGGCCATCGGGGATGTCCACCAGCAGGCGCGCCGAACCATCCGCACCCGGGTGCTCGCTGCGCACGCGCGCCAGCGCATCGAGATCCGCGCTCAGCTGCGGCAGGCCCTCGCGCAGCGACAGCGGCAGCACATGCTCGGAAGGCTGACGGCGCGTACCAGCATCCAGCGCCCTGCCCTGCACCCAGGCGCGAATCACCGCATCCCGGTGAACGGGACGGGCACCGAGGTCGGCGAGGCGTTGATGGAGATCGGAGAGGCGCATGGGCGCGGAGGTTAGCAGGTGGGCATAGGCTGGACTACATTGATGTACTGAAGGCCTGCGCGACCGACTTGACTGCACACCTCACGAATACCAATATCAGGTAACCATTGGTATAAAGAGCATGAAAATGGCCAAGAACACCAGCATCAGCCTCGGCACCCACTTCGAAGGCTTCATCTCCAGCCAGATCGAGCAAGGTCGTTACGGCTCGGCCAGCGAAGTCGTTCGCGCCGGCCTGCGCCTGCTGGAGGACAGCGAAGTGAAGCGCCAGGCTCTGCGCACCCTGCTGGCTGAGGGAGAGCGCAGCGATCTGGCGGAATACAGTCTGGATGCCCTGATCAACGAACTGGACACCTGAACGCATGAAGCCTTTCGCGCTCACCCGGACTGCACTGGATGACCTCCGGCAGATCGCCCGCTTCAGCGAGCGACAGTGGGGAGTTGAGAGGCGCAACCGCTACCTGGCGCAGATTGACGCCACGTTTCATGCCTTGGGCGAAAACCCGGAGCTGGGCGCCGCATGCGATGACATCGCACCAGGCTATCGAAAGTTCCCGCAGGGAAGCCACCTGATTTTCTACCGTAGTGGTCGGTCCTCCAGAATCGAGGTCGTGCGCATACTGCACAAGCGCATGGACGCAGGAGCAACATCGCCCTCTTTCGAGACCCGTGAAGCCATCGCCGCATACATCCTCAGGGCGCCAGGCATGGCACCTTCGGCGACAAGCTGAAGCACGTTTGCGCCAGCCCTACTCCCGGATCTCCGGCTCGACCAGGCTGGTCAGCAGCGACAGCGACTGCTGCCATCCGAGGTAGCACGCCTCCAGAGGAATGACCTCCGGAATCCCCTCCTGCACGATGTTCAGCTCGGTACCGCAAGACACTGCCCTGAGCGTCACGATAGTCTCCATGACGCCGGGCAGGTTGGGATCGTCGAACTGATCGGTGTAGCGAATCCGCTCGTTGGCGACCAGCTCGAGATACTCGCCACCAAAGGAGTGGCTCTGCCCGTTGGTGAGGTTGGTGAAGGACATGCTGTAGTTGCCGCCCACCCTGGCATCCATGTGATGCACCTTGCCGGTGAAACCGTGCGGCGGCAGCCACTTGGCCAGGGCATCGGGATCGAGAAAGGCGCGATACACCCGCTCAGGAGGCGCCGTCAGAACGCGATGAAAACGAACCGTACCAGTAGTCATGACGCATCCCCCATGCCGTTGGATTTGCAATCGGACCTGCAAAGCCGACTCTAATACCCTAACCTGATGTCATGCCAGCCAACGATGATGACCATGCGCCCTCTCGCCCTGCCCGAGATCGACAGCGACCGCTGCACCGGCTGCGGACGCTGTGTCGCCGCCTGCCCGCCGCATGTGCTGTGGCTGGAGACCGAGCAGCCCAACGGCTGGGGCAGGAAGAGCGCGGTGCTGCATGACGCTGATGGCTGCACGGGCTGCGCCAAGTGTCATGTGGCCTGCCCGTTCGAGGTGATCAGCATGGTGCGCACCAGCTAGCGAGCTCACTATCCCGGACGAGAGCCCAGGCGCTGACCCAGTACTTCCTTGAAGCTGCGCTCCAGCGCCTCTATGCCCAGCCAGCGCTGTATCTCCTCCGGATCGCGGAAGCTGGCATCGTTGTAGATTTCCCAGAGTCGCGTCAGTGTCGCGAAGGCATGCGGCCGCTGCAGCAGCACACAGTCATCGTGACGCTGGATGCTGCCGGTGTGCAGCACCTGGTAATACCAGCCGACACAGCCCTGCTCCTGCAGGAACTTCGCGACGCCACTCCGGTTCAGCTGCGAATCGATCTTCCAGCACGGACGGCGCGGACGCGTGACCCGCAGCTGCACGCCATTGATGCCGAAGACATCGCCTATGCATACCGTGGCCTCGTGCATGCCCGAGACGATCAGGTTCTCGCCCAGCATGCCCTCATGGAGCGCCACGCCGGGAAAGGCCTGCGCGATGAGCGCGTAGGCCCGCAGCGGCATCTGATGCACCGCCTGCAACTGGCCGCCGTGGAAGAACTGATCGGCCTGCTCGTCACCATCGAAGCCGATGGTGCTGACCTCCACGCGCTCGACCTGCGACTTGTTGATCGCGCTCACCTGCTCGCGCGCGAACGGCAGGGCCTGCCCGGTCTGCAGGCGCAGAACCCGTCCCTGCAACTGTGGCGTATCCATGTCTCCTCCTGCCTCAATGGCCATGTCAGGACGGGCTGCGTGCCGGCGGCACCGGCTGCCCCGACACGCGCTCCAGCGCCGGATCCAGACAGGCCCAGGCCGGCGCGCTGTCGGTCCAGATATTCGTGGTCGGCGTCACCGACGACGGGTCATCGAGATTGCCCACGCGCACCACGCGGAACTGCGGCCGCCCGGACGAGATGCCGAACAGATGCGTACCGCAGTTCGGGCAGAACTGGCGCCGGAGCTGGTTGCCGCTGTCGGCGGTCATGACGTACTCGGCAACCTCGCCGGACACCGTCAGCGCCTCGGCCGGCACCATCATGTTGACCGTGCCATTGGCGGCCACATGCTGACAGTCGCGGCACCAGCAGATGCGCACGGCCAGCGGGTCGGTGGCGAGAGTGAAAGTGACGGCTCCGCAGAGACAGCGGCCGGTGCGTTGGGTCATGGTGGGGCTCCTGTGTCAGGCCATTGATCATGCGACCTGCTCCGGCCTAGATCAACGCCTCCAGACCCTTGCGCTCCAGCAGGTTGAGCAGTTTCAACGATGCCCCGCCCGGTCGCTTGTCACCTATCTCCCACTGGCGGACGCTGGACACGCTGGTGTTGAGCACGGCGGCGAACACGGTCTGACTCAGCCTGTAGCGCAGACGCAACGAACGGATCTGCTCCGCTGTGTAGGTCGGGATGGGCGGCAGGCATAACGCCTCGTAGCGAACAAACTGACGCCAGCTGATGACACCCGCCTCGTGCAGGCCCTGGGCCGTCTCATGGATAGCCTCCAGAATCGGACTCGGAGACGTGCTTCGGGTGGTCATGACAAATTTCCTCCAGTTCGCCGCGCTTCACGGCCACATCCAGCGCCTCGGGCATGAGCCCCAACAGGTCATGCGCGATGGCTTGCAGCGCATCCAGCTCCCTGTGCGAGATATTCGCCTGCTCCTGTTTCTCGAAGCCGTACAGAAAGAACCAGCGCCCTTCACGACGGCTCGCCACCAGCGTCCTCAACGCCCCACGCTTGCCTCGGTGCGGCAAACCGACGCGCTTCTTGAGCACATGCCCACCGAGATCGGCATCGATCAAGCCTGCCGCCATCTCCTGGACCGCCCAGCACAGAGCGGTATCGCTCAGATCTGTCTTCCGCATCCAGCGGGCGAAGTAGCGTGTTTTGAAAACACGTCGCTCATCCATAAGCGTATCACTAAGTGGTATATATTAAATTCTGACCTCAACAGGAATATGGCTGCGATAGACGAGTTTCGCCAGGAACTGGCTCCAATCTGGAACAGAAGGATGCGAGCTCAGATCAGGCAGGCAGGCGCAAAACCTCGGCCGTCAGGCGATCCAGGTTCTGCTCGTTGGCGGGCACGATGATGTGCGCAATGCGACCCGCGATCTCGGCGCTCTCGAGCACCTGCTCCCAGTGTAGCAGCGTGCCCGCTGCCGATGGTGTCAGGGTTATGGTCAGGTGAAACCGCGGCTCAGGAATGTGCTGAACAACGACCCTGGTCGGCGCCTCGACTTCCGTGAACACGTTCTCGTTGGCGTAGTTCGTGCCATCCGGCCCGTGCATGACGAAGGACCAGCGCCCGCCCGGCTTGAACTCGCAGATGTTGAAGGTGTTGGTGAATCCGGCAGGCCCCCACCAGCGCGCCAGACGCTCAGGATGGCTGATGGCGGCAAAGACCTGCTCAACGCTGGCCGGAATTTCGCGGGATGTGCTGAAGGTGGTCATGGGCAGCTCCGTGACGGCAAGTCCTGGCTGATGCTGACTGCTTCTGCCTCACTCCCGCAAGGGCTTGCTCATGAGCCATGCCATTTTTCAGGCCACGATCCTGAACGCTGTCGCCTTGGCGATTGGCCTCACCTGGCGGCTCTCGCGCCGCATCTCCACAAAACCATAGTTCGACATGGTCTTGAGCGTGCGCGACAGGTTGCCGGGCTTGCGACCCGTGATCTCGGCCAGCGACGCGATGGACTCCGGCCTGGCCTCCTGAATGATCTTCAGCAACGCACGATTCTCGTCGCTCAACACCTCGGCCAGCGAGCGCATGGACGTGAACCAGATCTTCGGCTCACCAGCCTTAGGTTTGTACTCGCCCCTGGCGATGGCCAGCATGCGCTCGCGAATGCGCTCTTGCGGCAGAATGCCAATCACGACGGCTTTCATGAGGATCGAGTCTCCTGCAACACACGGTCTACTTCGGTGAAGAAGTCGCTTAGCAGCTGGTGGGCATCCTGAAAGGCATAGGGCACACCCTTGTCGCTGACATGCCTATGCCTGTGGTCATAGGGCATGCGGATTCCTGAAAACCTGAACCTGCCGGGCGGCTTGACCGCATGCGCGTTGTCATAGCCCAGAATGCGTCCGCCATAGGGCTCATGCAGCGTCAGCGAGTAGCGGATGCCATGCGGCATGTCCACCGACGCCCTCACCCGCCAGGCTTCGATCTTGATCCAGTACCCGCCACCCTGATCAATGATCTGATCATGCAGGTCCAGCAGCGTGCTGATACCAGGGTCTTCATGTCCGCTCAAGAGTATCACCTGATGATAGCCAATGTCATGAGGCTCAAGGCAACGAGGAGCTTTTAACCATGAAGCCGTCATCAGGAAGTCTGGTACACACCTTCAGCAGTCGCCACCCGCCGGCAAAAACAAAAAGGCCCGCTTGCGCGGGCCTGTCTACTGCGCCGATCAGCGCGCAAACTTCTGCTGTGTGACCGTACTGTAGGCACTGTAGGCCATGGCGAAAATCAGCAAATACAGACCTGCATACATGCTCAGTCGGTAGAGATGCCCCTGCTGCACAATGTCGGCAGGCACCGGGAACAGGCCGAAGATCGGCAACGCCCAGTAGAACACTGGTGTGGCCAGCAAGCAGAAAAGCATGAACACACTGAACTCCTTGATCAGCGCATGGCTACCGCGCCACAACGCGCCGCCCAGCAGCAAGGCAAAGAGCAACTGACAGCTGCCATTGAGCACAAACGGCGCACCACCAGACAACACGCCATGGCTCGGCCCGCCCAGCAGCCCGCCCCAATAGATCAGCACCATGCCGCCGACAGCGGCCAGCACAGCCAGCACTGCCGCACATTGCATGACGAGCCGCTTGCGGTTCACCTCCGCGCGCTGGAACGCATGCCATAGCAACAGCATCAGGACCAGCAAGGCAGCCAGCGTACTGGCCGCATAGATCAACCTGGACACTGTCAGCTCACCCAGTACGGCACCGTCGTGTGCAATCACGCTGGCCGGGACCAGTTCACGAGCCGTCGCAAAGCTGGCGAGGCCGGGGTGGAGAATGTAGAACCACCACACCGTGATCGCACCTGCTCCGGCCAACAGCATGGCGAGCAGGGTGAACGCGCTACGCAAGCGCTGCTGCCATGCCGGCGCGACTCCCGGTCGCGGATTCGGTGCAGTCCGGTCCTCCTGCAGCCAACGGTTGAGACACAACAGGGCATAGCCCATCAGGATGCAGGTCGGCGTCAATACGGCGCTGGCCACATAATTGACCACGATCTGCGACGACCCGGGAAATAGCATCCCCGCCGCCACCCAATAGATGCGTGTGAACGGCGCTGTCAGCAGCAAGGCATAGCTGATCACCATGTAGACCTGATGCTGGGCAATCTCGCGGCGGCTCAGATGATACAAGGACAGCCACAGCGACAGAGTCACGCCAATGGCGAGATACCAGAGCCCGACCGAAAAGGTCAGCGTGTCGTACAGCTCCCGCAATGGCGACCTGATCAGGAACACCATGGCCATGATCATGGCCGTCTGGGCAGCAACGATGTAGGTGATGCCGGCAGCACGATGCCAGCGCGGATAGCGACGACGGAACGCCGGCCAGAACTGGAAACCGCCGATGACCATGCAAATGCCGCCCAGCAGGCTGTGCAGGGACAAATTGGCAATGCGTGACCTGGGCATCTCGGCATAGTGGATCACCGTGTCGAACATGCCCTCGCTGCCGTACCACTGCTTGGGCGAGGTCAGCTTGCTGATGCCGACCCAGACGAGCCCCGACGATGCCCACGCCCGCGCCTCAATGCCTTCGACCTGTCCGGACTGCGCCTGCGCACGAGTCTCCAGGCGCTGCTGCAGCACCGAGTCATCGTAAGTCGCCGCAAAATTGACCTGGGCCGTCTCGATGGCCAGCAAGCCGTACAGGCCCATCATCACGGCAAACAGGACAATGCCAATGGCCGCCAGGCGCCTGCTCAATGCCAATACCGGACTCGCGTTGCCAGCCGAGGCAACAGCAGACAAAGTTGTACGCTTCATGCACGAAACCCTTTGCTAGAATGCTTCATCAGAGCAATCATAACATTTGTTATAACAACCGTAATAGGCCCATGTCGCCCACTCCCGTGTCTCGTGAAACCATGATCCAGACTCGCCTTCTCGAAGCGGCTGCCCGGCTGCTGTCAGAGGATCCCTCCGCCCTGTCGGCTCGCCGCATCGCCACGGAGGCCGGGGTGTCGACCATGGGTCTCTACACCCACTTCGGCTCCATGGGTAACCTGGTGAATGCCGTCGTGGACGAGGGCTTTCGGCGTCTGTTTGCGGAAATGAGCGTGGTTGGCCACAGCGAGGATCCTGTCTCGGATATCACCGGCCTCACACAGGCCTATCTCAGGCACGCCAGGACCAATCCTCATCTTTACGCGGTGATGTTCGGCAGCGCCCCGCTTGGCAACCACGAACCCAGAAAATCCGGGGATCTCAAGCGCGGCGTGCACACGCTGAACATGGTGGCTGACGCCATGGAGCGCGCGATGTCGGCCGGTCGCTTCCGGCCCGACAACCCGTTCGTGGTCGCCAATCAGTGGTGGATCACCATGCATGGCTATGTCCTGCTTGAAGCAGCAGGCTACATACAGCCGCCAGCAGGAGAGACCAAAGTATTGACCCCCACACTGCTGCATTTGTTTATCGGCCTGGGGGATGACGCCAGCAAGGCAGAGGCATCTCTGCGTCACCGCTGATGAGTGCATGCCACGAGGCTGCTAGACCTCCCCGGCACCAGCCGCCCACAAAAAAGCCCGCATCTGCGGGCCTGTGCACTACGCCAACTGTCACGCAAAGCGCATGACCAACATGCACTCACTCCGCTCTGAACGGCCGGATGTCCGGCTGGGCGTGCTGCCGGGCCTGCCAGAGATCGTAGTTGGTCTGCATGGCCAGCCAGGCGCGCGCCGAGCTCACGCCAGCCATCTCCAGGCGGATCGCCAAATCGGGGCTGATGGCCGCGCGGCAATTCACTACCCGGGACAGCGCCACACGTGACATACCCAGACGCTCGGCGGCCTCGGTAACCGACAGGCCCAGCGCGTCTATCACATCCTCGCGCAGCAGCTCGCCGGGGTGCGGTGGGTTGTGCATCATGGTTTGGCTTCCTTCAGTGGCAATCAGTGGTAGTCCTGGTAATCCATCAGCTCGACATTCACGCCGACAAACCGGAACGTCACACGCCAGTTGCCGCTCACGGTGACGGACCAGTGCCCTTTCAGATCACCCTTCAGTGCATGCAACCTGAAACCAGGCAGGCTCAGATCCTCGGGCGCGGCTGCGACATCCAGCAGACCGAGGATGCGCTGCAGCTTCGCGGCATGCGCCGCCTGAATGCCGGAGGTGTCACCGCGCTCAAAGAAACGGCGCAGGCCTTTGTGTCGGAACCCTGTGATCATGCGCACTGTATCTCGTAACGTTACAAGATTCAATCATCAGCCGACTTGCGCCGGCTGCCCGATAAAGATGGCCTTGAACATCACGTTTCGCCAGTTTAGGCAGCGCTCCACCCTGGAGAACACGTTGAACTTACTGCGCGCCGAAATAGAGGCACCCCATAAGTACCTGATGCGCTGGCGCATGGGCGTCGCGCCCACCGGCTACCGCCATGCGAGCCCTGACAACACGGTCTGATCGTCGCTCAGGCGGCCACCAGCGCGAGCTTGCCCACACGAGAGAGATCCACCTGCTGACGAGCCTGCCAGAGGTCGTGGGCATCCTGCATGGCCAGCCAGCTCTCCGGGGAGCGCCCGATGGCCTTGGACAGGCGCAAGGCCATCTCCGGGGTGACCCGGCTGCGCCCCTGCAGGATGCGGCTCACCGTCGACGGCCCGACATCCAGCTTGGCCGCCAGCTCGCAGCCGCTGATGCCATTGGGCTCCAGATAGATGCTGCTGATGAATTCGCCCGGATGCGGCGGGTTGTGCATGGCCATCAATGATAATCCTCGTAATCCAGCATGTAGAGCTCAGCGGGCACCCACTACTCCGCCCTGCCCAGCACAAATCTCGCCCGCTCCAGACGCAGCATCTGATACGGCGTCATGAAGCACACATTCATGCCAATACAGGCATTGGGAATCTTGATTCTGGAAACGGCGTCGGAAGCCACTTCGTGCGTGACCACCACATGCCCGTGCGCTGCCGCGAAAGCCACCAGCCAGTAATCTGCCCCTTGCAGAAACATGCTCACTGCGGCTGGCCTGAAGCTCTGGCTGTTCGCCCAGGAGCTCAATCGAGGCAGCACGGACAACACCGCAGCATCGGGTGGCAGGAAGAAACCCTCAGCTCGCGCCTCCGCCCAAGCCGTTAGCTCATCATCCCCCGCACGCAACTCATCACCCACCTGCTGAATGCTGAACAACGATCCCTCGGCATGCTTCACCACCAGCCAGTCCCAGAAGGCGGGACAGAAATCAAAGCCGTACTGCAGATTCTTGGCCTGGATAAACACATTGGCATCCAGCAAGTAAGCCATCAGAGCGGATACCCCAAGGTACGGCCCAATTCGTGAAAGGTGGCGGTCTTGCTGATGCCCAGCATGCGAAAGGCATCGCGGTACAGGGTGCGCCCTTCCAGCGTGCTCTCCACCAAGGCGCTGGCGTAACGTTTGCCGACACGAGCCAACGCGGTGTTGTAGAAGCTGCCACCGCCGGACTTGTTCACATCCAACGCCAGAATGCGAGCCAGCTCCTCGCGGTAAGCGGAGAAGAAAGCTACACGATCCAGACGCCCGGCATCCCACAGGCGGCGCAGCACCACCAGCGTGCTGACCTTGAAGCGCCGCGCGAGGCGAGTCAGGGTCTCACTCAAGGGCTCATGCTCACGCAACTCCGTCATGAACACCGCAAGAGGCATCAGCAGCTCAGCCGCGACCTGATTGCACCAGGACTCGACCACATGCCCGCCTGCGTGATCGCCACTGGCGTCAGACAGCGCGGTCTGCCCCAGCCAGAGATGCGCCAGCTCGTGGGCCAGCGTGAACATCTGCGCCGCCTTGCTGTCGGCTCCATTAATGAACACCAGCGGCGCCCACGGATCGGACAGCGCGAAGCCCCGGAATTCCTGCGGGTCGAGCTTGCGCGTGTTGTTGTTGAGCACCACGCCATTGACCATGACCAGCACACCCAACGCTTCTGCCTGCGCAATGAACAGGCGCAAGGCCTCTGTCCAGGTCGAACAGTCGCGACGCGCCTCGACACTGAAGCCGAGGGCATCGCGGATATGTTCCGCAGCCCGTGTCGGTGGCAGGTCCCGAGTCAGACTACCGACGAATGCCAGCTGTGCCAGCCCGCTGACCTGGGCATGCTCGCGATACCAGCTCTGACGCTCCTGGCAGGCGTAGACCGTATCCAGCAGATCGGGGCTGGGTCGCGTGACAGCGCGGTCTGCCAGCGTGCGGAAGTCCGGTATGGGCACCGGCTCAACGGGTGGCTCAGGCAGAAAAAAGTAGCCGAATGGGGCATGTGTGGCGTGGGCGTAGTCCTGCAACTGACGCAAGGTGGGCAGCAGCTCACCCGCCTCCCACGCCGACAGCTTGGGGAAGCGCTGCGCGAGCGCAGCAGCATCCAGCCGGGCTCGCTCACGAGCCCAGCTCAGCAGTTGGGGACTGACAGAGATGCGTTCCATGGCAGGAATTTAAGCACAGGATGTGGCTGTTTGCTGGGCGGTTTGTCGGCCCTTTCAGCCCCAGCCTCTGCACATCAGCCAGCCTCGTGAATATCAAGTGCTGGCAGACTGGCGACAATCCTCTGGGTTTCCAGGCTCACAGTAATCACGCGCAACAGCAACTCCAGCGGGTAGCGCGGACTTTGCATCGTCTCAGTGGCCCAATCGTTGGCGTCGTTGACGATGCCACTGGCCTTGTCTTCCCGCACGCCCTGGCGCTCCACCACCCAGTCAATTGCCGACTTACCGTTCACGATGTAGTCGTAGGCTTCCAGCGGAATACCACTGACGGTGATGCGGCGGTTGTAGATGATGGTGGTCAGGTCTTTTTCCTTGCCCTTCTTGCCATATTTCATCTTCTCGACCCGGTAATCGGCAGTGCTCAGAGACGTGTTGCCATGCTCGATTTTCGCGCCCGCATACATCGGTACGCTGTCGTAATTGACGTGCAGCTCACCCAAGGCGCGGCCGGCTGTGCTGAAAGCGCGGAAATCGGCAGCGGTTTTCACGCAGGGAATGCGCGGCAACTCCTTGGCCAGATTGTCGGCATAGCGTTCTCGGTAACCAGGCGAATGCAGCAGGCCATACACATAGTAGAAAATGTCTTCTCGCGTGATGGTTTCGCCGGGATAGGCGGCCTGGAAATGTTGCAAGCCAACTTCGGTAATGGCATGGCGGCGCACTAGCTTGCCCTGACCCGTCGAAGGTTTTGGCGTATCAAACAGATCAGCGGTGCTCATGCTTCCTCCTCCGTCTCGTCGTAGAGGAACAGCGGAAAGCATTGGGCATCGCCGACCAGATGCAGGTCCGGCAGGGTGTCCGTCATCAGTGCTGAGAAGCCTTTCGTGCCGCTGAGTGTCAGGCAGATCACCAGGTTGCGCGGTGGCGTCATCAGGCTGCCAAGCGGTATAATTGAGCTGAGCTGAGCTGAGCTGAGCTGAGCTGAGCTGAGCTGAGCTGAGCTGAGCTGAGCTGAGCTGAGCTGAGCTGAGCTGAGCTGAGCTGAGCTGAGCTGAGCTGAGCTGAGCTGAGCTGAGCTG
>JAHFSA010000002.1:322813-497627 GCA_023265995.1 Perlucidibaca sp.
GAGCTGAGCTGAGCTGAGCTGAGCTGAGCTGAGCTGAGCTGAGCTGAGCTGAGCTGAGCTGAGCTGAGCTGAGCTGAGCTGAGCTGAGCTGAGCTGAGCTGAGCTGAGCTGAGCTGAGCTGTCATTGCGTCTGCGTTCTCAGTTTCATAGAGGTATTCCGGGAAACATTGGCCTTTTTCAATGTTGTCCAGACAGGGAATAACATTACTGATTAACGCCGAAACAGAACGCGCGCCAACCCCGCTCAACTGAATCACCCGATTCTCCGCCTCCGCATCTGGGAAGATGCGCGGCATCTGGTAGACCCTTTCATTGAACCGGCGGTTGTAGTAAAGCCACTGCTTGGTGAAGGGGCGATACAAGCTGGGCACCAAGCAGTCTGGCTCAAAGGCATAGCGATGCCCTCTAAGCAGATCCTGCTTAATGTTGTGAGTCCAACTGATCCGCGTCGAATCCGTGTTGATGAATCCATCCACCGCTTCATCGCGCTGCTTTTTCGGCAACCCGGCATGGCTGACCTCAAAGCGCACCACTTCGGTGTTGTAGAAGCCGATCATACTGCTCATGTTACCGGCCAGCTTGGCCTTGCTGGCGTTATAGGCCCAGGCATCGCGGTTGGTCACAATACCCAGCGAGAAGTTATCGAACAACTTGGGCGCGTCACCCTTTTTGTCACCTAGCACCATGAACTTGCCAAAGCTGTCATCACGCTGCCTCAGCCAGTCGCCATGCTCATCCGGCGTGATGGATTGCCAGTCGCTGATTCCGCCCACTCTGACATAAGAACTAATTTTCTCCAGCTTCTCTTCCCGGCTGAGGTAGTCGCCGATGTCGTGGAAATGAATCTGACCGTGCTGCTTGGCTTGCGGATTCTTGACCAGCAGCGAAATGGCGATGGGCGCACGGCTGCCGCTACCGAAAATCTTGCCCCCCTCCTTACGTGAAGTCTCGCCGCTAGTGCGCTGATTGCCACGCAGATGAAACACATACAGGCTGCTGAACTCGTCAGCCAGACACTTGCGCAGGCCATCAGCGGTGTTGGCCTCCACCCAGCCCGCATTGGTCACAAAGCCGATCACACCGGCATTGCCAATGCGGTCGCTGGCCCAGCGAATAGCACGGATGTAACTGTCATAAAGTCCTTTGGCGAGCGTGGCCTTTGAGCGAGCGGCGTAGGTGCTGCGGATGCGCGCGTCCAGACTCGGATA
This sequence comes from Perlucidibaca sp., assembly GCA_023265995.1. GTDB lineage: Bacteria > Pseudomonadota > Gammaproteobacteria > Pseudomonadales > Moraxellaceae > Perlucidibaca. Next base: position 324,022 of record JAHFSA010000002.1, read on the forward strand.
GGCCACATTGTCGTTGTTGTCGTTCTCGCTTTTTTGTCCCACCGAATACGGCGGGTTGCCCACAATCACACGAATATCCAGCTTCTTCTGGCGCTTGCGGCGGGCGCTGTTATCGACCAGCAGCGCATCCACCAGGTCTTCCTTTTCATACATCTGAAAGGTATCGGTCAGGCATATACCCTCGAACGGGACATAACTCCCACCCATCAGGCCATGGTAACTGGCCTCAATGTTGATGGCAGCAATGTAATAGGCCAGCAGCACGATTTCGTTGGCGTGAATCTCGTGCCGGTACTTGTGCGCCAGCTCTTCTGGTTTGATGAGGCCGGATTGCAACAGGCGCGTGATGAAGGTGCCCGTGCCGGTGAACGGGTCGATAATATGCACACCCTTGCTGCCCAGGCTCTGCCCGAACTCCTGCCTCAGCAAATCGTTGACGCTGTGCAGGATGAAGTCCACCACCTCCACCGGGGTGTAGACGATACCCAGCCGCTCGCTCATACGCGGGAAGGCATTACGGAAGAATTTGTCGTACAGCTCGACGATGATCTTCTGCTTGCCTTCGGCATTGTCGATGCCCTCTGCACGCAGCTTCACGCTGTCATAGAAGGTCTGGAGGGTGTCAGCCTCTTTGTCCAACCGCTGTTCGTTGAGTACGTCCAGCACCGCCTGCATGGCCTTGGACATGGGGTTATGGCTGGCAAAGCTGTAGTCAGCGAACAAGGCGTCGAACACCGGCTTGGTAATGAGGTGCTGGGCGAGCATTTCGGTGATCTCACCATCGCTCACCTGGTCGTTCAGGTCGTCGCGCAACTCTTTAGCAAACTCGTTAAACGCCTTGCGAGCTACTACCTGGCTGTCGTCTTCCAGCAGCGCCTTGATGCGGTCAATGTGGGTCTGGGCAATCTTGGCGATGTCGTTAGCCCAGTCTTCCCAGTGATGGCGGTTGCCGCACTTTTCGACCATCTTGGCGTAGAGCGCCCGCTCAATCTCACCCACCTCGAACTGCAGCTCGTTCTGCGCTGGAACCTCGTAATCGGCATGGGCCTCGCCAATGCCATATTGATTCTTTGCGGCGTTACGATTCTTTTCCTTGCTGGTCAGCTTGGTTGCCGGGCGCTGGAGGTTATCAGCCACCGCCACCACTTCCATTTTGGTGCGATCCGGCCCAACCAGTTCCAGTTTGTTGACCATGGCGTCAAAGCGGTCGTCATGCGAACGCAGCGCCTGCAAGACCTGCCAGACAACAGCATAGGTCTTGTTGTCATTCAGCGCATTGTGCGGCTCGACCCCAGCGGGGATGACCACCGGCAGCACGGCATAACCGCGCTTCTTGCCCGGTGCGTTGCGCATGACGCGGCCAACTGACTGCACCACGTCCACCTGCGAGTTGCGCGGGGTCAGGAAGAGCACGGCGTCCAGCGCGGGCACGTCCACACCTTCTGACAGACAACGCACGTTGCTGAGAATACGACAGGTGTCAACAGGGGGCTCCGCCTTGAGCCAGGTAAGCTTGGCCTCCTTCTCGCTGGCATTCATGCCGCCATCGACATGATCAGCCTCGCAGGTCAGGCGTGCACCGTCCTCGATGTCCTCAGCGTCCTGATAGGCCTCCACCACATCCTGGAACATGCCGGCGATCTGCTTGGAGCTGACCTTGTGCTTCTTGCCACCCTTGGTCGCTTCAATGACCTGGCAGAAGGCCACGGCGCGCTTCATGGGCTCATTCTTGCCAGAAGTGCCGTCATCAAAGCCCAGCTTGGCCAGCGCCTTCCAACAGCCGACGATCTTGGCGGCGTCGTCCACCTTCAAGGTGTTGTTCTCATCGGCCAACAGGCTTTGCAGCCGCCGATTGACATGACCCTCCTCAATGGCCAGCACAATCACCTTGTAATCGACCAGCAGACCGCGCTTCACCGCTTCCGAGAACGTGATGGTATGCAGCGCCGGGCCGTACCAGGCTTCGTTGTCCATGGAGTACAGCGCCACGTTGTCACGTTCGGCGGTCGCCTTGGCGCTGTCACCGTAGATGCGCGGGGTAGCGGTCATGTAGAGCCGCTTGGCGGCTCGAATATAGGCACCATCGTGAACACGCACAAAGGCGCTTTCGTCCGCGCCGTCGAAGACCGCACCTGTGGTGCGATGTGCTTCGTCACACACGATCAAGTCAAAGTCGGCCAGGCCATGCTGTTGCGCTTCGTGGATGACCTCGATGGAGTGATAGGTGCTGAAAACCACGGTCATGTGCTGTGCGTCATGGCGTGCCTCAGCCACCTTGGCCAGCCGAACGGCATCCGTGGTGGCGGGATAGCGCAGCTCATGCACCAGTGTCTGAACCGTGTCCTCGTCCTGCTCACCGCGTTTCTTGCCAACATCGCCGTCTGAGCACACGGCAAAGCTGTGCAGCGGGGTAGAGGACTCTTGCGTCCACTCAGTCAGAGTCTGTGACAGCAGCGACAAGCTGGGCACCAGGAACAGGACACGGCCACCAGCACCAACCATTTGTTCAGCCAGCTTCAAGCTAGTGAAAGTCTTGCCGGTACCACAAGCCATGATGAGCTTGCCCCGCTCGGCCTTGGCCAGACCAGCCACAACGCGCTCAACCGCTGTGATCTGATGTGGACGGAGTGCCTTCTTAGGCTTGAGCACGGGTACAGCCTGGCGGGTGTACTTCGACCAGTCGATCAGACTGTTTTCTAGATCACTGAGATCGATCTTGGTGACAGGCGGATTTTGGTTTTGCAGCGCAGCTTCGGCATTGACCGACCAGAGGTTGGTGGTGCTGACAATGACCCGATGCGCGAAATGCTTCTTGCCGGATGCTGTGAAGAAGCTGTCGATGTCCGACTTTTGCAGCCGATAGTCCTCGGCGTAGAGCTTGCACTGGATGGCATGCACATCACCTGCGGCGGTTTGCGCCACAAGGTCGATACCAGCGTCTGTCTTGGGCAGCCCTTGCTCCGCCGCCCAGTCTCCGTAGGTCCATACCTTGGTGTAGAGATCCTGGTAAATCGGCTCGTTGCGCAGGTAGCGGACAATCAGCTCCTCGAAATAGGTGCCTTTCTCCCGCTCGGTGGCAGCAGCGTTGCGGAAGGTATCAAGGAGGGTTCTGAGCGCCGACATCCGAGTCTCCATGTGTGGTGAGTGGCCGATGTACCAACCACCTCATTAGACTTTTGATCATGCTTTCGCGCGCGATCATGTCAATCACAGGTTTAAGTTTTTAGACGAGACATCAATGCTATCTGGGGAGGATTTTCACCAGACATTTTGGATGCCCACAAAAATGGCAAAGGCTTTTGCCCAAATGAGCATGGCTAGCCCCTAGAAAGCGAAAAAGCCCGCATCAGCGAGCTTTTTCACATCACTGGCCAATCACGCAGTAACCGGAATTTTCCCGATCTTGGCCTGCCAGATCTTAGGCGCGGTCTCATGCACGGAGTTACCCGTCACATCCACCGCCACGCTCACCGGCATGTCCTCGACGACGAACTCGTAGATCGCTTCCATGCCCAGGTCTTCGAAAGCCACCACGCGCGACTTGCGGATAGCCTTCGACACCAGATACGCAGCGCCACCAACGGCCATCAAATAAACCGCCTTGTGGTTCTTGATCGCGGCGATGCCGGACGGGCCGCGCTCGGACTTGCCGATCATGCCGTAGAGGCCGGTCTTGGCGAGCACGGTCTCGGTGAACTTGTCCATGCGGGTGGCCGTGGTCGGGCCGGCCGGGCCAACCACTTCGTCACGCACCGGATCGACCGGGCCGACGTAGTAGATGAACTTGCCCTTCAGATCGACCGGCAGCTCTTCGCCCTTGGCGAACATCTCGACCATGCGCTTGTGAGCGGCGTCGCGACCCGTGTACATGGTGCCGGAGAGCAGCAGGGTCTCGCCCGGCTGCCAGGAAGCGATCTCTTCCGGGGTGATGCCATCCAGATTCACGCGACGCGACTTGGAGGCGTCGAAGGTCAGCTGCGGCCAGTCTTCCAGCTTCGGCACTTCCAGCTCGGCCGGGCCGGAGCCATCCAGCTCGAAGTGGACGTGACGGGTGGCGGCGCAGTTCGGGATCATGGCGACCGGCAGCGAAGCGGCGTGGGTCGGGTAATCGAGGATCTTGATGTCGATCACGGTGGTGAGACCACCGAGGCCCTGGGCGCCGATGCCGAGCGCGTTGACCTTCTCGTACAGCTCGATGCGCAGCTCTTCGATGCGGTTGCTCGGGCCACGCGCGATCAGCTCCTGGATATCCACCGGGTCCATCAGCGACTCCTTGGCGAGCAGCGCGGCCTTCTCGGCGGTGCCGCCGATGCCGATGCCGAGCATGCCCGGCGGGCACCAGCCGGCGCCCATGGTCGGCACGGTCTTGAGCACCCAGTCGACGATGCTGTCGGACGGGTTGAGCATGGCCATCTTGGACTTGTTCTCGGAACCGCCGCCCTTGGCCGCGACCGTGATGTCGACCTTGTCGCCCGGGACGATCGAGTAGTGGATCACCGCCGGCGTGTTGTCCTTGGTGTTCTGACGCTTGCCGGCCGGGTCACGCAGGATCGACGCGCGCAGCACGTTGTCCGGCAGCAGGTAGGCGCGACGCACGCCTTCGTTGATGGCGTCATCCAGGCTCAGGTCGCCGAGATCCCAGCGCACGTTCATGCCGACCTTGACGAAAATGGTGACGATGCCGGTGTCCTGGCAGATCGGGCGATGACCCTCGGCGCACATGCGCGAGTTGATCAGGATCTGCGCCATGGCATCCTTGGCGGCCTGGTTTTCTTCACGCTCGTAGGCGGCGTGGATGGCCTGGATGAAGTCCACCGGGTGGTAGTAGGAAATGTACTGCAGGGCATCGGCGACGCTCTGGATGAGGTCGTCCTTCTTGATGACGGTCATGCGCGGGCTCCGGTCAGGCCGAGGGGAACGGCCGGGGTCACTAGGGCAAACAGGGGCCGCCCCGGGAAAAGTCCCGGGACATGCCCCCAGAAATCAGGCGGGTATCATACCGCAGACGAGAGCAACTGGCTGAGTGGCTGCTTCAGCGTTTCGTCCATGTTGTGCTCGACCTCGATCAGCAGCGCCTGCAGGCCGGGCAGCCAGGGCTCGACCGGATAGGCGGCCATGTCGGCGCGGGTCGGCAGCGGCCACGGCAGCTGCCGGTAGAGCGCGAGGAAATCCAGCTGCGACAGGTCGCGCGCCAGCACCAGCTCGCCATCTCGCGTGGTGCGGATGAGACGCAGGGAATAGAGCAGGCTGGAGACTTCGGCCCAGTCGGCGGCATGCTGGCGACCGACCACTTTCATGGCCTCCATTTCACGCACGCCCTCGCCCACGCCATGGCGGCGCTGCAGCAGTGCCAGCAGGCTGAGCAGGGTCAGCACCGGGTGGCGATGTCCGGCCTCGACGCGCTCCTGCAGCATGAGCCCGCGCGAGAGCTCGACGCCGAAGAGGATGATCATCCACGACAGGTAGATCCAGAGCAGGAAGACCGGGAAGGCGGCGAAGGCACCGTAGACCAGTTCGTAGGAGCTGAAGCTGGTGATGAACAGGCCGAAGCCGCGCTTGGCCAGCTCGAACAGGCCGGCGGCGACTATGCCGCTGATCAGGCCGGCGCGCAGCGGCACGCGGCAGTTGGGCACGGTGGTGTAGAGCAGCGTGAAGCCGAGGGTGGTGAACAGCACCGGGATGAGGCCGAGGCCGGGCACGACGTGGCGCACGAGATCGGCGGTGTCGCTGAGCACGCGCAGCGACATGAGGTAGGACGAGAGCAGGAAGCCGGCGCCGAGCAGGAAGGGGCCGAGGCTGAGCACGGCCCAGTAGCGCAGGAAGCTCATCATGCCCTGACGCGGCGCGCGCACCTGCCAGATGTCGTTGAAGGCGCGCTCGACGGTGACCAGCATCATGATGGCGGTGACGAAGAGCATGGCGACGCCGACGATGGTGAGCTGGCTGGCCTGATGCGAGAACTCGGCCAGATAGGCCTGCACGGTCTCGCCGGTGCTGGGCACCAGATTCTCGAAGATGAACTTCTGCACATCGCCGCTGACATGCTTGAGCGAGGGCACGGCGGCGAGCGCGGTGAACACCACGGTCATCATGGGCACCACGGCGAACAGCGTGGTGAAGGTCAGTGCCGCCGCATGCTGGCGGCAGTTGTCACGCAGGAAATGTTGCACGGTCATGTGCAGGACATGCACACCATCCCGCAAACGCTGAATCATTGGCTGCTTCATGCACCGCCCCTCGTTGCTTCGCGCTAGTATTCCCGCCTGAAACGAGACTGTCGAGGTAGCCATGACCGAACCCTATGTGCTGGTCGTCTATTACAGCCGCCAGGGCGCCACCCGCGAGATGGCGCGCCTGATCGCACGCGGCATTGAAAGCACCGGCATGAGCGCGCGTCTGCGCACGGTGCCGCCGGTGTCGGCCGAGTGCGAAAGCGTGGCGCCGGAGATTCCCGATCACGGCGACATCTACGCCACGCTCGATGACCTGGAGCACTGCGCCGGCCTCGTGCTCGGCAGTCCGACCCGCTTCGGCAACATGGCGGCACCGCTCAAGTACTACCTCGACGGCACCACCGCGCTCTGGCTCAACGGCGCGCTGATCGACAAGCCGGCGGCGGTGTTCACCTCCACCGGTTCGCTGCACGGCGGTCAGGAGACCACGCTGCTGAGCATGATGCTGCCGCTCATGCACCACGGCATGGTGCTGCTCGGCCTGCCCTACAGCGCCCCTGCCCTGCTCGCCACCAGCAGCGGCGGCACGCCCTACGGCGCCTCGCACTGGGCCGGCGGCGAAGGCCACCGCGACATCACCACCGACGAGGCCGATCTCTGCCAGGCCCTCGGTCGCCGTGTGGCGCGCTGGGCCCAGGTGCGCCCGAAGTAAGGCGCCTGCGCTGATTCATCCTTCATTCATTCGAGATTTCGAGAACATTTGCCCATGACCGACGACCTTGCCCTGCGCACCCTCTCCGACCGGCTGCAGAGCTATTGCTGGTACAGCCTGCTCGCCCTGATCGCCTGGCTGGCGGTGGAAACCGTGGCGCTGGCGCCGGCCGGCATGTCCGCACTGGCCATCGCGGTGTTCTGGCTGATCCAGAGTCTGGCCCTGCTGCTGTTCCTGCCGGGCATGCGCGCAGGCCGTGCCCGCAGCGCGGTCTGGCTGGCCTTCGTGCTGCTGTTCTATGTGATCTTCGCGGTGCTGCGCGCGTTCGCGCCCGGTCTGCCCGGTCACATGGCCATGATCGAGGTGGTGCTGATCTGCGGCCTGTTCACCCTCGCCATCCGCTTCGTGAAAGCAAAACGCGCCACACAAGGTGGCGCGCTCTAAGCATTCGGAAAGCGGAGTGACAGGGAGGGGGAGTGCTCGGGAAAACCCGCCGTGAACCCATCCCTGGGGGCTCGGGCTCGGCGTCCCTGCCTCGCACGGTTTTCCCGAGCACTCCCCCTCCCCGTCACTCCTTACCAGCTGCTCACTTCTTATTTGGCGGCGGGGGTCAGCGTCCACTGCTGGAAGCGGACGCGCTCTTCCGGGCTGGCACGCAGCCAGACATCACGCAGCAGGTCGTAATGCACGCTGCTGGTCGGCGCCAGCGTCGGACGGGCATCGGTGGTCGGGGCGAGCTGGCTGCCACGCACGGCGGCCTGGGTTTCTTCGGTCTGGAAGGCCTTGCTGACGGTATCGATCAGCGAGGCTTCGGCGAAGGAGCGGATGACCTGGGTCTTGATGCGCTCGCCGCTGTGCTCGGCGACCAGGGTCAGCTCGGCATCCTTGGCGAAACGGTTGGCGGCTTCGGCATTCTTCGGACGCGGGAAATCGAAACGGTAGGTTTCGCCGGCCTGGGCGACGAAGCGCAGGGCGAGCGGACGCGAGCGCACCACGTCATGGTTTTCCGAGTTGAGCTGGAAGAAGCCGTTGTAGCGCACGCTCAGCACATGTTCACCGGGCAGCAGCGAGAAACGGGTTTCGCGCGCGCCGAACAGCGAACCACCCAGCTCGCGGCCATCGACGGCGAGGAGCTGGACATCTTCAGTTGCGACCACGGTGGCGACTTGCGCCTGGCTGCGTTCCGGGCCCGAATAGAGGGCAATGTCCTTGCCGCCGACCAGGGTGGAGCAACCGCTGGCCAGGGTCACCAGCAGGCTGATGGCGGCAACGGGAAGGGCGCGACGAATCATCGGTATTCTCCTGGAAACGGGTCGATAACAGTTCCTGCGACCCTGGATGACAGCATCATGACAAGCGATTGTGGCAGTCATATGACACCTTGTTGACACTGCTGTCACTCGCGTCATGGCTCAGCCGAGCAGGGAACGCACCAGCGGCACGGTCAGCGGCCGGCGTTCGCGCAGGGCATGCTGGTCGAGGCGTTCGATCAGGTCCATGAAACGTCCGAGCCGGCGCGGGCCGCGCTCGATGAGGTAGCGCGCCACTTCCGGTTCAAGCTGCCAGGCGCGACGCAGCGCCGTGGTCTGCAGCAGTTCCTGGCGCACCGCGTCATCCGGGGCGGGCAAGGCGTAGACGCTGGAGCGCGCCAGGCGCGAGCGCAGGTCGGGCAGTTGCAGCGGCAGTCCGGCCGGTGGCGTCGAGGCCGTCAGCAGCAGGCGACCACCCTGCTCGCGCAGACGGTTGTAGAGGTTGAACAAGCCCTCCTCCCAATCCGGCCAGCCGGCAACAGCCTCGATGTCATCGAGCACGATCAGAGGGCAGGATTCGAGACCGTCGAGCATTTCCGGCGGCAGGAAGACGACCTGACGCAGCGGCAGCAGCACGGCGTGGCCAAGCTGGCGCGAAGCCTCGACCATGAAGGCGGAGAGCAGCAGGGAACGGCCGGAGCCGGCCTCGCCCCAGACATAGACCTGGTCGAGCTGGCCGTCGGTGAGCTGCTGCAGCGCCGACAGCACAGGCGCGAAGGCCTGCGCCGGCAGATCGGCCAGGGTGACATCCTGGCGTGCCTGCAGCGGCAGCAGCAATTGCTCGCCGGGCATGAGCAGGTCGCTGTCAGGCATCACGCCGGGGCTCTCCGCCGTGGTACCAGTGGCTGTCGAGATAGCCGGCATGAACGTGGCGCAGCAGCACCACGATGATGGCCGCCACCGGCAGCGCCAGCAGCATGCCGAAGAAGCCGAAGAGCTGGCCGCCGGCCATGATGGCGAAGATCACGCCGACCGGCGGCAGGCCGATGCGGTCACCGACCAGATACGGCTGCAACACCCAGCTTTCCATGATCTGGCCTATGCCGAACACGGCCCAGACCAGCAGCACCGGCTTCAGGAAGAGGCCGAACTGGAACAGCGCCACAATGGTGGCGGTGACAATGCCGAGGCTGAAGCCGAAATACGGAATGATGCTGGCGAGGCCGGCGACCAGGCCGATGACGATGGCCAGCTTGAGCCCGACCAGCTGCAGGCCGAGGCCGTAGATCATGCCCAGCGAGACCATGACCAGGAGCTGGCCGCGCAGGAAGGCGGCGAGCACGCTGTCGCACTCCTCGACCAGCTCGACCAGACGCGGCTCCAGCCTGCGCGGCAGCATGTCGCGGATCTTGCGCAGCAGCTCGTCCCAGTCCAGCAACAGATAGAAGGTGACCACCGGAATCAGGCCGATGAGGCCGAGGGTGGCGGCGATGTGCATGCCCGACTGCGCGATGCTGGTCAGCAGCTCGCTGGTGCTGGCATCGGCGCCACGCCAGAAGGCGGTCATCCACTGCGTGATGAGGTCCATGTCGAGGCGGTCGATGTTCACATGCAGCTTGTTTTCCAGCCAGGGAATGCCGTGCCGGTTCATCCAGCGCAGCACCGAGGGAATGCGCGACTCGAGATAGACCAGCTGCTCCCACAGGCGCGGCAGCAGCAGCACCATGGCGCTGATGCCGACCAGGCAGAGGCTGGAGAAGGTCACCGTGACCGCGGCGGTGCGGCTCCAGCCGAAGCGCATGAGGCGATGCACCAGCGGGTTGCCTAGGTAGGCGAAGAGCGCGCCGACCAGGAAAGGCATGAGGATGGGACGCAGCGCGTAAACCAGTCCGGCGAGCAGGATCAGCCCCAGCAGCAACAGCCAGCGATTACGATCTTTCATGCGGGATCCCTGGCTTGCGCCGTGAAAAGGTGAACAGTGGCTATTGTGCGTAGCCGGTGCCATGACGGGCAAGCGCTGTGCTGATAGAATGCGCGCTCTCTTTTGCCATCGCCCCCGAGTTTTGCCATGACCGATCAGAAGCCCTCGCTCAGTTACAAGGATGCTGGTGTCGACATCGACGCCGGAGACCACCTGGTCGAACGCATCAAGGGCGTGGCAAAGCGCACCCGTCGTCCGGAAGTCATGGGCGGCCTCGGCGGCTTCGGCGCGCTCTGCGAAATTCCGGCCGGCTACCGCCAGCCGGTGCTGGTGTCCGGCACCGACGGCGTCGGCACCAAGCTCAAGCTGGCGCTGCAGCTGAACCGCCACGAGCACATCGGCATCGATCTGGTGGCCATGTGCGTGAACGACATCGTGGTCTGCGGCGCCGAGTCGCTGTTCTTCCTCGACTACTACGCGACCGGCCATCTCAACGTTGACACCGCCGCCACGGTCGTCACCGGCATTGGCGAAGGCTGTCTGCAGGCCGGCTGCGCGCTGGTCGGCGGCGAGACCGCGGAAATGCCGGGCATGTACGAAGGCGAAGACTACGACCTCGCCGGCTTCGCCGTCGGCGTGGTGGAAAAGTCCGAGATCATCGACGGTTCCAAGGTCAAGGCCGGTGACGTGCTCATCGGTGTCGCCGCCAGCGGCGCCCACTCCAACGGCTACTCGCTGATCCGCAAGGTCATCGAAGTCTCCGGCGCCGACCTGTCGGAAACGCTGGATGGCCGTCCGCTCGCCGATGTCGTGATGACGCCGACGCGCATCTACGTGAAGTCCATGCTGGCGCTGATCAAGGCCCTGCCCGTGCACGCGCTGGCGCACATCACCGGTGGCGGTCTGCCCGGCAACCTGCCGCGCGTGCTGCCGGAAGGCTGCGATGCCGTCATCGACGAATCGTCGTGGACCTGGCCGCCGCTGTTCCAGTGGCTGCAGGCCAAGGGCAACGTCGAACGCTTCGAGATGTATCGCACCTTCAACTGCGGCGTCGGCATGGTTGTCGTGGTGCCGGCCGATCAGGCCGATGCCGCCATCGCCCAGCTCAAGTCCACCGGCGATCAGGCCTGGCTGCTCGGCAAGATCGTGCCGTCGACGCACAGCGAACCGACCGTCGTCTTCGCCTGACCGACACGCGACAGGGAATTCAAGCCGGCATGAGTCTGCGTCTGGTTGTCCTCATTTCCGGCTCGGGCTCCAACCTGCAGGCCATACTCGATGCCTGCGGGCAGAGCGGCGGCGCGGCGCGCATCAATGCCCGCGTGGTTGGTGTGCTGAGCAACAAGGCCGATGCCTTCGGCCTCGCCCGCGCCACCCGCGCCGGTGTCGTCAGCACCGTGCTCGATCACACCAGCTATGCCGGCCGTGAAGCCTTCGACCAGGCCATGATCACCGCCATAGATGCCTGGCAGCCCGACGTGGTCGTGCTCGCCGGCTTCATGCGCATCCTCAGCGCCGGCTTCGTGCAGCACTATCAGGGCCGCCTGCTCAACATCCATCCGTCGCTGCTGCCCAGGCACAAGGGCCTGCACACGCACCGCCGTGTGCTCGAGGCCGGTGATGCCGAGCACGGCTGCTCCGTGCACTTCGTCACGCCCGAGCTGGACGGCGGCCCGGTCATCGCCCAGACCGTCACACGCGTTGAGGCAGATGACACCGAGACCACGCTGTCCGATCGTGTGCATGCCGGCGAGCACCGCCTGTATCCGGCCGTGCTCGGCTGGCTCGCCGACCGGCGCCTCCAGTATCGTGACGAACAGCCCTGGCTCGACGGCCAGCAGCTCACGCAACCCGTTCGCTTCTGAAGCGAACCTCCGGAGATCCGGCATGACCCTGATCGCTGATATTCGCGCCCACCGCCTGCACCGGCCTCTCGCCGCGCTGACCCTGAGCCTCGGCCTGGCAGCCTGCGCCACGCGGCCGACCGGCCCCGCCGTCACGCCGGTTCCTCCGACCACCGTGCCGACGCCGACGCCTGCCGGCGACCGCCTGCCGCTGCCGTCGGGCAGCCAGCGCTACCACTTCAGCTGGGATGGCCAGCTCGAAGGCTCGGCCACGCGCAGCCTGAGCTGCGAGCAGCAGCTGTGCACGCTGCGCACGTCGGCCAGCGTGCCCGGTCTGGCGACGCTGGATGAAACCAGCCGCTTCCGCTGGCAGCAGGGTCGTGTCCGCTTCGAGGACTATCAGCGCAACCTGCAGCTGCTGTTCCTGCCGCAGAGCGTGCATATCAGCCGTGATGGCAACGGCCAGGTGGTCACCGAACGCAAGGGCAAGTCGCGCAGTTATCCGGATGCGCCCGAACTCATCGACAGCCTGAGCCTGGAAGCCCAGCTCCGTGCCGATCTGGTGCAGGGCGGCAGTCTGCGCGGCAGCTACATGCTGGCCGAGGTCAAGGGTCCGGTGGAGATGACGCTGGAAGAACTGCCGCACGAGAAGCTGTCCGTGGCCGGCCGCACGCTGGACACCCGCGTGTTCCGTCGCCGCAGCGCCGACGGCAGCCGCGAGACCACGCTCTGGCTCGACCCGGCGCAGACCTTCCTGCCGGTGCAGGTCATCCACAAGGACGATGGCAACACCTACCGGCTGATCTGGTCCGGCCCTGGCAGCTGAGCCACTCGGCGGCTGACCGGCGGCACTTGCCGAACGACGGCAAGCCGTTCATTTTACAGGGAAATGCAATATCGGGCGCAGGATGTCATGACTGACAGCCGGCGCCCGCCGCCTTGCCATGCCTGATATGCAAAGGAGTGCATGAGTGAAGTCGCTGACCGCTGCGCCCTTTGTCATCAACCTTGGCTATATTCTGGTCACCGGATTCATGCTGGTCCTGGCGCCGGATCTCATGCGCAATGTCTTCGATGTCACCGGCACGCCGAACTACCTGATCCGCATGACCGGCATTCCGGTGCTGGCGCTGGCCGCCGTGGCACAGCACGGCATGCTCCGGGGCAATGCCAGGACCCTGATGGACTTCGGCATGATGCAGATCGGCGTGGCCGTGCTTTATGCCGTGATATTCGCGATCGATCACGTCCCTTCGAACTTCCAGGTCGTCACCTACGCCAATGCCGCGCTCGGCCTGTGGACCTTCCTCACCGCCCGGGGCTCGCCTGCGAGCCGTCTGCAGACCCTGTCACGCTACGCCCCGAGGCCGCGCTTCCCGGAGCTGCCGGTGGTCGTCGACCTGGCCTTCCTGCTGATACTCGGCATGCTGCTCTTCTGCAGCCCGGAACTCATGCGACGCCTGCTGACGGCGCCGGACAGCGTCCCGCTCTACATAGGCCGCATGTTCGGCGCGCTGATCTTCGCCTTCTTCAGTCTGGGTCTGCTCGGTCTGCTGCATGGCAGCCTGGTGCTGTTGCAGCGCCTGGGTTTCGTGCAGCTGCTGGCCGGCCTGCTCTGCGCCGCCATCATTGTGCTCGATGGCGCGCCCTCGGCGCTGTGGAGCCTCGCCGGCCTCAACATCCTGCTCGGCGCCTGGACGGCCCGGGCCTTGCGGACACCCGGCCGGCGCTCCGACTTCCGCTGATCAGGTCTTCGGCAGCGTGACGCCGGTCTGGCCCTGATACTTGCCGCCGCGATCCTTGTACGAGGTGTCGCAGACCTCGTCGGACTCGAAGAACAGCATCTGCGCCACACCCTCGTTGGCGTAGATCTTCGCCGGCAGATTGGTGGTGTTGGAGAACTCCAGCGTCACATGCCCTTCCCACTCCGGCTCCAGCGGCGTCACGTTGACGATGATGCCGCAGCGGGCATAGGTCGACTTGCCGAGGCAGACCACCAGGGTCGAGCGCGGAATGCGGAAGTACTCGACCGTACGCGCCAGCGCGAAGCTGTTGGGCGGAATGATGCAGACGTCGGAGACGACATCGACGAAGTTCTTCTCGTCGAAGTTCTTCGGGTCGACGATGGTCGAGTTGATGTTGGTGAAGATCTTGAACTCGTTGGCGCAGCGCACGTCGTAGCCGTAGCTGGAGGTGCCGTAGGAGACGATCTTGTGGCCGTCTTGGTGACGTACCTGGCCGGGCTCGAAGGGCTCGATCATGCCCTGCTGCTCGGCCATGCGACGGATCCAGTGGTCGGACTTGATGCTCATGCAGTTGCTCGTGTTGTGGGCCCTGGGGCCGGCCGTGGCAGCGGCCCGCTTCAGCGGACCGGATTCAGCGGACCGGATTCAGCGGACCGGATTCAGCGGAATGCGATTGTCGGCGATGCGCTGGCCCAGCGCCAGACGTGCCGCTGTCTGCCGCGCCATCTCGCGATAATGTCCGGCGAGCTCGCCGTCCGGATCGGCCACCACGGTCGGCGTGCCGCTGTCGGCCTGCTCGCGTATGCGCCTGTCCAGCGGCAGCTGGCCGAGCAGACGGGTGTGATACTCGCGCGCCATGCGCTCGCCACCGCCCTCACCGAAGATGTGCTCGGTGTGACCGCAGTTGGAGCAGATGTGCTGCGCCATGTTCTCGACCACGCCGAGCACGGTGATGTCGACCTTGTGGAACATCTCTATGCCCTTCTTCGCATCCAGCGTGGCGATGTCCTGCGGCGTGGTGACAATGACCGCGCCCGCCACCGGCACGCGCTGCGCCAGGGTGAGCTGGATGTCGCCGGTGCCCGGCGGCATGTCGACGACGAGATAGTCCAGCGCCGACCAGCGCGTCTGGGTGACGAGCTGGATCAGCGCGCCGGTGGCCTTGGGGCCGCGCCAGACCACCGGCGTGTCGCCCTTGAGCAGGAAGCCGATGGACATGACCTCGATGCCGTGCGCCTGATGCGGCACGAACCAGGCGTCATCGACCGTGTCCGGATAAACGCCGAGACCGATGCCGAGCATGGTCGGCTGGCTGGGCCCGTAGATGTCGGCATCGAGCAGACCGACCTTGGCGCCCTCGCCGGCCAGCGCCAGCGCCAGGTTGACGGCGGTGGTCGACTTGCCGACGCCGCCCTTGCCCGATGCCACCACGATGACGTTGCGCGCCAGCGTCAGCGGCGCCACCTCGCCCTGCGGCTTGATGCGCGGCACCGCCAGCGACCAGCGGATGTGCACGTCACGCGCACCGGCCTCGCGCAGCGCCAGCGTCAGCGCCGGGGCGAAGGCCTGGTCGGGCGTGGCATGCGGATAAGGCAGCTCGATGTGCAGGAAGACGCGGCCGTCGTCGCTGACCTGGGTGTCCTGCGGCACGGCCAGCAGGGCATAGGTTGCCTCGGGGCCGAGATAGGGATCGCTGAAACGTGCGAGTACCGCCTGGACGGCAGCAAGGCTGATGGTCATGGAAAGCGGATCCGGAAAATGATGGACGTATGCTAGCCGGGCGAGGCCGGCAATGCACGTCGCTCAGTGCGCCGACAGGCGCGACCGGACATGGCGGCTGCGCAGCATACAGGCGACGACGCGCAGTATGGCCTTGCTGAACGGGCGCAGCAGCGCCGCGCGCCAGTAATAGGCGGCAGCCCAGGCCGGGTGGCCGTGCCGGTCGAGATGGCGGCCGGCGCGATACCAGGCCTTCCAGACCGGCAGGATGGCGCTGGCCCGCATGGGATTGTCGGCGGCCGTGGCATCGATCAGGTCGCGCTGCATAACCCTGGCATAGCGCAGGCGGGAGTTCTGGTGCGGGTGATCGGAGAGCTGCTTGACGCCGGTATTCTTCAGATAGTTGCGATAGAGGACCTGGACCTCGGCACTGCGGCCCCAGCGGCCGTGCATGGAAACCTTCATGAAGAAGTGCTTGTCCTCGCCGTACCTGAGGCGGACATCGAAGCCGCCGACCGCGACGGCGATGTCGCGACGCACCAGTGTTCCCGACGTGGTGACGGGCGACAGGTAGAGCTGGCTCGGCCCCTGCAGATCGCGACCGGCCAGCGTCCGGCACGTGTACAGGCGCGATGACACCAGCTCGCCGCCCTGCGCGGAGTAATAGTTGTCCTGCCAGTCGGCACTCCAGCCGACATGGCTGTCGTCCGTGGCCAGCATGGCGACGGCACGGGCCAGGAAGTCGGCCGGCCAGAGATCATCGGAGTCGAGAAAGGCGATCCAGCGGCAACCCTCGGCACGGGCGATGCCGGCATTCCTGGCGGCACTGACGCCGCCGTTGGGCTGACGCACCACGACCAGCTCGATATCGCCCTGCCAGTCGGCCTCGAGCTCGGCCAGCAGCTCGCCGGTGAGATCCGTCGAGCCGTCATCGACGATGATCAGGCGCTGCGGCCGGACCGTCTGGGCACGCACGCTGCCTACCGCCTCGAGCAGAATGTGCGCGCGGTTGTAGCTGGGAATGACCACCGCGATGGTATGCATTGTCATTGCAGCATCTTCATCCAGATTGACGTTCATGGCCGGAACACGGCATCACGCCTTCTTAGACCAGCATGATGAAAATCATAACCCTGCGGCCATTAATTTTTACTCACCAGCCAGCCTGATTGCTGATTTTCCGGACAACAATGCGCTCGCCGGCTGCCGTATTGACAGCCCTCGGCCTTGTCCGGATATTTGCCGGAAGATGGCCATCCGGCATGCACGGCCCGAGGCATGGATATCCGCATGGAGCACACCTGATGAAAAAAACGGCAATGACCGCCATCATGGCCGCCGCACTGCTGGCCGGCTGCAGCAGCATCCCGTCCGGCGCCTACAAGGAAAGCGGTGGTTGCCGCATTGATCGCTACAACCCGACCTGGGTTGCCGCCAATGTCACCGCCATGACCTGGGACGGCGCCTGCCTCAAGGGCCTGGCCAACGGCTACGGCAAGCTGGTGGTGACACGTCGTGACAGCGTGCCGGAAACCTACCAGGGCTACATGCAGCGCGGCACCTTCAGCACCCTGGGACAGCCGGCCGAACCGGCGTCGGAATTCGTCTCCGGCAAGTATCGCTGGGTCGGCCTGTTCAGCAACGGCCGCTTCTACTCCGGACAGATCTATCTCGACGGCAAGCTCGATTACGACGGCAGCCTGCATGCCTCGGGGCGCTACGGCACCGGCAAGAACTACTTCGCCAGCGGCATCTACATTGATGGCAGCTATATCGACCGCGCAGGCGGCGGCGTGCACCACAATGGCCAGGGCGTATCCAGGGGCGTGGTCTACTCGCCCGAGAACAAGCCGCTGCGCTGGATCTATCAGGAAAAGGCCTACAGCAGCGAAAAGGCCTGGAAGCAGGCCATGGAGGATGAGCGTCTGGCCTCCGAACGCAAGGCGCGCAACGAAGCCGCGCTCAACAGCAGCCTGGACACACTGTTTGCCAGGATGGACAGCCAGGTGACCGCCAGCCCCGGTGACAGCGAAGCCATGCTCGCCTACTACAGCCAGAACCGTGACGTCGCCCAGGCCAAGATGGCGACCGTGGACAAGCTGATCACGAAGTGCACGTCGTCATCCTGCGACTATCTGGACCTGCTCAAGAGCCGACGGGATCAGGCCTATCAGGCCTACCAGTCGCATGACAGCAATTACGACAAGACCCAGGAATCCATCGCCAGCGCCGCGCGCATGCAGGCCATCCTCGGCGCGCTGGAGCAGGTGGCGGTGAGCTCGGGCTATGTCGATGGCGCCCGCTACCAGCAGGCCAAGGCCCAGCAGCAGCAACTCGGCAACGCGCTCAGCCGCCTCACCAGCTCGGGTTCCGGCGTCGAGAGCGCGGGCAATCTGGCCGAGATCTACATGCTGATGCAGCGGGACTGAAGCATGCGCTGCCTGCTGCTGCCCATCTGTCTGCTGTTTTCCGCCCCGCTGCTGGCCGGCCCCGATCAACGCACCACGGTCGGTGACGGCGGACTCGGTGACCTGCTGGGCATGATAGCGTCGGAGCAGCCCGGCCAGAACGCCTGCCAGCCCGCCAGTGTGGCGCAGGCGCTGAGCGCACAGGAGCATGCTCTTGACGCGGCCGACGCCATGGGCTGCAAGGCCATCGCCAGCCACATGCAGGATCTGTCCGCCCTGTCCCGCCGTGCCGGCGAATGCCAGGATGGCGCACTGCAGCAGCGTGCCGGCAGCCTGGGCGCGCAGTATCGCGCCATTGAAAACCAGCGCTGCCAGGCCGGCCGGCAGGATGCCGCCGGACAGATCGCCGGCATCGCGGAACTGGGATTGACCCAGGCGCAGCAGCGCGCCGATGCGAAGGCCGCGCGCCGCGAGGAGCAGCTGCGCCAGGGGCGACTCGCGGAACAGGCCCGTCAGCAGGCTCTGGCACAGCAACGCGAGATCGCTGCCCGTGCCGTGACCACCACCAGCAGCAATCCTTACGCAAACAACACCAGCCAGGGCAGCGTGACCTCCGGCAGTGACGCTGGCAGCGATTCGGGCGTGCCCGCGCCGCCGGCCCCGGGCCAGGTCAGCAGCCGTCCCGGCAGCGGCACCGCCAACACCGGCAACCGGCGCTCCAGCTTCACCTACGACGACACCAATCACAGCCAGTGCCTGTCCATCCGCGCCACCGGGCAGAACAGCGGCTCGCGCATGGCCTATGGCCACTACCAGCTGACCAACCGCTGCAGCTATCCCATCACCGCGCATATCTGCACGGTCAGCGACAATGCCGACGGCTCGCCCAGCGACAGCTGGAACAAGTTCCAGGACGGGGCACCCTGCCCGGGCGGCTGGGGTGGCGCCTCGTTCAAGGCCGGCGAGACACAGAACTCCAAGACCTGGTTCGAATTCCGCAACATCCGCTTCCACGCCTACATCTGCCGGGAGGGCTGGTCCATCGTCAACATGCAGGACAAGTCCGTCTACCTGATCGGCGAGCGCTATCGCTGTCGCATCTACCGCTAGCCCGCGCGAGCAGGCGACCGGAGATGTTATGATCCGCAGCTTGTCGATTGCCTAGCTGCTGAAGAAAACATGACCCGTCGCCTGCTCGTCACCAGTGCCCTGCCCTACGCCAACGGCCCCATCCATCTCGGCCATCTGGTGGAATACATCCAGACCGACATATGGGTGCGCTTCCAGCGCGCTCGCGGTCATGAAGCGCACTATGTCTGCGCCGACGACGCCCACGGCACCGCCATCATGCTCAAGGCCGAGCAGAACGATCTGCCGCCGGAACAGCAGATCGCCAATGTGAAGGCCGAGCACGAGCGTGATTTCGCCGGCTTCGGCATCCGTTTCGACAACTATCACTCGACGCATTCGGAAGAAAACCGCGCGCTGGCCGCGCTGATCTACACCCGTCTGCGTGATGGCATGAGTGGCGCCGAGGCCGGTTCGCTGAAGGCCGGCGGCCACATCGCCACGCGTTCCATCCGCCAGCTCTTCGACCCGGAAAAGAACCTGTTCCTGGCCGACCGCTTCATCAAGGGCGAATGCCCCAAGTGTGGCGCCGCCGACCAGTACGGCGACTCCTGCGAGGTCTGCAGCGCCACCTATGCGCCGACCGAGCTGAAGAACCCGCGCTCGACCATCTCCGGCGCCACTCCGGTGGAAAAGGAATCGCTGCACTACTTCTTCCAGCTGCCGCACTTCGAGGCCCTGCTCAAGGAGTGGACGCGCAGCGGCGCGCTGCAGGACGAAGTCGCCAACAAGCTCGCCGAGTGGTTCGAGTCCGGCCTCGCCGACTGGGACATCTCGCGTGACGCGCCCTACTTCGGCTTCGAGATTCCGGATGCGCCGGGCAAGTACTTCTATGTCTGGCTGGATGCCCCGGTGGGCTACATGGCCAGCTTCCAGAACCTGTGCGCAAAGACGCCGGGCCTGGACTTCGATGACTACTGGAAAGTGGGCAGCGATACCGAGCTGTATCACTTCATCGGCAAGGACATCGTCTATTTCCACGCCCTGTTCTGGCCGGCCATGCTGGAGGGCGCGGGCTTCCGCAAACCCTCCGGCGTGTTCGCGCACGGCTTCCTGACCGTCAACGGCCAGAAGATGTCGAAGTCACGCGGCACCTTCATCCAGGCGCAGACCTATCTGCAGCACCTGAACCCGGAATACCTGCGCTACTACTTCGCCGCCAAGCTGTCCGGCAAGGTCGAGGACATCGACCTCAACCTGGAAGACTTCACCCTGCGCGTGAACTCGGATCTGGTCGGCAAGGTCGTCAACATCGCCAGCCGCTGCGCCGGTTTCATCAGCAAGCGCTTCGCCGGCCAGCTCAGCGCCGACTGCGCCGAGCCGCAGCTGCTCAACGACTTCATCGCCGCCGGCGACAGCATCGCCGCGCATTACGAGGCACGTGACTTCGGTCGCGCCATTCGCGAAATCATGGCGCTGGCCGACCGCGCCAACCAGTACATCGACGAGAAGAAGCCGTGGGCACTGGCCAAGGTCGAGGGCATGGATGCCGAGGTACAGGCCGTGTGCTCGGTTGGCCTCAACCTGTTCCGCCAGCTCATGACCTATCTTGCCCCGGTGCTGCCCGCCATGGCCGAAGCCAGCGCCGGCTTCCTCAACCTGCCCGGCTTCGGCTGGGAGGATCGCCGTTCGCTGCTGCTGGCCCAGGACATCCAGCCCTTCCAGGCGCTGATGACGCGTGTCGACCCGGTCGCCGTGGAAGCCATGGTGGCAGCCTCCAAGGACTCGCTGGCCAACGCCCAGCCGGTGGCCGCTGTCGCCGCGCCGGCCAAGACTGCCGCGAAGGCATCCGCCCCGGCCGCCGATGCCCCGGTCGAAACCATAGGCATCGATGACTTCGCCAAGGTCGACCTGCGTGTCGCGCGCATCGTCTCGGCCGAGCACGTCGAAGGCGCCGACAAGCTGCTGCGCCTGCAGCTCGACCTCGGCGGCGAGACCCGCCAGGTCTTCGCCGGCATCAAGAGCGCCTACCCGGACCCGCAGGCCCTGGTCGGCCGCCATACCGTCATGGTCGCCAACCTGGCCCCGCGCAAGATGAAGTTCGGCATGAGCGAAGGCATGGTGCTGGCCGCCGGCCCCGGTGGCAGCGACATCTTCCTGCTCTCGCCGGATCAGGGCGCGCAGCCCGGCATGAAGGTGAAGTGATGACGACCACCGCCATGTTGACCACCATAGAGCGCGAGACCGGCGCCAATCCCGACTTCAGCGTGATCTGGCTGCATGGCCTCGGCGCCGACGGCAACGACTTCGTGCCGGTGGTGCCGGAGCTGGGCCTGCCGTCAGGCACCGCCGTGCGCTTCGTGTTCCCCAATGCGCCGGTGATGCCGGTCACCATCAACGGCGGCTACGTCATGCCGGCCTGGTACGACATCCTGTCGCTGGATGGCAGCCGCCGCGATGTCGACGAAACCGGCATACGCGCCAGCCGCGAGGCCATCCGCGCGCTCATCGCCCGCGAGAATGCACGCGGCATCGCCTGCTCGCGCATCGTGCTCGCCGGCTTCTCGCAGGGCGGCGCCATGGCCTACACCATCGGCCTCACGCATCCCGAAAGACTGGCCGGCATCATCGCGCTCTCGGCCTATCTGCCCTCGCCCGACCTCGTCCGTGACGAGCTCGCCGAAGCCAACCGCCAGACTCCGATCTTCGCCGGCCACGGCAGCCACGACGACATCGTCGCGGTCGAGCTTGGCGCCGAAGCGCGCGACCGCGTGCAGGCACTGTGCGGCCAGGCGCCGGAGTGGCACACCTACGCCATGCCGCACTCGGTCTGCCTGGAAGAAATCGCCGACATCGGCGAGTGGCTGACACGCCTGCTTTGATCACCCCTCACCGGAACCTCTGCCCATGAGCCAGTTGCCCCCCTGCCCGCAATGCGGATCCGAATTCACCTATCTCGATGGCGCGACCTGCATCTGCCCGGAATGCGCGCATGAATGGACGCCCGGCGCCGAAAGCCAGGGCACGGACGAGACGCGCGTTATCCGCGATGCCAACGGCAACGAGCTCGCCGACGGCGACAGCGTCACCGTCATCAAGGATCTCAAGGTCAAGGGTTCGTCGCTGGTGGTGAAGATCGGCACCAAGGTGCGCAACATCCGCTTGGTCGATGGCGATCACGACATCGACTGCAAGATCGACGGCATCGGCGCCATGAAGCTGAAGTCGGAGTTCGTCAAGAAGGCCTGAGCCGGCCCCGCGTCTCAGCCGAGCAGATCGCGTAGTCCGGCTGCGTGGCGCTCGGCTGCCGCCGCGACATCCTCCGCCATGGCCTGATACAGGGCCAGCACCTCGGCACCCAGCGCCGTCAGATGCGCCCCGCCACCATGCTGGCCGCCGGCCGCCGAGGCCACCAGCGGCTCGCGGAAGCAGCGATTCATGGTATCGACCAGCAGCCAGGCACGACGATAGCTCATGCCGAGGCGGCGCCCGGCCGCCGAAATCGAGCCCTCGCTGGCAATCGCGGAAAGCAGGTCGGCCTTGCCCGGCCCGAGCGCGATCTCCGCGCCCCGATACAGGCGCACACGACTCTTCAGGGTGATCTCCGGAAGCTCCGGCAAAATGTCAGGCATGAGGCTCGGTGCTCGTGTCTCGGTCAGCGATCGGCACATGCTAAGGCGGCAGGGCAGACGGGAAAAGCCATTTTGCACGCCAGGCTCCGCAGCGGCCGGCCGCGCTTGCCGGCCTGGCGTGCCTGGCCGGTCAGCCTGCGACTGACAAGAGGGCTTGCCAAAGCGCCTGCTGCTGGCTGATTCTCGACGCCATATGCCCATTCAAGAATCTGCCAGAGAGCGGACACCATGCCCAGCGAAAACCCCATGACCGGCAAGCCTGATCCCGCCGGCAAGAAAGTCGGCCTGCGCGACATTGCCCAGGGCGCACTGCAAGTCATTCCCGACCTGATCACCCTCAATCGCGGCCTGTTCGGCCTCGCCACCCTCAAGCCCGACAGCGAAATGTCCATAGGCCGCGTGCTCGAGCGCTGGGCGCGTCAGGCACCCGACCGCGTGGCCGTGCGCTATGACGATCAGAGCTGGACCTATGCCCAGTTCAACAGCTGGGTGAACCGCCTCGCCGCCAGCTTCGCCGCGCGTGGTCTGGGCTCGGGCGAGACCGTGGCCATCCTGGCCGAGAACCACCCGGCCCAGCTCGCCTGCATCGCCGCCGCCGTCAAGCTCGGCGCCGTCGCCGGCCTGCTCAACCACCACCAGCGCGGCGACGTGCTCAGCCACAGCATAGGCCTGGTCAAGCCGCAGATTCTCGTGGTCAGCGGCGAG
The DNA here is from genome assembly GCA_023265995.1 of Perlucidibaca sp. GTDB lineage: Bacteria > Pseudomonadota > Gammaproteobacteria > Pseudomonadales > Moraxellaceae > Perlucidibaca. The sequence continues at coordinate 347,199 of JAHFSA010000002.1, forward strand.
TGTCGCGAAGCCATAGACAGCACGCCCTACACCCCGGCGACCATGCCCGAGCTGACGCACTTCTGGCTCGGCGGCGATGACAAGCTGCCGGCGCCGGAGGGCTATGTCGATCTCGCCCGCGATGCCGGCCGCAAGCGCAGCATCAACCCGGAAAGCACGCGCAAGGTGCGTGCCAGCCAGCCCTGCTTCTACATCTTCACCTCCGGCACCACCGGCATGCCCAAGGCCTCGGTGATGACGCACTACCGCTGGCTGGCCTCCATGGCCGGCGTCGGCAACGCCACCCTGCGCCTGAAGCCGGATGACGTGTTCTACTGCTGCCTGCCGCTCTATCACAACAATGCCCTGACCGTGGCCTGGGCCTGCGTGCTCTCCACCGGCGCCACCCTGGCCATAGACCGCAAGTTCAGCGCCAGCCGCTTCTGGGAGCGCGTGCGCTTCCACAACGCCACCGCCTTCACCTACATCGGCGAGCTGCTGCGCTACCTGCTCAACCGCGACGCCAGCGCTCAGGACAAGGACCACCGCATCCGCCTGATCACCGGCAACGGCCTGCGCCCGGAAATCTGGAAGCAGTTCCAGGAGCGTTTCGGCATCGAGCGCATCTACGAGTTCTATGGCGCCAGCGAATCCAACATCGCCTTCATCAACGCCTTCGGCGTCAGCGAAACCGCCGGCTTCTCGCCGCTGCCGTTCGCCATCGTCGAGTTCGACGCCGACAGCGAGGAGCCGGTGAAGAATGCCAAGGGCTTCCTGGTCAGGGTCAAGAAGGGCGGCATAGGCCTGCTCATCAGCGAGGTCAGCGAACGCCGCCCGTTCGACGGCTACACCGACCCCGCCGCCGGCGAGAAGAAGCTGCTGCGCAATGTCTTCAAGAAGGGCGACTGCTACTTCAACACCGGCGACCTGGTGCGCGACCAGGGCCTGCGTCACATCCAGTTCGTCGATCGTGTCGGCGACACCTTCCGCTGGAAGGGCGAGAACGTCGCCAGCACGGAAGTCGAAGGCGCGCTCGCCGGCTGCGACGGCATCGAGCATGGTGCCGTCTATGGCGTCAGCGTGCCCGGCTGCGACGGCAAGGCCGGCATGGCCGCCGTCACGCTCAAGGCCGGTCACGCCTTTGACGCCGCCGCGGTCACCCGCCATCTGGTCAGCAGCCTGCCGGCCTATGCCGTGCCGCTGTTCCTGCGCATACAGCCCGAGCAGGAAACCACCGGAACCTTCAAGTACCGCAAGGTCGAACTGAAGAACGCCGGCTTCGACCCGGACAAGGTCGACGGCCCGCTTTACGTGCTGGCCGATCGCGCCCGCGGCTACGAGCCGCTCGCCCCCGCCCTGCACGCGCAGATCATGGCCGGCGCGCTCAAGCTCTGAGGCCGCGCCGGCTGCGTCCGTACCAACAGAACAACAAGGATAAAGGACACCAACATGACACCGCTTTCCCCCCAGGACCAGATGTTCCTGCTCGTCGAACGCCGCAACCAGCCCATGCATGTCGGCAGCCTCATGCTGCTGACACCGCCGCCTGATGCCGGCCCCGACTATGTCCAGGAACTGTCGGAGTGGGCGCGCAGCCATACCGTGGCGCAGCCGCCGTTCAACCAGAAGCTGACCCACAAGCTCGGCCTGCCGTTCTGGACCGAAGACACCGAGTTCGACCTCGAAGCCCATGTCCACCACATCTCGCTGCCCAAGCCGGGACGCATACGCGAACTGCTGGCCATCGTCTCCAAGCTGCACAGCGGGCTCATGGACCGCGCCAAGCCGCTCTGGGAGTTCTACCTGATCGATGGTGTCGAGGATGGCCGCATTGCCGTCTACAGCCGTATCCATCACGCCCTCATCGATGGCGTGGCCGGCATGCGCATGCTGCAGAAGAGCATGTCGCCGGACCCCTCGGTGCGCGACCTGCAGCCGTTCTGGGCCATTCCGCCGCGCAAGCGCAAGCCCGCCGATGGCGTGGTAGCACAGGTCACCCAGCCGCTCTCGAGGGCCGCCAAGGTCGCCAATGTCGTGCGCGAACAGGCCGCGACCTGGCCCAAGGTCACGCGTGAAATCATCAAGTCGATCAAGTCGCGCAACAGCGACGCCGACTATGTCTCGGTGTTCCAGGCCCCGCGCACCATCCTCAATCAGCGCATCAGCGCCTCGCGCCGCTTCGCCGCGCAATCGTGGTCGCTGGAGCGCATCAAGGCCGCCAGCAAGCGCCACCAGTGCACGCTCAACGACGTTGTGCTGGCCATGTGCGCCTCGGCGCTGCGTCAGTATCTCGGCGACCTCGATGCCCTGCCCGACCAGCCGCTGGTGGCCATGGTGCCGGTCTCGCTGCGCAAGGATGACTCCGAGGGCGGCAACCAGGTCGGCGTGGTGCTGGCCAACCTCGCCACCCATCTCGACGACCCGCTCGAACGTCTCGATGCCATTGCCCGTTCGGTGCTGAACAGCAAGGAACGCTTCTCCGGCATGACCCAGCTGGAAATCATGAACTACGTCAGCACCGCGCTGGCCATCAGCGGCATCAACATGGCCACCGGCATTGCGCCGACCTGGCAGGCCTTCAACATCGTGGTGTCGAACGTGCCCGGTCCGAAGGATGTGATGTACTGGAACGGGGCCAAGCTGGAGGGCATCTATCCGGTGTCCATCGCCATGGATGGCCAGGCCACCAACATCACCGTGGTGAGCTATGCCGACAAGATGGAGATCGGCATCATCGCCTGCCGTCGCACGCTGCCGCACATGCAGAAGCTGCTGCAGTACCTGGAGGATGGCCTGGCCGAGCTGGAAGCCTGCTGAGCCGGCGACGGAATTCCGGCGGGATGGTCACTGATGCTCACTGGTAATCAGTCCATCCCGAACGGGCCTTGTGCTCGGCCGTCATCAGGTGTTCGGCCTCCTCAAGCTCGATCTGGTCTATGAGGGCGACAAAGCCCTTGGCGAGACAGAAGTAGAAGCAGAGATTGGCATCCAGCAGCCTGATGATCCTGTTCATGCGCACCTCCCGGCAAATGCCCGGACTGACATTTTTCTGACGCCAGGCGTCAGTGACAGGAGGAGTGCTGCATTGCCGATGCCAGTTGCCGGGATCGGCAACCACAGTCATACCGGCTGTTACCGGGCATTAACGGAAGCGCCTGCAACGGGCATGCGGGCATGTGCCCGTCAGCCCGCCAGACTCTCGTCGCGATACAGGAAGCCGCCCGACTGCCGCGCCCAGAGCTGGGCATAGAGACCGCCGCGCGCGACCAGCTCGTCGTGGCGACCGACCTCGACGATGCGCCCCTGATCCATGACCACCAGCCTGTCCATGGCGGCAATCGTCGACAGCCTGTGCGCAATCGCTATCACGGTCTTGCCGGCCATGAGGCGGTAGAGGTTTTCCTGGATGGCGGCCTCGACCTCGGAGTCCAGCGCCGAGGTGGCTTCGTCGAGAATGAGGATGGGCGCATCCTTGAGCATGACGCGGGCAATGGCGATGCGCTGGCGCTGACCGCCGGAGAGCTTGACGCCGCGTTCGCCGACATGGGCGTCATAGCCGCTGCGGCCCTTGGCATCGATCAGGGTGGCGATGAAGCCGCTGGCGCTGGCGCGGCCGGCCGCTTCGGCCACCATGGCTTCACTGGCATCGGGACGGCCGTAGAGTATGTTGTCGCGCACCGAGCGGTGCAGCAGCGAGGTGTCCTGCGTGACCATGCCGATGTGCGCGCGCAGCGAGTCCTGACTGACCCGGGCTATGTCCTGGCCATCGACCAGGATGCGCCCGCTCTCGAGGTCGTGGAAGCGCAGCAGCAGATTGACCAGCGTCGACTTGCCGGCACCCGAACGCCCGACCAGGCCGACCTTCTCGCCCGGCCGTATGAGCAGCGACAGGTCCTCGATGACACCGCTCTGCTTGCCGTAGTGGAAACTGACAGCCTCGAAGCGGATCTCGCCCTGCGTCACCGCCAGCTCGGCGGCATCCGGCACATCCTCGACCAGATGCGGCAGCGAAATCGAGCCTATGCCGTCCTGCACGGTGCCGATGTTCTCGAACAGCGCCGACACTTCCCACATGATCCACTGCGACATGCCGGACAGGCGCAGCACCAGACCCAGCGCCACGGCCACGGCGCCGACGCTGATCCCGGCACCCAGCCAGAGCCAGACGGAGAAGATGCCCATGCCCAGCAGCAACGCCGAGTTGAGCAGGTAGAGAGTGGCATTGAGACGGGTGACGACGCGCATCTGGTCATGCACCGTGGTCATGAACTCACCCATGCCTTCGCGCGCGTAGGCGGCCTCGCGGCGGGCATGCGAGAACAGCTTGACGGTCTGGATGTTGGTGTAGCTGTCGACGATGCGCCCGGTCATCAGCGAGCGGGCATCGGCCTGCTTGCGCGCGACCCGCCCCATGATGGGCACGAAATGACGCAGCATGAGCAGATAGCAGAGCAGCCAGGCCACCAGGGGCAGCGCCAGGCGCAGGTCGGCGGAAGCGATCAGCGCCAGCGTGCCGAGGAAATAGACCACCACGTAGTTGAGCACATCGATGAGCTTGATCACGCACTCGCGCACCGCCAGCGCGGTCTGCATGAGCTTGGTGGCGATGCGGCCGGCGAACTCGTCCTGATAGAAGCTCATGGACTGGCGCAGCAGGTAGCGGTGCACCATCCAGCGGATGCGCATGGGGTAGTTGCCCAGCAGCGTCTGGTGATTGAGCAGTGAATGCAGGGTGACGATCAGCGGCAGGCCGATGATGACCGTCGCCATGAACGCCAGCTGCCGGCCCTGGGCCTGCAGGAAGGTCTCGCGGTTCTGCACGGACAGCCAGTTGACGATCTCGCCGAGGAAACGGAAGAGCCAGACCTCGGCGACCGCGATCAGCGCCATGAGCACGGCCGACAGGATCAGCCAGGGCCAGGCGCCGCGCGTGTAATGCAGACAGAACGCCACCAGGGTGCGGGGCGGCTCGCTGGGCTCCTCGGGCGGAAACGGATTCAGCCGGCGTTCAAACCATGAAAACATCAAGAGAGCCTCGGCACAGGACACCAGCTCCTACTTTAGCAGCCTTGCCGGCGCCCGGGATCAGCCGGCGGCCTCGGCCTCCGCCAGCATGTCATGACAGATCCGGCCCAGCGTGGTCAGCGCCTGCTCGATCGCCGCCGACCATGGATAGCCGCAATTGATGCGCAGGCAGTGATCGAAACGGTCACTGCCGGAAAATATGCTGCCCGGCACGATGTAGATGTTCTCCACCAGCGCGCGCCGGAACAGCTCGAGACCGCTGAGTCGGGCCGGCGGCTCGACCCAGAGCAGAAAGCCGCCGGCAGGACGGGTGAGACGTGTGCCGGCCGGAAAATGCTGCTCCACCGCCTCCGTGGTCTTGCGCAGCTGGCCATGGAAGGCCTCGCGCAGATGCCTCAGGTGGTGATCATAGCCACCGCTTTCCATGAAGGCGGCAATGGCGCTCTGCAACACCTCCGGCGTCGACACGGTATGCACGAACTTGAGGTGCTCGACCTTCTCCTGCCATTTGCCGGCCGCCAGATAGCCGATGCGGAAGCCCGGCGCCAGCACCTTGGTGAAGGAGCCGCAGAGCAGCACGTTGCCCTCGCGATCCCAGGACTTGAGCGGGCGCGGACGCGGGCCGCCATGGGCCAGCTCGCCGTAGATGTCGTCCTCGATGATGGCGATGCCGCGCTCGCGCATCATGGCCACCAGGCGCTCGCGATGCTCGTCGGGCATGATCGCGCCGAGCGGATTCTGCACCGTCGGCATGACTACCAGTGCCCGCACCGCACCCGGCTTCTGCGTGGCCAGATCAAGCGCATCCAGCGACAGGCCGTCACGCGGACTGGTGGGAATTTCCAGAGCCTTGAGGCCGAGATTCTCGATGATCTGCAGAATGCCGAAATAGGTCGGCGACTCTATGGCCACCGTGTCTCCAGGCCGCGCCACGGCCTGCAGCGCCAGATTGAGCGCCTCCATGGCACCTATGGTGACGACAATCTCCTCGGGGTCGAGCAGCACATCGACATGGGCATAGCGCCGCACCAGCTGCGCGCGCAGGGCCGGATGCCCCATGCCCATGCCGTAGCGGCCTATGGCCTCGAGATTGCCGCGCCCCTGTGCCGCCAGCAGCCGTCGCAGCTTGGCCGTCGGGTACAGGGCCGGGCCCGGACAGGCCGCCCCCAGCGGCACGATGCCGGGCTGGCGCATGGCCGCGAGTATGCTCATCACGCTGGTGTTGACGTTGACCATGCGCGCTCGCACGGACATGGGCCACATTTCCGGCTCGGCCATTCGCGGCGCCCGCGGCTGCACGTAATAGCCCGACTTCGGCCGGGCCTCGACCAGGCCGAGGTTCTCCAGATGCCGGTAGCTGCTCACGGCGGTCGCCAGGCTGACCTGCTCGCGCCGGGCCAGATCGCGCACCGAGGGCAGTCTGTCGCCAGCCCTCAGGCTGCCATGCTCTATGGCCGCCTGCAGGCGACCAGCCAGTTGCTCATAGAGAGTGACGGGGGAATCGAGCATGTCCGGCTCCGGGCAATACAGCAGTTGATGCGAACTACCATTACAGATTTAAAACAAGCCATCTGTAATGGCGACAAAAATCATTGCCTATATCTGTATCAGCACACAAGTGCTTATTACGCTGACAGGCATGAATACTCAGCCGCTCTTCCTCGCTCCAGGACAGCACTGGTCAACGCGCCAACATGGCAGCCTGACCGTGCGCTGCCATGCCGGCACGCTCTGGATCACCCTGCCCGGCCAGCTGCATGATCATGTCCTGCAGGCCGGCGACAGCCTGCGGCTGCAGCAGGCGCGAGATGCCTTGATCGGCGCGCTGACGCCGGCAACACTTGACCTCATCTCCACACATGCCTTCACGGAAGCCCGCCATGCGCATACGCCAATATCAGGTCGACGCCTTTTCGGCTGAGCTCTTCAAGGGCAATCCGGCCGCCGTATGCCCGCTGCCGTACTGGCCCGACGATGCCCTGCTGCAGGCCATCGCGAGCGAAAACAACCTGTCGGAAACGGCCTTCCTGGTCGCCGGCAGCGATGACACGCATGCCTTGCGCTGGTTCACGCCGGTGGCCGAAGTCGAGCTCTGCGGCCATGCCACCCTGGCTAGCGCCCATGTGCTGTTCAACCACCTTGGCCACGCCGGTCCGCTCCTGCGCTTCAGCACCCGCAGCGGCGAGCTGCGCGTGCAGCGTCGCGGCGACTGGCTGGACATGGACTTCCCGGCACAGCCGGCGCTGCCCTGCCCCTGCCCGCCCGCGCTGGCACAGGCGCTGGGACAGGAGCCGCTGGCCGTGTTCGCCGGCGCCGACTATCTGGCGGTCCTCGCCAGTGCCGACGCGGTGCGTGCGGCCACGCCGGACATGGCGCTGCTGGCCACGCTGGAGCGACGCGGCGTCATCATCACCGCGCCCGGCGACGACTGCGACTTCGTCAGCCGCTTCTTCGCGCCACGCTACGGCATTCCGGAAGATCCGGTCACCGGCTCCGCGCACTGCGCGCTGACGCCCTACTGGGCCGAACGCCTGGGCCGCACGCAGCTGCATGCGCGCCAGCTCTCGGCGCGTAGCGGCGAGCTGCACTGCCGGCTGCAAGGCGAGCGCGTGCAGCTGTCCGGTCAGGCGGTGACATTCATGGAGGCGACCCTGCACCTGTCGCTGTCCTGACCGTTATCATGGCGCCATGACCGATCTGAAATTCCTCCACGGCTACCCGGCTTCCGTGCTCGCCCAGGTGCACGAGCTCATTGCCGGCAAACGCCTCGGCGACTATCTCGCCGGCAAGTATCCCGGCCGCCATGACGTGCAAAGCGACAGGGCGCTCTACGACTACGTCAGCGCCATCCGGCAGGCCCATCTGCGCAACGCCCCCGGCATAGACAAGGTGCACTACGACAGCAAGCTCGATGTCATCCACAACGCGCTCGGCCTGCACACCCGCATCTCGCGCGTGCATGGCGGCCAGCTCAAGGCGCGCAAGGAGATCCGCATCGCCGCGCTGTTCCGGCAGACGCCGCCGGAGTTCCTGCGCATGATCGTCGTGCATGAACTCGCCCATCTGCGCGAGCTCGAACACAACAAGGCCTTCTACCAGCTCTGCGAGCACATGCAGCCGGGCTATCACCAGCTCGAATTCGACCTGCGCCTGTATCTGACCTGGAAAGTGCTGCCGGCCTGACATTCGCCCCTCCCATCGGAAACACCTTGTCTGCCGGTCTGCCTGTGCTATCAGAATGACCCTACAGTCAGATCGAGGACCACCGCATGGAGCCGAAATCGCAAGAACCCGCTGGCGGACTGCTCGGGCGCCTGAGCTACTTCACCGACATGCTGGCCTGGCCGTTGCGCACCTCGCACTATCTCGAACTGGTCAATCCGCTGTGGACCACGCATGCACTGCAGGCACGCGTGGAGAAGGTCTGGGACGAGACCAAGGATGCCCGCACGCTGACCCTGCGCCCCGGACTGAACTGGCGTGGCCATCGTGCCGGACAGCACATCCGCGTCGGCGTCCCGGTCGGCGGCATGCACTACACCCGCACCTACACCATCTCGTCACCGCCGGAGCGCGATGACGACTGCATCACCATCACCGTCAAGGCGCATCCGGGCGGCCGCATCTCCAGCCATCTCGTGCGTCAGGTCAAGGTCGGCAGCTACCTGCCCATAGGCCTGCCACAGGGCGAATTCATGCTGCCCGATGCGACCCCGGTGCAGCCACTGTTCATCAGCGCCGGCAGCGGCATCACGCCGATCATGAGCATGCTGCGCAGCCTGGTCGCGCGCGACCGCCTGCCGCCCACGGTGCATGTCCACTATGCCCCGCACGACTACGACGTGATCTTCGGCAAGGAGCTCAAGGCGCTGGCGGAGAAGCATCCGCACTACCACCTGCATCTGGTCTTCACCCAGGAGCTGGGCGGCCAGGCCACCGGCAACAACCGCTTCAGCGCCGAACAGCTCAACGAGCTCTGCCCGGACTGGCGGCATCGCGAAGTCTATGCCTGCGGACCGGCCTCGCTGCTGGCCGCCATAGAGTCACACTGGCAGGCTGCCGGCCTGTCACGGCATGTCCATGTCGAGCGCTTCCGCGCCGCCTTCAGCGAAATTCCGCAGGATGCCGTTGGCGGTCGCGTCAGCTTTGCCCGCAGCGAACTCGTGGTCGATGCCGACAGCAGCACCAACCTGCTGCGCGTGGCCGAGGATGCCGGGCTGAATCCGAACCATGGCTGCCGCATGGGCATCTGTCACACCTGCGATGCCACCCTGAAGTCGGGCTGCGTGCGCGACCTGCGCAACGGCAACGTCATCAACGAGACCGGCCAGCTCATCCAGATCTGCGTCTGCGCCGCCGCCGGCGACTGCGAAATCGACCTTTGAGCGCCGGAGACCCGTCATGAAGACACATACCCTGCCCGTGGATCTCAACGACGCCGAGCTGGAAGAGTTCGGACGCGAGATGGATGCCATCCGCGAGGACACCCTCGATGCCCTCGGCGAGAAGGACCGACGCTACATCCTGCGCGTGATCAAGCTGCACCGGCTGATGGACTTCCTGTCGCGCATGGTCATCTTCGCCGGCCTCTTCTTCCACCCGCTGTGGCAGCACGCCTGGGCCGGCTGGTGCCCCATGCTGACCCTGTTCGGCCTCGGCACGCTCGGTCTGGGCCTGGCCAAGATCCTGGAGAACATGGAGCTGGGCCACAACGTACTGCACGCGCAATGGGACTGGATGAAGGATCCGAGCATCCACTCCAGCACCTGGGAGTGGGACAACACCTGCCCGTCCGACACCTGGATGAAGTCGCACAACATCGTTCATCACACCTGGACCAATGTCGTCGGCAAGGACCTCGATGTCGGCTACGGCGTGCTGCGCGTGACGCCGCTGCAGAAGTGGCATCCGCTGTTCCTGCCGCAGATGCTCTACGTGTTCCTGATCATGATGCTGTTCGAGTGGGCCGTGGCCCTGCATGACGATCACGTCGATGAGTGGATGCGTGGCCAGCGCACGTTCCGCCAGACCGCCTCGGTGTTCGCCAACATCGGCCGCAAGATGTGGCGGCAGGCGCGCAAGGACTACATCGCCTGGCCGCTGCTCGGCCTGCTGGTGGCCATCCCCATCCGCCTCGCCGGCTGGCTGCCGGTGCTGGGGCCGACACCGGCCATCCTGCCCGAGGTCTTCCTCTACGTGCTCGCCGCCAATGTCGTGGCCAATCTGATCCGTAATGTCTGGGCCTTCACCATCATCTTCTGCGGGCACTTCCCGGAAGGCACCTACAACTTCACCGAGGCCCAGGTCGAGGACGAGACCCGCGCACGCTGGTACATCCGGCAGCTGCTCAGCTCCTGCAACATCAAGGGCGGCAGGACCTTCGACCTGTTCGCCGGCAACCTCAGCTACCAGATCGAGCACCACCTGTTCCCGGACCTGCCGAGCAGCCGCTATCCGGAAATCTCGCGCCGCGTGCAGGCCCAGTGCGCGCGCTACGGCCTGCCCTACAACAAGGGCTCGCTGACGCGCCAGTTCGGCACCACGCTGATCAAGCTGACGCGCATGTCCTTTCCCGGCGGCTCCACCACGCAGAAGATCGCCCGGGCCTGATCCCGGCCTGAAACCCGGCCATGAAAAAGGCCGCCCCGGTTGCCCGGGGCGGCCTTTTCATTCAGCGGGGTCAGCGGTCGATCAGACCAGCTTTTCCAGCTGCGGAACGAGGTCGAACAGATCGCCCACGATGCCGTAATCGGCAACGGAGAAGATCGGAGCTTCTTCGTCCTTGTTGATCGCAACGATCACCTTGGAGTCCTTCATGCCGGCCAGATGCTGGATGGCACCCGAGATGCCGACGGCGATGTAGAGCTGCGGCGCGACGATCTTGCCGGTCTGACCGACCTGCATGTCGTTCGGCACGAAGCCGGCGTCGACGGCAGCGCGCGAGGCACCGACGGCAGCACCGAGCTTGTCAGCCAGGGTGTAGAGGATCTTGAAGTTGTCGCCGTTGCCCATGCCGCGGCCGCCGGAAACGACGATCTTGGCACCGGCCAGTTCCGGACGGTCCGACTTGGCCAGCTCTTCGCCGACGAAGGAGGACTTGCCGGCATCCTGCACGGAAGCGACAGCTTCAACAGCAGCCGAACCACCGGTGGCGGCAGCGGCGTCGAAGCCGGTGGGACGCACGGTGATGACCTTGATGCTGTCCGAGGACTGCACGGTGGCGATGGCGTTGCCGGCGTAGATCGGGCGCTCGAAGGTGTCAGCGGAGACAACCTTGGAGATTTCCGAGATCTGGGCGACGTCGAGCAGAGCGGCTGCGCGCGGCAGGTAGTTCTTGCCGTTGGTCGTGGCCGGAGCCAGGATGTGGCTGTAGCCCTTGCCCAGTTCGGCGATCAGCAGACCCAGGTTCTCAGCGAGCTGATGACCGTAGGCGGCGTTGTCGGCGAGCAGGACCTTGCTGACACCGGCGATCTTGGCGGCGGCGTCGGCAGCGCCCTGGGCGCCCGAACCGGCGACCAGCACGTGAATGTCGCCACCGATGGCCTGGGCTGCGGTGACGGTGTTCAGGGTAGCGCCCTTGATGGAGGCGTTGTCGTGTTCAGCGATGACAAGAATGGTCATGATCAGATCACCTTCGCTTCGTTCTTCAGCTTCTCGACCAGTTCTTCAACGGTCTTGACCTTGATGCCGGCCTTGCGTTCCGCCGGCGGCTCGACCTTCAGGGTCTTCAGGCGCGACGTGACATCGACGCCGAAGTCGGCCGGGGACTTGACGTCCAGCGGCTTCTTCTTGGCCTTCATGATGTTCGGCAGGGAAGCGTAGCGCGGTTCGTTCAGACGCAGGTCGGTGGTGACCACGGCCGGCAGTGCCAGCTCGACAGTCTGCAGACCGCCGTCGACTTCGCGGGTGACCTGGGCCTTGCCGCCGTCGACCTTGACGACCGAAGCGAAGGTGCCCTGGCCGTAGCCGCCCAGAGCAGCCAGCATCTGGCCGGTCTGGTTGTTGTCGTCATCGATGGCCTGCTTGCCGAGGATGATGAGACCCGGTTGTTCCTGATCGGCGATGGCCTTCAGTATCTTGGCGATGGCCAGCGGCTCGGCGCTGGCGGCTTCGACCAGGATGGCGCGATCAGCACCGAGGGCCAGCGCGGTACGCAGCTGTTCCTGGGCAGTGGTCGGACCGACAGTGACGACGACGATCTCGGAAGCGATGCCCTTCTCCTTGAGACGCACGGCTTCTTCGACAGCGATTTCGCAGAACGGGTTCAACGCCATTTTGACGTTGGCGAGTTCAACACCCGTCTTGTCCGCCTTGACGCGGACCTTCACGTTGTAGTCCACAACGCGCTTGACAGCTACCAGAACCTTCATGGAATCCTCAGCTTATTGATCAATGAGAATTTGGGGGGTGACCAGAGGATTCACTGCAGAGCGTGAACCCCAAAAGGTGCGTTATCTTGCAGTCTGCGCCCCATCGGGTCAAGAACCCGAACTGCCACCGGGCGGCGGCAGCAGGGTCAATTGACACCGCCGGACGGCATGTCGCAGCTCACTTGCCGAGGCCGAGCACGCGCTTGTTGCCCATGCGCACGGCGACATTGAGCAGGAAGTCGAGGAACGGCTCCTGTTCGCCGACGAACTGCCCGTAGAAGCCCGACTTGGTCAGCGCCGAAGCGCCGTGGGCCAGGGCCCAGGCGGCGGCAATGTGATAGGTCGGCGGCACGTCGGCGAGCTTGCCGGCCTTGATCTGCATGCTGACCATGGCCGACAGCTTCTCCAGATTGGAGGCGCGGATGGCATGCAGCTTCTCGACCAGCGCCGGCACGGCCTTGTCGGCCACCAGCTTGCTTTCGAGACGATCGAAGAGCAGATACTTGTCGGCATCCTGAACGCGGAAGGTGAAGTACTCACGCACCAGCGACTGCTTGTCCTCGGACATGTCGATGCGGCGGAAGAGATCGGCCAGCTCCTCCTCGTAACGGATCATGAGCAGCAGATAGATCTCGTTCTTGGTCTCGAAGTGCTTGTAGATCGTGCCTTTGCCGATGCCGACCTTGTCGGCGATCATCTCGACGGTGACCTTTTCCTCGCCATGCTCGATGAACAGCGCTTGCGCGCAATCCAGAATGGCCTGCTCGCGCTGGCGGAACTCGCGGGCTTTCTGCGTGGCACGAGCCAGGTCAGTCATGATGTCTCCCGAATTTAAGTGACCAATCGGTCACCTGGCAATTATCAGCAATCACAACAGTTTAGCGTGATCAGGCAGGAGACGAAAGTCAGCCCGGACGAAACAGCTGACGAAAATTGGCGGTCGTGGCCTCGGCCAGGCGTTCCACGCTGATTTCACGGAGTTTCGCGATATAGGCTGCGGTATCGGCGACAAAGGCAGGCTCGTTGGGCTTGCCGCGATTGGGCACCGGCGCCAGGTAAGGTGCATCGGTCTCGATGAGCAGGCGATCGAGCGGAATGCGCTTCGCCACCTCCTTCAGCTCCAGCGCCTTGGGAAAGGTCACGATGCCCGAGATCGAAATGTAGTAGCCGAGATCGAGCGCGGCCTTCGCGGTATCCCAGTCCTCGGTGAAGCAGTGCATGACCGCGCGCTCGGCGCCCTGCTCGCGCATCTGCGCCAGCACATCCTCGCGTGACGAGCGGGTATGGATGACCAATGGCTTGCCGGTGCGCTTCGAGACCTCGATATGGGTCGCGAAGAGCTCCTGCTGGAGCGCCTTGGTGGAAGCATCGTGGAAGTAGTCGAGGCCGGTCTCGCCGATGGCGATGACCTTGGGGTGCTGCGCCAGCGCGAACAGCTCGTCCGCCGTCGGCAGGTACGTGCCGGTATAGCAGGGATGCACGCCGACGCTGAGCGAGACATCGTCATGCGCTTCGGCAATGACGCGAATGGCGTCGAACTTCTCCAGCTCCACGCTGATGCACAGGAAATGGCCGACGCCGCGCGCACGCGCGGCTGCCAGCGCGGCATCCAGCGAGCCGTCATGGCGACTCAGGTCGAGCATGTCGAGATGGCAGTGGCTGTCAACCAGCATGTTGCTGTCCTCGCTTGCGGGTTTCGCGGCCCCAGTGCAGCCAGAGGCTTTCCAGAATGGCCTGGGGCTGCACATTGGTGTCGAGCAGGCGACGGCTTTCCACCGCCTGCCAGAGGCTGTCGAGCAGGGTCTCGGCGCTGAGCACGCCGAGCAGACTGCCCAGCTCCGCCTGCAGGTCGCCATGGCGGCTGGTCAGCTCGGGCGCCATGCGCAGCTGCACGGCATCGTCGAGCAGGCTCTGCCAGGCGGTGACCTGCTCGATGGCATCCATCTTGCTCCAGCGTGTCGCGGCGGCCAGCGGCGTCTGTTCACCGCGGCTCACCGCGGCAAGGTCGGCCAGCAGCTCGCGGCGAGCCTGGAACCAGGCGCTGTCACGCAGCGCCAGCGCCGCCACCGGAGCACCACGGGCAAGCTGCAGCAGCGTCTGCGCTTCGCGCGCATCCGGCACCTGCGGGCGCAGCCAGTCCATGGCGACCTCGAGATCGGGCAGGCTCAGCGGCAGCAGCTGGCAACGGCTGCGGATGGTCGCCAGCAGGCCCATGGGCTGATCGGTGAGCAGCAGGATGAGGGTGTCGCGACCCGGCTCCTCCAGCGTCTTCAGCAAGGCATTGGCCGATGCCGTGTTGAGCGCATGCGCCGGGCTCAGCACCACCACGCGCCAGCCCTGCAGCTGCGCGGACTGGCTGGCGAAATCGACAACCGCTCTCGCCTGCTCGACCTTGATGACCTTGCTGACCTTCTCGCCTTCGCTCTCCGGGCTGACCCAGAGCAGATCGGGATGACTGCCGGCGGCCAGCAGCTGGCAGCTCTTGCAGTGACCGCAGGCGCCCTGCGGACCCGGTTCGCGGCACAGCACCCAGGCCGAGAAGGCGCGCGCCAGCTGCTGCTTGCCCATGCCGTCGGCGGCGGCCAGCAACAGCGCATGCGGCAGGCGGCCCTCGCCGAAGAGGCGGCGGAGCGAATCCCAGAGGCCCTGCTGCCAGGGATAGGGACGCGCCGGCGTCGATGTGGCCGTGGTCATGCCGTCAGCTCCTGATGGTCTTGCAGATAGGTCGCCAGCACAGCCGCCAGATCATCCTGCACCTGCGCCAGCGGCTGGCCGGCATCGATGACGCGGATGCGCTGCGGGTCGGCCTCCGCCCGCGCCAGATAGGCGCTGCGCATGCGCTCGAAGAATGCCGTCTGCTCCTGCTCGAAGCGGTCGGCGGCACTGCGGGCGGCGGCGCGAGCCAGGCCGGTGGCCACCGGCACATCGAGCAGCAGGGTGAGTCCGGGCAGGCTGTCGCCCAGCACCAGCTGCTGCAGCAGAGCAATGGTTTCCAGCGAACGGCCGCGACCACCGCCCTGATAGGCATAGGTGGCGTCGATGAAGCGGTCGCAGAGCACCCAGGCGCCACGCTGCAGCGCCGGCACGATGAGCTGCTGCCAATGCTGGGCGCGCGCGGCAAAGAAGGTCAGCAGTTCGGTCAGCGGCTCCACCGGCTCCGCGCGCGGCGCCAGCAGCAGAGCCCGCAGCTCCTCGGCCAGCGGCGTGCCGCCGGGCTCGCGGGTGAGCACGACTTCGCGTCCGGTGGCGCGCAGGCGCTCGGCAAGAAAAGCCAGATTGGTGCTCTTGCCGACGCCCTCTCCACCTTCGAGAGTGATCAGTCTGGCCGTCAATGGCGCCATGGCGTCCTCAGCGTTGATAGCGGTCAACCGCCTTGTTGTGTTCTTCCAGCGTTGCCGAGAAGACATGGTGACCATGACCGTCGGCAACGAAATAGATGGCCTTGCCTTCGTCCGGATGCAGCGCGGCATGAATGGCGGCGCGCCCCGGCATGGCAATCGGTGTCGGCGGCAGGCCGTCGATGCGGTAGGTATTGTACGGTGTCAGCTGGCGCAGATGGGCACGCGTGAGATTGCCATGATAGTCATCGCCGAGTCCGTAGATGACGGTCGGGTCGGTCTGCAGACGCATGCCCTGGGCGAGACGGCGCACGAAGACACCAGCGATCTGGGCGCGCTCCGCCACCACCCCGGTCTCCTTCTCGATGATCGAGGCCATGATCAGGGCTTCGTAGGGCGAGTGATAGGGCAGACCGGATGCCCTGCCCGCCCACTCCTCGGCGAGGATGCGCTTCTGGCGCAGGTAGAGGCGACGCAGAATGTCGATGTCGCGCTCGCCCTCGTCTATGACATAGGTGTTGGGTGCGAACAGGCCTTCGGGGTGATGCTCCTCGGCGCCGACAGCCGCCAGCACCTCGTCATCGTTGAGTTCCGTCATGGCCTGGCGCACGTCCTCGCGGCCCTTGAGCATGGCGCGCAGATCACGGAAGCGCTCGCCTTCCACCAGCACCAGCGGCGGCGTGCCATCGGGCTCCTGGGCCAGGCGCTGGACGAGCTGGTCCAGCGTCATCGGCGCACGCAGCACGAACACGCCTGAGCGCAGCACTTCCTCGCCCGGACGCAGCCACAGCCACAGACGCAGGCTGAGCGGATGGGTGATGAAGCCTTCGCGTGACAGCTCCTCGGCCACCGTGCTCCAGCTGCTGCCACGCGGCACCTTGAAGCGATGGCCCTCGGGCGGCAATGTGAACGACTGCAGCAAGGTGCGGTAAAGCATGATGCCGGCCACCAGCAGCGTCAGCCAGAACAGGAGGCGCAAGCGTGAGCGGACGGGCAGGGACTTGCGGGCAGGCGACTTGCGTGGTCGGGTCATGCGGAGTGGAACCAGGCGGCGATCATGGCCTGACATTGTCGTGTCATCGGCCCCGGCAGCCAAGCCCGTTCACCCCAGCGACGCACCGGCCAGATGCCGTATACGCTGTTGCAGAAGAACCACTCGTCGGCGGCGCCGCAGTCGGCCAGGCTGACCGTGCCGACATGCGCCGGCAGGCCGAGCTCCGCCGCGGCATCGAGCAGGGCATCGCGGAGCACCCCGCGCACGCCGCAGCGCGCCAGATCGGGCGTGATCAGCACGCCGTCGCGGACCAGGAAGAGGTTGCTGAAGACACCCTCGACCACCCTGCCCTCGCTGTCGCAGACCACGGCCTCGGCACAGCCCGGCTGAGCCACCAGCTCGCGTCGCAGCAGGACCTGTTCGAGACGATTGAGATGCTTGATGCCGGCCAGCGCCGGCTGCACGGCCAGCTCGAGCTGGCAGAGACCGACGGCTATGCCTTCCTCGCTGTTGCGCAGCGGGAAATCCGGCAGCGCATGCCAGCTCAGGATGAAGACCGGTTCGGCATCGAACGGCGGCAGGTAGCCGCGACCACCGCCGCCACGCGTGACCAGCAGCTTGACGATGCCATCGCCACGCCCGGCCAGGAAATCATCCAGGGCATCGCGCCAGAACAGCAGATCAGGCAGACCGAGACGCTGGCAGCCGGCCGACAGGCGCGCCCAGTGCCACTCCATCAGCACCGGACGACCAGCCACCACGCGCACGGTCTCGAACAGGCCGTCGCCATAGGCCAGGCCGCGGTCATCCGCGCGCACACTGTCGATGCGCCGGCTGCCCTGCCAGATCCGGCAATCCATCACAGCTTGCGGAACACCAGAGTGCCGTTGGTGCCACCGAAGCCGAAGGAGTTCGACAGGGTGACATTCAGCGCCATGGCACGCGCCACGTTGGGCACATAGTCGAGGTCGCAGGCCGGATCCGGGTTGTCGAGATTGATGGTCGGCGGCGCGATCTGGTCACGCAGCGCGAGAATGCTGAAGATCGCCTCGACGGCACCGGCAGCACCCAGCAGATGCCCGGTCATGGACTTCGTCGAGCTCACCGCCAGAACATCGGCATGGCTGCCGAAAACGGCACGGATGGCGCGGGATTCGGCCGGGTCGCCAGCCGGCGTCGAGGTGCCGTGGGCGTTGACGTAATCAACCTGCTCCGGGCTGATGCCGGCATCACGCAGGGCATTGCGCATGGAGGCGGCCGCACCGGCGCCATCTTCCAGCGGGGCGGTCATGTGGAAGGCGTCATCGCTCATGCCGAAGCCGATCAGCTCGGCATAGATGCGCGCGCCACGCGCCTTGGCATGCTCGTATTCCTCGAGCACCACGACACCGGCGCCATCGCCGAGCACAAAGCCGTCACGATCGCGATCGAAGGGACGGCTGGCCTTCTGCGGCTCGTCATTGCGGGTCGACAGCGCGCGCGCCGCCGAGAAGCCGCCGATACCGAGCGGGCAGGAAGCCTTTTCCGAGCCGCCGGCGAGCATGACATCGGCATCGCCATAGCTGATCAGGCGGGCGGCGAGACCGATGCAGTGGGTGGATGTCGTGCAGGCCGTGGTGATCGCCAGGTTGGGCCCCTTGAGGCCGTGGCGGATGGCGAGCATGCCGGCTGCCATGTTGATGATGGAGCCGGGCACGAAGAATGGGGAAATCTTGCGCGGACCGCCTTCCAGCATGTCGCTGTGACCATTTTCGATGGTGGTCAGACCGCCAATGCCGGAGCCGACCGCGACGCCGATGCGATCGGCATTGGCTTCGGTCACGAGCAGGCCGGAGTCGGCCAGCGCCTGGTGACCGGCAGCCATGCCGTACTGGATGAACTCGTCGAGTCGGCGCGCTTCCTTGGCCGGCATGTAGTCATCCACGACGAAGTCGGGAATGAGGCCGGCGAAACGGGTGCCAAACGCCGTGGTGTCAAAATGCGTGATCGCGGAAATGCCGCTGCGACCGGCGACCACACCCTGCCAGGTCTTGTCCACGGAACTTCCCAGACCGGTCAACATGCCCATGCCTGTGACTACTACACGGCGACGCGACATAGCTACTCCTTGGCCAACTGCCTGAATCGATGTGAACGCATGCTGTGACAGAAACCTGACAACAGGATGACAAGCACACCGTCAGCCGGCACCTGAACGGAAATAAAAAAGCCGCAGAAACGCTATGCGCATCTGCGGCTTCTCAGCATCGGCAAATTACTGCTTGCTGTGTGCGGTGACGTAGTCGATCGCGGTCTGGACCGTGCTGATCTTCTCGGCTTCTTCATCCGGAATTTCGGTCTCGAACTCTTCTTCGAGCGCCATGACCAGCTCGACGGTATCCAGCGAATCAGCGCCCAGATCGTCGACGAAGGAAGCTTCGTTGGTCACTTCTTCGAGCTTGACGCCCAGCTGCTCGGCGACAATTTTCTTGACGCGTTCTTCGATCGTGCTCACGTTACATCTCCTTTTATGTCGGTCTGCCGACAAGACGCAGGCAAGTGTATTGAAGCGTCCCGAGGGTGGCAAGCAGGGTCTGCCGCCAAACCGTAAGTAGTTATTTCAAATAAACATCTGTCAGGAAATCAAGGCCTTGGAATCAGGCCATGTACATCCCGCCATTGACATGCAGCGTGGTCCCCGTGATGTACGAGGCCTCTTCCGAGACCAGGAAGGCCACGGCTGCAGCAATATCTTCCGGCTGACCGAGGCGCCCGGCAGGCACCGCTGTCAGCAGTTTCTCACGCTGCGCTTCCGGCAGCGCATGCGTCATGTCGGTTTCGATGAAACCCGGAGCCACCGCATTCACCGTAATGTTGCGCGAAGCGATCTCGCTGGCAAGGGCACGCCCGAAACCTTCGAGGCCGGCCTTGGCCGCCGCGTAGTTGGCCTGGCCACCATTGCCCATGGAGCCTACCACCGAGCTGATGTTGACGATACGACCCCAGCGCGCCTTGGTCATGCCCTTGAGGCTGGCCTTGGTGACACGGAAGATGGCGGTCAGGTTGGTGTTGATGACCGACTGCCACTCCTCTTCCTTCATGCGCAGCATGAGGTTGTCGCGCGTGATGCCGGCATTGTTGACGACGATCAGGGGCGGACCGAATTCGCTGCCGATCTGCTCCAGCGCCGCCTCGATGGCTTCCGGCTGCTCCACGTTCAGCACCAGGCCGCGACCGGCAATGCCGGCTTCGGCGAGCGCCGCCGTGATGCTGGCAGCACCCGCTTCGCTGGTGGCCGTGCCGACCACGATGGCACCCTGGCTGCCGAGCTTGAGTGCGATTGCGCGGCCTATGCCACGGGTCGCACCGGTCACCAGTGCCACTTTGCCTTGAATGCTCATGCCTTCTCCTTAACCTTCGCCAACCTTAGCGGACAACCTTAGCAAACAGCCGCCAGGGCGGCCTTGAGACTTTCGCTGCTGTCCGCCGAGTAGTGCTCGGCGTCCTTGGCGATGCGCTTGTCGAGGCCGCTCAGCACCTTGCCGGGTCCGCTCTCGACGAACTGGCTCACGCCCTGCGCCGCTAGCCACTGCACGCACTGCACCCAGAGCACCGGGCTGTGCAGTTGCGTCACCAGCGCGGCGCGCATGGCATCGAGATCCGCCTCCACACGCGCGGCGGCATTCTGCACAACCGGCATGACAGGCTGGTTAAAGGTGATGTCGCGCAGACGTTCGGCCAGCTTTTCCGCTGCCGGCTGCATGAGTGCGCAATGTGACGGCGCGCTCACCGGCAACGGCAGCGCGCGCTTGGCACCGGCTGCCTTGAGCAGGACGATGGCGCGCTCGACCGCGGCCGTGCCACCGGCGATGACCACCTGGCCCGGGGCATTGAAGTTCACCGCCGACACCACTTCGCCCTGCGCCGCTTCGGCACAGGCAGCGATGACCTGCTCGTCCTCGAGGCCGAGGATGGCGGCCATGGCGCCCTGCCCGGCCGGCACGGCGGCCTGCATGAGGCGTCCGCGCTCGGCGACCAGACGCACGCCATCGGCCAGCGACAGCACGCCGGCGGCGACCAGAGCGGTGTATTCGCCGAGAGAGTGGCCGGCGACATAGGCCGGCAGCTTGCCGCCCTGCTGCTGCCAGACGCGCCAGACGGCGATGCCGCCGGTCAGCAGCAGCGGCTGGGTATTCTCGGTGGCATTGAGCTCAGCCTCGGGGCCTTCCTGGGCAAGCTGCCAGAGGTCCTTGCCGAGGGCATCGGAGGCTTCCGCGAAGGTGGTGCGGACAGAGGGAAAGGCGGCGGCCAGTTCGGCCAGCATGCCGAGGGACTGCGAACCCTGGCCGGGAAAGACCCAGGCGGAACGAGTCATGGACTATCCTTGCAGCAGCGACTGCGATGACAAAAGTGCTGCGAAGGGTAGCGCAAAAGCTTCCGTCAGGTCTCAGACATCGCTCACGGCCGGCGACACTTCGACCACTGGAAGCGACAGATGGCGAGCAATCAGCCCGGGCACATCCTTCTCGACCTCGGTGATGGCCACACGCAGGGCATGCGCGAAGGACGCGGCATCGGCGCTGCCATGGCTCTTGATGACGATGCCGGTGAGGCCGACCAGGCTGGCGCCGTTGTAGCGACCGGGATCCATCTCGTGCTTGAGGCCCTGCCAGATCGGCCAGGCCAGCGCACCCAGGATGCGCGTCAGCAGATTGCGATTGACCTGTTCCTTGATCTTGCCGGCCATCATCTTGGCCACGCCTTCGGAGCACTTGAGCGCGACATTGCCGACGAAACCGTCGCAGACAACGACCTCGGCCTCGCCCTTGAAGATGCCGTCGCCTTCGATATAGCCGATGTAATTGAGGTCGGACTGGCGCAGCAGCTCGTGGGTCTGCTTGATCAGTTCGTTGCCCTTGATCTCTTCCTCGCCGATGTTGAGCAGGCCGACACGCGGCTGATCATGGCCATCGAGGGCGGCGGCGACGAGGGAGCCCATCTGGGCGAACTGCAGCAGGTGGCGCGGCTCGGAATCGACATTGGCGCCGAGATCGAGCATGTGGACATGACCCTTCTGCGTCGGCAGCGCGGTCATGATGGCCGGGCGTTCGATCTGGGCGTGGGTCTTGAGCACGAAGCGGCTGACCGCCATGAGGGCGCCGGTATTGCCGGCGGAGACGCAGGCCTGGGCAGCACCATCACGCACCGCGTTGATGGCCAGCCGCATGGAGGACTGCTTCTTGATGCGCAGGGCCGTCGACACCTTGTCGTCCATGGTGACGAACTCGGTGGTGTGGACTACCTGCAGGCGTGCGCGCAGCGCAGCCGGGGCGCGGGCAAGCAACGGCTCTATGAGCGCGTCGTCACCCACCAGATGCATGTGCAGGTCCGGCTGTTCAGCCAGGACCTGCAGAGACGCCGGCACCGTGACGGAGGGACCGTGGTCCCCACCCATCACGTCTACCGCCAGCGTGATGCGCATGGCGGAGATCAGGTCTCGTCCTTGGCACCGAACAGCTGATGGCCGCGATAGAAGCCATCCTTGGTGACGTGGTGACGACGGTGCAGTTCGCCCGTGGTCTGATCGACACTCAGGGTCGGGCCGGTCAGGGCATCATGCGAACGACGCATGTCACGACGGGAACGGCTCTTGCGGTTTTGTTGAACGGCCATGGCTTACTCCGGCACTTTCAATGGTTCACTTTTCAGGGATCGTCCGCGTCACCGCAGTCGAATGTTCAGTCACTCCGAGTCCGGCTGCTTGAGGCTGGCCAGGACCTGGAACGGGTTTTCCTTCTGCACGGGCGCGACCACCACTTCCGGCTCAGGCTCGGAGAGGGCGATCTGCGGCTCGCAGTCATCATGACGAGCGACCAGCGGCAAGGCCAGGATCAGCTCGTCTTCGAGGAGTTCGGGCAGGTCGAGACCATGATCGAACACCACGTAATCTTCGTCTTCGCTCAGGCGTTCGGCATAAGCCTCGTCACCGAGCAGAAACACGTCCACATCTGCCGTCACCGGCACATCCACCGCTTCCAGACAACGCTGGCAGGTCAGACTGAGTACAGTCTGCAGCTGCCCGGTCAGGTGCGGCATGCCGCGCGCATCACGCACGAAGCGTCCGCTGACGCGGACATCACCGGTGCTGGCCAGCGCGCCCTCAAGCAGACGCTGGAAGCGACTCAGTGGCACAACCGCATCCAGCTGTGCTTCTCGATCCGCCCATTTTCCGGGTTCGATCAGGTGTGGGAGCGTGGCTTCTGACATAGGGGCGCGATGATACGGACTCACCCTGCCCCTGTCAAAAAATTTCCGGGGGAATTACGGCTTAGCGCAGAGCCTCCTGGGACAGGCTCAAACCCAGGCCCTGACGCAGTCCCAGCGAGAGTTCGGTACCCAGGCGACGGAGCACGCGATCGAAGGGATTGACGGTCTGGGTGTAGTCGACCAGCTTTTCCTGCTTGATCACGTCACGCGCCACCGAGTGCAGCGAGCCGATGCCGTCGGCGAGGCCGAGAGCGACGGCCTGCTCGCCGTTCCAGAAGTAGCCGGAGAACATGTCCGGGTTGTTGGTCAGACGATCGCCACGACCGGCCTTGACCGCCGCGATGAACTGGCGGTGCACGGCATCGAGCACGGCCTGGACATGCTCGCGCTCGGCGGGATCGATCGCCTTGGTCGGGCTGAGCAGGTTCTTGTGGGCGCCGGCGGTCATGGTGCGGTCCTCGACACCCAGCTTCTGCAGCAGGCTGGGCACGCCGAAGCCGGGCATGATGACGCCGATGGAGCCGACCAGGCTGGCCGGATTGACATAGATGCGATCCGCCGCGGCCGCCATGTAATAGGCACCGGAGGCGCCCATGTCGCCAATCACGGCATAGACCGGCTTCTTGGGATCCTTGGCACGCAGACGACGGATCTCGCGATAGACCTCGTCGGCCTGCACCGGGCTGCCGCCCGGGCTGTTGATGCGCAGCACCACGGCCTTGGCTTCGGCGGTCTCGAAGGCGGTGTCGAGAGCATCGATGATGCTGTCGGCGTTGGCCGCCTGGTCGGCGGATATCTCGCCATCAACCTGGATGACGGCGACATGAGGGCCGAAGGCGCTGGCATCCACCCCGCCACCGCCGGACATCTTGACCACCAGGAAGAGCAGGAAGAGCGCGACCAGCAGGCGCCTCACCCAGCGCCAGCGACGGGCGCGTCGGCGTTCGTTGAGGTCTTCCAAGAGAAAGCGCTCGACCAGAGCCCAGTCTCGCGGGCCGCCGCTACTGCGTGGCGCATTGCCCCATTCAGCCATGTCTTCCTTCCTTATTTATATGTTGACGAGTCTGACGCTCGCACCCGTGCAGCCTATAACGAAGCCAAACGGACTGCCAAGGCATCGACGCTGTCACAGAGCGCCAGCGGCGCATGCGCAAGCAGGCGCTCGGGGGCATGCACACCATAGGTGACGCCGATGGAGGCCATGCCTATGGCTTCCGCCATGGCCAGATCATAGGTGGTGTCGCCGATCATGAGCGCACGCCCGACCGGCACGTCAAGCTCGATCAGCAGCTCGCGCAGCATCAGCGGATCCGGCTTGGATGCGGTTTCATCGGCACAGCGGGTGGCGGCGAAATAATCCTGCCAGCCGGTGTCGCCGAGCACGCGATCCAGCCCTATGCGGGTCTTGCCGGTGGCCACCGCGAGCTGACGGCCCTGACCGCGCAAGGCCTGCAGCAGCGTCTCGGCGCCGGCGAAGGGCTGGCTGCGACCGCCGGTGCCGGCGACAAAATGATGGGCATAGCGCTGACGCAGGGCCAGGCGCTCGGCTTCCGGCACCTGAGGGAAGAGCACGCGCATGGCCTCCGGCAGGCCCAGGCCGATGATGTCGCGAGCGGCGGCATCGCTGGGTTCGGGCACATCGAGATCCTGCGCGGCCGCTTTCACGCTGCGCACGATCTGCGCCACCGAATCCATCAGCGTGCCATCCCAGTCGAAAATCACCAGATCGAAATCAGCCACGGCGCAGTATCTCCAGGCCGGCCTCGAAGTCGGCATCGAGCGGAGCTTCCAGCGCCAGCTTCTTGCCCGAAGGCAGGGTCAGGCGCAGGGCGCGGGCATGCAGGAACAGGCGCGACAGGCCGAGCGCCTTGAAGCGGGCATTGTCGGCATCACGACCATACTTGTCGTCGCCAACCAGCGGATGACCGAGATGCTGGGCATGGACACGGATCTGGTGGGTGCGGCCGGTGAGCAGGTGCGCCTCGACCAGGGTGGCATCCTTGAAGCGTTCCAGCACGGTGAAGATGGTGATGGCGGTCTTGCCGTCGCGGGAGACGCGCACAACGGCCTCGCCGGTGGGGCGCTCGACCTTGAGCAGCGGCGCATCGACACGATGCTGGCTGCCGCCGAGACGACCGGTGAGCAGAGCGACATAGCGCTTGTCCATGTCACCGTCGCGGAGCTGGCCATGGAGGGCGCGCAGCAGCGGGCGATGCCCGGTGACCATGATCAGCCCGGAGGTGTCGCGATCGAGGCGATGCACCAGCTCGAGACTGGCCGCCTGTTCCGGCCGCAGCGCGCGCAGGGCCTCGATGAGACCTATGGAAATGCCGCTGCCGCCATGCACGGCCAGCCCGGCCGGCTTGTTCACCACCAGCAGATTGTCGTCGTCGTGCACGATGCGGCCGGCGAGCAGCTTCTGCAGGGTCGTGGTCGGCCGTGCCGCCGGCTTTTCCTCGCTGACACGCAGCGGCGGCACGCGAATGACATCACCCGGCTGGATGCGGTAGTCCGGCTTGACGCGGCCCTTGTTCACGCGCACCTCGCCGGTGCGCACGATGCGGTAGACCAGTGTGCGCGGCGCGCCCTTGAGCGCGGTAATGAGGAAATTGTCCAGGCGCTGACCGGAAAACTCTTCGGCGACGGTCAGGAAACGGACCGCCGGGGCATCGGTTGCATCGGAATCGTGCATGCAGGGACCTGTAGGCACTCCATCAGGGCATTGGCCTTGACGGGAGATGACTGCTATATTACCGAGTCGCTTGCAAGTGAAGACCGTCGGCAGGAATCCGGAAAACCGGTTTGAACCATTGTCAAAACAGGGTTCAGACAGGCCAGAACCGGGTGTCGATGGCGGAATTATAAAGCAAAGCGACTGCCGCTTGGCGGGAAACGCACCCGAGCCGAGTCTCCTTTGACGACAACAGCGTGACGACAGAAGCCTGTCGCACACAGTCGCTGAGGATGACCGCCGACCCATGCACCTCCCCCAACCGGCCCCAGGGCAGCGAGAGCTGCCGGAAACAGAAGCCTAGCGCCACATCAATGGTTCGCGCGCAGGCAGGATTTGATTCGCGGCCCCGGTCACGCTTTTCGATCGGGAACCGTGCCACTGCCCTCCCCCCGGCTATCCCGGGCCTGAGCGCAGCGGCCGACAACAGATTTTCTGCTGCATGGCTGGTGGTGAATACCCCGCCTTTCATGCACCTTTGCACGAGCAGGTCCATCAGACCGCTCGTCCTTGCTGTTGCCGCAGGCCTGCCAGCGGGCACCCGATGTGGGGCACAAACCCCATGGGTAACCCGAAAAATGAAACGCATGTTGATTAATGCCACGCACTCCGAAGAGATTCGCGTGGCCATGGTAGACGGCCAGCGCCTCTACGATTTTGACCTCGAACATCGCGGCCGCGTCCAGAAGAAAGCCAGTATCTACAAGGGCCGCATCACCCGCATCGAACCCAGCCTGGAAGCCGCCTTCGTCGACTTCGGCGGAGACCGTCACGGTTTCCTGCCGCTGAAGGAAGTCGCCCGCGAATACTTCAACAAGAGCCCGAAGGAAGCCGGCGGCCGCATCACCATCAAGGATGCGCTGCAGGAAGGCCAGGAAGTCATCGTCCAGGTCGAGAAGGAAGAGCGCGGCAACAAGGGCGCCGCCCTGTCGACCTTCATCTCGCTGGCCGGCCGCTACCTCGTGCTGATGCCGAACAACCCGCGTGCCGGCGGCATCTCGCGCCGCATCGAGGGTGAAGAGCGTCAGGAACTGAAGGACGCGCTCAACGCCATCAACATCCCCAGCGACATGGGCGCCATCGTGCGCACCGCCGGTCTCGGCCGCAGCGCCGAAGAACTGCAGTGGGATCTCGACTACCTGATGACGCTGTGGACCGCGATCGGCCAGGCCGGCAAGGAAAAGTCCGCGCCGTTCCTGATCTATCAGGAATCCAACGTCATCATCCGTGCCGTGCGTGACTACCTGCGCCAGGACATCAACGACGTCCTGATCGACAACGAAACCGCGTACAACGAAGCCATGGCCTTCGTGCAGCAGGTCATGCCGCACTACCAGAGCAAGATCAAGCTCTACAAGGACTCGGTGCCGCTGTTCAATCGCTACCAGATCGAAAGCCAGATCGAGACCGCCTTCCAGCGCGAAGTGAAGCTGCCGTCGGGCGGTTCCATCGTCATCGATCCGACCGAAGCCCTGGTGTCCATCGACATCAACTCCTCGCGCGCCACCAAGGGCAGCGACATCGAGGAAACGGCGCTCAACACCAACCTCGAAGCCGCCGACGAAATCGCCCGCCAGCTGCGTCTGCGTGACAGCGGCGGCCTGGTCGTCATCGACTTCATCGACATGACCCCGCCGAAGCACCAGCGCATGGTCGAGGATCGCCTGCGCGACGCCCTCGCCATGGACCGTGCCCGCATCCAGATCGGCCGCATCTCCAAGTTCGGTCTGCTCGAGCTGTCGCGTCAGCGTCTGCGCCCGTCGCTGGAAGAAGCCACCGGCCTGGTCTGCCCGCGCTGCAACGGCACCGGCGTGATCCGTGACGTGCGCTCGCTGGCGCTGTCGATCATGCGTGTCATCGAAGAAGAAGTGCTGAAGGACCGTACCGCGCAGATCAATGCCTCGGTGCCGGTCTCCGTGGCCACCTTCCTGCTCAACGAGAAGCGCAAGACGCTGGCCGAGCTGGAAGCTCGCAGCGGCGTGCGCATCCTCATCCTGCCCAACCCGCACATGGAAACCCCGCACTACGACGTGACCCGTCTGCGTGATGACCAGGTCGAGGAAGGCGACGAGGACATCGCCAGCTTCAAGATGGTCGAACGCATCCAGCCGCCGGCTCCGGAAATCGTGCTCGATGCCGTCGCCGGCGAAGCGCCCAAGCGCCAGATTCCCGCCGTGCGCAACATCCAGCCGGTGACCCAGGCTCCGGCTCCGCGTGAAGAACGTGTCCGCGAAGCCGCTGCCGAGACCGCACCGCAGCAGCAGCCTCAGCAGCCGCCGCGTGCTCCGCGCGCCCAGGGTCCGCGTACCCCGGCGCAGCCGGCAGCAGTCGTGGCGGCACAGCCGGCCGGCTTCATGGGCTGGCTCAAGGGTCTGTTCGGCGTCAAGCCGGAACCGGAAGTCCCGGCCCAGCCGGAACGCCGTCCGGGCCAGCGCCAGCCGCAAGGCCAGAACCAGGGTCAGGGCCAGAACCGCGGTCGCGGTCAGGGTCAAGGCCAGGGCCAGAACCGTCAGGGGCGTGGCGGCGAGCGTGGTGAGCGTGGCGAACGCCGTCAGAACAACGAGCTGATGGCCGCTGGCAGCCGCCCGCAGGCCGACAAGCCGGTGGAAGCTGCGGAACCGCGTCAGCCGCGCCAGCCGCGTCAGCCCCGCGCCGAAGCCGCTGTCGGCGCCGACGGCCAGCCGCAGACGCAGGCTCCGCGCGAACGCGCCCCGCGCCAGGAACGCGGTCCGCGTCCGGAACGTGCTCCGCGTGAAGCCGCTGTCGCCGCTCCGGAAGCCGTGGTCGCCGCCGAGGCTGTCGCTGCTGAGGTCGGCAATGCCGCTCCGGCCGCCGCTGCCGAAGGCGCCGAACCGCGTCGTCGTCGCAACCGCCATCCGGCCCGTCGCCAGCGCGCTCCGCGCGAACGCGATCCGCAGGTGCTGATCGACGCCGGCCTGCCAGTGCCGGCCGAACTGCTGGCCGGCAACGAAGCGCCGACAGCCGAAGCACAGGTTGCCGAAGCCCCGGTCGCTGAAGTCGTGGCCGCCGAGACCCCGGCTGTCGACGTCGCCGTCACTGCAGCTCCGGTTGTCGAAGCTGCCGCTCCTGCCGATGTGGTCGCTGAAGCGGCTCCGGTCGTCGTGACCGAAGCTCCGGTCGCCGCCCGCGAAGCCGCTGTCGAAACTGCCGCGCCTGTCGTCGAGGCCGCTGTCGAAGCCGCTGTCATCGCACAGCCGGCTGCTGCCGAGGCCGTGGTGACCGAAGCTCCTGCAGCCGTGGAAACGGTTGTCGAAGCTCAGGTCATCGAGCCGGTTGCTGTCGAAGCTGCCGCCGTCGAAGTGGCCGCTGAAGTGGCTGTCGAGGCCGCTCCGGTCGTGACTGCCGCCGAACCGGAAGCCGCGCCCGCGGTGACGGCGCAGGAAGCTGCCGCTGAAGCTGGCGAGACCGGCGCTCCGCGTCGCGCCTCCAACGACCCGCGCGTGCGTCGTCGCATGCAGCGCGAGCAGGAAGCCCGCGCCAAGGCCGAAGCCCAGCACAACAGCTGAGCCTGACTCTGCCGGCCACGGCCGGCAGAGCGCCATGCAGTGAACAATGAAAAAGCCCCGCAGATGCGGGGCTTTTTCATTTCTGCTTCTGCCACCAGCATCTGGTCAGCGCTGGCAGACGGTTCCTGACGGCACTGCGAAGGCCGTGCGGCCATCGGCCAGCTGCCGCAGCACCGAGGCCATGCGCTCGCCGAGACTGGCCAGCGCGACCTGATGCGCCGCCACCAATGCCTCGTAACCCCTGCCCTGCAACGGTGCCTGCGCCAGCGAACGGCAGACCGACTTGCGATCGGCGGCGACGTCGGTGACCACCCAGGCGATATCGATCACCGAGCCGGCGCCATCGCCATGCAGGCGCGACTCGAAGCGCTGCACATCCAGCGCCACGCGGAAACGCGGCGGAACGGCATTGGCCGGGCTGCGCAGCTGGCTGTAGACATAGGCTTGCGGCAACGCCGGCATCAGGTCCTCGGCCAGGGCCTGGGCGACATCCGCAGGCAGCGGACCGGCCCAGCGCTGCTGCTCGCGGATCTCGACCTGATTGGGCTCGCTGCGGATGACCAGCTGCGGGCGATTGACCACATCGGGCATGGTCACCGGGCCGATGAGCACGCCATAGCGGCGCTCGCCGCTGGCCAGCGCAGGCGAGGCATCGCTGGCAAAGCGCGTGAGCGTGTGGAAGGTTTGCGGCGGCGAGCTGCCGCAGCCGGCCAGCAGGGCCGTCGCCAGCACTGCCGGCAACCAGGGGCGTACCGGGATGGTCATCACTCGCTATCCTCCTTCTTGCCACGCAGCAGCGACTCGGGGTGGCGCTCCAGATATTCGGTCAGCACGCGCAGCGATTGCGCGGCCTTGGACAATTCGCTCAACGTGCTGCGCACATCCTGCTGCAGCGGGTTGTCGACCGCCAGCGTGTCGGCGGCCGAGCCCATGGCCTTGCGCGCCTCGACCAGCGCCGCCTTGGCTTCCGGCGCGAGCTCGCCATCGACACGCTTGATGAGCTGATCCATGTTCTTCAGCGTGGCATTGAGCGTGACAAGGGTGTCATTGGCGTTGTTGCCAATCTGGTCGAACGGAATCTTCTGCACCTTGTTGACGATCTCGGCGACCGCCGACTGCAGCTCATCCAGACTGCCCTGGAGCGTCGGCAGCACGAGCGGACGCCGCCGGCTGTCGAAGGTCGTCGCCGGGGCCTTCGGGAAGAAGTCGAACGCCACATAGAGCTGGCCGGTGAGGAAGCTGCCGGTGCGCAACTGGGCGCGCAGCCCGCGCTTGACCAGCGCGGCCAGGAATTCGGGCTCGCTGCCAACCTTGACGCCGCTGCCACGGAGACGCTCGGGATAGATCAGCAAGGTGACCGGCATGCGGAAGTCCTGGCGGGCGCGATCGTATTCGATGCCTATGGACTTCACCTCGCCCAGCACCACACCACGGAAGTCGATGGGCGCACCCGTGGCGAGCCCGCGCAGCGACTGCTGGAAGTAGGCGACCATGGTCAGCGCCTTGCCGTCGGCCTGTTTCAGGGCGCCGGCCTGATCGGCGGCGAGCGTGAACACGGCACCGGCCGGAGCCTGCGCCACTGGATCATCCTCGGGCGGCGCCTGGAAGGCGATGCCGCCGGACACCACGGTGGCCAGCGACTGGGTGTTGACCTTGAAGCCGCCGGCATCGAGCTGGATATCGACACCGCTGGCATGCCAGAAGCGGGTATTGCCGGTGACAAAGCGGTCGTAGGGCGCCTTGACGAAGATGCGCAGCACCACGCCCTTGCCCTGCTCGTCGAGGTTGTAGCCGACCACCTGCCCCACTTCTATGCGCCGGTAGTAGATCAGTGAACCGATGTCGAGCGAACCGAGATCATCGGCGAGCAGGGTGAACTTGCGTCCGGGCACGTCGGCGGTCACCACCGGCGGCACATCGAGACCGACGAAGTCCTTGCGCGCCGCCTTCGACTTGCCGGCATCGACCCCTATGTAGGCGCCCGACAGCAACGTGCCCAGGCCGGAGATGCCGCTGGTGCCGACGCGCGGCTTGACCACCCAGAAACGCGAATCGGAGACGGCGAAGGTTTCCGCTTCCTTGCGCAGATCGACGCTGGCGATGACCCGGCGACGGTCCGGGCTGAGCGTGATGGTCTTGATGACGCCGATGTCGACATCCTTGTACTTGACCTTGGTCTTGCCCGCCTCCAGCCCTTCCGCGGTGGGCAGGCTGATGGTGATGGTCGGGCCCTGCTCGAGCACGGCCTTGATCACCAGCGACAGGCCGACCAGTGCCGCCACCACGGGAATCAGCCAGACCAGCGACGGCAGCCAGCTGCGCTCACGCGTGACCACGGCATCGGGCACATCCTGCAGGTCGGACGGGGGCAGGCTGTCAGTCATCGTCATCCTCTACTTCACTATGAACGGGATCCCAGATCAGGCGGGGATCGAAACTCATGGAGGCCAGCATGGTCAGCACCACGACGGCGCCGAAGGCGGCCGCGCCGGGCCCGGCCATGATGCTGGCCAGCGACTTGATCTGCACCAATGCGGCCAGCAGCGCGACAACGAAGATGTCGAGCATGGACCAGCGCCCCACCGCCTCCAGCAGGCGGTACAGGCGTGTGCGCTGACGCGGGCGCCAGGTCGGACGCAGGCGCACCGAGGCCGCCAGCAGGGTCAGCGCCAGCAGCTTGAGCAGCGGCACCATGATGCTGGCAATGAACACCACCAGCGCCAGCCCGATCGAACCCGACAGCCAGAGATAGACGATCCCGCTCATGATGGTGTCCTGCTGCACGCCGAACAGCGAGCGCGTCTCCATGATCGGCAGCAGGTTGGCCGGTATGTAGAGAATGTAGGCTGCCGCCAGCAGCGCCCAGGTCCGGTTCAGGCTGTCGCTCTTGCGCAGATGGACCACGGCTTGGCAGCGCGGGCAGCGACAGCTGGCACCGGCGACGGCGCGACAGACCTGGCCGCAGGCATGGCAGGACATCAGCCCCTGACGCGCAGCGACCGGATTCATGATGACCGCCTGCCGCGCGCCGGCACCGTCACGCGGTCCCAGAGATCACGGCTGTCGATGGCGGCGACCGCCGCCATGAGGAAGGCCAGCACCGCGAAGGCCCAGAGCGCCACGCCGGGAATGACCGTGGCGGTATGTGCGAGCTTGGTCAGCGCCACCAGCACGGCCATGAGAAAGACATCGAGCATGACCCAGGGTCGCACATGCTGCAGCCAGCGCAGCCAGTCATGCAGCTCGGGGCCGCCACGGTCACGGCGCAGGGCGAGCAGCACGACGAGCAGAAGCAGCAGCTCGGCGAGAGGAAAGATGATGGCGGTGAGCAGCACCAGCACGGCGACCAGGGCCATGTCGGCGTCGAACAGCGCATTCACCGCTCCCAGCAGCGTGCTGCCGTGGCGGTAGCCCTGCAGCTCCAGGGAAATGATGGGGAAGGAATTGGCGATGACGAGCACGATGAGCGTGCCCAGCACCAGCGCCAGATGATGATCCAGGCGCTCCGGGCTGTAGCGGTAGAGCATGCCGCCACAACGGCTGCAGCGTGCGACAGCGCCCGCCGGCAAGACGACCTTGCGGTGCAGCGTGTCGCACTCGTGGCATGCAATCAGTGTCACCAACCGCTCCCTGCCGCCCCGCCTGCGCCATCCGAGCGGGCCGGCCTTACTGCCCGAGAATGACGGGCTCCTGTTCAAGCACCACGCCGAAGGTGGCGAGAACGCTGGCCCGGATATCGGCGGCCAGACGCAGCAATTCCGCTCCCGTGCCACCGCCGCGATGCACCAGCACCAGTGCCTGCCGATCATGAACACCGACCGGACCACGCTGCAAGCCCTTCCAGCCGGCCTGCTCGATCAGCCAGCCGGCTGCCAGCTTGCTGCCTTCCGGATGAGCTCCTGCCGGCTGCGCATAGGCCACCAGTCCGGGATGCCGGGCCTTCAGCGCCTCGGCCTCGGCCGTCGGCACCACCGGGTTCTTGAAGAAGCTGCCGGCATTGCCCAGCTGCGCCGGGTCCGGCAGCTTGCTCTGGCGAATGGCAATCACCGCCCTGGAGACATCGGCGGCGGTCGGCCGCTGCACATGACGAGCCGACAGGGCCTGACGGATATCGCCGTAATCCATGTGCAGCAGCGGCTGCCGCGACAAGCGGAAGCGCACGCGCGAAATGACATGACGTCCGGGCTGCCCGGACTTGAACAGGCTGTCGCGATAGGCAAAGGCGCAATCGGCCGCGGCGAATTCGACGAAGCGGCCGGCGACACGGTCGAAGGCGGTCAGCGAATGCATGACATCCTTGAGCTCGACACCATAGGCGCCGATGTTCTGCACCGGCGCCGCGCCCACCGTGCCGGGAATCAGCGACAGGTTCTCCAGCCCGCCCAGCCCCATGGCCAGCGTGCGCTGGGTGAAGGCATGCCAGTTCTCGCCGGCGCCGGCCTCGACGATGACCTCGCGGCCGTCATCGGAGAGCACGCGAATGCCGGGAATGGCCATCTGCACCATGAGGCCGGGCACATCGCCGGCCAGCACGATGTTGCTGCCGCCACCGAGCACGTTCAGCGGCAGATTGCGCGCGCTCACCGAGGTCAGCACCGCGCGCAGGTCATCCTCGCTGTCGACACGAGCCAGGATGCGCACGCGGCCGGGCAGGCCCAGGGTGTTGCTGCGCGACAGATCGGCATGTTCGATGATGCGCATGTCAGCACCCGCAGCCGAAGACGCCACGCGCCTTGAGCAGGCGGCGCAGCAGGGCGTCGGTGGCCGTCTCGATCAGGTCTATGACCTCGTCGAAGCCGGCCGGTCCGCCGTAATAGGGGTCGGGCACATCGCGCCCGGCGGTGTCGGGATGCTCGTCGAGCAGCAGTCCGAGGCGAGCCGTTCTGCCCTGCCCGGCCGCTGCCGCCTGCTGGCGCAGTTTTTCCAGCTCGGCCAGATTGTCGGCATCCATGGCCAGGATGTGATCGAAGTCGCTGAAATCGGCCGTCGTGACCTGGCGCGCGCGCAGGCTGGAGAGGTCATAACCACGCTCGCGACCATGCTGCTGCGAGCGCGCATCGGGCACCTTGCCGACATGCCAGGCCGCCGTGCCGGCGGAGTCTGCCTGCAGCAGATTGTGCCAGCCGGCCTGCCCGGCCTTGTGGCGGAACACCGCTTCGGCCGTGGGCGAACGACAGATGTTGCCGAGGCAGACGAAGAGGATCCGCGTCGGCTTGTCCTGGCTCAGACTCAAGCGGAGGCTCCCAGCACGGCGCGGACGCGATCCAGATCTTCCTGGGTGTCGACACCCGGCGGCAGCGCCACGGCGGCGACATCGACATGAATCCTGACGCCGTGATGGAGCGCGCGCAGCTGCTCCAGCGCCTCGACCTGCTCGATCAGGGCAGGCGGCCAGGACACGTAGTCATGCAGGAAGCCGACGCGATAGGCATAGATGCCGAGGTGGCGCAGATACAGCGACAGCGCCTCGGGCGGCAGCTCATCGCGCGTGCGCGCGAAGGCATCACGCGCCCAGGGCATGGGCGCGCGGCTGAAATAGAGGGCGTGATTGTCGACATCGCGCACCAGCTTGACGATGTTGGGATTGAAGAGCTGGGCGGCATCGTGCAGCGGCTCGGCCAGCGTGGCGATGCCGGCGCTCTCGGCCTGCTTCAGGTTGTCGGCGACCTGGTTGATGACCGACGGGGGAATCAGCGGCTCGTCACCCTGGACATTGACCACGATGTCATCGTCGGCCCAGCCGAAATGGGCGGCCACTTCCTGCAGACGGTCGGTGCCGGACGGATGATCGTTGCGCGTCATCACCACCGGCGCGCCGAGCTCGCGCAGCACGGCTTCGATGCGGGCGTCGTCGGTGGCCACCACGACCTCACTGGCGGCACTCTGCAGCGCACGCTCGTAGACGTGCACGACCATGGGCTTGCCACAGATGTCGAGCAGCGGCTTGCCAGGTAGGCGGCTGGAACCGAAACGGGCGGGGATGACGACACGGAAGCTCATGCAGCGGACTCCTTGCGACGGATCGGGCAGGTCATTTGCCGCGGCTGGGCGGCAGGGTTTCATCCAGCGTCAGGCGGCGGGCCTCGCCTTCCAGCATGACCGGAATGTCATCGCGGACAGGAAAGGCCAGCGCATCGGCGCGGCAGATCAGTTCGGAGGCAGCGGCATCGTACTGCAGCGGGCCTTTGCAGAGCGGGCAAGCCAGGATGGCGAGCAGCTTCTTGTCAAGCATGGGGGGATCTCCAGGTGGCCAGGCGCGTGAGCAGCGCCTGCCAGAAACTTTCCGGCAGCATAGCCTGAACCGGAACAAACCAGGTATTCGCCGGCGCCAGGCCGGCACATTTGACGGCATCCTTCTCGGTCATCACCAGCGGCAGCGGCGGTGTGAACTCGAGGTCACCGGCACTATAGGCGTGATGGTCGGGGAAGGCATGCGGCAGCGGCTGGTAGCCGAGGCGTTCGAGCAGCGCGAAGAAGCGCGGCGGATGGCCTATGCCGGCAACGGCATGGACCGGACCCGGTGCCGGCGGCTGCGCGCCCTCGCCGGCCGCGGTGACCGGCAGCCAGGGTGCGGCGGCCAGTGTCATGGTGACGCCGGCCTCAGGGCGCGGCGAGCGCGCCAGCCAGTCACCGTTGATGACGCAGAAATCGACGCTGGCCAGACGTGACGGCGGCTCGCGCAGGGGGCCGGCCGGCAGCGGCAGACCGGAGCCGAGGCCGCGCTGGCCGTCGATCACGGCGATCTCGATGTCACGCGCCAGGGCGTAGTGCTGCAGACCGTCATCGCAGACCACCAGGTTGCAGTCGCTGCCCGCGAGCAGATGACGCACGCCACGCGCACGCAGGGGATCGACCACCACCGGCACACCGCTGCGGCGGGCCAGCAGCAAGGGCTCGTCACCGACCACCGAGGCCGGCGAGGCGGCATCGACCCGGGCCGGATAGTCAGCCTGGCCACCATAGCCACGACTGACGATGCCCGGACGCCAGCCGGCGGCACGCAGGCGCTCGACCAGCGCCAGCGCCAGCGGTGTCTTGCCGGTGCCGCCGACGGTGATGTTGCCGATGACGATGACCGGGACAGGCGCGCGCCAGGCGCTCAGCCAGCCACGGGCATAGGCCAGGCGGCGGACGGCGCTGATGGCGCGGAACAGCCAGCCCAGCGGCAGCAGCAGCGGGAATGGCCACTTGCCGTCATGCCAGCGTTCAGTCCGGCTGGACATCCGCCACATCCTCGAAGTTGCGGCTGTGCAGCTGGGCATAGACCGTGCCCAGCGCCAGCAGTTCGGCATGCGTGCCCTGCTCGACGATGCGGCCGTGATCCATGACCACGATCCAGTCGGCCTTCTCGATGGTCGACAGACGGTGGGCGATGACCAGGGTCGTGCGACCTTCCATGACACGCTCCAGCGCGGCCTGGATGTAGAACTCCGACTCGTTGTCGAGGGCGCTGGTGGCCTCGTCGAGAATGAGGATGGGGGCATCCTTGATGAGGGCGCGGGCAATGGCCAGACGCTGGCGCTGGCCACCGGACAGCAGCATGCCGTCCTGACCGATGCGGGTGTCGTAGCCCTGTGGCAGCGCCGAGATGAAGTCGTCGGCATAGGCCAGGCGCGCCGCCTCCACCACGGCCTCGCGCGGGCGGTCGCGGAAGGCGCCATAGGCGATGTTGTTGACCACGGTATCGGCGAACAGGACGACCTTCTGGCCGACCGCGGCGATCTGCTGGCGCAGCGCGCCGAGCGGATAGTCCTGGATGGGATGGCCGTCGATGAGGATCTCGCCGTGCTGCGCGTCATAGAAGCGCGGCAGCAGATTGACCAGAGTGGTCTTGCCCGAGCCCGAGGGACCGACGATGGCGACGGTCTGACCCGGCTTCACGTGCAGCGAGAAATCCTTGAGCACATCCTGATCGGGGTTGTAGCCGAAACGGATGTTGCGGAACTCGATCTCGCCCTGGAGGCGGCCGATCTGGCGCGTGCCGCCGGCCGGCTCGGCCGGTTCGTCGAGCACCTCGAACACCGACTGCGCCGCGGAAATTCCGCGCTGCAGCTTTTCATTGACCTCGGTCAGCGACTTGATCGGCTTGGCGAGCAGGCCGGCGGCGGTGATGTAGGCGACGAACTCGCCCGGCGACGTGCCGCCCATGACATCCGGGCGCAGGGCGATCCAGATCACCGCGGACATGGCGACCGACATCAGCAGCTGCACCAGCGGCGTGTTGATGCCGCTGGTCACCACCATCTTCATGCCCTGCTTGAGGCTTTCCAGCGAAGCGCGCTCGAAGCGGTCGCGCTCGTAGCGCTCGCCACCATAGGTCTTGACCACCTGGTAGCCGTTGATGGTCTCGTTGGCGATGTGGTTGACGTCGCCCATGGCGTTCTGGATGCGGATGGCGAGCTTGCGCAGGCGCTTGCTGGCCAGACGCACGAGCAGCGCCGCGAACGGGCCGACGATGAAGAGCAGCATCGACAGGCGCCAGTTGGTGTAGAGCAGATAGCCGAAGAGACCGATGACGATGGCGCCTTCGCGCACGATGGTCTTGAGCGCTTCCGACGCCGCCGCGGTGACCTGCTCGACGTTGTAGAGCAGCTTGGCGGCGATGTGGCCGGGCGAGTTGTCGTGGTAGTAGCGCGCCGGCAGCACCAGCAGCTTGTCGAACAGGTCCATGCGCAGGGCATAGACGACATTGCGCGACACCATGGACATGTAATAGCCGCCCATGAAGCTGGTCACGCCACGCACGAAGAAGAGCACGATGATCAGCACCGGAAACATGTTCTTGGCGCTTTGATCCTGATCCTGGATGGCGGTGATGATGAACTTGAGCAACTGCGCCGCCGCCCACTCGGTCTGGGCATTGGCCACGAAGCCGACCACGGCCAGGGCGAACAGCTTCCAGTAGCGACGGGTGTAGCCGAGCAGACGCTTGTAGGACGTCCAGCTGTCAATCGGAGAGGCAGTCATGGGAAGACCTTGATTCAGTGGGGTTTGGCAGAGGCATCACGCGTGCCTATGCCGAGATTGCGGAAGCCGAGCTGCCCGGCAAGATCCATGACCGTGACCACAGCCTGATGCGGCGCCATGCCATCGGCGGAAATGATGAAGGGCATGTCGCGCTTGCCGGCGGTGGAGGAGACGATGGCCTCGCGCAGCACGGCAGCATCCTTGCCGGCCAGCGGCTTGCCGTTGACGGCGTACTGGCCGCGCGCATCCACCGACACTTCAATGGCCTTGGCCTTGCCGGCGACCATCGCGGCATCGGCCTTGGGCAGCTGGATCTGCAGCTTGCCGGTCTTGCTGAAGGTGGTCGACAGCATGAAGAAGATGATCAGGAAGAGCAGGCAGTCAATCAGCGGCGTGAGATTGAGCTCTAGCGGATCCTGGGCCGGGCGCTTGAATTTCACGCACCCTCCTCGCGGATGTCGACTTCGCGATCGCCATGCAGCATGTCGACCAGCTTGACCGCCTGCTGCTCCATGCGCACGGTCAGGGTGATGATGTGGCGCAGGTAGTAGCGGTGCATGATCATGGCCGGGATGGCCACGAAAATACCGCCGGCAGTGGTCACCAGCGCCTTGGAGATGCCGCCGGCCAGCGCCGTGGGATCGCCGAGGCCGCCCGAGGACGCCACCAGGAAGGCATCGATGATGCCGATGACCGTGCCGAGCAGGCCGAGCAGCGGCGAGATCAGCGCAATGGTGCCGAGCAGCGACAGGTAGCGCTCGAGCTCGTGGATGACGACAGAGGCGGCATCCTCGATGCTTTCCTTCATGATGGCGCGGCCATGACGGGCATTGATGAGGCCGGCCGCCAGCAGCGTGCCCAGCGGCGAACCATCTTTCAGACGACGGAGCGCATCGCCCTGGAGCTCGCCGGCCTGGAGCTGGGTCCAGACATCAGCCAGCAGATGCGGCGGCGCCACCCGGCGACTGCGCAAGGTCCAGGCGCGCTCGAGAATGATGGCCAGTGCCAGTGTCGAGGCCAGCAGCAAAGGCAGCATCAACCAGCCGCCAGATTTCACCATCTCCCACACGGGCAATACTCCTCTCACTTTGGCCGCTACTCTACGGGAACGCCGGCAGAGCGCCAAGCATTGACAGGGCCTCGGAGCCTGACCGGTCGGCCGAGCTGACAGGAAACAGCCAATAATGGTCCTGTTCCAGTCGCCAGCGCCTGACCACGGGCCATTTTCCGGCCGAGACGAAGTCATAGCGCAGGGCGCCGGTCTCGTCGCTGCGCCAGCCAGGCACGCCCATGCCGGCCAGTCGGCGCAGCACGGAAGGCGACGGATGCCGGTAGCGATTGCGATAGCCGACAGAGGCAATGGCCTCGCGCGGCCTGACCGCGCGCAGAAAGGCCGGCGTGCTCGATGTCCTGCTGCCGTGATGCCCGAGCACCAGCAGATCGGCGCGCAGCAGCGCGGCATTGCCGGCCAGCAGCACACGCTCGCCGGGAGCCTCGAGGTCGCCGGGCAGCAGCACCACCTGCCCCATCGCCTCTATGCGCAGCACGCAGGAATGATTGTTCTCGTTACCCGTGACCCGCGGCGATGGCCAGAGCATGGTGAAGCGCACGCCATCCCAGCGCCATGACTGCCCGGCCCGGCAGGCCTGCCATGGCGGTCGTGACGGTAGCGGCCAGGTCGCCAGCAAC
Source organism: Perlucidibaca sp. (assembly GCA_023265995.1). GTDB lineage: Bacteria > Pseudomonadota > Gammaproteobacteria > Pseudomonadales > Moraxellaceae > Perlucidibaca. Next base: position 387,065 of record JAHFSA010000002.1, read on the forward strand.
GACGGCCAGACACCCAGCACCTGACGCACCGGCAAGGCCCGCAGCAATGAACCGGCACCACCGGTGTGATCGACATGATCATGGCTGAGCACCACCACATCGAGACGGTGCACATCCCACCAGCGCAGATACGGCAGGATGACGCGGCTGCCGGCATCGGCGGCAGGCCCCATGGGCGGCCCGGTATCGAAGAGCAGGTTGTGTCCGGCCGTCTGCACATGTACCGCCAGACCCTGGCCGACATCGAGCACGGTCACCCGCATCTGGCCCGGCGCCAGCGCGGGCTGCGGCCACAGCACCGCCAGCAGAGGAATGCCTGCCAGCGCACGCCCGGGCAGGGCGCGGGGCATCAGCAGCAAGGCCAGCAGCAGCGCCAGCCAGAGCACGGAAAGACCGGGCAACGCCAGCTCACCGAGCGCGCCGGGCCAGGCCGCGACAGCGGCGAGCAGACTGTCGAGCCGGGCCATGAGCCAGATCGCGACCTGCCAGCAGAGATCGCTGGCTGGCTCGTTGCAGGGCCAGAGCAGGAGGCCGAGCATGGCCAGCGGGACAACGGCAAAGGTGACCCAAGGAATCGCGATCAGGTTGACCGGCAGGCTGACCCAGCTCACGCGCGCAAACATGGCCAGGGTCAGCGGCATCAGCCCCCAGGTCGCCAGCCATTGCGCCCGCAGCGCGGCCCGCCAGCCACCCTCCTCGCCCGGCGCCAGACCGCCGGTCATGAGCAGGGCAACGGCGGCGAACGACAGCCAGAGGCCGACCGCATGCACCGCCAGCGGATCACAGGCCAGGACGATGGCCAGCGCCGCCAGCAGGACCTGGCGGCCGCCATATTCACCCGGCAGCCAGCGCACCAGCACCAGTACGCCGAGCATGATCAGCGTGCGCTGCGCCGGCAGCTCCATGCCGGCCAGCAGTCCGTAGCCGCAGGCCGCCAGCCAGCCGGCAAGACCGGCAAGACGATGCGCCGGCAAGCGCACGGCAGCACCCGGCAGACGCAGCCAGGCCCTCTGCACCAGCCATCCGGTCAGCCAGGCCAGCATGGTCAGATGTGTTCCGGAAATTGCCACGAGATGCGTGATGCCGGTGCGCCCGTAGCGTTCCCAGGCAGCCGGCGTGATGCCGACACGATCGCCGGTGAGCAGCGCCAGCACCGTGCCGGTCGCCTCGGGATGGTCGTGGAAGCGCGTCAGCAGACGCTGCCGTATCTGCCAGCGCAGACCGTCGAGCGAAGCCTCGGCCGCTTGCAGGCGCTGCCCGTAGCGCGCCCGACCGGTCGCGCCCACCCGCTCCTGATGCCACCAGCGCTCAGCATCGAAACCGCCCGGATTCTGCAGGCCGTGCGGTCGCTTCAAACGCAGCTGCAACTGCCAGCGCTCGCCCGGGCGCACTTCCCCAGACGTTTGCAGGCTGACCTGCCAGAGTGCTCCGGTGCTGACACAGGGACCGACCTCGGGCCGCAAGCGCAGGCTCAGCGCACCCGACTGCGTCGGCTCCGGCAAGCCGATGATCCTGCCGCGAACAACGAGCATGCGACCCTCGCAGGACGCCGGCAGCCAGCTCGCGAGCTGACGCGAAGCCACCCAGGCCGAGGCCTGCAAACCCGCCATCAGCCCCAGCAGAAGCGGCAGCAACAGGCGCGCTCCCGGCATGCCGGCCGGACCTCCAGCCAGCCTCGGCAGCAGCAGGCAGAACACCGCCGCCAGTGCCGTCAGCCAGACCGGCAGAGCATCGAGATGGCTGCGCCAGAGCAGCGCGGAAACACCGGCCACCCAGCCCCAGAGGAATCCTTCCATGGCGGCCACACTCCTTGTGTCCGATACAGTCCTGTCCTCAAGGCAGTGTAGACTAGCCCCTGCCATCCGGCCGGCCACCAGGAGCCATCAGAACAACAACATGCCGAAAGCCCTCCTGAAACGTTACATGCCCGACCCTGACAAGATCCTGGCCGCCCGCTCGCTGGGCTTTCTCGGCGACCGCCTGAGAGACCCGAGCATCTGGCATCTCAATCGCCGCTCGGCATCGGGAGCCGTGTTCTGGGGCTTGTTCTGCGCTTTCCTGCCCATGCCCATGCAGATGATTCCGGCCGCGCTCGGCGTGCTCGCCTTTCGCTTCAACCTGCCGCTGACCATGCTGCTGGCCTGGCTGACCAATCCGCTGACCTGGCTGCCCTGCATGTATATCGCCTACGAGGCCGGCACCTGGGTGACCGGCGCGGCCTCGCTAAGCTTCAGTGAAGTGCATGTCGTGCTGGATCGTCTCGGCGACATGCTGTCGGGGGGACATGCCCATGAGGGCAAGGGTGCGCTGCACCTGTATCTGAAGACCTTCGTGATCGGCTGCTTCATGGTCGGCAGCCTGCTCGGCAGCAGCGGCTATGTGCTCATGCGCCTGTACTGGCGCTGGCATGTGGTGCGTGCCTGGCGGCAGCGTGCCGAACGCAGGGCCGGCACGCCATCCTGATCATTCCGCCGCGCTGAGCACTCCACGCTCCATGCGCAGGCGGCGATGCGCCAGCGCCGCCAGGCGTTCCTCGTGCGTGACGATGATGAAGCTGGTACCCAGAGACTCGTTGAGCTCGACGATGAGCTGATGAATGCTCTCGGCGGTATCGCGATCGAGATTGCCGGTAGGCTCGTCGGCCAGCACCACGGCCGGGCGCGTCACCAGGGCGCGCGCCAGGGCCACGCGCTGACGCTCGCCACCGGACAGCTCCGCCGGCTTGTGCTGCAGACGCTCACCCAGCCCGACACGGCGCAGCAGTTCGCTGGCATCGCGCTCGGCATCGGCGATCGAACCACCACCCAGCACCACCGGCAGTGACACGTTTTCCAGTGCGGTGAATTCCGGCAGCAGATGATGCAACTGGTAGACGAAGCCCATGTGCCGGTTGCGCAGACGGCTGCGCTCGCTTTCGCTGGCCGCGCCGAGGTCATGCTGGAGCAATTGCACACGCCCGCTCGACGGCTGTTCGAGACCGCCGAGCAGATGCAGCAGCGTGGTCTTGCCCGAGCCGGAACGGCCGATGATGGCGACGCGCTCGCCGCGCTTGACGCTCAGCGTGACGCCATTGAGCACATGCAGGGCTTCCGGGCCTTCGCGAAAGGTCTGCCGCAGATCGTCGGCATGGAGAACGACATCACTCATAGCGCAGGGCCTCGGCGGGCTGGATGCGACCGGCCTGACGCGCCGGATAGATGGTCGCCAGGAAGCTGAGACCGAAAGCCGTCAGGCTGACCCAGAGCACATCGCCCCAGTCCAGATGCGACGGCAGATAGTTGACGAAATAGGCATCGAAGAGATGCACGCCGGACAGGCGCTCGTAGAAGCTGGCGAGGTCGCTGACGGTCAGCGACAGCAGCACGCCAAGCGCGACCCCGGCGATGGTGCCGCCAAAGCCGACGGCCGTGCCCTGCACCAGGAAGACGCGCTGGATCATGCCCGGCGTGGCGCCCAGCGTACGCAGGATGGCGATGTCCGACTTCTTGTCGTTGACCACCATGACCAGGCTGGACACGATGTTGAACGCCGCCACCGCCACGATGAGCAGCAGCAGCAGCGACATCATGGCCTTTTCCATCTTGATGGCGTTGAACAGATTGCCCTGGGTCTGCGTCCAGTCGCTGGCATAGAAGAACGGCGGCAGGCGCGAGAGCAGACGCTCGTTGACAGCACGCGCCTGGAACAGGTCATCGACCTTGAGGCGCACGCCCTGGACCTTGTTGCCGATGCGCAGCATGCGGCCGGCATCGGCATAGTGGACATAGGCCAGCAGGCCGTCGACCTCGGCACCGACCTTGAAGATGCCGGTCACGGTGAAGCGTTTGAAGCGGGGAATCACGCCGGCGGCACTGAGCGTGGCCTCGGGCAGCACCAGCGTGACCGGATCGCCGACCTGCACGCCCAGGCTGCTGGCGAGCTGACGACCGAGAACAATGCCGAACTCGCCGTCACGCAGACTGTCCATGGTGCCTTCGACCATGAACTGGGGCAGGATCGACACCTTCTTTTCCAGCGCCGGATCGATGCCGGTGATCATGGCGCCGTTGACCTGGCCATTGGCGGTGAGCATGCCCTGCACCTGCGACATCGGCGCCGCGGCGGCGACACCCGGCGTCTTCTCCGCCAGCGCGATCAGCTGCTGCCAGTTCTGCATGGGTTCGGTCGCGGTCAGCGTGGCCTGCGGCACCATGCCGAGGATGCGCTGCTTGAGTTCGCGATCGAAGCCGTTCATGACCGAGAGCACGGTGATCAGCACCGCCACGCCGAGCATGAGACCGATCATGGAGCTGAGCGACATGAAGGAAATGAAACGCTCGCGCCGACGCGCACGCGTGTAGCGCAGACCGATGAAAACAGAGAGAGGCTTGAACATAGTGGCGGATTAGATCACAGCTGCCGACAGGCGTCACACCACATTCACGTTCATGGCTACACTGTCGATTACCTATCCTGCGGAATACCGCGCAAGACAGTCACCAGGTTGCCTGCCATGAAGATCATCGGCCACCGCGGCGCCCGCCGCGAAGCCCCGGAAAACACCTTAGCCGGTTTCCGCCACCTGCGCGCACTGGGTGTGCGTGCCGTCGAATTCGATATCCAGGTCAGTGCCGATGGCAAGCTGGTCATCATCCATGATGCCGCGCTCGACCGCACCACCTCGGGCAAGGGCAGTGTCAGCGAATACCTCGCCACCGAACTGGCAGCGCTCGATGCCTGCCATGTCGCCTTCCCCGACTGGCCGTCCGGCGAGGGCGTGCCGCGCCTGGAAGACGTGCTCGGCCTGCTGCCCGACTTCGATCATCTCGAACTGGAAGTGAAGGCCGCCTCGGCGCAGGACGAAGCCGCCGTCATCGCCCGCCTGCCGGCGCTCTGGGAGCGCTTCGGCCTGGCCGGGCGCGCCCGCACGACCTCGTTCAATCCGCGCTATCTGCAAGGCATCAAGGATGCCGCCCCGCACATCACGCGCGGCTTCCTGTTCGAGGAGAACTTCGCCGGCGATCCCGTCAGCACCGCCCTCAGCCTCGGCTGCACCTCGCTGGGTCCGCACCAGGCCCGCTGCACGCCGGAGCTGGTGGCGGCCGCCCATGCCGCCGGACTGATCGTCTCGACCTGGACCGTGAACACGCGCGAACGCGCCCGCGAACTCGCCGCCATGGGAGTGGATGGCCTCATTACCGACGTGCCGACACAGGCACTGACATGGTTCGCTGCAGGCTGAAGATCACGTCTGCGCAGGCGGCACAAAGAGGAGGGTACTGTCTTTAAAAACCCGCCGTGAACCCGCCCAGCCAGCGTGTTACATCACGCTGGCGTTCATGCGGTTCGGAGCGCTCTCCGAAATGTCCCGCATTCACCCCTGGGGGCTCGGGCTCGGCATCCCTGCCTCGCACGGTTTTTAAAGACAGTACCCTCCTCTTCGCACCACTCATCACGGGCGGCTGCCAGCACATGTGAAACAGCATGCTGGTGCCACCTCCACGAACGAATCGTCAGCTCGTGCGCGGCACGATCTGACGCACGGCCGGCGGATTGCGGAGAGCCTGGTTGTAGAGCGGCATGACCTTGGGGATGGCCGCCTGCAGACCCTGGATGCGCTGCGGGCCCGAGGGATGGGTGCTGAGGAAGGACGGGCCGTTGCCGGCGCCGGCCTGACCCATCTTCTGCCACAGCGAAACCGCGGCATTGGGGTTGTAGCCGGCACGCGCCAGCAGCTCCAGCCCCATGATGTCGGCCTCCGACTCCTGGCCACGGCTGTGCGGCAGGGTCAGCGCCAGCTGGGCTGCCGTCTGCATGAGCTGGGCACTGCCCGCCGACATGCCGGTGGCAATGGCGAGCACGTTCATGCCCATCTGCTGGGCAGCACTCTGCGACATGCGCTCGCGACCATGCTCGCGCAGGGCGTGCGCCATTTCATGACCCATGATGGCCGCGATCTCGTCATCGCTGAGCTTGAGCTTGTTGATGATGCCGGTGAAGAACATGATCTTGCCGCCGGATGCGCAATAGGCATTGAGCTCATCCTTGGTCTGCAGGTTGACCTCCCACTGCCAGGACAGCGCATCGGGGCGGAACACGGTGGCCTGCGGAATCAGCCGGTCGGCAATGCGGCGGATGCGCTCCAGGTTGGCGCGATCGGTATTGAGCGCACTCGCGCCACGCGCCTTGGTCAGCTCGGCACGATAGGACTGCAACGCCGCCGAGTTGGCTTCCGCGCTGGACAGCAGCATGAACTGGCTGCGGTTGATGCCGGTGGCACCTTGCTGCGTGGTGCTGACACAGGCGGTCAGGCTGATGGCCATGGCAGCGGCAAGCGCCAGCGGGCGCAGGAAGCGGGTGGACGACATGAAGCTCTCCTTGTACTGATCACGGACGGGCCTTGCCACCCGGGTCCGGGACCAGCCGGAAAGCACCCTCAGGCAGCAGGCAGGTAATAGTAACGCTGCCAGATTTCGCCATAGCGTACACGCTCGGCAACAATCTTTTCAGCGCTCCAGCCCAGCTCTTCGGACAGGATGTCATCGAGGCCCGGCACGGCATCGATGCCGCCATGCGGCAGCAACAGGCCGAGACGGACGCGACGCAGCAGCAGATCGTCGAGATGCACCACCTGCTCATGGCGGCAGGCCCAGCGCAGTTCGGCGACCAGCGTACCGGTATCGGCCACCGGCAGCATTTCCGAACGAGGCATGTCGTCGAGGAAGCGGCGGGTATGAATGCCGTAGCGCGCCACCAGACGGGCGAACGCCGGCGCTGCCAGCCACTCCGGCGCCGGACCCGGCTTGGGCGCCGTGAAGATGGCCTTGCGGTCGTCGCTGATGGCCAGGCCGAGATAGGGAGCGGCGAGCTTGAGGGCATCGAGCGCGATCAGGCGGAACGTGGTGAGCTTGCCGCCGGTGACCGTGATCAGACCGTTGTTGTCCCAGACCCGGTGGCTGCGACTCTCCTTCGAGGGGTCGTTGCCATCGCCGGCGCTGATCACCGGACGCACGCCGGAGAAGGTGGCGATGATGTCAGCGGTCGTCAGGCCGGCCTGCGGGAACTTGTCATTGGCGCCGCGCAGCAGGTACTGCACTTCCTCGCTGCCGATGACAGCCTCGATGTCCATGTCCTCGCGATGATCGAGGTCGGTGGTACCGACTATCGTGCGACCTTCCCAGGGATAGATGAACATGACGCGGCCATCGTCGGGATGATTGCAGATCACTGCCTCGCGCAGCGGCAGCCGCTGCGCCGGCAGCACCAGATGACTGCCGCGCAGGGGGCGCACGCGCACCTCGTCGACGAGCTTGCGACGCAGGCGGTCGGCCCAGGCGCCGGTGGCATTGATGACGGCGCGCGCGCTCACCATGGTCTGCCCGCCGCTGACTCTATCCTCCAGGGTCAGGCCGCCGACACGGCAGCCGGCCATGACCAGATCACTGGCCTTGACGTAATTGATCATGGTCAGACCGTCGGCCACGGCCTCGTCGAGCACGCGCTGCACCAGGCGGGAGTCATCGGTGAGAGCATCGGTATAGCGCGATGCGCCGGTGAGGCCATCGCGGCGGTAGCCGGGAATGAGCTGCAGGAAGGCGTCGACACGGAAGTAGCGGTGATCACGCACGCGGGCCAGGAAGTCATAGGCCATGAGCAGCGCCATGAACGGCCAGCGGCCCGGGAACACACCCTTGAAATGGGCGAAGAAGTAGCCCATGCGTTCGACCAGGCCCGGCGCCTCGCGCAGCAGGCGCTCGCGCTCGGTCAGCGAATGCCAGGTCAGGCGGACCTCGCCCTGGGCGATGTAGCGCAGACCGCCATGAACCATCTTGGAGGAGCGGCTGGAGGTGCCCCAGCTGTAGTCGGTCTGCTCGATCAGCAGGGTCTTGAGACCGCGCCGAACAGACTCACGCGCAACGCCGGCACCGGTAATGCCGCCACCGATGACGATCACGTCCCAGAGATGATGCGGAAGAGATGACCAGATTTCCTTGCGTTGGGCCGACACTGCTACTCCCTCGTCTGGCTGAAAAGCAGACGCATTCTAAGGGATTGGCCGTGACAAATGAGCCGCCAGAATGACCCGGCAGTCAAATCGGTCTTACCAGCGCACCTGCTCCAGATGCTTGAACTCGCGCCCGAGGAAACGGCTGCCGATGGTCTGGAAACGCAGCGGAACGTCGGTCACCACATAGTCGTAGCGTGGCTCGCCACGCTGCGGGTTGTGCATGTCCATTTCGCTCAGCACGCGTGCGGTCTGCTCGGCGATGGTAGTGGCCGAATCCACCAGCTTGATGCCCGGTCCGGCGACTTCCTGCAGCAACGGCTTGAGCAGCGGATAGTGCGTGCAGCCCAGCACCATGGCGTCGATCTGCTCGACCAGCGCCGGCTTGAGGTATTCACGCGCGGTCAGACGGGTGACCTCGTGATCGAGCCAGCCCTCCTCCACCAGCGGCACGAACAACGGGCAGGCCTGGGAGTAGACATGGAGGTTGGGATTGAGCGCATGGATGCTGCGCGCATAGGCATTGGAGTTGATCGTGGTCGGCGTGCCGATGACGCCTATGCCCTTCTTGCTGATCTCGACAGCGGCGCGGGCACCGGCATCGATGACATCCAGCACCGGCACCGACGAGCGCTCGCGCACGGCCTCGCCGGCGACAGCCGCCATGGTGTTGCAGGCGATGATCAGGAGTTTGACGTCACGCTCGAGCAGGTAGTCGGCGATCTGCGTGGTGAAGCTGCGAATGGTTTCCACCGACTTCACGCCGTAGGGCACGCGCGCGGTATCGCCGAAGTAGATGATGTCCTCGAACGGCAGGCGTTCCATGAGCGCACGCACTACGGTGAGACCGCCGATGCCGGAGTCGAAGACTCCGATGGGGGAACGTGCGGAAGGGGAACGAGCACTCGAACCGGGCATGCAGCACCTGCTGACGATAGGATGGCGGCAGCATAGCAAAACGCCGACACAATGGTCGGCGTTTCGGATAACTGGAGCGGGTAACGAGGCTCGAACTCGTGACCTCGACCTTGGCAAGGTCGCGCTCTACCAACTGAGCTACACCCGCATGCTGTTGCCAGCGTGTCGCTGAGGCTTTCGCATCAGGACAGGCGCGCATTGTATGCCGCCATTGCGCTCTGTCAAGCGCTGTCAGCCCTGCTCCGATGCGACTGCGCAATTTTGCGCCAGCCGCACCGGCAAGGCTCAATCGGTCTCGCGCAGCTCCGGCCAGGCTGCCGCCATGTAGATGCACATGGACCACAGCGTCAGCACCACGGCCAGGTACATGAGCACCCAGCCGAGCGGATTGAAGAGTTCGTAATCGAGCAGCAGCACGGTGATGGAAACCATCTGCGCCGCCGTCTTCCACTTGCCTATGCTGCTCACCGCCACCTGGGCGCGCTTGCCGAGCTCGGCCATCCACTCGCGTAGTGCGGAAATGGTGATCTCGCGAGAAATGACCACGATGGCCGGAATCACGATGAAGGCATTGTGATGCCATTCGACCAGCAGGATGAGCGCGGCGGCGACCATGAGCTTGTCAGCCACCGGATCGAGAAAGCGTCCGAAGGCGGAACCCTGGTTGAGGGTGCGCGCCAGATAGCCGTCGAACCAGTCGGTGACCGCGGCCAGGGCAAAGATCACCGCCACCGCCTCGTGTCGCCAGGGCAGCTCGGTATACGCCACCAGCAGAAGCACCGGAATCAGTGCCACGCGGGAAACGGTGAGGATATTGGGGATGTTCCAGAGTGAACGCGCGGCCAACGCCATCTCCTTGCCGGTTGCTGCCGTCACTATCCCGTAACTTCAGTGGCTGTGCAAGGCGGCATGGATGGCCTGCGCCAGTGTTTCGCTGATTCCCGGCACGGTGGCGAGGTCGCGCGCGCTGGCCCGACGCACTTCCTGCAAGCCGCCGAAATGCTGGATCAGCGCCCGGCGTCTCGTCGGCCCGACGCCCGGAATGCTTTCCAGTGACGATGTCGTGCGCGCCTTCTGCCGGCGCTCGCGATGACCGGTGATGGCAAACCGGTGCGCCTCGTCACGGATATGCTGGATGAGATGCAGGGCCGGCGAGTCGGCGTTGAGCGACAGGCTGTGTCCGTCCGCGAAGTGCAAGGTCTCCAGGCCGGGCTTGCGGCCCTCGCCCTTGGCGATGCCGACCAGCAGCACGCTGCTTACCGCCAGCTCCTGCATGACGGCCACCGCCTGCGCCAGCTGGCCCTTGCCGCCATCGATGAAGAGGATGTCCGGCAAGGCGCCCTCGCCCTTGACCAGGCGGCTGTAGCGCCGCGTCAGCGCCTGCTGCATGGCGGCGTAATCGTCACCGGGGGTGATGCCCTCGATATTGAAGCGACGATAGTCGCTCTTCTTCGGTCCCTGCCCGTCGAACACCACGCAGGACGCCACCGTGGCCTCGCCCATGGTGTGGCTGATGTCGAAGCACTCCATGCGCTGCACCGGCTCGTCGAGTCCGAGCACCTGCTGCAGATCGGCAAAACGGCGTGCGATGTGGCTGCGGTTGGCGAGCCCGGCGGCGAGTCCGGCCTCGGCATTGCGCTGCGCCATCTCCAGCCAGGCCGCGCGCGTCTCGCGCACGCGCGACTTGATCTCGACCTCGCGGCCGTACTGGCTGCGGATGGCCTCGACCAGCACCGCGGCATCGGGCAGCTCGACCGGCAGAATGATCTCGCGCGGCAGATCGCGCCCGCCGCCACCCTCGAGCCCGGCCTGCAGATAGAACGACGGCAGGAACTCGGACAGGATGTCGACCACCTCGGTTTCACCAAACAGCGCCGGCTGCCAGGCCTTGGTGCCGAGCACACGGCCGTCGCGCACATAGAGCACCTGCAGGCAGACACCACCGGGCTGGGCGGCGACGCCGAAGACATCGGCGGAACCGATGTCCTTGAGCACGAACTGCTGCTCCTGGACGCGACGCAAGGCGGCGAGCTGATCGCGATAGACCGCCGCCTGCTCGAAGTCGAGCGCCTCCGAGGCCATGCTCATGCGCGCGATCAGGTTGTCGGTGACTTCTTCGTTGCGACCTTCGAGAAACAGGCGGGTGTTCTCGACATCGCGACGGTAGTCCTCGGCACTGATGTAGCCGACGCAGGGCGCGCGGCAGCGCCTGATCTGATACTGCAGACAGGGACGCTCGCGATTGCGGAAGGTGCTGTCCTCGCACTGGCGCACCATGAACAGCTTCTGCAGCAGGCTGAGACTGTCGCGCACCGCGGTCGAGCTCGGGAACGGCCCGAAATAGCGTCCCTTCTGCTGCTTGCTGCCGCGGTGAAAGGCCAGGCGTGGCCAGGCCTCGCCCTCCGAGAGGAAGACATAGGGGTAGCTCTTGTCGTCGCGCAGCAGGATGTTGTACGGCGGCTTCAGCGACTTGATCAGCGTCTGTTCGAGCAGCAGCGCCTCGGTCTCGGAGGCGGTGATGGTGATCTCGATGGCGTGGATGCGCTCGACCAGCGCCCGCGTCTTGGGGCTGGCCACATTCTTGAGGAAATAGGAGCTGACCCGGTTCTTCAGCACCTTGGCCTTGCCGACATAGAGCACGCTGCCATCGGCCGCCAGCATGCGATAGATGCCCGGCGCCAGCGGCAGGGTCTTGAGCTGGGCACGCACGGGAGCCAGCCGGGCTTCGTCGTCCTCGGGACTGCTCATGGCGGCGCTCAGGCAATCACTCCGTGCTGCAAGGCCAGGCGCGCAAGGGCGATGTCATTGTCGACACCGAGCTTGAGCAGCAGTCGCGAGCGATAAGTACTGATCGTCTTGGGGCTGAGGAAAAGCTGCTCGGCGATGTCCTGCACACGCTTCTCGCTGACCAGCAGCATGAGCACCTGCATCTCGCGTGCCGACAGGGTAGTGAACGGATTCTCGGCCGGATCCGGGGCATGCTTCTGCAGCACCAGCATCTGCGCCAGCTCGGGGCTGACATAGCGCTGCCCGCGCGCGGCACGGCGAATGGCGGTGACAACATCATCGAGATGCGCACCCTTGGTGAGATAGCCGGCGACCCCGGCATCCAGCAAGCGGCCCGGCAGCGGACCGTCCTCGGTGACACTGAGCATGACGATGCGCAATTCCGGCCACAGCTTCATGAGACGCAGGCTGGCCTCGTGCCCGCCCATGCCCGGCATCATGAGATCCATGAGCAGCACCTGGGGCTGCACTTCGCGCACCAGCTGTATGGCTTCCTCACCGCTGGCGGCGGCTCCCACCACCTCCAGACCGGGCACATCGGCCAGCATGCGCGAGAGGCTCATGCGGATCAGGCTGTGGTCATCGACTATTGCAACACGAATGTTCACTGCGGATGCTCACGGGCTGAAATCACCGCTATCTTAGCGAGAGATAGTTGTGTTACAAAATAACGGCAGACCGTTTGTTTTCAGAGGCCGTCATGAAAAGGCTGGCAAACGCGTTGAAAAGCCGCCGGTGGGGTGTCTATCTCCCCATGGTCACCGACGGCAGTAACAGACTGAACCAGGTAACAACACTCATGCTGATGAACATCTTCCGCGGCCCGGCACGCATGCTGCTGGCCCTCCTGCTGTCCCTTTCCATTGTCGCTCCCGCCAGCCTGCTCGTCGCCCAGACAGCCCAGGCGGCCGAGAAGTCCTCCGCCAGAACCACCAGCAAGAAGGTCGTCAAGACCAGAAAGCATGCCGCTGCCCGAGTCAGCCACAAGGCCTCCGGCAGCCATCGCCACAGGGTCGCCCGTCACAAGGCGGCTGCGGCTGCCACAGTCGCTGCCGTCGCCGCCGCTCCGCTGGTGCTGAGCTCGGCCGAAGTCGCCGCCGAGCAGCGCCGCAAGCGTCCTGACTCCATCCAGAGCACCGTCAGCGTGCCGCTCGATGTCGAGTCCCGCGCGGCACTGATCACCAACGCCCGTACCGGCGAGGTGCTCTACGGCAAGAACATCCACCAGACCATGCCCATCGCCTCCATCACCAAGCTGATGACGGCCATGATCGTGCTCGATGCCGGTCTCGACCTCAACGACCCGGTCACCATTACCGATGCCGACGTCGACCATCTGCGCCACACCCATTCGCGTCTGGCTGTCGGCACCACGCTGACCCGTGGCGACCTCATGCTGATCGCCCTCATGGCCTCGGAAAACCGTGCCGCCGCCGCCCTCGCGCGCAGCTACCCGGGTGGCACGCAGGCCGCGGTCAATGCCATGAACCGCAAGGCACGCAGCCTCGGCATGACCAGCGCCATCTTCCTCGATTCCACCGGCCTGCATGGCGAGAACAGCGCCACGCCCAGCGACCTGGTGAAAATGGTGCAGGCGGCCTACCGCTACCCCGACATCCGCGCCTTCTCGACCATGGCGGAATATCAGGTTCCCTCCAAGGGCCAGATCCTGCAGTACAAGAACACCAACGGTCTGGTGAAGAAGCCGGAATGGAACATTGAAGTGTCCAAGACCGGCTACATCAACGAAGCCGGTCGCTGCCTGGTCATGATGGCGCACATCCGCAACATCCCGGTGGTCATCGTGCTCATGGACTCCTGGGGCAAATACACCCGCATCGGCGATGCCAACCGCGTCAAGCGCTGGCTGGAACTCGCCTACGGCACCTGAGCCGCTCCCTGCCTGACACCTCTCCGACTGCGCCGGCCTCAGGCCGCGCGCAGACGGTCTGACCATGCCGCCATTTCCTGACGACGCAGACGCCAGTCGGGACACAGCCTGTCCTGCCAGGCGTGAAAGCGCGGACTGTGATTGAACTCGCGCAAGTGGCAGAGCTCGTGGCAGATCACATAGTCGATGCAGTTCCCGGGCACGCTCATGAGCTGGGTGTTGAGGGTGATGCGGCCATCACGCGAGCAGCTGCCCCAGCGTGAGCGCATGTGGCGCAAACGCAGATCGGCCGGCACCCAGTCCGGGCCGAAACCGGCCACCAGGGTATCCATCCGGGCCGGCAGCCAGAGCGCCGCCTGCCCCTTCTGCCACTGCAGCAGCGCCGTGGCCAGGGTCTCCTTCTGCTGCCACAGAGACGGGCTGACACGCAGCTCGCCACTCGCCTCGTCCAGCCATATCGAAGGCTTGCGGCCACGCCCGGCCGGCGCCATGGCGGACTCGCCGCAGACCACCGGCAAGGGCTCGCCCAGATGCCACCAGACGCGACCCTCGCCCCACTCCGGGCGGGCCGGTCGTGCCGCGATCTCGTCAAGGTGATGGCGTATCCAGTCCTGACGGCTGTGCACGAAGGCCTCGATCTCGTAGAGCGGCAGACGGCGTGGCGCCCTCACCTCGACCCGGCCGTCCTGATGAATCTGGATGGCCAGGGTGCGGCGCGCGCTGCGCACCAGCTCGTACGAAACCGCAGCCATGCTCACGCCACCTCGTCGACATGCTGGCGTATGACCGCCAGGAACTCGTCGCCGTAGCGCTCCAGCTTGCTGTCGCCTATGCCGCCGATCTGGCGCATTTCGCGCAGGCTCAACGGCATGTGCTCGATCATGGCCAGCAGCGTGCTGTCATGGAAAATGACATAGGGCGGCACACCCTGGGCCTCGGCCAGCTCGCGCCGCCTGGCGCGCAGCGCCAGCCACAGCGGCTGGTCGGCGGAATCGACCTGGGCCGAAGCCCGCGCCCGCCCGGCACTGCTGCTGCGTGCGCCCGCCACGGTGTCGCGATCCTGGCGCAGCGACAGCATGGTTTCGCCCTTGAGCAGGCCACGACACTCCGGTGCCAGGCGCAACGTGCCATAGCCGTCGACATCGACCAGCAGCAGACCCTTGGCCAGCAACTGCCGGAACAGGCTGCGCCAGGTCTTGAGCGCCACGCTCTGGCCCTGGCCGAACAGCGCCAGCTGCTCGTGACCATTGCCGAGCACGCGCTCGGAGCGCTTCCCGGTCAGCACCTCCAGCACATACTCGACGCCATAGCGCTGGCCGGTGCGGTAGACCGCCGACAAGGCCAGACGTGCCGGCTCGGTGGCATCCCAGGTCGCCACCGGCTCGACGCAGATGTCGCAATTGCCGCAGGGCTGCGCCATGTGCTCGTCGAAGTAGCGCAGCAGCAGCTGACGACGGCAATCGGTGGCCTCGCAGAGCTGCAGCATGGCATCGATGCGCCGGCGCTCATGGCGCTTGTGCTCCTCGCTGCCCTCCGACTGCGCCAGCATCTGCTGATGCTTGATGACATCCTGCAAGCCGTAGAACAGGCAGACGGTGGATGGCAGGCCGTCGCGACCGGCGCGACCGGTTTCCTGGTAGTACGCCTCCAGGCTCTTGGGCAGGTCGAGGTGGGCCACGAAGCGCACATTGGACTTGTCGATGCCCATGCCGAAGGCGATGGTCGCCACCACGATCACGCCTTCCTCGCGCAGGAAGCGGGTCTGGTTGGCTTCGCGCTCGGCCGCCGGCAGACCGGCGTGATAGACCAGCGCCGGAAAGCCGCGCGCCTTCAGGGCCTCGGCCACCTTCTCGGTCTTCGCGCGCGACAGGCAGTAGACAATGCCGGCATCCTGCGAGTGCTCGCGCTTGATGAAATCGGTGAGCTGCTCAAGCGCGTTCAGGCGCGGCAGGATGCGATAGAACAGATTCGGCCGGTCGAAGCTGCTGATGAAGACTTCGGCATCTTCCAGCCGCAGCAGGCGGATGATGTCGGCACGCGTGCGCAGGTCGGCGGTCGCGGTCAGGGCGAGACGCGGAATGTTCGGGAACTGCTCGGCCAGCACCGACAGGCCGAGATAGTCGGAGCGGAAATCATGCCCCCATTGCGAAACGCAGTGGGCCTCGTCGATGGCGAACAGCGAGATCGGCACGCGCTGCAGCAGCTCCAGCGTGCGCGAGGTGACCAGACGCTCGGGTGCCATGTAGAGCAGATCGAGCCGACCGTCGAGCAGCTGCGACTCGATGGCGCGCGCCTCGTGCGCCTCCAGGCTGCTGCTCAGATAGGCCGCGCGCACGCCAAGCTGCAGCAGCGTGGCGACCTGATCCTGCATCAGCGAGATCAGCGGCGAGATGACAATGGCGGTGCCCGGACGCATCAGCGCCGGCACCTGATAGCACAGCGACTTGCCGCCGCCGGTAGGCATCAGCACCAGGGCATCGCGCCCGCTCGCCACCGTCTGCACGATGGCGGCCTGCTGCTGCCGGAAGCCGTCATAGCCCCAGACATGGCGCAGCACCTCGCGTGCCTGCGCCGCCAGATCATCCTCCGGCATGATACTGCCTGCTTTCATGCCCACCCTCTCGCACCTCTGCCTGACTCGGCACTACAATCCGCATCACTTCTCCGGAGAAAGTCATGCACGAACAATACGCCATGCCCGCCGCCACGCTGGGCGCCCTCGAAGACTTTCTCGACAGCGATGCCAACGAGAACGGCCTCGACTTCCTCGGCAGCCACGGCTACCTGACCGCACTCACCGTCGGCCCTCGCGGCACGCTCGACGCGGAAGCCATGGCAGCCCTCTTCGAGGATGCCGAGCCCTGCGCCGATGCCGCCCGCTCCGCGCGCATCCGCGAACAACTGCAAGCCTGGCAGAAAAGCATTCATGCCGTGCTCTACCATGGCGCCCGTCTCGAGCTGCCCTGCCCGCTGGTGTCCGACCTCAACGAAGCCAACGAGCTCAGCGACTGGTGTGTCGGCTTCATGGAAGGCTTGTTCCTCGACGAGGAGCGCTGGTATGCCGGTCATGAAGATGACATTGCCGACCTGACGCTGCCCATGGTGGTCATTTCCGACCTGATCGACGACCCCGACCTGCAGGTCCTGCGCCGCGACCGCAAGCTGCTCAAGGAAATGACCCTGCAGATCCCCGATCTGATCACCGAAATCTACCTGCTCTTCCACGCCCCGACCAACGTCTGACACCGCCAGCGCGGCCGCCGACCTCACTTGCGCAGGCCGGCGGCGCGTTCGGCTGCCAGCCTCAGCTGCAGACGGCGCTCGGCAAAGCGGGCGCGCTGATCATCACTCAGGTCATCATGACAGGCCGGGCAGCTGATGCCCTCTTCATACTTCTGCGAAGCCTTGTCGGCTGGCGTGACGGCGCGCCGGCAGCCATAGCAGAGCTCGGCGACGCCCTCCTCGAGGCCGTGGGTCACACCCACGCGCTCATCGAAGACAAAGCACTCGCCCTGCCACAGGCTCTGCTCCTGCGGCACCTCCTCCAGATACTTCAGGATGCCGCCCTTGAGGTGATAGACCTCGGCGAAACCCTGCTGCCGCATGTAGCTCGACGCCTTCTCGCAGCGGATGCCGCCGGTGCAGAACATGGCCACCTTGCGATGCTTCGCCGGATCGAGATGCTCGGCGACATACTGCGGGAACTGGCGAAAGCTCTGCGTGTGCGGATCAATGGCGCCCTCGAAGCTGCCGATCGCCACCTCGTAGTCATTGCGCGTGTCGATCACCACCACCTCTGGATCGCTGATCAGCGCATTCCAGTCCTGCGGGTCGACATAGGTACCGACCACGGCCGTCGGGTCCACGAAGGGCACACCCAGGGTGACGATCTCCTTCTTCAGCTTGACCTTCAGGCGCACGAAGGGATGCCGGTCGCTGAACGACTCCTTGTGCTCCAGCGCCGCCAGACGGGGATCGGCGCGCAACCAGGCCAGCACCCTGTCCATGGCCGCGCGCGAACCGGAGATGGTGCCGTTGACACCCTCCTGGGCGAGCAGCAGCGTGCCGTGTATGCCTTCCGCCTCGCACAGCGCCTTCAGGGGAGCCTGCAGGTCGCGGAAGTCATCGAGCCGGGCAAAGTGGTAGAGCGCCGCTATGACGACCTCTCCCTCCCTGTCATTGCCCGCCGCCGGACGCAGCGCCTCAGCCATGCTTGCTGCCTCCGCGGCAGGCCGGGCTTTCCGGCGCCGCGCCGGACGCGGCCCACTCCTCCGGCGTATAGGTATGCAGGGCCAGGGCATGCAGGCCACGCTGCATTTCCGGCTGCACCAGGGCATAGACGCGCTGGTGCCGTGCCACGGAGCGCAGGCCGTCGAAAGCAGCCGTGACCAGCACGACCTTGTAATGGGTCTCGCCACCAGGGCCGCTATGGTTGTGCGACTCGTTCAGCACCTCCAGATGGCTGGGCGCGAACGCCTGCTGCAGGGTCTCCTGCAACCAGGCCTGACGGGAATTCGCTGACGAGCCTGCCGAGCCGGACATGGCGCCTCCAGGGTTCAAAAGGGGGATTGTCCCGATTATAGGGCCTGAGGCTTGGTCACGCTTGCATCTTGGCGAAGATGCGGTATTCTGCACTTGTACATTACTTATTTGCGCCATTAATAACTTATAGAGTAATGAAATGAGTACATTCAAACTGGATCCAGCCCTGCGTGCCGAGCTGAACCAGAAATCGAACTGGCGCGGCAGCCTCGAAGTTGCCCGTGACTGGACCCTGGTCCTGTCCGGCTTCGCACTCAGCCTGCTGTGGCCGCATCCGCTGGTGTTCCTGCTCTCCGTGCTGCTGCTGGCTGCCGGCATGGCTGGCTTCGCCATTCTTCAGCATGAAGCCTCGCACCGCTCGCTGTTCGCCAGTGCCAGGCTCAATGACTGGGTCGGCGAGTACCTCGCCGCCCTGCCCATCCTGCAGAGCATGCCTGGCTACCGCGCCTATCACATGACTCACCATCGCCTGGCAGGTACCCGCGAAGACCCGGACCTGGTCATGACCGAGAACTATCCGGTGAGCAAGGCCAGCCTGCGCCGCAAACTGCTGCGTGACGCCTCGGGCATGACCGGCATCAAGTCCATCATCGGTCTCATGGGCATGTATGCCGGCTACTGGAAATACGAGCTGACCGGCAAGGTCACCCGCGTCCAGCCGGCGCCGCGCAACCTGTTCGGCTATCTGTCCGTGTTCGTCAGCAACAACGGCCACATCGCCCTGCTCTGGCAGCTCGCCATCTGGGCGGTGCTGCATGCGCTCGGCCACGGCATGTACTACCTGCTCTGGGCCGCCGCCTTCATTTTCGTGCTGCCGGTCTGCATGCGTGTGCGCCAGATCGCCGACCATGCCGTGGTCGCGGACCAGCTCAGCACCAATCCGCTGCAGCATGCCCGCACCTCGCGTGCCACCTGGCTGGAAAAGCTCATGCTGGCGCCGCACAACGAGCACTACCACCTCGAGCATCACCTCATGCCGACGGCGCCATGCTGGAACCTGCCAAAGCTGCATGCCGTGCTGGAGCGCGAAGGTGTGATCCCGGAACAGAACCAGGCCGGCAGCCTGCTCGGCGTGTTGCGCAAGGCAACTGTCTGAGGGGCTGAGCACAGAGGCAGACGTTTCAACGGTTTCGTATTGAGAGATTGGCTGCGTCGTGAGCTGGTACGCCGGCAGTGCGGAGAGAAAGTTTCTTTTGACGCGCATCGTGGCGCGGCACAAAGAAAGCTTTCTCGCAGCAGCTCCGACTAAACAACCCACGCTGTCAGCAACGCCCGCCTAACGACTGCTGTCAGCAGCCAAACCCCAACGCCACCAGCAGCGAATGCAGCGCATCGTCGCTGCCGACACGCACATGGTGCGCCGGGAACTCGCGGCGGATCGGATAGCTCTTGCGCAGATGATCGAACGCCTCGCCACGCTTCGGCTCCTGCTGAGCCATGCGCAGGCGGCGGTCATCTCCCGCCAGGTCAATGACCGGGGTCAGCAAGGCTGCCAGACGGCTTTCGGTGCTTGCACCGGCAGCCGGCAGCTCCAGCGTCAGACCGCCCTCCTCGGGAAGTATCTCGGCCAGCTCGCCGGGCAGCGTCAGGTCCAGGGCTGCTGCCGCCGCCGCCATGATCTGCCAGGTACCGCGCCACTTGCCCTCCAGGCTGTGCCCGGCAATATGCGGGCTGCCGTGACGAACCCGTGCCAGCAGACCGGTATCAGGCTCGGGCTCGCCCTCCCAGACATCGAGAACGGCCGTCAGGTCGCCACGCGCCAGGCGCGCCGACAAGGCCGCATTGGCCACCACCGGGCCGCGGGCGGCATTGATCAGCCAGGCTCCGGGGCGCAATGCCGCCAGCGCATCGGCATCCAGCAGATGATGGGTAGGGTGAGGTCCGCCACGAGTCAGCGGGGTATGCACGCTGACCATGTCGGCACGCGCCAGCAGCTCGCGCAGCGTCAGCAGCGGTACATGTGCCAGGTCGGCGGGCAGGTGCTCGCGCACCAGGAAGGGATCGCAGGCGACGACGCGGATGCCGAGCAGGCCCGCCAGACGCGCCGTCCAGCGCCCGACATGACCGAGCCCGACGACACCCAGCGTACGCCCGGCCAGCGTCACGCCCTGCTCCGCCGCGAGCTGCACCAGCACGTTGAGCACCCACTCGCCGACCGCCCTGGCATTGCAGCCCGGCGCCGAAGCCCAGGCTATGCCCTGCTCTGCCAGCCAGGGCAGGTCGAGATGATCGGTACCGATGGTGGCGGTGCCGACGAAACGCACCGGGCTGCCGGCCAGCAAGGCGGCATCGACCCGGGTGATGGAGCGCACCAGCAGGATGTCGGCGGCGGCGACATCGGCAGCGCCCAGCTGGCGTCCCGGCCGGCGCGTCACCTCGATGTCGGCCTGTGTCGCCAGCAGCTCGCAGCAGGCTTCCACGCCCGGCATGTTCTCATCGGCAAGCAGACGAATGCGGCTGGATGACATGGTGATACCTCGCGACGTGATGAGGAGAGTATGACACCGCGCTTTGCTACACTGCAGGCTCTGACGGCCGCCATTTGCATGACATCTGCCGCAGGACACATGCCAGATCCGTCCCCTGCCTGACCGGAGCCTTTCCTCCCATGCCGCAACCGCTCACCGAACGGGTCATTGCCTTCCTGCACAGCGAACCGCGCTTCCAGGCTGTCAATGAACTGCGCCTGCATATCGACGGCCGGGCGCTGGGCTGGGTGCGCCCGCAGATCGCCGAGGCGCTCTGTCAGCTTGATCGTCAGCGCATCCGTGTCAACACCCGCGATCTCTACATCAACACCGGCAGCATCGGCACCGGCAGCGATGCCGACGTACGCGGACAGGTGTTGCAGGACTGGGCACTGGCACTGCGCGAGCAGGGCCTGCTGCCGAACTGGCGTGACGAGGCCATGGCCCTGCAGCAGCCTGATGGCGTCTATCTCGTCATGGAGCGTGCCGCTTTCCGCTGCCTGGGTCTGTGCACACCCTCCGTGCACATGAACGGCTGGGTCGCCACGGCGGAAGGTGTCGCCCTCTGGGTGGCCGAACGCAGCACACACAAGTTCGTCGATCCGGGCAAGCTCGACAACCTGGTCGGCGGCGGCCTCGCTGCCGGCGAAAGCCTGGCCACCGGCCTCGCCCGCGAAGCCTGGGAAGAAGCCGGGCTGCACTTCCGGCATGTCCCGGCGCCGCGCAGCTGGCTGCACATTCACCGCCGCATCAAGGAAGGCGTCCAGGAAGAACGCATCGCCGTCCACGACTGCTGGCTGCCGGCGCATTTCCACGCCACCAATCAGGATGGCGAAGTCGCCGACGCCCGCCTGCTGCCGCTGGCACCCGCCCTGGCCATGCTGCTCGACGGTCACTTCACCTGGGATGCCGGCCTGGTCGTGCTCGACGGCCTGCTGCGCCAGCGCTACTTCGGCGCCGAAGGCGCCCTCATCGAAGCCACACTGGCCACGCTGGGCTACCGCAACTGATGTCGCAGACCCGTACCCTCTCCGTCTGGCAGGAGCTGCGCGCGCTCGCCATCCTGGCCGGCCCTATTTTCGTCAGCCAGTTCTCCCAGGCCGCCTACGGCTTCATCGACACCCTCATGGCAGGCCAGGTCTCGCCTGTGGACCTCGCCGCCGTGGCGGTGGGCTCCAGCATCTGGTTGCCGCTGTTCCTGCTCACCACCGGCACCCTGCTGGCCACCACACCGCTGGTGGCCGAAGCGCATGGCGCCGGGCGCCACGAACGCATCCCCGACATCAGTCATCAGGCGCTGTGGCTGGCCGTGCTGGTCGGCCTCGGCGGATTGCTGCTGATCCGCAACGCCTGGCCTGTCTTCGACCTGCTGGATGTCGATCCGGCACTGCGCAGCAAGACCCGCGAATTCCTCACGGCCATCTCCTGGGGCATGCCGGCAGTCGGTCTGTTCCACGTCATGCGCTGCTATTGCGAGGCTCAGGGCCGTCCCCTGCCCGTCATGCTGATCAGCCTCTCCGGCCTGCCGCTGGCGGTCATGACCAACCAGCTCTTCATCTACGGCAGCGCCGACATTTCCTGGCTGAGCTGGCTCGGTGTGCCGGCCATGGGCGGCCCCGGTTGTGGCTGGGGCACCACCGTGGTCATGTGGTCGATGACGCTCGCCATGCTGATCTACGTGCTCTGCGCGCCGGCCTTCGCCGCGGTGCGCCTGCTGCAGCGCTGGACGCCGCCGCATGCCGGCGAGCTGGGTCATATTGCCGCCCTCGGCCTGCCCATAGGCCTCGCCATCTTCTTCGAGGTCAGCTCGTTCGCGCTGGTCGCAGTGCTGATCAGCCCGGCTGGCGCCATTGTGGTCGCCGGCCATCAGGTCGCGCTGTCGGTGACATCCACCCTGTTCATGGTGCCGCTCAGCCTGGCCATCGCGCTCACCATCCGGGTCGGCCAGCTCTATGGCGCCCGTGATCTGGCCGGCATAGCCCATACCCGCCGCGTCGGCCTGATCACCACCAGCCTGATCGCCTGCCTGTCGGCAACCTTCCTGCTGCTGTCGCGCCACTTCATTGCCTCCGGCTACAGCGAAGATGAGGCCGTGCGCACGCTGGCATCCAACCTGCTGCTGTTCGCCGTTGCCTATCAGGTCTTCGATGCCCTGCAGGTCGGCGCCGCCGGCTGCCTGCGCGGACTGCAGGACACCCGCAGCCCCATGCTGCTGACACTCATCGCCTACTGGGTCGTGGCCATTCCCTTCGGCATCATCGCCGGCAGCACCGATTGGCTCGGCCGAGTCTGGGGCCCTTACGGCTACTGGGCAGGACTGGTGCTGGGTCTGGGCGTGGCCTGCGTGCTGCTCAACCTGCAGCTGCGCAAGCGCTTGCGGATATTGCGCGAGCAATGGGACTGATGCCGACGCCGCCCATGAGCCCTTCGGGGTGGGTGGTGGTGTTGAAAAACTGTGCGAGGCATGGACGCCGAGCCCAAGCCTCCAGGGATGGATTCACGGCGGGTTTTTCAACACCACCACCCACCCCGAAGGGCGCCTTGCCATGACGGCATCAGCCGCCCTTGCGCAGCCTGTAGCGGTAGAGCCCTGGCTCGGGCTGGCTTTCCTCGAGCAGCTCGTGGCCGAGAAAGCGGCAGAACTTGGGGATGTCGCGCTGCGTTGAAGGATCGGTGGCGAGCACCACCAGCTCATCGCCGGCGGCGAGCTCGCGCACGCGCTTGTGCAGCATCATGACCGGCTCGGGACAGAGCAGGCCGCGGGCATCGAGCAGGGGAAGATCGGCATCGGACGACATGAACGGCTTTCCAGCAGCTGGCGCCGGGGTCAGTCCCGCAGCGCTTCCGGTTCGCAAGTATAGCGCCAGGCCACCGGGCGGGTATCAGGCAAACACGATGGTCTTGTTGCCGTGCACCAGCACGCGATCCTCGAGATGCCAGCGCACAGCGCGTGCCAGCACATGGCGCTCCACCGTCTCGCCCATTTCACGCAGCGTCGGCACCTCGTCGCGATGCGACACGCGCTCGACATCCTGCTCGATGATCGGTCCCTGATCGAGGTCGGCGGTGACGTAGTGGGCGGTGGCGCCAATCAGCTTGACGCCCTTGTCGTAGGCCTGCTGATAGGGGTTGGCGCCGACGAACGCGGGCAGGAAGGAATGGTGGATGTTGATGATGCGGTTGGGCCGGCGCGCGGTGAAGTCGGCGCTGAGGATCTGCATGTAGCGCGCCAGCACGACGAGATCGACATCACCCAGCAGGGCATCGATGGTCGCTTCGGCTTCAGCCTTGGTCGCCGCGGTCACCGGCACAACATGGAACGGCACGCCGAAGTTCTCGACATCCTGACGCAGGTCCTCGTGGTTGCTGATCACCGCCACGATGTCGCAGGGCAGCGAGCCGCGCGACCAGCGCCAGAGCAGCTCCATCATGGCGTGATCGTACTTCGACACCAGAATCGCCACTTTCTTGCGCTCGGCGGCGTAGCTGATGTGCCACTTCATGCCGTAGCGCGTCGCCACCTCGTCCTGGAAGGCCTGACCGAGCTGCTCGCGGCTCAGGCGCAGGTTGCCGGTCTGGAACTCCATGCGCATGAAGTAGGTGCCGCCCTCGGGCGCCGTCGCGTGCTGGTCGAGATCGGTGATGTTGGCGCCGTTGTTGTACAGGAAGCTGGAAACGGCGCTGACGATGCCGGGAGCATCGGCGCAGTTGATCAGCAGGCGGGCCGTGGTATCGGTCATGGTTCGGTGGTTCCGAGAAGCTGGCGCCGACAGGCGACCGGCGTCATGCCGGTCCATTTCTTGAAGGCGCGATGAAAGGCGCTGGCCTCGGAGAAACCCATCATGAGGGAAATCTCGTCGATCGACAGCATGGGTTTGGCGAGATAGAAGCGGGCAGCCTCTTCGCGCATCTGGTCCTTGATGACCTGGTAACTGGTGTTCTCGTCCTTGAGGCGGCGACGCAGCGTCTGCGGCGTCAGGTTGAGACGGGCGCAGACATCGGCCAGCTCGGGGAACTGGTTGCCGTATTCCTTGCTGAGCATGCTGCGTATCTGTTCGGCGACACCCACCGGCCGGGCGCGGCCACCAATGATCAGCGCCACCGAGTCCTTGAGGAAGCGCGACAGCGACAGCGGCGTCTGCGCCAGCGGCAGGTTCAGCCAGGATGCCGGGAAGCGGATGACATTGTCATCCATGCCGTAGTTCACCGGACAACTGAACAGGCGCTGAAAGTCACCGGCACTCTGCGGGGCCTCGAAGGCGAATTCGAGCACCAGCGGATCGAGACGACGACCGACCAGCCAGCTCCAGAAACGCACCGAGAGAAACACCATCACTTCATGGATGGTGTCGGAGTAGGTCGAGCTCTCATTGATGTCGAAGTAGAGCCGGCCTTCGTTGTCGACCACCTCGAAGCGCGTTTTGACCGGCGTCTGGAACAACCCGTAGAACGCGGTCGAACGCTGGATGGCCTTGCCCAGATTCGGGCAGTTGATGACGGCATGCGCCATCATGGAAAAAGTGCCGGGCTTGGAGCGGGTGTCGGTAGCGAGCAGACCGATGAACTCGTCGCGGGTCTGGCGCATGACAGCCTTGATCAGGAGGATCAGCTCACCGCCCTCAAGCCGCCCTTCCGGATCATCGAGCCGCGCCGGATCCAGGCCGTTGGCCTCGAACAGCTCGGCCAGCGACACCCCATGACGCGCAGCCCCCGCCAGCAGGCGCTTCGCATAGGTCATGCTGAGGGTGTTCTGGGAACGGGGCATCGGCGCTTGAGGCATATCAATTGACTGGGCACCGAGGGTAGCAAAAGCAGACCCGGCTTGCATGCCGCATGAACGCTCAGGTCAAGGATTTTGAACGATACGGTCATTGGTCACACAGAACGGACCACGCAAAATTGACCGATCAGTCACATTATGACCGAACAGTCTCAATCAGAGACTGCACAACGAGCAAAAATCATGAGCAAGCGCGCCCTTTTCACCGAAGATCACGAGATTTTCCGCGACAGCTTCCGCAAATTCCTCGAAACCGAAGTCGTTCCGCATCAGCAGGCCTGGTGGCAGGCCGGCGAGGTCTCGCGCGAAGTCTGGCTGAAGGCCGGCGCGCAGGGCTATCTCTGCCCTTATGTCGACGAGCAGTACGGCGGCCTTGGCCTGCGCGACTGGCGCTATGCCCTGGTCATCAACGAGGAAATGGCGCGCATCGGCGAGTCCGGCTTCGCCATGGCGCTGCACAGTGATGTCATCGGCCCCTACCTCGACAGCTTCTCCAACGACGAACAGAAAGCACGCTGGCTGCCGGGCATCGTCAGTGGCGAGAAGATCCTCGCCGTCGCCATGACCGAGCCGGGTACCGGCTCCGACCTGCGCAACATCAAGACGCGCATCGAGGACAAGGGCGACCACTACCTGCTCAACGGCGCCAAGACCTACATCTCCAACGGCATTCTCTCCGATCTGGTGATCGTCGCCGCCCAGCACGAAGGCACCGGCGGCATCAGCCTGATCGTGGTCGAGCGCGGCATGGAAGGTTTCGTGCGCGGTCGCAAGCTGGAGAAGATGGGCATGCACTCGCAGGACACCGCCGAACTGTTCTTCCAGGACGTCAAGGTGCCCAAGGAGAACCTGCTCGGCCAGCCCGGCATGGGCTTCATGTACCTGATGCAGAAGCTCGCCGTGGAACGCCTGACCTGTGCCATGGGCGCCATCGCCGGCGCCCGCGAAGCGCTCAACCACACCATCTCCTTCGCCAAGGATCGTGTCGCCTTCGGCAAGCCCATCAGCAAGTTCCAGAACACCCGCTTCAAGCTCGCCGAGATGAACACCGAGATCACCATAGGCCAGACCTTCGTCGACTCGCTGGTGCTCAAGGCCAACGATGGCACGCTGAGCCCGGACGAGGCCTGCATGGCCAAGTACTGGAGCACGGACCTGCTCAACAAGGTCTGCTATGAGGGCGTGCAGCTGCACGGCGGCGCCGGCTACATGATGGAATACCCGATCGCGCGCGCCAGTCTGGACGCCCGCATCATGACCATCTTCGCCGGCACCAACGAGATCATGAAGGAAGTGATCGGCCGCAGCATGGGCCTCTGAGGCACCTGCAAACGCGCCGTCCGACCCGACGGCGCGCTCCGTCAGGGCTGGTCGTACCGGCCAGCCCTGCTTACACTGCGGCGATACCCTCGCCGGAGTGTTCTCCCCCATGTTCTCCCTGCACCCCCGCCTCGAAGCCGACACCATCGTGCTCGGTGACTTCCCGCTCTGCCGCTGCCTGCTCATGAACGATGCCCAGTATCCCTGGCTCATCCTGGTGCCGCGCCATGCCGATCTGCGCGAGGTGCATGAACTCACCGAGGCCGATCAGGCCCAGCTGCTGCGCGAGTCATCCTGGGTCAGCAAGCGCCTGTGCGCGCAACTCGATGCGACCAAGATGAACGTGGCCAACCTCGGCAACGTCGTGGCTCAGCTGCACTGGCACATCATTGCGCGCTTCGAGGGTGACCCGGCCTGGCCCGGCCCGGTCTGGGGCAAGCTGCCGGCCGTGCCCTACACGGACGAGGAACTGATGGAAACGCTGCACATCCTCAAGGCGGCACTGCCTTCGGATGGCGCCGTGGGCCTGAACTGGGCGGTCTGAACCCGCCCGCCCGAGGCGCGCGTCAGAAGCCGGTGAACAGCAGATCCAGCGCCGCCAGGATGTCCTGACGATGATCCGCCAGCACAGTCACCGGCTCACCCAGCTCCCGCACGGCAACACCGGCCAGCTGGGCCGTGTTCATGATCAGCGACACGCCCTCCACCACCAGCTCCGGCATCAGACGCGTGATGGCAGGCCCGGCCTCGGGGGTCTTGCGATACAGAGGCACCACGACGCGAGTCGCCAGATCCTGCAGCAGGTCGCTCTGGACCGCGAGCAGATAAGGCACATCACCCCGTGTGCGCGGGCTGCGATTGCGATAGACCGTGAACTGCGCCATCAGAAGCTGCGCACATCGTCGCCAAAGACACCGCGCTCGGCGACCCGGACGTTGTAATCCGCGATTGCCGCCCTGTTCTCCTCCCGCCAGCGCGCCTCGCGCCGGCTAGCGACCAGTCCCGCCAGCGCCAGCTCCAGCTCGGCCGACAGATTGATGTCCAGCGCTCTGGCCTGACGCAGGAGATCACTGTTCAGACTCAGGTTGGTTGCCTTCTTGGGGGCAGCGACATCATAGACAGGCAGCATGGCATCGGACTCTTCATGCACAGGGTATGCGCATAAATTATGCGTACTATTTATGCATGTCAATGTCATGATTTCCTCTCCCTGATACGTACCTGCTACCCCGGCTCGCCCGCCACCTGGCGTCGTGCTATATCAGTCATGGCACCGCTCCCTGGAATTCGCAAACCCGTGACCCCGGATTTTCTGGCAACCCTCCTGCCCCCTGACCTCGCGCCCTGGATGGCCGCCAGCCTGATCATCAGCGCCGCCTTCACCTCGGCGCTGACAGCCGGACTCGGCATAGGCGGCGGCGTGCTGCTGCTCGGCATCATGGCCTTCCTGGTGCCTGCGGCCGCGCTCGTGCCCCTGCACGGGGTAGTCCAGATCGGCTCCAATGCCGGACGCACCTGGCTGATGCGCCGGCATGTCCATGCCGGCATCGTGCTGCCGTTCGCCACCGGCGCCCTGGCCGGAGCTTTCGCCGGCGGCAGCCTGGCCCTGCAGCTGCCACCCGCCCTGCTCAACCTCGCACTCGGTCTGTTCATCCTCTATGCGGTCTGGGGCAGATGGCCCGCCATGCGCAGGACAGGGGTCTGGCTGGGCGGCATCCTGATCAGCTTCCTGAGCATGTTCGTCGGTGCCACCGGCCCGCTGGTGGCCGCCGTGATGAAAACCCAGGCGCTGGACCGCCAGCGCCACATGGCCACGTTCTCGGCCTGCATGACGCTGCAACACGGCCTCAAGATCGCCGCCTTCGGCTTCTTCGGCTTCCGCTTCGGACCCTGGCTGCCACTGCTGCTGACCATGGTGGCGGCAGGCTTCATCGGCACCTGGCTGGGCGAGCGCTGGCTGGCCGGACGCGCCGACGAGGGCTTTCACAAGGTGCTGAACTGGCTGCTGACAGCCATGGCGCTGCAACTGCTCTGGCAGGGGTTAACGCACTGAGAGCGGCGTCAAATCAGACGCGCACGCCAGAGAGCCTTGCGGATCACAGAAGGCCACCTGGGCATCAATCACCAGAATACGGCGCATGAGACCTTGCCGACTCAGTTGCGATAGCCCGGATCCAGGCGCTCCAGCTTGCGCAGCAGCGACGGCCAGACAAAGGCGCCGCCGAGGCCGCTGGTCTGCACGCGCAGCGACTCGGCGACGCCAGCGACTATGCGCGGATCAACCTGCACCAGTTCGCCGCCCGCCTGGGCCGCCAGCTGTATATGGCAGCTGCTCTCGAAGACATACATGGAGAGGAAGGCATCGGCGATGCTGGCGCCGCAGGTCAGCAGGCCATGGTTGCGCAGCATGAGGTAATTGGCGCTGCCCAGATCGGCCTGCAGACGAGGCTTCTCGTCCGGCCGGAAAGCCACGCCCTCGTAGTCATGGTAGGCCAGCGAGGCCAGCACGAAGGTGGACTGCTGCGAGATCGGCAACACGCCGCAGGCCTGGGCGCTGACCGCGACGCCGGCGCGGGTATGCGTGTGCAGCACGCACTGCACATCCTCGCGCGCCTCATGAACGGCGCTGTGAATGACGAAGCCGGCCGGGTTCACCGGGAAAGGCGAGTCGATCAGCTTGTTGCAGTCGCGATCGACCTTGACCAGCGATGACGCCGTGATTTCGTCGAACATCAGCCCGTAGGGGTTGATCAGGAAGTGATGCTCGGGCCCGGGCAGCCGCGCCGAGATGTGCGTGAAGACCAGATCGCTCCAGCCATAGGCCGCCACCAATCGATAACAGGCGGCAAGATCGCAGCGCAGTTGCCACTCCTCGGCACTGACCTGTTCCTTGAGCGAGGGAATCTGCATGCGTTTCTCCGGATATCAGTATTGCAGGGGGGCCAGCCAGCGGCGCAGACGCCCCCAGCTGGCATGGTCTGCGAGGCGCTCCTGCTTGAGGCGGGCCACGAGCTGACCTATCGCCACCTCGGTCTGCCGGCGCACGCTCCACAGGCTGTCCTGGTCAGGCTGCCCGCTCTGCAGATGCGCGGTGGTGATGCGCTCGCCGAAGCCGAAGTAGAAGCGCTGCGGACGCGGCAACAGAGTCGGCCCCATGCCGCGCACCAGCGGCGACAGCAGATCGCCCCCGCGCAGGCGCTGCGCGATGCCGGTGTGCCGGTCCAGCCAGTGCCAGGCACGGCTGGCCATGACCTCATCGGCGTCGACCAGGATGCTGAAGATCTCGTTGGCACCCACCGAAGCAAAGGGAATGATGTCGTAGCCATGCTGTATGGCCATGCGGGCAAAACCGGTGCGCTGCTTCCAGACCAGATCGTAATCCTCGCCCTTGCACCGGTTGACCTCGCGCGCGCCACCCGGAAAGACCAGGATGGACTGGCCCTGGCGCATGAGTTCGGCGCAGTTGGCAGGGGTGCCGTCGACCACACCGCTGTTGCGCACCATGTCGCCCCAGCCGGGAATGCGGAAATGGAAGTGATCGCCGATGGCGCGCACCAGCACGCCATGACGGCTGTAGATGGCCGACAGCACGAGCGGCGCATCCAGCGAGAACAGTGTGTGATTGCCCACGAACAGGGCCGGCCGGCTCAGGTCCAGCTCATCGAGCCCGTAGCAGCGCGGGCTGAACCAGGCGCGCAAGGAGGCCAGCTGGCGATGCAGCTGCTCCGCCGTTGGCGGCGTGAAACGGTTGATGTCGTCGAATGTCTCGGAGGTCGTCATCACCACTCCCGGGCTGGTTCAGTCCGCCAGCAGGGCGAACTCTTCGGCAGAGAGGCCGGCGCTGCGTGCCATGCGTTGCATTTCCTGCCGCAAGGTTCGCGCTCGCGTCTCGCGCCGACGGGCCAGGACATTGCTGGCCTCGGCCACCAGGGCTTCAAGCTCGGCCAGGGACAGGTCTTCCAGATTGTGCATGATGGTTTTCCAGCAAACCAAAACCAATGATCAGGAATGATAGGTCATTGTCCGCTGTCCTGCCGAAATCATTGCCGCACAACTCCCGGAAAGTTATCCCCGGAAGCTGTGGAAAACTACGTGCAAAACTTGCCATGAAACGCGTGAAACCCTTGTCCGCCATGGCCTGCGCGTTATCGCTGCTTTTTCCCGCAGCGACACTTGCAGGCCCGGAAAAGCGCTGCCGCAGACGTCAGCCGCGCCAGCGTCCGGCCAGATGCAGCTTGCCGCCCTCGCCGATCAGGCGCAGCGGGTGCCAGCCCTCGCCATCCGCCGGCGCCACCTGCACGCTCAGCGGCTGCGACGGCAGCGGCACCGGACGCAGGAAGCGCACGTCGAGCTCGCGCAGACCGGCAGTATCCAGTCGTTCATAGCTGCGCACGAACATGCCGAAACCGTGCAGCACCTTCTGCTTGAATGCCGAGAACTTGCCGGCCAGGCCTATCCAGTGGATGGGATTGAAGTCGCCGGTGAGCACGGCGAACTGGAAGCCGTCCTGCGACCCCGCCTGCCACTGCCCGACGGTCTCCCAGGCCGGCTCTTCACGCGTGTCCTGGCCAGCCTTGCGCTTCTGGTGACCAGGCTTGATGAAGATCATGTGCAGCACGGCCTCGACCAGTTCCGGCGCCTGCGCGGTGCCGGTGGTGATGGCCACCGAGACGCGGGCGCGACCTTCATCCTCTTCGACCGAATGCATGGCCGCGCGCAGATGCAGCGGCTCGCCACGCGGCAGATCGCCGCGTACAGTCAAGGTGACACCCTGATTGATGACCTGCGCCAGCGGATACGAAGTCTGCAGCAGAAGCTCGGTCACCAGCGGAATGCCCCACTGCGACATCATGTGCGGCGGCAGCGTGTGGTCATAGCGACCGGCAGCTCCGCACCAGGCGACATAACTGTCGACCAGTGCTGCCGCCGGCGCCGGCACGACGCGGCTGATCGCGGGCAGTTGCATGGCCGGCACGCCCGTGCGCTTGCGCGAGGCCGGCAGCAGCACCTGCAGCGCCACCTGGCCTATACCCTTGAGGGCGGATGCCTGGTAGCGGACCAGACTGAAGGGAACCTGTGTCATGAAGAATATCTCCTGCAAGGGATCATGCCTGTCGGCAAGACGATACGCGCGCCGCAACAGGTTGTCGCCCCGCGGCATGTCGAACGGCAGCATAACTTGACAAGTTCCTTTTTGGAACCAATGATGTTTTAACACCGTTAAGTTCATCTTGATTGGCCCGCCAGGGGCCGGGAGCGCACATCATGTCCGAACTTATTTCCGTTGAGCGTCGCGGCCATGTCCTGCTGATCGGCCTCAACCGCCCCGACAAGCTCAATGCCTTCAACCCGGAAATGATCCGCGAGCTGGCCGCCGCCTACACTCTGCTGGCCGAAGACAAGGATCTGCGCTGCGGCGTGCTCTGGGCGGCCGGCAGCGACTTCACCGCCGGTCTCGACATGCCGGCGATCGCCAGGCATGTGCCCAAGGTCATCTTCCAGCCCTTCATCCCGCGCGGCATGACCGACCCCTGGGGCGTCAGCACGGCCCCCTGCCCCAAGCCGCTGGTGACCGCCATCAACGGTCGCTGCTACACCCTCGGCATCGAACTGCTGCTGTGCAACCAGGTCACCGTGGCGGCCGACAATGCCAGATTCAGCCAGTACGAGGTCAGTCGCGGCCTGTTCCCCTTCGGCGGCGGCACAGTGCGCTGGCCGCTGGCTGTCGGCACCAACAACGCCTATCGCTACATGCTCACCGGCGACTGGTTCGATGCCGCCGAGGCGCTGCGCCTGGGCCTGGTGCAGGAAGTGGTGCCGGCTGGCACAGAGCGGGACCGCGCCATCGAGCTGGCCGGGAAGATCGCCGAGCAGGCGCCACTGGGCGTTCAGGCCGTGCTGCGCTCAACGCGCCTGGCCCAGGCCAAGGGCACGGGACCGGCGCTGGGCAAGCTGAGCTGGCAGATCCTGCGCCTGTTCCTGAGCAAGGATGCCAGGCGCGGCGTCGAGGCCTTCAAGAACCGCACGACGGCAAAGTTCGAGGGCGACTAGAGAGGCGCCGGACTGCGGCGCCGGAACTGGCTCGGGGCCATCCCGGTCCAGCGCTTGAAGGCGCGACTGAAGTTGGTGGTATCGGTATAGCCGAGCTGGTCGGCGATGTAATCAAGGCCGAACTCGCCACGCTTGAGCATGAGCAGCGCACGCTGGTGGCGCAGCTCGTCGAGAATGGCGCTGAACGAGGTGCCGGCGCACGCCAGCTGACGCTGCAAGGTGCGCTCCGACATGTGCAGGCGCTCGGCGACCTGGTCCATCCGGCAGAAACCCATGGTTTCGTCACAGGCCAGCTCGCGCACCAGAGAGATCAGACTGCCGCTGCCCGCCATGGTGTGCAGGGCCTGCTTGCACTGCTCGCGTGCCATGCGCGCCGCCACCAAATCGGCCATGACCAGCGGCAGGTCGAGATAGGCCGGATCGAAGCTGAGACGATGGGAGGGCTGCCCGAAGCTCACGGTTCCCGGCAGCAGATGCTCGAAGCGATCAAAGTAGGCCGGGCGCGCAAAGCTGACATCCGCATGCCCTGTCAGGCGCCGGCCGGTGATGGCCTCGCCCATGGTGACAAAACCGAGCATGATGAACATGGTGCCGATCTCGCCGAGCGGATAGCCCGGCATGGGCTCCTCCACATGCAGATGCGCCACGCCATTCGCCTCCTCCAGGCGCATCCGTAGCGTCGATGACTGCAACTGGATGAAGCTCTGCCCGATCTCCAGCGCCTCACGGACATTGCGCGCGATCATGGCTGCATAGCCGATCAGGCCGTGGCAGGAGATCTTCATCTGCAGGCCGATATGAAAACCCAGTCCCGGCTCGCCGGTGAGCGCCACTGCCCGCTTCAGCAGACGCTTGAACTCGCTGTAGTCCAGATGCCAGATGGGTGACAGCAGGTTCTCGGGCGAAACCCTGCTACCCTCCAGCAAACGCGCCGCCGGGATGTCCCAGCGCGCGACGACATCTGCCAGCAGACAGGCATAGGTTCCCGGGACCGTGGGACTGGTGCTGCGCGCAGCTTTCATGACCATATCGTATTGGCGTGAAATGACAGGTTATTGTCGTGCAAGCATAAGCCGGCCGCTGGTAAGCGACCACATAATTCAGACGTTTAACCTTATAGTTGAATCCGGCCGGATGCGGCCAAAGGACTGAGGAGCCCGCATAATGAAAACAACAGCAAAGCTGGCAGCTGCCATCACCCTGGCAATGACCGGTCTCACCGCCAACGCCGGCATCTACTGTGTCTATGATCCGCTCGGCGCCCAGGGCCCGGCTTACAGCCAGGCCAAGGACTTCGCGCTGGTCGCCAAGAAATGGGGAGTGGATATCACCCTCAAACCCTATACCGATGAGCGCGTGGTCACCGAGGACTTCAAGGCCGGCCAGTGCGACGGCATCGCCGTGACCGGTCTGCGTGGTCGCCAGTTCAACCACTTCGTCGGCAGTATCGACTCCATCGGTGCCGTGCCCACTTACAAGCACCTGCGTGTGGTCATCCAGGCACTGTCCACCCCGCAGATGGCACCCTCCATGATCAACGGCCAGTACGAAGTGATCGGCATCGCCCCGCTGGGTGGCGCCTACATCATGGTTCGCGACCGCGCCATCAACTCGATCGAGAAGGCTGCCGGCAAGAAGATCGCCGTGCTCGACTTCGACAAGTCGCAGGCCAAGATGGCCCAGCAGATGGGTCTGCAGCCGGTGGCATCCGATATCACCAATCTGGCGCCCAAGTTCAACAATGGCCAGGTCGACATCATTGCCGTGCCGGCGATTGTCTATAAGCCCTTCGAGCTCTACAAGGGCCTGGGCGCCAACGGTGCCGTCTACCGTTTCCCGCTGATCCAGATGACCGGCATGCTGATCATCCGCAAGGACAAGTGGCCGGCTGACTTCGGCGCCAAGTCCCGTGCCCACGCCGTGACCCAGCTCGACATGGCCGAGGCCCTCAGCAAGAAGGCCGAAGCCGGCATCCCCGACAAGTACTGGATGGAGCTGTCTGCTGCTGACAAGACCAAGTACGTGCTCATGATGCGCGAGGCCCGTCTCTCCATGACCAAGGACGGCACCTACGATGCGAAAATGATGTCGCTGCTCAAGAAGGTGCGTTGCAAGCTGGACGCCAGTGCTGCCGAGTGCTCCGACAACGTCGAATAAGCACGATGCAGACATGAAAAAGCCCGGCAATGCCGGGCTTTTTCATGTCTTGTGTTCAGGCCTCGCGTTTCCGCAGCAACTGAATGATGCTGGAGAAATCGAGGCCGCCGGAGCCGCCGGCACTGTGCGCGGCATAGAGATTGCGCGCGAGGCCGCCAAGCGGAATGGCCGAGCCACTGGCCAGCGCCGCCTCCTCCGCCAGCCCCAGATCCTTGAGCATGAGATCGCTGCCGAAACCACCGCTGTATCCGCGCGAGGCAGGCACCGCATCCATGACACCGGGCATGGGATTGTACTTCTGCAGCGACCAGTTGTCGCCCGAACTCTGCTTCATGATCTCCGACAGCACGGTGGCATCGAGGCCGTTGTTGACGCCCAGATTCAGGGCCTCCGCCGAGCCGATCATGTGTATCGCCAGCAGCATGTTGTTGCAGACCTTGGCGACCTGGCCGGCACCGCTGGCACCGGCGTGGAAGATGTTCCTGCCCATGGCCTGCAGGAAGGGGCGAGCCGCCTCGACGCAGGCATCGGCGCCACCAACCATGAAGGTCAGCGTGCCGGCTGCCGCACCGGCCGTACCACCCGAGACCGGGGCATCGATCATGGACAGGCCACGCGCCTCGGCTGCTGCCGCGACCTTGCGCGCACTCGCCGGTGCGATGGTGCTGCAGTCGATGATGCGGATGCCGGCCGGCAATGTGGCCAGCAGGCCGGGATTGCTGCCTGTCGCGCCGAGGCCATCACCCAGATAGAGGCCCTCGACGTGACGGCTGGCCGGCAGCATGGAGATCACCACGGTGGCACCCGTCAGTGCCTCGGCCGCAGTCGCGACCACCGCCACGCCCTCGTCGGCAACCTTTGCGCGTGCCGCTGGCGACAAGTCGGTGGCGGTCACGGCAAAGCCGGCCTTGTGCAGGTTGACGGCCATGGGGCCGCCCATGTTGCCGAGGCCGATGAAGGCGATCTTGTCAGTCATGTCTTTCCCCTGTTCCTGTGTTCTGCAGTTCTGCAAATGCGGGCTTTTGCAGATGCGGGTCTTTTCAAAAGCCGGATGGCGAACGGCTGATCGCCGCTTCAGCGGATGCGCTCGGGCGCACCCTCCTCCAGCATCCGGCGCGCGATGATGACGCGCATGATTTCGTTGGTGCCTTCAAGTATCTGGTGCACACGGGCGTCACGCACCAGCCGCTCCAGCGGGTAGTCGCGCAGATAGCCGTAGCCGCCATGCAGCTGCAGCGCCTCGTTGCAGACCGTGAAGCCGGCATCGGTGGCGAAGCGCTTGGCCATGGCGCAGTAGGTGGTGGCGTCGGGCGCGGCGGCATCGAGCTTGCAGGCTGCAAGCCGGACCATCTGGCGTGCCGCGACCAGCTCGGTGGCCATGTCGGCGAGACGGAACTGCAGGGCCTGGAACTCGGCCAGCGACTTGCCGAACTGCCGGCGCTCGCCGAGATAGCGCTGGGCGGCATTGAGCGCGCCCTGGGCGGCGCCGACCGAGCAGGTGGCGATGTTGATGCGGCCGCCATCGAGTCCCTTCATGGCGATGCGGAAGCCCTCGCCCTCTTCGCCGAGGCGGTTGCCGACCGGCACACGCACGTCATCGAAGAAGATCGCGCGCGTGGGCTGGCTGTTCCAGCCCATCTTGTCTTCCTTCTTGCCATAGCGGATGCCCGGCGTGTCGGCCGGCACCGCAAAGGCCGTGATGCCTTTGGCACCGGGCGCGCCGGTACGCGCCATGACCACCAGCATGTCAGTGCTGCCGGCGCCGGAAATGAACGCCTTCGAGCCCTTGAGCACGTAAACCGCATCAGCGCCATCGCCTTCGAGACGGGCGCTGGCCTTGAGGTTGGCGGCATCGGAGCCGGCATCCGGCTCGGTCAGGCAATAGGACGCCAGCAGTTCACCGGAGGTCAGCTTCGGGCCCCACTTGCCGGCCAGCTCGGGCTGGCCCCAGCCACAAAGCATCCAGGTCGCCATGTTGTGGATGGTCAGGAAGGCCGCCGTCGACGGATCGGCCGCCGCCAGCTCCTCGAACACCACGGTGGCATCGAGACGGCTGAGGCCGAGACCGCCGTACTGCTCCGGCGAATAGAGACCGCAGAAGCCTAGCGAGCCAGCCTCGCGCAGCACCTCGACCGGAAAGATGCCCTCGGCATCCCACCAGGCGGCATGCGGCGCCAGCGACTTGGCGGCGAAATCGCGGGCCAGCTGCTGGAAGGCGAGCTGGTCTTCAGAAAGCTCGAAGTTCATCCCGCATACTCCTCGTCAGCGGCCACTCAGCGCAGGCTGATGGTGGTGTTGACCGTGCTCACCGCGTCCTCGTCGAACCAGCGCGCGGTGACGGTCTTGGTCTGCGTGTAGAAGAGCACGACCTGCTTGCCGTAGGGGCCGAGGTCGCCGAGCTTGGAACCGCGCGAACCGGTGAACGAGAACAGCGGCACCGGCACCGGGATGGGCACGTTGATGCCGACCTGGCCGACGTCGATCTCTTCCTGGAAGTGGCGGGCGGCGCCGCCGGAGCGGGTGAAGATGCCGGTGCCGTTGCCGTTGGGATTGGCGTTGATGAGCGCGATGGCATCATCGAGCGTGTCGACTTCGACCACGCACAGCACCGGCCCGAAGATCTCCTGATCGTAGATGCGCATGCCCGGTCTGACGCCGGCGAACAGCGTCGGGCCAACGAAATTGCCGCTCTCGTAGCCGGGCACGGCCGGCTTGCGGCCATCGAGCACGAGACGCGCGCCATCCTCGACGCCAGTGGCGATCAGGCCCTCGATACGCGCCAGCGCGGCACAGGAAATGACCGGGCCGATCTCGACGCCCTTGTCATGACCGGCACCGACCTTGAGCGTGGTGGCACGCTCGGCCATCTCCGGAATCCACTCGCGCGCGGCACCCACCAGCACCACCACGGACGATGCCATGCAGCGCTGGCCGGCAGCGCCGAAGCCGGCACCGACGAGGGCATTGAGGGTCTGCTCCTTGGGGGCATCCGGCAAGACCACGACGTGATTCTTGGCGCCCATCATGCACTGGGCGCGCTTTCCGGCCTGGGTGGCGCGGTGATAGACATGGCTGCCGACACGTGTCGAGCCGACGAAGGAAATCGCCTTGATGTCCGGGTGATCGCAGAGGCCGTTGACGATGTCTTCGGCGCCATGGACGACGTTGAGCACGCCGGCCGGGATGCCGGCCTCGACCGCCAGCTCGACCAGACGCATGGTGCTCATCGGGTCCTGCTCGGAGGGCTT
Source organism: Perlucidibaca sp. (assembly GCA_023265995.1). Taxonomy (GTDB): domain Bacteria; phylum Pseudomonadota; class Gammaproteobacteria; order Pseudomonadales; family Moraxellaceae; genus Perlucidibaca. The sequence goes on from JAHFSA010000002.1 coordinate 425,211, forward strand.
GAGCACGAAGGTGTTGCCGCAGGCGATCGCCATCGGGAACATCCAGAGCGGAATCATGGCCGGGAAGTTGAACGGCGTGATGCCGGCGCAGACGCCCAGAGGCTGCTGCAGGGTATAGGTATCAACACCGCCGGCGACGTTGTTGGCGATCTCGCCCATCTGCAGCGAGCCGATATTGGCGGCATGCTCGACCACTTCAAGGCCGCGGAAGATGTCGCCCTCGGCATCAGGCAGGGTCTTGCCCTGCTCGGCGGTGAGGATGGCGGCGACCTCGCCCATGTGCTCGCGAATCAGCTGCTGGTACTTCAGGAAGATGCGGGCACGCGCGCCGATGGCGGTCTTGCGCCAGGTCTTGAACGCCTCTTTCGCCGCGGCGACGGCGGCAGCCAGCTCTTCCGGCGTGGCCAGCGGCACGCGCGCCAGCACCTGCTGGGTGGCCGGATTGACGATATCGCGCCATTGCGTGGTCTTCGATTCGACGAATTCGCCGTTGATGAGCAGCTTGACGGTGGGAACGGCAACAGAAGTCATGATGGCCTGCCTTGCAATGCGCTTCTTGATGCGCCTTTCGATGAATGACGGCGCGCGGGAAGCATCAGCATATATAGGTTAAAATGCATTATGAACCCGCACTGATCCATATTTGATATGCAAAAAAGCACGAAGCAGCAAGCCAACTGGGATGACCTCCGCTTCTTTCTGGAAGTCGTGCGCGCAGGCACCGCCAGTGCCGCCGCCAAGCGCCTGGGCGTCGACTACACGACCGTGGCAAGGCGCATCCGCGCGCTGGAAGAGGCCATGGGCGCCCTGCTCTTCGACAAGTCGCGCAGCACCGGCTTCACGCTGACGCTAGATGGCCAGCAGCTGGTCAGCCATGCCGAAGCCATGGAGGGTGCCATGCAGGCGGCCTGCGAGCAGGTCTCGGGCACCGGCAGCGCCCTGTCGGGTCATGTGCGCATAGGCTGCACCGAGGCCTTCGGCGCGTATTTCGTGATCCCGCAGATGGTGGCGTTCCAGGATCGCTACCCGAACATTTCGATAGATGTGCTGCCGGTGCCGCACTTCGTCAACCTTTCCCGGCGCGAGGCCGACATCGCGATCACGCTGGAAAGACCGGCGCGCGGACCCTACATCTGCACCAGGCTCTGCGACTACAAGCTCGCGCTCTACGCCACGCCGGAATACCTCGCCGCGCAGGCGCCGATCCGGCGGCGCGAGGATCTGCGCGAGCATCGCTTCATCAACTATGTGCAGGATCTCGCCTTCAGCGCACAGCTGCTCTATCTCGACGAGATGGTGCCGGGTGCCAGCAGCCCGCTGCGCAGCACCAGCGTGCTGGCGCAATACCATGCCGCGCTGCAGGGCAGGGCACTCGCCATCCTGCCCTGCTTCGTGGCCGCCGGCGATCCGCGTCTGCAGCCGGTGCTGCCCGACGAGATCTCCGTTGTCCGGCAATTCTGGATGTCCTACAGCGAGGACCTGCGCCGCCTCAAGCGCGTGACCGGGGTTGCCGGCTACCTTGCCGAGCGCGCCCGCGCCTGCGAGGACTTCCTGCTCGGCACCGCCGCCACGCTGTCACCCGCACCCTGAGACCTGGCACCGATCAGGGCAGGAGCAGGATCATCAGCCCCAGCACGGCGAAGATCAGCGCCGCGATCTTGTGGATGAGCGGAATCGGAATGCGCCGCGTGATGCGCTCGCCCAGGTACACCGCCGGCACATTGGCCAGCATCATGCCCAGCGTGGTGCCGGCGACCACCGCCAGCAGACTCTGGTACTGCGCCGCCAGCGCCACCGTGGCGATCTGGGTCTTGTCGCCCATCTCGGCCAGGAAGAAGGCCGTCAGCGTGGTGGCGAACACACCCCAGTGCCCGCTCTCGGCACGCAGATCGTCGACATGATCGGGAATCAGCGCCCAGACCGCCATGGCCAGGAACGACACGCCCAGCACCCAGCGCATGATGTCCGGATCAACGAGATCGGCGAGCCAGTGTCCGAACGCGCCGGCAACCGCATGATTGGCCAGCGTGGCGACAAGAATGCCGAGGATGATGGGCAGCGGCTTGCGGAAACGCGCCGCCAGCAGGATGGCCAGAAGCTGGGTCTTGTCGCCGGTTTCGGCGAGCGCCACCAGACCGGTGGAAACGAGGAAAGCGTCCATTGATGAGTTCTCCGAGCCGGCTCAATACCAATGACCATGCGCCACCCCGGCTCCGCGGAGGTGCATGGTCAAAGGTCTTGCCAAGTCGTGAACCGCGCGCGCCATGCCGTTACGGCAAGTGTGTTGACGCGAGCCTCTTCTGAAACCCGCCTGTTGGCGGACTTGTGAACGAAGAGCGGCTACTCCCCAATGACGGGGGCATTATAGCCGATCCTGCACACGGGAATGAATACCTGCCCGGGCATCAGCCCTGCACGGCGGCGTCGTTGCCCGGGAAACGCTCGGCCTGGCCCTGCACGATCAGGGTCTGGGTCGGGTAGGCGAACTCGATGCCGAGCTCGGCGAAGCGCTTGAAGATTTCCAGATTGATGGCCTGCTGGGCATTCATGCTGCCCAGGAAATCCGGATCCAGCATCCAGAAAACCACCTCGAAATCCAGCGACGAAGGCCCGAAGGCCTTGAAGTGGGCACGCTCGAAGCGGGTCTTGGGCACCTTGCGGACAATTTCGCTGACCATGCCGGGAATCGCTGCCAGCTGTTCCGCCGTGGTCTGGTAGACGACGCCGAAGCCGAAGGTGATGCGGCGCTCTTCCATGCGCTTGTAGTTGCGTATGCGGGTCTTCAGCAGGTCACCGTTGGAGATGATGATCTGCTCGCCGGTGGAACTGCGCAGGCGCGTGGTCTTCAGGCCGACGTGCTCGACCGTGCCGGAGAAGGTGTCGACCATGATGACATCGCCAATGACAAAGGGCTTGTCGATGACAATGGACAGGCTGGCAAAGAGGTCGCCGAGAATGTTCTGCACGGCCAGGGCGACCGCGATGCCGCCGACACCGAGGCCTGCCACCATGGCGGTGACATTCACACCCAGGTTGTCGAGCATGATCATGATGACCAGTGCCCACAGCACCAGCTTGCCGACGAAGTTGAGCGCCGCGAGGCTGGTGGTGGCCGCGGCATCCTGGCTGTTGATGCGGTAGCGATCAATCCAGAAGTTCATGCCGGCGCTCAGCCACAGACCCAGCTGCAGGAAGCCGGCGACGGTGGCGATCCTGGACAGGCCGTGCTCCAGGGCCGGCTTCAGCTCAAGATACTGGGTACCGATCATGAGCGTGACCAGGAAGATCAGCGGCTGCTTGGTGCGCCTGGCCATGGCCACCACACCGTGATCGAGACCGCGGACACCACGAACGGCAACCTTGGAGACCCGCGTGATGATCAGCCACTTCATCAGCGCCACCAGCACATTGATGCTCAGCGCCAGTGCCAGCGCCGTGCCCCATGCCTCCAGCGTGTTGTCCAGCCAGATGGTCTCCAGATCCAGAATCATTGCAGCTACCTGTTTGCGTACGTCAAAGGGGAAATTATAACCCGTCCGGCCTCAGGGCCATAAACGCGCCAGAGCCTCCAGCACCTCCTGCGGCATTTCCACCTGGGGAAAATGGCCGCAGGGCAGCTCGACCACCGGCCGCCCCGGCAGCAGGCGCCGGAAGTGCTCGACCATGTGCGCGCCCGACACCGGGTCATGCACGCCATCGATCAGGGCTATGGGAACTGGCGACTGCTCCAGTGCCCCTACCCAACGCGCACGGTTGCTGCGGCGTTCACGAATGTAGTGAATATGACGATGAAGCAGGTACTGACCCTGCCCGCGCGACATCAGTGTCCAGTAATCGGCCAGATCCTGCCGGGTCGGCCGGGTATCGGGACCGAAAACGGCTGCCAGGCTGCGCCCGAACGATCCCGCCGTGATGACACGGGTGAGCAGACCGCCAACCGGGCTCAGCAGCAGTTTCTGCATCAGCCGGGCGCGGTGCATTTCGGGGAAGAGACCGCCATTGAGAAAGCAGAGGTGGCTGATGCGTGTGGAGATGGCCGGCGCCTCGATCTGATGCGCCAGCCAGGCCTGCGCCACCGTATTGCCATTGTCATGCGCCAGCACGCGCGCCTCGCTGACACCCAGGGCATTCAGCAGTTTCAGGGTGCGCCGCAGATGCGCGGTAATGCTGTAGTCGCCATCACGCGGCTTGTCCGAAAAACCATAGCCGAGCTTGTCGAAGGCAATGACGCGATAGCGTTGCGCCAGCGCATCGAAGACCTTGTGCCAGTCCCATGACGATGTGGGAAAACCGTGCAGCAGGACCAGGACCTCGCCAGTACCGGCCTCGACATGAAAAACATGCCCCTCGCCGGTGTCGAAATAACTGCCTCTGGCCATCCAGGCGGCAAGATTGCTCATGTGTACCCCTCCGTTAAAAGCCATTCACCATGGTCGCTGTTTGGCGCCAGCACTCCAAGCCTGCCGAGGCGAGCGGTATGATCGAAATAGCATCTAAGCAGCCTTTTCAATTGCTCCCGGCGTCTGTATCATCGCCCACCTTGTCGGAGAGTTGACCGAGAGGCCGAAGGTGCTCCCCTGCTAAGGGAGTAGGGGCCAAAAGCTCCTCAAGGGTTCGAATCCCTTACTCTCCGCCATCATCGCTTCAAGCTGATTCAAACGTCTGAAATTTGGACAACAACAGCTTGACGATAAACAGGTCGATGCGTAGGATACGCCGCCTGACAACGCGCCCATAGCTCAGCTGGATAGAGCACCAGGCTACGAACTTGGGGGTCGGGAGTTCGAATCTCTCTGGGCGCACCATATGAAACAAAGGGTTGGACGGAAACGTCCAACCCTTTTTCATTTCTGGGTCTCGTCAGGGGACCATCTGGGGGACCACCAGATCCTTTCAAGACAAAAAGGCCAAGTTGCGTTGCTTGCGTGCATATGAGATCAATTAGCACAGCAAACGACGCGATGGCGCTCAATGAACCAGGCCCAGCTTCTCTTCGACACTCAGTACCCGAATGCCAGGCGGCTTCTGGTTCGGGATAGCGTCAACTGGCTTTCCGGCTTGAGACATGAGATCAAGACTGCCACCAGTGTCGAAAGAGATACATCCGGTCTGAGAGGGAAAATCATCCTCAGCTTCTTGGTCATGATGTTCTTTTTGCTTCCGACCCTGGCCTACCTGTTCGATCCCAGCCCCGGGATGATTGCCATCTGGATGTTTTACATCTGGGGCTTGCTGACCATGGCTCGCGCCAAGCTCATCTATGAGCCACTCAAGAAAATTAAGCTGATTGCTATAGCGTCCATGCCGCCAGAGAAACGCGCTGCCGACTGCTATCAGACACTTCATCGCGCCTTACCGGTCGATCTTCCCCCTCCGCGCTGATTACGTGTGCTGAACCCTGTCCCATCGTCTCACCGGACGAGGCCAGCACGCGCCTACGCGCAAAAAACAGCCTGACGAGACTTTCCTGAACTTAAACAGGAGAGGCACTCATGCCCTCGAATACTGACGCTCTGGTGATGCCAATCACTGTCACCATTGCGCACGCCTGCCACTTGATGAGCCTATCGCGGTCAACGCTCTACCGTCGCCAAGGCACCCCCAATTTCCCCGCCATTCTCAAGGAGGCGTACGGCAACCGCTCATTCCTTCTGTATGCAGAGATCGTCGCGTGGAGCCAGCACCTTGGGAGGGCTTTGTCATGAGCATTCGCCTTCTGAACCAAGTGCTCGACCTGCCTTTGAGGCCCGCCGAGAAATTGGCACTATCGGTTCTGGCCGACCTGGCAAACGAGGCTGGAGTCTGCTGGCCCAGTCTTGCCTATGTCGCACCCAGAGCCTCTGTGTCCATTCGAACCCTACAGCGCATCATGGGCTCGTTGGAGTCACAGGGGCTGATCCTGCGGCAACCGCGATATCGTGCCGATGGTTCTCGGACGTCATCGGAGTACATCATCCTGCCCAAAGACAACGGGGGTGACACTTTGTCACCTCCTGCTGTCCCAATTGCCACCTCCCCTACGCCAACCATGGCAGGTGGACATGACACGCCCGACACCCCTTTACCCCACAAAGAACCATCAAAAGAAAACCACCACCACACACCCGCAGGCCTGGTCTATCCACGCAGCTTCGATGACAACCGCATCGCAGCGGCAGACCACCTGCTGGCCGGACTGCCATCGGCAGACGCTCAGTCACTGATCGACGAGGTTGCTGGCCGCATGACCTCTGGCCGTGTCGCGTCCCCACTGTCCTATCTGCGTGCACTGATCAAGCGCCACGCTGCCGGCGAGTTCATTCCTGAAGTGGCGGATCAGATCTCAAAACAGCGCCGAGCAAAGACCGAGGAACCTCAAACAGCAACGCCAAGTCGCCGCACATCACGCGAGCACATTCAGAAGCATCTGCGTGATCTTCGCCAAGCCATCGCCAAAGGAGCCAGCCATGACTGACCCTATCAGCACAAAGTTCAATCTCTTGTTGGTCAAGATCATCAATCAACTGCTGACATGGCAATACGAGTTCTATGTCTGGTGGGGGCTGATCGGAGGAACCGTTTTCGTCCTGGCCTGGCTGCTGCGTAAATACAGCATCGGCGCAGCCATATTGCCTTTCGGACTCCTGGCTATCACGCCACCGATACTGCTGCTCCTGTTCCTGCCAACGTTGTCTTGGGAGTTAGGACAAGTCCGGCTGTCGCTACCAAAAGCGCATACCTACTGGTTGGCCGGAGGGCTGGCACTTCCCATCTGCTTGGCCTTTCTGATCGCACGCTATGGCGGCGAGTACTGGTCCAACCTGCTTGGTGGGCTAACGCGCTCATACTCACACGAGCGCTCTCGCCGTACGGACATTCGGCATGTGGCCACAGAGTTGCCACAGGCACGAGCACGCGCCTATCACCCCAGGCAGTTCTTCAGAGAGGGCACCATGTTTCTCGGGCTGGACCCGGATGGCAAGCATGTACGCATTCCCAGATCACAATGGCTCAAGTCCCATATCCAGATCATGGGCACCACCGGCTCGGGGAAAGGTGTCGCTGCAGGCATGCTGCTGAGTCAGGCCGTATGGGGGGGCGAAACGGTAATCGTCATCGATCCCAAAAACGACGAGTATCTGCCCCATGTCATGCAGCAGTCAGCCGCGGATCGTAATGCTGGCTATGTCTATGTTGACCTAGGTGCGGATTGCGCACAGTGGAATCCATTCGCAGGCAAAACCGCGCAGGAGTGCGAGGAACTGATCACCGCCGGCTTCGGCATGGCAGAGAAAGGCACCGATGCTGATTTCTACCGAGTCGAGGATCGCCGCGTGGCCAGGCGCTTTGCCGCATTCATCGCTGCTAGCCCTGGCCCATTGCAGGATCAATTCACTGCCTTCTTCCGGCAACATCCCGAGCTGATTGATGACTGCAAAAAGCTCTATGCCGACTTGGAAGAACTGGCTATCACCCCAGCCGCGCAAGCGGAGGTCGGCATCGATATCGCCAGATTGATCCAGAGCGGCAGCGTCATCTATGTGCGCGGCAGCACACGCAACCCCAGGCTGCTTAAGTTGCAACGCATCTTCCTGCTGTCATGCATGCAGTGGCTGGAGAGCCGAGATCGCGAAACTGCACGCCATACCGTAATTTTCATGGACGAATTCAAGTATGTCTTGTCCCGCCCAGCTCTGGAGGCGCTTGGCGCGATCCGCGACAAACGTGCGCATGTCATGCTGGCACACCAGTCTCTGGGGGACTTGAAAGATTGCGGCGGAGATCTCAACCCGGCAGCGGTCATCGGCGGAGTGATCGAGAACTGCGCAATCCGCCTCAGCTACCGCGTGCAAGACCCAGAAACAGCGAAATGGCTATCCGATGCCAGCGGCAAAATCCTCATTGATGACGAAACACGCGTCGTTGAGCGCAACTCCGGACTGACCGAAGTCGCGCAAGGACAGCGCGTGCTACGCCAGGCCGAACGGCCGCTAGTCGACACCAACCAGCTATTCATGCTGCCTGAGCGGTGTGCCGTACTTTTCGGCGCAGGTCCTGCCCGCTTCGTTTTCACGGCTCCCATCCCCGTCCAGAAAACAGCACTGGCGACCTCTGTTACCTTCAAGGAGCGGCCGAGCACTTCTGTCCAGCTAACCGAGGGACTGATTGATGTTGATTAGCTCTTATGATGACCGCATGGCACGGCAGGCCACGCGCCATGCGCGCGTGCTGCACTTTCTGCGCGACGAAACATGGACAGCTGCTCACGTGATCAGAGAGCTGCTAAAAGGCTCGCCGGCCTTGGTCTCCAAGACCATGCAGCAGCTCAAGAAGCTCGGGCATGTGACAGAGCATCGCGCCGAGGGATGCCGAAGCACGCTGTGGGGCATTACGACGCACGGCCTGGCGCACGCCTGGGATGCTGACGAAGCCATGGCTATCCGTTCGTACTTCGAGCCATCGCGGCTCTCGGCACTGGCGATCCCGCATCGACTGGATGTTCAGCGGGCTCGCCTGCGTGCTGAGGATGCTGGCTGGTCAGATTGGCGTCCAGAGATCATCCTCCCGGCAGGCATGGCGAAACGCCCGGATGCGTTAGTGGTCGATCCGAATGGGCAAGTAATTGCCGTCGAGCTGGAGCGGCACATCAAAACGCTCAAGCGGTACGAGGCTGTCTTTGCAGCCTATCTGCAAGCGATCAAGCGCGGGGAGCTGGAGTATGTGCACTACGTGACACCGGATGCGGACCTAGCTACTCGACTAGCTCGCGTTCTGAGCCTGGTGCAGGCTGTCCCCTTGCTGGGCGAGCGCGTGCCGATTTCTGATCGGCACCGCTCCCGCTTCCTGGTCATGGCGTTACCTGACTGGCCGCCACTCTGCACATAGGTACGCGAAATCGGAAACCCAGATGGGATTTGCACCTCTCCCATCCTGATATCCCATCTCGCTCCACCATCAGAAGCCAGACTCGGCTGCGGCTGCAGCCTCCTCTGAGGAGCCGTCCTCTCAATGGTTACGTGGCTGAACGCCGCGAAACCATTGATTCACCTCACACGGCCAGTCTGGACGCCTGACTCGCTTGGAGGGCAAGCCCTCTTGTGACCTCCAGTCGCTGGACGCTCCCTCCGGCCTCAATTCACCCTGCCGGCGTCGGCGCTGGCGCGCGACTCCCGGCTTCACCGGCTGCGCTGCGGCCCCTGTTGGGCACTGCAGCTTGGTCGCGCTTGTGCACGCCGCGTCAAGACGCTCGCGTCTCGACCTGTCCCGTACCGGACAGTTCTCGCCTTGAGCTTTTCCGCCCAGGAAGACGGGAGTCGCGCGCCTGCTAGTGCAGGCACTCGACGCCGGCAGGCCGGACACGAGAACAGGCCGCTGGGGCGGCCCGTCCTCTTGCCGCGTCTGGGGACGCGGCATTCCGTCCTTGGTTGCCCGTCTGGACGACGGACAATCCCGTGATCGCTGTCGCATCACGGGACGCGAACGATTGCGGCTGGCGTGGGCGCCAGCCTTCATCTGTCTGGCCGTGGGCGGCCAGACTCGCGCCATGTGGCGGTGGGCGTCCTCATGGAGAGCATTGCATATATGAATTTTAGTTTGAATGGTGCATATTTCATGTCTGGCATTGACGCGTAAAGTCAGACTTCATTCTGATGCAAAAAAGCAGTAAAGTTTCCGGCGAGAGAAGATTATGACCCTTGATATAAGAGGCGGCCTTAAAAACACATTAATCAGCTCCAATAAATATGTCTTCATAGAGGAGCTGCTGTCAAACGCCGTTGACTCTTATTTGATACGCAGGAACTCGGACCCAGGCGCTCCAACGCTGTCAATTTCGATATCTATTGATTTTTTCAATACCGAACTTCTGCAGGGAGATACATATGATGTTGAGATTTCCTGCACAGATAATGGATACGGTTTTGGCCCCGATCAAATAAGGGCCTTTGTTACAAAGGACTCAACCTATAAGGATTATTTGGATATCCAAGGGATTGGAAAGTGCAAGGGCGCTGGAAGAGTCCAGTACTTCCATTTTTTTAGGAAATTAAACATCGAAAGCATCGTCAACAATGCCAATATACGCAATAAGATTAAGCTGGATATTCCAGAAGGAGCGCGCGAGATATCAGAAGATAGCTTCGTGGCGGTCAACCATCCAGATGGTGATGCCTCTACCAGAGTAAGACTGGTTGGGTTGACAGAAAAGGCATATACACAGCATTTTGACGCACGATCGCTTAAAGTAGATCTTTCAGCAAGACGCGTCAGAGACTATTTGTATGTCGCATTCATGCAGAAATTTATTGTTCTGAAAAATATATTAGGCGATTTTCAGGTCTCTGTAAGTGAAACTGGTGGCGACAACGAAGGCACTGAGTACATTCGGGCAGAAGACCTCCCTGAGCCTGTCAGCATAGAAAGCCTTCCGATTATTTGCTCTCATGGGAAAAATACGAGCAATAAACAACTCAGAGTTACGAGATACTCATTACCGGAAAGCCGCCTGTCAGACTCGCAGCATGAGGTTGCGCTCTGTGCTAACGCAGCCTTAGTTTACTCTCTAACAAAGTATTTTTTGAAAAACCCAAGAGATAGGTCAAGGCCATTGGATGGGGCATTCAATTTACTACTTGTGGAAAGTGATTTCCTTGAAGACAGGGTAAATGAGCAGCGAGACGGGTTCAATATCCCGAAGGAATGCACATCAACGGACGATATCGATGGAGAAATCTCTCTTTACGATATAGTTGACTCTCTAGAAGATTATGTTTTTGGGATATTGACTCCGAGGGACTTTGACAGGGATGCACTCATTAGCTCGACAGAAGAGCAGTTTGGCATATCGCGCTACATGTTAAATCAGGTAAACATCAAGGTTCGCTACAGTGACACGGAAGAGAATATCGCAAAAAGAGTTCTCAGAAAATATCAAGATGAGATTGTCAAAGAGACGTGGGATATATACTCCATGAAGCAGGATCTTTTACAGTTGGATCCGCGCAGTAGCGACTTTAGAGACAAGGTATCTGAGATATCATGGAAATATACGTCAACGATTAGAAAAATGGATATGGCGAACTTGTCTCAACTTATTGTTAGGCGCTCATCCATGCTTGAGGTTTTGAAGCGCGCAGTTGAGATGACGCTAACCTGCCAAGCCAACGGATCTGGAAGAAATGAAAATGAAAAAATTCTACACAACGTTTTCTTTCCGATGGGCACGGATAGCACAGAAAATGCAGATCATGATATCTGGATATTAAACGAAGAATATCATTATTTTGAATACATATCTTCAGATAAGTCCTTGGCATCCATCCCATGGAGAGATGAAGATAAAATATTCTCTCCTGATATTGATGCGAGCCTTGAAGAGCTCTTCAAAAAGAACAACGCAGAGCATCGACTCAAAAGGCCAGATATTGCAATATTTAATCAAGAAGGTGCCGCAATAATCATAGAGTTTAAGGCGCCTGGAGTTGCACTGCAGGACCATATACCAGATATTGTTCAATATGCACGATTGTTGGCAGCAAAATCTGGCGGAAAGATAAAGAAATTTTATGGCTACTTAATTGGTGACTGCCTCGATGAGACTAGGCTGCCACCGGAGTTTGAACGATTTCCTAGCGGCTTGGGCTACTTCAATACCTCCAGAGTAAAGGATCTTTCCTCTGGAGCACAGTATGGTGAGCTGTACACGGAGGTACTTTTCTATAGCCAGTTTATTGATCGCGCAGAAAAAAGACTAAAAATATACAAAGAGAAAATAAATCTACCAATTTAGTATGCTGGCGGAGGCACCGCTCATCTACGAAGATCTTGCAGTCTTGAGCTGCTATGCTTCGGGTTAGAGCACAGCCAGAGCAAGACGCCAAGCGGCACTGCCAGCGACAATGAGGTGCGAGCTGGATGATTGAGCAGAGTAACGGCATGAGTGAGATCCTCATCTATCAGAGCGGGGACCAACCCGTTGAGGTGCGCCTACAAGGTGATACCGTATGGCTGCGCCAAGATCAGATGGCAGCGCTGTTTGGGCGCGACCGTACCGTTATTGGCCGTCACATCCGCAATGTGTTCTCCGACGACGAACTACCTCTGGAAAGCAATGTGCAGAATTTGCACATTGCCCACTCCGACAAGCCTATTGGGCTCTACAGTCTGGATGTCATCATCTCCGTTGGCTATCGGGTCAAGTCCGCTGAGGGTGTGCGCTTTCGTCAGTGGGCCACGAAGTTGCTGCGTGAACACCTGACTCGCGGCTACACCGTGAACCGTCAACGATTTGAAGCAAATGCCCGCGAACTGGAGGCTGCGCTGACACTTGTGCGCCGTCTGGCGGCTGATCCGGCGCTAAATGCCGACACCGGTCGTGGCTTGGCTGATATTGTGAGCCGCTACGCACAGACCTTTTTGCTCCTGCAACGATACGACGAAGGATTGCTGACCGAGCCCACTACGCAGCTCGGTGGCCTACTACCTACACCAACGGAGGCACGCGCTGCGCTGGCCATTCTCAAGTCCAACTTGATCGCACGTGGAGAGGCCACCGATTTGTTTGCTCGCGAACGCGGCGACGGACTTGCCGCCTTACTTGGCAACTTGGACCAGACTGCATTTGGCGAGCCGGTGTATCCAAGCATCGAAGCCAAGGCGGCACACCTGCTGTATTTCGTGATCAAAAACCACCCCTTCGCGGATGGCAACAAGCGTAGTGGTGCCTACCTGTTTGTGGACTTCCTGCATCGCAATGGCCGACTACTGGATACCAACGGACAGCCCGTGATCAATGACATCGGACTGGCTGCACTGGCATTGCTGGTGGCCGAGTCGGACCCAGCTCAGAAAGATACGTTGATTCGGCTGATCATGAACATGCTAGCGGGCACATAAAAAACGGAGTTGCGCCTATCTCTGGACGCCCTGACTCTAACTTTCAAATGAATTGCAGGATGCAAACCCATATGACCGCTGCACGTAAAGCCCTTCTCCAAGAGTTTGTCCAATGGTGCGCTAAGCACATCAATGGCGATGAGAAAGGTGAGGCTCAAATTTTCCTTGACCAGCTTTTCAGAGCCTTTGGCCATCCGGGCTTCAAAGAGGCCGGCGCCACATGCGAGATGCGGGTAAAGAAGGCAGGCAAGGGCACCAGTTTTGCTGACCTGGTATGGAAGCCCATGGTGTTGGTTGAGATGAAAAAGCGCGGAGAAGACCTCTCTAAGCACTACTCACAAGCCTTCACGTACTGGACACGCCTAGTCCCTAATCGCCCACAGTATGTGGTGTTGTGCAACTTCGATGAATTCTGGATTTACGACTTCAACAGTCAGATGGACAGTCCCGTCGATAAGGTGCACCTCCATGAATTGCCCGAGCGCTTCGGTCCTCTGGCGTTCCTATTTGCTGAGGCCTCTGCCCCCGTCTTCGGCAACCATCAGGAAAGTGTCACGCGGCAAGCCGCCGACCAACTGGTCCTATTGTTCCGCGCTCTGATCGCGCGCAAAGTTGACCGTGAGACGGCCCAGCGCTTCACACTCCAAACACTCATGGCTCTGTTTGCCGAAGACATCGGCTTGCTTGAAAAATATTTCTTCACTCGACTTCTGGATGATTGCAGCACCCCAACGCTGGCCTATGACCTGATCGGACAGCTATTCGTAGAAATGAATACTCCGGGCAAGACTCCCGGCGGGCGCTTCAAGGGAGTTCCCTACTTCAATGGTGGCTTGTTTGCCAATCCAGCTCGCATCGAGCTCACTGAGGAAGAAATCGAACTGCTCCGAGAGGCTGCCAAGTTCGATTGGTCGAAGGTCCGGCCAGAAATCTTCGGTGCCATTTTTGAACACAGCATGGACGCTAACGAGCGGCACGCATACGGTGCCCACTACACCAGCCCAGTCGACATCATGAAAGTGGTCGGCCCGACTATTGTCGAGCCATGGCAACAGCGCATAGATAGCGCAAAAACGCTCAAAGAGCTGGAGCACTTGCTTATGCGTATCGAGAACTTTCGAGTTCTCGATCCGGCGTGCGGATCAGGAAACTTCCTATATATCGCCTATCGAGAGCTCAAGCGCCTAGAGGCGCAAATCTATGAGCGCATGGGCGAGTACAAAAGCATCGATGCATCACAGAGGCCTATGGGCTTTGTTACCGCTCGCAATTTCTTCGGTATGGACATCAATCCATTTGCTGTCGAACTAGCCAAAGTGACGATGATGCTGGCTCACAAGCTGGCCATCGACGAGCTACATGTTCAAGAGCAGGCGTTGCCGCTGGACAATCTCGACTCCAACTTCAACATTGGAGATGCTCTTATACGTGACGATGGCAGCCGTACTTCTTGGCCTAATGTTGATGTCATCATTGGTAATCCACCATTTCTTGGTGCCAAGCTACTCAAACCAAATTATGGGGCGGACTACGTTAAGCGTCTGCGCAAAGCCTATCCTGAGGTTCCAGGAATGGCTGACTTCTGCGTCTACTGGCTCCGTCGTGCCGAGGTGCATTTACCTGAATGCACTGCAAATGACTGGTTCGCTGGTCGGGCTGGCTTGGTCGGCACACAGAACATACGCAACAACGCCAGCCGCATAGGTGGGCTGGATGCTATCTGTGCTAGTGGGACAGTGATCGAGGCCGTAGATAGTCAACCTTGGTCCGGCGAGGCTAATGTACACGTATCTATCGCTAACTGGGTCAAGACCCAAAACACAGCCCTACTTCCAAAAAGCTGTCGACTGTGGTTCAAGGTCGAGCATACTGCCACGGGGCGTAGAGCCCGCGGCAGCGGCCAGGCTAGCAAAGATTACGAATTAGATATGCGTGAGGTCGCGCATATCAATGCCTCACTTTCAGACAAGGTCGACGTGGGTGGCGCCCTCGTTTTAGCGTGCAACACAACACCACAAATCACCTTCCAAGGCATCACCCCTGGTCATGCCGCATTCGTTCTGTCCGAATCACATAAGCAGTTGTTCCCCACCAAGGAGCAGTCTCTAATTTCCCCTTATCTTGTAGGCGATGAGGTACTCAGCGGTACGACGGAGCGCCGCTATCTGCTCAACTTAGGGCAGCGCAATGTGCTGGAAGCGCAGGGGTTTCCTCACACGTTCACACATGTGAAAGAGCACGTGCTTCCCGCCCGCAAGAAGGCGGCAGAAGAGGGACGGGACCAAGATGGCAACATGCGTCCACATCACCGTCGCTTTCTTGAGCGCTGGTGGCAGCTTTCTTGGGGGCGCGCCGAATTGTTAACTGAGCTCGCTAAGGTGCCACGTTATCTTGCTTGCTCACGTGTCACTAAGCGCCCAATCTTTACTTTTGTCGACACGATGATCCATCCAGGCGATGCGCTGCAGGTCTTCGCTTTGGCTGATGACTACAGCTTTGGCATCCTCCAGTCAGCTGCTCATTACCAATGGTTCCATGCCAAGTGCTCCAACATGAAGTCAGACCCGCGCTACACTTCGGAGTCGGTATTCGACACCTTCCCTTGGCCGCAAGGCGTCAGCCCTGCCCAAGTCGATGCAGTGGCTAAAGCCGGGCGCCAACTCCGCCAAATTCGCGATCAAGCCTTACAGCACCTAGAAGGAGGCTTGCGCGCGCTCTATCGCACTCTTGATCTGCCTGGAAAGAATCCATTGAAGGATGCGCATGACAACCTAGATACTGCAGTAGTTAAAGCTTTTGGCTTCAGCCCTATGCAGGATCTCCTTGAAGAACTGCTTAAGTTAAATCAGAGAGTAGCAGCACAGGTTATAGAGGGGGCATCGGTTAATGGCCCCGGAGTGCCCAACACCTATCCTGATCCATTAAAGCTAATCACAAGAGACTCATTTGGCACCCAAGGCTAGAGGTTAGTAACGAATCAGACTGGTTCCGATACATGGCTGGGTAATGGCACAACGACGCCTCTAGTCATTGTGGTGTTTGGACTCTTTGCTTACGCCAACTCTCTACTGCCGCATCATGGCCGCCAACTGCAGTATCTAGAGCCCAACGATCCCAAAAATCGATGGTTCCACTGTTCGGCGGCTGATTCGGGGGAGACATGCGAATACGCGCAGGCAGCAAACTGGCATCGCCTACGACGAGAGCCTCTCCCGTATCGAGAACTGGAAGTAACTCACCAAAACCACCAAGGCTATCAGGTAGTAGGCGACGCACTACAGCCTGATCGTCACCATTAGTAAGACGCATTGCCATCAGGTTGTTGCACTGACTCAGAACAGTCCGATTAACTTCAGATGGTCTCTGGCTAACGACAACCAAACCTAATCCGTATTTTCTCCCTTCCTTCGCGATACGCTCGAAAATTGCGACTGAGATATCGCCTGCTCCAGACGCACCACTCCGCTCAGGAATGTATAGATGCGCCTCATCACACACGATAGATATCGGATGGCGCCTCTCTATTGGAGTCCACTGCTGGACAGAAAAAATTAGGCGCGCAACTAGGCTCACCATCAACGGCAAGACATCTGAAGGAACCTCAGAGAAATCAATTACCTTGACGCCACCTCTTTGGGCCGGCTGATCCTTTCGCCCTGCCATCAAACGCACAACCAAGCGCTCGAGCCAGTCATACTGCATCGTTTCCGCTACTCCCTGGAAAAGGAAGCCAAGTCTTCGATCAGACTGCTTGCTCTCAAGACGCTGTATGAGACGACTGAGCTTGCCATTGAATTCACCTTGCTTTTCTGCACCTGCACGCGCACCCGGAACCATTTGCTCATTTAGCTCATTCAACTCGCCAAGCACAGTTTCAAGATCGAAAGGCACGGGGCTATCGATGGTGAAGTTCGCTAGCACGTCAGACTTACCGTCTGCTTCCAAGTAGATACGCTTTGCGTTGAGGATTGCACGTGACATAACCATCGCTTGGTTCGGTGCATTCTGATCAGATCGGTCAACGAACATAGAGGTCAAAGCCTCGTAACCGAGTAGCCAGTACGGCAGGAAAAGCACTCCTTGGTCTAGCGTGGCTCCGGAGTCGAGGTCCGCCGGACCTGCAATCCGCAAATGCTGGAAACCATCGCCGTTAAGCGGGGCGTACTCCCCATGAATATCCAGCATGACAGCATTTGCATTGGGAAGTTCGGCGACCTGTTCAAGCACACGAGCGGTTGTCCAAGACTTACCCGACCCGGTACTACCTACAATAATTGCGTGACGCTGGAAAAAGCGGTTGCCGTTGAGATAAGCGCCCGCAGCTTCATCAAGCGTGTAATGCCCCAGAGAAAGTCGTTGTCCGTCTCCAGCAATGTTCGCAACTACGCGCATGAATGCCGTCAAACGGAGCCCCTCGAGGGCAAAACAATTGGCATCGATCTCAGGAACGGTCTCGAGCGTTCTTACGAACACATTCTCTTTCAGTCCAATACGATCAATCAGAGTACCGATCAATGCTATGCGTACAACGTTGATTTCATCATCAGGATCGTCGTCATCAACACCTTCCGCTACCACTGCCCTGTCTGCGCGCGCCCCCCCACTCGAGGCGCTTCGTGTAATCCTCTGAATAATGCCGATCAAGTGTTGACCTGGCCGACTACTCTGCAGCGCAGCTAACCGATTTACTTGCAACTTCCGAAGCCGGGTAACGTCTTCGACAGCCACAGTCACATTTGCAGTATCTACTGCACGCACACGCCCGAGGGCTTCATTATCTTGGTAATCGAGAATAGGCATGAGAGGCTCTTATGTCGTGTGATTCAGAAATTCGTTCAACTGCCAAAGTGGTCCGCTCGAAATTTCCACTCCATCAGGCACCTCGTTTGCGAAAACTCTAATACCAACTGAGCTTTCTTCCAGCGCTAAGTAACGAGCACAGCGACCACCGTCGAAAATTTGACGGGTGGTTGGACTAATTTCCTTCGTGATTAAAACCAATGGAACATCAGCATGAGCGCACCGCTCAGTAAGCAATGGCTGCAGATGTGGGTCATTGAATCCAAATCCAACACAAAGAAATCCGGTTGAGTTCCTCACAGCCTCATCAGCGCTATGCATTGCACTGCGAAATGGCTCGTCGTGCGTCCTGCGATACTTCTCAATTCCTGGCGTAACAATCGCCGGAGTCATACCCGGCGGAGGCTCCGCCATTGGTGGTAATGACACGACACTGCCAAATGCATCGGCAAACCAACCAAAAGAGCCGTGAACCTTCCAGACATTAACCGTCCTCACCTGTCGCTGCCCGATGTACACGCGGGCAGGCGGATCTCCTACTCGAGCCCCTAGGAGGCCATAGCCAAATCCAGTGTAGGCGCAGAAGCCCGCAGCTTCAGCGGCGTACTCTGCAATCCGGTCGTAGTTAGGCGTTACAACATTTACAGTTGTGGCTGTACTGCGAAACAAGTGTGTAAAGAGACGCGAGAGAGGGAGGCACCGACGGTCCGCTACAACACGCTGGAAGACGGTGATATCTGCTGAATTAAGAAAGCGCCAAGTCGTATCTACGATATGTGATAAGACTGGCTGCGTGACTTGTATCTCAGACAGAGCAGACTCTAGATCTCGGGTACGTATCCGCTCAAGGAACTGCAGCCAAGCCTGCTGGTCAGCATCGCGCTGACATGTCAAAGGTAACGCTGACGCGGACAGATGATTGCCGAGAGGCCCCATGCCAGGAATCCCGACTGGTACAGATGCACCGCTTCCCAAAATGACAGTAGGGGCCTGCCGTAGGCAGGCTTGGGCAAGCTCGATAACTTGTTTGATATCCATCTGCTTTTTACGATCCTTCGTTGTCATCGGATACTAACGTGCTATGCCGATAGTAGTAAGCTGCCACCGAGTTTATGAATACCTACTTTCGATCTGTGAAACCGCCTATCGCAGGCGCTCATGCTAGATCTATCCTTGGCGGCCATACGACATCCATATCTTTTGCAAACTCCCCCCCACCAGCTCCCAGGCCTCTTTCTGCTCCGCCTGCGTCGACTGCCGTTGGTATATCCGCTGCATCTTGTTGGGGTCCACATGGTTTAAGCACTTCTCGATAATGTGCGGCGCCACTCCCAGATGCCCCATCAGCGTGGCGCAGCTCCGGCGCAGGTCATGAGCCGTCCAGCGACCACCGGGGAGCATGAGCGCATCCGTCTGCTTGCTGCGATTCTTCATAGGCTCGGCGTTCTCACCCAATTGCCTATCTCGTAGCTGCTTGCTGAGGAACTTCGGGCACAGACTGGCCCAGGGTGCATCTGGGTTTGATCGCCGGCTAGGCAGAATGAAGGGCGCCTCAGGCTCCTCTAGCCTCAGTACCTGCATCTGTTGCTTAGCAAAGTCCGACAAGAAAACCGCGTGTGCCACCCGGTTCTTGGTGTTGCCTGCGGGCAGAAACAAGCGGCCCTTATCTAAGTCCACATGCTCCCAGCGAGTCGCCGAAATCTCCCCCACACGACAACCCGTGGCCAGCAATAACCAGATCGTCGCCTCCGATGACTTAGACACCCCTGATACTGGAAGCTTAGCCGCGAGCATCTTGATCTCGTCCTCATCCAGAAAGCGATCACGCTCCGTCTTCTTGCCCCAGGTATCCCGTTTCAGCCCGAAGGTCGGATCAATCAATATGTACTCGCGCAGCAGGGCATAGTTGAACATCTGGCGAATGTCACCCAGCATGTTCCGCGTCATGACTGACACACCGCGCTGTTTAACCTTGTCGAGGATCTTGATGACATCAGGTCGGCGAATCTCTTCGGCGTAACGTTCGCCAATGACAGGCAGCACGTCCTTGGTGAATGTTCGGCGCACTTCCTGACCACCATCGCTACGTCGCTTCACTTCGGCAGTGACCCACTCCTCGTATAGAGTGTTGACCGTCATCCTGCGCCGGAGTCTTTCGGCTGCCTCGCGCTGCGCAGCCTCTTCGGCCTCTCGGCGTGCTCGGTCCATCCTGGGGTCTATGCACTGAGCGATGAGTTCGCGGGCACGGTCTGCCTCGGTGCGTGCGGTCTTGAGCGATATGTCGCGATAGCTGCCTAACCCCAGCTTGCAGCGTTTGCCCCCGAAGGTGTATTTGAATAGCCAGTCCTTCTCACTCGCCGGGCGCACCCTGAGGAACAGCCCGCTGCCATCCCCCAGTAGATACTCCTGAGTCTTCGGCTCGGCACGATTGATCTCCAGCTGCGTCAGGATGTACTTGCTCAATACCGTCTCCAGGGGACCACTCAGGGGACCACTTTTGCTGCGCTTGGATGGCACGCAGTGAGACATCATGAAACAGCAAGAGAAGCGATATAGTCAACAAGCTGTTGATTTATAGAAACAAATATTTTCAATTGCGACAGCATGACACAAGCTGACACAGCCTGAGAAAGTCAAAAATTACATCTACGAACTTGGGGGTCGGGAGTTCGAATCTCTCTGGGCGCACCATACAAGCAAAAGCGGATCAATCGACAGGTTGATCCGCTTTTTGCTTTTCAGGGCCGGAAAACCTGTTCCGCTCCAGCCCTGCCCTCTACCCCCTGCCCTGCTCACGCCGGCAGCAGGGCAGACTCGATGCAATTGCGGCCGTTGGCCTTGGCCCGGTACAGCGCCTCGTCAGCGCCCTTGATGAGCAGCTCCGCGACCTGGTCGCCAGCCCCGCCACCGCAAGCCAGGCCGAAGCTGGCGCTGATTCGCAGCCGGTCCTGTGTCTCGGTAACGATCTCGGCCTCGGCCAGCCGGATACGGCAACGCTCGAGCACACCCATGGCCTCGTGCACGTCCGCGCCCGGCAGCACGATCATGAACTCCTCACCGCCATAGCGGCCCAGCAGATCCGTGTCGCGCACACTCTCGCGCAATATCCTGGCGGCCTCGCGCAGCACCTGATCTCCAGCCGGATGCCCCCAGGTGTCATTGATGCGCTTGAAATGGTCGAGATCGAGTATGACCACCGACAGCGTCGTGCCCTGCCGGGCGGCGCGGCCGAGCTCCTGATCCAGAGCCTCCATGATGCTGCGCCGGTTGCTCAGCCCGGTCAGCACATCGGTGCGGCTGAGCAGGCGCATGCGCTCCTCGCGCTCCCGCCACCAGTTCAGCATTTCATCCGCCATCAGCGTGATGAAGATCAGGAACGGGGCCGCAAAGAAGAACATGCTGTTCATCCAGAACAGATGACTGACGTGATCGACAGGCTGCACCACGGCCGGCGCATAAGGCAGATAACCATAGGTCGAGGCATAGCTGAGCACGACCAGCACGGTCAGGGCGACGCCGCTGGCCAGCCAGACGGCAAAGCGATCAAGCAGGATGAAGCCGAAGATGGGCGCACCGAGCAGGACCAGCCCGGAACAGAACGACATGGTGCCTATGCTGTAACTGGACAGCACCAGCGAGAGCGCGAAGAACTGGATGGCGACATGCTGGAACAGCAGCAGATCCGGCCAGCGCCGGCGAATGAGCCAGCCCGCCAGCACGATGGCACAGCCGGCGACAAGGACCGAGGCCTGCACCTGCGCGAAGTCGAACACGAAATCGACATGTACCAGACGCTCGCGATCCTCGCGGCCCAGCACATAGAACGCCCACAGCACGTATTGCAGATAGAGCGGAAGGGTCATGACCATGATGACCAGACCCTTGTCGACCGCGCTCCATTCCAGTGCCGCCGCCAGTCGCCGGCGCATGTCCCTCGTGAACAGCATGCGGAGTCTCCCGCGTATTCTTGTCGTTGTGCGCTATAGATACCCCAGGTCGCCGCGAAACGCATCCAAAACCGGACGGACATGAAAAAAGCGGCACAACCGGTCAGGTTGCGCCGCCTTTTTCATGATTCGTGTTCATGCTTCGGGCTGCCGTGCCCGATGCCGTGCTCAGGCAGTGACGGGCGCTCCAGCACGACGCTCACGTGCCACCCTGGACGGGAAGGCATGGCGCAGGATGCGCCAGGTCACCTGGGAGGCCTGCCCCCAGAGCGAGCCGGTGTTGTAGTGCACGCCATAGCGCTGACATATCTCGCGCACCTCCGGCGCCATGCCGGCATAGCGCCAGGCCGGAATGTCCGGGTACAGGTGGTGCTCGATCTGGTGACTGAGATTGCCCGAAAGCAGGTTCAGCACCGGTCCGCCGGAGAGATTGGAGGAACCGCGGATCTGACGCAGATACCAGTGCCCGCGCGTCTCGTTCTTGAGCACGGTCTTGGGGAAGATCTCGACATCACGCGTGAAGTGACCGCAGAAGATGATGCTGAAGGTCCAGATGTTGCGCATGCCGTTGGCGACGAGATTGCCGGCGGCGATGGTCAGGAAGAACGGACCGGCCAGCAGCGGGAAGACGACGTAGTCCTTGAGCAGCTGATGACCCATCTTGCGGCCGACCGGCGCGAACTCCTCGCGGAACTTCGCCCAGCTCTTGCGCCCCTGGAAGAGCTGACCGAGACGCAGCTCCTGGATGGCCACGCCCCACTGGAACAGCAGCGCGAAGATCACGGCATAGACCGGCTGCAGCAGGTAGAACGGCTTCCAGGTCTGCTCCGGGAACAGGCGCAGCACGCCATAGCCGACATCGTCATCGATGCCCTTGATGTTGGTGTAGGTGTGATGCATGTAGTTGTGGGTCTGGCGCCAGTTGTCGCCGGTGCCGACGATGTCCCACTCGAAGGTCTTGCCGTTCAGCGCCGGGTCGCCCATGAAGTCGTACTGGCCATGCATGACGTTGTGGCCCAGCTCCATGTTGTCGAGAATCTTGGACAGGCCGAGCAGCAGCGCCCCGGCCAGCCAGGCCCAGGGCATGAGAATGCCGAGATAGAGCAGCGCGCGACCGGCAAAACCGGTCAGGCGCACGGCGGCGACGATGCGGCGGATATAGCGCGCATCCTTCTCGCCAAGATCGGCGACCGCCTTGGCGCGCACGGCATCAAGCTCGGCGGCGAAGCGATCAAGCTCTTCGGGGGACAGCTTGCGGGTCAGTGATGAGGTCATGTCGGGAATCGCCTGATCAGAGGTCAAGAACAAGATCGGAACGTGCGCTGCTGATGCAGATGCGCAAGGCCGATGCGGCTTCATGGTGACGTTCGCCAGTGCGCACGTCTTCGCTGCTGCCTTCCAGCTTGGCGCAGGCGCAGGTATTGCAGATGCCCATGCGGCAACCGGATGCCGGCTTCAGGCCTTCGGCCTCGATGGCCGCCAGCAGCGGCTGGCCGGCCGGCACCATGAGCTCACGACGGCTGCGCGCGAGCGTGACGCGCACCGGAGCTCCGCTGGCAACTGCTGCCGTTGGCAGGGAGAAGGCCTCGCCATGGAAAGGCACGGCGACAGCCGCGGCCAGTTCGCCGGCCGTGGCCACGAAACCGGCCGGACCGCAGGCGTAGATCGTGGTCTCGGCCAGGCCAGGCACCGCGGCCAGATGCGCAGCCTGCAGACGCTCGCCATGATCGCGGTCAGCGTCAGCGCGCGTCAGCACGAACTGCACGCGCAGGCGCGGAAAGCGTTCCGCCAGCGCCTGCAGCTCATCGACAGCGCAGAGCTCGTCACGCTGCCCGGCCCAGCAGATGAGCGTGATGTCGCGCGGCATGCCGAGCAGGGCCTGGGCACGAATCATCGACAGGAATGGGGTAATGCCGCTGCCGGCAGCCAGACAGAGCAAGGCAGCCGGCGCCGCCGCGACGGTCATGTCGCCAAAGGCCTCGCCGAGTTCGACGACCTCGCCCACAGCCACCTGATCACACAGCCAGTTGCTGACCAGACCGCCCTCGACACGCTTGACGGTAATGGCAAGGCGTCGCGGGTCGCCCGCCACCAGGACCGGACTGTAGCTGCGCGCATGACGCACGCCGTCGATCTCGACGGTGACGGTGATGTGCTGGCCCGGCACCAGACCGCGATGGTTGCGGTTGACCTTGAGCTCAAGCGTGACGGCATCACGGGCCGCCGTCTGTCGGGAAACCACACGCGCCAGAACACGCGTGCGGGACCAGACCGGGTTGATGCGGCCAACCCAGAAATCATGGACGGAAGGCGGCAGGATCGAGTCTGCCACCGGCTTCAGCCACACACTGCTTCGCATGTTTGTGCTCGCTTGATCGGATTCGGCAATTATTATACATATGTATAGACATGTGTATATATGCTTGTGCGATCATTTTTTGGCCTTGTACAATACGCACACCGGCGATACAGCCCAATCTGACGGCTCAATGTGATCTTCTTATGAACAGTCCCACGGTTATCGCCATACCAGCCACTGAGCCAACCTTGCGCACGCCGCAGGGACGCAAGGCCGTGATCTCGCGGGAAGAGCTGATCCAGGCCGCCCTGACCCTGCTCGGCCCCAATCGCAGCGTGTCGACACTGAGCCTGCGTGAAGTCGCGCGCGAAGCCGGCATCGCGCCCAACAGCTTCTATCGGCACTTCCGTGACATCGACGAGCTGGCCATCGCCCTCATCGAGCTTTCAGGCAGCGCCTTGCGCCAGATCTTCAGCGAAGCCCGTCAGCGCGCCAGCAATGAACGCAGCGTGGTTCGCACCTCCGTGGAAGTGTTCATGGAACAGCTGAGCGCCGAGGAGCGCTATCTGCACATCCTCATGCGCGAAGGCAGGGTCGGCTCGGAGGCCTTCAAGATGGCGGTGGAGCGTCAGCTCCAGTTCTTCGAGGACGAACTGCAGACCGATCTCGTCGGCCTGGAAAAGATTCATGGCAACCTGTTGCAGCACCCTGCCCTGGTGGCTCGCGCCATCACGCGCCTGGTGTTCGCCATGGGCGCCCTGGCCATGGACATGCCCCCCGCGCAACATGGCGAACTGCTGGAGCAGACCGTGGTCATGCTGCGCATGCTGCTCGCCGGCGCCCGCGTGCTGACGCCCGAAATCGACCAGACTCCGGTCAGATAAACCATTCCGGCACTGCCTTGCCAAGCAGACGGCAGAGCCATGCCATCATGTGCCCGCAGTCCGGCCACACAACAAGCTCATAACAGGAGATGAAAGATCATGCTGCACTGGCTGCCCGGCCCCATTCTCGGCGTCATCATGGCGCTGCTGTTGCTGCTGAACACCGTATTCTGGGTGACCCAGCTCTACATCCTGGTCATCATCAAGCTGCTCATTCCGGTCAAGGCCCTGCGTGATCCGCTGTCGCGCCTGATCGCCTGGATCGCGCAGACCTGGGCCATGTGCAACACCCTGGTGGCACGCGCCCTCATGCGCATCGAATATGACAACCGCCTGCCGGTGCAACTCGACCCCAAGGGTCAGTATCTGGCCTGCGCCAACCACCAGTCGTGGAATGACATCTTCATGCTGATGCAGGCCTTCGGCTACAAGGCGCCGTTCTTCAAGTTCTTCCTCAAGCAGGAACTGATCTGGGTGCCGCTGCTGGGTCTGGCCTGGTGGGGTCTGGATTACCCGTTCATGCGCCGCCATACGCGCGAGCAGATCGAGAAGAATCCGGCGCTCAAGGGCAAGGACATGGAAACCACGCGCATCGCCTGCGAGAAGTTCAAGACCCAGCCGGTCATGGTGCTGAACTTCCTCGAAGGCACACGCTTCACGGCCGCCAAGCATGCCCGTCAGGCCTCGCCCTACCACCACCTGCTGAAGCCCAAGTCCGGCGGTTTCGCCTTCGCCATGTCAGCCTTCGGCGAGCAGCTCAATGCCCTGCTCAACATCACCATCGTCTATCCGGACGGCTCGCGCGGCTTCTGGGACTTTCTCTGCGGCAAGGTCAGACGCGTGATCGTGGATGTGCAGGAAATCACCATCCCGCATGAACTCTATGGCGGCGACTATGAAACCGATACGCAGTTCCGCATTCGCTATCACCAGTGGATCGCCCAGCTCTGGGCCGAGAAGGATGCGCGTATCGCGGAGCTGCTGGCCGAGGCCGGCAAAGACCCGCGCTGAGCCGTGCCACATCCGGCAGCAAATGCCGGATGCCGGAAACGAAAAGGCCTCCTGACGGAGGCCTTTTCATGACAGCGATCGCGGCTGATCAGCCCAGATCCTCGTCATCTTCGTCCTGGCGCGGTGCCTTTTCCTGCTGGATACGCTGGTAGATTTCCTCGCGATGCACAGCAACGTCCTTGGGGGCATTGACCCCGATACGGACCAGGCTGCCCTTCACGCCCAGCACGGTAACGGTCACATCGTCACCCACCATCAGGGTCTCGCCAACACGGCGCGTCAAAATCAGCATTTTTGCTCTCCAATTATCCCAGGCACCCATGAATGCCGATTGATTTTGGCCGCGAGGAGTCAGTCACAAGCCCTGCAATAGCAGAAGAATGGGACGCTCCATCGCCCTTTTTGACACATCCCGCAAACCAAGTGTTGGCAGCCTCAGGCTGCCGTGGCATCCAGATCAAATGCCGTATGCAAAGCACGCACGGCCAGCTCGAGATACTTTTCTTCCACCACTACCGAAATCTTGATTTCCGACGTCGAGATCATCTGGATGTTGATGTTCTCCTTGGCCAGGGTGGCGAACATCTTGCTCGCCACACCGGCATGCGAACGCATGCCGACACCCACCAGGGACACCTTGCAGATCTTGTCGTCCGACACCAGCTCGCGCGCGCCGACATCCTTGGCAACCAGTTCGAGCACTGCCTGCGCCTTCTTCGCATCGCCACGGGCGACCGTGAAGGTGAAATCGGTGGAGCCGTCGGCCGAAACGTTCTGCACGATCATGTCGACTTCAATGTTGGCATCGCCGATCGGGCTCAGGATACGCGAAGCAACGCCCGGGGTATCCGGCACGCCACGCACCGTCAGCTTGGCCTCGTCGCGGTTGAAGGCAATCCCGGAGATGACCGGCTTTTCCATATCGTCCTCTGCATCAACAGTAATCAGGGTGCCGTTGCCCTCTCCGAAGCTGGAGAGCACACGCAGCGGCACATTGTATTTTCCGGCAAATTCGACCGAGCGAATCTGCAGAACCTTGGAGCCCAGCGAAGCCATCTCGAGCATTTCCTCGAAGGTGATGGTCTCCATGCGACGGGCCTGCGGAACCACACGCGGATCGGTCGTGTAAACGCCGTCCACGTCGGTGTAGATCTGGCATTCGTCAGCCTTGAGGGCTGCCGCCAGCGCCACGCCGGTGGTATCGGAACCGCCACGACCAAGAGTTGTGATATTGCCTTCGTCATCAACGCCCTGGAAGCCTGCCACGATGACAACTTTACGCTGATTCAGGTCGGCACGCATGCGAACGTCATCGATGGCCTCGATGCGGGCCTTGGTGAACGCGCTGTCAGTGCGGATGGCGACCTGGGTTCCGGTATACGACTTCGCGGCCACGCCGATCTTCATCAACGCCATTGCCAGCAGGGCAATGGTCACCTGCTCGCCGGTGGAAACCATGACATCCAGCTCGCGCGGATCCGGGTCCGGCGTGATGGCCTTGGCCAGGCCGAGCAGGCGATTGGTCTCGCCACTCATGGCGGAAACCACGACGACAATGTCGTGGCCCTGGTCATGCCAGCGCTTGACGCGCTCGGCCACTGCCTGGATGCGCTCGGGCGAACCCACCGAAGTACCACCGTACTTTTGAACAATCAGTGCCATGTTTCTGTCCGTTTTTCTGTCGGCTCGTCACGAGCCTGTGCATAGTTCCTGCCAGCGCCAGCCTCAGGCCAGACGCTCGCTGACAAATCCGTTCACCGAGGCCAGAGCCTGCGGCAATGCGGCGACATCGCTGCCACCCGCCATGGCCATGTCCGGGCGACCACCGCCCTTGCCGCCGACCTGCTGGGCGACAAAGCTGACCAGCTCGCCGGCCTTGACCTTGCCGACCAGGTCCGGGCTGACGCCCGCCACCAGGCTGACCTTGCCGTCAGCCACGCTGGACAGCAACACGATCGCCGAGCCCAGCTTGTTGCGCAGCTGATCGACGGTATCGCGCAGGGCCTTGGCATCGACGCCGTCGAGCTTGGCCGCCAGCACCTGGGCGCCACCGATGGTCACGGCCTGGCTGGCCAGATCGGCACCGGCCGATGCCGCCAGCTTGAGCTTGAGACGATCCAGCTCCTTCTCCAGGTCACGCTGGCGATCAAGCAGCTGACGCACCTTGCCCGACACCGAATCACGATTGCCCTTGACCGACTCGGCGATCTCGGCCAGCGCCTGTTCGCCCTCGTTCAGCCAGGCCAGGGCACCTTCGCCGGTACGCGCCTCGATGCGACGGACACCAGCCGCGACACCGCCTTCCGAGGTGATGCGCAGCAGGCCGATATCGCCGGTGCGGGCGACATGGGTGCCGCCGCAGAGCTCGACCGAGAAACCGTCATTGCCCATGCTGAGCACGCGCACGACATCGCCATACTTCTCGCCGAACAGCGCCATGGCGCCCTTGGCGCGCGCCGTGTCGATGTCGGTGACATCGGTCTGCACCGTCGTGTTGGCGAGAACCTGGCCATTCACACGGGCCTCGATGCGGCGCAGGGCTTCGGCCGGAATGGCTTCCGGATGCGAGAAGTCGAAGCGCAGGTAGTCGGCACAGACCAGCGAGCCCTTCTGCTGCACATGGGTGCCGAGAATCTCGCGCAGGGCGGCATGCAGCAGATGGGTGGCGGAGTGATTGCGGGCCGTGGCGGCGCGCAGATCGGCACGCACCTCGGCGCTGACACTGTCGCCAACCCTGAGGCTGCCGGCGGTGATCACGGCCTGGTGCAGATGATGGGCGCCAGCCTTGGTGGTATCGCGCACTTCGACCGTGCCGGCCGTCGCGCGGAGGTAGCCGGTGTCGCCAGCCTGACCACCGGACTCGCCGTAGAACGGCGTCTGATCGAGGATGACAGCGACCTGCTCGCCATCATGGGCGGCATCGACAGACTGGCCGTCGCGATAGATCGCGCGCACGACAGCTGCCGCCGCGGTGACGTCATAACCGAGGAAACGGGTTTCGCCGTCGAGCTTGATCAAGCTGTTGTAGTCGAGATCAAAGCGCGAGCTGGCACGGGCGCGCTCGCGCTGGGCGTTCATGGCGGCTTCAAAGCCGTCGTGATCCAGCGTCAGGCCGCGCTCGCGGGCGATGTCGCCGGTGAGGTCGACCGGAAAGCCGTAGGTATCGTAGAGGCGGAACACGGTCTCGCCCGGAATCACCGTGCCCTGCAGGCCGGCCAGATCCTGGTCGAGAATGCGCAGACCCTGATCCAGGGTACGCGCGAACTGCTCTTCTTCCTGCTGCAGCACGCGCGCGATCTGGGCCTGCTGTGCGACCAGCTCGGGATAGGCGACGCCCATTTCGGCAACCAGTGCCGGCACGACCTTGTAGAAGAAGCTGCCGGTGGCGCCGAGCTTGTTGCCGTGACGGCAGGCGCGACGAATGATGCGGCGCAGCACATAGCCACGACCTTCGTTGGACGGCACCACGCCGTCGGCGACCAGGAAGGAGCAGGAACGGATGTGGTCGGCGACGACCTTGAGCGAGGCCTGACCTTCGTTGGCGCAGCCAATGGCCTCGGCGGCCGACTTCAGCAGCGCCTGGAAGAGGTCGATCTCGTAGTTGGCGTGGACATGCTGCATGACCGCCGAGATGCGCTCCAGACCCATGCCGGTGTCGACGCTGGGGGCCGGCAGCGGATGCAGGACGCCATCCGCCGTGCGGTTGAACTGCATGAAGACGTTGTTCCAGATCTCGATGAAGCGATCGCCATCCTCGTCCGGGGAACCCGGCGGGCCACCAGCGATGTCGGCGCCGTGGTCGTAGAAGATCTCGGTGCAGGGACCGCAGGGGCCGGTGTCGCCCATGGCCCAGAAGTTGTCCGAGGCATAGGGCGCGCCCTTGTTGTCGCCGATGCGGATGATGCGCTCGGCCGGCACGCCGATCTCGTTCTGCCAGATGCCGAAGGCCTCGTCATCGCTGGCGTAGACCGTGACCGTGAGCTTGTCCCTGGGGATGTTCAGCCACTGCGGCGAGGTCAGGAACTCCCAGGCGTAGTTGATGGCATCGCGCTTGAAATAATCGCCGAAGCTGAAGTTGCCCAGCATTTCGAAGAAGGTATGGTGGCGCGCGGTATAGCCGACATTTTCAAGATCGTTGTGCTTGCCACCGGCGCGCACACACTTCTGCGAGGAAGCGGCACGGGTATAGGCGCGCTTGTCGAGACCGAGGAAGCAGTCCTTGAACTGGTTCATGCCGGCGTTGGTGAACAGCAGCGTCGGATCGTCCGCGGGCACCAGGGAGCTGGAGGCGACACGGGTGTGCCCCTTCTGCTCGAAGAAACGAAGAAAGGCTTCGCGGATTTCAGCGCTTTTCATGAACAACTCCGACCTGTCGGCACCCCTGTCCATGCAGGGAACCGGGCGCATCTGATGCAAAAGACCGGAGATTATAGCGACAGATAGGAATGGTTAGCAGTACTTCTTCCGGGAATTCAAGTGCCTGCCGACTAGTCGTCGGCGACATGACCCGAAGCCAGAGCCTGGATGGCAGCCAGCGCCTGACCCAATGAAAAACCACGGTATTGCAGAAAGCGGACCTGACGAGCCTTGTCTCTGGCTTCGCTCGACAGCGGCTCGCCGAAACGGCGCAACAGCAACTGACGCGCCTGCTCCACCCAGTCGACGCTTTCCGTCTGTTCCGCCAGCGCCGGATGGTCTGGCGCGATGCCACGCTGCTGCAGAGTCTGACGAATCATGCGCTGACCACGGCCACGCTGCAGCTGGCCGCGCACCAGGGACTCGGCGAAGCGATCATCATTTTGCAGACCAAGTTCGGCGAGTCTCGCCAAAGTTGACTCGATCAGTGCTTCATCTGCATCGATCTGGCGCAACCTGGCTTCAAGCTCGGCGCGACTGTGCTCGCGCCGGGCCTGCCAGGCCAGCACCCGGCTCCAGAGCTGCTCGGCGGTGAGGGGCTCGACAACCGCCCCCTCCTCGCCGTCAGCGGACTTAGAAGCCCGCTTCTTCGTATACACCTTCATCAGCGTCTTCCGGCAGCGGACCGACCGGACCGATCAGCTGGTCGCGGATCTGGCTTTCGATGGTTTTCGACACGTCCGGGTTTTCCAGCAGGAACTTGCAGGCATTGCCCTTGCCCTGACCGACCTTGCTGCCCTGATAGGCATACCAGGCACCCGACTTGTCGACCAGACCGAGTTTGACGCCCAGATCAATGATCTCGCCCTGGCGATTGATGCCCTGGCCGTAGAGGATCTGGAACTCGGCTTCCTTGAACGGCGGAGCCACCTTGTTCTTGACGACCTTGACGCGAGTCTCGGAGCCGACCACTTCCTCGCCTTCCTTGACCGCGCCGATGCGACGGATGTCCAGACGCACGGAGGCATAGAACTTGAGGGCATTGCCGCCCGTGGTGGTTTCCGGATTGCCGAACATGACGCCGATCTTCATGCGGATCTGGTTGATGAAGATGACCAGGCAGTTGGAGCGATTGATGTTGCCGGTGATCTTGCGCAGGGCCTGCGACATGAGACGCGCCTGCAGACCGACATGCATGTCGCCCATTTCACCTTCGATTTCGGCACGCGGAGTCAGCGCCGCCACCGAGTCGACCACGATGATGTCCACCGAGTTGGAGCGCACCAGCATGTCGGTGATTTCCAGCGCCTGCTCACCGGTATCCGGCTGCGACACCAGCAGATCGTCGACATTGACGCCGAGCTTGGCGGCATAGTTGGGATCGAGCGCGTGTTCGGCGTCGACGAAGGCTGCCGTGCCGCCGGCGCGCTGGCAGGCTGCGATCACCTGCAGGGTCAGCGTGGTCTTGCCGGAGGATTCCGGACCGTAGATTTCCACGATGCGGCCCTTGGGCAGGCCACCAATGCCGAGTGCGATGTCGAGGCCGAGCGAGCCGGTCGAAATGGCAGGAATGACGCCCTTGGCCGGCTGATCGCCCAGGCGCATGACCGAGCCCTTGCCGAACTGCTTTTCGATCTGCGCAAGCGCAGCATTCAGGGCCTTTTGCTTGTTTTCGTTCATCGGCGCTTCCTCGCGGCAGGGTGTGCGGACTGGTGTCCGGAAAAAGGCAGGACAGCAACTAGCTGTCCTTTCGTACAGTATTATGGCACAGGGGTTTCGGCTTCGCCAGCGCCCACCCGGGAAAAAAGTCCGGACAGGGCGTGATGCACGGTCCGCTCCCTGACCTCGGCGCGATCACCGGGAAAAACCACCGACTCCGCTTCGACACCGGCGGGGCCGGCCCAGGCGAACCAGACCAGTCCCACCGGCTTTTCCGCAGAGCCGCCATCGGGCCCGGCAATGCCGCTGACCGCCACCGCCCAGTCAGCTCCGGCTCGTTCGCGGGCGCCTGCGGCCATGGCGCGCACCACCGGCTCGCTGACCGCACCATGGCGTTTCAGCGTGAAGCTGCCGACACCCAGCTGCGACGTCTTGGCCGCGTTGCTGTAGGTCACCCAGCCCTGACCGAACCAGCGCGAGCTGCCGGCAATGCGGGTGATGGCCTCGGCAATGCCGCCGGCCGTGCAGGACTCCGCCGTGGTCACCTGGCGCCCACCAGCCAGCAGCGCGGCGCCCAGTCCGGCCGCCAATCGGGTGATTTCAGACTGCATGGTCACGGACTCGCCATGCGGGTTTGTAGAGGGGGACATGAGTCCTCCAAAGACAGTATGCTCCGACCCGGAGTGTAGTCGGCCAACCTCTCCCTGCGTAGGCCGTCGACACATAAAAGAAGGCATCGCCCGCGCCCCTCCGACACCGGCGCGAGCCCCCGACGGCAGGCGGCATCATGCTCAACTTCAGTTATCGCAATCCGGTCAAGGTCGTCTTCGGTACCGGCAGCATTGCCGGGCTCGGCAAGGAAGTTCCGGCCGGCAGCCGTGTCCTGATCACCTATGGCGGTGGCAGCATCAGGACCACCGGCACGCTGGACGAGGTCAAGGCCGCGCTCTCCGGCCAGACCGTCTTCGAGTTCGGCGGCATCGAGCCCAACCCCAGTTTCGAGACCATGATGCGCGCCCTCGACGTGGTGCGCGCCGAGAACATCGACTTCATTCTCGCCGTTGGCGGCGGCTCGGTCATGGATGGCAGCAAGTTCCTTGCCGCTGCCGCCTGCCACGACGGCGATGCCATGGACATCCTCAGGACCCGCGGCCGCTGCGTGAAGCAGGCGCTGCCGCTGGGCGTGGTGGTGACGCTCGCCGCCACCGGCTCGGAAACCAACAATGGCGGCGTGCTGACGCATCTCGCCACGCATGCCAAGACCGCCTTCAGCAGCCCCCTGATGTTCCCGCGCTTCGCCATCATGGACCCGGCCAAGACGCTGACCCTGCCCGTGCGCCAGGTCAGCAATGGTGTCGTCGACGCCTTTGTTCATGTCGTCGAGCAGTACCTGACCTATCCGGTCAACGGCAAGATCCAGGATCGCTTCGCCGAGGGCATCCTGCTCACCCTCATAGAGGAAGGCCCGAAGGCGCTCAGCCAGCCCGACGATGTCGATGTCCGCGCCAACCTCATGTGGGCCGCCAGCCAGGCGCTCAACGGTCTCATCGGCGCCGGCGTGCCGCAGGACTGGGCCACGCACATGCTCGGTCACGAGCTCACCGCCGCGCACGGCCTCGATCACGCCCAGACCCTGGCCATCGTGCTGCCGGCCATGCTCGAGGAGCGCCGCGAGGCCAAGCGCGACAAGCTGCTGCAATATGCCGAGCGTGTCTGGGGCATCGGCCCGACCGGTGACGGCGCTGACGACGACAGCCGCATCAGCGCCGCCATCATGAAGACACGCGACTTCTTCGAGCGCATGCAGGTGCCGACACGACTCTCGGCCTACGGCATAGGCGCCGAAGCCATCGATCATCTGGTCAGCCAGCTCGAGGCGCACGGCATGGTCAAGCTCGGCGAACGCCAGGCGGTCACGCCGGATATCTCGCGCCGCGTCTACGAGGCCTGCCTGCAATGACCGGCTTCGTCTTCGAGACCGCGCCGCGCATCGTCTGTGCCCGTGGCGCCGCCAGCCAGCTCGGCGAACTCGCGGCCGGGCTGGGCGCGCATCACGTCTTTGTCGTCACCGACCGCTTCCTGCTCGACAGCGGCCTGCTCGCCGGCGCCATTGCCGGACTCGAGTCAGCCGGCCTGCGCCACACCCTGTTCAGCGATGTCCTCGCCGACCCGCCCGAAGCCAGCGTCGAGGCGGCCGTGGCGGCCGCTGTCAGCGCCGGCGCCGATGCCGTCATCGGTTTCGGCGGCGGCAGCTCCATGGATACCGCCAAGCTGGTCGCACTGCTCGCGCGCACGCCGCAGGCCCTGCCTGACATCTATGGCGTCGGCCTCGCCAGGGGCCCGCGCCTGCCGCTGATCCAGGTGCCGACCACGGCCGGCACCGGCTCCGAGGTCACACCCATTTCCATCCTGACCACGCCGACGGATGAAAAGAAGGGTGTGGTGTCGAGCTGCCTGTACCCGGACATCGCCGTGCTCGACAGCGAGCTGACCCTGGGCCTGCCGCCGCACATCACCGCCATGACCGGAATCGATGCCATGGTGCATGCCATCGAGGCCTACACCAGCCGGCACAAGAAGAACCCGCTGTCCGACGCCCTCGCGCTGCAGGCGCTGAAGGCGCTGCACGACAACATCCGCCTGGTGCTGGCCGACGGTCGCGATGCCGTTGCCCGCGAAGCCATGCTGATGGGCTCGCTGTTCGCCGGCATGGCCTTCGCCAATGCGCCGGTGGCCGCCGTGCACGCCCTCGCCTATCCGCTCGGCGGCCACTACCACCTGCCGCACGGCCTGACCAATGCGCTCGTGCTGGCACCGGTGCTGGCCTTCAACCGGCCGGCCGCGGCACGCCAGTATGCCGAGCTCGAACGCCACCTCCATGCCGGCGCCAGCCAGGATGACGATGTCGCCTCGCAGGCCTTCATCGCACGCATGAAGGGCCTGGTCGCCGAGATGCCCTTCGCGCGCAGCCTGCGTGAGCACGGCGTGCCCGAAAGCGATCTCGACATGCTCGCGCGCGACGCCATGGCGGTGCAGCGCCTGCTGATCAACAACCCGCGCGAGGTCAGCCACGGCGACGCGCTGGCCATCTACCGTTCCGTCTACTGATCCGGATCCGAGCATGTCACTGAAAGAACAGACACGCGGCGACTTCAAGCATTTCCTGGCCATCCCCACGCGCTGGATGGACAACGACATCTACGGTCACGTCAACAACGTCAATTACTACAGCTACTTCGACACCGCGGTGAACCGCTATCTGATCGATGCCGGCGTGCTCGACATCCATGCCGGTACCACCGTCGGCTTCGTGGTCGAGACCCAGTGCCAGTACTTCGCACCCATCGCCTTTCCCGACACCGTGCATGCCGGCATCCGTGTCGCCCAGCTCGGCAGCCGCAGCGTGCGCTACGAGGTCGGCCTGTTCCGCAACGAAGACACGCAGATCGCCGCCGCCGGCCATTTCGTGCATGTCTATGTCGACCGTGCCAGCGGCAAGTCCGTGGCCATCCCGGATGCCACCCGCGCCGCCCTTGCCTGCCTGCAGCCCTGAGAGACACCGCCATGCCAGCCCACAACCCGCTGCTGCGCCAGCAGGCCTTCATCAACGGCGAATGGCGCGACGCCCTTGATGGCGCCCGTCATGCCATCCGCAATCCGGCCACCGGCGAGGTGATCGCCGAGGTGCCGGACATGGGTGGCGAGGAAACCCGTGCCGCCATCGCCGCCGCCGAAGCCGCGCTGCCGGCCTGGCGCGCGCTCGCCGCCAAGGAGCGCTCGCGCCTGCTGCGGCGCTGGCATGACCTGGTGCTGGCGCATCAGGAAGACCTGGCCCGGCTGATGACCTGCGAGCAGGGCAAGCCGCTGGCCGAGGCGCGCGGCGAAGTGGCCTACGGCGCCTCGTTCATCGAGTGGTTCGCAGAGGAAGGCAAGCGCGTCTACGGCGAAACCATTCCGGCGCCGACCGGCGACAGGCGCATCGTCGTGCTGCAGCAGCCGGTAGGCGTCACCGCCGCCATCACGCCCTGGAACTTTCCGGTCGCCATGATCACGCGCAAGGTCGCGCCCGCCCTCGCCGCCGGCTGCACTTCGGTGGTCAAGCCGGCGGAGGCGACACCGCTGTGCGCGCTGGCGCTGGCGGCACTGGCGCAGGAAGCAGGCATTCCGGCCGGCGTGCTCAACATCATCACCACATCGCGCCCGGCTGCCGTTGGCGACGAGCTGACCAGCAATCCGGCTGTGCGCAAGCTCTCCTTCACCGGCTCCACCGCCGTCGGCAAGCGCCTGATGGCGGCCTGCGCCGGCACCGTCAAGCGCCTGTCGCTGGAGCTTGGCGGCAATGCGCCCTTCATCGTGCTCGATGACGCCGACCTCGATGCCGCCGTCGCCGGCGCGCTCGCCTCGAAGTATCGCAACGCCGGCCAGACCTGTGTCTGCGCCAACCGCTTCCTGGTCCACGAGCGTGTCTACGATGCCTTCGCCGACAAGCTCGCCAGCGCTGTCGCCGCATTCAAGGTCGGCAACGGACTCGACGACGGCACCCAGATCGGCCCGCTGATCAATGCCGCCGCCGTTGCCAAGGTCGAACGCCTGGTCGAGGCCACGCTCGCCGCCGGCGCGCACTGCCGCATCGGCGGCAGCCGTCACGCCCTCGGCGGTGGCTACTACGCGCCGACCGTGCTCACCGAGGTCGGCAACGACATGCCCATCGCGGTCGAGGAAAGCTTCGGGCCGGTGGCACCGCTGATCCGCATCCGCGACGACGACGAGGCCGTGCGTCTCGCCAACGCCGTGCCGGCCGGCCTCGCCGCCTATCTTTACGGGCGCGACCTGAAACGCGTGTGGTCGATCGCCGAACGCCTGGAATACGGCATGGTCGGCATCAATGAAGGCATCATTTCCAACGAGATGGCGCCATTCGGCGGCATGAAGGAGTCCGGCTTCGGGCGCGAAGGCTCCCGCCACGGCATCGCCGAATATCTGGAACTGCAGTATCTGTGTCTGGGAGGCATGCCGGCGCGGTGATATACAGAAGGTATCGCTCCTCTCTTGCCGGGGACCGCATGACCTTCGACAACCCGCAGGCCTGGCAGCAGGCCCAGATCGCCAGTCGCGCCCGCGACTGCCGTCATCACGACGAAGTCTTCGCCGCCTGGGCCGAAGGCTACGGCGTGATCCGTCACAGCGACCTCACCCAGGTCCGCATCTTCGACATGGTCAGCACGCTGGAGCAGCGTGGCCTGGTCGCCAGCCGGCGTGCCGCTTTCGAGCAGCTGATGGCGGCCGACCGGCTGGCCTGCGCCGGCATGTGGCTGAGCGTGCACATGACCTACGCCCGCCGCGTCAGTCTCGATGGCCGCGCGCTGACCGCCGATGACTGCAAGCCTGATCCGCAGGGTCACACCGGCGGTGCGCTCAACATGGTCCCGGCTTATGTCGGCTACCTCGCCATCAACGCCCTGACGCGCTGCACGCGTGGCTGGGTCATGGGCCAGGGCCACTGCGTGGCGGCCATCGATGCCTGCAACCTGCTGATCGGCAACACCACGCCCGAGCACGGCAAGCGCTACGACATCAGCGACGCCGGCCTGAGCCGCTTCGTCGAGGACTTCTACAGCTATGCCATCACGGCGGATGGCCGTCCGGCCTCGCCGCTGGGCAGCCATGTCAATGTGCACAGCGCCGGCGGCATCAGCGAGGGCGGCTACCTCGGCTTCACCGAGCTGCAGTACGTGCACATGCCACTGCCGGGCGAACGCCTGGTGGCCTTTCTCAGCGATGGCGCCTGGGAGGAACAACGCGGCAGCGACTGGGCCGCGCGCTGGTGGCGAGCCGAGGACTGCGGCTTCGTGACGCCGGTCATGATCGCCAATGGCCGTCGCATCGAACAGCGCACCAGTGTCGCCCAGCAGGGGGGCGCGGTCTGGCTGGCCGAGCATCTGCGCCTCAACGGCTTCGATCCGGTCACCATTGACGGCCACGACCCGGCCGCCCATGCCTGGGCCGTCTGGCTGGCCGAGGAGCGCCAGAGCGCCACGCTGGATGCCGTCAAGGCCGGCGACAACCCGTACCCGGTGCCGCTGCACTACATCATCGCCGACTGCATCAAGGGCTTCGGCTTTCCGGGCGCCGGCCTCAATCGCGCGCACAATCTGCCGCTGTCCGGCAATCCCTCGCGTGATGACGCCGCGCTGGCCGAGTTCAACCAGGGCGCGGCGCGGCTGCATGTGCCGCCCGACATGCTGGCCACCCTGCGGCAGCAGTTCAGCCGGCATGAACAGGACCGCCGCCCACTGGAGCGCGATCACGCCCTCACCCGCCGGGCTGTCCCCGCCCTGACGCCAGTCACGCCCGAGTGGCAGGCAAAGGCTGCGATGGTCTCGCCCATGGCCGCCATCGATCATCTGTTCTGTCAGATCAGTGCCGCCAACCCGAGGCATCGCGTGCGCATAGGCAATCCCGACGAGCTCGCCAGCAACCGCATGAGCGAGACCCTGGCGCGCTTCCGTCATCGCGCCCTCAACCCCGAGCCCGGCGTCGCCGAGGCGCTGGATGGCTGCATCATCACCGCACTCAACGAAGAGGCCGTGGTCAGCGCCGCCCTGGCCAACAAGGGCGGCATCAATCTGGTCGTCAGCTACGAAGCCTTTGCCGTCAAGATGCTCGGTGCGCTGCGCCAGGAAATCATCTTCGCGCGTCATCAGAAGGAACATGGCCAGCCGCCACAATGGCTGGCCGTACCGCTGCTGCTGACCTCGCACACCTGGGAGAACGGCAAGAACGA
Source organism: Perlucidibaca sp. (assembly GCA_023265995.1). Classification (GTDB taxonomy): domain Bacteria; phylum Pseudomonadota; class Gammaproteobacteria; order Pseudomonadales; family Moraxellaceae; genus Perlucidibaca. The sequence continues at coordinate 463,824 of JAHFSA010000002.1, forward strand.
GCAGTCGCATCAGGATCCGAGCCTGTGCGAGGCCCTGCTCGGTGAAATGTCCGATACCGCCGTGGTGCGCTTTCCAGTCGATGCCAACAGCGCCCTCGCCTGCCTGCAGGACAGCTGCCGCCGTCGCGGCGAGATCCATGCCCTCATCGTTCCCAAGAACGCCCTGCCGGTCGTGCTCGATGCGGAGCAGGCGACCCGTCTGGTCGATGATGGCGCCTTGCTGATCGCCGGCCATGACCAGGCCCCGCTGCAACTGATCGCCATCGGCTCCTGGCAGCTGGGCGAATGCCGCAAGGCCTGGCAGCGCCTGCGCGCGCGCGGGCACGACGCCGCCCTGATCGCCGTGCTCGAACCCGGCCGCTTCCGCCAGCCGCGTGACACGCTGGAGGCCGCTGCGGCAGCCCCCGAGGTTGCGCGCAGACTGCTCGCCGGCCCGGCCGCCAGCGCCGGCATGCCGCGTTGCAGCCGCCTGCTGGTCAGTCATTCGCGCCCCGAGCCCCTGCTCGGCCTGCTGCAAGCCCTGGCCGGCGACAACCGCCTGCAGGGACTCGGTTACATCAATCGCGGCGGCACACTCGACGTGGCCGGCATGCTCTACGCCAACCGCTGCTCCTGGCTGCATGTTCTCGAGCGCCTGGCCGACATGCATGGCCTGGCGCTGTCCTCCCTGCTCGACGACAACGAGCTGGCCGCCTTGCAGGGACGTCAGGATCCATTGCCGCTGCTGCGCCTGCCAGCCGGGGAGATGCCATGAAGATCCGTTTTTTGGGTGCTGCCGGCACCGTTACCGGCTCGCGCTATCTGATCCAGGAACAGGGCACGCGGCTGCTGGTGGACTGCGGCCTGTTCCAGGGCATCAAAAGCATCCGCAGCCGCAACTGGAAGCCGTTCCCGGTCGACCCCGCCAGCATAGATGCCGTCGTGCTGACCCATGCCCACCTTGATCACTCCGGCTATCTGCCCCGCTTCATGCGCGAGGGCTTTCACGGTCACATCTTATGCACGGCGGCGACGCGGGAGCTCGCCGACATCCTGCTGGCCGACAGCGCGCACCTGCAGGAGGAGGATGCTCGCCACGCCAACCGTCATGGCTACAGCAAGCACCATCCGGCAGAGCCGCTGTACACGATCGAGGATGCCCGCAAGGTCATGACCCAGTTCCGCACCGTCGACTTCGACAAGCCGTTCCGCATCGGCCCCCTCACCATCAGCCTGAGTCCGGCCGGCCACATTCTCGGCTCGGCCTGCGTGCGCGTGGACAAGGGCAGCACCTCGCTGACCTTCAGCGGTGATGTCGGACGGCCGAACGACCTCATCATGAGACCACCTCATGCCCTGCGCGACAGCGATTACCTGGTGCTGGAATCGACCTACGGCGACCGCCTGCATGGCAGCGACAACACGCGCGAGAAACTCGCCGGCATCGTCCGTGACACCGTCGCGCATGGCGGCACGCTGATGATCCCGGCCTTCGCCGTCGGTCGCGCCCAGGCCATGACCTATCTGCTCAGCGAGATGATGGCGGCGCATGAAATTCCCGACCTGCCGATCTACCTCGACAGCCCCATGGCCATAGATGTCGCCGACGTGCTCCTGCGCCACAGCGAGGAGCACCGGCTCGACAGCGGACAATGCCGCGCCATGGCGGCCCGCATCACCCAGGTCAGGACCGGCGACGAGTCCCGCGAACTGACGCAGATACGCTATCCCAAGATCATCATTGCCGGTGCCGGCATGCTCAATGGCGGCCGCATTCTGCACCACCTGCAGAGCTTCGGCGGTGACAGCCGAAACACCCTGGTCATCACCGGCTACCAGGCCGCCGGCACACGTGGCTATGCCCTGCTCAACGGAGCCGATCACCTGCGCATGTACGGCATGGACGTCAGCATCCATTGCCGCATCGAACAGCTCGACGACCTCTCGGCGCATGCCGACTATCAGGAGCTGATGCACTGGCTGCAGCCGTTGCGGGCGCCACGACAGACCTTCATCACCCACGGCGAGCCCATCGCCTCCGACAGCCTGCGCCAGAAGCTGGTGCATGAAATGGGCTGGCCGGCACTGGCACCGGAACAGGGCGACGAGTTCGAGCTGGACTGATCAGCGCAAGGCGGTCAGGGCGTCGGCGATCTCGGGCAGGACATCGATGGCATTGCTGGCATGAGCCACGGTGTTGCAGGTGACGATGCCGGCGACACCGGCGGCCTGCAGCTCGGCGAAGGCGGGCCCGGCAAAGAGGCCATGCACGGCCACGCAGACAGGCTCCGGCAGGCCCGCCTGGCGCAGGCTGCCGGCGGCCGCGATGAGGGTGTGCGCGCTCGACACGATGTCATCGACCAGCACCGGCACATGCCCCTGCCAGCGCCCGGCATCGGGCAACGATACCTCGACATGGAAATCGTCATGACGGATCTTGCGCAGCACGGCATGCGGCAGCTGCGCCAGCGCCGCGATCGCCTCCACCCACTGCGCACTTTCCTCGTCCGGCCCCACCAGCACCGGCCGCGTGACCTCGCGGCTGATCCAGCGCGCGATGGCCGGCGCCGATGACACCGCGATCGCCGGAACCTGATAGATGGCATCCAGCGAGGCATGGCGATGCAGGTGCGGATCGACGGTGACGAGAAAATCGACATGTCGCGACAGCAGCCGGGCAAAGCTGCGCGAGGTGACCGCTTCGCCGGCATGGAAGCGCATGTCCTGACGCATGTAGCAGAGATACGGCGCCACCAGACCGACACGCGCCGCGCCCAGTTCGTGCGCCGCGTCGGCCGCGAACAGCAGGGGCAGCAGCAGGGCATCGGGATGATCCAGGCTGCACACCAGCACGACATCTAGGTCAGCGACATCCGGCAGGGTCACCAGTACCTCGTCATCGGGAAAACGATGCAGCGCCAGCACCTCGGCGCGTGCCTGCGGCAACTGCGCGGCAAGGGCCATGGCATGGCTTTCGTTGCCGGGCATGGCCAGCAGCAGCATGGGCTTCATCAGCGCTCCTCCAGCCGGATCGGCAGCACCTGCGTGGCCAGGAAGGCCTGCGCATAACGCAGCTCGCCCGGCGCCTGGGCATGTATGGAAAACAGCGGCTGCCCCACCTCCACCCGCTCGCCGACATGCACATGCATGTCGAGGCCGGCAACCGCCGAACGCGGCGCACCGGCCAGCTTGGCGATGCGTGCCAGCGTGCGATTGTCGATGCCGGCGACATGGCCGCACTGCTCGGCGGTCACGACATGGACCAGCACCGGCGCGGGCACCTCGCGCAGGCCGCCCTGCGCCTCGCAGATGACCTGGAACTGGCGCCAGGCGCGGCCATCGGTAAGCACCTCGCGGGCCAGACGCCGGCCATCCGTGGTGCGCCCGCCGATCTCCAGCAAACGGCCGGCGAGCAGGATGGCGCGCTCGCGCAGATCGGCCGGCGCCTGCGGCTCGTTGCGCAGCACCTGCAGCACATCACGCGCCTCCAGGGCCGGACCTATGCCGCGCCCGACCGGCTGCATGCCGTCGGTAATGACAGGATGCACCGGCAGACCGAGCACCTTGCCGACGGTCACCAGGCGCGCCGCCAGCCGCTCCGCCGCCTCGACGCTGCGTACCTTGGCCGAGGGCCCGACCGGCAGATCGATGAGCAGGCGATTGGAACCGGCGGCGATCTTCTTGGACAGGATGGAGGCAATGAGCTGACCGTCGCTGTCGAGATCGAGCGGGCGCTCGACACGGATCAGGATGTCATCGGCCGGGCTCAGCAGCATGGCGCCGCCCCAGGCCAGACAGCCGCCGGTCTGGCTCACCACGCGGCGCATGGCGGCGATATCGAGATCGACGTTGGTCAGCACCTCCATGGTGTCGGCCGTGCCTGCCGGCGAGGTGATGGCGCGCGACGAGGTCTTAGGCATGACCAGACCGCAGGCGGTGGCGATGGCCACCACGATGGGCGTGGTGCGGTTGCCGGGCAGACCGCCGACGCAGTGCTTGTCGACCACCACGTCATAAGGCCAGTCGAGGCGCTCGCCGACAGCGACCATGGCCTCGGTCAGCGCCACGATCTCGTCGATGTCGAGGCGGTCTCCGGCGCAGGCCGTGACGAACGCCGACAGATGCAGCTCGGAGAGATGACCGGACACGGCATCGGCGATGATCGCCTGCATGGCCGGCCGGTCCAGGCGCTGGCCGAAGATCTTGGCGCGCAGCAGCCCCTCCGAGGCCAGCACCGGCACATGGGTGACATAGACGGCATCACCGGTCTGCAAGCCGAGGCTGTGCTCGGCCGCCAGACTGAGACCGACCTGGTCCTGGCGCAGCAGGTCGCCATTGATGATGCTGAGCGTGGCGATCAGCGAACGGCCGTTGGCCCTGACCTCGAGCCGGGTCTGCGCGGCAAAGCCTTCGGAGTGGCAGACATGACACTCGGCATGCATGTAGATGACATGCTCGTAGGACGTATCAATGCCCAACGATCTGTAGGATAAGGCCATGATGCGGCGGCTCCTCGATGCATAACCTGCCTTCATTCGAGCTTAGCCGACAGCCGCAGCAAATCCAGTAAGATGGTGCCCGGCCCGACCAAGTGACAACAGACGCAGAACGATCGCCTTGACCACAATAGAGAACAGTCTTTCCGACCACACTCCCATGATGCAGCAATATCTGCGCATCAAGGCCGAGCACCCGCACGAGCTGGTGTTCTACCGCATGGGCGACTTCTACGAACTCTTCTTCGATGATGCCCGCAAGGCCTCGCGCCTGCTCGACATCACGCTGACCCAGCGCGGCAAGTCCGCGGGCGACCCCATCGCCATGGCCGGCATTCCCTACCATGCCGCCGAGAACTACATCGGCCGCCTGATCCGCCAGGGCGAATCCGTCGTGGTCTGCGAACAGGTCGGCGAGCCCGGCGCGCAGAAGGGCCCCATGGAGCGTCAGGTCGCGCGCGTGGTGACGCCCGGCACGGTCAGCGATGAAGCCTTCCTGGAAGAGCGCCGCGACACCCTGCTGGCCGCGGTCTGCAGCCTCCGCGGCAACTGGGGCCTGGCCACGCTGGACATGGCCGGCGGCCGCTTCCGCGTGCAGGAGCTGGCCTCGGTGGAATTGCTGCAGGCTGAACTGGCCCGCCTCAGCCCGGCCGAACTGCTGTTTCCCGAGGATGCCTCCTGGCGTGACCTGCTCGACGGCGTGCGTGGCCTGCGCCCGCGCATGCCCTGGCACTTCGAGCCGGAAAGCGCGCACCGCCTGCTCTGCCAGCAGTTCGACGTGCACGACCTGCAAGGCTATGGTTGCGAACAGATGCCGGCCGCCATCACCGCTGCCGGCGCCCTCCTCGCCTATGCCCGCGAAACCCAGCGCTCGGCTCTGCCGCACCTGCGCGGCATCAGCGTCGACAACGCCCGCGATACCTTGCAGATGGACGCCGCCACGCGCCGCAATCTGGAGCTGACCCAGAATCTGCAAGGCGAAAGCCAGGCCACCCTGGCCGCCGTCATCGATCAGACCCGCTCGCCCATGGGCAGCCGCCTGCTGCGACGCTGGCTGCACCAGCCCGTGCGCGACCGCCAGCTGCTGCGAGCCCGCCAGCAGGCCATTGCCGAGCTGCTCGGTGAACAGGGCTGGGATGCCATCGGCGACTGGCTCGGCAGCGTTGGTGACGGCGAACGCATTCTCTCGCGCATCGCTCTGCGTACCGCGCGCCCGCGTGACCTCGCCCGCCTGCGCGACCTGCTCGCGCTGCAGCCGGCACTGAGCGGCTGGCTGCTGCCGCGCGAGTCCCTGCGCCTGCGTGAACTGCGCGAGCACATACGGCCCTTCCCGGCGCTGGCCGAGACCCTGCGCCGCGCCATCGTCGAGGCCCCGCCAGTGGTGCTGCGCGACGGCGGCGTCATTGCCGAAGGCTTCGATGCCGAGCTCGACGAGCTGCGCGGCATCAGCAGCAATGCCGGCGACTATCTGCTGGCACTGGAAGCACAGGAACGCGAGCGCAGCGGCATTGCCGGCCTCAAGATCGGTTACAACCGTGTCAGCGGCTATTACTTCGAGCTGTCCCGCGCGCAGGCCGAACAAGCCCCGGCGCACTTCATACGACGCCAGACCCTGAAGAACGCCGAGCGCTACATCACACCCGAGCTGAAGGCCTTCGAGGACAAGGCGTTGTCGGCCTCGGCACGTGCGCTGGCACGCGAAAAACAGATCTACGAAGACCTGCTGGATACCGTGCTGGATGATCTGCAGCCCCTGCAGAACCTCTGCGAAGCGCTGGCCGAACTGGATGTGCTGACTTGTCTGGGCGAGCGCGCCGACACGCTGAACTGGGTCTGCCCGCAGCTGGTCGACGCCGCCGGCATCCATATCGCCGGAGGCCGCCATCCGGTGGTCGAGCGCATGATCAGCCAGCCCTTCACCGCCAACGACCTGACACTCGCTGACGAACGTCGCATGCTGGTCGTCACAGGCCCCAACATGGGCGGTAAATCGACCTATATGCGCCAGACCGCGCTCATCGTGCTGCTCGCCCACATCGGCAGCCATGTGCCCGCGAGCGAAGCCGTGATCGGCCCGGTCGACCGCATCTTCACCCGCATCGGCTCCTCGGACGACCTCGCCTCCGGCCGCTCCACCTTCATGGTGGAAATGACCGAGGCCGCCAACATCCTGCACAACGCCACACCCGAGAGCCTGGTCATCATGGACGAGATCGGGCGCGGCACCAGCACCTTCGACGGCCTCTCGCTGGCCTGGGCCTGCGCCGACTATCTGGCCGGAGAGAAGCGTGCCCTGACCCTGTTCGCCACCCACTACTTCGAGCTCACCGCACTCGCCGACCAGCTCGATGGTGTCGCCAACGTCCATCTGTCGGCGGTCGAGCATGACGGTCGCGTGGTCTTCCTGCACAGCGTCAAGGAAGGACCGGCCAGCCAGAGCTACGGTCTCCAGGTCGCCCAGCTCGCCGGCATCCCGCAGGCCGTCATCACGGCGGCACGACAGAAGCTGCAGCAGCTGGAACTGCAGAGCGTGAGCGCGGCCGCCCAGCCGGCAGGCCCAGTCGCCAGCGCTCGCGGCCGGGCTGCGCGTCAGCCCGAGCCGAGTCCGCAACCCGACCTGTTCGCCACGCGCAGCCCGAGCGAGGTCGAATTGCACCTGCGCGACGTCGATCCCGACGGGCTGACACCACGGCAGGCGCACGAACTGCTCTATGCGCTGAAGAAATTGTTGTGAATGGCGATTGATCAGTCCTGCTGATGCTCGTCAGCAGGACTCTTCAATTGCCAGACTAACACTGCGGGATTAGACTAGCCGCCGATCTGAAACGGGCTTTTGGGGTCTTTCAAACATGGCTTTCGTCGTTACCGAAAACTGCATCAAGTGCAAATACCAGGACTGTGTCGAGGTCTGCCCGGTGGACTGCTTCTATGAAGGTCCGAACTTTCTGGTGATTCATCCGGACGAGTGCATCGACTGCGCCCTCTGCGAACCGGAATGCCCGGCCAATGCCATTTTCTCGGAAGACGAAGTGCCGGCCGATCAGAAGCCGTTCATCAAGCTCAACGCCGAGCTCGCCGAAGTCTGGCCGAACATCACCCAGATCGGTGAACGTCCGGCCGATGGCAAGGAATGGGATGGCGTGAAGGGCAAGATGCAGTATCTGGAACGCTGATCAACCGACTTCCGCTGTCCTGTCGATTCGGCAGGACCGGAAATGGCTGATTGCCGCCAGCACTGGCGTGAAAACAAAAAAGGGGCCGCAAGGCCCCTTTTTCATATCGATACCGATGCATCCTGCGATCCTTGGCATCCTTTTCCTCATCCTTGAGACAAGGCATCCATTCCCTGCTTCCTGTCGCCGCGATCCTTGCAGCACTGGCCGCGTCCTGCGACCCGCCGTCTTGGCTCGCTTCCAAATCTAGCGCTTCTGATTGCCACGGCAAGCATTATCGTCAAGGGTCAAAACTGCCTGATCGATCAATAAACATATCCAATTCATGAGGATATGCAATGCAGCACAGTGCATACCGACACAAACGTTCAATAATTTCGGGAAATGCTGACAGGGGTTGTAGGGAAATCCCTACACAAAAAAAAGGCCCGCATCATGCGAGCCTTAATGACCATGAACACACCGGTTCTGAGCTGTGTAAATAACAAGACGTACAAAGTCATTGATCGTTGACTCAGATTCGAACAGATCGACTTGCACGACAAGTCAACATTTGTCAGATCAATGTAAACATATGTAATCGGGTCACATGCCGGGATGGCGCTGGGCCGGCCAGCGCATGACAAAGCGGGCACCACCCAGCTCCTCGCTGCGCGTGACCTGGATGGTGCCGCCGAACCAGAAGGCAATGCGACTGACAATGGACAGACCGAGGCCATAGCCGCCAGTGCTGCGCGTGCGGCTGTCATCGAGACGGGTAAAGGGCTCGAAAATGCGGGCCCGGCTTTCCTCGGGAATGCCCGGACCATCATCCTCGACCACCAGTATCGCCCAGCCGGCAGCCTCGGAAAGGCTGACCCGCACCAGGGTGCTGGCATAACGCTGGCCATTGCCGACCAGATTCTGGATGGTGCGATGGAGATAGCGCGGCACCGCCTCCACCACCAGCCCCGGCTCGGCCTCGGTCTGCAGGCGCACCGGCTTGCGCAGGGCATCGGTTTCACGCTGAATGCGCGCCAGCAGTTCGGTGGCATCGACCTGCTCGAAGTCCAGCACCGGCCTGCCCTGCTCCAGGTTGGCATAGGTCAGGATCTCGTCGATCAGCTGATTGAGCTGGCCGATGTCCTCGTCCAGCAGCTCGAGCTGACCCATGCGATCTTCGGCATCGGGAGACTCGGCCATCATCTCCATGCCGAAGCGCAGTCGCGCCAGCGGCGTTCTCAGTTCGTGCGAAACCGCCTGGGTGAGCTCGCGCTGGGAATCGAGCAGACGCTGGATATGGCCGGCCATCTGATTCAGGGTTTCAGCCAGGCGGCCCAGCTCATCCGAGCTGTTGACCTGCGCACGTGCCGACAGGTCGCCCTCGCGCAGACGCTGCACCGTGCCTTCGACCGCCAGCAGCTTGACCTCGAGCGCATGAATGACCACATACGCCCCCAGCGTGATGAACAGCAGCGCCAGCACCGATGCCAGCAGCAGCCATTGCGTCGGCAGGCGCTCGAACAGGTCGAAAGGCCCCAGCACCAGCAGCTTGCCGGGATCGGACTGGCTCGGCGCGATCACGGTGATGGAGGAGCGTCCGGCCGAGGACAGCTCGCGGAATGTCACCACCACCTCGTCCTGGCTCAGACGCAGGCGCTGGTCGCGATCGAGCCGGACGGTATCTTCCGGCAGCAGCGCCATGGGAAAGCCGACAAAGGGCGACAGCGTATGCAGGCGTACGCTTTCCTGCCCCGGATAGTTGGCCAGGTCCTCGAGATAGAAGTTGGCCGCGGCACGAGCCTGCTGCTCGCCGAAGCCGGCCATTTCAGAGGCGATGTAGAGCGACTTGCCCGGCAGGGGCACGCGAATGAATACGCGGCTGGACTCCAGCGTCGTGCCCAGACGCACCACGGCATAGCCCTGATCCAGCCGGGCCTGCTCGCGCCGTGTCGGCTGGAAGGGCAGTTCCGTCAGCAGCCGCAGCGGCGCACCCAGCAGCTGCGCGGCATCCTGCAGCCAGAGCTCGCGATTGGGCTCGTCCTGACGCGCCACCGCGATGGCGGTGATATGAAAGAGCGCAGTGGACATGCGCTCGGTGTAGTTCTGCGCCCGCTCGGCGTTGACGTAGCGCAGCACGCCGTAGGTGCAGAGGCTGACCGTGATGACGACCAGCAGGATGCCGCCGTAGATGCTGACAAATATGCTCTTGGGCCGGAACACCCGGAGCATTAGCCGTTGCCGCTGTCTTTAACGAACAGGTAGCCCTTGCTGCGTACGGTCTTGATGATGCGCGGGCTGTCCGGGTCATCGCCGATCTTGGGACGGATGCGCGAAATGCGCACGTCGATCGAACGGTCCTGACCGTCGTACTCGATGCCGCGCAGCTTGGAGAAGATGTCCTCGCGCGACAGCGTCTTGCCGGCATGGGAGGCCAGCAGCCAGAGCAGGTCGTATTCAGCGCTGGTGAAGTCGACCGGGCTGCCGGTCAGCGTCACCGAACGGGCGCCGTTGTCGATCACCAGCTCGCCGAAAGTCAGGCGTTGCGCGCCAGTGCTGTCACTGGTCTCGCCACGGCGCAGCTGGGCGCGGATGCGGGCCAGCAGGACGCGCGGCTGCACCGGCTTGGGCACATAGTCGTCGGCACCCATTTCCAGACCGAGGACCTGATCCATGTCATCGGTACGGGCGGTCAGCATGATGATGGGCTGATGATACTGGCTGCGGACTTCGCGGCAGACGGTGAGACCGTCGGCGCCAGGCAGCATGATGTCGAGAACGACCAGATCGGGCTGCTCGTCGATGATGCGGCGGATGGCACGCTGGCCATCACCCTCGATGCTGACTTCCAGACCGTTGCGAATCAGGTACTCCTGGGTCAGTTCAGCCAGGCGTTGATCATCTTCGACGATCAGGATCCGCGGCGGCGCTTCATGAGATGCCATTCACATGCTCCCTCTTTTTCTGCTGCAGCGATGCATGCGCTGCCGGTCTTATTCTTGGCGCCTGCTCAGGCGTGTGGCTGACATCATACGGGATATGCCCGGCTCCACCCAAGCAGCACGTTAACAATCCGCCACAACACTATATCTAGTATTTTCACGCAAGTGTCTGATGGCTGTGAAAAAGTCCGTTTCATCCCCAGTTTAGTCCACTGGTCACCCACAACTTATCCACAGATCGGGCATTTGTTCGCTCCACAGGAATCGGCTATCTTGTAGTACGACCACAGGCACAAGCACAAGATGTGGTGTCGGCGTGAAAAAAAGGCTGGACAGATACTTTGAAACTGCCATAGTTATGCACATGAAAACGACGGCCGCATTCCGACGGAACAGCGCCGCACCAGCAGCCCCCAGCTGCTGCACAAAACACAACATATAGTACGTGACCGATCAAAAACCGGTCATTCGAGATGACACCCCACGGGGCGTCCCAGCGCGCAGAGGACCTCATGCAAACCGATATCTTTGCCGAAGCCAGCACCACCACTCCCAAGGCTGCCGACAACCTGCAGGCCACAGCCCCCGGCCAGCTGCGCGTCATCAAGCGCAACGGCACCGTGGTCGGCTATGACGACAGCAAGATCGCACTCGCCATCAGCAAGGCCTTCCTTGCCGTCGAGGGCAGTGCCGCCGCCAGCTCCAGCCGCATCCACGAAACCGTGGCGCAGCTCACCACCATGGTCAGCGGCACCTTCAAGCGCCGCATGCCGACCGGCGGCATGGTGCACATCGAGGAAATCCAGGATCAGGTCGAACTCGCCCTGATGCGCTCGGGCGAGCAGAAGATCGCCCGCTCCTACGTGATCTACCGTGACGAGCGCTCACGCGCCCGTGATGTCGACGCTCCGGCCGCCACCCGTCACCACCCGACGCTGCATGTGCTGAAGGCCGACGGCAGCCGCGAGCTGCTCGACCTCGGCCGCCTCGAAGGCCTGGTCATCAACGCCTGCGAAGGCCTGACCGGCGTCGAAGCGACCGCCATTGTCGAAGACACCCTGCGCAACCTCTACGACGGTGCCCGCGAAGCCGACATCAACAACGTCCTGGTCATGTGCGCCCGCGTCATGCTCGAGCAGGAACCGAACTACACCTACGTCACTGCCCGCCTGCTGCTCGACCACCTGCGCACCGAAGGCCTGTCCTTCATGGGCATCGCCGAAAGCGCCACCCAGGCCGAAATGTCCCAGTTCTACCCGCAGGCGCTGCCGGTCTACATCAAGCGCGGCATCGAGCTCGAACTGCTGGATCCGGCCCTGGCCAACTACGACCTCGCCCGCCTCGGCGCCGCGCTGAAGCCGGAACGCGACTTCCAGTTCACCTATCTCGGCCTGCAGACCTTGTACGACCGCTACTTCCTGCACAGCAACGACATCCGCTTCGAGCTGCCGCAGGTGTTCTTCATGCGTGTCGCCATGGGCCTGGCCCTGCGCGAGGAAGGCGATCGCGAAGCCCATGCCATCGAGTTCTACGACCTCATGTCGAGCTTCGACTACATGGCCTCGACGCCGACCCTGTTCAACGCCGGCACCCTGCGTCCGCAGCTGTCGTCGTGCTACCTGACCACCGTTCCCGATGACCTGCACGGTATCTACGGCGCCATCCAGGACAACGCCATGCTGTCCAAGTGGGCCGGCGGTCTCGGCAACGACTGGACCCCGGTGCGCGCCCTCGGTGCCTACATCAAGGGCACCAACGGCAAGTCGCAGGGCGTGGTGCCCTTCCTCAAGGTCGCCAACGACACCGCCGTCGCGGTCAACCAGGGCGGCAAGCGCAAGGGCGCGGTCTGCGCCTACCTGGAAACCTGGCACCTCGACATCGAGGAGTTCGTCGAACTGCGCAAGAACACCGGCGATGACCGTCGCCGCACGCACGACATGAACACCGCCAACTGGGTGCCCGACCTGTTCATGAAGCGCGTCTTCGACAACGGTCCCTGGACCCTGTTCTCGCCGTCCGACGTGCCCGATCTGCACGACCTCTACGGTCGCGCCTTCGAACAGCGCTACACCGAATACGAAACCATGTGCGACAACGGCCAGATGCGTCTGTACAAGCGCGTCCAGGCCCAGGATCTGTGGCGCAAGATGCTCTCGATGCTGTTCGAGACCGGCCATCCGTGGATCACCTTCAAGGACGTCTGCAACCTGCGCTCGCCGCAGCAGCACGTCGGTGTCGTGCACTCGTCGAACCTGTGCACGGAAATCACGCTGAACACCAGCAAGGACGAGATCGCGGTCTGCAACCTGGGCTCGGTCAACCTGGTCAATCACGTCACCGAAGCCGGCCTCGACCAGGTCAAGCTGCGTCGCACCGTGCGCACCGCCGTGCGCATGCTCGACAACGTCATCGACATCAACTACTACGCGGTCAAGGCCGCCGAGACCTCGAACCTGCGTCACCGCCCGGTCGGCCTCGGCATCATGGGCTTCCAGGATGCGCTCTACGTGCAGAAGCTGGCCTATGCCAGCAATGACGCCGTGGTCTTCGCCGACCGCTCCATGGAAGCCATCAGCTACTACGCCATCGAAGCCTCCAGCGAGCTCGCCGCCGAGCGCGGCCGCTACTCCAGCTTCGACGGCTCGCTGTGGAGCCGCGGCATCCTGCCGATCGACTCGCTCTGGGCCATCGCCGAACACCGCGGCCCGCAGTATGTCGAAGTCGACTTCAGCCAGACCCTGGACTGGGCCACGCTGCGCGAGCAGGTGAAGACCGTCGGCATGCGCAACTCCAACGTCATGGCCATCGCCCCGACCGCGACCATCTCGAACATCTGCGGCGTGTCGCAGTCGATCGAGCCGACCTATCAGAACCTGTACGTGAAATCGAACCTGTCGGGCGAGTTCACCGTGGTCAACCCCTACCTGGTGCACGAGCTCAAGGCTCGCGGCCTGTGGGATGCGGTCATGGTCAACGACCTCAAGTACTACGAGGGTTCGGTGCAGAAGCTCGAGCGCATTCCGGCCGACATGAAGGCCATCTACGCCACCGCCTTCGAGATCGAACCGCGCTGGCTGGTGGACTCGGGCGCGCGTCGCCAGAAGTGGATCGACCAGGCCCAGTCGCTCAACCTGTACATCGCCGAAGCCTCGGGCAAGAAGCTCGACATCACCTATCGCATGGCGTGGTACCGTGGTCTCAAGACCACCTATTACCTGCGCGCCATGGGCGCCACCGCCGCCGAGAAGTCGACCGTCTCCGACGGCGCGCTGAACGCGGTGAAGGCACAGATCGAGGAAATGGTGGAAGCAGCCCCGATTCCGCTGGCCTGCTCGATCGACAACCCGGATTGCGAGGCCTGCCAGTAAGCGGCGGCCCGAGAGGAGACGAGACATGATCAGCTGGGACGATTTCAATGCAGACGAAAAACCCGCCCCGAAAGCACCGCCTGCGCCGACAGGAACTGCGCCGGCAGCTGCGCTCGCAGCAGCTGCGCCGGCACCAGCAGTGGTATCTGCTCCGGCAGCCGCAGCAGGACCTGCCGTTCGTGGACTTGACGCTCCTGCTGCCATAGTCGACGCCGCCATCCAGCGCGTCAGCAGCGAAGCACGCGTGGCCGAGGAAGGCTCGGCGCATGAGCGCGCCGCCGCCGCCCTCGCCGCGCTCGACGTGGCTCCCGGCCTGGAAGAGCTGGAAATGGGTGCCGGCCGCATCCAGGTCGACGACAAGCGCATGATCAACTGCCGCGCCGACCTCAACCAGCTGGTGCCGTTCAAGTACGAATGGGCCTGGCAGAAGTATCTCGACGGCTGCGCCAACCACTGGATGCCGCAGGAAGTGAACATGTCCAAGGACGTGTCCATGTGGAAGTCCGGCGACGGCCAGCTGACGCCGGACGAGCGCCTGATCGTGATGCGTTCGCTGGGCTTCTTCTCCACCGCCGACTCGCTGGTGGCGAACAACCTGGTGCTGGCCCTGTATCGCCACATCACCAATCCGGAATGCCGCCAGTATCTGCTGCGCCAGGCCTTTGAAGAGGCCATCCACACCCATGCCTACCAGTACTGCATCCAGTCGCTGGGCATTGATGAGGGTGAAGTCTTCAACATGTACCGCGAAGTCCAGAGCGTGGCCCGCAAGGCCGCCTGGGGCCTGAAGTACACGCAGTCGCTGAGCGACCCGACCTTCAAGACCGGCACGCCGGACGCCGACCAGCGCCTGCTGCGCAACCTGATCGCGTTCTACTGCGTGCTCGAAGGCATGTTCTTCTACTGCGGCTTCACCCAGATCCTGTCCATGGGCCGCCGCAACAAGATGACCGGCGTCGCCGAGCAGTTCCAGTACATCCTGCGCGACGAGTCCATGCACGTGAACTTCGGCATCGACGTGATCAACCAGATCAAGATCGAGAACCCGCATCTGTGGACCAAGGCCTTCCAGCAGGAAGTCACCCAGATGATTCTCGAAGGCACGCAGCTGGAAATCGAATACGCGCGCGACACCATGCCGCGCGGCGTGCTCGGCATGAACGCGGCCATGATGGAGGAATACCTGCAGTTCATCGCCAACCGTCGTTTCGTCCAGCTTGGTCTGCCGGAGCAGTTCCCGGGTGTCAAGAATCCCTTCCCGTGGATGTCCGAGATCATGGACCTGCGCAAGGAAAAGAACTTCTTCGAAACCCGTGTCACCGAGTATCAGACCGGTGGCGCACTGGCCTGGTAAAACCCCATGTCACGACGCGTACTCGCCCTGCTGGCACTGGTTGCGGTGGTTGCCACCGCCTCGTTCTGGTGGCAGTCCGAACAGGCTGCCAGCCACAGCGAGGCGCTGCCCCTCCCGGCCGGCGCCAGCGCGGCCGAGAAGCTGACACTGACCCAGGAATCGGTGGATGCGTTGAGCGCCGAGAATGCCGATCTGAGCTCGCGCATCACGGCGCTGGAAGCGCAAGGCGCCGATGCCGAGCGACTCATCCAGCTCAAGACCGCTCGTCTGCAAAGTCTGGAAAAATCGGCCCGGAATCAGTAAGTTGTGAGGCAGTTTCCGGGCTTGTCACGCGAGCCCCTGTCTGCCACGGAACAGACTGTGCCCCCAAGACTGCTGCGCTCACTTGCCCTGCTCCTGTCGCTGACGCTGTCGTCGGCAGGCCTGGCAGCAGCCGAGCCGATCACCGCCAGCAGTTGCCAGCGCATCGCCACCGGCCCCGGCCCCGACGACATGGTAGTGCAGCCCGGCTCGCCGCTGCGCCTGCTCATATCCAGCCACGATCGCCGCAACTTCTCCCGCTCCGGCGACATCTACGTCTACACCCCGTCCAACAACCAGATGGTCGTTATGACCCGCATCGGCGAGCCGGAAGGCTTCCGTCTGCGTCCGCACGGCATGGATCTGGTCAACCGCAACGGCCGCTGGTGGCTGTACGTGATCAGCCATGATCGCGAACTGGTCAGCGACCAGCACAGCCTGATGGTCTACGAGGTCATCGGCGAGACGCTGCGCTTCCAGCAGCAGCTGACCACGCCCCTGCTGAGCGCGCCCAACGATGTCGCGCTGGCCGACAACGGCGACATCTACGTCACCAACGAACGCCTCGATGGCGCCAGCATCGTCGAATGGCTGTTCCTGCAGCGCAAGGCCAATGTCGTGGTCTATCGTCCGGGAGTCGGCTGGAAGGTGGCGGCCAGCGAGCTGGCCATCGCCAACGGCATCTATATCAAGGATCGCACCGTCTGGGTTTCGCAGACCATCGGCGAAGGCCTGATGCGCTATACCCGGCGCCCGGACGGCAGTCTCGGCCAGGGCGTCCAGGTCACCAGCCTGTCGCTGATCGACGGCCTCAGCCCGGGACCGAACGGACATCTGCTGGCCACCGCCTACCCGTCGCTGATCGGCCTCGGCCTGCACTGGCAGCGCCAGAAGTCGCACGCGCGCACCGAGGTCTTCGAGGTCGACCCCCAGACCCAGACCAGCACCGTCATCTTTCAGGACAGCGGCCAGAACATCAATGCCGTGAGCAGCGCACAGCTGGTCGGCGACCGCCTCTATCTGGGCCAGCTCTTCGACCCGTTCATCATGTCCTGCCCCTGGGGCGGCAGCTGAGCTGACGCCCTCCCCCGCAGCCACCTCAGAAGCGGAAGCGCGCGATGAACTCGCGTGAGCTCGCCGAACCCTGCACATCGACATTGGCATAGGCCGGCTTGCGCACTTCGCCGCGCAGGGCCACCAGAGTCTTGCGCGGCATATCGGTGGCCACCAGATTGGCGATCCACAGCGGCAGCGCGCCACCCGGATGCGACTTGGTGGTGAGCATGACCTCGGTATGACCGGCGTCCACGGCCTTCACCGTCCACGACGACTCCATGCGCGGAATGCGCACGCAGCAGGACTGCCTGGGATACTTGTCAGGCTGGCCGATCGCGGTCATCACGATGCTGCCATCCGCCTGCTGCACGGAGCTGACCCTGACCACGGCATCACGGTCACTGACCGGCCAGATGCCGGCGATGACCAGATAGCGATAGGTCTCCTGACTACCCAGATCAAGCTCGCGCGCCGCCTTCATGTGATAGAACCAGTTCGGCATGTTGCTGGTGTCGGCGAGCAAGGCCACCACCGACTTCATCGGTGCCGCCAGCGTGGTGACGCCGCGGAAGGCACGCAGGTCCTGGCCGGGAATGTCGGCGGTATAGACCGAGATGCCATCCCGACTGCTCTGCAGCTCCCATTCGCCGGCCTGCGCCAGCCCTCCCAGCAGCAACAGGCATAACGCCGCCCAGATCTTCATGTTCAATCCCCTGATGACACGTGTTGTTTTCCGGCTCCGCCGCCCGACGCCAGCACAGGGCTGGCCGTCGCTTCGGCGGCATTCGGCACTGGAACATACCGACGAGTATGTTATTGTCTCGAGACTATAAAGTCACTGTCCGGGCTGACACCATGCTGCGCTCTCCTGCACGTTCCTGTCTCGTCATACTGCCGCTGCTGGCTGCGCTGAGCGCCTGCTCCGAGTCCCGCCAGCCGGAGCCCGCACCCGTGCAGCCGGTACGTGTCATCAGCGCCGGTGCCGACAGCGGCCAGGCACGCCTGCTGGCTACTGGCGTGGTCGGCAGCCAGGAAGAGGCGCGACTGGGCTTCAAGACCGGCGGCGTGATTCGCGGCATCAACGTCGAGGCCGGCGCCCGGGTCAGCCGTGGCCAGGTTCTGGCCACTCTGGACAATACCGAGATCGACGCCCAGGTGCGCCAGGCCAGCGAGAGTCTGGCCAAGGCCCGTCGCGACCGCGACCGCGCCGAGAAACTGTTCAAGATGGGCGTGATCGCCGAACAGGTCAGCCAGGATGCGCGCACCCAGGTCGCGCTGGCCGAGGCCGCCCTGGCCACCGCCAGCTTCAACCGCCAGCACGCCACCATCACCGCACCCGGCAATGGCGTCGTGCTCCAGCGTCTGGCCGAGCCGCGCGAACTGGCCGCACCGGGAGCACCGATTCTGGTGGTCAGCCGCGACGATCTGGGCTGGGTGCTGCGCGTCGGCCTCAATGACAAGGCTGCCACTCAGGTCGGAATCGGTGACAGCGCCGAGATCCGCCTCAATGCCTATCCCGACCAGGTCATTGCCGGCACGGTGCGCGAGATGGGCGCGGCCAGCGACCCCCGCACCGGCACCGTGACCGTCAAGCTCGGCCTGCCGGCCATGCCCGGCCTGCGCTACATCAGCGGTCAGGTCGGCGAGGCGGCCATCACGCCGCACGCCAGCGGCGACCGCCGCATCACCGTGCCGCTGGGCGCCGTGCTCGAAGGCAACGGCAGCCATGCCTCCATTTACGTGATCGGCAGCGACAACAAGGCCATGCGCCGCGCCGTCACGGTCGGCCGCATAGAGAATGATCGCGTCGAGATCGTCGCCGGCCTGCAGCCGGGCGAGCGTGTGGTCAGCGAGGGCGCGGCCTGGCTGAACCCCGGCATGCCCGTGCGCATCCTGCGCTGAGGAGCACGACATGCGCCTGGCAGCCTTCTCGGTACGCAACTTCCAGTTCACCCTGGTCATGTTCTCCCTGCTCGCCGCGCTCGGCTGGCATACCTGGAACAACATTCCCCGTGGCGAGGACCCGACCTTCCCCATTCCGGTGGTGACCGTGGTCGCGGTCTATCCCGGCGCCGATCCGGCGGACATGGAGAAACTGGTCGCCGATCCGCTGGAGGACGCCCTCAACCGCATTGATGACGTCAAGAACGTCTGGAGCGACAGCGAGGATGGCCTGGCTGTGGTGCGCGTCGAATTCGACTGGAGCAAGGACCCCGAGAAGAAGTACGACGAGGCCCTGCGCGAAATCAACGCGGCACGCGCCAGCCTGCCCGCCGATCTGCGCTCGCTGGAGGTCATCAAGGCCAGCCCGGGCCTGGTCAACATCATGCAGATGGCGCTGGTGGGTCCCAACGGCTCGCCGCGCGCCATGCGCGAGCTGGCCATGCGTCTGCAGGACCGCCTGGAGCAGGTCAAGGGAGTGCGTGATATCGAGCTCTGGGGTCTGCCCGAAGCCGAGGTGCAGGTCTCGCTGAACCTGGCGCGTCTGGCGCAGTACCAGGTGCCGGCCAGCCGCGTCGCCCAGATCCTGCAGGGCGAGAACGCCAACATTCCCGGTGGCGCCATAGAAGCCGGCAGTCGCCGCTTCAACATTCGCACCACTGGCAGCTTCAAGAGTCTGGAGGAGATCGGCAACACCGTCATCGCCAGCACCGGCTCGCAGGTGCTGCGTCTGAAGGAAGTCGCCGACATCCGCTGGGACTATGCCGAGGAAACCCACCGTACGCGCTACCAGGGGCGTCAGGCGCTGTTCATCACCGCCAGTCAGAAGGACAACCAGAACATCTTCAGTGTGCGCGACGGGCTCATGAAGGAAGTCGATGCTTTCCGCAAGACGCTGTCGCCGGATTACCGCCTGGAAGTCGGCTTCGACCAGTCGCGCAACGTCGATGCCCGCCTCGGTCGCCTCGCCAGCGATTTCGCCATTGCCATCGGGCTGGTGCTGCTGACACTGCTGCCGCTGGGTCTGCGCGCCGCCGGCGTGGTCATGGTCTCGATCCCGCTGTCGATGTCGGTCGGCATGGCCCTGCTCTACTTCAGCGGCTTCTCGCTCAACCAGCTGTCGATTGCCGGCTTCGTGCTGGCCCTGGGCCTGCTGGTCGATGACTCCATTGTCGTGGTCGAGAACATTGCGCGCTTCCTGCGTCAGGGCTACAGCCGCACGCAGGCCGCCATCAAGGCCACCAGCCAGATCTATCTGGCCGTGCTCGGCTGCACCGCCACCCTGCTCTTCGCCTTCCTGCCGCTGTTCTTCCTGCCCGAGGGCGCCGGCAAGTTCATCCGCTCGCTGCCGGCAGCGGTGGCCTACACCGTGCTGGCCTCGCTGCTGGTGTCGTTCACCATCATTCCCTTCCTGGCCAGCCGCTGGCTGTCGCCAAACGAGGAGCCGGAGGGCAACAAGCTGCTGCAGGCCGTCATGCGCGGCATCCACACCGTCTACCGCCCGCTGCTGCAATGGGCGCTGACGCATCCGCGCAAGACCCTGGGCATGGCGGCCACCGCCTTTGCCGCGACACTGCTGCTGGTACCGCAACTGGGCGTCAGCCTGTTCCCGAATGCCGACGTGCCGGAATTCATGGTCAGCGTGGAGACGCCGGATGGCAGCTCGCTGGAAGAGACCGATCGCGCCGTCCGCCATGTCGAGCAGGTCCTGCTCAAGGCGCCCGAGGTCGAGGGCGTGTTCGCCAACGCCGGACGCGGCAATCCGCGCATCTTCTACAACGTCTTCCCGCGCGAGACACGCGCCAATGTCGGCGACCTCTATGTGCAGCTGCATGGCTATGACAACGACAAGACGCCGGCCTTCTACCAGCGTCTGCGCAAGCAGTTCGCCGACTATCCGGGCGCGCGCATCATCGTCAAGCCGTTCGAGAACGGCCCGCCCATAGACGCGCCCATCGCCATCCGCATCATCGGCCCGGAGATCGATGAGCTGCGCCGCATCGCGCTGCAGATCGAAAGCCTCATCCACACCCTTCCCGGCACCCGCGACGTGGTCAATCCGGCCCGCCTGCTGCGCACCGACATCGACCTCGGCATAGACACCACCAAGGCCTCGCTCTACGGCATCAGCTCGCAGGAGGTCGACCGCACCGCACGCCTGGCTATCGCCGGCGAAAGCATAGGCAAGTTCCGCGAGCCCGATGGTGACGAGTTCGACATCCGCCTGCGCCTGCCGCTGGAACAGGGTCATGCCCGCCTCGACAGCCTCGACCGCATCTACCTGAGCAGCGCCAGCGGCGCCGCCGTTCCGCTCGGCCAGCTGGCAACGCCGGCCTTCGTGTCGGCGCCGAACAAGATTCCGCATTACCAGCGTCAGCGCGCGGTGACCGTGACGGCCTATGTCCAGGATGGCTTCAACACCGAAAAGGTCACCGCCCAGCTGGTCAGGAAGATGGATCAGATGAAGTGGCCGGACGGCTACCGCTACAAGGTCGCCGGCCAGGTCGAGGCACGCCAGGAAAGCTTCGGCGGCATAGAAACGGCGGCGCTGGTCGCGGTCTTCGGCATTCTCGCCGTGCTCATCCTGGAGTTTGGCAGCTTCAAGAGCACGGCCATCGTCGCCGGCGTGATTCCGCTCGGCATCATGGGTGGCCTGATCGCGCTCTTCCTGGCTGGCCTGTCGATCTCGTTCACCGCCATGATCGGCTTCATCGCGCTGGTCGGCATCGAGATCAAGAACTCCATCCTGCTGGTCGACTTCACCAACCAGTTGCGCCAGCAGGGACGCAGCCTGATGGAGGCTATCCAGGAGGCCGGCGAGATCCGCTTCCTGCCCATTCTGCTGACCTCGCTGACCGCCATCGGCGGCCTCATGCCGCTGGCCCTGCAAGGCTCGCCGCTGTACTCGCCACTGGCCTGGGTCATCATTGGCGGCCTGATCTCGTCGACCTTCCTGGCGCGCCTGGTGACACCGGTGATGTACCTGCTCATGGCACCGCCGGTGGCCGAACTGCGCGACGGTCACGACAGCCTCTGAAGGCACCCGCATGCGGAGACCCGCGCGTATAATGCGCGGGCCTCCGGATACGGAGCTCCTGAATACGAAGCGTCGGATGACGACCAGACATGAACCCGCTGCCAGCCCCTCACGACTCGCCTGATGACGAATACGACCGCCGCTTCGCCGGCGTCGCCCGCGTCTATGGCGATGCCGCCCTCGCCCGCTTCCAGCTCGCGCACGCCTTCGTGGTCGGTCTTGGCGGCGTCGGCTCCTGGGTCGCCGAGGCACTGGCGCGCAACGGCATAGGCCGCATCACCCTGGTCGATCTTGATGTCGTGGTGGCATCCAACGTGAACCGGCAGCTGCAGGCGCTGAGCACGAACTTCGGCCGCGGCAAGGCCGAGGTGCTGGCCGAACGCATACGCGACATCAATCCGCGCGCCGTGGTGACGGTGATCGATGACTATCTGACACGAGAGAATGCGCCGCAGCTGCTGGACCCGCAGCCGGACATGATCTTCGACTGCTGCGATGACGCCAAGGCCAAGCTGACGCTGGCCCTGCACGCGCGCCGGCACCGCAACGTGCTGGTGGTCTGCGGCGCCGCCGGCGGCAAGATCGACCCGACACGCCTGGCCGTGGAAGACCTCGCACGCACCGAGCAGGATCCGCTGCTGGCCCGCCTGCGCAAGCGTCTGCGCAAGCATCACGGCTACCCGGAAGAGCCCGGCAAGCTGTTCTACATCACCTGCATCTACTCCAACGAGCCGATCACCGCTCCGGCCGGACTCTGCGACAGCAGCGGCCTCAACTGCGCCGGCTACGGCTCGCTGGTGACCGTGACCGCGAGCATGGGCCTGCTCGCCGTGAGCACCGGCCTGGCCATGATGCTGCGTCGCAGCAAGCGCACCTGAGGCTGTCTCCAGGCCTCTCTCCGCTGCACGTAGCGAAATCACATCACGCAGAAACGAAAAGGCCGCCTGACTTGCGTCAGGCGGCCTTTTCACAGGGACACAGGCTGGCTTAGTGGCCGCCGCCGGTGACACCCTTGACCATCTCTTCCAGGACCTTCTTGGCATCGCCAAAGACCATCATGCTCTTGTCGAGATAGAACAGGTCGTTGTCGAGGCCGGCGTAACCGGTGGCCATGGAGCGCTTGATGATCATGACGGTACGGGCGCGATGAGCTTCGAGGATGGGCAT
This sequence comes from Perlucidibaca sp., assembly GCA_023265995.1. Taxonomy (GTDB): domain Bacteria; phylum Pseudomonadota; class Gammaproteobacteria; order Pseudomonadales; family Moraxellaceae; genus Perlucidibaca. The sequence goes on from JAHFSA010000002.1 coordinate 486,616, forward strand.
GCCGTAGATCGGCGAGCTCGGGTCATCCTTGGCGGCCGGGTTGACGACGTCGTTGGCGCCGATCACCAGGACCACGTCGGTGGACGCGAAATCGCTGTTGATCTCGTCCATTTCGCAGACGTCTTCGTACGGCACGTCGGCTTCGGCCAGCAGCACGTTCATGTGACCCGGCATGCGGCCGGCCACCGGGTGGATGGCGTAGCGCACGGTGACGCCCTGCTCCTTGAGCACGGTGGCCAGTTCCTTGACGGCGTTCTGGGCACGAGCCTGGGCCAGACCGTAACCGGGCACGATCACCACGGAGTCGGCATTCGCCATCATGAAGGCAGCATCTTCAGCCGAACCGGACTTGTAGTTCTTTTCCTTGCCGTCGCCATCGCCACCGGCAGCAGCAGCCGCGGTGCCGAAGCCGCCGAAGAGCACGTTCAGCAGCGAACGGTTCATGGCGTTGCACATGATGTACGACAGGATGGCACCCGACGAACCCACCAGCGAACCGGCGATGATGAGCATGGAGTTGTTGAGCGTGAAGCCGATGCCGGCAGCAGCCCAGCCCGACAGCGAGTTCAGCAGCGAGACCACGACCGGCATGTCGCCACCACCGATCGGCGCGATCCAGAAGTAGCCGAACACGAGCGCGATGGCGGTCATGATCAGGAACGACTCGATCGACTCGGTCATGAAGTAGTGCACGCCGAAGCCGACCATGGCGAGGAACAGCGTGGCCTGCACCGGCTTCACCCAGACGCCCTTGAGCGGCTTGGCGCCGAGCTTGGCGGACAGCTTGCCCCAGGCGATCACCGAAGCGGTGAAGGTGACGGCACCAACGAAGCAACCCACGAACAGCTCGAAGCGGTGCAGGGAGTCATGGTGGGCATGCGGGTTGAACACGGCCGCGATGGCGATGAGCACGGCGGCGAGACCGACCAGCGAGTGCATCATGGCGACCGTTTCCGGCATCTGCGTCATCGGCACCGAACGGGCACGCTTGATGCCGATCACGGCACCCAGCGCCATGGCGCCGATGATGAGGCCGAGGGCCGGGCTCGGTGCCAGGAAAAACGTGGTCAGGATGGCCAGAGCCATGCCGAACATGCCGTAGCGGTTGCCCATGATCGCGGTCTTCGGACCGGACAGGCCACGCAGGGTCACGATGAAGAGGATGGCGCCAACCAGGTAGGCCCAGTCCGCGTATTGCGCGAAGTTTTCCATCGAATCGGCTCCTTACTTCTTCTTCTTGAACATGTCGAGCATGCGTTCGGTGACCGCGAAGCCGCCGAAGATGTTGATGCTGGCAAGAAGGACGGCGACAGCGCCGAGAACGGTGGTCAGGGTGATCTGACCGTCAAAGGTCACGGCCTGCAGCATGGCGCCGACGACAATGATGCCGGAGACGGCATTGGTGACGGCCATGAGCGGGGTGTGCAGCGCCGGGGTGACGCTCCAGACCACGTAGTAGCCGACGAAGATCGCGAGAACAAAGACGGTGAAGACGCTGACGAACGGCGCGACATTGCTGGCGTGCTCGATGACTTCGGTCACCTGGGTGACGTTGATGACTTGATCCATTTCAGGGCTCCCGATCAATTCGGCTTCTTGTAGATGATGGTGCCGGCATCGACGACCAGCGTCGGCTTGACCATGTCATCTTCACGGGCCAGCACCAGCTCCTTCTTTTCCTTGTCGTGCATGGGCGCGAGGAAGTTGAGCATGTTGCGGGCATAGAGTGCGGAGGCCTCGGTGGCCACCAGTGCCGGGATGTTGCCGATGCCGACGATGCGCACGCCGTTCTCGGTGATCACGGTCTGATCCAGGGCCGAGCCTTCGACGTTGCCGCCAGTGCCGACGGCCATGTCGACGATGACCGAACCCGGCTTCATCTTGGCGACGGTTTCAGCCTTGACCAGCACCGGAGCCTTGCGGCCCGGAATCTGGGCGGTGGTGATGACGATGTTGGCGTTGGACACGGCCTTGTCGACGACAGCGGCCTGATCGCGGATGTATTCCGGCGACGGCGTCCAGGCGTAACCGCCGGTGCCGAGGGCCTTGGCCTTCTCTTCGTCGGACATCGGCACGTCGAGCCAGCGACCGCCCAGCGATTCGACCTGCTCCTTGGTGGTCGGACGCAGGTCGGAGGCTTCAACGACAGCGCCGAGACGCTTGCCGGTGGCGATGGCCTGGAGACCGGCGACGCCGACACCGAGAATGACGATGCGGGCCGGCTTGATGGTGCCGGCAGCGGTCATCATCATCGGGAAGAGACCGGCATATTCGTTGGCTGCCAGCAGCACGGCCTTGTAGCCGGCCAGGTTGGCCTGCGAGGACAGGATGTCGGAGCTCTGCGCGCGGGTGATACGCGGAATCAGCTCCATGGCCACGCAGGTCAGACCCTTGGCGGCATAGGCATCGAAATGCGGGTTGGCGTGCGGCGCGAAAGCGGCGAGCACAATGGCGCCCTGCTTGGCGAGAGCGGCTTCTTCGGCGGTAGGAGCAGCCACCTTGAGCACGTAATCGGCGTTGGCCAGGGTTTCAGCAGCGCTTGCCGCGATCTTGGCACCGGCAGCCTCATAGGCGGCATCGGTACAGCTGGCAGCAAGGCCGGCACCGGCCTGCACGACAACTTCCAGGCCCATGGCCACATACTTTTTCACGGTCTCCGGTGTTGCGGCGACACGAGTCTCGCCGGCCAGAGTTTCCGCAGGGATACCAATCTGCATGGTCCGTCCTCTTCTATTACTGCCGTCTGCCCCGGATTGGGACAACAGCCACACGCACGGCGCCATTTTGGGCCCCGTGCAAACTGGCGGATTGTAAGTCATCCGTTACATCTTTTGTCGAGCCATTCCGGCAATAAGTCATGCCTGCAATGACAGTTTTCTACCTTTCCGTAGAAATGACTCAGACCTCAGGGCGCATGTGCGGAAACAGGATGACATCGCGGATCGACGGCGAGTCGGTAAACAGCATGACCAGACGGTCGATGCCGATGCCCTCGCCCGCCGTCGGCGGCAGGCCGTACTCGAGCGCGCGGATGTAATCGGCGTCGTAATGCATGGCTTCGTCGTCGCCGGCATCCTTCTCGCGCACCTGCTGCATGAAGCGCTCGGCCTGGTCTTCCGGGTCGTTGAGCTCGGAGAAGCCGTTGGCGATCTCGCGGCCGCCGATGAAGAACTCGAAACGATCGGTGATGAACTCGTTGTCGTCGTTGCGGCGGGCCAGCGGCGACACTTCGGCCGGATATTCGGTGATGAAGGTCGGCTGACGCAGCTGCGTCTCGACGGTTTCCTCGAAGATCAGCGTGTGCAGCTTGCCGATGCCCCAGATCGACTTGACGTCCATCTTCAGCTTGCTGCGCACCACGGCGGCGGCCTGGTCGTAGTCCCAGAGCTGCTCGCGGGTCAGCTCGGGGTTGTACTTGAGGATGGCATCGACCATGGACAGGCGGTCGAACTTCGAGCCGAAGTCGAAGACCTCGCCCTGGTACGGCACCATGGTGGTGCCGAGGATGTCCTGCGACAGCGTGCGCAGCATGTCCTCGGTGAGGTCCATCAGGTCGCGGTAGTCCGCGTAGGCCTGGTAGAACTCGATCATGGTGAATTCGGGGTTGTGACGAGCCGACACGCCTTCGTTGCGGAAGTTGCGGTTGATCTCGAACACGCGCTCGAAGCCGCCGACGACGAGACGCTTGAGGTAGAGCTCGGGCGCAATGCGCAGGAACAGCGGCATGTCGAGTGCGTTGTGATGCGTGTTGAACGGCTTGGCGGCGGCACCACCCGGGATCACGTGCATCATCGGCGTCTCGACTTCCATGAAGTCACGACCGGCCATGAAGCGGCGGATGCCGTCGATGACCTGCGAGCGGATGCGGAAGGCACGGCGCGTGTCTTCGCTGACGATCAGGTCGACGTAGCGCTGGCGATACTTCATCTCCTGGTCGGCCATGCCGTGGAACTTGTCCGGCAGCGGACGCAGGGCCTTGGTCAGCAGGCGCAGCGAAGTGACATGCAGCGACAGCTCGCCGGTGCGCGTGCGGAAGACATGGCCGGCAGCACCGAAGATGTCGCCGAGGTCGGACTGCTTGAAGGCCGCATAGGTCTCCTCGCCCACCGCGTCACGCGAGATGTAGAGCTGGATGCGACCGCTCATGTCCTGCACGGTGGCGAAGCTGGCCTTGCCCATGACGCGCTTGAGCAGCATGCGGCCGGCGATGGCGAACGTGTACTTGCCGGCGTCCAGCGTCTCGGTATCCATCTCGGCGAAGCGCGACTGCAGGTCGGCAGCGTAGGCATCGCGACGGAAATCGTTCGGGAAGGCCTGGCCCTGGGCGCGCAGACCGGCGAGCTTGTGCTTGCGCTCGGCGATCAGCTTGTTTTCGTCTTGCGGCGCTGCGTCCTGGGGAGCGGCGTCCAGCTGCGTGTTCTGGTCGGTCATGGTCGTGTCCGCTTACAGGCCCATCTTCAGGGAGGCCTGGATGAATTCGTCGATATCGCCGTCGAGCACGGCGTTCGGGTTGGAGTTCTCGATGTTGCTGCGCAGATCCTTCACACGCGACTGGTCAAGCACGTAGGAGCGGATCTGGTGGCCCCAGCCGATATCCGACTTGGTGTCTTCCAGCGCCTGCTTGGCGGCGTTGCGCTGCATGACGGCGAGCTCGTAGAGCTTGGCGCGCAGCATCTTCCAGGCGCGGTCACGGTTGGCGTGCTGCGAACGTTCGTTCTGGCAGGCCACCACCGTGTTGGTCGGGATATGCGTCAGACGCACGGCCGAGTCGGTCTTGTTGATGTGCTGACCGCCGGCGCCGCTGGCGCGGTAGGTGTCGGTGCGGACATCGGACGGATTGATGTCGATCTCGATGTCGTCATCGATTTCCGGCGACAGGAAGACTGCGGTGAACGAGGTGTGGCGACGGTTGTCGGAGTCGAACGGCGACTTGCGCACGAGACGGTGGATGCCGGTCTCGGTGCGCAGCCAGCCGAAGGCATACTCGCCCTCGATGCGGACCGTGGCCGACTTGATGCCCGCCACTTCGCCGTCGGAGACTTCCATGACCTCGGCCTTGAAGCCGCGCTTGTCGGCCCAGCGCAGATACATGCGCAGCAGCATGGAGGCCCAGTCCTGGGCCTCGGTGCCGCCGGCGCCGGCCTGGATGTCGATGAAGCAGTTGCTGGCGTCCATCTCGCCGGCAAACATGCGGCGGAACTCCAGGGCCGAGACCAGCTTGTCGAGGTTGTCGAGCTCGCCGCCGACATCGGCCAGCGTGCCCTCGTCATCTTCCTCGACGGCGAGGTCGAGCAGCTCGCGGGCATCAGCGAGACCGGAGGTCATCTGGTCGATGGTGAGCACGATGCCTTCCAGCGTCGTGCGCTCCTTGCCGATGGCCTGGGCCTTCTTCGGGTCGTTCCAGAGCGTGGGATCTTCGAGTTCGCGCAGGACTTCTTCCAGGCGCTCCTTCTTCAGATCGTAGTCAAAGATACCCCCGGAGCGACTCGGTGCGCTCGGTGAGGTCCTTGATGCGGTTCAGGTACGGATTGATTTCCATGGTCATGCAGGCCGGCTGTTTGACAAAGCGCGAAATTGTAGCCGAAAAACAGGCGTTTGGGGACCGCGGCATCAGACCGCGACGAGGTCCTCGATGCGCAGCTGCAGGGTTTCCATGCCGCGGAAATGATTGAGATCCAGACGGTAGGCCAGCCGCACGCGCTGACAGGCGCGATCAGGCCAGCGCTCGCGATCGACATTGAAGGCGATGCCGTCGATGACGCGATTGGAGTCCGGATGACAGAGGCTGAGCTTGAGGTGCTTGTCCTTGAGCAGACGCTGCTCGAGACAGAGGAACTCGCCCTCGAACAGCGGCTCGGCGAAGGCCTGGCCCCAGGGACCGGCCTGGCGCAGCTCGCGTGCCAGCGCCTCGGTGAAGTCCGCGGCGGCCAGCGCACCGTCGGTGAGCAGCACGGCCTCGAGATCGACCGGGTCTATCCAGTCCGCCAGAGTCTTCGTCCAGGCCGCGCGGAACGCGTCAAGATGCGCAGCCGGCAGGCTCAGGCCGGCCGCCATGGCATGTCCGCCGAAACGCGTGATGAGTCCGGGATGGCGCGTGGCCACGGCATCAAGCACATCGCGCACATGCACGCCGGGGATGGAGCGCGCCGAGCCCTTGAGCTCGACCGGCTCCTCGCCGAAGGCCGGCGGCTGTGCCGGCGCGAAGGCGATGGTCGGACGATGGAAGCGCTCCTTGATGCGTCCGGCGAGAATGCCGATGACACCCTGATGCCAGTGCCGGTCATAAAGCGCCAGACCGTTGGGCAGCGTGTCCGGCGTGAAGCGCAGGGCGGCCAGCGCCGCCATGGCCTCGTTCTGCATGCCGGACTCGATGTCGCGGCGCTCGTGATTGAGGGCATCGAGCTCGTGCGCCAGCGCCAGCGCCGACGCCGGGTTGTCGGTGAGCAGGCAGTCTATGCCGTGCGACATGTCATCCAGGCGCCCTGCCGCGTTCAGGCGCGGCGCCACCACGAAGCCGAGATCGGAGGCCACCAGACGCGCCGGATCGCGCTCGGCGACCTTGAGCAGCGCCGTGATGCCGGTGCAGCAGCGACCGGCGCGGATGCGCGCCAGGCCCTGCTGCACCAGCAGGCGATTGTTGGCATCGAGCGCGACCACGTCGGCCACGGTGCCGAGCGCCACCAGGTCGAGGTAGTCGGCCATGTTGGGCTCGACCAGCCCCTGCTCGACGAACCAGCCGCTGGCGCGCAGACGCGTGCGCAGGGCCGACAGCACATAGAACACCACCCCGACCCCGGCCAGGTTCTTGCTCGGGAAGTCGCAGCCGGGCTGGTTGGGATTGACGATGGCATCGGCCGGCGGCAGCGTGGCGCCGGGCAGATGATGATCGGTGATGAGCACGCGCACGCCGGCAGCCTGCGCCGCCGCCACACCCTCGTGGCTGGCAATGCCGTTGTCGACCGTGATGATGAGCTGCGGCGACTTTTCGGCCAGCGCGACAGCGACGATTTCCGGCGTCAGACCGTAGCCGTAGGTGAAGCGGTTGGGCACCAGGAAATCGACATGGATAGCGCCGAGGGCGCGCAGCGCACGCAGCGACAGCGCCGTGCTGGTGGCGCCATCGGCATCGAAGTCGCCGACGACAAGAATGCGCCAGTTCTCGCGCAGGGCCTGTTCGAGCAGTACCAGGGCAGCATCCAGCCCGTGCAGGGCCGAGGCCGGCTTGAGCGCGGCCAGAGTCTGCGCCAGCTCTTCGGGAGAGCGCACGCCGCGCGCGGCATAGACTCGCGCCAGCACCGGGTGCACGCCGGGCAGAACCACATCTGCCGCTACCTCACGCTGTCGCCAGATCTTTCCGGTCATGCCCCTGCCCTGTTTTCCGCTGCTGCCGCAGCAATGCAAAGGCCGCCCGCAGGCGGCCTCTGATCACACGCCGCCGCAGCGGCGTCAGCCACCTCAGACGCCCATGGCTTCGAGGATGCTGTCGCGCACCTGGACGAGCTGGGCATCGATGGTCTTGAGCACGGCATTGCTGCACTGGCCGATGGCGGTATCCGGATCCTTGAGGCCGTTGCCGGTGAGCGTGCAGACGACCTTCGAGCCTTCCGGAATCTTGCCCGACTTGATGTCGCGCAGGGCGCCGCCCAGCGAAGCTGCCGAGGCCGGCTCGCAGAACACGCCTTCGACCTGCGCCAGCAGACGCTGGGCATCGAGGATTTCCTGGTCGGACAGCTCGTCGAACCAGCCGCCGGAGACTTTCTGCAGATCCCAGGCCTTGTCCCACGACTGCGGGTTGCCGATGCGGATGGCAGTCGCGACCGTCTCCGGGTTGGCGACCGGGCCGCCACGCATGAACGGAGCCGAGCCGGCAGCCTGGTAGCCGATCATCTTCGGCAGGCTGTTGGAGAAGCCGCGCTCGCGGTATTCGGTGTAGCCCATCCAGTGCGCCGTGATGTTGCCGGCGTTGCCGACCGGCAGGCAGTGGAAGTCGGGGGCGAAGCCCAGCTCTTCGACGATTTCGAAGGCGGCGGTCTTCTGGCCCTGCAGACGATACGGGTTGATCGAGTTGACGATGGTCACCGGCGCCTGCGAGGCGACCTGCTTGACCAGCTCCATGCCCTCGTCGAAGTTGCCGCGGATCTGCAGGGTGATGGCACCGTACATCATGGCCTGGGCGAGCTTGCCCATGGCGATCTTGCCTTCCGGAATGAGCACGAAGGCCTTGATGCCGGCGCGCGCGGCGTAGGCGGCGGCGGCGGCCGAGGTGTTGCCGGTGGAGGCGCAGATGATGGCCTTGGAGCCCTCTTCCACGGCCTTGGTCACGGCCATGGTCATGCCACGGTCCTTGAACGAGCCGGTCGGGTTGAGGCCTTCGTACTTGACGTAGATGTCGACGCTCTTGCCGATCAGGCGCGGAATGTTCTGCAGCTTGATCAGCGGCGTGTTGCCCTCGCCCAGCGAGATCAGACGGGTGTCATCGGAGACCGGCAGGTGGTCACGGTACTTGTTGATGAGGCCGGTGTAGCGGTTGCCGAAAGTCATGCCAGGGTCTCCATGCGAATACGGGTAACGGCACCGGCGATGTCGCTCAGTGCTTCCAGCTCGGCGATGGCGCGATTCATCTCGCGCTCAAGCACCGGCTTGGTGAGAAGGATGACCGGCACCGAGTCGCCGTTGTCACGCGACGGCTTCTGGATGATGGCCTCGATGCTGATGTCGTGGCTGCTCAGGATGCGGGTTACATCAGCGAGCACACCAGGCTTGTCCAGCGCCTGCAGACGCAGGTAGTAGGCCGTGACCACGGCCTCCATGGACAGGATCGGCGTATCGGCGATGGCCTGCGGCATGAACGCCAGATGCGGCACGTTCGGCGCCGACTCGGCCGTCAGCGCACGCACGACATCGACGATGTCGGCGACCACGGCCGATGCGGTCGGACCGGCACCGGCACCGGCGCCGTAGTACAGCGTCGGACCGACGGCATCGGCCTGCACCAGCACGGCGTTCTTGACGCCGTTGACGTTGGCGATCAGGCGGTCGGCCGGAATCAGGGTCGGGTGCACGCGCAGCTCGATGCCGGCAGGCGTGCGACGGGCGATGCCGAGATGCTTGATGCGGAAGCCCAGCTCTTCGGCATAGGACACGTCTTCACGGGTCAGCTGGGTAATGCCTTCGGTGTAGGCCTTGGCGAACTGCAGCGGCATGCCGAAGGCCAGCGAGGCCAGGATGGTCAGCTTGTGGGCGGCATCGATGCCTTCGACGTCGAAGGTCGGATCGGCTTCGGCATAGCCCAGCGCCTGCGCTTCGGCGAGCACGTCATCGAAGTCGCGACCCTTGTCGCGCATCTCGGTGAGGATGAAGTTGCCGGTGCCGTTGATGATGCCGGCCAGCCAGTCGATGCGGTTGGCCGCCAGGCCTTCGCGCAGCACCTTGATGATGGGCACACCACCGGCGACCGCAGCCTCGAAGGCGACATAGACGCCCTTCTCTTCGGCGGCGGCGAAGATCTCGTTGCCATGCTCGGCGAGCAGGGCCTTGTTGGCGGTGACCACGTGCTTGCCGTTGGCAATCGCCTGCAGCACGATCTCACGCGCCGTGGTGGTGCCGCCGATGACTTCGACGACGATGTCCACGGCCGGATCCTGGACCACGGCAAAGCTGTCGCGGCTGATGCGGATGTCGTTCAGGTTCAACTCGGGACGATCACGACGCACGCCGACATGCGAAACACGGATGTCGCGACCGGTACGACGCGACAGTTCGGCGGCGTTGTCGCGCAGCAGATTGAGGGCACCACCACCGACGGTGCCGAGACCGACGATACCAATATTGACAGGTTTCACAGCACCACCTGATGAGCAGCGGGAAGGGTGCCGGCATGCTGGCGCGCAGCAGCCGGGAACACGGAAATTCGGGGACGCATTATAACGGCAGCCGGGGCTTTGTCGAACGCCCCGGCATGACCGTCACCGGCTACTTCAGACCCAGCAGCTGTGCCGCCTGGGGCGCGGTGATGTAGCCGCCGAGCTGTTCGCCCTTGTCATTGAAGATGGCCGGCGTGCCCTTGACGCCCATGCGCTGGCCGAGCTGGTACTGCTCGACGATGGGTGCCTTGCAGCCCGGTCGCGCCGGCGGGATGGCATCGTCCTGCTTGGCCAGGGTCAGCGCCTGCTCGCGATTGCTGCTGCACCAGACCTGGGCCATCTTGCGGCCGGCACCACCGGCGAGGCCGTAGCGCGGCAGATCACGCGGATAGGCCAGATAACGGATCTCGATGCCGAGCTTGTTCATGGCCGGCACTTCCTGATGCAGCTTGCGGCAGTAGCCGCAGTCGACATCGGTGAACACGGTGAGCACAGCCTTCGGCTTGCCACGCGCCGGGAAGATGATGGCATCGCGACGATCCACGGCCTTCAGCAGCGCGACACGCCGGGTTGCCATGGACTGCTCGCTGAGATTGACCACCTGCTTGCCCTTGAGCTGCAGCAGATCGCCCTGAATGACGAACTGGCCGTCAGCGCTGGAATAGACCATGCCGCCGGGCAGCTCGACTTCATAGATGCCCGGCATGGCACTGGCACGCACGGCCACCACCTTGGCATCGGGCACGGCCTGCTGCAGCCGGGAGCGAATCTGGTCTTCCTCGCCGGCGGCATGCGCCGGCGTCAGCAGCGGACCAGCCAGAGCCAGCAGCAGACCGGCAACCATGGAAAAACGGGGGGAGCGCATTCGCATTCTCTCGCGGGGCAAACCTCAAGTATCCGGCGTCAGGCCGGCGCCGGCAAGCACGCCGCAGTAGCCTGGAGTTGCAGCCTGTTCACGCCGGCCTACCCGCGCGGATGGTGCTCGGCATGCAAGGCCTGCAGGCGCTGGCGGGCGACATGGGTGTAGATCTGCGTGGTCGACAGGTCGCTGTGGCCAAGCAGCAGCTGGATCACGCGCAGGTCGGCGCCATGGTTGAGCAGATGGGTGGCGAAGGCATGGCGCAGCGTGTGCGGCGACACCGCGGTGCT
>JAHFSA010000003.1 GCA_023265995.1 Perlucidibaca sp.
AGACTCTTCCTCTTCAACGCTCGATGCCCTGGCCCATGCCAGCGACATCGATGCCGGCACCACGCTGATGGTGACCAACCTGCCGGGCTCGCTGCCGGCGGGCGTGAGCTATGACGTGGTCGCACAGACGTTCACGCTGGATCCGACCGATGCGGCCTACCAGTCGCTGGCTAATGGCGCGACCACCACGGTGACGGTGAACTACAGCGTCAGTGACGGCATCACCAGCACCCCGGCATCGGTGAGCTGGACGGTGACCGGGGTCAATGATGCCCCGGTAGTGACCGGTGCCGTCAGCGGCACCGCCACGGAAGACTCTTCCTCTTCAACGCTCGATGCCCTGGCCCATGCCAGCGACATCGATGCCGGCACCACGCTGATGGTGACCAACCTGCCGGGCTCGCTGCCGGCGGGCGTGAGCTATGACGTGGTCGCACAGACGTTCACGCTGGATCCGACCGATGCGGCCTACCAGTCGCTGGCTAATGGCGCGACCACCACGGTGACGGTGAACTACAGCGTCAGTGACGGCATCACCAGCACCCCGGCATCGGTGAGCTGGACGGTGACCGGCGTCAACGATACAGCCAGCATTACCGGCACTCGCCTTGGCAGTGTTACGGAAGATGGCGGCCTGATCACAGGTGGCACTCTGACAGCCCTTGATGCGGATGCCGGCCAGTCCGGCTATGCAGCGCCGGCCAGCCTTGCGGGTACGTATGGCTCATTCACGTTCAGCCAGCTGAGCGGGCAGTGGAGCTATAGCCTGAACAATGGCAATGCAACCGTTCAGGCTCTCAATGCCGGTCAGACGTTGCATGATTATCTGACGGTGTCCTCCACTGACGGCTCAGCCAGCAGTCTCATCGATGTGACCATCAATGGTGCCAACGAGCCTGTGCTCAATCACGCCCCGACGGACATCATGTTGACAGCAGCTCTTCCGGTGAACGGTACGAATGTGAACCTGGCTGGTAATGTCGTTGGCGTACTTTCCGCTGCGGATGCTGACAGTGGTGATAGCTTCACCTATACGTTGCTGTCGGGTAGTTCGGCGGGCTTCTCCATCAACACGGATAATCAGCTCGTCACGTCTGGCCTGACCAATAATCAGGTTTACACCCTGAATATTCAGGTTGAGGATTTCGCGCATGCAACCTTCAGCGAGACGATAAATATCATTACGGGTACTGGCGCTGACAACACCTTGCCTGCCGGTGGTTCCGGCAATGTGGTTGCCAATGGAGATGATGTTCTGTTCGGCCTCAATGGCTCGGACATAGTTTTTGGTGGCTCGGGTAATGACAGCCTTTATGGCCAGAATGGTGATGATGTCCTCAACGGTGGGGATGGCAATGATGTGTTGTATGGCGGCAACGGCCATGACACGCTTGATGGCGGCGCAGGCAGTGACACCTACCTGTTCAAGGTCGGTGATCTGGGCGTGACCAACTCCGACACCATTGTCGCAGGCGGCTTCAATACCGCGGCGCCGGCCTCCGGTGGCGACATCATCGATGTCTCGGCATTGCTGACCGGTTTCACTGCGGCTTCGGCGAGCAGCTTCATCCATTTCACGGATGTCGCCGGTGGCGTCATGATCCAGATCGACGGGAATGGCGCTGCAGGTGGTGCGGTTTTCCAGGACCTGGTGCTGCTCAGCGGTGTCACGGCAGCTTCGCTCAATCTCAACACCCTGATCACCCAGGGCAACATCGACACCACGGTCTGACCCCGCATCGTCTCCACTTTCGTTCCGTCGTTCGCGACAGGACGGAAGCGGGGCGGGCGGCTATGATCGCGTCATGAAAATCCTCGTCGTTCACCAGAACTTCCCTGCCCAGTTCCTGCATCTGGCTCCCGCCCTGGCGGCGCGCGGCCATGAAGTGCGGGCGCTGACCTTGCGCAAGGAGCTGCCGGAGCAGTGGCAGGGCGTGCGTATCCATCGTTATCCGATACAGCGGGGCTCGACGCCGGGCATTCACCCGTGGCTGACCGATATCGAAACCAAGGTGGTGCGTGGCGAGGCAGCTTTCCGGGCGGCACTGGCGCTGAAGGCCGAGGGTTTCGTGCCGGATCTGCTGCTGGCACATCCGGGCTGGGGCGAGAGCTTGTTCCTCAAGGAGGTCTGGCCGATGGCGAAGCTGGCTGTCTATGCCGAGTTCTTCTATTCGGGGGAGGGCGGCGATACCGGCTTCGATGCGGAGTTTCCGCTGACTGACGTGGCTGGCGAGCATTGCCGCCTGCGCATGAAGAATCTCAACAACCTGCTCGCCATGGAGCAGGCCGACGCCGCGCTGTCACCGACACGCTGGCAGGCTTCGACGTATCCGCTGCCGTTTCGCGAGCGCATCAGCGTGATTCATGACGGCATAGATTGCGATGTCCTGTGTCCGAACCCGGAGGTCGCTTTCGAGCTGGCACCCGGACGCGTGCTGACGAGGGCCGACGAGGTCATCACCTTCGTCAATCGCAATCTGGAACCGTATCGCGGCTATCACAGTTTCATGCGCGCGCTGCCGGCGCTGCTGCGGGCGCGACCACGGGCGCAGGTGCTGATCGTCGGTGGCGATGATGTCAGCTATGGCGCGCGTCCGCCGGCAGGGCGGAGCTGGAAGCAGATCTTCCTCGACGAGGTCGCCGGCGACATCGATCACGAGCGCGTGCACTTCCTCGGCATGCTGCCGCGGGCGCGCTTCACGGCGCTGCTGCAGCTGTCGACGGTGCACGTCTATCTGACCTATCCCTTCGTGCTGTCGTGGAGTCTGCTCGAGGCCATGAGCACGGGCTGCGCCATAGTCGCCAGCGATACCGCACCGGTGCGCGAGGTCATAGGCCATGACGTGACCGGTCGTCTGGTCGACTTTTTCTCCCCCGATGTCATTGCGGAAACGGTGGCCGGACTGCTGGCCGATGCACCGGCGCGAGCCCGTCTGGGCGCGGCGGCACGCGAGTTGGCCTGTGCACAATATGACCTGCGCGCCATCTGCCTACCTCGACAACTGGCCTGGGTCGAGTCCCTGGCGCACGCCTAGCCCACTTTTTGTGCACATCCCTGGTGCATTCGCGTGCATTTTGAACAATGCCCGGCTTTACCCGCCCGAAAACTGAGCAATTCGTATAAGTATATGAATTATATGAATTAATTAAATTGGGCAAAAAAGACGCAAACGATCGCAGGCCGCTTGGTACGCGGATCAAGGCTGCTTTCCGCAACCTTGTCCACGAAGTTATCCACAGGTTTTGGGGATAACTTTTTCTGCCTACTTCTTCAGCGCCTTTGCCAGCGGCAGGCGAGCCATCGAGGTCTGCTTGAGCGAGCCGAAATACAGCCATTCGCCGTATTCGCGCACGGTGGTAATAGGTGAGTAATTGCCGCGGCTGCCATCCTGCAGATTGGCGACGACCTTGCCTTCGGAGTCCAGCGCCAGTGCCATGGCATGGTGTTCGACCGGCGCCGGCACGATTTTCAGCGCACGGGCCAGCATCTTGCGAACGAAGGGATGGCTGGCGAAGGTATCGAGTATGGGGTTGCGCGGCGAGTAGAGGGCGACCCAGAAGCGGTCGCTGCCGTTGAAGCTGAGGTTGTCCGGCAGACCCGGCAGGTTGTCGATGAAGATATCGTGGGTACCGGCCTTGGGGCCGGTGATCCAGTAACGGGTGATGCGGTAGGCGCCGGTCTCGTTGACCAGCACGAAGGCTTCCTTCGGACCCAGCGCGACACCGTTGGCGAATTCGAGCTTGTCGACCAGCACCTCGGTGACCTTGCGCTGGAAGTCATAGCGCAGCAGGCGACCGTCGCCACCGTGCTCCATGATGGCCTCGCCGTCGTGGCCGTAGCTCCAGCGGCTGGAGGCATCGCTGAAGTAGGCGTAGCGGCCGGCGGCATCGATGCTGACGTCATCGGTGAAGCGGAAGGGCAGGTTGTCGGCGGTGGTGGTCAGGGTTTCCAGCTTGCCGTCCGGGCTCAGCGCGAGCAGACCCTTGAAGGCATCGGCGATGATCAGGCGACCGTCCGGGTGCCAGGCCAGGCCGAGCGGGCGGCCACCGGTCTGGGCCAGGACCTTGACGCTGTTGCCATCGCTGCTGGTCTTGATGACGCGACCGTCATGCAGGCCGGTGATGATGAAATTCTCGCTGTCGACGAGCAGGGCCTCGGGGCCGGGAATGTTCTCCAGGCCGACGCGTTGCACATCCTTGAGTATGGTGTTTTCGGCGTAGATGCCTTCGCTGCGCGAGGGCGCCTTGGGCGGCGTCCAGCTCACGGGGGCGACAGCCGTCGGTGCCAGCAACAGATAGCCGGCGATGCCCACGGCGAGGGCCAGCAGGGGAGTGCGTAACTTCATGCGGATGCAGCTCCGTCTTGTTTTTGGTGGGGTGTGCAAGGAGGGCATCAGCCCAGCTTGCGCACCCAGCGCAGGGGCAGATGCTGCATCAAAAAGCCCATCAACGTCCATGGCCATGACGGCACGCAGGCCTTGGCCGGTTCCCGACCAATGGCGGAGACCATGGCGCGGCAGCCGACGCTTTCGCTGACCTCGAACGGCAGCTTGCCGGCACCTTCGTTGAGTTCGGTGCGGATGTAGCCGGGGAACAGCGTGGTGACCTTG
The DNA here is from genome assembly GCA_023265995.1 of Perlucidibaca sp. Lineage (GTDB taxonomy): Bacteria > Pseudomonadota > Gammaproteobacteria > Pseudomonadales > Moraxellaceae > Perlucidibaca. The sequence goes on from JAHFSA010000003.1 coordinate 4,611, forward strand.
ATCGGCGTGTCCAGCAGCTCCGAGCGTATGCCTTCGGCGAGATGGGCAAGGCCGGCCTTGGTGGCGGCGTAGGTGGTCAGGTGTCTGGGCAGGCCGCGCATGGCGCTCATCGACGACACGCAGACCAGATGACCGGCATTCTGGCGGCGGAAGATGCCGACAGCGGCCTCGCACTGTGCCAGCGCCGCGATGAAGTTGGTTTCGGCAGTGCGGCGGTTGATCTCGAAGTTGCCCTTGCCGATGCGGCGGCCATCGCCGATGCCGGCGTTGACGATGATGCGGTCGAGCGTGCCGAACTCGCTGGCGAAGGCCTCGAAGACCTCGAACACCTGCGGGTAGTCAGTGACGTCGAGGGCACGCACCGACACGCGTACACCGTGCTTTTGCATCAGCTCGTCGGCCAGTGTCTGCAAGCGTTCGGTGCGGCGGGCGCAGAGCGCCAGATCGTGGCCGCGAGCGGCGAATTCGCGCGCCATGCCGGCGCCGAGACCGGAGCTGGCACCGGTGATGAGTATGGTCTTGCGCATGATGGGCTCCCGTGGGTTCTGGTCGAGCAATCGGTCAGCGGTAGCTCAGCAGGTGGCGATGGCGCCCGCTGAAGTGGCTGTGTTCATTGAGGCTGGCCAGGCTGCGCCGCTGCACGCCCTGGGTGACACGGCTGAAGCCGGCGTTGGCTAGACTGAGGTTGAGGCGGAAGGTGGTCATGTCCTCAAGGTCGAGCAGGCTCTGCGCGATGTTGGCGATGCAACCGCCGGAGGTGAACACCAGCGCGTGCCCGCGCGGGCCGAGTTCGCTCAGGGCCTGGTCGAGGGCGGCGCGGACACGGGTCTGGAAGCCGATCCAGGATTCGTCGTATTCATCATCGTGGGCGCCATCGATCCAGCGGCGCACGGCGGCGTTGAAGAACTCGGCGAAAACCTCGCCGGGACGTTCGTGTTTGGCCATCTCCGCGCTCAGCCAGGCGCGGTCACGGAAGCGCGGCTCGAAACGCTCGATCACCTGCTCGTGGTTGAACTCGTTGAAACCGGGCAGCACGCGCACGGGCAGATGCGTCAGACCAGCTGCCTCCAGGCAGTTCTCGGCGGTCTGGCGATGGCGCAGCATGGCGCCCATGAACACGGCATCCACCGCTTCCTCGCGCTCGCGCAGCACTTCGCCGAGGTGGCGCGACTGGGCATAGCCGAGTTCGGTGAGCTGGTCGTAGTCGGCGGCGCCGAACGAGGCCTGGCCGTGACGGATGAGAGTGATGGTCGGCATCAGCGTGCCCCTTGTTGCGTCATGGTTCTGGTGTCGGCAGCGATGACCTGGCGGCAGCGCCGCCAGATCGCCCAGTTCAGTAGCCAGAAGTTCCTGAACGCCGGGTTGTCGGTCTGCTTGTGATAGTAGCGGTAGTAGATCTGCTGAATGATGGCGCCGACACGGAACAGTCCGAAGACCTCGTAGAAGGCCCAGTGTTCGATCTGGATGCCGGTCTGCTGCTGGTAATAGGCGACAACTTCCTTGCGCGTCAGCATGCCCTTGAGATGCGTCGGCTGGCGACGCGTCTTGCGCAGCAAACCGGTGTCGGCATCCTCGATCCAGTAGGCCAGCACATTGCCCAGCTCCATGAGCGGGTCGCCGAGGGTGGCCATCTCCCAGTCGAGCACGCCGATCACGCGCGTCGGGTCGGCGGGGTCGAGCACGACGTTGTCGAAACGCCAGTCGTTGTGCACCACGCAGGTCTTCACGTCTTCCGGGGTGTGTGCCTTCAGCCAGGCGCGCACGCCTTTGTAGGACGGCACATTCCAGGTCCGCGCCTTCTCGTAGCGGTCGCTCCAGCCATCGACCTGGCGCTTGCAGTAGCCGGCACCCTTGCCCAGCTTCTCCAGCCCGGCGGCATGGACATCGACCTGATGCAGCGCGATCAGCTGGTCCAGCGTGTTGGTGCAGAGCTGGCGCACCTGGGCTTCGCTCAGGCTCAGCTCCTTCGGCAGATTGGCGCGCGGAATGATGCCCTCGATGCGGCGCATGACGTAGAAGTCGCAGCCTATCACCGAGGCATCCGTGCACAGGCCGATCATGTCGGCCACCACCGGATACACCGGCTTCAGGGCATCCTGCACCTTGAATTCGCGCACCATGTCATGCGCCGACCGGGCCTTGGTGCCAGCCGGCGGACGACGCAGGATGAGGTCGTGATTGGCGTACCTGAGGCGGTAGGTCCAGTTCGAGGCGCCACCGCTGTACTGCGTGACCTCGGGCAGGCCGGCAGCCAGATCCGGCAGCAGCCGGCGCAGCCAGGCATCCACGGCCGGGGTGTCGAGTTCCTCGCCATGGCGGATCGCGCCGCCAACATCAATCAGTGCCATTCCGGACTCCTTGCTGGTCAGAAGAGAGGCGGGTCAAAAGCGGGGCCGGTGAAAAAGAGTCAGGTTCAGCGCTGGCTGCGCGGCTTCATGCGCACCACGCTGCGCTGGAACATGCGGCTGTAGAAGCTGTGCGGCAGATAGCGCTTGGCCAGCCACAGGCGTTCGCCAGCGGCATGCGGCAGGATGTGTACGTCCTGCCTGGCCACACCCTGGAAGATGCGTTCGGCGACGTCCTCGGCGCTGAGCTTGCCGCTGGCCAGCAGCTTGCTCATCATCTTCTTCAGGCCGGGATCGCTGGCGCGCATGGTCTCTTCGAGATTGGTCTGGAAGAACGACGGGCAGACCACGCTGACGTGAATGCCATGCTCCATCAGCTCCTGCTCCAGCGTGCCGGTGAGGGCCACGACGGCCGCCTTGGTGACGTTGTAGGAGGCCATGCGCGGCACATCGAGCAGGCCGGCCATGGAGGCGATGTTGACGATGTGGCCGCTGCCCTGGCGCTTGAAGATGGGCGTGAAGATCTTGCAGCCGCGCACCACGCCGAGCAGATTGATGTCGATGATCCATTGCCAGTCGCTGAGCGTGACGTCCTCGATGGCGCCGGCCTGGGCGACGCCGGCGTTGTTGATCAGCACATCGAGTCCGCCCCAGCGCTGCGTCAGGTCATCGGCCACGGCCTGCAGATCCTGCTCGCGGGTGACATCGGCATGGTGATAGACGGCATCGGGCGCGCCAGCGCTCAGCAGTTCCTGGCGCACGCTCTCGCCGCGTGCGTCATTGAGGTCGGCGATGCACACGCGCCAGCCGGCACGGGCATGACGCAGGGCGAGGGCACGGCCGAGGCCGCTGGCCCCGCCGGTGATGAAAACGCGTTTCTGCTGAGTCATGTCGGAAGTTTCTACTGCTGATGAGTGAGTGACTGAGTGGTCATGGAGCTTATTTGCTGAAGCCGCGCTTCGCCAGCTCGATCTTCGCGATCACGCCCTTGTGCACCTCGTCCGGACCGTCGGCCAGACGCAGACTGCGCGCCTGCGCAAAGAAGCCGGTCAGCGGCGTGTCGCGCGACATGCCGGCGCCACCGTGGAGCTGGATGGCCATGTCCACCACCTGCTGCAGCACATTGGGCGCCACCACCTTGATCGCGGAGATCTCGGTCATGGCCGCGAAGGTGCCGACAGCGTCCATCTTCCAGGCGGCATAGAGGGTGAGCAGGCGGGCCTGATCGATGGCGATGCGGGCATCGGCGATGCGCTCGCGATTGCCGCCGAGATTGATCAGAGGCTTGCCGAAGGCCACGCGCTGCGTGCCGCGGTCGATCATCAGTTCCAGTGCCTTCTCGGCGGCGCCGATGCAGCGCATGCAGTGGTGGATGCGGCCCGGGCCGAGGCGGCCCTGGGCGATGGAGAAGCCCTGGCCGGGGCCGCCGATGAAGTTGGTCACCGGCACGCGCACGTTGGTGAAGGTGACCTCGCCATGGCCGTGCGGCGCGTCATAGTCGCCGAACACCGGCAGCATGCGCTGGATCTCCACGCCCGGCGTGTCCATGGGCACCAGCACCATGGAGTGCTGGCTGTGACGGCCGGCCTCGGCGTTGGGCGTGTGCGCCATGAAAATGGCGATCTTGCAGTGCGGATCGCCGATGCCGCTGGACCACCACTTGCGGCCGTTGAGCACAATTTCGTCGCCCTCGACGATGGCAGTGGCCTGCATGTTGGTGGCATCGGAAGAGGCCACCTCGGGTTCGGTCATGCAGAACACCGAGCGGATCTCGCCGGCCAGCAGCGGCTTCAGCCACGTTTCCTTCTGCTCTTCACTGCCATAGCGCCAGAGCACCTCCATGTTGCCGGTGTCGGGGGCGTTGCAGTTGAACACGGTGGGGGCGAGCAGGCTGCGGCCGGTCTGTTCGGCGATATGCGCGTACTCGGTGATGGTGAGGCCGGCGCCCAGCTCTTCGCTCGGTATCCACAGGTTCCAGAGGCCCTGCTTTTTCGCCTTGGCCTTGAGTTCCTCGAGGATGGCCGGGACCTGCCATTGCCGCCAGTCGCCGCCGGCCTCGTGGGCATGCACTTCGGCCCAGAAGGTCTTTTCTGCCGGCTCGATGTGCTCGCGCATGAAGGCCTTCACGCGTTCGACGTAATCCTGACCGCGTTCGCTGAGTTCGAAATGCATGGAGGGGCTCCGGTTGAAAGTGACCTGATGCTAGTCCCTGACGTACGATGCAGGAAATGATGATTTCTCATGGCAGGTCATGAACAAGGTTAATAACTCGGGTGAGGCAGGACGGCTCGACATCAGTCGGCTCGACCTCAACCTGTTCCGCGTTTTCGACACCATCTACCGCGAGCGCAACCTCACACGCGCCGCCGGGATACTCTGCCTCAGCCAGTCCGCCGTCAGCCATGCCATCGGTCGCTTGCGCATGCAGCTCGGCGATCCGCTGTTCGTGCGCGAGGGCCAGGGCGTGGTGCCGACACCGCTGGCCGATCGTCTCTGGCCGGATATCCAGGATGCGCTGGCGCTGTTCCGGCAGGCCGTGCATCGCAGCCAGGTCTTCGAGCCGGCGCGCGACATCACGCAGGTGACGCTGGCGATGAACGACGAGCTGGAGCCGGGCATCCTGCCGGTGCTGGTACGCGCACTGCGGGCGGCGGTGCCGGAGGTGCGGGTGTCCAGCGTGCGCCTCGATCGCGCCAGTCTGCGTGCCGATCTGGCGGCGGGGCGACTGGACTGCGCCATCGACATCGCCCAGCCGGTGTCGCCGGACCTCTGTCATGCCCTGCTGCTGCAGGATGATTTCGTGGTGGTCAGTCGCGTGTCGCGGGTATTGGACACGGAGGCCTATCTGGCGGCGCAGCATGTCACCGTGTCATCGCGCCGTACCGGGCGCGCGGTCGAGGATCTGGGACTGGCCCGGCTCGGGCTGGAGCGGCAGGTGGTGATGCGCTGCCAGCACTACGAGGCGGCGTGCCGGATCGTGGCGGAGAGTGATCTGCTGCTGACCATGCCCCGGCGACAGGCCGAGGCGATCAACACGGCGGTGGGCAATGTGGTGCTGGAGCTGCCGGTGCCGCTGGCGGGGATAGAGCTGCATCTGTACTGGCATCGGCAGCGGGAGGCGGACCCGGCCAACCAGTGGCTGCGGGAGAGGGTGGTCTGGATGCAGGGGTAAGGCGCGCAGCATGAGCGCTGTTGTCAGTGGTGCGCTTTCAGCAACAGTCTGTTCGTCTGTTCCCCAATGACAGGCTCGGATAACAACGGTCTAATGCTTCCCAAGCGCCGCCACCAGGGCAGCGAATTCAGCAGAGGAGGCAATCATGGCTCATGTCGCCATCGTGTTTTTCAGTGGTTACGGTCACACCGCTCGCCAGGCTGAAGCCGTGCGGGTCGGTGCCGCTTCGGTCGCGGGTGCGCAGGTCAGCGTGCTGCAGATCGACAGCAATGGCGACCTGCCGGAAGGCGGTCTCGACACCTTGACCAGCGCCGATGCCATCATCTATGGCAGCCCGACCTACATGGGCGGCCCGGCCTGGCAGTTCAAGAAGTTCGCCGATGCCTCGTCCAAGCCCTGGTTCACGCAGAACTGGAAGAACAAGCTGGCCGCCGGCTTCACCAATTCGGCTTCGGTCAACGGTGACAAGTACGCCACCATCAACTACTTCTGGACGCTGGCCATGCAGCACAGCCAGCTCTGGATCGGCACCGGCCTGATGCCGTCCAACACCAAGGCCCATGGTCCGGCAGATGTGAATTGGAGCGCCGGTTTCGGTGGCGCCCTCGCCATCTCGCCGTCGGATGCCTCGCCGGATGAGGCACCGCGCGCCGGTGACCTGGAGACCGCTCGCCTGCTCGGCGTGCGTGTCGCCGAAACGGCCGCTCGTCTGATCGCCTGACCCCGGGAGGGGTGTTTTCGGAAATGACACGTCTGTCGGGCTGGCGTGTCATTTCCGGGTCTTGCTGATTTGCTGCCGGCCGTCGCAGTGTCATCAAACTGCAACAGCAATGCGCTAACGCCTCGGTTAGACTGGTGCGAACGTTCAGGCTGAAGGACATATGGCCAAGTTCATTTCCGTGGCGCAGCTCAAGGGCGGCGCGGGAAAAAGCACCATCGCGACCAATCTTGCGGGCTGTCTGGCCCGCGAATTCCGTACCGGACTCATCGATGCCGACATGCCGCAGGGTACCTCCATGCGCTGGGCTGCCTTGCGCGAGGATCCCCGGCTGACGGTGGTCACCGCCGAGAGCGCTGCCGATCTGGCACGCGAGGCGGAGGCGCTTGATGACCTTTGCGATGTGGTGGTCATAGACCTGCCGCCGCGCAGCCTCAAGTTCCTGCGCGAAATCATGCCGTTCACCGATCTTGTCATCATGCCGCTGACCGCTTCGGCACCGGATGTCTGGGCGACCGAGCAACTGGTCGAGGTGGTGCGCGAGGCGAAGAAGACCAGCAAGCGTCTGAAGGCACGGCTGGTCTGGAACCGTCTGCGCGCCAGCAAGGCCAGCGATGCCTTTCTCGCCGGGACGGGCGAGGCGTTGCGTGCCAAGGAACTGTCGTCGCATCTCGCCAGCCGCACGGCCTATGTCGAGGCCATGGGGCGCGGCCTGACCGTGACTGAATGGAGCGATGCCAAGGCGCGTGCCGAGTTCGAGACCTTTCTTGGCGAGGTGCGCGAGCAGCTCAGGCTGGGCTGACGGGTCGGGCAGGTCGTCAGTGTCAGGCTGCGCAGCGGTTGCTGACACCCCCGACTCAAGGGTATAGATCAGCCTCTTGCCAATGCCTGGCCTGTCCGGAGATGTCACGTGTCCAGCCCCATCCAGCCCCCCGCGACCTCGGGACTGTACGAATACTCTGTTGTCTTCACCGACCGTGCCCTCAATCACATGTCCCCTGGTTTTCAGCAGGTCATGCGCGACATTTCGGCGACGCTGAAGAAGGTCTATCACGCCGAGGCGGTGGCGGTGGTGCCGGGTGGTGGCAGCTTCGGCATGGAGGCGGTGGCACGCCAGTTCGCGACCGGAAAGAAGTGCCTGGTGATCCGCAATGGCTGGTTCAGCTATCGCTGGTCGCAGATCTTCGAGGCCGGCAGCATTCCGGCGGCGGAGATCGTGCTCAAGGCCCGGCCGGTGGCCGAAGGCCGGCAGCAGGCCTGGGCTCCGGCGCCGATCGACGAGGTGGTGGCGACCATACGGCGCGAGAAGCCGGACCTGGTGTTCGCGCCGCATGTCGAGACCGCCTCCGGCATGATCCTGCCGGATGACTATCTGCGTGCCGTGGCCGATGCCGTGCACGAGGTTGGCGGCCTGTTCGTGCTCGACTGCATTGCTTCCGGCACGGTCTGGGTCGACATGCAGGCCTGCGCTGTCGACATCCTCATCAGCGCGCCGCAGAAGGGCTGGAGCGCATCGCCCTGCAGCGCCCTGGTCATGTTCAGCGCCGAGGCGCTGGCGCGCATCGTCCATACCCGCAGCACCAGTTTCGCCGGCGATCTGCTGAAGTGGCTGCAGATCATGCAGGCCTACGAGAAGGGCGGCCATGCCTATCACGCCACCATGCCCACCGATGCCCTGGCGCGTTTCCGTGATGCCATGCACGAGACCGAAGCCGCCGGTTTCGATGACCTGCGCGCCTACCAGCTGGAGCTCGGCGGCAAGGTCCGCGCCATGTTTCGCGAGCTCGGCTTCAAGAGCGTGGCCGCGCCCGGCTTCGAGGCGCCCGGGGTGGTGGTCTGCTACACCGACGATGACGGTGTGCACACCGGCCGCCGCTTCATCGAGCTCGGCCTGCAGTGTGCCGCCGGCGTGCCGCTGATGTGCGACGAGCCGGCTGATTACAAGACCTTCCGTGTCGGCCTGTTCGGCCTCGACAAGCTGCACAACATCGATCGCACGGTGTCGCGTCTGGAGGCGGCGCTGGTGCAGCTGGGTGTGCCGCATGTCGTTTGATGTCGACCTCTTCGTCATTGGCGCCGGCTCCGGCGGTGTCCGTGCCGCGCGTTTCGCGGCCGGCTTCGGCGCCCGCGTGGCGGTGGCGGAGAGCCGCTATCTCGGCGGCACCTGCGTCAATGTCGGCTGCGTGCCCAAGAAGCTGCTGGTCCATGGCGCGCATTTCAGCGAGGACTTCGCGCATGCCGCCGGCTTCGGCTGGGATGTCGGCGCGCCCGGCTTCGACTGGCCGCAGCTGATCGCCAGCAAGAACCGAGAGATCGCAAGACTCAACGGCATCTATCGCGAGCTGCTGGTGAACAGTGGTGTGACCCTGCACGAGGGTCATGCCCGTCTGCTCGATGCCCATACCGTCGAGGTCAACGGCCAGCGGGTGACGGCGGGGCATATCCTGATCGCCACCGGGAGCTGGCCACAGGTGCCGGACATTCCGGGGCGCGAGCTTGCCATCACCTCCAACGAGGCCTTCTTTCTGCCAGCGCTGCCGCGTCGCGTCATCGTCGTCGGCGGCGGCTACATCGCGGTCGAGTTCGCCTCGATCTTCCATGGCCTTGGCGCCCGGGTGACGCAGCTCTATCGCGGCGAGCTGTTCCTGCGCGGCTTCGACCAGAGCGTGCGCGAACATCTGCGTGACGAGCTGAGTGGCAAGGGCGTGGACCTGCAGTTCAACGCCGATGTCGCCAGCATTGCCCGTCAGGCCGACGGCAGTCTCGCCGCCACCCTCCGCGATGGCCGCGTGCTGGAGACGGACTGCGTGTTCTACGCCACCGGTCGCCGGCCCATGCTCGACAACCTGGGCCTGGAAAGCCTGGGTAGGGAAAGCCCGGACCAGGAAAGCCCGGGCTCGGGGGCGGCTGGCGTGCAGCGTGACGAGGCCGGCTTCATCCGTGTCGACGAGCGCTATCTCAGCAGCGTGCCGTCGATCTCGGCCATTGGCGATGTCATTGGTGATCGCATCGGGGCTGACCGTGCTGCCGGCGTCAGTCGCCTGCCATTGACGCCGGTGGCGCTGGCCGAGGGCATGGCGGTGGCGCGCCGGCTGTTCCGCCCCGACCAGTTCCGCGTGGTCGACTACCGTCTGATCCCGACCGCCGTGTTCAGCCTGCCCAATATCGGCACCGTGGGCATGAGCGAGGCGGATGCGCTGGCTGCCGGGCACAGCGTCAGGGTTTTCGAGAGCCGTTTCCGGCCCATGAAGCTGACGCTGACCACGAGCCGCGAGCGCACGCTGATGAAGCTGGTGGTGGATGCCGACACGGACCGTGTGCTGGGTTGTCACATGGTCGGAGCCGATGCCGGCGAGATCGTGCAGGGCATGGCGGTGGCGCTGAAGGCTGGGGCGACCAAGCAGGTGTTCGACGAGACCATCGGCATCCATCCCACGGCCGCGGAGGAGTTCGTGACCATGAGGATGGTTACGCGGACGGAGATTCCGGCGGCAGGGGACTGACGCTTTTCTGCGTTCTGTCCACAGCCAGCGCACGCTGGCGGTACTGGCTGGGTGTCTCGCCCGTCCACTGCTTGAAGGCACGGGTGAAGTTGGCCGGAACGTCATAGCCCAGCAGCTCGGCGACCTGCTGGATCTCCAGTGCGGGATTGCCCAGCAGCTCCAGGGCATCGCGGTGGCGCGCCTGCTCCAGCAGGATCTTGTAGCCGCTGCCCAGTTGCTGCAGCTTGCGCCGCAGGGTGCGCAGCGACAGCTTGAGGCGGGTGGCGAGCATGCCGGGATCGGGGTAGCCGGTCGGCTGCAGGGTCATTTCGGCGCGGGCATGATCGACCAGTGCGTGATCGGCACCATCCTCTCCCCACAACGCGTACTCGCGTTCGCACAAGGCGATGGCCTGGCGCAGCGCCTCCGGGTTGCCTGTCGGCAGGCGGCGCTGGAACTGCTGCTTGCCGGGCAGGCGTATGAGGTTGGCACCCTGGCCGTAACGGACATGCGGGAAGCGCTCGCGGAAGCGGGCGTAATGCGCTGGTTCGGGGAATTCGAAGCAGACCTCGCCGGGAAAGCGCGACGTGCCGAGCAGGAACTGCACGCCCATGCAGAAGCTGATCATCATGCCTTCGATCAGGGTCCGGCCGCTGGCGCCCGACATGGGCAGCTCGCCATGGAATTCGAAGACGTAGGCGTCGGCAGTTTCGCGGAAGTCGAAGCTGATGCCGCGCCCGCGCAGATGCCAGAAGCGCTGCAGGATGGTGACGGCATCCAGCGGCGTGGCCGCACAGAGCAGGGCATAGCCGAGGTTGCCGTGGGCGGTCAGGGGCAGGCGCAGGCCGGTCTCGAAGCCTATGCCGGGGTCCGTGCTGGCGGACAGCAGGGCGTCGATCAGGGTCAGGAAGGCGCGCAGCGTGATGCGCCGCGTTGGGTCGGCCAGCTGGTCCGGCTGCAGTCCGGCCGCGGCCAGCAGCGCGGCCACATCCAGGTCCTTTTCCCGTGCCAGTTCGAGATACTGCAGCGGGTAGGTCACCGGCGTGTTGGGCTGGTCTACCCAGCTCGGGTATCGGTCATGAAACAGCACGCTATGGCCACCAATGATAAGCATGTTGTCCGCCGAGCATCTCACGCAAGCGGGTGCCACGCCAGTAGTCTGACTTCATGGTCACAAGATTGAGGATTTGCCATGACTGCTGCTGCCCACGTCCAGACCCGCCGCGCCCAGGCCGCTGCCCGTCCGCACGATCTCAAGGTCCGACGCATGGATTTCGAGTTCAGCGACGACATTCCCGAGTTCTGGTTCGATAACGACCCGTTCAAGACCCTGCTGCTGGCGGCCATGTCCGGCGGCTTCCCCGAGGGCGAGCGCTTCTTCATCGACTCGGTGCGTCACTTCCAGGATCGCGTCACCGATCCCGGCTTGCGCGAGGCCATCCGTGCCTTCATCGGCCAGGAGGGGCATCACTCCAAGGAACACAAGACGCTCAATGACTTCTTCACGCGCCGGGGCCTGCCTATCGACAAGATCGATCGCAACGTCGGCAAGTTCATGACCTGGATGCGCGATAACCTGTCACCGGAGCGGCAACTCGCGCACACGGTGGCGGTCGAGCACTTCACCGCCATCCTGTCCGAGCTCTACATTCTCAATGGCGATGCCCTGCGCAGCATGGACCCGCGCATGGCCACGATCTGGGCCTGGCATGCGGTGGAGGAGGCCGAGCACAAGGCGGTGGCCTTCGATGTCTACAAGGCCACGGTCAATGACGAGTGGATCCGTGTTTCCGAAATGGCCCTGGTCACGCTGCTCTTCGTCGGCTTCACCGCTTATGACGTCTACCGCCTGCTGCGCCGCACCGGCCATGTCCGCGACTGGCGCATGTGGCTGCGCAGCAGCAACGAGATGTGGGGCGTGCCCGGCCATTTCCGCAAGATGATCCCGGCCTACCTGTCGTTCTATCGTCGCAGCTTTCATCCCAACGACATCGACGCCTCGGTGAAGCTGGCGCGCATCAAGGCCGAGTTCCTCGGCAGCAAGGCCTGAGCTGCCGGCCCGGAGGCGTTGCAGCGAAATCAGCGCAGAGAAAAATGCCGGCATCAGCCGGCATTTTCATTTGGCCGATGCGTGCTCAGCCACGCTGACGACGCGCCCACTTCACCCGCGCCGCAGTCTGCAGCTCATCCCAGTAGTAGGCGAAGAAGGCCGGCACGATGCCCAGCGAGGTATCGGGCTGCTTGCCATCGGCGAGCCGGAAGATCTGCTGGTAGTACCAGGCCTGGCTACCGAGGACATTGATCAGCTTGAACGGCAGCACCGGGCTGGCGGGCGAGAACAGGCCCTTGTCGGCGAGCTTGAGCTGGTGCTCGTAGGAGACGGCGCGGTCGATGTCGCCGCTGAGCAGCTGCTGCGGCGTATCCGGATCGGTGCAGAGCGGACGGGCCAGACCGATCATGTCGCAGACACCTTCGTTGATGGCCTCTTCCATGGCCGCGATGCTGCGGAAGCCGCCGGTGACCATCAGCGGCATGCTGGCAACCTTGCGGATGGCGGCGGCATAGGTCAGGAAGTAGGCCTCGCGCTGCTTCGTGCTGACACGCACGGCAGGGGCGTCTTCGCGTGCCGAGTCGGCGCTGCCGCTGTGGCCGAGCAGGCGCGGCTGTTCGTAGGTGCCGCCGGAGATCTCGAGCAGGTCGATGCCTTCGTGGTTCAGCCACTGCACGACCTGCAGGCATTCCTCATGCGAGAAGCCACCCTTGCGGAAGTCGTCGGAGTTGAGCTTGACCGCGATCGGATAGTCCGGGCCCACGGCCTTGCGCACCGCGCGGATGCTTTCGAGCAGGAAGCGGGCACGGTTTTCCAGCGCGCCACCCCAGGCATCGGTGCGCTGGTTGGTCACCGGCGACAGGAATGCCGACAGCAGATAGCCATGCGCCGAGTGCACCTGCACACCGGTGAAGCCGGCGTCCTTGGCGATGCGGGCGACGCGGCCGAAGCGCTCGATGAGATCGAGGATCTCGCTGTGGGTCAGCGCGCGCGGCGCGGCGTAATTGCCGAGCAGTTCGAGTTGCACTGCCGACGGGCCGACCGGGGCGCTGGTGACATAACGCGGCGACTGGCGGCCGGCATGCGAGATCTGCATCCAGAGCTGGTTGCCGGCAGCGGTGCCGGCGCTGGCCCAGGCGCGCAGCTGGGCCATGCCCTCGGGTTCACCGCTGGCCGGCGCGGGATCGATGGCGACGTTGCCCGGACGTTCCAGGACATTGCGGTCGATCAGCACGTTGCCGGTCATCAGCAGGCCGGCGCCGCCCTCGGCCCAACGTCGGTACAGCGTGGCGTGGCGCGCGGTGGCATGCAGGCGGGCATCGGCCACGCCCTCGGTCATGGCGGCCTTGGCGAGACGGTTGGGGATGGTCACGCCGCAGGGCAGGGTGAAGGGTTGCGCGAGTATCGAGTCAGTCATGAGAGCACCAGATGAAAGTGGCTGTGAGTCGGTAGCGGGTCAGCGCGGATAGCGCGCGGCGATATCGGCCATGCCTGCGGCCAGGGTGATGCGCGGCTGATAGCCCAGCACCCGTTGCGCCTTGCCGATGGCATAGCGGTGGCGGCGCAGCAGGAACTGCACGCCGGCCGGACTGGCGGGCGGCTTCTGGCCGAGCAGGCGCCAGACCGGTGCGCTGGCGCGCAGGAAGCCGGCGATGGTCCAGGTCGGCAGCAGCGGCAGGGGCTTGCCGGCAATGCGCGCGTGATGGGCGAAGAAGTCGCGGCAGGGCGTGGCGACGCCATCGGTGATGGTGAAGGCCTGGCCGGCCACGGCATCGGACTGCTGCATCTTGTCGAGCGCCAGCAGCACGCCATCGAGCAGGTTGTCGACATGGACATGATTGATGACGCCGCGGCCGAAGTCGGGCAGCACGAACAGGCGGCGCCGCAGCAGGTCGATGGGGCGTAGCACCCAGGGCACGCTGGCGTGGCCGTAGACATCGCCGGGGCGTATCACCACCACCTGCATGGCGGCCGGATTGTGGTGGCCGAGGGCGACCTGCTCGCTGGCGAGCTTGGTGTCGTTGTAGACATTGCCCTGGCCATCGAGCGGACCATCCTCGCCAACATCCTGCGGGTAGTCGAAGCCGTAGACCATGACCGAGGACAGATGGATGAAGCGGCGCACGCCGACGGCGCCGGCTATGCGGCAGACCGTGCGGGTGCCTTCGACATTGACGCGCTCGTAGTCCGCGCGCGCGCCATCCTCCTCGACGATGGCGGCGGTGTGGAAGACGCAGTCGGCACCGGCCAGCGCGCTGCGCACGGCATTTTCGTCGTTGATGTCGCCGACGGTGACGCTGGCGCCGAGGGCTCGCGCGCGATCGGCGGCTTGCGGCGACAGTTCCAGTCCTTGCACCTGCCAGCCGAGGGCGATGGCGCGTTCGGCCATGCGCAGGCCGATGAAGCCGCCGATGCCGGTGATGGCGAGGGTCGTGGTCATGTCGTGCTCTCTTGCTGTGAAGGGGCGCCGGCATCGCGGCCGACCAGGGAGGCGCCGCGGATGAGGGCGTTGAGGATGTCGATAACTTCCGCGCTGAGTTGCGCGGTGGTGGGCGGCTCGGGCACCGTGAGCCAGTCGGCGAGCAGCTCGTTGATGCCGCCGACCAGGGCCACGCTGACCAGGTGGTAGTTGCGCGCCGGCAGTTCGCCGCGCGCCGCCAGGTTCATCATGTAAGCCTCGATGATGGCAGCGATGTCATGGATGGCGGCGCGCCGGCGTTGCTCCATGGCGGCGCTGACGCCAACCACTTCAAGCACGCCGACACGGGCGCGGCGGGCATCGTCGAGGTAGTGGCTGACCATGGCCTGGACGCCGAGCGGGATCTGCTCATCCAGCGTCAGGCCGGGCATGGACACGGCGGCCAGCACGGCCTCGCGCAGCTCCTGGATGATGCCGTCGTAAAGGGCTTCGAGCAGGGCTTCGCGACTGGCGAAGAGCTGGTAGAAGTGGCGTGCGGTGACCTTGGCCTCGGCGCAGAGCGTTTCGATCGGCGTCCTGGCATAGCCCTGGCGTGCGAACAGTTCGAGCGCGGTGGCCAGCAGGCGTTCGCGGCGATCGGCGACACGTTGTTCGGCGGCGAGTCCGCGATAGGCGCGGGTCGTGGTACTGGTCATGGGGCGCACTGCTTGTTGTGATTCGTGTGCTTGCCAATGTTTTGACAAGATTTCTTGTCGAAATTATAGTGAGCAGGTTCCGGACTTGGCAACTTTTTGTAAAAGCCATCCTAATCAACAGCTTGAGTCATATGAGGGCAGGATCATGAGCGTCTTCCAGCGCATCTCCCATTTCGACGGCACGCGTGATGCTCTGCGCCCCATGCAACGCGTCGACAACGTCCGCGAGGCCGCGAAAGACTTCCGCCGCGACATGCTGGCGAAGCCGAAGGTTCGCTTCTACAAGTCCTTCGAGCTGGTGCGCGTGCCTTACCCGAGCAAGTTCGCCTACCTCAATGCCTTCTCGCTGCCGACGCCGTTCGTGCATCTCTGCAACCGCCTGTTCGTGATCCAGTTCGACAGCGCCGAGGGCCTCAAGACCCTGCTGGTCGGCCCGTCGGACTGGGAGCATCAGCGCGAGACGCCGTTCTTCGCCCATCTCGATGCCAAGGCCGGCCCGTTCTCCGGCCCCATGGACAAGCTGATCTTCCGGCGCGTGGCGACGGTGCTCGACTGCCTCGCCAGCATCGGCCTGCGTCCGGAAGATGTGGATTACCTGACCTATGACCACCTGCACACGCAGAACGTCACGCGCTGGTTGGGCGCCAACGGCGATGCCGCCATCTTCCCGAACGCGAAGCTGCTGGTCATGCGCGAGGAGTGGGAGAGTGCGCAGGCGCTGATTCCCTGGCAGAACCAGTGGTATTGCCCGAGCGGCACCGCCGGGGTGCCGGCCGCTCGCGTCGAGCTGCTCGACGACAGCATCTTCCTTGGTGATGGTTCGGTGGCGCTGGTGCGCACCAAGGGCCATACCGAGGGCAATCACTCCATCGTGGCGCATACCGATCAGGGTCTGCTGGTGACCAGCGAGAACGGTGTCAGCCTCGATTCCTGGGAGCCGAAGTTCTCCACGACGCCGGGTCTGGCCGCCTACGCCCGCCAGACCGGCGCCGAGATCATCATCAACGGCAACACCCAGGAGTATGTGGTCGACCAGTACATCTCCATGGTGCTGGAGAAGAGCATCGCCGGCCCCAATCCCAAGGACGAGCGCTTCCCCAACATGGCGCCGTCATCGGAGGTGAGCGCTTTCTGGCTGTTCCCGGGCACGACGCCGACGGTGAGCGTGGGCAATCTCGAGTTCGGCCGCTTCATGCAGCCCAAGGCACGCGGGTGAGCTGACATGAGCAAGACTTTCCTGGTCACCGGCGCCGCTTCCGGCATCGGCTTCGAGCTGACGCGCCAGCTCATCGCGCGCGGCGAGCGCGTCTGTGCCTGTGACGTCAATGTCGCGGCCATGCAGGCCTTGCAGACGGGCGCCGCTGCCGGCCAGTTGCGCATCGAGGCTCTGGATGTGCGCGACCCCGAGGCCTGGAATCGTGTGGTGGATGCCGTGGTGGCGGAGTGGGGCGCGCTCGACGTGCTCTGCAACATCGCCGGCGTGCTGCGTGACAACTGGGTGCAGGATGACACCCCGGCCGATGTCCATTTCCACTTCGACATCAACGTCAAGGGCGTGATCTTCGGCGTGCAGTCGGCGCTGCGTCACATGCTGCCGCGCGGGGAGGGCCACATCATCAACATCGCCTCCATGGCCGCGCTCTCGCCGGTGCCCGGACTGGGGCTGTACAGCGCCAGCAAGTTCGCCGTGCGCAGCTATTCGCTGGTGGCCGGCATGGAGCTGGCGGAGAAGGGCATCGCGGTCACCGCCATCTGCCCGGATGCCGTGCAGACGCCCATGCTGGATATCCAGAAGGGCAAGGAGCAGGCCGCGCTGACCTTCTCCGGTCCGCGCGCGCTGACCGCCGGCGAGGTGGTTGCCGGCATCCTGAGTGCACTGGAGACACGGCCGCTGGAAGTTGTGCTGCCGGGCTGGCGCGGTGCCACGGCAAAATTCGCCAATGCCTTCCCGGGCACTGCTGCCAGGGCCATCGGACTGTTCCGCAAGGCCGGTCGCAAGCGCCAGCAGGCCATCAAGGCCGGTCAGGACTCGACGCGCTGAGTTCCCCCGCCTTCCCGTCATCATCGACGATGGCGGGAAGGCTTCTGGCGCTGGCTGAAAGAGTCAGTTGGCTTGTTTTCATTACTTAATGGATTGTAAAGTTGAATTATCTGTAATTTGTGAGATGCTCGCGGCAGACCCGCCGCCGAGTGCCTTGCCATGCCTGTCGAATCCTTGCCTGAACTGGTGCAGATACTGCACCGGCCGCCGCTGCTGACGGTCATCATCAACCGGCCCGAGGCCCGCAATGCCGTTGACGGGCCCACCGCAGCGGCGCTTTCCCGCGCTTTCCGCGATTTCGATGCCGACCCCGAGCTGTCCGTTGCCATTCTCGCCGGCAGCGGGGGCAACTTCTGCGCCGGCGCCGATCTCAAGGCGGTGGCCAGCGATGACCCGGAGCGGATGTTGTCGCTTGATGTCGATGGTGGCGGCCCCATGGGCATGAGCCATCTGCAGCTGCGCAAGCCGGTGATCGCCGCCGTCTCCGGTTATTGCGTCGCCGGCGGGCTGGAGCTGGCGCTCTGGTGCGACTTGCGTGTGGCCGACACGACGGCCATCTTCGGCGTCTTCTGTCGTCGCTATGGCGTGCCGCTGATTGATGGCGGCACGGTGCGCCTGCCACGTCTGATAGGGCAGAGCCGGGCGCTCGATCTCATCCTCACCGGCCGCCCCGTGGCCGCCGACGAGGCACTGCAAATGGGTCTGGCCAATCGTGTCGTGCCGGCCGGCGAAGCGCTGGCGGCTGCCGAGGCACTGGCGCGCCAGATCGCCGCCTTTCCGCAGCAATGCTTGCGCAATGACCGCGAGAGTGTCCTGCTGCAATGGTCGCTGGACGAGCATGAGGCGCTGCGTCGGGAGTTCGCGCTCGGCCTGGCGACGCTGATTTCCGGCGAGACTGTCGAGGGCGCCGGCCGCTTCAGTGCAGGCGATGGTCGCCATGGCCGCTTCAACAGCTGAGCGCCATCCCGCGAAAACAAAAACGCCGGCATGATGCCGGCGTTTTCGTGTCGAGGGTCTGGCCTCAGAAGCGGTACTGACCGGCTTCGATGTTGGCGGCGATCTCGTCGTTCAGCGCCACATACTCGCTGCTGCCCGGCAGCAGAACATAGAGCGCCTCGCCACCGGTCTTGGCCGGATCGAAGCCTTCGTTCTTGAGGCCGGCCTTCTGGTACTTGAAGGTACCGGTGGTCTCCATGGCAGCCTTGACGCGCAGGAACACCGGCACGGCATAGGGCGGCAGCTCCTGCTTCAGGTGCTGGTAGAGACCGGCGAAATCCACCGTCATGCCGGCATGCGGCGTGATGGCGGCCATGCCGGCGCGACCGTTGGTGTTGGGAATCTCGACGCCATAGACCACGGCCTCGGCAAGGTCGTGATGCGCGGTCATGATGTTTTCCACTTCCGTGGTCGACACGTTCTCGCCCTTCCAGCGGAAGGTGTCGCCGGTACGGTCGACGAACTGGGCATGACGGAAGCCGATCTCGCGCATCAGGTCGCCGGTGTTGAAGTACTTGTCACCCTTCTTGAACACGTCGGTGAAGATGCAGGAGACGTTCTTGCCGGAGTCGGTGTAGCCGTCGAACGGGGTCTTGTCGCCGATCTCGCCGATCATGAGACCGACCTCGCCACGCTTGACCTTGATCATGCGGCCGTTCTTGTCGCGCAGCGGAGCCTCGGCTTCCTTGTCGTACTTGACCAGGGCGTAGGGCATGGGCGAGAAGCCGACGGTGTTGTCGAAGTTGAAGATGTTGGTGAAACCGACATTGCCTTCCGAGGAGGCATAGAGTTCGGCCACTTCCTCGATGCCGTAGCGGTCCTTGAAGGTCTTCCAGATGGACGGACGCAGGCCGTTGCCGACGATCTTGCGCACCTTGTTCTGGCTGTCCAGCGGCGACACCGGGCGTTCGAGCAGATAGCGGCAGAGCTCGCCGACATAGCCGAAGGCGGTGGCTTCGTACTTGCGCACGTCATCCCAGAATTCGCTGGCGGAGAACTTGCGGCGGATGGCCAGTGCCGAGTTGCCGGCGATCACCGCGCCCCAGCACACGACCATGGCGGTGGCGTGATAGAAGGGCAGGGTGGCATAGAGCACATCGCTGTCGTTGAGATCGAGCGTGAAGCCGAGGCCGCCGTAGGCCTTCATCCAGCGGCCGTTGTTGAAGATGGCGGCCTTGGGCAGACCGGTGGTGCCCGAGGTATAGATGTAGAACAGGCCGTCGTTGCGGAAGATCTGCTGCGCGGTCGGCGGGTTGTAGCTCGGGCTGCCCTGAATCTCGATGGCGAGGTTGCGCCAGCCGCTCGGGGCCATGCCCGGATCGACCAGGGTGTTGGCGTCATTGAGCCAGAAGCAGTGGTTGGAGCTGACGTCGAGGTCGTTCTGCACGTCGATCATGTTCTGCGCGCACTCGGCGCCGGCAATGATCATGCGCGGCTTGACCAGGTTGACGCTGTGCACCAGCACCTTGCCGGTCTGCGAGGTGTTGACCAGGGCCGAGACGACACCGATCTTGGCGAGGCCGAGCACAATGGCGAGCAGTTCCGGGCGGTTCTCGACGAGCACGGTGACCACGTCACCTTTCTTCAGGCCCTGGGCCAGGAAGAAGTGGGCAATGCGGTTGGCCCACTGGTTGAACTGGGCGTAGCTGAAGCTGACATCGCGATAGAACAATGCCTTGCCGTGCGGGTTTTCCTGGGTCGATTTCTCGAATGCCCAGGCCAGGCCGACGGTCTTGCTGTTGTTGGTGTTGTTGGCCAGGAGCAGGCCTTTGACCATGCGCGGCAGCTTGGGTGCCAGGCGAGGAATCTTGCGGGCGAAGTCGATCGGCGAGATCACGTCTTGGTGTTTGCTCATGGGATTGTGTTCCTCAACAGCCCGATCCGGGCGTCATGGCGGCGGCAGGCGCCGTCAGGTCAGCAAGAACGGGGAGGCAAGCCGCCACCCCAAGGTCGTCGCTAACTTAACCGTCGCTGCCGCAGGCCGCAAGCCTTGACGGCAGCGGGAACCTGCGGCAGTCCGCCATTTTTTCCCGAAATACGCGGTTTCAGCCGCGTTTCTTGCCGGGGAGGGTGCCCATGATCTTGCAGATGATGCCGAGCATGACTTCGTCGGCACCGCCACCGATGGAGGCGAGACGACCATCGCGATAAGCGCGGGCGATCGGATTTTCCCAGGTGAAGCCCTGACCACCCCAGTACTGCAGGCAGCTGTCGGTGACTTCACGCATCAGGCGGCCGGCCTTGAGCTTGGCCATCGATGCCGTCATGGTCACGTTCTCACCTGCGATGTGCTGTTCGCAGACCGAGTGCACGAGGCCGCGCAGGGCTTCGATTTCGGTCATCAGCTCGGCCAGACGGTAATGCACGACCTGCTGATCGAGCAGCGGCTTGCCATAGATCATGCGCGAACGGGCGTAGTCGACGGTCAGCTCGATGCACTTGGTCATGCCGCCGAGGCCGCTGGCGGCGCAGAAGATGCGCTCTTCCTGGAACTGCATCATCTGGATCATGAAGCCCATGCCTTCGCCGCCAATGACATGGCTCTGCGGCACGCGCACGTTGTCGAAGAAGACCTGGGCGGTGTCGGAGCTGCGCTGGCCGAGCTTGTCGATGGGCTTGGAGAAGGAGATGCCCGGCGTCTTCGCCGGCACCACGATCAGCGACTTGTTGTTGTAGGGGCCCTCGTCGCCGGTGTTGGCGAGCAGGCAGAAGAAGTCGGCCTGCAGGCTGTTGGTGATCCACATCTTGGAGCCGTTGATGACGTAGTCATCACCATCCTTGACGGCGCGGGTCTTGATGGCGGCCACGTCGGAGCCGGCATGGACTTCGCTGACGGCGATCGAGGCCACCATGTCACCGGCGATGGCCGGACGCAGGAACTTTTCCTTCAGTTCATCCGAACCGAAACGGGCGATGGCCGGCGTCGCCATGTCGGTCTGCACGCCGATGGCCATGGGGATGCCACCGCAGGCGATGCGACCGAGCTCTTCGACCACCACCATGTTGTAGGAGTAGTCGAGGCCGGATCCGCCGTATTCGACCGGCTTGTGCACGCCGATCAGGCCGAGATCGCCCATGCGCTTGAATACCTGGTGTGCCGGGAAGCGGCCGGCTTCTTCCCAGGCGTCGACAAACGGATTGACATCATTTTCGACAAACTGGCGCGTGGTGCGGCGCAGGGCTTCGTGTTCTTCAGTGAAACGCATCTGGGTGTCCTCGATTGGCGCGGCTATTTGTCAAATGAAGGCGCGGCCGGGTCGCGCTGACCCATGGGTCACGCGTACCATAATGGCCCGCGCTTCATTTTGCAAAACGTCAATAAAGGAAAAGAGCCGTAATTATGGATGCCCCTGTGATGGCCGGCTGGCTGGCCTCTTTCGAACGTCAGGCCGATGCCGTGGCGCTGGCGCTGATGGCAGCATCGGCGCTGTTCATGACCGGGCTGCTGACCGGTCTGTGGAAGTATCTGGCGATGGCCGCCAGCCCGCAGGCGAGGGCGCCGCACTACGTCGACATCGCTCATCGCACGTCACTGATGTATGCCTACTCGGCGCTGCTGGTGGCGGTCATGGCGGGTTTCGGTCCGTGGTCGCCCGGACTGACCTGGTGGGCCGTGGCCGGCCCGCTGCTGTTCTTCTTCGCCGCCGTCTTCACCTACCTCGTGCATGGCTGGCTCAACGATACCCGCAACCAGCTCGCGCGCCCGCATGTGCTCGGGCGGTTTCATCTGCCGGGCTGGATGATCCACGGCTTCATGGGGGCGCTGGCCGTGGTCGAGATCGCGGGGATAGGCGTGCTGGCGGCAGGAGTGTTTGTCCGACTCGCGGGCTGAGCCCGGTGTCAGTCGCGCGCGCCCCCAGGTCGGCCGGCGCGGCGACGCCCGCCTGGGTGGACCAGTGCAGGATCAGGGCCTGCCTCAGATGTATTTCGCCAGCAGCTCGCGCGCCTTGATCTGCGCATCCATGACGGTCATGAAGGTATAGGCCCCCATGAACTTGCGGCTGAGGAACATGAATTCCTTGGGCGGCACCGAGAACTGCTTGCTGGCGGCCGAGCGCGCGGCCAGCGAGGTCGCGCGCAGGTGCAGGCGGCTGCGCGCCCAGCAGTAGTCGCCGTTGGCGTTGAGCACTTCCGGCGGCACCTTGGCAGGTTCGGCGAAGGGCTCGAAGGCCAGGAAGGCGATGTCGATGAAACTGTCGCGCGTGCTTTCCTGGAGGCCGTCGAAGAAGCGGAAGCCCTTCATGGCCTTGCGCATGGCCTCGCGGTCGCCGTGGAAGGCGGCGCGGGTGAGGCCGCGGGCGAGGTTGAGCAGCTCCTCGGGGAAGTCGCGCACGGCGCCGAAGTCGAGCAGGACGATCTGGTCCGGCTTGCCGTTGTCGTCACCCAGACGCACCAGGTAGTTGCCGAAGTTGGGGTCGGTCTGGATCTGGCCCCAGTCGAAGACTTCGCGGCAGCAGATTTCCAGCGCCGCCAGGGAGATGGCGTTGCGCCGCTCCGGCGAGAGCTGCAGCACGGCCTGGCTGTTGACCGGCACGCCGTATTCGTAGGACATGACCAGCAGCTTTTCCGTGCAGTATTCCGGATAGATCTGCGGCACCACGAAGCGGGGATCGTTCTTCAGGTAGTCGCGGAAGTGGCGGGTGGTCTCGGCTTCCAGCGGGTAGTTCACCTCGCGGTGCATCATGGTGCGGACTTCATCGAGCCACTCGTCGAAGTCGCGCGTCTGCGGCACGGCGCGGGTCAGCTTGAGCATCTGCGTGACCAGACCGAGATCGGAGTCGATGGCTTCGGCCACGCCCGGATACTGGATCTTCAGCACCAGCTCGGTACCGTCGCTGCGGCGGCGGGCGCGATGCACCTGTGCCAGCGAGGCCGCGCCCAGCGGTTCGGGGTTGATGTCGAGGTCGTGGAAGCGATAGCCCAGCTGCTCGCGCACGATCGGCTCCAGCGAAGCCCAGGTCAGGGCCGTGGTGCTGTCGTTGAGCTTGTGCAGGGCGGAGGTGATTTCCTCGGGCAGGAAGTGCTCGCCGTAGAGCGCCATCATCTGGCCGATCTTGACCACGCTGCCCTTGAGCTTGCCGAGTTCGCTGACCAGGTATTCGGCCTGGATGGCGAGGGCGCGACGGCGCGCGGTGGCGCGGTTTTCCGGCGCCGAGAACATGGAGCCGGCGGCCGAGGCGGCCATGCGGGTCCCGGCCACGACGGATGCCTTGGCGATGGAGAAGCGTCGTTCAAAGGCACCTGTCTTCAGGCGGGTCAGGCGGTCATCACTCATGCCGTGTTTCCTTGCTCTGCATCATGCAGGGTGTAATGGCTTGCGCCGTAGTTTACCTGAAGCCTTCAGGTCATTCGCCAGACTTCGTCATTGACGACGGCACGGCCTTCGTCGCCGAGCTTGATGAGATGCGCCCAGAGACTGTAGCGCGCCACCGGATGCAGCCAGGGCTGGACATCGTCATAGACCAGCGGCACCAGGTCGGCGAGGGCCGTCGGGCCGGCAGCCTGCAGGCAGCGCACGACCTTGTCCTCGCGCTGCTGGCGATGCGCGATGGTGCCGCCGACCACCGTGCCGGCATCGGGCATGACCTTGCCGTGGCCGGGCAGCAGGGCGCGCGGCGCCAGCGGCAGCAGCTTCGCCAGCGAGCTCAGGTAGTCGGCCAGGCGACCGTGCGGCGGAATGATGACCACGGTCGAGCCCTGGATGAGGTGGTCGCCGGTCAGCAGCCAGCCTTCCTCGGGCGAAAAGAAGCAGAGGTGGTTCTCGACATGTCCGGGCGTGTGCACGACCTGCAGCGGCCAGCCCAGGCCCTGCCAGACCTCGCCATCGGCCAGTATCTGCGTGATGACGGTATCGCGATCCTGTGTCGGGTCGTCGGCCAGCGGCGGCATGCCCAGCACCTGCGCGCCGGTTGCCGCGACCAGGGCCTGGCAGCCGGGCGAGTGGTCGCGGTGGGTATGGGTGAGCAGGATGTGGCGCAGCGGCCTGCCGCTGGCGGCAACGGCGGCGAGCAGGGCGGCACAGTGCGCCGGGTCGGCCGGGCCGGGGTCGACACAGGCGCAGCCGTCGGCGCCGATGAGCAGATAGCTGTTGGTGCCGGGGCCGGTCATCAGACCCGGATTGGGCGCGGTGACGCGCCACACGCGTGGCGTGATGACGACGGCCGCGCCAGCCGTGATGGCCAGTTCGGCGGCGTGCGGTACCCAGTCGCCGGCGGAATTGGCGAACTGGGGGACGGCTTTGTGCATGGCGGGCATCCGCGACGAGTTGGAGATCACTATACTAGCCGCCAGTTCGCACGACGTGTTTCGCGGAGTTCATCATGCTGATCGTTGTTTCACCTGCCAAGACGCTGGATTACGAGTCTCCGCTGCCGCCCGGGCTGGTCCCGACCCGCCCCGACTTTCTCGCCGATTCGGCGGAGCTGATCGCCATTCTGGCCGATTTCACACCAGCCGAAATTGCCAGTCTGATGTCCCTGTCCGACAAATTGGCCGCGCTCAATGTGGCGCGCTACCAGACCTGGCATCCGGATTACGCCGAGCCGGAAGCGCGTCCGGCCGTGTTCGCCTTCAAGGGCGATGTCTACACCGGCATCGAGATCGGGCGCTTCGGCAGTGCCGATCTGGCGCAGGCCCAGAAGCATCTGCGCATACTCTCCGGGCTTTACGGCCTGCTGCGCCCGCTTGATCTCATGCTGCCCTATCGTCTGGAGATGGGCACCGAGCTGGTCAATGCACGCGGTCGCAACCTCTATGCCTTCTGGGGCGATCTCATCACCGAGGCGCTCAATGCCGCGCTGGCGGAGCAGGGCGATGATGTCCTGGTCAACCTGGCATCCGGCGAGTACTTCAGGTCGGTCAACACCAGGAAGCTGCAGGGCCGCATCATCACGCCGCAGTTCCGCGACGAGAAGCATGGCCAGTTCAAGATCATCAGCTTCTTCGCCAAGAAGGCGCGCGGTCGCATGGCCGCCTGGCTGCTGCAGAACCGCATCGCTCACCCCGACGACATCCGTGGCTATGATGTCGACGGTTACACGTTCAATGCCGCGCTCAGCCGTGGCGATGACATGGTCTTCACCCGCCTCGAACAGGGCGGCTGCCCGGAAGGAGTCTGACATGAGCCTCGACAACATCACCCCGGCCCAGCAGGAAGCACTGGAGGCCGCCGCCTTCCGTCGCCTGGTGGCGCATCTGCAGGCACATACCGAGGTGCAGAACATCGACCTCATGAATCTGGCCGGCTTCTGCCGCAACTGCCTGTCGAAGTGGCTGCGCGCCGAAGCCGAGGCCCAGGGTCTGGATGTTTCCGATGCTGCCGCCCGTCAGCATGTCTACGGGATGCCCTACGAGGACTGGAAGGCCAGGCACCAAAAGCCTTAAACTCGCGGCCCTCAAGAATCCGTAGCGAGGAAGCGACTGTGAGCGTCGAAACCATCAAGGCCCTGCAAGCTGACCATTTCGGTCGCTGGAAGAACCGCGAAGCCATTGCCGAATCCATGATTCCGGTGATCGGCACGCTGCACCGCGAACGCAACCTCATCACCACCGTTTTCGGCCGCACGCTGGTCAACCGTTCGGTCATCCAGATCCTCAAGCACCACCGCCGTGTGCGCATGATCGCCGGCGACCTGTCGGTGGTCGACACCTTCCCGATCCTGGAGATCGTGGCCTCGCTGAACCTGGGCCCGTGCCAGGTCGACATCGGCAAGCTCGCCATCGACTACCGTGAAAACGGCAATGGCCAGGACCTGCGCAGCTTCGTCGAAGCCGCACTGCAGCCGGCCGTCGGCGTCGCCCAGCAGGGCGAGCCCAAGGATGTCGTGCTCTACGGCTTCGGCCGCATCGGCCGTATCCTGGCCCGTCTGCTGATCGAGAAGGCCAGCAACCAGGGCGGCCTGCGCCTGCGCGCCATCGTGGTCCGCAAGACCACCGACGGCGACCTGCAGAAGCGCGCCTCGCTGCTGCGTCGTGACTCCATCCACGGTCCGTTCGAAGGCACCATCGCGGTGGATGAAGAGAACGAAGCCATCATCGCCAACGGCAACTTCATCAAGGTGATCTACGCCGGCAAGCCGCAGGATGTCGACTACACCCAGTACGGCATCAGCAATGCCCTGCTCATCGACAACACCGGCAAGCTCAAGGACAGCGAAGGCCTCGGCCAGCACCTGACCTGCCCGGGCATCAGCCGCGTCATCCTGACGGCTCCGGCCAAGGGCGACGTCAAGAACATCGTCTATGGCGTCAACAACGACACCATCACCGATGCCGACACCATCCTGTCCGCCGCCTCCTGCACGACCAATGCCATCACCCCGGTGCTGAAGGTCATGAACGAGCAGTACGGCATCCAGTCCGGTCACGTTGAAACGGTGCACTCGTTCACCAACGACCAGAACCTGATCGACAACTACCACAAGGCCGATCGTCGCGGTCGTTCCGCCGTGCTCAACATGGTCATCACCGAAACCGGTGCCGCCAAGGCCGTCGCCAAGGCGCTGCCGGAACTGATGGGCAAGCTCACCGGCAACTCCATCCGCGTGCCGACCCCGAACGTGTCCATGGCCATCCTCAGCCTCACCCTGGAAAAGCCGGCGAGCAAGGAAGAGATCAACGAGTTCCTGCGCAACGTCTCGCTGCACACCAAGCTCGACGAGCAGATCGACTTCACCAACTCCACGGAAGTGGTGTCGTCCGACTTCATCGGCTCGCGTGCCGCCGGCGTGTTCGATGCCCAGGCCACCATCGTCAATGGCAACAAGGCCAACCTCTACGTCTGGTATGACAACGAGATGGGCTACAGCTGCCAGGTCATGCGCATCGCCGAGCAGATCGCCGGTACCCACTACCTGACGCTGCCGTCGGCCTGATCGACCAGGCATCAGTGGTGAAAAAAGACAGGGGCCTCGCGCCCCTGTTTTTTTTGCCTGTCTTTTTGCCCGCCGACAGGTTTAGTGCGGGCAGGGGGCTCAGATGCTGATGCGGCCCAGCCAGATGTCGCGATACATCGCGAAGTCGCCGATCAGGCTGTAAAAGGGATGCTTGAAGGTGGCCGGCCGGTTCTTTTCATAGCCGAAGTGGCCGAGCCAGGCGAAGCCGTAGCCGGCCAGCGGCAGCGCCCACAGCCAGGACAGGTTGCCGGTCAGCAGCGCGGCGGCGGCGATGGCGATCACCAGGCTGGTGCCGATGAAGTGCAGGCGGCGACAGGTCTTGTTGCTGT
The DNA here is from genome assembly GCA_023265995.1 of Perlucidibaca sp. Lineage (GTDB taxonomy): Bacteria > Pseudomonadota > Gammaproteobacteria > Pseudomonadales > Moraxellaceae > Perlucidibaca. Next base: position 31,752 of record JAHFSA010000003.1, read on the forward strand.
GCTCCTGCAGATAGTAGGGATAGAACTCGCGGAAGCTGCCGAAATCCTGGCTGGTCATGCAATGGGCTCGCGTGGTTGGGACATGCTTCCTTTTAACCGAGCTGTCACGACTCTGCCAAGCGCCGGACACGCTGAACTTTTATGTCATGTTTTTGATGCCTCGGGTCATTGTCAGACAGGCGCCGGAAGGCGAGAGTCCGTATCCACTCGATGACTGTTGGGTCATCCAGGCAAAAGGTCATTCACCCGAGAGGACATTCCATCATGACGGAAGCCCTGATTTTCGACGCCGTGCGCACCCCGCGCGGCAAAGGCAAGAAGGATGGTTCGCTGCACACCGTGAAGCCGGTCGACCTCGTTGTCGGTCTCATGCACGCGCTCGAAGAGCGCAATGGCGTAGCCATCAAGCATCTCGTCGATGACGTGGTGCTCGGCTGCGTAGGCCCGGTCGGCGACCAGGGTGCCGACATCGCCAAGACCGCCGCGCTCAAGGCGCAGTGGCCGCACGAAACCGCTGGCGTCCAGCTCAACCGCTTCTGCGCCTCCGGCCTCGAAGCCGTCAACCTCGGCGCCATGAAGATCCGCTCCGGCTTCGAAGACCTGGTCGTGGTCGGCGGCGTCGAAAGCATGTCGCGTGTGCCGATGGGCTCCGACGGTGGTGCCTGGGCCATGGACCCGGCGACCAACCTGGAAACCGGCTTCGTGCCGCAGGGCATTGGCGCCGACCTGATCGCCACCCTCGAAGGCTTCAGCCGCACCGACGTCGACGCTTTCGCCACCGCCTCGCAGAAGCGCGCCGCGCACGCTCGCGCCCAGGGCTGGTTCAAGGGCTCCGTGGTGCCGGTCAAGGACCTCAACGGTCAGGTCGTGCTGGCTGAAGACGAGTTCATCAAGCCGGACTCCTCCGTCGAGAAGCTGGCTGGTCTGCAGCCCTCGTTCGCCATGATGGGCGAGATGGGCGGCTTCAACGCCGTGGCCCTGCAGAAGTACCACTGGGTCGAGAAGATCGACCACGTGCACACCGCCGCCAACTCCTCGGGCATCGTCGATGGCGCCGCGCTCATGCTGATCGGCAACGAAGCCACCGGCAAGAAGCTCGGTCTCAAGCCGCGCGCCCGCATCATCTCCACCGCCGTCAGCGGCGCCGACCCGACCATCATGCTCACCGGCCCGGCGCCGGCTGCACGCAAGGCCCTGGCCAAGGCCGGCCTCAAGGTCGAGGACATCGATCTCTGGGAAATCAACGAGGCTTTTGCCGCCGTTGCCATGCGCTTCATGAAGGACATGGGCATTTCCCACGACATCACCAACGTCAATGGCGGTTCGATTGCCATGGGCCATCCGCTCGGCGCCACCGGCTGCATGATCGTGCAGATCGCCCTCGACGAGCTCGAGCGTCGCGGCCTCAAGCGCGCCCTCTGCACGCTCTGCGTCGGCGGCGGCATGGGCATCGCCACCATCATCGAACGTGTCTGAGCGCGGCTTTCCGCGACAGACCCAAGATCATCGGATTTGAGAGATAAAGATCATGAGCCAGAGCGCCATTCGCTGGGACAAGGACGCTGACAACATTGTCACCCTGACCCTGGACGACCCCAACCAGTCGGCCAACACCATGAACGAGCTGTACCGCAAGTCCATGGGTGAAGCCGTCGACCGCCTGATCGCCGAAAAGGCCGACATTGCCGGTGTCATCATCACCTCCGCCAAGAAGACCTTCTTCGCCGGCGGCGACCTGCGTCTGCTCATCCAGACCACGCCGGAACATGCCGATGCCATGAAGGCCGAGCTGGTCGAAATCAACAGCCAGCTGCGCAAGCTGGAAACCCTGGGCAAGCCGGTCGTGGCCGCGCTCAACGGCACCGCCCTCGGCGGCGGTCTGGAAATCGCCCTGGCGGCGCACCACCGCATCGCCATCGGCGGCACCAAGGCCGAATTCGGTCTGCCGGAAGTCTCTCTCGGCCTGCTGCCGGGTGGCGGCGGTCTCACCCGCGTGACGCGCATGCTCGGCATCCAGAATGCCCTCATGAACGTGCTCATGCAGGGTCAGCGCATGAAGGCCGAGAAGGCCCAGTCCGTCGGTCTGATCAGCGAGCTGGCTGCCGATGCCGACGAGATGCTGGCCAAGGCCCGCGCCTGGATCAAGGCCAACCCGTCGGCTCAGCAGCCCTGGGACAAGTCGGGCTACAAGATGCCGGGCGGCACGCCGTCGACCCCGTCGCTGGCCATGAACCTGCCGGCTTTCCCGGCCAATCTGCGCAAGCAGACCAAGAACGCCAACTACCCGGCACCGAAGGCCATCATGTCGTCCGTGGTCGAAGGCGCCCAGGTCGATTTCGACAACGCGCTGAAGATCGAGCACCGCTACTTCGTGCATCTGGCCACCGGCAAGCAGGCCAAGAACCAGATCAAGGCCTTCTTCTTCGATCTGCAGAAGATCAACGGCGGCGGTTCGCGTCCGAGCAAGGACCAGTACCCGGTCTGGAAGGCCACCAAGGTCGGCATCCTCGGCGCCGGCATGATGGGTCAGGGCATTGCCTACGTGGCCGCCACCGTCGGCATCCAGGTCGTGCTGCTCGATCAGACCGTGGAAGCGGCCGAGCGCGGCAAGGCCTACACCAAGGGTCTGCTCGACAAGCGCGTGAGCAAGGGCCGTCTCGATGCCGCCAAGGCTGAAGCCACGCTGGCGCTGATCCAGACCACCGACAGCCACACCGACCTCAAGGGCTGCGACATCGTCATCGAAGCCGTGTTCGAGGACCGCGCCATCAAGGCCAAGGCCACCGAACTGGCCGAAGCCAATGCGCTGCCGGACGTGCTGATGTGCTCCAACACCTCGACGCTGCCGATCACCGGTCTGTCCAAGGCGTCGAAGAAGCCGGCCAACTTCATCGGCCTGCATTTCTTCTCGCCGGTCGACAAGATGCCGCTGGTGGAAATCATCCGTGGCAGCGAAACCTCGGATGCCGCGCTCGCCAAGGCCTTCGACTTCGTGCTGCAGATCCGCAAGACGCCGATCGTGGTCAACGACTCGCGCGGTTTCTTCACCTCGCGCGTGTTCGGTACCTTCACCTACGAAGGCATCGCCATGCTCGGTGAGGGCTACCACCCGCTGACCATCGAACAGGCCGCCGCTCAGGCCGGCATGCCGGTGGGCCCGCTGGCCGTGACTGACGAAGTCAGCCTCGACCTCGGCCGCAAGGTGCGCAACCAGACCATCAAGGATCTGGCGGAAGAGGGCAAGACGCTGCCCGCGCATCCGGCCGATGCCGTCAACGACCGCATGATGGACGAGTTCGGTCGCAACGGTAAGAAGGCCGGCAAGGGCTTCTACGACTATCCGGAAGGTGGCAAGAAGGTGATCTGGCCGGGTCTGGTGCAGAACTTCACCAAGGCCGACAAGGTCGCCATCGGTGAAGCCGAGTTCGAGGAACTGAAGGAGCGTCTGCTCTATCGTCAGTCCGTCGAATCCGCGCGTTGCTACGAAGAGGGCGTGCTGACCTCGGTGGCCGATGCCAACATCGGTTCCGTGTTCGGTATCGGCATGGCGCCGTGGACGGGTGGTGTGCTGCAGTACATCAACTACGTCGGTCTGCCGGAGTTCGTGAAGCGTGCCGATGAACTGGCCGCCAAGCACGGCGACCGTTTCACGCCGCCGAAGCTGCTGCGCGACATGGCAGCTGCCGGTCAGACCTTCCAGTAAGGTCCGATGCCCGGTCGCCGGCATGGTGATCGCAGGCAGTACAGGAAACCCGGGCGTCAAACCCCGGGTTTCCGCTTTCTGCGTTGTCGTGCATGCCGTAAGCTTGCGGCATGTCCGTCATGACCTGCCGACCCGGCTGTGGTGCCTGCTGTATCGCGCCCTCGATCTCTTCGCCCATTCCCGGCATGCCGCAAGGCAAGGCAGCGGGTGAGCGTTGCGTGCAGTTGGGCGAGGATTCGCGTTGCCTGATTTTTGATCATCCCGCGCGGCCGGCGGTTTGTGCCGGCCTCATGCCGTCGCCGGACATGTGCGGTGCGAATCGGGAACAGGCCTTGCACATCCTGTCGAGAATGGAAGCAGATACCGCGCCAACAGTGATGACTCCGGCGACGACTAGGGTATAGTTGCGCAAAAGCAGGAACAGGCTGAGACCCAGGCTGATGAGTGGCACCACCGATCCCAGTACAGAAGGCAGTGATTCCGGCATGACAGCACCGGTGCCCGCACGGGAATTCACCATCGACGAACTTGCCCAGTCCGCGCAGATGACGGTGCGCAATGTTCGCGCCTATCAGGACAAGGGCCTGATTCCGCCGCCGGAAATCCGGGGTCGCACCGGCATTTACAGCAATGCCCATCTCGCACGTCTGCGCATGATCGGTCCGTTGCTCGCCCGCGGCTACAGCCTGGGCAACATCGCCGAACTCATCGAGGCCTGGGAAAAGGGTCATGACCTGCGTCAGCTGCTCGGTCTCGAACAGGCCATCACCTCGCCCTGGTCGGAAGATGTTCCCGCCTATTACGAATTGTCCGAGCTGATGGCCGCATTTGGTCGGCAAATGAGCCCGGAGCTGTTGGCACGTGCCGTGCAACTCAATATCGTTCAGGTCGATGGTGATCGCTTCAAGGTGCCCAGTCCGCGGCTGCTCAATGCCGGCCTCGAACTGGTCAAGCTGGGCGTGCCCATGATGTCGCTGCTCGATGTGCTCAGCGGCCTGCGCGCCAATGTCGAACAGGTTGCCAATGCACTCGTGCAGCTGGTAGTGAAACACTCTTTCGAACCGCTGGGCAGCCATCACATGCCGCCGGCGAGCGAAGTGCCGCGACTGGCCGAGGTGGTCTGGCGCTTGCGTCCGATTGTCGACATGGCTGTCGACACGGAGGTGGCTGTGGCCATGGAAAAGGCAACCCAGCGTTATCTGGGTGAACGGATGGACGCGATCTTCAACTATGTGCTTGAAAACAAGCACCGAAAAGGTTGACGCCGTTCACAGTTTTTTTGTTATTTTCTTGTATAAAAGCTGTTTTGAGCACCACGGATTCCAGTAATCTCGTGGCGAGTACAGATAGTGGAATTTCCACATAAAAAATGGACCTGAGGATCAGACATGAACGCAACCCGTTTCTCTCTTTCCAAGCAAGCTTCGGCTTTCCGCATGGCATTTGCCGTGCTGGCACTGGCAGGGGCGTCCTCGGTCGCCATGGCCGCTGCCGATACCACCGGCAGCTCCTATGACAACTACGTCTATTTTGGTGGCTTCTACCTCAACGCCGACAAGGATCGCGGCCGTGATGGCGACAGCTTCGGCTACCAGGCCGGCGTCGGCACCCGTCTGAACAAGAACATCTGGGTCGAAGGCCAGTTCTTCGGTGACACCATCGAAACCGGCAGCGGCAACAAGAGCGATTACTACCAGACCGGCCTCGGCGTCGATCTGCAGTACGCCTTCGGCCAGCGCTCCGACTTCACCCCGTACATCGCTGTTGGCGCCGGTGGCGTCTTCAACGACGTCGTTGGTGGCAACCACGACAAGATCTCGCCCTATGCCAACGTCGGCGTCGGCTTCACCAAGAGCATTCTCGGCCTCGAGGCTCTGCGCCTGCGTGGCGAACTGCGCGCCGTCTACGATGATTACGACAATGGCGCCAACCAGGGCTTCGTCGATTACCGCGCTGCCGTCGGCCTGGAAATGGCTCTCGGCAACAAGGAACCGGAAGTGGTCGTGAAGGAAGTTCCGGTCGAGAAGGTCGTGGTCAAGGAAGTTCCGGTCGAGCGCGTGGTCATCAAGGAAGTGCCGGCCCCGGCACCCGAGCCGGTTGCTGTCGATGACGACGGCGATGGCGTGATCAACGAGAAGGACAAGTGCCCGAACACCCCGCAGGGTGCCAAGGTTGACGGCAATGGTTGCGTCGTCGAGCAGACCCTGGTCATGCGCGACATCACCTTCGAGTTCAACTCGGCTCGTCTGACCGCCAACGCCCAGCGTCTGATGGAAAATGTCGTCGCCTTCCTGCGCAACGACCCGAGCGCCCAGATCGCGATCTCCGGCCACACCGACAACAAGGGCAGCGATGCCTACAACCTGAAGCTGTCGCGTTCGCGAGCCAATGAAGTGCGTGACTACCTCGTCGGCTACGGCATCGATGCCAGCCGCCTGCAGGCTGCCGGCTACGGCGAGTCCCGCCCGGTGGCCAGCAACGACAGCGAATCCGGCCGCGAGCTGAACCGTCGCGTCGAGTTCAAGATCCAGAAGTAATTCCGGATCGCGTCACGGAAAAGGGCCTGCACAGGCCCTTTTCTGTTTCTGCACAGCCTGTATGCTCTTTGCGTTTGCATCGTGACCCCTACCCATGCCCGCCAGATTGCGACTGAAATGATGGATGACCTGAGCCCACCTGCCGCCGGCACCCGCGTCAATCGCCAGCAACGTGGCGAGCAGCGGCGCACGGCCATACTCCGCGCCACCTGGCAGGTGGTGCTGCGCGACGGCGTGCGCGGCGTGCGGCATCGCGCCGTGGCCGAAGCCGCCGGCGTGCCCCTGGCTGCCACCACCTACTACTTCAAGGACATCCAGGAGCTGCTGGTGCAGTCCTTCCAGCTCTTCGCGGAAGAGTCCCTGATGCAGTTCACGCAGCCGTTCTGGGCCGCCGCCGAGCAGGAGCTCGACGGTCTGGGCGCGACGGTCACGCGTGACGTGGTGGCCGACATCCTCTGCGACCGCGCCGCCGAATTCATTTCGCTGCGCCTGCGTGATCACCGCGAACAGGTCGTCATGGAGTACGCCTTCTGGTATGCCGCGCTGCACAGCGTCGAGCTGCAGGCGGCCGTGCGCGAGATGGCGCAGCGCTGGATGGGCCTGCTCATGCCCTGGCTGCGGCGCGGCATGGTGGACGAGCCGGAGCAGGCGGCGCGCTGCCTGCTCGCCACCGTCCGCCGCATCGAATACGAGGCCCTGATCGAGGGCACGGCAACGCATACGCCGGGCTGGATACGCGCCGCCCTGGCTTATCAGATCAAGGGGCTGTGGTGAGCGAGTCACGCAACATCCGGCTGCATCCCGAATGGCTGCAGCACCTCTCGGGTGAATTCGAACAGCCCTACATGCAGAACCTGCGCGCCTTCCTGCAGCAGGAACGGCAGGCGGGGCAGACCATCTATCCGGCCGGTGACGAGATATTTGCCGCGCTCAATGCCACGCCGCTGTCTCAGGTGCGTGTCGTGATTCTCGGCCAGGATCCCTATCACGGTCCCGGCCAGGCTCATGGCCTGTGCTTCTCGGTGCGGCGCGGGCAGCGTCCGCCGCCTTCGCTGCAGAACATCTTCAACGAGCTCGGCACCGATCTCGGTCTGCCGCGTCCGGCTCATGGCGAGCTGACCGCCTGGACGCAGCAGGGTGTGCTCCTGCTCAACAGCGTGCTCACGGTGCGTGCCGGCGAGGCGGCATCGCATCAGGGGCAGGGCTGGGAGCGTTTCACCGACCGTGTCATCAGCGTGCTCAATGCCGAGCGCGAGGGTCTCGTCTTCCTGCTCTGGGGCGGCTATGCCCAGCGCAAGGGGCGCATCATCGACAGCAGGCGCCATCGTGTCCTGGTGGCGGCGCATCCGTCACCGCTGTCGGCCAATCGTGGCGGCTGGTTCGGCTGTCGCCATTTCTCGCAAGCCAATGCCTGGCTGACCGGTCGTGGCGAGACGCCGATCGACTGGTCGCTGCCGGCCTGACGCCGTGCACCCGGCAAGGAGTATCCGGTGAGTGATTCCACTGTCGTGGCCTTTGATTACCTGCCACTGCCTGACGGCCGGCGCCTGGCGCTGGCCACGCTCGACAGCGAGCGCAGCCTGAATGCGCTGACGCTGGACATGGTTGATGCCCTGCTGCCGCAGCTCGCGGCCTGGGCAGGGGATGACAGCGTGGCCATGGTGCTGCTGCGCGGCCGTGGCGATCGCGCCTTCTGTGCCGGCGGCGATGTCCGTCGTCTCACCGAGGCGGCGCGCACGGGCGAGGGCGACAGGCTCTATCCCGGCCGTTTCTTTGCCCGCGAGTACCGTCTCGACTATGCCATTCACCGTTTTCCCAAGCCCTTGCTGGTCTGGGGCACGGGCGTGGTCATGGGTGGCGGTCTCGGCCTGTTTTCCGGCGCACGCTTCCGCGTCGCCACCGACACCACGCGCATGGCCATGCCGGAAATCACCATCGGCCTCTATCCGGATGTCGGTGGCAGCTACTTCCTGTCGCGCCTGCCGGGTCGTCTCGGCCTGTTCCTGGGTCTGAGCGCCCAGCAGTTCGGCGGTGCCGATGCCCGCTACCTCGGCCTCGCCACACATGTGCTGTCGGCCACCGGCTGGCAGGCGCTGCTCGATGGCCTGCAGGCCATGAACTGGGCCGGCGATGCGCTGGCGCAGACCGAGGCTGTTGATCAGGTGCTGCAGATGCTGGCGCTGACCGATCTGGCGTCGGGTCCGGTGCAGCAGCATGAGGCCGAGATCAATCGTCTCGCCAGCCATGACAGTCTGCAGGCGCTGGACTCGGCCTGGCGCAGCACGACGCCGGAAGATGCCTGGCTGGCGCGAGGCGTGACGAATTATCGCGCCGGCTCGCCGACCAGCGCGGCGCTGATCTGGCGTCAGTGGCACGAGGCCGCCGGGCAGACGCTGGCCGAGGTTTTTCGTGTCGAGTGGATGCTGTCCAGCCAGTGCGCGCTGCACCCGGATTTCCCCGAGGGTGTGCGGGCGCTGCTGATCGACAAGGATCTGGCGCCGCGCTGGCAGCCGGCTGTACTGGCCGGGGTCGATGCCGCCTGGCTGGACGGGCATTACCGCGAGCCCGACGGCATGGCGCAGCCGCTGTCGGATCTCGAGGCCGTCTACGGCGCCTGAGGGCGCCGTAGATCATTCTGGCGCGGGTGGGCTGCCCGGGACGCCCGGGCGCCAGCCTCAGCGCGAGAAGGGCAGCGGCGTCAGCGCCAGCGCGACGCCCGCGATGTCGAGGCTGAGCTCGGTGGCATCCTGGCGGACCAGGGCCAGCAGCTCGACGCGCTCGTCATCGGGCCAGGTCACGCTGATGACCTCGCCCACGCTGCGTTCGCCCGAGAAAATGTCCTGACCCAGCTTCAGTGCGGGATCGCCGGCATCTGCCGGCCATGCCGCTGACAGGCGCATCAGCGCGGTCTTGAGCTGGCCACGGAAATACAGGCGCGCCACGATTTCCTGACCGAGATAGCAACCCTTCTGATAGCTCACGCCATGCAGCTGGTGATAGTCCAGCTCCTGCGGCTGGTAGCGTTCGCTGGCCGCGGCCGGCAGCAGCAGCTCTCCGGCTGCGACGACGGCGCTGTGCCAGGCCGCCACGGCGACGGCAGCGTTGGCGGCTTCGGGCGCGCCGCCGAGCAGCAGGGCTCTATCCTGGCCGGGCAGGCGGATGAGCAGGGCATCATCCGGCGCGCTGTCGTCATGATGACGGCTGACCAGCTGTGCCGCTTCCGGCCACCGCCAGCCTTCGGCCTGCAGACGTGCCCTGGCCTGGCTGCCGAGCACGCCGCGCACGGCGATCTCGCGCTCGCTCAGCACCACCTTGGAGAACACGGCGTACTTGCCGAGACGGGCCTGCGTCGCCGCCATCTGGTCGGCGGGCAGGATGAGCAGGAAGCCGTCGCTGACGGCAACGGTGCGGAAGCTGACCTGTATGCGGCCCTTGAGGTTGAGCAGGCAGCCGAGGCGGGATTCGCCGCTGCTGACCTCGCGCATGTCGGTGGTGACCTGGCCCTGCAGGAAGGTGAGGGCATCGCTGCCGGTCACGGCCAGCACCCGCAGGGGCAGGGCGGTGATGACATCCTGGCCGGCGAGGGCGGCGGCGGTGGCCTGGCGCAGCTCGACGGAGGGCAGCGGAAAAGCGGTCGAATCAGACATGGAGACTCCGGTGTAGCGGAAAACACGAACGGCTGACAGCGAAATGGGGATCGCGGTGCTAATTACAAGTTCTATAATGCCGCGCTTGAGTGATGATTGCAGGGGTTTTCCATGACGCGGCCATTTACCGATGCCGAACGCCGCTTGCGCTGGCAGTGCCGACGCGGGCTCAAGGAGCTGGATGTGCTCCTGGAACCGTTCATGGAGGAGCACTATCGTGATCTCGATCCCGTCGAACAGGAGCTCTTCCAGCGTCTGCTGGCCGAGGAGGATGTCGACCTGCTCAGCTGGTTCATGCAGTACCTGCAGCCGGAAGATCCGGACATGGACCGCATAGTCCATGTCGTCCTTCAGCGTCTGGCGTCCTGACTGCCGTCTCCAGCCCTCCCGTCGTGAACGCAGGCTGCGCCTGCTGCTCATCCTGCTGACCGGTGCCGCCGTGCCCGCCAGTCATGCGCCCTGGCCCTGGCTGGTGGCGGTGCTGGCGCTGCATGGCGTGCTGGCCTTCAGGCTCTGGCGTCAGCCCGGCAGCGCGGCGACCCTGACGGCCTTTCGCCAGACCCCGCTGGGCTGGCGCCTGCATCTGCCAAATGGCGATACCACCTTTGCTGAGGTTCATGGTTCGGTGCGTGACTGGCCGGGGCTGCTCTGTCTGTGCTTTCGCGAATGCGCCGAGGATGTGGCGCCGGGCTGTCGTGCCCGTTGCTGGCATCTGGCGCTCTGGTCGGATCAGCTGCCGGTGCAGGACTGGCGGCGCCTGCGCGTGTCGCTGCGCTGGCGCCGCCACGATCAGGAAGGGGTCACGACACCAGAGCCAGCCCGGCCGGATCGCTGCCGGGAACCAGCACGCTGTCCCAGCTCACCGGATTGAGTCCGGGGTAGTCGAGCGTGTAGTGCAGGCCGCGTGATTCCTTGCGCATGAGCGCGCAGCGGATGATCAGCTCGGACACCATGACCAGGTTGCGCAGTTCCAGCAGGTTGGCGGACACGCGGTAGTTGCTGTAGTACTCGGCGATCTCGGCCTGCAGCAGCTCGACGCGGTGCAGGGCGCGCTCCAGGCGCTTGGTGGTGCGCACAATGCCGACATAGTCCCACATGAAGCGACGCAGCTCTTCCCAGTTGTGCAGGATGACCACGTCCTCGTCCGGGTCGCGGACCTGGGAGGCATCCCAGTCCGGACAGGCCGGCGCTGCCTCGGTGGCGGCGAGCTTGCTGTCGATGTCCCTGGCCGCGGCCATGGCGAACACGAAGCACTCCAGCAGCGAGTTGCTGGCCATGCGGTTGGCGCCGTGCAGGCCGGTGAACGAGGTTTCGCCTATGGCATAGAGATTGGCGATGTCGGTTTCGCTGTGGTGGTTGACCATGACGCCGCCACAGGTGAAGTGCGCCGCCGGCACCACCGGAATCGGCTCCCTGGTGATGTCGATGCCGAACTCCAGGCACTTCCGGTGGATGTTCGGGAAGTGTCCGGTGATGAACTCGGCCGGCTTGTGCGAAATGTCGAGATAGACGCAGCGTATGCCGAGGCGCTTCATTTCATAGTCGATGGCGCGCGCCACGATGTCGCGCGGGGCCAGTTCGGCGCGTTCGTCGAAGCGCGGCATGAAGCGCGTGCCGTCGGGCAGCTTGAGCAGGGCGCCTTCGCCGCGCATGGCCTCGGTGACCAGGAAGGACTTGGCCTGCGGGTGGTACAGGCAGGTCGGATGGAACTGGTTGAATTCCATGTTGGCGACACGGCAGCCGGCGCGCCAGGCCATGGCGATGCCGTCGCCGGTGGCGATGTCCGGGTTGCTGGTATAGAGGTAGGCCTTACTGGCGCCGCCGGTGGCCAGGGCCACGAAGCGGGCGCGGAAGACCTCGACCTCGCCGCTGTCCTTGTTCAGCACATAGGCGCCGACCACGCGATTGTCGCCATCCTGACCGAGCTTGCGCGTGGTGATGAGGTCGACGGCGACGCGGTCTTCGAGCAGCTCGATGTGGCTGCACTCGCGCACGCGCTGCACCAGCGTGGTGGAGATCGCCATGCCGGTGGCGTCGTCGGCATGAATGATGCGGCGATGCGAGTGGCCGCCCTCGCGCGTCAGATGCAGGTGCTCGGCCTCGTCGAGCGTGAAGCGCACGCCCTGGTCGACCAGCCATTGCACGGCTTCCGGGCCGTGCTCGACGGTCAGCTTGACGCTGTCCTCATGGCAGAGCCCGGCGCCGGCGACCAGGGTGTCCTGGACATGGCTGTCGGTGGAGTCGGTCTTGTCGAGCACGGCGGCGACGCCACCCTGGGCGTAGTAGGTGCTGGCCTCGGTGAGCGCGGCCTTGGACAGCACGGCGATGCGCAGGGTGGGCGCGAGATTGAGTGCGAGCGTGAGTCCGGCAGCGCCGCTGCCGATGATGAGGACGTCATGCTCGTAAGTGGTGGTCATGGGGGCTGCCTGTCGTGACGCTGTCATGAAAGCGCGATGATGCCATAGTATGAGGGGACTGGAATCGTGCCGGATTCGACAGAATGACGGCTGCCCAGGGCAGCGCGACCACTGGCGACGGGCATGATCTCCTGCCGGTCTTGTCTACCGGCCGCGGCTGACCGGCGTTATCTGGATCTTGATCCCGTGTCCCGCCGGCACGAGGCCGGCGGCTAGTAACCCGCCCAGCGGGAAGGAGTGTCAGGATGTCCCTGCGTCAGCACGGATGGGCTCGCGTCTTTGTCTTCTGCATCGGCCTGGTGTCCGCCAGCGCCCAGGCGGCCCTGCCCGAATTTGCCAGCATCGTCGAGGCGGCCAGCCCCTCGGTGGTCAACATCAGCGCCACCGCCAAGGCCAAGACCACGGTCTCCGGCCCCAATGACGACGTTCAGGAGCTGCTGCGCCGCTTCTACGGGCTCGATGCCCAGCCGCAGCAGCCGCGCAGCCGCCAGGCCTTTGGCTCCGGCTTCATCATCAGCGCCGACGGCTATGTGCTGACCAACAACCACGTCATCGACGAGGCCGACAAGATCATGGTGCGCCTCAGCGACCGCCGCGAGATCGAGGCCAAGGTCATAGGCACCGATCCGCGCACCGACATCGCCCTGCTCAAGATTCCGGCCTCGGCACTGCCGGCGGTGAAGATCGGCAACCCGGCCGACCTCAGGGTTGGTGACTGGGTGCTGGCCATCGGCTCGCCGTTCGGCTTCGATTACTCGGCCACCGCCGGCATTGTCAGCGCCAAGTCGCGCGCCCTGCCCAGCGAAGCCTATGTGCCCTTCATCCAGACCGATGTCGCCATCAACCCGGGCAACTCAGGCGGTCCTCTGTTCAATGCCGCCGGTGAAGTGGTCGGCATCAACTCGCAGATCTACAGCCGCTCCGGCGGCTTCATGGGCCTGTCGTTCGCGATTCCGGTCGATGTCGCCATGGATGTCGTGGCGCAGTTGCGCGACAAGGGCAAGGTCAATCGCGGCTTCCTCGGTGTCGCCATTCAGGAAGTCACCAAGGAACTGGCCGATGCCTACGGTCTCGAGCGTCCGGCCGGCGCCCTGATCGCCAGCATCGAGCCGAACTCGCCGGCGGCCCGTGCCGGTCTGCGCCAGGGTGATGTGGTCACCCGTTTCGAGGGCAAGCCGCTCAATCTCGCCGCCGAGCTGCCGCAGGCCATAGGCCGCGCCAAGGTCGGCGAGACCTACACGCTGGCGGTGTTCCGTGATCGCAAGCCGCTCGAACTGAAGGTGAAGATCGATCCGCTGCCCGAGGAGCAGGCTCCGGTCGCCACTGCCGACAAGACCGGCAGCGTGCCCGATCTGTCGCGCCTGGGCCTGACCCTGCGCGATCTGCAGGTCGCCGAGAAGACTTCGCTGAAGATCAAGGGTGGTGCCCTGGTCATCCGTGTCGGTGATGGTTCCGGTGCCGATGCCGGCCTCATGATCGGCGATGTCGTCACCCGTGTCGGCAGCACCGCGATCACCTCCACGCGCGAATTCGCCGCTGCCGTGCGCGCGCTTTCGCCCGATCAGACCGTGCCGCTCAGCATTCTGCGTCGTGGTACCAGCCAGATTCTCGCGCTCAAGCTGGAGGCGCAGGACACCGCGCGCTGAGCGGCAGGGTTATGTGATGGCCTGCAAACCCTTGTCGGCAATGACGTTGAGCAGCTTGAGCGCCGGGCCGGCAGGGCGGGTTTCGCCTTGCTCCCATTTGCGCACGGTTGAGGCGGTGGTATGCAGGTGCAGTGCGAACACCGGCTGGCTGAACTTCAATGTTTCGCGCAGGCGCTTGATGTCGGCAGCATCGAACGCCCGCACCGGAGGCGGGCAGATGGTGTCGAACTCGCGCATGGTGACCTTGCTGATCGCGCCGGTTTCACTGAGCGTAGCCAGGTCGCCACGCAGTGACTCAATGATCTTGCTCACAACGCACCTCCAGTAACACGCGCACCTGCAATGCCTTGAACAAGGCTTCAGCGGACAATTCCAGGAGCACCTGGCCGGCGAATCGCAGTGCTTCTTTCTCGTTCTGCGTGATGTTCGCCTTGTCATGCTTGGCGAAGCCGTGCAGGAACACATAGCGGCTGCCGATCCGGGCCGACAGCAGTGTACGGTAACCGCCGCTCTTGCCTCTGCCGGGGCGGGCCACCCGCTGCTTGTAGAGAAAGCCGCCCAGATCCGCGTCGATCAGGCCGCTTTCCATCTCCCTGACGGCCTTGCACAAAATGGCATCGGGCAGCTTCTCACCCGCCTGCCACCGGGCAAAGTCCTTCCTCTTGAGAATGCATGGTGGTCTGCTCTTCAAATCATGCCCGAAACGGGTATGTTTTTCCACTGAGGCAGGGTCCTTTGCTGGGGCGGGCAGGGTGGGGGCATCCAGCACCTGATCCAGCAGCCGGGGCGCTTGTCCGTGATTGTTGTTGGATGGCATATTGCTGGTCATGCCCACGTTCCTTGTGGTTGCCTGAATACAAGGCTAGACCCGGTGAGCCGGTTTCGCGAGGCTGTGCTTACATGGCACGGCGCGCCACATAAGAAGTCTCAGGGAGTAGAGAGGCAGGATTAGATGGCAGGGAGTGCTATGTTTGGTTTCCAGGGTTCCTTTCCAGTCAAGGACTTGCTGCTCTGTCAGGTGTGTTACATGGCAGGTGGCCGTTTTTACGTGGCAGTTTTGCCATCCAATTTAAGTTAGCCCCTTTGGTGGCACATGAGAGTTCTCATCCGTCCAATTGGTTGCATTGCATATATCGCGCTCGTCGCTCCAGCGACAGCCACCATCCTCATGTACATCTATTCGCTCTTTGTCCCCCACCTGTCTCTTCCGCTCAACGCCTTCTTCAGTGATCTGCTCTCGTCTATCCCCGAGCTTCTTCCCGTCACAATTCCTGGCGCTCTAGTCTTTGTCGTCCTGGCATTTGGCGTGCCTGCGCTTAGGCAGCATGCCCACTTGCGCCTGGTGCGTGCGGCTATTTGTGCATTCTCACTTGCATCGCCGTTCCTTATTTCTCAGGCAATAAAGTCTCTGCAGGGCTACCGCCTCGGTGAGCATTGGCTGTTCTTTGTCGCCTTTGGGCTTTTGGTTGGTTCGCTGCTCGGTGTTATGTTTCCACAAAAGCTCTTGCCCGTAGCTGGCATGGGCTAACAAATCGTTCAAGGCCGACGCCGTACCGGCGCGGCCTTAACTCCAACGTTAGCCAACATATGAATATGAAAATACGTATCTATGCTCTCGGATTATTTGCTCTCGTGGTGAGTGCAGGCATAAGCTGGGAGCTCGGTTATTCACGTGCTGAGCACCAGTGGCAGAACTCGTTTGCTAAGACCCTTCTTTCTCAGTCTGGGGTACTAATCAAGGTTCTGCAGGCTGACTCTGCGCACTCCGTAGAAAGTCGCCGTGCCTTGCAGGATCAAGTTCTTCTGAACTTTGGATTGGTAGTGGCAGCGAAGCCGGAAATTTCTCAGCTTGATGGTTCTGCGGCTGAAGGTTTTTGTCTTGTTCGAGCGGCACTAGAAACCAACTTGCTTGGCCTTCGCCTAACGCAAAAAATGGCTGAATTCTTTGGTGCCTACATTCGCAGCACCGAGCGAGCTCTTGCCGAACGGGTTGAGCAGTTCAATAATTTTGGCCCCGCAGCTGCAGCTTGTGCTGGCTAACAATATGCTTAGCCTCGCTCACTTCATTCGCTGGACAGACAAAAGCTACGCTTTTGTTTGCCGGCTAGCCTGATCATTAGCAACCTCCCGCAGCCAGGCCCCATTGCTCCTGTGTGCTCATCCCCGCCATCCCGTGACTCGCAACGCGCCTGGCTGCCCGCCCTTCATGTCGGCGCTCCGCCATGCCCACTGACTGACCGCCTCCGTGGTACACTACGCGACTTTTTTCAGCCCTGCTCCGGGTGAGAGTTCGTGTCCGATATCAAGAACATCCGCAATTTCTCCATCATCGCTCACATCGACCATGGCAAGTCGACGCTGGCTGACCGCTTCATCCAGATCTGCGGCGGTCTCGAAGATCGCGAAATGCAGGCCCAGGTGCTCGACTCCATGGATCTCGAGCGCGAGCGCGGCATCACCATCAAGGCGCACTCGGTCACGCTTTACTACACCTCGAAGAAGGACGGCGAGAAGTACCAGCTCAACTTCATCGACACCCCCGGCCACGTTGACTTCTCCTATGAAGTCAGCCGCTCGCTGGCCGCCTGCGAAGGCGCGCTGCTGGTGGTCGATGCCGCCCAGGGCGTGGAAGCGCAGTCGGTGGCCAACTGCTACACGGCCATCGAGCAGGGTCTGGAAGTGATGCCGGTGCTGAACAAGATCGACCTGCCGCAGGCCGATCCGGATCGCGTCTGCGAGGAAATCGAGGAAATCATCGGCGTCGAGGCCATCGACTCGCCGCAGTGCTCGGCGAAGACCGGCCTCGGTGTCGTCGACGTGCTGGAAGCGCTGATCGAGCGCATCCCGGCCCCGGTCGGCGATCGCAATGCACCGCTGCAGGCACTGATCATCGACTCCTGGTTCGACAACTACCTCGGTGTGGTGTCGCTGGTGCGCGTCAAGCACGGCCGCGTCAAGAAGGGCGACAAGATCCTGGTCAAGAGCACCGGCCAGAGCCATCTCGTCTCCAGCGTCGGCGTCTTCAATCCCAAGCACAGCGAGACCGACGGTCTCCATGCCGGGGAAGTCGGCTTCGTCATCGCCGGCATCAAGAATATCTTCGGCGCGCCTGTGGGCGACACCCTGACCCTGGTCGGCACCCCCGACGTCGACATGCTGCCCGGCTTCAAGAAGGTCAAGCCGCAGGTCTATGCCGGTCTCTTCCCGATCTCCTCGGATGACTACGAGCCGTTCCGTGATGCGCTGTCCAAGCTCACCCTCAACGACTCGGCGCTGTTCTTCGAGCCGGAATCGTCCGATGCCCTCGGCTTCGGCTTCCGTTGCGGCTTCCTCGGCATGCTGCACATGGAAATCGTGCAGGAGCGCCTGGAGCGCGAGTACAACCTCGATCTGCTGACCACGGCACCGACCGTGATCTACGAGATCGTCACCAAGAAGGGCGACACGCTCTACGTCGACAACCCCTCCAAACTGCCGGACACGGGCTCGGTCGAGGAGTTCCGCGAGCCCATCGCCGAGTGCCACATCCTGGTGCCGCCGGAGTATCTCGGCGATGTCATCAAGCTTTGCCAGGAGCGTCGCGGCACCCAGAAGAGCCTGCTCTTCCACGGCAAGCAGGTGGCGCTGACCTATGACATTCCCATGGGCGAGGTCGTGCTCGATTTCTTCGACCGCCTGAAGTCCTGCTCGCGCGGCTATGCCTCGCTGGACTACGCCTTCGATCGTTTCGAGCTCTCCAGCCTGGCGCGTGTCGACATCCTCATCAACGGCGAGCGTGTCGATGCCCTGGCGATGATCTGTCACACCGAGAATGCGCGTTATCGCGGCATGGCCATCGTCGAGAAAATGAAGGAACTGATTCCGCGCCAGATGTTCGACGTTGCGATTCAGGCTGCTATCGGCGCCCAGATCATCGCGCGTCAGACCGTCAAGGCCATGCGCAAGGACGTGCTCGCCAAGTGCTACGGCGGCGACGTCAGCCGCAAGCGCAAGCTGCTCGACAAGCAGAAGGAAGGCAAGAAGCGCATGAAGCAGGTGGGCAGTGTGGAAATTCCGCAGGAAGCCTTCCTGGCCGTGCTCAAGGTCGACAAGTAAGCGTTGTACGCGACACGGCCATTCCGCCGTGCTGACTGGAGTGCTGCATGGATATCGATTTTTCCCTGGTGCTGACCCTGGCGGTTCTGGCCACTGGTGGTCTCTGGCTCCTTGATGTGCTGCTGCTCAAGCCGGGTCGCCGCAGCCGTCTCGAGAAGGCGCGCGGCGAAGCGCGTCAGCAGGGCAGTGTGCTGCCCGCCGAGACCGAGGCGCAGCTCATGCGCGAGCCCGGTCTGTTCGAGATTTCGCACAGCTTCTTCCCGGTGCTGGCCATCGTCTGGGTGCTGCGCTCCTTCCTCGCCGAGCCGTTCACCATCCCGTCCGGCTCCATGCTGCCGTCGCTGCAGGTCGGCGATTACGTGCTGGTCAACAAGTTCGCCTACGGCCTGCGCCTGCCGGTGCTGGGCACCGAGATCCTGCCGGTCGGCAAGCCGCAGCGCGGCGATGTCATGGTCTTCAAGTTCCCGGCCCAGCCCAGCATCAACTACATCAAGCGTGTCGTCGGCCTGCCCGGCGATCACATCGAAAGCCGTGACGAGGTGCTCTACATCAACGGCGTCGAGATGAAGCGCGAGCTGGTGTCGCAGGAGCCTGCGGTCGAGCCCTGGGAGCAGGTCTGGCGCGAGCAGCTGGGCAGCCGTTCGCATATCACGCGCGAAGAGATCGGTCGCAACCCGACTGGCGGCGACTGGTCCTACACGGTGCCGGCCGGCAACTATTTCATGATGGGCGACAACCGCGACAACTCCAATGACAGCCGTTTCTGGGGCCCGGTGGCCGAGAAGCTGATCGTGGGCAAGGCCTTCTATGTCTGGATGCACAAGAAGCCGGGCCTGAACTTCCCGACCCTCACCCGCAACGGGGCCATCGAGTGAGCGATGCCCTGGCTCGCCTCCAGCGCATCCTGGGCTATCAGTTCCTGGATGACAGCTGGCTGCGTCTGGCGCTGACCCATCGCAGCGTGTCCGGCAAGCGCAACAACGAGCGCCTGGAATTCCTCGGCGATGCGCTGCTCAATTTTGCCATTGCCGACTGCCTGTTCCTGCAGTTCCCGGACGAGAACGAGGGCCGCCTGTCGCGCCTGCGTGCCACCCTGGTGCGCGAGGAAAGCCTGGCGGTGATCGCGCGCGAGTGGAAGATCGGCGATTACCTGGTCATGGGCTCCGGCGAGCTGAAGAGCGGTGGCTACCGTCGCGATTCCATCCTGGCCGATGCCGTCGAGGCCGTGATCGGTGCCATGCATCGTGACGGCGTCAGCCTGCCCGACATGCAGATACACATCCGGCGCTGGTATGGCGAACGCCTGACCAGCCTCGAGGCCGGCGAGTCCCTCAAGGATGCCAAGAGCCGTTTGCAGGAGTGGTTGCAGGGGCGCAAGCTGGCGTTGCCGGGCTACGAAATGCTGAGTGTCAGCGGCGAGGCCCATGAGCAGCATTTCCGGGTGCGCTGTCTGCTGGCGGAAATGCCGGGAGCGGCCGGCGGCACCTTACAGACTGAAGGCGAGGGCGCCAGCCGGCGCATCGCCGAACAGCAGGCGGCGGCGGCAGCGCTGGCCATCCTGCTGCAACGCGTGGAGCAGAAATAATGTCGGATGACCTGATCAATGCCTTTTTCGCCGGTGGCCCCGGCGCACAGACGGCATACCCGGCCGACTACCGCTGCGGTTACGTGTCCATCGTCGGTCGTCCCAATGTCGGCAAGTCGACGCTGCTCAACCACATTCTCGGCCAGAAGCTCGCGATCACCTCGCGCAAGCCGCAGACCACGCGTCACCGCATGCTCGGCATCGTCACCCGCGACAAGGTGCAGGCCATCTATGTCGATACCCCGGGCATCCATGGCGAAGAGCGCAAGGCCATCAATCGCTACATGAACAAGGCGGCGACCTCAGCCCTCAAGGATGTCGATGTCGTGCTGTTCGTGGTCGACGGCCTGAAGTGGTCGCCGGATGACGAGCTGGTGCTGACCAAGCTGCAGAAGGTCAAGCTGCCGGTGCTGCTGGTCATCAACAAGGTCGATACCGTCGAGGACAAGGCCGCGCTGCTGCCGCACATCGAGCAGCTGTCGCAGCGCCTGCCGTTCGCCGAGGTGATCCCGGTGTCCGCGCTCAAGGGTCACAATCTCGATCGCCTGCACGAGGCCGTCGGCCAGCGTCTGCCGTTCTCGCCGCCGTTCTACGACGAGGACCAGATCACCGACCGCTCGCAGCGCTTCCTGGCCGCCGAGATGGTGCGCGAGAAGATCATGCGTCAGCTCGGCGAGGAAGTGCCCTACGAGATGACCGTCGAGATCGAGGAATTCAAGCAGGAAGGCAAGCTGCTGCGCATCTCGGCCTGCATCCTGGTCGAGCGCGAAGGCCAGAAGAAGATCGTCATTGGCGAGAACGGTCAGCGTCTCAAGCTGATCGGCACCGAGGCGCGTCTCGACATGGAGAAGCTGTTCGGCTCCAAGGTCTTCCTGTCGCTGTGGGTCAAGATCAAGGGTGGCTGGTCCGATGACGAACGCGCGCTCAAGAGCCTGGGCTACGGCGATCTCTGAGTCTTTCCGGTCTTGCCGGGGGCTCGGCCATGCGTGAGCTGGTCTGGCAGCCGGCCTACCTCCTGCACGCCCGCGCCTATCGCGAAACCAGCGTGCTGGCCGAATGGTTCCTGCCCGAGCAGGGCCGTGTCGGCACCATCCTGAGAGGCGCCCGGCGCAAGGGCAAGACCGTGCCGGCGCCGTTTCATCCCTGGTTCGTGCAGCTTGCCGGCAATGGCGAACTCAAGCAGGTCGCCGGCATCGAGCCCGCAGGTCCTTCGCTGGGCCTGGTCGGCGGCGGCCTGTTCTCCGGGCTCTACCTCAATGAACTGCTGGTGCGCCTGCTGCCGCGCGAGCTGCCGCAGCCGGAGCTTTTCATTGCCTATGCCGGTGCCATCGGCGCCCTCGCCGAGCTGGCGGCGGATGACCAGGCCGGCCTCGAACCGGTGCTGCGCCGCTTCGAGCGTCAGCTGCTGGAGGCCATGGGACAGACTGTAAGTAACAGTCATCAGGCCGAAACTCACGAGCCGCTGCGCGCCGATGCCTGGTATCAGTATTATCCCGAGCATGGCTGGCTGCCGGCCCGCGAGGGTCAGCGCGGCGCCTGCGCCGGTGCCGACATTCTCGCCGTCGGCCAGGATGATTTTTCCAGTCCCGAGCGTCGCCGCCTCGCCAAGGTGCTGTATCGCCTGGCGCTGGAGCCGCTGCTTGGCGGCAAACCCTTGAAGAGCCGCGACCTGTTCGCGGCACTGGCACTCAGCCAGGATACCGTGGCCGCCGCTGCGCCGGTGGCCGATGACCAGGAGCCTGCCTCATGACTTCGCTTTTCCTCGGCGTCAACATCGACCACGTAGCCACCCTGCGCCAGGCCCGCGGCACCCGCTATCCGGAGCCGGTTCACGCCGCCCTGATCGCGGAAGAAAACGGTGCCGACGGCATCACCGTGCATCCGCGCGAGGATGGCCGTCACATTCAGAAGCGCGATGTCCGCCTGCTCGCGCAGACGCTGCAGACGCGCATGAATCTGGAGATGGCGGTGACCGAGGACATGCTGGTCTTTGCCGAGGAAATCCGGCCGGCGCATATCTGTCTGGTGCCGGAGAAGCGCGAGGAGCTGACCACCGAGGGTGGGCTCGATGTCATTGGCGGCTTTGATCGCGTCAGCGCCGCCTGCCGTCGTCTCGGCAAGCTCGGCATGGATGTCTCGCTGTTCATCGATCCCGATCCGGCGCAGATCGACGCCGCCATCCGTGCCGGTGCCCCGACCATCGAGCTGCATACCGGCGCCTACGCCGAAGCCGAGGACCTCGGCGAGATCGAGGCCGAATTCGAGCGCATCCGTCTGGCGGCCGAATATGCCCACGGCAAGCTCATCGTCAACGCCGGTCACGGTCTGCACTATCACAACACCCAGCGCATCGCCGCGCTGCCGCAGTTCCACGAGCTCAACATCGGCCATGCCATCATTGCCCGCGCGGTCTTCAGCGGCCTCGCCGGCGCTGTTCGCGAAATGAAGCAGCTCATGCTCGAGGCCAGGCGCTACGGTGCCTGAACCGGGCGGGGGCCTGCCTGTCAGGGCAGGCTCGACGCTGTTCGCGAGAGCGTGCTAAAACCTGTCGGATACCAGCGCTGCGCGCCATGCAAGGATATGCAGCCAGCGCCGCCATGACAGGGAGAGCCGGATGAACCAGATCAACGTGGCAGCAGTGGAGGCGGGCACGTCGCGTCCGCTGGTCTTCACCGGCAGCGGGGCGAGCTATTTCCGCATCTGGGCGATCAACTGGCTGCTGACCCTGGCCACTCTGGGCATCTACTCGTCCTGGGCCAAGGTGCGCCGCCTCAAGTATTTCCATCAGAACATCACGCTGGCCGATGCCAGTTTCGACTATCACGGCGATCCGGTATCCATTCTCAAGGGCCGCGCCATAGGTCTGCTGGCCTTCCTCCTGGTCAGTCTGGTGCCGTTCGCGCTGCTGCCCTTCATGCTGGTGCTGCCGCTGCTGCTGCGCAGTTCCATGCGCTTTCGCCTGCACAACACCAGCTATCGCGGCCTGCGCTTCAGCTTCATCGGCACACCGCGCGGTGCCTACTTCGTGTTTCTGCTCGGCTGGCTGCTGAGCGTGCTCAGCATGGGTCTGCTGGCGCCGTACTTTCACAGGAAGATGAAGGAATACCAGCACAACAATGCCTGCTACGGCAGCGAGCGCTTCGCCTTCTCGGCCTCGACGCGCGCCTTCTACGCGCTCTATGCCAAGACCCTGCTGCTCACCCTGGCGGTCATGGCGGTGTTCGGCGTGGTTGCCGGCGCGCTCTCCGCCGATTCACTGGAGTCGCTCAAGCAGCTTTCCGGCACGCCCGAGGAAATCGCCCGCTCCGGGCAGGCTGAGAAGCTCGGTCTCCTCATCATCGCCGGCGTCATCGCGCTCAATGTCGCCCTCATGGCGCTGATCGGACCGTTCTACCAGTCGCGCAGCCAGAATCTGATCTGGGGCAGCACCGTGCTCGACCGGCATTTCATCCGCAGCAATCTGCGCGCCCGCGGTCTGGCCTGGATACATGCCAGCAATGCCGTGCTGGTGCTGTTCAGCCTGGGCCTGTTCATGCCCTGGGCCAGCGTGCGTCTGATGCGCTATCGCGTCGAGTCGCTGAGCCTGGAATCGCATGCCTCGCTCGACAGCTTTCTCGCCGGCCGGCAGGCCGAGGCCGGTGCCATCGGCCAGGAAACTGCCGAATGGTTCGATATCGACATCGGCCTGTGACGTCCGCGACCTACTTCGACGGCAGAACGTCCCGCGGCCACGCGGTGTCGCTGGCGGTCAGCGCCGGCCATCTGCGGCTCGCCGGTGATGTCGATCTCCAGGTGCCGCTGTCGGCGGTCCGTTTCGGCGAGCAGCTGGGCAGCGCCGCGCGTCGCATCGAGCTGCCCGATGGCGCCTACTGTGCGATATCCGATCCGTCGGCGGCCGATGCCCTGATGCGGGCGGCCGGTCACTCCGCGCATCTGGTCGATCGCGCCCAGCGCAGCTGGGGCCTGGCCCTGGCGGCACTGCTGCTGACTGTGGTGGCACTTCTGGCGGGCTGGCGCTGGGGCCTGCCGGCGCTGGCCGACCTGTCGTCGCGCCTGATTCCCGCTGCCGCCGTCAGTGCGCTCAGCCAGCAGACCCTCGATCAGCTCGACCGCAAGCTGCTGCGCCCGACGCAGCTCACGGCCTCGCGCCAGCGTCAGCTGCGCAACGGCTTTGCGCGCCTGGGCGGACGCCCGGAGCAGTTGCTGTTCCGCCATGCCGAGGCCGCCAACGCTTTTGCCTTGCCGGATGGCCGGGTGGTCCTGCTCGATCCTCTGGTGGCGCTGGCGGACAATGACGAGCAGATTCTGGCGGTGCTCGCGCACGAGCGCGGTCATGTCGCCGCCAGGCATGGTCTGCGTCTGATGATCCAGGGCTCGGTCACTGCCGGCCTGCTGTCGGCGCTGGTGGGCGATGTCAGCAGTCTGCTGGCGACGGCGCCGGCCGTTCTGCTCAATGCCCGCTATTCGCGCGAGTTCGAGACCGAGGCCGACGCTCTGGCGGTGCTCAGCCTGCGCGCAGGCGGCATGTCGCCGGAGAGTCTGGCGACCATGCTGGAGAAGTTGCAGCGCAGCGAAGGGCAGAAGGAGGCGGGCGACAGCTTCCTGTCATCGCACCCGGCACCGCGGGAGCGCATCATGGCCCTGCGCCGGCCCTGACAGCCGGCGCCGGGCCGGGCTGTCAGGGTGTGGGGCAGGGCAGGGTGCTCAGGGCTGGAGCTGGATGGTGCCGTTGACGGCGATGCCCAGGCGCGATTCACCACCGGCCATTTCCGCTGGCGGGGCATCGGCAGCTTCCATGCTCATTTTCATCATGGCGACCTGGGGGCGGTAGATCGGGCCGCCGCCACTGCTGCCGACATTCATCTGCACCAGCTGATAGCCCTTGGCGCCCCAGGCCTGACGGATGACATCGGCCTTGCGGCGGAAGGCCTCGATGGCCTCGATGGTCATGGCTTTCTCGCTGGCCTGACGCGTCTCTTCCGACACCACGAAGGACAGGCCCTGCAGCTGCAGGCTGTCCTGCAGGCTGGCGAGCAGCTCGCCGGCGGCCTTGAAGTCCTTTGATTCGATGTTCAGCTCGGCACGGCCGCGCCAGCCTTCAAGCTTGTTGGTCTTGCCGTAGAGCGGCCAGCTGCGCTGGTTGCCGGTGGCGACCTTGACGCTCGGCCAGGCCTTGGCCTTCTGCAGGGCATCGTTCATGGCCAGGGTCAGCGCGCGCGACAGCTTGCCGGCATCCTTGTCGCCCAGCTCGGTGACCAGCGTGGCGGTGAGCAGGTCATTGGGCAGGGTGCGCGAGATATCCGCCTGGAAGTCGACGCGGCCCATGGGTGCCGCCGGCTCGGCGGCGAAGGCGGCGGCGCTGCTGACAATCAGGAGGGCGGCGGGCAGCAGCCGGGAAAAGGTGCGAACCATGGGAGTATCTCCATATACAGGCGGGGAAGGGGCGCGAGACGAGCTTGCTGCACAGAATACGCCAGCCTTGCTGCGCAGGATGACACGGGTTGCGCGAAATCGGACCCGGTCGGCATGGTTTCCCTGACTCCCTGTTCATTCAGGCGAGCAATTTGCCGGCATATAAGCTGCGCCGGGAGGTGACAATTCATCTCGTGCTGGTATTCTCTTCGGGCTTGTTCGCGGCGACCGAAGGCTGACCCAGGTCAGATACCGGCGGCTGGTCGGCTGAGAAAAACAAAAGAACCCGAGCACCAGCGGGCATGCTGTTGCCACTCGTCGGAAGGCGAGTGGCATGGCCTTTGCGGCTGGTCATTGCTAGTCTAGCGGCACAACAAAAAGCGGCCTACTTCATGCGACAAGACTGCTCCTCAAGCTGGCTTTATCTGCCCGTTCTCATGCTGGTCATGGGAATGCTGGTAGCTGCCGGTCTGCAGAGCCCTTCGCAAGGTCACATCTCCCCCTCATTCCCCAGCATCGAGCGTGTCACCAGCCAGGACGACATGCTCCAGCAGCTCAGCCATCCCATCAGCCTGACCGCCAGCGAGAGCGGCCTGCAGCGCCAGAACCAGAAGCCGCGCGAGATCCGTCTTGTCGAGATCGCGGCCTTCCTGGCCTGCTTCATGCTGATCCTCAAATCTGTCCCGCGTCGCCTGCCGCTGCCTTCCGGCGCCAGAGCAAGCGGTGAGGGCAGTATGCTGCACCAGTTACACACCCAATCGTTGCAACTATAAGAAACTGCTGAACCCACCATGGGTGGCATCTCTCCGGATGCCGCCTGCCGTATGTGCGGCCCGGGATTCCGGCCCGCGGAAGTCATCCCCTTACACGGGTAGAGATTATGGATAACACGACAACAAACGGTCCGCGCATTTTCGGGCGCGGCTTTTCCGAATGGCTGCTCAGCCTGCCGGTCTTCTTCCTGCTGCTGCTGACCCTGGTCATCGGCACCGGCGAAATGTTCCACGGGCAGCTGCTGCGCCTGGGCGAACAGTTCTTCGGTGACCAGAAGGCCAACGTCCAGTACTTCATGCTGCGCGGCGACCCCGTCAAGCCTGATTGCAACCCCAATCCCGACATCGATGCCGAACTCGCCGCTGCTCAGCAGGCCAGCGCCGCCCCGATGAACGAAATCGACGCGCTCTTCGCTGACCAGGTCGCAAGCCCGGAAGAAATGCGCGCCTCGATGGTGAAGTCGGCCGAGCTCTGCCGCGAGAAGTTCGACATGTTCGAACGCATCAAGCAGCACATGTCGCCGGGTGTGAAGGCTTTCCGCGCACTGGAAACCTCGTTCTTCGCGATCTTCCACTTCGGTACCGAGAACCGCTCGCTGGTGCTGCTGCTGATCACCGCGATCTGCGCCATCAGCACCACGCTGGGTCAGCACCACATCGGCATCCGTCCGCCGCGCACCGTGGCTGACTTCAACGTGCACTCGGTGGCCATGCTGCTCGCCAACGGCGTGCTGACGTTCTCGTGCTGGAAGTACATCGGCATGCAGGAAGCCTCGGGCATTCCCATGGACAAGCCCTGGCTGGCCTGGCTCTGGGTTGCGCTGTTCGGCATCCTGACCGCCATCAGCTTCAAGCAGCTGTTCAAGATGAGCCCGATCGCCACGCCGGGCGGCTCCATCGCCATGGGTCTCCTGAGCATTCCGCTCTATGCCTCCATGTCGATGGTCAGCGGTACCTACTTCCTGCTGCACAGCCACTTCTCGGCTCAGGCCATCTACCTGAACCAGATGATGGAACTGTCGGGTATCTTCCTGAACCTGGCTCTTTACATCTGGGCCGGTATGCTGCTGAAGCAGACCCGTATCGTCGACCTCTTCCTCGACATCCTGCGTCCGTGGAAGTTCTCGCCGGAAGTGCTGACCTACCTCATCCTGCTCGCTGCCGCGCTGCCGACCGCCTACACCGGCGCCTCCGGTATCTTCGTTATCGCAGCTGGTGCGGTGATCTACCACGAAGTCCGTCATTCCGGTGGTTCCCGCCAGTTCGCTCTGGCCGCCACCGCCATGTCCGGTTCGCTCGGTGTGGTTCTGCGTCCCTGCTTGCTGGTGGTGCTCATCGCCGCGCTCAACAAGCAGGTCACGACCAGCATCCTCTACCACTGGGGCTTCTGGGTCTTCCTGCTGACCTCCAGCTTGTTCCTGATCGTGTCCAAGCTTGCCAGCCGTGAGAAGAACACGCTGGCCAGCCCGTCGGTCGCCATCCCGGGCATGATCCAGGCCACCAAGCCGGTCATTCCGTACGCCATCGTCGTCTTCGTCGTGATCATGGGCTACAAGTACCTGCTCAACACCAAGCTCGACGAATTCACCGCGGCCGTCATCATGCCGGTGATCATGCTCATGCTGGTTGTGTTCGACCGTCTGCGCCATGCGCAGGTTGCTCCGACCGACCGTCGTCAGCTCGATCACTCCATGCAGGAAAGCACCCGTATCGGTGAAGACCGTCGTGCTCCGCGTATTACCGCCTCGGTAAGCCGCTGGAACAACGTGGAAGTCTCGGTGCGTCATGCCACCAACGAAACCATCGGTCACATCGGCGCGCTGCTCATGCTGATGGCGCTGTCGCTGGGTATCGGTGGTGTCATCGAGCGTTCCGAAATCATGGAACTGGCTCCGCACCACTTCTCCAACGTCTGGACCGCGATGAGCTTCCTGATGGTCACCAAGGTGCTGCTGGGCATGGTCATGGACCCGTTCGGCGCGGTCATCCTGGTGTCGTCGACGCTGGCTCCGATCGCCTATGACAACGGCATCGATCCGGTTCACTTCTGGATGATGGTGCTGGTTGCCTTCGAGCTCGGTTACCTGCTGCCGCCGGTTGCCCTCAACCAGCTGCTGACCCGCCTTGTCGTGGGTGAGAAGGAAATGGACCTGGCTGACGAGGAAGTGTCGCAGGAACCGTTCTTCCGCCGCTACGAGCGCTGGATCGTGCCGGTCATCGTGATGACCATCGGCATGCTGATCGTGGCTTACGGCCCGCTGATCTACGCCGGCAAGTAAGCGTCAGCTGTTGATGTGTTGAAAAAGCAAAGGCACTGTCCGAAAGGACAGTGCCTTTGTTATTCTGTCTCCTGTTCAGGAGGCAGTCATGTCAGATCCCCGTACTCCAGCTCACGTCAATGACCGGCATCCTGAAAAGGGCTCCCTGAAGGGGAGAGGCACGCCGCTCAATCCTGACAACCGCTTCTTCTCCACCCGCAGCACGGTCGAGTCCGACGGCTGGTGGCAGTCTCCCGATCCCTTGCCGGCCCAGGCCACGACCGTCGTGGTGCAGCACAGCCGCAGCATCATTTCGCGCAACAGATCTCCGGACGTGCCCTTCGAGCAGTCGATCAACCCCTACCAGGGCTGCGAGCACGGCTGCATCTACTGCTATGCGCGACCATCGCACGCGTATCTGGATCTTTCGCCCGGGCTGGATTTCGAGACGCGGCTGTTCGCCAAGCCGAATGCGGCCGAGCTGCTGCGCGCCGAGCTGGCGCGACCGGGCTACCAGGTCAGCAGCATCAACATCGGTGCCAATACCGATCCTTACCAGCCCATAGAGCGCGAGTGGCGGATCACGCGCTCCCTGCTCGAGGTCATGCTTGATTGCCGGCATCCGGTCACCCTGATCACCAAGAATGCCCTGGTGCTGCGTGACCTGGACCTGCTGAGCGAGCTGGCTGCCCTGCGTCTGGTGCGCGTCATGGTCTCGGTCACCACGCTGGATCCGGCGCTGAGCCAGATCATGGAGCCGCGTGCTTCGGCGCCGCACCGACGCCTGCGCGCCATTGCCGGATTGCGCGCAGGAGGCGTGCCGGTCGGCGTGCTCATGGCGCCGCTGATTCCCTTCATCAATGATGCTGAAATTGAGCGTCTGCTGCAGGCGGTGGCCGAGGCCGGCGCTGACAGCGCCGGTTATGTTCTGCTGCGTCTGCCGCATGAACTGCGCGAGCTCTTCACGGACTGGCTGCAGGCGCATTTCCCGCTGCGCGCCGAGCGTGTGCTGCAGATCCTGCGCGAGAGCCGGGGCGGGCGCGAGAACGATCCGCGCTTCGGACATCGCATGCGTGGTCAGGGCGTGTATGCCGATCTGCTGGCACAGCGCTTCCGGCGGGCGCGGCAGCAGTGGGGTCTGAGTGGCGAACGTGACGGTTTGCGCGCTGACCTGTTCAGGCCGCCACGTCCGGATGGTCAGTTGGGCTTGTTCGATTGAGCATCCGCGCTGGCTGGCAGCGCGGGTGTCATGCAGCGGGTGAAGTGCGGCGGAGTGGAATCAGGGCAGCAAGGGGCTGTCGAGACCGACGCTGACCTGGTGGCCGTCGCTGAGCAACGGACGCTTGATCAGCGAGGGCTTGCTGACGATCAGCGCCACCAGACCTTCCGGATCGGCAGCCTGGGCCAGGCTGTCGGCATCGAGCTGACGCCAGGTGGTGCCGCGACGATTGACCAGGGTGTCGGCGCCGACGGCGGCCAGCCAGCCACGCACCAGCTCGGGGCTGGGTGCGGCCTTCTTGAAGTCATGAAAGTCGTAGGCCACACCCGCCGTGTCGAGGCGGGTGAAGGCCTTCTTCATGCTGTCGCAGGCCTTGATGCCGTAGATCGCCAGCGTCATGGTCATCAGCCCAGCAGGTCGTTTTCGCGCAGCAATGCCAGCACCTGTTCGGCGGCTTCGGCATTGCCCTTGGCCAGCGCCACCGGAGCGATCGGCGTCGCCGTGCCGCGAATGCGCAGGCTGCGTTCGCCGACCACTTCATCGGCAACGATGACCAGCAGACCGGCGCCCTGCAGAGCGGCAATGGCGGCATCCTGATCGGCGTCGACGACAACCGGCAGGGTGCCGGCCTGGAACAGCACGCGTTCGATCAGCTCGGCGAGGACGCGGGCGCTGCTGGCTTCCACCACCAGACGCGCGGCCGTGTGGCCGAGGCGACGGGCGCGGGCTTCGGCGCTCACGGCCGGCAGCTGCTCGACATCGCTGAGCGTGTCGGCGGCTTCCTGGATCATGCCGGCACCGACCGTGACGTTGCTCAGGCGGTCGATCACGATCAGGCTGCCGGTGGCCTTGCAGGCGGTGTAGCTGTCAAAGGCCACGGCCTTGGTCAGCTGCACGCGGCAGAGCGCGATGCCGTTCAGCGGTACTTCGGCGGCAGCGCTCTTTTCCAGCGTGTTGACGTCGATCTGATGAACGATCTCGGTGACCTGGCCGGAGGTGAAGCTGGTGCCGAGCTTGAAGTCATAGGTCTTGCCCAGCTTCAGCGGCTGCTCATGCATCCACACCACGTGGGCGAGGAAGGCATGGCCCATGGTCAGGTCGTCGTTGGCGGCCACGATCATGTCGCCGCGCGAAATATCGATCTCGTCGTTGAGCGTGAGCGTGATGGCCTGGCCCGGATGCGCTTCCGGCAGTTCGCCTTCCCACACCACGATGGACTTGATGGTCGAGGTCTTGCCCGAGGGCAGGGCCTTGATCGCCATGCCCGGCTTCACGGTGCCGGCGGCCAGCGTGCCGCAGAAGCCGCGGAAGTCGAGGTTGGGGCGGTTGACGTACTGCACCGGCAGACGCAGCTTGTCGAGCGCCTCATCGCGCTGGATGGCCATGGTGTCCATCAGCTCCAGCAGCGGTGTGCCGGTGTACCAGGGCATCTTCTCGCTCTGGTGCACGACGTTCTCGCCCTTGAGCGCGGACATCGGCACGTAGTGGATGTCCGGCACATTGAGGCCGGCGGCGAAGGCGGCGTATTCGGCCTTGATCTCGTTGTAGCGGGCTTCGCTGAACTCGACCAGATCCATCTTGTTGATGGCGATGACGAAGTGGCGAATGCCCAGCAGCGAGCAGATGAAGCTGTGGCGACGGGTCTGCACCTGCACGCCGTAGCGGGCATCGATGAGCAGCACGGCGACATGGGCGGTGGAGGCACCGGTGGCCATGTTGCGCGTGTACTGCTCATGGCCGGGCGTGTCGGCAATGATGTACTTGCGGCGATCGGTGGCGAAGAAGCGGTAGGCCACGTCGATCGTGATGCCTTGTTCGCGCTCCGACTGCAGGCCGTCGACGAGCAGGGCGAGATCGACTTCTTCGCCGGTGGTGCCGTGCTTGACGCTGTCGCGGGTGATGGCGGCGAGCTGGTCCTCGAAGATCATCTTCGAGTCGTGCAGCAGACGGCCGATCAGGGTCGACTTGCCGTCATCCACGCTGCCGCAGGTGATGAAGCGCAGCATGTCCTTGTGTTCATGCTGGTGCAGGTAGTCTTCGATGTTGTCGATGTGTTCAATGATCATTAGAAATAGCCTTCGCGTTTCTTCTTTTCCATCGAGCCCGACTCATCGTGGTCGATGGCGCGGCCGGAGCGCTCGGAGGTGCGGGTGACCAGCATCTCCTGGATGATTTCCGGCAGGGTGGCGGCGTCGGATTCGACTGCGCCCGTCAGCGGGTAGCAGCCGAGCGTGCGGAAGCGCACGTTCTTCATCATCGGCACTTCGCCCGGGCGCAGCGGCAGGCGTTCATCATCGACCATGATCAGCATGCCGTCACGTTCGACCACCGGGCGCACGGCCGAGAAGTACAGCGGCACGATCTCGATCTTTTCGAGATAGATGTACTGCCAGATATCCAGCTCGGTCCAGTTCGACAGCGGGAAGACACGGATCGACTCGCCCTTGTTGATGCGGCCGTTGTACAGGTTCCACAGTTCCGGGCGCTGTACCTTCGGGTCCCAGCGATGGTTCTTGTCGCGGAAGGAGTAGACGCGCTCCTTGGCGCGCGACTTTTCCTCGTCGCGGCGGGCGCCACCGAAGGCGGCGTCGAAGCCGTACTTGTCCAGGGCCTGCTTGAGGGCCTGGGTCTTCATGATGTCGGTGTACTTGGAGCTGCCGTGGTCGAACGGGTTGATGTTCGCCGCCAGCCCGTCCGGGTTGGTGTGCGACAGCAGTTCCATGCCGGTGACCTTGGCCATGTGGTCGCGGAAACTGATCATTTCCTTGAACTTCCACGTGGTGTTGACGTGCATCAGCGGGAACGGCGGCTTGCCGGGGGCGAAAGCCTTGCGCGCCAGATGCAGCATCACCGAGGAGTCCTTGCCGATCGAATAGAGCATGACCGGGTTGTCGAACTCGGCGGCAACCTCGCGGATGATGTGGATGGACTCTGCCTCAAGTGCCTTGAGGTGAGTCATGCGGTGTTCGGGGAGCGACATGCGCGCGTGTCCTCTGTGAAAGCCCGTGAACGGGATCAGTCCGCGATGCGGAGCAGTTCGTTGATGCTGGTCTTGCTGCGGGTCTGGGCGTCGACCTTCTTGACGATGACGGCGCAGGTCAGGCTGTAACGACCATTGTCGCGCGGCAGCGAGCCGGCAACAACGACCGAGCCGGCCGGCACGCGGCCGTAGCTGATTTCGCCGGTTTCACGATCGTAGATCGGGGTCGACTGGCCGATGAACACACCCATGGACAGCACCGAGCCCTCGCCGATGATGACGCCTTCGACCACTTCCGAGCGGGCGCCGATGAAGCAGTTGTCTTCGATGATGGTCGGGTTGGCCTGCAGCGGTTCGAGCACGCCGCCAATGCCGACGCCACCGGACAGGTGCACGTTCTTGCCGATCTGGGCGCAGGAACCGACGGTGGCCCAGGTGTCGACCATGGAGCCTTCATCGACATAGGCGCCGATGTTTACGTAGGAGGGCATGAGCACGGTGTTGCGGGCGATGAAGCTGCCGCGACGGGCCACGGCCGGCGGCACCACGCGAATGCCGCTGGCGGCGAACTGCTCGGCAGTCCAGCCGGCGAACTTGGTCGGCACCTTGTCGTAGAACTGCATGCCGCCACCGGCCGGGATCGGCTCGTTGTCATTGAGGCGGAAGGACAGCAGCACGGCCTTCTTGAGCCACTGGTTGACCTGCCATTCGCCAGCGACCTTTTCGGCCACGCGGGCGGCGCCGCTGTCGAGCAGGGCGAGGGCTTCGTTGACGGCATCGCGGACATCCTGCGGGGCCGACTTCGGCGAGAACTCGGCGCGGCGCTCGAAGGCGTCTTCAATGAATGTGGCGAGGCTCATGATGTTCTCCATTAAAACAATCTTTTATAAAGCAGTAACTTGTGATCACTTCGCAAGAAATGATCGAATTCTTGTCGCGGCATCCACGCACTCGTCCACGGCGGCAACCAGGGCCATGCGGACATGGTTCTCGCCCGGGTTCAGACCATCGCTGCCGGGGCGTGCCAGGTAGCGGCCGGGCAGCACGGTGACGGCCTGGCTGGCATGCAGCTCGCGCGCGAAGTCTTCGTCCGAGCCCGGGGTGGCGGCCCAGAAGTAGAAGCCGGCATCCGGCATGCGCAGCGGCAGCACCGGGTTCAGGATCTCGGACACGCGGGCGAACTTCTCGCGGTAAAGGGCGCGATTGTCCCTCACATGGGCCTCGTCTTGCCAGACCTCCGTGGAGGCGAGCTGATGCTGCACCGGCATGGCCGAGCCGTGGTAGGTGCGGTATTTCAGGTAGGGCGCGAGCAGGGCGGCGTCGCCGGCGACGAAACCGGAGCGCAGGCCGGGCAGGTTGGAGCGCTTCGACAGCGAGTGGAAGACCACGCAGTTGCGGTAGTCATCGCGGCCGAGTTCGGCGCAGGCCTGGAGCAGGCCGACCGGCGGACGGGCTTCGTCGAAGTAGATTTCCGAGTAGCACTCGTCGGAGGCGATGACGAAGCCGAAGCGGTCGCTGAGCGCGATCAGCTGCTTCAGGGTGTCCATGGCGAGCACGGCGCCGGTGGGGTTGCCCGGCGTGCAGATGAACAGCAGCTGTGTGCGCGCCCAGACCTCGTCGGGCACGGCGGCGAAATCCGGCTGCAGGCCGGTAGCGGCGGTGCAGGGCAGGAAGTACGGCTCGGCACCGGCGAGCAGGGCGGCGCCTTCGTAGATCTGATAGAACGGATTGGGCATGAGCACCAGCGGCTTGCCGGCCGGGCTGCTGCGGTTGCGATCGACGACTGCCTGGGTAAAGGAGAACAGGGCTTCGCGGGTGCCATTGACCGGCAGCACCTGCTTGCCGGGATCGACGGCGCGCAGGCCGAAGCGTCGGCACAGCCAGGCGGCGATGGCCTCGCGCAGGGCCGGCAGGCCGAGCGTGGTCGGATAGGTCGAGAGCCCGCCGATGTGACGGGCAATGGCCTCGGCCACGAAGGCCGGCGCGGCGTGCTTGGGCTCGCCTATGGACAGCGCGACCGGCTTCAGGCCGGCCGGCAGCGTGTTGTGCTTGAACAGGGTGGCCAGCTTTTCGAACGGATACGGGTGCAGCAGGGAAAGCTCAGGATTCATGCCCATCTCAAGGTAAAGTTTCCGTCCAGCTGGGTGCGCAGGGCATTGCACAGGCGCTCGCACAGCTCCGGGTCGGACAGCGGCTGCTGATTGCTGTCGGTCAGGAAGAAGACGTCCTCGGCGCGCTCGCCGAGCGTGGCGATGCGGGCGTTCTGCAAGCTCACGCCATGCTCCATGAAGATGCGTCCTATGCGTGCCAGCAGGCCCGGGCGGTCGAGCGTGATGACCTCCACCACCGTGCGCTGATGCGCCAGGTCGTTGCTCAGATTGACCTCGGTGCGCACATCGAAATGCTTGAGCTGGCGCGGCATGCGGCGCTCGACGATGGCCGGGAACTGGTCCGGGTTGGCCAGGCTCTGGCGCAGCTTGTCACCTATGCTGGCCAGACGCTGGCTGTCGGCAATGCGTTCGCCGTTCTCGTCGAGCACGATGTAGGTGTCGAGCGAAAAGTGGCTGGTCGAGGTGATGATGCGGGCATCCATGACCGTCAGGTGCAGCTGGTCGAGCTCGGCCACGGTGGCGGCGAACAGGTTCGCCATGTCGTGCGTGTAGACGAAGATCTGCGTGGCGCCTTCGTATTGCTCGCTGTGGTTCTCGCGCACCAGCACCAGCGGCCCCGATTCCGGGTTGTGACGCAGGATGGCGGCGGTGTGCCAGGCGATGTCCTTGGCGCTTTCACGCAGGAAATAGTCGTCGCCGAGGTTGTCCCAGACGCGATCGGCATCGGTGGTGTTGATGCCCTCGACCTCCAGCAGCTCCAGCGCCGAGGCGCGGTTCTCGATGATCCATTCCTGCTTGTCGATGGGGTTCACCAGGCCGCGGCGCAGCGCGCGCTTGGTCTGCTGATAGAGCTGCCGCAGCAGCGAGGCGCGCCAGGAGTTCCACAGTGTCGGGTTGGTCGCGCAAATGTCGGCCACGGTCAGGGCGAAGAGATAGTCCAGATGAACAATGTCGCCGACCTTGCGGGCAAATTCGTTGATCACGTCGGGATCTGACACATCTTTCTTCTGTGCCGTCATGGACATGATGAGGTGGTTCTGGGTCAGCCAGGCCACCAGATTGGCGTCCCAGACGCCGAGGCCATGCGACAGGCAGAAGTCGCGGGCATCGACCGCGCCCAGCTCGGAGTGGTCGCCGCCACGGCCCTTGGCGATGTCATGGAAGAGGCCGGCGAGGTAGAGCAGCTCGACCTTGGGCAGGCGCTGGGCGACTTCCGAGGTCACCGGGAAGCGCTCGGCCGATTCCGGGTAGCGGAAGCGGCGCATGTTCTTCAGCACCAGCAGGGTGTGCGCGTCGACCGTGTAGATGTGGAACAGGTCGTACTGCATCTTGCCGATGATGGCGCCGAAGGCCGGGATGTAGCGGCCGAGGATGCCGTAGCGCTTCATGCGGCGCAGCGACGAGAACAGGGCGGTGCGGCAGCGCAGCAGCTCCATGAACAGCGACTTGTTGCGGATGTCGCTGCGGAACTTGTCGTCGATCAGGGGCGCGTTCTGCATGAGCAGGCGGATGGTGCTGGCGCGCACGCTGAGGACATCCGGGTGGTCGCCCAGGTAGACGAAGATTTCCAGCAGCGCCGAGGGGTTGCGCTTGAAGACGTCCGGCGAGGTCACCTCGATGGCGCCGTTGTGCAGCTGGAAGCGGCTGTTGAGCGGCTCGATGCGGGCCGGCTCGTCGTTGCCGAGAATGGTTTCCTCGAAGTACTGCAGCAGCATCTCGTTGAGCATGGAGATGCGCATGGCGGCGCGGTAGTAGTCCTGCATGAGCTGTTCGACGCCGCGGTTGGCGCGGGTGTCGCTGTAGCCGAACAGCTCCGAGATGCGGCGCTGGTAGTCGAACAGGACGCGCGTCTCGTTGCGGCCGCTGACCTGGTTGAGCGCGAAACGGATGCGCCAGAGCACGCACTGGCAGGCATCCAGTTCCTCGAACTCGGCTTCGGTGAGGAAGCCGTGGCTGACCAGGTCGCGCAGGGTGTCGGCGCCGAAGTGGCGCTTCGCCACCCAGCCTATGGTCTGGATGTCGCGCAGGCCGCCGGGGGCGTTCTTGAGGTCGGGCTCGAGGTTGTATTCGGTGTTGTTGTGCTTGGCGTGGCGGGCGATCTGCTCGTCGCGCTTGGCGATGAAGAAGGCGCGGCCCGGCCACAGGCGGTCGGCGCCGGTGAGCTGCTGCATTTCGGCGCGCAGGCTGTCGTCGCCGACCAGGGTGCGCGACTCCATCAGGTTGGTGGCCACGGTGATGTCGTCGGTGGCCAGGCGCACGCAGTCGTTCAGCGAACGCACGCTGGAGCCGACGTCGAGGCCGAGGTCCCAGAGATGGGTGATGAAGGCGCTGACGCGGGCTTCGGTGTCGGCGGCCAGGCTGTCATGGCGGTGCAGCACCAGCACGTCGACATCGGAGCAGGGGTGCAGCTCGGCGCGGCCGTAGCCGCCGACGGCGATCAGCGCGAGGTCGCCGGTCGTGCCCAGGCCCTGATCGGTCCAGGCCTGGCGCAGCACGCCATCGACGGCATCGGCCCATTCGCGCACCAGCAGGCGCACATCGCGGCCACCGGCGAAGCGCTCGTAGAGCTGAGCCTGCGCCGCTTTCAGCGTAGCCTTGTCATTTGCAGCCGAAAGCGGGGCAGGGGTGTTCATGCGGCGCGTTCTCCGAGGAAGCTGAGGTCTTCATCGGGGCGTGCGGTCAGCACCTCGATGCCGGTGTCGGTGACCAGGATGGTGTGTTCCCACTGCGCCGACAGCTTGTGGTCCTTGGTGACCACGGTCCAGGCGTCAGGCAGCAGCTTGGTGTGATGCGTGCCGGCGTTGATCATGGGCTCGATGGTGAAGATCATGCCGGCTTCCAGCTTCATGCCGGTGCCGGGCTTGCCGTAGTGCAGCACCTGCGGCTCCTCGTGGAAGACCTTGCCGATGCCGTGGCCGCAGTATTCGCGCACCACCGAGAAGCGGTTGGCCTGGGCATGCTGCTGAATGACGTGGCCGATGTCGCCCAGGGTGCAGCCCGGACGGACGATGGCGAGCGCCTTGTACAGGCACTCCTGGGTGACCTTGACCAGGCGCTGGGAGAGAATGGAGGCCTGACCGACGAAGAACATCTTGCTGGTGTCGCCGTGGTAGCCGTCCTTGATCACGGTGACATCGATATTGATGATGTCGCCGTCCTTGAGGATCTTCTTCTCGCTCGGAATGCCGTGGCAGATGACCTGGTTGACCGAGGTGCAGATGCTCTTCGGGAAGCCGCGATAGTTCAGCGGCGCCGGAATGGCCTCCTGCACGTTGACGATGTAGTCGTGGCAGATGCGGTTGAGCTCTTCGGTGCTGACACCGGCCTTCACGTGCGGGCCTATCATGTCCAGAACGTCGGCGGCGAGGCGGCCGGCCACGCGCATCTTGGCGATATCGTCAGGGGTCTTGATCAGTGTGCTCATTCGGCATCCCGTGCGGGCCGGGCCGGGAAACGGCGCCGGCGGTTGAGGTAGGCAAGGAGTGTATGGTATAAAGCGCGCCGCATTTCGGCAAACCGACTTCTTCTCTTCAATGAAGGGGAAAGATCGATCCGGATGCGTGCAGTCATCAAATCCGAACATCCGCCGTCACAGGTACCGGGTGCCCGCCGAGAAAAGCGGGTTGGTACTTGGGGCTGATGGAAGGTCAAACCCAATTGGAGAACTCTCATGGCACAAGTCACCATGCGTGAGCTGCTGCAAGCCGGCGCTCACTTCGGTCACCAGACCCGCTTCTGGAACCCCAAGATGGCACCGTACATCTTCGGTGCTCGCAACAAGATTCACATCATCAACCTGGAACACACCGTTCCGGCGCTGAATGACGCTCTCAATTTCGTCAACCGCCTGGCCAGCCAGAAGAGCAAGGTTCTCTTCGTCGGCACCAAGCGCGCTGCTGCCCCGATCGTTGCCGAACACGCTGCCCGCGCCGGCCAGCCGTACGTCAACCACCGCTGGCTCGGCGGCATGCTGACCAACTGGAAGACCATCCGCCAGTCGATCAAGCGTCTGAAGGATCTGGAAGCCCAGCTCGCTGACGGCACCCTGGGCAAGCTGACCAAGCGCGAAGCTCTGGAAGCCACCCGCGAAATGGAAAAGCTGGAAAAGTCGCTGGGCGGCATCAAGGACATGGGCGGCCTGCCGGACGCCATGTTCGTGATCGACGTTGATCACGAAGCCACCGCCATCGCCGAAGCCCGCAAGCTGGGCATCCCGGTCATCGGCGTGGTCGATACCAACTCCAACCCGAGCGGCGTTGACTATGTCATCCCGGGCAACGACGACGCCATCCGCGCCATCCAGCTCTACGTGGGCTCCATGGCCGATGCCATCATCGAAGGCAAGGCCTTCGCCGCCACCACCGGTGGTCGCGATGCCGACGGCTTCGTTGAAGTCGCTGCTGAAACCGCCGAGTAACACTCGCCGGGCAGGGTAGAACTACCCGACCAGACGCCGAGCCTCCGGGCCGGCGTCGACAAAAGGGGCCTAGGCCCCTTTTTTCCTGAATTCGTGAGCATTTTTAGAGGATACAGAACATGGCAGAAGTTACCGCCTCCCTCGTCAAGGAACTCCGTGAACGCACCGGCCTCGGCATGATGGAATGCAAGAAGGCCCTGGTTGAAGCTGGCGCCGACATCGAGCTCGCCATCGACAACCTGCGCAAGTCCGGTCAGGCCAAGGCCGCCAAGAAGGCCGGCAACATCGCCGCCGATGGCGCCATCATCCTCGCCAGCGCAGGCGGCACCGCCATCGCTCTGGAAGTGAACTGCCAGACCGACTTCGTGGCTCGTGACTCGAATTTCTCGGCTTTCGCCAACAAGGTCGCCGGCATTGCCCTGGCTGCCCGCGAGACCGACGTCGCCAAGATCGGCGCGCTGGCCTATGACGACATCACCGTCGAGGAAGCCCGCGTTCTGCTGGTGCAGAAGATCGGCGAAAACATCCAGGTCCGTCGTGCCATGCTGGTCGAAGGCGCCAACCTGGCCACCTACGTCCACGGTCTCAAGATCGGTGTCGTCGTCGCCCTCGAAGGCGGCAACGAAGAAGTCGGCAAGCAGATCGCCATGCACGTGGCTGCCGCCAACCCGCTGGTCGTGACCTCGGAAGAGATCGCTGCCGACGTGCTGGCCAAGGAAAAGGAAATCGCCGAAGCCAAGGCCGCCGAGTCCGGCAAGCCGGCCAACATCATCGAGAAGATGGTTGAAGGCACGCTGAAGAAGTTCAAGAGCGAAGTGTCGCTGGTCGAGCAGGCTTTCGTCGTCAACCCGGATCAGAAGGTTGCTGACGTGCTCAAGGCCGCCGGTGCCAGTGTCACCCGTTTTGTGCGTCTGGAAGTGGGCGAAGGCATCGAGAAGAAGGAAGTCGACTTCGCTGCCGAAGTGGCTGCCACCCAGGCTGCTGCCGCTGCTCAGTAAGTACGCTGTCAGTCATTACCGACTGTCTGCAAAAGGCCCCTTCATGGGGCCTTTTTATTGTAGACTCGCGACCACTGATTTTCCTTGAAAGCACCCCCAGAGAAGAGGCCCGGCCCATGACTGACCACCGTCTCGCGCACAAGCGCATTCTGCTGAAGCTGTCCGGGGAAGCGCTTGCTGGCGATGCCGAAGTCGGTATCGATCCCAAGGTGCTCAAGCGCATGGCGCTGGAGATCGGGCAGCTGGTCGGCATCGGTGTCCAGGTCGGCATCGTGGTCGGCGGCGGCAACCTGTTCCGTGGCGCCGCGCTGCAGCAGGCCGGGCTCGATCGCGTTGCCGGCGACCACATGGGCATGCTGGCCACGGTCATGAACGGCATCGCCATGCGTGACGCGCTCGAGCGCAACAACATCAAGACCCGTCTCATGTCCGCCATTCCCATGAGTGGCGTGGTCGATCACTACGACCGTCGCGCCGCCGTGCGCTGGCTGCAGGGTGGCGATGTCTGCATCTTCGTCGCCGGCACCGGCAACCCGTTCTTCACCACCGACACGGCAGCCTGCCTGCGCGGCATCGAGATCAACGCCGATATCGTCATCAAGGCCACCAAGGTCGACGGCATCTACAATGCCGATCCGGTCAAGGATCCGACCGCGGTGCGTTATGAAACCCTGACCTTCGATGAAGTGCTGGCGAAGCAGCTCGGTGTCATGGACCTCACCGCCATGTGCCTGTGCCGCGATCACAACATGCCGCTGCGCGTGTTCAACATGAACAAGCCGGGTGCCTTGCTCAACCTCGTCGTGGGTGAGCCGGAAGGCACCCTGGTGACCCGCTGATTCCAGTTTCTGCAGCCCGGAGCTTCCATGCTGAACGATCTCAAGAAGGACTGCGAAGTCCGCATGACGAAGACCATCGATGCGCTGGAGCAGGCCTTCAGCCGCGTGCGCACTGGTCGCGCCCATCCGTCCATGCTCAAGGATGTCATGGTGCCGTACTACGGCACTGACACGCCGCTGATGCAGGTCGCCAACGTCAACGTCGACGATGCCCGCACCCTCATCGTGCAGCCCTACGAGCGCAACATGGTGGGCGCCATCGACAAGGCCATCCGCAATGCCGACCTGGGCCTCAACCCGGTCACCGCCGATGTCATTCGCGTGCCGCTGCCGGCGCTGACCGAGCAGACCCGTCGCGACATGCAGAAGATGGCGCGCAACGAGACCGAAGGCGCCCGTGTCGCGCTGCGCAACATCCGCCGCGATGTGCTCGCCGACATCAAGGAACTGCTCAAGGAAAAGGAAATTTCCGAGGATGACGAGCGTCGCGCCAGCGATGACGTGCAGAAGATCACCGACCGCTTCGTGGCCGAGGCAGACAAGATGCTCGCCGCCAAGGAAGCCGAGCTGATGCAGGTCTGAACCATGACGACCCCGGATGCACCGGCCAGTTCGGCACCTGATGCCAGCGCCGATGCCGGCCTGTTGCCGCGCCACGTCGCCGTCATCATGGATGGCAACAACCGCTGGGCCAAGCAGCGCGGCCTGCCGGGCACCGACGGCCATGCCGCCGGCGAAAAGGCCTTGCGTGACATCGTCGAGGTCGCCGCGCGCGCGCAGATCGAAGTCCTGACCGTGTTCGCCTTTTCCAGCGAGAACTGGCGTCGGCCGCCGCACGAGGTGGCCGCGCTCATGCAGCTCTTCCTCATGGCGCTGCAGGTGC
The DNA here is from genome assembly GCA_023265995.1 of Perlucidibaca sp. Taxonomy (GTDB): domain Bacteria; phylum Pseudomonadota; class Gammaproteobacteria; order Pseudomonadales; family Moraxellaceae; genus Perlucidibaca. Next base: position 73,272 of record JAHFSA010000003.1, read on the forward strand.
GTGTGCTGGAGCTGAACAAGGCGCGCATCCGCCTGCGTTTCATCGGCGACCGCTCGGCCTTCTCTCCCGAACTGCAGGCTGGCATGCTGGCGGCAGAAGCGGAGACCGCCGGTCATGAGCGCATGACCCTGGTCATCGCCGTCAACTATGGTGGCCAGTGGGATGTCGCCCAGGCCGCGCGCCGGCTCGCCGAGGAAGTGGCGGCGGGGCGCCTGGCAGCGGCCGACATCGACGCCGAGCGTCTCGGTGGCCAGGTCGAGATGGCGGACCTGCCGCCGGTCGATCTGCTCATCCGTACCGGAGGCGAGTTGCGCATCAGCAATTTCGTGCTCTGGCAGTCCGCTTATGCGGAGTACTATTTCAGTGACGTCTTGTGGCCGGACTTCGGCCACGCCCAGCTGCATGCCGCGCTGACTGACTTTGCTCAGCGGCAGCGACGTTTTGGCCGCACATCAGAACAAATAGAGGCCCTACATGCTTAAGGAACGCGTGCTGACCGCCCTGGTCCTGCTCCCGCTGGTTTTCTGGACGGTTTTCGGTGGCGTCGCCCTGGCTTTCCCCCTGTTCGCCGCGACCATCGTGCTGATCGCCGCCTGGGAGTGGACCGCCATGATGCGCTGGCCGTCGCCGCTGGCGCGTGCCGGCTTCGTGGCCGTCACCGCCGCGCTGCTCTGGCACCAGAACGGGCAGACCCTGGCCACGCTCGGCCCCATGCTGGCCGCCGCCTCGGTGTTCTGGCTGCTGGCCCTGCTCTGGGTCAGCCGCTATCCGGAAGGTGCCGAGCGCTGGGATCGTCCGTGGATGATGGCGCCGGTCGGCCTGCTCCTGCTGGTGCCGACCTGGGCTGGCCTGGTGCTGCTGCACGCACAGTCGCCGTGGTGGCTGATCTATCTCCTGCTGCTGGTCTGGGGTGCCGACACCGGCGCCTACTTCGCCGGCCGCAGCTTCGGCAAGACCAAGCTGGCTCCGGCAGTCAGCCCGGCCAAGACCCGCGAAGGCCTCTATGGCGGCCTCGCCACCACCATGGCGGTGATGGTCGCCGTGGCCTGCTATCTGGGCATGCCCATGGCCAAGGCGCTGCCCTTCGCCGTGGTGTCGCTGATCACCGTGCTGGCCTCGGTGCTGGGCGACCTGCTCGAATCCATGGTCAAGCGCCGTGCCGGCATCAAGGATTCCGGCAACATCTTCCCGGGACATGGCGGTGCGCTCGATCGCATCGATTCCATCACCGCGGCCGCGCCGGTGTTCCTGACCGGCTGGTGGCTGGCCGGCGGCTTCTGATTCCACAATGACCTCAGCGCAGTCCCTCGTCATTCTCGGAGCCACCGGCTCCATCGGTCTCAGCACGCTGGATGTGGTGGCGCGTCACCCTGACCGCTACCGCGTGCATGCGCTCACCGCGCACCACCGTGTCGACGAGCTGGCCGCGCTTTGCCGCCGCTTCCATCCGCGCTATGCCGTGGTCGCCGGCGAAGCCGACGGCGAGCGCCTGCGCACGTTGCTGGCGGGCGAGGGCACCGAGGTGCTGACTGGTGCCGAGGCGCTGCTGCAGGTGGCGGCCGATCCGGCGGTGGATGCCGTCATGGCCGCCATCGTCGGCGCCGCCGGCCTGCTGCCGACACTGGCGGCGGTGCGTGCCGGCAAGCGCGTGCTGCTCGCCAACAAGGAAGCCCTGGTCATGTCCGGCGCCTTGTTCATGCAGGCCGTGCGCGATCATGGCGCGACCCTGCTGCCCATCGACTCCGAGCACAACGCCATTTTCCAGTGCCTGCCGCGTGATCACGAGCGCGGCCTGCATCCGGTCGGTGTCGAGAAGCTCATCCTGACCGCATCCGGCGGCCCGTTCCGCGAGTGGACGGCCGAGCAGCTGCAGACGGTGACGCCGGCGCAGGCGGTCAAGCATCCGAACTGGTCCATGGGCCGCAAGATCTCGGTCGACTCCGCCACCCTCATGAACAAGGGCCTGGAGTTCATCGAGGCCTGCTGGCTGTTCAATGCCCGCCCCGAGCAGGTCGAGGTGCTGGTGCATCCGCAGAGCGTCATCCATTCCATGGTGCGCTACAGCGATGGTTCGGTGCTGGCGCAGCTCGGCAACCCCGACATGCGCACGCCGATTGCCCATGCCATGGCCTGGCCCGCGCGCATCGCCGCCGGGGTCGATGCGCTCGATCTCGCCGCCATGGGTCCGCTGGCCTTCGAGAAGCCCGATTTCGCGCGTTTCCCCTGCCTGCGTCTGGCACAGGAGGCCATGCAGGCCGGCGGTACCTGCCCGGCGGTGCTCAATGCCGCCAACGAAGTGGCAGTGGAGGCCTTCCTGGCCGGTCAATTGTCATTTATTGCCATCCCGACCTTGATCTCCCGCGTCATCTCGGAAATGCCCGTGTCAGCAGCTGATGAATTGGCTACTATTCTTGCAGCCGACCAGGAAGCTCGCGAACGCGCCCGGCGCATCCTGGCGTCGCTGACATGATCCTGCGCGGGGGGCGATGACATGCAGTTCTTACAGATCGTTCTCGCCGGCATCCTGATCCTCGGTCCGCTCATCGCCATCCATGAATATGGTCATTTCTGGATGGCGCGCCGCTGCGGCGTGCGCGTGCTGACCTTCTCCATCGGCTTCGGTCCTGCGGTCTGGCAATACACCGGTCGTGACGGCACCGAATACCGTCTGGCCGCTATTCCGCTTGGCGGCTTCGTGCGCATGCTCGACGAGCGCGAAGGCGAGGTGCCGGATTCGCTCAAGCCCTATGCCTTCAATCGCCAGCCGCTGTCGGCGCGCATGGCCATCGTCGCCGCCGGCCCGCTGATCAATCTGCTGGTGGCCGTGCTGCTCTACTGGCTGCTCTTCCTGCAAGGTGGCGAAAGCCTGCGTCCTGTCGTCGGCCGCGTGCTGCCGAGTTCGGCCGCCGCCAGTGCCGGTGTGCTGCCCGGCGACGAGCTGCTGGCCATAGACGGCCGTGATGTCCTCGACTGGGAGGCGGTCAGCTATTCACTCATGGATCGCCTCGGCGAATCCGGTCCGGTGGTGTTCAGCGTGCGCCCGCGCGGCGTCGAGCACAGCGTCAACCGCACCCTGACCATCAAGAACTACCTGGCGAAAAGCAACAGCGATCCTTTCCGCGAACTCGGCCTGATTCCCTGGGCGCCGGCCATGCCGCCGGTGATCGGCACGGTCAGCACGAGCAGCGCCGCCGACCTCGCCGGCCTGCAGGCACGCGATGTCGTGCTTGAAATCAACGGTCATGTCATCAAGGAATGGTCCCAGGTCGTTGAGGAGATCGTGGCCAGTCCGGAGAAGGCCATGACCTGGCGCATCGACCGTGGCGGCGAGCGTTTCTACATGACGGTCACCCCCGGCATGGAACGCGACGGCCTCAGCGACCAGTGGCGTGGTCGGTTGGGTATTGCGGTTGCCGAGGCGAATGTCCATATTCCGGACGAGTACAAGCGCAGCAACGGTCTCGGACCGGTGACGGCGCTGGTCGCGGCGGTCGGCAAGACCTGGCAGATCATGAGCCTGTCGCTGACCTCGTTGTGGAAAATGCTGACCGGGCTGATCGGGGTCGACAACTTGAGCGGCCCCATCACCATTGTTAAAGTCGCCGGCCAGAGTGCCAGCATGGGCTGGCAGGCCTTTGTCGGTTTCATGGCCCTGCTCAGTGTCAGTCTGGGCGTGTTGAACCTGCTGCCGATCCCTGTACTGGACGGTGGCCACCTGTTGTATTACGCGATCGAGGCGATCTGGCGTAGACCCCTTCCGGAGTCCGTGCAGTTGCTGGGTTTGCGAGTAGGGGTCGCTCTCATGGGCAGCGTCATGTTGCTGGCCATATTGAACGACATTCGTCGCTTGTTCTGAATCTGGAATTGCAGAGTAGATGATCCGAATCCGGCCGCATTGGCCCACAATCTCGATGTTGTCGCTGGCTGTTGCTCTCGCCAGTTCGCCGGCCCAGGCCGACACCTTTGTCGTCAAGGACATCCGTCTCGAAGGCCTCGGCCGTCTCTCGGCCTCCAGCGTCTATGCCCTGCTGCCAGTCTCCGCCGGTGATGCCGTCGGCGACGAGCGCACCGCCGACATCGTCAAGGCCCTGTTCGCCTCCGGCCAGTTCGAGGATGTCCAGGTACTGCGCGATGGCGATGCCCTGGTGGTGCGCGTGGTCGAGCGCCCGAGCATTTCCAGCATCGAACTCACCGGCAACCAGTCCATCAACAAGGACGACCTGCTCAAGGGCCTGAAGTCCATCGGCCTGGCCGAGGGCGAGGTCTTCAAGCGCGCCGCGCTCGATCAGGTCAAGCTCGAACTGCAACGCCAGTACGCCTCCCAGGGCCGCTACGGCGCCAGCGTCACGGCTGTCGCCAAGCCGCTGCCGCGCAACCGCGTCGCCCTCAGCATCACCATCAAGGAAGGCGAGACGGCGCGTATCAAGCGCATCAGCATCAACGGCAACAACGTCTTCAGCGATGCCACCCTGCTCAAGCAGCTGCAGCTGCAGTCCAGCCATCTGCTGTCGTTCATCTACAGCGATGACAAGTACTCGCGCGAGAAGCTGACCGCCGACCTCGAAACCCTGCGTTCCTACTACCTGGATCGCGGCTATCTGCGCTTCAACGTCGACTCCACCCAGGTCAGCCTGTCGCCGGACAAGGACCAGGTCTACATCGACGTCAACGTCAGCGAAGGCGAGCCCTACAAGATCTCCGACGTGCGTCTGGCCGGCGAGTTCCCGGTGCCCGAGAGCGAGCTGCGCGGCCTGCTGCTGACCCAGCCGGGCCAGATCTATTCGCAGAAGATCGTGACCCTGACCGATGAAGTCATCAGCCGTCGTCTCGGCCGTGACGGCTATCTGCTCGCCGATGTCCAGGGCGTGCCCGAACTCGACGACAGCACCAAGACCGCCAAGCTGGTCTACTACGTCAACCCGAACCGCGTCATGTCGGTGCGCCGCATCAACTTCAGCGGCAACCTGAAGACCGATGACTCGGTGCTGCGTCGCGAAATGCGCCAGTTCGAGGGTGCCCAGGCATCCGGCGAGAAGATCGACCTGTCCAAGCTGCGTCTGCAGCGCCTCGGCTTCTTCAGCGACGTCAAGGTCGAGAATGCCCGCGTGCCGGGCACCACCGACCAGGTCGACGTCAATGTCGCCGTCACCGAGCAGCCGTCGGGCTCGATCAGCGCCAGCCTCGGCTACTCGCAGAACGCCGGTCTGGTGTTCGGCGCCAACGTCAGCCAGACCAACTTCCTCGGCACCGGCAACAAGGTCACGCTCGGTCTCAACCGTTCGGACATCCGCGACTCCTACAACTTCTCCTACGTGAATCCGTATTTCACGCCGGAAGGCATCAGCCGCGGCTACAACCTGTACGTGCGCCAGACCAAGTTCGACAACCTCAACATCAGCAACTACGCCACCGATTCCATGGGTGGCAACGTCAGCTTCAGCTACCCGATCGACGAAACCGAGACCATCAGCTTCGCGCTCGGCTATGACCAGACCAAGATCAAGCTCGGCACGCTGCCGTCGGAAGTGGTCTACGACTTCGTCCAGAAGAATGGCGACAGCCTGGCGACGGTCACCGGCACCACGTCCTGGCAGCGCAACACGCTCAACCGCGGCGTCTTCCCGACGGCCGGCGGCTATCAGTCCGTGGCCCTGGAAATGGGTCTGCCGGGCAGCGATGTCGGCTTCTACAAGCTGACCTTCAACGGCCAGCGCTACTTCCCGCTGCGCAGCAACTGGGTCGGTCGCAGCTATGCCCGTCTCGGTTATGCCGACGGCTTCAGCGGCGGCGACAGCCTGCCGTTCTACCGCAACTTCTTCGGCGGTGGCTTCGGCTCCGTGCGCGGCTTCCGTGACAACTCCATGGGCCCGCACAGCGGTCTGGTCGATCGCAGCACCGGCCTGTCGGCGCTCGGCAAGCCGGAAGCGGTGGGCGGCAACGTCCAGGTCGAAGGCGGCCTCGAGCTGATCTTCCCGGCACCGTTCATCGAGGACAACAGCAAGGTCCGCACGCTCGCCTTCATCGATGCCGGCAACGTCTTCGACACCAAGGTGAACGGCCCGAACGGCGAGGACTACAGCCCCGATATCGGCCAGCTGCGCTACTCGGTCGGCGTCGGCCTGTCCTGGATCACGCCCATCGGCCCGCTCACCTTCGCCATCGCCAAGCCGCTCAACACGCAGGATGGCGACGACACGCAGGTCTTCCAGTTTTCTCTCGGACAAGGGTTCTGATCTTCATGAAAAAGCAGTGGATGAGTGTGGTACTGGCCGGCCTCGTGGCCGTTGGCGGCAGCAGCCTGGCCCTGGCGGCTCCGGCTCAGGGTGGCATGCGCATTGCCGTTCTCGACATGCAGGCCGCGTTGCTCGACACCGACGTCGCCAAGTCGGCGAAGACCAGGCTGCAGGCTGAACTGAAGCCGCAGTACGACAAGGCCGATCTGCTCCGTCGCGACATCAAGGCGCTGGACGACAAGTTCCAGAAAGATGGCGCGACCATGAGCGAGAAGGACAAGAAGGCCCTGCGCAGCCAGCAGGCCGCCAAGGTCGCCGAGTTCAACAATCTGCTGCAGCAGGCCCAGAAGCGTTCGCAGGATGCCGAGCAGGAAGTGCTCAACAAGCTGCTGCCCAGCTTCAAGACCGCTGTCGAGGATCTGCGCAAGACCGGCGAATATGATCTCGTGCTCGATCGTCGTTCGGCCATCTACGTGGTGCCGGAAGCCGATCTGACCAAGCGTGTCACCGAACGTCTGAATGTCGTCAAGTAAGAGCGACCAGGGCAGGGCGAGGCAAGGAGAGGTCGCATGCAGGGCATGACGCTGGGAGAGCTGGCCGCCGAGTTTTCCGGCGAGCTGCGCGGAGATCCGGACTATCGTGTCAGTGGCCTGGCCACCCTGCAGTCGGCCGGTCCCGGCCAGCTGGCCTTCCTGGCCAACCCGCGCTACCGCCCGCAGTTGCAGGACACCCGAGCCGGTGCCGTGCTGCTGCGCCCGGAAGATGCCGAAGGCTACGCCGGGCAGGCGCTGCTGGTGGCCAATCCCTATCTCGTCTTCGCCCATCTCACGCATCGCTTCGACCGCACGCCGCGCCCGGCCACGGGCGTGCATCCGTCGGCCGTCGTCGCCGCCTCGGCGGTGGTGCCGGCCTCGGCCTGCATCGGCCCGCTGGCGGTCATCGGCGAGCATGTGGTGCTTGGCGAACGGGTGATCATCGAGTCAGGCGCGGTCATTCAGGATCGTGTCACCATCGCGGACGATAGTCGTATTCGCAGCCGCGTCGTGATCTATCACGATTGCCAGCTCGGCGCGCGCGTCAACGTGCATGCCGGCGCGGTCATCGGCGGTGACGGCTTCGGCTTCGCCAACGAACGCGGCAAGTGGCGCAAGATCGCCCAGATCGGGCGCGTGGTGATTCACGACGATGTCGACATCGGCGCCAACACCACCATTGATCGCGGCGCCCTTGAGGATACGGTGATTCACACCGGTGCCATCATCGACAACCAGGTGCAGATCGCCCACAACGTGGTGATCGGCGCGCATACCGCCATCGCGGCCTGCTGCGGCATTGCCGGCAGTACCCGCATTGGCGCCTATTGCGTCCTGGCTGGCGGGGTGGGCGTGGTCGGTCATGTCGAGATCTGCGATCGCGTGCAGATCACCGGCATGACCATGATCACCAAGTCGATCAGCCAGCCCGGCTCCTATTCGTCGGGAACGGCTTTCGACAGCACCGACAATTGGAAGAAAATGGCGGTGCGCCTGCGCCGCCTGGATGAACTGGCCCAGCGAGTGCGAGCACTCGAGGACGCCACCGACAAGTCATAACCGTCGACCGGCATGTGCAACCCTGCCAGGCCGAGGTGCAGCGGAGATTTCTCATGATGGATATCCAGCAGGTCATGCAGTACCTGCCGCAACGCTACCCGTTTCTCATGGTGGACCGTGTGCTCGAGATCGAGAAGGGCAAGAAGATCACCGGCTACAAGAACCTCACCATGAATGAAGAGTTCTTCCAGGGTCATTTCCCTGGCAAGCCAATCATGCCCGGCGTCATGATGATCGAGGCCATGGCCCAGATCGCCGGCGTGCTCGGTTTCGTGACCCATGACAAGAGCCCGCAGAGCGGCCATCTCTATGTCTTCGCCGGCGCCGACAACATCCGCTTCAAGCGTCAGGTGGTGCCGGGCGACCGTCTCACCCTGGAGGCCGTGCCGACCGGTTCGCGCCGCCACATCCACAAGTTCTCCTGTCGCGCCCTGGTCGATGGCGAACTCGCCGCCAGTGCCGACATCCTGATTGCGGAGCAGGTCATATGACACGCATCCACGCCACTGCCATTGTCGATCCGCGCGCCGAGCTGGCCGCTGACGTCGAGGTCGGTCCTTACAGCGTCATCGGTCCGGATGTCCGCATCGGCGCCGGCACCTGGATAGGGCCGCATGTGGTGGTCAGCGGTCCGACCGTGATCGGCGAGCGCAATCGCATCTACCAGTTCGCCTCGGTCGGTGCCGATTGCCAGGACAAGAAGTACCACGGCGAGCCCACGCGTCTGGAAATCGGTGATGACAACATCATCCGCGAGGCCTGCTCGCTGCATCGCGGCACGGTCCAGGACGAGAGCCTGACGCGCATCGGTCATCGCAACCTGCTCATGGTCAACAGCCATCTGGCGCATGACGTCATGATCGGCAACGACAACACCATCGCCAACAATGCCGGCATCGCCGGGCATGTGAAAATCGGCGACTTCGTCATCATCGGCGGCAACTCCGGCATCCACCAGTTCTGCCAGATCGGTTCCTACGCCATGCTCGGCGGCGGCACCACGCTGTTCAAGGACATCCCGGCCTTCGTCATGGCCAGCGGCAATCCGGCCGAGGCGCGCGGCATGAACTTCGAGGGCATGAAGCGCAAGGGCTGGTCGTCGCAGACCATCAACGACCTGCGTCGCGCCTACAAGATCGTGTTCCGTGACGGCCTGACCCTGGATGCGGCCTATCCGCTGCTCGAGGAACTCGCCGGAACCACGCCGGAAGTCCAGGTCTTCATCGATTCGCTGCGCTCCTCCACGCGCGGCATCGCCCGCTGAGCGGGGCGCAGATGACAGCGACCGGTCCGGTCTTCGGTATTGTGGCCGGCGAGGTATCGGGCGATACCCTCGGTGCCGGCCTCATTCGCGCCTTGCGCGAACGCTATCCGACGGCGCGCTTCATAGGCATTGCCGGCCCGCAGATGCTGGCCGAGGGCGCCGAAACGCTGGTGCCCATGGAGCGTCTGTCGGTCATGGGCCTGGTCGAGGTGCTGGGGCGCATCCGCGAGCTGTTCCAGGTGCGCGACCAGCTCATCGCCCGTCTCCAGGAAGAGAAGATCGACGCCTACATCGGCATCGACGCCCCCGATTTCAATCTGCGCATCGCCGCCGCGCTCAAGCTCGCCGGCATTCCCACCATCCACTACGTCAGCCCCTCGGTCTGGGCCTGGCGTCAGGGGCGGGTCAAGGGCATACGCGCCAGCATAGACCTCATGCTTTGCCTGCTGCCGTTCGAGAAGGCCTTCTACGACAAGCACGACGTGCGCGCCGTCTTCGTCGGTCATCCGCTCGCCGACAGCCTGCCGCTGCAGCCGGAAGTGGCGCAGGCGAGGGCGCTGCTCGGCCTGCTGCCCGAAGACCGCTGCGTGGCGCTGCTGCCGGGCAGCCGGCGCGGCGAGGTGGCGAGCCTGCTGCCGCTGCTGCTGGAGACCGCCGAGCGTCTGTCGGCGCAGCGCCCTGATCTGACCTTCCTGATCCCGGCCATCAACCAGGACCGGCGCCACGAGATCGAGGCCCTGCTGGCCGCGCACGAGGCCGCTCATGCCGGCGAGTCCGGGCGGCGAGCGCTGCCGGTCCGTCTGCACGATGACAGCCTGGGCAGCGGCGTCGGTCGTCTGGTCATGGCCGCCGCCGATGTCGTCGTGCTCGCCTCCGGCACCGCCACGCTGGAAGCCATGCTGCTGAAGAAGCCCATGGTGGTGTCGTACCGCCTGCACTGGCTGACCTGGCTGATCGCCCGTCTGCTCGTGCGCATTCCCTTCGTCAGCCTGCCCAATCTGCTCGCCGGTCGCCTGGTCGTGCCCGAGCTGCTGCAGCATCAGGCCACCGCCGACAACCTGGCGCGCGAGACCCTGGCCTGGCTGGAGCAGCCGCAGCGCGTGCAGGATACCCGCCGCCTGTTCGACGACCTGCACATGCAGCTGCGCCAGGATGCCAGCGCCACCGGAGCCGCCGCCATCGCCGCTCTCATGGCCGATCTCGCGGCCGGCCGGGTGATCGCCCCCGGCGATGCCAGCGAGCCGCCGGCATGAAGCGCAGCGCCACCATCGACCTGTTCGCGCCCGATCCGCAGGCGCCGCTGCTGGCCGGTGTCGACGAGGTCGGCCGCGGCCCGCTGGTCGGCGCCGTGGTCACCGCCGCTGTCATTCTCGATCCGGCGCGTCCCATTGCCGGCCTCAACGACTCCAAGAAGCTCAGCGAGCGCCGCCGCGAGGAGCTCGCCGTGGAAATCCGCGACAAGGCCCTGGCCTGGTCGCTGGGCCGCGCCGAGCCGGAAGAGATCGATGAACTGAACATCCTGCACGCGACCATGCTGGCCATGCAGCGCGCCGTCGCCGGCCTCGCCATCACGCCCAGCGAGGTGCTGATCGACGGCAACCGCTGCCCGCCGCTGCCCATGCCGGCGCAGGCCGTGGTCAAGGGCGATGCCACGGTGCCGGCCATCAGCGCCGCCAGCATCATCGCCAAGGTCGCCCGTGACCGCGAGATGGCCGAGCTGCATGCCCGCCATCCTGGCTACGGATTCGACAGACACAAGGGATATCCTACCGCCGACCACCTTGAGGCCTTGCAGCGCCTGGGGCCTTTGCCGGAACATCGTCGTTCCTTCGCGCCTGTTCGGGCGCTGCTGCTTCCGGCCTGAGCCGGCGATCCGACAAGAGCCCGAGAGAGCCATGACCGCCTTTGTGCATTTGCGCGTCCATTCCGAGTTTTCCCTGCTCGACTCCATCGTCCGTATCGACGATGCCGTCAAGGCTTGTGCCGCGCAGGGCATGCCGGCGCTGGCCATCACCGATCTCGGCAACCTCTACGGTCTGGTCAAGTTCTACAAGTCGGCGCAGGGCAAGGGTATCAAGCCGGTGTTCGGTGCCGACCTGGCCGTGCGCGATGGCGACAATCTCAGCCAGATCACCGCGCTGGTGATGAATGACACCGGCTACAAGAACCTCATCGCGCTGATCTCGCGCGCCTTCGTCGAAGGCCTGGAGCAGGGCCGTCCCATCGTCCAGCGCAGCTGGATCGCGCAGTCGCATGACGGTCTCATCTTCCTGCTCGGCCGCGTCAGCGATGTCGGTCAGGCCCTGCTCGGCAGCGACCCGTCGCAGGCCGACCGCCTGCTGGTGGGCTGGATGGCGCAGAGCCCGACGCGGGTCTATCTCGAACTGCTGCGCACCAGCCGCGATGGCGACGAGGAGCATCTGCACGCCGCCGTCGCGCTCGCCGAGCGCCAGCAGTGCGCGGTCGTCGCCAGCAATGACGTGCGCTTCCTCAAGCCCGAGGAGTTCGAGGCGCACGAGGTGCGTGTCTGCATCGCGCAGAGCTATGTGCTCGGCGATCCACGGCGTCCGCGCGAGTACAGCGCCGAGCAGTACCTGAAAAGCCCGGAGCAGATGATCGAGCTCTTCGCCGACATCCCCGAGGCCGTTGCCAACACGGTCGAGATCGCCAGGCGCTGCAGCCTCGGCCTGACCCTGGGCAAGAACTATCTGCCCGACTTCCCGGTGCCGGCCGGCCTGACCATGGCCGAGTACTTCGCCCAGCTCTCGCACGAAGGCCTGCAGAAGCGTCTCGACAAGCTCTTCGACCGCAACCGGCCGGACATGATCGACATCGAGAAGCAGTACATCGCGCGTCTCGAATTCGAGCTCAACATCATCAATCAGATGGGCTTCGCCGGTTACTTCCTGATCGTCATGGACTTCATCGCCTGGGCCAAGAACAACGGCGTGCCGGTGGGGCCGGGTCGTGGTTCCGGCGCCGGCTCGCTGGTGGCCTATTCGCTGTTCATCACCGATCTCGACCCGATCAAGTACGACCTGCTGTTCGAGCGCTTCCTCAACCCCGAACGCGTGTCCATGCCCGACTTCGACATCGACTTCTGCATGGAAGGCCGTGACCGCGTCATCGAGTATGTGGCCGGCCACTACGGCCGCCAGGCGGTGTCGCAGATCATCACCTTCGGCACCATGGCGGCCAAGGCCGTGGTGCGCGACGTCGCGCGTGTGCTCGGCAAGGCCTACGGTCTCGCCGACCGCATCTCCAAGCTGATTCCGTTCACGCCCGGCATTTCCCTGCTGGAGGCACGCGAGCAGGAGCCGCTGCTGGAGGAACTGCTCACCGACAGCGGCCTGTCCGACCATGAGGACGCGCTGGAAATCTGGGACATGGCGATCAAGCTCGAAGGCCTGACCCGTGGCGTCGGCAAGCATGCCGGCGGCGTGCTCATCGCGCCCGGCAAGCTCACCGACTTCACCGCCGTGTTCTGCGACGAAGAGGGCAAGTGGGTCAGCCAGTACGACAAGGATGACGTCGAGGCCGTCGGCCTGGTCAAGTTCGACTTCCTCGGTCTGCGCACGCTGACCATCATCGACTGGGCCCTCAAGGACATCAACGCCAAGCGCGCCCGCCGCGGCGAGGCGGCCATCGACATCGAGCGCATCCCGCTTGATGACCCGCGCCCCTACCAGCTCATGTCCGAGGGCAAGACCACCGCTGTCTTCCAGCTTGAATCGCGCGGCATGAAGGAGCTCATCAAGAAGCTCAAGCCCTCGCGCTTCGAAGACGTGGTGGCACTTGTGGCCTTGTACCGACCGGGTCCGCTCGAATCCGGCATGGTCGACGACTTCATCAACCGCAAGCACGGCCGCGCCGACGTCGCCTATCCGCACCCGGACCTGGAGCCGGTGCTGGAAAACACCTACGGCGTCATCCTCTATCAGGAACAGGTGATGCAGATCGCCCAGGTGCTGGCCGGCTACTCGCTCGGCGGCGCCGACATGCTGCGTCGCGCCATGGGCAAGAAGAAGCCCGAGGAGATGGCCAAGGAACGCGTCAAGTTCATGGAAGGTTCGGGCGAGCGTGGCGTCGATCCGAACCAGGCCGGCGGCATCTTCGACCTCATGGAAAAATTCGCCGGCTACGGCTTCAACAAGTCGCACTCGGCCGCCTACGCGCTGGTGTCCTACCAGACCGCCTGGCTCAAGGTGAACTATCCGGCCGAGTTCATGGCCGCCGTGCTGTCGTCGGAAATGGCCAACACCGACAAGATCGTCACCTTCATCGAAGAGTGCCGCGCCATGGGTCTGAAGATCCTGCCGCCGGCGGTGAACCATTCCAGCTACCGCTTCCTCGCCAACGACAAGGGCGAGGTGGTCTACGGTCTCGGCGCCATCAAGGGTGTCGGCGAGGGCCCGGTGGAGTCGCTGCTGCAGGCGCGCACCAGCGACGGCCTGTTCCCCGACCTGTTCGACTTCTGCCGCCGCGTCGATCTGCGCAAGCTCAACAAGCGCGCCCTGGAAGCGCTGATCCGCGCCGGCGCGCTCGATGAACAGGGCGAGCATCGCGCCGTGCTCATGGCCTCCATCGAGGCCGCTGTTGCCGCCGCCGAACAGCAGGCGCGCAATGCGGACATCGGCATGGTCGATCTCTTCGGCGATGTCCACGAGGCCGGTCCGGCCGGGGAGTGGGCCGAGGCGCTGCCGTGGGGCGAGGACGAACGTCTGCAGGCCGAGAAGGAAACCCTCGGCCTGTACCTGACCGGGCATCCGATCGACCAGTACGAGGGCGAGCTCGGCCGCTTCGTGCAGGCCCGCCTGGCCGACCTGCAGCCGACCCGGCGCGGCCAGAACACCACGGTCGCCGGCCTGCTGCTCGGTCACCGCATCGTCAAGGGCATGCGCGGCAGCCGCGCCTTCCTCACCCTCGACGACCGCACCGGCCGCGTCGAAGTCACCGTCTTCGGCGACCTGCTCGAACAGATCCGCCCGCTGCTGCAGCACGAGGGCGTGCTGGTCATCGAGGGCGAGGTCTCCATGGATGAATACGCCGGCGCTCTCAAGGTCGTCGCCCGCCAGGTCATGCCGCTGGCCGCCGCCCGCACCCAGTACAGCAAGGGTCTGGAGCTGGCGCTGCCGGTCAGCCTCGGCCTGCGTGGCGTGCACGAGCTGACGGAGTGGCTGCAGGCGCATCGCGCCGCCAGCGACACGCCCGGCGCCGGCCTGCGTTTCCGCGTCCGCCATCCGGCCGCGCAAGCCGTGCTGCAGGGCGGGCAGGGCTGGCGCCTGAGCCTCACCGATCAGCTTCTGCGCGGTCTGCGCCAGCGTCTCGGGCACGAAGGCGTCACGGTACTTTATTGACGCCTGACATGACATCGACCAGCGTCGTGGTTTATTGCGACATGTCTTGCCGCTACACTCGGGCCAGTACCCTGGGGTAAAGAACACATGAATCCGAACTATCTCGACTTCGAACAACCGATTGCCGAGCTGGAAGCCAAGATCGAAGGCCTGCGTGTCGTCGGCACCGGCACCAGCCTCAACATCGAGGAAGAGGTTGGCCGTCTGCGTGACAAGAGCATCAAGCTCACCGAGGACATCTTCGCCAACCTCTCGTCCTGGCAGGTCTCGCAGCTCTCGCGCCATCCCAAGCGCCCCTATACCTTCGACTACCTGTCGCGCATCTTCACCGACTTCGACGAACTGCACGGCGACCGCACCTTCGCCGACGATGCCGCCATTGTCTGCGGCACGGCCCGCTTCCTGGGCGAGCCGGTCATGATCATCGGCCACCAGAAGGGCCGCGAAGTGCGCGAGAAGGTCAAACGCAACTTCGGCATGCCGCGCCCCGAGGGCTACCGCAAGGCCCTGCGCTTCATGGAAATGGCCGAGCGCTTCCGCATGCCCATCTTCACCTTCATCGATACGCCCGGCGCCTATCCCGGCATCGATGCCGAAGAGCGCGGCCAGAGCGAGGCCATCGCGCGCAATCTCGCCGTCATGTCGCGCCTGAAAACGCCGATCATCTCGACCGTAATCGGCGAGGGCGGTTCCGGTGGCGCGCTCGCCATCGGCGTCTGCGACAGCCTGCTCATGCTGCAGTACAGCACCTACTCGGTGATCTCGCCGGAAGGCTGCGCCTCCATTCTCTGGAAGACTGCCGCCAAGGCGCCGGAAGCCGCCGAGGCCATGAACCTGACCGCGACCCGCCTGCGCTCGCTGGGCTTCGTCGACGAGCTGGTCGAGGAGCCGCTGGGCGGCGCCCACCGCGACTTCGACGCCATGGCCGAGTCGCTGCGCAAGGCCCTGCTGCGCCAGCTCAAGAAGCTGCGCACGCTCGACCACGACAGCCTGCTCAATCGTCGCTACGAGCGTCTGATGAGCTACGGCAACACCCAACAGACCTCTTGAGCGCCCGTGACCGTCAGCATCCGCTAGGCGCGCTGCAGAACTTCCTGCAGGCGCGCGAGCAGGATGCGCCGACGGTCACCGGCCTTGTCGTCGCGCTCAGCGGCGGCCCCGACTCCCTGACGCTTCTTCTCGCTGCCGCGCAGATCGCACCGGCGGCGGGTCTTCGCCTGCGCGCCCTGCATGTGCACCACGGCCTGCATGCCGATGCCGATGCCTGGGCGGCCCAAGCCATGGCCCAGGCCGCGGCGACGGGCGTGCCCTGTGCGGTATTGCCGGTGGTCGTGGCGGCCGTCGCCAGCGTTGAAGGTGCCGCCCGCGCCGCCCGCTATCAGGCGCTGGCCTCCGCCACGGCGGCGGATGAAGCCCTGCTGCTCGCGCACCATCAGGATGACCAGGCCGAGACCCTGCTGCTGCGCCTCATGCGTGGCGCCGGCCTGCAAGGTCTGGCGGCCATGCGCCCGGTCAGCGCCTGGCGTCTGCCGGACGGCCGCGAAGTCGCGCGCTGGCGGCCCTGGCTGGAACTGCCGCGCAGCGCGCTGGAGCGCTGGCTGCCGCGCGCTGTCGCCTGCGTGCGCAGCCATGATCCGCCCGTGCCTGCTGACGCCCTGACGCCGGTGATCGACCCCGCCAACAGCGATGCCCGCTTTGACCGCACGCTGCTGCGCCATGAATTGCTGCCCTTGCTTTCCCGGCGCTGGCCGGAGGCCGCCGCGCAGCTCGCGCGCAGTGCCGCTCAGCTGGCCGGGCAGGCGGATGCGCTGGCTGCCCTGGCGGATGACGTGCTGGCGCGCGCTGCGCTGCCCGCTGTGGGGCCCTCCGGCGCCCTGGCGCTGCCAGTGCTTGCTGCTCTCGATGATGCCGCCCTGCAAGCCGTGCTGGCGCGCTGGCTGGCCAGCCGTGGCGCGCCCTCGCTGCCGGTGCGCTACTGGCAGCGCGTGCGCCGTGAGCTGCTGCAGGCGAGGGCGGATGCCACGCCCTGCCTGGAGTGGTCCGGCTGGTCGCTGCGGCGCTATCGCGAGGCGCTGTATCTGCTCACTGACCATGCCCTGACGCCGCTACCCGCAGCGGCGACCTGGGCCGATCCGCGCCTGCCGCTGCTCTGGGCCGGGCGCGAATGGCGCGTCCAGGGCCTGGCCGCCGACGACCCTCTGCTGGCACTGCCCTGGCGCCTGGCCCCGCGTGCCGGCGGCGAGCGCTGGCGACCGGCCGGGCGGACGCATTCGGTGTCGGTGAAACACTGGTGCCAGGAGCAGGGAATTCCGCCCTGGGAGCGCGAGCGGCTGGTATGCCTGTGGGCGGGGGATGAGGTGGTGGCGCTTGTGGGCGCGACAGACCGGCCGCCATGGCCTGGCGGATCTGATCGAATTTGGGTCGGGATGCGAAGTGCATTGAGGATTGATGTGCTATAGACATAAAAAACCCGCCTTGCGGCGGGTCTTTTATAAAACGGTCATCTGTCCCAAGGGGGAGGCTTGCGCCAACAAGTCCTCGGGCTAGTGGATTCATTGTGTGTACAACAGGGAGTGTTGTCAATCGCATGAACGAGCTGCAAGTTGTCAGGGCGTTATCCGTTCCCCGCATGAGCACCTATCAGGCCTCTGTGTCAGGGGCTGATCTGTCATCCGCGCTTGCGCTTTATGGCTGGAATGCACAGGTATCCGCCGCGTTGCTGTTGCCGTTGCATGTCTGTGAGGTTGTATTGCGCAATGCCATTGCAGATGCGCTGGAGGCGGTTTATGGCGCGCAATGGCCATGGTCGCCAGGCTTCGAGCAAAGCCTTCCGAATCCTGTGTCCGGATTCAATCCCCGGAGAGAGTTGCAGCGTTCGCGTGACGGACAGCCAGCCGCCGGAAAGGTCATAGCCGAGCTGAAGTTTGCGTTCTGGCAGTGCCTGCTGACCAAGCGTCATGATCAGCGTATCTGGCGTGCTCATCTGGTCAGGGTGCTGCCCAATCTAGATCAGTCATTGACACTGGCCGAGCAACGGAAAGATTTGCATGATGCTCTGGAGAGTATCCGTGGGCTGCGCAACAGGATTGCGCACCATGAGCCCATCTTCATGCGCCAGCTTGCGCAGGAGTTCATCATAATTACCGGATTGATTGAGAAGAGGTGCCTGCATACAGCGGTCTGGATGCAGGCCCATGAGCAGGTGAGACAGCTGATTGGAGCGAGGCCGTGATGCTGGATGCGTGCTCATGAATCGCCTCGAACGCCTGTATCGCATTCATGAACTGTTGCGTCAGGTACCTGTGCCCGCTGCGCGGCCCGCGTGGCGTAAAGCTGGATCTCGGCGCTGGTGATCGGATCGCCCGAGACAAAGAGCCGGAAGTAGATCGGGTTGCAGACATCCTCCAACGCCAGCCGGGTGTCCGTGCCTGCGTGCAGCTTGCCCCGTGCGATGGCGCGTTCTATGACGATGCCGCTGCGCTTGAAGCGCTCATTGAAAAAGGCGGTGCGCGCCGCCTGCGCCTGCACGTCGAAGCTGCCGCGTATGGAGTCGATTCGTAGGCAACAACATGCTGTAGTAAAAGTGGAAGTTACGGATGCAGTGCATATGATGTACTGAGTGAGAAACTAGTAGTGCAGAATACTTTGACATCTGCCTTAAGGTGCAATTGAGATGCTTCTAACTAAGGTATGACGGACTCTCCCGTTCCTGAGCCTTTGCCGCGCACGCCTGAACGTGAGGCGCTTGGCGCCATGGGTGGGTATGACTACCAAATTTGGCGATCCATTGAGGCTTGGCTGACGCTAGAGGATGACGAGGTTATTTTCCTCGAAGGCGCGGAGGATATTGATCGTGTCAATTTCACCGCAACCACCACTATTCAGGTCAAGCGCACGCAAGAAGCGGTTTCTCTGAACACCCAGCGTGCGCGGGATGCTATTCGAAACTTCTGGGCAACCTCTGAGCGCTCCCCGGAGCGATACATCAGGTATGTGTACCTGACTACTTCAGGTATCTCTCTAGAGCGGGACGCCCGCTTTGGAGGGCTGTCGGGCATCCAGGTGTGGGCCAGTGCTGCCTTTGACACGGAGCTCGCTGACGCAGTCAGAGAGCAACTGCTCGCAAGCATCGAGTCAGATCAGCCGGTACGCGAATTCTTAGGTACGGCAACAGTCAAAGATCTACAAGAGCGGTTGTTGCAACGGTTTACTTGGCTCATGGAGCAGTCAAATGTGGACGTTGTGGAGCAGAGTGTTCTCGATCGTATTTCTGATGAGCTAGCAAAGCTAGGTCAACCAAGGAGTGCTGCGCACGCTGTGAAAAGTGCCTTGTTTGAGTACTGCTGGAAGCAGGTACTCAAAGAGAGGCCCGAGGAGCGCCAATTAGACGTAGTGGCACTTAGACGGCAAATCGAGGTTGCAACCACCATCACACTTGAGTTGCCCTTGCATACAGCTACAGGCTTTGTGATGGCTACGGCCCAGCTTTCGTCGCTTCAGGCCGCCACTGCACAACTTGTGCTGCTTCAAGACCACCCGCCACCCCCGCCAAAGGCACTTTTGCGTCGCCCGAGTCTTGTTGAGAGTGTTTCCCGCCTTGTAGTGCAGCGTAGAGCAGTGCTCCTCGCTGGCTCGGTATTCATGGGAAAAACAACTATTGCTCAGGTTGTCGCGCGCGATCTGGGCTTTACGGTTTCCTGGACAGAGCTCTCACAGCGAGATCCTGCTGCCATTGCACAAATATTCAAGTTGCTGGCTCTGACACTGGACCGTCCAGATGGGCCCTCATTACTGATTTTCGATGACCTCGATACTTCGCCACGAGCTCGTCGTACCTACGAGATGAGTTTGCGCCAACTAGTCCACCGCGCCGAAGTTGCAGGTAAGTCTCTACTCTTTACGGCGCAGGGGCATACTGAGGCTCTTGGACGTGAAGTGGCAAATTCATGGGGGCTGGAGGTAGTTCAGGTTCCCCAGCTCTCTCAAGAAGAGATTGTAATTCAATGCGCTGACTTTGGTTGTGTCCCTGCGACGCGCGCGGATACATGGAGTCGAATCATCACAGCACAGACGGGCGGACATCCGGCCTTGGTCAATGTGCGACTTCTCGAGCTTAGAGCAGATGGCTGGCCTGCTGTTAACTTGGAGACCTTTACTACACCGTCTCTAGCGACCCTTACGGCGAGGCAACTTGCTCGTGATCTTTTGGCGTCATCGGTTAGTGCGGCAGAAGCAGAGTTTGTGCTTGAGGCCGGTGAGTTCATATTGCCGCCAACTCGAGTAATGCTCCTAAACCTTGCTGGGCTTCCCCCGCCTCTGGTCGGTGCATCGGCTGTGTTGGCAAATCTGACTGGTCGTTGGATAGAAGAACTTGGTGCTGACAAGTTTCGAGTAACTCAAGTTCTGAGAGGGGAGGTGGGCGTCACGTGGACCTCTGACCAGCGCCGTGCTATTCACGCGAAACTTCACGACGCTATCCTTGCGAGTGAGCCCCTTACGCCTGCAGACGCAAGCTCCTTGCTCTTTCATGCTCTTATTGCAGCAGATGCTGGTCGCTTTAAGTATTCCGTTGGTGTTGTGCTGACCGCCAAGAGCGAGGTTCAGAGACAAATCCTTAAGCGCTGCAATTGGATACTTCCGATTGAAATGGAGCCAGGCTCAGGGCTTGCGTCGCTGAGCAGCACATTGCCATCGCTAAGACATCTTCAGTTCCTCGTTGCAGAAATAGAAGACCCCAGTCGACTGGAGGACGTGGCAAAGGCATGGCGCCGTGCTATCGGACCTCGGCAAGCGGATACCAGTTGGATGGCGGACCGCATGCTGTACGACCTGACGATGTTGTCGAAGCGGGTCACGATCTCAATGGAAGTCGTGCTCGATGCGATTTCTAGCGCAATTGAAGTTGAGGATCCCTTCAAGACGATACTGATTGGAGGTTTAGCGAACGTTAAGGCGTCGATGGTGGGTGAAAGCTTTGCGCTTCCGGAGAGTGCGACGCTCTTCCAGACGCTGTTTTCGTTACGTGCTGGCGACGTAAGGACTCGCGAGGATTTATGTCAGATCATCGAGTGGCTTGGCAGACCAGAGAGCCAAGAGCTGGCCCTTGAGTTTGATCAAATGCTCGACTGGCCGTCTGTGATTGAGCTGGGGGGGTTTATTCATTCGGCTTGGGTGGCAGAAGCAAATCAGGACAGCCCTGAGTGGGGGTCTTGGCTCGAGCACTTTGATAGGGCTTTGGAGGCATGCTCGTCAGCTTCACTTCGTCGATATGGTGCACAAATTGCGCGAGCCAAGTCGATTGTGTTGAGTGAGTATCTAGGAGACATGCGGGGTGGGCACGCTGTATTGGATGAGGCGGTGAGTGTATTTGGTCCTAGTGCTGTGATTGAGGAGCAGCGTGTCAACTTGCTGGGGCAGTCGGAAGACCATGTAGAGGCGCTGAGTGTATGGGACAGGATGATGGAGCGCTTTGGACCCCATGCTGTTTCTGACCCGTTTGCATACCGGCGCGTTGCCATTTCAGCGGGGAGACTCAAACAATTTAATCGAGCATCTCAGCTGTTTAAGGCTGGCGCTGAGTTACTCAAGGAGGGCATGTATAAAACAAGGGTGGGGCTTCTCGTTGATGCCTCCTACTGCTCTTTGCTGGCAGGAAATCGGCGTCGTTGTAGCACGCTGTTAGCACATGCAGTCCTCTTGCTACCGAGCCAAGCATCAGCAGAAGGGAGTAAGAGCTGGGAAGCGATAATCCAAGTGGCGAATGCGGTTGGGCGTCTTTCGTCGAATCCAGGAATTTTGCGGCCAGATGGGGCTCCGGTGGAAATTGCGATTGGTCGTGCGAGTGAGCCTGGTATTTCGACAGATACCGCTACGGAGGGCCAGGCGCTACGTGTTGGAATGCTGCAAGCTCAGGCCGCCTACTTAGAGGCGGCATGGCCTGATGCATCTCTCGCCGTGCTCGAGAAAGCACAGGCTCTCTCTGGCTCAGATAGTCCTATGCTGCGACTCAATGCTTACCAGTCCCTCATTATGAGAGATGCAACGCAGGGAGCTTTGCCTGCGTACTTAGGAAGTGTCATGGGTCTGGCTCAGGCAATGATTGAGATGGTGGGTCATCGGCACAATCAAGATAGGGATGCTCCCGTGATGCCTGAGAAAGCGGAGGAGATGGTGTCAGGGCTACTCACGCTTGGGATTCTCCTCGCCCGCAACGATCCTTTGGAGCTGCTTGAGAGCTGGATGGGGCAGGCTGATGACGTCTCCGGTATTCCGCTGAGTAGCGTACTGGATCGCCTCCAAAGAGGGATGTTGATGGCGCCAAATGAGGCTGTATACGAGGCGGCAGAGCTTAGGAGTGGTGACATTGTCATTAGCTGGGGGGCTGCGCTTCGTATCTGTCATACGGATAATGTGGGGGCTAAGGAGCTTGTGCTTGCGGCGCTACGTATTACGAGTGCACTGAAGTCTGGTCTTGCGTTGTTTTTCGGGGCAAATCTCAACCCAGCTGTAGCGCGAATGTTTGCAGAGAGAATGGGGGGGCAGTTGCTGAGGCCGGATCAGTTTTCGATTCCATCCTTGGCGATTCCTGCGGTTATGCAAACTATCAGGCAAGTTCTCGCTGGAGAAGCGGGCATTAGAGAGCTCTTGGGTGTTGGTTGCCTGGTCACGAGCACTAATGCAGGCGATGCTCTTCGGCAGTTTTGAAAGTTGTTGTTGGAGGCCGAGCTATCTGCTGCCCTAATGGCAGTTATTTCCGTTGCCAATCGTCGAGGCTTTGCATCGGACGGTTCTGGTTGAAACCGACAAGGGGGAGGTTCTTGATCACAAAGTCGGACTCTCCTGCGAAGAGATTGCTCTGGGTCAGCTCCCGTCATTCATGCCGACGCTTTTAGGTCTCGTCATGATGGGGTCTACACAAACCACCCCCCCGTAACCCTCGCCGCAAAATCCAGGACCCCCACATGCCCCCCACCTGGCACAGCAAGAACCTCGGCGACGCTCTCCTGGCCAGCGCGGAGCTGGCCCGCATTCAGGCGCTCTTTCTCGCCATCTGCCCGAACGCAGACTCCTCCGCCGACCTCGCCATTTTCATCCGCCACGAGTCCGAGGGTCGGCTTCATTGCGAGGCCGTCCTCTATTTCCCGCCGGCAGCGGCGGTCATGGCAAGGGCCGTGAACGCCACGCTCTGCGGCCAGCCATCGCCCCATGACCTCGGCGTGCTCGCCGGTTCCCGCGAGGCGCTGGCTGCGCTCTTTCCACCCGCCTTATGAGAACCGGCCCAGCCTGCGTTCGCTGTACCACCACAGGCCGGCGCTGCCGAGGATGGTAGTGCCGCCTAGCAGCAGCCAGCCATGGGCGCCCAGCGGCAGAAGTCCGCAGGCGTTGGCGGCGACAAGCGCGGCCATGATCAGGAAGAAGGGGCCGGTGTAGCGGCAGTGCGTGCGTCCGCAGCCACGGGCATTGATGATGCAGGCCAGACCCATGCAGATCAGCATGGCGACCCAGATCACGGCGCGTGGTGTTTCGGGCAGCCAGCTCGCGGCCAGCATGGCGATGCCGGGCAGGCCCCAGAGCGCGAACAGTGTGCGCCAGCTGCCGGCCAGATCCTGTTTGTCGGTCATGTTGCAGCTCTGGCCCTGATCCCCGGTGGACGGACTGCAGCAGGATGCCTTGCCGCTGCTTCTGGCTGCCTGGATGGGCGGGCAGGGCACGTCGCCATAGGAGCAGTACACGCAGCAGTCGCCCGGCTTGGGTTTGAGCACCTGTGCGCACTGCGGGCACTGGTGGAAGAACTGGCAGGCGTCGGTGGGCATGGTTTCCCGGCTGCTGTGGCCGCAGTGCGGGCAGGTCAGTACGGACTCAAGAAGGATCTGGCTCATGGTGGCCTCGGGGTTTGCTGTCAGGCTACTATAAATTCCGTACTGCACTACGGTATCAAGGGAAATGTGATGGCAGGAAAACTGACCATAGGCCGGCTGGCGGATGCCGCCGGTGTCAATGTCGAAACCATTCGCTATTACCAGCGTCGTGGTCTGGTGGACGAGCCGGCCAAACCGTTGGGTGGCCACCGGCATTACCCTGCCGCGACCGTGAAGCGCCTGCACTTCATCAAGCGCGCCCAGACGCTCGGCTTCACCCTGTCCGAGGTCGCCGGGCTGCTGGCGCTGAGCGAGGTGTCGGCCTGCGTCGAGACGCGCGAGCTGGCGGCGCAGAAGCTGGCCCTGATCGGGCAGAAGATTGCCGATCTGGCGGAGATGCAGCAGGCCTTGTCCACACTGGTGCAGCAATGTGGCGCGGATGCCGGCGGGGCGTCTTGCCCCATCATCGATGCGCTGGCGCGGGACTGACCGCCATGCTGCAGCCCATCATCGGCTTTCATCTCGACGAAGAGTCGCACTGGGTCGCCGATCTCGCCTGCGGCCATGGCCAGCATGTGCGTCACAACCCGCCGTGGACCAACCGGCCCTGGGTGGTGACCGAGACGGGCAGGGCGGCCATGCTCGGCCACCTGTTGCAGTGCAAGCGCTGCGACGAGGAGCCGGCATTACCGGCTGGCGAATAAATCAGACTTTTGTCGGTTTAACATGTGACCTCTGCGTCACAAGCTGAGCTAAGATCGCCGGCAAGCTGTCCTCCAGCAGGCATGACAAGAACAACCGGGAGCGCACCATGCAGAGAACCGTGGATTACGTGATTGTGGGCGGCGGCTCCAGCGGCTGCGCCCTGGCCGGTCGTCTCAGCGAGGACGCCAATGCCCAGGTGCTGCTGCTTGAAGCCGGTGGCAAGGGTGACAACTGGCTCATCAACACGCCCGCGGCCGTGGTGCTCATGGTGCCCAAGAAGATCAACAACTGGGCCTTCGAGACCGTGCCGCAGCCCGGCCTGAACGGGCGCAAGGGCTTCCAGCCGCGCGGCAAGGTGCTCGGCGGTTCGTCGTCCATCAATGCCATGGCCTACATCCGTGGCCATCGCAGCGATTACGATCACTGGGCGGCGCTGGGCAACAGCGGCTGGTCCTTCGACGAGGTGCTGCCTTACTTCAAGCGCGCCGAGGACAACCGCCGCATCAGGAACGAGTGGCACGGGCAGGGCGGGCCGCTGGTGGTCAGTGACCTGCAGACCGACAATCCGTTCCAGGATCATTTCCTCGAAGCCGGTCGCCAGGTCGGCTATCCGGTCAGCCAGGACTTCAACGGTCCCGAGCAGGAAGGCGTGGGCCTGTATCAGGTCACTCAGGAGAATGGCGAGCGCTGGTCGTCGTATCGCGGCTATGTGAAGCCGCATCTGGGTGTGCGCAGTAATCTGCAGGTCGAGACCGGCGCGCAGACGCAGCGCGTCCTGTTCGAGGGCAAGCGCGCTGTCGGTGTCGAGTACCGCCAGGGCGGCAGCATTCAGACCGTGATGGCGCGCAAGGAAGTCATTCTTTCCGCCGGCGCCTTCCAGTCGCCGCAGCTGCTCATGCTGTCCGGCATCGGCGATGCCGCCGAGCTGCAGAAGCACGGCATCCCGGTGGTGCATCACCTGCCCGGTGTCGGCAAGAACCTCAAGGATCACCCGGACTTCATCTTTGGCTACAAGTCCGACGACATCAACCTGCTCGGCATTTCGCTCAAGGGCGGCCTGCATCTGCTCAAGCAGATCGGGCGCTACCGTCGCGAGCGTCGTGGTCTGATCAGCTCCAACTTCGCCGAGGGCGGCGCCTTCCTGAAGACCAGCCCGGAGCTGCCGGCACCGAACATCCAGCTGCACTTCGTCATCGCCCTGGTGGATGACCACGCGCGCACGCTGCACACCGGTCACGGTCTGTCCTGCCACGTCTGTCTGCTACGTCCGCGCAGCACCGGCACGGTCACGCTGCGCGACAGCAATCCGGACAGCCCGCCGGTGATCGACCCGCAGTTCCTCTCGGATCCGGCGGATGTCGAGGAGCTGGTCGCCGGCTACAAGATGACCGAGAAGCTGATGAAGGCGCCGGCGCTGGCGAAGTTCGTCACCGCCGACCCGTTCACCGCCGACGTGAAGACTGACGACGACATCCGCGCCATCCTGCGCAAGCGCACGGACACCGTGTACCACCCGGTGGGCACCTGCAAGATGGGCAGCGATGACATGGCGGTGGTCGATGCTTCGCTGCGCGTGCATGGCGTCGAGGGTCTGCGCGTGGTCGATGCCTCGATCATGCCGACCATCATTGGCGGCAACACCAACGCGCCGGCCATCATGATCGCGGAGAAGGCGGCGGATCTGATCCGCCAGGGCTGAGCAGGCTGCCGGCCACGGATTCCGCCCAAGAAAAAGCCCCGGATAAACCGGGGCTTTTTCGTTTCCGCCGCGCGTCACTCCCGGCCTCTCAGCCAGGGGCGGCGCGTGCCGCGATCAGGCGCGACCGAGCGCGCCCTTGAGCGGTGCGGTGACCAGATCGGCGAGCTTGGTGGCGGCGCCCAGCGCATGCTTTTCCATACGCGAGGGCTTCTTGCCGACCTTGCCGTCGAACTCCAGGATGTCGTCTTCCAGCGTGCTGTAACGCAGTACCGGAATGTCGGACATGTAGTCCTGGGTGACGCGCCACGGCGCATCCTTGCCCTGACGCGGCAGCTCCTTGGCGGCGCGGCTGACATAGCCCGATGCGAGGCCGCCGAAGACGGTGTCCTGGGTGTGCTGGCTGCTGTCGCCACGGACCTTGAAGGTCTTGTAGCCCTTCTTGTCCATGTGCTTGATGATGCGGCAGAAGTATTCCGAGGCGATGTCGGCCTTCAGCGTCCAGGAGGCATTGGTGTAGCCGAAGATCATGGCGGCGTTGGGGATGCCTTCGAGCAGCACACCCTTGTAGGTCAGTCTCTCGCCGGCGTTGGCGGGCGTGCCATCGACAGTCACGGCCACGCCGCCCAGGATCTGGATGTTCAGGCCGGTGGCGGTGACGATGATGTCGGCCTTCAGTTCCTTGCCCGACTTGAGCAGGATGCCGTCTTCGGTGAAGCGTTCAATGTGGTCGGTCTCGATCGAGGCCTTGCCCTGGCGCAGCACCTTGAACAGGTCGCCGTTGGGCACCACGCACAGACGCTGGTCCCAGGGCGCGTAGCTCGGGCTGAAGTGGCTGATGTCGACGTTGCTGCCCTTGAGCTGGCGCCTGGCCATGGCCAGGATGAAGCGGCGCACGACGTCCGGCTTGGCGCGCGCGGTCTGGAACAGGATGCGCTGGATGCCGATGTTGCGGGCACGGTTCATCTTGTAGGCGACCGAGGCGGGCAGGGTGGCTTGCAGGGCACGGCTGAGCGGATCGACCGCCGGCACCGACAGGATGTAGGTCGGCGAGCGCTGCAGCATGGTCACATGCGCGGCCTTGTCGGTCATGTTCGGCACCAGCGTGATGGCGGTGGCGCCGGAGCCGATGATGACGACGCGCTTGCCGGCGTAGTCCAGGTTTTCCGGCCAGAACTGCGGATGGATGATCTGGCCCTTGAAGTCCTTCTCGCCCGGGAAGTCGGGGCGGAAGCCCTTGTCGTAGTTGTAGTAGCCGGAGCAGCCCATGACGAAGCGGGCGGTCCAGGTTTCGAGGTTGCCGCCCTGTTCATCGCTGCTGGTCACGGTCCAGAGCTGGGTCTGCGAGGACCAGTCGGCCTTGATGACCTTGCGGCCGAAGTGGATGTCCTTGTCGACGCCATATTCCTTGGCGGCATCGGCGACGTATTTCTTGATCGAGTTGCCATCGGCAAGCACGCGCGGCGACAGCCAGGGCTTGAAGTTGAAGCCGAAGGTGTACATGTCGGAGTCGGAGCGGATGCCGGGGTAGCGGAACAGATCCCAGGTGCCGCCCACTGCGTGGCGGCGCTCAAGGACGGCGATGCTCTTGTCCGGGCACTTGCGCTTGAGGTGGCAGGCTGCACCGATGCCGGAGAGGCCGGCGCCGAGAATGAGAACGTCTTGATGCTGAGTGGTCATGTAATGTGGTCTCGCACATGAGTGGCGAGACACACCCTACGGGAAGGTGTGGTCTTGGTCAATATGTGACAACGCTTGTTGTAACAATTCTGACGGGCGTCAATTTTGTCCAACAAGCCGCCGGATCCGGTGACCGGCCCCGGCGAACCGGGGCCGGGCGGCTCAGACCTTGCGCAGCACCAGCGTGGCGTTGGTGCCGCCGAAGCCGAAGCTGTTCGACATCACCGTCTTCAGGCCGGCGTTGTCGATGCGCTGGCGCACGATGGGCAGTTCGGCGGCTTCCGGGTCGAGATTCTCGATGTTGGCCGAGGCGGCGATGAAGTCGTTCTGCAGCATGAGCAGGCAGTAGATGGCTTCGTGCACGCCGGCGGCGCCGAGGGCGTGGCCGGACAGCGACTTGGTCGAGCTGATCGGCGGTGCCTTGTCGCCGAAGACGGCGCGCAGGGCCTTGAGTTCGGCAACGTCGCCGACCGGAGTCGAGGTGCCGTGGGTGTTGATGTAGTCGACCGGCGTGTCGACCGTGGCCAGGGCCTGCTGCATGCAGCGCTGGGCGCCTTCGCCGCTGGGCGCGACCATGTCGTAGCCGTCCGAGCTGGCGCCGTAGCCGACCACTTCGGCGAGGATGGTGGCGCCGCGTGCGACGGCGTGTTCGTAGGCCTCGACCACGACGATGCCGCCGCCGCCGGCGATGACGAAGCCGTCGCGGTCGGCGTCATAGGCGCGCGAGGCGAGGGCGGGGGTGGCGTTGCGCTTGGTCGACATGGCGCCCATGGCGTCGAACATGCACGACTCCTGCCAGCTCTCCTCTTCACCGCCGCCGGCGAAGACGACGTCCTGCTTGCCGAGCTGGATCTGCTCGACGGCATTGCCGATGCAGTGCGCGCTGGTGGCGCAGGCGGAGGCGATGGAGTAGTTCACGCCCTTGATCTGGAAGGCCGTGGCCAGGCAGGCCGAGACCGTGCTGGCCATGGTGCGCGGCACCATGTACGGGCCGACGCGCTTGACGCCCTTTTCACGGGCGATGTCGCAGGCGTCGGACTGGTTGGCGCTGGAGGCGCCGCCGGAGCCGGCGATGAGGCCGGTGCGCGGGTTCACCACCTGCTCGGGCGTGAGGCCGGACATTTCGATGGCGCGCTGCATGGCGATGTAGGCGAAGGCGGCGGCGTCGCCCATGAAGCGGCGCTGCTTGCGGTCGATCAGGGCATCGAGATCGAGGTCGGTGATGCTGCCGCTGACCTGGCTGCGGAAGCCGAGCTCGGCATACTTCGGATTGAAGCGGATGCCGGAGCGACCGTGGAACAGGCTGTCCCGCACTGTGGCGGCATCATGGCCGAGACAGGAGACGATGCCGAAACCGGTAATGACAACGCGACGCATGTTAACTCTCCTCGAAAGCAGTCTCAGAAGCTGTCGGTGCTGGTGAACAGGCCGACACGCAAATCCTGTGCAGTATAAATCTCCCGGTCATCAACGAGCACGCGACCATCGGCGATGCCCATGACCAGCTTGCGTTCGATCACGCGCTTGATCTGCAGTTCGTAGCGCACCTTGCTGTGGCTGGGCAGGATCTGGCCGAAGAACTTGATCTCGCCGGAGCCCAGCGCGCGACCGCGACCGGGATTGCCGCGCCAGCCCAGATAGAAGCCGAGCAGCTGCCAGAGGGCATCGACGCCGAGGCAGCCGGGCATGACCGGGTCATTCTCGAAGTGACACTTGAAGAACCAGAGGTCGGGGTTGATGTCGAACTCGGCCTTGACCTCGCCCTTGTCGAACAGGCCGCCCTCGCGGGAGAGCAGACTGACGCGATCCATCATGAGCATGTCCGGCAGCGGCAGACGGGCATTGCCCTCGCCGAAAAGCTGACCGTGACCGCAGGCGATGAGCTCGTCACGGGTGTAGCTGGTTTGCCGCAGGGGATCGGTCATTGGGTTCCTGATCTGGGTGATGGGCATGGGCAGGGTAGCGCGTGTCCGGGCAATAACCTGACATATTGGCCGGGGAGTTGTTTCCAAATATGTTCCCGTTTCATGACAGTCGTGTTGCTGTGGCGGGCAGGGGAGGTTCCTGCCGACCCTTGTCAAATGCCTGGAAGCAGCCTGCGCAGCAGCCTGGCGGGGGTTTGCGCAGTGTCCTTAGCTGTAACTGGACATGGCTG
Source organism: Perlucidibaca sp. (assembly GCA_023265995.1). Taxonomy (GTDB): domain Bacteria; phylum Pseudomonadota; class Gammaproteobacteria; order Pseudomonadales; family Moraxellaceae; genus Perlucidibaca. The sequence continues at coordinate 102,812 of JAHFSA010000003.1, forward strand.
GCGGGGTGCGTATGATGGCGCCTCCCCGGTGCCGGTTTAAGTCCGATTAGAGGTGTTGCCATGTGGGTCGAGCTTGGTCAGTTTGCCTTGGTCCTGGCCTTTGTTGTGGCCATTTTCCAGGGTAGCGTGCCCTGGATCGGCGTTGCCCGTGGTGATGCCCGCGTCCAGGCCATCGCCCGTTCCGCCGCCTATGCCCAGGCCATGCTGCTGGTCATGTCCTTCGGTCTGCTCACGCTGGCCTTCCTGCGCAACGACTTCAGCGTCGACTACGTGGCGCGCCAGTCCAACACGCTGCTGCCGGTCTGGTACAAGATTTCCGCGGTCTGGGGCGGCCATGAGGGCTCGCTGCTGCTCTGGGCGCTCGTGCTGTCGCTGTGGACGGCCGCTGTCGCGCGCTTCTCGCGCGGTCTGCCGCTGGCCATGACGGCGCGTGTGCTGGCCGTGCTCGGTCTGGTCAGCGTCGCCATCATCAGCTTCATCCTGTTCACCTCCAATCCCTTCAACCGCCTGCTGCCGGATTTCCCCATAGAGGGCAACGACCTCAATCCGCTGCTGCAGGATCCCGGCCTGATCTTCCATCCGCCCATGCTCTACATGGGCTATGTCGGCTTCGCCGTGCCCTTCGCCTTCGCCATGGCCGGCCTCATGGGCGGCCGCCTCGATTCGGCCTGGGCGCGCTGGTCGCGACCGTGGACCATCGCCGCCTGGTCGTTCCTCAGCTGCGGCATCGCGCTCGGCTCCTGGTGGGCCTATTACGAGCTGGGCTGGGGCGGCTGGTGGTTCTGGGACCCGGTCGAGAACGCCTCCTTCATGCCCTGGCTGGCCGGCACCGCGCTGCTGCATTCGCTGGCGGTGACCGAGAAGCGCGGCGTGTTCAAGGCCTGGACGGTGCTGCTCGCCATCATCGCCTTCGCGCTCAGCTTGCTCGGCACCTTCCTGGTCCGCTCCGGCGTGCTGACCTCGGTGCATGCCTTCGCCGCGGATCCCTCGCGCGGCCTCTTCGTGCTCGGCATTCTCATCGCCGTGGTCGGCGGTTCGCTCGGTCTCTTCGCCTGGCGCGGCAGCAGCCTGCACAACGAAAGCCGTCACGGGCTGGCCTCGCGTGAAATGTTCCTGCTCGCCAACAACCTGTTCCTGCTGGTGGCGACCGTGATCGTGCTGCTCGGCACGCTGTTCCCGCTCATCGCCGATGCCCTCGACCTCGGCAAGATCTCGGTCGGCCCGCCGTACTTCAATCTGCTCTTCGTGCCGCTGGTCATGCTGCTGCTGGTCTTCCTCGGCGTCGGCCCGCAGACCAACTGGAAGCGCCAGTCCATGGACGTGGTGCTGCTGCCCATGGGCAAGGTGGTGCTGGCGGCGCTGGTCATCGGCATCGCCGTGCCGCTGCTGATCTACGGCCACATGCCCTGGTATGTCGGTCTCGCCATCGGCCTCTGCGCCTGGGTCTTCGGTGGCCAGCTCGTCGACATCGCGCGCAAGACCCGCAATGCCTCCAGCCTCGGCGAGGGCCTGCGCAAGCTGCCGCGCAGCTACTGGGGCATGCAGCTGGCGCATCTCGGCCTGCTCATGACCGTGCTCGGCGTGGCGCTGACCTCGGCCTACAGCGTCGAGAAGGATGTCCGTCTGGCTCCCGGCCAGGAGCTGGCGGTCGGTGACTACCGCTTCCAGTTCGAGGGCGTGACCGATCACCAGGGTCCGAACTATGTCGCCCAGCGCGGCACCCTGACCGTCAGCCACGGCGGCTGGAGCCAGGTCCTGCATCCGGAGAAGCGTGTCTATCGCGTGCAGCAGAACCCCATGACCGAGGCGGCCATCTCCGGCAACCTCTGGCGTGACCTCTATGTCGCGCTCGGCGAGCCGCTCGACCAGGGTGCCTGGGCCGTGCGCGTGTATCACAAGCCCATGGTGCGCTGGATGTGGTTCGGTGCCCTGTTCATGGCCCTCGGCGGTGTGCTGTCCATGCTCGACAAGCGCTATCGCCTGCGTCAGACCCGCTGAGGAGTTTTGTCATGACCCGTCAGACCCGCGTTCTCGTCTTCCTGCTGCCGCTGGCGCTGTTCGCCATCCTCGCCGTGCTGCTGTTCAGCCGCAACGGCAGCGACCCCAGCTTCCTGCCCTCGGCCCGTCTCGGCCAGCCGGTGCCGGCCTTCCAGCTGAGCTCGCTGACCGAGCCGGATGTCACGCTCAGCGCCGACATCCTCAAGGGTGATGTCACCCTGCTCAATGTCTGGGCCACCTGGTGCGTGTCCTGCCTGGTCGAACACCCGGTGCTGATGCGTCTGGCCGATGCCGGCGTGCACATCGTCGGCGTCAACTACAAGGACAACCGCGAGGCCGCGCTGGCCTGGCTGCAGAACAACGGCAATCCCTATCGCAACATCGCCTTCGACGAGAAGGGCAGCCTCGGCCTCGACCTCGGCGTCTACGGCGCCCCGGAAACCTATCTGATCGATCGCGCAGGGCATATCCGCTACCGCGCCGTCGGTGTGCTCGATGACCGTGCCTGGGCGGAAGAGCTGAAGCCGCGCTATGACGCGCTGCTGGCCGACAAGCCGCTGCCGGGGGAGGGCTCCTGATGCGCCTGTCATTCGATCTGCGACTGCCGCTGGCCGCGCTGCTGCTGGCCGCCGGACTGGCGCACGCCAGCATTGATGTGCACGAGTTCCGCGACCAGGCCGAGGAGGCCCGCTATCGCGCCCTCATCGAGGAGCTGCGCTGCCCCAAGTGCCAGAACACCAATCTCGCCGGTTCCGATGCCGAGCTGGCCTCCGACCTCAAGGAACGTGTCTACGAACAGGTGCGTGAGGGTCGCAGCGATGCCGAGATTCGCAAGTATCTGGTCGACCGCTATGGCGACTTCATCACCTACAAGCCGCCTCTGCGCGCCGGCACCTTCCTGCTCTGGTGGGGGCCGTTCCTGTTGCTGGCCGGCGCCGGTCTGGCGCTGATCGCGCGTGCCCGCCGCAAGCCCGTGCGCGGCAAGCCGCTGAGCCCGGCAGAGCATGCCCGCCTGCAGCGCCTGCTGTCCGGTCAGTCCGATGTGGAGCCCAAGTCATGAATCCCGTTCTGCTGCCCATCGTTCTGTCCTGCCTGCTGCTGGCGTTGCTGACGACCTTCTGGCTGCTCTGGCCGCTGCGCGGCAAGACCACGGATTCGGGCCAGTCCGTGCGCGCCCTCGGCGCACGCGTCTATCGCGAGCGTCTGCAGGAGCTCAATGCCGATCACATGACCAGCCGCATCGATGCCGATACCTATGCCGCCCTCAAGCTCGAGCTTGATCGCGGCCTGCTCGCCGACAGTGAAGGCGTGACGGCGGTGACGGCCTCGACGCGCCCGCTGCGCGGTCTGGCGCTGGCGCTGCTGGTGCTGCTGCCGGCGCTCAGCCTCGGTCTCTACTTCGGGCATTTCCTCAATGCCGGCGTCGCCCGCGACCTGCAGAACCAGGTCGAGCTGAAGCCGACGCTGGATCGCCTGCTCGCCGGTCAGGCGCCGGCCGCCGACAGCGACAGGCACAGCCTGCCTGACTTCATGCGCGCCCTGCAGCGCCGCGTGCAGCAGGAGCCGGCCAATGCCGACGCCTGGATGACCCTGGGCATGGGCTTCCTGCAGGCGCAGGACATGGGTCCGGCCAAGGTCGCGCTGGCGCGTGCCGCCGAGCTGCGTCCGGACGACACCCAGATCGTGCTGACCTATGCCCAGGCCTCCATCATGAGCCAGCAGGGTCCGATGGAGCCGGCCGTGCGCAGCCAGCTCGCGCGCATCCTGCATGACCAGCCGGATCATCAGGGCGCGCTGCTCATGCTCGGCGTCGGCAGCCTGCGCGCCGGCGACCGCGCCACCGCGCTGACCGCCCTCGAACACCTGCAGAGCCTGCGCACGGCGCATCCCGGCACGCAGCCGGATGACAGCGCCGCCGACCAGCGCATCGCCCAGCTCCTCGCCGATGCCCGTCGTGATCCGGCCGAGCAGGCCGCCGGCATGCGCGTCGACATCGAGGTGGCGCTGGCGCCCGAGCTGGCGCGTGCCATCCCGGCCGATGCCACGCTGTTCGTCTTCGCGCGCGCCTTGCAGGGCCCGCCCATGCCGGTGGCGGCCATCCGTCGTCCGGCCGGCCAGTTCCCCATGCGTCTGACCCTGACCGACGCCGACAGCCTGTCGCCGCAGCGCCTGCTGTCGCAGCAGGATGCCATTGTGGTGTCGGCGAAGATCTCGCGCAGCGGCAGCGCCACGCCGGCCGCGGGTGACTGGGAAGCCATTGCCGTGCCGGTGGAGAAGGGCAGCCAGGGACTGGTGCGCCTGCGCATCAGCCAGGTCCGCTCCTGACCCGCCCGGACTGGCCATTGGTCGCAGCCTGAAGGCTGTCCCTTGTGAAAAAGGGGGTCTGGCGGGTATCCTTGCCGCCTTGCGATTGGGAGTGTGTTGGATGCGTATTATTCTTCTGGGCGCGCCGGGCGCCGGCAAAGGGACCCAGGCTCAGATCATCATGAGCCGTTATGGCATCCCGCAGATCTCCACGGGTGACATGCTGCGTGCCGCCGTGAAAGCCGGTACCGAGCTGGGCGTCGCTGCCAAGAAAGTGATGGATGCCGGCGGACTCGTCTCCGACGACATCATCATCGGCCTCGTCAAGGAACGCATCGCTCAGCCGGACGCCGCCAACGGCTTCCTGTTCGACGGCTTCCCGCGCACCATTCCGCAGGCTCAGGCCATGATCGATGCCGGTGTGAAGATCGACCACGTCGTCGAGATCCGCGTCGCCGACGCCGAGATCATCGAGCGTCTGTCCGGTCGTCGCGTGCACCCGGGTTCGGGCCGCGTCTACCACGTCCAGCACAATCCGCCCAAGGTGGAAGGCAAGGATGATGTCACCGGTGAAGACCTGGTGCAGCGTCCGGACGACAGCGAAGCCACCGTGCGTCATCGCCTCGATGTCTACCACAGCCAGACCCAGCCGCTGGTCGGCTTCTACCAGGAACGTGCCGGCCAGCCGAACGCAGCCAAGTACAGCCTGGTCGAGGGTGTCGGCTCGGTGGACGCGATCACCGCACGCATGCTCGACGCGCTCAAGTAAGCGCCGAATGCTGTCCGGAAACGCCGCGCCTGTCGCGGCGTTTTCATTTGCGGCATCATCACGCTTCGCACCACGCTCCCGACGAGAACCTGCCCATGTCCGCTGTACCCCGTCCCCGCATAGGCGTCATCCTGGCCAATCTGGGCACGCCCGATGCGCCAACCGCGCCGGCGGTGCGCGCCTATCTGCGCGAGTTCCTCAGCGACGGTCGCGTCATCGAAGTGCCGAGGCTGATCTGGTTCTTCATTCTGCGCCTGTTCATCCTGCCGTTCCGCCCCAAGCGCGTGGCGCATGCCTATGCCAGCATCTGGGGCGATGACTCGCCCATGCGCACGACGCTGCTGGCCCAGGTCGAGGGCACCCGCGAGCGCCTGGCGCAGGCCTTTCCGGCGCTCGACCTGCGTGTGCTGCCGGCCATGAGCTACGGCCGTCCGGCCCTGCGCGCCGCGCTGGCCGAGCTGGCCGATTGCGACGAGCTGGTGGTGCTGCCGCTGTTCCCGCAGTTCTCGGCGACCTCGACGGCGCCGGTGTTCGACCAGGTCACGCAGTGGCTGGCCGGCCAGCGCTGCCTGCCCGGTGTGCAGCTGGTGCGCGACTACCATGTCCATCCCGGCTACATCGAGGCGCTGGCGCTGCGCATAGAGCGGCACTGGGCCGAGCATGGCCGCGCCGACAAGCTGCTGTTCTCCTACCACGGCATTCCCCAGCCCTATGCCGAGAAGGGCGACCCGTATCCGCAGCAGTGCCGTGCCACCACGGCGGCGGTCGTGCGCCGTCTCGGTCTCGCCGACGATGCCTGGGCCATGAGCTTCCAGTCGCGCTTCGGCCTGCAGGAATGGATCAAGCCCTATACCGACAAGCTGCTGGCCGAGTGGGGCGCTGGCGGCGTGGCGTCGGTGCAGGTGGTGTGCCCGGCGTTCTCGGCCGACTGCCTGGAGACGCTGGAGGAAATCGCCGTGGAAAACCGCGAGGTATTCCGGCAGGCTGGTGGTCAGCGTTATGAGTATGTGCCGGCGCTGAATGCGGAGCCGGCGCATCTGGACATGATGGCGGCCATCCTGCGCGAGCGCATTGCCGCCACCCTGAGCGCGCACCCGGGCTGAAGCCGCAGGCGGCCCGTGCCGGCGACCCCGTTGTCGCCCTTCACCGAACCATCCGGGATGTCATGGCATGAGCGAGGAAGCCCGGCAGGAACCGTCATCACCACCCGCGCCGCGCCGCAGCGGACGCAGGCTCTGGCCGCTTTGGCTGGCGTTGCTGCCGCTGTTGCTGAGCGCGCTCGCGGTGCTGGCGGCTCATGTCGCCGGCCTGCGCGTGCAGGGCGCGGGCTGGAACCACGGTCCGACGCTGGCGCTCTGGCAGCTCTACAAGAGCGACTGCCTGTCCTTGCAGGGCGAGGGCATGAGCCTGTCGGCCTTGCGTTCGCTGCGCATCGATCTCGATCATCTCGATCTGCATGGCTGTGAAGCCGCGCCCAGCGAGCTCAAGCCGCCGCCCTGGACGCCGGCCTTCGATCTTCATGTCTCCCGTTTCGTGACCGCCGGCCTGCCGCCGCTGACTCTCGATGTGCGTCAGCGCGAGCAGCGCTGGCATGTCGTGGCCGCGCATGCGGAAAGCCGGCTCACGGCCGACTACGATCGTCAGGATGGTCTCTGGCAGCTGGCCGGCACGGTACAGGCCCGGCATCTGCAGCCGGAGCTGCTGGGGCAGTTGGTGCTGACCGGCGCCGGGCATTGGCGCGCGGACCGGCTCGATGGCAAGGCCCGGGTGCAGGGTACGGCGCTGGGCGCTGCCGGCCGGCCGCAGCGCGCCGATGCCTGGCTGGATGCCGGCCTGAGCGGAAGGGCCTGGACGCTGGATGCCGGTCTGAGCGCGCCGCTGGCGCTGCCGGCCGGCTGGCAGCTGAGCAGCGACAAGGCTGTGCATGCCAGTGGCGACTTCGAGGCGCTGACGGGGCTGCAGGCCGACCTGCGGGCGCAGGGTCCGCAAGGGCAGGCACGCCTGCTGCTCAGCGGTGATCAGGGCCTGGCCGGTGGTCAGGGCCGGCTCAGCCTGTCCGGGCGGGAGCTCGCCGGCACGCTGCCGCTGCGCTGGCAGGGCCGGACGCTGACCCTGGCGCCAGCCGGGCTGATGCTGCCGCAGGCGTTGCAGCTGACCTTGCCCACGGCCGTTGTGATTCCTCTCGCGGCATCCGGCCATGTCTCGCTGCCACTGCTCCTGCACTATCAGGGCCTCAAGCTCTCCAGCACCGACAGTGTGCTGGCCTGGGGTGAGGGCGACTGGTCCTGGCAGGGGGCGCTGGCGCTCAGCGGCCAGCACTCCGGTCTGCTTTTGGATGCGCGCTGGCAGGGTCGGGCGGGGCCGCAGGGCCTGTCCGGACCGCCCCTGCGTCTGCGCGCCGATGGCCGTGGCCTGGCGCTGACGGCGGAGCTGCCGGTGAACGGCATCCGCGCGCCGGGCTGGCCTCTGCTGGCGACCTTCAGGGGGCGTTATGGCGATTATCCGTTGCAGGGCAGCCTGAGCGCGCGGCGCCAGGGCGGGCTCTGGCTCGGCGAGCTGCAGGCGCTGTCGCGTCTGGCGCTCTATGACAAGGGCGGGGCGCTCGATCTGCGGCTGCCCTGGCAGTTGCGCGATGCCGTCTGGCAGGCCAGCCCGGGAGCGCGGCTGAATGTCGCCGAGGGTCTCAAGGGCACGCTGCTGGTCAAGCCGCTGAGCATCACCGCCCGCACGCCGCTACAGCCGGCGCAGGGCGGCCTGCGCGGCGAGCTGAATCTGGCCGCCGGTGGTCTGGTAGCGGCGCGTGCCGGGGTGCCGGCGCTGACCGGCACGGTGACGCTGGCTGGGCGCGAGGGCCGGGCGCAGTTGCTGGTTGGCGACTGGCAAAGCCGTATCGGCCTCGTTGCCAGCGCCGATGACAAGGGCGCGCACGGCAGCGCGACAGTGGATACGCCGCTGCTCGAGGCCATGAGCAAGGGCCTCGGTTTCACGCTCAAACAGGGCCAGATCAATGCCGCCGCCGACTGGACATGGCGCGACGCGCTGGCGCTCGACGGCAGCGCCACGATTGCCGGTCTGGCGCTGGACTGGGGCGGCATCAAGGCCTCCGGCGGGCAGGGCCGTCTGCGCCTGGGCCTGCGCGGCAGCCAGGTCACGCTGGCCAGCGAGGGGCCGCTGACCGTGGCGGAGCTGGATGTCGGCACGGCGGTGACGCAGATCAGCCTGGGCCTCAATGGTGATCTCTCCAGCTGGCAGTTCTCCGATGTTTCCGCGCATGTGCTCGGTGGTCTGGTCAGCGCACCGGCCCTGCACTGGCCGGCGGCCGACTATCAGACGATTTCCCTGGCCGGCATTGATCTCGCCCGTGTCGTCGCCCTGCAAGGCCAGGACAGCCCGCCGGTGCAGCTCGACGGCACGGTGGCCGGCGAATTGCCGGTGCAGCTGGGCAAGACCAGCCTGTCGCTGCGCAACGGCAGCGTGCACAACGAGGTGCCGCTGACGCTGCGCATCACGCCGTCGGCGGGGGTGACCGCCATGAGCCAGTCCAACCGCGCCGTGCAGCTGGCCCTGGACACGCTGAGCCACATGCTGGTGAGCGATTTCCATGCCCGCCTCGACATGGCGGCCGATGGCTGGCTGGATGCCGCGGTGACGATCAAGGGCGACAGCGTTCAACCAAATCGTCAGCCGGTCGTTTTGAACTACACACACCGTGAAAATGTGCTAGAGCTATTGCGCAGCCTGCGCATGAGCGACGAAATCTCGCAACAGTTCATGGACCGGCAGAAGCTCAAGCCATGACAGCGCAGACCACAATCACGGCGAACCTGAAACGGAAGGGGGCAATATCATGAGACTCCTGTGGCTGGCGGCCTTGCTGCCGTTTGCGGCATGCATGTCGGCCTGCACGCCGAGAATCGCGCTCGAGGCGCCGAAAGAGCCGATCACCATCAACATGAACGTCAAGATCGATCACGAGATCCGCCTGCGGGTGGAGAAGGACATCGACAAGCTGACGACCGACAGTTCCCTTTTCTGAGGAGGTCCCATGAAAAAGACGACCGGTTTTCTCGCCGTGCTGCTGCTCACCATCAGCCCCCTGGTCATGGCACTGGAGCTCGATGCCGCCAAGGCCCAGGGCCTGGTGGGCGAACAGCTTGACGGCTATCTCGGTGTGGTCGAGGCCACTCCGGATGCGGTGGCGCTGGCCGCCGACATCAACAGCAAGCGCAAGGCCGCCTACGAGAGCATCGCCAGGCAGAATGGCGCCACTCTGGCTCAGGTGGGAGCACTGACCGGCCAGAAGGTCATCGCCAAGGCCGCGCCGGGCACCTACGTGAAGGCGCCGGATGGCAAGTGGGTGAAGAAGTAGCGCCTCAGGCCTGTGTTTCAGGCTCTGCCAGCGGGTCCGGCCCGTGGCGATTGTCGCCGCGAGTGCCGGGCAGGGCGGCCAGGACCAGCAGGATCGCGCTGCCGAGCAGGGGAATCAGGCCCAGCAGCATGAACCAGGCGCTGAGGTCGCGGTCATGCAGACGCCTGATCGAGACCGCCAGTGACGGCAGCAGCATGGACAGCGTGAACAGCCAGCCGAGCAGGCCGGCCTTGCTGCCGGGGCTGACCATGAGGCCGAGCACGCGATCGGCCACGGCCAGCGCCATGGTGATCAGCAGATAGACCAGCATGAACTGCCAGTATTCGCGGCGCGTCGAGCGCCCGCGGAAACGGGCGTATTTGCGCAGGGCGGTGAAAAATCCGTTCATGCCGCTCCGCCTTGCTGGAAGTCTATCCAGCGATTGAAGTTGGCGAATGCCGCCTCGTCGTGGCTCAGGTCCACGATCACGGCGCCGCGCTCGCGGCACCAGACATGCACGCGGTGCTCGCCGCCTTCGAGACTGGTGCGCAGATCGGCCACCAGCGACTTGTGCATGAGCAGATGCAGCCAGTGCGTCTGTTCGCTGCTCCAGGCCACGGCCAGGCGCGCGTCGGTGCCGGCGAGCTGCAGGCCCTGCCAGAGATGCAGACCCAGTTGCGGCGGCAGGCAGGGCGTGTCGACCGGAGTCACCAGTATCCAGTCCCGTTGCGGCGTGGCGTCGCGCAGTCGCGGCAGCGCCGAGGCCAGTCCGGCGAGCGGGCCGGGTGTGCCGGGCCAGTCATCCGGCACCACGGCGGCAATGCGGCCGCTGTCCAGCCAGGGCTGGTAGCGTTCGAGATGGCGGTTGGCACTGACCCAGACTTCGGCGACCTGGGGTGTCAGCCGTTCCAGCACATGCTCGAACAGCGGTCGTTCCTGCCAGGGCAGCCAGGCCTTGTCCTCGCCATCGACGCGCTGGCCGGCACCGCCGGCGAGAATGAGCCCGGTCAGTGGCGGGCAGGGTGGGAATTCATGGTTCGTGGCCATCTTGAGGTCGGCTCCTTTGCTACACTCCCTATGCTAACCCTTTGAGCCCGCCGCATGTCCGATCTTGATGCCGCCATTCTGCCGGATGCTCCGTCGCCGGCCGCGCCCGCGCAGGCGGACCTGCCCGCCGGCCATGCCGCTCCCGCCGCCCGCGGGCGCGCCATGACGGTCGGCCATGCGCTCGGGCCGCAGGGCCCGTTCGCGGCCCGGATTCCCGGCTATCAGCCGCGCGAGCCGCAGATCCACATGGCCGAGGCCGTCGAGCGTGCGCTCGCCGACAAGGGCCTGCTGCTGGTCGAGGCCGGCACCGGCACCGGCAAGACCTATGCCTATCTGGTGCCGGCCATGCTCTCCGGCAAGAAGACCATTGTCTCCACCGGCACGCGCAACCTGCAGGATCAGCTCTTCCATCGCGACCTGCCGACGGTGCGCAATCTGCTCGGCATGCCGGTGCGCACGGCGCTGCTCAAGGGCCGCAGCAACTATCTCTGCCCCTACCGCCTGCAGCAGCATCTGGAGGAGGGCGAGCTGGAGTCGAAACAGGCCGTGCACGACCTGCACCGGGTCGCGGCCTGGGCGCACAAGACCCAGCTCGGCGACATCGCCGAACTCATCGACATCGCCGAAGATTCCATGGTCTGGCCGCTGGTCACCAGCACCGCCGACAACTGTCTCGGCCAGGAGTGCCCCAAGCTCGCCGAATGCCCGCTCATGAAGGCGCGCGAGAAGGCCGCCGAGGCCGAGCTCATCGTGGTCAACCACCACCTGTTCTTCGCCGACAAGGCGCTCAAGGATCGCGGCTTCGGCGAGCTGCTGCCGGAGGTGGATGCCGTCATCTTCGACGAGGCCCACCAGCTGCCGGAAACCGCCGCCATGTTCTTCGGGCGCAATCTGTCATCGCGCCAGATCCACGACCTGCTGCAGGATGCCCTGCGTGAAGTCCTCGCCGCCGGTGGCGACCTGCGCGGCATGAATGACCTGGTGCAGAACCTGGAAGTGCGTCTGGCGCATTTCCGTCTGCTCATGGGCGAGGACTCGCGCAAGGGCGTGTGGTCCGAGATCAGCGGCCATGCCGAGCTGCCGGCCGCGATCGCGGCGGTGAAGATGGCCATGGCCTGCGTCACCGAGGCGCTGGCGCCGCTCAAGGACAAGAGCAAGGGTCTTGAGAGCTGCCATCGCCGCGCCGAGGATCTCGCCGAGGCCTTCGACGAGCTTACCGGCGAAACTCCGGACAACCAGGTGCACTGGTTCGAGACCTTCCGCAAGGGCTTCATCCTGCAATGGACACCGCTGGAGGTCTCCGGGCCGTTCCGCGAGCTGCTTGATCGCGAGCCCATGACCTGGGTGCTGACCTCGGCCACGCTGGCCGTGCGCGAGGACTTCCGGCACATCAGTGCCCAGCTCGGCCTGCCCGAGGGCGTCGAGACCCTGCAACTGCCCAGCCCCTTCGCCTACGAGCAGCAGGCGCTGTTCTACGTGCCGCGCGGCCTGCCCGATCCGGGCGCCTACGAGTACACGCGCGCCACGCTGGAAGCGGCGTTGCCGGTGCTGCGCGCCAGCAAGGGCAGGGCGTTCTTCCTGTTCACCTCGCACCGGGCGCTGCGCGAGGCCGCCGAGTGGCTGCCCAAGCAGCTCGACTACACCTTTCTGGTGCAGGGCACGCAGCCCAAGGCCGAGCTGCTGCGCCGTTTCAACAACACGCCGGAATGCGTGCTGCTGGCCACCGGCGCCTTCTGGGAAGGTGTCGATGTCCGTGGCCAGGCGCTGTCGCTGGTGATCATCGACAAGCTGCCGTTTTCCTCGCCCGGCGAGCCGGTTGTCGCGGCCCGTCTGGATGCGTATAAAGCCCGTGGCCGCAACCCGTTCACAGCCTATCAGCTGCCGGCGGCCATCATCGCCATGAAGCAGGGCGCCGGCCGTCTCATCCGCGACGTGCTCGACACCGGCGTGCTCATGGTCTGCGATCCGCGTCTGGTCGCCCGGCCCTACGGCCAGCTGTTCGTGCAGAGCCTGCCGCCCATGCGGCGCACGCGCAGCCTCGATGAAGTGCAGGCATTCTTCCGTTTCATCAATGATCTGGAGCCGGAATCGGCATGAATCTGCTGGCCCTGGAAACCGCCACCGAGCATTGCTCGGTCGCGCTCTTGCGCATCACGGCCGATGGCGGCCATGAGGTGCTTGCCCGTCGTCTGCACGCGCCGCGCCAGCAGACCGAGCTCATCCTGCCCATGGTCGACGAAGTCCTGGCCGAGGCCGGGCTGGCGCTGACCGCGCTGACCGCGCTGGCCTATTCCTGTGGTCCCGGCGCCTTCACCGGCGTGCGCATTGCCGCCGCCGTGGCGCAGGGGCTGGCGCTGGGCGCCGACCTGCCGGTGCTGCCGGTGTCCAGTCTGCAGACCCTGGCCCAGGGCGCGCATCGCGTGCATGGCGCGCGTGCGGTGCTGGCCAGCTTCGACGCACGCATGCAGGAAATCTATGCCGGTGCCTATCTGCTCGATGCCCACGGTCTGATGCAGCCGCAGATCGCCGAGGTGGCGACCCGCCCCGGCGATCTGCCCGAGGCCCTGTGTCTGGCCTGGGCGACCCTGGTGGATGCCGCGCTCTCGCCCGAGCAGGCTGCCGCCTCGGTTGGCGCCGGTTCCGGCTGGGGCACCTATGCCGATGTCCTGCGCCCGCAGCTGCCGGTGGCCGCGGTCAATGCCGATCTGCCGCCGGATGCCGAGGATGTCGCCATCCTGGCCCGCCCGCAGGTGCTGGCCGGACGTGCGCTGGCACCGGAACTGGCCCTGCCGGTCTATCTGCGTGACGATGTCTGGAAGAAGCTGCCGGGACGCTGACAGGAAGCATGAGCATGAGCACAACGCTGAACTGGGACCATCCGAACCCGCACACCCTCGAGGTGGGCGTCGAGGACTGCCATATCGATGTCATGCGCCACACCAACAATGTGGTGTACCTGCAATGGCTGGAGGCGGTGGCCTGGTCACATTCGCAGTCGCTGGGTCTGGGCCCGGCCGAATACGAAGCGCTGGGGCATGGCATGGTGGTGCGTCAGCACGAGCTCAACTACCTGCAGGCCACCCGTCTCGGCGAGCGCCTCATGCTGGCGACCTGGCTGACCCGGGTCGACAAGCTCTCGACCTGGCGCAGCTACCAGTTCATTCGTCTCGATGACGGCCAGACGGTATTCCGCGGCAGCACCCACTTCGTTTGTGTCGACATCGCCGAAGGCCGCATCCGGCGCATGCCGGCCGAGTTCCACAAGGCCTATGCCGCTGCCGCGCTGCCGGCCGATCCGGCGGCGGCGCAATAATCTTTTTCCATACGAGGAGTTAGCTGATGGATGTCACCCTGGCCTGGCAGGCCCTGATCATGGGTCTGGTCGAGGGCATTACCGAGTTCCTGCCGATCTCGAGCACGGGGCATCTCATCCTGACGGCGGCCTGGCTGGACTTCTGGACCGAGGACAAGCGTGCGGTTTTCGAAGTCGCCATCCAGCTCGGTGCCATTCTCTCGGTCTGCTACGAATACCGCCTGCGCCTCTGGGGCGTGGCCAGCCAGCTCAACCAGCCACGTTCGCAGCGCTTCGTCGTCAATGTCATGGTGGCCTTCCTGCCGGCGGCCATCCTCGGCTTCCTCTTCCTGAAGGCGATCAAGGCACACTTCTTCAACCCGACTTCGGTGGCCATAGCGCTCATCGTCGGCGGTCTGGTCATTCTCTGGGCCGAACGCCGGCAGCACACGGTGCGCGTGCACAGCGTCGATGACATGGACTGGAGTGATGCCCTCAAGATCGGTCTGGCGCAGTGCCTGGCGCTGATCCCGGGCACCTCGCGCAGCGGCGCCACCATCATCGGCGGTCTGCTCTTCGGCATGTCGCGCACGGTCGCCGCCGAGTTCTCGTTCTTCCTCGCCATCCCGACCATGTTCGCCGCCACGCTCTACGACAGCTACAAGCACCGCGACCTTTTCGCCTGGGCCGACATGCCGGTCATCGCCGTCGGCTTCGTGGTTTCCTTCGTGGTGGCGCTGCTGGTCATACGCGCGCTCATGCGCTTCATCACCCGCCACGATTTCACCGTGTTCGCCTGGTATCGCATCGCCTTTGGTGCCGCCATCCTGCTCGGCCTCGGCGGCAGCGCGTGGGCCTGAGCCGGCTCTGCCATCTCGCGGGGGACCTGTCGCTGGCGGCGCGCGCCGCCGAGCTGGCCGTCCGCCTGGGTCTGACGGCAGTGGCCCTGCCCGAGCGCAAGGCCTTGCTGCCGGGTCGTCACGATGCCGTCGAGTCGCTGCAGCCGGTGCTCTGGCTGGATGCCGCCGGCCTGGCCCTGCAAGCCATCGAGAAGCCGCTGCCGGCGCCGATCCGTGTCGATTTCTCTTCCGATGCCATGGGCTGGCGCACGCGTGGCGGTGGCGGCGGGGAGGCCGTGGTCAGGGCCTGCGGCGTCAAGGCCGGCAACGCCATCCGCGTGCTCGATGCCACTGCCGGTCTGGGTCGTGATGCCTGGCTGCTTGCCCATGTCGGTGCCGATGTCGTCTGCTGCGAGCGTTCGCCGATCATCCAGGCGCTGCTGCAGGATGGTCTGCGTCGTGCCGCCCTCGACCCCGCCTGTGCCGCCATTTCGGCTCGCCTGCATCTGCACACGGGATCATCGCTGGAGCTGCTGCGCGACATGGCCGCGCTGCCGGTGGCGGAGCGCCCGGAGACGGTCTATCTCGACCCCATGTTCCCGCATCGCGAGAAGTCGGCACTGGTGAAGATAGACATGCGTCTGTTTCGTGATGTCGTCGGTGAAGATCCCGATGCCGATGCCCTGCTGGCCGCGGCGCGCGCCGTGGCGACGCGAAGGGTGGTGGTGAAGCGGCCGAAGCATGCGCCGGATCTGGGCGGTGTCGAACCGCATCAGCGCATGCTGGGGCAGAGCAGCCGGTTCGATCTGTACGCGCCAGTGACCGGCTGAGCCGGCTTCAGGGCATCTCTTCCTCGTACAGCTCGGCCGCGCCCTCAAGCGTCAGCCAGGCCTGCTTGTGCCTGACCCAGGAGTGCCGGCTCGGGACCAGACCCGGATCGCCTTCCAGTGTGCCGACCGGGATCACCACGATGCCCGGTGCCTTCTCCAGTTCGCTGAACACGGGTGAGCCGCAATCGCCGCAGAAGTGTCGCGTCACGCTCCGGCCGGACTCACCGATGGTGCTGTGACTCCTCGGCGTGCCGGTCAGATGGAACTTCTCGCGCTTCATCAGCGTGAAGTAGCTGAAGGCGCTGCCGGTCTGTCGCTGACAATCCCTGCAATGGCAGGCGAAGGTCATCCTCGGCGCCGTGTCGAGAACGTAGCGGATGTTTCCGCAGAGGCAGCGACCTTGCATGCAGGGCTCCCGGGCGGCCTGTCAGGCCGCCTTGCTCTTCTTGCTGGCCTTCTTCGCCGCTGCCTGCTCCAGGGCCTGCAGCGCGCTGGCGACTTCCTCGTCGGTGATCAGCGTCACCTGCAGCACGGCCTGGCGGATACCGCTGGGCAGTACTTCCAGTGCTTCCTCGGCGAGCGTGGTGAGACGCTTGTCGAACACCAGCTGGCCCTGCGGCGTGGCGCTGAGGAAGCCCAGGCTCTTCAGGGTGTCGAGGAAGTTGCGGAACAGGGCCTTGTCGAAGAACTCCGGCGCGCTGAACTCGCGCACGAAGGACAGGCGCTGGGCCAGCAGGTGGCAGAGCTCTTCCAGCTGCTGCTGGGTGAGCTTGCCGGAGCCGCGCTGGCTGAGGATGGTGATGGTCATGTGGTAGCGCACCAGCGTCTGCCGCAGGGCACGGCTGAGGATGTGCAGGCGCGCATGCTCGAGGCTGCTGGCCGCCGGTGCGATGTAGGCGCCGTTGGGCTTGCGCTGGATCAGACCCTGGGCTTCGAGGGCGGCGAGATAGGCATTCACCACGCCTTCCAGCTCGGCATCGCTCCAGACCATGAACAGTTCGGAACGCAGGAACGGATAGACCGAGCGCACCATGTGCAGGGCCTGCGCCGGCGTGGTCTCGCGCCGCTGCAGCAGGACCACGGCAAGCAGCGAGGGCAGGGCGAACAGGTGCAGCGTGTTGTTGCGGAAGTAGGTCATCAGCACGCCTTCTTCCTCCTGCAGATAGAGCAGGTCGCCGAGCGGATGCTTGCGGCGCTGCAGAATCTTCAGCTCTTCGCCATAGGCCACCATGGCCGGGCCGTCGAGGTCGGTGATGGTGACGCGGCTGCTGTAGGGCACGGCCTGGAGCAGAGCCTTGCTGAGCGTCACCTGTTCGGCCAGCTGCTCTTCGTCGATGGCGTGCTTGGGCGTCGACAGCAGCACCAGGCTGAGCAGGTTGATCGGGTTCACGTCGGCGCTGGCGTTGATGTGCGTGGTGATGGCCTGGCCCAGGTACTGCGAGGTCTTGATGAACTCGGGACGCTCGGCGGCATCGGTATCGACGCGCCAGCCCGGCATCTGCTGGTCGAGCACATCGTTGAGATAGATCGGCTCGCCGAAGCTGAGATGGACCTTGCCGAAGACCTTCTGCAGCTTGCGCACCGACATGGCCAGCGCGAACAGGTTTTCCTTTTCCTTGGGCTTGCCCAGCAGCTCGCCGATATAGGTCGAGCCTTCCATCAGCTTTTCGTAGCCGATGTAGGCCGGGATGAACACCAGCGGGCGGTTGTGGTCGCGCAGATAGCTGCGCAGCGTCATGTTGACCATGCCGAGCTTGGCCGAGAGCAGACGGCCGGTGCGGCTGCGGCCACCTTCCACGAAGTATTCGATCGGGAAGCCGCCGCTCATGATCTGGTGCAGGTATTCGTGGAAGACGGCACCGTAGAGGAAGTTGTCCTTGAAGGTGCGACGCAGGAAGAAGGCTCCGGCGCGCCGCAGGATGCTGCCCACCACCGGCATGTTGAGGTTGGCGCCGGCGGCGATGTGCGGCGTCATGTAGCCGCGCGTGAAGATCACGTAGGACAGCAGCAGGTAGTCGATGTGGCTGCGATGGCAGGGCACATAGATGACCTCGTGGTCGGTGGCGTGCTTCTCGACGGTCTCGAAGTGATGCACGGTGACGCCGTTGTAGAGGCGCGTCCAGAGCCAGGTCAGGAAGGTCTTGAGCGCGTTCACCACCGGATACGAATAGTCCGAGGCGATCTCGTTGGCGTAGAGGCGGGCACGTGCTTCGGCGACTTCACGGGTGACGCCGCGCTCCTGCATTTCACGGGCGATGCTGGCCTGCACCGGCTCGGCGCGGATGATCTCGTTGAGCAGGGTGCGGCGGTGCGACATGTCGGGGCCGATGGCGGCGGTGCGTTCGCGGCGGAAATGCACGCGCAGCACGCGTCCGACCTTGCGCACGGCGAGCTCGGGCGTGGTGTCGCTGGTGCAGAACTGGCGCAGCGACAGCGGCGCATTGATCTTCACCATGGTGTTGCGGCCGTGCAGCAGGATGATGATGATCTGCTTGAGCACGGTGGGCGTGGCCCAGGAATCGGCGAAGAGGGCGCGGAACCAGGAGCTTTCCTTGTCCGGCGAGCGGCCCCAGAGAATGCTGACCGGCACCAGCTGCACATCCAGGGTCGGGTCGGTGTAGACGGCATTGACCAGTGCTTCCAGGCGCGGCGAGTGCTGGTGGCGCGGACGCGTCAGCGGGCCGGGCTGTTCGCCGCGGGTCAGGCACAGCAGCGAGTGCTTCTCGCGCAGGCCGAAGCCGCGCATGGAGCGCAGCGGGCGATGCAGGTTGAGCTTGGTGGCTTCGGTTTCGAGCACCAGCACATTGGACAGCAGGCGGTTCTGCAGCACGTAGCAGATGGGCTTTTCGGGGTCGATGCCAAGCAGCTTGAGGTCATTCGGCAGCACCTGGGTGCGCACCCAGAGGTACATCACTTTTCGAGTCAACAGCCGGAAAAGTCGATCGAGTCCGAACCAGCTAAGCATAAATGTCCCTGCCCGGTGAAAGTGGCGTCCTGCGGTCGTGGGGCGTGTCATGCTGCGCCCTCTCTATGTTGCCGCAGGCACGAGAGTTGTCGGCAGTGTAACAAAACCGGGACAATTGCAGCCTGTCTTCCATCGGCTGCTGTTGGCGCTTTGCCCAGAAATCAGGAGTTTCCATGTCGAATGTCATGCACGAGCTGCTCAGCCTGCTGGATCTTGAAGCGCTGGAGATCAATCTCTTTCGCGGCCAGAGCCACAACTACTTCGGCAAGAATGCCTTTGGCGGCCAGGTCCTCGGCCAGGCCCTGGTGGCAGCCGGCCGCACCGTGGACAACGGCCATCTCGCGCACTCGCTGCATGCCTATTTCCTGCGCCCTGGCGATGCTGCCGCGCCCATCGTCTATTCGGTCGAGCGCGTGCGTGACGGCAAGAGCTTCACCACGCGCACGGTCAAGGCCATCCAGCATGGCGAGATCATCTTCACCATGATGGCGTCGTTCGCGATCGCCGAGGACGGCTTCGATCACCAGTTCCCCATGCCCGATGCACCGGCGCCGGAAACGCTGAAGAGCGAGCTCGAGCTGCGCCGGCTGGTGGCGCCGTTCCTGCCCGAGAAGCAGCGCTTCTTCATGGAGCAGGAACGTCCCATCGAGCTGCGCCCCATCGACCCGGTCAACCCGTTCGCGCTGGAAGCGCGCGAGCCCAGGCGCGCGCACTGGATGAAGGCGCAGATGGCGTTGCCGGATGATCCCTTCCTGCATCAGTGCATCCTGGCGTTCTCGTCCGACTTCGCGCTCATGGGCACGGCCATGCTGCCGCATGCCGCCCACTTCATGCAGCCGGAAATGCAATGCGCCAGCATCGACCACGCCATGTGGTTCCACCGGCCCTTCCGCATGGATGAGTGGCTGCTCTACAGCATGGATTCGCCGTCGGCCTCATCGGCCAAGGGCATCAATCGCGGTCTGATTCACACGCGTGATGGCGTGCTGGTGGCGTCGACGGCGCAGGAAGGCCTGATTCGCCGTCATGCCAAGGCGGCGCCGGCCCAGGGCTGAGCCGGCTTTTTCAACCGGGGTTTTCAGCGAGTTTTCCAGCCGGCCTGTTTCAGCCGGCCTGGTCGGTCTTGCGGAAGGCGACGACGTTGCTGCGCGGAGCCAGGTCGGGGCGCAGGAATTCGCGCAGCTCGACTTCGCGCTCGCGGGCTTCGTTGTAGCCCAGATCCATCAGCGCCTGGGTGTAGGGCGCCTCGAACAGCAGATAGCTGAGCAGGTTGGACCCGCTGCGCCTGTACATGCCCGAACCGCGCACGAAGTAGCCTATGGAGCGCGGCAGGGTGTGGGCATAGCGTGCTGCCAGTTCTTCTATGCGTGCCAGCTGCGGCGTCAGCACCATGTACTGCACCGGCTTCAGCGCCGTCGTTTCCGCGGCCTCGGGCGAGAGCAGGCCGAGGGTCTGGTTGATGCGGTGCATGCGCTCGAGGTCCATCTCCAGTGTGTCCACGAAGGAACTGGTCATGATGTGACCGATGATCTGCGCCAGACTGGGGTAGGAGCTGGCCATGCGCCGGGTATGGTCGCCGCTGGTGCTGCCGGCGCCGATCACCAGGATGCGGCGCGCGCCCAGATGCAGGGCGGGGCTCACCGGGGCGAGTTGACGCAGGGCCCCGTCGCCATAGTATTCATCGTCGATGGAGACCGCCGGGAACAGCAGCGGAATTGCGCTCGATGCCATGAGGTGATCCATGCTGAGCTCGCAGCGCTGGCCGCGACGGCGGGCGCGAGCCCAGTCGGACAGGTCTTCGGCTCCCTGGAAGAAACTCACCGAGTCGCCGCGCGAGTAGCTGCACACGGTCAGGCAGAGTGCGCGCAGATGTCCGGCCTGGATGGATGAGGACAGGCGGCGCAGGTCGACGTTGTCGCCGAGCAGCTGACGCAGCGGCGAATTGTCCAGCAGCGACACCGGAGCCTTCTTGTTGAACATGCCGAAGGCCAGGTTGCTGAGCCAGCGCAGGGCTGCGCCAACCACGCCGGGCCAGTCGGTGCGATAGACCTGGGAGCAGTCGAAACCGGACCAGACATCACGCAGGTGATTCACACCCTCGCTGAAGCAGGCGGCATGCACGGCCAGGTTGGCGGCATTGATGGCGCCGGCGGAAGTGCCGCAGATGATGGGGAAGGGATTGCCGCAGGATTCCGGCATCATTTCCGAGATGGCTTGCAGTACGCCCACCTGGTAGGCGGCGCGGGCACCGCCACCGGACAGCACCAGCGCTGTCGGTCCCGGCAGGGGTGAAGCATCTGTTTCCATGACTCGGCCCTCGCATCAGCCAGCCGGCCAGGTCTGCTCCGGCTTTACAGTTCCGACTCTGTTCCGCTTTCCCGGGCCTGACAAGTAAGCATCGACGAAAGGTGTGTCGGCTTTTTGTCGCACGTGTAAACGTCCGGAGGGCTGTAGACCCTGCCTTGTGAGGCCCCTATGCTGTAGGAATCGTCCCCGGAATTTCCTCATGTCTGCTGTTTCGACGCGTACTCCGCTGTCCCTGACCCTGCTCATGACGGTCATGGCCATCGTGCTCCTGGCCTGGGCCTTGCGCGGCAATCTGCCGGCCGGTCCCCAGGCCGCCGACATCCTCTGGCAACTGCGACTGCCGCGCGTGCTGCTGGCTCTGGCTGCAGGTTCTTCGCTGGCGCTGGCGGGGCTCTGGCTGCAGACGCTGTTCCGTCATGCCCTGGTCGAGCCGGGTCTGCTGGGCGTCACTTCCGGTGCCGGCCTGATGGCCGTGCTCAGCCTGCTGGTCTGGCAGGGCGCGGTCTGGCTCATGCCGCTGGGTGCCTTCGCTGGTGCCGGTCTGGCCTTGCTCACGGTGCTGGCGCTGGCGCGGCGCTATCAGCTCCAGGCCGAATCGCTGCTGCTGGTTGGCATAGCCCTCAACGCCTTGCTGGCGGCGGCCACCCAGCTGCTGCTCTTCCTCAGTCCCGACGAGACCCTGCGTGCCGGCAGCTTCTGGCTCATGGGCAGCTTCGCCTATGCCGAGTGGCACTGGCTGCTGCCATCACTGCTGCTGCTGACGCTGGCGCTGATCTGGGGCTGGCGGCGTGCGCCGGCATTCGATCTCTGGCTGCTCGGCGAGCGCGAGGCCGGCTACCTCGGCCTGCCGGTCGCGCGTTTCCGCCGCCAGGTCATCTGGGCCAGTGCCGCGCTGGTGGCGGCCGCGGTTTCCCAGGCCGGCAGCGTGGCCTTCATCGGACTCATGGCCCCTCATATCGCCAGTCGCTGGGTCGGTTGCCATCATGCCCGCCTGGTGCCGGCCTCGGCGCTGATCGGCGGTCTGCTCGCGGTCTTTGCCGACACCCTGGCGCGCACGCTGCTGGCGCCGCTGGAACTGCCGGTGGGCATCATGACAGCCCTGCTCGGCGCGCCGTTCTTCCTGGCCGTGCTGCATCTGAGGTGGCAGCGATGATGCAGATCGCTTCCCAGCCGCTGCTGGCGGCCTCCGGACAAGCCTTGCTGAGCTTGCCCGAGCTTGAGCTGCGTGGTGGACAGTGCTGGGCGTTGCTCGGGCCCAATGGCTCCGGCAAGAGCACCTTCCTGCGCTTCTGTGCCGGCCGCGAGGCCGGTCAGGCAGTGGCCGGGCGGCGCTGGCAGGGACAGCCGCTGCCGCTCTGGAGCGATGCCGGCTGGGCACGCACGCGCAGCTTCCTGCCGCAGCAGCATCACCTCACGGCCGCCTTGTCGGTGCAGGCGCTGGTGCGCATGGCGGCCTACCCCTGGGGCGGCGGCCACGGCCGTCTCGAGCAGGAGCTGGCGGCGGTGGTGGCGACCTGGGATCTGCAGCATCTGCTGACGCGGCGCTGGCACGAGCTTTCCGGGGGCGAGCAGCAGCGCGTGCAGCTGGCGCGCAGCGCCTTGCAGCTGGCCCTGGCCGAACCTGGCCAGGCGCGTCTCTGGCTGCTCGACGAGCCGCTGGCCGCGCTCGACTGGCCGCATCAGCAAGCCGCGCTGTCGGCTTGCCGGCAGGCCGCCGATGACGGAGCCCTGGTCATTGCCAGCGTGCATGACATGAATGCCGCGCTGGCCATGGCGACGCATGTGCTGGTGCTGGGGCAGGGCAGGGTGCTGATGCACGGGGAACTGGAGCGGGAGCAGGTGCGCGAGGCACTGGAGGCGGCATTCTCGGCCCGCCTGGGCTGGGCCAGCCATCCGCAGGATGGCCGGCCCTGGCTGGTGCCGCTGCGCTGAGGCGAGCGGCACCAGCAGTCGCCGCCGACAGGCGTCGGCGGCATTGCGGCAGGGCTTACAGGGCGGTGACGACGCCGGACACGTGCGGCTTGCCCTTGCGCGCGTCATTGACGCCGAAGCGGAAGCCGTCGGCAGTCGGTTCGGAGCTGAACGCGACCTTGGCCGGCAGCAGCACCGGCAGCTTGAACTGCACATCGACACTGTAGGCGGCCGGCAGACGGCTTTCGATGGCGGCCAGGCAGGCGGCCTTGGTCCACATGCCATGCGCGATGGCCTGCGGGAAGCCGAGCAGCTTGGCGGTGGCGGCATAGAGATGGATGGGGTTGCGGTCGCCGGAGACGGCACCGTAGCGGCGACCGATGTCGGCCGGCACGGTCCAGTAGGCGCTGGCGGCCGGCTTCTCGCTGGCAGCGGGCTTGGCGGCAGCAGCCGGCTTGGCGGGCTTGTCACCGGCAGCCTTCTTCTCCACCGGCTGGCGGCGCAGATAGGTGGTGTAGTCGACCCAGACCTTCTCGTTGCCGACATAGGCTTCGCTGATCAGATCGAAGGTGATGCCCTTGTCATGCGGCTGCAGGTTGCTGACGCGGGTGCGGAAATTCACGGTTTCCGAGCTCTTCACCGGACGCAGCTGGTCGATGCGGTTGCGCACATGCACCAGGCCCATGAGGGCGAACGGGAAGCTGGCATCGGTCATCAGCACCATCTGCAGCGGGAAGGTGAGGATGTGCAGATAGGTCGACGGCACGGTGTCACGCAGGGCGAAGCCGCAGACACGGTTGTAGTCGGCGAGATGGGCGCGGTCGATCTGGTGGCCGTTGAGCACGATCTCCAGATCCGGCAGGTTGCCGCCCTTGCGGCCGAAGCCGCCGAGCACGGCCTTGGCGTAGAGGCCGAGGGCGTTGGGCAGGGAATTCAATTCACGAACGGTCATTTTTCGTTTCCTCAAGCAAAAACGGCGACCCCTGCCGGTGCAGACAGGGGGCGCCGATTGTTTCAGCGGTACGGGATCAGGCGCCGATCAGGCTCTGGCCGCAGACACGCACGATGTTGTTGTTGACGGCGTTCGAGGCCGGGCTGGCGTACCAGGCGATGGTCTCGGCGACGTCGACCGGCAGACCGCCCTGCGACATGGAGTTCATGCGGCGGCCGGCTTCGCGGATGGCGAACGGGATGGCGGCGGTCATCTGGGTTTCGATGAAGCCCGGCGCCACGGCGTTGATGGTGATGCCCTTCGGCAGCAGGGTGGCGACCGAGCTGTTGACCAGGCCGATGACGCCGGCCTTGGACACGGCGTAGTTGGTCTGACCCATGTTGCCGGCGATGCCCGAGATCGAGGACACGCAGATCACGCGGCCGTTGGCGCGGATCGCGTCCTGGGCCAGCAGCTCGTCGTTGATGCGCTCTTCCGAGGACAGGTTGATGTTGATCACCATGTTCCAGAGCTGATCCTTCATGTTGGCCAGCGTCTTGTCGCGGGTCACACCAGCGTTGTGCACGATGATGTCGAGGCCGCCGTGGGCGTTCTTGACGTGGGCAGCGATGCGGCCCGGAGCTTCGGCCGAGGTGATGTCCAGGGCCAGCACGGAGCCGCCGATTTCACCGGCAACCTTGTTCAGATCGGCTTCCTGCTGCGGCACGTCGAGGCAGATGACGTGGGCGCCGTCACGGGCCAGGGTCTGGGCAATGGCTTCACCGATGCCGCGCGAGGCGCCGGTCACCAGAGCGACCTTGCCTGCCAGCGGCTTGGTCCAGTCCGGGGTTTCGCCGGCGATGCCGGTGTTGCTGACGCGCACGACCTGGCCGGAAACATAGGCCGACTTCGGCGAGATGAAGAAGCGCAGGCTCGATTCGAGACCGGCATCGGCACCCGGGGCCACGTAGATGACCTGGGCGGTGCTGCCCTTCTTTGCTTCCTTGCCGATGGCACGGGTGAAGCCTTCGAGGGCGCGCTGGGCGGTGGCGTGCTTGGCGTTGTCGAGCAGCTCCGGCGTGCGGCCGATGACGATGATGCGGGCCGAGCTGGAGATCTTGCGGATGACTGGGCTGAAGAAGCTGTGCAGGGCGATCAGCTGTTCCGAGCTGGTGATGCCGGAGGCATCGAACACCAGGGCCTTGAACTTCTGGCTGTCTTCGGCGCTCGGGGCATAGGCCTGGGTGGCCAGGCCGGCGGCGGCAGCGGCACCGTGCACGGCGCTGTCGAAGTTGGCATAGGTGTCGGCCTGGATGTTGGCCAGCACCTGGGCGATGGTGGTGGTCAGGTCGCTGCCGCTTGCGGCACCGAGCAGGACAGCACCCTTGACCACCGGCTCGCCGGCGACGAAACGATCCAGCGGCAGCGGAGCCGGCAGGCCGAGGTTCTTGGCCAGCATCTGGCCGAGAGAGGAGTTCACGAAGTCGAGATAGCGGTCGCTCATGGTGCAGATCCTTGTCTGGTTGTCCGGGGACAGGTGTTCGGAGGTCGCGCGCGTGGCGCGCAGCCGGTTCAATAATGTGCGGAGCCTAGTCAATTCGGCGTCTGTTGGCGAGTCCTGCGGCATCAATCCGATGGACAGATGGTGCTGACTCTGCATGCACAAGTCGCTAACATGCCGCCAACGCAGCCTAACAAACCCCTGCCGCCTGTGCGTTTGCCGCAGATGAGCGGGGTCGCTGCTTTTCGGCCAATGTCTTGTCACACGGTTGTGCTAGCGTGACAGGGTGTCCAATCAGGAGTCTTTTATGACCACGCTTCGTCGCGTCGCTATCGTCGGCGCCAACCGCATCCCCTTCGCCCGTTCCAACAGCGTCTACGCCACCGCATCCAACCAGGACATGCTGACTGCCGCCCTGGACGGTCTCGTCGAACGCTGCAACCTCAAGGGCAAGCGCATCGGTGAAGTGGTCGCTGGTGCCGTGCTCAAGCACAGCCGCGACTTCAACCTGACCCGTGAGTCCGTGCTCAGCACCAGCCTCGATCCGCAAACCACCGCCTATGACATTCAGCAGGCCTGCGGCACCGGCCTCGAAGCCGCCATTCTGGTTGCCAACAAGATCGCCGTCGGCCAGATCGAATCCGGCATTGCCGGTGGCGTCGACACCACCTCCGATGCGCCGATCGGCCTCAGCGACGGCATCCGCAGCCTGCTGCTCGAAGTCAATCGTGGCAAGACCACCGGCGACAAGCTGAAGACCCTCGCCAAGCTGCGTCCGCGCCACCTCGGCCTGGAAATTCCGCGCAACGGCGAGCCGCGCACCGGCCTGGCCATGGGTGACCATGCCGCCATCACCGCCGCCGAATGGCAGATCCCGCGCGCCGAGCAGGACCAGCTGGCTGTCTCCAGCCACCACAAGCTGGCCGCCGCCTACGAGCGTGGTTTCTTCAACGACCTGATCACCCCGTACCTGGGCCTGAAGCGCGACCAGAACCTGCGCGCCGATTCCAACATCGAGAAGCTGGCTACCCTCAAGCCCTGCTTCGGTAACAAGGAAACCGGCACCATGACGGCCGGCAACTCGACGCCGCTGACCGATGGCGCCTCCGTGGTGCTGCTGGCTTCGGAAGACTGGGCCAAGGCCAACGGCCTGCCGATCCTGGCCTACTTCATCGATGGTGAAGTGGCTTCGGTCGACTTCGTGCACAAGAAGGAAGGTCTGCTCATGGCTCCGGCCTACGCCGTGCCGCGCATGCTGGCCCGTCGTGGTCTGACCCTGCAGGATTTCGACTACTACGAAATCCACGAAGCCTTCGCTTCGCAGGTGCTGTCGACCCTGAAGGCCTGGGAAGATCCCAAGTTCTGCAAGGAGCGTCTGGGTCTCGATGCTCCGCTCGGCAAGATCGATCGCAGCAAGCTCAACGTCAACGGTTCCTCGCTGGCTGCCGGCCACCCGTTCGCCGCCACCGGCGGTCGCATCATCGGCACCCTGGCCAAGATCCTCAATGAAAAGGGTTCGGGCCGCGGCCTGATCTCGATCTGCGCCGCTGGCGGTCAGGGCGTGGTCGCCATCATCGAGAAGTAAGCTGGCGTTGGTCGCAGCCCTCGCGGGTTGCGCCCGACACCGACAAAAAAGCCCGGACTTGTCCGGGCTTTTTTGTTTCCGCTGCGGCTGCCGCGAGAGCGGCAGGGCAGGCGGATGCCTTACTTGATGCCGAGCAGCTCGACTTCAAAGATCAGGGTTTCGTTGGGGCCGATCTTGGGCGGAGAACCGTGTTCGCCGTAGGCCAGAGCGCCCGGAATGTAGAGCTTGTACTTGCTGCCCACGGTCATCAGCTGCACACCCTCGGTCCAGCCCGGAATGACCTGGTTGAGCGGGAAGCTGATCGGCTGGCCGCGGTCATAGGAGCTGTCGAAGGTCTCGCCGTTGATCAGCGTGCCCTTGTAGTGCACGGTGACGACGTCGGTGGCCTTGGGGTGGGCGCCGTTGCCTTCCTTGAGCACTTCGTACTGGAGGCCGCTGGCCGTGGTCGTGACGCCGGCCTTCTTGCCGTTGTCGGCGAGGAACTTGCTGCCGGTGGCGTTGGCGCCGGAGGCCTTGGCTTCCATTTCCTTCATCTTCTTGGCGCGCAGGGTCTGCACGGCGGCCATCTTGATCTTTTCCAGCTCGGCATCGCTGAAGGCCAGCTTGTCCTTCTTCTGCACATCGGCCAGACCCTGCTGCATGGCCTTGAGGTCGATGTCGTCGCGGATGCCTTCCAGCGAGCGACCGATATCCACGCCCAGCGCGTAGCTGAACTTCTGCATTTCGGTGTCGAGCTTGGGCTTCTTGTCGAACGGGTTGTTGCAGGCGGTGATCAGGCCGATGGCGGATGCCAGCACGGCCAGTCGAAGCATGTGCTTCATGGTTTCTTCCTTCTGGTGATGAATCGGTGAGTAGTGATGACGCTCATTCCTGCAGGCGGCGGAGCAGGCTGGAGGTATCCCAGCGACCGCCACCCATGGCTTGAACATCCTTGTAGAAGTTGTTGATCTGGCTGGTTATTTCCAGGTCGATTCCCATGTTGTCCGCTTCCGCGAGAACAATGTCCAGATCCTTGCGCATCCAGTCGACGGCAAAGCCGTGATCGTACTCGCCGGCGTTCATGGTGCGATGACGGTTGAGCAGTTGCCAGGACGAGCCGGCGCCATTGCCGACCAGTGACATGACCTGTTCGACGTCGAGGCCGGCCTGCGCGGCGAAGTGCATGCCCTCGGCCAGTCCCTGGATGACGCCAGCCACGCAGATCTGGTTGACCATCTTGGCGAGCTGGCCGTGGCCGACCGGACCGAGATGGGCCTGGGCCTTGGCATAGGCGGCCAGCACCGGTTGCGCCCGCGCGATGTCGGCAGCGCTGCCGCCGCAGAAGATGCTGAGCTGGCCATTGATGGCGCCTTGCTGGCCGCCGGATACCGGGGCATCGACATAGCCCGTGCCCTGCGTCGCCAGTTGTTCGGCGAGCTGGCGCGAGAGTTTGGCCGAGACGGTCGAGTGATCGATCAGCAGGCTGCCCGGACGCAGGCCTTCGATCAGGCCGCCACGGCCGAGCACGACCTCTTCCAGATCGCTGTCGCGGCCGACACAGGTGAGCACGATGTCGGCATTGGCAGCGGCGCCGGCGAGGCTGCCGGCGGGTGTGCCGCCATGCTCGCGGCACCAGGCCTCGGCCTTGGCCGGTGTGCGGTTCCAGACGCTGACCTGATGGCCGGCGCGGAGGAGGTGGCCAGCCATGGGATAGCCCATGACGCCGAGTCCGATGAAGGCAAGTTTCTGCATGTGGTGCGCTCTGCGAAATTCCGACGGCAGCTGGATGGCTGCAAGAGTAGCGACATTTGTTGCCGGCACAAAGGCTGTTGCGCAGAAAGCGAGCACTTACTTGCAAATGCGAATCCATCGCATTTATACTGCCGGTGCCGAAGCGACGGTTTTCTGGCCAAAAGGCCTGTGCCAGTCCGTTTCGCGGGGAGACAGCGGTATGTATGTTTGTCTGTGCCACGCAGTGACTGAACGCAAGATCCGCGAGGCGGCGCGCAATGGCGTGTCCGATTTCGAGGAGCTTCAGGCTGCCACCGGAGTCGCCACCTGCTGTGGCGCCTGCCGCGAATATGCCGAGGAAACCTGGCAGGAAGCGCTGGCCGCCGACGCGCTCTCCCGTCTCGACAGTGCCGCCCAGATCTGGTCGCCTGTCATCTGAGCAGTTCCCTGTCTCCCTGCCGTGTCATGGCGGGGAGGGCGTGCTATAAACGGATGACATCGACATCCGCAGGAGCGCGCCATGAAAGGCGACAAGACCGTCATCTCCTTTCTCAATCAGCAGCTCAAGAACGAGCTCACCGCCATCAACCAGTACTTCCTGCATGCCCGTATCTACCGGCACTGGGGTCTGGATCGTCTGGCCAAGAAGGAATACGACGAGTCCATCGGCGAAATGAAGCATGCCGACAAGCTCATTGACCGCATCCTCATGCTCGACGGCCTGCCCAATCTGCAGGACCTGCACAAGCTGCTCATCGGCGAGACCGTGCCGGAAATGCTGGCCGCCGACCTCAAGCTCGAGCAGGGCGCCCAGGTCACCGTGAAGGATGGCATCACGGCTGCCGAGACCGCGCGTGACTATGTCAGCCGCGACCTGCTGCTGCTCATTCTGGAAGAGACCGAAGAGCACATCGACTGGCTGGAAACCCAGCTCGACCTGATCGAGAAGATGGGTCTGCAGAACTACCTGCAAAGCCAGGCCTACAGCGAAGAATGATGCCCGCCGTGCCGCTGCGGCGCATCGTGCTCTCCGACGGCATTCCGCTGGCGGTCGACATTCACGACTCGCCCGCGGCGACGGCGCCGACCCTGGTGCTGGTGCACGGTTACCCTGACAACCAGTCGGTCTGGCGCGACATGCTGCCGTTCCTGACACCGCATTTCCGTGTCGTCACCTACGATGTCCGTGGCGCCGGCGACTCCGGTCGCGGTGACCGGCTGGCGACCTATCGGCTGCCGGCGCTGGCCGCCGACCTGCGTGCCGTCATCGATGCCGTCAGCCCCGATCAGCCGGTGCATCTGGCCGGCCACGACTGGGGCTCCATCCAGTCCTGGGAGGCGGTGACCTGCCCGAGCTTCCGTGGCCGCATCGCCTCCTTCACCTCGGCCTCCGGGCCCTGTCTCGATCATGCCGCGCACTGGCTGCGCCATGCCCTGCGTCAGCAGGGCGAGGAGCGCGAGCTGGCGTTGCAGCAGCTCAAGGCGTCCTGGTACATCCAGTTCTTCCATCTGCCGTGGTTGCCGCCACTGGCCTGGCGCTGGCTCTTCGGTCCGCGCTGGCGTGCCATACGCCAGCGCCTCGATGGCCTGGATGCGCCGATCAGCGACTCGCAGACGCGCGACGGCATGGACGGCATTGCCCTCTATCGCGCCAACTTCATCGAGCGTCTGCTGTTCCCGCGTCAGCGCTATGCCAACTGTCCCGTGCACCTTTTGGTGGCAGGCGATGATTTCTGCGTCACACCGGGGCTGTTCCTGCACCAGCAGGACTGGGTGCCGCAGCTCACGCGCTTCGATCTGGAGACAGGGCACTGGCTGCCGCTGGCGCAGCCGCAGGTGTTCGCGCGCGAGATCTGCCGGCATGCCCTGGGCGAGGTCGCGGCCTGAGGCCGGATGGGGCGGGGAGGCCGCTTGCGGATACTGTCGGAAGAGGCTGCAGCAGAAACGAAAAAGGCCGCTCGAGAGCGGCCTTTTTCATGGTCAGACGCTGAAGATCAGCGCTTGTCCACCGACACGAAGTCGCGCTGGGTGTAGCCCGTGTAGAGCTGGCGCGGACGGCCGATCTTGTACGAGGAGCTGTGCATTTCCAGCCAGTGCGAGATCCAGCCGACGGTGCGGGCGAGGGCGAAGATCACGGTGAACATGGAGGTCGGAATGCCGATGGCCTTGAGGATGATGCCCGAGTAGAAGTCGACGTTCGGGTACAGCTTGCGTTCGACGAAGTACGGGTCGCTCAGGGCGATGCGTTCCAGTTCCATGGCCAGGGCCAGCTGCGGATCGTTGATGTTGAGGGCGGCGAGGACTTCGTCGCAGGTCTGCTTCATGACCTTGGCGCGCGGGTCGAAGTTCTTGTAGACGCGGTGACCGAAGCCCATGAGCTTCACTTCCTTGGTCTTCACCTTCTCCATGAAGTCGGCGACGTTCTCGACGCTGCCGATCTCGTCGAGCATCTTCAGCACGGCTTCGTTGGCGCCACCGTGTGCCGGGCCCCAGAGGGCGGCGATGCCGGCAGCGATGCAGGCGTACGGGTTGGCACCGGTGGAGCCGGCGAGGCGCACGGTCGAGGTCGAGGCGTTCTGCTCGTGGTCGGCGTGCAGCGTGAAGATGCGGTCCATGGCCTTGGCCAGCACCGGGTTGACCTTGTAGTTCACGTCGGCCGGCACGGCGAACATCATGTGCAGGAAGTTTTCGGCGTAGTTGAGGTCGTTGCGCGGGTACATGAACGGCTGACCGGCGGTGTACTTGTAGCTCATCGCGGCAATCGTCGGAATCTTGGCGATCAGACGGATGGCGGTGATTTCACGGTGCTTCGGGTCATTGACGTCGAGGCCGTCGTGATAGAAGGCCGACAGGGCGCCGACCACGCCGCACATCACGGCCATCGGGTGGGCGTCACGGCGGAAGCCTTCGAAGAACTTGCGCAGCTGGTCGTTGACCATGGTGTGGTCGGTGACGAGCTTGGTGAATTCGGCCTTCTGCTCGGCATTCGGCAGTTCGCCATTGAGCAGCAGGTAGCAGACTTCCAGGTATTCGGCCTTCTCGGCGAGCTGGTCGATCGGATAGCCGCGGTGCAGCAGGATGCCCTTGTCGCCGTCGATGAAGGTGATCTTGGATTCGCAGGCCGAGGTGGCCATGAAGCCCGGGTCGTAAGTGAAGTAGCCCTTGGCGAGGACGTCCTTGACGTCGATGACGTCGGGGCCGAGGGTGCCGGAAGTCACCGGCAGGGACAGGGTTTCATCGCCGATGGTCAGCGTTGCGTTCTTGGCCGTCATCACGGTCTCCTGAAGAGGGTTCAGCGCTCAGAGGGGCTGCCGTGCCATCAAGCGAGGTCCGGGGCGCGCAATGAAGAATCCCGAGGATCTTCAGGCTCCGGAGAAAGGTGGCGAACAGGCGGCCCAATGCTGGAAGCGCGGGTAGCTTAAATCACAAGCCAGAATTGTCAATGAATGCACTGAAACTCACGCAGCACATCCGACCTAAGTACAAGCAAGAGACATGCCTTGATGGCAGATTTGGGTGCTTTTGCGGTTTGTATTACGGATTGTGGGGGCTTATACTTTCGCGGCAATCTCGATGGCTGCGGGTTTTCACTGGTTTAGTCCATGAAAATCAATAGCTTGATGAGGTTTTCTCCCCTATGCCACGCCCCTTGGGCCAGACCAACAGGACGCTCTCTGTGAAAAGCAACAGACCTGTCAATCTCTCGCTGGCGACTGTCATTGAAGTCAATTTGAAGTCACCGGTAGCCATTGCCTCCATTTTGCACCGCCTGTCCGGCGTGCTGCTCTTCTTCGTCGTGCCGGGCCTGCTCGCCTTGCTGAACTGCTCGCTGGCCTCGCCGGAGAGCTTCGCCGACGTGCAGACGATGCTCAGCGGCACCGTCGCCAAGCTGGTGCTGTTCGTGGCACTGGCCGGCCTGGTCTTCCACTTCCTCGCCGGTGTGAAGCACCTGGTCATGGACTGGGGCATTGCCGAAACGCTGGAAGGCGGTCGCGCCTTCGCCACGGCAACCCTGCTGGCTTCCGCAGCCGCCATCGCGGCAACCTTTGTGTGGGTGGTGCTCTGATGAAAAGCGCAACGAGTTTTTCCCGTTCGGGCCTGTCCGACTGGCTGATCCAGCGCGTCAGCGCTGTCATCCTGGCGGTGTACACGGTGGTGGTGTTCGGTTTCGTCGTCGGCCATTCGAGCCTAGACTACGTGACCTGGCATGACTTCATGACCCAGACCTGCATGCGCATCTTCACCCTGCTGGCGCTGCTGTCCTTCGTCGGTCACGCCTGGATCGGCATGTGGACGGTCACCACGGACTACCTGACCTCGCGTCAGATGGGTCCGAAGGCGGACGTGCTGCGTCTGCTCGCACAGATCGCGATGGGCATTGCCCTGTTCGTGGTCATCGTCTGGGGCATTCAGATCATTTGGGGCAATTGAATCATGTCGAAAATGCGTACCGTCAATTTTGACGCCGTCATCGTCGGCGGCGGCGGCGCCGGCATGCGCGCCTCGCTGCAGCTCGCTCAGTCCGGTTTCAAGACCGCGCTGATCTCCAAGGTTTTCCCGACCCGTTCGCACACGGTGTCGGCCCAGGGCGGCATCACCTGCGCCATCGCCTCGTCCGATCCGAACGACGACTGGCGCTGGCACATGTATGACACCGTCAAGGGCGCCGACTTCATCGGCGACCAGGACTCCATCGAGTACATGTGCTCGGTCGGTCCGCAGGTGGTGTTCGAGCTCGAGCACATGGGTCTGCCGTTCTCGCGTACCGAAGAAGGCCGCATCTACCAGCGTCCGTTCGGCGGCCAGTCGAAGAACTACGGCGAGGGCGGTCAGGCTGCCCGTACCTGTGCCGCTGCCGACCGTACCGGTCACGCGCTGCTGCACACCCTGTATCAGCAGAACCTGAAGAACAACACCAAGTTCTACATCGAGTGGCTGGCCCTGGATCTGGTGCGCAACCAGGCCGGCGCCGTCTGCGGCGTCATCGCCATGGACATCGCCACCGGCGAGACCGTGTTCTTCAAGTCCAAGGCCACGGTGTTCGCCACCGGCGGCGCCGGTCGCATCTACTCGTCGACCACCAACGCCCACATCAACACCGGTGACGGCGTCGGCATGGCGGCTCGCGCCGGCATTCCGCTGCAGGACATGGAAATGTGGCAGTTCCACCCGACCGGCATCGCCGGCGCTGGTGTGCTGGTCACCGAAGGCTGCCGCGGTGAGGGCGGCTACCTGCTCAACAAGGATGGCGAGCGCTTCATGGAGCGCTATGCCCCGAACGCCAAGGACCTCGCTTCGCGTGACGTCGTGGCGCGTTCGATGGCGACCGAAATCCGCGAAGGCCGTGGCGCCGGTCCGGATGGCGAGTACGTCTACCTGAAGCTCGATCACCTCGGCAAGGACGTGCTGCACAGCCGTCTGCCGGGCATCTGCGAACTGGCCCAGACCTTCGCGCATGTCGATCCGGTCAAGGAACCGATCCCGGTCATCCCGACCTGCCATTACATGATGGGCGGCATCCCGACCAACGTTCACGGTCAGGCCCTGTCGGTCGATGCCAACGGCAAGGACCACATCATCGAAGGCCTCTACGCCGTCGGTGAAATCGCCTGCGTGTCCGTGCACGGCGCCAACCGTCTCGGCGGCAACTCGCTGCTCGACCTCGTGGTGTTCGGTCGTGCCGCCGGTCTGCACATCGAAGACGCACTGCGTCAGGGCATCGAACAGCGCGAGCCGTCGGAGTCCGACGTCGAGAAGGCACAGGCCCGCATGGCGCGCTGGGACAGCTCGGTCAGCGGCGAAGCCATTCCGGCCCTGCGCAAGGAACTGCAGAAGACGATGCAGGGTGCCTTCGGCATCTTCCGTCGCGGCGAAGACATGGACAAGGGTGTGGTCGACGTGGCCGCCCTGCGCGATCGCATCGGCAAGGCCCACCTGGGTGACAAGTCGGGCGCCTTCAACACCGCCCGTGTCGAAGCCCTGGAACTCGACAACCTGCTCGAAGTCGCCGAAGCCACCGCGCTGTCCGCCCAGATTCGTACCGAATCGCGTGGCGCCCACAGCCGTGAAGACTATCCGGATCGTGACGACGAGAACTGGCTGGCCCATTCGCTCTACAACACCGAGAGCAAGCAGGTCAGCAAGCGCGCCGTCAACTTCGCGCCGAAGCAGGTCAAGGCTTTCCAGCCCAAGGCCCGTACTTACTAATTGGGGTGCAACATGCTTAAAGTCAGCATCTATCGCTACAACCCGGATACGGACCGCGAGCCGTACATGCAGGAATACCAGATCGACACCCAGGGCCGTGATCTCATGGTTCTCGATGTGCTCAACCTGGTGAAGGAACAGGATGACGGTCTGGCTTATCGTCGCTCCTGCCGTGAAGGCGTCTGCGGTTCCGACGGCGTCAACATGAACGGCAAGAACGGCCTGGCCTGCATCGTGCCGGTGTCGCAGGCGACCAAGGGTGGCAACCACCTGATCGTCAAGCCGCTGCCGGGCCTGCCCGTGGTGCGTGACCTGGTCGTCGACATGACCATGTTCTACAACCAGTACGAGAAGGTTCAGCCTTACGTCATCAACGACACGCCGGCGCCGGCCATCGAGCGTCTGCAGTCGCCGGAAGATCGTGAAAAGCTGGATGGTCTGTACGAGTGCATCCTGTGCGCATGCTGCACCACGAGCTGCCCGTCGTTCTGGTGGAACCCGGAAAAGTTCCTGGGTCCGTCGGCGCTGCTGCAGGCCTGGCGTTTCCTGGCTGACAGCCGCGATACCGCCACCGCCGAGCGTCTGGCCAAGCTGGACGACCCGTTCAGCCTGTTCCGTTGCCGCGGCATCATGAACTGCGTGAGCTCGTGCCCGAAGGGTCTCAACCCGACGCGCGCCATTGGCCACATCCGCAACATGCTGCTGACCCAGGGCTCCTGATCCCGCTGTGCCCGGACGCGCTTGTCGCGTCCGTGAGCACGGGGCAGGGTGGTCGTGCACGCCACGACCATGGTCCTGAAAAGAAACCCGGCCGGGGTGACCCTGCCGGGTTTTTTCATGCTCGCCTCCGGGCCTGGCGCCCGAGTTTTGCCTGCCGTCGGAATTTTCTCTGCGTGCCACTTTGGTAGTGGTTCCGCGTCTGTGGCATTCGCGCTAGTATCGGGCAGTCCAGGAGGGCACTGTCGTTATTGGCGGGCTCTCGTGCACAGACTCTTCCGGTTGGCGCGCTTCTTGCTCCTGAGCTGCGGTCTCGGCTTGACCGGACGGTGGATGCACCAGTTTTTGCCTCAACGGTGAAGGGGTGTGGGTCGTGGTGCCTCAAAAAGGTGCCGCGGTAATGTCTGAGAGTGTGCGGCGGCCGGGTGGCCGGGCCAAAAGCGCCATCCGCAGCTCTGTTTGGGATAACAACTATGCAAGACGGCCAAATGCTGCGGCAGTGGAGTACATCGCAACTCTCCGCTGAAAATGCAGCGTATGTCGAAGAACTGTACGAACAATACCTGGTGGCGCCGCACACGATTCCTGAAGACTGGCGCACCTATTTCGAGAAGCTTCCCCGCGTCGCAGGCATCAGCCAGGACACTCCGCACAAGGGTGTGCGTGAGCAGTTCCTTCTTCTCGCCAAGAATTCCAGTCGTGCCCAGCCCATGCCGGTCGGACGCGTCAGCACCGAGCACGAACGTCGCCAGGTCGCCGTTCTCCAGCTGATCGCCGGTTATCGCAACCGCGGCCACCAGCGCGCCAGGCTCGACCCGCTCGGCCTCATGCCGAGACCCCAGGTCCCCGATCTCGACCTCGCCACGCACGGCCTTTCACTGGCCGACCTCGATACCGTGTTCAATACCGGCAACCTTGCTCTCGGCAAGGAAGAGTGCACGCTGCGTGAAATGGTCGACGCCATGGATGCCATCTACTGCGGCAGCATCGGCATCGAGTACATGCATATCGTCGACACCACCGAGAAGCGCTGGATCCAGCAGCGTCTCGAAGGCATGCGCGGCAACCCGAATTTCGCTCCCGAGACCCGTCGTCATCTGCTCTCCGAGCTGACCGCCGCCGAAGGTCTGGAAAAGTACCTCGGCACCAAGTATGCCGGCGCCAAGCGCTTCGGCCTTGAAGGCGGCGAGTCGCTGATTCCCATGCTGGCCGAGTTCATCCAGCGCTCCGGCTCCTACGGCACCAAGGAAGTCGTGATCGGCATGGCCCATCGCGGCCGTCTCAACGTGCTGGTCAACATCCTCGGCAAGAACCCGGCCGATCTGTTCGACGAGTTCGAAGGCAAGTCCGTCACCCAGAAGGGCTCGGGCGACGTCAAGTATCACCAGGGCTATTCCTCGAACCTGATGACGCCGGGCGGCGAAGTCCATCTCGCCATGGCCTTCAACCCGTCACATCTGGAAATCGTGTCTCCGGTGGTCGAGGGCTCCGTGCGCGCCCGTCAGGACCGTCGTGGCGACACCACCGGCCAGCTCGTGCTGCCGATCAGCATTCATGGCGACGCCGCCTTCGCAGGTCAGGGCGTGGTCATGGAAACCTTCCAGATGTCGCAGACCCGTGGCTACCGCACGGGCGGCACCATTCACATCGTGGTCAACAACCAGGTCGGTTTCACCACCAGCCGCATTGATGACGCGCGTTCGACCGAATACTGCACCGGCGTTGCCAAGATGGTGCAGCCGCCGATCTTCCACGTGAACGGCGATGATCCCGAAGCCGTGCTGTTCGTGACCCAGATGGCCATTGATTTCCGCATGGAATTCAAGAAGGACGTGGTCATCGACATGTACTGCTACCGTCGTCGTGGTCACAACGAGGCCGACGAGCCGTCGGCCACGCAGCCGGTCATGTACCAGGTCATCAACAACCTGCCGACCACGCGCGCGCTCTATGCCGATCGCCTGCAGAAGGCTGGCGTGATCGCCGCCGGTGATGCCGATGTCCTGGTCAATGCCTATCGCCAGGAGCTCGACTCCGGCGTGCATGTGGTCAAGAAGCTGGTGCGCGAGCCGAACAAGTCGCTGTTCGTGGACTGGACTCCCTACCTCAACCACGCCGTCGTCGACGAGTGGGACACCGGTGTGCCCATGGCCACGCTGAACGAGCTCGGCAAGCGTCTCGGCACGCTGCCGGAAGGCTTCGTCGTGCAGCGCCAGGTGTCGAAGGTGCTGGAAGACCGTCAGCGCATGTGGTCGGGCAACCTCGAACTGAACTGGGGTGCCGCCGAGGTCATGGCCTATGCCACGCTGCTGGCCGATGACAAGACCCTGATCCGCATCACCGGTCAGGACGTCGGTCGCGGCACCTTCTCGCATCGCCATGCCATTCTGTACAACCAGAAGGACAACCAGCCGTTCGCGCCGCTGCAGAACATCGGCACGCAGCCGCGCCGTTTCGAGATGTACGACTCGCTGCTGTCGGAAGAGGCTGTGCTGGCTTTCGAGTACGGCTATGCCACCACCAACCCGGCCTCGCTGATCATCTGGGAAGCCCAGTTCGGCGACTTCGCCAACGGCGCCCAGGTGGTGATCGACCAGTTCATCTCCAGCGGCGAGACCAAGTGGGAGCGTCTGTGCGGCCTCACCATGCTGCTGCCGCACGGCTTCGAAGGGCAGGGCCCGGAGCATTCCTCCGCGCGTCTGGAGCGCTTCCTGCAGCTGTGCGCCGAGCACAACATGCAGGTCTGCACGCCGTCGACCCCGGCGCAGATCTTCCATCTGCTGCGTCGTCAGGCCGTGCGTCCGCTGCGCAAGCCGCTCATCATCATGTCGCCGAAGAGCCTGCTGCGTCACAAGCTGGCGGTGTCGCCGCTGGAAGCGCTGGTCAACGGCCACTTCCAGACCGTGATCCCGGAGATCGACGCCATCGATCCGGCCGGCGTCAAGCGCGTGGTCATCTGCGGTGGCAAGGTCTATTACGATCTGCTGGACAAGCGTCGCGAACTGAACATGGTCGATACCGCCCTGGTGCGTGTCGAACAGCTCTATCCGTTCCCGGACAAGAAGCTGATCGAAGCGCTGGCAGCCTATCCGAATGCCGTCGAGGTGTTCTGGTGCCAGGAAGAGCCCATGAACCAGGGCGCCTGGTACAGCACCCGTCACAATCTGGAGCGTGTCATGCGCCAGTGGAAGCCGGAACTGACCATCGGGTATGCCGGTCGACCCTCTTCGGCGGCGCCTGCTTGCGGCTCCGTCTATTTGCATGCGAAAGAACAGGCGGCCCTGGTCGCTTATGCCCTCGGCGTGCCCAGCGCCTGAACTGCCTAGCAGAAGGAACAGAAGAAAATGAGTCTGGAAATCAAAGCCCCGGTATTCCCCGAATCCGTTGCCGACGGCACCGTGGCCACCTGGCACAAGAAGCCGGGCGAGGCCGTGTCGCGTGACGAACTGATCGTCGACATCGAAACCGACAAGGTCGTGCTCGAAGTCGTGGCTCCGGCCGATGGCGTCATCAGCCAGGTGCTGAAGAACGAAGGCGACACCGTGCTGTCGCAGGAAGTTCTGGCCATCTTCACCGAAGGCTCGGCTGCCGCTGCCGCCGCGGCTCCTGCCGCCGCCCCGGCCCCGGCCCCGGCTCCGACCGCTGCTGCTGCCGCGCCGGCAGCCGCCGGTCCCGCTGCCCGCAAGGCTGCCGCCGAAGCCGGTGTCGATCTCGCCGCCGTCGCCGGCAGCGGTGCCGGTGGTCGTGTCACCAAGGCCGATGTCCAGGCTGTCGCCTCGGCTCCGGCCCCGTCGGCCACGGCTCCGGCCGCAGTGGCCGCACCGG
The DNA here is from genome assembly GCA_023265995.1 of Perlucidibaca sp. Taxonomy (GTDB): domain Bacteria; phylum Pseudomonadota; class Gammaproteobacteria; order Pseudomonadales; family Moraxellaceae; genus Perlucidibaca. The sequence continues at coordinate 141,898 of JAHFSA010000003.1, forward strand.
TGCTGTCGCTGGCTGTCGGCGAGCGCGTCGAGAAGCGCGTGCCCATGACCCGCCTGCGTGCCAAGGTTGCCGAGCGTCTGCTCGAAGCCAAGCAGTCCACCGCCATGCTGACCACGTTCAACGAAGTCAACATGAAGCCGGTCATGGAGCTGCGCAAGCAGTACGTGGAGAAGTTCGAGAAGGTGCACGGCGTCAAGCTGGGCTTCATGTCCTTCTTCATCAAGGCCGCTGTCGAGGCGCTCAAGCGCTTCCCGGCCGTGAATGCCTCCATCGACGGCAACGACATCGTCTATCACGGCTACAGCGACATCGGCGTTGCCGTGTCGTCCGACCGCGGTCTCGTGGTGCCGGTGATGCGCAGCGTCGAGCACATGAGCATTGCCGAAATGGAAAAGGGCGTCATGGAGTTCGGCAAGAAGGCCCGTGACGGCAAGCTTTCCATCGATGACATGACTGGTGGTACCTTCACCATCTCCAACGGCGGTGTCTTCGGTTCGCTGCTGTCGACCCCGATCCTGAACCCGCCGCAGACCGCCATCCTCGGCATGCACAAGATCCAGGACCGTCCGATGGCCGTGAACGGTCAGGTCGTGATCCTGCCGATGATGTATCTGGCGCTGTCCTATGACCACCGCCTCATCGATGGCAAGGAAGCCGTGAGCTTCCTGGTCGCGATCAAGGAACTGGTCGAGGACCCGGCCCGCCTGCTGCTGGAAATCTAAAGAGAGCTTTGTAAATGACGCAACAAGCAGATGTAGTGGTGATCGGTGGCGGCCCGGGCGGTTACGAGGCGGCGATCCGTGCTGCCCAGCTGGGCCTGTCGGTCATCTGTATCGAGCGCCGCATTCACAAGGGCAAGCCGTCGCTCGGCGGCACCTGCCTGAACGTGGGCTGCATTCCGTCCAAGGCGCTGCTGGACTCGTCGCACAAGTACCATGATCTCAAGGCCGGCTATGCCAGCCACGGCATCAGCACCGGCGACATCGGCCTCGATGTCGGCGCCATGCTGGCGCGCAAGGACAAGGTCGTCGACCAGCTCACCGGCGGCATCGCCCAGCTGCTCAAGGGCAACGGCATCACCTGGCTGCAGGGCAGCGGCAAGCTGCTCGCCGGCAAGCGCGTCGAGTTCACGCCGCATGAAGGTGAAGTGCAGATCATCGAAGCCAAGTCGGTGATCCTGGCTTCCGGCTCCAAGCCCATCGAGATTCCGGCTGCTCCGCTGGTCGACGGCATCGTCGTCGACTCCACCGGTGCCCTGGAGTTCCCGGAAGTGCCGAAGCGCATGGGCGTCATCGGTGCCGGCGTCATCGGTCTCGAGCTCGGCTCGGTCTGGTCCCGTCTCGGCGCCGATGTCGTGGTGCTGGAAGCGCTGGACCAGTTCCTGGCTGTCGCCGACCGCGCCATCTCCAAGGAAACCCAGAAGATTCTCGGCAAGCAGGGTCTGGACATCCGTCTCGGCGCCCGCGTCACCGCCACCCGCATCGAGGGTGCCCAGGTCGTGGTCACCTACACCGATGCCCAGGGCGAGCACAGCGAGACCTTCGACAAGCTCATCGTGGCTGTCGGCCGCCGTCCGGTCACCACCGGCCTGCTCAGCGCCGACTCGGGCATTTCGCTCGATGAACGCGGCTTCGTCCACGTCGATGCCCAGTGCCGCGCCTCCGTGCCCGGTGTCTTTGCCATCGGCGACCTCGTGCGCGGCCCCATGCTGGCGCACAAGGCGATGGAGGAGGGTGTCATGGCGGCCGAGCTGATCGCCAACCACCATGCCCAGTTCAACTACGACCTGGTGATCTCGGTCATCTACACCCATCCGGAAGTGGCATGGGTGGGCATGAGCGAAGAGCGCGCCAAGGCCGAGGGCTTCGACGTCAAGTCCGGCCAGTTCGCCTTCGCCGTCAACGGCCGCGCGCTCGCTGCCGACGACAACCAGGGCTTCGTCAAGTTCGTGGCTGACGCCAAGACCGACCGCCTGCTCGGCATGCATGTCATCGGCCCGTCGGCCGGCGACATCATCCACCAGGGTCTGATTGCCATGGAATTCGGCGCCAGCGTCGAAGACCTGCAGCTGATGTGCTTCGCCCACCCGACGCTGTCGGAAGTGGTGCATGAAGCCGCGCTGTCCGTTGATGGCCGTGCCATTCACGCCATTCAACGCAAGCGCAAGTAAAACTGATTGGGGGCCTTGAAGGCCCCCGGTTCATTTTCCGCCGTCTGACCCTCGGGTCGATGCCGGTTTAGAGAGCCAGGGGGAGATCCCCTCCGGCGCAACACAACGAGTGGTGATCACACGATGAATCTGCACGAGTATCAGGGCAAGCAACTGTTTGCCGAATATGGTCTCCCGGTGTCCAAGGGCTTCGCCGCCTCGACCCCGGAAGAAGCCCGCGCTGCCGCCGAACGCATCGGCGGCGACCTCTGGGTCGTCAAGGCCCAGGTCCATGCTGGTGGCCGTGGCAAGGCCGGCGGCGTCAAGCTGGTGAAGAGCCTCGATGAAGTCGAAGCCTTCGCCCGTGCCCAGCTCGGCACGCGCCTGGTGACCTACCAGACGGACGCCAAGGGTCAGCCGGTCTCCAAGATCCTCGTCGAGAACTGCACCGACATCGCCAAGGAGCTCTACCTGGGCGCCGTGGTTGATCGCGCGACGCGTCGCATCGTCTTCATGGCATCGACCGAAGGCGGCGTGGACATCGAGAAGATCGCCCACGAAACCCCGGAAAAGATCCTGACTGCCGCCATCGATCCGCTGGTCGGCCCGCAGGCCTACCAGGGCCGCGAACTGGCCTACAAGCTCGGCCTCAGCGCCGAACAGGTGAAGCAGTTCGTGAAGATCTTCATGGGTCTCGGCAAGATGTTCACCGACCTGGACCTGGCCCTGCTGGAAATCAATCCGCTGGTCATCACCAAGGAAGACAACCTGCACTGCCTGGACGCCAAGATCGTCATCGATTCCAACGCCCTGTACCGTCATCCGAAGCTCAAGGCCATGTATGACCCGAGCCAGGAAGACGAGCGCGAGCGTCGTGCCGTCGAGTGGGAACTGAACTACGTCGCCCTCGAAGGCAACATCGGCTGCATGGTCAACGGCGCCGGTCTGGCCATGGCCACCATGGACCTGATCAAGCTCAAGGGCGGCCAGCCCGCGAACTTCCTCGACGTCGGCGGTGGCGCCACCAAGGAACGCGTGACCGAAGCCTTCAAGATCATCCTCTCCGATGATTCCGTGCAGGCCGTGCTGGTCAACATCTTCGGCGGCATCGTTCGTTGCGACATGATTGCCGAAGGCATCATCGGCGCCGTGAAGGAAGTCGGCGTCAAGGTGCCGGTCGTGGTCCGTCTCGAAGGCAACAACGCCGAACTGGGTGCCGCCAAGCTGCGCGAATCCGGTCTCAACATCATTCCGGCCGCCTCGCTGAACGAAGCGGGCGAGCTCGTTGTCAAAGCTGTGGGAGCCTGAACATGAGTGTCCTGATCAACAAAAGCACGAAAGTGATCTGCCAGGGCATCACCGGCTCGCAGGGTACGCTGCACACCGAGCAGGCGATCGCCTACGGCACCAACATGGTTGGTGGCGTCACCCCGGGCAAGGGCGGTACCACGCACCTCGGCCTGCCGGTGTTCGACACCGTGCGTGAAGCCGTCGAGAAGACCGGCGCCAACGCCTCCGTGATCTACGTTCCGGCCTCGTTCGCCAAGGACTCGATCCTGGAAGCCGTCGATGCCGGCATCGAGCTGGTGGTCTGCATCACCGAAGGCGTGCCGACCATCGACATGCTCTTCGTCAAGGAATACATCCTGCGCAAGGGTGGCGTGCGTTTGATCGGGCCGAACTGCCCGGGCATCATCACGCCGGGCGAGTGCAAGATCGGCATCATGCCGGGTTCCATCCACCTGCCGGGCAAGGTCGGCATCGTGTCCCGTTCGGGCACGCTGACCTATGAAGCCGTCAAGCAGACCACCGACCTCGGCTTCGGCCAGTCGACCTGCATCGGCATCGGCGGCGACCCGATCCCGGGCATGACCTTCATCGACGCGCTGGCCCTGTTCCAGAACGACCCGCAGACCGAAGCCATCATCATGGTGGGCGAGATCGGCGGTTCGGCTGAAGAAGAGGCTGCCGAGTTCATCAAGGCTCACGTGACCAAGCCGGTGGCTTCCTACATCGCTGGTGTCACGGCTCCGGCCGGCAAGCGCATGGGCCACGCCGGCGCCATCATCTCCGGTGGCAAGGGCACGGCTGACGAGAAGTTCGCCGCGCTCCAGGCCGCTGGCGTGAAGACGGTGTCGAACCCGGCCATGCTGGGTGCCGCCATTGCCGAGCTGACCGGCTGGAAGTAATTCCTGCTGTAGTTCGGTGACATGAAAAAGCCCGCCTAGTGCGGGCTTTTTCATGGGCGCGGGGTAGGAGAGTGTGGGAGGGGGTGCTTTGGAAAACCCGCCGTGAACCCGTCCCTGGGGGCTCGGGCTCGGCATCCCTGCCTCGCACGGTTTTCCAAAGCACCCCCTCCCACACTTTCCTCCCGATCCATGAGCTGTTTGTCTGAAAACGCGCTGCAATAGTGACGACTCCGAGGGGCAGGGCATAAGCTCGTGTGTCAAAGCGTATTGCGCAGCTCTCAGGAGATCGCCATGGCCGACGCCGATAAAGTCTTTGCGGGTGCGATACCACAGATCTACGAAAGGTATCTGGTGCCTCTGCTCTTCGAGCCGTATGCCGCAGACCTGATAAACCGGCTGCGCTCGCGCAACCTTTCCCGCGTGCTCGAAGTCGCTGCCGGCACGGGCGTCGTGACGCGCGCCCTGGCGTCCGCGCTCGATGCCGGTGTCAGCATCGTGGCCACGGACCTGAATCAGGCCATGCTGGATCAGGCCGCTCTGGTCGGGACCTCGCGCGAGGTCGAGTGGCGCCAGGCGGATGCCATGCAGCTGCCTTTTCCCGATGAGTCGTTTGACGCCGTGATCTGCCAGTTCGGTGCCATGTTCTTTCCCGACAAGCCCAGGGCCTTTGCCGAGGCCCGCCGCGTGCTGCGTCCCGGGGGTGTCTTCATTTTCAATGTCTGGGACCGCATTGAAGACAATGAGTTCGCGGATACCGTGACGACGGCATTGGCGTCCGTCTTTCCCGATGACCCTCCACTTTTTCTGGTCCGTATCCCTTCGGGTTACCACGACCGCGCGGTTATAGCTGAGGACCTGGTGAAGGGCGGGTTTGCCCGACCGGCCGAGATGGCGACCGTGGCCGTGCGCAGCAGGGCGGAATCGGCGCGCGTGGTGGCAGTGGCGTACTGCCAGGGAACGCCGCTCCGGAATGAAATCGAGGCACGTGATGCGGGACGGCTCGAAGCAGCCACCGACATGGCGACGGCGGCACTCGTCCAGCGCTTCGGGTCAGGGGTGGTGGACGGCAAGATACAGGCGCATGTCATTGTGATCGAGCGCTGACGGAAGGGGTGGGTGCTTCGGTCGCTAGGGCGAGGAGGGACCTAAGTGCATGATCGCTTTCAGCTAGAAGCAGAGATGTGCAACTGACTGCTATCGCCATTGCTTCATAATTTAGGTGCATCGTAGCCTACGGATTTCTTCCACTCTTCTTTTTCCAAGCTCGCCTCCGTGCTGTATTCGTGCGGAGATGCATCGGCGAAGAATGCGAATTCTGGTATTGAAAGCGGCCTTTTGAATACCATTTGAAAGCCGCGTGCAGTCCACTGATCGATTTGCACGTCGGGTCCTTCTGCTACACCACGGGGAAACAGATACAGGGTTGGTGTGCAGCGCATTGGCCAGTCAAAAATTACGATTACTCTGTCTGGTAACTTGATTACGTGAGACGAGCGTTCTGTAGCGATGTATTCACCGAGCGATTCTGGCCCAAGCACCGAACTTGTGGCGATGACGCTGTATAGCCTATCTCGATATTTTTTCAGTTCATAGGGCTGGTAGTTCTTGTGCTGTCTCGTGGTGGAGTCGTATAGAGAGTGGTGCTCAAAACATAGCCATGCAAGATTGTCGAGGGTGTTGTGGGAGCGATTTCGATTAATGTGGGCAATTTGGCCGATGCGCTCATCAAAATTCCCTTTCAGCCCGTAACAAAGGCAACACCGACGACGACTTCGAATAAGGACTTCCCTTTGAATATCTTTCGGCACTAAGGGGCGGTCGTTTGTCATTTATATCTATCCTTCTCAGGTGCGAAAATCGCCTAACGTAAATTTAGGCGGGCTGTGCAACTAGAGTCAGGCTCTGCCATGACGACTGAGCATCGTATTAATGAATTCAACAGTGTTCCTGTACTTGGCTAGTACTTCACTCGGTAGTTGTTGAGCTAGGCCAAATCTATGCTCAAACAGCTGATAGAATTGAGCGAAAGACAACGGTGGAAGGATTTTGAAGTTGTGCGCTATTACAGCGGGCCAGTTAATTACATGGCAGATTTTTGTTTCCTCCTTTAATGGCAACTGCCAAGGGACAACAACCTTACTAATTCCGCTGGTCATATTCAGCTCAGAGGCTATTTTTTGCACGGTGCTAGACAGCGTAATTCCCAGCCATTGGGCTGATTCACCCACTTTATAGGCATCAACAAGTGCTGGCCCAGCATACATAGATTTTTCTAAATTGAAGTAAAACGTCCCCAAGGAAATTCCAGCGCGTATCGGAACGCACTTGTACAGCGCTAGTTGAAAAATTTCGGTAACGAGCACGATGAGACAGCGCAAATCGGTGTCGGAATTACCTTTTGTGAACAGCAATATAGTGTCCGAGAAAGTAACTGACGATATTGCGTCAGAAACAGCTATGCGCTCCTTCGTGTCAAGAAACTCAAGCTCCAATCCATTAGTTTTATCTCTGACTGCAACCAAGTCAGACAAGAGCTCCCACGCGGCATCGGCATCGCGCTCAACGATTGATGACATTCCAAGGATGTCGAGATGGGCAACAAACCGTATGTTATGCATGCTGAAGAGTAGCCTGGCTCTCACCGGCTGCCCTGCCGGAGCGGCGAAGCCGCGGAGGCAGGGCCGTCCAGTGCCGCGTGTTGTTAGACCAACAGCTAGCGAATGCGTCCATGTGGTACACCTAGCGCAGCAGCGATGACCTTGAAGCACTGCTCGTCGAGTCGCTGAATGCGACCGAACTCGTGGAGATACTCGGCGTCCCGATATAGCCGCATGGTCATCATGGTTGGGTTCGCCTGATCCGGAACGGGCTTGAGTCCTAGAGTGTTTGCAATCTCCTGTTCGACCTTTGCTCCACGCGCCGGTCGATATAATAGGTAGTCGCGACCGATTGAGACATGGCAGTGGGCGATGGCATTCCGCAAATGGTAGATGGCCTTGAGATCGTCCCGATCGTTATCTGACATGAGATCTCGAAACTGCTTCTCGAATTCCTGACGGACTGGCCCAAAGTCCTTACTCCAGTACTCAGCCCTGAGGGTCACCACGTGCTGAGGGACTTTCGCAGGCATAGCCGCAAATGGACCAATCCACTCCGGGTGGAGTCTGAAAATCAGCAGATCTGCCATTTGTCCTTGCAGCCAAAGGCAATACATGAAGAACTCGCCGGCGCGGGCGATGTTGAGGTCCGCTCTTTGAGTCAACGCAAAGCTCTCATGGTGGTTTCACGCTTGAATTAAGTCGTGTCGCAAATGGTGTTGACGTTGGCTGCATGATAATTTTTGCATGCTGTAATAAGACGAAGAAAGGGGAGATGCACCCCCCTCCGGAAAGTACCGTAAATTCTCCAGCCTTGAGCATGCCAGCGCACCAACAATCACGCAATCGGCTCCTAGGCGGCACTGCATCTGTCAGCTTTGGCTTGTTAGCAGCCCCCAAGTTCTGCTTTTCCTCTTCCCCCGACATCCCCATGGGGCTACGGCCGCCCGGCACCTGGCTTATAGTCGGAGCCTGGTATCAGCACAGCGAGACAGACATGAAGGTCGCGGGAACTATCGAATTCGAGATCATCGAGCAGGCGGTGGACAAGGTGGTGGGGCGCATGCCGGTTCAGGAGGGCATCCTCAATCCCTATGGCACCGCGCACGCCGGCGCCACGTTGTGGTTCGCCGATGTCTGCGCGACCGTGCTGGCGCTCGGGGCGGCGGATGCCGAAAAGGGTCAGAGCGGCTTCCCGCTGGCCATCAACCTCAATGCCAATCTGCTCGGCAACCAGCGTGAGGGCAGTTTTCTCGCCACTTCCGTGTTTGTGAAAAAGGGCAGGCGCCTGAGCGTGGTGCGCACCACGGTCATCGGTGATGACGGCCGCATCATCGCCGACGTCACCACCAGCCACGTGCCGGCGGCCTGAGGCGGCGGGGTCAACTCAATCCGGGGCGCCGCGTTGAGACTTTCTGTAGCCGTGCTCGATGCCACCGTGCGAGTGCGGCTACGTGAATGTTTCTTTCCTGGAGGAATTCCGAATGTCCCGTTCGATCCTGATGTTGATGAGCATCGCGCTCACAGCTGTTCCGACTGTGACCCTCGCTGCTGAAGCGTTGCAGAGCCATGGAGGCATTCATTTGGGTGTGCCCGCTGCCGGTGTCAGCGTGGAAGGTGGTGCCGCTGCCGGCTCCGATTCGACTGGCGCCAGTGTTGGCGGTGGTGTGGGCGTGAGCGCCGGCCAGACTTCGGCGGGTGTCGATGCCAGTGCTTCCGCGCAGGCCCAGACGACCCAGGCCGAGCCGGAGAAGAAGGAATCCGGCGGTGGAATCCTGGGCTGGCTGTTCGGTAACTGAAGCCAGGCCAGCGCATGAAAAAGCCCGCCTTGCGCGGGCTTTTTCATGCCTGTCCGGCGGTGGGCGGATTGTCTGCTTGGCAGCGCGGCATTCCTTCACCATAGTGCAGGAAATTTTCGAGCGTCCGGTCATGAAGCGTGTGTCGTATGTCGTCCTCTCTGTCCTGCTGCTGCTGACCCTGGTGTCGTGCATAGGGATCTTGCAGTCGGAGCAGAGCGGCCCGGTCGGCAAGTTCGTCACTGTCGATGGTGTCAGGCTGCATTACGTGATGGCAGGCGAGGGCCCGGGGCCGGCCATCGTGCTGGTGCATGGCGCCAGCTCCAACCTGCGTGAATTCACCAGCAGCATTCTGCCGGTGCTGGCGAAGTCGCATCGTGTCATCGCTTTTGACAGGCCGGGCTATGGCTACAGCGAGCGCCCGGATGAGCCGGAGTGGCTGAATCCGTCCAGGGTGGCGACGCTGCTGCTCGATGCCGCCGACGCGCTGGGCGTGCACAAGCCGGTGCTGGTCGGGCACTCCTGGGCCGGCTCGGTGGTGATGTCGGCCATGGTCGACATGCCGCAGCGCATTGCCGGCGGCGTGCTCATCAGCGGTGTCGCCGGGCACTGGGCCGGGCCGCTGCACTGGACCTACAGCCTGGGCAAGGTGCCGGGGCTCAACGAACTTTTTGCCTGGACTCTGGTGCAGCCTCTGGGGCGCTTCATGCTGGCCGACGGTCTCTCCGAGGTATTCGCGCCCGATGCGGTGCCTGCCGGTCAGGTCGAGCGCAGCGGCCTGGCGCTGGCCTTGCGTCCGCGCAGCTACCTGATCAATGTGCGCGACATGAACATGCTCAGTGAATACATGCAGACGCTCAGCCCGCATTACAACGAGATCCGCCTGCCGCTGCTCATCATTCATGGCGAGTCGGACACCCTGGTGCCGTTCTGGAATCATGGCCGCCGTCTGCTGCCGGTGATTCCGCAGGCCCAGGTACTGCTGCTGCCGAACACCGGCCATGCCCCGCACCATACGCGGACGGCGCTGGTCAGCGACGCCATCCATCGCTTCGCCCTCGGCGAGGTGCGGCCGCCGCTGCCGCAACCGTGGCCGATACGGCCGACCCTGCCTGCGCGCCAGCCATGACCACGTTGCGCCGCATCGACAGCCTGGACACCATTGCCGCCGCCGACTGGGATGCCTTGCTGCCGCCCGATCAGCCCTTTCTCGCGCATGCCTTTCTTTCGGCCCTGGAGCAGACGGGTTGTGTTGGCGCGGGTACCGGCTGGCTGTCGGCGCATGCCGTGTGGCAGCGCCCTGACGGTACGCTGGCCGCGGCCATGCCCGGCTGGCTGAAGCAGCATTCGCGTGGCGAGTACGTGTTCGATCAGGACTGGGCCGAGGCCTCGCTGCGCGCGGGTTTGCCGTACTACCCGAAATGGCTGTCGGCGGTGCCGTTCAGCCCGGTCACGGGGCCGCGCGTGCTCGGTGCGGAAGAGGATGCGCGCGCGCTGCTGGCGGCTTTGCCCGTGCATGCCGACTGGCATGGGGTGGCCGGGCTGCACGTCAATTTCACCAATGCCGGCAACGACAGCCTGTTCGCTGCCGACCCGCGCTGGCTGCATCGCCACGATTGCCAGTTCCGCTGGCAGCAGCGCGGCTACGCGCACTTTGACGACTTTCTCGCGCAGCTCACCGCCGACCGGCGCAAGAAAATCCGGCAGGAGCGCAAGCGGCTGGCGGCGGCCGGTCTGGACTATGTCTGGCGCCAGGGTGGTGACTGCGATGCCGCCCTGCGGGCAGGGATCTACGCTTGCTATGCCAACACCTACCATGTGCGCGGGCAGCATCCGTATCTGACGTCGGCGTTTTTCGATCGCATCTTCCAGACCATGCCGGATGTGGTGCGGGTGCTCTGCGTCGAGCGTGCCGGCGAGCTGATCGCCATGGCGCTCTTCCTCGCCGGCAGCGAGACCCTGTACGGGCGCTACTGGGGGGCGCTGGAGGATGTGCCTCTGCTGCACTTCGAGGCCTGTCTGTATCAGGGCATAGAGCACGCCATTGCCGGCGGCTTCCGCTATTTCGATGCCGGTGCCCAGGGCGAGCACAAGCTGATCCGCGGCTTCGAGCCGGTGCTCACCAGCTCCTGGCATCTGCTGCGCCATCGTGGCCTGCATGCCGCCGTGGAGGATTTCCTGCAGCGTGAGCGAGCCGGTGTGGCTGGCTATCTGCAAGCGGCCGGCACAGCCTGTCCGCTAAAGGCCGGATCGCCCGGGCAGCATGAAAAAAGCCCGCACTAGGCGGGCTTTTTCGCGGAACCGGAAGCCGGCTCTGCTTAGTGGTGGTGACCACCGGTGCCGTGCACGTGACCGTGCTCCAGCTCTTCAGCCGAGGCCGCGCGCACTTCCTTGACGGTGACGTCGAAGTGCAGGGTCTGGCCGGCCAGCGGGTGGTTGCCGTCAACGGTGACTTCGTCGCCTTCGACGGCGGTCACGGTGATGACCTGCATGCCCTGACCGGTCTGGGCATGGAACTGCATGCCGACTTCGATCTGGTCGACGCCGGAGAAGAGGTGCTTCGGCACCACTTCGATCAGGCTTTCGTTGAGTTCGCCGTAGCCTTCGGCCGGCTCGATGCTGACCTTCAGGCTGTCGCCGACAACCTTGCCGACCAGTGCCTTTTCCAGGCCCGGAATGATGTTGTGGTGGCCGTGCAGGTAGGCCAGCGGTTCGCCACCGGCGGAGCTGTCGATGACATCGCCCTCGTCGTTGGTCAGGGTGTAGTCGATCAGGGCAACGCTGTCTTGGGCGATTTGCATGTCAGAAACCTTCAAAAAGGGTGGGTGGCGGTGAGCCGGACGGGAATATTAGCTGATCCGGCGCAGCTTCATAAATAGGTGCTCAGAAATAGCGCAGCCAGGCCAGGCTGAATGTGCTCAGGGCCTGATCGCGCCATTCACGCCGGAATTCCAGACGCAGCGCCTGCTCGGGCAGACCGGGCAGCGGCATCTGCAGGCCGCTGCGCAGCTCGTGGCCCCAACCGGCATCCGGCCAGCGGTACAGGCTGCGCGTCTCGAGCAGCCAACGTGCGCCGCCCGGAGCCGCGCCCGACAGCAGGCTGATCGGTCCGGTGCAGCCGAGGCGGGCACCGCTGCCGATCTCCCAGCCCTTGTCTAGGCCGTGGCTGCCGCGCACGTCGCTGTGCGACTGGGCATGGCAGATGGCCTGGCCGGCAGGCACGGCAATGCCGCCGCCGCCCTCGAACACCGCCATGCCGTGATGACGGTCATCGCCGGGACGATCGCCGAGGGCCTGGTCGACACCGAGACGCACCGACCACGACAGCGGCTGGCGCAGGGCGTTGGCCGGCGCCAGAGAGTCGATGGCGACCACGCTGGCATCCTCTATGCCGAGGCCGGACTCGCTGACGCGCAGCGTGCCGCTGAGGAAGTCGATACGGGCGCCTTCGCGATAGCCGGCGCTGGCATCCAGCCAGTCGTGATAGGCCGGGCGGAAGTGCAGGGTGGCGTAGTTCTCGTCATCGCGGCCGAAGCCGAGGCCGATACGGCGCGTACCGTGACCGTTGGCGGGATCGACGGCCGGGCGCACGGGCTCGACGCGCTGATCAGGCACCGGCACCTGGCTGCGCAGGGTCAGCAGCCGGCGCAGGCGCGGCGGCGCCGTTTCACGCGAGACCTCGCGTGCGACATAGCGGCTGTAGAGGTCATCGTAGGCGGTTTCCAGCGCCTGGCCCTGCTGCGTCGGTGTCAGCGTGGCCAGCAGCGGACTGTCCGGGTCGTCCATGAGTGCCAGCGCGGTGCGGTTGGTGGCGTGGTCGTTGCGTGCCAGATCGGTCTGCTGGCGGGTGCCGCTGGCGGCGCGCCAGGTCACGCGCTTGAGCAGGCCGGGCTGGGCGAGCACGGCGCGCAGGGTATCGGTGGGGATGGCATCGACCGGGAACTTGTCCTGCAGGCGCAGGCCGGGACGCGCCATCTCGATCAGGCCGAGCAGCTCGTAGGAACAGTTGCGCGAGAGGAAGTAGTAGGGCGCGGTGACCTCGCGCCACTCCCACTGGGTGAGCACGATGCGGTCGACCTCGGCCTGCTTGAGGTTGAGCTCGTACTCCCAGAGGTCACGGCTTTCCCAGTCGTTGTATTCCTTGACCTTCTCGTAATAGGGCAGCAGCGAGAAGGCGCCGGGATAGCCGCCGGTCAGGCCCTTGACGGCGAATTCCAGGCCGTTGCTGGTATTGGTCTGCGCCGAGTAGTTGATGGCGTAGGCGAGCAGGCGGGTGTCGTCGCTCTGCGTATGGGCATCCAGGCGCAGCAGGGTGTGGCCGAACATGGATGACGGGTTGTTCAGGTAGTCGCTGGCGAAGACCAGGGTGATCTGGGCGGTGTCCAGTGCCTGTAGCCAGGTCTGCAGGGCCGGGCAGTCGGCCTTGGGCCAGCCGGCGGCGACTGCTGGCAGCTGTTCCGCGAGCCAGCGCCGGCGGGCCGGAAAGCGGCAGGCCGGCTGTTCGTCGGGCTTGCCGGTCGGCACGGCGGCGAAGGCGGCGAGTTCGGCGCCGAGTTCGGCGGCGGCATCGTGGCTACCGTGGGCGGTGAGGAAGAAACCGGGCTTGCTGACGGCACTGGCGTAATGGCCGTCATCCGGCGTCGGGTCGCGCAGCAGGCGTTGCCAGTACGGGTTGGCGGCCAGCGAGACGAGGTCGCTGCCGTTGTCGGCGCGGGCGGCGGGCTGGATCAGGATGGCGGACAGCAGGGCCAGGCAGAGCGCCGGCAGCGGGATATTGCGGATCATGCTCACGCGGGACGGCCCCATCGGCAGATTTCCGTACGAGTCGGGGGAGGCAGAAAAGAAAGAGCCCTGCCTGGGCAGGGCTCCGTCCGGGTCCGGCGAGCCGGATCAGGCCTTGACGTAACCAGCGAGCTGGGCGTCCTGGGCCATGACGGCATTGAGTGCGTCGAGCACCTGGCCGGCGGTTTCGTTCTGCGGCGCGAAGATCGTGCCGAAGTTGTCGCGCGCGGCCTGGAAGAAGGCCGGCTTGTCGGTCTGCGGAACGCCCATGAGATCAGCGAGCACGTTCAGGCTTTCGCCCTGGCCGACGGACATGTCGCGCGCCAGTTTTTCGATGTTGGAGCCGGTGTACATGGTCAGGCGGACACGGGAGGTGATGGCGCCGTTCTGCTGGCAACCCAGGGTGCCGGTGGAGATACCGAACGTCTGGTTGCCCAGGGTGCCGTTGGTGGTGGCGGCGAGAACCTTGGGCACTACGCCGGATTGGCCGGCCCAGAGGATGGTGCCGGCGCCGCAGCCGACATCGGGATCCGCGAAAGCGACAGCACTCATGCCGGACAGCAGCACAACAGCCAGAATCTTCTTCATGATGTGACCCTCTTGTTATAGATCGCCCCCTGTCCGCGAAGGCCAGGGATGGACCGAGTGTAGACGCTTTCCATCGCTACGGAACCCATCGGTCGCTCATTTTGGCGACGAATGGCAGGCCTTGAGTTTTCGCCTGCCGTCTCCATATCACTGTCAGGCCACTATGCCGTTTCAACTCGCCATTTCCGAAGGTGATCACCCATGAGCACGACACAAGAAAATTCTCCTCAGCGCGAAACCATGGGCTTCCAGGCCGAGGTCTCCAAGCTGCTGCATCTGATGATCCATTCGCTCTACAGCAACCCCGAGATCTTCCTGCGCGAGCTGGTGTCCAATGCCTCCGACGCCGCCGACAAGCTGCGCTTCGAGGCACTGTCGCAGCCCGAGCTGCTGGCCGACGACCCCGAGCTCGGCATCTGGCTGGATGTCGACAGCGACGCCGGCACCATCACCCTGCGTGACAACGGCATCGGCATGAGCCGCGACGAGGTCGTGCACAACCTCGGCACCATCGCCCGCTCCGGCACCGCCGAGTTCCTCGGCAGCCTCAGCGGCGACGAGAAGAAGGATAGCCAGCTCATCGGCCAGTTCGGCGTCGGCTTCTATTCCGCCTTCGTCGTCGCTGACCGTGTCACGCTGGAAAGCCGCCGCGCCGGGCTGAGCGCCGGCGAGGGTGTGCGCTGGGAGTCGGAAGGCACCGGCGAATTCACCGTCGAGGCCGCCGAGCTGGCGCAGCGCGGCACCCGCATCACCCTGCATCTGCGCGACAGCGCCCGCGAGTTCGCCGACGCCTGGCGCCTGCGCGGCATCATCAACAAGTACGCCGAGCACATCGCGCTGCCGGTGCACCTGCGCCAGCCGGCGGAAGACAAGGAGGGCGCTGCCGAGGCCGGTGCCTACGAGGTCATCAACCAGGCCAGGGCGCTCTGGACCTGCCCGCGCAGCGAGATCAAGGATGACGAGTACCAGGCCTTCTACAAGCACATCGCCCACGACTTCGAGGATGCGCTGAGCTGGAGCCACAACAAGGTCGAGGGCAAGCTCGAATACACCTCGCTGCTCTATGTGCCGGGACGCGCGCCGTTCGACCTCTATCAGCGCGATGGCGTGCGCGGCCTCAAGCTCTATGTGCAGCGCGTGTTCATCCGCGATGACGCCGAGCAGTTCCTGCCGCTCTACCTGCGCTTCATCAAGGGCGTGGTCGACTCCAACGACCTGCCGCTGAATGTCTCGCGCGAGCTGCTGCAGTCGTCCGAGATCATCGACAGCATGAAGTCGGCGCTGACCCGGCGCAGCCTCGACATGCTCGCCAAGCTGGCGGATGACGGCGAGGCCTATGCGAAGTTCTGGGCCGCCTTCGGCCAGGTGCTGAAGGAAGGTGTGGGCGAGGACTTTGCCAACAAGGACAAGGTGGCCAAACTGCTGCGCTTCGCCTCCAGCAGCCACGGCGAGGGTGCCGCCACGGTGGCGCTGGCCGATTATGTGGCGCGCTTCAGGGAAGGCCAGGACACCATCTATTACCTGACCGCCGACAACTACACCACGGCGCGCCAGAGCCCTCATCTGGAGATCTTCCGCAAGAAGGGCGTCGAGGTGCTGCTGCTCACCGACCGCATCGACGAGTGGATGATGAGCCATCTCACCGAGTTCGACGGCAGGAAGCTGCAGCACATCGGCAAGGGTGAGGTCGATCTCGCGAAAATCGCGGTCGCCGAGGGCGAGAGTGCCGAGCCAGAGCTCAGCGAGGCGCAGTCGCAGCAGGCCGAGACCGTGGTCGCGCGTCTGCAGCAGGTGCTCGGCGAGCGCGTGAAGTCGGTGCGCATCACCAACCGCCTCAGCGAGTCGCCGACCTGCCTGGTGCTGGATGCCTTCGATCCCGGCTTCCAGATGCGTCAGCTCATGGAGGCGGCCGGCCAGAAGCTGCCGGAGGTAAAGCCGATACTCGAGATCAATCCGACGCACCGTCTGATCGACCGTCTCGCCAGCGAAAGCGACGAGGCCCGCTTCGCCGATCTTGCACAGGTTTTGCTCGATCAGGCCGCGCTGGCCGAGGGAGCCCAGCTGGAGGATCCGGCGGCTTATGTGCAGCGCGTGCAGCGACTGTTGCAGGGTCTTTGAGCAATCGCGCCGGCGGGCCTGAAAACCCGCGGCGAGCAAGCCGGATCGTCCGACAGAATTCCTTGGCGCAGGGCAGGTGGCCGGTATAATCCGGTCACCTGTTTCCGGTTTCCCGGTGCTTTTTCCCGGCAGCGTCATCCAAGGAACTTCACATGCCTCAATTCAAGGTCGCGGTACTCGGTGGCGGCAGCTTCGGTACCGTGATTGCCAATCTCGCGGCCAGCAACGGTCATGCCACCACTCTCTGGTTGCGTGATCCGCAGCAGCTCGCCGACATGCGCGAGAGCCACGAGAACACCCGTTACCTGCCCGGTTTCGCCCTCAGCCCCGACCTGCAGTTCAGCGATGATCTGCTGGCCACGGTCGCCGCCGCCGATCTGATCTTCGTCTCCATTCCGAGCAAGGCCTTCCGCTCCGTGGTCAAGGCTGCCAAGCCGGCCTTCCGCCCCGAGCAGATGCTGGTCAGCACCACCAAGGGCATCGAGAAGGACAGCTTCGCGCTGATGAGCGAGATCCTGCACGAGGAGTCCGGGCTGGAGCGCATCGGCGTCATCAGCGGTCCCAACCTGGCCAAGGAAATCATGGCGCGCCAGCTCGCCGGCACCGTCATCGCCAGTCATGACGAAGACCTGCGCGATACTGTCCATGCCGTGCTGTCGTCGCCGTTCTTCCGCGTCTTCTCCAACACCGATGTCTATGGCGTCGAACTCAGCGGCGCGCTCAAGAACATCTACGCCGTCGCCTCCGGCATGGCCGCTGCCCACAAGCTCGGCGAGAACGCCCGCGCCATGCTGCTGACCCGCTCGCTGGCGGAAATGAGCCGCTTCGCCGTGCATCTCGGCGCCAACCCGCTGACCTTCCTCGGCCTGGCCGGGGTAGGCGACCTCATCGCCACCTGTTCATCCACGCTCAGCCGCAACTTCCAGGTCGGTCTCGCCATAGGCCAGGGCCAGACCCTGGAGGAGATCGTCGAGGAGCTGGAGCAGACAGCGGAAGGCATCAACACCATCCAGATGGTCAAGCACAAGGCCGACGAACTGGGCATACGCATGCCGCTGGTGAGCGGGCTTTATGAGATCATATTCAATGGCCGCAGCCTTTATGACGTGGTGCTGGCCATGATGCTGTCGAGCCAGAGCAGCGACGTCGAGTTTGTATTGCCCAAGCCGGGCGAGGACTGACATGCGCCTTTATCTGCTGCGTCATGCCGAAGCCGAAGCCGAGGCCCGCGAGGATGACCTGCGCGAGCTGACCGAGCTTGGCTGGGCACAGGCGCAGGCAGCGGCGGACTGGCTCTGCCAGCAGGTCAGCGGTCCCACGCGCCTGATCGCCAGCCCGCTCTGCCGCGCCCGCCAGACCGCGCGCGTGGTGCAGCAGACGCTGGGCCTGAAGGAAGTGGACATTCTCGAGGTGCTGTCGCCGGAGGGCGATCCGCTGCGCGCCGAACAGGCCATTTCGCTGATCATGCGCGAAAGCGTGGAAGAGCTGATCGTGGTCAGCCACATGCCGCTGATCGCGTCCTTGCAGAGCTGGCTGGAAGAGGGCCTGCTGACCACCGGCGAGCCGTTCTCGCTGGCCGAGATCCGGGTGATGGAAGCGGGTGTCTTCGCTCCTGGCCTGGGTGTGCGCTGCGGCGGCTTCGCGCCGGAAGAAACCAACAAGGCACTGGCCGACCTGCGGGCACTGATCTCGCGGCTGTGACGTACGGCTGTAACTTGCTGTTGTAGCTGGCGGCGGCCTGCCGCTCAGTTCGAGGGCAGGTTGCTGGTGACGAAGCGGCGCAGGTTGATACCGCCAATGCTGCAGATGTTGGCCTGAATGCCGCGGTGCTCGAATTCCCGCTTCAGCTCCTGAATCAGGATGCGCTCGACCTCACCCTCGACATCCGTCACCAGCTTGCCCAGCATGGCCGACAGCGAACCTCTGTGTTCGCGCACCAGCTCGTCCAGGTTGGTGATTTCAATCGTGATCATGTCCGGCTCCCTTGGCGTCGCGGCATATTACCCAGCGCCATCACGGCTTGTATAGCCGGGCTTCCGCGCTACAATCGCGTCGTTTTCACGTCCTTCGAGTATTAAGAACATGCTGATTCTGCAGATGCTGGGTACCGCCATCCTGTCGAGCATCCTGACCCTGGCCATTCTGCGCTGGTGGCTGCGTCGCCAGGGCGCGCCGCTGTGGGAGCAGCAGATCGATGCGCTGCACGAGTCGATCGCGCGCACGGTGGAAGTGCGCGTCAAGCGCGCGGTCATCGAGAGCCTGTCGGAGACCCGTCAGGATGAAGAGCTGCGTGATACCACCTGGAAGGCCGCGCGTTCGGGCGGCGAGCTGCTCAACGAAGGCCTGCAGAATCTGCTCGGCCGCAAGCGCAAGTAAGAAAGAGGGAAGGGTGACGCCGGGCCCGATGCGGCTCAGCGTCGCCAGAAGCGGCTGGCCACCAGTGCCAGTCCCAGCCCCAGGCTGACCAGTCGCTGGCCGTCGAACCAGGCCAGTCGTTCCGCCAGGTTCGCGCCCGGCAGCAAGGCCAGCAACAGCGCGGCCATGATCACCACCACCATGCCCATGTCCCAGCGCCTTTGCTGCTGCCAGGCCTGCTGCTGCTCGCGCCAGGTCTCCTGCTGCTGATCCAGGCTCTTGCGCAGGGCGCGGATCTCCTGCAGCGCCTCGCGCATCATGCCCGGCATGGGCATGAGGTCGGATATCCAGCTCGGGTCGCTGCGGCGGATCTTCTGCCACAGTTCGGGCACGTTCAGATGCTGACGCAGCCAGCGCTGTGCCGATGTGCGCAGATTGAAGCCGTTGAGCAGGTCGGTCAGCCAGGCCACTTCGCTGCTGTCGCCCCAGATGCGGATGTTGCCGTTCTCGTCCAGCGCATGGCGGCCGGTCAGTGTCGACAGCAGGGTCAGCATGGGGCCGGTGACACGCACCTTGGCCGGGCCCGGCGTATCGCCGGAGAGCTCGATGCCTTCGCTGGTGAAATGCATGTAGCACATCATGTGCGGGTTGACGGTCTTGATGCGCACGATCAGGCCGTTGTGCTCGCGCACCTGCTGGCGGGTCTCGGGATCGAGGTCGATGAAACTGTTGAGCAGGCTTTCGAGCATGCCCAGCCAGAGCTCCTGGGCCAGCGTGACAGGCTTGTGCGGGTGCTCCCGATCTTCTTCGAATTGTTCTTCTGACATCATCGAAACGCCCTGCCTGGAGTCTCGCCCATGAAGCGGCGGAACACGGAATGGGCCATTCTAGCGTGCTGCCGAACTTCTACAATGGCCTTTCTGTGTATACTCCGACGGGCTGTCTTGAGCGGCTTTTTCCCCTGTTTTACCCGTTATCTCGCCTTGCCGGATCAACCATGGCATTGAACGACGTGCTGCTGGGCATCTACCAGCGTCCGGACTTCTGGTCCTTCATCGCCATTCCCTTCGTGGCGGCCTTCGTCGGCTGGCTGACCAACTGGGTCGCCATCGAGATGACCTTCCGGCCGCTCGAATTCACCGGCATCCGGCTCGGCAGCCTCAGGCTCGGCTGGCAGGGCATCATTCCCGCCAAGGCCGGCAAGATGGCCGGCATCGTGGTCGACAACTCCCTGTCCCGGCTGGCGCCGCTGTCGGAAATGTTCCGGCAGATGGAGCCGGAGAAGATCGCCGAGCACATCACCCGCACCATCAACGCCGACATGGAAGACTATGTCGACGAGATCATGAGCGAGCGCAACGAGGTGCTCTGGGAAAACGTGCCCATCATGGTCAAGAAGCGCGTCTATGCCCGGGCGCGCCGCCAGATCCCCGACATCATGGACAACATCGTCGACGACATGGCCGCCAACATCGAGGAGCTGGTCGATCTACGCGAGATGGTGGTGGGCATGATGCAGCGCAACACCAGGCTGCTGGTCTACATCTTCAAGCAAGTCGGCCATGCCGAGCTGTCCTTCGTGGTGCGCTCGGGGGCGTACCTGGGCTTTCTCTTCGGCCTCGTGCAAATGGCCGTCTACTATTTACATCCGGAAAACTGGGTCATGCCGGTGTTCGGCTTCCTGGTCGGCTATGTCACCAACTGGCTGGCGCTGAACATCATCTTCCGGCCCGTCGAGCCGATCTGGATCGGCCCCTACTGCATCCACGGCCTGTTCATGCGCCGCAAGGACGAGGTCGCCGACCAGTTCTCCGCGGTCAGCACCCTGGAAATCGTCAACCTGCGCAATGTCATGGCGGAAGTGCTGACCGGCCCGCGTTCCTATCGCACCAAGGCCATCATCAAGCGCCACATGCGCCCGTTGCTGGAGTCCAGCGTGGTGCGCACGGCCATCCAGCTGACCATGGGCGCGGAAGGCTATGCCAGCCTCAAGAGCCGGGTGGCCGAGCGCGCCGTCACCATGTCGCTGGGTTCGGTGTCCGATCCTCGCTTCAGTCGCGAGCGCTCGGGTATCATTCGGGAGATTTTCCGCAAGCGCATGATGGAAATGAGCAACGCCGAGTTTCAGGAGCTGCTGCGTCCGGCCTTCAAGGAGGACGAGTGGGTGCTGATCCTGCTCGGCGCGGTGCTGGGCGGCATCGCCGGCGGCGTTCAGCTGCTCGCCATGCTGTCGTTTTGAGCGCACCCCTAGTCGAGCGTCCATTGTTGAGAGAAGTACCATGACCGATACATCCAGCAGCAATCCTCGCGGCCGCCTGAAAATTGCGCCGGCCAAGGATCTGCGCAAGTACACCCAGCAGATCTGGCTGGCCGGCCTGGGCGCCTTTTCGCGTGCCGAGGAAGAGGGCGGCAAGCTCTTCGACAATCTGGTGAAGATTGGCGAGGAACTGGAGCACAAGACCGATACCACGGCGCACGATCTCAAGGACAAGGTCATCGAGAAGGCCTCGGACACGCGCGAGAAGGTCGAGCGCGCCATCGACGATCGCCTGTCGAGCACGCTGACCCGTCTCGGCATTCCCAGCCAGCGCGATTTCGAAGCGCTGAGCGAGCGCATGGACAACCTCACGCGCGTCATCGAGCAGCTGGTGCAGCAGCTGGAGCGCAACCGCTGAGCACGGCGCCGGGGCGACACAAATTCGCTCCATTTCCGTGTTGACAGGTCCCGGGCGCGTCTCTAGAATTCGCGCCCACAACGTTGCTGTGACTGTTGCAGCTGCCCTGGCAGCTTCTGATGGAAACAGACATCGTGCGGGTGTAGCTCAGTTGGTAGAGCGCGACCTTGCCAAGGTCGAGGTCACGAGTTCGAGCCTCGTTACCCGCTCCAGATCCGAAAACCCCCGGTGCCTTGCGGCCCGGGGGTTTTTCATTTCCGGGCCATGCTTGTTCGAGGCGTGCTTGTCCGGGGCATGCTCGCCGCGTCGGCGCGGGCAAGGCCGCAGGAGGCTCCCGACATGTGCAGCGGCGTAGAGCATGAGGGCCAGATGCATCTCTGGAAGGATGCCGAGGTGCGGCTGCCGGTGCTGATGCGTGACGGCTCGACGACCTGGGTCCGCTGGGGCGAGCGCCATGGCGTGCCGAGCCCGTTCTTCCAGGGCCCCTGCGCCAGGCTGGAGTCCGTGCGCGAGGGCAAGTGGCGGCGTTTCCAGCCGCGCGCGGTCAGGATTCCCGTCGAGCGCTACATGGAGCGCGACCAGAAGTCCAAGCCGTACTGGGTCAGGCTGGAGGCGGGGCAGTATCTGCAAGGGCTGATCGCGACCTGGGGCGACGAGCAGCGCGTCTACGTGGTGACGGTCGAGGCGCCGGCGGAGTATCGGCATGTCCAGGAGCGCTGGCCGCGTGTGGTCAGCGAGCCTGTCTGAGGTGCCGCGCCGGGGCCCGCAAGCATCGAGTTTTTGCCCGTGACGGCCGCGCCGGCCTTGTTTGTTGACCGGGCTGACCGCTACCATTGCCAGCTTGATTATTCTTGTTCGCAGCAGCTGTGGAGAGCCGCATGATCATTGGCAGCCTGGTGGCACTCGTCACTCCCATGAACCCCGATGGCTCGGTGGACTGGGATGCTCTCAAGCGCCTGGTCGAATGGCATGTCGCTGAAGGCACCCACGGCATCGTCGCGGTCGGCACCACCGGCGAATCCGCCACGCTCGACGTCGACGAGCACCTGGATGTCGTGCGCACGGTGATCGAAGTCGCCGCCGGCCGCCTCGCCGTCATCGCCGGCACCGGTGCCAACTCCACGCGTGAAGCCATCGAGCTGACCGCCGCCGCCGCGCGCCTCGGCGCCGACGCCGCGCTGCTGGTCACCCCGTATTACAACAAGCCGACCCAGGAAGGCCTGTACCAGCATTACAAGGCCGTCGCCGAAGCTGTCGACCTGCCGCAGATCCTCTACAACGTGCCCGGCCGCACCGGCGTCGACATGCAGAACGCCACGGTCGCGCGCCTGGCCGGCACGCCGAACATCGTCGGCATCAAGGATGCCACCGGCAACCTCGAACGCGGCGCCGAACTGATCAAGCTGGTCGGCGACCGCATGGCCGTCTATTCCGGCGATGACGCCACCGCCATCGAGCTCATCCTGCTCGGCGGCAAGGGCAACATCTCGGTCACCGCCAACGTCGCGCCCGGCGTCATGGCCGAAGCCTGCGAAGCCGCCCTGGCCGGCAATGCCGAACGTGCCCGCGAGCTCACCGGCCGCGTCGCCGAGCTGCATCAGGTCCTGTTCATCGAATCCAATCCGATCCCGGTCAAGTGGGCATTGGCGGAAATGGGCCGCATGGGTCTGGGCACTCGTCTGCCGCTGACCGTGCTGTCGCAAGAAGCTCAACCGCGCGTTCGCGCGGCCCTGCAATCCAGTGGAGTACTCTGATGCGTCGTCTGCTTCTGGTGGCCATGGCCGCCACGCTGTTGCCGGCCTGCAGTCATTTCTTCCGTGATCGCAGCCTCGATTACGTGAATGCCGAATCCACGCCGCCGCTGAACATCCCCGAGTCGGTCAGCACCCGCCCGATCAAGCCGCTGTACCCGATCCCGCCGGCCAACCCGGACGCCAGGCCCATCGTCAAGGCTCCGGCCGCGCCGTATCCGCCGGCCATGGAAGAGGTCAAGGTGGCCGAGCTGCCACCGCTGCCCAACCTGCCTGGCCGTTCGCCGGTCAAGCTCGGCACCGACGGCAACGGCGTGCCGGAGCTGCGTGTCATCGGCCCGCGCGAGCGCGTCTGGGACGAGCTCGGCCGCGCCCTCAAGAATGCCGATGTCACCATCGATGACCGCAACCAGTCCCTGGGTCTGGTCGAGATCAGCATCGCGCAGCAGAAATACCAGGTGCGCATGGTTCGCGCCACCGAGGCCTTCGTGATCAGCGTGCAGCGCAATGACGAAACCCTGGCCCCGGTCAATCTCGCGCGCAACCTGCTGGGTACCCTGCAGGCCCGCTGGCCCTGATAGCTAAAAGTTCTGGAGCAGATTTCCATGGAAAAGCGTGACCTGCTGTACACCGGCAAGGCCAAGTCCGTCTATGCCACCGATGATGCCGACCGCGTCGTCATCCTCTATCGCAACGACACCTCCGCCTTCGACGGCAAGAAGGTCGAGCAGCTCGATCGCAAGGGCATGGTGAACAACAAGTTCAATGCCTTCATCATGGACAAGCTGGCTGCCGCCGGCATTGCCACGCATCACGAGAAGCTGCTGTCGCCGACCGAGTCGCTGGTCAAGCGTCTGGAGATGATTCCGGTCGAGTGCGTGGTGCGCAACTTCGCCGCCGGCAGCCTGGTGCGTCGCCTCGGCGTGGAGGAGGGCATTGCCCTCAATCCGCCGACCTTCGAGCTCTTCCTCAAGAACGACGCGCTCGGCGATCCCATGATCAACGAGGCGCACGCCATCTCCTTTGGCTGGGCCACCGCCGAGCAGCTGGCCGAGATGCAGCAGCAGACGCTGAAGATCAACGAGATCCTGTCCGAGCTCTTCCTCGCCGGCGGCATGCTGCTGGTCGACTTCAAGCTCGAGTTCGGCCTGTTCAAGGGCAAGGTCACCCTGGGCGACGAATTCTCGCCGGACGGCTGCCGCCTGTGGGATCGCGAAACCCGCAAGAAGCTCGACAAGGATCGTTTCCGTCAGGGCCTTGGCGGTGTCGTCGAAGCTTACGAGGAAGTGGCCCAGCGCCTGGGCGTCAACCTCGACTGAGGGCCCTGCGGGCCGGCCTGAAAACCGGCCCGCTGCCATGCGCCTGTCTGCTTTTTGCGCGGACGCACGCACGGTACTTGAGTTTCATCGTTGCATCCGTTACATTGCGCCGCCTTCGGAGAAGTGGCAGAGCGGTTGAATGCACCAGACTCGAAATCTGGCATACGGCTAGCCCGTATCGAGGGTTCGAATCCCTCCTTCTCCTCCAAACGCAAATAAAAAGCCCCGCCTAGTGCGGGGCTTTTTATTTGCATTTTCAGGTGCAGGGCGGGTGGACGAACCCTCTGGTTCGACAACACGGCGCAGCCGTGTTGAACGCTGCCCATCGGGCAGCGGCCCCGAAGGGGTGAGGCCGCTTGCGGCCGAATAATCCCTCCTCACCAGAAGCACCTGCGCGCTTTCCCTCGCTCAGACCCCCAGTGCGGCCAGCATGAGGAAGGTGCTGAACAGCACGAAATGCGTCATGCCTTCTATGACGTTGGTCTCGCCATCATTCAGGTTGATGGACGCTGCCAGCAGGGTCAGCAGCACCATGGCCGTCTGCACCGGCGTCAATGCCATTTCTATCGGCTGGCCCTGCAGCAGGGCTATGCCTTCAATGATGGGCACAGTCAGGATGACCGTGGACAGCGACGCGCCCAGCGCGATGTTGACCACCGACTGCATGCGGTTGTTCAGCGCCGCCCGCACCGCCGTGACGATCTCGGGGCTGGCGGAGAGCAGGGCCACCAGCATGGCCGCGACCATGGCAGGCACGCCGGTGCCGGCCAGACCCGCATCGAGCATCTTGGCCATGACCTCGGCGAGGAGGCCGATCAGCACGAGACCGGAGACCAGCAGCACGACATGTCGTGTCACCGGAATCGGCGCGCCATCGTGGCCTTCTTCATGGCTGTCGTGGGCGGGGCCGTAGGCGTAGCTGAAGAAGTAGCTGTGCCGGGTGGTCTGCATGTGCAGGAACATGGCGTAGAGCACGACCATGATGGCCACGGTGAAAATCGAATAGAGCTGCCAGCGGCCGTGCGGAATGAACTCCGGGATGATCATGGAAACGCCGACGGCGGTGAGGATCATCACCACATAGCTGTTGCCCGAGTCGACGTTGTAGGCCTGCTCGCCATGCTTGAGGCCGCCGAGGATCGCGGCCAGGCCGAGTATGCCGTTCATGTCGAGCATGATCGCCGAGTAGATGGTGTCGCGGGCGAGGGCGGGTGAGCTGGTATGCGCCAGCATCATGACCAGGATGACGACCTCGACCAGCACGGCGCTGATGGTCAGCAACATGGTGCCGTAGGGCTCGCCGAAGCGTATGGCGAGCAGCTCGGCATGGTGAGCCACGCGCAGCGAAGTCAGCAGGATGGCGCCGATCAGCACGCCGGCCGCGAGCAGGGAGACGGCCTGGCCGGCGGCCAGCAGGCTGTGTTCCAGAGGGTAGGCGCAGGCCGCGACCAGCGCCCCCAGCAAGAGGAATTTCTCTTCCTTCAGCACTGATCTCATGCCTGGCCCGGCCGGCCGTTAGTGCTTGACGGTAGCGGCATCGAGTGTGGCGCTGAGGTATTCGTAGAGGCCGGACAGATGCACCTTGCCGCCCTGCCTCAGGCTGCGCGGGCTGCCAAGGATGGCGCGACGCACGGTCAGCGGATCGATGACTCCTGGCGCCTTGTGCCACTCCCGAAGCCATTGCCGGGCAGCGAATTGCACCTCGTGCAGATCAAGCAGCGAGATGACGCCTTTCATTTCGTGATGACGAGCTTGCATGGCGATTACCTTCTGTGGCGCCAGACTGAGGCCCAAGCATGCGCCTCATGTCCCGGTCTGTCCTTGACGTTCGTCAGTTACTGGTTGAACACGTCGCTGCCCAGACTCTGCAGATCCCTGGCAGCGGCAAAGCCGAGGTGGTTGAGGCCGAACAGATCCTCGACGCTGCGCAGCAGGGAGTAGTGGTTGTAGGGCGTGTCGCTGACCGTGCCGGGCTTGATGAACGGCGACAGCAGCACGGCGCCGGTGCGGCCGCCACCGGGGCCGCTGATGCCGGGCAGGGGCGAGTTCGGGCCGGCGGTCTCGTTGCAGCAGGCCGAGGAGTCGGTCTGCGGCGAGTCCGACTCGTCGAAGGTGATGACCAGCAGGCCGTCCTGGCGGAATGCCGGCGAGTTCACGATCTTCGGCACCAGCGTCTGCAGGAACTTGTCGGCGGCCACCAGACCACCGGTATCGCCGTTGGCGCAGGCGCTGTCATGGGCATCGTTGCACAGGTTCGGGGTGATGAAGGTGAAGTTCGCTGTGCTGGCCACGCTGGCGAGGTCGGCATCGAGCTGGTTCAGATTGACCACATGGCGCGCGCAGTTGCTGGCGTCATCGATGATGCTGTGAAAATACACGAACGGGTTGTGGCGGGCGGCATAGCCGTCGGTGGCGCTGGCGCTCTGGGTCTTGTCCTGGCTGTTGAGGGCAGGGTGGGCGCAGGCCGTGGCGCCATCACGGGCAAGATCGTTGCCCATGTCTTCCATGTAGCCCTTCCAGCTCAGGTGCGCGCTTTCCAGCTGGCCGGCCAGGGTGCTGACCGAGGCGGGATAGACACAGCCGGTGCCTGTGGCCTGGCCATTGCCATCGAGTCCGGGCAGGCCCAGCCAGTCCGAGAAGATCTGGCAGTCGGCCTGGGTCTGCGGGTTGGGCGCCTGGCCGCTGATCATGGCGATGTAGTTGCCGAGGCTGTTGTGGGCTATGCCGTAGTAGTTGCGCAGCAGGGCGCCCTGCGCGGTCAGCGTGCGCGCCAGATAGGGTGCCTGGGTCGCGCTGCCGAAGGTGACGTCATAGCCCTTGTTCTCCAGCACGACCACGAAGACATGGCCGGGTTTGGCCGTCGTGTTCGTGTTGCCGGAGCCGGATGTCGTGCCGCCGCCACCGCTGCCGCAGGCGGCCAGCAGCAGGCTGGCGATGGTCAGGAAAACGGATGTCATGAAGCGCATGGTGTGCTGGTCTCTCTTGCCTGACGTCAAAGTATCGGAAAGCCGAGCTGCGCGGCCAGAGCGGCTACCTGCTCGATGCCCGGAATGCCGGTGCTGGTCAGCGTGCCCTGGCAGATGCTGCCGAACGGGCCGGTCGGCACATTGAAGGCGGGCGCGCTGACGTTCGGTGCGGACGTGAAGTCCAGGGCATAGGCCAGGTTGTTGGTCGCGGGGTCGCCGCCACGCACGCCGAGCGGGTCGAGGCCGAAGCGCCAGGCCAGGAACTTGTGGATGGAGCTGGGGTCGAAGGCCCAGTGGCTGACATGCTTGCGTCGGGCGCGCGGCCCGATCAGCACCAGCGGCACGCGGAAGCCGAGCAGGCCGTCGTTGCCCAGCGTCTGTTCGGCTGCCGAGACGGGACGCTTGTAAGTCGGCACATGATCGTAGAAGCCGCCCCATTCGTCATAGGTCACGATCAGCAGCGTGCGCTCCCAGTTCGGGCTCTGCCGGACCGCGTTGTAGATCTGGTCGAGGAAGGCCTGGCCGTTGCGGATGTCCGAGTTCGGATGGTCATCGCCGGAAATGCCCTGCGGGTTCTCGCCAAGGAAGCGCGGATCGACGAAGGAGAAGGCCGGCAGATTGCCCGCGGCGGCATCCGTCAGGAAGGAGGCATAGGGCGCGGAAATGCTCATATGCCTCTGACCGTAGAGCGCGGTGAAGGGCACGTCGCTGAAATAGTATTTGGCGCTGACGCCCTTGGCGCCGAAGCGGTCGAAAATGGTCGGCAGCTGCGAGATGTCGTAGCTGTTGGCCAGGCGGTCGGTCTCGCCGGAGAGCATGTAGAAGCGGTTCGGATAGGTCTCGGCCAGAATGCCGCAATGGTAGTTGTCGCCTATGGTCCAGTTCTTGGCGCAACCGGCGAAGAAGGGCAGGTCAGCCTCGCCGTAGTAGCCGACGGGGAACAGGTCGCCCTCGGTCTGGTTGGTCGCCGGTGTCTGCAACCAGCCATCCATGCGGCCGTTGTTGAACTGTGTGCGTCCGCCCTTGTAGCTGTGATCGGGGTCGGCCTTGCCGCAGGCCTGGTAGCCATAGCCCGGCGTGGTCGCCAGCGGGAAGGTGTCGCGCGTCTTGCCGAAGGCATCGCGGTACTTCAGGCCGGCCTGAATGCCGTTGGCGCCAGGCACCCATCCCAGGTAGTGATCGAAGGAGCGGTTCTCCATGACCACCAGCACGACATGATCGATGCCGCTGTCGCCCGGCGCCGGCAGCACGGGCGGATTGGCGCCGCCCTGAGCATTGGTGGCGGGTCTGTCGGCAGCGTTGTCCGCGTCCGACGACGCGCCGCAGGCACCCAGGCTGGCAGTGGCGGCCACGGCCAGGCCGGTCTGCAGCAGGCGCCGGCGGGTCAGGGGAAGACGGGTGATGTCATGGGTCATGGCGGGCTTCAATGGCGGGTGACTGGGGCTGACGGTGAGGGCAAAACTGTCCTGCACGATCGTTCAGCTTCGTATTGTCGTTGTCAATAGTGACTGATTGGTGACCGATTTGTTGCAGTCCTGGCCCCGGCTTCATGCATGTCGGGCATGCATCCGTCGGCTGGCCTGACCGTCAAGGCGCAGGCCGATGCGGCCACCGGGAGACAGGCGTATGGTGTGCAGAGGAGCTGTCTGCCGGGCGAGGGCTGTCATGAAAAGCATCATGAAAATCCGCATGAACATCATCAAAAGCGTCACCAACCATATCGGCATGCTGGTGTTGCTGGCCGGCGCTGGTGCAGCCACGGCCGGCAGTCTGAGCGGCACGGCCAGCTATCGCGAACGCGTCATGCTGCCGGACAATGCCGTGTTCGAGGCCGAACTGCAGGATGTCTCGCTCGCCGATGCGCCGGCTCTGCCGCTGGCGCGGGCACGCATCGTCCCGGCCGGCGCACCGCCGTTCCGCTTTACCCTCAAGTACGACGATGCCGATATCCGTGCCCGGCACAGCTATAACGTGCGCGCCGTGGTTCGCGTCGGCGAGCGCCTGCTGTTCGTCAGCGACCGCATGCATCCGGTGCTCGACGGCGGCACGGATGCGCTGAACATTCCCCTCATTCGCGTCGATGTCCATCGCCTGGCCGAGCCGGAGGCCATGGTTGAAGCCGACGCGCCGCTGCGCAATACCTACTGGAAACTGGCCGGCTTGAAGGGCAGGCCGGTGGGCGAGCAGAGGGGTGGATTGTCGGGCAAGGGCGGTCGTGAGGCGCATCTGGTCTTCGCCGCCGATGCCGACCGTGTTTCGGGCAGCGGCGGCTGCAACCGCTTGACCGGTGTTTTCCGTGTCGATGGCGACAAGCTGCGTTTCGGTCAGATCGCCGGCACCCTCATGGCCTGCATGGACGGCATGGTGCAGGAGCAGGCCCTGCTCGGCGTCCTGCCCACAGTGGCCAGCTACCGACTGCGTGGCCCCCGGCTCGAGCTGCTCAATGACAGTGGCGTGGTCGCGGCCAGTTTCGTGGCGGTGCGCTGAGGCGGCCAGCAGGACTGCTTATGCAGACAACATACTGTCGGTACGACGCGGCGGGCCGACGCAGCAGCAAGACTGTAGGCAGCACCGGTACCGGCTATGTCTATGACGGCCTCAACATGGTGCAGGAGTTGAGCGGTGCAGCGGTCAACAACAGTACGCCGGCCAACATCCGGGCCAGCTATCTGGCGGGCCTGGGGCTGGATGAAACCATCGCACGTTATACGCCCAGCACCATGGAAGTGATGATCACCGATGCCCTGGGCAGCACGTTGGCGCTACGTGATGGCAGTGGTGCCAGCACCCTGGCGAGTTACAGCTACGGACCTTACGGCGCAACCAGCCAGACTGGCGCCAGTGGCAATCCGATGCAGTACACGGGGCGCGAGAATGATGGGTTCGGGGTGTACTACTACCGGAACAGGTATTACAGCCAGGGGCTGAGCCGGTTTATCAGTGAGGATAAAGTTGGCTTATATGGCGGAGTTAATTTTTACTCTTATGTCAATGGCGATCCTATTTCAAGAGTCGATCCTACGGGTAGTTTCGGATTGCTTGGTGCTGGGATTGGTGCTGTTACAGGTGCGTCGGCGGGCTATATTTCTGGTGGTGTGCCAGGAGCAATAGTCGGTGGTGTTGTCGGGGGACTGACGGGTGTTGTAGCGCCGTGGTTGTCCGCAGAGGTCGCTACATTTGTTGGTGGTGGAGCATCTGGAATGTTTGCAGCCACAGCAACCGCTATTACAATTGGTGCTGGAGCAGGTGCTGTTTCAACGATTGCAGGTAATGCTTTGGCAGGTAAATGTGATTTGGCTGATGGTCTGGCTTTTGGGTTGGCTTTAGGGGCTATGGCACCATTGATGAGTGGCGAAGCATTTATAATTGGTGCGGGCGGTGACATTGCAGTTGGGAGTGGTATGGCTAACGGTTTTTCCGTGGCGACTGGAGTGGTGTCTACCGTTGGGGCGGCTATGGATCCAAATGCCATTAATGGATTTAAGTGAGGCGGTTATGGTCCGTAATAATGAGTCTCGAGACTATTCTGTGGCTGTATTTTCATATAAGGGAAATTGGATTGTTTTTGTCTGGATTTTTGCATTAATTGCCGTTATTTCTTATGTTGGGTATGTGTGGGTAAAAAGAGATTTTTTTGGCGGATCTATTTTCTTTATGGTGTCAGTATTTTTTGTTGTGGCCATTGGGTTGATATTGTTGCTTGGTAGGTCGGATGTTGTGGTTGATGATGTTGGTGTTTCTCGGAGTGTATGTGGGATTTTATGGCAAAAAATAAAATGGTCTGAAATTGATTGTATGGTTTCATTTCCAGTCTACATGAATCCTGATGGGCTGAGAGCATTTAGAGTGACTCCGGTTTCTGGTAGTGGATTTTTGTTTCTTGGTAGAATTGTATTTACTAGCGATATTGTTGGAATTTCTGATCTTATTGGAATTTTAAACGATCGTGCTATAAAGTATGGAATTGAAGTTAAGATAAAAAACGGCCCATCTGATAATTTTATAGTTTCTAAGCGTTTTTGATGATTAATTTTTTGAGATTATTTTTTTATATACTCTGTTGCTTTTTTTTCAGCATCTGGGGCGTATGGGGTAGATTATTTGTTGGTCACTGGTGCGCGAAATTCGTGCTCTGGAGCTGGGCTTGTAGGCATTGGTTGCATATTATTTTTTGACCAGAATTTTAGTGTTGATAGGGAAGTTAGCTGCTCTAGCTGCCACCAACCAGAAAAATATTTCAGTGATGGCTTGGCTGTATCAAAAGGAGTTCACGGCCTGCAAGGCACACGCAATGCGCCGAGCCTCCTGGGCGTGGCCTCCAATACCTCTCAGTTTTGGGACGGTAGAAGGCTGACACTGGAGGATCAGGCACTGGATCCTTTGCTTAACCCTCGTGAGCAGGGCATGCCGAGTGCAGAGGCTGTGCTGGAGGTGATTCGCCGGGATCCGGTTTATGTGGCGGCTTTTCGCAAAGCGTTTAATCGGCAGCGGCCTGAAGATATTCGCATCGAGGATGTGACGGCTGCCATTGCAGCTTTTGAACGAACATTAGTGGTGACGGACTCGGCTTTCGATGGCTATGCCGCAGGCAACAAGGAAGCACTTTCGGTCAGCGCCAGACGTGGCCTGGAGATCTTCCAAGGCCACGTCTGGCAGATATTTTCTCCCGTCTCAGCTCTCGCTCAGGTGCTTGAGCTTGTCCAGCCCGGTCTCGAAGTCCTTGCCGACCAGGGCGTCAGGGCTGAAGAAGACCTGCATGACCTTGGCGATGTAAGGGTTGGGGCCGGTCATGCGCCAGGTCACGCGGGTGCCGCCGGCTTCCGGGGCGAGGATGAACTCGGCTTCGTTGCGGGCCTCGAACGGGCGCAGGAAGCGCAGATCAATGACGATGTGCGCGGGCGGCTGCGAGGCGGTGATGGTCATGCTGCCGGCGCCGACCTTGCTGTTGCCATCCCAGGCATAGACGGCGCCATGGCCGCTGGCGTTGCCGCTGTAGTGGCGCTTGAGGTCAGGGTCCAGGCCTTCCCAGGGTGACCAGGCCTGCCACTGGTGCAGGTCATTGATGAGCGGGAATATCTTCTCCGCTGGCGCCTGCACGACCAGCGAGCGTTCTATGCGAAAGCTGTCCGGCTTGGTGGTGGCATAAAGCAGGATGGCCGTGGTCAGCACGACCAGAACCAGCAATATCTTGCGCAGAATGGACATGGCGGGATGCTCCCCGTGACTGGCCTGCATCCAGACTGACACCGCGTGCCGGCAACCGCCAGTACTTCCTGACGATTGCCGTACTGGCAGGCGGGCCGAGGCTCAGGGTGTCAGCACGGCAAAGCCGGCCTTGGCGAACACGGCCCTGGCTGCCGGAGCCTGAAGGTAGCGATAGAAGTCGCGGGCTTCCGCCGAGGCCCTGGGCAGCAGCGCGAAGGGGTAGACGATGGCGTCGTGACTGTCGGCCGGAAAGCGCCCGGCGATCATGACCTTGTCGCTGGCGGCGGCATCGGTGGCATAGACCACGCCGAGCGGGCATTCGCCACGCTGCACGAAGGCCAGCGCCGTGCGCACATCCTCGGTGCCGACCACGCGCTTTTCCAGACTGCTCCACCAGCCCAGCGACTGCAGCGCCTGCTTGCCGTAGATGCCGGCCGGCACATGCTCGGGGTCGCCCATGCAGAGACGACCGCTGAAGTCGGGGGCAGGGCCTTTGACCATGCGCACGGTGCGTGCCTGCTCCAGCGGCGCGATCAGCACCAGGCTGTTGCCGAGCAGCTCCTTGCGCGAGCTCTTGTCGATGAGCTGGCGTGTCTGCAGATAGTCCATCCACTGCTTGTCGGCAGAGGCATAGAGGTCGGCCGGGGCGCCGGCCTCGATCTGCCGGGCGAGGGTGGATGACGAGGCGAAGGAGGGCTTGATGTGGCTGGCGGGGTGCTCGCTCTCGTAGTTCGTGGCGATGGTCTTGATGACATCGGTCAGGCTGGCGGCCGCGTAAACGGTGATGTCGGCGGCCTGTGCCGCCGGCGCCAGCAGCATGCAGCAAAGCAGTGCCAATGTGTGTCGTGTGTTTGTGGGCATGGTCTGGTCGCTGCTATCGATATGTACGAAGGAATATAGCGAAATTGTGTGCGGGCGAAAATGAAAAACGCGCCCGGAGGCGCGTTTTCTGTTCGTGTCGAAGGTCAGTCCCAGCGACGGTCGTGATCGCGGTCATCGCGACGCCAGCCACGGTCGTCATCATCACGGTCGTGATGGCGCCAGTGGTGGCGGTGACCGCGCCAGCCGTTGTCGTCATCGTAGTAGCGCACCATGACCGGGCGCGGCTGGTAGTACACCGGCTGACGCACCGGGTAATAGGCCGGGGTGACGTAGACCGGCTGCTGGTAGACCACCGGGCGGTAGCGCACCGGCTCGGCATAGCGGTATTCCGGTTCGTCGTAGCGGGCTTCGCGATAGCGGTCGTCGCGGTCACGATCGCCACGACGGTCGGTGGCGATGGCGGTACCGGCAACGGCACCAATGGCGCCGCCGACCATGGCGCCGGAGCGGCCGTCGACCTGATGGCCTACAGCGGCGCCGACACCGGCACCAATGACGGCACCGAGGACGGCATCACCGCCGCCGGCCTGAACGCCAGTGCTGATGCCGAGGGCGAGCACACCAGCAGCAAGGCCGAATCCTGATTTCCACATGATGTTCTCCTCATCATCAGTTCATACCCTATTCAATGATTGCTGCCGACTTTGGTTGACAGGGCCTGGCCGGCATAAAAATTCGACGGCAGGAAATGCCGTTTTTTCATATACTTGCCGCCATCGTTTTACCAGCCAGAAATCGCTCATGACCGCTCTGACCAAACCCGTCCGCACGCGCGTGGCACCGTCGCCCACCGGCGACCCCCATGTCGGCACCGCCTACATCGCCCTGTTCAACCTCTGCTATGCCCGTCAGCAC
Source organism: Perlucidibaca sp. (assembly GCA_023265995.1). Taxonomy (GTDB): domain Bacteria; phylum Pseudomonadota; class Gammaproteobacteria; order Pseudomonadales; family Moraxellaceae; genus Perlucidibaca. The sequence goes on from JAHFSA010000003.1 coordinate 176,125, forward strand.
GGCGGCCAGTTCATCCTGCGCATCGAGGACACCGACCAGGTGCGCTCGACGCCGGAGTCGGAGCAGCAGATCCTGGCCTCGCTGAAGTGGCTGGGTCTGAACTGGGACGAGGGCCCCGATGTCGGCGGCCCGCACGCGCCGTATCGCCAGAGCGAACGCAGCGACATCTACAAGCAGCACGCGAATGTGCTGCTGGAGAAGGGCCATGCCTTCCATTGCTTCTGCACCAGCGAGCGTCTCGACAAGCTGCGCGAGGAGCAGATGGAGAACAAGGCGGCGCTGGGCTATGACGGCCACTGCATGGGCCTGGGCGCGGCCGAGGTGCAGCAGCGCCTGGCCGCCGGCGAGCACGCGGTGATCCGCATGAAGGTGCCGCGCGAGGGCACTTGCGAGGTCAATGATCTGCTGCGCGGCACCATCGCCATCGACTGGAAGGAAGTCGACATGCAGGTGCTGATGAAGGCCGACGGCCTGCCGACCTATCACCTCGCCAATGTCGTCGATGACCATCTCATGGAAATCACCCACGTGCTGCGTGGCGAGGAGTGGATCAGCTCGGCGCCCAAGCACAAGCTGCTCTACGAATACTTCGGCTGGGACATGCCGCAGCTCTGCCACATGCCGCTGCTGCGCAACCCGGACAAGTCCAAGCTGAGCAAGCGCAAGAACCCGACCTCGATCACCTATTACGAGCGCATGGGCTATCTGCCCGAGGCGCTGCTCAACTATCTCGGTCGCATGGGCTGGTCCATGCCGGACGAGCGCGAGCAGTTCAGCCTGGCCGAGATGATCGCTGACTTCGATGTTTCGCGTGTGTCGCTGGGCGGGCCCATCTTCGATGTCGAGAAGCTCGGCTGGCTCAACGGCCAGTGGCTGAAGAGCCTGTCGCCGGAGCAGTTCGTGGCCGCCTTCCAGCGCTGGATCACGCCGGAATACATGGCGCGTGTCGCCAGCCAGATCCAGACCCGCGTGCAGACGCTGTCGGAAGCGGTGGACAAGGCCGGCTTCTTCTTCGCCGGCAAGGTCGCGCTGAGCGCGGACAGCTTCGCCCACAAGAACCTGTCGGCCGAGCAGATCAAGGGCCTGCTGCAACTCGCGCTGTGGGAGCTGGAAGCGCTGCGGCACTGGGACCACGCGCATATCAGCGAGCTGCTGCAGCGTCTCAGCGGTGCGCTCGGCATCAAGCTGCGCGATTTCATGGCGCCGTTCTTCGTCAGCATGGCCGGTTCGCCGTCGGCGCCGCCGGTCATGGAGGCCATGGCCATCATGGGCCCGGACATGACGCGCGCGCGTCTGCGCGAGGCCCTGACCGTGCTCGGCGGTGTTTCCAAGAAGGAGGGCAAGGAGCTGGAAAAGCAGCTGGCTGCCTTCCGTCGGGGCGAGTCGCTGGTGGCGGTAGAATAAGGCGGCGGGGCGGTCCGGCCTCAGATCATCCGTATTTCATCCAGCAGCTCAGGGTGCTTGTCGAGCAGCCTGAGCAGTTTCACGAGAGCGACGGGTGGTCTGATCTTGCCGTTCTCGTAGCGGGAAAAGGCGTTGACTCCGCCGCCAAAGATGGCGGCCGCTTCACGCTGGTCAAGCTTGAGCTTTCGGCGCACGTCGCTGATGAAGGTGGGGTCCACCAGCGTGGCGTTCACCTGCTTCGTGAAGGCCTGAATGTCGCGCATCACGCGCTCTGATTCGGTCAAATCCAGAATCGATTCGCCACAGGCCGGACAGTAGTCGCCGGTGACCGCCGCGATGAGCGTGGTTTCTCCCTTGTAGGCATGGTGCAGGTCGCGAGTGTCGCGTACCAGTTCGGCGGCTCCGCAGACGGGGCATTTCATGTTCACAGCTCCTTGAAGGAGACGATCAGCACATCATCAATGACTGTCAGCTTGAGGTAGATGTGGCCTGCCGAGGTTCGTGCACGGTAAACATCCTGCCAGATTGCATGATCGGCGTAGGTGGTCATGCTTTTGTGGAAGTCCCTTGGCGAGAGCGCCATGACCACAGCCAGCATGTCTGGCAAATCCAGCCCCAGAGCACTGGCGCCAGTACGCGCCGCATGAGTGGTGCGCACTTTGCCAGCCGCAATCAGCGCCTTGATGACAGGAAGCGCGCAGTGGGGTATTCGCTTTTCCATGCTATAGCGAGTCTGTTTTGTTGGCAAGTTGGTTATTTCGTACTGCCAGATGCGGGTGTTGTCGTGCAGGTGAGAGCTGATTTTTCAGGTATAGCCATGGCCAGTGTGGTTTCGCCAGTCACTGGTCTGGTATGCATGCTCGCGTTCAGGAGCGATCATGGATTGGTGGTATGGTTTTCTGCATGACATGTCATGCCCAGGCCGGAGCCGGACTCATGCATACCTCGGAATCACGCACCTTCAGTGTCACCATCCAGCGCTGTCCGCATCAGGTCTACGACTTCCTGACCGATCCCCACAACCTGCCGAAATGGGCCACGGGTCTGGGCGGCAGCATCCGCGAGGGTGATCCCGCGCAGGGCGGAGGCTGGCTGGCCGACACGCCGGGTGGCACCATCGTCATCCATTTCTCGCCGGTCAATGATTTCGGCGTGCTCGATCATGTCGTCACGCTGACCTCGGGCGTCAGCATCTTCGTGCCCATGCGCGTCATCATCAACGGCAGCGGCAGCGAAGTGCTGCTGACGCTGTTCCGTCAGCCGGACATGAGCGAGGAGCGCTACGACGACGATGCCGAGTGGGTCATCCGCGACCTGACGGCGCTGAAGACCCTGCTCGAAGCCGAGACCGAGGTCTGAGCCTTACTCGTCGTTGAGCGAGCACTCGTAGTTGGTCGGCTCGTGCTTGCAGCGCACCTTCTTCAACATGGACATCATGCGCGGGTCGTAATAGCCCTCGCGCGTCATCTGCAGGCGGGCTTCACGCATCATGCGGAAGTACTTTTCACGGTCGGCCGGCGCCAGCTTCATCCAGTACTTGGCCTCGATGGTCTTGTCGATGCGGCTGATCATCTGGAAGCCGACATCCATGTAGCCGAGCACGAACTCGCGGATCTTGCTCATGCGCTCGTCGAGATCGGGCACTTCCTTGAGGAACTTGGAGCGGTGGAAGACGATGCTGCCGGTCATCATGGCCAGCGGCAGGTCGAAGATGGCGCCCTTGTCACCCATGCCGCGATAAAGCTCGAGCGGGCGGAAGGCCAGTGCCGGCGCGGCGATGATGTCGACCTGGCCGTTGTTGAACTTGCCGCCGAAGCTGGTGATGTCGGAGGGCACCGGCTGGGCGCCGATCTGCTGCACCATCTTGGCCTGCATCTTGTCCCATTCCAGCACCGCGATCTTCTTGCCGGCAGCCTTCTCGATGGAGTTGATCTGGCGGTCGCGCACCATCACGAAGACGGCGCCGAGCGGGATCAGGCCGCCGACCTGGTAGTCGCCGCTGATCAGCTGCGCGCTCAGCCTGGGATTGGTGTGCAGGACGCGCAGTGCCGTCTTCATCTGGTCGTAATTGACCAGGTTGCCGATGGCGTCGAAGCTGCCGGCGAAGGTATTGAACTGGCGCGCGCGCATGGTGGTGACGGCGACGGCATCGCACTGGCCGGCCTTGAAGTCGTCGGTGGCGACACGCTCGTCGGTATAGCTCTTCACGGTGAGGTCGACATTCCAGCGCTTGGCCTCGAGCATGATGTCCTTGGCGTACTGGTTGATCGGGCCGCCGGCGCCGATCGGGTCGTAGATGCAGGCCTTGATGCGCAGTGTCTTTTCCAGCGGCTTCATGCCGGTGGCCTGGGTGATGTCGCCCGAGGTCGGCAGCTTGACGCTGATGCCCTGATAGCTGGCTTCGGCGGCCTGTGCGCCGGAGGCGGCCAGGGTCAGCGTGAGTGCGGCAAGCCCGGCGCGAGCGCGGGCAGAGGATATCTTGAGCATGTCGGCAGCCTTCTTGTTGTCATCGGGGCCGGTTGCCACGGGTGGCGACCGACTGGTCAGATGGCATCTTGGCACGGCTTGTCGCACCGCCCATGGCCGAAGTGCCGTGACTTTCCGGCACCCCCGCCAACATGTCTGCCGGGGCTGGCGCCTCAGCCGGCGAGGCGGCGGCTCTCTGTCTGGCGCTCGTGCAGACGGCCAACGGCGGACATGACCGCCTGCAGCGCCGCTGCCGTGGTGTCCTCGGCCAGCGCCACGGCCTCGCCGCTGTCATCGCCGGCACGGACGCGGACACAGGCCATGGCGCGGGCGCCGGTGCCGTCGCCGAGCGAGAACTCGTCGAAGCCCTCGACCTCCAGCACCAGCCCGGTCTGCTGCTGCAGCGCCGCGATCACGGCGCCGACGGCACCGCTGCCTTCACCACGCAAGGCCAGCGCCGCGCCGCTGGCGCTGGTCATGGTGATGCCGGCGCGCACGATCTCGCCTGCGCGCGCCAGTTCATAGCCCTGCAGTTGCCAGCCCACCGGTGTCGCCACGTAGTGCTGCTGGAAGAGGGCGTGGATGCGCGCGGCATCGACCTCGCCGCCGTCCTGCTCGGCGGCTCGCTGCACCACGCGCGAGAAGCCGATCTGCAGCCAGCGCGGCAGGGTGATGCCGAACTGCTGTTCGAGCACATGCAGCACGCCGCCCTTGCCGGACTGCGAGTTGATGCGCACCACCTCTTCATAGCGGCGACCGAGATCGCGCGGATCTATGGGCAGATAGGCGACATCCCAGGGCTGCTCCGGCGACGGCTGCCCGGCCTGGTTGGCCAGGCACTTGCGGATGGCATCCTGGTGGCTGCCGGAGAAGGCGGTGAACACCAGCTCGCCGGCATAGGCGTGACGCGGGTGTGTCCTGATTTCGGTGACCGCCTCGACGACCTCGATGATCTCGCGCATGTCGGAGAAGTCGAGGCGCGGATCGACGCCCTGGCTGTACAGGTTCATGGCCATGGTGACGAGGTCCATGTTGCCGGTGCGCTCGCCGTTGCCGAGCAGGGTGCCTTCGATGCGATCGGCGCCGGCCATGACGCCGAGTTCGGCGGCGGCGACACCGCAGCCACGGTCATTGTGCGTGTGCAGCGACACGGTGACGTGCTCGCGCTGCGCCATGTGCTCGATCATCCACTCCACGCTGTCGGCGAAGACATTGGGCGTGCTGACCTCGACCGTGGCCGGCAGGTTGATGATCACCGGTCGGCCGTGCTGCGGCTGCCAGACCTCGATGACGGCATTGACGACTTCGGCGGCGACCTCCAGCTCGGTGCCGGTGAAGCTCTCCGGCGAATACTGGAAGCTCCACTCGGTCTCGGGCTGACGCGCGGCATGTTCGGCGACGCAGCGCGCACCGTTGACGGCAATTGTCTTCACTCCCTCGACATCGGTGCGGAACACCTGCTCGCGCTGGGTCCGCGAGGTCGAGTTGTAGACATGCACGATGGCGCGCTTCACACCCCTGAGCGACTCGTAGGTGCGGGCGATGAGTTCCGGGCGGGCCTGGGTGAGGACCTGGATGGTGACATCGTCGGGAATCTGGTTTTGCTCGATGAGCTGGCGCACGAAGTCGAAATCGGGCTGCGATGCGGCCGGGAAGCCGACCTCGATCTCCTTGCAGCCTATCTTCACCAGCAGCTCGAACAGGCGCGTCTTCTGCGCCACCGACATGGGCTTGACCAGGGCCTGGTTGCCATCGCGCAGGTCAACGGCACACCAGCGCGGAGCCTGGGTGATGACCTGATCCGGCCAGCGTCGCTGCGGGCGCTGGATGGCTGGGGCTGGGCGGTACTTGCGGTGGTCGAAAGCCATGTCGTGCTCCTTTATGCAAAACGGGCCATGCAGGCCCGTCGGGGTTGCCCTTGCGGGCGTTTGCTCCGGCGTGGCGCGGATAGCGTCGGTGCCGTCGTCCGGGGTAGGGACGTTGCGGGCTGACGGCAGTGGCGGGCGGGTGGCCCTGGCTGCTCAGCTCACGAAACACAGTCTAGGCGGCAGGCTGCGCAATGGGCTTGCGAAGATCAGGTGTTTTTCGGATTTTTTGGTGATATGTTGCTCGTTAATTTGTTTTTACAGTGAGTTATTGCCATGAAGTCGCAGGCCGTGCAGATGGATCGCTACGATCGCCACATTCTCGCCGCTTTGCAGCAGGATGGCGGCCTCTCCAACCTGCAGCTGGCCGAGCGCGTCGGCCTGTCGCCCTCGCCATGTTCGCGCCGGGTGCAGAAGCTGGAGGAGGCCGGCATCATCCGTGGCCGCGCCACGCTGCTCGACAGCAAGGCCCTGGGTCTGGGCCTGACCGTGATGATCCAGATCAGCATGGATCGCCACACGCCCGAGCGCTTCGAGAACTTCGAGGCCACCGTGCGCAGCTTCGAGGAGGTGCAGCAGTGCTATCTCATCACCGGGCAGAGCGCCGACTACCTGCTCAAGGTCGTGGTGCCTGACATGGACCGCTACCAGGCTTTCCTGCTCGACAAGATCACGCGCATCGAAGGCGTCAGCGGTGTACATTCGAGCTTCGTTATGCGCAAGGTGGTGGATTCGACGGCACTGCCGCTGGGGTATCTCTGATGGCCATCATCCTCGTGCCGCTGCCGGCCACCGACTTCGATCCCACCGAGGTCGCCGTGCCTTGGCGCATCCTCTCCGCCGCCGGTCACCAGCTGCGCTTCACCACGCCGGATGGCCGGCCCGTGAGCGCCGATCCGCGCATGGTCACCGGCGAGGGCCTGGGCCTGCTGGCGTCCGTGCTGCGCGCCGACGGCAACGGCCGTGCCGCTTATGCCGAACTCATCGCCAGCGAGGCGTTCCGACAACCGCTGGCCTGGGCGCAGATCGCTCCGGATGACTTCGATGCCATGCTGCTGCCGGGCGGTCATGCCCAGGGCATGCGTCCGTATCTGGAGTCGGCGCAGTTGCAGGCGCTGGTTGCCGACAGCTTCCGCCGCGACAAGCCGGTGGCGGCCATCTGCCACGGCGTGCTGCTGGCGGCGCGCAGCACCGGCGCGGATGGCCGCTCCGTGCTGCACGGACGCAAGACCACGGCGCTGACCGCGCAGATGGAGCTGAGCGCCTGGAACCTGACGCGGCTGTGGCTGGGCGATTACTACCGGACCTATCCGATCACCGTCGAGGATGAAGTGGGCGCGCTGCTGGCGCAGCCGTCGGATTTCCTGCGCGGGCCGACCAGCCTGCGCCGCGATGGTCCGACCACTTTGCAGCGGGGCTTTGTCGTGCGCGACGGCAACTATCTGTCGGCGCGCTGGCCGGGCGATGCCCATCGCCTCGGTCACGAGCTGGCGGCGCTGCTGGCCGGGCCTCGCTGAGCGCACTGTGCAGGACAGGTCAGCCGGTATGGAGAGGGTGTGATGACCGGGAAGCAGTTGCTGGTGGTCGCCCATGCGCCGTCGCCCAACACCCAGGCGCTGGTCGATGCCGTGTTGCGTGGCGCCGGCCATCCCGACATTGCCGGCGTCAGCGTGCGCCATGTGCCGCCGCTGCAGGCCACCGCCGAGGATGTGCTCGCCGCCGATGCCATCATTCTCGGCACCACCGAGAACCTGGGCTACATGAGTGGTGCGCTCAAGGACTTCTTTGACCGGGTTTACTACCGCGTGCTAGAAGAAAGGCAGGGTCTGCCCTGTGCCCTCTATGTGCGTGCCGGGCATGACGGCACCGGAACCCGGCGCGCCGTGGAGACCATCGTCACCGGCCTGCGCTGGACCTGGGTGCAGGATCCGCTGGTGCTGCGCGGCGACTGGCAGGAGGCCTTCCTGGCCCAGGCCGAGGAGCTGGGCATGGCCATGGCGGCAGGTCTCGAGGCGGGCATCTTCTAGCTTCCGGCTCCGGCACGGCAGCTTTCCGCAGGCGCGCTGACAAGGAGCATCGACGATGGCCTGGCAAGTGGCGATCAATGGTTACGGCCGCATAGGCCGCAATATTCTCCGCGCCTTCTACGAGTCCAACATTCCCCATGACGAGCTGCGCATTGTCGCCATCAACGATCTCGGCGATCTTGCCAGCCATGCTCACCTGACCCAGTACGACACCGCCCACGGCCGCTTCCAGGCTGCCGTCGAGCGGCTGTCCGAGCCACATGGCGATGGCGTCGCCGATTACCTGCTGATCAATGGCGACCACATCCGCGTGCTCGCCGAGCGTGACCCGGTGCGTCTGCCCTGGCGCGCACTCGGCGTGGATCTGGTGTTCGAGTGCACCGGGCATCATGCCGATGCCGACAAGGCCGGCGTGCATCTCGATGCCGGCGCGCATCGCGTGCTGATTTCGGCGCCGGCCGGCGAGGGCGTGAGGACGGTGGTCTACGGCGTCAATCACGACAGACTGCTGGCCAGCGATCGCATCGTCTCCAATGCCTCCTGCACGACCAACTGCCTGGCGCCGCTGGTGCAGCCGCTGCACGAGGCCTTCGGCGTCGAGCAGGGCCTGATGGTGACCATCCATTCCGTCACCAATGACCAGGTGCTGACCGATGTCTATCAGGGTGACCTGCGGCGGGCGAGGGCGGCCACGCATTCCATGATCCCCACCCGCACCGGCGCGGCCCAGGCCATAGGCCAGGTCATTCCGGAGCTGGCCGGTCGTCTCGACGGCTATGCCATGCGCGTGCCCACGCTCAATGTCTCGCTGGTCGATCTGACGCTGACCTTGTCGTCGGCCACCACCGTGGCGGAGGTCAACCAGGTTCTGCGCCAGGCCGCCCTGCGTTCCGCCGGCGGCATCATGAAGGTCTGCGATGTGCCGCTGGTCTCCATCGACTTCAATCACGACCCGGCCTCCTGCATCGTCGACACCACACTGACGAAAGTGATCGGCAACACCGTGAAAGTCTGTGCCTGGTACGACAATGAGTGGGGTTTTGCTCACCGAATGCTCGATGTCGCCAGAGCCTGGCGCAATAGCTGCGAATTTTCGCGGACAAGTGTTGACAGCCCATGGGGGCCTAAATAAACTGCGCGCCTCGAACGACGACACACCCAGCGGCGTTCGGTACTGTGGGGCTTTAGCTCAGCTGGGAGAGCGCTACAATGGCATTGTAGAGGTCAGCGGTTCGATCCCGCTAAGCTCCACCACGTTTGGCCCCATCGTCTAGCGGTTAGGACATCGCCCTTTCACGGCGGTAACCCGGGTTCGATTCCCGGTGGGGTCACCATACAGCAAAGGCCTGGTCAGAAATGACCGGGCCTTTTGCTTTTCTGCGCTTGGAGTAAGCTGGTAGCCAGCGACATTGCCTTTGCATCATCCGTTCATCAAACGATCGATCACGAGGAACCTGTCCATGGATACTTCAAGCCACACCCTCGAAGCCCTTTTCGCCCAGCTCGGACTCGACGACAGTCCCGAAGCCATCGCCGGCTTCGTGCGCCGCAACGCGCTGACCTCGGACGTGCTTCTGCATCGCGGCGAATTCTGGACTCCGGCACAGGCGCAATTCATTCGTGATGCCATGCGTGAGGATTCGGACTGGGCCGAGGCGGTCGATCAGCTCAATACCATGATGCGTGTATGAGGCTTCGGGTCCCGTGCCCGGCCTGAGGAGCTTGTCATGAGCAGTCCGTCCGTCATGCGTGTCGAGACCGACAGCTTTGGTCCCATCGATGTGCCTGCCGATCGCTACTGGGGCGCGCAGACCCAGCGCTCCCTGCATCACTTCGACATAGGCGGCGAGCGTCTGCCGCGCCCGCTGATACGCGCCCTGGGCATCGTCAAGTACTGCGCGGCACAGACCAATGTACTGCTCGGCAGTCTGCCGCCCGAGCTCGGCCAGGTCATCACCGATGCCGCGCAGAGCGTCATCGATGGTGGTCTCGATGACCATTTCCCGCTGGTCATCTGGCAGACCGGCTCGGGCACGCAGTCCAACATGAATGCCAACGAGGTCATCTCCAATCTCGCCATCGCGCGGCTGGGCGGCATCATGGGCAGCAAGCAGCCGGTGCATCCGAACGACCACTGCAATCTCGGCCAGTCCTCCAACGACAGCTTTCCCACCGCCATGCACATCGCCGTGGTCGAGCAGCTGCAGCATCACCTGCTGCCGGCGCTGCGCCATCTGCAGTCGGCGCTGGACAGCAAGGTCGAGGCCTGGAAGGACATCATCAAGATCGGCCGCACCCATTTGCAGGATGCCACGCCGCTGACCCTGGGCCAGGAGTTCTCCGGCTATGCCGCCCAGGTCAGGCTGGGCATGCAGCGCATCCATGACAGTCTGCGCCGGCTCTATCCGCTGGCGCAGGGCGGCACGGCGGTCGGCACCGGAGTGAATACCCGGCCGGGCTTCGCCGAGACCTTCGCCGAGGCTGTGGCGGCCTACACCGGCCTGCCGTTCTGCACGGCGCTGAACAAGTTCGAGGCGCTGGCCGCGCACGATGCCATGGTCGAGATATCGGGCGTGCTCAATACCCTGGCGGTGAGCCTCAACAAGATCGCCAATGACATCCGCCTGCTCGGCTCGGGGCCGCGCTCGGGTCTCGGCGAGCTGTCGCTGCCGGAGAACGAGCCGGGCTCGTCGATCATGCCGGGCAAGGTCAATCCGACCCAGTGCGAGGCGCTGACCATGGTCTGCGCGCAAGTCATGGGCAACCATGTCACGGTCACCATCGCCGGTGCCCAGGGCCATTTCGAGCTCAATGTCTTCAAGCCGGTGATTGTCTACAACGTGCTGCAGTCCATACGTCTGCTCGCCGATGCCGCCATCAGTTTCACCGACCATTGCGTGCAGGGTATGGAGCCGCGGCGCGAGCGCATCGCCGAGCTGGTCGAGCGCTCGCTCATGCTGGTCACCGCGCTGGCGCCCAGGCTTGGTTATGACCAGGCGGCGGCCATCGCCAAGCTCGCGCACCAGAACGGCACGACCTTGCGCGAGGAGGCGGTGGGTGGCGGCTTCATCAGCGTCGAGGAGTTCGATGCCCTGGTGCGGCCGGAGCTGATGATAAGCCCGCGCTGATGTCCCTCCTTCACTTGCCGGGGCGGCGGGCGAGGGGTAGCGTGACTGACTCCCGCCCACTGTCCGAGCGTCAGTCATGTATCAGGGTTCCTGTCTCTGCGGAGGCATACAGTACGAGTACCACGGCGAGTTCGACGAGATCGCCATCTGCCATTGCAGCCAGTGCCGCCGTGCCCAGGGCACGCCTTTCGTCACCAATGCGCCGATTGCCGCCGACCGTTTCGTCATCACGCAGGGCGAGCATCTGCTCAAGTCCTATTTCTCGCAGCCGCTGAAGCGTCGTGTTTTCTGCGCCGACTGCGGCAGCCCGATCTTCAGTCAGCGTACAGATCACCCCGAGGTGCTGCGTCTGCGTCTGGGCACGGTCAGCGGCGACATCCAGGGCCGGCCTGGCTATCACATCTACCATGACTCCCGTGCCAACTGGTTCACGCTCAACGACGATCTGCCGCGCCATGCCGCAGGCAAGACCTGAGTGTCAGCTCTTGACCCCGGGCGGCAATCGCCTCAGCCTTTGTGACCTGAGGCCATGCAGATGAGGGCAGGACAGATGACCGTGACGGCAGCGGGCAGGGGTGGCATGACGCGGGCGGGCATGCTGCTGGCGGGTTTGTGCCTGCTGGCGTCGTCTGCGCAGGCCGCGCTCTGGCCGGGCAGTCTGGCCCCGGACTTCACCCTGACCATGGCGCTGGCCGGCAAGACCTCGTCGTTCGCGCTCGACAAGGCCCTCAAGCGCGGTCCGGTCGTGCTCTACTTCTATCCGGCGGCGTTCACGCCAGGCTGCAGCATAGAGGCGCATGAGTTCGCCGAAGCCATTGACCAGTTCAAGGCCGTGGGCGCGACCGTGGTCGGCGCCTCGGGCGATGACCTGGCCACCATCCGGCGCTTCTCGCGGGCCGGCTGTCAGGGCCGTTTCGGGGTGCTGTCCGATGCCGGCCTCAAGGTGGCGGCGAGCTACGATGCGCTCAACCCCTTTGTCGATCACCATGCCGACCGCGTGTCCTATGTCATCACGCCGGATCATCGCGTCTATTTCGCGCTCGCCTCGCTGAATCCCATGGCGCACATCAGTGCCACTCTGCAGGCCCTCAAGCGCTGGCAGGCCGAGGAAAAGAAGACCGCCGCCACGCCTTGACTTTGTGGTCACGCCCTTGTGTCATGTGCGGGCATTTCTTCATCTGTCCGCGTAACAAGGGAATTCCATGTCTTATCGTTCTGTTTTCCGTGCCGATCTCTTTGCCGGCCAAACCCATATCGTCACTGGCGGCGGCTCGGGCATCGGCCGCTGCACCGCGCATGAGCTGGCCGCGCTCGGCGCTCATGTCGTCCTCGTCGGCCGCTCTGTCGAGAAGCTCGAAGCCACGGCCGCCGAAATCCGCGCAGATGGCGGTTCGGCCTCCTTTGTCAGCGTCGACATCCGCGACGAGCCGGCCGTGCAGGCTGCCGTTGCCCAGGTGCTGGCCGAGCGCGGCGCCATTCACGGTCTGGTCAACAATGCCGGCGGCCAGTACCCGTCGCCGCTGCGCTTCCTCTCCAAGAAGGGCTGGGAGGCGGTGGTCGCCAACAACCTGACCGGCGGCTTCCTGTTCGCGCGTGAAGTCTTCAACCAGTACATGGCCGAGCATGGCGGCGCCATCGTCAACATCATCGCCGACATGTGGCGTGGCATGCCGGGCATGGCGCACTCCGGTGCCGCCCGTGCCGGCATGCTCAACTTCACCGAGACCGCGGCCGTCGAATGGGCGCATGCCGGTGTTCGCGTCAATGCCGTGGCTCCGGGCTTCATCGCCTCCAGCGGCATGGATCGCTACGACCCCAGCTTCGCCGAGACCGTGATCCCGATGATGAGCGCCACCATCCCGGCCCGTCGCATGGGTGACGAGGACGAGATCAGCGGCGCGATTGCCTTCCTGCTGTCGCCGGCCGCATCCTATACCTCGGGTGCCTGCATCTGCATCGATGGCGGCTCCTCGCTCAACACCAAGCTGTTCCCGCTGCCCGATCACGACCGCATGCCGCCGCAGGGCGCCTTCCATCGCGCCGTGCGCCCGAAGGCCGTGAAGGGCAAGTAAGCCATCCGGAGGTGCATCATGGCGCTGTCACTGCATTGGCGTGTCGAGGCCACGGCCCTGCGCGCCGAGCTCAACCTGTCCGGTTTCGAGGCGGTACGCGAGCTGGTGACAGCCCTGATGGACCTGGCCGACGAGCTTGATCATCACCCCGAGGTCGGCTTCGGCTATCGCCAGGTCAGCATAGTCTGGACCACGCACGATGCCGGCGGCCTCAGCGCCCGGGACTGGACTGCCGCCGAACGCTGCGACGAGATCTTCCGCCGCCTCGGCGTCGAGGCCTGAGCGCGACAGCCTGACCAGCCTGACGGCAGCTTCAATGCGCTAGACTGGTCACTCTGGCTGTCGACAGGGTGACGTGCTTGGCGCATACCGAAGCCTTTCTCAAGGACCTCGCCGTCATCATGATGGTGGCGGGGGTCATCACCCTGCTGTTTCATCGCTTCAGGCAGCCGGTCGTGCTCGGTTACATCCTCGCCGGCATGATCGTCGGTCCGCACACGCCGCCGTACCCGCTCATCACCGACCGCGCCACCATCCAGATCCTGGCCGAGCTGGGCGTGGTCTTCCTGCTCTTCTCCCTGGGTCTGGAGTTCAGCCTGCGCAAGCTCAGGCAGGTTGGTGCCACCGCCATTGTCGCGGCGCTGACCGAAATCCTGCTCATGATCTGGCTGGGCTACGAGATCGGTCGCGGCTTCGGCTGGTCCGAGATGGATGCGCTCTTCCTCGGCGCCATGCTGTCGATCTCGTCGACCACCATCATCGTCAAGGCGCTGGATGAGCTGGGGCTCAAGCGCGAGCGTTTCGCCCAGCTCATCTTCGGCGTGCTCATCGTCGAGGACATACTCGCCATCGCCATCATCGCGCTGCTCTCGGGCCTGGCGCTGACCGGCAATGTCAGCGTCGGCAATATCGTCGGCACGCTCGGCAGGCTGGGCGTCTTCCTGGTCGTGGCGCTGCTCGCCGGGCTGCTCGTGGTGCCGCGCCTGCTCAGTCTTGCGGCGCGCTACCAGAGCCGGGAGATGCTGCTGATCACCGTGCTCGGGCTTTGCTTCGGCTTCTGTCTGTTGGTGGTGGAGATGGGCTACAGCATGGCGCTGGGCGCGTTCGTCATGGGTGCGATCATGGCCGAGTCGCGCCAGATCCGGCTCATAGAGCATCTGGTCGAGCCCCTGCGCGACATGTTCAGCGCCATCTTCTTCGTGGCCATCGGCATGCTGGTCGATCCTGGCGTGCTCATCAGGTACTGGCAGCCCATCCTGCTCATCACCGCCGTGGTGGTGGTCGGCAAGATCGTCAGTTGCACCCTGGGCACGCTGGTGGCCGGCAATGATGGCCGTACCTCGCTGCGGGTCGGCATGGGGCTGGCGCAGATCGGCGAGTTCTCCTTCATCATCGCCACCCTCGGCCTGACCCTGGGCGTGACCAGCTCCTTCCTCTATCCCGTCGTGGTGGCCGTGTCGGTGCTGACCACGCTGACCACGCCCTATCTGATCCGCGCCTCCGATCCGGTCGCCAACGGTCTGCGCCGCGTCATGCCGGACTCCCTGCATGCCGGCATCAAGGCCTATGGCGACTGGCTGAGTTCGATAGGGCCGAGCGCCGAGCAGGCGCAGATCAGCGCCATCATCCGCCGCATCCTGGTGCATGTGCTGCTCAACTTCTGTGTCATCGCGGCGATCTTCCTGGCCAGCGCCTATCTCGTGCGCAATACCGACATCAATGCCTGGCTGCTGTATCTGCCCATGGTCTGGCGCAGCACGGTGTTCTGGGCGCTGACCCTGGTGGCGGCGCTGCCCTTCATGGTCGCGACCTATCGCAAGCTGGAAGCGCTGGGACTGATCCTGGTCGAGCTCAGCGCCGGTGTCGCCGAGAGCGGCAGCGGCCGCTACACGCTGAGCTTGCGCCGCCTCTATGCGCGGGCCTTGCCGGTGCTCTCGCTGCTGGCCATGCTGCTGCTGATCTCCCTGCTCAGCTCCATCATCCTGCCGCCTCTGCATCTGTTCGTGGCGGTCATCAGTCTGGTTGTCCTGCTCGCGCTGCTGGTCTGGCCCTCGGTCGTGCGCTGGCATTCGCTGGTGCAGATCGCCTTGCGCAAGACCCTGGATCAGGAGGCCGACGGGGAGGGGCACTGAGCCGGACCACATGGTCATGGCCATGGCTGTGCGGCCGGATGGCACTGGGCTAAGATCGCGGCACAGTCGCAGGCATCTGCAACGTCGACAACAACAAGTTCGGGAGAGTTTCATGGTTCAGGAACAGGGCTTCACCGGCCACGGCCGCGGTTTCTTCAAGGCCCTCCTGGTCGAATTCGGCCTCTATGCCCTGATCGGCGGCTGGTGTGTCAGCCGTGGCAGCAATCCGCTCTGCGTGCTGCTGACCTGCGTCCTGATCTTCGGCCTGCTGCGTCTGCTGATGGTGGCCGGCAACTTCGGGCCGACCTGGAAGGCGCGTTCCGCCAAGCGTGTCGAGCATGAAATCGGCTGCGCCACCACGCTGGCCATGGTCGTGCGCGAGTGGTGGGCGGCGGTGCTGACCTATCCCTTCCTGTTCGCCTTCGAGCCCTGGCTGGTGCCCAACAACCCGCCGGCCGGGCTGCCGCATCGCGGTCTGCCCATCGTGCTGGTGCCGGGCTTCTTCACCAACCGTGGCTATCTGCATGCCTGGCGCCAGTATCTGCTGAAGAATGGCTACGGCCAGGTCTACGCCGTCAGCCCGGAGCCGATCTTCGAGAGTGTCGAGAAGAATGCCGAGCATGTCGCCCGCTTCGTCGATGAAGTGCTGGCCGACACCGGCGCCGAGCGCGTCATCCTCCTTGGTCACAGCATGGGCGGCCTGGTCATCCGGCTTTATCTGCACCGTTTCGGCGGTCTCGCCAAGGCTGCCATGGCGGTGGCGGTGGGCTCGCCGTTCCATGGCACGGTGCTGACCGAAGGCAAGGAAAAGATGGGGCAGATCCTGTCGCAGCTCAGCCGCGCCAACCCCTGGGCTATGGCCTTCGTGGCCGAGGCCGAAGCCGCGCCGTGTCCGATCCCGTTCATCGCCATCTGGTCGCCGCACGACAGCATCGTGTCGCCGCAGACCGGCGCGCGCGTGGCCGATCACTATGGTCGCAACATCGCCATCCCCGGCATCGCGCACATGGAGATGGTCAACTCCGGCCATGTCATGCGCCTCCTCAAGCAGGAGCTGGATGCCTTCAATGGCGACGCCCGCACGGCGCCGGCGAATTGAGCAGCCGCCGTCGCGAACGGTAGGCAGCGCCAGTGCTTTTCTCTATACTGCGCGCTCGCCCGGTTCCGGGCGTCGTTATGGTGACCCTGTCGGTCTCCTCGCAATGTGAAACGGTCAATCCCGCCAGGTCCGGAAGGAAGCAACGGTCGCCGTCGAGCATGTGCCGGGGTCGGGCTGGCAGGGTTGCCACCCCTGATTTCCCTGTGCCTGCCGCCTCTGCGGAGCTTGCATGACGCATGTTCGATCGGCAGTGATAATCGGTGGCGGTCCGGCCGGCCTCATGGCTGCCGAAAGACTGCTGCAAGCCGGCATTGCCGTTGACCTCTACGATGCCATGCCCTCGCTGGGCCGCAAGTTCCTGCTCGCCGGCATCGGCGGCCTCAACATCACCCATGCCGAAGCCAGCGCCGCCTTTGTCGGCCGCTATGGCGACGCACGCGCCTTCATGGCACCGCTGCTGGCCCGCTTCGATGCCGATGCCCTGCGTGCCTGGGTGCACGAGCTTGGCGTGGAAACCTTTGTCGGCACCTCCGGTCGTGTCTTCCCGCGCGAGATGAAGGCCGCGCCCTTGCTGCGGCGCTGGCTGCAGCGCTTGCGCGCCATGGGCCTGCGCGTGCATACGCGCCATCGCTGGCTGGGCTGGGGCGACGACAGCGATCAGGCCGGGCAGGCTGGCGAGGGCAGGGCATTGCGCTTTGCCACGCCATCCGGCGAGATCGTCGTGCGTTCGGCTTGCGTAGTCCTGGCTCTGGGTGGTGGCAGCTGGGCTCGTCTCGGCTCCGATGGTGCCTGGCTACCCTGGCTGGCCGCGCGTGACGTGGCCGTGACGCCGTTGCAGCCGGCCAACTGTGGCTTCGATGCCAGTGCTGATGGCAGCCCCTGGAGCGCACCCCTGCGCGCCTTCGCCGGCCATCCTCTGAAGGCGGTCAGCATGCGTCTGCCCTGGACTGGCGAGAGCAGTCGCCGGGGCGAGTGCGTGCTGACGGAAACCGGCCTCGAAGGCAGCCTGATCTATGCCCTGTCACGCCCCATACGCGACCGCATTGCCAGTTGCGGTGCCGCCGAGCTGGCGCTGGATCTGCTGCCGGATCGCGAGCTCTCGCGTCTGCAGGCCGACCTCGCGCGTCCGCGCGGCAAGCTGACACTGACCCGTCACTGGCAGCGCGCCGGCCTCGAAGGCGTCAAGGCCAGTCTGCTGCGCGAAAACCTGCCTGCCGGTCTGGTCGATGACCCGCGCCGGCTGGCTCAGCGCATCAAGGCACTGCCGCTGGTGCTGGCGCGACCCCGACCCATGGACGAGGCCATCAGCACGGCCGGTGGCGTGGCACTGACGGCTGTCAGCGACCAGCTCATGCTGACGGCGCTGCCGGGTGTTTTCTGCTGTGGCGAGATGCTCGACTGGGAAGCCCCCACCGGCGGCTATCTGCTCACCGCCTGTCTGGCGACCGGGCAGGCGGCGGGCGATGCCGCCGCTGCCTGGTGCGGTTATCCCGGCTTTCGGCAAAGCTGAGCAGGTTTTCATCGTGGCCTCTCGTCGGGGCTTTCTTTACGCTGTCATCAAAGCAGCGTTATAAGCACTAGACCGACGATTACCGATGACATGTACAGGGAGTTGAAGATGAGCAATCTTGATGCCTACCAGCAGAAACTGCAGGCCCAGCTGAACGAGTGGAAAGCCCAGGCCGACGGCCTCAAGGCCAAGGCCGAAGGCGCCAGCGCCGACCTCAAGGTCGAAATCAATGCCCAGCTGGAAAAGCTGAAGGGACTGCAGACCGAAGCCCAGGGCAAGTTCGACGAACTGCGCAGCGTTGGTGAGGAAAAGCTCGGCGAGCTCAAGTCCACGGTTGAAGGCCTGGCCAGCGAAGCCGCCGAAACCCTGAAGTCGCTGACCTCCCGCTTCAAGTAAGTTTCCCCCGCTTGCGCGGGCCGGGTCATCGGTCTGCGCGGCGTTCTTTCTGCTTCCGGTGATGTGACTCGTTCTGCCCTGAAAAGCATGGCGGTCATTTAGCGGGAGCTGCTGCTTACGGCGTGGGTTGTGTAGCGGGAGCTGCTGCGAGAAAGCTTTCTTTGTGCCGCGCCATGATGCGCGTCAAAAGAAACTTTCTCTCCGCACTGCCGGCGTACCAGCTCACGACGTAGCCAATCTCTCGATACGAAACCGCTGAAACGTCTGCCTCTGTGCTCGGCGCTGCACGGAGGCCGAGCGCGTCCGGGGTTTCAATGCTCGGTCACCGACGGAGGCTGCGGCCTTTCAGGGCACGAACTTCACGTGCTTCATGAAGCTGCGCATGGCATGCAGGTAGCGGCCCTGGTCGAGATGGATCAGGTGGTTGCCCGGGAACCAGTGCAGACGGCAGCGCTTCCAGTGCTCCCAGAGCAGGTGCGTGTGCTTGGGCGGCGCGAAGCGGTCGCCGGCGCCGGCGATCAGCATGAGGCGATGCTGGGCGATGGCCGGCTTGAAGCTGAGCGCGGATTGTATGGCCACGGAGTGACGTGCCTCGGTGACCGAGATGCCAGCCATCTTCATGCCGATGCGGGCGATCCAGCTCGCCGGCATCCACTCCAGCACGATATCCATGATGCTCACCACCGGCACGTTCGGTATGGCGCAGCTCAGACGCTCCTCGACCGAGGCCAGCAGGGCGGTGGTGTAGCCGCCGAGGCTGATGCCGGTCACGCCCATCTGCGACACGCCATTGTCTTCCAGATAGTCCATGAACACGCGGATGTCGTGGATGGCATGCGCCATGGTCTCGTTCATGTGGCTGAAGCCGTGCGAGAACCAGCCGTGACCGCTGTAGGGCGAGCTGCTTTCCTGGCGGCGGCCGTGGAAGGGCAGCGTCACCAGCAGAATGTCGTAACCCTGTTCGTAGAACCAGGGCAGGGCGAGGAAGCGGCTGTTGATCCAGTAAGGGTCGGCGGTGAAGCCGTGAATCACGATCAGGGTCGGGCGCGGACGGTCGCCGTGCTGCCAGTGTTCGGCCCAGGCCGTGCGGTTGCGCACGAAGCGGTGGTAGTGCTCGCGCATGGCCGGATTGACGGTCCTGAAGGCGCTCTCGAACGAAAGCACATCGACATGGCCGGTCTTCGGGCGGTAGTCGAGCAGTCCGGGCTTGTGGCGCTGCATGACGACACCGCGCGCCGGGCGCCGGTAGAAAGCGTGCGGATCGCCGGCCGCGGCCAGCTGCTTGTAGTAGTCGCGGTTGTCGCGATCAAGCTCGACCAGGCTGGGGCGCAGCGTGGTCGGGATGGCCAGCAGGCCGGCGAGGGAGGCCAGTCCGGTGCGCAGGGCGAAATCGATCTTGGCGGTGCCGCCGACCATGAGGCTGGCGGTGGTATCGAGCTCGAAACGGTCGCGCCAGTGCGCGAAGTCTTCCGGCAGATGCTGCCACCACGGCTGCCCGTCAATGACGCGGGTGGCGTGCTGGTAGGTCTGGTTGGCTATACGGGATACGCGTTGCGCGGGTGAGGGCATGAAGCCGCCTTTACGGTCATTTTTCTTGTTGATCTCGAAATTAAGCGACTATCCGGTCACATTGCAAGAGCGTCTTGTCACATTGAATGGACGGATTTGCAGCGACGCGGCTTGGGTGGGGGCAGGCCATCCGCTAGGATAGGCGGATCACGATTACGGGGCGCAGGGCATGAGTTACCAGGTATTGGCGCGCAAGTACCGGCCGCGACGCTTTCAGGAGCTGGTCGGCCAGGATGTCGTGGCGCGTGCGCTGACCCATGCGCTGGAGCAGGACCGCCTGCATCATGCCTATCTCTTCACCGGCACGCGTGGTGTCGGCAAGACCACCATCGCGCGCATCCTGTCGCGCTGCCTGAACTGCGAGACCGGCATCGGACCCAACCCCTGTGGCGTCTGCGCGACCTGCCGCGAGATCGACGAGGGTCGCTTCGTCGACCTGATCGAGGTCGATGCCGCGTCGCGCACCAAGGTCGAGGACACCCGCGAGCTGCTCGAGAACGTGCAGTACGCGCCGACCCGCGGGCGTTACAAGGTCTATCTGATCGACGAAGTCCACATGCTGTCCGGCCATTCCTTCAACGCCCTGCTGAAAACGCTGGAAGAGCCGCCGCCCCATGTGAAGTTCCTGCTCGCCACCACCGATCCGCAGAAGCTGCCCATCACCATCCTGTCGCGCTGCCTGCAGTTCGCGCTCAAGCCGATGACGCCCGAGCGTGTCGTCGGTCATCTGCAGCAGGTGCTGCGGCAGGAGGGCATCACCGCCGAGGAGGGCGCGCTCTGGCTGCTCGCCCGCGGTGCCCAGGGTTCCATGCGCGATGCCCTGTCGCTGACCGATCAGGCCATCGCCTTCGGTCACGGCGCGCTGCGCGAGGCCGAGGTGCGCACGCTGCTGGGCTCCATCGATCGCGATCTGGTGTTCCGCGTGCTCGATGCCATCCATGGCGGCGATGCCTCGGCGCTGCTGCGCGTGGTCGCCGGCATGGCCGAGCAGAGCATCGACTTCAGCGGAGCCCTCGGCGAAATGATCACCGTGCTGCATCGCATCGCGGTGGCGCAGACCGTGCCGGAAGCCATCGACAATGCCGAAGGCGACCGTGACCGCCTGCTGGCCATGGCCGCCGCGCTCACCGCCGAGGACGTGCAACTCTATTACCAGATGGCGCTGCATGGCCGGCGCGACCTGCCGCTGGCGGTCGATGCCCGTGCCGGTTTCGAAATGACGGTGCTGCGCATGCTCACCTTCCGCCCGCTCAATGCCCGCGTGGCGGGTGGCGGCAGCGGCAATGCCGGTGGCGTGAGCTCCGCGGCCTCGGGCAGCCAGGCCGCCGGTCAGTCCGGCAGCGGCCAGGCGGCGGCATCGCGGCTTGCCCAACCGATGCTGACGGCGCCGCTGCCTGCAGCGCCGATGGCTTCCGCCGTTCCGCCTGCTGTGACCATGCCGGTCACGGCGTCTGCCGTTGCTGCATCTATTGTTCCATCTGTCGTGGCTGCGCCGGCGGCACCCGTTGCTCCTGCTGAGCCTGTGGCCATGCCGGCGGCGCCAGCAGCTGCAGGCGGCGACTGGACGACCGCCTCCTGGACGGACTGGGTCGAGCACTCCGGCCTCAGTGGCGCCGCCATCAACCTGGCGCGCAACACGCTCATGACGGTCACGGCGGATGGTCGCTGGGAGCTGCGCCTGTCGCCGCGCCACCAGATGCTGGCCGGCGGTCAGGCGCTGCCACAGCTGCAGCAGAAGCTGACGGCGCAGTTCCCGGGTCGCGTCATTGTCCTGGAAATGGCCGAGCCTGGTGACGAGACACCGGCCCAGCGTCGCCAGCGCCTGCAGCAGGAACGTCGTGTGCAGGCCGAGAACGCCTTGCGCCAGGATCCGGTGGTGAAGGCGCTGATGACCACGTTCGATGCCACTCTGGTGCCGGATTCACTGACGCTTCCGCACTGAAATCACATTAAATTGGAGATCTAACCAAATGAATATGCAGCAATTGATGCAACAGGCTCAGCGCATGCAGGAGCAGATGCAGAAGAATGTGCAGAAGGCTCAGGACGAGCTCGCCAAGACCGAACTGACGGGCGAATCGGGCGCCGGCCTGGTCAAGATCACCATGACCGGCCAGCACGACGTCAAGCGTGTCAGCATCGATGACAGCCTGCTCAGCGAAGACAAGGAAGTGCTGGAGGACCTGATTGCCGCCGCTGTCAACGACGCCGTGCGCAAGGTCGAGGCCAAGAGCAAGGAAACCATGGGTTCCGCCACCAGTGGCATGGGCCTGCCGCCCGGCTTCAAGATGCCGTTCTGACGAGTAAGCCCAGCCCGTGCTCAGCCCCCTGATCCGCGAACTCATCGATGCCCTGCGCGTGCTGCCGGGCGTCGGCCCCAAGTCGGCCCAGCGCATGGCGCTCAATCTGCTGGAGCGGCAGCGGCCGGGCGGTCTGCGTCTGGCGCGGGCGCTGGAGCAGGCGCTCAATCAGGTCGAGCACTGCGGCACCTGCCGCAACCTCACCGAGCAGCCGGTCTGTTCGCTCTGCCGCGATCCGGGCCGTGACGACAGCCAGCTCTGCGTGGTCGAAAGTCCCATGGATGTGCTTGCCCTGGAGCAGAGCGGCAGCTTCCGCGGGCGCTACTACGTCCTGCTCGGCCGTCTTTCCCCGCTCGATGGCATAGGTCCCGGCGAACTCGGGCTGCCGCAGCTGATCGAGCGTCTGCGCAACACGCCGCAGCTCAGCGAGCTGATCATCGCCACCAATCCGACGGTGGAAGGCGAGGCGACCGCGCATTATCTGCGCGAGGCCACCCGCGGCCTGCCGCTCACGGTCAGCCGCATTGCCCATGGCGTGCCGGTCGGCGGCGAGCTCGAGTTTGTTGATGGCAGCACGCTGAGCCATGCGCTCAGCGGCCGCCGTCCTATCTGAGTCCTGTCAGGAAACGTCGCTCGCTTCGCGCACGGCGTCATCCACACTCCATACCTCGGCAACCGATTGCAGTGCCGGCAGCCTTGCGTTCGCCAGCAGGTCACGCACGCGATCCTTGACGCGCGCCAGCAGCAGGCGCCGCCCGCTGCGTTTGACGAAGGCGGCGAAATCGGCCAGCGCCTCCAGGCTGCTGCTGTCGAGGTCGTCGGACTCCTCGAGACTGAGCACCAGCGTGTGCGTGCCGTGATCTTCGGCGAGACGGGCGCGTATTTCGGCGAAAATGCCGTCAGCATTGGCGAAAAACAGCGGCAGGTCAGGGCGCACGATGAGCAGGCCGGGCGGCATGACCGCGTCCGGATGGCGCACGATGTCGACGAAGTCATGACCGTTGTCCAGGCGTCCCAGCCATGACAGCCGCGGCTCGGACAGCCGGTGCAGGAGCAGGACCAGGCTCAGCGCAATCGCCGTCAGCAAGCCGTTGACCACGCCCAGGGCGAGCACGGCGACAATGGCGGCCAGCACGATCTGGCGGTCCCGGTGCCAGCGGAAATAGGGGCGCAGGGTCGCCAGGCTCAAAGTATGGCCGACGGCGTGGATCACGATGGCGGCCAGCATGGGCTGTGGCGTATGCGCTATCAGCGGCAGCAGGGTGGCGACCAGCAGCAGGATCATGGCGGCGGCGACCAGTCCGGCCAGCCGGCTCTTGGCTCCGGCCGCCTCGTTGGCCGAGGTCGCCGAATAGCCGGCGCCAACCGGCATGCCATGCAGCAGCCCGGAGATCAGGTTGGCCGCGCCCAGCGCCAGCAGGTCGCGATTGGGCGCGGCGCGGTCGCCATGGCGCAGCGCGAAGGTGGTTATCGAACCATAGGATTCGGCATAGACGATCAGGGTCAGGGCAAAGGCCAGTCCGCTCAGCGGCAGCCATTGTTCGCGGCTCATGACCGGCAGCGATGGCATGGCGAGTGCCAGATTGAAGGCGCCGACCTCGGGCACGCCGTAGGCCGCCATGAGGCCGGAAAGGTTGAGCGCAATGCCGAGGGCGATCACCAGCAGGGCCCCCGGCAAGTGCGGCCGGCGCTTCAGCCATTGCAGCAGAATCAGTGCGCCGAAGCCGGTGAGCAGGCTGGCCGGATTCCAGTCGCGCCAGTGTCGCAGCAGTTCCGTCCCGGCCTGGAACAGGCTGGAAGAGCTAGGCATGACACCAAGAATGTGCGGCAACTGCTTGATGACAATGGTAATTGCCAGGCCGAAGGCGAAGCCGCGCAGCACCGGCTTGGCGATGAAGTTGGCAATGCCGCCGAGGCGGGCCAGCCAGGCCGTTATGAAAAGAGCACCACAGAGCAGGATGAGCGCCGCCGACAGGGTCAGGCGCAGCTGCACATCGTGGCCGGCGAGCTCGCTGGTGGCGGCCAGCAGCACGGCCGCCGACGACGAGGTGGCCGAGACTATGGCGAAACGGCTGGTACCCAGCACGGCATAGCAGAGCAGGCCGGCAAACAGGGCGATGACCCCGGCCTGCGGCGGCAGCCCGGCCAGACCGGCATAGGCCACGGCTTCCGGCAGCAGCAGGCCGGCCAGCGACAGCCCGGCAATGAAGTCGGCACGCAGCGACAGCTTAGTCATGGTGCGTTCCGCTCCAGCCCGGCAGGTAGCGTGCCTCCGGCAGGCGCGCGAGCCGGATGGCCTCCTGCACGGCCTGTTCGCGATCGTGCCCGAGCTGGCCACGCTGTATGTGCGGACGGAAGTAGTCGGCCCAGAGGAATTCGGCGAACGGTGCCGCATCCTTGGCAAAGCCGCCGGCATTGCGCACGAAGCCGACCAGGCTGCGATAGGGGTCGTCACGCAGGCCGGTGACATCCGGTGGAATGGCGCTGAAGTCGCAGCGCTGGCCGTGTTCGCCGTAGGGGTGCGCCCACTGGTGGAATTCCATGGTGCGCCAGAACACGGCGGGCTCCAGCCAGGACATGTCCTTGAGCAGCATGACCCAGCCTTGCTCGACGCTCTCTTCGTGCAGGGCGCGTCCGAGGTGATGATGGTCGATGATGTAGTAGTCCCGGCCCGGCCCGAGCACGGCCGGAAACCAGTGATGCATCAGGCTTTGCTGCCGCTCCCGGGGTGCCAGCTGCTGCCATTGCGCACGTTTTTCCGCGACCTCGGCCAGTCCGACGCTGATCTGTGTCGGGCGCAGGCTGGCAATGTCGACCGCGATCAGATGCTGATGATGGCTGTGCATCGGATTTCTCCTTGAGCTGCGCTGGGCATGATGCTAGAACTCGCCGGTCACGCCGATCTTTCCCTGCGGCGTCAGGAGTTTTTGCATGTCTTTGTATAACAACTATTTCAACGATATTCACGAGCAGGCCCGTCTGTCGGCGCGCCAGTTCATTCAGCGCGAAGTGCTGCCGCACATAGGCGAGTGGGAGGAGGCCGGCAGTTTCCCGCGCGAAATCTATCGCAAGGCCGGTGCCACTGGCCTGCTCGGCGTCGGTCATGACCCGGCCTATGGCGGCACCGGCGAGGATGTCTTTCTCAAGATCGCGGTCACCGAGGAAATCATGCGTTCGACCTCGGGCGGCTTCGCGGCCAGCCTGGGCTCGCTCGACATCGCGTTGCCGCCGCTGGAGAAGTGGGGCAGCCAGATGCTCAAGGACAAGTTCGTGCCGCCCGTGCTGGCCGGCGAGATGATCGCGGCGCTGGCCATCACCGAGCCCTCGGGCGGCTCCGATGTCGCCGGCCTCAAGACCCGCGCCGAGCGCCGCAACGATGACGCCAATGGCGACCATTACGTCGTCAACGGCAGCAAGATCTTCATCACCTCCGGCATCCGTGCCGACTTCTATGTCGCTGCCGTGCGTACCGGCGGGCCGGGCTATGCCGGCATCAGCCTGCTGCTGATCGAGCGCGAGCGCGCCGGCGTGTCCACCGGTCAGCCGTTGAAGAAGATGGGCTGGTGGGCTTCCGACACCGCCGAGGTGTTCTTCGACAATGTCGTGGTGCCGGCGGAGAACCTGATCGGCAGCGAGAACGCCGGCTTCCTGCTGATCATGAGCAACTTCCAGATGGAGCGTCTCAACCTCGCGGTCATGGCCAACATGACCGCGCAGCTGGCGCTGGAGGAGAGCCTGCGCTGGGCGCGTGAGCGCCAGGCCTTCGGCAAGCACCTGAGCCAGATGCAGATCATCCGCCACAAGCTCGCTGACATGGCTACTCGCGTCGAGGCCAGCCGCGAGTTCACCTACCGCACCGGCGCCCGCATCGCGGCCGGCATTCCGTCGGTGAAGGAAGTCTCGATGGCGAAGAACTTCGCGACCCAGACCAGTGACTATGTGACCACCGAGGCCGTGCAGATTTTCGGCGGCATGGGCTACATGCGCGAGTCAGTCGTCGAAAGACTCTATCGTGACAACAGAATTCTCTCGATTGGCGGCGGCACATACGAGATCATGAACGAAGTGATCGCCAAGCAACTGGAACTCTGAGTGCCACAGACGATGTATATCGCCACCGCGCAGGGACTCTCGCAGTCCCTGCCGCGCTGGCAGCAGGCCAGCCCCCTGGCCCTGGACACGGAATTCATCCGTGTCGACACCTTTTTCCCCAAGCTGGGTCTGGTTCAGCTTGGCGACGGACAGGGCGAGGCCCTGGTCGATCCCGTCGCCATCGGCGACCTGTCCATGCTGGCTCCGCTGCTCGGCCGTGACGGTCCGCTGAAGATCCTGCACGCCTGCTCCGAGGACCTCGAAGTGTTGTCGACCCTGGCTCCGGCCGGTGTCGGCGTGGTCCATGACACGCAGATCGCGCTCGCGCTGCTGGGCGAGGGCCTGCAGGTCGGCTACCAGAAGGCGCTGCAACTGGTGCTGGGCATAGACATCCCCAAGGATGCCTCGCGCTCGGACTGGCTGCAGCGTCCGCTCAGTCAGCAGCAGCGTGACTATGCCGCGCTCGATGTGCGTCATCTGCCGGCGCTGTACGACGAACTCAGGACCCGCCTGCAGACCCGCGAGCTCTGGGACATCTATCAGACCGAGTGCGACGAGACCTGTCGCCTGCCGGTCGCGGTGGACCCCGACACGGCCTGGCAGGATCATCCCAATGCCTGGCGCCTGCGTCGCGGCGAGCTGGCCGTGCTCAAGGCACTGATGGCCTGGCGCGAGCGTGAGGCAGTCGCGCGTGATGTGCCGCGCGGACATCTGCTCAAGCCGCTGTCGCTGTTCGAGCTGGCCCGACGGCAGCCGAAGAATGTCTTCGGGCTGAGCGACATTCCCGAACTCAATCCGCGTGTGGCGCGGCGTGATGGCGAGCAGCTGCTGGCACTGATCGCGGAGGCGCGCGAGCTGCCCGAGGCCGAACAGCCGCCGCGCCTGCCGTTGCCGCTGCCGCGCGAGGCCGGCAGCGTTTATGATGAGCTCAAGCAGGCGCTGCAGCCGGTGGTCGCACGCAGCGGTGTGCCGCTGGAAGTGCTCTGGCGCAAGCGTCTGGCCGACCGTGTCGTGCTGACGGCGGTCGATGGCGGTCTGGAAGAGGCCGAATCGGTGCTCGCCGGCTGGCGCGCGCCGCTGCTGCGCGAGCCGGTGCTGGCCGTGCTTGCGCAGCACCGCACAAATCTCCAGGCCTGGGGCGGACAACGCCACCAGACCGCAGGTTGATCATGAGGATCAGGCAATGACGCGCGTGTTCTGCTCGATCTACAAGAGCAGCAAGAAGGATGAAATGTACCTGTACGTGCCCAAGGCGTCCGGCCTGAAGCAGGTGCCCGAGGCACTGCTGTCGGTGTTCGGCACTCCGCGTCATGTCACCGACCTCATGCTGTCGCCGGAGCGCCCGCTGGCGCGCGCCGACATTGCCCAGGTGCTCGAGAAGCTGGCCGGGGAGGGCTTCTATCTGCAGATGCCGCCGCCGCCCGAACCCTGGATCGTCAATCCCGACAATGCCCCGGCCTGGCGTCGCCAGACCGTCGAGGAAGTGCAGGAACAGCAGGATGGCAAGGGAGATGCATCATGAACCTGGCGATCCATGCCGTGGTCTGGCTGATCTACTTTGCCGCTGCCGCCGTGCTCTACCGTGTCTATCTGCGCCATCACATCGATGACTGGTTTCCCAACAGCGCCCGTGTGGCCCGCCTCATGCTGCTGGTCGTGCTGTTCAGCCCGGCGCTGATGTCGGAGCACGGCAATCTCTATCTGGCGCCTTCGCTCATGGCGCTGCTGTTCCAGCTGCTCATGAAGTCGCCGCTGGGCATGCTCAAGGCCATCCTGCCGTGGCTGCTGTTCGGTGGCCTGACG
The DNA here is from genome assembly GCA_023265995.1 of Perlucidibaca sp. GTDB lineage: Bacteria > Pseudomonadota > Gammaproteobacteria > Pseudomonadales > Moraxellaceae > Perlucidibaca. The sequence continues at coordinate 203,988 of JAHFSA010000003.1, forward strand.
CTCTGGATCGATGCGCGCATGCAGCGTCAGCAGGGCGGTGGTGGTCGTTGAAATGACCTGACCGGGGCAGAATGGCTGTGCACCGCCGCCCCTGTTTTGTTCTCGTTACACGGTTTTCAATATCCTATACTCTGCTGTACAGGTTTCCCCTTCAGTCCCGCCCGGGCGTTTTCCACTGAGGTTTTCCCATGGCTTTCATCGGTACCGAGAATTACATCACGACGCCCGAGCTGTCGCTTGCCGTCAATGCCGCTATCACCCTGCAGAAGCCTCTGCTGATCAAGGGCGAGCCCGGTACCGGCAAGACCTTGCTGGCCGAGCAGGTGGCTCTCGCCGAGAACACGCGTCTGATCCAGTGGCACATCAAGTCCACCACCAAGGCGCAGCAGGGCCTCTACGAATACGATGCGGTGTCGCGTCTGCGTGACTCCCAGCTCGGCACCGAGCGCGTCCACGACATCCGCAACTACATCAAGAAGGGCAAGCTCTGGGAGGCTTTCGAGGCCGACGAGCGTGTCGTGCTGCTGATCGACGAGATCGACAAGGCCGACATCGAGTTCCCCAACGACCTGCTGACCGAACTCGACAAGATGGAGTTCTTCGTCTACGAGACCGGCGAGACCATCCGCGCCAAGCACCGTCCCATCGTCATCATCACCTCGAACAACGAGAAGGAACTGCCGGACGCCTTCCTGCGCCGCTGCTTCTTCCACTACATCCAGTTCCCGGATGCCGAGACCATGAAGTCCATCGTCGAGGTTCACCATCCGGGCATCAAGGCCGCGCTGCTCAAGGATGCCCTCGACATCTTCTTCGACCTGCGCAAGGTGCCGGGCCTGAAGAAGAAGCCGACCACCTCCGAGCTCATCGACTGGCTCAAGCTCATCCTGTCCGATGACCTGCCGGAAGATGTGCTGCGCAGCCGTGACACGCGCAAGGCCATTCCGCCGCTCTACGGTGCGCTGCTGAAGAACGAGGCCGACGTCGCGCTGCTTGAGCGCCTGGCGTTCATGAACCGTCGCGAGTCGGCGCAGTAAGGCTGATCCATGCAACGGCCGGGCTGCCCGTGTGGTGGCCGGCCAGGCGGAGGAGGGCATCATGCTCGTCCATTTCTACCAGACCCTGCGTCAGTTCCAGGTGCCGACCAGCATCCGCGAACTGCTCGACCTCAACGCCGCGCTCAAGGCCGGCGTGGTCTATGCCGATCAGGAAGAGTTCTACCAGCTGGCCAAGCTCTGCCTGGTCAAGGATGAACGCCACTTCGACAAGTTCGACCGTGCCTTCAAAGCCTTCTTCGACGGTCTCGAAGGCGTCTCGATGGACATGCTCAAGAAGGCCATCCCCGAGGACTGGCTGCGCAAGGAGCTGGAAAAGCAGCTCACGCCCGAGCAGCTGGCCGAACTGGAAAAGTCGGGCTCGCTTGACGAGCTCATGAAGAAATTCATGGAGCGCCTGCAGGAGCAGGAAAAGCGTCACCAGGGCGGCAACAAGATGATCGGTACCGGCGGCACCTCTCCGTTCGGGGCCTATGGCGCCAATCCGGAAGGCATCCGCATGGCCGGGCCGTCGCGCAACAAGAGCGCGGTCAAGGTCTGGGAGAAGCGCGAGTTCCGCAACCTCGACGACAACGTCGAGCTCGGCATCCGCAACATCAAGCTGGCGCTGCGTCGTCTGCGCCGCTTCGCGCGTCAGGGTGCCGAGGAAATCCTCGACATCGACGACACCATCCGCCATACCGCGCACAACGCCGGCATGCTGGACATCAAGCTCGTCGCCGAGCGCAAGAATCGCGTCAAGGTGCTGCTGTTCTTCGATATCGGCGGTTCCATGGACCCGTACGTGCGTGTCTGCGAGGAACTGTTCTCGGCCGCCAAGACCGAGTTCAAGCACCTGGAGTTCTTCTACTTCCACAACTTCATCTACGAGTCGGTGTGGAAGAACAACTTCCGGCGCTGGAGCGAGCGCACCTCGATCTGGGACATCATCCACAAGTACGGCCCGGACTACCGCGTCATCTTCGTTGGTGATGCCAGCATGTCGCCCTACGAGATCCAGGCCGTCGGCGGCTCCGTCGAGCACTTCAACGAGGAGCCCGGCGCGATCTGGATGCAGCGTCTGACCAATCACTTCCAGAAGGTGGTCTGGCTCAATCCGGAGCCGGAAAAGCACTGGAAGATGACGCCGTCAACGACCATGACGCTGGAGCTGCTGGAAAGCCGCATGCACTCGCTGACGCTCAAGGGCATCGAGGATGCCATGAGGTATCTGAGTCGCTGAGAGGGGAAGGGGCGGGTCAGCGTCGGCTGTAATAGATGGCAGCCCAGAGGCCGGCAAAACCCAGAGACCACGCGATCATCTTGAGGCAGAGCCTGAAGCCGTCCCTGGCGCACAGGCTTCCTGGTGTGCGTTTCCCTTGTTCCGGACCAGCCGTTGCTGGCCGCGTCCCTGGAGCATGCCGGTTGCTGTTGCGCATACTGACAACCATATTGCGGTATCGCCCTGAAGGCTGAGCCCCCCATTTGGGGGTGGTTGATCGGTTCTGCAAAACTTCGATGCGCGCGTTGCGCATAAGAACGGGCCCGAAAATTTCGGGCCTGTTCGTGTTCGATAATGTCTGAACACGTTGTCATGTATTGGACTACAGCGCTGCGCAATTGATGCCGGCGGTTCTCTTGTCCTGGTAGCAGTCAGCGGTAGCCTTGTTGATTTCCTCCTGGCTTGCACGAATCAGATCGGCGGCATTCGAGCAGCCAGCGCCACGGTTGCGAACGCGTTCGATCAGCAGTCTGTGCACGTCCTTGTAGCCCCGCCAGTAACCTTCCGGAGTGCCGCCGTTCAGAGATTGTTCTTTGAACATGTCGACGAAGTTCTCGAGTTTGCAGTGTTTCAGATTGGCGGCATTCGGGCTGTCGGCATTCAGATCGCCGGAATGATTGGTGGCCGGGCTGCCATGGCAGTAGCCCCTGTATCCCGAGCCCTGATGATACTTCCAGGAGCCTTTGCCTCTGTATTTCGTCGAGCAGGCGAACCAGTGGATCCTGCCATGCAGAATGTTGCCCTCTGACTTGCCCGGCCCCAGTGTGCTCAGTCCCCCGTTGGGGCATTTGAAGGCATCGGAGTTGTCGAAGAAATTCTTTGTCTGCATAGGGCTTTCGACACAGAAACTGACATCCACCGCGTAACTGCATTGATTGTGGAGCGTGTTCTGACTTATCTCGACACAACTGCTGTCGTTGCCGGACGTCTGTTCGGAGGTCGCCAGTGCGTGACAGGGCATGGCAAGTGCTGCGACGAGGAATGTGACGTATGTCTTGTTCATGGTGGACTCTCCCTGTTCATTTTTCTGAAGTGCCTGGTCCACGTGTCCAGGCAAGGCGGCGCCCTGCGAGGCAATACCGTGATGGTGAGGCAGGCTGCAGGGGCAAAACTCGGGCTAGGGTATGGAGTGTCGCAAGAGGGGAAATACCCCTATTTGGGGTAGGTAAGTCACTATATTCGTAGGTATTTTTTTGGATATACGGGTTGTTGTCTGGAGGCGTGAAAACGGGGGTTTTTCTCGCGCGTTTGCGATGCGGGCTCAGCGACTGGCGGCAGCTTTTTTGAGTGCGTCAGCGGCCCACTGGTTCAGGCTTTTGCCATGAGCGGCCGCGGCGATGGTGGCTGCTTCGTGTATTTGTGGGTCCAGACGCAGAATGAATTTGCCGGAGAACTGCCGGCGTGGTTCAACACCATCTTCCTCGCAGGCGGCAAGAAATACCTTCAGTGACAGCTCACCTTCACGCTGCAGACCGCTGACATCTGTGGCATAGAAGTCAGCTCCGCCGTTGAGGCCAAGGAATTCGCCACGAAACATGCCGATTTCCGGGTCATAGCAAATGACAGCCTGATAGCCATTGATGGTCATGACATTGTTCATGGTGTTATTCCGTTTTCCTCCAGCCATTTGCGTATGGCTGTCACTGCGCCTTTGTCGGTGGTGGGCTCGGGGTGGGGGCGATGAAACACGCGCCGTTCTCCAAGCAGCCTTACCAGTATGCGTGAGCCCTCACGTTCCTCCAGTCGAGCCCCCAGTGCCAAAAGCAATGACTCGATATCTGCCCAGCGAATGTTGCCGGAGCTCGGATGTCCAAACAGCCTGCCCAGGGTTTGTCGGTGTCTGGATTTAATATTAGGTATCATTTAGTGATATCGTCAATGGTCTCCGTGAAGTACTTGATATAGACCATGCCTTGCAGACTTGCCGAAGTCTGCAAACCCGGCAAGACTGAAGGCTGACCTCTGCCGGATGACTTCAATGCGTATTGCCACTCGTTTTCTGCTGCCCTTGCTGCTGGCTGTCGCCATGCCGGCTCATGCCATGCTCAAGGTCGGTGCAGCGGCGCCGGACTTCGTCCTGCCCGCGGCACAGGGCGGCAAGGAGCTGACCTTCGACAGTGCCCGCGCCCGTGCCCACGGCCCGCTGGTGCTGTACTTCTACCCGGCGGCCTATACCTCGGGCTGCAGCGTCGAGGCCAAGCTGTTCGCCGATGCCATGGATGATTTCGAGGCTGCCGGTGCGACGGTAGTGGGGGTGTCGGGAGACAAGATCGACAAGCTCAAGCGTTTTTCCGTCTCGCATTGCCGCGGACGTTTCCCGGTGGCGGCGGATGCCAGCCTGAAGACCGCCAAAGCCTACGAGGCCACCGGTGCCTTCAGCTTCATCGGTTTCGCTTCGCGCGTGTCCTATGTCATTTCACCGGAGGGGAAGGTCCTGTTCGCGCACACGGACTCGGGGCCGGCCAGCCATGTCAGTGAAACGCTGGCGGTGGTGAAGCGTCTGCAGGCGGCCGGCAAGCACTGATACGCGAGCCGGTGCGAACTGTCTGAGCATCAAAGCAGCAGCGGCTGATCCGGCATTTCGTTGCCGGCATCGGCCTGTGCCGGCGGGTATTTCGTCAGCACGGCGGCGACCGCCGCTATTCCTGCCAGCGAACCCTGCTCGAAGCGTCCGGCGCGAAAGGCTTCTTCCATGAGCTGACAGCAGCTCTGCCATTCCGCTGCCGGCACGCGGGCATTGCCGACACCGCGGTCGGCAACAATCTCGACATCGCGATCCGCCAGCAGCACATAGATCAGCACGCCGTTGTTGTGTTCGGTATCCCAGACGCGATGCTGCGCGAATACCTCCAGGGCACGATCTCGCGGGCTCAGACCATGCCAGATCGCTGACAGTGGCAGTGCGGCCTCGACCGCGAAGCGGATTTCGCCGGGGTGCAGGCTCTCGCAGGCGTGAATGGCTGCTTCAATGCGCGTCAGGGTGCCGGTCGGAAACTGGCGTTTCCTGTGCCAGCTGCCGGTGCTGCCATGGCGCAGCCAGCGTGCCAGTGTCGTCATGTCTACCATCGTCCCGATGCGCCTCCGCCGCCAAAACCGCCGCCACCGCCACCGAAGCCGCCGCCTCCCATGCCACCGCCACCGAAGCCGCCACCTCCCATGCCACCGCCGCCGAAGCTGCCGCCACGGCCGCCCTGATTGAGCAGCCCGATCAGGCCCAGGGCCGTGGCCAGGAAGCCGCCGATACCGAAGACCAGCGCCATGCCCATACTGCCACCCAGGAGCCAGGCAAGGCCGAAGGCGCCTGCGCCGACCACGCTGCCGCCCAGCACCGGACCGAGCACGGCACGCAGAACCTGACCGACGACAAGCACACCCATGAGCAGCAGGGTGAAGGGGTTGTTGCCGCCCTGATGGCCGCTACGGGGCCGGGCTTGCGGCGGGGGCAGGGCCTCACCCTCGATCAGCCCGGTGAGCTGATCCACGCCGGCATTGATGCCGCCTGCGAAGTCGCCGGCCTGAAAACGCGGAACTATGGTTTCGGCAATCACGCGTCGTGCCACGGCGTCGGGGATGACGCCTTCGAGACCGTAGCCGACCTCGATGCGCAGAGTGCGGTCGGCCTTGGCCACGAGCAGGATGAGTCCGTCATCGCTGCCCTTGCGGCCGAGCTTCCATTGTTCGCCGACACGGATGCCGTACTGCTCGATGGTTTCCGGTGCCGTCGTGGCCACGATGAGCACACCGAGCTGACTGCCCTTGTGCTGCTCGAAGGCTGCCAGCTTCTGCTCCAGGGCGGTCTGTTCGCTCTGGCTCAGGGTGCCGGTGAGGTCGGTGACGCGTGCCTGCAGCGGCGGCACGGCGACTTCCGCGCGCAGGCCCGCGCCGCCGCCGAGCAGCAGCAGGACCAGCAGCAGTCGGGTCATGAGGACTTACTGACCGAAGTTGACAGTGGGAGCCGTGCTCACGGCCTTTTCGTTTTCCACGGTGAAGCTGGGCTTGACCTGGAGGCCGACGACCTTGGCCGTCAGATTGCTGGGGAAGGAGCGCACGGTGGTGTTGTAGGTCTGCACGGACTGGATGTAGCGGTTGCGGGCCACGGTGATGCGGTTCTCGGTGCCTTCGAGCTGGGCCTGGAGGTCGCGGAAGAGGGCATCGGACTTGAGCTGGGGGTAATTCTCGGTCACCACCAGCAGGCGCGACAGGGCCGAGCTGAGTTCGCCCTGGGCCGCGCCGAAGCGCTTCAGCGCAGCCTCGTCATTGACGCTGTCGGCATTGACCTGAACGCTGCCGACCTTGGCACGCGCCTCGGTGACACGGATCAGCACCTCCTTTTCCTGGGAGGCATAGCCCTTCACGGTATTGACCAGATTGGGCACGAGGTCGGCACGGCGCTGATACTGGTTGAGCACTTCCGCCCAGCCGGCCTTGATGGCCTCATCCTGTGCCTGCAGCGTGTTGTAGCCGCAGCCGGAGATGGCGAGCGTGACAAGCAGGGTGGTCAGGGTCAGCAGTCGTTGCAGGATGCGGGGCATGGAAGGCTCTCCGGTCGGGGCAGGGGTGACGAACTAGACTAGCAGCAGCCATGGCTGCATGAAACCCGGAAAGCAGCAGGCCCCGGCAACTTGCGCTGCCGGGGCCTGCTGCCGAACTCAGAGCTGAGTCAGCTCGAAGACTTCATCAATAACCGAGTCACGCGCAATCACGCGACGGAGGTTGTTGTCCTTGCAGAAGCTGTCATCCGTGACGCAGAAGCCGTTAAGCGCGGCCAGAGACGTCGCGGGGCCACTGTTGCCACCACCGGGCAGGGTTCTCGGGGCTGGAGTGCCTGGAGGGGTCACCACCACAGGGGGCGGGTTGCCACCACCTGGGTTACCTCCACCACCGCCGGGATTACCACCGCCACCGCCAGGGTTGCCACCACCGCCACCGCCGGGGTTACCACCACCGCCACCACCACCCGGAGGAGGAGGTGCGATGCAGTTGGCGACAGCCGAGACGCAGGCTGCATGAGCAAGGCCGTTGGGTGAGGCATGACCATGAGCTGTCGGATTGACGCCATGGGCAAACGTGGCGTTGCCATTGTTGCCGTTGAGGTAGTACTGAATATTGTTGCCGGGCCCCGCTAGGGCGGGCGTGCTGAGCATCAGGCCGCTGACGGCCAATCCCAAAGCCGCGATCAGCGGGATTCTGTTATGTATGAGTTTGGTCGTCCTTTTCATGATCGGAATCCTTCCCGTGAATTTCCTGTGTGTTGCACTGTTTCAAAAGAATTTTGTCCCGCTCATCCAGACACGGATGTCACGCGAGTCATCATCTCTGTAGTGATCTCCTCCCAGTCGACCGGCCATGTCGACCTTCAGTGAATAGTCATCTGCCTTGTCCAGGCTGAGGCCGGTACCGATGCCGGACAGTTTCATGTTGTTGTCCGGCATGCCGGGGTAGTTGTAACGGTTGATCTTGACGTAGCCGTAGTCCCAGAAATTGTTCCAGTAGAGGCTGCCGCCCATGGGGCTGAACGCAGGCAGGAAGTGACGGTATTCCACCGTGCTGAGCAGTACCTGGTCACCGAATCCGACACTGACCGGGAAGGCGCGCACCCCCATGGGACCACCCAGGGATGTTCTTTCCAGCGGGTCGAGATTGCGGTTGGCGGTCTGTCCGCGCAGCGACACAACCAGATAGCCCTTGCCACGTATCGGCTTGGAGATCAGGTATTTGCCGCTGATCTTGGTGAACTTGCCGGCCGTGCGCAGGCCACCCGGGGCCTGGTCGGCGAGCATGCTGGAGAGCGTCTTGATTTCGTTGTCACCACGGGTGAGGGTGGCTTCGAAGCCATGATAGACACCGTCGGCATCCGCTCCCTGATAGTGACCGCTCAAGGACACCGAAGCGTTATCCACCGAGCGTTCCTGCTCGACAGTCTTGCCCTGCTGGCGATCATTGCCATGCTTGTTTTCGACGCCGGCCCCCAGGTACAGGCTGGCATGGCGTGTCAGGTACAACGGGTGTGCGACACTGGCAGATATGCTGTCGCCCAGACCATCGGCGCGCAGCGGCTTGAAGTCACGGCCGACACCATAGTTGAGCTCTGAGTAGCTGACACCCACCGAGGTGCCCTGCGAGCCCACCGGGGCCTGCACGCTCAGGCGACCGAACTCGGTGTTGTGACTTTGCGCCAGCACACCGGTGAGGTCGATCACTTCACCCAGGCCGAACAGGCCCCGGCTCTGCAGATCGAGGATGCCGCGGGCGCGGCCGGTGTTGCGGTTGCCCCAGTTGTCGACGCGAAGACTGCCGCCGAAGACCGGTTTCGAGCGTGACACGGTGATATGGGCATCAGCCTTGCCCAGCGAGGTACCTGGTCTGATGGCTGTATGCACCTTGGTCGCCGGCACGTTGCGCAGGTTCAGGATGGCGCGTTCCAGGGCCGATTGCTCCAGCGGGTTGCCGGGATCGACATTGGAGAAATAGGCCTGTGCCAGTGACGGCTGTAGCGGGGCGTCGGCAGCGACCAGTATCTGCTTGCTGCCCAGCACCCATTCGACAACGCGTATTTCCACCCGACCGGGTGAGTCCGTTTTCGGAACAACCTGTGCGTTGGTCAGGAAATAGCCGTGATCGCGATAGTAGTTCTGCACGGACATGGCGGCTGCGCGCAGATCCGCGCTGGTCACCGTCTTGCCGACATAGCCCCGGACCAGCGGGCGCAGTTCGGCATCCTTGAAGAGGGTGTTGCCTGTGATGCTGATTGCCTCTACGCGTACCTTGGTACTGGCATCGGCAGTCTGATGGTCGTGATCACGTGAAGGAGGCTGTGGCTGTGTGGCCATGTCGGCCGGTTTCGGAGCTGCCGGCAGACTGCCCATGGTGGAGCCGGCATCGGGAGGGGCTGCCAGTGCCATGGATGAACTGGCAGTGGCCAGAAACAGTATCTTCCAGGACATGAACTGACGCATGACTATCTCCTTGTCAACGCAAATCCGTTCTCGCCCTCTATTCTTACCCCTGAATCGAACAAAAAACAAACATTGATTTGCAATGCGCTACACAATGGCAACAGATATTGCCATTGTGAGCGAGTGCAGCCTCTGACCGGTGGTCAGTGCAGCTTGAGGCTCGGGCCGGAAGTCCTGCTCAGCATGTCCTTGACGAAGAGCACGCCGGTCTTGAACGGACCGTGCAGCGCCATCTGGTGCAGACGGTAGAGCGAGACATACATGAGGCGGGCAATGCGGCCCTGGATGCCTATGGAGCCCATGAGCACGCCAACGGCACTGGTACTGAGCGAGATCAGCGAGCCCTTGTCATGGAAGCGGAAGTTCGTCAGCGACTTGCCGGCGAGATGTCGGGGCAGGGCCTTGATCAGGTACATGGCCTGCTGGTTGGCGGTCTGCGCGCGCGGCGGCAGCGGACGTTCGGCTCCCGGCAGCAGGCAGGATGCGCAGTCGCCGAGCGCGAAGATGCTGCTGTCGCGGGTGGTCTGCAGCGTCGGCGTGGTGACCAGCTGATTGATGCGGTTGGTCTCCAGTCCGCCGAGCTCGCGCAGGTTGTCGGCGGCCTTGATGCCGGCCGACCAGACCTTGAGCGAGGCCGGTATGAATAGGCCGCTTTCGGCGAGCAGGCCCTGGCTGGTGATGTCGGTGATCTTCTGTCGCGTGTAGACCTTGATGCCCAGCGTTTCCAGCTGCTTGTGGGCAGCCCGCGAGGTGCCTTCCGGGAGCACCGGCAGAATGCGGTCGGCGGCTTCGATCAGGCTGATGTTGACGCGGTTCGGCGTGATTTCGTCGAGACCGTATTCGACGAACTTGTGCGCGGCATGGTGCAGCTCGGCGGCGAGTTCGACACCGGTGGCACCGGCGCCGACGATGGCGATGTTGAGTTCGGCCAGGCTCGCCGCGCCTTCCGGCAGGGCATGCGCACGCAGGTACATGTTGAGGAACTGCGACTGGAAGCGGTCGGCCTGGGCGCGCGAGTCGAGGAAGACGCAGTGCTGGCGGGCGCCCGGCGTGCCGAAGTCATTGGAGGTGGAGCCTATGGCCAGCACCAGGGTGTCATAGGCCAGTTCGCGGCCTTCGGCGAAGACCTGCCCGTCGTCGTCGGTGAGCGGGGCGAGGCCGATGACCTTGCGCTCGCGATCCAGCGTTTCGAGACGGCCGAGCTGGAACTCGAAGTGGTGGCGGGCGCCGTGAGCGAAGTAGTTCAGTTCGTCTTCGTAGGAGTTGATGGTGCCGGCCGCGACTTCATGCAGCAGCGGCTTCCAGATGTGGGTCAGGCAGGCATCGACCAGGATGATCCGGGCCTTGCCGCTGCGACCGAGAGTCTTGCCGAGACCGGTGGCCAGTTCCAGGCCGCCGGCGCCGCCGCCGACGATGACAATACGAGGTGTGCTCACGAGAGCCTCCGCAACGAATGATTTGCGGAAGGCGTCTGCAGGATTCGGGCCGCATTGAGCGGCATGGCAGACGACTTGCGGAAATTCTCCGGCAGTCGTTGCCGATTTTACGCTGCCGAAGGCAGCCAGAGCGAGACTGGACAGTCTCGCCTGGCGGCAGTCAGGCCGGTTTCCCGGTGGCTGCGAACTCTGTCAGCTGGTTCTGCCGGCCAGCCAGGGCTCTGGGTCATGTGCCGGTTTGAGGACGCATACCGGCTGGGCGACGCGGAGCAGGGTGGCATCGAGCCAGGTCAGCAGGTCGTCGAAGACTTCGCCGCGGTTGGTCTCGTGAAAGAGGTCGTGGCGGGCATCCTCGTAGATCTTGAGGGTGACATCGCGCATGCCGGCTTCCTCGAGCTTGTCGTCGAGCATGGCCACGGTCACGCCGTCCTTGCCGACCGGGTCCTTGGAGCCGGCGAAGGAGTAGACCGGCAGGTCCTTGCGGATCTTGCTCAGGTTGACCATGCGCTGGCAGCGGCTGAGACCTTCGAGCAGGTCACGCCAGTAGCCGTTGGTGCAGGTCACGCCGCAGCGCGGGTCGTCGAGGTATTTCTGCACGAAGCCTTCATCACGCGAGAGCCAGTCGTATTCGCTCTTGCGCGGCTGGAAGGCGCGCGCGAACTTGCCGAAGGTGAGGGCGTGGATGATGGGGCTGCGGGCATTCTCGCCCTGGCGCCAGCACTCGAAGGCGGCGAACAGGTGCGCCGACCAGGTGAACCAGGGCGCCTCGTAGTTGGTGCCCTGCAGAATCAGGGCATCGACTGTGTGCGAATGGCGCTCGACATAGGACAGGCTGATGAACGAGCCCATGGAGTGGCCGAGCAGGATCCAGGGCACATCCGGATAGATGCTCTTGCCATGGTGATTGATGGTGCGGATGTCGGCGCAGACGGCTTCCCAGTGCTGATGCTCGCTGATTTCGCCGAGCGCCTCGACCGGCACCGACAGGCCGTGGCAGCGATGGTCATGCGCCATCACGGCATAGCCGGCGGCGTTCAGCACGGCGGCCGTGTCATGGTACATGCCGCTGTGTTCGGACATGCCGTGGGCGATGTGGATGAGAGCCTTGGGATGCGCGACCGGCCAATGGCGGAGGGGGATGGGATGGCCATCCTCGGCGAGCAGGAACTCGACGCCGGTACTGTCTGCTGACCTGATGTGTTCAGCGCTGGCGGTAATCATATATGCTGCCCAACCTCTGTTGTTCTGGTTATTCAGGAGGTCTGCCGGCATGCAGGCGGCCATTCACTACCGGGTCGCTGCGCTCAGGCCGGCCTCCCATCGGTTTCAAGTCTCGCTCGTCATGTCTCATCCTGATCCGCAGGGGCAGCGCCTCTGGTTGCCGGACTGGATACCCGGAAGCTACATGATCCGGGACTTTGCCCGCAACATCGGGCCCTTGCGCGTCGTCGATGCCGAGGGGCATTCCGTCGCCATCACGGCGCTCGACAAGTCATCCTGGCAGTGCGCGGCGGCGACCGGGCCGCTGACGGTGAGCTACGAGGTCTATGCCTGGGATCTGTCGGTGCGCAGCGCGCATCTCGACCAGACACATGGCTACTTCAACGGCACGTCGCTGTTTCTGGCCGTGGCCGGCCAGGAAGAGGCGGCGGTCAGCGTCGATCTCGTGCACCCCGAGGGTGTCGAGGGTGAGTGGCGGGTGGCGACCACCTTGCCGAGCCGTGGTGCCCCGGAGCTGGGTTTCGGGCGCTATGGCGCCGACAGCTACGACGAGCTGATCGATCATCCGGTCGAGATGGGCAGCTTCGATTACGCCGAGTTCACGGCCTGTGGCGTGCCGCATGCCGTGGCCGTTACCGGCCGGCATCGTGGCGATCTCGCGCGCCTGACGCGCGATCTGCAGCGCATCTGCGAGGCGCAGATCCGTTTCTTCGGCGAACCGGCGCCGTTCCAGCGCTACCTGTTCCAGATCATGGCTGTCGGCCAGGGCTATGGCGGCCTCGAGCACCGCAGCTCGACCAGCCTGCTGTGCAGCCGCGACGAGCTGCCGCAGCCGGGCGAGGCCGAGAGCAAGCCGTCGAACGGCTACCGCAGTCTGCTCGGCCTGTGCAGCCACGAGTATTTCCACAGCTGGAACGTCAAGCGCCTGAAGCCGGCCGAGTTCCTGCCCTATGACCTGCGCCGCGAGAACCATACCCATCTGCTCTGGTTCTTCGAGGGCGTGACCTCCTATTACGATGATCTCTTTCTGCTGCGCACCGGCCTGATCAGCGCGGCGAGCTATCTGGAGCTGCTGGCGCAGCAGATCACGCGCCATCTGCGCACGCCCGGACGCGCCGTGCAGAGTGTGAGCGAGTCCAGCTTCCAGGCCTGGACCAAGTACTACAAGACCGACGAGAACACGCCCAACAGCGTCGTCAGCTACTACGTCAAGGGCTCGCTGGTGGCGCTCTGCCTGGATCTCGAGCTGCGTCGTCTGGACTCCAGTCTGGATGCCCTGATGCGGCTGCTCTGGCGTGATTTCGCGCTGGCCGGGCGCGGCGTGAGCGAGGCCGACATCCGTGCCGGCATACGTCAGCTGACGGGTGGCGACGCCCTCGAGGCCTTTCTCGATCTCGCCTTGCATGGCACCGAGGAGCTGCCCTGGCAGGAGCTGCTGGAGTCCTGCGGCATAGGTGTGCAGCTGCGCGCCGCCGAGGGCAGCATAGACGCCGGAGGCCGCCCCGGCGTGCTCACCGGCGAGCGACCCTGGCTGGGTGTGCGTACCCAGGCGGCCGAGGGTGGAGTGCAGCTCAGCTTCGTTCAGCACGGCGGTCCGGCGGAAGCGGCGGGGCTGTCGGCGGGTGACTTGGTGGTCGCGCTCGACAAGCTGCGCGTTAGCAGCACAAATTGGGAAAAACGCCTCTGGCAGCATGCTGTAGGCGACAACATCTCGGTGTATGCTTTCCGCCGGGATGAGTGGTTTGCTGTCACTTGCCAGCTTGCCGCCGCCCCCCTGGATACCTGTGTGCTGACCTTGCCAGCAGAGTCTCCGGCACGGACGCTCTCGGATCGCTGGCTGTTGCACATCTGACCATAATAAAAGGACTCGCTGGAGACCCTGATTCATGCATGCTGACTTCTGGCAAGACAAATATCCTGCTTCGGTTCCTTTCCGCATCGATACCGCTGCCTACAATTCGGTGCTCGAGGTCTTCCACGAAGCCTGCCATCGTTTTGGCGATGCTCCGGCGTTCTCCAACATGGGCCACACGCTGACCTACAACGACGTTGATCGTCTGAGCGCAGCCTTCGCCTCCTATATCCAGTACCACACCGATCTCAAGCCGGGCGACCGCATCGCCGTGCAGATGCCCAACCTGCTGCAGTATCCGGTGGTGGTGTTCGGTGCCATGCGTGCCGGTCTGGTGGTGGTCAACACCAACCCGCTCTATACCGCTCGCGAAATGCTGCACCAGTTCAACGATGCTGGCGTCAAGGCGCTGGTGGCTCTGGCCAACTTCGGCAACCTGGTGCAGGAAGTGCTGCCGCAGACCCAGGTCAAGTACCTGTTCCTGACCGAGATCGGCGACATCCTGCCGGTGCCGAAGCGCTGGATCGTCAACACCGTGGTCAAGCACGTGAAGAAGATGGTGCCGGAGTTCAGCCTGCCGCAGGCCATTCCGTTCACCCAGGCCATCAGCAAGGGCCGTCGCCGCCCGCCGGTGGATTACACCTGCAAGGCTGAAGACGTGGCCGTGCTGCAGTACACCGGTGGCACCACCGGCGTTTCCAAGGGTGCCATGCTGACCCAGGCCAATCTGGTGGCCAACCTGCTGCAGGTGCGCGCGGTACTCACCGCCACCTTCGAGCCGGGCAAGGAAATCATGGTCGTGCCGCTGCCGCTCTACCACATCTTCGCCTTCATGGTCGGCTGTCTGGCCATGATGGAGCTGGGCGGCCACACGGTGCTGATCACCAACCCGCGTGACATCCCGGCCTTCGTCAAGGAACTGAGCCAGTGGCGCTTCACCGCGCTGGCCGGTCTCAACACCCTGTTCGTGGCGCTGCTCAACAGCCCCGAATTCCGCAAGCTCGATTTCAGCCCGCTCAAGCTCACCGTCGCCGGTGGCATGGCCATGCAGATCAAGCCGGCCGAAGAGTGGGAAGCACTGACCGGTTGCCGCATCTGCGAAGGCTTCGGCATGACCGAAACCTCGCCGGTGGTGTCGCTCAATCCGGTCGCTGCCATCAAGCTCGGCACCATCGGCATGCCGGTGCCCAACACCGAGCTCAAGGTTATCTCCGAGGAAGGCGAGGAGCTGCCGCTGGGCGAAGCCGGCGAGCTCTGCGTGCGCGGTCCGCAGGTCATGAAGGGCTACTGGAATCGTCCCGATGCCACCGCCGAGACCATCGATGCGGGCGGCTGGCTGCACACCGGTGACGTTGCCGTGATCCAGCCGGACGGCTACCTGCGCATCGTCGACCGCAAGAAGGACATGATCCTGGTGTCGGGCTTCAACGTTTACCCGAACGAGATCGAGGATGTCGCCGCTGGTCATCCGGGCGTGCTCGAAAGCGCCGCGGTCGGCATTCCGGACGAGAAGTCGGGCGAAGTGGTCAAACTCTTCGTGGTCAAGAAGGATCCGGCGCTCACCGAAGAGCAGCTGATGGCTCATCTGCGCGCCAACCTGACCGGCTACAAGATCCCGCGTCACATCGCGTTCCGTGCCGATCTGCCGAAGACCAACGTCGGCAAGATCCTGCGTCGCGAATTGCGCGGTGCCTGACTCCGGGTGCGGGCAAGGCCCCGGTAACGGGTAAGTAAGGGCGGCCAAGGCCGCCCTTACTGCTTTTCCGGGGCGGCTTTTCCTGAACTGTTTTTTTCGCGACTGTTTTCCGGGGCACGCATGTTGAGCATGGAAGGGTATGGCTGAGTATCGCGGCGCTGACGCGATTCCGGCCGAGATCGACTGGTCCGGCGACCTGCCTGTGCTGGCGGTGCGCGACGAGCTGATCGCCGCTGTGCGCGCGCATCAGGTGGTCATCGTGGCCGGCGAGACCGGCTCCGGCAAGACCACGCAGCTGCCCAAGATCTGTCTCGCGGCCGGACGTGGTCGTGGCGGCCTGATCGGTCATACCCAGCCGCGCCGCATCGCGGCCCGAGCTGTCGCCAGCCGCATTGCCGAGGAGCTGAAGACCGTGGTCGGGGCCGGTGTCGGCTTCAAGGTCCGCTTCAGCGACCAGACCGCCGACAGCACCTATCTCAAGCTGATGACCGATGGCGTGCTGCTGGCCGAACTGGCGCATGACCGTCTGCTGCGTGCCTACGACACCATCATCATCGACGAGGCGCATGAACGCAGCCTCAACATCGATTTCCTGCTCGGCTATCTGCGCACGCTGCTGGTGAAACGGCCGGATCTCAAGCTGCTGATCACCTCGGCGACCATCGACGTGGAGCGTTTCAGCAAGCATTTTGCCGATGCTCCGGTATTCGTCGTCGAGGGCCGCAGCTATCCGGTCGAAACACGCTACCGCCCGGTGGCGCTGGAGACGGCGGCGAGCAGCGAGGATGAAGGCTTCGATCTGATCGAAGAGGCCATTCCGCGCGCCGTGGTGGAAGCGGTCGAGGAGTGTCTGGCGCACGAGCGCGGGCAGGGCAAGGCCGGGCGTGGCGACATCCTGGTGTTTTCCAGCAGCGAGCGCGAGATCCGTACGCTGGCCGAGACCCTGCGCAAGTACGGTCCGCCGCATACCGAGATCCTGCCGCTCTATGCGCGACTGTCGGTGGCGGAGCAGCAGAAGGTATTCGCCAAGGGTAGCGGCCGCCGCATCGTGATCGCCACCAATGTCGCCGAAACATCGCTGACGGTGCCGAACATCCACTACGTCATCGATCCCGGCTTCGCCCGCATCAGCCGCTATTCCTATCGCTCCAAGGTCCAGCGCCTGCCCATCGAAGCGGTGTCGCAGGCCAGCGCCAACCAGCGTGCCGGCCGCTGCGGACGCATCGCGCCAGGGGTCTGCATCCGTCTCTACAGCGAGGCCGACTACCTCGCGCGGTCGGAGTTCACCGACCCCGAGATCCGCCGCACCAACCTGGCCGCGGTCATTTTGCAGATGCAGGTGCTGGGCCTCGGCGACCTCGAGCGCTTTCCGTTTCTCGATGCGCCCGATCCGCGTCTGGTCAATGACGGCTTCCGCCTGCTCGATGAGCTGGGCGCGGTCGACAAGCAGCGCCGCATCACCCGACTCGGGCGCCAGCTCGCGCGTCTGCCGCTGGATCCGCGTCTGGCGCGCATGGTGGTGGCGGCCTCCAGCCTGGGGGCGTTGCGCGAGGTCATGATCATCGTCGCCGCGCTGTCGGTGCAGGACCCGCGCGAGCGCCCGCACGACAAGCAGCAGGCGGCGGATGAGCGCCATGCCCAGTTCCGTGACCCGGACTCGGACTTCCTGTTCTTCGTGAAGCTGTGGAATGTGCTGGCGGAGCAGAAGGAGAGCATGACCGAGCGCGAGCGCCGAGAATTCGCGCGCAAGAACTTCCTGTCCTGGATGCGTCTGCGCGAGTGGCGCGAGACCTATCGCCAGCTCGCGCAGCTGGCCGAATCGCTGAGCCTGCCCATCAACCGCGAGCCGGCGCCTTACGAGGCCGTGCACCGGGCGCTGCTCAGCGGCCTGCTGTCGCAGATCGCGCAGAAGGGCGAGGACCGCGAGTATCTGGCGCCACGCAACCAGAAGGCGCAGGTCTTTCCGGGCTCGGTGCTGGCACGCAAGGGGCCGCCCTGGATCATGGCCGCCGAGCTGGTCGAGACCCATCGCGTGTTCCTGCGTCTGGCCGCGAAGATCGAGCCGGAGTGGGTCGAGAAGCTCGCCGGCGACCTGCTCAAGCGCAGCTATGCCGAGCCGCACTGGGAGCGGCGTCAGGGTCGGGTGACCGCATTCGAGCAGACCTCGCTGTTCGGTCTCATCCTGCACAGCCGGCGCAAGGTCAACTACGAAGCGATCGATCGTGTGGCTTCGCGCGAGATATTCATTCGCGATGCCCTGGTGGCCGGCGATTGCGAGCTCAAGGCAGCGTTCTTCAAGCACAACCGCGAGCTCATCGCCGACGTTGAGCGGCTGGAGGACAAGACCCGCCGTCGCGACCTGCTGGTGGACGAGGAGACGCTGTTCGGCTTCTACGACGAGCGCATCCCGGACGATGTCGCCAGCCTCAGGACCTTCGAGGACTGGCGTCATCGCGCCGAGAAGGAGGCGCCGCGCCATCTGTTCCTGACCGCCGAGCAGGTGCTGGCGCGCGAGGCCGATGCCGACAGCTTCCGTGACTTCCCGGATGTGCTGACGCTGGCCGGACACGAGCTGCCGCTGCGCTATCACTTCGAGCCCGGTCATGACGCCGACGGCGTGACCCTGTTGCTGCCGGTGGGCCTGCTGCAGGACATCCCCGAGCAGGCTCTGGAATGGCTGGTGCCGGGTCTGCTCGGTGACAAGGTCGAGGCATTGCTGCGCGGCTTGCCCAAGGCCCTGCGCCGGCAACTGGTGCCGCTGCCGGATACGGTCGCGCTGTTGCTGCAGGAGCTCAAGCCCGGGCAGGGCAGTCTGCTCGCCGTGCTCGGGCAGGCCCTGCTGCGGCGCGGCGTCAGGGTCACCAGCAGCGACTGGGCGCTGGCTGATCTGCCTGATCACATGCGCATGAACATCCGTGTCCTCGGCGCCCGCCAGCAGGTGCTGGGCGAGGGCCGTGATCTCGCCCGCCTGCGTGTGCAGCTGGCCTCGGCCGCCGCCGCTCGTGGTCATGCCGATCCGCAGGCGCGCCAGCAGTGGGAGCGGGTCGGCATCACACGCTGGGACTTCCCGGATCTGCCGGCGGTGATCGAAAGCAGTCAGCAGGGACTGCCGGCGCGCGCCTATCCGGCGCTGGTGCTGAGCGAACAGGGCCTGGCCCTGCGCCTGCTGCCGGGACAGAAGGCGGCGCAGGATGCGCACCGCATCGGCCAGGCCGAATTGATCCGTCTGCAGTGTGCGCAGGAGATCAAAATGTTGAAGAAGGTGATGGGGGAGGACCGCGGATTGTTCCTCCAGGCCGCCTTCTGGTCACCTAAAGAGCGTCTGGAGACCGACTTTGGTCGAGCTGTGGTCAGGTATCTTTTGAATCTCGAAGAAGCCCTGATCTATACTCGCGCCGACCATGACCGGCTGGTCACTAAATTGCGCGCACAGATCGTTCCTGAGGGACTTTCCCTGCTGCGCCAGCTCAGCCAGGTTTATGCCACGGCACATCAGCTCCGTTTGCGTCTGTCCGAGTTTCGCCAGCCGGCCTATTCAATGGCCGTGTCCGATATTCAAAGTCAGCTCGCTGGTCTTGATCTGCCAGGGTTTCTCGATGCCGTGCCAGCACATCGCTGGCTGCACTATCCGCGCTATCTGAAGGCGCTGGCGCTGCGGTTAGACAAGCTTGGCAACAACCTGCTGCGTGACGACAAGGCCAGTGCCGACGCGCAGAAGCGTTGGCAGCGCTGGCAGCAACATGTCAGCCAGGTCATGGCCAGAGGAGGGGATCCTGCTCCGTTCGACGAGTATCGCTGGCTGCTTGAGGAATACCGCATCTCCCTCTTCTCGCAACCGATGAAAACGGCTGTGCCGGTTTCCGCGGAACGTCTGGATCGCCTCTGGTCACAATTGACTGACTGAGAGCTTTTCCATGCAGCGCGTTGTCATCAGTGGTACGGGGCTCTTCACCCCGGAGCAGTCCATCAGCAATGAAGAGCTGGTCATCGCGTTCAACCGGCATGTCCGGGATTACAACGCCGCCCACGCCGACGAGATCGCCGCCGGCCGCCGGGTCGCCAAGGCCGAGTCCAGCGCCGAATTCATCGCCAAGGCCTCCGGCATCCAGGCCCGCCGTGTCATCGACAAGACCGGCCTGCTCGATGCCGGACGCCTGACTCCGCATATCGCCGAACGTTCCGATGACGAGCTCAGCCTGCAGGCCGAGATCGCCGTCCATGCCGCCCGCCAGGCGCTGGAGCGGGCAGGGCGCGTGGCCGCCGACATCGATGCCGTCATTGTCGCTGCCACCAGCCTGCAGCGCGCCTATCCGGCGGTGGCGATCGAGGTCCAGGCCGCGCTCGGCTGTGGCGGCTATGCCTATGACATGAATGTGGCCTGCTCGTCGGCGACCTTCGCCCTGCGCGCCGCCGTCGACGCCGTGCGCGTGGGTTCGGCTCGGCGCGTGCTGGTGATCTGTCCGGAGATCTGTTCCGGTTTCCTGGACTGGGCCGATCGCGACTGCCATTTCATCTTCGGCGATGTCGCCACCGCGCTGGTGGTGGAAGCGGCGGACGACGCCATTTCGACGACGGCTTTCGAGGTCCTGGGCTCGCGCCTGCAGACGCGTTTCTCCAACAACATCCGCGACAACTTCGGCTTCATCAACCGCTGCGAGGACAGTGATCCGCAGGCTCGCGACAAGCTCTTTTATCAGGAGGGGCGCAAGGTCTTCAAGGAAGTCTGTCCCATGGTCGCCGAGCAGATCCTCGATCACGGCGCCGAGCTGGGCCTGGGGCCGACGCAGTTCAAGCGCCTCTGGCTGCACCAGGCCAACATCAACATGAATGACCTGGTCAGCAAGCGCGTGCTCGGTGCCGATTTCCGGCGCGAGCAGGCACCGATCATTCTCGACGAATACGCCAACACCGCTGCCGCCGGCTCGCTGGTGGTCTTTCACAAGTTCTCGCAGGATCTGCAGGCTGGCGATATCGGCGTCATCTGCTCGTTCGGCGCCGGCTACTCCATCGGCAGCATCATCGTTCGTCGCTGCTGAGCCGCTGCTGCATCGAAGCAGGGACATGTCCTGCCACCCGGTCGGACATGTCTTTGTCGCCAGCGATCCGCTGGTTTACACTTCCTCACACTATTTTTCGGCCCTGCGGGTTTTTGTCCGGCAGGGCCATTCATTCGCAGAGGTACGCATGCAACGCGTCGTGATCAGCGGCACCGGTCTCTACACTCCGGAACAAAGCATCAGCAACGACGAACTGGTGGCAGCCTTCAACGAATACGTGCGTCGCTACAACGAAACGCATGCCGACGAGATCGCTGCCGGCACGCTGCAGCCGCTGGCCGAATCAAGCTCCGAATTCATCCAGAAGGCATCCGGCATCAAGTCGCGCTATGTCATGAACAAGGATGGTGTGCTTGATCCGGCGCGCATGTTCCCGCACATCGCCGAGCGCGCGGATGACCAGCTCGGCATCCAGGCCGAGATCGGCGCGATCTCGGCACGCGAGGCCCTGGCCCAGGCCGGCAAGACCCCGGCCGATGTCGATGCCGTCATCGTCGCCTGCTCGAACATGCAGCGCGCCTATCCGGCGGTTGCCATCGAGGTCCAGCAGGCGCTGGGTGCCGGCGGCTACGCCTATGACATGAATGTCGCCTGCTCCTCGGCCACCTTCGGCCTGCAGGCCGCCGTCGACGCCATCCGCTCCGGCTCGGCCCGCTGCGTGCTGGTGGTCAGCCCCGAGATCACCTCGGCGCATCTCGAGTTCCGTGATCGCGACTGCCACTTCATTTTCGGTGACGTCGCCACCACCATGGTCGTGGAAGCGGCCGAGACCTGCACGGTGGAGGGCGCCTTCGAGGTGCTCGGCACACGTCTGCAGACCCAGTTCTCCAATGCCATCCGCAACAACTTCGGCTTTCTCAACCGCTGCGACGAATCCGGCATCGGCAAGCGCGACAAGCTCTTCCGCCAGGAGGGCCGCAAGGTCTTCAAGGAAGTCTGTCCCATGGTTGCCGAGCAGATTGTGGCGCACACTGGCGACACCGGCCTCGAGGTCAGCGATCTCAAGCGCCTCTGGCTGCATCAGGCCAATCTCAGCATGAATGAACTGATCGCCAAGCGTGTGCTGGGTCGCGAATTCTCGCGCGCCGAGGCGCCGGTCATTCTCGACGAATATGCCAACACCAGCTCGGCTGGCTCGATCATTGCCTTTCACAAGCACAGGCGCGACCTGCAGGCTGGTGATACCGGCGTGATCTGTTCGTTTGGCGCGGGATACTCGATAGGCAGCGTCATCGTTCGTCGCTGCTGAGCACAAGGATGAGCACAAGGAGATGAAGATGAAGACACGCGGCATGTCGTGCGCCTCGCTGTTGTCGATTGCGGTGCTGGGGCTGGCCATGAGCTCCCCGGTGCTGGCCGCCGACCAGGCGGATCCCTGGGAGGGCTTCAACCGTGGTGTCTTCCGCTTCAATGAGACGCTGGATCGCTACGTTGCCAAGCCGGTGGCCAGGGCCTATCAGGCAGTGACACCGGACGCTGTGGACAATGCCATTTCGCGCTTCTTCAACAACCTCACCAGCCCGGTCACGCTGGTCAACCAGCTGCTGCAGGGCAAGCCGGTTGCCGCTGTCGGCACCACGGCGCGCCTGATCTTCAACAGCACCGTGGGTGTCGCCGGTCTGTTCGATGTGGCCGCCAAAATGGGTGTGCCGCGCGAGAAGGAAGACTTCGGTCAGACCCTGGCGGTCTGGGGCGTCGGCTCCGGGCCGTATCTGGTTCTGCCCGTGCTCGGTCCGAGCACGCTGCGCGACACTTTCGGTCGCGCGGTCGATATCGCGCCGGACCCGCGCAGCTACATTAATGACGATCCCGCTTTCGGCCTTGCCGCGCTCGACATGATCGACACCCGTGCCGACCTGCTCAATGCCGAGAAGGTCATCGAAGGTGATCGTTACCAGTTCATTCGTGACTACTATCTCCAGCAGCGCGCCTTCGCCATTGCCGATGGCAAGGTCCAGCGTGACGAGTTCCTCGATGACTCACTGGAACAAGATAGCAACGGAACGCCAGCCGAATGAAGATACCTGCACCAGGCCCCATCCTGGTGATCGAGGCCGACCAGGTGCATTGCCAGCGACTCAAGGACTGGCTGCAGGCTGACGGCTTCCATGTCGTGACCGCCAGCGATGTCGACTCCGGCTTCGCACTGGCGCGCAACCTCAAGCCCTCGCTGGTGCTGGGCGAACTGGTGCTGGCACTGGCCAACGGCTCGCAGTTGCTGCGTTCGCTGTTGCATGAGCTGCCTGAAACCTCGGTGATCGTGGTCACCGAAACGGCCTCGCTGGACGAGGCTGTCACCGCCCTGCAGGAGGGCGCCAGCGACTTTCTCGTCAAGTCACTGCTCAACGAAGACATTCTGCGGGTGTCCGTGCAGCGCGCCATGGAGCGTCATGCCCTGCGCCTGGAAAACCGCCTGTACCGGGAAAAGCTGGAACATGCCAACGCGCGCCTGCAGCACAGCCTGCAGCTGCTTGAGCAGGATCAGCGCGCCGGTCGCCAGGTGCAGAGCCGCCTGCTGCCGCCAACGCCGCACCAGACCAATGGCCTGACGCTGTCGCACTACATCCTGCCGTCGCTGTACCTGTCCGGCGACTTTGTCGACTACTTCAGCCTGGGCCCGCAGCGCACCGCGTTCTATCTCGCCGATGTCTCCGGCCATGGCGCCTCCAGCGCCTTCGTCACGGTTTTCCTGAAGACGCTGACCAACCGCATCCGCCGCCATTTCGAGAAGCGCACGGCGGTGTCGCTGCTGTCGCCCGGCCGCATCATGGCGGACATGAGCGAGGAGCTGCGTGCGCTGGGCACCGGCAAGCACCTGACGGTTTTCTGCGGCGTCATCGACACCAGCGAGAATGTGCTGACCTATTGCATAGGCGCGCACTATCCGCCGCCCATCCTGAAGAATGGCGATGAAATTCATGTGCTTGAAGGGACTGGTCTGCCGCTGGGGCTGTTTCCGCATGCGCGCTATGAAGAGCATCGCATAGTCTTGCAGCCAAGCTTTTCGCTTATCGCCTTTTCCGATGGTATCCTAGAGGTTCTTCCAGCGGGTGACCTGGCTGCCAAGGAAGCGCTGCTTCGTGCTGAGGTAGCTGCTGCCGACGGGCAACTGGAGAACCTGTCCGAGCGTCTCGGCCTGGAAAAGGTGCGTGACGTCCCGGATGACATTGCGTTGCTGATGATCAAGCGTGATGAGTGAAATGGACGCCTGCAAGATGCAATATGCCGTGCACAACGGCACCTATGTGTTGAAGTTGCGGGGGGATGTGCGCGTCCCGGTCTGCACGTCGCTGGAAACTTTTGTCGAAGAGCGTCTGCTCTGTGACAACAACCTGCGAGCGGTGCTCATAGACCTGACCGAGACCGAGGCCATCGACTCCACCGCGCTCGGTCTGCTTGCGCGCATTGCAGTCGTTCTGCAGGATCGCGGCCTGGGCCGGCCCATCATTCTCTGCATCAATCCCGATATCGAACGCATTCTGGTCAGCATGGGCTTCGACAAGGTCTTCCGCATTCTGCAGACCACGGCGGCCCTGCGTGACCGGCTCGATGAGCTGCCGGCGGACCATCTCAGCGAAGATGAAGTCACCCAGGCCGTGATTGACGCCCACCGTACCCTCATGAGCCTGAACGAGAACAACCAGCAATCGTTCAGCAGCCTCGTCGACGCGCTTGAAAGCGAGCAGCGCCACCGCCACTGAGCAGTGGCGGTGCTGATCAACCCAGACGCGGTGCCAGCAACTTTTCCAGCTTGACCAGATCAGCCGCGAACAGGCGTATGCCCTCGGCCAGCTTTTCGGTGGCCATGGCATCCTCGTTGAGCTGCCAGCGGAAGGCGGCTTCCGTCAGTTCCGGCAGGCGCGGGCGCGCGGCAATGGTGGCGGCCTGCAGCACCGGCAGCAGCGGGGCGGTTTCGCCCGCCAGGCCATCAAGCAGTGCCGGACCGATGGTGAGCTTGTCGCAGCCGGCCAGGGCTCGGATTTCGCCGGTGTTGCGGAAGCTGGCGCCCATGACCACGGTGCCGAAGCCGGCAGACTTGTAGTACTCGTAGATGCTGCGCACCGAGACCACGCCGGGATCATTCTCCGGCGTGTAGTCCGTGCCGGTCTTGGCCTTGTACCAATCCAGAATGCGGCCCACGAAGGGCGAGATCAGCGTGGCATCGGCTTCGGCTGCGGCCTGCGCCTGAGCGAAGCTGAACAGCAGCGTGAGATTGCAGGTGATGCCTTCGCGTTCGAGCAGACGGGCGGCCTGTATGCCTTCCCAGGTGCTGGCGATCTTGACCAGCACGCGCTCGCGCGGCACACCGAGCTGGCGATAGCGCTCGACCAGACGACGCGCCTGGGCGACAGTGGCGGGCAGGTCGAAGGACAGGCGGGCATCGACCTCGGTCGAGACCAGGCCGGGGATGTGCTGCAGGATCTCGTGGCCGAAACCGACCGCCACGGCCTCGACGGCGGCGGTCAGGCGCTGCGCCGGGGGCAGGGCGCGTGCCGCTTCAATGCCGCGCGCCAGAATGTGTTCATAAGCCGGATCGCTGGCCGCCTTCAGGATCAGCGACGGATTCGTGGTGGCATCCACCGGCTGCAGACGCTTGATGCTGTCGATGTCGCCGGTGTCGGCGACAACCACGGTGCAGGCCCTGAGTTGTTCCAGCGGGTTTGACGCAATGCTCATAACGCGATTCCTGTAGCCGCGGCAGCGGCAATCAAAACATCCAGTCCGGCACCGGGCAAGTGTGCCTGCGTGCTCAGCACTTGGCGATAACGGCGTCCGCCCGGCACGCCCTGGAAGAGACCGAGGATGTGCCGGGTGATCTGGTTCAGCGGCGTGCCGGCGGCCAGCTCGCGCTCGACGAAGGGCAGGTAGGCTCTGAGGACATCCATGCGCGATGGCAGTTCGCCGACGCCCCAGAGCTTCTGCGCTTCCACCAGCAGATAGGGGTTCTGATAGGCCTCGCGGCCGATCATGACGCCATCGGTGTGCTGCCAGTGACCGACGATCTCGTCCACGGTCTTGATGCCGCCGTTGATCTCGATGGTCAGCTGCGGCCGTTCCTGCTTGAGGCGGTAGACGTCGGTGTAGCGCAGCGGCGGCACGTCGCGGTTTTCCTTGGGGCTGAGGCCCGCCAGGATGGCGATGCGCGCGTGCACGATGAAGTGCGTGCAGCCCTGCGCGGCCACTGTGTCCACGAAGTTCAGCATGTCGTCGTAGTGCTCGAGGCCGTCGATGCCGATGCGGTGCTTGACCGTCACCGGAATCTTCACCGCCGCCTGCATGGCCGCCAGAGCCTCGGCGACATGCGCCGGCTCCGCCATCAGGCAGGCGCCGATGCGGCCTTGCTGGACGCGGTCGGAGGGGCAGCCGACATTGAGGTTGACCTCGTCATAGCCCCAGTCTTCGGCCAGCTTCGTGCAATGCACCAGATCCTTGATGTCGCTGCCGCCCAGCTGCAGCGCGATGGGATGCTCTTCGGCCTCGAAACGCAGGTGGCGCGACACATCACCGTAGACCAGGGCCTGGGTGGTGACCATCTCGGTGTAGAGGCGTGCATGCGGGTTGCAGAGGCGCAGGAAGTTGCGGGCGTGGCGGGTGGTCCAGTCCATCATAGGGGCGACGGACAGCATTTTCGGTTCGATGTTCATGCCGTGTAGTGTCGCACGAGGCGGCGGAGTGCGGAATCGGCATTGCATGGGCTCTGGTAGTTGTATCGCGCTCCCAACTACTCCGGACGCCGCGCCGCGTCGACATGGCGTCGATTGAAGATACCGATCACAGGCGTACCGTGGGCTCGCATGGCGGGCTCGATCCGGCGATGCAATGCGTGGTAGCGATAGAACGGCACCCGCGGGAACAGGTGGTGCACGGAGTGCAGGTTCTGGCCGAGCCAGAACCACTCCAGCAGTTTTATCCACTTGGGCATGATCATGCTGTTGGTGTTCCGGTAACGAGCGGAGTCTGCGTACGGGTGGTGAGGGCGATACGCGAACCAGTATGCGGTGAAGAACGCCCCCGCCAGGTAGCCGAAAACCAGCAATGCCCAGGCATGTTCCCGTGTGACAAGGGCAACGAACACGACACGCCAGCCGATCGCGAGCAGCACCTCCGCGATGTAGACCGTCTTTTCCCGCCACGGAGCGGTTGCCCAGTGGTTGCGGAACAGGAAGGTGTTCTGGACCCAGAGGAAGCGGAAACCGCAAATCAGAAAGGCGAGAAAGCCACCGCGCATGCCGCTGACGACATAGTCCGGATCCTTGTCTGGCTGGTTGGTGTAGCGATGATGTGTGAAGTGTTCGACCTTATGAGTGGAGAACGGCACCATGATCAACGGTGCCACCAGATAGCCGCAGAGATTGTTGAGCCACTGCAAGCGATCGTGGCCGCCATGAATGTTGCCATGCGCGGCCTCATGCAGCGGTGTATAGGACATGTAGGTGGCGACGGCGTAGAGCAGCATTGCAGGCGCCAGCGATAACCAGCCTGTCGTGAACAGGTAAAGGTCTGCGATCAGAAGTGCCCACACCACCACCAGCAGCAGCACTGTCGGCCAGGCCAGCTCGCTGGTGTATTCGCGTGCTGTGGCGATGGCCTGTTTGTTCAGAGCGTTCAGATCCGGATGCATGGTTTTCCTCCAGGGGCCTCTTGATTACGCAACACTAGCGGGCAGTCCTGTATCCTTGGCAGAGCATTAGTGGACTGTTGCCATGCATTTCCGGCCAGGCCGTCTCTCATCTTTGCGCCAGAAAATTCCGGTATGGGCATATCAAAGGAAGCGGGCTTTCAGCATCCCGTTGCCATCAGTCAGGTGATGGTGAATTTCGCTGCGCGCTACGGTGTCGATGCGGAGACCTGCCTGCTGGGTACCGGCATTACGGAAGCGCAGTTGCGGGACGCGGATGCCCTCGTTGCGCGCGAGCAGGAGATGCGTCTGATTGAAAACCTGATGCTCGCCTTGCCGGATATCCCTGCGCTCGGCTTCGAGCTTGGCCTGCGCTACAACGTGGCGACCTTCGGTATCTGGGGGTTTGCGCTGCGGACCAGTCGCAGTTTGCGTGAGGCCATCCAGAGCGCGCTGCGCTATCTGCCGCTGAGCACAGCGTACTGCCGCCTGGCGATATTCTTTGATCAGCAAGAGTACGGCATCAGCGCCGATCCCTCGGATATCCCGCATCACGTGCGGCAGTTCCTGCTGGAGCGCGATACGGCGACAGCCATCAATCTGTTTGACGAACTCGCGCTTTCGGGTCTGCGTGTGCTGCGCCTCGAATTCGAGGGCAGGGCGCCGGCGTACGCGGACCGGATCGAGGCACTCTGCGGTATCGCACCTCACTATGAATGTTCGCGCAACGCCATCGTGCTGCGTCGACAGGACGCGGAGCTACCTCTGCCGATGTACGACGCGCATCTGGTGCGGCTACTGGAGGAGCAGTGCCGTGCGCAACTGGAGAGACGGCAGGTCGCCGGCATCGCCGGGCAGGTCCGACAGCTGCTCCTGGGTTCGACGGGGCTGGTGGCCTCCCTTGAAGATGTTGCGAGTCAGCTGGCCATGGCGCCGCGCAGCCTGCGCCGCAGATTGGCGGAGGAAGGTACCAGCTTCCGCAATCTCGTCGACACGGAGCGTGGACAACTCGCGGGGCAACTGCTGGAAAACACGGAGATGAAGCTGGAAGAGATGGCGCTTCAGCTGGGTTACGGCGATACCGCCAGTTTCACGCGTGCGTTCCGGCGCTGGTTCGGACAGTCGCCGAGCGAGTATCGGAAAGCTTCGAAGCGGTGAGCAGCTTTTTCAGGCGCTTGGCGTCAAGGACGGTGTCGCATGCCCGGGCCCGCTGGCGCTGCGCAGCGCTTTCCACTGACGGATGCCGACCAGCGTAGTTCTCCACAGACCGAGCTGGCGCAGCATGCCCAGCGTGTCCGTCACTGACCAGTCCTCGACGATCAGGCCATTTTCGAGACGGCTGATGGTGATGCCGTTGAAGCTCACCTGTCGCCCCCGGTTTTCACCCCGGACCACGAAGCGCGAGGTGACCTTGTCGCCCTCGACCACCTGCTCCTGCACGGAGATGCGGATGTTGGAGAGCACGCCCTTGTACATGCTGACCGACTGCTGCGCGCCTTCCAGGCCATGGAAGGTCATGTCGTTCACGTAATCGACGAACTTCGGGCTGTAGTAACGGGAGGCGGGTGCGCGCCCGGAGCCCGAGCAGACATGCTCCAGGGCCAGTCTGGCCTGCTCGGCGTTGGTGGTGCCGGCGGGGATGCTTTCCGAGGCGATGTTGCAAGTGATCGTGTTGCTCATGATGCTCTCACCGAGTTGGCGGCTGCGACGGCGTAACCGGAAGCTTCGTACTCCCGGCACCAGGCCTGGTAGGTATCCATCTGGCCTTCCTGCCAGAGGTGGAAATCCGGTCGGTAGTAGGCCAGGTAGGATGGCAGCAACGAGCTCAGCAGGCCCTTGTGGCCATACAGCCAGGGCAGGCCGCATAGCAGTCCGACGTGCTTTTCGACCCTTACTTCTCGACGAAGGCGCGCTCGATGACGTAGTCGCCCGGGGCGTGGCTGGTGCCCTCGACGAAGCCCCTGGCTTCGAGGATGTCGACCAGATCCTTGAGCATGCTCGGGCTGCCGCAGATCATGATGCGGTCGTTGGCCGGATCGAACGGCGGCAGACCGATGTCCTTGAACATCTCGCCGGACTCGATGAGGTCGGTGAGACGACCCTGCTGATCGAAGTCTTCGCGCGTCACCGTCGGGTAGTAGATCAGCTTCTCGCGCACCAGCTCGCCGAAGTTCTCGTCTTCCGGCATGTCTTCGGTGATGTGCTCGAAATAGCCCAGCTCGCTTTTCCAGCGCACGCCATGGGTCAGCACGATCTTGTCGAAGGCTTCGTAGAACTCGGGGTCGCGGATCACGCTCATGAACGGCGCCAGACCGGTGCCGGTGGAGAGCAGATAGAGGTTCTTGCCGGGCTTGAGGTTGTCCATGATCAGCGAGCCGGTGGGCTTGCGCGATACCAGCAGGGTGTCACCAACCTGGAGATGCTGTAGGCGCGAGGTCAGCGGACCGTTCTGGACCTTGATGCTGTAGAACTCGAGATGGTCGCTGTAATGGGCGCTGACCACCGAATAGGCGCGCATCAGCGGCTTGCCTTCGACCTGGAGGCCGATCATGACGAACTGGCCGGTCTTGAAACGCAGGCTCTGGTCACGCGTGGTGGTGAAGCTGAACAGGCTGTCATTCCAGTGATGGACCGACAGCACCTTTTCCTCGTTGAACGCCGACATGTTACCTAGCCTCCTGTCATGTTCATGAAACGGATGATTTGCGGCGGTTCTTCCAGGTTGAACTCGTGGCGCTCGGGCTTGAGCGGCATGGCCGCGACGATGGCGTCCTGCAGACGTTCGCGGTCACCGGGAGCGGTGCGCATGACCTCGCGCAGATCGACGCTGTGCTCGTTGCCGAGACAGAGCAGCAGGCGCCCGCTGGCGGTCAGCCGCACGCGATTGCAGCTGCTGCAGAAGTTGTTGCTGTGTGGCGAGATTACGCCGATGCGTATCGTGCTGTCCGGCATGTGGTAGTAGCGGGTCGGACCACCGGCATCGCTCGCCAGGGCCTCGGGGCAGGGCAGCAGGTCGAACTCGCCGCGTATGCGCTCCAGCACTTCACTGCTGGAGACGAAGCTCAGGGCCCGGTCATGCTCGTGGATGACGCCCAGCGGCATCTCCTCGATGAAGGCGAGGTCGAGGCCTTCGCGCCGGGAAAAGCGCACCAGGTCGATGATCTCGTCGTCATTGCGGTCGCGCAGGATGACGCTGTTGAGCTTGATGCGCCGGAAGCCGGCGGCCTTGGCGGCGGCGATGCCGGCCAGCACGTCACCGAGATGCCCGGTGCGCGTGAGCTCGTGAAAGCGCTCCGGCTGCAGGCTGTCGAGGCTGATGTTGAGGCTGTGCAGACCGGCCTGCTTCAGCGGCAGGGCGAACTGCTGCAGGCGGGAACCGTTGGTGGTCAGCGCCAGGGTATCGAGCCCCGGCAGCCGGGCGAGACGCTCGACCAATGAGACCAGACCTTCGCGTACCAGCGGTTCGCCGCCGGTGAGACGGATCTTGCGCACGCCGAGGCTGACAAAGGCCTCGGCGGCAGCGGCCATCTCCTCCAGCGTCAGCACCTCCGCGCGTGGCAGGAAGCGCATTTCCTCGGCCATGCAGTAGACGCAGCGGAAGTCGCAGCGATCGGTCACTGACAGGCGCAGATAGCTGACGCGCCGCCCGTAGCCATCCTGCAGCAGTGCCGGCGGCGACAGGGGCAGGGTGGCGGCGGCCAGGTCAGGCACCGTTGCGGTCCAGATGAGCCAGCTTGCCCTTCACGCCGGTCCACTCGGCATGGTCGGCAGGCGCCGGCTTCTGCTTGGTTATGCGGGTCCAGGCCGGGTGCACGGAAAGCTCGGCATTGAGCGCGATGAATGCCTTCTGGTCGGCGGGCATCTCGTCCTCGCTGCGGATGGCATCGACCGGGCATTCCGGCTCGCAGAGCGCGCAGTCGATGCACTCCTCGGGGTTGATGACGAGGAAGTTGGGGCCTTCGTAGAAGCAGTCCACCGGGCAGACTTCGACACAGTCGGTGTGCTTGCAGCGGATGCATTCTTCCATCACGACAAAGGTCATGCCGGTATCTCCTGGTTCAGCTCTTGATTCAGTTCTTGAGCAGGCTCTTGATGAGAGCTTGCGATCTTGCGGATGTGCACCGGCACATACTTGTGGAACGGCGTACGTGACAGCGGATCGCAGTGCGTGCTCGAGGTCAGACGATTGAGCTCCGGCCCGATGGGTGCGCTGTCGCGATAGCGCATGCCGTAGCCGTGCGGCAGCGTCACCATGCCGGTGCGCACGGCGTCATCGATCTCGATGACGACTTCGATGCTGTCGCGCTCGGAGGTGCAGGTGGCCTTCTCGCCATCGGCGAGGCCGAGCCGTTCGGCATCTTCCGGGTGCATGCGCATGGCGCCGTGCGGGTCGACCTTGCGCCAGGCCGGGTCGCGATAGATCTGGTTGGCGTTGTAGCTGCGGCGTTCGCCGGCCATCAGGATGAAGGGATAGTCCGCGCCCGGCGCCACTTCGGTGGCGAGTGCGCGCAGCTCGGCGAGCATCTCGGGAATTTCGAGATGGATGCGGCCATCCTTGTTCGCGATCAGGGTCCAGACGTCCTTGAGTTCGTTCAGGCTCATCACCGTGCCGGCGCGCTTGTCCAGGATGGCGCGGAACAGGGTGGTGCCCAGGGTCAGGCGATTGCCCTCATGCCCGGCGCGGCGCACGGCGGCGTAGTGCGTGTTGGCGTACTGGATGGCCAGCGGCAGCAGTGGCGCGGCGGCGGCAGCGCCATCCGGCAGGGCCTTGCCCAGCGTGCGATAGACGATGGAGGCGGCGAACGGCACCCAGGCCTTGTTGCGCGCCAGCGTCAGGCCGAGCGCGCCCATGTAGGCGAGATGTCCCGATGCTTTCGGCTCCACGCGGGCGATGCGCTCCAGACGCGGGAAATCGGTCGGGATGGCGCCCATCTTTTCCAGCAGGCGGGTATAGATTTCCGGCTCCGGCAGGCTTTCACCCAGGGGTGGAAACAGCGCATGACGGAGGTGGAAGGCGTTTTCCGGGAACTCCAGATTGAAGCCGGTCGCTTCCCATTTCTCGAACTGTGACGCCGCCGGCAGGATGTAGTGCGCCAGCCGCGCGCTTTCGGTCAGGGTGACATCGACCACAACCAGCAGCTCCAGCTGCCGGAAGGCGTGGTCATAGGCGGCGGTGTCGGCGAAGGTCAGCAACGGATTGGAGCTGTCGACAAAGACCGCGCGCACGCGATCTTCGCCGGCACGCAGAATCTCGTCCGGCAAAATATTGGGCGGGTAGATGCCGGCGATCGGGTGCATCTTATGGTGCGCCGTCAGCTTGAGGCCCTTGCCGTTCTTTTTCTTCCGGCGTTCGTCGGTGTTGCCGAGGATGGGCAGCAGGAAGGTGTGCAGGTTGTTGCCGCCCTTGATGCCGAAGTTGCCGGTGATCAGGTAGAGCAGTTTTTCCAGGTAGCCGTTGAGCGTGGTGTGCAGGGTCTGCTGAATGCCGAGGTCGATGCGCACGCAGGCCGTGCGCGCGGTCGCGAAGCCGCGCGCGACACGCTCGACATCGGCCAGCGGCACGTCGGCGCGGGCGGCGTAGTCGGCGACGGGGAGGGCGAGCAGGGCTTGCTCCACGGCCGTGAAGCCGGTGCAGTGCCGCATCAGGAAGTCACGGTCGTGCAGGCCTTCGCGCACGATGATGGCCAGCATGGCACTCATCAGGAAGGCATCGGTGCCCGGCCGCAGCTGGAGATGGATGTCGGCGACCTTGGCGGTTTCCGAACGGCGCGGGTCGACCACCACCATGGTGCGGTTCGGGTCCTTCCTGATTTCTTTCAGCGTGTCGCGGGCATTGGGAATGCCGTGGGCCTGGAACGGGTTGGTGCCGATGAAGAGCACGTAGTCGGCGTGTTCGACATCTTCCGTGGTATGGCAGGTCTGGCTGCCGAACAGGCGGCCGTTGACCCAGAAGTCGCCGGTCTTTTCCTGGCCCAGCGCGTTGTAGGCGTAGCGGCTCTTCATGGCGGCCAGCAGCTGGCGACTGTAGGCGCCGCCGAGGTGGTTGCCCTGACCACCGCCGCCGACAAAGGCGAAGGCATCGCCGCCATGGCGCTGCCGGATGCCGATCAGGCGGGCGGCGATGTCATTCAGTGCCTCGTCCCAGCTCACGCGCGCGAAGCTGCCGTCCGCCTGGCGCTTGAGCGGGTGTTGCAGGCGGTCGTCGTGATTCTGGTAATGCTCCAGACGCGCTGCCTTCTGACAGATATAGCCCTTCGAGACAGGGTGGTCGTCATCGCCGCGAATGCGGGTGAACTTGCCGTTTTCGATGTCGACCGTCAGGCCGCAGTTGCGCGAGCAAAGGATGCAAGCGGTTTTTTCGGTGGTCATGGTGGCGGTCTCGGGTGGCAGGCAGGACTATTTGATAGCGATCGTTATCGTAACGAACGTTATGCTACGATATCTGTCATGTCAATCGCGAAGAGCCGACCCATGCGCTATTCCCCGGAGCAAAAGCTGGCCACCCGCCAGCGCCTGATCGAGTCCGGCGCGGCCCTGGCCAAGAAGGAAGGTTTCGGCAATACCGGCATGGATGCGCTCATGGCGGCGGCCGGGCTGACCACGGGTGCGTTCTATTCGCAGTTCCGTTCCAAGCCCGAGCTGCTGCATGCCATTGTCGAGCACGAGCTGGACCGCACCCTGACGCTGTTCGCTGGCAAGTCCGATGAGCGTCTGCTGCGCGCGCTGACGGCCTATCTCAGTCCTTTCCATGCGGAGCATCCCGAGCTGGGCTGCTCCATTCCGACGCTGGGTGGCGAGATCGCACGCGCCGATATCGCCACCCGGGAAAGCTTCGAGGCGCGGTTGCTGCAGCTTCAGGCCTCTTTCAGCAACACCCTGGGCAGTGATGATGCGGCCTGGGCGCTGATCTGCCAGGCCGTGGGCGGGGTGCTGGTGGCGCGTGCCATGGCCACCCCGGAGCGGCGTGACGAAGTGCTGGCATCGGTGCTGGCACAGGCGAAGGCGGCCTTGCCGCAGAAGTGAGCTGTCTGTGCCTGGCGTGTTCCGGGTTTTCGGAAAGTGTCGGCGAGGCGACAGACTTGCTGCAGGGCATGAGGGGACAATACCGGGCGTTGCCTGCAGCCTTCGCGCGCAGGTAATGTGCGCTCATGCCATGACGCATGAGCGCCGACAACACTGTCGACAACAACAAGAAGCGCCTGGAGCCTCCATGAACCTGCCGATCAAGTCTGCCCGCCTGCTGGCGCTCAGTGCCCTCAGTCTCGCCATTCTCGCCGCCTGCGGGCCGAGCGGCTCCGATTCGGCCACGACGGCCGGGACCAGCGCCAACAGTCGCGGAGATGCTGCGGGCAACACCACGACCAGGCCGGCGGACAACACCAGTGACAATGCCGCCAGCCGTCAGGTGCTGGTGGTCAGCAACAACTGGGATGGCACGGCCGATTTCATCGACACCAGCACCTTCAAGCGGCTGATGCGTCTCGACATCATTCCGGACAAGGCCGAGCGCCTGCAGGAAATCCAGTCCTCGCCGGATCAGTACGCCTACTTCCTCGCCATCCAGCAGCTTATCGGCGAGGGCCACAATCAATATGTCGATGACAGCTTCACATCGCATGACGGTCGCTATCTGTATGTGTCGCGTCCCAGCTTCGCCGATGTCGTGGCCTTCGACCTGAGCACGAAGAAGATCGTTTGGCGCGTCAAGGTGGAGGGCAACCGAGCCGATCACATGGCCATCTCGCCGGATGGCAAGCATCTCGCCGTGTCGGCTTCGACCGCGCGCAAGGTGCACATCATCGATACCGCCAGTGGCAAGATCACCGGCGAGTTCGAGTCCGGCGACCAGCCGCACGAGAACAACTATTCGGCCGATGGCAGCAGGATCTTCCATGCCAGCATCGGCACCGTGTACACGCCGCTGGACCAGGTGGTGTTCGACAAGACCAAGGGTGATCGCTGGTTCGAGGTGGTGGATGCCGCCACCAACAAGGTGCTGAAGCGGGTCGATATCGCCCAGAAACTGCTGGAGGCGGGCTATCCGGACTTCAGCTCGGCGGTGCGTCCGATGGCGATCTCGCCGGACGAGAACCATTTCTACCTGCAGCTGTCCTTCTTCCATGGCTTCGTCGAGTACGACCTCGCCAAGGATCGCATCGTGCGTGTGGTGCCGCTGCCCAAGGTCACCACCGAGCCGCGCGAGAACTACCAGCTCGACTCCGCTCATCACGGCCTCGCCATCACGCCCGATGGCAGCAAGCTCTGCGTCGCCGGCACCATGGACGGCTATGCCGCCATCGTCGATGTCGCCAGCACGGAGCACACGCTGGTGAATGTCGGCACCAAGCCCTACTGGTCGACCACCAGTGCCGACGGCAAGTACTGCTTCGTATCGGTCAGCGCGGAAGATGCCGTGGCTGTGGTCGATTACGCCAACCCCATGCTGGTCGCCAAGATCCCGGTCGGGGACCACCCGCAGCGCATGCGTATCGGCCGTCTCCTGCGTTCGGCGATTGTCGCGAACTGAGGTCCGTGACCGCGTGCCCGGATGAGCTCCGGGGCGCGGTCCGGTTCGTGGCGTTTCAGCCAGCCCGGTTCACGGTTTCGCAGTCGATGTATTCGATATAGCCCTGACCGGCATGTTGCTGATCGCGGAAGCTGCCCTCGAAGTCGTAGCTGGCGACATAGCCGCGGCCATGGCCGTAGCGCCAGGGGCTGGCGATGGTGCAGCGGATGTCGAGGATGATCGCATCGTCGGCGTCGCGGACGATCCAGCCGAAGCGGCGGGGCAGGCGCATGCTGCGGCCATCGGGCGCGATGGCGGGCTCAGGCAGGTAGTCGTGGATGCGGAACTCGACATCCTGCGCATGGACCTCGGCTTCGCCGTCCAGTGTGCGCACGTGCACGCCCTTGAAGGCGGTCCGGCCCAGCGAGCGAACATCCGTGAGCAGCAGCTGGGTGCGCTCGTCGAGATTGATGATCTGGTAGGTGAAGAAGTCGGCCGGCAGTTTCCAGGCCTCCGGCAGAATGCTGCCCATCAGGCTGTACGGACTGGCGCAGCGCGCGTATTCGAAGGTGCACATCACCTTGTCCAGGCTGGCACTGTGCCCGCCCTGGCTGATCGTGCCTGAACAGGTGGCGAGCAGGCTCAGGTGGTCGTAGACGACGTTGCGCACGAACCAGGACACCGTGTCCGTGCACTGCAGCTGGATATCCAGCCGGAAATCCTCCCAGGCGGCCTGTACCCGATAGCTCGGGTAGCTGCCTTCGATCACCAGGTTGTCGCCGAAGGCGATGCGCGAGCCATCGGCGGCAAGGCCGCATTCCTTGTCGATGGAATAGGCGCGGTAGTGATGACGCTCGCCGAACGCGGTCGAATTCAGGAAGGTCGCGGTATCGCGCGGCTTGTCCTTGTGCAGGTAGTCGTTGTCGAACATGACGGCGCCCGTCGCGCCCAGCAGCGTCATGACGTTGCAGTAGCCGAAGGGCGCGGGCAGGTTGGGTAGGAACACGCCGTAATGCGTCCAGCCGTAGCGTTTCGAGCCGATGTTCGGGCGCAGCATCTCCGGCGTGGTGAATGCCTGCGTCGACTCTTCGACGGCGTAATCGATGCGCGGCAGCAGGCTGCCGACGATCAGGCGCGAGGCCAGGGACATGACCTTGCCGCTGCCCGTGGAGGGTGTTGTATTCATTTCCGTACTCTCATTGTCAGGATCAGGCCGCCACGCCGGCGACCGGCACGGCGACGCCCTGGCCGCGCTTTTGCGCGTCTATGCGTGCGTATTCGTGCATGCGCGCATAGGACTTGCGCAGCAGACGGCGGGCCACCAGGTTCAGCGGCTTCTCGATCAGGGCGGGCAGCTTGATGGCCAGCGGGTTGGTCTCGGCCGTGGCGGTGTCCGCGATGATGCGTGTGCCCATGATGTAGTCGAACCAGGGTTTGGTCACGCACCAGTTGGCATCCTGATTGGCATTCATGTGGTGGTCGTAGTGCCAGGGGATGTGCTTGCGCGCGTACTCCGGATCGAGATGCGCCTTGGCGTGCGTGGACCAGTAGTTCCAGGCGCTGTAGTAGACGCCGAGCGTGAAGAACGGCGCGATCGGGGCCAGCGGTGTAACTCCGGCGGCGATGGCGATCAGCGCCACCTTCTCGTTGAACATCTCCTGATCGCGCCACATGGAGTTGCGATAGCCCTCGTCATTGAAGCCGTTGAGGCGGGCGCGTCCGTGGTGCCGGATATGCGTGAAGAACGGCGCGTTGCGGTGCTTCGACGGATATTCGTGCAGCCAGACCTTGTGGGCGTACCACTCGAAACCATTGGCGACGAACAGGGCGATGGGAAAGCCGATCATGGCGCAACCTCGTGCATTGAAGACGGCGGCAGCATGCACTAGAGGGAGGAAAAGCCTTTGACCCGCCGGACAGGCCGGGGCGGGCGCTGCGATCAAGCGTCGGCGTGACCACTTTGCTTGCGGGCGCGATAGGCCGTGGGTGTTTCGCCGGTCCAGCGCTTGAAGGCGCGAGTCAGCGCTGAAGGCTCGGAGAAGCCGGCCAGGTAGACGATCTGGTCGATGGGTTCCTGCGTGCGCGCGAGCAGGCGGCGGACCAGACGCTCGCGATAACTGGCCAGCAGCGTATTGAAGTTCGTGTCGAGCTGCGCCAGTTGCGCGCGCAGTGCGCGCGGCGCCAGCCCCAGGCGTTGTGCGACCGCCTCCAGGCTGGCTTCGCCAGACTCCAGCAGGCCGCCGAGCTCACGCTCGACCTGGAGAATCAGATCACGGCGGGCCAGATCATGCAGGCGTGCGCTGGCCAGGCTTTCGTGCACGGCCAGCAGCTGTGGTTCGGCGGCGGAGGAGGGACGTGCCAGCAGGGCGGCATCAAAGCGCAGGGCGCCATGCGGCATGCCCAGGCGCACCGGACAGCGGTAGACGCGTGCGTATTCCTCGGCGCTGGCGCCCTGTTCGTAAGGCAACCAGATCTCGCGGGCCTGGAACTCGCCATCGGTGACCTGACGCAGGAACTGCAGCTGGATGGCATAGGCGCACTCGAGATAGTGCCGTACCGGGTGCTCCAGGCCGAGCAGGACGGCGGTATCGCCCTCTATGCGCAGCTCCAGGCGCATGGCGTTGGTCAGCAGCTGCTGATAGCGGCTGATGCGGCGCAGGCCGTCGCCAAAGGTCGGGCTGCTGAGGAACAGGTATTCGATGACCTGGCCGCGAAAGGGCGGCATCTGCTCGGCGACATGCAGGCCGATGTCCGGGTCGCCGCTGATGCGCTCGGCGGCATCCCAGAAGCGCCGTTGGGTCGAATTGTCGCGGCGCTGACCGGGGTCCGGCGCCTCGTCGGGCATGCCCACGCTGGCGAAGATGGCGGCGCTGTCCAGTCCCAGCCGGCGCAGGGCCTGCCAGGTCATCCACAGGAAGATGCCGGCATCGGAGGTGGTGGCGGGCGGTTCGACAAGTGACATGGCGCATGCCGTGCTGGGGTTCTGGCGAAAATGTTACTACATGCCCTGTGTCGCCCCGGTCGCCTTGACGGCTCCCTGTCCATAAATTATTCATGTTGGGAATATTTGAATAAGACATATTCATGATCACGAATTTGCGTCAGATGGACCTCAACCTGCTGCTGGTCTTCGATGCCCTCATGCAGGAGCAGAACCTGTCGCGGGCGGCGCTGCGCCTGCACATGAGCCAGCCGGCGGTCAGCAATGCCCTGGCGCGCCTGCGTCAGCAACTGGGCGAGCGACTGTTCCAGCGTACCGCGCGCGGCATGGTGCCGACACCGCAGGCGCAGGCCCTCTATGCGCCGGTGCGCCAGGCCCTGCAACTGCTGCAGATCGGGCTGGGGCCGCAGGTCAGCTTCGACCTGCAGGGTGAACATGTCTTCCGGCTGGCCATGAACGACTATGCCCAGGCCTGTCTGCTGCCGCATCTGCTGGCGCGTACCCAGGCCATAGCGCCGGGCGTGGTGTTGTCGGTGCAGGATGATGACGCCGACTCGCTGCCCCAGCGACTGGCGACGGGTGTGGTGGACCTGGCCATCGACTACCTGCATTTCAGCGACGCCGACCTGCGCTACCAGCCATTGACCGAGGAACAGTTGGTGGTGATAGGCCGGCCAGGGCATCCGGCGTTCGCCGACGGGCTGACTCTGGCGAGCTACCTGGACAGTGCCCATGCCTCCTTGCTGACACGGGCGGGCCGGGGCTCGCCGCTGGAGATCGTGCTCGGCTCCTCGCGGGTCCGGCGTCGGGTGCAGGTGCATGTGCCCAGTTTGCTGGCCATCCCCGAGATCGTCGCGCACTCCGAGCTGCTCGGCAGCGTCCCGCTGAGGCTGGCCGAGCATTGCGCTCGCTACTATCCGCTGGAGATCGCACCCATGCCGGTGGCGGCGCCGGGCATAGAGGTGAGCATGATCTGGCATCGCCAGCAGGAGCTGTCGCCGGGGTTGCACTGGCTGCGCGAGCAGTTGATGGCGATGGTCGCCGATCTGCGACGGCTGGATGGTGCGCAGTCCCGGCGGGTGAATATCTGATCAGTTCGCCGCGATGGCCTGTTCGGCCATCTGTCGCAACCGCAGCATCGACTCCTCCGACTCGCGCCTGATGCGCCGGCGCAACAGCAGCGGGTCGAGCAGACGCATGTACAGCCCGGCCAGACCGGCGAAACGGTATTCCAGCGTGCGCGTGAAGCGCGCGCCGGTGTCGGTCGCCTCGCACTCGTAGCTCAGCAGCAGACGCAGACCGTGGTTGCCGCTGGCGCGCGCCAGCCAGCGCCGGCCGGGCAGGTAGTCGGTGACCTCCCAGCTGAGATGGCCGTCGCGGCCGCCAGCGTGGATATCCTCCTCGAAGCGGCTGCCGGCGGGCAGCGGACCGGCGATGCCGTCAACGCGCAGCGAGGACGGGTGCCATTCCGGCCAGCGCGTGGCCGTGCCTGCATAGGCCAGGACGTGCCCGGGTGCGCGGGCGATCTCGACGCTGTGCCGCATGATGGTCATCGCGACTCTCCTTGTTGAGAGAGGGGCTGCGGGCGGGCCGCTATCGGCTCCCAGTGCAGAGTGCCCTTGAGCCAGTCCGTGAGCGGGAAGACGAGATTGAAGTTGTGCGTCTGCATCAGGTCACGACGATGGTGCAGGGCGTGCAGCTGGCGCATGTGACGTATCCAGGGCAGGCGGGCGAGGGGATGGTCATCCGCCAGATGCTCGCAGGAGTGGAAGACCTCGTAGCTCAGGTAGCCGGCCAGCAGGGTGGCGGAGAACAGGGCGGCGATATTGCCGTTGAGGAAGGACAGCAGCCACCAGGCGGCCAGCGTGGCCAGGCTGTAGATCACGATGAGCCAGGCCGGGAAGAGGATCACGCGCCAGTCGCGGGCCTGATCGTAGACCATGCGTTCGGTGACGAAGAAGCTGTGGTGGTCGCCGGTGTGGCGCTTGTAGAAGAGCGCGCCGGGGCCGCTGGTCTTGTGATGCCCCAGGCTCTTGTGAATGGTGTATTCGCCCCAGTTGAAGAACACCAGGGTCGGCAGGATCACCAGCCATTCCCAGGGGCGGACCTGATCAAGCTGGCCGCAGAACCAGGTCAGGCTGGCGATGCCCCAGGCGAACACGAAAAGGCCGTGCAGCCAGGGGTTGTAGAGGGCGGAAATGCCGGCGCGGTAGCGCTCGCGAAAGGCCTGGGGGTCGTAGCTCATGATCTGGCTGCCGTGACGGGGTCGTGGCAGCCAGTCTAGATCGGTCTGAATTATCTGGGTAATGGATATTCATGATGACCATTATTCATCGTGACATAGGCTGGGTGCCGCTTAGCATTGCCCGCGATGACTGATGTGGACATGGGGATGTCACTTCCGGCCAATCTGCCTGAGCGATAACGTCACTTCAGCCGGCGATAATCTGTGGCATATTCCGGAACCGATCAGTCATTCGGAAGGCAGAACATGTCACGTCCAGGCATCATCAGTCGCGCCAGACAGCTGGGCGACACCAGTGTTGCCTTTGCCCGCAATTTCGTCGACCGCAAGCGCAACAAGCAGCGCTACATGCTGCAGGACCTGTCGGGTTACGACACCATCCTGCGTGACGGTCTGATGTCGGTTCGCCATTACCACGCCCTGACCGAGGACCAGGTCATCATCGAGGGCAAGGTGCAGCCGGTGCAGAAGCAGAAGTACCGCATCCCACTGGTCATGGTGCCGCCGCTGGGCGTGTTCGCCTGGATCTTCGATCTCATGGCCGACCGCAGCCTGGTGCGCTACTTCCTTGCCCATGGCTACGATGTCTATCTGATCGACTGGGGAGCCCCCAGTCGCGACGACAAGCATCTGACGCTGGATGTCTATGTCGGGCACTGGTTTCCGCTCGCCATGAAGGCCATCCGCGAGCACAGCGGTCAGCAGCAGTTGTCGATGCTGGGCTACTGCATGGGCGGCCTGCTGTCGCTGCTTTATCTCGCCGCCAGCAAGGATCGCGAGGTGGTCAATCTGGTCACCATCGCCAGCCCGGTCGACATGCACAAGACCGCCAGCGGCCGCCTGTCGGCGCTGATCGAGAAGCCGGCGCACCTGATCCGCAAGACCACCGGCTTCCGCCTCGACAACCTCGACGACCGTCTTTTCCATGTCCCCGGTCCGGTGTTGTCCTTCCTGTTCAAGATGAGCAACCCGATGGCGACGGTGTCGAGCTATGTCGAGCTGCTGCGCAATCTCGGTGATGACGATTACGTCGCGCGCTACATGACCATGAACGAGTGGTTCACCAACATGCCGGACTATCCCGGCGGCACCGTGCAGGCGCTGATGCGCGACATGGGGCTCTACAACCAGATGGTGCGCGGGCGTATCAAGGTTGGCGGCGTGCTGGCGAACTTTGCCGACATCACGGCCAATCTGCTGGCGTTTGCCGGCGATAGTGACGCTATCGTGTCGGTTCCGGCTGCCGAGGCCATCATCGATGTGGTGAGTTCCCGGGACAAGACCTTCCAGGTCGTGCCCGGCGGACATGCCGGTGTCTTCACGGGCGGCAAGGCCGCCCATTCCACCTGGGCGATCAGCGCGGCCTGGCTGTCGACCCGTTCCGGCGGCTGGGATGGCGCTGCTGTTATCACGGAGTCGGCATGATGAGCTGGAATACCCGCATTACCCGTCTGCTCGGTATCGAGCATCCCTTCATCTGCTCGGGCATGACCTATGTCTCGACCGCCGAGCTGGCGGCGGCGGTCAGCAATGCCGGTGGCCTCGGCCTGATCCAGATCGGCCATCTCACCCCGGAGCAGACGCGTGCCGAGATCCGCAAGGCACGCACGCTGACCAGCAAGCCTTTCGGCGTCGGCCTCGCGCTGATCATGCCGGGCGCGCAGGAGAACGCCGAGGTGGCGCTCGATGAGCAGGTGCCGGTGATCAATTTCTCGCTGGGCAAGGGTGCCTGGCTGTGCGAGCGCGCCCGTGCCTATGGCGGCAAGGTGCTGGCCACGGTGGTGACCGAGCGTCATGCCATCGCCGCCGAGCGTGATGGCGCCGACGGCCTCATCGTCACCGGTCACGAGGCCGCCGCGCATGGCGGTGAAGTCACCTCGCTGGTGCTGGTGCCGGCCATCCGC
This sequence comes from Perlucidibaca sp., assembly GCA_023265995.1. Taxonomy (GTDB): domain Bacteria; phylum Pseudomonadota; class Gammaproteobacteria; order Pseudomonadales; family Moraxellaceae; genus Perlucidibaca. The sequence continues at coordinate 246,737 of JAHFSA010000003.1, forward strand.
AAGGTGTCGTCGCTGCCGATCATCGCGGCTGGCGGCTTCGCCAATGGCGGAGGCCTGCTGGCGGCGCTGGCCATCGGCGCCGACGCCATCGCCATGGGCACGCGCTGGGCCATGACCCAGGAAAGCCCGGTGCATCAGAAGACGCGCGACCTGATCATCTCGAAGTCGGTGGACGAAACCCTCTACACGCGCAATTTCGACGGCATGCCGTGCCGCATCATGACCACGCCGACGGCGGTCGAAGTCACGCGCAAGCCGCTGACACTGTGGCGCGCGCTCTGGCAGTCGTGGCTGCTGATGCGCCGCCAGAACACGCCGCTGGCGCAGGTCTGGCGCAATTTCCGCGAGCAGGGCCTGACCGCCACATTGCAGCTCAGCTTCTTCGGGGCCGCGGTGGAGCGCATCCGGACGGCGATCGAGGATGGCAACCACGAGCAGGGCGTGCAGCTGATCGGTCAGGCCCAGGGGCTGATCGACGACGTGCCGACCTGTGCCGAACTCATGCAGCGTCTGGTGCGCGAGGCCGAACAGGCGCTGGCTGACATGCAGGGCCAGCATGCGCCGGTGAGTGTCGAGGCAGGGCTGCGCGTCGGCTGAGCTGTCGTCATGCTCAAGCGCGGCATGCATTGTGGCATGCTAGCGCTTCCTGCCATTTCCTGAGGACAACAGCCGGCATGCAGCTCTACGAAGCCATTCACGGACGTCGCTCCTTGCCGCAGCTGGGTCTGCCGGCGCCTGACGCCAGTCAGCTCGCCCGCATCTTCGCCGCTGCCGGTCGCGCGCCCGACCATCGCCTCCTGCGCCCCTGGCGCTATCTCGTGGTGGCGGGCGACGCCCGGGCCGCGCTCGGCGAACTGTTCTACCAGGCCATTGCCGCCAGTGACCCCGCCCGTGCCGAGAACGATGCCGTCAAGCTGCGTCAGATGCCTCTGCGCGCGCCCATGATCCTGGTCGCCGTGCTATGCCAGCACGACCATCCGACGGTGCCGGACTGGGAGCAATGGCTGAGCCTGGGGGCCTCCGTGCAGAACACGCTGCTGGCCCTGCATGGCGAAGGCTTTGCCGGCATGTGGCGTACCGGCGATCTGGCGGTGCACGAACGTGTGCGGCAAGGGCTGGGCCTGAGCGCCAATGAGCATATCGGCGGCTTCATCTATGTCGGCACGCCGCTGGCCGGCAAAGCGGCCCCTGCCGAGCCGGAGTCGCTCTGGCAGGTCTGGACGCCGGGCGCATGAGCGAGCTGGCCCGCGCCCAGGCGTTGCTCGCGGAAATGCGCGAGCAGATGCCGCTGCTGCATTTCATGCAGATCGAGGTTGTCGCCTTCGATGGTCGTGCGCTGACCCTGTGCGCTCCGCTGGATCCCAATCGCAATGACAAGGGCACGGCCTTCGCCGGCGCCATCGCCAGCCTGTCGACCGTCACCGGCTGGGCTCTGCTCACCCTGTGGGCGCGCGCCGAGGTCGGTGCCTGCCAGGTCGCGGTCTATCATTCCGAAATGCGTTATCGCTACCCCATCGAGACGGTTTTCGAGGCTACAGCCACGTTGCCCGATGCCGCCGTGCTGGCGCAGCTGAAAGAGCGTCTGACGGCACGCGGCAAGGGCAGGGCGGATGTCCAGATCGTGGTGCAGAGCGATACCCGCGAGGCGGTCAGCCAGACCGCCGGCTATGCGCTGTGGATGGCTGGCGAGGGTTGAAGCTGGGGCTGCTTCCGCAGTTTGTGGCATACTGACGGGTATGTTGCTGACCCGGCCGCATTGCGCATGAAATCCACTCCCGAACAGCTTGTTGCAGACACGGCCTCCGGCAATCGTCCCGGGCAGGCGCCGGACAGTCGTGAGCGCATAGTCGTGGCTGCGGTGCGGGTGTTTGCGCGCAAGGGTTTCCAGCGCGCCAGCCTGGACGAGATCGCCGCCGAGGCAGGGCTCACCAAGGGCGCCATCTACTGGCATTTCCGCAGCAAGAACGATCTCTTCTTCGCGCTGCTGGAAAGCCGCTTTCATTACAATATCGCGCCCTTGCCGGCGGATATTGCCCGTGCTGTTTCATCCCGCGATGGCGATGATCCTCGTCAGATACTGACCATGCTGTTCCAGAACGTGCTGCGTCGTTTCCGCGACGATGCCGACTGGCCACGGCTGTATCTCGAGTTCCTTTCGCAATCGCGCGATGCCGACGTTGCCGAGCGCATGCGTCAGCTCTGCGACGAGGGGCGCCAGGTGGCGCGTCAGGCGGTGGTGGTGTTGCAGCAGGGCGGACTGATCGATCCAGCGCTGGATGCCGGCATGCTGGCGATTTTCTGGGGTGCCTTGCTGGATGGCCTGATGATGGCCTGGGTGGTCAAGCCGGAGACGTTCCAGGATGACACGCTGATCCGCCAGATGGTGGACATGCTGGCGGCGGGCATGTTGCCCGGGGTGTGACAAAGAGTAGGGATTTCAGGCCGGAAGATGGCCTTGCAGCAGACGACCAGCGCAAACCGCGCTGGTCGAGAGAAGAGGCTTCGACTCAGGCGGCCTTGCGGATGGTCGGATACTGGCAGCGCTTGGCGAGATCGGCGCAAGCCTGCTGGATCATTTCTTCCGTAATGGCAATTTCACGGCCCTGATCGTCGACCAGAATGGCGAAGTGAAACGGATTGCTCGTCTGCAGCTTCTCGTTCATGCTCATTTCCAGGTTAGCCATGTTCTACCTCAGTACCGCTAGTGCGGCTTTTCAAGTGTCTGGTGACCCCACGGGCCGCCTTTCCTTGAGGTCAATATAGTCAGCCACCCCCCGCGAGTCGCGTACTTTCCTGCGTAATGTGTAACCAACTATGAAATCATTTCAGAGTGTTTCAGAACCCCTGCTGACTCTCGGTTTGATCATCAATCCCCATGCGGGCGCGGGCGGTCCGGCGGCCCTGAAAGGCAGCGACGAGCTGCCGCCGGCGCTGCTGGCCGAGCTGCAGGAGCAGGCGCGGGCCGGCCTGGCGCCGGCACAGCAGCGGGTGCTGGCCATGTTGCGTGCGCTGGCAGCGGATGCCGGAGCCATGGCGCGTCTGCGTCTGCTGACGCTGCCGGGTCCGCTCGGTGAAATCACGCTGAAACAGGCGCTGCCTGAGGCCGAGGTCGAGGTTCTGCCGCTGGCGGTGGCAGAGCCTTCCACGGCAGCCGATACCCGTGCCGGTGCCCTTGCCCTGCGTGATGCCGGCGTCGATATCCTGCTCTTTGCCGGTGGCGACGGCACTGCCCGCGATGTCTGCGCCGCCGTCGGCCTGACGCTGCCGGTGCTGGGCATTCCGGCTGGCGTGAAGATGCATTCCGGGGTTTTCGCCATCAATCCGCAGGCGGCCGCGGCACTGCTCGCCGAGCTGCTGGCCGGACACTGGGTCACTCTCGATGTCGCCGAGGTGCGCGACATTGACGAGCAGGGCGTGCGTGCCGGGCGGGTGCGGGCGACGCACTACGGTGAAATGCGCGTACCGGTGGAGGCGCGCTATCTGCAACAGGTGAAATGCTCCGGGCGCGAAGTCGAGGAGCTGGCGGTGGCCGAGATCGCTGCCGGGCTGGTCGAGGAATTGCTGCCGGGGCGCACCTATGCCTTCGGCCCGGGCACCACAGTGGCTGCCGTCATGCAGGCGCTGGAGCTGCCCAATACCTTGCTGGGCTTTGATCTCGTGCGTGATGGCCATCTGCTCCGGGCCGATGCCGATGCGGCCGCGCTGCTCTCTGCCATGGAGGCTGATGGCGGTCTGACCGTGGTCATCACGCCCACTGGCGGACAGGGCAGTCTGATCGGACGCGGCAATCAGCAATTGAGTCCGGCCTTGCTGCACAGGCTCGGACGCGAGCAGGTGAGGGTGCTGGCCACGCATGCCAAGCTGGAGGAGCTGGGTTCGCGTCCGTTGCGCCTGGATACCGGCGATGCCTCTCTCGATACCGCCTGGTCCGGGCTGTGGCCGGTCACCACTGGCTATCAGCAGCAGGTGCTGTACGCCGTGCAGGGCTGAGCGCCTGACCTGATCATTTTATCGTCAGGGGTATTGCAACTAGACGACCGGTCTAGTAGTGTTCGTGCCATGAACAGACCCCGTGAATTCGAAGATACCCGCGAGCACCTCCTGGCCACCGGTGAAACCGTGATCAGAAGCAAGGGCTTTGCCGGTGTCGGCCTGGCCGAGATCCTGGCCGAGGCGGGGGTGCCCAAGGGCTCGTTCTATCACTACTTCCGCTCCAAGGAAGGCTTTGGCGCCGACATGCTGGCGCGCTACTTCGAGCGTTATGACCTGGATCTGCAGCAAATGCTGCTGGAAGCTCCGGGGTCGGGCCGGCAGCGCCTGTTCGATTTCTTCCGGCGCTGGGCGGCACGTCACGATGGAGACACGCAGGCGAGGCCGCAGTGCCAGCAGGCCTGTCTGGCCGTGAAGTTGTCTGCCGAGGTCTCGGACATGTCGGAAGCCATGCGCGAAGAGCTGGTGAAAGGCATGCAGCGTGTGCAGCAGCGCCTGGCCCAGACCATCGTGGCGGGGCAGCAGGATGGCTCGCTGAGCCTGGTGCTGGCGCCGGATGATCTGGCGGAGTCGCTGTACCTGCTCTGGGTCGGCGCCGAGCTGCTGACCAAGGTGCAGCGTTCGCCGGCGCCGCTGCAGCGCGCCCTGCAGCAGACCGATCTGTGGTTGCAGAGCCCGGGCTGATCCGGGAAAAATTTTTGCGTTTCAACTAGACGACTGGTCTACTTAACCAGTCAGGAGAAGAGGTTCGTCATGAGTCAAACACTTTTCAGCCCGCTCAAGCTCGGTGCCGTGGATTTGCCCAATCGTGTCGTGATGGCGCCCCTGACGCGCATGCGCGCCGCCGCCGGTGATGTGCCGACGCCGCTGATCGCCGAATACTACCGTCAGCGTGCCAGCGCCGGCCTGATCGTCACCGAGGCTTCGCAGGTGTCGCCGCAGGGCAAGGGCTACATGCAGACGCCGGGCATCTACAGTGCCGAGCAGACTGCCGGCTGGAAGCAGGTGACGGATGTCGTGCATCAGGCGGGTGGCCGCATAGCGCTGCAGCTCTGGCATGTCGGCCGCATTTCGCACAGCAGCCTGCAGCCCAATGGTGAAGCACCAGTGTCGGCCTCCGATCTGCCGGCGAAGACCAAGACCACCGTGCTGGGCGCCGATGGCCGCCCTGAGCGTGTGCAGACCTCGGTGCCTCGTCCGCTGGCGCTGGAAGAGATTCCGACCCTGCTCGAGTCCTATGCCCAGGCCACACACAACTCGCGTGAGGCCGGTTTCGACCTGGTCGAGGTGCATGGCGCCCATGGCTATCTGCTGCATCAGTTCCAGTCTGCCGAGAGCAACCAGCGCACGGACCAGTACGGCGGTTCGCTGGAAAACCGCGCGCGCCTGACGCTGGAAGTGCTGGATGCCGTGATTGGCGCCTGGGAGCCGGGTCGTGTCGGCATCCGTATCTCGCCGATCGGCAACTTCAATGCCCTCGGTGACGAGGAGGGCGAAGCCATGGGTTACTACCTGGCCGAGCAGTTCCATCAGCGTGGCATTGCCTATCTGCACCTGTCCGAGCCGGACTGGGCCGGTGGCCCCAAGCTCGAAGACAGCTTCCGTCGTGCCCTGCGCCAGCGTTTCCCGGGCGTCATCATCGGCGCCGGCAACTACACGCCGGAGAAGGCCCAGGATCTGCTCGACAAGGGTCTGATCGATGCCGCCGCCTTCGGCCGTCCCTATATCGCCAATCCCGACCTGGTCGAGCGCCTGCAGCAGAACGCGCCGCTCAACGAGCAGCGTCCGGAACTGTTCTACGGCGGTGGTGCCGAGGGTTACACGGACTATCCGGCGCTGGGCTGAGATGACCCGGATCCGGCCCTGTGACGCAGGGCCGGTTTTCCTGTGCTGACATATCGTGCCGGACAGACCATAGTCATCGATGAGTGTCATCGAGGAGATGCCCATGGTTCTGACGAAATTCCGCTGGCTGGGCGCCGCCGCGCTGCTCGGCCTGTCCTCTGCCGCTTCGGCGGACCGCATTCTGGTGCTCGGTGACAGCCTCAGTGCCGCATACAACATGCAGCCCTCCCAGGGCTGGGTGAGTCTGCTGGATGCTCGCCTGCAGGCGCAGGATCCCGGTCGTCACCAGGTCATCAATGCCAGCATCAGCGGTGAGAGCAGTACAGGCGGTCTGGCGCGATTGCCGGCCTTGCTGCAGCAGTACAAGCCGGATGTGGTGGTGATCGAGCTGGGTGGCAACGATGCCTTGCAGGGGCAGCCCATGAGCCTGACCCGGGGCAACTTCGAGCGCATGATCGGCCTGTCGCAGGCCGCCGGTGCCCGCGTCGCCGTGCTTGCTGTGGTGGTGCCGGCGCAGTTCAGCAGGGTCGAGGCTGCCGCCCTGGCGCAGATGTACACGAGTGTCACGCGTGCGTCGGACGTGCCGCTGCAGCCTTCGCTGATGGATGGCATCAGCGGTCGGGCGACGTTGCTGCAACGCGACGGTCTGCATCCGAATGCCGCGGCTCAGCCGCTGGTGCTGGGCAATGCCTGGCCGGTCATCCGTGCGCGGTTGTCGCCGCAGCCTGTGCCACGTGCACCAGCCCGGCTGCGCTGGGAGCAGCCCAAGCCGCACTGACCGGGGCATGCGGCTCCCGAGCTGTTCACAGAAACAAAAAAGCCCGCGAAGTCGCGGGCTTTTTCTTGCTGCTTTTTGCTGCGGCGCTGCCGGAGCAGTGGCGCGGATCAGGCGATCTGCAGGTTCTGCAGGGCCGCGATGCGCTTTTCCAGCGGCGGGTGCGAGAGCATGAGCGCGGCCAGGCTGAAGCCTTCGCGCCTGCCGGTGGTGATGGCCATGGCGGTCATCTCGGCCGGCATCTGGTCAGGCACTTCGTGCTCGCGCTGCAAGGCGCGCAGGGCGTTGATCATGGCCTGGCGACCGGCAAGCTTGGCACCCGCTTCATCGGCACGGAATTCGCGATAGCGCGAGAAGCTCATGACGATCATGGAGGCGAGGATGCCCAGCACGATGTCGGCGATGATGCTGGTGACGAAGTAGGCAATGCCCGGACCTTCCTCGTTCTTGAACACCACGCGGTCGACGAAGTTGCCGATGATGCGCGAGAAGAACATGACGAAGGCGTTGACCACACCCTGGATGAGGGCGAGGGTGACCATGTCGCCGTTGGCAACGTGACCGATTTCGTGGCCGAGAACGGCACGCACTTCATCCTTGCTCATGCGCTGCAGCAGGCCCGAGGACACGGCGACGAGCGCGTCGTTGCGGTTCCAGCCGGTGGCGAAGGCGTTCGACTGGTAGCTCGGGAAGATGCCGACTTCCGGCATCTTGATGCCGGCGCGCTGGGCGAGATCGGCAACGGTGTCGAGCAGCCAGCGCTCTTCACCACTGCGCGGCGATTCGATCAGTTCGACGCCCATGGAGCGCTTGGCCATCCACTTCGACATGAGCAGCGAGATCAGCGAGCCGACCGTGCCGAAGACAAAACAGACCACCAGCAGGTTGCCCAGCTGCAAGGTATTGCCGGCACCGTGAGTCGCACCGACTCCGAGCAGGCTGAGTACGATCCCGGCCACCAACATGACTGCCAGGTTGGTCAGCAAAAACAGGATGATGCGTAACATGGGCTTTGAGGCTCCGTGGTTGGGTATCAGTACCTAAAGTAGGGGCGGTGAATGACTATTTCAAGTCATCAGACTGCTGTGTCGGTGCCATGGCGCTTGCGATAGCTTTCCAGGAAGCGCGCGAGACGGGTGATGGCCTCGGTCAGCTCCTCGCGATGCGGCAGGAAGACGACACGGAAATGGTCATGGCTGGGCCAGTTGAAGCCGGTGCCCTGGACCAGCAGCACCTTTTCGGCCTGCAGCAGTTCAAGGATGAACTCCTGGTCATCCTTGATCGGGTACACGGCCGGGTCCAGGCGCGGGAACAGGTAGAGCGCGCCCATGGGCTTGACGCAGCTGACGCCGGGAATGTCGTTGAGCATTTTCCAGGCCAGCTCGCGCTGCTCGTACAGGCGTCCGCCGGGGCGGATCAGGTCATTGATGCTCTGGTAGCCGCCAAGCGCGGTCTGGATGGCGAACTGGGCCTGCACGTTGGCGCACAGGCGCATGGAGGCCAGCATGTCGAGACCTTCGATGTAGTCCTTGGCATCGGCCTTGGCGCCGCTGACCATGAGCCAGCCGGAGCGGAAGCCGGCGACGCGGTAGCTCTTCGACAGGCCGTTGAAGGTGATGCAGAGCAGGTCCGGCGCCAGCGTGGCGATGGAGGTGTGCTGCGCTTCGTCATAGAGGATCTTGTCGTAGATCTCGTCGGCGAAAATGATCAGCTCGTGCTTGCGGGCGAGGGCGACGATGCCTTCCAGCACTTCCTTCGAGTAGACGGCACCGGTCGGGTTGTTCGGGTTGATGACCACAATGCCGCGCGTGTTCGGCGTGATCTTGCGCTCGATGTCGGCGAGATCCGGGAACCAGCCCTGTTCCTCGTCGCAGAGATAATGCACGGCCTTGCCGCCGGCGAGATTCACGGCAGCGGTCCAGAGCGGATAGTCGGGCGCCGGCACCAGCATTTCATCGCCGCTGTCGAGCAGGGCCTGCATGGCCATGACGATCAGCTCGGAAACGCCGTTGCCGATGTAGATGTCGCCGACATCGACGCCGAGCAGGCCCTTGGTCTGGTAATAATGAACAATGGCCTTGCGCGCCGCGAACAGACCCTTGGAATCACAGTAGCCGACCGCATTCGGCAGATTGAGGATGACGTCCGACAGGATTTCCTGCGGAGCCTCGAAGCCGAACGGCGCCGGATTGCCGATATTGAGCTTGATGATGCGGTGACCCTGCTCCTCCATGGCGGTGGCGGCCTTGAGAATCGGACCGCGAATGTCGTAGCAGACATCTTTCAGCTTGGAGGACTTGGTGATTTCCATGGTGTGCTCGCAAAAAGGGCAGTGGCCCCTGGTGGATGTGCGCCATAGTGTAGCCAAAACACTTTTGCCGTGTGGACTTCCACGGCATGCAGGCATCATTAATATGTCAGCAAATATGAGTTCGCGAGAGCCGGGAGGCAGAGATGAGCGATGATCGGTCGACGACGCACCTGAGCGAGGCGGAATGGCGCGAGCGCCTGAGCGCCGAGGAGTTCCGCGTGCTGCGCGAGAAGGGCACCGAGCGGCCTTACACCGGCGAGTACTGGAACAGCCATGAAGATGGCATGTATGTCTGTCGCGGCTGCGGCGAGCCGTTGTTCGATGCGCTGGCCAAGTTCGATTCCGGCTGCGGCTGGCCGAGTTTCTTCCAGCCCGCCGGCGCCGATGTCATTGACGAGCACAGGGACGTCAGTCATGGCATGATTCGTACCGAGATTGTCTGCAAGCGCTGCGGTGGCCATCTGGGTCATGTCTTCACGGACGGACCGAACCCCACCGGCCTGCGCTATTGCGTGAATTCGCTGTCGCTGCGTCACAAGCCGCGCCAGCCCTGAAGCGGGCAGACCCCACCGAACGCAGAAGAAGGAGAAGAACGATGGCGAACATTTATGATTTCACGGCACGCAACATCACCGGCGAGGAGTGCGCGCTCGCCGACTTCAAGGGCCAGGCTGTCCTCATCGTCAACACTGCCAGCAAGTGCGGCTTCACGCCGCAATTCACCGGTCTGGAAGCGCTCTACGAAAAGTACAAGGATCAGGGTTTCGCCGTTCTCGGCTTCCCCTGCAACCAGTTCCTCAATCAGGATCCGGGTGACGAAAAGGAAATCGCCAACTTCTGCTCCATGGATTACGGCGTCACTTTCCCCATGTTCGCCAAGATCGAAGTCAACGGTCCGGGCGCACACCCGCTGTTCCAGCACCTGACCTCGGAAGCACCGGGTCTGCTCGGCAGCAAGGCCATCAAGTGGAACTTCACCAAGTTCCTGGTCGGCCGCGATGGCACCATCATCGATCGCTATGCTCCCACCACCAAGCCGGAAGACATCGCCAAGGACATCGAGAAAGCCCTCAAGGCCTGATCGATGCTCCGGCGGCGGCCGGACAGAATGCGAATTGAATGCGAACGCTGATTCGCATTAATCTCGGGTGACTTTATGGTCACGGCATTTTGTCCGGGAGTACTTTATGACGGCCGCTTCAGCCTTTTCCGCGTCACAGGTCTCGTCTCTGGCCGATTTGCGCAGCGCAAGCCGCTGGCGTGATCCCCGATCTTCGCTGCTGCTCAAGGTCCTCGGCATAGGTCTCGATGACCCGCGCTTCGCCCGCTACAAGCAGGCGCTCTGGCAGGGCGACCCGCTGGCCGACGAGGTGGCGGCGTGGATTCATGCCAACAAGGGCGGCTGGCAGCTTTTCCAGCAGGCGCTGGAACAGGGCGTGGACAGCCTGGCTTCGGTGCCGGCGCCGTTCCGTGCCTTCTTTGATCACATCGAGCGGCGACCGCACTGGGTCGACGATGACCTCATGCGTCGGGGCGCCCATGCCGTGCTGCGTTCGGGCCTGATCGGCACCACGGCGCTGGGCTCGGTCTCGCTGATGATCGGTTACGCCGCCGATGCCGCCGTCAAGCCGCTGGCCATGACCGGCAATCTCAGCGGCGGCGCCAAGAAGCGGCTCAGCGAAACCTCGCGCTGGACCATCGATTGCGCGCTTTCGGAAACCCTGCCGCGTGACTCCGAAGGTTTCCGCAGCACGGTGCGCGTGCGCATGATGCATGCCTTCATTCGTGGCAGCCTCGCTCAGCGCCCGGACTGGCGCGCCGATGACTGGGGCGCGCCCATCCAGCAGCTCGACATGATGGCCACCCAGCTCGAATTCTCGACCATCTTCATGGCCGGCTGCGCGGCCCAGGGTCTGGTCTACAGCCATGCCGAGCGCGAAGCCATCATGCATTACTACCGCTACATCTGCTGGCTGATGGGAGTGGATGAGGACCTGCAGCCGCGCACCTTCCGCGAAGGCCTGGAAGCCGCCGCCATCATCATGGCCACCAGCGACATGCAGCCCGATGCCGACAGCGCGGCGCTGACGCGCGGCCTGTTCGGCGCCAGCCGCGACATCATGGCGGAGCAGCAGGGCGCGGAGTGGTTCAAGGCGTTCATGGGTTATCGCGCGGCGGCCTTGTCACGGCTGATGCTGAGCGATCGCGTGGCGGACCGCATGGAAGTGCCGCCGGCGCGTTCCAGGCTGCCGCTGCTGGCCGGCAGCGCGCTCATCTTCGCTGCCGACCGGCTGCTCGGTCTGGCTCCGGCCACGCGCGCCTGGCGCGATCGTCTCGGCCGCCAGATGTTCCAGCAGGCGCTGAAGCCGGAGAATTTCGGCTTCATTCCCACCATCTCAGGGCGGGCCGTGGTCAAGGACAGCGTGGCTGTGTCCGGAAGCGCGGCGTGAGGATGTTCAACGATGTGAGAGTGTGCAACGAAAGGAGAGCAGAGATGGACATGACCTTGGTCGAGCACCCCTGGCTCAAGCCGGTGCGCTATACGCTGATCAAGCTGGCTGCAGCCTGGGCGCACGCGCACTGATGCATCGCAGCAGAGGCGCAGCGGTGGTCTGCCGCTGCGCCATGACCGGGCTCAGAGCCCGGCAATCTCTTCGCTGAGCTGCCACAGACGCGCCGCGACTTCGCGGTTGCGGCTGATGCGCGAGCTGAAGGCGCGCTTGCGCTTGACGAAATATTCCCCGTTGAATGCCTTGGCGTCAGCGCTGAGCGCCAGCCAGATCGCCGTGTCGGCGCCCTTGGCCGGGGTCAGCATGACCTTGTCGACCACTTTCTGCGCGAAGGGCGGCAGCTCGCGCCAGATGCCGGTGGCGACGCCGCCGGGGTGGAAGGCATTGATGCGGATGTTGCTGCCCTGGGTGCGGCGGGCCAGTTCGCGGGCATAGATCAGGTTGGCCAGCTTGGCCTGGCCATAGGCGCGCAGATCCATGCGGTGGCGTGCGGCATCACGGAAGCTGGCTTCGTCGATGGTTCCGGTCCAGTGCGCGACCGAGCTGGTCACCACGACACGGGCCTCGGCTGCGACCTTGAGCTGCGGCAGCAGATGCTCCATGAGGCGGAAGTGACCGAAGTGCATGCTGCCGATCATGCTTTCCAGGCCGTTGTCCTGGGTGCGCAGGCCGTTGGTGTAGCTACCGGCGTTGAGCATGACGGTGTCGAGCTGGGTCAGCGTGGTGAGGATCTGGCGCGCGGCGGCATCGATGCTGTCGAAGTCGGCCAGGTCCAGGGCCACGGCATGCAGGCGGGCACCGGGCACTTCCTGCTCGAGGACGCGGATCACGCCCAGGGTCTTGCCGAGGTCGCGCGCGGCGATCATGACTTCATGGCCGGCCTTGATGAAGGCACGCACCATTTCCAGGCCGATGCCACTGTTGCCGCCGGTGACGAGAATCTGGCGCTGCATGAGTTTTCCCCTGGATGTGTAGGTGGTGATGAGGGCACGAGCTTAGCCACTGCCGGCGCCGGCAACAACCATGAGCGGATGGCTGGAGCGTCGGCGTTCAGCCGCCGCTCTGCACGATGGTTTGCAGCAGCTGGCGATCGCGGATGAGCACGCGGCCGTACTCGAGCGCAATGCCGCCGCGTTCGCGCAGGGCATTGAGCTCCTTGCTGATGGTCTGGCGCGAGACATTGAGCATGCGCCCCAGCTCCTCCTGCGGCAGATGCAGGCGGATCAGCACGCCCTCGGCGGTGACATCGCCATAGCCGTCGGCGAGCTCCAGCAGGCGCGCGGCGAGGCGGGCGGGCAGGGGCAGGAAGGCTTCGTACTCTATCCAGTCGAAGCTGCGCCGCAGCTTGCGGCAGAGCATGCGCAGGAAGTGCGGATAGAGCTCCGGGCGGGCGGCCAGCAGCGCCAGGAAGCGTTCGCGCGGAATCAGCAGCAGTTCGGTGCTGCCGACGGCATAGGCGGCATGCGTGCGCGGCAGACCATCGAACATGGATATCTCGCCAAACCAGCCGCCAGGCTCGAACAGGTTGACCAGCAACTCGCGTCCGTCGCTGGCGTTGGCGCTGATGCGCACGCGCCCGGACAGCACGCCGTAGAGTCCGTCGGCGGCATCGCCCTTGGCGAACAGGCGCTCGCCATCACCGAGACGGCGGCGTTGCGCGAACTCGGCCAGTTGCGCCACCACGCCATCGGGCAGGTCGCGGAACCATTCGCTGCTGCCCAGGGTCTGGCTGACGGGGGTATCGGGCATGACGGGTTCGCACTCCGGTTCGGGTCATCATGGCGGCTGGGCAAGTGTCGGCGGCTTGACAGATTTCCTGCGCCGGCGCCGCCACACTGCCGGTATCAACCATAACCGAGCTGATGTGCCATGCGAACCCTGTCCGAGTTTCTCGCCGAGTACAGCAAGAGTCACCGCAACACACTGAACCAGGTCATCCACATGATCTGCGTGCCGGTCATCTTCTTCTGCAGCCTGGGCCTGCTCTGGGCCGTACCGGTCGGGCAGTGGCTGGGCCTGGATGCGGGGCCGGCCCGCTGGCTCAACGGCGCCACCCTGTTCGCGCTGCCGGCACTGATCTTCTATGCCGTCATGTCAGTGGGCAGCCTGCTGGCCATGACGATCTGGTTCGCAGTCAGCCTGGCCGGCATCATCGCCATCGAGCAGTCCGGTCTTTCGCTGGTCACCGTCAGCGCCAGCCTCTGGCTGGCAGCCTGGGTCGGCCAGTTCTACGGCCACAAGGTCGAAGGCGCCAAGCCCTCGTTCGCCGACGATCTGGTGTTCCTGCTCATAGGCCCGCTCTTCGTCATGGAAAAGCTGTATCGTGGCTTCGGCCGCGCCGGTGCTGATGCGCAGGTCTGAAGGCGGGACTGAATGGGGAGGGCGGACGTGGCCAGGATATGCATCTACGGTGCCGGCAGCATAGGCTGCTACCTCGGCGGTCGTCTTGCCGCCACGGGAGCCTCGGTCACCTTCATAGGCCGCCCGCGCATGCAGGATGAACTGCTGCGCCACGGTCTGCACCTGACCGACTACCTGGGCGCCGACCTGCGTGTCGCCGCTACCGACATCCGCTACAGCACCACAGCCGATGCCGCCGCCGACGCCGATCTCGTGCTCGTCACCGTCAAGTCGGCAGCCAGCGAAACGGCCGCGCGCGAGCTTGCCGGCGTGCTCTCGCCCGATGCGCTCGTGCTCAGCTTCCAGAACGGCACCGGCAACGCCGACGTGCTGCAGCGTGGCCTGCCGGCACATCGTGTGATTGCCGGCATGGTGCCGTTCAACGTGGTGAATCACGGCGACGGACACTTTCATCAGGGTTCCGAGGGGCACCTCGATGCCGCCGCGCATCCCGGCCTGGCGGCTTTCCAGCCCTTGTTCGCGCGCGCCGGTCTGGCGCTGATGCTGCAGCAGGACATGACCGCCGTGCTCTGGTCCAAGCTCCTGCTCAACCTCAACAACCCCATCAACGCGCTCTCCGGAATCCCGCTCAAGGCCGAGCTCTCGCAACGCGCCTATCGCCGTTGTCTGGCCCTGGCCCAGCAGGAGGCTCTCGGGCTGATCGACGCCGCCGGCATCAGGCTGGTTCGCCTCACGCCGTTGCCGCCGCACTGGATCCCGCGCCTGATGAGCGTGCCCGACCTCCTCTTCCGCCGCCTCGCCAACCGCATGCTGCAGATCGACCCGCTGGCGCGCTCATCCATGTGGGAAGACCTGGAGGCCGGTCGTCGCACCGAGATCGACTGGATCAATGGCGAGATCGTTCGCCTCGCGTCCCGGCTCGGTCGTCAGGCCCCGGTCAACGCCCGCCTGATCGCCCTGATCCGCGCGGCGGAGCAGGGTGGTGAACGCGCCTGGTCAGGCCCGGACCTGCTCGCCGAGCTGCAGGCTGCCGCTGTCGTGCGAGCATGATCCGGCATTGCGCCAAGCGACTGTTTTCCATGCCATTGCCGGAAATTCAGACACTCGCAAGGCGCTCTCCTTGACACCCCCAGGACCCCTGCATACCATGCGCCCCGCACATGCGGCCATGGCCGCTGGTGCCGACAGTCTGGGGCTATAGCTCAGCTGGGAGAGCGCTACAATGGCATTGTAGAGGTCAGCGGTTCGATCCCGCTTAGCTCCACCAGATTGTCCCCATCGTCTAGAGGCCTAGGACATCGCCCTTTCACGGCGGTAACCAGGGTTCGAATCCCTGTGGGGACGCCAAAAATGAAAAAGCCCGCCTTGTGCGGGCTTTTTCATTTTTATCTCTTCACAAGGATTGGGGCGCGAAAGGTCGGGTTCGACAACTGGCGCCCGAAGGGGCGTCAGTTGAACGGAGACGGCGCAGCCGGCGACGGTAATCCCGGCGCCTGTCATGCTGTAAAGTGTGCTCGAACACATGCTTGCCAGCCCAATCCACCCTGCAAGAGAACGCGTCAATGCCTCATGCACGCGCAATGATTCTGACGCTGTTGGCGCTCATCGCATTTGCGGGGAACTCGCTGCTGTGTCGTGCCGCGCTCGCTCATACCCACATTGATGCGGCCAGTTTCATAACGGTTCGCCTGCTCTCCGGCGCTGTCGTTTTGTGGTGTCTGGCATGGCTGCGTGGGGGCATGCGCACGGGCAGCGGCAACTGGCTGTCGGCGTTCGCCCTGTTCGCATACGCCGCGGCCTTTTCCTTCTCCTATGTGCATCTGACGGCGGGGGCAGGCGCGCTGCTGCTGTTCGGCGCCGTACAGACCACCATGATCAGCCATGGCATCTGGTCGGGCGAGCGCATGCGCCTGCTGCAGAGCCTTGGCCTGGCTCTGGCCTTTGGCGGACTCATCGGCTTGCTCCTGCCCGGACTGTCCGCGCCACCGCTGGCGGGTGCCTTGCTCATGCTCGTCGCAGGCATCGCCTGGGGCATCTATTCCTTGCGTGGCAGGAGCGCGGGAGACCCGCTCAAGGTCACCGCAGGAAACTTCATGCGGGCCGTCCCCATGGCGCTGGCCTTGAGTCTGCTGCTATCGGATCAGGCGGCATTGGACCCGGCGGGCGTGGCTTACGCCATGCTGTCTGGCGCGCTGGCCTCGGGCGTGGGCTATGCCATCTGGTATACGGCTCTGCCATTGCTGAAATCGACCACTGCCGCCACGGTGCAGTTGAGTGTTCCTGTCATCGCGGCACTGGGTGGGGCGGTCTTTCTGGGCGAGCCGTTGACGCTGCGTCTGCTGGCCGCATCGGTGGCCATTATTGGCGGCATTGCCCTGGTGGTCCTGGCAGGCAAGCGCAAGGCGATACCTGTCAAACGTTGAGGGCAGTGGCCCCAAGCTGGGTCTCTGCCTGAATGATGGCCCCGGAAAAATTCCCCGGACCAAACTGGCGAACCGCCATCCCCTGTGCCATCTCTTGACTCGGGATCTGCCTTCGCGGCTCCCGGCCGGCAGGATGCCGGCCTGATCGCAGCGCAGTCATGCGCTGCCTGTTCAGGGAGAGAACATGGACATTCGAGCCCATGCCGTGCTGCTCGCTGCCAGTCTGGCGGCCTGCAGCGGCAACGCCAGCGTCGGCCCCGGGCCGGCGCCAGCTTCCACGCCCGTCAGCCAGCCTGCGCCTGATCCGGTATCCCCGCCAGGGCCAGTGGCCGAGCCCATGCCCGAGCCTGTGGTCGAGGATCGTTCCGCCGATCCGGCCGGCACTGACGCCGACGGCAACGGCATCCGCGACGACATAGACCGCCTCATCGCCGACCGTTACGCGGCCAGTCCCGCCCTGCGCCATGTCGCCGAGCAGAAGGCTCGTGCCATGCGGCAGTTGCTGCTGGCCACCACGCGGGAAGAGGCCCTGCGTGCGGGTGAGCAGATCGCGCGGGCGTCGAGCTGCGTCTTCAAGGTGCTGCCCTTCGCACAGCCAGGGGCCGTGACCACCCGCGAGGCCATGTCGCGTGATATCGAGGGTTTGACCACCAACACCCGCGAGCGCCTGCGCCTGTATCTGGCGGCCAACAACCTTGCCGGCGGCGGCTATTTCTCGCAGCCGCCGGAACCGGTCTGCGATTGAAGGAGGTCATCATGAAAGCACTGATCGTCGCCTTCATCCTCGTGCTCTGCGCGGTCTGCCCGGCGCGTGCCGGGCAGAACTGCCAGCCGGCCGACGAGAAGTTTCGTGTCGTCTATGGCAACGGCATCCTCACTACCCAGGAAGAGGCCAGCAACAGCCGCAGCCAGCTCGCCGAGGCCATGGGCAGCAGCCACAACGGCCAGCACGTGGCCTTCGATCTGGCCTACAACGCCAGCGAGGGGCCATTCCGCGATCTCGTGCAGGCGCTGGATCAGCATATGGCGCAATACAGCCGCGAAACCCTGCACTGGCTGCACGGCAAGGGCATGGTGCCGGACTGGTTCGCGCAATGGCAGGAGGACAGGTTGCTGGCGCGTTACCAGGCCACCGCGCCGGAGCTGGCCGATCATGTGCAGAAATACAGGGAGGCCATACTGCAAGGGCAGAAGGTGCTGCTGGTGGCGCATTCACAGGGCAACTTCTACGCCAATCAGGCGCGCGAGATGCTCGCCGGCAGCGAGCCGGCGGTGCCCATGGCCAGTTTCGGCATCTACTCTGTGGCCACGCCGGCTGACCAGGTGGGTGGTGAGAGCGGGCCGTACCTGACCAATCATCGCGACATCATTCTCATGGTGCCTGGCAGCCTGGCGCAGAATTGGCAGCTGGCGCATGCCGAGGATGGCCGGGTGGCGGACGACACCGGGCGTGTCAGTGCCCACGGCTTTCTGGAGACCTATCTGTCCACGGCCTTCAATGCCCGTGCCGCGCTGATCGCCGGCACAGGTCAGCGCATGGATGCGCTACAGGATCCGCCGCTGGTAGCCGGCAGCGGACCGATCTCCGCCACCCTGGTCTGGGACGTTGATCAGACTGACGTGGACCTGCATGTTTTCGAGCCCGACGGTCATCATGTCGACTACCGCAACCCAGAGGGCGGCAGCGGCATTCTCGATATCGACAATATCGACGGCTTCGGCCCCGAGCACTACTACACCGACTGCAACCAGCTGCAGGTCGGCGACTATGCCTTCGCGCTCAATTACTACCAGGACCGTCAGAGCGGACAGCCGCCCGGTCCGGCTCGCGCGGTCAACGTCACCCTGACCCTGAGCGTGCCCGGCGCCAGCCGCAGCTTCAGCCTGAACATGAGCACCCACATGGGCGAGGATGGGGATGACGCGCCGCAGCCGGTGGGGCGGATCAGCGTCGAGCGCATCAGCGACCCGGGCAATCCCAATCGCGATGGTCTCTTGCGCTACGAGATCAGTGAAAGCTGAGCCGGCCGTCCGCCGGTGGTTGTGACAGGAAGGGCAGGACTGCCATCATGCGGGACATCAATCGGGAGCCCGCCATGACCACGCCCACGCCATCCGGCTATTCCGTGCAGGAAGAGATCGCCAATGCCCTCAGTCACGGCCTGGGCACGGCGGCGGCCATCGTTGCCACCACGCTTATGCTGGTCAAGGGCATGCCGGTGCTGACATCGGCGCAGCTCGCCGGTGTGGCGGTCTACGGCACCAGCCTCATCCTGCTGTTCCTGTGCTCGACGCTTTATCACAGCATCAGCCATGAGCAGTCCAAGGCGGTCTTCAAGCGCCTGGATCACTGCGCCATCTACCTGCTGATCGCCGGCACCTACACGCCTATGCTGATGATCACGCTTAAGGACAGCGCCACGGCCAATATCATGCTGTTCGTGATCTGGGGGCTCGCGCTCGCCGGCATCCTGTTCAAGATCTGGTTCATTCACCGTTTCAAGAAGCTGTCGCTGATCACCTACCTGCTCATGGGCTGGCTTTCGATGGTGCTGATCGCGGATCTCTGGCACAGCCTGGCGCGACCGGGCTTCTGGCTGCTGCTGGCCGGCGGTCTCTGCTTCACCGTTGGCGCGGTCTTCTATGCCGCCAAGCAGTACCGCTACACGCATGCCATCTGGCATGTCTTCGTGGCCGCGGGCGCGGCCTGTCACTGCGTGCTGATCGCCGTTTACGTGATTCCGTCCATGCCGGCAGCGGTACTGCCGGCCATGATGGCGGGCAGCTAGTCGAAGAATTCGTCGCCGTTGGGTTCGGCGGCGGCCGCACGCGCCTGCGTGCTGACCCGGTAGGCGACATTGCGCGCACGCATCATGTTGCCGAGCGGGCGGAACTCGGTCAGGGCATGCCAGGGATCGAACGACAGCGTCTCGATGAAGGCGCTCAGTCGCTGCGCCGCCGGCCGTTCCATATCCTGCTGCGCGAAGGTGAGGTGGCCCAGCGTGATGAAGGGCGCATCCTCCTCGCGCCATTCCACCGACGCATCCTCGATGGGCGTCTTCACCGGATCGACATAGAACTGCACCTGGAAGTCGAAGCTGACCGGCGTTCTGCGCAGGCGTTCGGCGAGGTCGCGGGCGAGATAGTCCGGGTTGCCGCCGGGGCAGTCACCGGGCTCGGGCAGGGAGTTCGGACGCAGGGCGTAATGCACGGCATAGGGGCCGAACTGTATGGGCAGGGCACTGTAGAAGCGCGTGGTGGCCAGCGAGGCCACCGGCTTCAGGGTTTTCGCGGCGCGTCGCAGCAGGTCCAGCAGGCGGCGCAGGCCGACCTGGCGCAGCAGGCCGGGCAGGCCGCTCAGCGGCGAGCTGGCGACGCGCACCAGCGCCATGAACTCCTCGGCGTTGCGTACCGGCGTGGCCGCCGAACGTATCATCAGGAAGTCCTGGGTCAGTGCGTCCTCCATGCCCGGGATGATCTTGCGTCCGGTGACGCCGAGAATCTTCACGGCAATGCCACGGATGTCGGGCTTGCGGTCATGCTGATGGGCGCCCGAGCCGTTGGAGAAGCGCACGAAGGCACGATAGCTGCCGGGGTTGGCGAAGAGGCCGATGCGCACTGCGTCGGGCAGGTCGGCATGCACCGTGAAAGTGGCTTCGAGACCGGGCATGCCCTTGGCATGCAGGGCGCGTGAGGGCTTGCCCTTGCCGGCATTCTTCAGCTGCAGCTGGTGCAGCTCCTCGGCATAGGCCTCGAAACGGACGTTTTCGTCGGGAGCAACGGTTTCCTGCCACTGAGTCGAGGGCTGCATCGGGGCCTCCAGAGATATAGAGCCAGAGAGAGCATGGGAGAGCGACAACTGTAGCGTCCCGGATGCCCACACTCTACTCTTGTGGCATCCACAAGGAAGTCGATGACATGAAGAAACTGATTGCCGCGCTGTCGCTGGTCTGGCTGTTCACCCTGCCGGCGCATGCCGCTCCGGCGTTGCAGGCCGAGACCGCGAGCCCGGGCGAGCAGGACTGTCAGCGCTATGCCAGCGCTGTCGGCAAACAGCACGACCCCGATTTCATCCGCGTCACCCTGGATGTGCCCATGGATGTCGATCGTTACGATGACTCTGTCGGTCGTCAGCGCGTGGCCACGATCTACAAGGGCACCGCGCTCTACGAGAGCAAGCCGGGCGCCCGGCGTGTGCAGTTCATCTGCCTGCACAGCGGCGAGCGCAATGGCGCCGTGTTTCTCGACTACCTGCCGGTCAGCGTGGAAAACCCCGATCTGACCCGGCACAACCAGTACGAGAGCTGGGGCTGCCGTCGTCAGGGCCGTTTCCAGGTCACCTACAACAGCGTCGCCGACAAGGTCTATTTCCGCCATGACGGCCGTGACGAGGCACTCGATCATGTCGTCAGCGCCAGCGGCGCGCGCTATCAGAATGCCCATCTGGTGTGGTGGGGCAAGGGCAGCACGGCCGCGCTCTATCGCCGCGAAAGCAGTCGCGAGCGCCAGGTCGATGTCTGCCGGCTGCAGGGCGTGACCCGTCCCTGAGTGCCGTTGCCGGCGGCCAGTCCGGCTGTCGGCGTTGCCGTTGGTCGGAGAGAGCGATATCCGGCCGCTGCCAGCGACAGTTCGTCGCCCGATGGCGGGGGGCGTCTTGTGACGCCGACATACCTGTGCAATGAAAGCTTCATGCTTTGGTGATAAGGCCGCATTTCTGCGACCGACAGCCAGACGGGAGCTTGAACCCATGGATCTCCAGCGCTTTGCCCTGCGTCTGCTGTTCGCCCTGGTCACCGGTGCGTTGCTGCTGTTCTGGGCGGAGGCGGCGTGGGACTTCGTGCATGCGGTCAATCCGGAGACCGGGCAGCCGCTGCGGCTGGCCGATCTGCATGTGGATGCCGCCATGGTGCGCGCCGTGGCATCGCCGTTCGCGCGTGCCTACAACAACATTCTGGCGCTGCTGCTGACCTTCATTTCCCTGGCCATTCCGCTCACCGCCAATCTCTACACGCCCAAGCTCATCGAGATATTCATCCGCGACAAGCTCAACCTGTTCGTGCTCTGCGGTTGCTCGCTGCTGGCCGCGCATTCGCTGTTCGCCATCACGCTGTCGTTCGGCAACTGGACGCCGCAGCTGCCGTTCTGGATAGATGGCGTCTGCGCCATGCTCGGCTGGCTCTTCCTCATGCCGTACTACTTCTATGTGCTCAGCTTCATTGACCCGCTGACCATCATCAAGCGCATCCACCTCAGCCTGATGCGTGAGCTCGAGGATGTCGCCGCCGGCAAGTATCCGACCGCGATCGCCCAGGATCGCGTCAACCAGCGCATCATCAATCTCGGCAGCATGCTGCAGCGCTCGGTCGACAGAGCCGACCGCGATGTCGCCTTCGATGCCATCAAGGCTCATACCCTGGACCTGGCGCGCGTGCGTGATATCAAGCCACGCCTGCAGCCGGACTTCTTCCGGGTCTCCAGCAGCCTGCTTTTCGGCACCTCCAGCGAGGCCACCGAGGCCATTGTGCGTGACCGCATCTGGATGGAGTACCGCATCGCCAACCAGCTCGTGCTGGCCTTCAAGATTGCCCTGGCGAAGATGCCGGAGGCGGTGAGCGCGCTCGTTCATGCCATCAAGAATGCCGCCCACGAGGAGGCCAGGCTGGGCAACGATGCCGTCTTCCATCTGCTGGTGCGGGTGTTCAACACCTTCACCCGCGAGGCCATCAAGAAGAAGGAGAATGCGCCGGTCTACAACGTCGTCTACAACTACAAGACGCTGCTGCGCCGCCTGCTCGCCGATCGTCCCGAGCTGGTGCCGGCGCTGATCGGCCATCTGCGCTTCTATGCCGATTTCGCGCATCAGCACGGCATGGTCTTCATCTACGAGCTGATCAGCTACGAGCTGGCGGAGCTGGCCGAGGTGGCCTATGCCCATGACAATTCCCCGGCACCGGCGCTGCTCGATGCCGTGCTCGGCTTCAGTGGCGCCGAACGTCATTCCGGGCTGGTGAAGTCACGCGCCATACTCGCCGGCTACTTCGCCGGCAACGGGCGCGATGCCGAACTGGAGCGTGTGCTGACGTCGTTGCGCGAGGTTCCGGCCGAGCAGCTGGAGAAGGCGAGGACGGGCATCATGAATACGCTGGATCCGGTATTCTGGGAAATCAATCATCGCGGCACCAATTTCGATTATGTCGATGACGGGCGCCGCGAGCAGGTTGGCGTTGTGTTCGCCAAATTATTGACAGTACAGTGATTTTTCTTCGCAGGTGACGGCAACACAGCAACAACAATCGTTTGCAAATCACTGCAACAACCCCGCCAAACCTGACTAAAGCCGTGACGCTTCCTTGCCGACAATGATTGCAAGCAACAGTGCAATCCGTCCGTGGGGAACCTTCATGAAACTGCTTATTGCCGACGACAGCAAAGCCATGCGCCTGGTCATTGGACACATGCTCCGACAGGCGGGCTATCGCGGTCACGAAATCGTCGAGGCCGCTGATGGCGACGAAGCCATCGCCGCCGTCAATCGCGAGTCGCCGGACCTGATCATTTCCGACTGGAACATGCCTGGCAAGACCGGCATCGAGGTGCTGCAGCATCTGCGCCAGGAAGGCGTGCGCACCACCTTCGGTTTTGTCACCACGGAAGTCAGCCAGGAAATGCGCGCGCTCGCCGAAGCCTCCGGCGCCGCCTTCCTGATCGGCAAGCCGTTCACGCCCGAAGACTTCCAGCGCGCGCTGGACGACTACCTGAACTGAGGGCGCGTCCATGACCAGCAAGCTTCCCTCCCTGGAAACGGTGGCTCAGACCCTGAAGGCGTTCGTGCGCCGCGAGGTCACGGTGACACCGGCTTCCGCACCCGGCGCCGGCGTCATGCCGCTGGCCGGTATCTATCACGATGGCAGCCAGCAGCCCATAGCGGCCTGCATGTCAGACGTGTCGTTTGCCGCCGCTTCGGCTGCCGCGTTCGCCCTCATACCCGCACGCGTTGCGGCCGAGGCGGCGGCAGCCAAAGCCCTGGACGAGTCGCTGGCCGAGATTTTCGGCGAGGTGCTCAACGTGCTGTCGCGCCTGTTCACCAGCCACGACAGCGAGCGCGTGACCTTGCGCGACAAGTTCCTGCCGCCGCAGACGCTGCCGGCCCAGCTTTCCTCGCTGGGCCCGGAAGACTGCATGGATCTGGATGTCAGCATCGATGGTTACGGCAAGGGCCGTCTCGTGCTGTGTCTGCTGAAATCTTGATGGCCGGGAGCCGGACATGAGCTTCGACATGGACATGAGCGAGTTCCACGCCATCTTCTTTGAAGAGGCCGGGGAACACCTGGCCAGCCTGGAATCGCTGCTGCTGGGACTGGATCGCGACAATCCCGATCCGGAACACCTCAATGCCATTTTCCGTGCCGCCCATTCGATCAAGGGCAGCAGCTCGACCTTCGGCTTCCCCGACATGGCGGCGGTCACCCACGATCTGGAAACCCTGCTTGATCGCGTGCGCAAGAACGAGATGCCGCTGAGCGAGCACATCATCGATGTCACCCTCGGCGCGCGTGATGTGCTGCTGGCCCAGCTGGCCTCGCATCAGGGTGGCGAGGCGGTGCCCGATGACGTGGTGACGCACCTGATCGCGCAGATCCGCGCGCTTGTGCAAACCGAGCATGCCCCTGTCGCCAGTGCTGCTCCGGCTGCTGCGGCCGTTGCTGATGCCCCGGTGGCCATCAGTGCCCAGGACGTGACGACTGACGAGGCCGGTGTGACGGCGGATGCCGAGGCAGCGGCGGTGGTCGAGGTTGCCAGCGCAGCCGCCACGCCGGCGGCCGGCAACGTCGTCAAGCTGTCGAAAACCCCGACCAGCGAAAGCTCCATCCGTGTCAGCGTGGAAAAGGTCGATCAGCTCATCAACCTGGTCGGCGAGCTGGTGATCACCCAGTCCATGCTGGCGCAGACCGCGCAGGTCGGTGCCGTCAGTGACGAGAAGCTCGACCACGAGCGCCTCAACGAACGTCTGCAACAGCTCGAGCGCAATACCCGCGAGCTGCAGGAATCGGTGATGAGCATACGCATGCTGCCGGTCAGCTCGGTGTTCAACCGTTTTCCGCGCCTGGTGCGTGATCTCGCCGGCAAGCTCGGCAAGCAGATCGAGCTGCGCACCGAGGGCGAGGCCACCGAAATCGATCGCGGCGTCGTCGAGAAGATCAGCGACCCGCTGACCCACCTGATCCGCAACAGTGTCGATCACGGCATCGAGACCGAGGCCGAGCGCATCGCGGCCGGCAAGCCGGTCAAGGGCGTGGTCAATCTCAGCGCCTGTCACCAAGGCGGCAGTGTCGTCATCGAAATCACCGATGACGGTCGCGGCCTCAACCGCGACAAGCTGCTGGCCAAGGCGCGCGAGCGCGGCATTTCCGTGCCCGAGAATCCGACCGATCAGGATGTCTGGCAGCTCATTTTCGCGCCCGGCTTCTCCACCGCCGATGCCGTCACCGATGTCTCCGGACGTGGCGTCGGCATGGATGTGGTCAAGCGCAACATCGAGCAGCTCGGCGGCCGTGTCGATCTGCATTCGCTGCCGGGGCAGGGCACCACCATCTCGATCCGCCTGCCGCTGACGCTGGCCATCATGGATGGCATGTCGGTGGGCATCAGCGATCAGACCTACATCGTGCCGCTGACCGCCATCCGCGAGTCTCTGCGGCCGCGCGCCGAGGACGTCAAATCGGTCGCCGGCAGCGGTCGTGTCGTCTATGTCCGCGGCGAATACCTGCCGCTGGTGGCGCTGCATCAGGTCTTTGACCTGCAGCCGCGTTCGGACCGTCCGGAGCAGGGCATCCTCATCATCGTCGATACCGAATGCGGTCGCGCCGCGCTCTTCGTCGATGACCTGCTCGGTCAGCGCCAGGTCGTCATCAAGAGTCTCGAATCCAATTACCGCAAAGTCCCGGGCATTTCCGCAGCGACCATCATGGGTGACGGCAGCGTCTCCATGATTCTCGATGTGTCGGAAGTCGTCCGGCTGTCCAAGCGCCCACCACTGGCCTGCGCCGTCTAGGAGAAACTCATGGAGCGTCAGCCCTCACAGGAAAACGGCAAGCCGCGCACTGGTCAGGAGTTCCTGACCTTTGCCCTCGGTTCCGAGGAATACGGCATCGACATCCTCAAGGTCCAGGAAATCCGCGGCTACGAGAAGGTCACCCACATCGTCAATGCCCCCGGCTTCATCAAGGGCGTGATCAATCTGCGCGGGACCATCGTGCCCATCATCGACCTGCGCCTGAAGTTCCAGCTTGGCAGCGCCGAATACACGGCCTTCACCGTGGTGATCATCCTCAATGTCTCCAATCGCGTCGTTGGCGCCGTGGTCGACAGCGTGTCCGATGTGATCCAGCTCGACCCCGAGGAAATCCGCGAGGCGCCGCCGCTGCATGGTGATCTCGACACCCGCTTCATTCGCGGGCTGGCCACGCTCAACGAGCGCATGGTCATCCTGATGGATATCGAAACCCTGATGAGCAGTCCGGACATGGCCCTGGTGGCCGATGTGGCGGCCTGATCGCCGCAACCGAAAAAGAGCCTGGAGAAAGAAAAATGCGTACCAATCTGCCTGTCACCGGCCACGAACGTTTCCTGGGAGAGGGTGAGTTCATCCTGTCCCAGGCGGACCTGAAGGGTCATGTCACCTACATGAACCGCACCTTCATCGAGATGAGCGGCTTCACCGAAGCCGAACTGATGGGGCAGCCGCACAACATCCTGCGCCACCCGGACATGCCGCCGGAAGCCTTCCGCGACTTCTGGAGCACGCTCAAGTCCGGCAAGTCCTGGAGCGGTCTGGTAAAGAACCGCTGCAAGAATGGCGACCACTACTGGGTGCAGGCCAATGCCTCGCCGATCTGGCAGAACGGCACCATGACCGGCTACATGTCGGTGCGTACGCGCCCTGACCGCAAGCTGGTCGAGCAGACCGAAGAGCTCTATCGCAAGATGCGCAATGGCGAGAGCAAGGTCACGCTGTGCGAAGGCAAGGTCATGCAGCCGGGCTGGCGCGGCAAGCTGCAAAAGATGACCGATATCAGCATCAAGAACCGCATGCTGATGACTTTTGCCATCGCCATGGCGATGTCGGCCGGTCTTGGCTATTACGCCATGCTCGGTCTGCCGGCCGGTACTGCCGTACGTGACAGTGCTGCCGCCGGCCTCGTTGCCGGTCTGGCCCTGCTGTCCTTCATGCTTTACCGAACCTATTCGGTGGTGTCGGCTCCGGTCGAGAAGATCCGCAAGCAGATGGTCGAGATCGCCAACGGCAACATGTCGCTGCTGGTCAACAAGGATCGCGCGGACGAGATCGGCGACATGTCCGACGCCTTCAAGTCCATGTTCATCAAGCTCCGCTTCGACATGGCGGACAGCCGCCGCACGGCTGATGCCGCTCAGCGCATGGGCTTCGCGCTCGACAACGTGTCCACCGTGGTGACCGTGTCGAACGAGGAAAACAACCTGATCTACATGAACCATGCCGGTCGTACCCTGCTGGAAGGCATCTTCCGCAGCGCGGCGGCAGTCGACAAGCTCTTCGGCCGACCGCTGGCCGAGTCGCTGGAAGACCCGGCGCTGCTGGCGATCACCCGCGGCAAGCTGGAGAAGCCGCAGCTGGCCGAAGGCCGTGTCGGCGACCGCATCATCCGTCTCGCCACCAGCCCGGTGATCGACGCCAAGGGTGTCTACCTGGGTCGCGTCTGCCAGTGGACCGACCGTACGGCTGAAATCGCTTCCGAGAAGGAAGTGGCGGCCCTGGTTGAAGCCGCTGCCGCCGGCGATTTCTCGCAGCGCATCGGTGTCGACAACAAGGAAGGTTTCTTCAAGACCCTGGCGGGCGACCTCAACGCCTTCGTGGAAGCTGCCGACAACGGTCTCAACGATGTCGTGCGTGTGCTCAATGCCCTGGCCCAGGGTGACCTGACGCAGACCATCGATCGTGAATACCGTGGCACCTTCGCGCAGATGAAGATCGACGCCAACGCCACCGTGAGCCAGCTCAAGCAGATCGTCGGCACCATCACCGATGCCACCGAGGCCATCAATAGCGCGGCCAAGGAAATCGCCGCCGGCAACGCCGATCTGTCGCGTCGCACCGAATCCCAGGCTGCCAGCCTGGAAGAGACGGCATCGAGCACGGAAGAGCTGACCAACACCGTGCGCAACAACGCCGACAATGCCACCCAGGCCAGCACGCTCGCCCGTACCTCGTCGGAAGTCGCCGATCGCGGCGGTCGCGTGGTCAGCGAAGTGGTGACCACCATGGGCGCCATCGCCGAGTCGTCGAGCAAGATCGCCGAGATCATCAGCGTCATCGACGGCATCGCCTTCCAGACCAACATCCTGGCGCTCAACGCCGCTGTCGAAGCAGCGCGTGCCGGCGAGCAGGGTCGTGGTTTCGCGGTGGTTGCCGGTGAAGTGCGCAACCTGGCCCAGCGTTCGGCCTCGGCTGCCAAGGAAATCAAGGAGCTGATCTCGGAATCGGTGACCAAGGTCTCCAACGGCTACAAGCTGGTGGAAACCGCGGGCAAGACCATGGAAGAGATCGTGTCGTCGACGCAGCGTGTGTCCTCGATCATGAGCGACATCTCGGCTGCCTCGGAAGAACAGCGCACCGGCATCATGCAGCTCAACCAGGCCATCACCAGCATGGACGAAACCACGCAGCAGAACGCCGCGCTGGTGGAAGAGGCTGCCGCTTCGGCGCAGTCCCTGGAAGACCAGGCTGCCAGCCTGACCCAGGCCGTCAGCGTGTTCCGCCTCGATGGTCGCAGCGAGAAGCCGTCCGCCGCCGGTCGCAAGGCCAGCAATGTCGAGCGTCTGCCGGTGCGTGCCTCAGCTCCGATGCGCGGCAAGTCCAAGTCGTCGGCCGCGGCCAAGCTCGATGACGAGTGGGAAGAGTTCTGAGCAGAGTTGCAAGCGCTGAACCCCGGGGGCGTCTTGCCCCCGGGTACCCTGTCTGGCAAGGATGATCATGAAACCCCACGTCAGCGTGCTCGAAAAAGAGCGCATCTTCGATTTCAGCCAGCACGACTTCAAGGCCGTGCAGCGACTGATCTATGAGCATGCCGGCATCCGCCTTTCGGATGCCAAGCATGACATGGTCTACAGTCGCATCATCCGGCGCCTGCGCGCGACCGGGCTGAGCAGCTTCAGCCAATACCTGACGCTGATCGAAAGCGATGCCGGCGAGTGGGAGTCCTTCGTCAACAGTCTGACCACCAACCTCACGGCATTCTTCCGCGAGGAATACCATTTTCCCATCCTCGCCGAGTTGCTGCGGCGCAAGGCCGGACGCCCCATACGCATCTGGTGCAGCGCCGCTTCGACCGGCGAGGAGCCGTATTCACTGGCCATGACCGCGCTCGACGTGCTCGGTGGCCAGGCCGACAAGGTCGAGATCATTGCCACCGACATCGACACCAGCGTGCTGGCGCGAGCCGAGGCCGGGGTCTATGCCGCCGAGCGCATCGAGAAGATAGAGCCGCGCTACCAGCGCTATTTCCTGCGTGGCACCGGCAGTCGCAGCGGCTTCGTGCGCGTGAAGCCGGAGGTGCAGCAGCTGGTCAGTTTTCGCCAGCTCAACCTGTTGTCGCCGGACTGGCCGCTGGAGGGCGAGTTCGATGCGCTGTTCTGCCGCAATGTGCTGATCTATTTCGACAAGGACACGCAGCGTCGTGTGCTTGAGCGCTTTGTGCCCTACATGACGCCCGACGCCTTGCTCTTCGTCGGTCATTCCGAATCGCTGCTGCATCTTGGCGATCTCTTCCGCCTGCGCGGCAAGACGGTCTACGAATTGCGCGGGCATGGCCGATGACCATGAACCGCAGCCGCCAGCGTGCGCCGCTGCCTGGTGACGAGGCGCTTGCCAGCGCGCGTTTTCATGACCATCAGCTGCAGTGCGAAGTGGTCAAGATCATGCCCGGCGAGCTCTTTGTCGCTTCCGGGCGCATCGCCCTGGCGACCGTGCTCGGTTCCTGCGTGTCGGCCTGCATCTGGGATCCGGTAACGCGCATCGGAGGCATGAATCATTTCATGCTGGCCGAGGGTCGGGTGGAAAGCGGCAACAGCGAGAGCATGCGTTACGGACGTTTCGCCATGGACACCCTGATCGAGCATGTGGTGGCGGCCGGCGCACTGCGTCACTGCCTGCAGGCCAAGGTCTTCGGCGGTGGCCAGGTGCTGCGTCAGCGTCTGAGCCAGAACGACATTGGCGGTGACAACGCCCGTTTCGTCCTCGATTACCTGGAAGAGCAGGGCATAGAGGTGGTTGCCCAGGATCTCGGCGACGTTTGCCCGCGCAAGCTCTATTTCTTTCCCGATACCGGTCGTGTGCTGTTGCGTCGTTTGCCAACCGACGCCAGCGAAGTCGTTCTGCGCGAGGAGCAGGCGTACCGGCAACGCATAGTTCACGAGGCATGACATGGCCCAGCCAAGCAACGACTTCAAAGCGGCAACCGACAGCCACATTCGCGTGCTGGTGGTCGATGACTCGCCATCCATGCGCCTGCTGCTGCAGGAAATGATCAATCACGAGAGCGACATGCGCGTGGTCGGCAGCGCGCCTGATCCGCATGCCGCGCGCGAGCTGATCAAGCAGCTCAGGCCGGATCTGGTCACGCTCGACATCGAGATGCCGGGCATGAACGGCCTCGATTTCCTCGATCGTCTGATGCGTCTCAACCCCTTGCCGGTGCTGATGATTTCAAGCCGGACCACGGAGGGCAGCGAGCAGACCCTGCACGCGCTCGAACTGGGTGCGGTGGACATTGTGCACAAGCGCAGCCTGTCGGCGAAAAGCGACTTTGCCGCCATGGCCGCCGAGGTCACCGGCAAGATCCGCCAGGCCTGCCAGGCCATGGGCCAGCTGCAGCGCCAGAACCGCCTGCAACTGGCGGTGCCGCAGGCCATGGTGCATGCCGGCACGGCCTTCGGGCGGCGCAAGGTGCTCTTCGTCGGCGCTTCGACCGGCGGCACCGAGGCCATCAAGAGCCTGCTTGAAGTGCTGCCGCCGCAATGCCCGCCGGTACTGCTGGCGCAGCACATGCCGGAGGATTTCACGGCGCGCTTCGCCAAGCGCATGAACGACTGTTGCGCCATCCGCGTCAAGGAGGCCGTTCATGGCGAGCGCCTGCAGACCGGCTGGGCCTATATCGCTCCGGGGCATTCGCATTTGCTGGTCAAGCGCCTGTCCGACGGCGGCTACGAGACGCGTCTGTCCGATGCCCCCGAGGTCAATCGCCACCGACCCTCGGTGGATGTGCTCTTCGATTCGGCTGCCAGCGAGGTCGGTCGTCATGCCGCTGCCGTGCTGCTCACCGGCATGGGCAAGGATGGCGCCGCCGGCCTGCTGCGCATGCTCCAGGCCGGCGCCCATACGCTGACCCAGAGCGCGGCCAGCTGCGTGGTCTACGGCATGCCCAAGGCTGCCGTCGAGCTCGGCGCCTCGGTCGGCGAGGGCACTCCGGCGCAACTGGCGGAGATGGCGCTGACCGCGCTCGCCGCTCCTGACTGACGAAGTCCTGACGTCGTGGTGCCGGCAGTTCGCCGGCCCGGCGTCACGGAATTTTGACGTTGTCGTGGCTGGTGCCGGCGCGCTGACGTAATTTCTCCGGCACGTTTTCGCAATTCATTGTTTTAATTGATAAAAATAATTGGCATGTGAGTTGCTTTGCTGGTGCATGGCCCATACCGGGCCGCTCGGGAAAGCATCATGTCAAAGAAAGTCGTCATTCTCGCCCTCGTCGGATTGCTGGTGCTGGCAGGCACCATGGTCGGCACCCTGTTCCTGGCCAAGCAGTTCCTGTTCAAGCCCGAAGCCGGCCATCAGGCCGCCGCTGCGCCCGAGGCGCCCAAGGTCAGGGATCCCATCTATCAGAGCGTTGATCCGGCCTTCGTGGTCAACATCCTCGATGGCGAGCGCTATCGCTATCTGCAGGTGCAGATCGACGTCATGAGCCGCGATCCGGCGGCCATTGCCCGCTTCGAGAAGTACCTGCCGCGCCTCAAGGGCGAGCTCAACATGCTGTTCAGCGCCATCACCAGCGAGCAGGCGCATGCTGCCGACGGTCGCCAGGGCCTGCAGAAGAGCACGCTCGAGGCCGTCAACCGTGTTCTCGTGGAGGAGTCGGGCGCTGGCGGCATTGAGGCGGTCTACTTCACCAAGTTCGTGGTTCAGTGAGGAGCCGGCCATGAACGACATTCTCGAACCGGCCGAACTCGACGCTCTCATGGGTGGCATCAAGGACGACGCTGCCGGCGGCAATGACGCCGGCGCCACCTCCGGCAATGACCGCTACGACTTCGCCACCCAGGACTATGCCGTGCAGCGTCTGATGCCGGCGCTGTCGCTGGTGCAGACGCAGTTCTCGGAAGCGCTCAAGCAGCGCCTGCGTCAGCTCATTCCGGATCTCGAAAGCGTGCGCGCCGAGCGTGTCGCGGTCATGAAGTTCGGCGAGCTGCAGCGCATGCTGACGCCGCCCTGCGACATCAACATGATTTCGGCGGCACCGCTGGCGGCACCGCTTTACCTGATGTTCGAGGCCGATCTGGTGTTCGCCCTGGTCGATCATTTCTTCGGTGGTCAGGGTGGCAGCGGCAGCAAGCGCCTGCAGGCCGAGTTCTCGCCGTCGGAAAACCGTTTCATGCAGCAACTGGCGCGGGCGCTGCTGCCGGATCTGGCGCAGAGCTGGCACAGCGTGGTCGAGATCAGCCCGCAGCTGGTCGAGCGCCACAACGACCTGCGCTTTGTCGACGGCCTGCAGCAGCGAGACACGGTGCTGGCCACGCGTTTCGTCATCACGCTGCCGGGTCTGGAGTCGGCGATCTGGCTGCTGGTGCCCTGGGCCGCCATCGACCCGTTCCGCGAGCAGCTCGGCGGCCATGGCCGCGCCAGCCGCCAGGATCACGACGACCAGTGGCGCCACCGCCTGCTGCAGGGCGTCGAGGCCGCCAATCTGGAAGTGGTGGCGCGTCTGAGCCAGACCGCCATGCCGCTGTCGCGGGTGTCGCGCCTGCGTGTCGGTGATGTCATTCCCATTGATTCGCCGCAGGGCGTGACCGTGCTGGTCGAGTCCATGGCGCTGCTGGCCGGCACCTTCGGCAGCCACCAGGGCCAGCTGGCCGTGAAGGTCGGCAACTGCATCAACCCCTTGTCCACGCACCTCTGAGCCACCAGAAAGAGAGCCGCATCATGTTTGAAGACAACCAGAACACCACCGCCGATGCCTCGCTGCAGCCGGCAGGCCTCAAGGAACTGCAGGGCCAGGCCGGTCCGGCACCGCGCGAAGCCGCCAACCTCAACCTCGACATGATTCTCGATGTCAGCGTGACGGTCTCCATCGAGGTCGGCCGTGCGCGCATGAGCATCAACGACCTGCTCAAGCTCAGCCAGGGCGCCATCATCGAGCTCGACCGCATGGCAGGCGAACCGCTGGATGTGCTGGTCAACGGCACGCTGGTGGCACGCGGCGAGATCGTCGTGGTGCGCGACAAGTTCGGCATCATGCTGACCGAGGTGGTCAGTCCCGAAGAGCGTCTGCGCAGACTGCGCTGAGGGGATGCCGTCATGACCTTTTCCCTTGCCCGCCTGTCCCGCTGCCTGCTGCCGATGGCCGTCCTGTCCGCCGCTTCCGTGGCGCAGGCGGCTCCGCAGCAGGTGCATGTGGCGCCGCTGTCGCTGGGCAGCGTGTTCTCCGTGCTCTTCGGCCTCGTCGTGGTGGTCAGCCTGCTGCTCGGCACGGCCTGGCTGCTGCGCCGTTTCCAGGGTCTGCAGCAGGGTGCTCCGAGCATGATCCAGCCGGTGGCGCAGATGCAGCTCGGTCTCAAGGAGCGCGTGCTGCTGATCCGCATCGATCAGGAAAACGTGCTGATCGGCTGCACGCCGCAGGGCATACGCGCGCTGCATGCCTGGCAGGGACCGATGCCGCAGGGCCTGACTGCGCCTGCCGCGCAGACGCCGTTTGGCGCTGTCGCCGGTGCTCCCTTCGTCGAGCAGCTCAAGCGCCTGCTCGCGGAGCGCAAGTCATGAGCGCGCCGGCCATGAAGCGCTGGTCGCTGCTGGCCGGCCTGGCCATGCTGCTGCTCACGCCGGCAGCGGCCTGGGCCGAGAGCAAGGGCATGCCGCTGGTCTCGGTCAGCCGCAATGCCGCGGGTGGTCAGGACTACAGCGTGCCGATCCAGATTCTCGGCATCATGACCATCATGACGCTGCTGCCGGCCATGCTGCTCGGCATGACCGCCTTCACCCGCATCATCATCGTGCTGGCGCTGCTGCGTCAGGCCCTGGGCACCGGCCAGACGCCGTCCAACCAGGTGCTGCTCAGCGCCTCGCTGTTCCTGACCCTGTTCGTCATGAGCCCGGTGCTGCAGCAGGTTCACCAGGACGCCATCGTGCCCTACATGAACGACACCCTGGCTTTCGAGCCGGCGCTGCAGAAGGCCGCCACGCCCCTGCGCAAGTTCATGATGGCGCAGACGCGCGAGGACGACATCGCGCTCTTCGCCGGCATCGCCAAGGCCGGCAGCTTCGAGACCCCGGATGACGTGCCGTTCCCGGTGCTGGCCGCGTCCTTCCTGACCAGCGAACTGAAGACCGCGTTCCAGATCGGCTTCCTGCTCTTCATTCCCTTCATCGTGATCGACCTGGTGGTGGCCAGCGTGCTCATGGCCATGGGCATGATGATGCTGTCGCCGATGATGGTGTCGCTGCCTTTCAAGATCATGCTCTTCGTGCTCATCGACGGCTGGGCCCTGCTCATGGGTTCGCTGGCCGGCAGCTTTCAGACCTGAGGTGCGACATGACGCCTGACATGGTGATCGAAATCGGCCGCCAGGCCCTCATCGTGACCGCACTGATCTCGGCGCCGCTGCTGATCTCTGCGCTCATCGCCGGTCTTCTCATCGGCCTGTTCCAGGCCGCCACGCAGATCCAGGACATGACGCTGAGCTTCATTCCCAAGCTCATCGTGTTGATCATCGCCCTCGGCCTGACCGGGCACTGGATGCTGCGTCTGCTCATCGACTACACGCGCAACCTGTTCGGGATGATCCCGGGCATGGGCAGCTGAAATGACGGGGCAGGGCATGGTCTTCTCGGATGTGCAGATCGCGACCTGGCTGAGCGCCTGGTGGCTGCCGTTCGCGCGCATCGCCGCCGCCATGATGGCGGCGCCGCTGTTCGGCCATCGCCTGATTCCGCCGCAGGTGCGCCTGGCCGTGGCGCTGTCGCTGTCGACCCTGCTGGTGCCCTGGCAGCCGGCGCTGCCCGACTTCAATCCGCTCAGCCTGCAGGGCGTGCTGATGACCGCCAACGAGCTCGTGCTCGGCGTCTGTCTCGGCTTCCTGCTGCAGCTGGTGTTCGAGGCCGTGCTCTTCGCCGGCCAGTTCGTCGCCACCGGCATGGGCCTCGGTTTCGCCACCCTGGTCGATCAGCAGCAGGGCATTTCCGTGGCCGTGGTCGGCCAGTTCCTCATGCTCATGACCATGCTGCTGTTCCTGGCCATGAACGGACATCTCGCCTTCATCCGCTTCATCGCCGACAGCTTCCAGGCCTGGCCGGCCGGCACCGCCACGATCAGCCCGGACAGCATGCAGCTGGTGCTCAAGGCCATAGGCAGCATGCTTCGCGGCGCCCTCGGCATCGCCTTGCCGGCGGTGATCGCGCTGCTGGTGGTGCAGATCGCCATGGGTGTGGTCAGCCGCGCCTCGCCGACGCTGAACCTGTTCGCGGTCGGCTTTCCGGTCACGCTCATGCTCGGTCTGATCGTGATGGAGCGCACCTTGCCGGCCCTGCGTCCGCAGGTCGAGCGCATGTTCGGTGACGCTTTCGAAACCATGAGCCAGCTACTGGAGACGGGCAGACATGTCAGCCAGTGAAGACGGCCAGGAACGGACCGAACAACCCAGCGCGAAAAAGCTTGAGGATGCCCGTCGCCAGGGCCAGGTGCCGCGCTCGCGCGAACTCTCGACGACGCTGGTGACGCTGGCTGCGGCGACCGTGCTCTACGCCCTCGGCGAACAGTTCGCCCACGGCTTCATGAACCTGATGCGCTACGGCCTGTCGCCGGACTATCTCAACACCCGTGATCCCGAGCGTCTGCCGGGCATGTTCCATCATTTCCTGGTCGAAGGCCTGATGCTGACCTGGCCGCTGCTGGCGGTGACCTTCGTGGCCGCGCTGGTGGCGGCGGTGATGCTGGGCGGTCTGACCTTCTCGCTCTCCTTCAAGCTGGAAAAGCTCAACCCGCTGGCCGGCATAGGGCGCATGTTCTCGCTGCAGAGCGGCGTCGAGCTGCTGAAGTCGGTGCTCAAGGTGCTCTTCATCGGCGGTGTCGCCTGGGTGCTGCTGCGCGGCCTCACCGACGACATCCTCGGTCTCGCCCTGCAATCGCCGGAGGCGGCGCTGGCCAGCAGCGGCAGCATGATGTCGTGGTTCTTCGTGGTGGTCAGCCTGCCGCTGGTGCTGATCGCGCTCATCGACGTGCCCTGGCAGCTCTGGAGCCATCACAAGCAGCTGCGCATGACGCGTCAGGAAGTCATGGACGAGCACAAGGAATCCGAGGGCCGGCCCGAGGTCAAGGGTCGCATCCGTGAAATGCAGCAGGCGGCTTCGCGTCGCCGCATGATGGAAAAGGTGCCCAAGGCCGACGTCATCATCACCAACCCGACGCATTACGCCGTGGCGCTGCGCTACGACGAGGCCCGCGGCGGCGCGCCGGTGGTGGTGGCCAAGGGCATAGACGAGGTGGCGGCACGCATCCGCGCCATTGCCGGCGAGCACGATGTGCCGCTGGTGGCTTCGCCGAGACTGGCGCGCGCGGTCTACGCCAGCTGCGACCTCGACGCCGAAATTCCTTCCGGCCTCTACCTCGCGGTCGCCCAGATCCTCACCTATGTCTATCAGCTCAAGCAGTGGCAGGCCATGGGCGGCGACATTCCGGCGGTGCCGGAGCCGGTGGTGGACGAACAGTATCTCAAGGGTCACGGCATGACGCCTGACTCCGACATGAACCCGCATCAGGATCAGCCAAGATGACACAAGCCCATTCTGCCAACAGCGTGCAGGGCACGCTGCAAGACCTCGGCCGCAACGGTCTCGGCATTCTGCTGCTGATCATGGCGCTGCTCGGCATGCTGGTGCTGCCGCTGCCGACCTTCCTGCTCGACCTGTTCTTCACCTTCAACATCGCGCTTTCGCTGATCATCCTGTTCGCGGTGATCTATGTGCAGCGACCCATGGATTTCAGCGCTTTCCCGTCGGTGCTGCTGCTGGCCACGCTGCTGCGCCTGGCGCTCAACGTCGCCTCGACCCGCGTCGTGCTGCTTGAAGGTCATCAGGGCCCGGGCGCAGCCGGCAAGGTCATCGAGTCCTTCGGGCATTTCATCATCGGCGGCAACTTCGCCGTCGGCATCGTGGTCTTCGTGATTCTCGTCATCATCAACTTCATGGTGGTGACCAAGGGCGCCGGACGTGTTTCGGAAGTGACCGCGCGTTTCACCCTCGACGCCATGCCGGGCAAGCAGATGGCCATCGACGCCGACCTCAATGCCGGCCTGCTGACCCAGGACGAGGCGCGCAAGCGCCGCGAGGAAGTGCGCATCGAGTCCGATTTCTACGGTGCCATGGATGGTGCCAGCAAGTTCGTCAAGGGCGATGCCATCGCCGGCATCCTGATCCTGTTCATCAACCTCATCGGCGGCCTCATCATCGGCATGATGCAGCACGATCTGTCGGCGGGGCAGGCGGCCGAGTACTACGTGCTGCTCAGCATCGGCGACGGCCTGGTGGCGCAGATCCCGGCACTGCTGCTGTCGATCGCGGTGGCCGTCATCGTCACCCGCATCTCGCGCTCGCAGAGCATGAGCGACCAGGTCATCGGGCAGGTGTTCAGCAATCCGCGCGTGCTCTATCTCTCTGGCGTCATCATGCTCATCATCGGGCTCATCCCGAACATGCCGCACATCGTCTTCCTGCTACTGTCGGCGGCGTGCATCGGCGGTGGCTGGATGATCCAGCAGCGCGCGCTGCTGCCGGAGGTGGTGCCGGCCGGCGAGCCGCTGCCGGGCGATCCCGCCGCCGCCTCGCGTGCGCCTGCGGATATCCAGTGGGATGACGTGGCGCATCAGGATGTCATCGGCCTCGAAGTCGGCTACCGCCTGATTCCGCTGGTCGACCGCAGCCAGGGTGGCGAGCTGGTCGGCCGCATCACCGGCGTGCGCAAGAAGCTGTCCAAGGATCTCGGTTTCCTGGTCCAGGCCGTGCACATCCGCGACAACCTCGACATGGCGCCGACCGGCTACCGCCTGCTGGTGCTCGGCGATGTCGTCGCCCAGGGCGAGATCCAGCCCGGCCTGGAGCTGGCCATCAATCCCGGCCAGGTGCACGGCAGCCTGCGCGGCATGCCGACCCGCGATCCCGCCTTCGGCATGGAGGCGCTGTGGATAGAGCCGTCGCTGCGCGATCAGGCCCAGTCCCTGGGTTACACCGTGGTCGATACCGGCACCGTCATCGCCACCCATCTCAGCCAGGTCATACGCCAGCATGCGCACGAACTGCTCGGCCACGAGGAAGTCCAGCAGTTGCTCGACCGTCTCGCCCAGAGCGATCCCAAGCTGGTCGACAGCCTGGTGCCCAAGCAGCTGCCGCTGAGTGTGGTGGTGCGCGTGCTGCAGAACCTGCTGCGCGAGGGCGTGTCGATACGCAGCATTCGTCTGATCGCCGAATCTTTGGCGGAGCAGGCGCCGAGAAGCAAGAATCCTGACGAATTGCTGGAGGGTGTGCGCGTCGCACTCGGCCGAATGATTATCCAGGAAATCAATGGCTTGGAAGAAGAATTGCCGGTCATGGTTTTGGATTCAGAGTTGGAACAGATCTTGCTGAACAGCATTCGTGGGGGAGCTGGCTCGGTTGGCCTCGAACCCGGATTGGCGGAACGGCTGCAGCAGGGACTGGCGGATTACGCCCGTCGCCAGGAGGGCTCAGGAGAGCCTGCGGTGCTGCTGGTTTCACCCGCAATCCGGTCGTGGCTGTCGCGTTTCATCCGTCGCAGCATCCCCGCGCTGAACGTGCTTTCGTACAACGAAGTACCGGACAGCAAGCAGGTTCGCCTGGTGACCAGCCTCGGTCCCCAGGGCCGCCTGAGCCAGAATTGATGCGCTTTGCCGGCCAGCCGGCATGAGGAGTCCAGGAACATGAAGATCAAGAAATACCGCGCCGCCGACAGTCAGCAGGCCATGCGCCTGATCCGCGCCGAGCAGGGCCCTGATGCCAGCATCCTGACCTGCTACCAGGTGCCGGAAGGCATAGAGTTCGTCGTCGCCCTGGATGCTCCCGATCTCGATGACGTCGATCAGCCGGCGGCTGTTGTCGCCGAGCCGCGCCGTCAGAAAATTGACGTTCGCAGCGGTGCGCAGGGCAGTGGCGGTGATCGCGACATGCTGACCCTGCGTCAGGAGCTGGGCTCCATGCGCACGCTGCTGGAACGTCATCTGCACCGTCTCGCCGTGCGCGAGCCGCAACCGGCCGTGGCCGCTTCGTCACTGCTGACGCGTCTGGCCGCCGCCGGTCTCACCGGCCCGCTGCAACAACGCCTGCGCGCGCTGCTGCCGGACACGGCCGGTCGTGACGCGCTGGCCGAGGCGCTGCATGCCAGCCTCGCCGACATCAGCTGCGCGAGCTGGCCGGAGCAGGGCGTGAGCGCGCTCATCGGCCCGTCCGGCGCCGGCAAGAGCCATCTCCTCGCCACCCTGGCGCTGCAGCATGTGCTGACCGGCGCGCCGCAGCCGCTCTATCTGGTCAGCTGCGACCAGCAGCGCTTCGGCGCCCGCGAGCAGCTGCAGGCCCTGGGCCGCGTGCTGCGCCTGCCGGTGCTGTTCGCGAGCGATGCCACGATGCTGCGCGAAGAACTCGCGACACTGCCGGAAAACGCCCGCGTGCTGCTCGATACCGCCGGTGTCGATCATGGTGACAGCGCCGCTCTGGCGGCACTGGCGACACTGCTCGATGACGCCGGCATTGACCATCGCGCGCTGGTCATCGCCCTTGACATGGCCGATGGCGTGCAGCACGACACGCTCGCGGCCTATGCCGCCCTGAATCCCGCCGGCATCGTCGCCACCCGCGCCGACACGCTCGCCGCCGGTGGTCTGGCCTCCTGGCTGTGCCGCTCCGGCATGCCCTGGCTGGGCGCCAGCGCCAGCCGCGACCCGGCCACGGCCTGGCGTGCCGCCGACACCCGGACTCTCGTCGACGGACTGCTGCCGACCTGGGTCGAACCTGAAATCGTCGTGCCTGCCGCCAGCGAGGTGCCGGCCACGGTATCGCGCTGGTCGTGGACCGCGCAGCGCATTTCGGCCTGACCCCGGCAACATCGGCAAGGAAGACACAACATGCATCCCGTACAAGTGATCGCGGTAGCCAGTGGCAAAGGTGGCGTAGGCAAGACCAACGTTTCCATCAATCTCGCCTGCCAGATGGCGCGGCGCGGTCAGCGCGTCCTGCTCATGGATGCCGACCTCGGTCTGGCCAATGTCGACATTCTGCTCGGCTTGCGTCCGACCCTGAACCTGTCGCATGTGGTGACCGGCGAATGCGGGCTCAATGATGTGCTCATGCCGGGCCCGTTCGGCATCAGCGTGATTCCGGCGGCGTCCGGCATCAAGCGCATGGCCGAGCTGACGCCGGCGCAGCATGCCAGCCTGGTGCAGGGCTTCGGCAGCCTGGCCGAACCCTATGACGTGCTGGTGGTGGATACCGCCGCCGGCATTTCCGACAGCGTGGTCAGCTTCAGCCAGGCCAGCCAGCATGTGCTGGTGGTGGTCACCGAGGAGCCGACCTCGCTGGCCGACGCCTACGGCCTGATCAAGGTGCTCAACCGCGATGCCGGCATCACCCGCTTCAAGGTGGTCTGCAACATGGTCAGCAGCGAGGGCCAGGCGCGCAAGGTGTTCGAGCGCCTGTGCGCGGTCGCCGAGCGCTTCCTCGATGTGCACCTGGCCTTCGCCGGTGCCATTCCGCGTGACGAATTCCTGCTCCGGGCCGTGGCGCGTCAGCGCGCGGTCAGCGAGCTCTATCCCGCCACCGAGTCGGTCTCGGCGTTCAAGCGCCTGGCCGATGCCGCGGCGACCTGGCCGGTGCCGAAAGGCCCGCGCGGTCACATCGAGTTCTTCTTCGAGCGACTGCTGCCCACGGACAAAGAGGTAAGCATGGCATGGTAAGCGCATACGCAACCTACCAGCAGGTCCAGCGCGGCAGTCGCGACGAGCTGGTGCTGCAGCACGCCGCCCTGGTCAAGCGCCACGCCCTGCATCTCAAGGGCCGCCTGCCGCCGAGCCAGGATATCGACGATCTCATCCAGGCCGGCATGATCGGTCTGCTGGAAGCCGCCAGCCACTACGAGGGCGACAAGGGCGCCAGCTTCGAGACCTATGCCGGCATCCGCATCCGTGGCGCCATGATGGATCAGCTCCGTCGCGGCGGCTGGGCACCGCGTTCGGTGGCCAAGACCTCGCGTGACATCGGTCAGGCGCGCAGCAAGGTGCAGCAGCGCCTCGGCCGCGAAGCCACGGCCGCCGAGGTGGCGCGCGAGCTGGCCGTGGATCTGCAGACCTATCACGCCTGGCTGCAGGATACCGAGGGTCTTTATCTGGCCAGTCTGGACCAGATCATCGAGGAGCATCCGGAGGCGCCGCTGCTGGCTGACGAGGCCGGCGGCACGCCGCTGCACGAGCTGCTCGGCGCCGGTTTCGAGCAGTCCCTGGCCGAGGAGATCGAGCGTCTGCCCGAGCGCGAGCGCATGGTCATGTCGCTCTACTACGAGCGCGGACTGAACATGAAGGAAATCGGGCTGGTGCTGGAGGTGACGGAATCTCGCGTCTGCCAGCTCCATGCCCAGGCTGTCGGGCGCCTGCGCAAGGCACTGGTCGAATGGGCCGGAGAGACCGCGTGAGCGCGGTGCAGGAGACTTGATTCATGGATTTCATGACCATAGCCGGAGTCGTGCTGGCCTTCGTGGCCATCATCGTGGGCAGCATTCTCAAGGGCGCCGGCCTCAAGGGCCTGGTCGGCGGCGCTGCCTTCATGATCGTCATCGTCGGTACCCTGGCTGCCGTGCTGGTGCAGACGCCGAAGCCGGTTTTCATGCGTGCCATGAAGATGTTCGGCTGGCTGTTCAAGCCGCCGCGCCTGGAGCCCGAGGCCCAGGTCGCACGCGTCGTGGAATGGAGCCGCATCGCCCGCAAGGATGGCCTCATGGGCCTGGAAGCGCGCATTGACGATGTCGAGGACAGCTTCGTGCAGAAGGGTCTGCAGCTGCTGGTCGACGGTGGCGAGCCGGAAAGCATACGCAATGTCCTGGAGGTCGAGCTGGAGACCGCCGAGGAGCATGACACCGCCGCCGCCAAGGTCTTCGAGGCCATGGGCGTGTACGCGCCGACCCTGGGTATCGTCGGTGCCGTGCTCGGCCTCATGGCGGTCATGGCCAACCTGGCCGACCCCAGCAAGCTCGGTCACGGCATTGCCGCGGCCTTCACCGCGACCATCTACGGTATCGCCTCGGCCAACCTGTTCTTCCTGCCCTTCGGCAACAAGCTCAAGCACCTGGTCAAGGAGCAGGCCAAGATCCGCGCCATGATGATCGAGGGCCTGGTGTCGATTGCCCAGGGCGACAACCCGCGCAACATCGAGACCCGCCTGCAGGGCTATTTCGTGCAGGAGCCGGCGAAAGACAAGGCCAAGGGCAAGGGGAAGAACTGACATGGCGCGCAAGCACAAGCACGAAGATCATGTGAATCATGAGGCCTGGGCCATTCCCTACGGCGATCTGGTGACCTTGCTGCTGGCGCTGTTCGTGGTGATGTATGCCATTTCCTCGGTCAACGAGGGCAAGTATCGCGCCGTCTCGGCATCGCTCAATGCCGCCTTCTCCGGTGTGCCGCGCACCCCGGTGCCGGTGCAGATCGGCGAGGTGCCGGTGCAGTCCGAAGGTCAGCGTCCCGACGTGGATCTGCTGCCGCCGGCGCAGCCGCCGGGCGTGCCTGCCAACGACAGCACCGAAAGCAACGAGACCGGGGCAGGCGAGGGCGAGGGCCAGGGCGGCCTCAAGGTCATGGCCAATGATCTGCAGCAGTCGCTGTCCGACCTCATCAAGGCCAAGGTCATCGTGGTGCGGGAAACGCCGTACTGGCTGGAGATCGAGATCCAGACCGATCTGCTCTTCGCCAGCGGCACCTCGCGCCTGTCGGTGCCGGCGACCGACATCCTCAAGCGCCTGGCCGCCGTGCTGGCGCGTTTCCCCAACCCGATCCGGGTCGAGGGCCATACCGACAATCTGCCCATCAGCACGTCGGCCTTCCCCTCGAACTGGGAGCTGTCGGCCGCGCGTGCCGCCAGTGTCGTGCATCTGCTCATGGAGGCCGGCATCGCGCCGTCGCGCATGGCGGTCATCGGTCTCGCCGAGTATCGTCCGGTCGCCGTCAACAATCAGGCCAGCGGGCGCAATCGCAATCGTCGCGTGCAGCTGATTATTCCGGCCAGGAATGCCAATATCCCCATGGTGCGCGAAGATATGCTGTCCGCCGATCACACAGGAAAGAAGTCATGACCACGAGTGCTGTCCAGTCCGGCCAGAATCCGCTGCAGAGCCTTGCCGATCCGCTGCATGAGCTGGGCTCCCGCATCGGTGTCGACACGCCGCTGGGCGACTGGCTGATGAGCGAGGTCGCCGCACCGGTCGTGCTGGCCGCCGGCGTTCTGCTGCTGGTGCTGGTGGTGCTGAAGTTGCTGGGTCTTCGTCGTCGTGCCCGTGCCGCCGCC
Source organism: Perlucidibaca sp. (assembly GCA_023265995.1). Classification (GTDB taxonomy): domain Bacteria; phylum Pseudomonadota; class Gammaproteobacteria; order Pseudomonadales; family Moraxellaceae; genus Perlucidibaca. The sequence continues at coordinate 289,800 of JAHFSA010000003.1, forward strand.
AGCGCGGAGGCGAATCTCGAACGTGCCGCCGCGGCTGCCGTTGCCAGCGTGCGCACGGATCCGGCCATGGAGGCCCAGGGTCGTACGCATCCGGAAGCGCTGTCCATGCTCTACGATGCCCCCGCGCGTCGCGAGCCGGTGCTTGCCGCTGCTGCCGCTGACACCGCCGCGCCCCAGCGTCCGGCTCCTGCATACGCCGCTCCGGCCAGCGTCGCTCCGGCGCCTGCTGCATACACTGAAACAGCTTCGGCACCGCGCCCGGCTGCGCCGGCCGCCGATGTCGTGGTCGAGAACTCCTCGCTGCGCCTCATGGTCTCTGCCGTTGATCGTCTGCTGCAGCGCGTGGAATCGCAGCAGGCGCAGATTCATGCCCTGCTCGACGAACTCAAGGCGCAGTCATCGGCCCTGCTGGTGCAGGGTGAGCGTCTGCTTGAACTCGAAGCGCGTGTCGCCGGTCAGGATAACGCCGTGCCTGCGGCTGCGCCGGCCCCGGCGGGCGAGCAGATGCCGTCGCTGGAGCAGGCCATCGCCCTGTCGGCCCAGGGTGCCGACGAGCACGAGCTGGTCAGCCAGCTCGGTCTGTCGGCCGCCGAGGCACGTCTGATCAATCTGGTTCACGGTCAGTCGGCGGCGTCGACCAGCCGTGGCGCCGACATAGTATCGGGCTGAGATTCCTCTGCTGCTGCCTGCGCCGGCCGGCCTGAGGGTCTGGCCGGTGGCTGCGTGCCGCGCAGGCGGTAGGCGAAGGCGAGGATTTCGGCCACGGCCACGAACAGCGGCAGCGGAATCTCGTCATCCAGGCGCACCTGCGACAGCAGTCGGGTCAGGTTGGCGTCGCGGTGTATCGGCACGCCATGGGTCTGGGCCAGCGCCAGCATGGTGTCGCGCAGTTCGCCATCGGCATGTGCGATGACCCGGGGCGCGGAAACGCCATCGTAGGCCAGGGCCACCGCGCCCGGACGTTGTTCGCGCTGCCGGCTCATGCACTCACCTCCATCAGGTTGCGCGGCATGGCCGGCAACGTGTCCCTGTGCGGCAGGCCGCGCTGGCAGGTCAGCAGCGGGGCGGCAATACCCTGGCTTTCCAGCGCCGCGCGCAAGCCCGGCAGCTGTGTCCTCACCTGTTCCAGCGTGTCGCCGCTGGCGGCATGGAAATGCGCATGCAGCTGGTTGCCCTGCAGGCCCAGCCGCACCATCAGCGCGCCGGTTTCCGGAAAATCCACACTCAGTGTCAGTGCCCAGCGGCATTCGCCGCCGCCGTTGTCATCAGGCGTCCGGCGCTGATCCTTCTCGATGTGCAACTGCCAGAGATTGATGTCCTGCCCGTGCCGCAGCGGCAGCTCGAACAGCCATTGCTGCACTGGACTGTCGGCCTGCTGCAGATGCATGAGTTGATGACTTTCCATGCGCGCCAGCACCGGCTCGGCTTCGGCCGCCAGCTGCAGCAGCAGAGGCGCGGCATCGCGCAGCCCGGCCAGACTGCCGAGATCGGCATTGGCCATGGGCTGCAGATGGCCGGCGCCGACGCCGTGGCGCAGCGGCGCTCCGGGCAGGTTGTCCGGCGCAGCCTGGAGCAGGGCCTGCAAGGCCTGCTTGAGATTCTGTCCATGCCCGGCCGGCGTGTCGGCAGTCAGCAGTCCGCTGTCCTGCAGCACCTGCTTGATGGCCTCGGGCGTGGTCAGCCTGGCCGCTTCGGGCAGGCTGGCCAGCAGCCGGGAGGCGGCGGCTTGCAGCGGCGAGGTCGCCGGCTCCGCCAGGGCGGGCTGCAAGGCTTGCAGCAGGGCCAGCAAGCGGCCCGGATCCTGCTGGCGTGGCAGCAGGGCCTGCAGATGCTGACGGATTTCGCGGGCACTGCCGGCGCTGTCGGTGACGTCAGCCTCCGGGCCGGGTGAGAGATGACTGGTGCCGGTCACGAGCGCCGGTGCGGCGCTGCCGGCTGCTCGCGATGACGGCAGCGGGCGAGCGCTTGCCGGATCCGCGGCATCCTGGTCAGTGACCAGGGTGATTGGTTGCTCACGGTAGGCGGCGAGTGCGGCCGGCAGGCGTTCGCCGGCGCCGGGGCCGGCCATGGCTGCTGCCAGCGGATTGCTGCCGGCAGCGGAGCTGGTCAGAGCGGACTGGCCACCGGATGCCGTCTGCGCTGTCGTTTGCGTTGTCGTCCCGGCTGGCGCCGGATTCGCGGTCGAAGTCGTGCCGGTCGCGCCAGCCGCGAGCTGGGCGGCGAGACGGGTCAGAATGGCTGCCGACAGCGACGCCGGCATGTTGGCGGCACCGGCCGGTTGTGCGCTGGCCAGGCCCTGGCCGGGGAGGCGGGAGTTCTCGCCAGCGCCGCCGGTTTCGTCCGCTGCGTCCAGCACCTGCCATTGCGCGGCATTCCGGCCGGGATCCTGCACCAGCTGCAACTGCACGCGCTGACCGGCCTGCAGGGCATTGGTGCTGCGTACCTGCAGGCTGAGCTGGCCGGCGAGCATTTCGTAGAGATCATTGCCGACGGGGGTGACGACTTCTGCCGCGATGACGCGGCCGGTGGTCATCTGGCCGACACCGGCCGGTGCTGACAGCTGCGCGGTCGCCGGCAGGGGGGGCAGGATGCGCATGATGTCAGGCTGGTGCGCCCGACCCTCAGGCGCGCCCCAGGGAAAGATGGCGGGCGGCGTGCTGACGCGCGCCCTGGCGACCGTAGGTCGTGCCGTGATCGAGGCCGCCGCGCAGCAGTTCCAGCGATTGCCGGGTGGCCTGCTGCTGGCGTTCGAGTACGGCGCCGTTGCCGGCATTGCGCTGCTGGCAGGCGGCCAGCAAGGTCAGGGTGTCATCCCAGAGTGTGCGGGTCTGCGCATCGAGCTGGCTGGCCACGGCTTCGCGAGCGCTCAGGCCGGGGCGGGCGTCAAGGCCTTGACGAGCGAGCTGGTCGAGCCGGGTCTGGCAGAGCTCCAGTTCGCGCAGCTGGCAGAGCTTGTCCTGATGCAGCGGCCACAGTTCCGGCTGCGGCCATTGCCGCAGCAGCTCGGCTTCCTGCGCGAGCAGATCGAGGAAGTTGCCGGCGGCGGCATGCAGCTGGCGGATCAGGCGGACGGGTTCGGCCGGGGTCGGGCTCATGCGCGGTCTCCTGTCGGTCAGGACAGTTCCATGTCAATGAAGGCGCGCGCCGTGGCTTCCGGGTCAATGTGGTATTCACCCCTGGCGATGGCATCCTTGATGCCGTCGACGCGTTCCTGGTCAATTTCCGGTGCCGCTGCCGCCAGCTGGCTGGCGCGAGCGAGCAGCGAGCTGCTCGCGGCCGGGGCCTGACGGCTGCTCGCCACGCTGCTGGCAGCCGGCGAACCGGCGGCTTTCGTGGCACTTTCACTGCGTGCGCTTTCGATGCGCCGCAACACGCCGGGCGTGCTGCTGTCTATCTTGCTGACCATGGCCGGTTTCCCCCGCAAAGACTCTCTTCAGGCTCTTATCGACAAGGCCGTCAGGAACTTGAGACGGGAGCGGCAACTTTCTCGTGCCGACGTTTTCATGACGGTCATGGCGAACCGGTTCATGGCAGGGTCTCGACCGAACCATCGGCGGCGACCAGGCCTTCGACGATCTTGCCGGACTGGTGATTGCGCACTCGCACACGCTCGCCAGCGGCGCCATCACTCAGGGTTTCGCCGGCCATGACGATGACGATGCCGCCCAGGCGTGCCTGCAGATTGACCTGCTGGCCCTTGCGGATCACCGGCAGCGCCTGCACCCATGGCAGGGCGATGACGGCGCCGGCGGGAATGGTCATGCGTGCGCGCATGGTGTCGCCACGGGCGGGATCGAGATAGCCCTGGGACAGGGTCGCGACATCGCGCCACTGGCGGCTGACCACGCTGGCGGTGAGCGCGCTGCCGGCCTGTATGGCCTGGCTGGCGACCAGAACCTCCGTGCGCGCCTGGATGCTGACCGGCTGCAGCAGGCGCCAGCCCGGACTGTCAGGGCATTGCAGCTGCAGCAGCGTGCGTGCGCCGACGCTCTGGCCCGGCGGCAGGCTGATGACGATGTCCTGACGGCAGGCCGGCAGGCGGGTGCGTGGATCCAGCGGCTGGGCCTGTATATGCACATCGAAGGCCGGGCCCTGCCAGGGGTGCCGGCCTTGCAGCCATTGCTCGGCCAGATGCGACAGATGCGCCGGGCTTTCCTCTCCGGCAGTGCCTGCCGTTGCGGCCTGTGCCGACAGCGGCGCGACGACAGCCGACAGCAACGCCAGCAGCAGGCCGGCAGGCGAGCGGAGGCGGGCGGTACGGTGCGGTGGCAGGGTCGGAAGCGGTCGCATGTGTCGGAAATCCGTCGTGGCGGGCGGTCTTGCCGAGTACATCGCAAATCATGTGCCAAGCCTGCCGCCGGAAATCCGTCACTGCCGCCAAAAAGCCTGTCAGAGTCCTGTCAAAAAAGCGGTAAAACCCTGATTTTTTATCATAAGTGCATGTTTTTGATTGATAAAAAAACATGGCACATGGCTTGCAGAATTAGCTCGCAAACGGGATATCGACGCCCGGGTAAAAAACTTTAGGCAGGTGCCGACATGAGCATCAACTTCGACAAGGCATTGGGCATACATGAGCAGGCGCTGACGCTGCGGGCACGCCGCAACGAAGTGCTGGCGGTCAATATCGCCAATGCCGACACGCCCAACTTCAAGGCCCGTGACATCGATTTCCGCGCCGCGCTCAGTGCCGCCTCCGGCCAGCCCCAGGGCCTGGCGCTGGCGCGTACCGAGCATGCGCACCTGGACCTGAGCGGCAACAGCAGCATGTCGCCGCTGGAGGCCCAGCTCAAGTACCGCCTGCCGAACCAGCCCACGCTCGACGGCAACACCGTCGAGGAACATGTCGAGCAGACGGCCTTTGCCGAAAACGCGCTCGACTACCAGGCCTCGCTGCAGTTCCTCGGCGGCAAGCTGGCCACGCTGAAAAGCGCCATCACGGGAGGTCGCTGACCATGGCCAGCATCTTTGACATCGCCGGCTCCGCCATGAACGCGCAGATGCTGCGCCTCAACACCACGGCCAGCAACATGGCCAACGTCGACACCGTCAGCAGCACCGAGTCCGGCGCCTATCGCGCCCGCCAGACCGTGTTCGCCACCGTCATGCAGGATGCCGCCAGCGGTCCGGTGTCGGTGCCGGAAATCGTCGAGAGCCAGAGCCCGGTGCCGAAGCGCTACGAGCCCGGCCACCCCATGGCCGATGCCGACGGCTATGTCTACGGCTCCAACGTCAACGCCGTCGAAGAGATGGCCAACATGATCTCGGCCTCGCGCAGCTATGAAAGCAACGCCGAGGTCTTCAACACCACCAAGAGCCTGATGCTGCGCACCTTGCAGCTGGGCCAGTGACGGGAGTCTGACGCATGGATATCCAGAGCCTGCTGAATCCTTCGCAGAACAGCGCCACCAGCGCTGCCACCACCGGCAAGCGCAAGAGCGACCTGGCGGCGTTGAACCAGGAAGACTTCATGAAGCTCATGCTGCAGCAGCTGAAGTCGCAGGACCCGTTCAAGCCCACCGACAACACCCAGTTCATTGCCCAGATGGCGCAGCTCAGCACGGTCAGCGGCATCGGCGAAATGAAGAACTCGCTGACCGACGTGGTCGATTCGCTGCGCGGTTCGCAAATGCTGAGCGCATCCAATCTGCTCGGCCGCGACGTCACCGTCGAGACCGGCAAGATCACCATGGATGCCGCCAATCCCGATCTGCTCGGCCAGGTCGATCTCGATTCCGCCGCGCAGTCGGTCGACATCGAGATCCGCAACAGCGCCGGTGCCGTGGTCAAGCGTCTGCACGCCGATGACCAGTCCTCCGGCCCGCTGATGTTCGCCTGGGACGGCAAGAGCGACAGCGGCGAGCAGGTTGCCGACGGCAGCTACAGCATCGTCGCCAGCGCCAACATCAACGGTCAGAGCCAGGCCCTGACCACCAAGCTCCGCGCCCCGGTCACCGGCATCAGCCTGCCGACCGATGGCCAGGGTCCGCAACTCCAGGTCCGTGGCCTGGGTACTTTGAAAATGTCTGACATCAAGGAAGTGGGCTGAGCCCGCGTCCGCAGCCAACGGAGAACACAAGCCATGAGCTTTCGCATTGCACTGAGTGGTCTGAACGCCGCCAGCACCCACCTGGATGTCACGGCGCACAACATCGCCAACGTCAACACGGCCGGCTTCAAGTCGTCGCGCGCCATGTTCTCGGATGTCTTCGCCACGGCCAGCAACGATCTGTCGTCGACCGCCACCGGTTCCGGTGTCCAAGTGTCGACCATCCAGCAGAAGTTCGGCCAGGGCAACATCGACTTCACCAACAACAACCTCGACATGGCCATCAGCGGCGAAGGCTTCTTCGTCATGAAGGGTCGTGAAGGCACGATCTACAGCCGTGCCGGCGCTTTCGCGGTCGATCGCGAAGGTTATGTCGTCAACGATGACATGCAGCGCCTGCAGGTCTTCCCGGTTTCCGACACCGGCGAGTTCGCCACCGGCGCGCTCAGCGACCTGCGTCTGCTGACCACGGAAAGCCCGCCGCAGGCCACCGACAAGATCGAAGTCGGCGTCAACCTGCCGGCCAACGCGCCGATGCCGGCCGGCGTCTTTGATCCGGTCAATCCGGCGACCTACAACCACGCCACTTCGATGACGGTCTACGACTCCCTGGGCACGCCGCACACCTCGACGGTGTACTTCCTCAAGACCGCGACCGCCAACACCTGGGAACAGCGTCTCTTTGTCGACGGCACCGAGCGCGGCACGCCGCAGACCCTGGGCTTCGATGCCTCCACCGGCAAGCTGCTGGCTCCGGTGTCCGGCACGCTGCCGACGGTGACGGTGACCGGCGCCCAGCTCGGCACCGGCGCCGCCGACCTGAACCTGAACTTCAACTACAAGGAATCGACCCAGTACGGTCAGGGCTTCGGCGTCAACAGCCTGTTCCAGGACGGTTTCACCACCGGCCGCATGACCGGTGTCGAAGTCGACAAGTCCGGTGTGGTCTCGGCGCGTTTCACCAACGGTCAGCTCAAGCTGCTCGGTCAGGTCGCGCTCGCCATCTTCTCCAACCCCAACGGTCTGCAGCAGATGGGCGAGACCTCCTGGGCCGAGACCTTCACCTCGGGCGGCCCGCGTCTCGGTCAGGGCGGCAGTTCCAACTTCGGTCTGCTGCAGGCCGGTGCCCTCGAGGCATCGAACGTCGACCTGACCGAACAGCTGGTGGAAATGATCACCGCGCAGCGCAACTTCCAGGCCAACGCGCAGATGATCTCGACCGCCGACCAGGTCACCCAGACCATCATCAACATGCGCTGAGGCGACTGAGCGCGAAGGGAGAGCGACATGGACCACATGCTTTATGTAGGCATGAACGGGGCCCGCGCCACACAAATGGCGCAGGCCACGGCGGTCAACAACCTGGCCAATGCCAGCACGACCGGTTTCCGTGCCGACTTCCACAGCCTGCTGGCGCGCGAAGTCGCCGGTCCCGGCCACGCCTCGCGCTTCAATGCCGTGTCTTCCGAGCGCGCCAGCCAGCTCGACTCGGGTCCGATCGAACAGACCGGACGCGATCTCGATGTGGCCATCAACGGCCAGGGCTGGTTCGCCGTGCGCGATGCCCAGGGCGGCGAAGCCTACAGCCGCCGTGGCGACTTCCAGATCACCGCTGACGGCCGTCTGCTCAACGGAGCCGGCCAGCCGGTGCTCGGCGAGAACGGCCCGGTGGTGATCCCGCCGCATCGCAGCCTGACCATAGGCAGTGACGGCACGCTGTCCATCATCCCCGAGGGTCAGGGCGCCGACACGCTGGCGACCATAGACCGCCTGCGCCTGGTCACGCTCGACGAGCAGCAGGTCATCAAGGGTGATGACGGCCTCATGCGCCAGCAGAACGGCAAGTCCGGCGAGACCTCTGCCAGCGTGCAGGTCATGTCCGGCAGCCTGGAAGGCTCCAATGTGAATGCGGTCGAGGCCATGGTGAGCATGATCAACCTGTCCCGTACCTACGAAATGCAGGTGAAGCTGATGCAGACGGCAAAAGAGCTGTCGGACAGCGGCACCCGCCTGATGCGACTGGAATGAGTCGAGGAGAGACGCCATGAATCCCGCCCTGTGGGTAGCCAAGACCGGCCTCGATGCGCAGCAGACGCGCATGCAGGTCATCAGCCACAACCTGGCCAACGCCAACACCACCGGTTTCAAGAAGGACCGCGCGGTGTTCGAGGACCTGCTGTACCAGAACGTGCGCCAGTCCGGCGGCCAGGAAACGCAGCAGACGCGTCTGCCCACCGGCATGCATCTCGGTACCGGTGTGCGCGTGGTGGCGACCGAAAAGATCCATGCCCAAGGCACGCTGGCGCAGACCGGCAACAGCCTCGACGTCGGCATCGACGGCCGTGGCTTCTTCCAGGTGCGCATGGCCGACGGTACCGCTGCCTACACGCGTGACGGCAACTTCGAGCTCGACAGCCAGGGCCAGCTGGTCACCGCCGGCGGCAACATCGTCGAGCCGGGCATCACCGTGCCGCAGGGCGCGCTCTCGGTGACCATAGGCACCGACGGCACGGTCAGCGCGCAGATGCCGGGCCAGGCCACGCCGACCCAGGTCGGCAGCCTGCAGCTCACCGATTTCGTCAACGCCGCCGGCCTCATGCCGCGTGGCGACAACCTTTATGTCGAGACCGCTTCCAGCGGCACGCCGCAGGCCGGCACACCGGGCCTCAACGGCATCGGCACGCTGGCCCAGGGCTCGCTGGAAAGCTCCAACGTCAACGTCGTCGAGGAGCTGGTCAACATGATCGAGACCCAGCGCGCCTACGAGATGAACTCCAAGGCCATCTCCAGCACCGATCAGATGATGCAGTACCTGACCAACAACGTCTGAGGATGACGATGATGAAGCGCTCGATGCTGCAGGTTCTCGTTCTCGCCGCCGCCACGCTTGCCGGCTGCGCCAGCCACAACGCCATGGTGCGCCCGGGCGAGCAGGCCTGGCAGCCGACGCGTCCGGAAGCGCTGCATCCGGCCAGCACCACGCCCGGCGCCATCTTCCAGGCCGGTCGCGGCATGAACCTGTTCGTCGATCATCGCGCCATGCAGGCCGGCGACATCGTCACCGTCAATCTTGTCGAGCGCACCGATGCCAGCAAGCAGTCGGCCACCAGCACAGGCAAGGAAAACAAGTTCTCCATGCCGGGCCCGACGCTGCTCGGCGGCCCGGTCACGCTCAAGGGCCGCAACCTGCTGCAGAACGACTTCAGCTCCGACCAGGAGTTCAAGGGCCAGGGCAGCAGCAGCCAGAGCAACCGTCTCAGCGGCAGCATCACCGTGACCGTGGCCGAAGTGCTGGCCAACGGCAACCTGCGCGTGCAGGGCGAGAAGTGGGTGACGCTCAACCAGGGCGAGGAATTCATCCGTCTCGCCGGCACCATCCGCCCGGTCGACATCGCTCCCGACAACAGCGTGCCGTCGTGGAAGGTCGCCGACGCCCGCATCACCTACAGCGGCAAGGGCTCGTTGAACGATGCCAATGCCATGGGCTGGCTCGGTCGCCTGTTCCAGTCCGTGCTGTCGCCACTGTGAGGAAAACAACATGAACCTGCGCGCCTGCATCTTCGCCGCCGTCGCCGCCGCCACCCTGATGGTGACCGGCACGGCTTCGGCCGAGCGCATCAAGGATCTGGTCAGCATCACCGGCATGCGTGACAACCAGCTCGTCGGCTACGGCCTCGTGGTCGGTCTGCCCGGCACCGGCGACCAGACCAGCCAGGCGCCGTTCACCATCCAGAGCATACGCAACATGCTGGCGCGCTTCGGCATCAAGGTGCCGGACAACGTCAATCCGCAGCTCAAGAACGTCGCCGCCGTGACCGTGCACGCGACCCTGCCGCCGTTCGCCAAGCCCGGCCAGACCATAGATGTCACCGTGTCGTCCATCGGCAACGCCGGCAGCCTGCGTGGCGGCAGCCTGCTGATGGCGCCGCTGACCGGTGCCGACGGCCAGGTCTACGCCATGGCCCAGGGCAGCCTGCTGGTCGGCGGCCTCGGCGCCTCAGGTCAGGATGGCTCGCGCATCACCATCAATATTCCCAGCGCCGGCCGCATTCCCAGCGGTGCCACGGTCGAGCGCGAGGCGCCGGGCCAGCTCGCCGTCAACGGCCAGATCCAGCTCAACCTCAACAGCGCCGACTTCACCACCGCACATCGCCTGGTCGAGGCCATCAACCACAGCTTCGGCGAAGGCACCGCACGTGCCCTCGATGCCACCTCGGTGACCGTGCTCGGCCCGGTCGACAGCGATCATCAGATCAGCTTCCTGTCGCTGCTGGAAAATCTGGAAGTGAAGCCGGCCGAAGCGCCGGCCCGCGTCGTGGTGAATTCGCGCACCGGCACCATCGTCATCGGTGGCACCGTGCGCACGCTGCCGGCGGCCGTCACCCACGGTTCGCTGACGGTGACCATCAGCGAGAAGCCGGAAGTCAGCCAGCCGGCGCCGTTCTCCAAGGGCGAGACCGTGGTGGTGCCGCGTTCGACCATCGCCGTCGAGCAGGCCACGCCGCGCATGTTCAAGCTCGACACCGGCAACACCCTCGATGACGTGGTGCGCGCCATCAATGCCGTCGGCGCCGCGCCTTCGGACCTGGTGGCCATTCTCGAAGCTCTCAGCCAGGCCGGCGCGCTGCGCGCCGAGCTGATCGTGATCTGACATGGACGCCGGCAAGGGAGTTCTCTTCCACGACCCGCGCGGCCTGCAGGCGCTCAAGCGCGAGGCCGCGCAGGATCCGTCCGCGGCCATCCGTCCGGTGGCCAAGCAGTTCGAGTCGGTGTTCATGCAGATGATGCTGAAGAGCATGCGTGCCGCCGTGCCGGAAGGCGGTCTGTTCAATGACGAAGGCACCAAGGCTTACCGCGACATGCTCGACAACCAGATGGCGGTGAATCTGGCGGAGCAGGGCGGTGTCGGCCTCGCCGACATGATGGTCAGGCAGCTGGCTCCGGCCGTGCATGGCGGCCATGGCGCCAGCGCCGTTCAGGGCGAGGGCGCCGGCACCAGCACCAGTTCCGGCACTGCGCCGGCCGCCGGACAGTCCATGAATTCCTTGAAGCCGGCCCAGCCCCAGGCTCAGGCCCTGCAACTGAGCCTGCAGCTCAACCGCCAGCTCAATGGCGTGCGTCGCAACGGGAGTGACGGAACATGAGCGACATGATGGGCAGTGCGCTGTCGGCGCTGGTGTCCTACCAGCGTGCCCTGGCGACCACCAGCCACAACATTGCCAATGCCAACACCGAGGGCTACAGCCGCCAGCGTGTCGAGCTCGGCACGCGCGTGGCCAACCAGACCGGTGCCGGCTCCATAGGCTCCGGCGTCGAAGTGACCGGCATCCGCCGCAGCTACGACCAGTTCGCCGTCGAGCAGGTGCGCAGCAACACCTCCGGGCTGGCACGCGAACAGACCTTCGCCGGGCTGGCAGCCCAGGTCGAGACCGTGGTCTCGGACCCGGTCACCGGCGTCAATGCCTCCTTCTCGCGCTTCTTCAATGCCGTCCAGGATGTCGCCACCGATCCCTCGTCGCTGTCGGCACGTCGCGTCATGCTCAGCGAGGGCGGGGCGCTGACCGACCGCTTCCGCGCCATCGACACCCAGCTCGGCCAGCTCGACAACGACGTCAATGCCCGCCTGCGGTCCTCGGTCGATGAAATCAACGGCTTCGCCGTGCGCATCGCCGACCTCAACAAGGCCATTGCCGATGCCAGCGGCGCCATGGGCGGCGGCATGCCCAACGACCTGCTCGATGCCCGCGATCAGGCCCTGCTCGGACTCAACCAGCTGGTCAAGGTCAGCACCGTGTCGCAGTCCGACGGCTCGCTCAATGTCTTCATCGGCAACGGCCAGTCGCTGGTGCTCTCCGGCAGCCCGCAGAAGCTTGCCATCGGCAGCAACAGCTTCGAGCCGGGCCGGCCGGAAATCACGCTGGCCGACGGCGGCGTCATCACCGACTTCATTTCCGGCGGCAGCCTCGGCGGCCTGCTGGCCTTCCGCAAGGAAGTGCTGACGCCCATGCGCAACCAGGTCGGCCTCATGGCCTATGCCGTGGCCAGCGAAATCAACACGGTGCAGACCGGCGGTCGCGACCTGTCGGGCAATGCCGGCCAGCCTTTCTTCTCGATGCCGCCGGTCTCGGTGCAGACCAGCGGCCTCAACACCGGCAGTGCCAGCGTCACTGCTTCCATCACCGCGCTGTCCGGGCTGACTGGTGACAACTATCGCGTCGTCGCTGACGGCAGCGGTGGTTTCAGCCTCTATACCCAGCCCGGCGGCACGGCGGTGAACCCGGCCGATGTCGGCCTCGGCATCACCATTTCCGCCGGTGCCAGCGCCGGCGACAGCTTCCTGATCCGGCCCGTGGCCGATGTCGCCGCCGGCCTGCGCGTCAACCTGACCGCGCCCGGCCAGATCGCCGCCGCCGGTGCCAGCGGCAGCTTCGGCGTCGGCGACAACAGCAACGCCCTGCGCATGGGTGCCGTCGAAGATGGCGCCGTGCTCTTCGGCGGCAAGGTCAGCATCGCCGATGGCGTCAAGAACATGATCAGCGAGCTGGCCTCGACCGTGCGTTCGTCCGAGATCGGCGAGCAGGCGCAGAAGACGCTGCTGGAACAGGCGGTGTCGCGTCAGGAATCGGTGTCCGGCGTCAATCTCGACGAGGAGGCCGCCAATCTCATGAAGTATCAGCAGGCCTATCAGGCCGCCGCCCAGGTCGCCTCCACGGCGAACACGATTTTCCAGACCATGATTGATGCCTTCAGGCGTTGATGTCGCCCAGGCAGGAGTCTGACCATGCGCATTTCCTCGTCACAGTGGTTCCGCCAGAGCCTGGGCAGCATGCTCGATCAGCAGAGCGCCGCCGCCAGGACCCAGGAGCAGCTGGCCTCCGGCAAGCGCCTGCTCAAGCCTTCCGATGATCCGGTGGCCTCGGCGCGTTCGCTCGACCTCAATCGCGCCATCGACCGTATGGACCAGTACGGCCGCAACAGCGGCCAGGTCGCCAACCGCCTGCATCTGCAGGAAAGCGCCATGGACAGCAGCATCGACGTGCTGCAGCGCGTGCGCGAACTGACCGTGCAGGCCAACAGCGGCAGCCAGAACGATGACACCCGTGGCGCCATCGCCACCGAAATAGAACAGCTGCGCGGCTCGCTGCTGCAGCAGGTCAACGGTCAGGATGGCAATGGCCACTTCCTCTTCGGTGGCTTCCGCGAAGATCAGGCGCCGTACATGACGCTGGGCAGGCATGCCTTGCCGGCCTTGCAGGATGCCAGCGGCAACCGCGTGCCGGGCGTGCTCATCGCCGACGGTTCGCTGGCGCCGGCCATGCTCGACGTCAACGGCATGCCGGTGCAGGACACCGCGCTCAATGCCGCCGACTACACGCCGGTGGCCACCGGCCAGCGCCAGATCACCGTCGGCTCCTCGGCCCAGATCGCCGACAGCGATCCGGCGCTGTCCATTTTCCAGTACGGCAGCGGTGGTTCGCGCCGCGACATTCTCGCCAGCGTGCAGGCCGTGGCCGATGCCTTGCGCATGCCGGTGACAGGCACCGTGCCGGTTCCGCCCGGCAGCCAGGATGCCGCCACGCTGGCGACGACGCTGTCGGTCACGCTGACCCGGCTCGATGCCGACATAGGCCAGCTCTCCGACATGCGTACCGGTGTCGGTGCGCGCCTGAGCCAGCTCGATGTGCAGAAGGACATCCAGGCCGAGTCCACGCTGCAGCTCAAGGACACGCTGTCGGGTTTGCAGGATGTCGATTACGCCGATGCCGTGGCCAAGCTCAATCAGCAGCTCAACGGGCTGCAGGCCGCGCAGCAGGTGTTCACCAAGGTGCAGGGCATGTCGCTGTTCGACTACCTGCGTTGAGGCTCGACCGGGGCTGGTTTGTGAGGCTTTGCGTCGATTTGTAGCGAGAGTGTAAGGCGGCCTAAAGCGGTCGAGGGTCGCGACGATAGAGAGGGTGTTAGCGAGATGAAGCCAGTCCGGCAGAGACCGCTACCGCCTAGTCAATAAAAGACAATCGGAGAAACATCATGGCTCTGTCCATCAATACCAACGTCGCTTCCCTGAACGCCCAGCGCAATGTCGGCAAGTCGCAGGAAGGTCTCGCCACCTCGATGCAGCGCCTGTCCACCGGCCTTCGCATCAACAGCGCCAAGGACGATTCCGCCGGCCTCGCCATCAGCGAACGCATGAGCTCGCAGATTCGCGGTCTCAACCAGGCCGCCCGCAACGCCAATGACGGCATCTCGCTGGCACAGACTGCAGAAGGCGCCCTCGGCGAAGTCGGCAGCAACCTGCAGCGTATTCGTGAACTGGCCGTGCAGGCTTCCAACGGCACCAACACCCAGGTTGACCGTGACGCCCTGAATGCCGAAGTGACCCAGCTCAAGTCGGAAATCCAGCGTGTCGCCCAGCAGACCAACTTCAACGGCACCAAGCTGCTTGACGGTTCGTTCGCCGGCGTCGCCTTCCAGGTCGGTGCCAACGCTGGTGAAACCATCAGCATCAGCACCATCGCCAACGTCCAGACCGGTGCTCTCGGCGGCACCCTGTCGCGTACCACCGCCACGGCGAATGCCACGGCGTTGACCGGTTTCGCCACCGCCATCGCTGCCGGTGATGTCACCATCAACGGTACCGACATCGGCGCCATCAGCTCGGCTGCCAACGCCCAGGAACGCGCCGGCCAGCTCGCTGAAGCGATCAACCGTGTGTCCTCGCAGACTGGCGTGGGCGCCAGCTACGATGCCGTCACCGGTGATCTCTCGCTCACCAGCGCTGCTGCGATCACAGTGGGTGGTGCGGCTCCGACGGTGGCTTCGAGCGGTTTCGCTGCCGGTACGCCGGGCAGTGTCACCACCACCACCGGTATCTCCGCCCTGAACGTGTCGAGCTTCACCAACGCGCAGCAGACCATCGCTGGTGTCGACGCCGCACTGAAGGAAGTGAACACCGCCCGCGGCAACCTGGGTGCCATCCAGAACCGCTTCAGCTCGACGGTGGCCAACCTGCAGACGACTTCGGAAAACCTCTCGGCTTCCCGCGGCCGTATCCAGGACACCGACTTCGCTGCCGAAACGGCCAACCTGTCGAAGGCGCAGATCCTGCAGCAGGCTGGTACGGCCATGCTGTCCCAGGCCAACTCCCTGCCGCAGAACGTGCTCAGCCTGCTGCGTTAATGCAGGCACCGGGGCGGTGCGAGCCGCCCCGGAACCAACTTACTGACAGGCAGGGAGCGACCCGGAAGGTTCGCGCCCTGTCTGTCTTTGCCGCTTGAGGCGGGCACCGGGTCAGGAGACAGAGGTCATGGAATCGCTGAATGCGCTGGTCACCAGCGTGCTGCCGCCACAGCGCGCAGTCGTTGCCGAGCCGCCCGCCATTGCACCGTCAGTGCCGGCGGCAGCTGCCACAAGCCGCAGCGACAAGCCGACGCCGGCAGTCAGTCATGGCGCGCCGGGCGAGGTCGATGTCGAGCAGCTCAATGCCTTGCTGCAGCAGCACCAGCAGCATCTCGCCTTCAGTGTCGACGAAGGCAGCGGCCGCTCCGTCATCAAGGTCATAGATACCGCCTCCGGCGACGTGATTCGCCAGATGCCCAGCGAAAGCTGGCTGAAACTCGCGCAGGAGCTGGCCCGTCAGGCTGGCGGTCTGCTCCGCACACAGGCCTGATGGCCCAGGGGAGAGTACGCACATGGCATCCATTTCATCTGCCGGCATCGGTTCCGGACTCGACGTCAACGGCCTGGTCAGTCAGCTCGTGCAGGCCGAGAAGGCGCCGACCTCGGGCCGTCTGGCCACGCGTGAAACCCGCGTGCAATCGCTGCTCTCGGCTTACGGCACATTGAAGTCGTCGGTCGCCGAGTTCCAGGATGCGCTGAAGAAGCTCAAGCAGCCGGCGACCTTCCAGGGCCACAACGCCAGTTCCAGCGACGAGGATCTGCTCAAGGTCAGCGCCGGCACCACGGCGACGCCGGGCAACTATGTTGTCAAGGTCGAGGCGGTGGCGCAGACCCAGAAGCTGGCTTCGGCCGGCTTCGCCAATGCCGGCACGGCCGTCGGCACCGGCCGGCTGGACATCGCCGCCGGCGGCAAGAACTTCAGCGTCAACATCGACAGCAGCAACCAGAGCCTGGCCGGCATACGTGATGCCATCAACAGTGCCAGCGGCAACCCCGGCATCAAGGCCACGCTGATCACCGCCAGCACCGGCACGCATCTGGTCATCACCGCCGCTGGCAGCGGCACCGCGCAGGCGGTGAAGATGACCGCCGTCACCGGGCCGGGCGACAGCGGCGATCTCGCGCAGCTGAACTACGACCCGCTCGCCGGCAGCAACCCGATGACGGTGAAGACCGAAGCGCGTGATGCCCGCATCAACCTCGACGGCTTCACCCTGACCTCGGCCAGCAACAGTTTCAGCGATGCCATTGCCGGCATGACGCTGAACGTCGTCAGCGCCGACCCCGATACCAGCATCGAGGTCAAGGTCAGCGAGGACCGCACGACCTCGCGCCAGGCCATAGACCAGTTCGTCAGCGGCTACAACAAGCTGCGCAGCAAGCTCAACGACCTCACGGCCTACAACACCACGACCAAGTCGGCAGGGCAGTTGCAGGGCGATTCGGTCACCCAGCAGCTGGCGTCGACCCTGCGCAACGAAATCAATTCCGCGCTTTCCGGCGCCGATGTCGATCTCGACACCCTGGCCGAGCTGGGCATCAGCAGCGCCGCCAAGGGCGGCACGCTGAGCGTCGACAGCACGCGCATAGACAAGGCGCTGAGCACCCGCTTCAACGATGTCGCCACGCTTTTCAGCGGTGACCATGGTCTGGCGGCGCGCATGAATGCCAGCCTTGACCGCTTCACCAGCAGCCAGGGCAGCATACAGTCGCGCACCGACAGCCTGCAGGCCCAGGCCAAGAGTCTGACGGCCCAGCGCGAGGCCCTGGACCTGCGCATGAGCAAGCTCGAAAGCCGTTACACGGCGCAGTTCACCGCGCTCGATCAGCTTATGTCCGGACTCTCCGGCACCAGCTCGTTTCTCAGTCGCCAGCTGGCAAATTTGTAGTCCGCGGACTCAAGTCGCGGGCCTTGCGGCCGATATAAAAGGCAAGACGGCAAGGCCATTAGGGGACGCAAAATGAGAACGGGATATGGGCAGGGCACGCGTGCCTACGCAGACATCGGACGCCACGCCAGCGTCGAGGCCGCGAGTCCGCATCGCCTGATCCAGATGCTCTTCGATGGCGCCCTCGATCGCATCGCCAGTGCGCGCGGCTGCATCCAGCGCGGTGATGTCGCCGGCAAGGGCCGCGAGATCGGCCGGGGCGTGCGCATCGTCGAAGGTCTGCGCATGAGCCTGGATCGCACCCGCAGCGATGCCCTCACGGCCAACCTCGATGAGCTCTACGATTACATCGGCCGTCGCCTGCTGCTCGCCAACCTGGGCAACGATGACGGCGTGCTGGCCGAATGCGCGCATCTGCTGCGCGAACTCAAGTCGGCCTGGGACGCGATTCCGGACGGCTTCCATCACGGTGTGCCGGTCGAGACCGCCATGCCCATGGCCATGGGAGGATGACATCATGCAGCAGGCCGAAGTGATTGCCTTCCCGCGCGCCGCCAGTCCCGGCCGCCTGACCTGGAACGCCTTGCTGGCCATGACCCATGACCTGCTCGGTCAGGCCAGGGCGGGCGACTGGAGCGGAGCCCTGGCCCTGCAGCAGGCGCGCCGGCCGCTGCTCGAGCGCTACTTCCACGAGCATCCCGAGCAGATCGACCGGACTGCCCTGGCCGACGGCATCCGTGTCATGCTTGAACTCGATGCCGAGGTCGCCCGCCTGGCGGCGCGGCAGCGTGACGACCTGCACGAGGAGGAAGTCACCAGCCGCCGTGCCGGCAAGGCCGCCGGGGCTTATCTGCGACACCACGGCATCTGAGGTGAAGGCATGAGTGACAACGACAGGCTGGACATGGCCGGCGACGCCGGTGAGGCGGGTGACGAGGCCCTGGCCGAGGCCATCTGCCTGGAAGGCGTGCTGCCGGTAGCCTGGAAGGACATGCCGGCGGCGCTCAGCGATGCCGAGTATGCCGCGCTGCACGAGGGCAACCTCATGCTGCTCAATGCGCTCGCCGTCATGGAGCAGCCGCGTCATGGCGACAGCGAGGACAGCCTGGCGGTGCATCAGGATCTGTTCCGTCTCGAAGCCAAGCTCGATCTGCTCACCAGTCTGGTCACGCGCCTGCTCGACAAGTACGAGCTGGTGCCGCCGCTGGCCGCGGTGAAGCTGACCGCGCGCAGCTTCCACTGGCATGGCAGCATGCTGCCGTCGGAGGCGGGCCGGTCGGGCATCATCGAGATCTATGTGCATCCGCTGGTGGCGGCGCCGCTGCGTCTGCCGGCGCGCATCGAGCAGGCCGGTTCCGCCGTGCTCGCCGAGCAGCCGCAGGTCATGCGCAACGCCCTCGAGAAATTCCTCTTCCGTCAGCATCGCCGACAAGTGGCTGGCAGCCGTCAGGGCCGCCAGTAACGCCACACGTCATGGCCGCGGTCGCCGGTTACATAACAGCATAAAAGCCGGCCTGATCTTCACAAGCAAGCATCCAAACCGACACTGAATCGATCCGTCAATTATCCGACATTCATCCCATGCCCAAACGTTGACGGACAGAGGTCCGCAAGGTGCTCATGATGAATCTCGGTGTCGTCGAAAATGCGCTCCAGAATAACAAGGTCACCAGCCCGCTCGGCAACTCCCCGGCCATCGCTCATGTCCGTCGCCTGATTACCCAGGTTGCCAATCATTCGACCCTGGTGCTCATCCAGGGCGAGTCCGGCAGCGGCAAGGAAGTTGTCGCCCGCGCCCTGCATGACAGCTCCGACCGTGTCGGCAAGCCGTTCGTGCCGGTCAACTGCGGCGCCATCCCGGCCGACCTTCTGGAAAGCGAACTTTTCGGCCACGAGAAGGGTGCCTTCACCGGCGCCATCGCCACCCGCAAGGGCCGTTTCGAAATGGCCGAAGGCGGCACGCTCTTCCTCGACGAAATCGGCGACATGAGCCTGCCCATGCAGGTGAAGATCCTGCGTGTGCTGCAGGAACGCTGCTACGAACGCGTTGGCAGCAACCAGACCATGCGCTGCAATGTCCGCATCATCGCCGCCACCCATCGTGACCTCGAAGCCATGGTCGATGCCGGCAGCTTCCGTCAGGACCTGTTCTTCCGCCTCAACGTCTTCCCCATTCATGTGCCGTCGCTGCGTCAACGCATCGAAGACCTGCCGCTGCTGCTGCAGCATTTCCGCCGCAAGCGCGAAGCGCTCGGCGAGCAGACCGCCGAATTCAGCCAGGGCGCGCTGCAAGCGCTCATGCACTACGGCTGGCCGGGCAACATCCGTGAACTGGAAAACCTGGTCGAACGCCTGAGCATCACCCATGGCGGCCAGCTGGTCCGTGCCCGTGACCTGCCGGCGCGCTATGCCGCCAATGCCGACATCGAAGATGGCGAGGACGCCAAGTCCTGCCTGCTCGACAAGCCGCTGATCGCCGCCATCACCACCAGCCGCGCCAATGCCGCCAGCGACAGCTCTGCCGGTCTGCCCTCGGAAGGCATGGACCTCAAGCAGTACCTGCAGGACCTCGAAGTGAATTACATCAACGAGGCCATGCGTCAGGTCGGTGGCGTGGTTTCGCATGCCGCGCGTCTGCTCGGTCTGCAGCGCACCACGCTGGTGGAAAAGATGAAGAAGTTCGGCTTGCAGGGCGCCTGGTAAGAAACCAGGGCCGGGACGGGAGGCAGCGTCATGTCAGGCATTTCAGGGGTGGATCAGATTCTCGGCCAGATCCGGGCCATGCGTCAGCAGACCACGGCTCCGGCCGAGATCGGCGGACTGGCGCGGCCTCAGGGTCTGCAGGCTCCGGCGCCGGTGGCACCGGAAGGCGATTCCTTCAGCGGCATGCTCAAGGCATCGGTGCAGGCGGTCAATGAAACCCAGACGCAGGCCGGAAACATGGCCTCTGCCTGGGAGCGCGGCGACAGCGAGGTCAGTCTGACCCAGGTCATGGTCTCGCTGCAGAAGGCCGATGTTTCTTTCAAAGCCATGATGGAGGTGCGCAACAAGATGGTTGATGCGTACCAGGAAGTCATGCGCATGTCGATCTGATTCGCTGCGGGCTGCGACAGGACCGAGGACAGGGTAAATGGCACAAGCAAATCTCAGCGCAATCACCACACGCATGATGGCCGGCGGCATGCCGCCCTGGCTGCGTCAGCTCGTGCTCCTGCTCGGCGTCGCCGCCGCCGTCGCCGCCGGACTTGCCGTCGTGCTCTGGTCGCGTGAACCGGACTATCGCGTGCTCTACAGCAACCTGGCGCCGGAACGTGCCAGCTCGGTCATGGATGCGCTCACCGCGCAGAACATTCCGTTCAAGCTCGAAGACAACACCGGCGCGCTGCTGGTGCCCGAGACCGAACTGCACAATGCCCGCCTCAAGCTGGCCGGCAGCGGCCTGACCCAGAGCGAGGACGGCACCGGCCTGGAAATGATCCGCGCCGAGAAGGGCTTCGGCGTCAGCGAGTTCATGGAAACCCGCAAGTATCAGCACGCCCTCGAAGTCGAGCTGGCGCGCACCATCGACAGCATCCAGCAGATCCGTTCCTCGCGCGTGCATCTGGCGCTGCCCAAGCAGAGCGTGTTCGTGCGTGACCGCAAGCCGGCCAGCGCCTCGGTCATGGTCGACATCCGCCCGGGCAGCACGCTGGAGCAGAAGAATGTCACCGCCATCATGAATCTGGTGGCATCGAGCATTCCCGAGCTGAGCGCGGACCAGGTCACCGTGGTCGACCAGCAGGGCAATCTGCTCTCCAAGGTCGAGCGTGATGATGCCCTGGAGCTGAGCAACCGCCAGTTCGCCTATCGCCAGCAGGTCGAGAAGGCCTACGAGACACGCATCGAACATCTGCTCGCCGATATCGTGCCGTCCGGCCGCGTGCGCGTGCAGGTCTCGGCAGACATGGACTTCTCGTCGCTGCAGGAAAGCCGCGAAAGCTACAACCCCGAGCGTGCCGTGGTGCGCAGCGAGCAGATCAACAACACGCACAACGACAATGCCCCCGGCACCGCCGCGGGTGTGCCGGGCGCGCTCAGCAACCAGCCGCCCAGCGACAGTACGCCGGCTCCGGGTGCCAAGGTCGCCAATGCCGTTGCCGGCGCCTCGACCAGCAGCAAGGTTGACAACGGCAGCAGCACCCAGGCCATCACGCGCAATTACGAAATCGACCGCGTGCTCAATTACAGCACCACGCCGGCCGGCAGCATCCGCAAGCTCTCGGTGGCCGTGGTGGTCGACAGCACGCCGCTGCATGACAAGGGTGGCCGCATCATCAAGCCCGGCCCCAATGCCGTTGAACTGGAACGTATGAACGGACTGGTCCAGGGCGCCATCGGCTATCAGCTTGAACGCGGCGACAAGGTCACCGTGGTCAGCGCCAGCTTCACCGCTCCGGCTGACACGGCGGAAGCGACCGACAGCCCCGGCTTCTGGCAGGAAGCCTGGTTCTCCAGCCTGGCCAAGCAGCTCCTCGTCGGTCTCGCCGTGCTGCTGGTGGCGCTCGGCGTGCTGCGTCCGCTGCTGCGCCAGACCCTGTTTCCGGCACTGCCGGGCGGCGCCGGGGCAGGGCAGCTGCCGGCCCTGGCCGGCGGTCCGGGCGAGGGCGCCTCCGCGCTGGCCCAGCTCGGCTACGCCACGCCTCAGGGCCTGCCGGCTCCGGCGGGCAGCGCACCGGCCATGCTGGCGCTGCCGGGCAATGATCTGGAGCAGCGCATGAGTGCCGTGCGCCATGCCGCTAGCGAAGACCCGCGCCTGGTGGCGCAGGTCGTGAAAAGCTGGGTGACCCCTCATGACGCCTGATATCGAACCGGGCCGGGCCCCGGCCGGCAGCGAGCAGGCAGCCATGCTGCTGCTCATGCTCGGCGAGGACCGTGCCGCCGAAGTGCTGAAATATGTCGGCTCGGAAGCTGTCGAGAGAATCGGCATGGCCATGGCCGGCATCCGCGAGGTCAACAATGACCAGGCGCTGGCCGTGATCGATCACTTCGGCCATGCCCTGCGCGCGAATACGCCGCTGGGTGTGGGCGTGCCCGACTATGTCCGCCAGGTGCTGGTCACCACGCTTGGCGAGCAGCAGGGTCGCAATCTCGCCGACCGCGTGCTCGGTGATGCCCAGCCGGTCGAGATCGACTCCCTGCGCTGGCTTGAATTCGACACCGTCGTGCACATGCTGCGCGACGAGCATCCGCAGATCATCGCCATCACGCTGGCGCACATGGCCAAGGATCAGGCCGCCATGATCCTCGATCGTCTCAGCCCCGAGCTGCAGGACGATGTCGTGTTGCGCATCGCCACGCTGGAGAAGATTCCGCAGGCCGCGCTGATCGAGCTGCAGGACATTCTGCGCAACAAGCTGTCGCTGTCGGGCTCGTTCAAGTCCAAGGCCATAGATGGCGCCAAGGCCGTCGCCGGCATCATGAACTGCGTCGGCTCGGCCACCGAGAGCCGCATCATCGCGGCCCTGGGCAAGGCCGACAGCGCGCTGACGACGAAGATCCAGGACCTCATGTTCGTCTTCGACAACCTGATCAGCCTCGACGACAAGGGCATGCAGCTGCTGTTGCGCGAAGTCGCCAGCGACACCCTGGCACTGGCGCTCAAGGGCGCCGTCGAGCCCATGCGCGAGAAAGTCTTCAAGAACATGTCCAAGCGTGCCGGCGAAATCCTGCAGGAAGACATGGAAACACGCGGTCCGGTCAAGATGAGCGAAGTCGAGGCCGCGCAGAAGGATGTGGTGGCGGCGGCGCGTCGTCTCGCCGAGGCCGGACAGATCATGCTGGCGAGCGGGAGAGATGACTATGTCGAGTAACGCCGCCCTGGCCTGGACACGCTGGCAGGCACCGGACATGCAGCTCGGCAACGCGGCCGCGCCTGTGGCGCCGGCTGCCGCCGATACCCATGCGCCGGTCGCTGTCGATGTCCAGGCGCTGCGCGACGAAGCCCGCCGTGCCGGCTGGGAGCAGGGGCTGGCCGAGGGCCGCCAGGCCGCGCGCGGCGAACTGCGTCTGCAGGCCGAGCGCTGGCAGCAACTGGTCACGCATCTGGCACAGCCGCTGGCCGCGCTCGATGACACGGTCGAGCAGGAGCTGCTCGATCTCGTCCTCGCCGTATCCCGCCGCGTCATCATGACCGAGCTGCAGGCCGGCCCGGAGCAGGTGCTGGATGTCATCCGCGAAGCCGTGGCGGCCTTGCCGGTGACCAGTCGCCATGTCCGCATACATCTGCATCCCGAAGATGCCCATCTGGTGGCCGAACATCTGCCGGCGCACGGCGACGTGCAGTGGCATGTCGTGGAGGATGCCGCCATCACGCGTGGCGGCTGCCTGCTCGACAGCGGCAGCACGCATGTCGATGCCCGCGTCGAGACCCGTCTCGACGATGCCATGATGACCCTGGCCGGCGATGACGCCCGCCTGCTGCGAGCCGGCCCGCGATGACCTCCGATCCGGTGGCCAGCGCCTCGGCGCGCCGCTGGGCCGAACGCCTGGCCGAGCGTCGTGAACGCCTGTCGGCGGCGGCCACGCCGCTGGTCGAAGGTCAGCTGCGCCGCATAGTCGGCATGCTCATCGAGGCCGAAGGCCTGAAGGCCGCCATGGGCTCGCGCTGCCTGATCGAGACCAGCGACGGCGGCTGGCTGGAGACCGAGGTCGTCGGCTTCAGCGGCGAGCGTCTGCAGCTCATGCCCACCGGCGAACTCGCCGGCATCAATCCCAATGCCCGCGTCATCGCCGTGCCGGCCGAACCCGGCGTGCCGGTGGGTGACGGTCTGCTCGGCCGCGTCATCGACGCCTCTTCGCGTCCGCTCGACGGCAAGGGCCCGCTGCAGGTCAGCCAGCGCCGGCCGCTGATCGCCAAGCCGCTCAACCCGCTCGGCCGCGAACCCATACGTGAACCCCTGGATGTCGGCATCCGTGCCCTCAACGGCCTGCTCTGCGTCGGTCGCGGCCAGCGCCTCGGTCTCTTCGCCGGCTCCGGCGTCGGCAAGAGCGTGCTGCTCGGCATGATGACCCGCTTCACCCAGGCCGACATCATCGTCGTCGCGCTGATCGGCGAGCGTGGCCGCGAGGTCAAGGAATTCGTCGATCACATACTCGGGCCGGAAGGCATGGCGCGCGCCGTCGTCGTCGCCACGCCGGCCGACCATGCGCCGCTCATGCGCCTGCGCGCGGCCTGGGTCGCCACCGCCATTGCCGAACATTTCCGCGACGAGGGCAGGCAGGTCCTGCTACTCATGGATTCGCTCACGCGCTTCGCCCAGGCCCAGCGTGAAATCTCGCTCGCCGTTGGCGAACCGCCGGCGACCAAGGGCTATCCGCCCAGTGTCTTCGCGCGCCTGCCGGCTCTGGTTGAACGCGCCGGCAACGGTCCTGCCGGCGGCGGCTCCATCACTGCCTTCTATACCGTGCTGGCCGAAGGCGATGACCAGCAGGACCCCATCGTCGACTCCGCGCGCGCTATTCTCGACGGCCACATCGTGCTCTCGCGCCATCTCGCCGAGGCCGGGCATTTTCCGGCCATCGACATCGAGCAGTCGGTCAGCCGCGCCATGAACGACATCATCGACAAGCCGCATCGCCAGCTGGTGCGGCAGTTCCGCCAGACCTGGGCGACCTATCAGCAGAACCGCGACCTGATCGCCATCGGCGCCTACCAGCGCGGCAGCGATCCGCGCATAGACGAGGCCATACGCCTGCAACCGGTGATGGCCGCCTACCTGCAGCAGGACACCGACGAAGCAGTGGATGTCCTGCTCGCCGGCGACCAGCTCGACCAGCTTTTCCCGCCACAGGCATAGCGAACGTGCTGACCGGAGAATGACATGATGAAGCGATCGAAGCGCATGCAGCCGGTACTGGAACTGGCCAGCCGCAAGGAGCAGGAAAGCCTGCGCCGCTGCGGCGCGGCCCAGCAGCGCATCGACGATGCCCAGGCCAAGCTCTGCCAGCTGCAGGATTACGCCGAGGACTATCGCCAGCGCGGCAACAGCGCCGGCAGCGTCGCGCTCGATCTGGTGCAGCTGCAGGCCTCGCGACACTTTCTCGAACGTCTGCACGATGCCATGCGCCAGCAGCAGGCCGAGGTCGAGCGTTTGCAACGCAGCGCCACCGTGCTGCGTCAGGAATGGATGGCGGCGCGCCGTTATCGCGACAGCCTGGCCGATCTCGCCGAGCGCTATCGCCACGAGGAACACACCGCACATGAACGCGCGGCGCAGCATCGCGCTGATGATCTGGCCGGGCAGCGCCTGGCCTGGATGCGCCGTGACGACCCAGCCCAGGCCGCAGTGGCCGGAGACCGCTCATGATGACCCCCGCACTGACCGCCTGCACCGACCTTTCCGCCAGCAGCGCCGGCACGCCCGCGCCAGCCGCCGGCAATGGCGAGAGCGGGGCGGCCTTCAACGCCATACTCACCACCATGCTGCCCGAGGCCGATGCCGCCGCCAGCACGGCGCTGATCGCGACCGATCTGTCGGCGCTGCTGACCACTCCGGCCGCACCAGCCGTTACTGATGCCGGTGAAGCACTGGCGCTCATGCTGCCCGGACTGGGACTGGCCGATGCCACGACGACCGGCACCGAGCTGAGCGAAACCGGCAGCGACAGCGGCGATGGCTTTGGTGATGGCGGCGACACCGGCAGCAGCACGGATGATGACTCCGCCACTGCCGCGCTCGGTCAGAGCCTGCCGGACTGGCTGGTGGCTCTGCCGCTGCCGGCGCCTCTGCATGACGACACGATCAGCCTGGCAGCCGGTCTCGGCAATGGCACGGGCGGCGGCAATGCGACCGCGCTCGGCATGGCCGTGCGCCTGGCGACCGGCAACGCCGGTACTCCCGGTCAGGCCGCGCTGCCATCCGCCCAGACCGTCACTGACGACCTGGCCTCTGCCGTGCAAACGGCGGCCGGCAGCGACAGCCTGGCTGCTGCGTCAGCCCGGGCCCCTGCGGCCATGACGGAGCGTGATGCCAACAGCCGGCCGTTGCCGTCGGCGGCCAGTCTGGCGGCGACCTTTGCCGGCAGTGGCGCCGGCGCCCCTCCGGCGGCTGCCGGCTGGCAGTTGGTCAGTCAGGGTCTGGAAGGTCTGCTGCGCAGCCGCGAAGGCCGCCAGGTGCAGGCGCTGGAATCAGCCCCCGAGCTGACCGCCTTGTCGCTGCCCGGCCAGCCGGCTGCCAGCGGCGTGCGCGAGCCGGTGCTTATCAGCCTGCCGCAGCATGCGCTGCTCAGCCCGGACTGGGGAGATGCCTTCAGCCAGCATCTGGTGACGCTGGCGCAGCAGGGCACGCAGACCGCCAGTCTGCAGCTCAATCCCGAAGATCTCGGACCCATTCACGTCAGGATCAGCCTGCACGAGCAGGCTGCCAGCGTCGAATTCGCCGCCCGTCATGCCGCCACCAGCGAGCTCATCGAGTCGGCGCTGCCACGCCTGGCCGGCGCCTTCGAAGCTCACGGCCTGCGTCTCGATGACGTCAAGATGAGCCAGATGCCGGCACGTCAGGATGGCTTCAGCCTGGCCTCCGGTTCGTCCCAGGGCGGCCAGCAGGGCGGTGATGCGCAGTCGCGCGGACAGTCCGGCAGCGGCCCGGCGACGCGTGCCGCCAATGATGGCGAGGCCGTGGTACGCGTGCTGCGCGTGGCGGGCTCCGGCGACGGCATAGACGACTACGCCTGAGTTCGGGGCATGTTCTCCGGTGCGGCAAATGTCGCATCCGGAGGCTTGTCATTTGCCGGCGTGCGCAGGACTATCAGTGCCGTCCCGCAGCCTACGGTAGTTCCGCATGTCCTTTCGCGCCATCCAGCTTTCCAAGACCGATGCCGGCTTCCAGGCCGCGCTTGCCAGCCTCGATGACAGCAGCCTGCCGGCCGGCGATGTCCGCGTCGCCATCAGTCATTCGACCCTGAACTTCAAGGATGGCCTCGCCATCACCAACCGTTCGCCGGTGGTGCGTCTGTGGCCCATGGTCGCCGGCATCGATGGCGCCGGCACCGTACTGGAGAGCAGCCATCCCGACTGGCAGCCAGGCGATCGCGTCATTCTCAATGGCTGGGGCGTCGGTGAGACGCACTGGGGCTGTCTGGCGCAGCAGGCCTCGCTCAAGGGCGACTGGCTGGTGCGTCTGCCCGAGGCGCTGTCGCCGCGCGCCGCCATGAGCATAGGCACCGCCGGCTACACCGCCATGCTGTCAGTGCTGGCGCTGGAACAGCAGGGCCTGCGTCCGGGTGATGGCGAGGTGCTGGTCACCGGCGCCAGCGGTGGCGTCGGCTCGGTGGCGACGGCCATCCTGGCGCATCTGGGCTATCGTGTCGTGGCGTCCACCGGCAAGGCCGGCGAAGCCGCCTTCCTGACTGCGCTGGGCGCCGCCGAGGTCATTGACCGCCAGACCCTGAGCGAGCCGGGCAAGCCCCTGCAGAAGGAGCGCTGGGCAGCGGTGGTCGATTGTGTCGGCTCGCATACCCTCGCCAATGCCTGCGCGCAGACCCGCTACGGTGGTGTCGTCACCGCCTGCGGTCTGGCCCAGGGCATGGATTTCCCGGCCAGCGTGGCACCGTTCATCCTGCGTGCCGTGCGCCTGATCGGCATCGACAGCGTGATGGCGCCGCGCGCCGCGCGCGAGCAGGCCTGGGCGCGTCTGGCCCGTGATCTGCCGGCCGACAAGCTGGCGCTGATCACCGCCGCCGAGATCGGCCTCGATGAAGTCATCGCCATGGCCGGCGAACTCATGGCCGGTCGCGTGCGCGGCCGTGTCGTGGTGGATGTCAATCGATGAAGGGCCGCTCGCCATACTGGCTCTGGCTGGGCCTGCTTCTGCTGCTGGGCCTGTTCAGCCAGCGCGATCGCATAGGGCACAGCGATGCAGGGCACGGCGCTCCGACCGCCACAACCACGGCGATCACCCCGGCCGAGCCCGCCGCAGCCGGGGACCAGACCGCCAATGACGCCGGCCGCGACAGCGGCGCCGAGTCCGCCACCGGCGATGACGGCAGCGAGGCCTTCGCCCGTGCCTTCGCCGAGCATCGCAGCAACATCCAGCTCAGCGGCAGCGGTCGCGTCATCAAGGTCCTGCCCGATGACAACCAGGGCAGTCGTCACCAGCGCCTGCTCGTGCGTCTGGGCCCGGACCGGGCCCATGGCCAGGTCATCCTGATCGCCCACAACATCGACCTGGCGCCGCGTGTCGAGGACATCTCCGCCGGCGACACCCTGGCCTTCCTCGGTGAATACGAGTGGAGCGAGAAGGGGGGCGTGCTGCACTGGACGCATCGTGATCCGGGTGGCCGTCATGCCGCCGGCTGGCTGCGCCACAACGGCCACACCTATCGCTGAACCGAGGCGGCGCAGCGGCGGGCGCGGACGGGGGCAGGGCAGTGCTCCCGCCCTGTGACCTTTTCTCGCCGCGCGTTCTGCTCTACGCTCGCGGCTTTCCAGCCCTGCCACAGGAAGCAATGCTCATGACGACCCCGCGCAAACTGGCCCTGGCCTTCGTCTTCGGCTGGTTCTTCCTGGGAGGCATCGGTCATTTCTTCATGACCGGCTTCTTCGTCAGCATCGTGCCGCCCTACATTCCCTGGCCGCTCGCGGCCGTCTATGTCAGCGGCATCTTCGAGCTCCTCGGCGCCTTCGGCCTGCTGCGTCCCGAACTGCGTCGCGCCGCCGGCGCCGGCCTGTTCCTGCTCACGCTCGCGGTCACCCCGGCCAATGTCCACATGTGGCTGCATCCCGAGCTCTTCCCCGATTTTCCGGCCGCGCTCTACGGCATCCGCCTGATCATCCAGGCTGGTCTGCTCTGGACCATCTGGTGGTCGGCCATCCGCCCGCAGCCGGCAAACTCTTGATCTGTCACAGCCAGGAATCGTCATGAACGTCTTCATTGTCCACGCCCACCCGGAACCCAATTCCTTCACCTCCGCCATGAAGGATGCCGCCGTCGCCGATTTCACCGCCGCCGGCCATGAAGTCGTGGTGTCGGATCTCTACGCCATGAACTGGAACCCGATCGCCAGCGCCGCCGATTTCGGCACGCGCGGCAACCCGGAATACCTGAACTACGCCCTCGAACAGCGCGCCAATGCCGACGCCGACACCCTGGCGCCGGACATCGAAGCCGAGCTGGTCAAGCTGCAGGCGGCCGATCTGGTGATCTTCAGCTTCCCGCTGTACTGGTTCTCGGTGCCGGCCATCATGAAGGGCTGGATCGACCGCGTGCTGGTGTCCGGCCGCATCTACGGCGGTCGCCGCATCTATGATCGCGGCGGCATGGCAGGCAAGCGCGCGCTGCTGGCGCTGACCTGCGGCGGCCGCGACTACATGATGGCGCCCGACGGCATTCACGGTGACATCCAGCAGATTCTCAAGCCGGTGCTGCAGGGCACTTTCGGCTACATCGGCATGACCGTGCTGCCGCCGTTCGTCGGCTATCACATTCCCTATCTCAGCCCGGAAGTGCGCAGCGACATCCTCGGCCAGTACCGCCAGTACCTGCACGGACTGGATGCGCTGGAGCCGCTGGTCATGCCGTCGCTGGCGCATTTTGACCCGCAGATGAAACCGTTGTCGGTCTGAGGCGTTCCTGTGCTTGTGCTGTCACGAAGCTGGTTTATGCTCGGGCAGCAGACTATCCACAAGGAGCTGTTTCATGTCGAACAAGAAGATAGATGATGTCGAGGGTATTGGTCCGGTCTACGCAGGCAAGCTGACGGCTGCCGGCATCAAGGATACGGACAGTCTGCTGGCGGCGGCGCGCACGCCGGCCGGTCGCAAGGATCTGGCCGCGAAGACGGAAATTGCCGACAAGCTGATCCTGAAGTTCGCCAACAAGGTCGATCTGACGCGCATCAAGGGCATAGGCGCGGAATACGCCGACCTGCTTGAGGCCGCCGGTGTCGATACCGTGCCCGAGCTGGCGCAGCGTGTGCCGGCCAACCTGGCGAAGAAGCTGGCCGAGGTCAACGAAGCCAAGAACCTGACCCGTCGCGTGCCGGCGGAATCGGAAGTCGAGCGCTGGGTGGCGGAAGCCAAGACGCTGCCGCGCGCCATCGAATACTGAGCTGTCAGTGCAGGGACCGCCAGGCCTTCGGGCCCTGGCCGGTCCAGCGCCGGAACGAACGCGTGAAGGCGCTCTGTTCGGAAAAGCCGAGCAGGCTGGAAACCTCCGTCAGCGTGAGACGGTGATCGCGCAGATACTCCTCGGCCAGATGCTGGCGCGTGCTCTCCCACAATGCCCTGAAATTCGTGCCCGACTCCTGCAGTCGCCGGTGCAGCGTGCGCTCGGACACATGCATGTCAGTGGCGATGGCGGCCAGGCTGACATGCTGCTGGCGCAGGCGTTGCCCCATGTGGCGGCGCACCTTCTGAACGAAATCGGCTTCCTCCGGCAACTGCGCCAGCAACTCGTCGACCTGTTTCTCCAGCAGCCCGAGCAGATGCGGGTCAGGATGCTGCAGCGGCATTTGCAGCAGGAGCGCCGGAAAGCTGATGCGTGTCTCGTCCTGGGCGAAGCGAGGCGTAATGCCGAAGAACTCCTCGTAGGGCGCAATGTCGGCTGGTGCCGGATTGACGAAGCTCACCGCCACCGGGGCGTCGTGCAGCCCGCTGATCTGCCGCGTCACCTGCAGCAGGGTGGCGATGGCGCATTCATCCACCAGCGCCCCCGGCCGTCCGCGCTCCATGCCCCAGCGCAGAACGACCTCGTCGCCACCCAGTGACCAGTGCAGACGGTTGATGTCGTTGACCAGGCGCTCGTAGCGCTGGATGCGCTCCAGCGCGGCGCCCAGGGTGCCGCATGATTGCAGGACATAGCCGAGCAGACCGAGGTGGGCGAGGCGGGCGGAGCGGCCCAGGCGCAGGCCCAGATCCGGCTGACCCAGCCGCTGCGCGACCTGATGCAGCAGCTCGCGCCAGCCATGCACCGGCATGACGATGGCGTCCTGGGCGGCCTGCAGCAGGGCGGAGCCGCCGGGCAGGGTAGCGAGGTCGAGCCCGTACGGACGCAGATAGTCGATGAGCACGGCCAGATAGGCGGTGCTGATATTGCCCTCGACGGGGCTGTCCTGATCGCGCGTGGCGACGGCGATGCTGTCGGTCATGGCGACAAGTGTCAAAAAAATGGCCGTGACCGTCAAGCCATCCCGTCGCTGCCGGCGTATTCTGGTGGCATCAAAGGAGGGTCACCCGATGCATGACATTGAAATGCGGCTGTACCAGATGGTGCACTGGCTGGAACAGCTCACCGGCTTCCCGGTCGACACCAAGCAGGTCATCCTGATCGCGCTCACGCCCCTGTTCCTGGGTGCGTTCTTCGTCGAGTGGCGGGTCATGATCCGCCGTGGCCAGGACAAGTACTTCAAGGGCCAGCTCAAGCCCATCCTGACCAACCTCAACCTCGGTGCCAGCTACCAGGCCTTCGAGCTGGTCGTGCACGCCTTCATCTTCATGGCCGCCATGCACTGGGTCTATGCCCAGCGCTTCTATGACGTGCCGGTGAACGGCTGGACCATCGTTCCGCTCTTCATCCTGCTCGAACTCTGCTACTACGTCTTCCACCGCACCAGCCACCGCGTGCGCTGGTTCTGGTGCGCCCACGTCGTGCACCACAGCGGCGAACACATGACGCTGAGCACGGCCATGCGCCAGAGCATGCTCTACTCGCTGACCGGCTACTGGCTGTTCTTCACCCCGCTCATGCTCATCGGCGTGAGTCCGGAGATGACCCTGGCCATGTACGCGGTCAACCTCGGCTACCAGTTCTTCGTGCACACCGAAGCCGTGCGCAAGCTGCCGGCCTGGTTCGAGTACATCTTCGTGACGCCGTCGCACCACCGCGTGCACCACGCCCGCAACCCGCAGTACATCGACAAGAACTTCGGCGGTGTGCTGATCATCTTCGACCGCCTGTTCGGCACCTTCGCCGAAGAGAAGGAAGCAGTGGATTACGGTATCGTGCGTCAGGTCCGCAGCGACAACATCATCACGCTCAACCTGCACGAGTTCCTGGACATGGTGAAGGACATGCGCAAGCCGGGCTCGCTGTGGCTGCGCCTGAAGCACGTCTGGGCGCCGCCCGAGTGGGAACGTCCGGTGGATGCTCCTGCGCAGGGGGCGGCACAGAAGGGGTGAGGTGATAAGGCCGCTGAGAAGCGGCCTTGTTGTTTCCGGCAGGTGAAATCAGACATCGTGACAGTGCCGTTCGAGTCGGTGGAACTCCAGCTGTATCTGGCGGTTTCGCCCATCGGGGATGTTATGCAGCAGGATTGTCCGGGCTGCTCTGGCATGGCATGCTCGGTGACAGAGGATATGCGGTATTTGTCGGCAAGGAGTGCTGCGTCTGCTTTTTCAGGGCATTGAAGCCTTTGGTTTTCCCCTCGCTCCCCCGCCTTATGCAGCAAGCCGAACGTATTACACCGTACTTCTGCGGTTGAATCTAAGTTGGGATTTTTGTAGCTGTATCCATTCGCATAGGTCGGAGGTGTGCAATGTCCAGGACGCTTGCAGCTTTTTCATTGGCTCTGTTGCTGCCTCTCAACTCGGCTGTAGCAGCGCAAGAATCGGCATCGGAATCCGCGTTGGCTTATACGTTCAAAGATCCTCAGCTCAAATGGGGGCCATGCCCGCCGTTTTTGCCAAAGGGCTGCGAAATTGCTGTGCTTCATGGCGACCCTTCAAAGCCGAACGTAGATGTTTTCTTCAAGGTGCCTCCGGGTTCCAGCATCCCGGGCCACATCCATAGCTCGCCTGAGCGCATGGTGCTGGTATCTGGCCAGCTGGAAGTCACCTACGAGGGGCAGGCACCTGCAAAACTGAAAGTCGGCACCTATGCCTATGGGCCAGCAAAGAAGCCGCACAAGGCTGTCTGTGCCAAAGGCGCGCCGTGCGTGCTTTTCATCGCCTTTGAGTCGCCTCTTGATGCTACGCCCACGGAAGCCCCCGCCAAATAGTGATCCTGGCCCAGCAAATCGCTGCCCCGACCACTAGGCCTTGCTTCGCGAGGCTCCGTGGTCGGGTGAGCTTAGGTGTTAAACCTGACCATGAGAGTTGCTCTCGCGTTCACAGCAGCGGCTGCGGCAGCTCTGGCCACGCTCATGCTCTTCGTCCTGGCACTGTGGCCATTTTCTGAGTCGTCTGAACCGGCCTGGAGAGGGGCGCTTCATTTCGGCCTGTATGGTGGCGTCATCATCTTCGGCGCTACGGTGCTGCTTGCGGTCCCGTCCTATCTCCTGCTGCGGGCACTCGGACGCATCACTTGGGCATCGTCCTTCATCGGTGGCGTTGGCATTGCTCTGGGCTATCCGCTCCTGGTTACTTACGAGAACTTTCCCAGTGACGTCGTTCAGTGGTGGGCATACGCTGTATGTGGCATTTGCGGAGCGGTGGCTGCCATGGTCTTTTGTCGTGTAGCGGATATACAGCGTGGGCTCAGTCAGGTCCAACCAAGGGCTCAGCCGCGTCGTTAGTTGCCCTAGCTCCCCCCTGCCAGTTCCAAGGAGTTGCAAATGACCATATCTCGATCCCAGCTCAGTGTGGTTTACGCCATCATCGGCGTGCTTGCTTTCATCGGAACGTGGGGCCAGATTCTCGAGCCCCTGAAGCAATACGGCTTCTTTGAAGGCACTGTCCGCTTCTGGACGGACCTCATGGTGAATGAGTCCAGCCGCTTCATTGCCATCGACATCATATTCCTGGTGCTGGCGGTTGTTGTCTGGATGATCCTCGAGGCCAGACGCCTGGAAATTCCCGGAGTCTGGCTCTATATCCTGGCCGGGCTCTTCATTGCCATCAGCCTGTTTGTCCCTCTTTTCCTCATCCATCGCCAGAGAAGGCTTGCCATCCTGGAGGGCACGTCTACAGCCGGGACAATGACCACCGGTGATCTGACCGGGCTCCTGATACTCTCATCGGCCGTCTTGATTTATGGGGCATTGGTTTTCATGCATTGAAGATGTGCTCAATGACACCTGACAACGTGCTGCAGGAGGCAGTGAGTCAGCTCCCCCAGTCGGCAAGAGTCGCTTTTGTCTCTGGTTCGGTGACAAACTGGAAGTCTGCATTCGGTCTGTTTGCGAGCTGCGCCCGGCCCTGATGAAGTGCACCGGGCAGCACAGAAGCGGAGGTAGTCATGAAGACCTACGTTGCCGTTTCCGGGATGATCTTCGCGATCATCACCGTGGTTCAGATATCCCGCGCGCTCATGCAACTGCCGGTTCACATCGGCAGCTTCGAGGTTCCGGTCTGGGCATCCTGGCTCGTGGCTGCCGTGGCCGGCAGTCTCTGCACGTGGGCGTTTCGCAGCAAGGATTGACTGAGGGCTGGAACAGCTCTGCCCGGGGTGCTGATCAGCCGGTTACCAGGAACTAGGGGGCTTCATGGATCTGCGCAGCCTGTTGTCGATTGAGCATCCCGTCCTGCAGGCAGGCATGGGAGGAGGGGTGGCGACCGCCGAACTGGCGGTGGCCGTGTCTAATGCCGGCGGTCTGGGCACGCTGGGGTTTGCTCCGCCGCAACGATTTGAACGTGACATCGAGCGCACCAGGTCTCTGCTGCAGGGCAAGCCTTATGCGGTGAACCTGCTCATGCCCTTTGTGCATCGTGCCCATGTCCAGGCCTGCCTGAGGCACAAGGTTCCCGTCGTCACGCTGTTCTACGGTTTCGATGCCGCCGTGGTCAGGGCGCTCAAGGATGCTGGGACCTGCGTCATCTATCAGGTCGGCACGGAGCTGGAGGCGGAGCGCGTTCTGGCCGCCGGTGCCGATGCACTGATCGTGCAGGGCTTCGAGGCCGGTGGTCATGTGCGCGGCAGCGAGCGTCTGGAGGCGCTGCTGCCCAGGATGCGCGAGCGCTTTCGCAGTGTCCCCGTCATCGCGTCGGGCGGAGTCTGGGATGGCGATTCGGCCGCCTGGGCGCGTGCGCTGGGCGCGGATGGTGTGTCGTGCGGCACGCGCTTTCTCATGACGGACGAAAGCGGTGCGCATGCGGTTTACAAGAGCCGTCTGACGGAGGCCGATGTGACCGTGGTGACGACCCTGTTCGGCGCCGGCTGGCCGGCTCCGCATCGCGTGCTGGTCAACCAGGCGCTCAGCCGCTGGTGTGATGGCAGTGGTCAGCCACGCCGGAGCATCCGCGCCTTCAACTGGCTGTCCGGATGGGGCGCGAAAGCCACGCCGCTCGAGCTCGTCGAAAGTCTGACCAGGCGACAGAGGCCGGGTCTCCCGATCTACTCTCCGCAGCCTCTTGTCGCCGGCATGGACGCGCGACTGATCGAGGTCACCCCGGTCTATGCCGGCGAGTGCGTCAGCCACATAGACACAATATGGCCGGCGGCCCGCGTGGTCGATGAGCTGGCAAGAGGGTTCAGGCCTTAAACCCCACCTTTTGCTAGGGGGCTTTGCTGTCCCGGCACCGTCTAATCGGCAGTGCGTCTGTCATTTCCGGGTGCTGCCGGCTTGCGACTGGTTCTCTCGAACGGGCCCTCTCGAAGCGGCCCCAAGGGCATGACCGCGCCACACATAATATCGAGACGGATCATGAACGCACCGCGCGCACGCATTCTGGGCCTTGGCATCCATGTACCCTCCCAGGTCGTCACCAACCACGACTTGACGAAGATGATGGACACGAGCCACGAGTGGATCGTGGAGCGTTCCGGCATCGAGCAGAGGCATTGGGTCGGGCCTGAGGACGGCAATTTCACGATGGGCCTCAAGGCCGCCCGAATGGCGCTGGCCGATGCCGGCTGCGACGCGGCCGAGATCGACTGCATCATCTACGCCACCTTGTCGCCGGACTACTACTTTCCCGGTTGCGGTGTGCTCATTCAGCGCGAGCTGGGCATTGGTCATGTGCCGGCCTTCGACATCCGCCAGCAATGCGCCGGTTTCGTTTACGGCCTGCAGATGGCCGACAGCTTCATCCGCGCCGGCCAGTACAGGAAGATTCTGCTGATCGGCAGCGAGGTGCATTCCCGCCTGCTGGACAAGTCAACGCGCGGACGCACCGTTTCGGTCCTGTTTGGTGATGGAGCGGGGGCCGCCGTGATCGGGGTCAGCGACGACCCGGCACGAGGCATTCTGTCCAGCTGCATGCACTCCGATGGCAGTGATGCCGAATGCCTGGCCATGCAGTGGCCCGGCGTGGCCGCAGGCAGGGAAGGTTTCATCACCCATCAGGACATCGATGAGGCGCGCATATTCCCCAACATGGAAGGTCAGAAGGTCTTCAAGACGGCGGTCAAGTGCATGCCCGAGGCGGTTCAGGAGGTCCTGGAAAAACAGGGTCTGGCCGTTTCCGACCTGGACATGCTGATCCCGCACCAGGCCAACCTGCGCATCAGCGAAATGGTGGCGAAGCTGCTGCGTCTCGATGCCAGCAAGGTCCACAACAATATCCAGAAGTACGGCAACACGACGGCCGCCACCATCCCGCTGTGTCTCTCGGAGGCGAGGGCGCTCGGCAAGGTCAAGCCCGGCGATCTGGTCTGCACCGTGGCGTTTGGTTCCGGCTTCACCTGGGGCGCGGTCCTGATGCGCTGGTAACGGCGCACCCGGAGGGTGCCCTTGGCCGCCTGCTGCGCTAGAATCCCGACCCTTGTCCTTTTTCACTGCCGTATCGCGAGGGTGCCATGAGTCTGCCAGTCGATCCCGCCGCCCAGCGCCTGGTTCAGGAGCATCTGGATCATCTCCACGAGGTGAAGGACACGCACACGCCCGCGGAAAAGCTGGCCCTGCGCGAACGCATCAAGGCGCTGCTCAAGCGCGAGGATGCCGTTCTGGTCGCCCACTACTACACCGACCCCGAGCTGCAGTCGCTGGCCGAGGAAACCGGTGGCTGCGTCTCCGATTCGCTGGAAATGGCGCGCTTCGGCAATGCCCATCCGGCGAAGACGCTGGTGGTGGCCGGGGTCAAGTTCATGGGCGAGACCGCCAAGATCCTCAACCCCGAGAAGCGTGTGCTCATGCCCACGCTGGAGGCGACCTGCTCGCTTGATCTGGGTTGCCCGGCGGATACCTTCACGGCGTTCTGCGACGAGCATCCCGATCACACCGTGGTGGTCTACGCCAATACCTCGGCGGCGGTGAAGGCGAGGGCGGACTGGGTGGTGACATCGAGCATCGCGGTCGATGTCGTCGATCACCTGGCCGGTCTCGGCGAGAAGATCATCTGGGCGCCGGACAAGTATCTCGGTGGCTATGTGCAGAAGGTCACCGGTGCCGACATGATCCTCTGGGATGCTTCCTGCATCGTCCACGAGGAGTTCAAGGCGCGCGGCATTCTCGACCTCAAGAAGCAGTTCCCCGATGCCGCCGTGCTGGTGCATCCGGAGTCGCCGGCGTCGGTGGTGGACATCGCCGATGCCGTTGGTTCGACCTCGCAGCTGATCGCGGCGGCGAAGAGCCTGCCCAACAAGCAGTTCATCGTCGCCACCGACCGCGGCATCTTCTACAAGATGCAGCAGGCGGCGCCGGGCAAGGAGTTCATGGAGGCGCCGACCGCCGGCAAGGGCGCGACCTGCCGTTCCTGCGCGCATTGCCCGTGGATGGCGCTGAACGCGCTCGACAACCTGGCCGAGGTGCTGGAGCACGGCGGCCAGGAAATCTTCGTCGACGAGGCGGTGCGGCTCAAGGCCATGGTGCCGCTGCAGCGCATGCTCGACTTCTCGGCCGAGCTCAAGCGCGCCCGCGGCGGCTGAGCAGGCGCTTCAGGCCGGCCCGGGTCCGGGCCGGTCACTGCCTAGGTGTCAGCGCTTGAATTCGGCGTCGAGCCGGCGCATCTCGTCCAGACGCTGGTCCAGATGCGCGGTCAGCGAGTAGTTGTCACGCGCCATGCGCAGCGCATTCTTCATCTGTTCTTCCGCCGGCTTCTGACGATTGGTCAGGAAGAGGATTTCGGCGCGCGCGCGGAACACGGTCTGGGCATCCTGCTGGCTGGCCGCGCAGTCCGACAGCAGACGCCACAGCAGCGGGTCGTTGGCGTGTTCGCGCACGGCGCGGTCGAGCAGGGGCCGCAGGTGGTCGGTCCGGTTCAGCGGCAGCGCCGCCCGCGTCATGCGGTCGAGCAGGCTGGTCTGGTTCGGGAATAGCGCCACGGCCTGTTCGCTCAGCTTCAGCGCGCCGGCATAGTCACGGCGCGCCAGCGCGATGTCGATGGCGGTGATGCGGTAGTCCAGACGTGACGGGTCGCTGGCGAGCAGGGGCGCGAGCGCGCTCGCGGCCTCGTCGACCTGGTTGTTGCGCAGCAGCGCCAGGCTCAGGCCGAGGCGGCTGGCCGGTGGCGCATTGGGCGACTTCAGGGCCTCCTGGAAGGCCCGGATCATTTCATCGAGCTGCGTGCTGTAGGCCACCTGCAGGCGGACCTGGATGAGGCGGAATTCCGGATCATCGATCTTGAGCTGGCGTGGCCAGTCGTTGACGCGGCGTTCGAGGTCGGAGAGTCGGCTGGTGGTCAGCGGATGCGTGAGCAGGAATTCCGGCATGTAGCCGAGCTGACGCGTGGCACGTTCGAGGCGCAGGAAGAAATTGGGCATGGCGCGCGGGTCGTAGCCGGCCTGGGTCAGCGTCTGCATGCCGATGCGGTCGGCTTCCTGTTCGAAGGCGCGGCTGTAGCGCAGCTGGTTCTGCGCGGCGGCGGCCTGTGCCGACATGCCCACGGCCATGCCCAGGTTGCCGCCCGAACTGCCGCCGGCGGAAGCGGCGGCGATGCTGGCGAGCAGGCCGCCGAGGGCGATCCACTGGTTGTACTTGTTGGCTTCCTGCGAGCGCGCGAAATGGCGCTGGCTGAGATGTCCGAGTTCGTGCGCCATGACGCCGGCCAGCTCGTCCTCGCTTTCGGCGGTGAGTATGAGTCCGGTATTGACGCCGACGATGCCGCCGGGCACGGCAAAGGCATTGACCTCGCGATCATCGATGATGACCACGGTGAACTGCGGATCGACCAGCTGCGTATGCAGCGCCAGGCGATAGCTCAGCGCCTCGATGTAGTCGCGCACCAGCGGGTCCGGCCAGAGCGCGGTGCTGGCGCGCAGCTGGCGCAACCAGGCCTGGCCGAGGTGTGACTCGGTGTCGCGGTCGGCGATGAGGTCGGCAGGCTGGCCCAGTTCGGGCAGGCTGGCGGCGGCATTGGCACGTGTCGGACCGGGCTGGTTGCTGCTGCTCTTGCTGCCGGCGGGTGTCACCGGGGCAATGGCCGGATCGGCTGTCGGAGCGGACGGGGCGATGACGGGCAGTTCGCTGGCTGCCGTTGCGTTGCCGGCTATGGCCAGCATCAGGGCCGTGGCCAGCAGCGGCCTGGCGGTGGTAACGGTCATCCGGCGTGAGCTCCCAGCGCTGGGCGCGTGGTGAAGTCGGGTTTCGTGGCCTGGCCGCGCATGGCGGGCAAGTCCCTCATGGTAAGATAAAGCACGGGCCCGCACAGCATGACACGGGCCGATCGAAAATCGCGAGAGCGCCCCCGATGGATACCCTGGACCTGCGCGGACTGCGCTGCCCCTTGCCCCTGCTGCGCCTGAAACAGGCCCTGCATCAGCGAACAACGGGAGACGAGGTGGTGGTGTTGACCACCGACAGCGGTGCCCTGCGTGATATTCCCGCCTTTCTGCGTCAGGCTGGTCATCAGTTGCTCGAACAGGGCACGGATGCCGACGGCATCACCAGCTTCCGCATCCGCAAGGGCTGAGCTCAGCCCAGCGCCTTCACGGCGGCCAGCACCTCGGCGGCATGGCCGTCAGCCTTGACCTTGCGCCATTCGCGCGCGAGCACGCCATTGCCGTCGATCAGGAAGGTGCTGCGCTCTATGCCCTGCACCTGCTTGCCGTACATGTTCTTCATCTTGATGACGTCGAACAGGCGGCAGACGGCTTCGTCAGCATCGCTGAGCAGCTCGAAGGGCAAGCATTCGTTGCCACGGAACTTCTCGTGCGATTTCAGGCTGTCGCGGGAAATGCCGAAGATGACCGTGCCGGTGGCCGCGAACTCGCCGTTGAGGTCGCGGAACTGCTGGCTTTCCAGCGTGCAGCCCGGAGTCGAGTCCTTGGGGTAGAAGTACAGCACCACCTTGCTGCCGCGCAGGGCGGACAGGGTGACGTTGCCGGAGCCGGTGGCGGCCACGGTGAAGTCGGGAACCGGCGCGCCGATCACTGCAGTCATGTCGTGCTCCGCTCAGGCCTTGTAGGGTTCGATGATGGCATCGAGATTGCGGTCATCGCAGAACACCATGAAGTTCTCGCGCAGCGAGGCGATGTGCACGCGGCCGGGAATGTTCACCGTCATGGACAGTGCGAACATCTGCGAGCCGGTGTGCGGCGCGGCGTAGGTGCTGGTTTCCATGGCCTCGATGTTGATGCCCTGGCTGGCGAAGAAGTTGGCGATCTCGTGCACGATGCCGGGGTTGTCGAGGGCGATGACGTGCACGCTGTAGGGAATGGCTTCCTTCTGTGGCGGGCGCGACTCGGTGCGCTTGGAGATGATCTCCAGCTTCAGGCGGCGACCGATGGCGGGCAGCTGCACTTCCAGCTTGGCAATGGCGTCCCAGGTGCCGGAAACCATCATGATGATGGCGAATTCCTGACCCATGACGATCATGCGCGAATCGGCAATGTTGCAGCGGCTGTCGCTGGCGACGCGGGCGAGTTCATCGACGATGCCGGTGCGGTCGGCACCCAGCGCGGACAGCACCAGATAGTGTTCGGTTTCAGGCTTCATGGAGAATGCTCAAGGACGGGCTCAACGAAATGTCTGTCCAAGTCTAGCCATGCCGCCGGGCAGCGGCTAGAGGGCGTTGACGTAGCGTGTCGGATCAGCCACGCCGGCATCCAGGAAACCCTGGCGGCGCAGGCGGCAGGAGTCGCAGCGTCCGCAGGCGCGACCATCCTCGTCGGCCTGGTAGCAGGACACGGTGAGGCTGTAGTCGAGACCCAGGCGAAGGCCGGTGCGAATGATGTCGGCTTTGCTGAGCGCGATCAGCGGCGTCTGTATGCGCATGCGATCACCCTCGACGCCGACCTTGGTGGCGAGATTGGCCAGGGTAGTGAAGGCGTCGATGAATTCCGGGCGGCAGTCCGGGTAGCCGGAGTAATCCACCGCGTTGACGCCAATGAAGATGTCCTGCGCATGGGTGACTTCGGCGAGGCCGAGGGCGAAGGCCAGGAACACGGTATTGCGCGCCGGCACATAGGTGACCGGAATGCCTTCGCTGGCCTCTTCGGGCACGGCGATGTCCTTGTCGGTCAGCGCCGAGCCGCCGATGAGGCCGAGATCGAGGCGCATGACCCGGTGATCGCGCACACCGAACGCCGCTGCCACGCGCTGCGAGGCCGCCAGTTCGGCGTTGTGGCGCTGGCCGTAGTCGAAGCTGAGCGCGGTGATGTCGAAGCCCTGTTCGCGCGCCAGCGCCAGACAGGTGGCGGAGTCGAGGCCGCCGGAAAGCAGGACGACAGCGTGGGGCATGGTCAGTGTCCGGGTTCGTTGTTCCAGAGGTACTTGTGCAGCTGCACCTGCAGGCGCACCGGCAGATGGTCGGCGAGTATCCACTCGGCGAGCTGGCGCGGATGCAGGGTGTCATGGCCGGGCGAGAACAGCACGTCGCTGACGCGACCGTAGAGCTGGTACTGGTCGCACTGCAGACGTGCCCAGTCATAGTCGCGGCGCGAGCAGATGACGATCTTGACCTGGTCGTTGGTGGTCAGGTGGGCAATGTTGTCGTAGAGGTTGCGGTCGACTTCGCCCGAGTCCGGCGCCTTCAGGTCCATGACCTTGACCACGCGCGCATCGACGCGATCGACGGGGAGGGCACCGCTGGTTTCCAGCGAGACTTCGTAGCCGAGGTCGCAGAGGGCGGCAAGCAGGGTCAGGCATTCCGGCTGCGCCAGCGGTTCACCGCCGGTGACGGTGACGTGGCGGGTCTTGTGCTGCGCGACTTCGGCGAGGATGTCATCGAGCGCCCACTGCTTGCCGCCGCTGAAGGCGTAGGCGGTATCGCACCATACGCAGCGCAGCGGGCAGCCGGTGAGGCGGATGAACACGGTCGGCAGGCCGACCGTGCGGGCTTCACCTTGCAGTGAGTAGAAGATTTCTGTCAGGCGCAGGCTGACCATGGCGCAACTCGGCAGGCGGAAAAGGCGCGCAGTTTAGCGCTTGCTTCCCGCCGGCGCGACTGTTGCCGGATTCTGGTCGAGATAGCTCTGTGCCAGGCGGGCTTCCGGGCTGGCCGGGAACTTCGCGATGAGATCGGTCATCCAGCGTCGAGCCTCGTTGCGCTGGCCGCGCAGATCGGCGATGGAGCCGAGCTTGTAGTAGGCCGACGGCACCTTGGCATTGCCGTCGTATTCACGGATGACGCGATTGAAGCTGGTTTCGGCGGCCTGGTAGTTGGCCGGCTCCAGCGCCAGCTGGAATTCGCCCAGCCAGTAATGGGCGTTGGGTGCGAAGACGCTGTCCGGGTACTGCTTGATGAAGTTCTGCATGGCCGTGATAGCGGCCGCGGCACCATCGCTGTTGAGGCGGTGATAGGCGGCGAGATAGACCTGCTTCTGCTTCTCGATGTCGCCGGTGCTGGTATCTCCGCGTGCCGGCACCACGGTGCTGGCGGTATCGGCCGGCTTGGTGACCGGTGTTTCCACGATGGGCGTCGGCACCGCGACAGTCGCGGCGGCGCCGGTGGCGGCTGCTGCTGCGGCATCGCTGCCGGTGGCCGGGGTCGTGGTGGCAGCCGGTGCGCCTGCCGAGGCAGTGCCGCCGGCCTTGGCACCGAGCTGTTCGATGCGCTGGTCGAGGTCGGTGTAGCGCACGCGCAGATCCTCGC
This sequence comes from Perlucidibaca sp., assembly GCA_023265995.1. Classification (GTDB taxonomy): domain Bacteria; phylum Pseudomonadota; class Gammaproteobacteria; order Pseudomonadales; family Moraxellaceae; genus Perlucidibaca. The sequence goes on from JAHFSA010000003.1 coordinate 332,737, forward strand.
GCATGCGCTCGATCAGCTGCTGCTGTTCCTCGAGCTGGCCCTGCAGCGTGGCCACGGTGGCCTGCAGGCTTTCGATCTGCTGGAACATGTCCCAGGCCGGGTTGACGGTGGCCGGGCGGGCAGCGGCGGCCTGTGCGCGCACCACGGGTGCCGGGGCGCTGACCGTGGCTGCCGGCTGGGCAGCGGGCTGCGGTGCGGCCACAGGCGCCGAGCTGCTCAGCGGGCGCTGCTCGATTTCGATGGCGGAGGCGGTGAGCGGGGCGATCAGGCCGAGCAGCAGGGGGCTGATGGTGGTGAGGCGGGTTTTCTTGCCGAACTGCATGATGCTCTCCAGGACTGGTGGGGCCAGGATCGGCTGGCGTGCCAGAAAAGACAAACGGGCCGCAGCCCGTCTGTCATATCAGCAGAAACCAGGCTTACGGGTTGCCGGAAACGTAGTCGAGTTCGACACGACGGTTCTTGGCCCAGGCTTCCTCGTCGCTGCCATCGGCGGCCGGCTTTTCCTTGCCATAGCTGACGACGCTGAGCTGGCTGGCGTTGACACCGGTGCTGACCAGATAACGGGCAACGGCGTTGGCGCGGCGCTCGCCGAGGGCGAGGTTGTATTCGCGGGTGCCGCGTTCGTCAGTGTGGCCGGAGAGCTGCAGACGGGTGTTCGGGTTGTTGCGCAGGAACTGGGCGTGAGCGTTGAGGCCACCGTAGGCGATGGCGGTGACGTCGCTCAGGTTGGTGCCGAAGTAGTAGACGCGGATCTTCAGCAGATCGGCCAGCGAGCCGCTGGTGGCGGTGCTGCCGTTGGCGTTGATGACGGTGCTGCTGTTATCGGCGGTGACATTGCCCTGGATCGGGTTGTCGAGGTTGGCGGCGCCGGTTTCCGGAGTTTCCGGAGCTGCTTCGGAGACGGTCGGCTGGGCCGGGACGGCTTCGACGGCCGGAGCCGGCGGCAGATTCTCGTATTGACTGTCATCATTCGGGTTGATCGGACGCGGACCACGGAAGGTCGAGCACGCTGCCATGCTGACGACGAGCAGGCCGACAGTGGTAATACGGGCAGTCTTGTAGATATTCACAGTGCAAACTCCTTGTGGCTTTTTCTTATGGCCGAAATACGCAAATCAATGGGTGCGACGGTACCTGACTCACGCATCAGCGTAAATAGGGAGACCATACCGGTTCGCGAACTTCTCCCTCCATGGCGGGCAGGCGCAGCTTGAAACGGCCGTCCAGCGACATGATGCCGAGCACACCCAGACGTCCCTTGCGGGTGGCGTAGACCACCATGCGGCTGTTGGGTGCGAAGCTGGGCGATTCGTCCAGCGGCGTGTCGGTGAGAATGCTGAACACGCCGTTGCTGAGATCCTGGATGCCGATGGCATAGCTGCTGCCGCCGGTCTGGTGCACCACGGCCAGGTAGCGGTCGTTCGGGCTGATGTCGCCGCGCGCGTTGAAGCTGCCGGAGAAGGTCAGGCGCTTGGTTTCGCCGCTGGCGACACTGATGCGATAGATCTGCGGGCCGCCGCTGCGGTCGGAGGTGAAGATCAGGGCCTTGCCGTCGCTGGTCCAGCGCGGTTCGGTGTCGATCGCCGGGTTGTTGGTCAGGCGCGTCAGCTGCTTGCTGTCGAGGTCCATGATGTAGAGCTCGGGGTTGCCGTCACGCGACAGCGTCAGCGCCATGCGCTTGCCATCCGGCGACCAGGCCGGGGCACCGTTGAGGCCGGGGAAGTCGGTCAGCTTGGTGCGCTGGCGGGTGGCCAGGTTCTGCACGAAGATGGCCGGCTTGCGCGCCTCGAAGGACACGTAGGCGACCTGGCGGGCGCTCGGCGACCAGGTCGGCGACAGGATGGGTTCGACTGAGTCGAGCAGGGTGGTCTGGCGTTCGCCGTCGATGTCGGACAGCTCCAGGCGGTAGCGCTTGCGGCCGTCGCGGTTGTACTGGTTGACGTAGAGGATCTTGGTCGCGAACACGCCGGGCTCGCCGGTGACCTGCTTGTAGATCTTGTCGCTGATGTAGTGCGCGGCATCGCGCCAGCGGCTCGGGTCAACCGTGAAGCTTTCGCTCAGGATGCGTTCCAGGCCACCCTTCTTGAGCAGTTCGTAGCGGAAGCTGAAACGGCCGTCCGGCAGCTTGGAAGCATTGCCGAGCACGACCAGGTCGGCGGCGATGTTCTGCCAGGCCCCGGGCAGGATTTCGGCGCTGCTGGCCGGGCGGCCGGGCAGGGTGGCCGGGTCGAGGCTGCGGAACGAACCGCTGCGGTCGAGGTCGGCGCGAATGATGCTGCCGGTGTTGACGCCACCGACTTCGAGGCCGGCGAAGGGCACCACGGCGATAGGCGTGGCGTCATCCAGGCGCTGGGTGATCTCGATGGTCAGTGCGGCCTGTGCCAGCCCGGTTACAAGCAGGAGCAGCAGGCCAAGCCATGGCGCACGGAAGGGCATGGTCATTCCTCGGTATTGTAGTTGAGCGCGAAGATACGGAAATTCTCGCGGAAGAGCATGGCGTCAGATGGTACCGGAAGCGGGCTGGCTCGTTCCACGGCTTCCTTCACGCTGGCGTCGAAAGCCGGATTGCCGCTGCTGCGGGTCACCAGCACGGAAGCCACCTCGCCACCGGGCAGCACGGTGATGCGGACGCTGGCCGTGAGCTTGCCGGTGACGCCTGCCGGGCGGTGCCACTGACTCTTGATCTTCTTGTGGATGGCCTGGCTGAACTCGCCGATCTGTGCCGCCAGCAGGCGCGCACGGGCGTCGGCAGCGGCGGCTTCGGCGAGGGCGTCGGCATCGTTCTTCATGGCGTCGGCCAGAGCTTTCTGGCGGGCGTCGGCGTCACGCTTGCGCTTCTCGGCCTGTTCGCGCGCCTTCTGCTGCGTCTCGGCCTCGATATCGGCAACTTCGTCATCGAAACGCTTGTCGTCGAGCTTGGGCTTGACCGGCTTCTTCGGCTCGACCGGGGTGGCGGTCGGCTTCGGCGGCAGAGCCGGCTTGGCGGGAGCGGGTTTTTCCGGGGCCGGCTTTTCCTGCTTGGGCTTTTCTGGCTGGGGCTTGGGCAGCTCGGGTTTCGGCAGTTCGGGCGCCGGCTTCGGCTCGACCACCGGCGCAGGCGCCGGCTGTGCCGGAGCTGCCGGGGTGGGGGCCGGTGCGCCCGGCGGTGCCGCCGACATGAGCACGGCCTGCATCACCGGCGGTGGCTCGGGCAGCTTGTGCGGCTTGGCATAGATCCAGAGCAGCAGGCCGAGCAGCACATGCAGCAGGACGGCGCCAAGGGTGGAGTAGAGGCCGAGGGACTTCATGACAGGGCTGGCGTTCCCGGCATCACGGCGTGTTGGCCGGCAGTTCGGTGAGCAGGCCGACCTGCTTCACGCCACCCTGCTGCAGCGATGACATCAATTCGATGACACGTCCGTAGTCGACATGGCTGTCGCCGTTGACCAGCACCGGCACATCGACACCGCGTGCGCTGCGCAGAGCGCGGATCTCGCTCGGCAGGTTCTGGTGGCTGACCGGGTAGCGCGTCTTCGGATCGGACTGCAGCCAGAAGCTGCCATCGGCCTTGACGGTCACGATCAGCGGCTGCTGGTCCTTGAGCGAGAGGGCATCGGCCTCGGCCTCGGGCAGGTCGACCTCTATGCCCTGGGTCAGCATGGGCGCGGTGATCATGAAGATCACCAGCAGCACCAGCATGACGTCGATGTAGGGCACCACGTTCATTTCTGCCATGGGCTTCTTGCGCGGGCGTCTGAAGCTGCTCTGCAGACTCATGTTCAGCGTCCTGCGTGGGCTTCGCGGTGAAGAATGCTGCTCAGTTCCTCGGCGAAGATCTCGTAGCGCGAGAGCAGGCCGTCGCTCTGGGCGGCGAAGCGGTTGTAGGCGAGCACGGCCGGGATGGCGGCGAAGAGACCGATGGCGGTGGCGATCAGGGCTTCGGCGATACCAGGGGCGACCACGGCGAGCGTGGCCTGCTGCACCTTGGCGAGGCCGAGGAAGGACGACATGATGCCCCAGACCGTACCGAACAGGCCGACATAGGGGCTGGTCGAGCCAACGCTGGCGAGGAAGGGCAGCTGCGCTTCCAGCTTGCTCTGCTCGACACTCAGCGTGATGCGCAGCGAGCGCGACACGCCCTGCATGATGGCCTCGGCATCGGCATGCTTGTCACGCAGACGCTGGAACTCCTGGAAGCAGGAGCGGAACAGGTTCTCGCAGCCGGACTCCGGGTTCGGCTGATGATTGGTCTGCTCGTAGAGCTGACGCATGTCCATGCCCGACCAGAAGCGCTCCTCGAACTGGCGGCTCAGGCTGTCGGCGCGACGGTAGGTGCCGACACGTTGCAGGATGATGCTCCAGGACACCACCGAGGCCGCGATCAGGATGGCCATGACCGCCTGCACCACCGGGCTGGCGTTGAGGATCAGGGAGGTTACGGTCATTTCGGGTGCAGCAGTCATGAATCACTTCCTGTTTCGAGTTTCAGCAGCGCTGACAAGGTGGAGGGGAGTGCGCGCGGCTTCAGAGTATCGCGGTCAACACAGGCCACTTCAATGTGTCCGTCAGCCAGTACCACGCCAGCGCGCAGAATGCGTTGACGGAAAAACAGCGAGGCGCGGCCCTGGCGCACGATCTGCGCGGTGGCGGTCAGTTCGTCATCCAGACGGGCGGGCTGACGGTAGTCGACCTCGGCCCGGCGCACCACGAAGAATACCGGCTCGGCGCTGACCAGATAGTGCTGGAAACCGAGGCTGCGCAGCCATTCGGTGCGCGCGCGTTCCATGAACTTCAGATAGTTCACGTAATAGACGATGCCGCCGGCGTCGGTGTCTTCAATGTAGACGCGCAGCGGAAAGGCGAATTCGGCCATCTCGCTCATGCCATGCCTCCACTGCCCTCGGGCGCGTTCAGGCCGAGCAGCAGCCAGGCCTGCTGGCTGGCGATGCGGCCGCGTGCGGTGCGCAGGATCAGGCCCTGCTGGATCAGATAGGGCTCGATGACATCTTCCAGCGTGCCGGCATCTTCAGAAAGCGCGGCGGCCAGCGATTCGACGCCGACCGGACCGCCGCCGAACTTGTCGATGAGCATGTGCAGGAAGCGCCGGTCGAGGCCGTCGAGACCGTGGGCGTCGACATCGAGCATGGCCAGGGCGGCGCTGGCGACGGACTGGCTGATGATGCCGTCGGCCTTGACCTCGGCATAGTCGCGGACGCGGCGCAGCAGGCGGTTGGCGATGCGCGGCGTGCCACGCGCGCGGCGCGCGATCTCGGCGGCGCCAGCGGGCTCGATGGCGAGATTGAGCAGATGCGCCGAGCGCGACACGATGTGCGTGAGGTCGGCGACGTTGTAGAACTCCAGACGCTGGACGATGCCGAAGCGGTCGCGCAGCGGCGAAGTCAGCAGGCCGGCGCGGGTGGTGGCGCCGACCAGCGTGAACGGCGGCAGGTCGAGCTTGATCGAGCGCGCCGCCGGCCCTTCGCCGATGACGATGTCGAGCTGGTAGTCCTCCATGGCCGGATAGAGGATTTCCTCGACCACCGGCGACAGGCGATGGATCTCGTCGATGAACAGCACATCGCCTTCTTCGAGGTTGGTGAGCAGGGCGGCGAGGTCGCCGGCGCGCTCCAGCACCGGGCCCGAGGTCGAGCGCAGCTCGCCGCCCATCTCGCGCGCGATGATGTTGGCCAGCGTGGTCTTGCCGAGACCGGGCGGGCCGAAGATGAGGGTGTGGTCGAGCGCCTCGCGGCGGCTGCGGGCGGCACCGATGAAGATCTCCATCTGCTCGCGCACGATGGGCTGACCGATGTAGTCGTGCAGCCTGGTCGGGCGGATGGCACGGTCGATCAGCTCTTCCTGGGGCTTGCCCTGGGAGGTGATGAGGCGGTCGGATTCAATGCTCATGGCGGTCTCGGGCTATCACTCAGGGCTGATCTCTCAGGATTTCAGCAGACCTTTCAGAGCGGCTCGCACCAGCTCCGAGGTTTCCGTGTGGGCAGCGGCCACGGCCTTGACCGCACGCTGCGCCTCGACCGGCTTGTAGCCCAGCGCCACCAGCGCGCTTTCGGCTTCCTCCACCGGCGTGGCCGGATCCGCCAGCAGCGGCATGGCATTCGGACTCTCGCCCTTTTTCACCACGCGTATGCTGTCGAGCTTGCCGAGCTTGTCACGCAGTTCTATGACCAGGCGCTCGGCGGTCTTCTTGCCGACACCGGGAATCTTGGTCAGCGTCGCCACGTCTTCCCGCGCGATGCACTGGCTGAGGGCGTCGACTTCCATGCCGGAGAGCAGCGCCAGCGCCAGTTTGGGGCCGACACCGCTGATCTTGATGAGGATGCGGAAGACCTGCAGGGCGTCGCGGTCATGGAAACCGAAAAGCTGGTGGGCATCCTCGCGCACGCTGAGGTGGGTCCACAGCGTCACGCTCTCGCCGAGGGCGGGGAGCTGATAGTAGGTGCTGAGCGGAACATCAGCCTCGTAGCCGACGCCGTTCACATCGACGATGACATGGGGTGCCAGTTTCTCGATCAGGATGCCGTGCAGGCGAGCAATCATGCCGTTTACCGTGGTTCGAATCCCTGTCGGGATGCACAATTCTTGTTGTGCCTGCAGTGCTGTCCGCCGCGTCAGCGACCGCGACCGCGCCGCAGGCCGGTGATCGCCATTCTACTCATGTTGCTGCCGGCATGGGCGTGACAAATTGCCGCGGCCAGCGCATCGGCAGCATCGGCCTGTGGCGATTGCTCAAGATTCAGCAGGCGCATGACCATGTGCTGGACCTGGGCCTTCTCGGCGGCACCGGTACCCACGACGGAAAGCTTGATCTGGCGTGCCGTGTACTCGGCCACCTTGACGTCATTGCTGACCAGGGCGGCGAGGGCAGCGCCACGGGCCTGGCCGAGCTTGAGCGCGGAGTCGGCGTTCTTGGCGAGAAAGACCTGCTCGACGGAGGCGTCGGTCGGCTGCCAGCGCCGGATGATCTCGCTGACCCCGGCGAAGATGGTCTTGACGCGATCCGGCAGCGCCTGCTCCGTGTTCATGCGGATGCAGCCGCTGTCGAGATAGCGCCACTGGCGGCCATCCTGGGCGATGACCCCGTAGCCGGTGATGCGCGAACCGGGGTCGATGCCGAGGATGATCATGGCGGGCTCTTACTTGTCGAGGGCCGCCATGACCTCATCGCTGAAGCTGGCGTTGGTGTAGACGTTCTGCACGTCGTCGAGGTCTTCCAGCATGTCGATCATCTTGAGCAGCTTTTCGGCCTGCTCGATGTCGGTGATCTCGGCTTCGGTCGAGGCCTTCATGGTGACTTCGGCGTTTTCCGGCTTGAGGCCGGCAGCGGCGAGGGCGTCCATGACGGCGCCGAAGGCTTCCGGCGAGGTCACCACGATGACACCGTCTTCATCGCTTTCGACATCGTCGGCACCGGCTTCGAGCGCGATCTCGATGATGCGGTCTTCGTCGGTACCGGTCTCGAAGCTGATCTCGCCGCGCTTGGCGAAGAGATAGGCCACGGAGCCGCTGGTGCCGAGGTTGCCGCCATTCTTGTTGAAGCCGTGACGGACTTCGGCCACCGTGCGGTTGACGTTGTCGGTCATGGTCTCGACCAGCACCGCCACGCCGCCGATGCCGTAGCCTTCATAGGTCAGTTCGTCGAGCTTCTTGTCGTCGTCGCCGCCGGCGCCACGCTGGATGGCGCGGTTGACGACATCGCGGCTCATGTTGGCGCCCAGGGCCTTGGCCACGATGGCGCGCAGACGCGGGTTGTCGGCTTCCGACGGGCCGCCGAGGCGTGCCGCGACGGTGATTTCACGGATGAACTTGGTGAACACCTTGCCGCGCGAGGCATCGACACGAGCCTTCTTGTGCTTGATGTTGGCCCACTTGGAATGACCGGCCATCTCAGTTGGCCTCCTTCTTGGCTTCCTCGCGCAGGCGGATGCCGAGTTCGCGCAGCTGCTTGTTCTCGACCGGAGCCGGCGCGTGCGTCATCAGGCACTCGGCGGTCTTGGTCTTGGGGAAGGCGATGACGTCGCGGATCGAGGTCGCGCCGGTCATCAGCATGACCAGGCGATCGAGGCCGAAGGCCAGGCCGCCGTGGGGCGGGGCGCCGTACTTGAGGGCGTCGAGCAGGAACTCGAACTTCTCGTTGGCCTCTTCCTCGCTGATGCCGAGAGCCTCGAACACGGCCTTCTGCATTTCCATGTTGTAGATACGCAGCGAGCCGCCACCGAGCTCGGTGCCGTTGAGCACCATGTCATAGGCGACCG
>JAHFSA010000004.1 GCA_023265995.1 Perlucidibaca sp.
TTGAGACCGCGGGCGAAAGCCTTCATGGTCACGAAGCGGGTCTGCGGCATCGGGCCGTCGACGGAGTCGACGAGCAGGCAGACGGAGTCGACCATGGACAGCACGCGCTCGACTTCACCGCCGAAGTCGGCGTGACCCGGGGTGTCGACGATGTTGATGCGGTACTCCTGGCCGTCACGGGCATCCGTCCAGCGGATGGCGGTGTTCTTGGCCAGAATGGTGATCCCGCGTTCCTTTTCCAGATCGTTGGAGTCCATCACGCGTTCAACGTCGTTGCCGCGATCACCGAAGGTGCCGGACTGCTGCAGGAGCTTGTCGACCAGCGTGGTCTTGCCATGGTCAACGTGGGCGATGATTGCGATGTTGCGAATTTGCTTGATGGACACGTCAGTCTCTGCAAAGCGATCAAAAATTGGGCGCGAAGTATACCCGAGAGTTGATGACAGGTCTGCATAGTCTGCAAAAACAAAAGGGCCGCTCAATGAGCGGCCCTTTTGGCGAACGTTACCGCAAGAAGATTACTTCTTGACGGTGACCTTCACTTCGCCGGCGGCAACAGCCACGGTGCGGCGGTTCTGGGCACGGCCATCGACAGTCTTGTTGTCGGCGACCGGCTGGCTGGCGCCATAGCCCTTCGAGGCGATGCGGTCAGCAGCGATGCCGTACTTGTCCGAGAGGACCTTGGCAACGGCGTCGGCACGCGACTGGCTCAGCTTGTCGTTGAGACCGGCGGAACCGCGCGAGTCGGTGTGACCCTGGATTTCGACCTTGGCGGTCGGGTAATCGGTCAGCAGCTTGGCAACGGCTTCGATGTCGCCGTTGTACTGGGCCTTGACGACCGACTTGTTGGTGTCGAACAGCACGCGAATTTCCTTGGTGACCGTTTCGGTCAGGACCTTCGGGCAGCCGTTTTCGTCAACAACCAGGTTGCGCGGGGTGCCCGGGCACTTGTCGACGCTGTTGGCAACGCCGTCCTGGTCGTCATCGCCGTCAACAACCGGAGCGACAACAGCCGGAGCCACGGCAGCGGCCTTCTTGGCACCGAAGCCGTAGAGCACGCCGAGGGAGGCGATGCCGTCGTGATCGCTTTCCTGCATGTCTTCAACGCCACGCAGTTCACCGCGCAGAGCGAGGTTGTCGGTCAGCTGGTAGAAGGCGCCGACAGCAGCGTTGGCGATGGTGTGTTCGGCGTACTTGCCGCCACCGTTGCCGGTGCCGCGATCCAGACCGCCACCGACGAGAACGTACGGCTGCAGCTTGGAGTCAGCGTTGAAACGGTAGTAGGCGTCCAGAGTGGCCGCTTCGTAGCGGACATCTTCACCCATGGAGCGGCTCAGCGGGTTGGACTGGGCGTAGCGCAGTTCAACGCCGACGTTCGGCACGACACGGTAGCCGAGAGCGAACGAGGCTTCGTAGTCGTCACGCAGGTCGGAGTTGGTGTCGAAGTTGTCGTTGTCGAAGACGTGGTAGCCAACCATCGGGCTGACAGTGAGTTCGGCATGGGCTGCCATGGCGGCAGTGGCCATCAGCGTTGCCACAGCGAGGCGATGCAGTTTCATAGTCATCTTGTCCTTTATTAGAAGGTAGTACAATCGCGGTACAAGAGTAGAAACCTCGACCTGATCAGTCAAGGAGCTACGTCGGTTGATAAACAACGCGGTAATCGTGTCACGGTTTACCCATGAAATGTAAGTCCTTTTCGAGAGAAACACATGCCAAGTGACAGCCTGCAGCGCTTCCATTTTCGCGATAGTCCGGTGCGTGGGGAGCTATGCCAGTTGACGCAATCTTATCGCGAAGTTCTTGCGCGACATGATTATCCCCTGCCTGTACAGGTCCTTCTCGGCCAGGCCATGGCGGCTGTTGCGCTCATGGCCAGCATGCTCAAGCTCGAAGGCAGTCTGATCCTGCAGATCCAGGGCGACGGTCCGCTCTCGCTGCTGGTGGCGGAGAGCAACGAGCGCGGCGAGCTGCGCGCGATTGCCCGCTACGATCACGAGGCGGTCATTGCCGGCGACGAGTGGACGGCACTCACCGGCCAGGGCCAGCTGGTGCTGACCATTGATCCCGACGAGGGCCAGCGCTACCAGGGCATCGTGCCGCTCGAGGGTGGCTCGCTGGCGGCGGCGCTGGGTCATTACTTCCAGCAGTCCGAGCAGCTGCCGACCGAATTCTTCCTGTTCGCTGACAGCCAGGCCGCCGGCGGCCTCATGCTGCAGGTGCTGCCCGGCCATGATGATGGCGATGATCCCGATCTCTGGCCGCGCAGTGTCAATCTGGCCGGCACGCTGAGGGCGGAGGAGGTTCTCGCCCTGTCCATCGAGGAGGTGCTCTATCGCCTCTATCACGAGGAATCGATCGAGCTGTTCTCGGCGCATCCGCTGGCATTCAAGTGCACCTGCTCGCGGGCACGCAGCGAGAACGCGCTGCGCTCCATCGACATGGACGAACTGCGCGCCATCGTGCGCGAACAGGGCGGTTTCATCGAGGTCGATTGCCAGTTCTGCCATCAGCGCTATCGTTTCGACAGCGTCGATGTCGAGCAGCTCGCCCACGATGCGCTGACCGGCACGGACAGCCTGCAGTAAGTTTTGGCGTCGGACCGGTCAGCTCGCCGGGCGCAGCCCGACCGGCAGCCGGATGCGGATGTGCAGGCCGCCCTCGGGATGGTTTTCCAGGGTCAGGCCTCCGTTGTGCTGGCGCACGATGCGGGCAACGATGGCCAGTCCGAGGCCGGAGCCCTGCGAGGTGCGCGCCTGTTCGCCGCGCTGGAAGGGTTCGAGCAGCTCCTGCACGCGTGTCGGATCAATGCCGGGGCCGTGGTCGCGGCAATGCAGCAGGACCTGGCTGCCGATCAGCTCAGTGCGCAGCTCCACCGGCCCGGCGCCATAGCGATTGGCGTTCTGCAGCAGATTGGCGAGCAGGCGCTTGAACGACAGTCTGCGCAGCAGCAGCGGCGGAATCTCTCCAGCCTCCAGCCTGACCTCGATCTGGTGCTCGAACTGCTGTGCCACGTCCTGCAGCAGGGCATTGAGGTCAACGCTCTCGCGCTGCTCCTCCGAACCGTCACGCATGAAGGCAATGAACTGATCGAGGATGGCATCCATGTCCTCGACGTCGGCGATCATGCCGTGGGCCAGGTCGCGGTCGCTCATCATCTCGGCGGTCAGGCGCATGCGTGTCAGCGGCGTGCGCAGGTCATGCGAGATGCCGGCGAGCATGACCGTGCGCTCGCGTTCGGCCTGATGGATCTGCTGGGTCATGAGGTTGAAGGCACGATTGACGGCGCGGATTTCGGTCGGGCCGCTATAGATGTCGAGCTGCGTGCTGTGCAGGCCGCGCCCGACGCGGATGGCAGCCAGCTGCAGGCGCTTGAGCGGGCGGTTGAGCTGTCGCGCCAGCACCACGATGGCCATGATGGCCATGAGCGGCACGCCCATCACCCAGCCGATGATGATGCCGGGGCTGTACTGCTGGATGAAGCTGAGCTCTTCCGAGACCCACATGGGTGTCCTGGTCGGCGCGCTGACCCACAGTGTCGGCACCGGCTTGAACTGGAAGTAGACCTGCGAGGTCTGGCCGAGCTCGACGCGCAGCTGTTTCTCGAAGCGGTCGGTGAAGATTTCCGCGAACCACTTGTCACGCGGTCCCGGGAACTGCGTCGGGTCGCGCACCACCACCATGTTGCCGAAACGCAGCAGGGCGGCATCAATGTCGGTCGCGTCGGGGCTGCCGCTGGCTTCGGCATCGCGCAGCATTTTCAGGCGCAGCGCCGAGGTATGGGCATGTTGGCGGATTTCCGGCAGATACAGGTTCTGCCAGAAGAAGGCGATCGACAGGGCCTGGCTGACCAGCACCACGATGCCGATGACCAGCGTCGTGCGCATGACGCTGGAGCGCGGCTTCAGCCATTGCAGCAGGCCGCGCTTGCGGCCCTTGGCATCGCGGCGGGCCATGTCAGCCCTGGCCGTCCGGCACGAAGACGTAGCCCACGCCCCAGACGGTCTGGATGTAACGGGCGGCGGAGGGATTGGTCTCGATCAGGCGGCGCAGGCGCGAGACCTGGACGTCGATGGAACGCTCCATGGCGCCCCATTCACGGCCGCGTGCCAGCACCATGAGCTTGTCGCGCGTGAGCGGTTCGCGCGGATGCTGGACCAGGGCCTTGAGCACGGCGAACTCGCCGGTGGTGAGGCTGACGCTCTCGCCTTCGCGGGTCAGCTGGCGGGTCGACAGATCCAGCGTCCAGTGACCGAAGCTGATGACTTCGCTGACCTGCGAGGGTGCGCCCGGCAGCTCGCGCGCCTGCCGGCGCAGCACGGCCTTCATGCGTGCCAGCAGCTCCTGCGGGTTGAACGGCTTGGGCAGGTAGTCATCGGCGCCGGATTCGAGGCCGCTGATGCGGTCGCTGTCGGCGCCACGCGCGGTCAGCATGATGATGGGCGTGTTGTTGCCGGACTCGCGCAGGCGGCGGCAGATGGCCAGGCCATCCTCGCCGGGGAGCATGAAGTCGAGCACGATCAGGGCGAACAGTTCGCGCGCCAGCTGACGGTCCATCTGCAAGGCGTCGGCGACGGTGCGCACGACATAGCCCTGCTCCTCGAGAAAGCGTTGCAGCAGGTTGCGCAGTCGGACGTCGTCGTCGACGACGAGGATTTTCTGCTGCTCGCTGGTACTGCCGTTCTCCATCATGGCCTCTTCCGGTTGCGGTCTTGCCGCAGTGTACGCAGCTCGCCGGCATTTGAATATGACAGTGGTCGCCCCCTGCCGGCAGCGGTCGCTTCTGGGTGGGTGCGGCAGGCTCCGGGGGCTGCGTATAATCCGGCCTCTTCTGTTTTTTCCAGTTTGCCGAGTTGTCCATGTCTTCGCTCATGTCGTCCATAGTCCAGCAGATCGCCAGTGAACTCGGCGTGCGTCCCGAACAGGTGGATGCCACCATCACCCTGCTTGATGGCGGTGCCACCGTTCCCTTCATTGCCCGCTATCGCAAGGAAGTCACCGGCGCTCTCGATGACACCCAGCTGCGCAACCTCGAAGAGCGCCTGCTCTATCTGCGCGAGCTGGAGGAACGGCGTGCGGCTATCCTCAAGAGCATTGGCGATCAGGGCAAGCTGACGCCCGAACTGGCGACGCAGATCCGCGAGGCCGACACCAAGGCGCGTCTCGAAGACCTTTATCTGCCCTACAAGCCGAAGCGCGTGACCAAGGGGCAGCTGGCACTGGCGGCCGGCATAGGCCCGCTGGCCGATCTGCTGCTTGCCGAGCCGCAGCGTCAGCCCGAGCAGGAGGCCCAGGCCTATATCGTCAGCGCGGCGGCCGAGGAAGGCGGCAGTGTCTATCCCGATGTGAAGGCCGTGCTCGAAGGTGCCAAGCACATTCTCATGGAGCGCTTCGCCGAACAGGCCGACCTGCTCGCCAACCTGCGTGGCTATTTGCAGGAGCGTGCCCTGCTGAGCGCGCGCATGCTCGCCGGCAAGGAGCAGGAAGGCGCCAAGTTCCGCGATTATTTCGAGCATGACGAGAAGCTCGCGGATGCGCCGTCGCATCGCGCCCTGGCCATGTTCCGCGGCCGCAACGAAGGTTTCCTTAGCCTGAATCTGATGCTGCCTGACAGCGAGGGTCCGGTGCATCCCTGCGAGTCGCTGATCGCGGCGCATGTCGGCATCAGCGATCAGGGCCGTCCGGCCGATGTCTGGCTGCGCGAGGTCGTGCGCTGGACCTGGCGCGTGAAGCTGCTCACGCATCTGGAGACCGAGCTGCTCACCGAGCTCAAGATCCGCTCCGAGGAAGAGGCCATCCGCGTCTTCGCACGCAACATGAAGGACCTGCTGATGGCGGCTCCGGCCGGCCTGCGCCCGACCTTGGGTCTCGACCCCGGCCTGCGTACCGGCGTCAAGGTCGCCATCGTCGACGGCACCGGCAAGCTGGTCGCCAACACCACCATCTTCCCGCACGAGCCGCGCAAGGACTGGGATGGCTCGCTGCACACGCTGGCCAAGCTGTGCCAGCAGCATGGCGTCGAGCTGATCGCCATCGGCAACGGCACCGCCTCGCGTGAAACCGACAAGCTCGCCGGCGAACTGATGAAGAAGCATCCCGAGCTGAAGCTGACCAAGATCGTGGTCAGCGAGGCCGGCGCCTCGGTCTATTCGGCGTCCGAACTGGCCGCGCGCGAATTCCCCAATCTCGATGTCACCTTCCGTGGCGCGGTGTCGATTGCCCGCCGCCTGCAGGATCCGCTCGCCGAGCTGGTCAAGATCGAGCCCAAGGCCATCGGTGTCGGCCAGTACCAGCATGACGTCAACCAGATCAAGCTGGCACGCATGCTCGATGCTGTCGTCGAGGACTGCGTCAACGCCGTCGGCGTCGACGTCAACACCGCATCGGCGCCGCTGCTGGCGCGCATCGCCGGCCTCAACAGCACCATCGCGCAGAACATTGTCAGCTTCCGCGACCAGAACGGCGCCTTCGTCAGCCGCGAGGCGCTCAAGCAGGTGCCGCGCCTCGGCGAGCGCACCTTCGAGCAGGCCGCAGGCTTCCTGCGCATCGCTCGTGGCGAGAATCCGCTGGATGCATCGGCGGTGCATCCGGAAGCCTATCCGCTGGTGCACAAGGTGCTCGCCGGCAGTGGCAAGCATGTTGGCGACATCATTGGTGACAGCCGCTTCCTGCGCGCCGTCAATGCCGCCAAGTATGTCGACGAGCGCTTCGGCCTGATCACCGTCAACGACATCCTGCGCGAGCTCGAAAAGCCGGGTCGCGACCCGCGTCCCGAATTCAAGGCCGCTGTCTTTGACGAGTCGGTGACCGAGATCAAGGACCTCAAGCCGGGCATGATCCTGGAGGGCGTGGTCACCAACGTCACCGCCTTCGGCGCCTTCGTCGACATCGGCGTGCATCAGGATGGCCTGGTGCATATTTCGGTGCTGTCCGATCGCTTCATCAAGGATGCGCACGAGGCGGTCAAGGCCGGCGACATCGTCAAGGTCAAGGTGGTCGAGGTCGACGTGCCGCGCAAGCGCATTGCCCTGTCCTGCCGCCTCAACGATTCCGCGCAGCAGTCGCCACGCGCCGCCGATGCCGGTCGCGATGCCCGTCCGCGCCAGGGTCAGGGCCAGCCGGCGCAGCGCCAGGGTGGGCGTGGCGCCCAGGCGGCTGCCGCCAGCGGTTCGGCTGCCGGCAAAAGCTCTGGTACCCTCGGTGACCTCTTGCGCAAGGCCGGTGTGGCGCGCTGAGATAGCAAGCCCTGATCGGTGCGGCGTGTAGCGCACGAATTCGACTGGAGAACCTGATGGATGCCACTCTGAAGCGGCAACTGGCCTGGCTGGAACAGGACCCGTCCTGCCTCCAGGGCATGATGCGCGGCCTCGAGAAGGAGGCCCTGCGCGTGCAGCCGGATGGCTGGCTGGCGCAGACACCGCATCCGGCGGCACTGGGTTCGACACTGACCCATCCCAACATCACCACGGATTATTCCGAGGCGCTGATCGAGCTCATCACGCCGCCGTGCGAGAGCATCGACAGTGCCCTCGGCTGGCTCGATGACCTGCATCGCTACACTTATGCCCATATCGGCAGCGAGCGTCTGTGGGTCAACTCCATGCCCTGCAAGCTCGGTCCCGACAGCAACATTCCGCTGGCGCAGTACGGCAGCTCCAACGTCGGGCGCATGAAGACGCTCTACCGCCACGGCCTCGGCATACGTTACGGCCGCCGCATGCAGACCATCGCCGGCATTCACTACAACCTGTCCTTCCCGACCGCGTTCTGGCAACGCTGGCACGATCAGGCCGGCGATCAGGGCGATCTGCAGGATTTCATTTCCGAGCGCTATCTCGGCCTGGTGCGCAACTTCCAGCGTCACAGCTGGCTGCTGCTCTATCTGCTCGGCGCCAGTCCGGCGGTCTGCGCCACCTTCCTCGCCGGGCGCGAGCACGGTCTGCGTTCACTGCCGTCGGGCACGCTCTATCTGCCCGAGGCGACTTCGCTGCGCATGAGTTCGCTGGGCTACCAGAACGATGCCCAGTCCGATCTCAAGGTCTCCTACAACGCCCTCGGCGAGTACATCCGCGACCTTGATCGCGCCATCCGCACGCCGTGGCCGCCTTACGAGGCTGCCGGCGTCATCAAGGACGGCGTCTATCAGCAGATCAATGCCAACATTCTGCAGATCGAGAACGAGTATTACGGACTGGTCCGCCCCAAGCAGACCATACGCCGTGGCGAGCGTCCGACGCAGGCGCTGACGCGGCGCGGTGTCGAGTATGTCGAGTTGCGCTGCGTCGACCTCGATCCGTTCGAGCCGCTCGGCATCAGTCACGACAGCGCGCATTTCCTCGAGGTCTTCGCGCTGCACTGCCTGCTCGCCGACAGCCCGCTGTTCAGTGCCGGTGACTATCAGCGTCTGCCGCTGAACCAGCAGGCCATGGTCGAGCGCGGTCGCGATCCCGAGCTGATGCTGGATGGCGACATTGGCAGCCGCTATTTCCGCGACATGGCCGCGCGCCTGTTCGCCGAGCTGCTGCCGGTCGCCGTGGTGCTCGATGATGCCCACGCCACCGATGCCTATTCCGCTGCCATAGAGCTGCAGATCGCCAAGCTCAAGGAGCCGGCGATGACCGGCTCGGCCATGGTGCTGCGTTCGCTGGAAGATCATCAGGGCAGCTTCTACCGCTTTGCCCAGGATCGTGCCGATCGCATCCGTGAAGACTTCCTGGCGCGACCGCTGGCGTCCGCCCGCATGGCCGAGCTGTCGGCACTGGCGGCGCGTTCGCTGGGCGATCAGGACGCAATCGAGCATGAGCCGCAGCTGCCTTTCGCGGATTACCTCGCCGCCTATTTTGCCAACTGACAACCGGAGTTCGCGCCATGCCCTGGATACCCTCACCGCGCCTCGTCAATCTGCTCATCGCCATGACGGCGGCGGCAGCCATGGCGGCGGCGCTTTATCTGCAGCATACCGTCGGTCTTGAGCCGTGCCCGCTGTGCATTTTCCAGCGCGTGGCCGTGATCAGTGCCGGTGTCATCGCGCTGGTGGCGGCAGTGCACGCTCCGGCGCTGACCGGACGTCGTGTCTATGCCGTGCTGACGGCGCTGGCCGCCGCCGCCGGGGTCGTTGTCGCCGGGCGTCATGTCTGGCTGCAGCATCTGCCGCTGGATCAGGTTCCGGCCTGTGGCCCAGGCCTCGATTACTGGATGGCGGCCCTGCCGATGCAGGAGGTGGTGCGTCAGGTCTTCCGTGGTTCGGGCGAGTGCGCCAAGGTTGACTGGACCCTGTTCAATGTCAGTCTGCCGGAGTGGACGCTGCTGCTTTTCCTCGGCCTGCTGGCGGCATCGATCTGGCAGTTGCTGCGCCGCAGCTGAGCTTGCCCGCGGAGAGCAGCCACAAGAAAAAAGACCGGGCACAGGCCCGGTCTTTTTTTGTCTCGCTTGCAGCTTATTTTTTCTTTGCCTTGGCGACGGGCTTGCCCTTCTCGATGCCGAGCAGCTCGACCTTGAAGGTCAGCACTGCGTTCGGCGGAATCGGACCGGCACCGGCCTCGCCATAAGCCAGGGCCGAGGGCAGGAAGAGTTCGTAGGTCGAGCCTACGGGCATGAGCTGCAGACCTTCGGTCCAGCCGGCGAGCACCTGGTCGAGCTGGAACACGGCCGGCTCGCCACGATTGTAGGAGCTGTCGAACACGGAGCCGTCGAGGAAGCGGCCTTCATAGTGCACGCGCACCGTGTCCTTGGCTTTCGGCTTCGGGCCGCTGCCGGTCTTGAGCTCGCGATACTGCAGGCCGGACGCCGTGGTCTTGACGCCATCGGCCGTGGCATTGGCGGTCAGGAACGCGGCGCCATCACGCGCGTTGCTGGCAGCCTGCTTGGCCAGGTCGGCCTGCATCTGCGCCAGGCGCTGTTCCTTGTAGCGATTGATGGCCGTGGTGCGCTCCTGCGGCGACAGCAGGCTTTCCTTTTTGTCGAAGGCATCGCGGAATGCGCGCGTATATGTGTCGACATCGAGGTCGTAGATTTGTTCGGCGCTGCCCTGGCCGCTGAGATAACCCACGCTGTAGGCAAATTGCTCGCGATCGGTTACCGGCTTCTTGCCATTATTGGCGGCGAGTGCGGGTTTGTTTGCCGGTGCTGCTGCCGGAGCAGAATCCGCGGCCATGACAAAACCGGAAATGGAAGTTGCACTGGCGAGTGCAAGTGAGAGAGCGAGACGACGCATTGGATTTCCCCGGAAGAAATTCTGATTCACGACGAGGCGAGCATAAGGGCAAGCATTGTGTGATTGCCACTCCGCGAAAAAAAAGCACTGACACCGACAAAATGCACGAATGATTCACGCGTTGTTCTCGCTTTTTTAAAACCCATGGATTAACTTCACCAATGCAACAACCAAGAGAGGACATCTCCATGCCCGCTGCAAAAAAGAAAGCCACGCCCGCCAAGGCCAAAGCTGCTCCCAAGGCAGCGAGTGCCGCCGAGATAAAAATGAACAAACTCAAATCCGATGTCGAAAAGCAGGCTGCAAAACTGCGTGAGCAAATCCAGAAAGTCGTGGACAAGGCTCAGCAGGAAGCCGAGTCCTACGTCGAGGCCGCCCGCAAGTTGGCCGACCGTGCCGAAGCCAGCTACAAGGAAGTCCAGACCAAGCTTGAACAACAGCTGATCAAGGCCTCCGGCGACAAGGAACTGGTCAAGCACATCAAGGAGCGCACCAAGCAGGCCCAGGCTGAAGCCAAGGCTGCCGTTGCCGCTGCCAAGAAGGATTACGAACAGGCTCGCAAGGCCATCCTGGCTCTGCAGCAGAAGAGCGAACTGAAGGCCTATGTCCAGGCCAAGCTCAAGGGTGAACTGGCTGCCAAGAAGGCTGCTGCCAAGCCTGCCGCTGCGAAGCCGGCCGTCAAGCCCGCTGCTGCCAAGGCTGCCGTGAAGCCGGCCGCTGCCAAGCCGGTTGCTGCGAAACCCGCCGCTGCCAAGCCCGCTGCCGCCAAGCCTGCTGCGAAGCCGGCCGCCAAGCCCGCTGCTGCCAAGGCTGCCGTGAAGCCGGCCGCTGCCAAGCCTGCTGCTGCGAAGCCCGCTGCTGCGAAGCCCGCTGCCGCCAAGCCTGCCGCTGCCAAACCGGCCGCCAAGCCCGCCACCGCGAAGCCTGCTGCCAAGCCTGCCGCGAAGCCGGTGGCCAAGCCGGTTGCGAAGCCGGTCGCCAAGCCTGCTGCCAAGCCGGTTGCGAAGCCCGCTGCCAAGCCTGCTGCGAAGCCGGCCGCTGCTCCGGCTGCCAAGCCGGCTGCTCCTGCCGCCGCTGCCGCTCCGGCCGCTGCTGCTCCGGCCACGCCGACTACACCGTCAGCGTCCTGAGCTTGGTAAACTGCAGTACTGACAACGGGCCTTCGGGCCCGTTGTTCTTTTTGTCATCTGCAGTTGTGAGTGCACCATGATCGTTGCCGAAAACCTCAGTCTCCTGCGTGGCGGTCGTCCGCTGTTCGAGAAAGCCAGCTTCATGATTCATCCGGGCTGGCATGTCGGCCTGACCGGCAACAACGGC
This sequence comes from Perlucidibaca sp., assembly GCA_023265995.1. Lineage (GTDB taxonomy): Bacteria > Pseudomonadota > Gammaproteobacteria > Pseudomonadales > Moraxellaceae > Perlucidibaca. Next base: position 11,531 of record JAHFSA010000004.1, read on the forward strand.
TGCGGCAAGAGTTCGCTCTTCGCCCTGCTGCGTCGCGAACTGCAGGCGGATGCAGGCAGCCTGGCCCGTCCCGCGGTGTGGACCGTGGCGCACATGGCACAGGAAGTCGAGGCGCTGGCACAGACGGCGATCGACTATGTCCTCGATGGCGATGCCGAATGGCGCGAGCTCGACAATGCCCTGGCCGACATAGAGCACATGGATGGCAACGAGATGGCCAACCTGTTCGCTCGCTATGAAAGCATCGATGGCTATACCGCGCGCTCGCGCGCAGCCCAGCTGCTGGCTGGTCTGGGTTTTGCCGAGGCTGATCAGCAGCGCCCTGTCGCCGAGTTCTCGGGCGGCTGGCGCATGCGCATCAATCTTGCCCAGACCCTGATGTGCCGCTCCGATCTGCTGCTGCTCGACGAGCCGACCAACCATCTCGACCTCGATGCCATTCTCTGGCTCGAGGACTGGCTGCGCGCCTACCCCGGCACCTTGCTCGTGGTTTCACATGACCGCGACTTCCTCGATTCCGTGGTCGAGCATGTGCTGCATATCGAGCAGGGCGTGCTGACCCACTATCGCGGCAATTACTCGTCCTTCGAGCGCACCCGCGCCGAGCGTCTGGCGCAGCAGCAGCAGGCGTTCGAGAAGCAGCAGCAGCAGGCGGCGCATCTGACCGCCTTCGTCGAGCGCTTCCGCGCCAAGGCCAGCAAGGCAAAGCAGGCGCAGAGCCGTCTCAAGGCACTGGAGCGCATGACGGTCACGGCACCCTCGCAGGTCGACTCCGGTCTCGAGATCCGCTTCAAGACCCCCGAGCGTCTGGTCAGCCCGCTGCTGCGTCTGGATGAAGCCGATGTCGGCTATGGCAGCACGCCATGGCTGAAGCGGATCGACCTCGGTCTCTACCCGGGCGCCCGCATCGGTCTGCTCGGTCCCAACGGCGCCGGCAAGTCGACGCTGGTCAAGGCCATGGTCGCCGAGCTGCCGCTGCTGTCGGGCACCCGCCTGATCAGCGAGCACACCCGCATCGGCTATTTCGCCCAGCACCAGGTCGATCACCTCGATATCCAGGCCACGCCGCTGCTGATGATGCAGAGGCTCAGCCCGAAGACCGACGAGCTCACCTTCCGCACCTTCCTCGGTGGTTTCGGCTTCCGTGGCGATCGCGTGACGTCGGTGATCGCACCTTTCTCCGGTGGCGAGAAGGCGCGTCTGGCGCTGGCCCTGATCGTCTGGCAGCGTCCCAACGTGCTGCTGCTCGACGAACCCACCAACCATCTCGATCTCGCCTTGCGTCATGCCCTGCTGGTGGCGGTGCAGGCGTTCGAGGGCGCGGTGGTGCTGGTCTCGCATGATCGCAACATGGTGTCGGTGATCTGCGACGAGCTCTGGCTGGTCAACGATGGCGTGGTGCGCAAGTTCGATGGCGACCTCGATGACTATGCCAAGTGGCTGCGTGTCTGGCGTGCCGACAAGGCTCGCGAGGCGGTGACCGCCGCCGCCCGTGCCCGTGACAGTGCCGCTGCCGAGACCAAGGCTGTGCCGGTCGCCGTGGCCGAGGTCGTCGTGCCTGCGCCGGTTGCCGCGCCGGTGGCGAAGAAGGTGGTGCGTTCGGCGGATGTCCGTGCCGTGCAGCAGTCGCTGACCAAGGTCGAGGCCGCCGTCGCCAGTGCCCAGGCGCGGCTCGTCGAGCTGAGCGAAACGCTGGTGGATCCGGCGCTCTATGGCAGCGATCAGCAGGCGCGCCTGCAGACCCTGCTGGCCGAGCAGAAGCAGGTGCAGGCGACGCTGGATGCCGATGAGGCGCGCTGGCTGGAGCTGGGCGAACAGCTCGAGGAGCTGACCCGCTAAGGCGTCAGTAGTGGAAGACGGCGTTGCCGGTGGCGATCAGCTCGCCTTCGTCGTTGCGCAGCTCCATCTGGGTCGCGCAGATCTTGCTGCCGGCGCGGACGACGCGACCGATGGCCTCGAACTGCCGGCCGCGGCCCGGGCGCAGATAGTCGATGCGCATGTCGATGGTGCCGAGCTGGCCCATGCGACGCATCTTCTCCTCGCGCGGCTGGCCCTTGAGGCGGGTGTAGGCGGCCATCATGGCGGCCGCGCCACCGACCGTGTCGAGCATGGTGGCGATGACGCCGCCATGCAGGATCTGCTTGAAGACATTGCCGACCAGGACGGGCTGCATGTCGACGACGGCACGGATCTCGTTGTCGCTGATGCTGGCGACGCGGGCGCCGATGTGCTGCATGAACGGGGTCAGGTTGAAGCCGTTGATCAGCTGTTCCTGCAGCCTGGTGATGCGTTCCTGCACGTCGGCGGAAATCTCGGCCGGGGTGTCGGCTGCCGTCTCGCCCTGGGGCGTGTGCTGGCTGCGATCGGTCATGAGTCGTACTGCCTTGTCATCGCTCCGGTCCGCCCTCTGCAGGCGTCGGAATGCTTCCGGGAGCATGGACTGTAGCAGTCCGTGACTGCAGCGTCATTACCCGGAGATGACAGCGCATGCCATGCCGCGACAGGTCGCTGCATGGTCAGGCAGGGCGCGTTTCCGCTAAGCTTGCAGCATCTGTTTCGACGAGGTTGTCATGGCCCAAGCCACTCCCCAGCGTGCCCCCTATCCCGCCACCCGCCTGCGTCGCACCCGTGCCCACGGCTGGGCCCGCCGCCTGGTGCGCGAGCATGCGCTCAGCGTCAATGACCTGATCTATCCCGTGTTCGTGCTCGATGGCGAGAACCGCCGCGAGGCCGTGGCCTCGATGCCGGGCGTCGAGCGCCTGTCGATCGATCTGCTGGTGCAGGCGGCAGCGGAGTGGGTGGCGCTGGGCATTCCGGCGCTGGCGCTGTTTCCGGTGACCCCGCCGGAGCAGAAGTCGTTGCTGGCGGAAGAGGCCTGGAATCCGGATGGCATCGCCCAGCGCGCCACACGTGCGCTCAAGGCCGCCTATCCCGACCTCGGCATCATCACTGACGTCGCGCTCGACCCGTTCACCGTGCATGGCCAGGATGGCATCCTCGATGACGCCGGCTATGTCCTCAACGATGTCACGGTGGCGGCGCTGGTGAAGCAGGCCGTGTCGCAGGCCGATGCCGGTTCCGACATTGTCGCGCCCTCGGACATGATGGACGGTCGCATCGGCGCCATCCGCGATGGTCTGGAAGCTGCCGGCCACGTCAATGTCAGCATCATGTCCTATGCCGCCAAGTACGCCTCCAGCTACTACGGCCCGTTTCGCGATGCCGTCGGTTCCGCCGGCAACCTCAAGGGCGGCAACAAGCACAGCTACCAGATGGATCCGGCCAATGGCGCCGAGGCTCTGCACGAGGTCGCGCTCGATCTCGCCGAGGGCGCCGACATGGTCATGGTCAAGCCCGGCATGCCGTATCTCGATGTCGTGAAGGCGGTCAGGGATCAGTTCCAGGTGCCGACCTTCGCCTACCAGGTCAGCGGCGAGTACGCCATGCATGTGGCGGCTTTCCAGAACGGCTGGCTCAAGCGCGAGGCGGTGATCCTGGAGTCGCTGCTGGCCTTCAAGCGTGCCGGCGCCGATGGCATCCTGACCTATTTCGCGCCCGAGGCGGCGCGCCTGCTGCGCGAAGCCGAGCTGTCAGGCAGTCGCTGAAGCGTTCATGACATCAAACTGTCATGTGAAATGGATGCAATGTCATGAAAGCGCGAAGGAAACCGGACATGACTGCTGCAGAAACCGCCATCGGACTCAACGATCCGGCGCTTTATCTCAACCGTGAGCTGAGTGTTCTCGACTTCAACCTGCGCGTGCTCGAGCAGGCCACCGACCGGCGGCATCCGCTGATCGAGCGACTCAACTTCCTGCTCATCTTCTCGCGCAACCTCGACGAGTTCTTCGAGATCCGTGTCGCCGGCCTGCTCCAGCAGGTGTCCTTCGGCCGCATCGGCAGCGGCCCCGACGGCATGCTGCCGCAGGAAGTGCTGCAGCAGATCTCCGCGACCTGCCACACCGCTGTCGAGCGTCAGTACCGCATCCTCAACGAGGATCTGCTGCCGGCGCTGGCCGCCGAGAACATCCGCTTCCTGCGCCGTGACGACTGGACCGAGGCGCAACGGACCTGGGTGCGCAAGTACTTCAAGGAGCAGGTGCTGCCGGTGCTGACGCCGATCGGCCTGGATCCTTCGCATCCCTTCCCGCGCCTGGTCAACAAGACGTTGAACTTCATCGTCTCGCTCGATGGCAAGGATGCCTTCGGGCGCCAGATGTCGCTGGCCGTGGTGCCGGCGCCGCGCTCGCTGCCGCGTGTGGTGCGCCTGCCCGATGACATCGTCGATGGCGGTGATCAGCATGTCATGCTCTCGTCCATCATTCACGAGCATGTCTCCGAGCTGTTCCCGGGCATGACCGCCAGCGGCTGCTTCCAGTTCCGCGTCACCCGCAATGCCGACCTCATCGTCGACGAGGATGCCGAGGATCTGGCCTCTGCGCTCAAGGGTGAGTTGCTGTCGCGTCGCTATGGTGCCGCCGTGCGCCTGGAAGTCGCCGACAACTGTCCGCGTCACATCATCGATTATCTGCTGCGCCAGTTCGGTCTCACCAACGAGGCGCTCTATCAGGTCAACGGCCCGGTCAACCTGGCGCGCATGCTGTCCGACTTCGACCGCCCGCGCCTGAAGTACCCGCCCTTCCGGCCGCGCATTCCGTCCCTGCTGCAGAAGACCGAGAACATCTTCGAGGCCATGCAGCAGCAGGACATCCTGCTGCATCACCCGTTCGAGTCCTTCGCGCCGGTGGTCGATCTGCTGCGCCAGGCGGCGCGTGATCCCGAAGTGCTGGCCATCAAGCAGACGCTCTACCGTTCCGGTGCCGACTCCGAGATCGTCAGCCTGCTCGCCGAGGCGGCACGCAACGGCAAGGAAGTGACGGCGGTGATCGAGCTGCGCGCGCGCTTCGACGAAGAGTCCAACATCGAGGTCGCCAACAAGCTGCAGCAGGCCGGTGCCATCGTGGTCTACGGCATCGTCGGCTACAAGACTCACGCCAAGATGATCCTGGTGGTGCGTCGCGAAGGCCGCAAGCTCATGCGCTATGTGCATCTCGGCACCGGCAACTACCACGCCGGCAATGCCCGCCTCTACACCGACTACGGTCTGCTCACTGCCAGTCCGGAAGTCAGCGAGGACGTGCACAAGATCTTCCAGGAGCTCACCGGCATGGGCCGTGTCGTGCGCCTCAAGCAGCTCCTGCACGCGCCCTTCACGCTGCATCCGCAATTGCTGCTGATGATCGAGCAGGAGGTGCGCAACCAGCAGGCCGGCCTGCCGGCGCGCATCATCGTCAAGGTCAACGCGCTGACCGAGCAGCAGATCATGCAGGCGCTGATCCGCGCCTCGCAGGCCGGTGTGCGCATAGATCTCATCGTGCGTTCGGTGTGCTGTCTGCGACCCGGCATTGCCGGCATGACGGAGAACATCCAGGTGCGCTCCATCGTCGGGCGCTTCCTCGAACATACCCGCGTGTTCTATTTCGAGAATGGCGGCGATCCGAAGGTGTTCTGCTCCAGCGCCGACTGGATGGATCGCAACCTGTTCCAGCGCGTCGAGACCTGCTTCCCGATCAATGACCCCGGCCTGCGCCGGCGCATCATCGAGGAAGGTCTCAAGGTCTATCTCAACGACAACACCCAGGCCTGGCTGCTGCAGGCCAGCGGTGAATGGCTGCGTGCCGATGCCGGCGATGCCGAGCCCAGGGTGGCGCAGCAGATCCTGCTCGACAAGCTGGTCTGACGCACCTGGCCATGGCCTGACGGGGGGAAGGGGGCTGCGGGCGGCTCAGCTGAAGTCGAGGCGCAGGTTTACCCCGGCGAAGTGCTCCTGCTCCTGCTCCAGATCGGCCTGGGTCAGCGGATGGCTGTCCAGCCAGCCACGCGGGAAGCGCAGCGAGAACTCCAGTCCGTCGGTCTTCAGCTTGAGCCTGGGCAGTGGCTCGCGGCTGCGGCTGTGATGCAGCAGGATGGCCAGGCGCAGCAGCAGACAAAGGCGGAACAGCGGCAGCCCGCCAGCATTCACCAGGGTTTCGTAATGCTCCGGGCGCAGGCGGCGACGGTGACATGCCACCAGCTGGGCCAGGGACTCCTGTTCCGGCTGCGAGAAGCCGGGCAGGTCGGAGTGCATGAGCAGGTAGGCGCCGTGCTTGTGGTAGCTCGAATGCGAGATGGCCTTGCCCGCCTCGTGCAGCTGCGCGGCACGTTGCAGCAGGGCGGCATCATCCTCGCGCAGTGACAGGTCGGTCTCGGTCTGGGCAAAGAAATCCAGAGCGGTTGCGGCCACGCGCTCGCCGAAGTCGGCGTCGATGCCGTGGCGTTTCTGCATGGAGACCACGGTGTGATTGCGGATGTCGCCATCCTGGAAGCGGCCGAGCATGTCGTGCAGCACGCCTTCGCGCAGGGCGCCGTCGGAGTAGTCGAGCTCGTCGAGGCCGAGCGATTCGAAGATGGCGCTGACGATGGCGAAGCCGGCCGGCATGATGAGCTTGCGGTCTTCCTTCAGGCCCGGCAGGTTGACCTCGCGCACGTCGCGGTACTGCAGCAGCAGTTCGCGCAGCTTGCTCATGCTCTCCGCCGTGATGCGGCCCTCGGTCGAAGCCCAGCCGAGCTGCTGCACCACCGTGCGCACGGCCTTGATGGTGCCGGACGAGCCGACCGCGCCATCCCAGCCGAGATCCTGATAGGCGGTGGCGATGGCGGCGATTTCCTGGCGCGCGGCGGTGATGGCCTTGTCCAGTGCCTTGGCGCTGATCTGGCCGTCGGGGAAGTAGCGCTGCGTGTAGCTGACGCAGCCCATGTGCAGCGATTCGGTGAGCAGCGGCTGATGGCGCTCGCCGATGATGAACTCGGTGGAGCCGCCGCCGATGTCGACGACCAGGCGCTTGCCGCTGCCGGCCAGGGTCTGCGACACGCCGACATAGATCAGACGGGCTTCTTCGCGACCGGCGATGATTTCGATGGGATGGTTGAGCACGGCTTCGGCGCGGCGCACGAAGTCGCGTGCGTTGCGAGCCACGCGCAGGGCGTTGGTGGCGACGATGCGCATGCGCCGGGGTTCGACGCCGGCGAGCTGCTGCGCGAAGCGCGACAGGCAGGCCAGGGCACGGACCTGCGAGGCCTCGCTGAGCATGTCGTCCTTGTCGAGGCCGGCGGCAAGCTGAACCTTCTCGGACAGACCCTCGGTGATGCGGATGACGCCGTGGTCGAGACGTGCAATGGCCAGGTGGAAACTGTTGGAGCCCAGGTCCACTGCGGCCATCAGTCCGTCATCCAGGCGCAGGTTGCGAGTCATCGGCGGCGGTCTCCATTGTTTGCGGCCTGTTCTATGGCGGCCCTGCCGCGAGTGTAACCGAGAGCGGGCCGGGCGGTGCGCGCACGTTGCATGCATTTGTCGGCAGTGGTGGTATGATCAGCGATCATTCATCCCCGATGACGGAGTGCCGTGATGAGCAGTGAGCTGATCGTCAACACCAGTGACGCCAATTTTGAAGCCGATGTCCTCAAGGCCGACGGCCCTGTGCTGGTTGACTACTGGGCGCCGTGGTGTGGCCCTTGCAAAATGATTGCCCCGGTTCTCGACGAGATCGCCGGCGAATACGAAGGTCGTCTGAAGATCGTCAAGGTCAACGTTGACGACAACGGAGCCACCGCTGCCAAGTTCGGCGTGCGCGGCATTCCGACGCTTTCGTTGTTCAAGGATGGCGCGATTGCCGCCACCAAGGTCGGCGCACTGTCCAAGTCGCAGTTGACAGCGTTCATCGACTCCACTATATAAGTTGTGTCGGCGGTGCCCGCCTGGGTGCCGCCGGTTCTCGATACCGACTGCTCGCTGTTTCCGTTCCCCTCGATCCCTGCGTGTTTTTCATCCAGCTTCTGCTGAGTCGCGCCAGTGGTCCCTCGCCGAACGACGTCGCCCGCTCTCCGGGCCCAGCGCAGCCTGTGTTGCCCTATTCCCTCAGCTGAATCCACGGTATGAACCTCACCGAACTCAAGAAAATGCCGGTTGGCGAACTGATCAAGATCGCCGACAACATGGGCCTCGAAAGCATGGCCCGCAACCGCAAGCAGGACATCATCTTCGCGATCCTCAAGACCCATGCGAAAAATGGCGAAGAGATCTACGGCGATGGCGTGCTCGAGATCCTCTCGGACGGCTTCGGTTTCCTGCGCTCCTCGGAAGGTTCCTACCTGGCCGGCCCGGATGACATCTATGTCAGTCCTTCGCAGATTCGCCGCTTCAACCTGCGTACCGGTGACACCATCACCGGCACCATCCGGCCGCCCAAGGAGTCCGAGCGTTACTTCGCTCTCCTCAAGGTCAACCAGATCAACTTCGACACGCCGGAAAGCGCGCGCAACAAGGTGCTGTTCGAGAACCTGACGCCGCTGTTCCCGACCCAGCGTCTGATCATGGAGCTCGGCAACGGCTCCACCGAAGACGTCACCGCACGCACCATCGATCTCATCGCACCTTACGGCAAGGGTCAGCGCTCGCTGATCGTGGCACCGCCGAAGGCCGGCAAGACCATGCTGCTGCAGACGCTGGCGCAGTCGATCGCGCGCAACCATCCGGACTGCATCCTGATCGTTCTGCTCATCGACGAACGTCCGGAAGAAGTCACCGAAATGCAGCGCACCGTGCGCGGCGAAGTGGTCGCCTCGACCTTCGACGAACCGCCGGCACGTCACGTGCAGGTGGCTGAAATGGTCATCGAGAAGGCCAAGCGCCTGGTCGAGCACAAGAAGGATGTCATCATCCTGCTCGACTCCATCACCCGTCTCGCCCGCGCCTACAACACCGTGATCCCGAGCTCCGGCAAGGTCCTCACCGGTGGTGTCGACGCCCACGCCCTGGAGCGTCCGAAGCGCTTCTTCGGCGCCGCCCGCAACATCGAGGAAGGCGGTTCGCTGACCATCATCGCCACCGCGCTGATCGACACCGGCTCGAAGATGGACGAAGTCATCTTCGAAGAGTTCAAGGGCACCGGCAACCACGAAGTCAACCTGGATCGCCGCATCGCCGAGAAGCGCGTGTTCCCGGCCATCAACATCAAGAAGTCCGGCACCCGTCGCGAAGAGCGCCTGATGGGCGAGGACGAGCTGAAGAAGGTCTGGATCCTGCGCAAGCTGCTGCACTCCATGGACGAGATTGCCGCCATCGAGTTCCTGCTCGACAAGCTCAAGGACGCCAAGACCAACGAAGAGTTCTTCGACATGATGAAGCGCAAGTAAGCGCGACATCCTGCTGCTGACACCTGCCATGAAAAAGGCCCTCCTCGCGAGGGCCTTTTTCATGGCAGGCTGCCGTGTTTGCGCCGGGGTGCCTGTGCAGAGATGATTGTGCAAAGGTGATTGTGGAGACTCCGTGGAGATGGCTCGTGCGCTGTAAGCACAAGCCCTGTCGCCACGTTCGGATGCTTGTCGCTGCATGATCACGTGATGCATGCGGCATCTACCCGAACTGGAGAAAGACATGAAGATTCGTTACCTGCTGCCGCTAGCCTCCCTGGTGCTGGCGGCCTCTGCCCAGGCCGCACCGGCTGGCGCTCCCGTCATGCCGGCCGAGCCTTGCGCCGGCCATCACCGTCACCACGCCCCGCCGCCCGGCGCCTTCATCGAGCGTCTCGACGAGCGTGCCGATCTGGATCTCAGCGCTGACCAGAAGCAGAAGCTCAAGGCCATCGGCGAGGAAGAGCGTGCGCGCCACGAAGCCATCCGCAAGGACTACCAGGAGCGCTTCGCCAAGGTGCTGACGCCGGCCCAGCGTGCCCGTCTCGATGCCGAGCGCGAGAACATGCGCAAGGAGCATGCCGATCGCCTGGACAAGCGCGCCGAGCAGATGAAGGAGCGTGCCGAACAGATCCGCGAGCACAGGGAGCCTGCCCGCTGAGTCGGCCTCTGCCTGCCGTGACGAGCCAAAAGAAAGCCCTCGCATGCGAGGGCTTTTTGATGGGCGTACGCGGGTGTCACTTGTTCGGTTGAGGTGTCAGGCGCAGATACGGCTTGATGGTCTTGTAACCCTTGGGGAAGCGTCTGGCGATTTCCTCGGGGTCCTGTAGCGAAGGCACGATGACCACGTCATCGCCATCCTTCCAGTTACCCGGTGTGGCGACCTTGTGGTACTCGGTCAGCTGCAGCGAGTCGATGACGCGCAGGATCTCGTCGAAGTTGCGGCCGGTGCTGGCCGGATAGGTGATGGTCAGGCGCACCTTCTTGTCCGGGTCGATCACGAACAGCGAGCGCACGGTGGCCGTGGTGCTGGCGTTGGGATGGATCAGGTCATAGAGCTCGCTGACCTTGCGATCGGCGTCGGCGATGATCGGGAAGTTGACCACGGTGTGCTGGGTCTCGTTGATGTCCTTGATCCAGCCGTGATGCGATTCGACCGGGTCGACCGAGAGCGCGATGGCCTTGACGTTGCGCTTGGCGAATTCATCCTTGAGCTTGGCGGTCAGGCCCAGCTCGGTGGTGCACACCGGGGTGTAGTCGGCCGGGTGCGAGAACAGCACGCCCCAGCTGTTGCCAAGCCACTCGTGGAAGCGGATGGTGCCTTCGGATGACTCTTGCTCGAAGTCGGGGGCGGTGTCGCCCAGACGCAGACTCATGATGTTTCCTCCCTCTGTTGATGAACTGAAGCTAGCAGCCGGCAGGGCAGTAAGGAAATACGGGTTTCGACTGAGCTTATGCCTTGCGGTTATGAGGCCTGCCGCATCAGCCGGCGCCGAACCTGTCGTGATACTTGCGGACCTTGGTCGCCACCACGAACTGGCAGTAGCCCTGGCCCGGGTTCTTGCGGAAGTAGTCCTGGTGGTAGTCCTCGGCCGGCCAGAACGGCACGGCATCGGCGATCTCGGTGACGATGGGCTGGCTGAAGGCGCCGTCGGCACGCAGCGCCGACAGGAAGGCCTCGACCTCGGCGCGCTGCGCATCATCCTGACAGAAGATCACCGAGCGATACTGGGTGCCGACATCGTTGCCCTGGCGATTGAGCGTGGTCGGGTCATGAATGGTGAAGAAGATGTCGAGCAGGTGCGCGAGCGTGACCCGCGCCGGGTCGAAGTCCAGCTGCACGACTTCGGCATGGCCGGTGGCGCCGCTGCAGATCTGCTCGTAGCTGGGATTGGGGCGGGCGCCGCCGGCATAGCCCGAGGTGCAGGAGAGCACGCCCGGCACGTCGCGAAAGACGGCATCCAGACACCAGAAGCAGCCGCCGCCGAGCAGCAGAGTGGAATGGCTCATGATCATCTCCTGTCGCTTGCGGGTTGCTGCTTGCAGAGTGCGCTTCCGCCCTGCATTCTGCATCAGCCCGGCGGGCAGGCACAGCCTGCCGGCGACACGAAAACTCGAGACGGAAGCTGAAATGAATTACCTGAAGACCTTGCCGCCGGATCGGCCGCGCCGCCCGCCGACCTGGTTCGATATCGTCGCCGAGAGCCGTTTCGCGCTCGAATGGCTGCAGAGCAAGCGCCTGGGTGCTCGCGCCTTGCAGGGCTTGCCGCGTGGCGATGGCCTGCCGGTGCTGCTGCTGCCGGGCTATGGCGCCGATGAGGCGACACTGCTGACCTTGCAGGAGCGGCTGATCGCGCTGGGTTACGATGTCCGGCCCTGGGGCCAGGGCAAGAACCACGGCCAGGTGCACAAGCTGCTGCCCAGGCTGGGGGCGCTGATCGAGTCCTGGCATGCCGAGACCGGCAAGCCGGTTACCCTGATCGGCTGGAGTCTGGGTGGCTACATTGCCCGCGAGCTGGCGCGCGATCATGTCGCCGCTGTTGCCGGCGTGCTGACCCTGGGATCACCTGCCGTCGGTGGCCCCAAGTACACCATCACCGCGAACTCCTACCGCAAGCGCGGCTTCGATCTCGATGCCATCGAGGCCGACATGGCCAGGCGCGATGCCCAGCCCATTCTCTGCCCTCTGACGGTGTTTTTCAGCAAGGTCGATGGCATTGTCAGCTGGCCGGCCACACTCGACCGCAGCACGCCGCAGGCGCGCCACATCGAGGTGAAAAGTTCGCATATCGGGCTGGTCTTCGATGCCGGAGTCTTCCGCATCATTGCCCAGGCTCTGGCGGATCAGCGCGCGGGCTGAGCCCGCGCGCCGGTTCAGGACGGGCGCTTGCGCTGGCGTCTGCTGCCGTCATCACGCGGCGGCAGGCCGGTGTGCTGGGTCAGCATCTGGCCCTTGCGCGGTGCCTGCCGCGACGCGGTCGCCTTCTGCGGCTGCACCTTCACCGAAACGCCTTCGACGGCGCTGGAGTTCTTCTTGCGCGGGCTGACGTACTCACCCTCGGCCTTGGGCTGCCAGGTCGGAATGAGGTGCTGCTTGCTGTTGCCGATGAGATCGGCGCGACCCATCTCCTTCAGGGCTTCGCGCAGCAGCGGCCAGTTGTTGGCGTCGTGGTAGCGCAGAAAGGCCTTGTGCAGACGGCGGCGGCGGTCACCCTTGATGATGTCGACGTCTTCCGAGTCGCGCGTGACCTTGCGCAGCGGGTTCTTGCCGCTGTGGTACATCGCGGTCGCGGTTGCCATCGGTGACGGGTAGAAGGTCTGCACCTGGTCGGCGCGGAAGCCGTTCTTCTTCAGCCACAGCGCCAGATTCATCATGTCTTCATCGGTCGTGCCCGGGTGGGCGGCGATGAAGTAGGGAATCAGGTACTGCTCCTTGCCGGCCTCTTTCGAGAACTTCTCGAACAGCTGCTTGAACTGGTCATAGCTGCCTATGCCCGGCTTCATCATCTTCGACAGCGGACCGCCTTCGGTGTGCTCGGGCGCGATCTTGAGATAGCCGCCGACATGGTGCGTGACCAGCTCCTTCACATATTCCGGCGAGCGCACGGCGAGGTCGTAGCGCAGGCCCGAGCCGATCAGGATCTTCTTCACGCCCTTGAGTTCGCGGGCGCGGCGGTAGAGCTTGATCAGATGCGAGTGGTCGGTGTTCAGGTTGTCGCAGATGCCCGGATAAACGCAGGACGGCTTGCGGCAGGCAGCCTCGATTTCCGGCGTCTTGCAGGCCAGGCGGTACATGTTCGCGGTCGGGCCGCCGAGATCGGAGACGATGCCGGTGAAGCCCGGCACATCACGCATCTTTTCCACTTCACGGATGATCGAGTCTTCCGAGCGGTTCTGGATGATGCGGCCCTCGTGCTCGGTGATCGAGCAGAAGGTGCAGCCGCCGAAGCAGCCACGCATGATATTGACCGAGAAACGGATCATCTCGTAGGCCGGGATGCGCGCACCGCCATATGACGGGTGCGGCACGCGGGCGTATTCGAGGTCGAAGACGTAATCCATCTCTTCCGTGGTCAGCGGAATCGGCGGCGGGTTCAGCCAGACATCGCTGTCGCCGTGGCGCTGCACCAGCGCGCGCGCGTTGCCGGGATTGGTCTCGAGATGCAGCACGCGATTGGCGTGGGCGTAGAGCACCGGGTCGGCCTTGACCTTCTCGTAGGACGGCAGGCGGATCACGGTCTGGTCGCGCGGCGGCATCTTGAACTTCGCCGGCTGCAGCGTCACCACGGTGGTGTCTTCCGGCAGCGCGTCGAGATCGCCCCAGGCGCCCGGCGTGACTTCGATGGGGGCGCCGATGTCCGAGGCGGCCGGCATGGTGTTGGCGCTGAAGCCGCCAAAGCCCTTGGTCTCGGCGGCTTTCTGCAGGTCGCTGGAGAAGGCGCTGCCGGCATAGGTCGCCGCGCCTTTTTGCTTCTCGATCTCGCAGGCTTCCAGATCCGCCGTGTTCACATACGGATTGAGGATGCGATCGACTTTGCCCGGCGCATCGACGCGGGTGGAGTCGAGCTCGAACATGCCTTCCGGGGTGTCGCGACGCAGGAACACGGTGCCGCGGACATCGGTGATGTCGCGGATGTGCTCGCCACGGGCGAGGCGATGCGCGATCTCGACGATGGCGCGCTCGGCGTTGCCGTAGAGCAGGATGTCGGACTTGGCATCGAGCAGGATGGAGCGGCGCACCTTGTCCTGCCAGTAGTCGTAATGCGCGATGCGGCGCAGCGAGGCCTCGATGCCGCCGAGCACCTGCGGCACATCCGGGTAGGCTTCGCGGGCGCGCTGGGCATAGACCAGGCTGGCGCGATCAGGACGGCGACCACCCTCGTCGTTGGGCGAATAGGCATCGTCGGAGCGGATTTTGCGATCGGCCGTGTAGCGGTTGATCATCGAATCCATGTTGCCGGCGGCGATGCCGAAGAACAGGTTGGGCTTGCCCAGGGCGCGGAACGGATCGGCCGACTGCCAGTCCGGCTGCGCGATGATGCCGACGCGGAAGCCCTGGGCTTCGAGCAGGCGGCCGATGATGGCCATGCCGAAGCTGGGGTGATCGACGTAGGCATCGCCGGTGACAATGATGATGTCGCAGCTGTCCCAGCCGAGCTGGTCCATCTCGGCGCGCGACATGGGCAGGAACGGCGCCGTGCCATAGCATTCCGCCCAGTAGCGGTCATAGCCGAACAGCAGGGGGGCTTCCTGCGTTCCGACGGTGACCTTGTGTGCGGGCAGACTCATGACATTAACTCCGGCGCGTCAGCGCGGTTTCAGAAGCCGAGCAGCGGCATGAGGGCGAGGATGACCTGGCCATCCATGCCGAGGCGGCCGCCGATGCTGTTGGCGAGGCCGCTCTTGAGGCTGGCCACCGAGTTGTTGCGCAGGCCGGTGGCGGCCTTGACGGCGGCGGCATCGGCAACGCTCAGCGGGTGGCCCAGCTTGCTTTCAATGCGCTGCACGGCGGCGTTCTGGCTGATCGGCTGACCGGCTTCCGGGAACAGGGCGGCGAGCATGGGGCCGCTGAGGCCGACCTGGGCGCCGATCTTGTTGAGGAAGGCGCCCTGGGCATTGTCCAGGCCGAGGTTGGCGGCACCGGTCAGGCCCTGCAGCTGCACGCGCTCGGCCAGGGTCAGGGCGCTGCCGCGCTTGGCCTCGACAGCGTTCATGAACTGCTGGCTTTGCGTCGGGCTGGCGACCTGGCTGCCGCTGGCAGAGCCGGAGCCGTCGGTGGTGACGCAGGCGGTCAGGGTCAGGGAAGTGGCCAGGGCCAGCAGGGACAACAGACGCATGTTCATCTACTCCGATAATGATCTGGGGTCAGGCAATGCGGGCACGTGCGCGCTGCACGGCGGCGCGGACCTGCGCGGGGGCGGTGCCGCCCAGGTGGTTGCGGGCGTTCACCGAGCCTTCCAACGTCAGCACCTCGAAAACGTTGTCCTCGATCACCGGCGAGAACTGCTGCAGCTCGGCCAGGCTCATCTCGGCCAGGTCCTTGCCGGTCTGCACGCCGTAGCCGACGGCCTTGCCGACGACCTCGTGGGCATCACGGAAGGCGACACCGCGCTTGACCAGGTAATCGGCCAGGTCGGTGGCGGTGGCGAAGCCGCGACGGGCGGCCTCGCGCATGATTTCGCGGCGCGGCTGCAGGGCCGGGACCATGTCGGCGAAGGCGCGCAGGGAGCCGCGGACGGTGTCGACGGCGTCGAACAGCGGTTCCTTGTCTTCCTGGTTGTCCTTGTTGTAGGCCAGCGGCTGGCCCTTCATCAGGGTCAGCAGGGCCATGAGATGTCCGAAGACACGACCGGCCTTGCCGCGCACCAGCTCGGGCACGTCCGGGTTCTTCTTCTGCGGCATGATCGAGGAGCCGGTGCAGAAGCGGTCGGGCAGGTCGACGAACTGGAACTGCGCCGAGGCCCAGAGCACCAGCTCTTCGCTGAAGCGCGACAGGTGCATCATGATCAGCGACGAGGCCGCGCAGAACTCGATGGCGAAGTCGCGGTCGGAGACGGCATCCAGCGAGTTTTCGCAGACCGCCTCGAAGCCCAGCAGCTCGGCCGTGTAGAGACGGTCGATGGGATAGGTGGTGCCGGCCAGCGCGGCGGCGCCCAGCGGCAGGCGGTTGACGCGCTTGCGCAGGTCGACGAGGCGCTCGTCATCACGCTTGAGGTTCTCGAACCAGGCCAGCAGGTGGTGCCCGAAGGTCACCGGCTGCGCGGTCTGCAGGTGCGTGAAGCCGGGCATGATGGTGTCGGCTTCGCGCTCGGCGAGGTCGATCAGGCCGGTGAGCAGGCGGTGCAGCTCGGCGCGGATGGCATCGATCTCGTCACGCATGTAGAGACGGATGTCGGTGGCGACCTGGTCGTTGCGGCTGCGGCCGGTGTGCAGGCGCTTGCCGGCGATGCCGATGCGTTCGGTGAGACGGTGCTCGATGTTCATGTGCACGTCTTCGAGATCGACGCGCCATTCGAACTGGCCGGCCTCGATCTCGGCGAGGATCTGCTGCAGACCGGCGACGATCAGGTCGCGATCTTCGCTGCCGAGCACGCCGACCTTGGCGAGCATGGTGGCATGCGCGATCGAGCCGCGAATGTCCTGGCGATACATGCGCTGGTCAAAGCGCACGGAGGCCGTGAATTCGGCGACAAACTGGTCGGTGGCCTCGGAAAAACGGCCACCCCACATGGAAGACGACGTGGAGCTCATGAAAAAACCTGTCAGCAAGAACACCGGGCAGGCAGCCCGGATGGCACAGAAAGTGAGCGCATTATAGCAGCTTGTGCCGTGCTTGCCGCCTATGGCCGGGCTCGTGCACACTGGCCGCATGCTGCCTCGGACAATAAAAATGACCACACCCGCGGCTGACCACGCCGATTACGATGATTTCTGGCTGCCGGACTTCTGCTCGCCCTCTTCCGCGCGGCGTCTGATCGCCATCGCCCTGTTCATCGCCACGCTGCTGCTGGTGGCGCAATCGCCGACGCTCTGGCCCTTCCCGGTCTGGGATTTCACCCTGCTGATCGCGCTGTCCTGCGCGGTGATCGGGGTCAGTTTCGTGTTGATCTGTCGTTGGCGCAGGACCATGTCGGCCTGGGGGCATCTCAAGATCGCGGTGGTCTGCATTGGCATCATCATGACCAATCTGGTCTGGCTCAGCCTGCTGGGTCTGGCGCTGCTGCGCATGCTGGACCTGCCGTCGCTGTCCTTTGTCCACAACGAGTACAGCGCGATTGGCAAGCATCTGCTCATCACCGGGTTGTTCGCCACGCTCTTCCTGCGTTACCTGACGCTGCAGGCGCAGCTGCGCCAGCGCGAGAAGGCGGCGCTGAAGGCGCGTCTGGGCGCCTTGCAGGCACGCATACAGCCGCACTTCCTGTTCAACTCCATGAACATCATCGCCAGCCTGATCGCGATCGACCCGGTCAAGGCCGAGCAGGCGGTCGAGGATCTCGCCAGTCTGTTCCGTGCCAGCCTGCGTGATTCCTCCGATGTCAGCCTGGCCGAGGAGATCGCGTTGTGCCGGCGCTACGCCAACATCGAAGAGCTGAGATTGGGCGAACGCATGGCAATTGACTGGCAAATCCCGACAGGTGTCGAGTCTGTACGCATTCCACTGCTGACTTTGCAACCTTTATTGGAAAATGCCATACGTCATGGTGTTGAACTTTCGGCGACACGCTGCGACATTATGCTTGCTGTTCAGATTTCAGACGAAACGGTGTCCATCACCCTGACCAATCCGCTGGTTACCGAAAAGCGGGTTGGCAACCAGATGTCCATGCGCAACGTCTCTGAGCGGCTGAGGGCGCGATTCGGTCCGCAGGCTCGCCTGCACGCCGCGCCTGAAGGCGATCTGTTTGTGACGCGCCTGAGTTACCCGCGAGGCAGGAGCTGAGACGGGCACAACAAAGAAGTCGTCGGCAAATACATGCCGGCAGACATAACAAGAAAGAAAACGAGGGTTAGGGAATGAAACCGCGCGTAATCATTTGCGATGATGAACGCCTTGCTCGCGAGCGTCTGGTACGACTGCTCGAGGATATTGGCGGTTATGAACTGGTCGGCCTGGCCGAGCATGGCGAAGAGGCTCTGCGCCTGGTCAATGAAAGCGAGCCCGACATTGTCCTCATGGACATGCGCATGCCGGTCATGGACGGTTTGAGTTGCGCGCGCCAGCTGGCGCAGCGAGCCTCCCCCCCTGCCATCATCTTCTGTACCGCGTTCGACGAGCATGCCCTCGAAGCCTTCTCGGTGCCCGCCGCCGGCTATGTGCTCAAGCCGGTCAGCCGTGAAAGCCTGCGCGAAGCCCTGTCGCGCGCCTGCCGCGTCAACCAGCTGCAACTCGAAAGCCTGCGTCAGCAGCCGGCACGCAGCGAGCGCTCGAGCTGCCGCAGCCACATCACGGCACGCACCCATCGCGGCATCGAGCTGATCCCCATTGATGAAGTGCGCTACTTCCTGGCCGATCACAAGTACGTGACCGTGCGCCACGAGCAGGGCGAAGTGCTGATCGACGAAACCCTCAAGGAACTGGAAGAGGAGTTCGGTGACCGTTTCATCCGCATCCACCGCAATGCCCTGCTGTCGCTGACCTATCTCGAAGGTCTCGAAGTGGTCGCCACCGGCCAGTATCGCGTCCGCATCCGCGGTCTCGACGAGCGTCTGGTGGTCAGCCGCCGGCATCTGCCGGAGCTGCGCGAAACCCTGCACCGGGTCTGATCCCGGCCGTTGCGGCCGCCGCGGGCGGTCGCCGGAAATCTCTTCGGGGCTGGTACACTGCGCGCAGTGACCAGCCCCGAGGTTTTTCATGACTGCTGCATCCTCTTCCGATCCGCGTCCCGACTGCATCCGCATTGCCACCCGACAGAGTCCGCTGGCGCTCTGGCAGGCGCATTTCGTGGCCGATGCCCTGCGCGCGCATCATCCCGGACTGACTGTCGAGCTGGTCACCATGGTCACTCGTGGCGACAAGATTCTCGACACGCCGCTGGCCAAGATCGGCGGCAAGGGCCTGTTCGTGAAGGAGCTGGAGCTGGCCATGCTGGAAGGCCGCGCCGACCTCGCCGTGCACTCCATGAAGGATGTGCCCATGGCCTTCCCCGAGGGTCTCGGCCTGACCGCCATCTGCGAGCGCGAAGACCCGCGTGACGCCTTTGTCAGCAATCATCACGACTCGCTGGATGCCCTGCCGCAGGGCGCGGTGGTCGGCACTTCCAGCCTGCGCCGCCAGTGCCAGCTGCGCCGGTATCGCCCTGATCTCGTCATCCGCGATCTGCGTGGCAACGTCAACACGCGTCTCGCCAAGCTTGATGCCGGTGATTACGACGCCCTCATCCTCGCCAGCGCCGGCCTGATCCGTCTCGGCATGGCCGAGCGCATCCGCGCGCCGCTGGCTGAAGAGCTGCTGCTGCCGGCGGTGGGCCAGGGCGCGGTCGGCATCGAATGCCGCCTCGACGACACCGTCACCCGTGCCCTGCTGGCGCCGCTCAATCACGAGCCGACGGCCATCCGCGTGCGCGCCGAGCGCGCCATGAACACGCGTCTGCAAGGTGGCTGCCAGGTGCCCATCGCCGGTTATGCGACCTTGCAGGGCGAGCGCATCAGCCTGCGCGGCCGTGTCGGCAGCCTGGATGGCAGCAGCCTGATCGAGGATGCCGTCGAAGGTGCCGCCAGTGATGCCGAAGCGCTCGGTCAGGCGCTGGCCGAGCGCCTGCTGGCGGCGGGTGCCGGCGAGATCCTGGCGGCGGTCTACGGCGAGACGCAGCCGGAATGAGCCTGCCGGCGGAGCTGCCGCTGCGCGGATTGCGTGTGCTCAACCCGCGTCCGGAGGCGCAGGCGGCAGCGCTCAGCGCAGCCCTCGCCGACGCCGGTGCCGAGGTGCTGGCATTGCCGCTGCTGGCCATAGAACCGCTGCCGCTGGATGCCGCCGCGCGTGCCCTGCTGCTTGATCTCGACCAGTACCAGGCGACCCTGTTCGTCAGCGCCAACGCCGCCCGTCTCGGGCTCGAGGCTGTCGCCGACCTGTGGCCGCAGTGGCCCTGGCAGCTGCCGGCCTATGCCGTTGGCGCGGCCACGCGCCAGGTGCTGGAGGCTGCCGGCCTTGCCGTGATCTCGCCTGAGCGCGAGGACAGCGAGGGCCTGCTGGCCCTGCCGGAGCTGCAGGCGGTGGCTGGTCAGCGCTGGCTGTTGTTCCGTGGCGACGAGGGCCGCGAGCTGCTGCCGGACAGCCTGCGTGCGCGCGGCGCCCGTGTCGACATCGTGCCGCTCTACCAGCGCAGTCTGCCGCTGGAAGCCGCGGTGCAATGGTCGCGCCTGCCGGCCTTGCCGGATGTGGTGCTGATCACCAGCAGCCTGGTCTGGCGCCACTGGCGCGCCCTCGCCGGCGACGCTGCCCTGCGTCCGTTGCTGGTGGCGGTGAGCGAGCGGGTGGCGGCGCAGCTGCGCGCCGTCGGCGCGCAGCACGTGCTCTGCGCCGGTGCTGCGCAGCCGGGCGCCTGGATTGACACCTTGTGCCGCTGGCGCCGCGGCGACACTCATGGTATCCAGTAAGGCACTTTTAATTTCGGCTTTTGCATACAAGGATCGATTCATGCCCGGCTCTCCCAGTCGCCAGCCGCTGGTCACCGCGGTGGCCATCAAGAGACCTCTGACCGCCGGTTTCCGGGTTCTGCTGGTGTTCGTCATCCTGCTCGCGATCGCGGCGGCTGCCGTGGCCTGGCACAGCGAGCGTCAGCATAAGCGCGCCAAGCGCAGCGTCAGCACGCTCGACAGCCATCTCGCCATAGTCGAGAAGGAAATGACGGAGATGCGCGCGCGCGAGGTCAATCTCAATGCCCTGCTCAAGCAGCAGCAGGAGACCCTCGACCGCCTGCAGACCAGCGGCCCCGAGCTGCGTCAGCGCTGGCTGGCCGATCGTGTCAGCGCTGCGGTCAGCGTTGCCGAGCAGGCACTGGCGCTGAACCAGAATGTCACCGCCGCGCAGCAGGCCCTGGCCGCCGCCGACCGCCTGCTGGCGAGCCAGACCGAGGCCTCGCTGCTGCCGCTGCGGCGTGCCCTGCAGCAGGATCTCGGCACGCTCTCCGGCATTGAACATCCGGACGTGCCCGGCATCTATCTGCGTCTGCAGGCTCTCGACCGTCGCCTGGCGGCGCTCGAGCTGCCGCGCGAATCCGGGCAGCGCGAGCCGGCGGCCCCTGTCGCCGGCAAGGCGACGGCCGCGGCCAAGGCAGTCAGCCTGTGGGATGCCGGCCTGGCCAAGTTCCGCTCGCTGATCGTCATTCGCGACTACGACAAGCCGCTGCAGCCGTTGCTCGACGATGCCCGTCGCCAGCTCGTGCATGACCAGATCGGTCTCATGATCGACCAGGCCGAACTGGCGTTGCTGCGTGGCGAGGATGTGCTTTTCCGTGCCGCGCTGGAGTCTCTCAGCCTGCGCGTGCAGCATGATTTCGCCGCGCTGCCCAATGCCACGCTGGCGCCGGTGATCAACGAGCTGGCCGCGCTGCAGTCCCTGCGCGTGCAGATCAATCTGCCGCCGCTGGAGGCGCGTGCCGCTCTCGATGCCCTGCCGCAGTCGGCCGGAGGCGCGCTGTGAGCCGCCATCTCGGCCTTGCCTTCATCGTGCTCACGCTGGCGCTGCTGCTGGTCGTCGGCATACGTCAGGACCCGGGCTATGTGCTGATCAGCTGGGGCCGCAGTTCGATCGAGATGAGTCTCATCCTGGCCGCCATGTTCTGGCTGGGCAGCCTCTGGCTGGTGGTCAGGCTGGTGGTCATCGAGCGCTGGCTGCTGCGCACCTGGCGTGCCGACTGGAGCCATTTTTTCGGGCTTTCCGGGCGCAAGCCGAAGGCAACTGTGCAGGAAATCACCGAAAACCGTCGTTCCGGCGCCTGACAGGCTTGACGCTGGCAGCCCGCCCCGCTTTAATACGCGCCTTGCGTGGCCGGGTAGCTCAGTTGGTAGAGCAGCGGATTGAAAATCCGCGTGTCGGCGGTTCGATTCCGCCCCCGGCCACCACGCTTTATTAAACGCCAGCTCCACGCTGGCGTTTTTTTTTGGCCGTGAATCAGCGCTATGCTTCGAGCCATTGCATCACGGAGTCTGTCATGAGCCTTCCGCTCCCCGTCGCCAACCCGCTCGTGTTCGAGCGCGTGGCATCCTGGTTGTGCAGCATTCCCCATGCCGCCACCATCGGTATCGAATTCATGCAGGGTGAGCGCGGTCGCGTCACCATGCTGCTGCCCTGGCAGGAAAAACTGGTCGGCAACCGCAAGCGCGGCGTGCTGCACGGCGGTGTCATCACCTCGCTGGTCGACACCAGCAGCGCGCTCAGCATCTTCTCGCTGCTCGACGGCCCGGAAGCCATCGCCACTCTCGATCTGCGCATCGACTACCTGCGCCCGGCCACGCCCGGCAAGCCGGTCTATTGCACGGCCGAGTGCTATCGCCTGAGCGGCGAGATCGCCTTCACGCGCGCCACCGCCTATCAGGACGACAGCAACCAGCCGGTGGCCTACAGCGTCGGCACCTTCATGCGCGGTTCCAGTCACGCCACCATTGGCAAGAATGAAGCCGGTCAGAGCGAAGCCGGCAGCGCGGGAGGTGCGGCATGAGTTCGCGCGAGCATTTCGAGGAGGTTCTCGCCGAGTCGCCCTATGCCCAGTTGCTGGGCGTGGAGATGCAGGAGGATGAGCAGGGCCTGTTCTTCGTGTTGCCGTTCCAGCCGCACAACATCGGCAATGACCAGTTGCCGGCGCTGCATGGTGGTGTCATCGGCGGTTTCCTGGAAACTGCCGCGCTGCTGCATCTGGTGTCGCTGCGCGAGTCCGAGGAGTTGCCGCGCACGGTGGACTTCTCGGTGGACTATCTGCGCTCCGGCCGGGGCGAGCCGCTGTATGCGCGCTGCAGCGTGACCAAGCATGGCAAGCGTGTCGCCAATGTGCTGATGACGGCCTGGCAGGATGACCCGGCCAAGCCGGTGGCCGTGGCGCGCGCCCACTTCCTGCTGAGCGCGCGCTGAGCCTCTGTCAGAGACCCCGGTCGCGGGTTTCGCCGGTAAGCAGCAGCGCCAGCAGGCTGATGCTGGCCGCGGTCGCCAGGTAATAGCCGACCGCGCCGAGGCCGTAATGGCTGGCCAGCCAGGTGGCGGCATAAGGCGCCAGCGAGGCGCCGAAGATGCCGGCCATGTTGAAGGCGATCGACGAGCCGGTATAGCGCACGGCGGTCGGGAAGAGCTCGGACAGGATGGTGCCGAGCGGGCCGTAGGTCAGGCCCATGAGCGCCAGGCCGAGACTGAGGAAGATCAGGCAGCTGACCGGGTCGCCGGCGCCGAACAGCGGCGCGAAGGTGAGGCCGAAGAGCGCGATCAGCAGCGAGGTGGCGATCAGCGTCGGCCGGCGTCCGAGGCGATCAGCCAGCACCGCCGAGAGCGGGATGGTGATGGCGAAGAAGATCACGCCGGCCATCTGCAGGCGCAGGAATTCCTCGCGGCTGTAGCCCAGCGCGGTGGTGCCCCAGCTCAGCGCGAACACCGTCATCAGATAGAAGATCACGAAGGCCGGCAAAGCGATCAGCATGCCGCGCACGAGCGCGCCGCCATGGTCGCGGAACACGGTGAGCATGGGCACTTCGACGCGCTCGTTGTGTTCGAGTGCGCGCTGGAAGGCCGGTGTCTCGGTGATGCGCAGACGGACATAGAGGCCGACCAGCACCAGCAGGCTGCTGGCGATGAAGGGCACGCGCCAGCCCCAGTCGCGGAAATCGGCTTCACTGAGGAAATGCGTGAGCGCCAGGAAGCTGCCGCTGGACAGCAGAAAGCCTATGGGCGCGCCCAGCTGCGGGAACATGCCATACCAGGCGCGACGGCCGCTCGGCGCGTTCTCGGTGGCGAGCAGGACGGCGCCGCCCCATTCGCCACCCAGTCCCAGACCCTGGCCGAAACGGCAGAGCGCCAGCAGCAGCGGTGCCAGCACGCCGATGCTGTCATAGCCGGGCAGCAGGCCGATGGCGACCGTGGACAGACCCATGGTCAGCAGCGCGGCGACCAGTGTCGCCTTGCGTCCTATGCGGTCGCCGAAGTGGCCGAACAGCGCCGAGCCTATGGGGCGGGCAAAGAAGGCGATGGCGAAGGTGGCCAGCGACTGCAGGGTTGCCGAAGCCGGGTCCGAGGTCGGGAAGAACAGGTGCGGGAAGACCAGCACGGCAGCCGTGGCGTAAATGTAGAAATCGAAGAACTCGATGGTGGTGCCGATCAGGCTGGCGAACAGCACGCGGCTGGCCGGGTTGGTGTTCTGGGCTGGAGGCATGGGAACAGACCGAGTGGATGCAGGCAGGGATGCGGGTAAGATCGCAGGTTGGCGCATTCTTATCCGTAGCAGGCAACATGGCAATGTCATCCGCGTTCAAGGCCGATCTGATGCTGGTGGCAGTTACCCTGCTGGCGGCTGCGAGCTGGATATTTTCCAAGGAAGCCGTGCTGCTCATGCCGCCGCTGCTGTTCATGGCGCTGCGCTTCCTGCTCGCTGCGGCCCTGCTGGCGGTCTTCGCCCGTGACCAGCTGCGCAGTCTCAAGCGCGCGCAGTGGCGGGCCGGTCTGCGCACCGGGCTGGTCTTCGGTTTCGGCATGAGCTGCTGGATCACCGGGTTGCAGGTCGGCAACCACATTGGCGAGGGCGCCTTCCTGACCAATCTCGGTGTCGTGCTGGTGCCGTTCATGGCGCATCTGCTGTTCCGCGAGACCGCGCCGGCGACGACCTGGCTGGCCCTGCCGGTGGCCTGCAGCGGCCTCGGCCTGCTCTTTCTCAGCCACGGTTTCCGCTTCGAGGCCGGGCAGCTGTTCTATGTGACCTCGGCAGTCATCTTTTCGCTCTACTACATTCTCGTCACGCGCGCGGCCAATGACCGCGAGGTGATGAACCGCGACGGCCTGCGTCGCCAGCGCGAGCGGGTGCCGGCACTGGCGCTGACCACGCTGGTGATGCTCACGGTCGGCCTGCTCAGCGTGCTGCTGTCGGCGTTGCTGGAGCCCTGGCGACCGACCTTCAGCCACTTCAGCGTCGCCATGGCCGGCTGGATCGTGGCCAGCGCGGTGATAGGCTCGGCCGCCCGCTTTCTGCTGCAGACCTATGCCCAGAGCCTGTCGGCGCACAGCCATGGCGTTGTCATCATGGTGGTCGAGCCGGTGTGGACGGCCCTGCTGGCGGCCTTCTGGTTCGGCGAGACCATGACGCCGACTCAGCTGGCCGGCTGTTCACTGATCCTCGCCGCGCTGCTGATCAGTCGCGCCGCGGCGCTGGCGCGGCTGGTCCGCGCTGCCTGGCGGCCTGCCGGAGCAGTCTGAGCGGGGACGGATGGTTTGGGGCGGGAGGCTTCCGTGGCCAGGATCGCGGACAACAAAAAAGGGAGCCCGGGCTCCCTTTCTCGTTTTGCGACTGCTGTCTCTGCGCCAGCGCTCAGGAGAGCCGGCGCAGCATCAGATCAGCCCTTGGCGCGGCACTTGAAGGAGCCGTCGCGGGTGTCGATTTCGATCTTCTCACCGATTTCGATGAAGGCGGCGACCGGCAGTTCGTAGCCGTTGTTCAGCTTGGCGGTCTTCATGACCTTGCCGGAGGTGTCGCCCTTGGCGGCCGGTTCGGTGTAGGCGACTTCGCGCACGACGATGGTCGGCAGTTCGACCGAGATGGCCTTGCCTTCATACAGCACGACTTCGCAGACTTCTTCCATGCCGTCTTCGATGAAGCTCAGGGCATCGCCGAGGTTTTCCTTCTCGACTTCGTACTGGTTGAACTCTTCGTCCATGAAAATGTACATGGGATCGGAGAAGTACGAGTAGGTGGCGCGCTTCTGTTCGAGGATGATCTGGTCGAACTTGTCGTCGGCCTTGTAGACGGATTCCTGAGCCTGGGCAGTCAGCAGGTTCTTCATCTTCATCTTGACGACAGCGGAGTTGCGACCGGACTTGTTGTACTCCGTCTTGAGCACAATCATCGGGTTGCCGTTGATGTTGATCACGTTGCCGGCGCGGATTTCCTGGGCGGTTTTCATCTTGTATGGGTTCCGAGGTGAGACTGGACGGGTGCGGATTCTACCCGATCTGCATAAAAACGCATCAACCCGCTGGCAAGATCACTTTGCCCGAGCAAATGCCGCTGCCAGATCGCCATGCTTCCGGTCAGCGCTGGCAGGGCTGTCAGCAGCTCCGCCCAGGGCCGGCCCTGGGCCCCGTTCCAGGCGCGCATGGCATGGGCCCAGATCGCTGCTGGCCGGGCCTGCGTCTCGACCTGGCTGATGAAGGCATCGAGCTTGGTCAGATGGGCATCTTCATCCTGCCGATAGATGTGCCAGAGCATGGGCCGCGCCGCCCATTGCGCGCGCACGAAGGAGTCCTCGCCACGCACCAGATTGAGATCGCAGGCCTGCAGCAGGTGGTCGTAGTCGTCGTGGCCGAGGAAGGGCAGCACCTGCACGGCGAGCCGGCCTGACGTCACGCGCTCGCCCGGTGCCAGTGCGGCCCGGCCGGCCCAGCGCGCGATGTCCGCCAGCGCCCGGCCGGCCGGCACCAGCACCAGGCTGCTGGCGGCATCGGCGACGAGCGTGTCGAGCAGGTCGGCAATGGCGGGGTTCTCGTAGGCGAACAGCGATATCCGGCGTGACCATTCCGCTGCGTCGGTGACACCCAGGCGGCTCCAGAAGGCAACGCGCGCCGCCGCGTCAGCCTGCAAGGCCTGACGTGCCGCATCCAGGCGGAGCTCGCGCAGGAGACCGCCGGTGCGCGGCGTGAAGCCGGGAAACCAGAAGTGCTGCACGAGCCCGTACTGGGGATGGGTCGAGGTCATGCCGTGGCAGTCCTCGACCCAGGGCTCGGCGCTCAGGTATTCGAGGTTGATCCACAGCGGCGGTTGGCGCCGGCTGGCCATGGCGAGCAGAAAGCCCGATGGCGGGCGGCAGCCGAAAC
This sequence comes from Perlucidibaca sp., assembly GCA_023265995.1. Lineage (GTDB taxonomy): Bacteria > Pseudomonadota > Gammaproteobacteria > Pseudomonadales > Moraxellaceae > Perlucidibaca. The sequence continues at coordinate 38,256 of JAHFSA010000004.1, forward strand.
CTTCGATGACCAGGTCGCCGGGCTCGGGGTCATCGATCTCGCCCTGCCAGCGACGTATCGTCAGGCCCCCCAGCATCTGGCAGTCATGCGCCGGATCCAGCCCGGGCGCCATGGCGGCGAAGGCGGCCAGGTCATCGACCCAGAGCGTGACCTGCACACCGTGCTCGTCGGCGAGCTGGCGCGCCAGGCGCCAGCAGACGCCGAGGTCGCCATGGTTGTCGATGACGGCACAGAAGATATCGCAGCGCATGGTGGCTGCCGTCACGCCGCATCCCCCGTGGTCACCACGGGCAGCAGGCCGTGCCGGAAGGCGTCGAGCAGGACCGCTTCATGTTCGCGTGCCCGCACCATGTAGCGTGCCTTGACCGGGCCGTAGCCACGGACCTCGTCGGGCAGGCGCGCGATCTGCACCGCGGTGTCGTGATTGGAGCGCTGCAGCTGCGCCATGATCTCTTCCAGATGCTGTTCGTAATCGGTTCGCCATTGTTGCTCAAGCCGGCGCTCGGCGGTATGGCCGAACGGATCGAACGGTGTCTGGCGCAGGAAGCGCAGGCTGGCCAGCAGGCGGAACAGCGGCAGCATCCAGGGCCCGTATTCTCGCTTCTTCGGCTCGCCGTCGCCGCGCTGGAAGATCATCGGCGCGAGATGGAAGTGGATACGGTAGTCGCCTTCGAAATTGGCCTTGATATGGCGCAGGAAGTCGCCGTTGCTGTGCAGGCGCGCCACCTCGTATTCATCCTTGACGGCCAGCACCTTGAAATAGTTGCGCGCCACGGCTTCGCTGAGCGCGTCGACATGGCCCAGGCAGTGCGCCTCGGCGGCCTTGACGCGTTCGACCAGGGCCAGATAGCGGTCGGCATAGGCGCGATTCTGGTAGTCGGTCAGGTAGTCGTAGCGGCGCGCCACCATGTCGGTGAGGTCCTGCGAGAGTTCGCGGTCAGGCTCCGGTGTCGCGGACTTGTCGACCAGGGCCTGCACCCGCGCCAGGTCATGAGCGGCGCGACGGCCCCAGCGGAAGGCGGCCAGGTTCATGGCCACGGCGGTCTCGTTGCGTTCGATGGCGGTCAGCAGCGCGGCCTCGCCCAGCGGCACCAGTCCGCGCTGCCAGGCATAGCCGAGCAGGAAGATGTTGGTGGCCATGGCATCGCCGAGCAGGGCGCCGGCCAGCGTGCTGGCGGCCACGAAGTCGCAGCTGCTGCCGGTTTCCTCGCGGATCTCCTGCACCATGGCGGCGGCCGGGAACTGCGGGTCGGGGTGGCTGGCGATATCGCCGCTGGCGGCCTGCTGGTCGAAGTCGCGTACGAAGCTGCTGGTGATGTTCTCGGCGGTGTTGATGACGGCCCGCGTCCGGCCCCGCTGCATCCTTGCCAGGCTGTCCGGATGCGCGCTCACCACCAGATCGCAGCCGAGCACGACATGGGCCTCGCTTTCGGCGATGCGTGGCGAGAACAGCTGGGCCTGACTGCCGGCCAGGCGCACATGCGACCACACCGCGCCGCCCTTCTGCGCCAGCCCGGTCATGTCCAGCGTCAGCACACCGCGACCCTCGATCTGCGCGGCCATGCCGAGCAGCGCGCCTATGGTTATGACGCCGGTACCGCCAACGCCGGTGACGAGGATGTTCCAGGGCGTGGCCAGGGGTGGCAGCACGGGCTCCGGCAGCGTCCAGTCGGCGTCCTTGTCATGCACTGCTGCCGGTCGGCGCAAACGTCCGCCTTCTATGGTCACGAAGCTGGGGCAAAAGCCGTCGAGGCAGGAGAAATCCTTGTTGCAGGATGACTGGTCGATGGCGCGCTTGCGGCCGAACTCGGTCTCCACCGAGGTCACCGACAGGCAGTCCGACTTGCGGCTGCAGTCGCCGCAGCCTTCGCAGACGCGTTCGTTGATGAAGACCCGGCGCGCCGGATCAGGGGACTGTCCGCGCTTGCGCCGTCGCCGTCTCTCGGCGGCGCAGGTCTGGTCATAGATGAGCGCGGACACGCCCGGCAGCAGGCGCAGCTCCTCCTGGACGGCATCCAGGTCATCGCGATGGCGCACCGCCGCCGTGGCGGGCAGCGCGTCGTCACCGGCGTATTTCTCCGGAGCGTCGCTGACCACGATGACCGGCTTCACGCCTTCGGCGAGCAGCTGGCGGGCAATGCCGGCCACGCTCGGGTTGCCTTCCACCGGCTGGCCGCCGGTCATGGCCACGGCATCGTTGAAGAGGATCTTGTAGGTCATGGTGACGCCGGCGGCGACCGCGGCGCGTATGGCCAGCAGTCCGGAATGGACATAGGTGCCGTCGCCGAGATTGGCGAAGACATGAGAGGTGTCGGTAAATGGTGCCTGGCCTATCCAGGCCGCGCCCTCACCACCCATCTGGCTGAAAGTCCGGGTCTGTTCCGGATAGATCCAGGTCGCCATGTAGTGGCAGCCGATGCCGGCCATGGCGCGGCTGCCCTCCGGTACTCGTGTCGAGCGGTTGTGCGGGCAGCCGGAGCAGTAATGCGGCTGGCGCTCGAAGCCCAGCGGCGCTCGCGCATGGATGCGCCGGCTGGCCTCCAGCGTGGCCAGGCGGGCGGCGATCTCCGGGTTGTCGCCGAGACGCAAAATGCGCGTGGCCAGCACGCGCGCGATCTGCGCCGGTGCCAGCTCGCCGGCGGCCGGCAGCAGCCAGTCGCCATGCGGCAGCGACCATTCGCCCTTCTCGTCGAACTTGCCGATGATGCGAGGCCGCACATCCTCGCGCCAGTTGTAGAGCTCCTCCTTGAGCTGGTACTCGATGAGCTGACGCTTCTCCTCGACCACCAGTATCTCTTCCAGGCCGTCGGCGAACTCTCGCACACCCTGCGATTCCAGCGGCCAGGTCATGCCGACCTTGTACACGCGCAGACCGATGCGCGCGGCCATGTCGAGGTCTATGTCGAGCAGGTCGAGGGCCTGGCAGACATCCAGCCAGGACTTGCCGGCGGTGATCACGCCGAGGCGGGCACCGGGGGCATCGACGGTGAGGCGGTTGAGGTGATTGGCGCGGGCATAGGCGAGCGCGGCATAGAGCTTGTGGTGCAGCAGGCGCTCCTCCTGTGCCAGCGGCGGGTCCGGCCAGCGGATGCCGAGGCCGCCCGGCGGCAGCGTGAAGTCATCCGGCGTGACCGGCTGCACGCGCCCTGGATCGACATCGACAATGGCGCCGCTTTCCACCGTGTCGCCCACCGCCGTCATGGCCACCCAGCAGCCGGAATAGCGCGACAGCGCCCAGCCGTGCAGGCCGAAGTCGAGGTACTCCTGCACGCCGGCGGGAGCGAGCACCGGCATCATCACCGCCTTGAACAGGTGCTCGGTCTGATGCGGCAGCGTCGACGAGCGCGCGGCATGGTCATCGCCGGCGATCACCAGCACGCCGCCGTGAGGCGAGCTGCCGGCGGCATTGGCATGACGGAAGACATCGCCGCAGCGATCGACACCGGGGCCCTTGCCGTACCACATGCCGAAGACGCCGTCGTGGCGGGCGCCGGGGAAGAGATTGACCTGCTGACTGCCCCAGACCGCAGTAGCGGCGAGGTCTTCGTTGAGGCCGGGGGTGAAGGTGATCTGATGCGCCGCGAGGTGGTCGGCAGCCTTCCACAGGGCCTGGTCGAGACCGGCCAGAGGAGAGCCGCGATAGCCGGAAATGAAGCCTGCGGTGTCCAGTCCGGCGGCGATGTCGCGCTGGCGCTGCATGAGCGGAAGTCGGACCAGGGCCTGTATGCCGGTGAGCAAGACCGGTCCCGATTCCCGTGCGTACTTGTCGTCCAGCAGGGCGGCGTAAGTACCCATGGCAAGTCCTCTTGTGGAGGCTTGCCCTCTATTCTCTACCTGTCAGAGGCGGTCGTACACCACGAAGCTGTAATCCAGTCCGGTGGCCTCGTCGTGATGGCGTTCGCGACCGATCTCCTGCCATTCGGCCTGGTTCCAGACCGGGAAGAAGGCGTCGCCATCGACCTCGGTCTCGACTTCGGTGATGTACATGCGGCTGACCAGGGGCAGCGCCTGGGCGTAGATCTCGGCGCCGCCGATGATCAGGGCCTCATCCTGGGCATTGCACACAGCCACCGCCTCCGCCAGTGCCACCGCGGCCTCCAGCGAGTGCACGACACGGGTGCCGATGGGGCCTTCCCAGGCGTGGTTGCGGGTGATGACGATGTTGGTGCGGTTGGGCAGCGGCCGTCCCAGCGAATCATAGGTGGTGCGACCCATGACGATGGCCTTGCCGCTGGTGATGCGCTTGAAGTACTGCAGGTCGGCCGGCAGGCGCCAGGGCAGCATGTTGTCCATGCCTATGCAGCGGTTGCTGGCCATGGCCACGATCAGGGCCAGGCGCACGGTGTCGTCGGGCAGCTCGGCGTAGTCTTCGCCGTCGGTGCCGGTGAGCATGCTGGTCACGGGCTGCGGGCTCATACCGCCACCTTGCCGGCAATGTGCGGCTGCGCTTCATAGCCCTCGAGCGTGAAATCCTCGTAGCGGAAGGCGAACAGGTCCTTGATGTCGGGGTTGATGCGCATGACCGGCAGCACGCCGGGCTGGCGCGAGAGCTGCAGGTCGGCCTGCTCGACATGGTTGCTGTAGAGGTGGCAGTCGCCGCCGGTCCAGACGAAGTCGCCCGGCTGCAGGCCGCAGACCTGCGCCACCATCAGTGTCAGCAACGCGTAGGAGGCGATGTTGAAGGGCACGCCGAGGAAAATGTCGGCGGAGCGCTGGTAGAGCTGGCAGGACAACTTGCCGTCCGCCACGTAGAACTGGAACAGGGCGTGGCAGGGCGGCAGCGCCATGTCATCGACCAGCGCCGGGTTCCAGGCGCTGACGATGAGTCGGCGCGAGTCCGGGTTGCGCTTGATCATGTCCACGACCTGGCTGATCTGGTCGATGTGGCGTCCGTCCGGCGCCGGCCAGGAGCGCCACTGGTAGCCGTAGACCGGACCGAGGTCGCCGTTCTCGTCGGCCCATTCATCCCAGATGCGCACCCCGTTTTCCTTGAGGTAGCGGATGTTGGTGTCGCCCTGCAGGAACCACAGCAGTTCGTGGACGATCGACTTCAAGTGCAGCTTTTTCGTGGTCAATACCGGAAAGCCGTCGGCCAGGTTAAAGCGCATCTGATGACCGAACACCGACCAGGTGCCGGTGCCGGTGCGGTCGCCCTTGAAGGTGCCTTCGAAGCGGGCGCGGTGCAGCAGGTCGAGATACTGGCGCATGGTCAGCCTCCGCGCGTCGTGCGCCGGCCGCGATAGGCCAGCAGCATGAGGATGACGCCGAGCAGGATCATCGGCAGGGTCAGCACCTGGCCCTTGGTCATCCAGTCGAAGGCGATGAAGCCCTGATCGAGGTCGGGCTCGCGGAAGAACTCGATGTTGAAGCGGGCGAGGCCGTAGCCGATCAGGAACAGTGCCGACATGGCCATGCGCGGGCGCTCCTTGAGGCTGAACAGCCAGAGCACGATGAACAGCAGCAGGCCTTCGCAGGCGGCTTCGTAGAGCTGCGACGGGTGGCGCACGAGGGCATCGACATGCGGGAAGACCATGCCGAACGGATAGTCCGGGTTGATCACCGGGCGACCCCAGAGCTCGCCGCCTATGAAGTTGCCGATGCGGCCGAAGAAGAGGCCGGGCGGCACCATGGGAGCGATGAAGTCGGTGACCTGGAACCAGGCCAGGTGATAGCGCCTGGCGAACACGGCCATGGCCACCAGCACGCCGATGAAGCCGCCGTGGAAGCTCATGCCGCCTTCCCACACGCGCAGCAGCCAGAGCGGGTCGTGCAGGAAGCGGTCGAAGCCGTAGAAGAAGACATAGCCCAGGCGGCCGCCGAGAATCACGCCCATGGCGCCGTAGAACACCAGGTCGGAAACCTGCTCCTCGCTCCAGCCTATGCGGCGCGCGCGCCACAGCGCCAGGCCGTAGGCGGTGGCAAAGCCGCACAGATACATGAGGCCGTACCAGTGGATCTGGAGCGGACCCAGGTGGAGGGCAACGGGATCGATCTGTGGGTAGGTCAGCATGGGTGCATCCGGTTTCAGGCAATCCCCGAATCATAAGCCAATCGTGCCGCCCCCGGCAGCTGATTCCGGCCTGCGACGGCGGGCTTGCCGGCACCGGCCCGGCCGCGTACAAACAGGCATCGCTTCCCTGAGTGCCCAGACATGTGCCTGATCGTCTTCCACTGGCAACCCGGCAGTGACCTGCCGCTGCAGGTCTGGGCCAACCGTGACGAGTTCCTGGCCCGCCCCGCCGCCACCACCGCCTTCTGGCCGGAGGCCCCCGAGCTGCTGGCAGGCCGTGACCTGTCGGCGGGCGGCACATGGATGGGCGTGACCCGGCACGGGCGCTTTGCTGCCCTGACCAATTTCCGCGACCCCTCGGCAGTCACCGGCAGCCGCTCGCGCGGGCTGCTGGTGGCCGACTTTCTGCGCGGCAGCGACAGTCCCGAAGCCTATGCCCGTGGCATAGAGGCCGTCAGTGGCGAGTACGGAGGATTTTCCCTGCTGGTTTCCGATGCGGTTTCGCTCTGGTATGTCGGCAGTCGCGACCGCGCAGCCCGCGCCGTGACTCCGGGCTGGCACGGACTGTCAAATGCCGAGCTCGACAGGCCGTGGCCCAAGCTCCGGCGCCTGCTGGCTGGTGCTCAGGCGCTGCCGGCGGATGCCGAGCCCGGGCACAGCCTGGATCTGCTCGTGGATACCACGCCGGCGGCCGATGACGAGCTGCCGGATACCGGGGTCGGGCAGACCATGGAGCGCCTGCTGTCGCCGATCTGCATACGCACGCCGGCCTACGGCACGCGCAACTCGACCTGGCTGCGCCTGGGGGGTGAGGAGATCATCTGGCAGGAGCTGGATCACAATATCGGCGAGCGCCGGGACTTCCGCTTCCCGCGTCTGTACTGATATCTGTACTGCGGTCGGTATTGCGGCCGCGCCGGATGGCAGCGCTCAGGCGCTGCGGGCGTTGCTCTGCGGACGCACCAGTTCGCTCAGGCCGAGATCGGTGAGCTCGTCCTCGACTTCGGCGCGGATGTCACTGGCCTTGTCGTAGGCGAGCACGCGTTCGAGCAGCACCTTGGCGCGCTCCATGGGCACATGGCAGATGGCCTTGCGCACCTTGAGCAGGTTGCTGGCGCTCATCGACAGCGAGTCGAAGCCCATGGCCATGAGCAGGATGGCGGTGCCGGGGTCGCCGGCCATTTCGCCGCAGATGCCGACGGTCTTGCCGACCCGGTGCACCTCGGTGACGACATAGCGCACGGCGCGCAGCACGGCCGGGTGATAGGCCGAATAGAGATCGGCGACGCGGGCGTTGTTGCGGTCGACGGCGAGCAGATACTGCGTCAGGTCGTTGGAGCCTATGCTGATGAAGTCGGCATGCTTGGCCAGGTCGGCGATCTGGATGATGGTCGCCGGCACCTCGATCATGACGCCGATGCGCGGCAGCGAGACCTCGTATTCCTTTTCTTCCTGCAGCTCCTCGACGGCGCGATGGATCAGCGCCACGGCATCCTCGACCTCGCTCACCGAGGTCACCATGGGCAGCAGTATCTGCAGGTTGTTCAATCCCGACGCGGCCTTGAGCATGGCGCGCACCTGCACCATGAAGATTTCCGGATGGTCGAGGGTGATGCGTATGCCGCGCCAGCCCAGTGCCGGGTTTTCCTCGTCGATGGGGAAATAGGGCAGATCCTTGTCGCCGCCGATGTCCAGCGTGCGCATGGTGACCGGCCTCGGCGCGAAGGCTTCGAGCTGCTGGCGGTAGATCTGCCGCTGCTCTTCCTCGCCGGGGAAGCGCTCGCGCAGCATGAAGGGGATTTCCGAGCGGTACAGGCCGACACCCTCGGCGCCGCGATCCTTGGCGCGCGCGACATCGGCCATGAGGCCGGTGTTCACGCACAGCGACACGGCATGACCGTCGGGCGTGATGGCTTCGCGCTGCTTGTAGGCATCGAGCCCGGTGATCAGCTGCTGCTCTTCCTTGATGATTTCCTTGTAGCGCTTGCGCAGCACGCGCGAAGGCTGCACGAAGACGCGGCCGAGATAGGCGTCGACAATCATCTCGGCGTCGTCGAGCGAGGTGATGGGCAGGTCGCTGACACCGACCACGGTCGGTATGCCCAGCGCGCGCGCGACGATGGCCATGTGCGAGTTCGCCGCACCGGTCGCCGAGACCACGCCGCAGACCTTGTCCAGCGGTGCCTCCAGCAGCATGGCGGTGGAGATGTCCTCGCCGACCAGAATGCTGTTCTCGGGGAATTCGCGGGTGTCCGCCGACTCCTGCTGCTGCAACTGCGCGAGCAGGCGCAGACCGAGGTCGCGCACGTCCGACATGCGTTCGCGCAGATAGGGATCGTCCATGAGCGCGAAGTTCTGCATGTGCTCGTCGATGACTTCGCGCAGGGCGCCCTGGGCCCAGTTGCCGGCCTCGATGCGTTCGGCGATCTCGCCGCCCAGCGCGTTGTCGTCGAGCATGCGCAGATAGACGTCGAAGAGCGCGCGCTCTTCCGGCATCAGGCTTTCGGCCATGCGGTCGTCGAGCGCGCGGACATCCTCGCGCACCGCTTCCAGAGCCTTGCGCAGCAGCGCCAGCTCGTCCTCGACATCCTCGACGGCGCGGTCCGGCACCTGTTCGAGGTCGGCCGGCGGATAGAGCACGACGGCACGGCCGAGGGTGACGCCATTGGCGCCGGTGATGCCCTGGAAGATCTGCGTGGTGGTGGCGCGCGAACCGCGCACGACCTCCATCTGGCCCATGACCTTGGCATGCGCGACCACGCCCGAGAGCTGGGCCGACAGCGTGACCAGGAAGGCGACCTCGCCTTCGTCGAAGCGGCGGTTCTCGCGCTGCTGCACGACCAGCACGCCGAGCACCTTGCGGCGATGCATGATGGGCACGCCGAGGAAGGCGTTGTAGCGTTCCTCGCCGGTTTCCGGGAAATAGCGGTAGCGCGGATGCGTGGCCGCATCCTGCAGGTTGATGGGCTCCTCGCGCGAGGCGCAGAGGCCGACCAGACCCTCGTCGAAGGTCATGCTGACGATGCCGATGGACTCCGGATTGAAGCCCTCGTTGGCCATCAGCACCAGACGTTCGGTGCGCTCGTCGAGCAGATAGACCGAGCAGACCTCGGTGCCGGTGGCTTCACGCACGGAAGCGACCAGCACATCGAGTGCAGCCTGGAAGCTCGGCGCCGAGTCCACTTCCTGGACGATGCGGCGGAGAAGCTCCAGCATGCTCAGCTCGGAATTCATGGGCATGGTGTCAGCCTGCCTTCATGCTGCCGACCGGCAGGCGCGGCAACAGTTCCTTGAGTGCCTTGCGGTAGACCTCGCGCTTGAACGAGACCACCTGATCAAGCGGATACCAGTAGCTGACCCAGCGCCAGCGGTCGAACTCGGCCGGCTTCTGGGTGTCCAGGCGCACGCGCGACTCGCTGCCGACGAGCTTGAGCAGGAACCACTTCTGCTTCTGGCCTATGCAGATCGGCGGCTTGTCGTTGCGTATGAAGCGACGCGGCAGGCGGTAGCGCAGCCAGCCACGCGTCTGCGCCAGGATCTTCACGTCCTGGCGTTCGAGCCCGACTTCTTCCCAAAGTTCGCGGTACATGGCTTGTTCCGGCGTCTCACCCTCCGAGATGCCACCCTGCGGGAACTGCCAGGCTTCGTGGCCATAGCGGCGCGCCCACAGCACCTGGCCCTCGTCGTTGGCCACAATGATGCCGACATTAGGTCGGAAACCATCTCCGTCAATCACAAGAGATTCCTTGAAAAACATTCAGTTATTACCGCCATTACTACCTGACCGGGGGCGGTGGGGCAAGGCCGGGCGCGGATTTTTTGTTGCCAACATCCCTGATGGCAACCCTTCGGGCCGCCACTGCGCGGCGTCCAAAATGGCTCCTGGCCATTTTGTTGCTGCCGGCCATTTTTTGCGCCGGGAGCGGTATCATGCCGGCCTCAACGCAACGCGAGATGGAGCGCGCGCATCATGACTCTGGCCCTGTTCGACCTCGACAACACCCTGCTGGCGGGCGACTCCGATCACGCCTGGGGCGATTTCCTGGTGGCCCGCGGCCATGTCGATGCCGAGGCCTATCGTCTCGCCAATGACCGTTTCTATGCCGACTACTGCGCCGGCACGCTGGATATCCGTGCCTTCTGCGAGTTCGTTTTCGCCGTGCTGGCGCGCAATGATCGCGCCACCCTGGAAGCCTGGCGTGACGAGTTCATGGCCGAGTGCATAGAGCCCATGCTGCTGCCGCAGGCGCACGAGCTGCTCGCGCGGCATCGCGCGCAGGGCCACACGCTGGTCATCATCACCGCCACCAACCGTTTCGTCACCGAGCTGATCGCCCGTCGCTATGGCGTCGAGCACCTCATCGCCACCGAGCCGGAGCAGGATGGCAACGGTCGCTACACCGGCAGGCTGGCAGGCACCCCGTGCTTCCAGGACGGCAAGATCATCCGTCTGCGCGAGTGGCTGGCCGGCCGTGACGAGAGCCTCGAAGGCTCCTGGTTCTATTCGGATTCGCGCAATGATCTGGCGCTGCTGGAAGCGGTCGATCACCCGGTGGCGGTCGATGCCGACCCGACCCTGACCGCGGTGGCGCGCGAGCGTGGCTGGCCGCTGCTCAGCCTGCGCGGCGACCGGACTGGCAGCTGAGGCCAGGCTCGCAGTTACAGAATCGAGACAGATGCGCTACCCGGCCGCAACGGAAACACTGCCGCCTCTTGTGATCTAGTTGCATGCAAGAGAAAGGAGTGTTTCACCATGTCGCTTGCCATCCGGAATTTCTTCGAGGACACCAACGCAGGTCGTCGCGCGCCGACGCCAGTGGTCGAGTCGCCGCTCTGGAATTCGCGCAAGCTGCTGCTTGGTCTCAAGGGCTGGGTGGTGTTCTATGTTCTCTGGGCCTGCATCTTCCATCAGACCCGTTTCGATCCGGCACAGCATGTCGCCGCTCCGGAAGCCGTGAGCCACGTCAGGCTGTCCTGATCACTCCGCGCTCGGTCACGATCGCCTCCACATTCCTGTCCCAGTCTGCCACCGGCAGACTCTCCACCTGCTGACAGCCATGAGCCAGTCCGATGCAGCGCGGTCGCCGCACGCGTCGGGCCAGGTCGGCCAGCAAGCGGTCGTAATAACCCCCTCCCATGCCCAGTCTGTGCCCGTCGCGGTCAAAGCCGACCAGGGGCATGAGCAGCACGTCGAGCTGCCATGCCGGCAGCGCGCGGCCGGCGGCCGGCTCGCGAATGCCGAAACGGTTGCGGCGCCAGCCGCCACGGCCGCTCGGAGCGGGCAGGAAGCGCACACCCAGCGGGCTGTCGTCTGCGATCACGGGAAAGTAGATCCGGCAGCCGCGTGCGGCGATGCGAGTCAGCAGCGGGGCGGGATCGAGTTCGCCGTCGCAGGCCAGGTAGGCAGCGACACGGCGGGCGCGTATCAGTTCGGGTTGGCGTTGCAGATGGCTGGCGACGGCGCGGGCCGCCTGACGCTGGCGTGCCGGATCAAGATTGCGGCGGCGCTGGCGCAGCACGCGACGCAGCTGGCGGCGTTGTGCCTGCAGGTCGGGAACGGTTGCGTGCGGGTCGAGCAAGAAGATTTTCTCCGGAAGTGCCGCTGCCCGTCGTTTCCCTTGAACCCAGTAGGTTCAAGGGGGAGGCGGCGCTCTCATTTAAGGCTTTCCGACAGGCGGACATGCACACCACGAAAGACGAACGCATCCCGAAGGATAAAACATCGGCTCAGGGGATCTGACGAACTGGCGCACACCCCAGAGATGGCCTGAGTATAGCCCAGCTCGCCGAGTTCGCCATTGATCTCTTGTTATAAACAGTTTCGCTTTAGACGAGATTGCTTTCCGCGGTTTCGGCCAGCGCATTTTCCATGCGCTTGAGCAGCGTCGCCACGTCACCGGCGCTGACCTGTTCGCCGCTGCTCTGCTGGCGCAGGGCCAGCAGCTCGTGGCTGATGTTGAGCGCGGCGATGACGGCGATGCGCTCGAGGCCCAGGACCTTGCCGCTGCCACGGATCTCGCGCATCTTGCGGTCGAGATACTGAGCCGAGCGTCGCAGGTTGTCCTGCTCGGCGGGCGGACAGGCGATCTTGTAGGCCTTGTCGAGTATGAATACGTCGAGGGTGCTGATGTCCTGGCTCATGGGCATGTTCTCGTGAGTGGCATCAGACCTGGGCTTCCAGAGCCTTCAGGCGGAGGATTATGGCCTCCACGCGGGCGCGGGCCAGTTCGTTCTTGCGCTGCAGATCGTCGCGTTCGTCCAGCAGTTGCTGGCGCTGGCGTTGCAGATCCTGGGTTTCCTGATGCAGCTGCCGCAAGCGTGCCAGCAAGCTGTCCACCTGGCGGCTGAGCGCCTGGTAATCCTGTTCTAGCATGTCCGGTTCGCCGTAAAGGAATCCAGCGGCTACTATAGGATGTCGTGTCTGATCATGCCAAGAGGAACTACCATGCAAGCCGCCGATGTCCCCAGCCTGGAGACCCTTGCCCTGGCACTCAGCCAGGCCCGGGCCGACTGCTCCGCTTCCGAGCTGCATGGCGTGCTGACCGGCCTGCTCGCGGCGGGAGCCCGCCTCAACCGTGCGACCCTGATGAAGACGCTGGAGGCGCATGCCGATCCGGCCTCTGCCTTCCTCGACAGCGTCATTGCCGGACTCTGGCAGCTGCAGCTGAAAACGCTGGAGGATCTCGGCGACGACGAGCTGGCCTTCCAGCCCATGCTGCCCGATGACGACGATGATCTCGCCCTGCGCGTCGTGGCCCTTGGCGACTTCTGCCGTGGCCTGCTCGCCGGTTTCGGTCTCGGTGCCCAGGCCTCGCATCCGGCGCTGGCCCAGGAGACGGTGCGCGAAACCCTGCAGGATCTGGTCAACATTGCCCAGGTCGACAGCGTCGACGAGCCCGACGAGGATGGCGAGATCGCCTATGCCGAGCTGCACGAATTCGTGCGCCTGGCGGTGATCCACCTGTTCGAGGACATGGCGCCGCGCGAAGAGCACGCCCACGATGCCGATGACCCGGCCCCGACGGTGCACTGAGGCATGACGGCTACCCTGCGCTCCCTGATTCCTGCGGCCGAGTTCGTCAGCCGTCGCGCCGCGCTCATGCAGGCCATAGGGCCCGATGCCGTGGCGCTGATTCCGGCTGCGCTGCATCCGCGCCGCAATCGCGACACCGAGTACCGCTTCCGCCAGGACTCCGACTTCTATTACCTCAGCGGCTTCCCCGAGCCGGAGGCGCTGATCGTGCTCGCGCCCGGGCGCGGCGACGGCGAGTTCATCCTGTTCTGCCGTCCGCGTGACCGCGAAATGGAAATCTGGAATGGCTATCGCGCCGGGCCGGAAGGCGCGGTCAAGGACTTTGGCGCCGATCAGGCCTTCAGCGTGGCCGAGCTCGATGCCCGTCTGCCCGATCTGCTCGCCGGGCGCAGCCGCGTGTTCGCGCCCATGGGCGTGCAGCCCGACTTCGATCGTCGTCTCGGCGGCTGGCTTGGCCAGGTGCGCGCCAAGGGGCGCGCCGGCATCAAGGCGCCGGGCGAGCTGCATCTGCTCGACAGCGCCCTGCATCCGCTGCGTCTGATCAAGTCCGTGGCCGAGCTGTCCATCATGCAGCGTGCCGCCGACATCAGCGCCGAGGGGCATCGCCGCGCCATGGCGCTGGCGGCGCCCTACCGCCACGAATACGAGCTCGAAGCCGAACTGTTGCACGCCTTCACCCGTCACGGCTGCCCGGCCCCGGCCTATGGCAGCATCGTCGGCTCCGGCGCCAACGCCTGCATCCTGCATTACACCGAGAATGACCGGCGTATGCAGGACGGCGACCTGGTGCTGATCGACGCCGGTGGCGAGCTCGATCACTACGCTGCCGACATCACCCGCACCTTCCCGGTCAACGGCCGTTTCAGCGACCCGCAGCGCGAGCTCTACGAGGTCGTGCTGGCGGCGCAGCTCGCCGCCATTGATGCCGTCAGGCCGGGCGCGAGCTGGCAGGCGCCGCACGAGGCCGCGGTGCGCATCCTCACCCAGGGTCTGGTCGATCACGGCCTGCTCAGCGGCGATGTCGACGGCCTCATCGAGTCCGGCGCCTTCCGTCGTTTCTACATGCATCGCACCGGTCACTGGCTGGGCATGGATGTGCACGATGTCGGCGACTACCAGATCGACGGCCAGTGGCGTCCGCTGCAGGCCGGCATGGTGTTGACCGTGGAGCCCGGGCTCTATGTCGCGCCCGATGACGAAACCGTGGCGGCGCACTGGCGCGGCATCGGCATTCGTATCGAGGATGATGTCGTGGTGACCGAGGCCGGCCATCATGTGCTGACCGCGCGCACGCCCAAGACGGTGGCCGAGATCGAGGCGCTGGTGGGCACCTCGCCGCGCAATCATGGCGCTCGTGAGCAGGGCGCGCGGGTGCCGGCATGACGACGGCTGGCGAACGCGCGCTGCCCGGCTCCACGCTGCCCGGCGCTACTCTGCCGGAGAGCGCCGATCTGGTCATCATCGGCGGCGGCATGGTAGGCGTCACCCTGGCCCTGCTGCTGGCGCAGCGTCTGCCGCAGCTGCGTGTGGTGCTGCTCGAGGCCACGCGCTTCCCGGTCTTCCAGCCTGGCCAGCCGCTGCCCTATACCCCCGGTTTCGATGCCCGCAACACCGCGCTGTCGCGCCGTACCATCCAGACTTTCACCGATCTCGGTCTGTGGCCGCAGCTGCAGCCGCATGCCACGCCCATTCGCCAGATTCATGTCTCCGATCGCGGCCACTTCGGCATCTCGCGCCTGAGTGCCGAAGAAGAACAGGTCGAGAGCTTCGGCCAGGTCATGGAAAACGCCTGGCTCGGTGTCGTGCTGCTGGCGGCCCTGCGTCAGTGCCCGTCGGTGACGCTCTGCGATGGCGTTGATGTCACCGCCCTGCAGGTGGTTGGCGAACATGCCGAGGTCACGTTGCGCACCACCGGGGGCGAGCATGTCCTGTGCGCGCCGCTGGCGGTCGCCGCCGATGGCACGCAGTCGCGCAGTCGCGACTGGCTGGGCCTGCAGGCGAGCTGGCGCGACTACGGCCAGACTGCGCTGGTGACCACGGTGGCGACCTCGCTGCCGCATGAACAGGTGGCTTACGAGCGCTTCACCAGCGATGGTCCCATTGCGCTGCTGCCGCTGCCGGATGAAGCCCGCAGCGGCGAATCCGCGCAGCCGGCGCAGACCCGTCGCTCGCTGGTCTGGGCGCTGAGCACGGCCGAGGCCGAGCGTGTGCAGCAGCTCTCCGATGCCGAGTTCATGGCCGAGCTGCAGCAGGCCTTCGGGCGCCGCGCCGGTCGCTTCACCCGCGTCGGCCGCCGTCATGCCTATCCGCTGCAGCTCATGGTGGCGCAGCAGCAGGTGGTGCCGCGCGCGCTCATTCTCGGCAATGCCGCGCACAGCCTGCATCCGGTCGCCGGCCAGGGCTTCAATCTCTGCGTGCGTGATGCGCTGGTGCTGGTCGAGCGTCTCGCCGACGCGGTCGCGGCCGGTGGCGACATTGGCGATGCCGCGCTGCTGCGTGCCTACGAGGCTGCGCGCCGCGAGGATCAGCGCCAGATCATCCGTTTCTCCGACAGCCTGGTGCGCGGCTTCTCCAGCGCCAATCCCTTGCTGTCGCTGCTGCGCAATGTCGGCCTGCTCGGCTTCGACCTGCTGCCGGGCGCCAAGCCGGCACTGGCGCGCTATGCCATGGGGCTGAATCATGTCTGAGCTGTCGCCCGCTACCACCACGCCGGTCGCCCGCGAGTTCGATGTCGTCGTGCTCGGCGCCGGCATGGTCGGCAGCCTGTTCGCGCTGCTGCTGACGCGTGATCCGGCGGCGCGCGCCCTGCGCGTGGCCGTCATCGACGCCGAGCAGAGCAGTCTGCCGGCGGCCGATGCACCCTTTGATCTGCGCGTGTCGGCCATCACCCGTGCCTCCGAGGATCTGATCGCGCGTGCCGGCTGTGGTCCGGCGCTGGCGGCTCAGCGCCTCTGCCGCTTCACCGACATGGAGGTCTGGGATGCCGACGGCACCGGCCGTGTGCATTTCAGTGCCGGTGAGGTGGGCGAAAGCCATCTCGGCCTGCTGGTCGAGAACCGCATTCTGCAGGCGGTGCTGTGCGAGCAGCTCTGGCGGCAGCCGACGGTCACCGCCTATTGCCCGCGGCGCCTGCATTCACTGCAGCGGCTGCGGCACGGCTGGCAGGTCACGCTGGCCGATGGCGAGGTGCTGAGCGCGCCTCTGGTGATCGGTGCCGACGGCGCCAATTCGCGCGTGCGCGACGCCGCTGGCCTGAGCGTCAGCACCTGGGATTATGAGCAGAAAGGTCTGGTCTGCACGGTGACCACGGAGCGGTCGCACCGGCACACGGCCTGGCAGCGCTTTCTGCCGGACGGTCCGCTGGCCTTCCTGCCGCTGGCTGACGAGCACCAGTGCTCTATAGTCTGGACGCTGCCGACGAGCGAGGCCGAGCGCCTGCAGGCCTTGCCGGCGGCCGAGTTCGCCGCTGAGCTGGGGCGGGCCTTCGAACACCGGCTGGGTGCCATCACGGCGACCGGCGCGCGTGCTGCTTTCCCGCTGCTGGCCAGGCATGCCGAGCAGTACACCCGCGAAGGTGTGGCGCTGATCGGCGATGCCGCGCACAGCATCCATCCGCTCGCAGGCCAGGGCGTCAATCTCGGCCTGCTCGATGCCGGCGTGCTCGCCGACGAGCTGCTGGCCGTGCTCAAGGCCGGCCTGCCGGTCGATCACGCGCGCGCGCTGTCGCGCTACAGCCGCCAGCGTCGCGGACACAATGCCCTGCTCATGCATGGCATGACCGGCTTCGAGCGTCTCTTCGCGGCCCGCGACAGCGGCCTGCGCGTGCTGCGCAACAGCGGCATGCGCCTGTTCGACCGCAGCGGCCTGCTCAAGCAGTGGGTCATGCGCACGGCCATAGGACGCTGAAGCAGGGCGCTGAGGCGCGCTGCCAGGTGCCGAGCCCGGCCGGCGTCATGATGTTGTGACCGGGCGGTCCTCATGCTGGCGCGAGAGACGCATACTTTCGCCGGCCGCCGAGGCATAATCGCTGCAAACAACAACAAGACGGATGCCGCGTCATGGCCAAGCGCCTCAACCTTGCCGATGCCTTTTTCCTCAATGCCGAATCGCGCGATGCCTACATGCATGTCGCCATGCTGCATCGCTATCGTCTGCCGGAAGGTGCCGGTCCGGACTGGGTCGGCGAGCAGGTCGAGCACATGCGCCAGTTCCCGGTCGACCAGGCACCGTTCAACCTGCGTCTGAAGCCGGGCGTGATCGGCAAGGTGGCGCCGGCCTGGGAGGTCGATGACAACATCGACATCGATTACCACCTGCGTCATGCCGCGCTGCCGCGTCCCGGCGGCGAGCGCGAACTCGGCGTGCTGATCTCGCGTCTGCACAGCCAGCCGCTGGACAAGAACCGGCCGCTCTGGGAATGCTTCGTCATCGAGGGCCTGGACGACGGCACCTTCGCGCTCTACTTCAAGATCCACCATGCCCTCATGGATGGCATGTCCGGCTCGCGCACCATGAGCCGCTGCCTCAGTCCCGACCCCGAGCAGCGCAACATGCCGGCGTTCTGGGCCATGCCGCCGCTGCCGCGTGGCGGCGCCCGCATTCCCAAGGCGATCGCGGAAACCGCGCAGGCGCTGGCGCGCCCGAGCGTGCTCAACGTTCTGCGCCAGGCCTTCGGCGCCTGGTTCCGCATGCTGCGCGCGGCGCCGGAAACCGGCCTCATCGGCCCCTACCGTTCGCCGGACTGCGCGCTCAACGCCATCATCAGCAAGCAGCGCCGCTTCGCCACCCAGAGCCTGCCGATCGAGCGCATGAAGCGCGTCGGCGAGAAGGCCGGCGGCACCCTCAACGATGTCGTGCTGGCGGTCTGTGCCACGGCCATGCGGCGCTACCTGCTGGAGCAGGATGATCTGCCGGCAAAACCGTTGGTCGCCTCGATTCCGGTCTCGCTGCGTACCCGCGACGAAGCCGGCGAGGGCAATGGCATCAGTCTGGCGCTGTCGTCGCTGGCGACGCAGATCGCCGATCCGCGTCAGCGCTTCGAGGCCATCAAGGCTTCCATGCAGGCCAACAAGAGCCTGCTCGCGACCATGTCGAAGCCGGCCATGACGCTCTACACCAACCTGCTCATGGCGCCGTTCATGATCGGCCAGATGACCGGACTCGGTGCCCGCACCCACCGGCCCATGTACAACACCATGATTTCCAACGTGCCCGGCCCGTCCGAAGTGCTCTACATGAATGGCGCCCGTCTGGTCAGCGCCTATCCGGTATCGCTGATCTTCAACGGCCAGTCGCTCAACATCACCATCCTGTCCTATGACGGTGAAATGCATTTCGGCTTCACGGCCTGCCGTGTTGCCCTGCCGCATGTGCAGAAGCTGGCGGTGTACCTGGGCGAGGCGTTGGAAGAAATGGAAACAGTTTACGCGAGCTGAGCCCTGTTTTGGTGCGTGCGCGCCGGTTGAGTGACTTTCAGACCAATTGCCCGTGCATGCGCTGTGGAAATCAGTAGCATGTGAGCGTATCCTTCGCGCGGGTCGGTGGGCGTTCCAGACGCCCTGTCACCACCCTTGTCTCGATGAATGTGGTCTGAGGAGTTCGCCATGGCGGCTGGCGCGACTGAAGCGGCAGGTTATTGGTCTTTCGGCATTTTTCTGTTCGGTGTGGTGGGCATGTGTGCCTTCATGCTGGCGGCGCCTTTCTTTCTCGGCGGTCGTGCCTGGGGTCGTGCGAAGAACGAACCCTTCGAATCCGGCATCGTGTCCCAAGGTGGTGCACGCCTGCGTGTGTCCGCCAAGTTCTATCTGGTAGCCATGTTCTTCGTCATCTTTGATGTCGAAGCACTGTTCCTCTATGCCTGGGCGGTTTCCGTGCGCGAGAGCGGCTGGATGGGCTTCATCGAGGCCACCATTTTTATCCTGGTCCTGCTTGCCGGTCTGGTCTATCTGTGGCGCATAGGCGCACTCGACTGGGCTCCGGAAGCACGCAGGCGCCGCAAGGCGGCAAGCCAGTCGACCCCGTCTGATCATTGAGACTGCCGGCATGAAATATTCGCTCACCCGCATCGACCCCAACGCCCAGGTTCCCAGCTACCCGCCGGTCAAGGAGACCGTCGGCGACCCGCTGGAAGAAGAAGGCAAGAACAGCATCTTCCTCGGCAAGCTCGAGGACATGCTGCACGGCGCCGTCAACTGGGGTCGCAAGAATTCGCTGTGGCCGTACAACTTCGGCCTGTCCTGCTGCTACGTGGAAATGGCGACCGCCTTCACCGCGCCGCATGACCTCGCGCGCTTCGGCGCCGAAGTCATTCGTGCCTCGCCGCGCCAGGCCGACGTCATGGTCATCGCCGGTACCTGCTTCATCAAGATGGCGCCGGTCGTGCAGCGTCTCTACGAGCAGATGCTGGAGCCGAAGTGGGTCATCTCCATGGGTGCCTGCGCCAACTCCGGCGGCATGTATGACATCTACTCCGTGGTTCAGGGCGTCGACAAGTTCCTGCCGGTCGACGTCTACATTCCCGGCTGCCCGCCGCGCCCCGAAGCCTTCCTGCAGGCACTGATGCTGCTGCAGGATTCGATCGGCAAGGAGCGCCGCCCGCTGTCGTGGGTGGTGGGTGACCAGGGTGTGTATCGCCCGGACATGCCTGCGATGCGCGAAGAGAAGCGCGAAGAACGCATCCAGGTGGTGAACTTGCGTACGCCGGACCAGGTCTGATCCGGGGTTTTGGCATGGCCTCGCGGCCATGCGATTGACAGAATTTTCTTTTGAGTGACGACGAAACAGATGGCTGACGACGTCCTGACACAGCAAACACAGCAGACCGTACCGGGCGTCGAGCACGCCGTGGTGCGCGAGCTCAATGCCCGCTTCGGCTCGGGAAACCTGGTCTTCCAGGCGACCCTCGACAATGTGCCCACCCTCTGGGTGCCGCGTGCACAGATCGTCGAGGTGCTGCGCTTCCTCAAGCAGCTGCCCAAGCCGTACTCCATGCTCTATGACCTGTCGGCCGTCGACGAGCGCCTGCGCTCGCAGCGTCACGGCCTGCCGGCATCCGACTTCACGGTGTTCTACCACCTGATCTCGATCGAGCGGAATTCGGATGTGCGCATCAAGGTCGCGCTCAGCGCCGACGACCTGAGCCTGCCGACGGTCATTCCCGCCTTCGTCAACGCGAACTGGTACGAGCGCGAGGTCATCGACCTCTTCGGCATCGAGTTCAAGGGTCACCCGACGCCGTATCGCCTGCTCATGCCGCGTACCTGGCAGGGCCATCCGCTGCGCAAGGACTACCCGGCGCGCGCGACCGAATTCGATCCGTTCAAGCTCACCGCCGCACGTCAGGATGAAGAGCAGGAAGCCCTGCTGTTCAAGCCGGAGGAGTGGGGCATGAAGGCGCACTCGGCCGAGTCCGACTTCATGTTCCTCAACCTCGGCCCCAACCATCCGTCCGCGCACGGTGCCTTCCGCATCGTGCTGCAGCTCGATGGCGAAGAAATCCTCGATTGCGTGCCGGACATCGGCTACCACCATCGCGGCGCCGAGAAGATGGCCGAGCGCCAGACCTGGCACAGCTTCATCCCGTACACCGACCGTATCGACTACCTCGGCGGCGTGATGAACAACCTGCCCTACGTGCTCGCGGTCGAGCAGCTCGCCGGCATCAAGGTGCCGGCCCGCGCCGCCACCATCCGCGTCATGCTGGCCGAGTTCTTCCGCATCACCTCGCACCTGCTCTTCCTCGGCACCTATATCCAGGACATGGGCGGCATGACGCCGATCTTCTTCATGTTCTCGGATCGCCGTCGTGCCTACGATGTCATCGAGGCCATCACCGGCTTCCGCATGCATCCGGCCTGGTACCGCATCGGCGGTGTCGCCCACGATCTGCCGCAGGGCTGGGATCGTCTGGTGCGCGACTTCGTCGAGTGGATGCCGAAGCGCCTGAAGGAATACGAGAAGGCGGCCATGCGCAACAGCGTGCTCAAGGGCCGTACCGTCGGCGTCGCCCAGTACAACAGCGCCCAGGCCATCGAGTGGGGTGTCACCGGTGCCGGCCTGCGTGCCACCGGCGTCGACTTCGACCTGCGCAAGGCGCGCCCGTACTCCGGCTACGAGAACTTCGAGTTCGACGTGCCGCTGGCCCACAACGGCGATGCCTACGATCGTGCCACCGTGCGCATCGAGGAAATGCGCCAGTCGCTGCGCATCATCGAGCAGTGCCTGAAGAACATGCCGTCCGGCCCCTACAAGGCCGATCATCCTCTGGCCGTGCCGCCCAACAAGGACCGCACGCTGCAGGATATCGAAACCCTGATCCACCATTTCACCAGCGTGTCCTGGGGTCCGGTGATGCCGGCCGGCGAGGCCAGCTTCATGATCGAGGCCACCAAGGGCCTGAACAGCTACTACCTGACCTCCGACAAGAGCACGATGAGCTACCGCACGCGCATTCGCACGCCGTCGTTCGCGCATCTTCAGCAGATTCCGGCCGTGGTCAACGGCTCCATGATCTCTGACCTGATCGCTCACCTGGCTTCCATTGACTTCGTGATGGCAGACGTAGACCGATAACATGACCACCAGCCAGAACCAGAGCGCCCAGCTCATCGCGACCAGCCGCTTCCAGCTGTCGCCCCAGGAACGTGCCGATATCGAGCACGCCATCGAGCATTACCCGGACGCGCGCGCGGCCAGCATCGACGCGCTCAAGATCGTCCAGGCCAACCACGGCTGGGTGCCTGATGGCGCCATTCCGGCGATCGCCGAGGTGCTCGGCATTCCGGCTCCGGATGTCGAAGGTGTGGCGACGTTCTACAGCCAGATCTTCCGTGTCCCGGTCGGCCGCCACATCGTGCGCCTGTGCGACAGCATGGTCTGCTACATCAACGGCCACGAGGACGTGCTGGCGGCAATCAACGCCCAGCTCGGCATCGGTCTCGGCGAGACCACGGCCGACGGCCGCTTCACGCTGCTGCCGGTGTGCTGCCTGGGCAACTGCGACAAGGGCTCGACCCTGATGATCGACAACGACACCTACGGCGGCATGACGCCGGACCAGGTGCCGGGCCTGCTGGAGAAATACGCATGAAGCTGTCCTCCTTCGGTCCGGTCAATGCCGTTGCCCGCACCGCGGAAACCCATCCGCTGACCTGGCGTCTGCGTGACGACGGCGCCACCGTCGGTCTCGCCGAATACCAGTCCAGGACCGGTTATGCCGGTCTGCGCAAGGCGCTCAAGGATCTGGCTCCGGCCGACATTGTTGCTCTCGTCAAGGACTCCGGCCTCAAGGGCCGTGGCGGCGCCGGCTTCCCGACCGGTGTGAAGTGGGGCCTGATGCCGCCCAGCGATGGCGTGACGCCGCGCTACCTGCTCTGCAACGCCGACGAAATGGAGCCGAATACCTGGAAGGACCGCCTGCTCATGGAGCAGATGCCGCACCTGCTGATCGAAGGCATGATCATCAGCGCGCGCGCCCTGGCGGCCGGCACCGGCTACATCTTCCTGCGCGGCGAATACGTCGATGCCGCCCGCATCCTCAACCAGGCCCTGGATGAGGCGCGCGCCGCCGGCTATCTCGGCAAGAACATCCTCGGCTCCGGTTTCGACTTCGAGCTTTACGTGCACACCGGCGCCGGCCGCTACATCTGTGGCGAAGAAACCGCGCTGATCAACTCGCTCGAAGGCCGTCGCGCCAACCCGCGCTCGAAGCCGCCGTTCCCGGCCGCTGTCGGTGTCTGGGGCAAGCCGACCTGCGTCAACAACGTGGAAACCCTGTCCAACGTGCCGGCCATCGTGGCCAACGGCGTGCAGTGGTTCACCTCGCTGTCGCGTCCGGGCAGCGAAGATCACGGCACCAAGATGATGGGCTTCTCCGGCAAGGTGAAGAACCCCGGTGTCTGGGAGCTGCCCTTCGGCGTCACCGCGCGCGAGCTGTTCGAGGACTACGCCGGCGGCATGCGCGACGGCTACACCCTCAAGGCCTGGCAGCCTGGCGGCGCCGGCACCGGTTTCCTGCTGCCCAACCATCTGGAAGCCCAGATGTACGCCGGCGGCATTGGCAAGGTCGGCACCCGCATGGGTACCGGTCTGGCCATGGCGGTCGACAACACCGTCAGCATGGTTTCGCTGCTGCGCAACATGGAAGAGTTCTTTGCCCGCGAGTCCTGCGGCTGGTGCACACCGTGCCGCGACGGCCTGCCCTGGAGCGTGAAGATCCTGCGCGCCCTCGAGCGTGGCCAGGGCCAGCCGGGCGATGTTGAAACGCTGCTGCAGCTGGTCGGACATCTCGGCCCCGGCAAGACCTTCTGTGCCCATGCTCCGGGTGCAGTCGAGCCGCTGGGCAGTGCCATCAAGTACTTCCGTGGCGAGTTCGACGCGGGCGTGGTGACGGCAGCGCAGACCCAGGCCGTGACGGCTTGAGTCGCTCCTATTCTGAAAGCTTGAAGACGGTCTGAAATGGCAACCATCAACGTAGACGGCAAACAGTACGAAGTCGACGGCAGTGACAACCTGCTGCGCGCCTGCCTGTCGCTCGGCCTCGACATCCCCTATTTCTGCTGGCACCCGGCGCTCGGCTCCGTGGGCGCCTGCCGCCAGTGCGCGGTCAAGCAGTACGCCAACGCGGATGACAAGCGCGGGCGTCTGGTCATGTCGTGCATGACGCAGTCCAGCGACAATACCTTCATCTCCATCGATGATGACGAGGCCAAGCAGTTCCGCGCCTCGGTGGTCGAGTGGCTGATGACCAACCATCCGCACGACTGCCCGGTGTGCGAGGAAGGTGGCCACTGCCATCTCCAGGACATGACCGTGATGACGGGTCACAACACCCGTCGCTACCGTTTCAGCAAGCGTACCCACCAGAACCAGGATCTCGGCCCGTTCATCAATCACGAGATGAACCGCTGCATCGCCTGCTATCGCTGCGTGCGCTACTACAACGATTACGCCGGCGGCACCGACCTCGGCGTCTACGGCGCCCATGACAACGTCTATTTCGGTCGTGTCGAAGACGGCACGCTGGAAAGCGAGTTCTCCGGCAACCTCACCGAGGTCTGCCCGACCGGCGTGTTCACCGACAAGACCCACAGCGAGCGCTACAACCGCAAGTGGGACATGCAGTTCGCGCCCAGCGTCTGCCACGGCTGCGCCAGCGGCTGCAACACCAGCCCGGGCGAGCGCTACGGCGAGCTGCGTCGCATCGAGAACCGCTACAACGGCGCGGTCAACCACTACTTCCTCTGTGACCGCGGTCGTTTCGGCTACGGCTACGTCAATCGCGAGGACCGTCCGCGCCAGCCGCAGGTCCGCGAGAACGGCGTCTTCGTCCAGCGCGAGCTCGACGCCGCCCTCGATGCCATTGCCGCCCAGCTGCAGTCGGTCAATCGTGTCATCGGCATCGGTTCGCCGCGTGCCAGCCTGGAAGCCAACTACTCGCTGCGCGAGCTGGTCGGTGCCGACAACTTCTTCGCCGGCATCGGTGAGGCCGAGCTGAGCGTCGACCGCCTCGCGCTCGCCGTGCTGCAGCGCCAGGCCGCCGCCGTGCCCAGCCTGCGCGAGATCGAGGACAAGGATGCCGTGCTCGTGCTCGGCGAAGACCTGACCCAGACCTCGGCACGCGTGGCCCTGGCCCTGCGCCAGTCGGTCAAGAACAAGCCGGTGAAGATGACCACCGACAAGAAGATCGGTGACTGGAACGCACTCGGCGTGCGCGACATCGGCCAGCGCGAGCTGTCGCCGCTGTACGTGGTCAGCGCGCAGGCCACCCGTCTCGACGACGTCGCCGCCGCCACCTGGCAGGCCACGCCGGAAGACATCGCCCGCTTCGGCTTCGCCGTGGCCCACGCCATCGACCCGTCGGCCCCGGCCGTCAGCGGTCTCGATGCCGCTGCCCAGGCCTTGGTGCAGCGCGTTGCCGACGATCTGCTCGCCGCCAGCCAGCCGCTGGTCGTGTCCGGCACCAGCTTGGTCAGCGAAGCAGTCATCCAGGCCGCCGCCAACATCACCCAGGCGCTGCAGGCGCGTGGCAAGCAGGCCGCGATTTCGCTGGCGCTGAGCGAGGCCAACAGCCTCGGCACCGCCATGCTCGACGGCCAGTCGCTGGATGCCGCGCTGACCCTGCTGGTCACCGGCGCCGCCGATGCCGTGGTGATTCTCGAGAACGATCTCTACCGTCGCGCCGCGGCCGTCACCGTCGATGCCGCCCTGGCCGCCGCGCGTGATGTCATCGTGCTCGATCACCAGCTCACCGCCACCGCCGCCAAGGCCCAGTGGCTGCTGCCGGCAGCCAGCTTCGCCGAAGGCGACGGCACCCTGGTCAGCCAGGAAGGCCGCGCCCAGCGCTACTTCCAGGTCTATGACCCGGCCTATTACGACGGCACGGTGAGCATCAAGGAATCCTGGCGCTGGCTGCATGCCCTGCACAGCACCGTGCTCGGCCGCGATGTCGACTGGACTCTGCTCGACGACGTCACCGCCGCCACCGAAGCCGCCTTCCCGGTGCTCTCCGGTATCGTCACGGCTGCTCCGGGCGCATCCTTCCGCATCAAGGGCCTGAAGATCGCCCGCGAGCCGCGTCGCTATTCCGGTCGCACCGCCATGCGCGCCAACATCTCGGTGCATGAGCCGCGCGCCTCGCAGGACCAGGACTCGGCGCTGGCCTTCTCCATGGAAGGCAGCAGCGGTCCCAACGAGGCCTCGCAGCTGACGCCGTTCGCCTGGGCTCCGGGCTGGAACTCGCCGCAGGCCTGGAACAAGTTCCAGGATGAAGTCGGCGGCCATCTCAAGTCCGGCGACTCCGGCGTGCGTCTGCTCAAGGCCGCTGGCGACAGCAGCTACTTCGGCCAGGTGCCGGCCGCCTTCGCGGCACGTCAGGATGCCCTGCGCGTGTTGCCGCTCTATCACCTGTTCGGCAGCGAGGAAATGACCGTGCGCGCCGAGGTGACCGAGAGCCGCATTCCTGAAGCCTATGCCGCGCTGTCCGCCGCCACTGCCGCCGCCCTCGGCGTGCAGGCCGGCGCCAGCCTGTCGGTTGTCGTCAATGATGTCGCGCTCAGCCTGCCGGCTGTCATCAGCGACACGCTGCCGGCCGGCAGCGTGGGTCTGCCGGTGGGTCTGCCGGGCCAGCCGCGCTTCGCGCTCAACGCCTGGGCCACTGTGCAGGGAGTGTCGGCATGAACGATGTCATCGCGCAGGTCACCGCCTTCTTCACGCCGGAAGTCATCGCCAATCTGATCGCCATGGCCAAGGCCGTGGTCATCCTGCTGGTCACCGTCATCAGCGCGGCGCTGCTCAGCTTCGTCGAGCGTCGTCTGCTCGCAGTCTGGCAGGATAGGCACGGTCCCAACCGTGTCGGCCCCGGCGGCATCTTCCAGCTCGTCGCCGACATGCTGAAGATGTTCTTCAAGGAAGACTGGACGCCGCCCTTCGTCGACAAGCTCACCTTCACGCTGGCGCCGGTGATCGCGCTGTCGGCGCTGCTGGTGGCCATGGCCGTGGTGCCGGTGACGCCGACCTGGGGTGTCGCCGATCTCAACATCGGCCTGCTGTTCTTCTTCGCCATGGCCGGTCTGGCCGTCTATGCCGTGCTCTTCGCCGGCTGGTCGTCGAACAACAAGTACGCTCTGCTCGGCAGCATCCGCGCCTCGGCCCAGACCCTGTCCTACGAGGTCTTCATGGGCCTGTCGCTGATGGGTGTGGTGATCCAGGCCGACTCCTTCAACCTGCGCGACATCGTCGAGGCGCAGAGCCACGTCTGGTTCATCGTTCCGCAGTTCTTCGGCTTCTGCACCTTCATCATCGCCGGCATCGCGGTCACCCACCGCCATCCGTTCGACCAGCCGGAAGCCGAGCAGGAACTGGCTGACGGCTACCACATCGAATACGCCGGCATGAAGTGGGGCATGTTCTTCGTCGGCGAGTACGTCGGCGTGGTGGTGATCTCGGCGTTGCTGGTGACGCTGTTCTTCGGTGGCTGGCAGCCTCTGCCTTACCTCGAGTTCATCCCGCCGTTCCTGTGGTTCGCCGCCAAGACGGCCTTCTTCATCATGCTTTTCGTGCTGGTCCGCGGTGCGCTCATGCGCCCGCGCTACGACCAGGTGATGTCGTTCAGCTGGCTGGTCTGCCTGCCGCTGAGCCTGCTCAACATGCTGGTCACCGCTGCGGTGGTCCTGCTGAATACGCCGTGAGGTCGACGCCATGAGTCCGCTGAGTATCCTGATTGGCGCCTACACCCAGCTGCGCAGCATGGTGATGGTGTTCTCGCACGCTTTCCGCAAACGCGACACCATTCTCTATCCGGAAGTGCCGGTCTACCTGCCGCCGCGCTATCGCGGCCGCATCGTGCTGACCCGCGACCCGGATGGCGAGGAGCGCTGCGTTGCCTGCAATCTGTGCGCCGTGGCCTGCCCGGTCGGCTGCATTTCGCTGCAGAAGGCTGAAAGCGAGGATGGCCGCTGGTATCCCGAGTTCTTCCGCATCAACTTTTCGCGCTGCATTTTCTGCGGCATGTGCGAAGAGGCCTGCCCGACCACGGCCATCCAGCTCACCCCGGATTTCGAGCTGGCCGAGTACAAGCGTCAGGATCTGGTCTACGAGAAGGAAGATCTGCTGATCTCGGGTCCGGGCAAGAACCCGGACTACAACTTCTACCGCGTCGCCGGTCTGTCGATCGCCGGCAAGGCCAAGGGCGAAGCCCAGAACGAAGCTGCCCCGGTCAACGTCAAGGGCCTGATGCCCTAAGGCAGGAGAGATCAAGTGCTATACGCTTTCTACATTGCTGCTGCGGTTGCCTTGCTGGCGACGGTGCGTGTCATCACCAACAGCAATCCGGTGCATGCCCTGCTCAACCTGATTGTCTCGCTGCTCGCCGTGGCGGCGATCTTCTTCGCCCTCGGCGCGCCGTTCGCCGGCATCCTCGAGGTCATCGTCTACGCCGGCGCCATCATGGTGCTGTTCGTCTTCGTGGTCATGATGCTCAACCTCGGCGATGCCGTGGTCATGCAGGAGCGCGCCTGGATCAAGCCCGGCGCCTGGGTTGTTCCGGCCCTGCTGGCGCTGGTGCTGCTGGCGGAAATGGTCTACGTCCTGACCGGCATGGGTCTGCACCCGGCCGGCATGACCACGGTGGATGCCAAGCAGGTCGGCATTGCGCTCTACGGCCCCTATCTGCTGGTGGTCGAACTGGCTTCGTTCCTGCTGCTGGCCGCCCTGGTGGCGGCGTATCACCTGGGACGCAAGGACGACGACAAGGCCGAAAGCGGCAAGATCTGATGGCTGTCGCGTCGCAATCTGGCGGCGCGGCGGGTGAATCGAAGGTGGTGTGAAATGACTGGTATACCGATGGAGCATGGCCTGGCACTGGCCTCCGTTCTCTTTGTTCTCGGGTTGGCGGGCGTGCTCGTGCGCCGCAACATCCTGTTCGTGCTGATGTCGCTGGAAATCATGATGAACGCGGCGGCGCTGGCGTTCGTCGTGGCCGGTGCGCGCTGGGGCCAGCCCGACGGCCAGATCATGTTCATCCTGATCCTCAGCCTGGCCGCCGCCGAAGCTTCGGTGGGTCTGGCCATCCTGCTCCAGCTCTACCGTCGTTTCGGTACGCTCGACATTGACGCAGCCAGTGAGATGCGCGGATGAACCTGCTCTTCCTGACCTTTGTATTTCCCCTCGTAGGCTTCCTGCTGCTGGCCATGGCCCGCGGCCGGGTTTCCGAAAACCTGGCGGCCGTGATCGGCGTCGGCTCCATGGGCCTGTCGGCTGCCACCGCAGCCTGGGTCGGCTGCGACTTCCTGCAGCACACGCCGGATGGCGGTGCCTACACGCAGCTGATGTGGACCTGGATCAACGTGCCCGGCTTCGATCCGCAGTTCGCGCTGCGCCTCGACGGCCTGTCGCTGACCATGATGGGCGTGATCACCGGCGTCGGCTTCCTGATCCATGTCTTCGCCTCCTGGTACATGCGCGGTGAAGACGGCTACGAGCGCTTCTTCTCGTACATGAACCTGTTCGTCGCCTCCATGCTCTTCCTCGTGCTCGGCGACAACATGCTGTTCCTGTACTTCGGCTGGGAAGGCGTGGGTCTCGCCTCCTATCTGCTGATCGGCTTCTACTACAAGGATCCGGCCAACGGTCTGGCGGCACGCAAGGCCTTCGTCGTCACCCGCGTCGGTGACACCTTCATGGCCATCGGCCTGTTCATCCTGTTCCGCGAACTCGGCACCCTGAACATCCAGGAGCTGATGGTGCGCGCGCCCGAACACTTCACCCAGGGCGACTTCTGGATCACCGCCGCCACCCTGATGCTGCTCGGCGGCGCCGTCGGCAAGTCCGCGCAGCTGCCGTTGCAGACCTGGCTGGCCGACGCCATGGCCGGTCCGACACCGGTTTCCGCGCTCATCCACGCGGCCACCATGGTCACCGCCGGTGTCTACCTGATCGCCCGTACCCACGGCCTCTTCCTGATGGCGCCGGACGTGCTGCTGCTGGTCGGCGTGGTCGGTGCCGTGACCCTGGTGCTGTCCGGCTTCGCCGCCCTGGTGCAGACCGACATCAAGCGCATCCTGGCCTACTCGACCATGAGCCAGATCGGCTACATGTTCCTGGCTCTCGGTGTCGGCGCCTGGTCGGCCGCGGTCTTCCACCTGATGATCCACGCCTTCTTCAAGGCCCTGCTGTTCCTCTCCGCAGGCGCCGTGATCATTGCCTGCCACCATGAGCAGGACATCTTCAAGATGGGTGGCCTGCGCAAGAAGATCCCCTTCGTGTACGCCTGCTTCCTGGTCGGTGGTGCCGCCCTGGCCGCGCTGCCGCTGGTGACCTCGGGCTTCTACTCCAAGGACGAGATCCTGTTCGAGGCCTGGGCCGGCGGTCATGACTACCTGCTGATCGCAGGCCTGGTCGGCGCCTTCCTGACCTCGATCTACACCTTCCGCCTGATCTTCGTGGCCTTCCACGGCCGCGAGAACGGCCATGCCGAGGCCATCAAGGGCATCGACTACTGGCTGCCGCTGGCCATCCTGCTGGTGCTCTCGACCGCCGTCGGCGCGCTCGTGCATCAGCCGCTGGAAGGCGTGCTGCCGGCCATGCCGTCGACCCTGCTGGCCGCCGAGACCGCCGAGCATGGCAAGCATCAGCTCGAACTGCTGTCGGGCAGCATCGCCGTCTTCGGCGTCGTGCTGGCCGCGCTGCTCTATCTCGGCGAACGCCGTCTCGTCAGCCGCATCGGCGCCAGCGCGCCGGGCCGTGTACTGACGAAGCTCTGGTTCAACGCCTGGGGTTTCGACTGGCTCTACGACAAGATTTTCGTGCGCCCCTTCATGGCCACGGTGCATCTGCTGCGCAATGACCCGGCTGACCAGACCATCGGTCTCATTCCGCGTCTCAGCCAGCTCGGCAACCGTGTCCTGACGGTGACCGAAAACGGCCAGATTCGCTGGTATGCCGCGTCCTTCGCTATTGGCGCTGCCCTGATCCTTTCCGTGCTGGTGCTGGTGTAAGCCATGATGACTTTCGACCCGATGATTCTGCCCCTGCTGCTCCTGCTGCCCTTCGCGGGCGGTCTGCTGGCCTGGCAGGCCGAGCGCGTGAGCCTGGTGGTGCCGCGCTGGATCGCACTGTTCACCATGATCATCTTCCTGGTCATCGTCGTGCTGCTCTGGCAGCAGGGCGGTTACCACGGTGCCGATCTCGCCACCAGCATGAGCGGCCATCCTGTCTGGCAGCTGGAGTTCCGCGCGCCCTGGATTCCGCGCTTCGGCATCAGCTTCCACCTCGGCCTCGATGGCCTGTCGCTGCTCATGCTGCTGCTGACCGGTCTGCTCGGTGTGCTGGCGGTGGCTTGCTCGTGGAAGGAAATCGACAAGAATGTCGGCTTCTTCCACCTCAACCTGCTGTGGAACCTGGGCGGTGTCGTCGGCGTCTTTCTCGCCCTCGACCTGTTCCTGTTCTTCTTCTTCTGGGAAATGATGCTGGTGCCGATGTACTTCCTGATCGCCCTCTGGGGACATCAGGGTGCCAACGGCCGCAGCCGCATCAGCGCTGCCACCAAGTTCTTCATCTTCACCCAGGCCAGCGGTCTGCTGCTGCTGCTCGCCATCATCGGTCTCGTCATTGTCCATGCCCAGAGTGCCGGCGTGGTGACCTTCGACTATGACGCGCTGCTCGCCACGCAAATGGCGCCGGCAGTGGAAATGGTGCTGATGCTGGGCTTCTTCCTGGCCTTCGCGGTCAAGCTGCCGGTGGTGCCCGTGCACTCCTGGCTGCCCGATGCCCATGCCCAGGCGCCGACGGCAGGTTCCGTCGACCTCGCCGGTGTGCTGCTGAAGACCGCGGCCTACGGCCTGCTGCGTTTCGGCGTGCCGCTGTTCCCGCATGCCTCGCTCGATTTCGCCCCCATCGCCATGTGGCTGGGTGTCTTCGGCATCTTCTATGGTGGCGTGCTGGCCTGCGCGCAGACCGACATCAAGCGTCTGGTCGCCTACACCTCGGTCTCGCACATGGGCTTCGTGCTGGTCGGTATCTACGCCGGCAACACGCTGGCGCTGCAGGGCGTGGTGGTGCAGATGCTGGCGCACGGCATTTCCGCCGGCGCGCTCTTCATCCTCTGCGGTGAACTCTACGAGCGCCTGCACACCCGTGACCTGCGCGAGATGGGCGGCCTCTGGACGCGCCTGCGCTTCCTGCCGCCGATCACGCTGTTCTTCGCCGTGGCCTCGCTCGGTCTGCCCGGCATGGGCAACTTCGTCGGTGAAATCATGATCCTGCTCGGCAGCTTCCAGGCCGATACCGCAGTGACCATCGTCGCCGCCGGCGGTCTCGTGCTGGCCGCCGTCTACGGTCTGCTGATGATGCAGAAGGCCTTCTTCGGGCCGGCGCGCAGCGAGAGCATGCTGCCCGACCTGAGCCACCGTGAAATCGCCATCATGCTGACGCTCATGGCCATCCTGCTCGGCCTCGGTCTCTATCCGCAGCCGGTGCTGGATACGTCCGCGGCCAGCATGCAGCACTTCCTTTCGATCTATACGCAGGCGTCCGCCCCGGTCGTCCCGAATGCAGGCTTGTAAAACGCCATGACTATGACTGCACAACAACTCATCGCGCTGCTGCCGCTGCTCATCACCGGGGCTACCGCGGTCCTTGTCATGCTCTCGATCGCGGTCAAGCGCCTGCATGACTTCAATGCCACGCTGACGGTCATCGGCCTCAACCTGGCGCTGCTGTCGCTGATCCTGGTCACGCGCCAGCCGCCGCAGCAGATCACCGAACTGCTCGTGGTGGATGGCTACGCGGCCTTCTACATGGGCCTGGTGCTGTTCGCCACGCTGGCCTGCGCCACGCTCATGCATGCCTACATCAAGAGCTATGCCGGCAATCGCGAAGAGGTCTACCTGCTGCTGACGCTGTCGGTGCTCGGTGCCCTGGTGCTGGTCATGAGCCGTCACCTGGCCTCGCTGTTCATCGGCCTCGAACTGCTCTCGGTCCCGGTCTACGGTCTGGTGGCCTACACCTTCCGCCAGAAGCGTTCGCTGGAAGCCGGCATCAAGTACATGGTGCTGTCCGCCGCCGCCTCGGCCTTCATGCTCTTCGGCATGGCGCTGCTCTACGCCGAATCCGGCACGCTCAGCTTCGCCGGCCTCGGCGCGCAGCTGGCTTCGGCCGGCATGCTCAGTCCGTTCGGCTATGCCGGCATCGCGCTCATCCTCTCCGCGCTGGCCTTCAAGCTGTCGCTGGCGCCATTCCACCTGTGGACGCCGGACGTCTATGAAGGCGCGCCGGCTCCGGTCGGCGCCTATCTGGCCACGGTCAGCAAGGTGGCGGTGTTCGTGGTGCTGCTGCGCTTCCTGGTTGAAGTGCCGGCCGCGCATGCCAGCCTCTGGCCGCTGCTGCTGTCGGTCATCGCCTTCCTGTCCATCGTGGTCGGCAACCTGCTGGCGCTGAACCAGAAGAACATCAAGCGTCTGCTCGGTTACTCCTCCATCGCCCACTTCGGCTACATCCTGGTCGCCATCGTGGCCGGTGGCGCGCTGGCGCTGGAGTCGGTCGGTATCTACCTGCTGACCTACGTGGTCACCACCATCGGCGCCTTCGGTGTCGTGGCGCTGACCTCCAGCCCCTACCAGGGCAAGGATGCCGATGCCATCTTCGATTACCGCGGCCTGTTCTGGCGTCGTCCCTACCTGACCGCCGTGCTCACCGTCATGATGCTGTCGTTGGCGGGCATTCCGCTCACCGCAGGCTTCATCGGGAAGTTCTACGTCG
The DNA here is from genome assembly GCA_023265995.1 of Perlucidibaca sp. Taxonomy (GTDB): domain Bacteria; phylum Pseudomonadota; class Gammaproteobacteria; order Pseudomonadales; family Moraxellaceae; genus Perlucidibaca. The sequence goes on from JAHFSA010000004.1 coordinate 71,552, forward strand.
CCCTCAGCGGTGTCGCCGCCGAACTCTGGTGGCTGCTGGGCGCTCTCGTGGTCGGCAGCGCCATCGGCCTGTACTACTACCTGCGCGTGGTCATCGCCCTCTACCTGCCGACGCCCGGCATGCGTCGCATGGAGGCCGAGCTGCACTGGGGCCAGCATGCCGGCGGCATCATGGTGCTGATCATGGCGGCCCTGATGTTCCTGCTCGGCATGTACCCGCAGCCGGCAATGATGCTGGTGCACAGCGCCAGCATCGTGGTCTTCCAGTAAGCCTCTTCCCCTTCAGACTGGCGGCGGCTTCCAGCCGCCAGTCTGTCTGGCTTTTGTTCACAAAAGTCATATACATCTAACAAAAGAACTACACGGAAAAGGTGGCCGACCCTGGTCTCCTTTCTTATGGTTACGTTTGTACAAAAACAGAACAAATGCCCGCTGACGGCGGCGCACATCCATAACGACAAGACGGACCTGCCCATGATCATTCGCTTCCATCGCTGGCTGCCGCTGGCCGGCCTCGCGTTGCTTCCGGCCATAGGCCAGGCTTCCATGGGGCATGTCGCCTCCAACTTCGGCCTGCTGCCGCAGGACGTGGCGTCGGCCCAGTCGTTGTCGATGTTCAGCAACCAGCCCTCGGCGGTCTACTACAACCCGGCCTATCTGGCGCGGGACAAGTCGGGTGCCATGACCGCGGCCTTCCTGTTCACCGATCAGGAGCTCAAGGCCAAGGGCTGGGGCACGCCGGACAAGGTGGTGGAAAACGATGTCATCGAGGATCACTCGAACTACAACTTCCTGCTCGGCTTCAAGACCAACCTGAGCACCATGCTGGCCAGCGACAGGCCGCTGGTGCTCGGTTTCATGCTCGGTGCCGAGCGTACCGGTGAAAAGCTGCTGGCCTTCAATTCGACCACCAGCCAGACGGCGCAGTCGCTGCGCTACGGCCAGCAGTCGCTGTTCCTCAGCCTGGGGGCAGGGCTCAATGTGGTGCCCGGCTTCGATGTCGGCGCATCGACGCGCATCACGCTGGCGGCCGACGCCAATCTGCGCGCCTACACCGATGTCGCCGGCAACACCCAGTACGAGACCCTGCAGGTGTCGGCCAAGCCATCCATCCAGCCCATCCTCAGCGGCACCCTGGACTGGGGTCGTCTGGTCTGCCCGGGCCGTCGCGGCTGCTGGCTGACCGGCATCGAGACGGCAGCGTCCTGGCGCCATGCCTCCAAGTTCACGGCCAATGTCGATGCCCTGGCGGCCGTTCCCAACCTGGTGGCGGCACCCGGTCTGCCGCTGAAGCTGGCCACGCTCGACTCCTACCAGCCCGAAACCTGGTCGGCGGCCATGCAGTACAACCTCTACAAGCTGCGTGTGTCGGCCGGCGTCGACTACCAGCTCTGGTCCGCACTCAATTCCGAGCTGAACAACGATACGGTCAAGGATGACTCCGGACTCAAGTTCGAGGATGTGGTGGTGCCGCGTATCGGCGCCGAATATCGCGTCGACAACACGCTGAGCTTCATCGGCGGTGTCTCCTACGAGAAGTCGCCGCTGGTCAGCAAGGAGTCGCGTGACGTCAACTATGTCGACAACGACCGCATCGTCTTCGGCCTCGGCATGTCCTACCTGATCGAGCAGCCGTTGTTCCTGGCCCAGCCGGTACGCTTCGATATCGGCTACCAGTACCACTGGCTGCAGGAGCGCGACTTCCGTCTTTCCACCACGCGCAATACCGGCAACCAGTCCGGCCAGCAGAATCCGAACTGTGATGCCGGCACGCGCTGCGAGGACGTCACTGCCGAAGGTGACGTGCATGTGATCAACGCCTCGGTCAATCTCAAGTTCTAAGGAAGGAACAGGCCATGCGCATTCTCAGTCTGGTTTTTGTCGCGGCGCTGCTCGCCGCATGTAGTGGCAGCGGCGGGGGTCATGGCAGTCAGCAGCGTCCGGTGCTGCCGGATTATCCGGATGGCAGCGGCCAGATCCTGGCCGAGCAGCGCAGTCTGGTGTTCGCCTATCCGGCGCCGGGCCAGTCCGAGATCATCCCGGCCTCGCCCATAGTCCTGCGTTTCTCGCATCCTCTGGCTGACCAGACGCCGGCCAAGGTGGCGACCCAGATCACCATCAAGGAATCGGTCTCCGGGCTGGTCGTGCCTTACGATCTCGTCGTGGTCGACGAGGGTCGTGGCGTGATGCTGCAGCCGCGTCAGCCGCTCAAGTCCAACACCCGCTATCAGGTTGTCGGCACCGCGATCGAGCTCACCAGCGGGTTGATCTCGCTGCAGGCTGTCGGTCTGCCGCCGCTGGAGTTTCGCACCCGTGCCGCCCTTGGCGGTCCGACGCTGACCCAGGTGGCGAACGGCATTGCCAGCTTCACGGTCAGCCGCCTGCTGCCGTCGGCAGAGCAGTTCCCGATGACGGAGTACAACGGCGGCTTCCCCATCGTCGATTTCTCCACGCTGCGCCTGCAGTTCAGCCAGCCTGTCGATGCCGCCACGGCGCGCTACGGCAGCACCGTCAAGCTCATGCACGGCAGCGATCTGGTGCCGGCCAGGCTGCTGCTCAGCGGCAACCGCATGACCCTGGATCCGGTCAGTGACCTGGATCCGGCGCTCGAGTACCACCTCATGCTGGCCCCCGGCCTGGCCAGCCGCTTTGGCGTGCCGCTGACGCCGGGCGACTATGCCGACTTCCGCTTCACGCCGCGCAACAGCGGCTCGGCTTCGGGCCAGCTCTCGCGCCTGCGCATCGATGTGCCGCCGTCGGGTGCCTCGCTGCTGACCGGAACGGCCATCAACGAAGTGCCGGTGGCCTCGCCGCTGCTCGGCCAGGGTGCGAATGCGCCGCGCCCGCTGGCGGCTGGCAGCCTGTACGCGGATCTGGCCTACGCGCCCAACTTCGGCGACTTCAAGCCGGCCGTGGTGCCCATCCGCGTGCCGCGCAACAACCTGCTGTCCGCCGGCAATCTGGTGGTCAAGCTCGACGGCGTGGTGCCGGCGGGTCTGGAGACCGGCAATCTGACCATCAAGCTGCTCAGCGATGCCAACGGTCTGCTGCTGCCCAACAAGTACAGCCGCTCGCCGTCGGCGCCCAGCCTGGTCACGCTGGCCATGGACATCGCCGTGTCGGCGGAGAAGGACACGGCCAGCGGTGCCTTCACCCAGAATGTGCTGCATACCGAGGTCAACGGCATCGCCACGGTCGATCAGGCCACCCAGATCCTGAAGATCGAAGCCATAGGCACCATCGAGCTGAAGATCCTCGGTGTCGATGATGCCGTCGGCATCCTTGCCCTCAAGCTGGAAAGCCATCTCGGCGAGTCGAATCAGGGCTCGCTGGCTGATGACACGGTGGCACCGGCGGTGCAGTCCTGGGTGCCGGGCGAGAGTGGCAGCAGTATTCCCGCCAGTCATCTGCTGCGCCCGGGCGATCCCATCCTGGTCAACTTCACGGAAGTGCCGGACATCAACTCCCTGGGCGTGCCGGGCGCCATCGTGCTGCGCCGCGACGGCCAGATCGAGCCGGTGAGCTGGCGCCTCGACGGTGTCAGCCTGGTGCTGACGCCGCAGACGCCTTTGCGCTACGGCGCCAATTACAGCCTGACGCTGTCCACGGCGATCACCGACATGGGCGGCAAGGCGCTGGCGGCGGACTGGGTTGGCAACTTCACCATGCCGGGGCTGGTCGACAATGCTACCATACGTCGCTCGCCCCTCGCGCTGACGGTCTATCCGGGCTATCCCTGCGCGATAGCGGCGGGCTCGCGCAACATCGGCGCTGGCATCCAGGGTCGCTGCGCCGGCGGCAAGAACACTGATGACCAGCTGCCACTGCCCCTGATCGAGCCGCTGCGGCCGATCACGGCCGGCTTCTCGCAGGAGGTCAATCCGGCCAGCGTGCGTCTGGCCACCAGCTGCGGTGGCGCCGGCAGCCTGCGTGTCGAGCGCATCGATGCCGCCGGCACCTGCCTGGGTGTGGTGCCCGGGCGCCTGAGCGTGCGCCCGCGCGAACTGCAGTTCATGCCTGACCAGCCCTGGGTGGCCGGCCAGTACTACCGCTATGTGCTGGGCTCCAACAACAGCCTGACCAGCTCCACGGCGGATTGCACCGGCGCTCAGTCCATCTGCGGCAGCAACGGCCTGCCGCTGCAGACCCAGCTGATCGCGCAGACGCTGGCCGATGCGCGCAATCCGCAGCGTGGCGGGCCGCCCATGGAGATCGCCTTCAAGGGCGGCACGGCGCTGACGGGCACCTCCGTCGGCTTGCGCGTGCTGCCTGTGCTGGATGTCAACGCCAACTTCCGTCTCGATGACGGCGAGCGGCGCTCGACGTTGATCAGCAACCCGGCGACGGCCTGCAAGACCGGTCAGGGCAGCGATACGCCGGCCACGACCGGACGCTGCCTGGCGCCCAATGGCGCCTTGCTGCAGCCGGACCGGATGACGCTCGGCAATGGCAAGTCCTACACCGGGGCGGCCACCTACTTCGCCCTGGGCTGCAGGAATGGTGTCGGCTCCGAGGATGAGAACGGCACCGTCGGCCGTGATTGCCAGGGCAATCAGTTCCTGCTCATCACGACCGCGCTGGCTGCTCGCCTGGGTAGCAGTGTCGATCTGGCTGGCAAGCCTGCCATCGAGGTCTTCATCAATCCGTCCATCGTGATCACATCGGGGACGCATATCTATGCCGATCTTGGTCTGACGCCGGACGCCTCGCCGCTGTCCCAGGCCTTGTTCGACGGACTGAGGGCGATTCCCGTGCTTGGTCCCATCATCGGCACCGCGGTGGATACCGGCGCCGGCCTGATCGACGGTCTGCTGCCCCTCAGTGCCCGCGATGCGACCAATACCGAGCTGGAAGAAGGGCATATCTACACCGGCCCGCTGGTGTTCCGCATGCGCCATCCCGCCGGTAACGGCCCGATCAAGGGCTATATCACGTCGGAGGGCGGCAAGCTGATGCTGGAGGCCAGCCTGGATCTTTACACCGACATTCCCGAAATCAATCCGGTGGTGACCATCCTCGGGCAGCCGGCGATTCCGATTGACCACTCCGTGCGCAGCAGCCTGGACCTGACGGCCGACGCCGATCCTGCAAGGGGCTCCGGCACGATCAAGGTGCGTGGCGAGGTCAAGTTCCTGCCCGATGGCCGCATGACCGTGCAGCTTTCCAATATCGCGCCGGTCAGGCTGACGGCATCGCTGTCGGCTCTGGGCGGTCTGGTGGCGGGGGATCTGAAGGTGCGTGTGCCGGCCAATCGTTTCGTCATCGATGCCTCGCTGGCGCCGATCAAGCTGTAAGGCAAAAGCGGCAGGCAATGAAAAAGGGCGCCATCAGGCGCCCTTTTTCATGTTCGATCCGGCTGTGCGCCGTCGCCGTTTCAGATGGCGAGACGCTCGGCCAGCTTGGCCTTGGCTTCCACCAGTGCCTGCGGCAGGTTGTGCGCGAGCTTGTCGAAAAGCTCGTCATGCAGCTTGAGCTCGGCGGCCCAGTCGGCGGCATTGATGTCGGTGACCTGGTCGAACAGCTCCTGGCCGAAATCGAGGCCGACCCAGCGGATATCCTGATAGCGCGGGCTGATGCCGACAGCGTGTTCGACGCCCTGGGCTTCTTCCTCGATGCGATCGATCATCCACTTCAGCACGCGGGTGTTCTCGCCATAGCCCGGCCAGATGAACTTGCCTTCGGTGTTCTTGCGGAACCAGTTCGTGGTGTAGATGCGCGGCAGCTTGGCGCCGGCGGCTTCGAGCTTGGCACCGAGGTTCAGCCAGTGCTGGAAGTAGTCGCTCATGTTGTAGCCGGCGAACGGCAGCATGGCGAACGGGTCGCGACGCACCACGCCCTGGGCGCCGAAGGCGGCGGCGGTGGTTTCCGAGCCCATGGTGGCGGCCATGTAGACGCCTTCCACCCAGTTGCGGGCTTCGGTCACCAGCGGCACGGTGTTGGAGCGGCGACCGCCGAAGATGAAGGCGTCGATGATCACGCCTTCCGGGTTGTCCCATTCGCTGTCGAGGGCCGGGTTGTTGGTGGCGGCGACGGTGAAGCGCGAGTTCGGGTGGGCAGCCTTGCGGCCGGCCTTGCCGTCTGCCGGCGTCCAGTCATTGCCCTGCCAGTCGATCAGGTGTGCCGGGGCGTCGCCCAGGCCTTCCCACCAGACATCGCCGTCATCGGTGAGCGCGACGTTGGTGAAGATCACGTCCTTGGTCAGCGACAGCATGCAGTTCGGGTTGGTCAGCATGTTGGTGCCCGGAGCGACGCCGAAGTAGCCGGCTTCCGGGTTGATGGCGCGCAGGTTGCCCTGTGCGTCCGGCTTGATCCAGGCGATGTCGTCACCGATGGTGGTGACGCCCCAGCCCGGCATGCCTGCCGGCGGAATCAGCATGGCGAAGTTGGTCTTGCCGCAGGCCGACGGGAAAGCGGCAGCGACGTGGTACTTCTTGCCCTGCGGGTTGGTGACGCCGAGGATGAGCATGTGCTCGGCCAGCCAGCCTTCGTCGCGACCCATGGTCGAGGCGATGCGCAGTGCGAAGCACTTCTTGCCGAGCAGGGCGTTGCCGCCGTAGCCGGAGCCGTAGGACCAGATCTCGCGGGTTTCTGGGTAGTGCACGATGTACTTGTTGGTCGGGTTGCAGGGCCACGCGGTGTCTTGCTGACCCGGCTCCAGCGGAGCGCCGACGGTGTGCATGCAGGGCACGAATTCGCCATCGCCGAGCACGTCGTACACGGCCTTGCCCATGCGGGTCATCATCTTCATGTTGACGGCGACGTAGGCGCTGTCGGTCAGCTCGATGCCGATGTGGGCGATCGGCGAACCCAGCGGACCCATGGAGAACGGCACCACGTACATGGTGCGGCCCTTCATGCAGCCGTCGAACAGCGGGTCCAGCGTGGCACGCATTTCGGCCGGGGCCATCCAGTTGTTGGTGGGGCCGGCGTCTTCCTTTTTCTCGGAGCAGATGTAGGTGCGGTCTTCGACACGGGCCACGTCGGACGGGTCGGTCCAGGCCAGGTAGGAGTTCGGGCGCTTTTCCGGATTCAGCTTGCGGAAGCTGCCGGCGGCAACGAGCTGTTCGCAGAGGCGGTTGTATTCCTCTTCCGAACCGTCGCACCAGTAGATGCTGTCGGGCTTGCAGAGCGCCGCCATTTCGGCGACCCAGCTGATCAGACGCTGGTTTTTGACAAAGGCGGGGGCTTGGACTGCAGCTTGTGTCATGACAGATCTCTAGTGCGGTGGATTGGGAGTTGCCGAGCCAGCTTGAGAATTGAGGCCATGAAAACAGGCACTTGCGTTCAAGGGGTCGAGCAATTTTGGGGCATTATATGTCAGATTATGTCGAAAATCCTGTGTCGTTTGTCAGACAGAGGGATTGCAACCATGGCCAATGCGGCATCTGTCGCGACCGTCCGGTTCTGTGTCGCTCTCGCCAGGCGAGGGCCTCGGCGTGTAAAATGCGCGCTCCCTGACGATCGATCACCTGCGGAGTTTACATGGGTCTGCGCACCGCGCTTTACGAAGAGCATCTGGCCCTCAATGCCCGCATCGTCGACTTCGGCGGCTGGGACATGCCGGTGCAATACAGCTCCGTGCTCGACGAGCACCATGCCGTGCGCCGTGCCCAGGGCATGTTCGACGTCTCGCACATGACGCTGCTCGAACTCACCGGTCCTGACGCTGCCGCCTATCTGCGCCATCTGCTGGCCAACGACGTCGCCAAGCTCAAGACCCCGGGCAAGGCCCTGTACTCGGTCATGCTCAACGAGCGTGGCGGCATCATCGATGACCTCATCGTCTACGCGCCGACGCCGGAACAGCCGGAACTGTGGCGTGTCATCGTCAATTGCGGCACGCATGACAAGGATCTGGCCTGGATGCAGCAGCAGGCCGCCAGCTTCCGCGTCAGCCTGCGCGAGCGCACCGACCTGGCCATGCTCGCCGTGCAGGGCCCGCAGGCCCGTGCCACCGTCGCCGCGCTGCTGCCGCAGGCTGCCGGGCGCATCAACGGCCTGAGCGTGTTCCAGGGCTTCGATGCCAGTGATCTGGGTGGTGGCGACTGGTTCATCGCGCGTACCGGCTATACCGGTGAAGATGGCCTCGAACTCATGCTGCCGGGCGCCGCCGCTCCGGCGTTCTGGCAACAGCTGCTGGCCGCCGGTGTGCTGCCCTGCGGTCTCGGCGCCCGCGACACGCTGCGCCTGGAGGCCGGCATGCCGCTCTACGGCAACGACATGAATGACGACACCTCGCCGCTGATCTCCAACCTGGGCTGGACCATCGCCTGGGATCACGACTTCATCGGCAAGGCCGCGCTGGTCGCCGAGCGCGATGCCGGCGTCACGCAGCAGCTGGTCGGCCTCGTGCTCGAAGGTCGCGGCGTGCTGCGCGCCCACATGCGTGTGGTGATCGATGGCGTCGGCGAGGGCGAGACCACCTCCGGCACCTTCTCGCCGACGCTGGAACAGGCCATCGCCTTCGCCCGCATCCCGGTCACCGACAAGACCGAGGCGCAGGTCGACATTCGCGGCAAGCTCCATGCCGTGCGCCTGACCAAACCCGTTTTCGCCCGTTCGGGCAAAGCCCTGATCTGACACGAATCTGACCGCAACCTGCTGAGACGGCCTAAAGCCGCTGGGAATGACCATGAGCAACACGCCCGCTGAACTGAAGTACGCCGCCAGCCACGAATGGGCCCGCCTGGAAGGCGACATCGTGACCGTCGGTATCACCGACCACGCCCAGGATGCCCTCGGTGACCTCGTTTACGTCGAGCTGCCGACGGTCGGCGATCAGGTCGGTGCCGGCGACGAAGCCGGTGTCGTCGAATCGGTGAAGGCCGCTTCCGACATCTACGCTCCGGTCTCGGGCGAGATCGTCGAAGTCAACGAAGCCCTGGTCGACGCGCCGGAAATCGTCAACAGCGAGCCCTATGCCGGCGGCTGGCTGTACAAGATCAAGGTCAGCGATGTCAGCGAGCTCGACAAGCTGCTGAGCGCCGACGAATACGCCGCCCAGGCACACTGAGCGGTGCTGCACCCGCGATCTGCCTGGCGGCGGGTCGCGGCGCAAATGCCAAGCCCTGCCCAGGCAGGGCTTATTGCTGTCTGATGTGCTGATGCTGGAGAGGCTGTCATGCCCTTTATTCCCCATACCAGCGGTGATGTCCGCCGCATGCTCGACACCCTGAACAATGGCAAGGGTGCCGACAACCTGGACACGCTGTTCGACGAGATCCCGGCGCAGCTGCGCTGCAAGCCGCTGGATGGCATTGCTGACGGCCTTTCCGAGATGGAAGTCACCCGCCTCATGCACGAACGCAGTCAGCAGGATGCCGGCGCGCTCTGCTTCATCGGCGCCGGTGCCTACGAGCACCACATTCCGGCAGCAGTCTGGGATCTGGCCTCGCGCGGCGAGTTCCTGACCGCCTACACGCCGTACCAGGCAGAAGCCTCGCAGGGCACGCTGCAGGTCATCTACGAATTCCAGTCCATGATGGCGCACCTGACCGCCATGGATGCCAGCAACGCCTCGGTCTATGACGGCGCCTCCGGTCTCTCGGAAGCCGTGCTCATGGCCATCCGCGCCAACAAGAAGTCGAAGTCGCGCCGCGTCCTCATGCCGCGCACGGTGTCGCCGCTTTACCGCTCGGCGGTCAAGGCCATCGTCGAAGGCCAGGACATCGAGCTGGTCGAGCTCGACTATCACCGCCAGGGTGGTCATATCGATCCGGGCAGCCTCAAGTCCTACGAAGGCGAAGACTTCGCCGCGTTGGTGATCCCGCAGCCGAACTTTTTCGGCGTGCTGGAAGAGGTCAATGCCCTGACCAACTGGGCGCATGCCCACAACATCCTCGTCATCGGCTGCGTCAACCCGCTGGCGCTGGCACTGTTCGCGCCGCCCGGCGAATGGGGCGAGACCGGTGCCGACATCGTCGTCGGCGAAGCCCAGCCCTTCGGCATCCCGCTGTCGTCCGGCGGCCCGTACTGCGGTTTCATGTGCTGCAAGATGGAGTTCATCCGCCAGATGCCCGGCCGCATCATCGGCCGCACCGTCGACCTCGAAGGCAAGCCCGGCTTCGCGCTCACCCTGCAGGCGCGCGAGCAGCACATCCGCCGCGCCAAGGCGACCTCGAACATCTGCACCAACCAGGGTCTGGCCATGACCGCCTCGACCATTTACCTGAGCCTGCTCGGCAACGAAGGTCTCGAGCGCGTCGCTCTCGCCAGCCACATGAACATCCGCGAACTCGCGCAGGCCACCAGCAAGTCCGGCGGCATCTCGCGCGTGTTCAACCGCCCGGTCTTCCACGAGAAGGTGCTGCGCCTGCCCAAGCCGGTCGGCAAGGTGCTGGAGCAGATGGCTGCGCAGGGTGTGCTCGGCGGCTATGACCTCAGCGCCGACTATCCGGAACTGGGCAATGCCCTGCTGGTCTGCACCACCGAGACCAAGACCGCCGCGGACATCCAGCGCTATGCCGCCGCCCTCGACCATGCCCTGGTGACGGAGTAATCGCCATGACCCTGATCTTTGAACGCTCCGAAGCCGGTCGCCGTGCCACCTCGCAGTCGCCGCGCCAGCGTGGTGAACTCAATGACGTGCCGGAGACCCTGCTGCGTCGCAAGCCGGCGCTGCTGCCGGAAGTCTCCGAACTGCAGGTGGTGCGTCACTACACCAACCTGTCGCGCAAGAACTTCGCCATCGACACGCAGTTCTATCCGCTCGGCTCCTGCACCATGAAGTACAACCCGCGTGGCGCCCATCGCGCCGCCATGCTGCCGGGCTTCCTCAACCGCCATCCGCTGGCGCCGGCCTCGCATTCGCAGGGCTATCTCGCCTGCATCCACGACCTTCAGGAAACGCTGAAGGAAGTCACCGGCATGAAGGGCGTGTCGCTCACCCCCATGGCCGGCGCCCAGGGCGAGTTCGCCGGCGTCGCCATGATCCGTGCCTATCACGAGTCGCGTGGCGATGCTGCCCGTACCGAAATGCTGATTCCGTCGGCGGCGCACGGCACCAATCCGGCCACGGCCGTGATGTGCGGTTACAAGGTCCGTGAAGTGCCGACGCTGGCCAACGGCGACGTCGACCTGGAGGCCCTGAAGGCCGCCGTCGGCCCGCAGACGGCTGGTCTGATGATGACCAACCCGTCCACCTGCGGTGTCTTCGAGATGCAGATCAAGGAGATCGCCGAGACCGTGCACCAGGCCGGCGGCCTGCTCTATTACGACGGAGCCAACCTCAACGCCATTCTCGGCAAGGTGCGTCCGGGTGACATGGGCTTCGACGTGCTGCACATGAACCTGCACAAGACCTTCGCCACGCCGCACGGCGGTGGTGGCCCGGGTGCCGGTCCGGTCGGTGTCGGCGAGCGCCTGCTGCCCTTCCTGCCGACGCCCATCGCCGGCAAGCATGCCGATGGCAGCTATTACTGGATCGGTCCGGACGAGCTGCCGCAGAGCATCGGCCGCCTGTCCGCGTTCATGGGCAATGCCGGCGTGCTGCTGCGCGCGGCCTACTATGCCTATGCCCTCGGCCGCGAAGGTCTGCACCGCGTCGGCGAGTTCTCCACGCTGAACGCCAACTACCTGATGCAGCGTCTGGTGAAGGAGGGTTTCCAGCTCGCCTACCCGGAGCGCCGTGCCTCGCACGAGTTCATCATCACCTTCGCCAAGGAAGCCAAGGAGCTGGGTGTCAGCGCCATGGACATCGCCAAGCGTCTGCTCGACTACGGCTATCACGCGCCGACGACGTACTTCCCGCTGCTGGTGCCGGAATGCTTCCTGATCGAGCCGACCGAGACCGAGTCGCCGGACGAGCTCGACGGCTTCGCCGATGCGCTGGTGAAGATCCTCGAAGAAGCCCGCACCGAGCCGGATCTGGTCAAGGGCGCTCCGCACACGCTGCCGGTGCGCCGCCTCGATGACGTGCGCTGCGCGCGCGAACTCGATCTGGTCTGGCAGCCGGCCGAAGCCTGACGGTTGCGGGGCCGGGTGCTTTGCAGCCCCGGCCTCGCTGCGCTCGGCTTCCAGCTCAGCGCCTCCCCACATATGCCTCCCCGGCATAACCTCATGAAAAACGATTATTTTTCACCGCCCGGCGACAGCGCTAAGGTGGCGCCTCCTGTTCTTCGCGGAGCCCTTGCTCATGTCCGCCGCCCTTGCCCTGACTTCTGCGCCATCCATCCGTCATGGCAGTCCGCCCGATCTGCGTGATGCCCGCTGGCGGCGTTTCCGTCTGCTCATGGTGCCGGGCTGGCATGGCTCCGGCGAGCAGCACTGGCAGACACGCTGGCAGTCGCTGCAGCCTGCCATCGCGCGTGTCGAGCAGGATGACTGGGAGCGCCCGGATCCGGGCAGCTGGGTGGCCCGGCTCGATGCCGAGGTGCGCGCATCGGCGCAGCCGGTGGTGCTGATCGCCCACAGCCTGGGCTGCATCACGGTGGCGCACTGGGTGCGCGAAACCGGCGGGCGAGGTGTGGCGGCGGCCTTGCTGGTGGCCCCGGCGGATGTCGAGCGCACCCTGGTGGCGCCCGAGCTGCGCGGTTTCGCGCCGGTTCCGGAAGAGCAGCTGCCATTCGCCACGCGCGTGGTGGCCAGCGACGACGATCCCTGCTGCACGCTGACGCGTGCCGGGCATTTCGCATCCACCTGGGGTGCCGATCTGGTTGCCATCCCGTCCGGTGGCCATCTCAATGCCCGCAGCCAGCTGGGCGACTGGCCGACCGGCCAGCTCCTGTTGCATGATCTGGTCTGGCGACGTCGCGCCGGCTGAAGCCGGTCGCGGAGAGTCGTCCGGTCAGAACCGGAGTTTTTCCATGTGTCAGCTGCTGGGCATGAATGCCAATGTGCCCACCGATATCTGCTTTTCCTTCACCGGCTTCCGCCAGCGCGGCGGCCGCACGGACCATCATGCCGACGGCTGGGGCATAGGCTTCTTCGAGGATGCCGGCTGCCGCATCTTCATCGACACCGAAGCCAGCGTGAACTCGCCGATCGCGGCGCTGGTCAGTGCCTATCCGATCCGTTCGCAGCATGTCATCGCGCATATCCGCAAGGCCACCCAGGGCCATGTGCGTCTGCAGAACACGCACCCGTTCCAGCGCGAAGTCGGCGGCCGCTACTGGCTGTTCGCCCACAATGGCGACCTCAAGGATTTCGCGGCGCGACCCGGTTCGGTGCGGCCGGTGGGTGATACCGACAGCGAGGAGGCCTTCTGCCATCTGCTCAATGCCGTGCTGGCGGTCTGCCCGGACGGGCGCCCGAGCCAGGAGCAGCTGCTGGCGGTGGTGACCGAGGTGGCGCGCGAGGTCTCGCGCCATGGCACCTTCAACTTCCTGCTGTCCAACGGCGAGTGGCTGCTCGCGCATTGCAGCACGCAGCTGGCCTGGATCACCCGGCAGGCGCCGTTCTCGGTGGCGCATCTGTCGGATGAGGATGTCAGCATGGACTTCAGCGAGCATGCCGCCGCCGGCGACCGCGTCGCGGTCATTGCCACCGCGCCGTTGACGGACAACGAGGCGTGGACCATCATCGCGCCGCAAACGCTGCTGCTGTTCCGCGAGGGCGAGCTGATCGCCAGTGCCGGTACCGCGAGCACGCCCGAGTCCCTGTCCGCTGCACCATCTGTCGCGACCGTCTGAGGTTGCCGGCGGATCGCTATCCGTGAGAAATGCCATGACCGATCTGCCCCGCCTGCGCCTGAAAGCCCAGGAAGAACGCCGCCTGCGCGAAGGCCATGTCTGGATCTACTCGAACGAGGTCGACATCGCGGCGACGCCGCTCAAGGCTTTCGAGCCGGGCCAGCAGGCCATCGTCGAGGACAGCAAGGGCAAGGCGCTGGGCGTCGCCATCGTCAATCCCAACACGCTGATCTGCGCGCGTCTGGTCAACCGTGATGTCGTGCATCCGCTCTCGACCTCGCTCTTCGTGCATCGTCTGCAGATCGCGCTGAGCCTGCGCGAAGCCTGGTATCCCGAGCCCTATTACCGTCTCGTCTACGGTGACAGCGACGGCCTGCCGGGTCTGGTGGTGGATCGCTTCGGTGATTATCTGGTGGTGCAGATTTCCACTGCCGGCATCGAGCGCGAAAAGGCCGGTCTCATCGATGCCCTGGTCAAGGTGCTGAAGCCGCAGGGCATCCTGTTCAAGAACGACGGCAAGATGCGTCAGGTCGAAGGCCTCGATTCCTATGTCGAGGTGGTCTACGGCGAAGTGCCGGACCGCGTCGCCCTGCGCGAGAACGGCGTTGCCTTCGAGGCGCTGGTGCGTGATGGCCAGAAGACGGGCTGGTTCTACGATCACCGCGAGTCGCGCGCCCGCCTCAAGGGCCTGGTGGCCGGCAAGCGCGTGCTCGACGTGTTTTCCTACATCGGCGGCTGGGGCGTGCAGGCCGCCGTCTTCGGCGCCGCCGAGGTGCATTGCATCGATGGTTCCGAGAAGGCGCTCGATCAGGTCATGCGCAATGCCGCCCTGAACGGCGTCGAGAGCAAGGTGCAGACCCTGCAGGGCGATGCCTTCGATGCCCTCACCGCGCTCAAGCAGGATAACGAGCGCTTCGACGTCATCATCATGGATCCGCCGGCCTTCATTACCCGCCGCAAGGATCACAAGGCCGGCCTCCAGGCCTATCGCCGCGCCAACGAGCTGGCCATGCGCCTGCTCGGTCGCGACGGTCTGCTGGTGTCGGCATCCTGCTCCATGCATCTCGCGCGCGAGGAACTGGTCGATATCGTGCGCGCCAGCTCGCGCCATCTCGACCGTCAGGCGCAGATCGTGCATCACGGTCATCAGGGCGCCGACCATCCCATCCTGCCGGCGATTCCCGAGACCGAGTACCTGAAGGCGGTGTTCGCGCGCGTGCTGCCGATCTGAGCAGGCGCTGACGGCAGCGGACACCCTCAAGTCCTGCGCTGATCGGTCGATAGGTTATTTACGTCCCCCTTCGACCGATCACTGTCATGGCTCTGCCAGCTGCTACACATGAACTGGACATCAGACCTGATGCGCAGGAGCGCTTGCGTCAGCAGGTGGCTCTGTTCGAGCAGGCTCTGCAGGAGCCCGCGGCCGACGAGCAGGCCCTGAACCAGGCCTATGCCCGCATCAGCGGTCTCAACAGTCCCTTGCCTGGCCTGCTGCTGGTGGTCGATCACCGCCTGCTCATCCGTCATGCCAGCGAACAGGCTGGTCTGCTGCTAGGCATGCAGTGCCGGGCGCTGCCGGGGCGCCCGCTGGCCGAGATCCTGCCGGATTGCCAGGATATCCTGGACGCCTTGGCCCAGCGCGGCGATGGCAATCTGCGCTGCGAAACCCAGTTCCGTCACTATGACGGCGAGATGCTGCCCGTGCTGCTGTCGCTGGCGATGGAGCGGGCCAGCGATGATCGCCTGCAATATGTGCTGGTCGGCATCGACCTGCGCGAACGCCGGCAGATCGAGCTGCACCTGCGCCATGCCCAGAAGCTGGAAGCCATGGGCAGTCTGGCGGCGGGCATGGCGCACGAGATCAATACGCCTTTGCAGTTTCTCGGCGACAACCTGGGCTATGTCGAGGAGGCCGCGCACGAGCTGCTGGTCATGCTGGCGCGGCTCTCCGACTGGTTGCGCGGCGGCTCGGCCGAGGCGCTGGCGGATTTGCGCCTGTGCCATGCCGGTCTCGATGCCGACTTCCTGGCGGCGCAGCTGCCGCGAGCCCTGGTGCGCAGTCAGGATGGCATTCGCCGGGTGACACGCATCATCGACAGCCTGCGCACCTTTTCCCATGGCAGCGAGGTGGCCGTGCCGGAGTCGCTCGATGTGCTGATCGAGAACGCCGCCACTCTGGTCGCGCACGAGCTGCGTCAGGTCGCCGATCTCGTGCTCAAGCCGGCGGCGCTGCCGCTGGTGCCCTGTCGTCGTGACCATCTCGTCCAGGTCCTCATCAACCTGCTCACCAACGCCGCCCATGCCATTGCCGAACGCTTCGGCGATACCGGCGGCCGTGGCCTGATCGAGGTCAGCAGCGCGCTGAGCGCGGACGGGAGCCAGGTCGAACTGGTCATCAGCGACAACGGCTGCGGGGTGCCGGATGCCATCCGCCACCGCATTTTCGACCCCTTCTTCACCACCAAGCCGGTGGGCAAGGGTACCGGGCAGGGGCTGGCGATCAGCCGCTCCATCATTGTCGACCAGCATCACGGCAGCCTGGAGTTCGAGCCGCAGGCCGGCGCCGGCACCCGCTTCATCATCCGTCTGCCTCTGGAGGCGTCGACATCATGAGTCTCGATGGCGCCGAAGCACGCATGCAGATCCTTTGCATAGATGATGACCCGGATGTGCTGGCAGGCCTGCAGCTGTCGCTGCGCGGCCTCGGCGAGGTGCATGTCGTCAGCGATGGCGAGCAGGCACTGACGCTGGCGGCCGGGCTGCCGCGCCTGGCCGTGGTGCTGTGCGATATGCGCATGCCGGGACTGAGCGGCGATGAGGTGCTGGCGCGTTTCCGCCAGCAGTGGCCGCTGGTGACGCGTCTGCTGCTGACCGGCTACAGCGATCTCGATGCCGCCATTCGTGCCATCAACCAGGGCCGTCTGTTCCGCTTCCTCAACAAGCCCTGTCCGCGCGACGTGCTGCAGCAGGCCGTGAACGATGCGCTCGAACATCACCGCCTGCTGTGCGCCGAGCGCGAGCTGCTGGAGCAGACGGTGCGCGGCTGCATGCAGGCCCTGGTCGATGCCCTGGCCATGGCCAGTCCGGCCAGCTACGGTCAGGCCCAGCGCCTGTCATCGCTGATCCAGCAGGTCGGCGAGCACTGCCGGCACGAGGCCGGCTGGGCCACCACCATGGCGGCCATGCTGGCGAATCTGGGGCTGGTGAGTCTGCGTCCGGCCTTGCAGGAGAAGGTCCTGCACGGGCTGGCGCTGGATGCGGGGGAAATGCAGGAACTGGAGCGCGGCCACCGGCGGGCCATGGCCCTGCTCGACAGCATTCCGCGCATTCAGCCGGTGCGGCAACTGCTCTGCCTGATCGAGCCAGCGCTGGCGGAGGGTCTGGTCATAGGGCCTGCGGAGCGTCAGCGTCTGGCGCCGCAAGTGCAGCTGATTCGCCTGGTGCGCCGTTATGTTCAGCTCGAGGCGGCCGGCATGGCGGCACAGCAGGCGCTGGCCCGGCTGCAGGCCGAGCTGCCCGAAGATGCCGAGCTGATCGAGGCTCTGCGTGTGGCGCTGGGGCCGCAGGCGGATATCGACCGCCTGCTCGAGCTCAGTCCGGACATGCTGCGCGCGGGCATGGTGCTGGCGCGCGCGGTGCATACCGGCCATGGCCTGCTACTGGCCCCGGCCGGTTACCAGATCAACGACAGCTTCGTCGAACGTCTGCTCGATGCCTGTCCCGAGCTGCGCCATGGCCGCATAGCCGTGATCATTCCGGCACGGCTCGGCGGCCATCTGCACCATCAGTTGCTGACGCGCGCGGCAGGCGATTAGCCTGCGAACAGCATCTGCTTGAAGTCGACCTTGCGGGTCTTCAGCCAGTACTGCCAGGTGAGGCCCGGCCAGATGGTGAAGTTCTCGCCCTTGTCGTTGATGTACCAGCTCTTGCAGCCGCCGGCGCTCCACACCATCTTCTTCAGCTCTTCCTGGACGCGCACGTTGTAGGCATCCGAGCTTTCCGGCTTGACGGTGATGCTCGGCGACTTGCGCTTGTCCATCTCTTCCAGACACTGCATGACGTAGTTGATCTGCGACTCGATCATGAAAATGATGGAGTTGTGGCCGAGCGCGGTGTTCGGGCCGAGCAGCATGAACAGGTTGGGCAGGTTCTTCAGCGTGATGCCGAGATAGGCGTTCATGCTGCCATCGTGCGGCACGGGCTTGCCGTCGCGGTCGATGATGTTGAGCGGACCCAGCGGATCGGCGACATCGAAGCCGGTGCCGCAGATGATGGCGTCGACTTCATGCTCGCTGCCATCGGAGGCGATGACGCTGTTGGCGCGCACTTCCTTGACGCCCGAGGCGACGACTTCGACGTTGTCGCGGGCCAGAGCCGGATAGTAGTTGTTGGTGAACAGCACGCGCTTGCAGCCGATGGTGTAGGTCGGCGTCAGCTTGGCGCGCAGTTCCGGGTCCTCGATCTGGCGTGCGAGGTGGAAGCGGCTGAGCTTCTCGATCGGCGCCATCAGCTTCGGATTGATGAAGCCGATGCCGAAGGCCTCGGCCTGCCAGTAGATGGCGTTGCGGAACAGCGACTGCGTGCCCGGGATCTTGCGGAAGGCGGTCTTCAGCAGGCTCGGCAGCTGGCCGTCCGGCTTCGGCACCAGCCACGGCGCGGTGCGCTGGAACAGCACCAGCTTGCCGACCTTGGGTGCGATCTGCGGCACGAACTGGATGGAGCTGGCGCCGGTGCCGATCACGGCCACGCGCTTGCCGGCAAGATCGTAGTCATGGTTCCAGCGCGCGGAATGGAAGACGGTGCCTTTGAAGTTGTCGAGGCCCTTCACATTCGGCAGGGCCGGACGGCTGAGGCCGCCGATGCCCGAGACCAGCACGCGGGCGGTCAGACGGGCGCCGGTGCCGGTCTGCAGATGCCAGCGCTGCTCGGCTTCTTCCCAGCGGGCTTCCAGCAGTTCTTCGCCGCAGCGTACGTGCGGGCGGAGGTCGTACTTGTCGGCGCAGCGCTGCATGTACGAGAGGATTTCCGGCTGGCCGGAATACATGCGCGACCAGTCCGGGTTCTGCTCGAAGGAGAACGAGTACATGTGCGAGGGCACGTCGCAGGCAGCGCCCGGATAGTGGTTGTCGCGCCAGGTGCCGCCAATGTCGTCAGCCTTTTCCAGGATGACGAAGTCGTTGCGGCCGGCCTTCTTCAGGAAAATGGCCATGCCCAGGCCGGAAAAGCCGGAGCCGACGATGGCGACGTCGTGATGGGGAATTTCTGCGATCAGCGGCTGAACTGCGGCTGCGGCGCGGGCGGTCTTCTTCGGCATGGAGGGCTCTCCTGTTTAAGGCGAGCCGAGTCTATTTCTAAATGTGACATTATGCAATGGCAGATTACGACAGCCGTCCCATCGCCTTCTTCTGCAGATTGCGGATGGTCTCGGCCTGACCGGCCAGCGGCAGGCCCTTTTCGATGACCCAGCTGCCGGCCTTGCGCCAGAGGCTGCCGAGACGGTCGCGCGGCAGGCCCAGGGTATCGGCCACGAGCGGATCGAGCAGGCTGCGCGCCAGCGCCACGGTGCGGCGCTCGGCGGCCGGCAGCGTATCGGCGGCGGCCACGGCCTGCAGCCATTTCTGCGCCAGCGGCGCGGCCTGCGCCGAAGGTGCCTGCAGCAGGACCTGACGCAGGGCCTGCGATTCTTCCTCGCTGCCGCCGAGCCAGACCGCTTCCACGCCCATGGCCTGGCCAAGGCCGACGGCCCAGTGTCGCAGGCCCTGGCGCTGGCGGGCGTCGAGGCTCAGACCTATGCGGTGGAGCGAGCGGATCAGTTCTTCCGACAGGCAGACGATGAGCGCAGCGAGGTCGGTCTGCGCCAGCGGCACGCCGGGCAGGTCGCGGGCGAGCCCGCTGTCATCGGCATTGCGGCGCAGGATGGCCAGCTCCAGACGCAGCAGCAGGATGTCATCGGCGGCCGGCAGTGTCGTCGTCAGCAGGGCGGCATCGACATGCGACATGAAGCGCTGCAGTACGCTCAGCGTGCCCGGCCAGACCCGTGACCAGCGTTGCTGGCTGAGCAGGCGCAGACCGGCGCCGGCCTGCCAGGCCAGGCGCACGGCGAGCGGAAACTGCTGCACGAAGGCCTGCCAGGCCAGCAGCTCGGCGCCATGGCGGGGATCGTGCCAGCGTGCCGGCATGGTCACGCCCTGGTCGAGGAATTGCGCGCACAGCGGCTGTCCCTGTTCGGCTTCGTACTGCACCAGCGACAGCAGCGTGGCGGCATCTTCCAGTGGATAGATGGTGCTGAGCAGGTCGGCCAGCGGATCGCCGACGTGTTGCCAGTAATCCAGCGGCAGCGCCTGGATGCGCTTGAGCACGGTGTTGTTGGCGGCGGGCAGGCGCGGCAGCATGGCTAATCCCTCAGCGCAGGAACAACTGGTAGGCCGGATTCGCGCTTTCGTCCGAATAGCCGTAGCCGACGGCATCGAGCGAGGCGCGCAGTTCGGCCAGCGAGCGCTTGCCCAGCTGCAGGCCGACCAGCACGCGGCCATAGGCCGAGCCATGGTTGCGGTAGTGGAAGAGCGAAATGTTCCACTGCGTGCCGAGCTGGGTCAGGAAGGCCATGAGCGCGCCCGGGCGTTCCGGGAATTCGAAGCGGAACAGGCGCTCGTCGTCGAGGCCGGCATGGCCGCCGACGAGGTGGCGTGTGTGCAACTTGGCCATCTCGTCATCGGACAGATCGAGCACGGCATAACCCTTGCGCCCGAGGCCGTCGACCAGCTCCTGGCGCTCGCCTTCGCCGCCGCGCAGCGACACGCCGACGAAGACATGAGCATCGCTGCTGTCGCTGTAGCGATAGTTGAATTCGGTGACGTTGCGCTTGCCTATGGCCTGGCAGAAGGCCTTGAAGGCACCCGGCTTCTCCGGGATGGTCACCGCCAGCACGGCCTCGCGGCGCTCGCCCAGTTCGGTGCGCTCGGCGATGTGACGCAGGCGATCGAAATTCATGTTGGCACCGGAGTTGATCGCCACCAGCGTCTGCCCGATCACGCCGGACTGCTGCACATGCTTCTTGAGGCCGGCCAGCGCCAGTGCGCCTGCCGGTTCGCAGATGCTGCGGCACTCGTCGAAGATGTCCTTGATGGCGGCGCAGATCTCGTCGGTGGAACAGGTGATGACGTCATCGACCGCGACCTTGGCGATGTCGAAGGTGTGCTTGCCGATCTGGCGCACGGCGACGCCATCGGCGAAGAGGCCGACCTGATCGAGGGTGACGCGCTTGCCGGCCTTCATGGCCGCGGCCAGGCAGGCCGAGTCGGCAGCCTCGACGGCGATCACGCGCACCGACGGGCGCACGAATTTCACATAGGCAGCAATGCCGGCCATGAGGCCGCCGCCGCCGACCGGAACGAAGATGGCATCGAGCGGGCCGCTGTGCTGACGCAGGATTTCCTGCGCCACCGTGCCCTGGCCGGCGATCACGTCGAGGTCGTCGAAGGGGTGGATGAAGCTGTAGCCCTTTTCCGCCATCAGCGTCTGGGCGTGGGCATAGGCATCGTCATAGCTGTCGCCGGCGAGCACGACCTGGCCACCGAGGGCCTTCACCGAGTTGACCTTGATGTCCGGTGTGGTCTGCGGCATCACGATCACGCCCTTGATGGCGAATTCGCGCGCGGCCAGCGCCACGCCCTGGGCATGGTTGCCGGCGGAGGCGCAGATCACGCCCTTGGCGCGTTCGGCCTCCGAGAGCTGGGCGATCTTGTTGTAGGCGCCACGCAGCTTGAAGGAGAACACCGGCTGCAGGTCTTCACGCTTGAGCAGCACGCGATTCTTCAGGCGGCGCGAAATCAGCAGTGCCTCGTCGAGCGGGCTCTCGATGGCGACATCGTAGACACGGGCCTGGAGTATGCGTTTGACGACAGCGTCGAGCATGATGGGCGCTTCCGGAAAGTTGCCAGCGAGTATACTACGCGCCTTGCGCTCTCAAGCGCCCTGCCTGTCAGTCCCCGGAGTTCCTGATGTCCGCTGTTTCGTCCGCCGATGCCCTCAAACGTGCCGTAGCCGAGGCCGCGCTGGCCTATGTGGAAGACGGCGAGATTCTCGGTGTCGGCACCGGCTCCACGGCCAATCACTTCATCGACGGCCTCAAGGCCATACGCCACAAGGTCACGGCCGCCGTGGCCAGCAGCGAAGCCACGAAGCAGCGTCTGGAAGCGATAGGCATCGAGGTCGTCGATCTCAACCAGGTCGACAAGATCGGCATCTACGTCGATGGCGCCGACGAGATCAATGCCGCGCTGGAAATGATCAAGGGTGGTGGTGGTGCGCTCACGCGCGAGAAGATCGTGGCGGCGCTGGCGAAGAAGTTCATCTGCATCGCCGACGAGAGCAAGTGGGTCGAGCGTCTCGGCACCTTCCCGCTGCCGGTGGAAGTGATTCCCATGGCACGTTCGCTGATCGCGCGCGAGCTGGTGAAGATGGGCGGCAGCCCGGTCTACCGTACCGGCTTCGTGACCGACAACGGCAACGTCATCCTCGATACCTACGGCCTCGACATCAGCAATCCGGTCGAGCTCGAAACCCGCCTCAACAATCTCGTCGGTGTCGTCACCAACGGCCTCTTCGCGCGCCGTCCGGCCGATGTCCTTCTGCTCGGCGGCGCCGCCGGCGTGCGTACCATCACCCGCGCCGACTGATCCGCAGTCATCTGGCATGACCGCCCGGGCATCGCCGCCCCGGCTGTCATTGCCGCATCAGATCTCGCCCGGGTGCGCCTGGGCGCGAAAGGCCTTGAGCTCCTCGGCATGGCGCAGGCGCTGGCTGCGCCGCAGGTCGGCCTCGCCGCAGCGGCGCTGCTCGTCCTCGCTTCCGGTCAGCAGTGCCGGCACCGGTCGCGGCTTGCCGCTGTCATCCACCGCCACGAAGGTCAGGTAAGCCGACAGGATATGGCGGCGCTCGCCATTGAAGGCCTGGGCGTCGACACGGCAGCCGACCTCCATGGACGTGCGCCAGGCCTTGTTCACCGAGGCCGCGAAGATCAGCACGTCGCCACGCTTGGCCGGCGCCAGGAAATGCACCGCGTCGACGCTGGCGGTGACGCAGACACCGCTGGCGTGGCGGCAGGCGACGACGGCACAGAGCCGGTCCATCTGCGCCATGATCATGCCGCCGAAGACGGTGTCATTGGCATTGAGGTCGTTGGGAAAAACCCAGTAGACCTGGTCGGTGACGGCCGAGGCCGCCACCGGCTTGCCGTCGCTGACGGCGCCGCTGTTGTCGTTCATGAGGTCAGCCATATTTGCTCAGCAGTCGGGTCATGTGTTCGGTGGCGGCCAGCACCTGCTCGGGGGCCTGGCTGGCGGCAATCTCCATGCGCAGATTGCACGCCACCATCTCGTGGAAGGCCTTGTCCAGAGCCCGTCGCGCGGCAGACAGCTGCTGCGCGATGCTCTCGCAGCTGTCACCCTTTTCCATCATGGCCTGGATGCCGCGCAGCTGGCCTTCGACACGACGCAGGCGAATGATGAGCTTGCGCTGATGTGCTTCGCGCTCCTGCATGAGCTGGCTCGTGGTCTGGTCTGTCTTGTTCATGGTCGCATGCTACGCCAGTTGGTCCGGGTTGTTCATCCAACATACTGGGGGTAGTATATTGGAAATGCCTTGCGCGGGGTGACAACATGTATGCGATGCAATTGCCGTCGACCTGGCTGAGCGGACTCAGCGGCGGCCTCATGATAGGTTTCAGCGCGGCCTCGCTGTTCTGGCTGCTCGGTCGTATCGCCGGCATCAGCGGCATTCTCGGCGGTCTCATGCAGGCCGGTGCCGGCGGGGATCGCGCCTGGCGTGTGCTGTTCCTGGCCGGGTTGCTGCTGGCCGGCCTGCTCGTCGCACCCGTGCCCATGCTGACCGAGGGCACCGGCACCCCCATGCTGATCGTCGCCGGCCTGCTCGTCGGCTTCGGCTCCCGGCTCGGCAGCGGCTGCACCTCGGGGCATGGCGTGTGCGGACTGGGGCGTCTGTCGCTGCGTTCGCTGGCGGCCACGGCCACCTTCATGACGGCTGGTTTCGTCACCGTTTTCCTGCTTCGTCACGGAGGCTTCTGACATGAAGGCTCTGGCGGCTTTTCTCACCGGCCTGCTGTTCGGGCTCGGCCTCATCGTCTCCGGCATGACCGATCCCGGCAAGGTGCAGGGCTTCCTCGACCTCGCCGGCGACTGGGATGCGACGCTGATGTTCGTCATGGGTGGCGCCGTGCTGGTGACCCTGCCGGCCTTCACCTGGTTCCGGCGCCATGAACGGCCGCTCATGGCGGAGCACTTCCGCTGGCCGAGCGCCACCGGCATAGACGCCCGTCTGCTCACGGGTGCTGCTCTTTTCGGCACCGGCTGGGGCCTGGCCGGGCTGTGCCCGGGGCCGGCGCTGGTCAATCTCGCCACCGGCCATGGCGGCGTGCTGGTGTTCTGTCTCGCCATGGTTGCCGGCATGCTGCTGCATGACCGTCTGCTCAAGTCCTGAGGCTCACGGAGGCCATCATGCTCTTTCGTCAGTTCTTCGATGCCGCATCCGGTACCTATACCTATCTTCTGGCCTCGGGTGAGGGCCGCGAGGCCGTCATCATCGATCCGGTCAAGGAGCAGCTCGAGCAGTATCTGCAGGCCATCCGCGAGCTGGATCTGAAGCTGGTGCGCGCCATCGACACCCATACCCATGCCGATCATGTCACCGCGCTCGGCGATCTGCGCGACCGCACCGGCTGCGTCACCATCATGGGCGAATTCACCCAGGCGCATTGCGTGTCGGCGCAGGTGCGTGAAGGTGACGTGCTCGATATTGATGGCATCCGGCTGCAAGCCATATACACCCCGGGGCATACCGACGAGTCGTTCAGCTTCGTGCTCGACCCGGCGCGGCCGCGCGCGGTGTTCACCGGCGACGTGTTGCTCATCCGCGGTACCGGCCGTACCGATTTCCAGGCCGGAGATCCGCACAAGTCCTGGGACTCCATCACCAACAAGCTGTTTCGCCTGCCGGACGAGACCCTGGTCTACCCGGGTCATGACTACAAGGGCTGGACCAGCTCCAGCATAGGCGAGGAGAAGCGTTTCAATCCGCGCCTGGCCGGCCGCAGCGAGGCCGAGTACGTGGCCATCATGAACAGCCTGCACCTGCCGGACCCGCGCCTGATGGACATAGCCATTCCGGCCAATCTCGGCTGCGGCCAGGTCTGAGCCCGCGATGATCTGGCTGCTTGGCGTGCTGGTGGGTCTGGTGCTGGGTCTGACCGGGGCCGGTGGCGGCATGCTGGCGGTGCCGGCGCTGATGTTCGGGTTGGGCTGGACCGTGACGCAGGCCTCGCCCGTGGCCTTGCTGGCGGTTGCCGGCGCGGCCTGGGTGGGCACCGGCGATGGTCTGCGCAGCGGTCTGGCGCGCTACCGTGCGGCTCTGGTCATGGCGGCGGCCGCGGTGCCCAGCGTCTCGCTCGGACTCATGCTGGGGCATCGCCTGCCGGCCACCAGCCTGAGCGTTCTGTTCGCCATCGTCATGGTGGTCATAGCCCTGCGCCTGTTGCGCCAGCCGGCAGGGCGAGTCGAGCACGAGCATGTCATCTGCCGCATCCATGCCGACAGCGGGCGCTTCATCTGGACGCGGCCCACCTTCTTCGCGATCACCGGCTTCGGCCTGCTCAGCGGCTTGCTTACCGGCCTGCTTGGTGTCGGTGGCGGCTTCGTCATTGTGCCGGTGCTGGCGCGCTTCACCGAGCTCAGCCAGGCGGCCGTGGTGGCGACCTCGCTCATGGTGGTGGCGCTCATCAGCACGCTGGGCATATTTCTGGCCTGGCTGCACGGCGCGCAGCTGCCGCTGGCGGTGACCTTGCCCTTCCTGGTCGCGGTCATGACGGGCATGGTGCTGGGGCGTCTGGGCAGTCGCCATGTCAGCGCGGCTGCCAGCCAGCGTGGCTTCGCCGTGCTCATGCTGGCGGTGGCGGCGGCCTTGCTGGTGCATGCCTGGCATCCGGATTTCGGCGTATAGTTCGTCGCAGGCGGCATCCGGCTGCCACCCGCTATCCTGCAGAAGAGACCGCCATGGCCCTCCCCATTCCCAACCTGCTGTTTGTCGCACCCAATCACTATTCCGGTGGCTATGTCAGCCCCGAGGCGCTGGTCCAGGTCAAGGCCGAGGGCATCACGCATGTCATCGACATGCTGCCGGACAACGAACATGGCGGCTTCGACGAGGCTGGCATGGCGGCGGACCTGGGACTGTTCTATGCGCATCTGCCGGTGCAGGGTGGCCAGGACCTCAACAAGGGCAATGCCGAAGCGCTTGATCGTCTGCTTGCCGAAGTCGGCGACACTCCGGTGCTGGTGCACTGCATGAGCGGCAATCGTGTCGGCGCGCTGTTCGCCCTGCGCGCGCACTGGCTGCAGGGACTGTCGCAGGAGGAGGCGCTGGAGGTCGGTCGTCGCTACGGCCTGACCAGGATGGAGCCGCTGGTCAGGCAGCTGCTCGGCATGTGAGCTGCATCAGGGCAGCACGCTGTTCCACAGCGGAACGGTAAGCAGCGAGAGCAGAATGCCGCTGCCGAGAATGGCGTTGGCGAGGTCGGGTTCGAGACCGTGCTGATCGGCCAGGATGGCCGCGGAAATCATCGGAGCCATGGCGGTCTGCAGCACGGCGATGCTGAGCAGCAGACCGTGCATGCCCAGCGCCATGCCCAGCCCCAGCGTCAGTGCCGGAATCACCGCCAGCTTCCAGCCCAGGCCGACAAAGACCGGCAGCCACTGATGGCGATGCAGCGAGAGCCGCAGGCGCAGACCCACCGAGAACAATGCCAGCGGGCTCAGGCTGAGGCCGATGCGGTGCAGCGTGTCATTGATGGCGTCAGGCCAGCCGCCGAGCTGGCCGGCGACTATGCCGACCAGCAACGCCAGGAAGGCCGGAAAGAGCAGGACCTTGCGGGCTATCTCGCGTGGATGCGCGGAGGCGCCGCCATAGAGCACGGCCACCAGCACGCCGCCCAGGCTGAGCATCATGAAGCAGCCGAGCTGATCGGCGACCACGCCCAGGGCCAGGCCTTCGCGGCCGCGCAGAGCCTCCAGCAGCGGATAGCCCACGAACGAGGTATTGCCGAGTCCGCAGACCAGCACGAGCGCGCCGATGCGGCTGCGTGACCAGCCCAGATAGCTGCCCAGCGTGTGGAAAAGCACGAGCGCGCCGAAGAACACCAGCCACTGCGAGGCGATCAGGAACCAGAGGTCGGGATTGAAGTGCAGGCGCGGGATCAGTTCCAGCACCAGTGCCGGCAGGGC
Organism: Perlucidibaca sp.; assembly: GCA_023265995.1. Classification (GTDB taxonomy): domain Bacteria; phylum Pseudomonadota; class Gammaproteobacteria; order Pseudomonadales; family Moraxellaceae; genus Perlucidibaca. The sequence continues at coordinate 98,471 of JAHFSA010000004.1, forward strand.
GATCTGTATCACCCACCAGTTCAGGCTCTGTGCCAGACCCACGGGCGGGCGCGCCAGGCGAGTGGTGAGCATGCCGAGCGCAAGACAGAGACCGAGCAGAAAAAATGCACTCATGACAGCCTGACCCATCGGGAGTGACAACGAATATGGTGCGCCCGGCGGGATTCGAACCCACGACCACCGGCTTCGGAAACCGATACTCTATCCAGCTGAGCTACGGGCGCTTTGCATGCAGCAGATCCGGCCTTGCGGCGCGGAGGCGGCATCATACTTGGCTTTGTCCGGGCAGTCCATTTGCCGGCCGCATGCGGCACTTAGCAGCAGCCGGCATAAGAATATGGGGAATGGTTCTTTTGCCGCTGACGCGAGCCTGCGTATTCTGCAGGCATAGCGTATTTGCGAGAGTTTTCGTGTCTGTTCTGCATACCCCATCACGGTGCTTCCGACGGCCCCTGCAACAGTCTGTTCCGGGTGCCTGGCTGGCACTGTCGCTGGCTCTGCTGCCTCTGCCGGCGGCGGCGACCAACGGCTATTTTGCCCATGGCTACAGCGCGTCCCAGCGCGCGCTCGGCGGTGCCGGCACGGCCAATGCCTCGGATGCCCTCATCGTCACCATCAACCCGGCCGGCTCTGCCTTTCTCGGTGAGCGCTGGGATGCCAACCTCAGCCTCTTCGTGCCCATCCGCGAGTACGAGACCGGGCCGACTGGCGGTGGCCTGGCTGTAGGCATCGTCGACATCGAGCCGGATCGTGTCGAAAGCCGGCACAACGTTTTCGCCATCCCCGGTTTTGCCTATGTCACTCCGCTGGACGAGCGTTCCAGTGCCGGCATCGCGGTGTACGGCAATGGCGGCATGAACACGGTCTACAAGGATGGCAATGCCGCTTTCGCCAAGGCGGGCTCCAGCAGCGGGCTGCTGGGTGGCCTGCTCGGCTATTCGCCGGTGGAGAGCCGTTGCACGGGTACCTTCGGTGGCGGTGCGCCACAACCCGGCAATGCCGATCTGCTCGGCTTCTGCGGCAATGGCAACGGCACGGCATCGGTCGATCTCATCCAGCTCTTCGTCGCGCCGAACTATGCCTACAAGCTTGGCGAGCACACGGCGCTGGGCATCTCCCCCATCTTCGCGGCGCAGCGTTTCTCGGCCAAGGGTCTGCAGGCTTTCGCGCAGTTCTCGAACAGCCCCGAGCATGTTTCCGATCAGGGCTTTTCCTTCTCCTATGGCGGTGGCGGTCGTGTCGGCCTCCTCACCGAGTTGCTCCCGGGTCTGGATTTCGGCGCCTCCTGGCAGTCGCGCATCTACATGACGCGCTTCAAGGAGTACGAAGGCCTGTTTGCCGAGCGGGGAGATTTCGACATTCCGTCGTCATGGAATGCCGGGCTGGTCATCAAGCCGGCGCGCAACCAACGCATTCTGCTCGACTACCAGCGCATCAATTTCAGCGAGATCGCCTCGGTCGGCAATCCGCTGGATCCGGACCGTTTCGTCAATGACTGCGCCCTGCAGCGCCTGACCGGCAGCGCGGCGGACAGCACCGCCTGTCTCGGTGCCGACAGCGGTCCCGGTTTCGGCTGGCGCGATGTCGAGGTCTACAAGGTCGGCTACCAGTTCGACAGCGGCAACTGGGCCTGGCGCCTGGGTTACAGCCAGACCAGGCAGCCCATTCCGGAGAGCGAGGTGCTGTTCAACATCCTGGCGCCGGCGGTGATCGAGAAGCACTACACGGCGGGTGTCGGCTGGCAGCGCAGCCGCCAGCTCGGCTTCGATCTCAGCCTGATGTACGCGCCGCCCAATCCGGTCCGGGGCAGGAACCCGTTGAGCAATGTCCAGCTGCCGGGCAACGGGGGGCTCATCAATGCCGGGGTTGATGGCAATGACCAGGACATCACCCTGGACATGCATCAGTACGAGCTCACCCTCGGGGTCAATTACACCTACTGAGCAGGTGTCCGCCTTCACTTCATCGCCATCCTGCCGAAAGCCTGTCCGGTTACCGCTAGTCAGGCTTTTGACCTATTCGGAATAAGGCTATACTGCGCGCATTTCCCGCACCGGCCTGTCCGGGGTTTGTCGCTTGAGTGAGGTTAATGTGAAGAAGATCGCTACCCTGCTGGCCGTAGTCGGCCTGGTGATGTCGGCCCCGGTCATGGCCAAGTCGACCAAGGAAATCTCCGACCAGCCTCTGGGTGAGCGCGGCCTTTTCTCCGAGCGCGCCGTCATTGAACGCGTCACCCTGGCCGGCAAGGTCTGCCTGGAAGGCCAGCCCTGCGCCGCCGCCGTGGTCGCCGGTCCGGCTCCGGGCGCCGAACCGCGCACCGGCGAGCAGATCGTCACCGCCGTCTGCTCCGGTTGCCACGGCGCCGGTGTCATGGGCGCTCCGATCATCGGCAACAAGAGCCTCTGGGGCCCGCGTATCGCCCAGGGCAAGGACACTCTGCACCAGCACGCCCTGCACGGCATCCGCAGCATGCCGCCGAAGGGTGGCTGCGCTACCTGCTCGGATGAGGAAATCATCGGTGCTGTCGACTTCCTGATCTCCAAGGCCAAGTAAGCCAGGCGGTCGTCTCGGACCGCACGAGGTACGAGGCAGAAGGAAAGGCAGCGCAAAGAAAAAGGGAGCCCAGGCTCCCTTTTTTGTTTTCCGCACCGGCCTTCTGTGGCTGACTGTCGGGTGCGACAGTCGCGCCGATTCAGCCCAGCATGTCGCGCAGATTGGTCAGATGGGCGCGGCCCAACGCCTGTTTCTGCTCGACGCTGCGGCCACTGCTGCGGCCTTCCCATTCCAGGTCATCCGCCGGCAGCTCTTCCAGGAAGCGGCTGGGCGTGGTCGGCATGGACTCACCGCCGAACTTGCGCTTGGCGGCATAGGTCAGCGTCAGCGTCTGCTTGGCGCGGGTGATGCCGACATACATCAGGCGGCGCTCTTCCTCGACGGTGCCGCTCTCGATGCTGTTGCGGTGCGGCAGCAGATCCTCTTCCAGACCCATCAGATAGACGAAGGGAAACTCCAGGCCCTTGGCGGCGTGCAGGGTCATGAGCTGGACCTTGTCGCTGTCGTCTTCCTCGGCCTGCTGTTCGAGCAGGTCGAGCAGCACCAGCTTGCGGATCACCGCCTCGATGTCGCGGGCATCCTCGTCCTCGACCTTGTCCCACAGGCGCTGCACCGAGGTCAGGAAGCTGTTGACCGACTCCATGCGGCGCTCGGCCGCGGTAGGCGTCGGTGACTGCTCCAGCAGGTAGTCGTTGTACTGGATGTCGCCGAGCATCTGGCGGATGGCCTGCAGCGGGTCATCGCCGTCGATGATGGCGCGCGCGGTCTCGCGCAGCCACTGCGAGAATTCCTGCAGGCGGTTGTAGGCGCGCTCGCCGACATGCAGCGACAGGCCCATCTCGTCGCAGGCCAGGAGCATGGCGCAGCCGCGCTGCTGGGCATAGCCGCCGAGCTTCTCCAGCGTCGCCGGGCCGATCTCGCGCTTGGGCGTGTTGATGATGCGCAGGAAGGCGTTGTCGTCTTCCGGGTTGATGACCAGGCGCAGATAGGCCATGACATCCTTGATTTCGGAGCGCCCGAAGAAGGACTGGCCGCCGGAAATCTTGTAGGGAATCTGCAGTTCGCGCAGCTTGGTTTCCAGCACGCGCGCCTGGAAGTTGCCGCGATAGAGCACGGCGTAGTCGCGGAACTCGGTGCGCTGCATGAGCTTGTGATTGAGTATCTCGGTGGCGACCTTGTCAGCCTCGGCATCCTCGTTGCCGCACTGGATGACGCGGATGGCCTCGCCCATGCCGTGCTGGCTCCACAGCTTCTTCTCGAACACGTGCGGGTTGTTGGCGATCACCGTGTTGGCGGCCTTCAGGATGCGGCTGGTGGAGCGGTAGTTCTGCTCCAGCTTGACCACCTTGAGCTGCGGATAGTCGGTGGTCAGCTCGGCCATGTTCTCCGGACGCGCGCCGCGCCAGGCATAGATCGACTGGTCATCGTCGCCGACGGCAGTGAAGCAGGCGCGGGCACCGACCAGCAGCTTCACCATCAGGTACTGGGCCGAGTTGGTGTCCTGGTATTCGTCGACGAGCAGGTAATGGACACGGTTCTGCCAGTGCTCGCGGATGGCGGCATCGTTCTTCAGCGCCAGCGTCGGACGCACGATGAGGTCATCGAAATCGACGGCGTTGTAGGCGCGCAGATGGCGCTCGTAGGTCTCGTAGACCGTGGCGGCGAAGTAGTCGCCATCGCTGTCGGCCTTGCTCATGGCCTCGGCCGGTGTCACCAGATCGTTCTTGAAGCCGGAGATCAGGTTGCGCACCAGGTCGATCTTGTCGCTGGCGTTTTCCTTGTGCAGCAGCTCGCCGAGCAGCGTGCGCGAGTCCTCGGCGTCGAAGATCGAGAAATTCTTCTTCAGCCCGAAGCTTTCCGGATGACGCTTGAGCATGGTCAGGCCCAGCGTGTGGAAGGTCGAGACCATGAGGCCGCGGGCTTCCGGACCGCTGACCAGCTTGGCGGCGCGCTCCTTCATTTCGCGCGCGGCCTTGTTGGTGAAGGTCACCGCGATGATCTTGTTGGCGGAAATGCCGCAATCCTGGATGAGATAGGCGATCTTGCGGGTGATCACCGACGTCTTGCCCGAGCCGGCGCCGGCGAGCACCAGCACGGGGCCGCTGATGGCCATGACGGCTTCGCGTTGACGAGGGTTCAGGTTGTTCACGGGTACATCCGGGCGAGGCTGACAGCAGGCCCGGAATTGTAGTCAGGGTGGCCGGCTCAGGCCAGCCGAATCATGTAATTCCGTAGACCGCTTTCCAGTGCGTCATGGCCGCCGTGGTATCGCGCTGCCAGGGGTGGAAGGACGGTTTGTAGTAGGACAGATAGGCTTTGCCCATCTTGCGCAGCCAGCCCGGCTCGACCAGGAACTCTCGGAAGCCGCGGCGGAGCATGCGCCAGTCACGCTGAATGCCGCGCGCCTTGAGCAGCTGGTAGGTGTGGAGGCCGGTGAAGAAGGCGAACTCCATGGAGTTGATGGCCATCTGCGAGCTGCGGATCCAGTAGCTGCCGACCTGATCCTGGAAGACATCGAAGGCTACCGCCTTGTGCTCGCTTTCCTCTATGGCATGCCAGTACCACAGCGCCTTCACGCGCTCGTCCATGGGAGCGAAGAAGTCCGGGTTCTCCAGAGCCATCTCGGCAAGGATGGCGGTGAAGTGCTCAAGGGCGCAGGTCATGGCGAGCTGGCGCTCGGGTGACAGGCGCTTGCGTAGGAACTGCATGCCATCGCCGACGAAGCGGTCGATCTTGCCCATGGGCAGGCCCTTGGTGGCCATGAAGTCATTGAAGGCGTTGTGTTCGCGGCCGTGATGCGCTTCCTGGCCGATGAAGCCGCTGACCTGGCTGGCCAGTGCCGGGCCGAGCCGCTGCTGATAGTGGCGCACGGAATCGACGAAGAAGCGTTCGCCCTCGGGGAAGGTGCCGGACAGGGCGGTCAGCACCATGCTCTTGAAGGGGTCGCCGCCGAACCAGTCCATAGGGATGCTGTCATCGAAGACGAAGTCCATGCGGCGTGGCATGGGGCGCTTGCTGTCGTGCAGGGCGCGGACGGTGGCGGTCATGGCCGGGCTCCGAAGCGGTCGTTTTTCGAACTAGAACACAGACGATCCTGTCTGTCAGTGATCGCCAGTCGTCATTTGAGGAAACATGACAGGATTTGATGTCACTTGCTGCTCTGGCCCAGGTAGCCGGTGATCATGTCGGTCAGGCCCTCGGCGACGGCGTCCTCGTTGAGCATGCTGTTTTCCTGGCTGACCAGGCGCACCATGGTGAAAATGGTGCTGTTGGTGATGATGAAGACGCGCACTTCGAGGTCTTCGATCGGGTATTCCCGGTAGTGCTTGAGGAAATAGAAGCGCGCGATCTCGAGGAAATGCTGCTGCAGCACATCCGCGACCTTCTGGGTCTGCACGCGGTGCCAGTTGCGCGCCAGTTCGGCATAGAGGCCGTTGCTGGCATTGAGCATGGCGAAACCGAAGCGGATGGCGGTGGCCACGAGGTCGCGCAGCGAGACCTCGCTGCTGACCGGCAGGCGTTTGACGCCGCGCGCGACATCATCGGCGAGCTTCTCCACCAGCGCCTCGATCAGCGCTTCCTTGCTGCCGAAGTACTGATAGAGCGAGCCGACGCTGACCCCGGCCAGCTCGGCGATATGCGGTGTGGTGGTGTTGTCGAGGCCGCGTTCGGCGATGCAGCGCGCGGTGGCATCGATCAGGGTGGTCACCATCTGGCGGGATCTTTCCTGCTGCGGGCGCTTGCGCATGTCGGCCTCCGAACGCGAATTGAATGCGAATACATCTTCACATTATGGTCGGGGCTCCACAACTGTCACGCGGTGTTCTCATGTCAGCAGTATCTGAACGCTCGGCGGCGCCGACCCGGGCCCGCCCTTTCGACAAGACCCAGGCGCCGACGCCGCCCTGGCTGCGCCTGATACTTGGTCGCGACATGGCGCCCAGCCGCGAGGAATACGCCGCCGCCATTGCCGCCATGAATGACGGCGATCCGGCCATGGATGCGCTGGTGGACTGGATGGTGAGCTTCGGCCCGCGCGAGGCGCGCGCCCTGTTCGAGCAGGCCATGGCGCAGGGTGTCGACAGCGTGCCGGACTGCCCGCAACCACTGCGCGACTTCTTTGCCTCGGTCGAGCGCGTGCCCGTGTGGCTGGATCGCGAGCTGCTGGAAGAAGGCGTGCGCTTCACCCATGGCGTCGGTCTCGTCGCCATGGTGGTCATGCGCGATCTCGCGCTCATGGGTGGCTATCTGCTGTCCGGCTTCAATCAGGCCCTGGTCATGACCGGGGCGCTCAACAAGGGCACCTCGCAGCGCGTGGCCGAGACCGGCAAGTGGTGGATCGATTGCACCGAGCCGGGCGGGCTGGAGCGTTACGGCGCCGGCTTCCGCTCGACCCTGCATGTGCGTCTCGTGCATGCCCTGGTGCGGCGCAACCTGTCGGCGCGTCCGGAATGGGATCATGCCGTCTGGGGCCTGCCGCTGAACCAGATCGACATGGCGGCGACCTATCTCGGCTTCAGCGTGGTCATGCTCGGCGCCCTGCGCAAGCTCGGTATCCAGGCCTCGCCGCGCGAGTCGCGCGCGGTCATGCAGCTGTGGAGCTATGCCTGCTGGCTGATGGGTGTGGATGAGCGCTGGCTGCGCTTCAGCGAGAGCGAGGGCATGGTCCTGCTCAACGCGACCATGATGACGCAGAGCCGTCCCGACCAGACCAGCCGCGAGCTCGGCCACGCCCTGTCGCTGGAGCCGCTGGAGCGCACCTATCAGGGCTTGCGTCGCCTGCCCTGGCTGCATGATCTCCGTCGCAAGCTGGCCTATCACCAGCATCTGAGCATGAGCCGCTACTTCCTGACGCGTGAGCAGATGGGGCAGCTGGGCTTGCCGGAAACGGTGACGGCCTGGTATCCGTGGCTGACGCTGGCACCGCGCACGCTGGCCTATACCGGTCAGCGCCTGCTGCCGGCCCTGCGTCGGCGCATGCAGCTGCGCGGTCGTCAGGCCCAGCGCACGGCGGTCGCGCAGGTCTTTGGTGATCGTGCCCAGGGCATCATCCAGCCCGGCGCCGATCACCCGGCGCATGCCAGCCAGCAGGGAGCCTGATCATGTCGACATTAATCCAGAGTCGCGCGGCCCGGGACATGCTGGAACTGATTCCGCGCGAGCCGGGTCTGCCGGTGCTCGGCAACACACTCAGCTTCCTGTTCGATCCTATCGGCAGCGGCGTGGCCATGTACCGCAAGCACGGGCCGGTGGTGCGCGGCAAGGGTCTGGGCATCAACGCAGTGGCGCTGGGCGGCCCGGATGCCCTGCAGATGGTGCTGCGCAACCAGGACAATGCCTTCTCCAACAGCCAGGGCTGGGAGTTCTTCATCGGCAGGTTCTTCCGGCGCGGCATCATGCTGCTCGATTTCGACGAGCACCGCTTCCATCGCGGCATCATGCAGGCGGCGTTCAAGAAGGCGGCGCTGGTGCAGTATCTGGAGCGCATGAATCCGGCGATCGCACGCGGCATTGCCGACTGGCGGCCGCAGGCGAAATTCCCGGTCTATGCGCAGATCAAGAAGCTGACGCTGGATATCGCCACCGATGTCTTCATGGGCGAGAAGCTGGGCCCCGAAGCGGATCGCATCAACAAGGCCTTTGTCGACTGCGTGCTCGCCGGCACCTCCATCCTGCGCTTCCCGGTGCCGGGCGGGCGCTGGCGGCGCGGCCTGAAGGGACGTCAGGTGCTGGAGGAGTTCTTCCGCAGCCGCATCGCCGAGAAGCGCGCACACCCTGCTGATGACCTCTTCAGCCGGCTCTGCCAGGCCGAGGACGAGCACGGTCGCCGCTTCAGCGACGATGATGTGGTCAATCACATGATCTTCGTCATGATGGCGGCGCACGACACCTCGACCATCACCCTGTCGTCGATCTTCCATTACCTGGCGCGCTACCCCGAGTGGCAGGACAAGGTCCGCGCCGAGGCCATGGCGCTGGGCAAGCCGCAGGTCGCGCATGAGGATCTCGCCGGTCTCGAGGTCATGGATCGCGTCATGAAGGAGTCGCTGCGCTTGCTCTCGCCGGTGCATCTGCTACCGCGCAAGACGGTCAAGGAAGTCGAGTTCGCCGGCTGCCGCATCCCGGTCGGCACCTACGTCATCATCAGCCCGCTGGTGGTGCATCACCTCGAGGAATGGTGGCCGAATCCGGAGCGTTTCGACCCGGACCGCTTCAGTCCCGAGCGCAGCGAGCACAAGAAGCATCCCTACCAGTTCGTCCCCTTCGGCGGTGGCGCGCACATGTGTATAGGCCTGCATTTCGCCGAGGTGCAGGTCAAGGCCATCCTGCATCAGGTGGTGCAGAAGTACCGCTGGTCAGTGCCGGAGGGTTACGAGATGCCGGTCAATTTCACCTCGCTGCCGACCCCGCGTGACGGGCTGCCGGTGCATCTCGAGCGCCTCTAGGCTGGCGCTGGCAGTGTCGCGCGTGATGCGCGACACTGCCGTCCATAACGACAAAATTGTCACTTGATGCCGGCGTTTCGCGGCAAGCTAATCTTTATCATCAGCAAACAGGAAAGGAGTGACTCATGGGTCATTGGCAAGGTCGTACCCTCTTCATGACTGGCGGCAGCCGCGGCATCGGCCGCGAGATCGCGCTGCGTTTCGCGCGCGAGGGCGCCAACATCGTCATCGCCGCCAAGTCCGATCAGCCGCATGCCCGCCTGCCCGGCACCATCCATTCGGTGGCCGAGGAAGTGCGCGCCGCTGGCGGCCAGGCCCTGCCGCTGGCCGTCGATGCCCGTGACGAGGCTCAGCTGGTCGAGGCCATTGCCCGTGCGGTCGAGCATTTCGGCGGCATCGATGTGCTGGTCAATAACGCCGGCTTTCTCGGTGTCACGCCGATCGCTGCCACCAGTACCAAGCACTACGACCTGATGCATGCGCTCAACACCCGCTCGCCGCTGATCACCATGCGCGAGTGCCTGCCGCATCTGGCCGCCAGCAAGGGTCAGGTGCTCAACCTGTGCCCGCCGATCAATCTTGATCCGGGCTGGCTCGGCGCCTTCGCACCCTACACTTCGACCAAGTACGGCATGACCCTGCTCAGCCTCGGCCTGGCGCAGGAAGCGAAAAGCCAGGGCATAGGCGTGCGCACGCTGTGGCCGGCGACGCTGATCGCTACCGCGGCGGTCGGCCTTACGGCTGGCGATGCCGGCCTCGCCGCCTCGCGCAAGCCGGGCATCATGGCCGATGCCGCCTTCGAGCTGCTCGACCAGCGCGAACGCTTTGGCGACGAGGTCTGCTGGCTCGACGAAACCGTGCTGCGCGCGCTGGGCGTGCAGGACTTCAACCATTACGCCAACGTTCCGGAAAACGCCGCCAATATCCAGCGCGATTTCTACATTGGAACCTTCTGAGCGGAAACGTTCCGAACGGCGAGCTGACAACCCCCGGAGTGTCGATGTCCCTGCCTGACTTTTCCCTGAGCGGTCGCCGTGCCCTGGTGACCGGGGCCTCCGGCGGTCTCGGCCGGCATTTTGCCGGCGTGCTGGCGCGTGCCGGAGCCACCGTGGTGCTCGCCGCCCGTCGTGCCGAGGCGCTGGCGGATGCCGTCGAGGAGCTGCGCGCTGAAGGTCTGCAGGCTCATGCGGTGGCCATGGATGTCACCGACGAAGCTTCGGTGGCGGCTGCCTTCGCGGCAGCCGAGCAGGTGCTGGGCGCTCCGCTGGATCTGCTGGTGAACAATGCCGGTGTGGCCGGCGAGGGCTTCGCGCACGAGATCACCGTGGCGGGCTGGGATCAGGTCGTCGATACCAATCTCAAGGGGCCCTGGCTGGTCAGTCGCGAGTTCGTGCAGCGTTTGCTGCCGCAGGCGCTGCCCGGTGTGGTGATACACATCTCGTCCATTCTAGGTCAGCGCGTGGCGCAGTCGGTGTCAGCCTACTGCGCTTCCAAGGCCGGCCTGCTGCATCTCACCGAGGCGCAGGCGCTGGAGTGGTCGCGTCACGGCATTCGCGTCAATGCCATGGCTCCCGGCTACATCGAGACCGATCTCAACCGCGAGTTCTTCCAGTCCGAGCCGGGCCTGCGTCTGATCAAGCGCATGACCGCACGCCGCCTGGGTCGCGCCGAGGAGCTCGATGGCGCTCTGCTGCTGCTCGCCAGTCCGGCCGGCAGCTTCATCAATGGCAGCGTCATCACCGTCGATGGCGCGCATCTCTGCTCCAGCCTTTGACACGCCGGCCTTGAGGCATTGGCTCTGAATCCCTGGCTCCGGGCTTCCGGCCCTGAGCCTTCTGCACCGAGGAATATCTGATGGATTTCACGCTGTCGCCCGAAGTCGAGGCCATACGCCAGCAGGTCCGGGCTTTCGTTGAAACCCACCTGCTGCCGCTGGAGTCGCAAGCCGGCTTCTACGATGCCCACGAGAACATCAACGAGGCTTCGCTGCAGACCTTGCGCGCCAAGGCCAAGGCAGCCGGCCTGTGGGCCTTCCAGATGCCGGTCGAACGCGGCGGTCGCGGGCTGAACCATGTCGGCATGGCGGCGGTCTACGAAGAGGCGGCGCGCTCGCCGTTCGGGCCGGTGGTGTTCAACGCCGCGCCGCCGGATGACGGCAACATGCAGGTGCTCAACAAGGTGCTGAAGACCGAGGCGCTCAAGCAGCGCTGGCTGCAGCCGCTGATCGACGGCAAGGTGCGCTCGGCCTTCGCCATGACCGAACCGCAGGGCTGCGGCTCCGATCCGTCGCTGACCTACACGCGCGCCGAGAAGGTCGGCGACAGGTGGCGCATCACAGGTCGCAAGTGGTTCATCACCGGCGCCGAGGGCGCGCAGACCTTCATCCTCATCGCCCGTACCTCGGATGACGAGCGCAAGGGCCTGACCGCTTTCCTGTTCGATGCCGACCAGCCCGGCTGGCGCATCGAGCGGCGCATTCCGATCATGGGTCCGGAAGAGCATGGCGGACACTGCGAGCTGGTCTTCGATGGTCTCGAAATCCCCGACGAGAACCGTCTGCTGGAAGTCGGCGACGGCCTCAAGCTCACCCAGATCCGCCTCGGCCCGGCGCGCCTCACCCATTGCATGCGCTGGCTCGGTCTCAGCAAGCGCTGCCTGGAGATCGCCGGCGCCTACATCACCGAGCGCCAGAGCTTCGGCATGAAGCTGGCCGACCATGAAGGCGTGCAGTGGATGCTCGGCGCCGCCGCCATGGACATCCACATCGGCCGCCTGCTCACCATGCAGGCCGCCTGGAAGCTCGATCAGGGCGACTTCGCGCGCAAGGAAGTCTCCATGGCCAAGGTCCATGTCGCCGACACCCTGCACAAGGCCGCGGATACTGCCATCCAGCTGCTCGGCGCCCGTGGCTACTCCAAGGACACGCTGGTCGAGTGGGTTTATCGCTATGCCCGTCAGGCCCGTCTCGTCGACGGCGCCAGCGAAATCCACAAGATGGTGCTGTCGCGCAGCTATCTGGCCGAGGGCCAGGACTTCTTCCGCTGGGGTGCCTGAGCATGTCGGCGCAGACACCCTGGTGGGATGCCACCGCGCTTGAGCGTTTCCTGTGCCGATGCACGGGCGCGTCGGCGGTGGCTGTGCTGCAGGCGCGGCGTCTTTCCGGTGGCGCCATCCAGGAGAACTGGTGGCTGCAGCTGCAGCCGGCCGGCCAGGATGTGCTCGATGTCGTGCTCCGTTGCGATGCCGCCTCGCGTGTCGCCGAGTCACGCAACCGTGCCCAGGAATTCGCCCTGCTGCAGGTCGCCCATCAGGCCGGTGTCACCGTGCCGGAGCCGCTCTGGCTGGGCGATGACAGTCTCGGTCGCGACTTCTTCGTCATGCGCAAGGCCGCCGGTGTCGCCGCCGGCTATCGCGTGGTCAAGGATGTGACCCTGGGTGGCGATCGCGAGCTGCTCGCCGAGCGCATAGGTCGCGAAATGGCGCGTCTGCACAGCGTCCGCGACGATGCCCGTCTCGACTTCCTGCCGGCGCTGGTCGCCACGCCCTCGGCCGATGGCCTGGCGCAATGTCGCCGTTTCCTCGCGCAGCACGGCCAGCCGCATCCGGCTCTGGCCTGGGCGCTGCGCTGGCTGGAATCGCATCAGCCGGCGACGCAGTCGGTGGTGCTGACCCACCGCGATCTGCGCACCGGCAATTATCTCGTCGACGGCAACGGTCTCACCGCCATTCTCGACTGGGAGTTCGCGGCCTGGTCCGATCCCATGGAGGATCTCGGCTGGTTCTGCGCGCGCTGCTGGCGCTTCGGCCAGGACGCCCGCGAGGCCGGCGGCATAGGTTCGCGCGCGGCGCTCTATCGCGGCTACGAGGCCGAATCCGGACGTGCCGTCGATACCGAAGCGGTGTTCTTCTGGGAGGTCTATGCCCATCTGCGCTGGGCTGTGATCGCACTGCAGCAGGGTGCGCGCCACGTTTCCGGCGAGGAGCGCTCGCTGGAGCTGGCGCTGACCGCGCATATCGTTCCCGAACTGGAACTGGAGCTGCTGCGCCTGACCTCCCTGCTGCCGCCGCAGGCCATGACGGCGGATGCCGACCCTGCGCCGCTGCCCCTGCAGCCAGACAGTGCCGACCTGCTCGAGACCGTGCGCCAGGCGCTGCTGAGCGAGCTGCTGCCGTTGCTGCCGGAAACGGCGACCTATACCGCGCGCATGATGGCCAATGCCCTGGCCATTGCCCGACGCGACGTCCTCGCCGGCCGCAGTGCTGCCGAGCTGGCTGGTCGCGATCTGGAGTGGAGGGTCCTAGCCGAGTCCATTCTGCGTGGCGATCTCGATGGTGATGGACCTGCGGCGGTGTCCGGGCGTCGGCGGCTGTGGCGGGACACCATTGCGCGTGTGCGCCTGTCAGCGCCGAGAGCTCTGCCCGTCGAAGTCGCCGCGGAAGGCTAGCGCCTCGGCCACGGCGGCAGTCATTACCCGTTCCTCCCCGGCCAGATCGGCGATGCTGCGTGCCATGCGCAGCACGCGGTGATAGGCCCGGGCCGACAATTGCATGCGTTCGCCGGCAGCTTGCAGAAAGGCGGTCGATGCGCTGTCGAGCTGCCGTGCCAGCGTGTCGCCATCGAGCTCCCGGTTCAGCCTGCCCTGTCGTTCCTGCTGTCGCAGTCGCGCCGCCTCCACTCGCATCCGCACGCTGGCGCTGCTCTCGCTGGCCACGTGATCACCGCGCAGCAGTGCCAGCGGCACCGGCTCGACAGCCAGACGCAGGTCTATGCGGTCGAGCAGCGGGCCTGACAGGCGAGCCTTGTAGCGCGCCAGCTGCTCCGGCGTGCAGCGGCATGAGCCGCCGAACCGGCCCAGTTGCCCGCAGGGACAGGGATTCATGGCAGCTACCAGCTGGAAGCGTGCCGGATAGCGCACCTGCCGGCGTGCCCGGGCAATGATCACCTCCCCGGATTCCAGCGGTTCGCGCAATGCCTCCAGAGCCTGGCGATTGAACTCGGGCAGCTCATCGAGAAAAAGCACGCCGCCATGCGCCAGGGAGATTTCACCTGGTCGCGGAATTCCGCTGCCGCCGCCGACCAGGGCGGCGCTGCTGGCGCGATGGTGTGGCGCCCGGCAAGGTGGCGTGGCATCAAGCCCGCGCGCGCTGCCGGCCAGCGAGTGGATGGCGGTCACGGTCAGCTGGGTTTCGGCATCCAGTGCCGGCAGCAGCCCGGCCAGGCGTGTTGCCAGCAAGGTCTTGCCGGCCCCGGGCGGGCCGAAGAGCAGCAGCGAGTGGCCACCGGCAGCGGCGATTTCGAGCGCCCGCCGGGCCTGATGCTGACCTTGCACCTCTGCCAGATCCGGTCCGCTGCCGATGGCAGGCGGCAGCCTGGTCTGGCTGACCGGCTGCAAAGGCTTGTTTCCGCGCAGGTGCGAGACGACTTCGATGAGACTGCCGGCCGCCAGCACCGATGCCCCGGCCGGCAGTGCCGCTTCGCCGGCGTTGGCCAGTGGCACCAGCAGGCTTTCCGCCTGTTCGCGCGCGGCCAGACTGGCGCTGAGCACGCCGGTCACCGGCCGCAGTTCGCCGGACAGTGCCAGCTCGCCTATGCAGCTCAGTCCGGCCAGTCTGTCATCGGGTATTTGCGCGCTCGCCGCGAGGATGCCGAGGGCTATGGGCAGATCGAAGCGGCCGCCTTCCTTGGGCAGGTCGGCTGGCGCCAGATTGATGGTGATGCGTTCATGCGGAAATTCGAAGCCGCTGTTGAGCAGGGCCGAGCGCACGCGATCCTTGCTTTCACGCACCACGGCTTCCGGCAGGCCGACTATGGCCAGTCCCGGAAGTCCGCATGAAAGATGCACTTCAACGTGCACACAGGGCGCATCCAGCCCCAGGCTGGCGCGCGTGCTTACCCTGGCGAGTGACATGCCCCCGACTCCCGGTCCTTTTCCTGTGACAAGGAATAGACCCGGGTGGACGGCATCGCCAGGCGGCTCAGGAGGTTTTCTGTTCGAGCGCGGTGAGCTGGGCTTCCAGAACCTTGATCTGCTGCTCCAGGGCTTCGACCTTGCTGCGCGTGCGCGCCAGAAGGCTCTGCTGGATGTCGAACTCGTCGCGGGTCAGCAGTTCCATGCGCGCCAGTGCATCGCGCAGCAGTATCTTCAGGTTGTTTTCCAGTTCGCCACGGACGCCGCGCAGATTCGCCGGCAGCAGCTCGCCGAATTGCTGACCGAGCCGATTTACCACTTGTTCTATGGCCATGATGTCCTCCGCATTCTGATGCCGGCAGTGTAGTCGAAATGCCGTGCCCGGACTTTGCAAATATCCTGGCTGGCCATGCACTGCCATGGTGCAGATAACGGCCGTTTGATCGCCATGAATGACCGATTATCTGTATGTGCACCATCATGATGCATATGTGGCTCATGATGATCCCGCTGAAGGTATTTGCGCGCCCGAAACCGTGCAGGAAGCTGTCGGCTTGGGGTGCATGTTGCCCCCAACATGTCCGTGGCAACGTGAAAGAGGCTTGCTGAGCAGTGATATCCGACAGTTGGCGAGCCTGCATGAACGCGAGTTAATGAAGTTGGCACGGCTTCTGCAAATATCAAGGCGAAGTTCGCGATTCCGTTCGCGGCACTTGTCCCTAATAAGATTGGAGTTGTGACCATGAAGCTGTCCAAACTGTCTTACGCTGTTGCTGTTGCTTCGCTGCTGACCGTCGGTGCTGCTGCTCATGCCGAGATCAAGACGTCCGGCTCCGTTGCTTTCACCACCGATTACAAGTTCCGTGGCATCACCCAGACCAGCAACAATGCTGCTGTGCAGGGCGGTTTGACCTTTGCCCATGACTCCGGTGCCTATCTGAGCGCCTGGGGCTCCAGCATCGACGGTCTGGCCGGCGGCGCGGAAATGGACCTGCTGCTCGGCTACACCGGCACCGAAGGTGACTACACCTATGACGTCGGTGTCATGCGCTACGGCTACCCGGGTGCCAACGAAGGCAACCTCGGCGCCAATCCGGATTACAACGAAGTCTATGCCTCGGTCAGCGCCTACGGTGCCAAGATCGGTGCTGCCTATTCCGATGACTACTTCGCTGAAAGCGGCAAGTTCAGCTACGTCTATGCTTCCTACGGCACCACCTACAAGGACGTGAACCTCTCCGCCTACGTGGGCTACAGCAAGCTCTATGACGACGGCAAGTCCTTCTCCGTCGTCAAGAACGATGACAACTATGTCGATTACAAGGTCGCTGCCAGCAAGGACCTCGGCTTCCTGGACAAGGGCCTCACCGGCGTGAGCGTGGAAGTGGCCTACATCGGCACCGACCTCAAGGAAGCTGACCTGCCGGGCCTGAACGTCGATGGCTCCGTCGTGGCCACGGTTTCCAAGGCTTTCTAAATCCAACCCCCACCGGGCGGCCCCATCGGGGCCGTCCATCCCACCGAATGGAGTACGCCAACATGAAACTGGTTACTGCGGTCATCAAGCCGTTCAAGCTCGATGACGTCCGCGAGGCGCTGTCGGAAATCGGGGTCCAGGGCATTACCGTGACCGAGGTCAAGGGTTTCGGTCGTCAGAAGGGCCACACCGAACTCTACCGCGGCGCCGAATACGTCGTGGACTTCCTGCCCAAGGTCAAGATCGACATTGCCACCAGCGACGAGCAGCTGGAGCAGGTCATTGAAGCCATCAGCAAGGCCGCCAACACCGGCAAGATCGGTGACGGCAAGATCTTCGTCACGGCGCTTGAGCAGGCCATCCGCATCCGCACCGGCGAGTCCGGCGTGGACGCCATCTAAGTCATCTTCAGTGCGCTGAATGGGAGTATGACCGTGAAAAAATTTCTTCTTGCGCTCACTTTGAGCACATCCCTTCTGGGAGTCGCGCCGCTGCACGCGGAAGAGGCCTCTGCGGCCCCTGCAGCATCTGCCGTTGAAATGGCTGCCGCTCCGGCTGCCAGTGCCCCGGCCGCTGCCGAAGCTGCTCCGGCTGCCGCTGCTCCGGCCGCTGCCGAAGCCGCCAAGCCGGTTCCGGACAAGGGCGACACCACCTGGATGCTGGTGGCCACCGTCCTCGTCATCTTCATGTCGATCCCGGGTCTGGCCCTGTTCTACGGCGGTCTGGTCCGCAGCAAGAACATGCTGTCGGTGCTCATGCAGGTGTTCAGCATCTTCTCGCTGATCGCCGTGCTCTGGGTGCTCTACGGCTATTCCGTGGCCTTCACGAGCAACACCAACGCGGCCCTGGATCCGTTCTTCGGCGGCTTCTCGAAGGTATTCCTCAATGGTGTCGGTGTCGGCGCCTATGTCGAGACCTTCAGCAAGGGTGTGGTGATTCCCGAACTGATCTTCGCCATGTTCCAGCTGACCTTCGCGGCCATTACCTGCGCCCTGATCGTTGGTGGTTTTGCC
Source organism: Perlucidibaca sp. (assembly GCA_023265995.1). Taxonomy (GTDB): domain Bacteria; phylum Pseudomonadota; class Gammaproteobacteria; order Pseudomonadales; family Moraxellaceae; genus Perlucidibaca. The sequence continues at coordinate 115,869 of JAHFSA010000004.1, forward strand.
GAGCGCATGAAGTTCAGCGCCGTGATGATCTTCTCGGCCCTGTGGTTCACCTTCGCCTACCTGCCGATGGCTCACATGGTCTGGTACTGGGGTGGCCCGAGCGCCTATGACGCACCGAGCGGCTTCCTGTTCGCCAAGGGCGCCATCGACTTCGCCGGCGGCACCGTGGTTCACATCAACGCCGGTATCGCCGGTCTGGTGGCAGCCATCGTGATCGGCAAGCGCACCGGCTACGGCAAGGTCTCCATGGCTCCGCACAGCCTGACCATGACCCTGATCGGCGCCTCCATGCTGTGGGTGGGCTGGTTCGGTTTCAACGCCGGCTCCAACCTGGAAGCCAATGACTACGCCGTCCTCGCCTTCGCCAACACGCTCTTTGCCACCGCCGTCGCGGCAGTGGTCTGGACCCTGGTCGAGTGGGCTGTGAAGGGCAAGGCCTCGCTGCTGGGCGCTGTCTCGGGTGCCATCGCCGGCCTCGTCGGCATCACCCCGGCTTGCGGCTTCGTCGGTCTCGGCGGCGCTCTGGTGATCGGTGTGGCTGTGGCCATCGTCTGCTTCTTCGCAGTGACCTGGCTGAAAGCCAAGCTCGGCTACGACGACGCCCTCGACGCCTTCGGCGTGCACGGCATCGGCGGCATCATCGGTGCCATCCTGACCGGCGTGTTCGTCAACCCGGCCCTCGGCGGCGCTGGCGTGGTCGACTACTCGACCGATCCGGCCGGCACTGTGGCCTACGATCTCGCTGCCCAGGTCACCAGCCAGCTCTGGGGTGTGGGTGTGGCCGTGGTCTGGTCCGGTGTCGTGACTTTCGTCCTGCTCAAGGTCCTGGACCTGATCATCGGCATCCGTGTCACGGAAGAAGCCGAGCGCGAAGGCCTCGATCTGGCCGAGCACAACGAACGTGCCTACAACGTGTAATGCCTGATGTTGGGCAGGAGGGGCTCTTCGGAGCCCCTTTTTTCTGCCCGCGAGTTCGTTAACATAGCTGAACGGCAACAAACAAGGCTGTTCAAGCCGGCCTCAGGTGCGGACAATTTCAGATTGGAAGCAATGCCGCGTCAGTACGATGTGGCGAGTCAGGTGGAGAGGTTTCATGGCTGAGAATGACTACGACTACGACGAGAACGAAGAGCCCGCCGAAGACGAGCCGGAGGCTGCTGACGCCGAGCCCGAAGCCGAGGCGGATCCGGAGGTTGTCGCCAAGGCGCGCAGCGAGGTGATGGAGGCCGAAAGCCTCAGCCCGTCCGCCAAGGAGAACCTGCGGCGCCAGCTGGAGGAGGAGATGGAACGTTTCCTGGCCTCCGGTGGCCGCATCAAGGAAGTGCCGCCGGACCCGGATGCCGATCCTTCGCTCTGATGAGTTCGTTCCCGCATGACGATCAGTCACGACCACAGCGGATGGCCACGCCGTCCGCCGTCATGGTCGTGCCTGACTCTTCTTCTTTCCGCTTTCAGCGGACGTGCAATCGCGCAATCAGTTCCGGCAGCTCGCTGAAGTGCCGGATCACGCCGTCTGGCTTCTGTGCCAGCGGCCATGCGCTGTCGCTGTAGTTAACCCAGATCGCCCGCATGCCGACGGCCTGCGCGGCGGCGATATCCTGTTCGGGATGATCCCCGATGTGAATGGCGGCGCTGGCGTCTATGCCGGCCAGGCTCAGCGCCTGCTCGAACATGCGCGGGTGCGGCTTGGCGAAGCCGACGCTGGCGGCCGACAGCTGATGCCTGAAGTAGCCCGCGAGACCGGCGCGACGTATGTCGGCATTGCCGTTGCTGAGCGCATAGAGCGGATAGCGCTCGGCCAGCAGGGCCAGTGACGACTGCACGCCATCGAACAGGGTCACCGTGTTGCGGGCCGCGAAGAAGGCCTCGAAGGCGCCACGGGCTGTCGCCACCGCGGCGGCCTCGTCGAGACCTGCCTTGAGCAGGGTCAGGCGCAGCACCTCCAGGCGCAGGGCGGTGAGGTCATGGCAGATCTCGGGCTGCACCCGGGCCACTTCGCCACGCAGGGCGCGCATGCCGTCGCGTCCGACGTGCTGCCAGGCCGGACAGTTCGCATCCAGCCAGTCCGTCATGACGGCTTCGGCCTGCACGATGACCGAGCCGACGTCCCACAACGTGTTGTCGAGATCGAAGGTCAGCAGTGCCACGCCGCTCATGTCGGGTCGTCCTTGCCCTTGCGGGCGCGCGGATGTGCCTGGTCGTATACCGAGGCCAGATGCTGGAAGTCGAGGTGCGTGTAGATCTGGGTGGCGCGGATGTCGCTGTGTCCGAGCAGTTCCTGGACGGCACGCAGGTCATGGCTGGATTCAAGCAGGTGCGAGGCGAAGGAGTGCCGCAGCAAGTGAGGATAGAGGCGGCGATCGAGACCCACACGCTCGGCCTGATGGACAAGGCGGGCCTGGATGCTGCGCTCGCTGAGGCGCCGCCCCTGCTGACTGAGAAATAGCCAGTTCTCGCCGTCGGCACGGACGAATTCCGGGCGCACATGCAGCCAGTCGGCAATGGCCTGGCGTGCCATGCGACCGACCGGCAGCACGCGCGTCTTGCGGCCCTTGCCGACAACGGTGACGAGCGCGTCGCGCAGGTCGATGTCGGTGAGGCGGACCTGACCCAGTTCGGCCAGGCGCAGGCCCGAGGAATAGAACAGCTCCAGGATGGCGCGGTCACGAGTCCACAGCAGGGCGGCTCTGGCCTCCTCGGGAGGCGGGGCATCGAGCAGCTGCTTCATGAGGTCGACATCGAGCACCTGCGGCAGATCCTGGCGCACGCGCTTGAGCTGGTAGCCGTTGGCCGGGTGATGCCCGGCCTCGTTGCTGCGCGCCAGCCAGTCGTAGAAGCGCCGGACCGATGACAGATGGCGCTGCACGCTGCGCACGCTCAGGCCGGATTCGCGCAGGGCGCCGATCCAGGCCTCCAGATGCGGGCGCTGGAACTCGGCCCAGGCCGGCACAGCGGCGCTGTCGAGGAAGTCGGCCAGCGTCGCCAGGTCGCTGCCATAGGCCTTGATGGTGTGTGGCGAGGACAGGCGCTGGCTGGCGAGATAGCGCAGGAAGTCTTCACTGCGCGTGCGATCGATCATGATGCTCAGCGGCCGTCGTCGGCGCCGGTCGTGCCCTGGCGGTCGAGGCTGGCGAGCAGGCGGGCAATGACATCGCCGAGATGGCTGATGAACAGGGTGTCCTGGCTGCTGCGGAAGTGGCTGGCCTCGGTGCTGCCGAGAGCCAGCACGCCGACCGGGCGTTCGCCATCGAGCAGCGGGATGACGGCGGCGGAGCTGAGCAGCAGGCCGTCCTCGCCGAACAGGAAGCGCAATTCGTCGCGGCGCCATTTGCCGGCGAGCGCGCGGTGATTGCGCAGCAGACCCGGCAGGCGCTGCTCGAAGTCGGCCTGCTCCATGGCGCGCCAGGGCGCGTCGGCCTTGTCGGCGAAACGCAGCATGGCGAGCTGCTGGCACTGGAAGGGTTCGCGCAGTTCGTTGTGGAGACGGGTGCCGAGCTGGGCCGGGCTGGCGCATTCGAGTATGCGCAGAATGACCGTGCGCAACTGCCCGAACAGGCGGTCGTTGTCGCTGGCGGTGGCCATGAGCTCGTTGAGGCGCTCTTCCAGCTCGTCATTGCGGCGCCGCAGCTGGCTGACCTGGCGTTCGATCAGCGACACCGCGCCGGTGTCGTGACGAATGTGCAGGTGCGAGAGCAGTTCGGGATGATGCTCGAAGAAATCGGGATGCTGGCGCAGCCAGGCGGCGACGCGTTCCGCCGTCAACGGCGCGGGCACGGCCGCGTCGGCACGGCTGGGGGCATCCTTCATGTCGCTCTCCGGGTGTCGGACACCCCTGTCGTTGTTCTCGTCACGCCGGCTCGGCGGAGGTCAGTCTCCGCTGACATCATTGAGGCGCAGCACACCATCGTAGACGCGGGCCGTGGGGCCGGTCATGTGTACCGAGGCCTGGTCATCGGGCCATTCGATCTGCAGCTCGCCGCCGGGCAGGTGCACGGTGATGGCGCGGTCGACGAGTCCCCAGCGCATGGCCGCGACGGCGGCGGCGCAGGCGCCGGTACCGCAGGCCAGGGTTTCGCCGGTGCCGCGTTCGTACACGCGCAGACGGATTTCCTTGCGATTGATGACCTGCATGAAGCCGACATTGACGCGCGCCGGGAAGCGCGGGTGCGACTCTATGGCCGGGCCCAGGGTGGCGACCGGTGCCGTGTCCACCGAGTCGACACGCAGCACCGCATGCGGATTGCCCATGCTGACGGCGGCGATCTGCACGCTCTCGCCATTGACCTCCAGCGGGTAGGTCAGGGCTTCGGCGGCGGCATCGAAAGGCACGGCGGCCGGCTCCAGGCGCGGGCGGCCCATGTCCACGGTGACCCAGCCGTTGTCGGTGACCTGCAGCTCGATGATGCCGCTGGCGGTCTCCACGCGCAGGTTGTCCTTGCGGGTCAGGCGGCGGTCACGCACGAAGCGCGCGAAGCAGCGTGCGCCATTGCCGCACTGCGAGACTTCGGAGCCGTCGGCGTTGAAGATGCGATAGCGGAAGTCGACATCGGGTTGTTGCGGGGGTTCGACGATGAGCAGCTGGTCGAAGCCGACACCAAAGTTGCGGTCAGCCAGACGCCGGATCGTGGCGGCATCGAGACGAGCTCGCTGCGACACCAGATCCAGCACCAGAAAATCGTTGCCGAGACCGTGCATCTTGGTGAATTCCAGACGCATGACCGACTCCTGAAAAGCGTTTGGGGGTCGCTGCCGTTCGTGGACGGCGATGACCCGATTCTTGGCGCTATTCTGGGTTCACGGCAGCAGCGATTCAAGCGCCAGCAGATCGGCCACGGTTTCGCGGCGGCGGACCTGCCAGGCCTGGTCGCCATCGACGATGATTTCGGCGGCGCGGCCACGGGTGTTGTAGTTCGAACTCATCACGAAGCCGTAGGCGCCGGCGCCGGTGACGGCGAGCAGATCACCGGCCTGCAGGCGCAGATCGCGCTGCTTGCCGAGGAAGTCGCCGGTCTCGCAGACCGCGCCGACGATGTCATAGCTGCGCTGCGGCGTGTCCTCGCCATGCGGGGTGACCGGCACGATATCCATCCAGGCGCCGTACAGCGCCGGGCGGATGAGGTCGTTCATGGCGGCATCGACAATGGCGAAGTCCTTGTGCTCGGTCGGCTTGAGGAACTCGACGCGGGTCAGCAGCACCCCGGCGGTGGCCGAAATGGCGCGGCCCGGCTCCATGTAGACCTTCATGCCGCGAGCCTTCAGGCGTGGCAGCAGGACGGCGGCGTATTCGGCCGGCGTCGGCGGGGTCTCGTCGCGGTAGCACACGCCGAGGCCGCCACCAATGTCGAGATGTTCCAGCGTGATGCCGTCGGCGGCGAGCTGGTCGACCATGGCCAGCACGCGGTCCAGCGCATCCGAGAACGGATCCGTGGTGGTCAGCTGCGAGCCGATGTGGCAGTCGATGCCGACGGCCTTGAGATTGCCCAGCGCCACAGCATGACGATAGACCTCGGGCGCGCGCTCGATGGCGACGCCGAACTTGTTTTCCTTGAGCCCGGTGGAGATGTAGGGATGCGTCTGGGCATCGACATCCGGGTTCACGCGCAGGCTGAACGGTGCCTGCACACCCAGGCGGGCAGCGACGGCATCGAGGCGGTCGAGCTCGGCCTCCGATTCGACGTTGAAGCAGGCGATGCCCAGTTCCAGCGCACGCTGCATCTCGGCTTCGGTCTTGCCGAGGCCGGAGAACACCACCTTGGCCGGGTCGCCGCCGGCGGCCAGCACGCGCTCAAGCTCGCCGCCGGAGACGATGTCGAAGCCGGCGCCAAGGCGGGCCAGCACATTGAGCACGGCGATGTTGGAGTTGGCCTTGACCGCGAAGCAGACCTGATGCGGGATGTCGGCGAAGGCACGGTCGAAGGCCAGGTAGTTGGCTTCCAGCGTGGCGCGCGAGTAGACATAGAGCGGCGTGCCGAAACGTTCGGCAAGCGCGGTCAGCGGCAGCTGTTCGACGTGCAGGCTGCCGTCGCGGGTGTTCAGAGTCGACATGATGTATCCAGTTGGGGCTCAGCGGGTACCGGCGGGCGGGCTGGCGGGCTGCTCCGGCGTGGCCGGCGCCTGCTGAGCGGCGGCAGGCGGGAGCGGGTTGTCGGTCGTGGCCGGCGGCAGGTAGAGCGCGCCTTTCTGGCCGCAGGCGGTGAGCAGGCCGATCAGCAGGATGGGCAACAGTCGAATCATCATGGGTCCTCGCGCCGGTCGGGCGGATGCGTATTATCATGCAAGCCCGGTTTTTCCCCAAGCGAGGCATTGCGTCGGCCATGATGACAGAAAGCGAATTCGATGTACTGGCCGAAGCCACTCTGGAGGCCATAGAAGCTCAGGTAGAGGATGCCGACAGCGACCTCGACTTCGACATGAGCGCGGGCATCCTGACGCTGGAGGCTCCCGACGGCAGCAAGATCATCATCAACCGCCAGCCCGCGACCCGCGAAATCTGGGTGGCGGCCAAGTCCGGCGGCTATCACTGCGGGCGAAAAGGGGATGTGTGGTTCTGCAACAGCACCGGAGAGTCGCTGCAGCAGCTGCTCGCGCGTGTCATTGCCGAGCAGGGTGGCGGCGAGATCAGCTTCAGCTGATGGCGCGCTCCAGGATCATGCGCACATAGCGGGTATAGGGTATGCCCGCCTCCCTGGCCTTGGCCTTGAGGGCGGCCAGCAGGCTTTCCGGCAGACGCATGTTCAGCGCCGCCGACTTGGGCTCCAGCTCGAAGCTCATGGTCCGGAAGCGCGTCAGGTCGTAATCGGCCAGGTTGGCTGTAGACACGAAGTCTTCGGCCGCCGCGTCGCTGGGCAGGGATGGCATGGGCTTAACGGCCTTCATGGTGGTCGATCTCCTTCCGGTGCATGTAACGCGCGCTGATGGGGCGCAGGAATGTGCCGCCATCGCGGTGGCGCAACATGAAGACCAGGAAGACGTGGCGTCCTGCCAGTGTCTTCCCGATCGCTCTCAGTCTGGGCTCGGCAGGGTTGGGGTCGGGCATCACGGCTGGCGTGTTAAGCAGCACTTCCTCTATTTCACGGCGCGAAACACCGTGCTTGCCACATTTGGGCCAGTTGCCCGAGTCCCAGTCAAAGCCTAAGACCCTCATGAAATTAAGCTACACATTTGTGTAGACAAATGCAATGCAGGTGGTGTGGCTGTCAGCATGATGATCCTCGTCCTTGTGGAGTCATGCAGCTAAGGCTAGCCACGCTTCCGGCTGCCTGCCATGTGCTGGAGTTGTCTGCGAGGCAGGGGCATGGCATGTTCGGTGGCAGAGGAGAGATGATGCTTCGCATGAAAACAAATGAGCGGATCGCATTCGCGCTGGCGTTCGCGGCGCTCGCGTACTCGCTCGGGGTGCTGGCGCCAATCGCCGAGTTTCGCAGCATAGCCTGGCCGGAAATGCTCGCCAGCGTGGCGGGTGCGGGCGTAGTGACTCTTCTGCTCCTGCTCAGGCTGTTGCCGCAACGCTACCTGAGGCTCGAGCGGGCCATCTACGCGCTTTTCCTGGCGGGCATGCCGTTCATCTACGCTGGCGCGGCCTATCTGTCAGGGTCCGGTGCTGATCTGGCGCTGGAGTGCATCGGCATACCGATCTATGTCGGTCTGGCGCTCTACGGCTACTACAGGTCATGCCTCACGCTGGCGCTGGGCATAGTCGCGCACGGTGTCGGCTGGGACGCCTGGCACCATGCCGGCACCTCATACATCGCCGGCTGGTACGCGTGGGCCTGTCTGCTGGCGGATGTCTCGCTGGGTTTCCTGGTCTATACCCAGGTCGGGGTGCAGCAGATGTCCGGCAACATGTCGCAGGCCGACCGGCCCTGACGGACCGGCGGCGGGGCTTCGGCGTTGCGCCTCAGCCCGTCACCAGCTCCGCGAACAGATCGTATTCGTCGGCTTCGGTGATGCGCACCATCACCTTCTGACCGGGCTTGAGGTCGGCGGCGCCCTCGCCCTCGATGAACACGTTGCCGTCGATCTCCGGCGCGTCGGCCTTGGAGCGAGCGATGGCCACGCCCTCTTCCTTGTCGATCTCGTCGATCAGCACTTCTTCCACGCGGCCGACGCGGCGCTGCAGGCGCTCGGCGGAAATCTCGGCGGCCAGCTTCATGAAGCGCTCGTGGCGCTCGAGCTTGACCTCTTCCGGCACCGGCTCGGCGACGTCATTGGCGACGGCGCCTTCCACTGGCGAATACGGGAAGCAGCCGACGCGGTCGAGCTGAGCCACTTTCAGCCAGTCCAGCAGTTCCTGGAATTCCTCTTCGGTTTCGCCCGGGAAGCCGACGATGAAGGTCGAGCGGATGATCAGGTCCGGGCAGATCTCGCGCCAGGTCTTGATGCGCTCCAGCGTGTTCTCGGCGTGGGCCGGGCGCTTCATGCGCTTGAGCACGCTCGGGCTGCCATGCTGGAAGGGGATGTCCAGGTAGGGCAGGATCTTGCCTTCGGCCATCAGCGGGATGACGTTGTCGACGTGCGGGTACGGGTAGACGTAGTGCAGACGCACCCAGACGCCCAGGCTGCCGAGCGCTTCGCAGAGCTCCAGCATGCGTGTCTTGATCGGCTGGCCGCCCCAGAAGTCGAGCTTGTACTTGAGGTCGACGCCGTAGGCGCTGGTGTCCTGCGAGACCACCAGGATTTCCTGCACGCCGGCCTTGACCAGGTTCTGGGCCTCGGTCAGCACCGAACCGATCGGACGCGAGACCAGGTCGCCGCGCAGCGACGGGATGATGCAGAAGGTGCAACGGTGGTTGCAGCCTTCGGAAATCTTCAGATAGGCGTAGTGCTTGGGCGTCAGCTTGATGCCTTGGGCCGGGACCAGATTGATGAACGGGTCGTGGTCGGCCTTGGGCGGCAGGTGCATGTGCACGGCGCCCATGACTTCCTCGTAGGCGTGCGGACCGGTGACGCTGAGCACGCTCGGGTGCACGTCGCGGATCACGTCTTCCTTCTTGCCCAGGCAGCCGGTGACGATGACCTTGCCGTTCTCGGCCAGCGCTTCGCCAATGGCGTCCAGCGATTCCTGCACGGCGGCATCGATGAAGCCGCAGGTGTTGACCACGACCAGATCGGCGCCTTCATAGCTCCCGGAAATCTCGTAGCCTTCGGTGCGCAGCTGGGTGAGGATGCGCTCGGAATCGACGAGTGCTTTCGGGCAGCCGAGGCTGACGAAGCCGACTTTCGGGTTGGCAAGAGACATGGCGGGTACCGCAGGTGTGATCAAAGTGCGCGCATTGTAGCGCAAAAGCGGAAAATGCCCGACTTTCAGACACGCATGTACTGATGCTGGATGCATGCACCGCAATGGTGCATGATGGAGGTGCAATGGCGTGCAGCGTTGTGGCAGGCCAGCATTTACGGGTCTTGCACAGAGTTGGTGCATTTATTGCTTGCTGCCTTGCACCCCTGCACTGCAAACACGAGCTGCGAGAGCCCCATGTCTGACCCGAGGATCGCCAAACGCCTGCTGGACAGTCTGAGCACCGCCGTCCTGCTCTGTGACACCGATCTGCGTCTGCGCTACCTCAATCCGGCGGCCGAAAGCCTGCTGGCGGTCAGCCATACCCGCGCCATCGGCGTGCCGCTCGAAGAGGTGCTGGTCGAGGTCAGCGAGAACAGCTCATCGGCGCTGCAGGAAACGCTGCACAGTGGTCATCCCTTCACCAAGCGCGAAGCGCATCTGCGTGTCGGCCTGCGCGAGATCGTGGTCGATTACTCGGTCTCGCTCATGCACAGTCCGGGCGAGATGACGCAGCTGCTGATCGAGGTGCAGCCGCGTGACCGTCTGCTGCGCATTGCCCGCGAGGAAGCCATGCTGGCCAGCCATCAGGCCACGCGCCAGCTCGTGCGTGGTGTCGCCCACGAGATCAAGAATCCGCTCGGCGGCATCCGCGGCGCGGCGCAACTGCTCGAGCGCGAGCTGCCCGATGCCGAGCTGACCGAATACACGCGCATCATCATCGAGGAAGCGGATCGCCTGCGCTCGCTGGCCGATCGCATGCTCGGCCCGCGTCGCCTGCCGGCCGTGCGCAGCGTCAATGTCCATGAGTGCGTGGAGCGCGTGGTCGGGCTGCTCGCCGCCGAGGCCGCCGGCCGCATCAGCATCGTGCGCGACTACGATCCGTCGCTGCCGGAGATCGCCGCCGATCCTGACCAGCTTATCCAGGCCATACTCAACATTGGCGGCAATGCCTTGCAGGCGCTGCTGGAGAATCCCGGCGAGCAGGCTCCCGTGCTCACCTTCAAGACGCGTCCGGTGCGCCAGTACACCATCGGCGCCCGTCGCCACCGCATCGTGCTGCGCATAGACATTCGCGACAACGGTCCCGGCATTCCGGCCGAGCTGCGCGAGTCTATTTTCTATCCGATGGTCAGCGGACGAGCGGGCGGCACCGGTCTTGGCCTGTCGATTGCACAGGACATCATTCATCAATACCAGGGCCTGATCGAATGCGAGTCACGCCCGGGTGAAACCACTTTCAGCATCTTTCTGCCTTTGGAAAAGACATCATGACAAGCAAGCAGGTTTGGGTCATTGACGACGACCGTGCCATTCGATGGGTGCTGGAGAGAGCGCTCAATCAGGCCGGGCTGCAGTCGGCCTGCTTCGAGGATGCCGGCAGCGCCCTCGATCAGCTCGACGATGAACAGCCGGCGACCATCGTCACCGACATCCGCATGCCGGGCATGGATGGCCTCAGCTTCCTGAGCAAGGTGCGCGAGCGCTTTCCGGATGTGCCGGTGATCATCATGACCGCGCACTCCGACCTCAGCTCGGCGGTGGCGTCCTATCAGGGCGGGGCCTTCGAGTACCTGCCCAAGCCCTTCGATGTCGACGAGGCGGTGGCGCTGGTCAAGCGTGCCGTCGCGCATCATCAGGAGCAGCAGACGACCGTGGTGCCGGAGCTGACCGAGACCGCGCGCAGCACCGGCATCATCGGCGAGTCGCCGGCCATGCAGGAGGTCTTCCGTGCCATCGGCCGTCTCAGCAACTCCAACATCACCGTGCTCATCAACGGCGAGTCCGGTACCGGCAAGGAACTGGTCGCCGGCGCTCTGCACCAGCATTCGCCGCGCGCCCGCAAGCCCTTCATTGCGCTCAACATGGCGGCGATCCCCAAGGACCTGATGGAGTCCGAGCTCTTCGGCCACGAGAAGGGCGCCTTCACCGGCGCCGCGACACAGCGCGCCGGCCGCTTCGAGCAGGCCAACGGCGGTACCCTCTTCCTCGACGAAATCGGTGACATGCCCATCGATACCCAGACGCGTCTGCTGCGCGTGCTGGCGGATGGCGAGTTCTACCGGGTCGGTGGTCATGTGCCGGTGCGCGTCGATGTCCGCATCATCGCGGCCACGCACCAGAATCTGGAAAAGCTGGTGGCGGACGGCAAGTTCCGTGAGGACCTGTTTCATCGCCTCAATGTCATTCGCGTCCACATTCCGCGTCTGCGTGATCGCAACGAGGACGTGCCGCGCCTGGCCGCCTTCTTCATGAACCGCGCCGCGCGCGAGCTGCAGGTCGAGCCCAAGTCGCTGACGCCGGAGGCCTCGGCTTATCTGCAGCAGCTGCCCTGGCCGGGCAATGTGCGTCAGCTCGAAAATACCTGTCGCTGGCTGACGGTCATGGCCTCGGGCCGCGAGGTGCTGATCTCCGACCTGCCGCCGGAGCTGCAGCCGGGTGGCGAGCAGGAGCCGCAGGTGACCATGCCGAACTGGGAGCAGGCGCTGGCGGCCTGGGCCCGCCGCGCCTTGCAGACCACGGCCAGCGTGCCGCTGCTGGACATGGCGGCACCGGCCTTCGAGCGCATCCTGATCATGGAGGCCCTGCAGCACACCGGCGGTCGCCGCCGTGATGCCGCGCAGGTCCTGGGCTGGGGGCGCAACACGCTGACCCGCAAGATCAAGGAGCTGGGGCTGGTGATTGAGGGCGTGGATGACGACGAGGAGTGATGCCTGCCCCGGCCTTGTGAGCTGAAGGCGACACCATGAAAAAGCCCCGGACTTGCCGGGGCTTTTTCGTTTCCGATGGGCTTACTTGGCCTTGACGGTTATGACGACCTTGTCGGAAAGCACGGCTGGCTGATGCGGCAGATGCTTCCAGTCGCCCATGAGCAGCTGCAGGGTGTGCTTGCCCGGTTTCAGGTCCACCAGGGCTTCGATCTGGCCGCCACCATAGTGGAGGACCTGGGCATTGGCGGGGATGGGCTGGGCCATGTTGATCGTCGGCTCGTCGATCAGCAGATGGAAATGGCCGGTGCCGGTCTGGTTGGTGCCGGCCGGGGCCACGCCCATGTTGCTCAGTCCGAAGACCACGCGTACCGGGGAGGTCACGGTTTCGTCGGCCTTCGGGCTGATGATCGTGGCCTTGGCATTGGCAGGTGCTGCCTGGGGCATGTTCAGGCGTGATTCGACCTGCTGGTTGGCCTGTTGCTTGGCCATTTCCTTGAAGGTGTCGAACGGGCTGGAGGCCAGGGCGGTGCCGCTGGCAACCAGGGTCAGAACGAGCAGTGTGCAACGCATGGGGTATCTCCTCTGCTTTGCGCGGCGTTCAGTCAGTCGCGCTGATGCGACTGTTGCATGCGCAGCTCCGGAGCGCCACCCTGGCGGCGCAGTTCGCGCACTGCATCGCGCCGTTCGTCGGGCCCCATGCTTTCCCAGCGCTGACGCAGTGCTTCGCGGGCCTCGGGCGGCAGCGGCTTGATTTCACGCCAGCGCTGCTGAATGGCCTCGCGCTGCTCGGTGGGCAGGCTGCGCCAGCGGTCGGCGCGTTCGATCAGGTGCTCGCGGCGCTCCGGCGGCAGCTCGTTCCAGCGATCACGGAAATCGTTCAGCGTGGCCTGCTGGTCGCGATCCAGATCCTGCCAGTCGCGACCCTCGGCCTGAGCCGTGCCGGCCAGCAGCACGGCGGCCAGCAGGAAGCTGTACAGGGGTCTGCCCCGTACCTGGACGAGCGTGGGCTCAGCGCCGTTCACGAGATGCTTCCTCCATGGCCATGAGCCAGTCGATTTCTTCCAGCATCTGGCCGTCTACCTTGTTTTCGGCCTTGGCACTGACGGTTTCGTCGCTGGTCTTCATCAGCCAGCCACTGGGCAGGGCCACCATGAAGGTGACGCTGGCGGCCAGGGCCAGGCCGCCCCAGTGCAGCTTGTGCGAGCGCCGTGGCGCCATGGAGGCCTGGGCGATGATCTGTTCGACGCGGCTGTCCCAGGCGGCATCCGACTGCTCGGATGCACGCTCCAGCGTGCCGGCAACGCGTGCTGCCAGACGGGCGTCTTCCAAGGTCAGTTCCTGTTTCATGACATGTCCTCCGCGGTGGTACCGATATTGCCCAGCTTGCCCCTGATGTTGTTCAGGGCGCGAAAATAATGTGTCTTGACGCTGCCTTCGGCGCAGCCCATGACTTCGGCGGTCTGAGCTGTGTCCAGACCCTCCCAGGCGCGCAGCAGAAAGGCCTGCTGCTGGCGGAAGGGCAGTTCGCCCACGGCGGCCAGCACGGCGTCCATGTTGTCGGCGCGCTGCAGCAGGGTGACCGGATTGGTGTCGACGCGATCCGGAATCTGCTGCCAGGGATCCTCTTCACCGGCCTCGTCCAAGGGCTCCAGCCAGGTGAACCACTTCTTGCGACGCGTCTCGCGGCGGAAGTGATCCATCAGCCTGCTGTGCAGGATGCGATGGAACAGCGGCCCCCAGCTCGACGGATCGTGATTGCGATACTTGGCCGTCAGCGTCAGCATGGCCTCCTGCACGATGTCCTGCGCGGCATCGCGGTCCCTGGTCGCCAGTTCCGCCGTCAGGCGGGCGCGCCGGCTGACATCACGCAGGAATGCATCCAGTGAATTGGGTGCAGGGCGGCTTACGGACATGGGTGGTGCTACCTGTTTCGGAATGGCACCACCATAGGCGAGAGCCGCATCGGCTACAAGTCGCATATGTACCAGATCCCCATCTGTTGCTTTGCCCGTCATGAGGCGGCGTGCCTGTTGCCGGCGGAGCCGGAAACCATGCGAAGGTTACGCCTGGCTGTCATGAAGGTTTCTGCAGACAAAAACGGGTGGGTACCGCCACGGTTGACCATCTGCGGTCTAAAATTGTGCGGTTTTTGCAACCGGTGACACGTCTTCGCGTGTTGCCTCATGAAGACAGGTTCCTTTCATGCTGGATGTTGTGCTGTTCCAGCCGGAAATTCCCGGCAATACCGGAAACATCATACGCCTGTGCGCCAATACCGGTGCGCGTCTGCATCTGGTGCGTCCGCTCGGTTTCGATCTCGATGACAGCAAGCTGCGGCGCGCCGGTCTTGATTATCACGAGTGGGCCAGCATGCAGGTGCACGAGGACTGGCAGGCGCTGCGCCGGGCCCTGGCCGGACGCAGGATGTTCGCGTGCACGACCAAGGGCAGTCAGCCGGCCTTTTCGGTCAGCTTCCGCCACGATGATGTGCTGGTGTTCGGCCCCGAGACGCGAGGCCTGCCGGCCGAGGTGCTGGCCGAGTTCGATGGCGGGCACAGGCTGCGGCTGCCCATGCGTGCCGAGAGCCGCAGCCTCAACCTGTCCAACAGTGTCGCGGTGATGGTCTACGAGGCCTGGCGCCAGAGCGGCTTCGTCGACGGCAGCTGAGCCGCCGACGAACTGGCCGTGCTCAGGCGGTGACGGTTTCGTTGGCCAGATTGCGCTGGCTTTCGGCGAACACGGCGTCGAAGTTGATCGGCTGCAGCAGCAGCTGCGGGAAGCTGCCCTTGCCGACGATGTCGGAGACGGCTTCGCGGGCATACGGGAACAGCAGGTTCGGGCAGTAGGCACCCAGCAGCGGGGCGAGATCAGCGTCGCTGAAGCCCTCGGCCTGGAAAATGCCGGCCTGCTTCACTTCCACCAGGAAGGCGGTCTGGCCTTCGTTCTTGGCGGTCACGGTCAGCGCCAGCGTGACCTCGAAGAGGTGGCCGTCATCGAGGCGGGCCGTGGCGGTGCTGAGGTCGATGCTGACTTCCGGGCTCCAGGTCTGCAGGAACACGCGCGGTGCGCCCGGCACTTCAAAGGAAGCGTCCTTGAGATAGATGCGCTGCAGGGCGAATTGGGGCTGTACGGCTTCGGACATGATGACTCTCGAGGGTGGCGCTGTCAGGCCGACAGCATGGGGTCGAGCCGGCCCGCGCGTTCCAGCGCGTACAGCTCGTCGCAGCCGCCAATCGACTGCTCGTTGATGAAAATCTGCGGCACCGTGCGGCGGCCGGTGCGCTTCACCAGGTCACGCCGCTGCTCGTCGTCATCGCTGACGTCGACTTCCTGATAGCTGATGCCCTTGCGCTGCAGCAACTGCTTGGCGCGCACGCAGTAGGGGCAGATTTCCGTGGTGTAGATGATGACGTTGGCCATGAGCGGACTCCGGTGCTCAGCGAACCAGCGGCAGGCCCTGCTGGCGCCAGCCCGAGATGCCGCCGGCGAGACGGTAGACGTCGCTGGCGCCGGCCTGCTTGAGGGTGCGGGCGGCAGCGCCCGAGGTCTGGCCGAGTGCGCAGACGAGGATGATCGGCTTGCCCGACTTGGCCAGCTCGGCGGCCTTGTCGGCGATCTGGCTGTAAGGCACGTTCTCGCTGCCGGTGATGCGGCTTTCGCGAAATTCCGGGGTGTTACGCAGGTCGATCACGCGCGCCTGCTGCTGGTTGACCAGCTGGCTCAGCTCCTGCGGGCTGACGCTGCGGCCGCCGCGCTGCAGTTCGGTAATGATGAAGGCGATCAGCAGGGCAGCGAAGGCGCTGACCAGGTACGGATGGTGGCCGATGAACTCGATGACGCGATCCATGTTTGACTCGGTGGCAGGCGGAAAGGCCCGGAGTATACCCCGCGTCCCGGACTGCCACTAGCGCGAAAAAGTCCTCGCTTATGGCGCCTCAGCGATTGTCCATGTCGGTCACCAGACGCTGGAAGCTGGCCAGTCTGCGGGCCTGGACATGGCCCTCGTCGACGGCCAGGTGCAGGGCGCAGCCGGGCTCGTGGGCGTGCGAGCAGTTGCGGAAGCGGCATTGCCCGAGAAAGGGCTGGAACTCGATGAAACCGGCCAGGAGCTGGTCGCGATCCATGTGCCAGACACCGAACTCGCGGATGCCGGGCGAGTCTATGAGGGCGCCGCCACCGGGCAGGTCGAACCAGCAGGCCGTGGTGGTGGTGTGCTGGCCGAGCTTGGAGTTGGCGGACAGCTCGTGGACCTTCTGCGCCACATCCGGCAGCAGGGCGTTGATCAGCGATGATTTGCCGACGCCGGACTGGCCGACGAAGACCACGGCGCGGCCGGCGACCAGGGCGTGCAGGTCACCGGTGTCGCCATGCGCCGACAGCGTGCGGGTTTCGTAGCCGAGGGCGGCAAAGCTGGCGAGCAACGCGCCCAGGCTCGCGGCCTGTGCGGGCGTCATCAGATCGGACTTGTTGAGCACGATGACCGGACGGATGCCGGTGGTCTCGCAGGCGATGAGATAGCGGTCGATGAGCTCCGGCGAGGGCGTCGGTTCGGGCGCGATCACCAGCAGGATGCGGTCGATGTTGGCCGCCACCGGTTTGAGCTTGCCGTAGGGGTCGGGGCGCACGAGCACGGACTCGCGCGGCAGCAGGGCGCTGATGACGCCGGTCTGGCCCTCCGCGGCCGGTTGCCAGATGACTCGGTCGCCGGTGACCAGGGCCTCGATGTTGCTGCGGCGATGGCAGCGGAAGCGCTGGCCGGCCAGTTCGCCCTCCAGCGCCTCGATGGCCAGCTGTACACCGTAATGCGCGATGACGCGGCCGGTTTGCTCGGCTCCGAGGTCGCCACCGGCGAGCAGGGCGTCCGCCTTGGCTTCGCGTTTTTCGGCGCGCGCGATGCGCTCGGCCTGGATGCGGTCGATGCGAAAGCTTTGCTGGCGGCTGATGCGGCGCTGGCTCATGAGGTCTCGTGTTTGTCTGGTCGGCGCCCGGCGTGGCGGAGCCTCTGGTATGCTCCTGCCCATTGTGCCACTGAAGGCGAGCAAGGAGTGTCCATGAACAACAACAAGGCCGGAAACCTGATCTGGATCGATCTGGAGATGACCGGGCTGAATCCGGACACGGACCGCATCATCGAGATCGCCACCGTGGTCACCGATGCTCATCTCAACATCCTGGCTGAAGGCCCGGTGCTGGCGATCCATCAGAAGGACATCGTGCTCAATGCCATGGACGAGTGGAACACGCGTCAGCATGGCGAGTCCGGGCTGACCGAGCGCGTGCGTCGCAGCAAGATCAGCGAGGCCGAGGCCGAGGCGCAGACCATCGAGTTCCTGAGCCGTTTCGTGGATCCGAAGAAGTCACCGATCTGCGGCAACTCGATCTGCCAGGATCGTCGCTTCCTTTATCGCACCATGCCCAAGCTGGAAGCCTACTTCCATTACCGCAACCTCGACGTGAGCACGGTCAAGGAGCTGGCGCGCCGCTGGTATCCGGACCTGCTGCAGCGCTTCACCAAGAAGAGCACCCATCTCGCGCTCGATGACGTCAAGGATTCGATCGAGGAGCTGCGCTACTACCGCCAGTACTTCTTCAAGCTGCCGGGCTTCAGCGAGGACTGAACGGCCGGCGTTCAGGCGTGGCTGGCGGCGAGCTTCAGGCGCTGCTCATCCATGGCCCAGAGCAGGTGCTCGCGCAGCACGTCATCCAGTGTGCCGGCGGCTTCCATGTCGGCGAAGCGCTGTGTCAGCGCGTCCATGACGGCGGCCGAGCCGGGCGCGTTGCCCAGCGCCAGTGACAGGTTCCTGACCCAGCTGGCGTAGTTCATGCGGCGCAGCGGCATGCCCTCGGTCTGCTTCAGCCAGGTTTCCTCATTCCAGTCCCAGAGCTCCAGCAGATCGGGGCCGTCGAAGGCATGACGCGGCGTGAAGGCCTCTTCCTGGCTTGCCTGGGCGTAGCGGTTCCACGGGCAGACCAGCTGGCAGTCATCGCAGCCGAAGATGCGGTTGCCTATGGGACGGCGCAGCTCCAGCGGAATCACGCCGCGATATTCGATGGTGAGGTAGCTGATGCACTTGCCGGCATCGAGCACATAGGGCGCCACGATGGCCTTGGTCGGGCAGATGTCGATGCAGGCCTGGCAGGTGCCGCAGTGGTTGCTGACCGGCGTGTCCACCGGCAGCGGCAGGTCGGTGAAGAGCTCGCCGAGGAAGAACCAGGAGCCAGCCTTGCGATTGATGATGACCGTGTGCTTGCCCATCCAGCCCAGTCCGGCCTGGCTCGCCAGGGCCTTTTCCAGCACCGGCGCGGAGTCGACGAAGGCGCGGTAGCCGAACGGCCCGACCGCCGCGACGATGCGGTCGGCGAGCTGCTGCAGGCGCTTGCGGATGATCTTGTGGTAGTCGCGGCCGAGGGCATAGCGGGCGATGTAGGCGCGCCGGCCATCCTGCAGGATGTCGTGTATGCGCGGCTCGGCAGGCAGATAATCCATGCGCAGGCTGATGATGCGTTGCGTGCCCGGAATCAGTGCCTGCGGGTCGACGCGCTTGGGCTCGCGCAGCCACTCCATGTTGGCCTGGTAGCCGTCATCCAGCCATTGCGCGAGATGCGCAGGGTGTTCGCCGAGGTCGGTGCCGCTGATGCCGACCTGCTGGAAGCCGAGTTCGCGTCCCCAGCGCCGGATGTCCTCGACGAGCGCGGCCATGTCCGGGCCGGTGGCCGTTTCGGTGCCTCGGTCGGACGCTGACAGGCTGTCGGGATGCACAGGAATTCGCCTCATGGCGCGCATTCTGCCATCCTTGGCAGATAGCCACCATGATTCGCGCCGCGCATGACCGCCACATCCCCCGTCCTGATCGACGATGAACTGCACCAGAGCCTGGTGCGGCGCTGGCTGGCGCCGCGCGAACGGGATGCGCACAAGGGCGATTTCGGGCCCTTGCTGGTCATCGGCGGCGACGCCGGCTACAGCGGCGCCGCATTGCTGGCGGCCGAGACTGCCCTGCGTGCCGGTGCCGGCGTGACTGTGGTGGCCTGCGCGCCGGCGACGGCGGCCGGACTCTGGCTGCACAGACCCGAACTGATGGCACGCGCCGTGCAGGATCGTGCCGGCCTGCTGCCGTTGCTGGCCATGGCCAGGGTGGTTGTGGCCGGGCCCGGTCTGGGCCGTGGCAGCTGGGCGCAAGGGTTGTGGCCGACTGTGGTCGAGGCCGGTCGTTTGCAGGTGCTTGATGCCGACGGCCTGAACTGGCTGGCGGACAATCCGCAGCCTCACCCGGCACGCGTGCTGACGCCGCATCCGGGCGAGGCGGCCAGGCTGCTGGGCTGTTCCGTGGCCGCCGTCCAGGCCGACCGCCCGGCGGCCGTGCGCAGCCTGCAGCAGCGTCATGGCGGGGTCGTCATCCTCAAGGGCGCGGGTTCGTTGATTGCTGACGAGACCCGGCTCTGGCAGTGCCCGGCCGGCAACCCCGGCATGGCGACACCGGGCATGGGCGATGTCCTGTCCGGTCTGGTCGGTGCCCTGCTGGCGCAGGGCCTGCCGCTGTTCGAGGCTGCTGCGCTGGCCGTCAGCCTGCATGCCCGTGCCGGCGATGCCGTGACGGCCGCTCAGGGCGAGCGCGGCCTGCTGGCCAGCGAGCTGTGGCCGGCGCTGCGCGTGCTGTTGAACCCGGATGTGGCGCGATGAATCTGGTCTGGACCGCGGCCGATGCCGACGCCATGGAAGATTGCGGCCGCCGCCTGGCGCAGGCCTGCGCCGGGCATGGCATCATCTTTCTGCATGGCGAGCTGGGCGCTGGCAAGACCACGCTCACGCGCGGCATCCTCCATGGTCTGGGGCATGTCGGCGCGGTCAAGAGTCCGACCTATACTCTGGTCGAGCCCTATGAGCTGGCAGGCGCGACGGTCTTTCATTTCGACCTGTACCGCCTGCTCGATCCGGAAGAGCTGGAGCTGATGGGCTATCGCGATTATTTCCGATCCGATGCCCTCGCCCTGGTGGAATGGCCGGTGCGTGGCGAGCCTTTGCTGCCGCTGCCCGACCTGGAACTGACGCTGACACCCTGCCCGTTCGGCGCGGTGATGGGGCGTCGCATAGAACTGCAGTCTCGCACCCCGTACGGGGTCGAGATCCTGTCGAGACTGACTGGGTGAGTCTTCGCATGAAGCGTGTGCTGGTGTTTTTCCTTTGCTGCATTTCCCTGTCGACGGCCTATGCGGCCAAGATCGTGGGTGTGCGTTCCTGGAGCGGGCCGGAAGGCACGCGGCTGGTGCTCGAGCTCGATGGCAGCAGCGACTATCGCGTCAGTGAGGACAGCACGCCTGGCCGTCTGATCGTGACCATGCCCAGGGCGGCGACCTCCATCGAGGGCCCGCGCTGGCCGGCCCGGGTCGGCATGGTCGATGCCGTGCGCCTGGATGCCACGCCGGCGACCCCGCGTCTGGTGGTCGATCTCAACCGGGAAGCCGAGGCCAAGGTCTTCCTGCTCGGTCCCGGTGGCAGCTACGGCTATCGCCTGGTGATCGACCTTGCGCCACACACGACGGTCATTCCGGTGGCTCCGCCCGTGATCACGCAGGCTCCCGCGCCAGCGGCGGCGCCGACCCCGGCACCTGCTCCGACGCCCGTTCCGGCGCCTGAGAATCGCCCGCGCAAATCGTCCAGATCCTCGGGACGCAACATCGTTGTCACCATCGATCCCGGTCATGGCGGCGAAGATCCGGGCGCCATCGGGCCCAGCGGCAACTTCGAGAAGTTCGTCACTCTGGCCATCGGCAAGGCCGTTGCCGAGTATCTCAACAGCCAGGATGGCATCACCGCGCGCATGACCCGCGACAGCGACTTCTTCATCCCGCTGCAGCGTCGTCGCCAGCTCGCCCGCTATGACCAGAAGGCCGACATCTTCGTGTCCATCCACGCCGACTCGGCACCCAGTCGTCAGGCTCGTGGCGCCTCGGTGTTCGCGCTTTCTCTGAAGGGTGCCAACACGGCGACCTCGCGCTTCGCGCAGATGCTGGCCGAGCAGGAAAACAAGTCCGACCTGGTTGGCGGTGTCGTCGCCGAAAGCGATGACATCAACAATGTGCTCGCCGACATGCTGGTCGAGGGCACGCTCAAGCACAGCCTTGAAATGGGCCGCATCATCCTCGGCGAGCTGCGTCCGACCGTGGGCAAGCTGCACAACAGCAATGTCGAGCAGGCCGGCTTTGCCGTGCTCAAGGAACCGGGCATGGTGTCGCTGCTGGTCGAGACCGGCTTCATCTCCAATCCGGACGAGGAAATGCAGCTGACCGATCCGGCCTACCAGCGCGAGCTGGCCAAGGCTGTCGGTGAAGGCATTCTCAATTTCTGCCGCCAGTTCCCGGTGCCAGGCACCTACTTTGCCCGTAACTGAGGTCTGACCAGGTGGCTCGCATACATCTTCTTGATGCCCGGCTGGCCAACCAGATCGCCGCTGGCGAGGTCGTCGAGCGTCCGGCCTCGGTAGTCAAGGAGCTGCTCGAAAACGCCATCGATGCCGGCGCGCGCGTGATCGAGGTGCAGGTCGAGCAGGGCGGCATCGCCGGTCTGCGCGTGCGCGACGATGGCGACGGTATTCTCCGTGACGACCTGCCACTGGCGCTGGCGCGCCATGCCACCAGCAAGATCCATCATCTCGATGATCTCGAAGCGGTCGCCACGCTCGGCTTCCGTGGTGAGGCGCTGGCCTCGATCGCCTCGGTCTCGCGCCTGACCATGACCTCCAGCACGGATGAAACCGGGCTGGGCTGGGCGGTGCGTTCGGAAGGCCGCGACATGGCGGCGGTGATGGAGGCGGCGCGGCATCCGCGTGGCACCTCGGTCGAGGTCCGCGATCTGTTCTTCAACACGCCGGCGCGGCGCAAGTTCCTGCGCAGCGAGAACACCGAGTTCGGCCATCTCGAAGAGGTGGTGCGTCGCATCGCCCTGGTGTCGCCGCAGGTCGGTTTCAGCCTGACCCACAACCAGCGCGTGCTCTGGCAGCTCAAGCCGGCGACCAATGAGGCCGAGCAGCTGCGCCGTCTCGGCCAGGTCTGCGGGCAGGCCTTCGTGCAGGCGGCGCGACCGTTGTCGGTCGAGACCGCCGGCATTCATCTGCATGGCTGGCTGGGCCTGCCGACGTTCTCGCGCTCCCAGGCCGACCTGCAGTACTTTTTCGTCAACGGCCGCATGGTGCGTGACAAGGTGGTCTCGCATGCGGTGCGCCAGGCCTATGCCGATGTGCTCTATCACGGCCGTCATCCGGCCTTCGTGCTCTTCCTCGACATCGATCCGGCGGCGGTCGACGTCAACGTGCATCCGACCAAGCACGAGGTGCGCTTCCGCGAATCGCGCCTGGTCCACGATGTCATCTATCGTGGCCTGCATCGCGCCCTGGCCGACCTGCGTCCGCAGGATGCCGCGCCGGTAGCCGCCGCCGACATGGGCGCGCAGCCGCTTGCCGGGAGCGTCGGTGCCGGTGCGGGTATCGATGCTGGTCTGGCGGCGGGATCCGTCGCCGGTCAGGCTCCCGGGGCCGCCCCGGGGTTCGGTTGGCAGCCCAGCCAGGGTGGTCTCGACTGGTCTTCGGGTGCGGCTCGCGAGGCCTTCGCCAGTTACATGGCGCCGGCCTCGGCAGGTGCTCCGGGCGTGTCTTCGGTGCTGCCGTTTGCCGCCTCGGCGACGACAGCCATGATGCCGGCCAGTGGCAGCGAGACGCCGCCGCTGGGCTATGCCCTGGCGCAGCTGCACGGCATCTATATCCTGGCGCAGAATGCCGAGGGGCTGGTGCTGGTCGACATGCACGCCGCTCACGAACGCATTGTCTACGAACGCCTGAAGGCGGCGCAGGCCGATGCCGGCATCGCCAGCCAGCCCTTGCTGGTGCCGCTCAGCCTGGCGGTGAGCCAGCGCGAAGCCGACATCGCCGAGGCCGAGATCGCGACCTTCCGCGACATGGGCATGGAGATCGATCGCATGGGGCCGGAGACGCTGCTGGTGCGTTCCCTGCCCACGCTGCTGGCGCAGGCCGAGGCCGATGCCCTGGTGCGCGACGTGCTCTCCGACCTGGTCACGCACGGCAATACCCGTCGCATTGAAGAGCGTCGCAACGAACTGATGGCAACGCTGGCCTGTCATGGTGCCGTGCGCGCCAATCGCCAGCTCAGCATTACCGAGATGAACGCCCTGCTGCGCGACATGGAAGCCACCGAGCGCAGCGGCCAGTGCAATCACGGGCGTCCGACCTGGGCGCGTCTGACCCTGGCCGATCTCGACCGGCTTTTCCTGCGCGGACGCTGAGCATGAGCCAGCCGACTGATAAGCCCGTCGCGATCTGCCTGATGGGCCCCACGGCCGCCGGCAAGACCGCGCTCGCCATGGCGCTGGTCGAGCAGGGCGGCTGCGAAATCATTTCGGTCGACTCCGGCATGATCTATCGCGGCATGGACATAGGCACTGCCAAGCCGAGCGCCGAGGAGCTGCAGCGCGCGCCGCACCGTCTCATCGACATCCGTGATCCGGCCGAGGCCTACTCTGCTGCCGAATTTCGCGCCGATGCCCTCGCCGCCATGGCGGAGATCACCGCCGCCGGCCGCACGCCGCTGCTGGTTGGCGGCACCATGATGTACTTCAAGGTCCTGCGTGACGGCCTCGCCGAGCTGCCCGATGCCGATCCGGTCATACGTGCCCGGCTCGACGCCGAGGCTGCCGCTCATGGCTGGCCGCATCTGCATCAGCGCCTGCAGGTGGTGGACCCGCTCGCCGCTGCACGCATCCCGCCCATGGACTCGCAGCGCCTGCAACGCGCGCTCGAGGTCTGGGAGCTTACCGGCAAGCCGTTGTCGCAATGGCATGCCGAGCAGGTGGCACCCGAGCCGCTGCCCTATGACCTGCGCTGGCTGGCCATCGCGCCGCCGGAGCGGGCCGTGCTGCACGGGCGCATTGCCGACCGTTTCGACCAGATGCTGGCGCAGGGGCTGATAGCCGAGGTCGCCGGTCTCAAGGCGCGGCCTGATCTGCATCTGGGGCTGCCGTCCATGCGCGCGGTCGGCTATCGCCAGGTCTGGGAATATCTGGATGGGCAATACGGGCGTGACGAGCTGCGCGAGAAGGGCATTGCCGCCACCCGGCAGCTCGCCAAGCGCCAGCTGACCTGGTTGCGCAGCTTCGGCGAGCTGCTCTGGCTGGACCCGGCCGACCCTGACCTGTTGTCGCAAACCCGGCGACATTTACACGGGTTCACTTGAAAAAGCAGGGGTTCACCCCCACGATATTGACAAGTCTGGCTGCATTTTAGTCCGGCCATTCCCGCCTTGCGGGAAGCCCGACCGCTTCGGGTGCAAGCGCTGAACAGTCATTTTGCGGCTCGACTTGAGCCTTCCGAGAGGAATACAACAATGTCAAAAGGTCAGACACTTCAGGACCCGTTCCTGAACGCCCTGCGCAAGGAACGCATTCCCGTATCCATTTTCCTGGTCAACGGCATCAAGCTGCAGGGTCAGATCGAGTCGTTCGACCAGTATGTCGTGCTGCTCAAGAACACGGTCAGCCAGATGGTCTACAAGCACGCCATCTCCACCGTGGTGCCGGCACGCAACCCGCGCACGACGCTGCCTGGCAGCACCACGCCGATTGGCGGTTCGCCGGTCAGTCAGCCGGGCTCCAGCCTGGAAGACTTCGACGAAGACGATGACTCGCAGCCGAACTTTGCCTGACCCCGCCTGTTTCCCCTTGCCGGCCGCCGCTCTCGCGGTGCGCCGGACAGCCAGTCGAGATACCTGAGTGGAGTACTTCGAACGCCCGGCGGGCGGCGAACGCGCCATCCTGGTTCATCTCGAGCTCAAGCAGCATGGTGATGACGAGGATCTCGACGAGTTCCGCCTGCTCGCCTCCTCGGCCGATGTCGAGGTGCTCGATGTCATTACCGGCAGCCGCCAGCGTCCCGATGCCCGGCTTTACGCCGGCAGCGGCAAGGTGCTGGAAATCCGCGACGCGGTGGAGACGCAGGGCGCCGAGGTGGTGCTGTTCAATCACGCCCTGACGCCGGCCCAGGAACGCAATCTTGAACGCGAGCTGAAATGCCGCGTGCTCGACCGCACCGGTCTCATTCTCGACATTTTCGCCCAGCGTGCCCGCACGCATGAAGGCAAGCTGCAGGTCGAGCTGGCCCAGCTCAGCCATCTGGCCTCGCGCCTGGTGCGTGGCTGGACGCATCTTGAGCGCCAGAAGGGCGGCATCGGCTTGCGCGGTCCC
The DNA here is from genome assembly GCA_023265995.1 of Perlucidibaca sp. GTDB lineage: Bacteria > Pseudomonadota > Gammaproteobacteria > Pseudomonadales > Moraxellaceae > Perlucidibaca. Next base: position 141,103 of record JAHFSA010000004.1, read on the forward strand.
GGCGAAACCCAGCTGGAAACCGACCGCCGTCTGCTGCGCAAGCGCCTCGAGTATCTCAAGGAGCGCCTGGAGAAGGTGCGGCAGACTCGCGCCCAGGGCCGTGCCTCGCGTCAGAAGGCCGGTGTGCCGACGGTGTCGCTGGTGGGTTATACCAATGCCGGCAAGTCGACCTTGTTCAACCGCCTCGCCGGTGCCGACGTCTATGCCGCCGACCAGCTCTTTGCCACCCTTGACCCAACCCTGCGTCGCATCGAGCTCGACGGCATAGGGCCGCTGGTGCTGGCCGACACCGTGGGCTTTGTCCGCCATCTGCCGCATCAACTGGTCGATGCCTTCCGGGCGACGCTGGAAGAGACCGTGCAGGCCGACCTGCTGCTGCATATCGTCGATGCCGCCAGTGGCGAGCGCGATGTCCACCTGGAGGCGGTGCAGAGCGTCTTGTCCGAAGTGGGTGCGACAGCACCGGTACTTCTGGTGTACAACAAGCTCGATGCCTTGCCGGGGCAGCAACCCCGCATCGAGTACGACGAATTCGGTCGCCCGCTGGCGGTCTGGCTGTCGGCGCGTGATGGTACCGGGTTGCCGCAGTTGCTGGAGGCCATGCGGGCCTCGCTGGCGACACCCTGGGAAGTGTTGTGGCTGGCATTGCCGCCGGAGCTGGCGCGTCTGCGTTCGCGCCTCTACAGTCTCGGAGTCGTGCTGCAGGAACTGCCGGATGAGGCGGGTGGTTGTCGCTTGCAGGTGCGTATCCAGGTGCCGGACCTCGGCCAGTGCCTGGCGCGAGAAGGATTGACCCGCGCCGATGTCGCGGTGGAAGACGGCTTCTGACGGCGGTAGCCGCAGTATTTATTGACAGGAGTGCCAGATGGCGTGGAATCAACCCGGGTCGGGACAGCAGCCCGGCGACGGCAATCAGGATCCGTGGGGCAGGCAGCCATCGGGCGGCCGTGGCCAGGGCGGCTCCGGAGGCGGTAGTTTCATGGACAAGCTGCAGGGACTCCTGGGCGGAGGCAATCCGCAGGGAGAGAAGCAGCTGTCGCGCCTGCTGCTGGTTGGCGCCGTCGGCCTCTGGGCGATCTTCGGCTTCTATCGCGTCGAGCAGGCCGAACGTGCCGTGCTGTTGCGTTTCGGCGAGTTCCAGAGCGTGCAGACCGCTGGTCTGCACTGGCATCCGCCGCTGATCGACAGCCTGCGCAAGGTCAATGTCGAGCGCACCGATCAGATGCCGCTCAGTGCCAGCATGATCACCGAAGACGAGAACATCGTGGATATCTCGCTGTCGGTGCAGTACCGCATCGCCGATCCGCGCCTCTATGTGCTGGCCGTGGCTGATCCGCAGTCGACGCTTTCGCATGCCACCGAGTCCGCGCTGCGCCATGTCGTCGGCAACGCCAAGATGACCCAGGTGCTGGGCGAAGGCCGTTCGCGCCTGGCCCAGGACATGCTGCCGCGTCTGCAGTCCTATCTTGATCGCTACAAGACCGGTCTCAGCGTGCGCAACGTCAACATCCTTGAAGCCTTGCCGCCGAAGGAAGTGAAGGCTGCCTTCGATGACGTGATCCGCGCCAAGGAAGACAAGGAACGCCTGAAGAACCAGGCCGAAACCTATGCCAACGGCATCGTGCCGGAAGCGCGTGGCCAGGCCGCGCGTCTGGTGGCTGATGCCACTGCCTACAAGCAGGAAGTGGTTGATCGTGCCGAGGGTGATGCTGCCCGCTTCAAGGGGCTGCTGAGCGAATATCGCCAGAACCCGGCGGTGATGCGCAGCCGTCTGTATCTGGAGACCATGGAAGCCGTGCTGAGCAAGACCAGCAAGATCGTGGTCGAGCCCAATGGGGCCGCGCCGCTGCTCTACATCCCCATGGACAAGCTGACTGGGGCCAATGCGGCAGCAGGCAATGTGCCGGCAGCCGAGGCTCAGCCCTCGGGCGCGGTCATTCCGCCGGCGCAGACCAGCAGCAATCGCGACGCGACCCGTGGCGGCCGCAATCTCGAGGAGGCGCGCTGATGGGCCCGCGTAGCACGACGGCGCTGACCGTCACCCTGTTCCTGCTGTTCCTCGTCAACAGCGCCTTCTACACCGTGCAGGCCACCGAGCGCGCCGTGCTGCTGCGCTTCGGCGAAGTGGTCGAGGCCGACCTCAAGCCTGGTCTGCACTTCAAGGTGCCGCTGATGAACGAGGTCAGGCGCTTCGATGCCCGACTCCAGGTCAGTGATGCCGAGCGCACCGAATTCCTCACCAAGGAAAGCAAGTTCCTCATCATCGATGCCTATGTCATATGGCGCGTCGATGATGTGAAGCGCTTCTTCACCGCCACTGGCGGCATGACCCGCGAGGCCGAGGCGCGGCTGCTGCCGCTGGTGCGCGACGGTCTCAAGAACCGTGTCTCCGAGCGCACCGTGCACGAGGTGGTGGCCGGTCAGCGCGAGCAGCTCATGCAGGACCTGACCAAGGCGGTCAACGTGGTGGCCAGCCGCGAGTTCGGCATCCAGGTCATCGATGTGCGCGTCAAGCGCGTCGATTTCCCGGGCTCCACCGTCGAGTCGATCTACAACCGTATGCGCACCGAGCGCGAGCGCGAGGCTCGCGAGCATCGTTCGCAGGGCACGGAAATGTCCGACCGCATCAAGTCGGAAGCGGATCGCCAGCAGCGCGTGATTCTGGCCGAGGCCTATCGCCAGTCGGAAGTCCTGCGCGGCCAGGGTGATGCCGAGGCTGCCGGCATTGCCCGCAAGTCCTTTGGCCAGGATGCCGAGTTCTACCGTTTCTATCGCTCGCTGCAGGCCTATCGCCAGACCTTCAACAAGCCCGGCGATGTCATGGTGCTCAAGGGTGACAACGAGTTCCTGCGCTACATGAAGCAGAAGTGATGCGTGCCGGCCTGCCGGAGGGGGTTTTTCAGTCCTCTCCGGCAGGCTTTTCAGGCCAGTCCGGCACTTTGGGCACTTCCCTCTTTCCTGTGATAAACTATTCCGAACCGAGCGCAAACTCGGTTTTTTTGTGTCTGAGCGTGCGAGAAATCATGGTCAAACCGGTCGATGCCTGGCTGCTGCCCGATGGGGTGGCGGATGTGCTGCCTGCGGAAGCGGCGCGGCTGGAGGCGCTGCGTCGCCGCCTGCTGGATCGCTTTGCCAGCTGGGGCTACGCCCTCGTGTTCCCGCCGCTCATGGAGTACCTGGATTCCCTGCTGACCGGCTCCGGGCGTGACCTGGCCGATCTCACCTTCAAGATCACCGATCAGCTCAGCGGCCGTCTCATGGGCGTGCGCGCCGACATGACGCCGCAGGTGGCGCGTCTCGACGCCCACTGCCTGCCGGTCGACGGCCCGGCTCGCTACTGCTATGCCGGCACCCTGCTGCAAACCCGTCCCACCGGACTGTCGGCCTCGCGCTGCCCGGTGCAGATCGGTGCCGAGCTTTACGGTCATGCCGGTGTCGAGAGCGACATCGAAGTCATCCGCCTCATGCTCGACGGCCTCGCGCTCGCCGGTGCCCGCGACATCCACCTCGATCTCGGCCATGTCGGCATTTTCCGTGCCCTGGCGCAGGCCGCCGGTCTCGATGCCGACGCTGAAGCCCGTCTGCAGGACATCCTGGCGCGCAAGTCGCTGCCGGAGTGGGCCGCCGAGCTGCCGCAGCTGACCGCGACGCCGGCCGCGCTGCAGCCGCTGCCGACCCTCTGTGGCGATGTTGCCGTGCTGACTCGCGCCACTGCCGTCTGGGGCGCCGCCCCGGCCGCCGTGCAGCGGGCGCTGAGCGATCTCGATGCCGTGGTGACCGCCCTGCAGGCTTCGCACCCCCAGGTCACGCTTTATGTCGACCTCGGCGAGCTGCGCGGCTACCACTATCACACCGGTCTGGTGTTCGCCGCCTATGTGCCGGGTCAGCGCAGCGAAGTCGCCAAGGGCGGCCGCTATGACCGTGTCGGCGAGGCCTTCGGGCGTGCCCGTCCGGCCACCGGCTTCAGCGCCGATCTCAAGCAGTGGCTGGATTTCGATGTGGCGCCGCTGCCGGCGCGCGGCATCCTGGCTCCGGCCGGCGATGAGCTGGCGCTGCGTGCCGCAGTGGCGCAGGCGCGCGCCGCCGGTGAACGTGTACTGCAGCAGCTGCCGGGGGCGACGCTGGATGCCGCCACCGCCGGCTGTGACCGCGAACTGATTTGCGAGGCGGGCCGCTGGCAAGTGCGCCCCCTTGTTTCCTGAATCCTGAACCTTTCGAGACTGAGTCATGGGCAAGCATGTTGTCGTTCTGGGCACCCAATGGGGTGATGAAGGCAAAGGCAAGATCGTTGATCTGCTGACGGACAATGCACAGGCGGTCGTACGCTTCCAGGGCGGCCACAATGCCGGCCACACGCTGGTGGTTGCCGGCGAGAAGACCGTGCTGCACCTGATTCCGTCCGGCATCCTGCGCGAAGGCGTGCAGTGCCTGATCGGCAACGGTGTCGTGCTGGCGCCGGATGCGCTGCTCAAGGAAATGGCCTACCTGGAAGCCAAGGGTGTGCCGGTGCGCGAGCGCCTCAAGGTCTCTGCCGCCTGCCCGCTGATCCTTCCCTACCACGTCGCCCTCGACAAGGCGCGTGAAGCCGCTCGCGGCAAGTCCGCCATCGGCACCACCGGCCGCGGCATCGGTCCGGCCTACGAAGACAAGGTCGCCCGTCGCGGCCTCCGCCTCGCCGACCTTTATCGTCGTGAAACGCTGGCAGCCAAGCTTGGCGAGATCATCGCCTACCACAACTTCCAGCTCACCAATTACTACAAGGTCGATCCCATCGACTTCCAGTCGACGCTGGAGCTGGCGCTGGCCTGGGGCGAGCAGCTGCGCGACCTGGTCGCCGACGTGCCGGGCATCCTGCATGACTTCCGTCGCGCCGGTGCGCGCATCATGTTCGAAGGCGCGCAGGGTTCGCTGCTCGACATCGACCACGGCACCTATCCCTACGTGACCTCGTCGAACACCACCGCCGGCGGCACCTCCACCGGTTCCGGCTTCGGCCCGCTCTATCTCGACTATGTGCTCGGCATCACCAAGGCCTACACCACGCGTGTCGGCGGCGGCCCGTTCCCGACCGAACTGTTCGATGAAACCGGCGCCCATCTCGCCAAGGTCGGCCACGAGTTCGGCTCCACCACCGGTCGTGCCCGTCGCTGCGGCTGGTTCGATTCCGTCGTGCTGCGTCGCGCGGTCGAGCTGAACTCCATCTCCGGCCTCTGCCTGACCAAGCTCGACGTGCTCGACGGTCTCGCCAGCGTGAAGATCTGCACCGGCTACGAAACCCGCGAGCCGGGCTGCATCGAAGGCATGATGTCGGATGCCGTGGCCTACGACAGCGTCACCCCGATCTACGAAGAGCTGCCGGGCTGGAGCGAATCCACCGTCGGCGTGCAGGATCTGGACAAGCTGCCGGCCAATGCCCGTGCCTACATCAAGCGTATCGAGGAGCTGGTCGGTTGCCCGATCGACATCATCTCCACCGGTCCTGATCGCGAAGAAACCATCGTGCTGCGCCACCCTTTCCAGTAAGGAGCCCGTCATGAAGTTCGAAACCCGCCTGACCTGGGACGCGCCGCTGGCGCGTGTCATGGCGATGCTGACCGATCGTCGCTATTTCGAGCGCAAGCTCGAGCTGATGGCTCACGAAGAGGCCGAGGTGCTGTCCGCCGGCATGGATGGCACCCGCTTCACCGTGATGACCCGTGTCAAGGGCAGGCCCAGCATCAAGCTGCCGGCGCTGGCGCAGAAGTTCATCAAGCCGGATCAGGCGGTCGAGATCGAACAGACCGATTGCTGGGACACGGCTACCGCCACCGGCAGCGTGAGTTTCGTCAACAAGTCGGCTTCGGTGATCACCATCTCGGCGACCATGCAGCTCAGCGAGGAGGATGGCCGCACCATCAACCGGCTGTCGTGGACGGTCGAGTGTGGCGTGCCGCTGGTTGGCGGCAAGCTCGCCGAGATGATTTCGGAAGACATTCGCGCCAAGGCACTGCGCAATGAAGAGGTCAGTCGTCAGATTCTTGCCGAGAGTTTCTGATCCGGCGCCGCAGACGATTGTCATTGCCGCATTTTTGGGCATGATAAGGGGCAAGGAAGCCCCTCGCTTCACACAAGAAAAAAGCCAACAAGAATCAGAAGGCAGCCGAGTCCCCGTGACACGGGCCCGGTCGGGCTCGCGGCATGCCGAGTGCAAAGGAATGGCAACATGCTTGATCAGCTGATCACCGATTTCAAAGCCGACATGTGGCTTTACATCTCCATCCCCATCATCAGCGGCGTCATCGGATACGTGACCAAGGTGGTCGCCATCCAGATGATGTTCGCGCCGCTGGAGTTCGTCGGCATCAAGCCGATCTTCGGCTGGCAGGGTATCGTGCCGCGCAAGGCCGAGAAGATGGCGGCCATCGCCGTCAACCTGATGACCAGCAAGCTGATCAAGCCTTCCGAGATCTTCGCCCGCCTCGATCCGCAGCGCATTGCCAAGGAAATCGAAGTGCCCATGATGGCGGCTGCCGAGGACATCGTGCGCGATGTCGCCCAGCAGTATCAGCCGGGCCTCTGGGAGGGCATGCCGGACTTCGCGCGCCAGAAGATCATCCAGCGCGTCAAGGGCGAGGCCCCGGCCATCGTCGCGTCGATCATGATGGAAGTGCAGGGCAACATCGACAAGTACTTCGATATCAAGCACATGGTCATCAGCAACCTGCTGAAGGACAAGCGCCTGCTCAATGACATCTTCCGCAAGGTCGGTCGCCAGGAGTTCAAGTTCTTCAGCAATGCCGGCTTCGCCTTCGGCTTCGGCATCGGCATGGTGCAGATGGTGTGCTGGCTGGTCTTCCGTCAGCCCTGGATGCTGCCGGCCTTCGGCGGTTTCGTCGGCTTCTTCAGCGACTATGTCGCGCTGCAGATGATGTTCCGTCCGCTGTACCCGAAGAAGATCATGGGCATGACCTTCCAGGGTCTGTTCCTCAAGCGTCAGAAGGAAGTCGCCGCCGATTACGCCGCGCTCATCTCCAAGCAGCTGCTGACGCCGGGCAACATGATGGAGGAGCTGTTCCGCGGCGCCTTCGCCGATCGCATCATGGAACTCATCCACAAGAACGTGAAGCGCACGGTCGATGACCAGGCCGGCATCGCGCGTCCGCTGGTGGTCTATGCTGTCGGCAGCCAGAACTACATCGAGATGAAGAAGACGATCGCCGACCGCATCATGGCGCAGATGCCGGAGACCATGAAGCACGTCGAGTCCTATGCCGAAGACGCCATGGACATCCGCGCCACCCTAGTCGCGCGCATGCAGGATCTGACGTCGGAAGAGTTCGAAGGCATGCTTCGTCCGGCCTTCAAGGAAGACGAATGGTCACTGATCCTGGTTGGTGCCGTGCTCGGTTTCCTGGTCGGTGAAATGCAGATTCACTTCATGCTGTAAGCCGGTGCCTGCAGGGGCGTGACATTCGCGCCCTCTGCCGGTCGTGCATCTAGAAAGCCTGCCATGCGCAGGCTTTCTGCTTTCAGGGTCATGATGGCCATGGCCAGTTCGGCCTGCAGTGGATCATCCAGTGCCAGCTCGCCGCTGGCCTTCTCGCAGCTCAGCCAGAGCAGCAGGGTCATGTTCGCCGCCGTGGGGGCGTCGCAGTTGTCGCTGCCGGGGCGGATGTTGTCGGTCGTCGGCAGCAGGCGCACGGTCTCCAGCTGCAATGGCGGATGCCAGTGCGCTTCCAGGCTCAGGCCGGGCAGCAGTTGCCAGCAGGTGACCTGGGTGCCGGTCCTGGTTTGACGGGTATGGTGTGCGGCGGTATCCATGAGGCGGCCATTCGCTTTTTGCGTATGGCGCCAATTATGGCTGCGCTGCTGGCATGTTGAGCGAGTATCCGGACGGATGGCGGGAGCGTATGCTGAGAGGTCCGGAAAGCAGAAAGGCCGATCAATGATCGGCCTTTCCGGAATATGGTGCCCAGGAGAGGACTTGAACCTCCACGACCTTTCGGCCACTAGCACCTGAAGCTAGCGCGTCTACCAATTTCGCCACCTGGGCAGGTGAGGCCGCGAAATATAAGGATCAGTTCGGGGCGTGTCAACACGCTTGGTGTAGAATGCGCAAAATTTTTCGAGATCGCGCATGAGTCGCAAGAAAGACAACCTTCCGCAGGACCCGCACGCAGCACGCGAGGCCGAACGCTACGAGAACCCGGTGCCGAGCCGCGAGATGATTCTCGCGACCCTGGACGAGCTGGGCAAGCCGCTGACGCATCCGCAGCTGGCTCACCACTACGGCATTTTCGAACCCGAGCGCGAAGAGGCCCTGCGCCGTCGTCTGATTGCCATGAGCCGCGACGGCCAGCTGCGCAGTGATCGCCGCGGCGCCTATCAGCCGCTGCACGACGAGGAGCTGATCCGTGGTCGCGTGCAGGGCCACAAGGACGGCTTCGGTTTCCTGATCCCGGACGAGGGCGGCCAGGACCTGATCCTGCCGTCGCGTCAGATGCGTCTGCTCTTCGATGGCGACATCGCCTGCGTGCGTATCGGCGGCTATGACCACAAGGGGCGTCGCGAAGGCGTCGTGGTGCGCGTCGAGCAGCGCCGCTATACCCATCTGGTCGGTCGTTACCGCGAAGAGGACGGCGTTGCCTATGTCATGCCGGACAACCCGCGCATCACCCAGGAAATCGTTGTCGCCCCGGGCGGCATAGAGGCGCAGCCGGATCAGTTCGTCAGCATCGAGATCAGCGAGTATCCCAGCCATCGCGGTCTGGCCACCGGGCGCATCGTCGAGGTGCTGGGCGACTACATGGCGCCGGGCATGGAAATCGACATTGCCCTGCGCAACTACGAGATTCCCCACGACTGGTCGTCGGCCGTCGAGGCTGAAATCGCCACGCTGTCGCCGCTGGTGGACGAGGCCGCGAAGACCGAGGCCGGTCGTGTCGACCTGCGCGCGCTGCCGCTGATGACCATCGACGGCGAAGACGCCAAGGACTTCGACGACGCCGTCTATGCCGAGAAGCGCAAGGGTGGCGGCTACCGTCTGGTGGTGGCCATCGCCGATGTCTCGCACTATGTGCGTCCGGACACGGCGCTGGATACCGAGGCCAAGGCGCGCGGCAACTCCGTCTACTTCCCCGGCTTCGTCGTGCCCATGCTGCCGGAGATCCTCTCCAACGGCCTGTGCTCGCTGAATCCGCATGTCGACCGCCTGTGCATGGTCTGCGACATGACCTTCTCTGCCGCCGGCCGCATGACCGGCAGCACGTTCTACCCGGCAGTGATGCATTCGCAGGCGCGCACCACCTATACCCAGGTCAGTGCCTATCTCGAACAGCCGGAAGGTCGCGAGGCTGCCGAGCTGCAGAAGCGCTGGCCGGAGCCGGTGCAGAAATCGCTGCACACGCTCTATGACCTGTTCAAGGTTCTGCGCGCCGTGCGCGAAGAGCGTGGCGCCCTCGACTTCGACAGCGGCGAGACCCGCATCATGTTCGGGCCGGATCGCAAGATCGAGCGCATCGTGCCGGTCACGCGCAACAAGGCGCACATGCTCATCGAGGAGATGATGCTGGCGGCCAACGTGGCATCCGCCGCCTATGTATTGAAGGCCAAGATGCCGGCGCTGTTCCGCAACCACGAAGGTCCGCAGAACGAGAAGCTGATCAAGCTGCGCGGTTTCCTGCAGGCTCTCGGCCTGCGCTTCACCGCCACCGCGAAGCCGAAGCCGGCCGACTTCCTCGCTGTCATCAACCAGATCGCCGATCGTCCGGACAGCCACATCATCCAGACCATGCTGCTGCGCTCGCTGTCGCAGGCGGTGTACTCGCCGGACAACCTGGGTCACTTCGGTCTGGCCTACGAGGCGTACTCGCACTTCACCTCGCCGATCCGTCGCTACCCCGACCTGCTGCTGCACCGCGCCATCCGCAACATCCTGGTCGGTGCGCACGAAGTCACGCCGCTGCAGCGCATGGGGCGTGCCATCAAGGGTGCCCTTGGCGGCAAGGTCGAGCCGCTGCCCGGCCAGGTGCAGATGATGGCGCTCGGCGAGCACTGCTCGATGACCGAACGCCGCGCCGATGAAGCCACGCGTGATGTCATGGCCTGGCTCAAGTGCGAATACATGCAGGATCGCGTCGGCGAGGAGTTCGACGGCGTGATCTCGGCGGTGACCTCGTTCGGCTTCTTCGTCGAGCTCAAGGAGGTCTACGTCGAGGGTCTGGTACACATCAGCCAGCTGCGTGATGACTACTACAGCTTCGATGCCACCTTCCATCGCCTCGAAGGCGAGCGTACCCGCCGCCGTTTCGCCATTGGCGAGCCGGTGCGCATCAAGGTCGCCGCCGTCAATCTCGACGAGCGCAAGATGGACTTCGAGCTGCTCTCCGGTGGCTCCACCGGCAAGCGTTCGCTGCGCGAGCGTCTGCGCGAAGGCGAGATCCCGGGCGAAGGCAAGGGCAAGGAAGGCGGCCGCAAGCCGCGTGCCGATGGCGCGCGCGCTGGTCAGGGCGGCAAGGGCGGTGGCAAGGCCTCCGGCCAGGGCGCCGGTCAGGCTCAGGGTGCCGGCAAGTCCGGCAGCAAGCCGCGTACGCGCAGACGCTGAGCCGGGAGGGCCTGATGTCGAAAATGTCCTGGGTTTACGGCCTGCACACCGTGCAGGCTCTCATGGCCAACGAACCCGAGCGCGTGCTGGAACTGCAGGCGCTCAATACCCGCGAAGACGCCCGCCTCAATCCCATCGTGCAGCAGGCGCGTCAGCTTGGTCTGCCGGTGGCTTTCCGCGAGCGTGATGCCCTCGATCAGCTCGCCGAAGGTGGTCGCCACCAGGGTGTGCTGGCGCGTGTGCGCGAGCGCGTGGCTGGTGACGACAACGACCTCGCAGCACTGCTCGACAGCCTCGATGTGCCGCCCTTTCTGCTCATCCTCGATGCGGTCACCGACCCGCACAACCTCGGCGCCTGCCTGCGCACCGCCGAAGCTGCCGGTGTCCATGCCGTCATCGCCCCGCGCGACAAGGCCGTCGGCCTGACGCCGGTGGTGCGCAAGGTCGCCTGCGGTGCTGCCGAGCTGATCCCGTTCATCCAGGTCACCAACCTCGCGCGCACGCTCAAGCAGCTCAAGGACGAGGGCATCTGGACCGTCGGCACCAGCCTCGGCGAGGGTGCTCGCGCGTTCTACGACATCGACCTCAAGGGGCCGCTGGCCGTGGTCATGGGCGCCGAAGGCAGCGGCCTGCGCCGTCTCACCGCCGAGCTCTGCGATCACCTGGCCTACATCCCCATGGCCGGTCAGATCGAAAGCCTCAACGTCAGCGTCGCCACCGGCGTCGCCTTGTTCGAGGCCGTGCGTCAGCGCAAGGGCTGATCTTCAGCAGAGGGTCAGTGTCGGCTGTGTGAAGGGGGAGGGGGTGCTCGGGAAAACCGTGCGAGGCAGGGATGCCGAGCCCGAGCCCCCAGGGATGGGTTCACGGCGGGTTTTAACGAGCACCCCCTCCCCCTTCATGCAGCCAGCTCTGCATTTCCGCTTGAAATTTCAACACTTCGCCTGTATATTCGCGCGTCCTTCGACCGGGTCTCCGTGATCCGTCGAGGTCGCGAGCGAACTGCGCCGGCCGGCAACGGCTGCCAGATGGCTCGTACTCCTTGCTCCGGCGGTTGTCGCCGGGGCTGTTCAATCCGTAAGGAGCACAATCCGATGCGTCATTATGAAGTCGTGTTCCTGGTGCACCCTGACCAGAGCGAGCAAGTGCCCGCCATGGTCGAGCGTTACACCGGGATGGTCAAAGAATCGGGCGGCACCATTCACCGCCTGGAAGATTGGGGCCGCCGCCAGCTGGCCTACCCGATCAACAAGATCCACAAGGCCCACTACATCCTGCTCAACATCGAGTGCAGCGATGCCGTCCGTGCCGAACTGGAAGAAGCCTTCCGCTACAACGACGCCGTGATCCGCAGCCTGGTCATCCGTCGTGACGAAGCGATTGTCGAAGAATCCATCCTTGCCAAGGGTGCGGAAGAAAAGCGTGCCCGCAAGGCCGCCCGTTCCGACGATGGCCAGGAACTCTCGGCTTCCGCTGAATAACATACGGTAATCGTCTACGTGGAGCAGAACGCGCTCCGAATCAGCGGTGTACTGGAAAAGCAGTACCCGCCCCGTGTCAGCCCCGCCGGGGTTGCGCATCAGGATATCCTGGTGACGCACCGCTCCAGACAACTGGAGGCCGGGTCGGCACGCGAGGTTCGCCTCGTGCTCACCGTGCATCTTGCCGGCGAGCTGGTGAACCTGGCCCGGGCCTTGAGCCTGGGTGACCGGATCGTGATCAGCGGTTTCCTGGCTCCGGCCAGTTACCGCGAGAGTGAAAAACTCGTGCTGCACGCGCAGACGCTAGACAGACAAGATTAAGGAGAGGAAACCATGGCGCGTTTCTATCGTCGTCGCAAGTTCTGCCGTTTCACGGCCGACAAGGTCACCTACATCGATTACAAGGATGTGGAGACCCTGAAGCAGTTCATCACTGAAAACGGCAAGATCGTCCCGAGCCGTATCACCGGTACCAAGGCACGCTACCAGCGTCAGCTGACCCTCGCTATCAAGCAGGCCCGCTACCTGGCTCTGATGCCGTACACCGATAACCACGTCTAAGGCTGGGGTGCGTGATGCAAGTTATTCTGCTGGAAAAAATCAAGGGCCTGGGCGCCCTCGGCGCCAAGGTTGACGTCAAGCCCGGCTTCGGCCGCAACTTCCTGATCCCGCAGGGCAAGGCTCTGCCTGCCACGGTCAGGAACCTGGCTGACTTCGAAGTCCGTCGCGCCGAACTGGAGCGTCAGGAAGCCGAAGTGCTGGCTGCCGCCGAAGCTCGTGCCGCTGCACTGGGCGAGCTGACCGTGACCGTGTCCTCCAAGGCCGGTGACGAAGGCAAGCTGTTCGGCTCCGTGGGCAACCGCGACATCGCCGATGCCGCTACTGCCGCCGGCGTTGCCGTCGACAAGAGCGAAGTGCGTCTGCCGACCGGTCCGCTGCGCCACACTGGCGAGTACGAGATCGCCGTGCAGGTTCACAGCGACATCATGGCCAACATGAAGGTGCTGGTCGTCGCCGAATAAGCGATGCCACCCTGACCGCAGGTCAACAGACAGGGCGCCCGGGGCAACTCGGGCGCCCTGTTTGTTTTTATGCACCCCACGCTTTGGGCTGGCCGGTTTTCGGCATAAGCTAGCGATCAGTCATCCGTGAAACCGCCATGAACAACTCTGCCACCATGACCTCTGCCGACAACGCGCTCGCCGCGCTCAAGCTGCCGCCGCACTCCCTGGAGGCCGAGCAGGCCGTGCTCGGCGGCCTCATGCTCGACGAGCAGGCCTGGGACCGTGTCTCCGACCGCGTCAGCGAGGAAGACTTCTATCGCCGCGATCACCGCTTGATCTTCCGCGCCATCTATCTGCTGGCGGCCGAAGGCAGCCCGCGTGATGCCCTGACGATCTCGGAAACGCTCAGCCGCCTCGGCGAACTCGACAATGCCGGTGGCCTGGCCTACCTCGGCGAGCTGGTGCGCAACACGCCGTCGGCGACGAACATCGCCGCCTATGGCGACATCGTGCGTGAGCGCTCGGTGCTGCGTCAGCTCATCCGCATCAGCAATGAGGTGTCGGATACGGCGTTCCAGCCGCAGGGCGCGACCGCCCAGGACATCCTCGACCAGGCCGAGCGCAAGATCTTCGCCATCGCCGAGCAGCAGCAGAAGGGCAACGGTCCGCAGCTGCTCAAGCCGCTGCTGGGCAAGGCGCTGGACCGCATCGACCGCCTGTTCCAGTCGGACGAGGCCATCACCGGTCTCAGCACCGGCTTCACCGATCTCGACGACCGCACCTCGGGCCTGCAGAAGGGCGATCTGGTCATCGTCGCGGCGCGTCCCTCCATGGGCAAGACGACCTTCGCCATGAACCTGGTCGAGAACGTGCTGATGCGTTCCGAGCTGCCGGTGCTGGTCTATTCCATGGAAATGCCGGCCGAGCAGATCGTCATGCGTATGCTGTCTTCGCTGGGTCGCATCGATCAGGGCCGTGTCCGTTCTGGCAAGCTCGAGGATGACGACTGGCCGCGCCTGACCTCGACCATGACGCTGCTGGCCGAGCGCAAGCTGCTGGTCGACGACTCGGCCTCGCTCAGCCCCAATGATGTCCGTACCCGCGCCCGCCGCGTCGCGCGCGAGCAGGGTGGTCTCGGCCTGATCATGGTCGACTACCTCCAGCTCATGCGTGTGCCCGGCCTGGAAAGCAACCGCGTCAACGAAATCTCGGAAATCTCGCGCTCGCTGAAGGCGCTGGCGAAGGAGATGGAGTGTCCGGTGATCGCACTGTCGCAGCTCAACCGCTCGCTGGAACAGCGTCCGAACAAGCGCCCGGTCATGTCCGACCTGCGTGAATCCGGCGCCATCGAGCAGGACGCCGACGTCATCATGTTCATCTACCGTGACGAGGTCTACAACCCGGAGTCGCCGGACAAGGGCACCGCCGAGATCATCATCGGCAAGCAGCGTAACGGCCCCATCGGCAGCCTCCGCCTCGCCTTCCTCGGCAAGTACACACGCTTCGAGGATCTTGCGCCCGAGCACTACCGGGACATGGAGCAGTACTGAGCATGCGTGACACCTGGCTGACCCTGGACCCGCAGGCGCTGACCGGCAACATCGCCGTGCTGCGTGCGCACATGCCGCAGAGCCGTCTGCTCGCCATGGTCAAGGCCGATGCCTACGGTCATGGTGTGGCGACCGTGGCGCCCTGGCTGCAGGGTCAGGTCGACGGCTTCGGTGTCGCCTTCATTGACGAGGCGCTGGCTTTGCGCGCCATGGGCATAACGGCGCCCATCGCCGTGCTCGAGGGCGTGTTCACCGCCGCCGAGCTGGAGGCCGCGCGCAGCGCCGAGCTGCAGCTGGCGGTGCACTGTCCCGAGCAGCTGGCGCTGTTGCAGGCGGCGCCGGTCGGTCAGTCGCTGATGGTCTGGCTGAAGATCAACACCGGCATGAATCGCCTCGGCTTCCGTCCGGCTGATGCCCTGCGCGCCTGTCGTCAGCTGGCGGCTGCCGGCTGTGTCAGCCGCATCGGGCTGATGACGCATTTCGCTGCCGCCGACGAGCTGGCATCGAACCAGACCGATCTGCAGCTGGGCCGTTTTCGTGCCCTGCAGCAGACCCTGACGAGCGAGCAGGGCAGCGCGATGCCGGACAGCCTGGCCAACTCGGCGGCCATCCTGGCCTGGCCGGAAACCACTGGCGAGTGGATGCGTCCGGGCATCGCCCTCTACGGCAGCTCGCCCTTTGCCGAGCAGAGTGCCGAGTCCTTCGGCCTGCAGCCGGTCATGACACTGCATTCGCGCGTGATCGCGGTGAACGCGGTGCAGCCGGGTGAGGCCGTGGGCTACAGCGGTACCTGGATCGCCGAGCGCGCCACCCGCATTGCCGTGGTCGCCATAGGCTATGGCGACGGTTATCCGCGTCATGCTCCCAGCGGCACGCCGGTGCTGGTCAATGGCCAGCGTTGCCGTCTCGCCGGTCGCGTTTCCATGGACATGATCACGGTCGATCTCGGCGAGGTCGAGGCCGTGCCGGGTGACGAGGTCGTGCTCTGGGGTCGGGGTCTGTCGGCCGATGAGGTCGCCGCCGCCGCCGGAACCATCAGCTACGAGCTGTTCTGCCGCCTGACGGCACGCGTGCGCCGCCCGGCTTATCTCGCTGCGCCATAAGGCGCTGGCGGATACAAGAAATCCGTCTAATCGCGACAGCTTCCTTCGACGGGGCCGGGACTACACTGAATGTGAAAGTCCCGGTGGCGGCCATGTGGTCGCCAGTCAGGAGGCAAGCCATGCACACGCTCATGTATCTCATGCACAGACTGGACACGGCGGAGGCCATGGTGGTCAGTCTGAGGACCATGGATATCGGTCACGATGCCTATCGTGTCATCAGCAAGGATGAAGATGGCATTCGCAGCCACCATTTGCATGACGGCACCCTCGTCGATCGTACCGACGTGGTGCATTCCGGTGAGCGTGGTGCGCTCGCGGGCGGGGCGATAGGCCTGCTCTTCGCGCTCCTGCTGGCCATGACCGAACCGCTGGGCTTTCCACTGGGCTGGGGTGGTTTCCTGGCCGTCATGGTTCTGATCGGCTTCTTTGGCGCCTGGGTTGGCGGCATGGTCGGTCTCAGCCATGAAAACTACAAGTTCGAGCCGTTCCATGATGCACTTGAGGCGGGCCAGTACCTCATGACCATAGGAGTGCGAGACCTGGCCAAGGTGGAAGAGGTGCAGCGGACTATGCTGATGCAGCACCCCGAGGCTATATTCATGGCGGACGACGACACGATCATCAATCCGTTCGCCAGCAAACCCGAGTTTCGGCTGCATCACCTGAAGTGACGCAGTCGACAAGGCGGCCATGTGCCGCTCCCTCTGCCCGCTATAGCGACGGGCAGCGCCCCGTCAGATGGCGGGGCTTTTTATATGTGGAAGACTGCAAGCCCCATGAGCAAGGTCGCCAAAACCGTTTATGCCTGCACTGCCTGCGGCAGTGAGTTTTCCAAGTGGTCCGGTCAGTGCGCCGATTGCAGCGCCTGGAACACCATCGCCGAGTCCGTCAAGGCGCCCGTCAGCAAGGGTCCTCGTGCCGGCGGCTATACCGGCCAGGCCGGTGCCGTCACGGTCATGGACCAGGTCAGCACGCGTGCCGAGAAGCGTATAGACAGCGGTCTGTCGGAGCTTGATCGCGTGCTCGGCGGGGGTCTGGTGACCGGGTCGGTGGTGCTGATCGGCGGCGACCCCGGCATCGGCAAGTCGACCATCCTGCTGCAGACCCTGACCCATCTTGCCGAAAGCCTGCCGGCGCTCTACATCACCGGCGAGGAGTCGCTGGCCCAGGTGGCCATGCGTGCCCGCCGTCTCGAATTGCCGATGTCGCGTCTCAAGCTCATGGCCGAGACCAGCGTCGAGAACATCATCGCCACGGCACGCGCCGAGCAGCCGCAGGTGCTGGTCGTGGACTCCATCCAGACCCTCTACACCGAGGCCCTGACGTCGGCGCCGGGTGGCGTTTCGCAGATCCGCGAGTCGGCGGCGCTGCTCACCCGCTATGCCAAGCAGAGTGGCTGCGCGCTCTTTCTGGTCGGTCATGTCACCAAGGAGGGCGCCCTCGCCGGGCCGCGCGTGCTCGAACACATGGTCGACTGCGTGCTCTATTTCGAGGGCGAGTCGGATTCGCGCTTCCGCCTCATTCGCGCGGTCAAGAATCGCTTCGGCGCGGTCAATGAGCTGGGCGTTTTCGCCATGACCGATCGCGGTTTGCGCGAGGTGTCCAACCCGTCCGCCATCTTCCTGTCGCGCTATGACCAGCCGATTCCCGGCTCCGTGGTCATGGTCACGCGCGAGGGCACGCGACCGCTGCTGGTCGAGGTTCAGGCCCTGGTCGACGACGCCTTCAGCAACCCCCGTCGCGTCGCCGT
The DNA here is from genome assembly GCA_023265995.1 of Perlucidibaca sp. Classification (GTDB taxonomy): domain Bacteria; phylum Pseudomonadota; class Gammaproteobacteria; order Pseudomonadales; family Moraxellaceae; genus Perlucidibaca. The sequence continues at coordinate 158,573 of JAHFSA010000004.1, forward strand.
CGGCCTCGACCAGAACCGCCTCGCCATGCTGCTGGCGGTGCTGCATCGCCATGGCGGCATTGCCAGCATGGGGCAGGATGTCTTCGTCAATGTCGTCGGCGGGGTCAAGGTGCTGGAGACAGGCTCCGATCTTGCCGTACTGCTGGCGGTGACCTCCAGCCTGCGCGGCCAGCCGCTGGACAGCGATCTCGTGGTGTTCGGCGAGGTCGGTCTGTCGGGTGAGATACGCCCGGTGCCGAATGGTCAGGAGCGCTTGCGCGAGGCCGCCAAGCACGGCTTCAAGCGTGCCATCGTGCCGCGCAGCAATGTGCCCAAGCAGGCCATCGAGGGTCTGCAGGTGATTGGTGTCGGGCGCCTGTCGGAGGCCCTGGACGCGCTCTGAGCCGACGGCTCAGGCGCGATCACGCCAGCGCGGCCACCAGCCGGCCAACGAGGCGGTGCTGCCAGCACTTCCCGGCAGGTACTCGGCGCCGCACCAGCCGCTGTAGGGCAGCTCTTCGATGTAGCGGAAGACCTGCTCGAAGCGGATGTCACCGCTGCCCGGCGCGCCGCGACCGGGTGTGTCGGCGAACTGGATGTGGCCTATGTCGGCGATGTTCTCGCGCAATCCGGCGATCAGATCCTCACCCATGCGTGCCAGGTGATAGCAGTCGAACTGCATCTTCAGCGCCGGGTGATCGGCGGCCTCCAGGATTTCCTGCATCTGTGCGATGTTGCTGACCAGGAAGCGCGGTATGTCGAAGGTGTTGATGGCCTCCAGCGTGGTGGTGATCCCTATCGAGTGGAAAACCTCGGCGGCATGGCGGGCATTGTCGGCCAGCGTGTGCAGGCAGTGCAGGAGATCACCATCCTCGGGCTGGCGGCCGGCCAGCACATTGACGCAGCGCACGCCGAGCTGGCGCGCATAGGGCACGGCCTGCATGACGGCGCGGTGGAACATCTGCTCGCGTCCGGGCACTCCGGCGAGGCCGTCGCCACCCTGCATGAGGTCCCCGGCCGGCACATTGATCAGCACCAGCTCCAGCTCGTGCTGCTCCAGCTCCTGATGTATCTCGCCTATGCTCAGCTCGTAAGGAAACTGGATCTCGACGGCGCGGAAGCCGGCGGCGCGGGCGGCCGCGAAGCGCTCGATCAGCGGCAGCTCGGTGAACAGCAGCGACAGGTTGGCGGTGAAGCGCAGCATCAGTCCGGTGCTCCCTGGCTGTGGAGGGCAATGATGCTGCTAAGGTCGGCAGCGGCCTGGCCGCTGTCGGCATGACGGCGCATCAGCGCTTCGGCCTGGCTGGCCAGCGGCACGCTGCTGCCGGTCTCGCTGGCCAGTGTCAGGGCATTGCCGAGGTCCTTGAGCAGGGTCTGCACCTTCCATTGCACCGGCTCGAAGCGGCGTTCGGCCATGCGCGGGGCGAGAATCTGGAATGGCAGCGAGTCGGCGAAGCCGCCGGCCAGGGCTGGTGCCAGCAGGCGGGCATCGACGCCGGCATGCTCGGCCAGCGCCACTGTCTCGGCGATGAGCAGGCTGTTGGCGGCGACGATGAGCTGGTTGCAGACCTTGGTGACCTGACCGGCGCCGACCTCGCCCATGCGCGTCAGGCGCTGGGCATAGCTCATGAGCACGGGGCGGGCCTGTTCGACATCGGCGACACTGCCGCCGGCCATGATAACCAGCGTGCCGTTTTCGGCGCCAATGACACCGCCGGACACCGGTGCATCCAGCCAGCGTACGCCGGTGGCGGCGAGGCGGGCGGCCAGCGTGCGCGTGGCGGCCGGTGCGATGGAGGAGTGATCGATCACCAGCAGACCGGCATGGGCGCCGGCAGCGATGCCGTCAGTGCCGAACACCACGGCCTCGACGGCGGCGGTGTCGGAGACGCAGAGCAGCAGCAGGTCGACCCCGGCGGCGAGCGCCGCCGGGCTGGTCGCGACAGCGGCACCGAGTTCGGCGAGGGGACGGCACTTCTCCGGCGAACGGTTCCATACCGCGAGCGGATGGCCGGCGGCCAGCAGGCGGCGGCAGAGGGGCAGGCCCATGAGGCCGATGCCGATGAAACCGATGCGCATGCGCAGTCCTCGTCAGGGCAAAGCCCAAGTTTGCCTTGTTGTGCGGCCGCTCAAAAGAGCCGGCGGCCTGTCAGTTCGGGGGCTGTGGTTTTTTCGATGGTGCTGTTACTGTTGCAGGCAGTTCGTGGCGCGCCAGCGCATCTTCATGCTGCGCGGCTTTGCGCGTCACGCTCACCAAGGGCCACTATCCCGGAGAACAACGATGAGTGCTTTCGCGCAAGCGCAACTGGATGTGAAAACGCTGACCCAGCGCCCCTCCAACGATGACATGCTGGCGCTCTACGCGCACTTCAAGCAGGCATCCAGCGGCGATGTCAGCGGCAGCCGTCCGGGCATGTTCGACATGATCAACCGTGCCAAGTACGACGCCTGGGCCGCTCTCAAGGGCATGAGCCAGGCCGCGGCCGAACAGGCCTACATCGACAGGGTCAATGCCCTGCTCAAAACCCACAAGTAATGCTGCCGGCCGATGATCCGCTTGCCTGGCGGACATCGGCTCGTTTCTAATTCCCTTTCCTGACACCATCGCTGCGACCCCACTTCCCATGGCTTCTTCCGCTGCTCCGCTTCACGACGCCACGCCCGCCTTCAATCTCAAGGGCGGCTCCTTCACGGCTACGGTGCTGGAGCTGTTGTCGACCGACCCCGAGCATCTGCGCGCCCAGCTCGCCGCCCGCACCCTCGATGCCGCCGCCTGGCTGCAGCAGTCGCCGGTCATCCTGAACCTGGAGCAGGTTGCCGCCGAAACGGCGGACTGGCCGGCGCTGGTGGCACTCTGCCGCAACCATGGCGTCAGCCTGGTCGGCGTGCGCGCGCCGCGCGCTCTGCAGGCCTCCCTGCAGGGCATCGGCATTCCGGTGCTTGCCGGTCTGCGCCGAAAGGGTGCCGAAGTCGACCGTGGTGGTGATGACAGCGCTGCGACCCAGACCCAGGCGGCAGCGCCGGCAGCATCCGCTCCCGCTCCCGCGCCGACGGCTGGTGCTCGCGCCGAGACCCGCATCATCACCCAGCCGGTGCGTGGCGGGCAGCAGATCTATGCCGAAGGCGACCTGGTCGTGCTGGCTCCGGTCAGTGCCGGTGCCGAGGTGCTGGCCGATGGTCACATCCATATCTACGCACCGTTGCGCGGTCGCGCCCTGGCCGGTGTCCAGGGCAATGCCGAGGCCCGTGTCTTCTGCCAGTCGCTGGAAGCCGAGCTGGTTTCCATCGCCGGCCGCTACCGTGTCGCCGAGGATCTGCGCAAGACGCCGCAATGGGGCAAGGCGGTCCAGATCGCTCTCGCGGAAGATGTGTTGAACCTGCTGGCACTTTGAACAATACTGGCTCGAATTTTGCGACACGTCCCGGTGCTCCGGTGACGTGATCAGTCGTTGATCTTTCTTTAATTGAACATCCCGGGCTCCGGCCTGAATCGAATGCAGTGGGGACGTTAGTCTTGGCAAAAATCATTGTGGTGACTTCCGGCAAGGGTGGCGTGGGCAAGACCACCACCAGCGCCGCCATCGGTACCGGCCTGGCCATGCGCGGCCATCGCACCGTACTCGTCGACTTCGACGTCGGCCTGCGCAACCTCGACCTCATCATGGGTTGCGAGCGCCGTGTCGTGTACGACTTCATCAACGTCATCCAGGGTGATGCCACGCTCAACCAGGCCCTGATCAAGGACAAGCGCCTCGACAATCTGTTCGTGCTCGCCGCCAGCCAGACCCGCGACAAGGATGCCCTCTCCGAGGAAGGCGTGGAGCGCGTGATCAAGGAGCTGTCGGAGCAATTCGACTACGTGATCTGCGACTCCCCGGCCGGCATCGAGAAGGGCGCCCACATGGCCATGTACTTCGCCGATGAGGCGATAGTCGTGACCAACCCGGAAGTGTCCTCGGTGCGTGACTCCGACCGCATGCTCGGCCTGCTGTCGAGCAAGTCCCGTCGTGCCGAACAGGGTCTCGAGCCGATCAAGGAATTCCTGCTGCTGACCCGCTACAACCCGATTCGCGTCGAGAACGGCGAGATGCTGGGTGTCAGCGACGTCGAGGAAATCCTCTCCATCAAGCTGCTGGGCGTGATCCCCGAGTCGCAGGCCGTGCTCAAGGCCTCGAACCAGGGCGTTCCGGTGATCTTCGATGCCGAGAGCGATGCCGGCCAGGCCTACAGCGATGCAGTTGACCGACTGCTGGGTGCGGATGTCGCCCATCGCTTCCTCGAAGTGCAGAAGAAGGGTCTCCTGCAGCGTCTGTTTGGAGGCTGATCATGAGTTTCATGGATTTCTTCCGTAGCCAGAAAAAGAACACCACGGCATCGCTGGCGAAAGAGCGCCTGCAGATCATCGTGGCCCACGAGCGTGGTCGTCGCAGCCAGCCGGACTATCTGCCGCAGCTGCATCGCGACATCCTCGATGTCATCCGCCGCTATGTGCCGATCAATGATGATCAGGTGCAGGTCGAGCTCGACAGCCAGGGCAACTGCTCGGTGCTGGAGCTCAACATCACGCTGCCGGATCGCTGATTCGAGGGCTTCAGGGCTCGGCCACTGGCAGTTGCTGTCAGCCGTCCTGCAGAACCCTCAGTGACAAAAAAGCCCGCATTGATGCGGGCTTTTTTGTCACTGCAGCCAGGGCTCAGCGGCGAACCAGCTCGCCACCTTCGGCACGGACCTGATCGCCCACGCTCATGCCCGGTTCCTGGGCATAGCTGTAGCTGTCGTGATGGCCGTCTTCGAAGCGCACGCTGACGCGGTAGCTGGTGGTCGAGCGGGTCTTGCCTTCGATGGCGTTGCCGGCGTAGGCGCCGCCGAGGGCGCCGGCCACCGTGGCGACCTTCTTGCCGTCACCGCCACCAACCTGATGGCCGAGCACGCCACCGACGATGGCGCCGGCGACAGCGCCGACACCGGACGGCTTGGCGGCATGGCTGATCGGGGTGACTGCGGTGACCACGCCACAGCTGGAGCAGACAGCAGCCTTGCCGGAGGAGCTGGAAGAGCTTGCGGACTTGTTGCTGGCGGTCTTGGCGGCAGCCTTCTCCTCGTCAGCCTTGGCGGCCTTTTCTTCCACGGCCTTGGCCTCGGCAGCCTTGCCGTCGGCGGCGAGCTTGTCGGCTTCGGTCGCTTCCTGGGCTTCAGCGCTGCTGGTCGGCAGCCAGTTCATCATCTTGGCGATGCCGATGCCGGACAGCAGGATCAGCGAGGCTGCGGCCAGTGCGATCAGCGGGTGCAGGCGGCGGGTCTGGGTTGCATCAGTCATGATCATCTCCTTTGAAATCATGTGCTTCATAACGCTGTGCCCGGGGCGGGGTTGACCGCCGCCGGGTCAGTGCGGGCTCAGCTCATCTTCTTGTACTTGAGGCGCTTGGGGCCGGCATCGTTGCCGAGCTTCTTGCGACGATACTCCTCAAACTCGGTGTAGTTACCGTCATACCACTCCACTTCGTCGCCTTCGAAGGCCAGGATGTGGGTGGCGATGCGGTCGAGGAACCAGCGGTCATGGGAGACCACCATGGCCACGCCGGGGAAGGTCAGCAGGGCTTCTTCCACCGCGCGCAGGGTTTCCACGTCGAGGTCGTTGGAGGGTTCGTCGAGCAGCAGCACGTTGGCGCCGGCCTGCAGGATCTTGGCGAGCTGGAGACGGTTGCGCTCACCACCGGAGAGTTCGCCGACGCGCTTCTGCTGGTCCTGGCCCTTGAAGTTGAAGCGGCCGATGTAGGCGCGCGACGGAATTTCATAGTCGCCGACCTTCATGATGTCGAGACCGCCGGAAACTTCTTCCCAGACCGTCTTCTTGTCATCGAGCGTGTCGCGGATCTGACCGATGTAGGCGACCTTGATGCTCTGGCCGACGACGACTTCGCCGGCGTCCGGCTTCTGCTCGCCGGTGATCATGCGGAACAGCGTGGTCTTGCCGGCGCCGTTGGGGCCGATGATGCCGACGATGGCGGCCTTGGGCACGGTGAAGCTCAGGTTTTCATAGAGCAGACGGTCGCCGAAGGACTTGGCGATGCCCTTGACCTCGATGACCTGGTCACCCATGCGCTCTCCCGGCGGAATGTAGATTTCCTGGGTTTCGGCGCGCTTCTGGAACTCCTTGCTCGACAGCTCCTCGAAGGCCTGCATTCGCGACTTGGACTTGGCCTGACGGGCCTTGGGGTTGCTGCGCACCCATTCCAGTTCGCGCTTGAGGGCCTTGGTGTGAGCCTCTTCCTGACGCTCTTCCATTTCCAGGCGGGCGCTCTTCTGTTCCAGCCAGCCGGTGTAGTTGCCCTGGTAGGGGATGCCGCGGCCGCGGTCGAGTTCGAGGATCCACTCGGCGGCGTTGTCGAGGAAGTAGCGATCGTGGGTGATGGCGACGATGGTGCCCGGGAAGTTCTTGAGGAACTGTTCCAGCCAGCCCACCGACTCGGCGTCGAGGTGGTTGGTCGGTTCGTCGAGCAGCAGCATGTCCGGGCGCGACAGCAGCAGACGGCAGAGCGCGACGCGGCGGCGTTCGCCACCGGACAGCGTGCTCACGTCGGCATCCCAGGCCGGCAGGCGCAGCGCGTCGGCGGCCTGTTCGAGCTGATTGTCGAGGTTGTGACCGTCCCAGGCCTGGATGATGGACTCGAGCTTTTCCTGCTCGGCGGCGAGCTTGTCGAAGTCGGCATCTTCCATGGCGTATTCGCCGAAGACCTCATCGAGGCGCTTCATGGCATCCAGGCATTCGCGCACGCCGTCTTCGACGTTGCCGCGCACATCCTTGGCCGGGTCCAGATGCGGTTCCTGCTCCAGGTAGCCGATCTTGGTGCCGGCCGCGGCACGAGCCTCGCCGCTGAAGTCCTTGTCGACGCCTGCCATGATCTTGAGCAGGGTAGACTTGCCCGAGCCGTTCAGGCCGAGCACGCCGATCTTGGCGCCCGGGAAGAACGAGAGCGAGATGTCCTTGAGAATCTCGCGCTTGGGTGGAACCAGCTTGGACACACGATTCATCGTGTAGATGTACTGAGCCATGAAGCAAACCTTCGATGCCTGGATGGAAAGTGGGCGATTATAGCGGACACGCGTGACACACGGGAGGAAAGTCCATGCCGATGGGAAATGTCGCGGCACCACGTTTCTGGCGCGCCATGTCGCCGGAAGTGCAGGCTGGTGTACTGCTGATCCTGGCGACGGTGCTGGCGCTGCTGCTGGCCAACACGCGCGGCGTCGACTTCTATGAGTGGCTGCTGTCGATACCCGTGCAGGTGCGCGTGGGCGCGCTCGATATAAACAAGCCGCTGCTGCTCTGGGTCAATGATGGCCTGATGGCGCTGTTCTTTCTCGTCGTCGGCCTGGAGATCAAGCGCGAAATGGCCCATGGCCACTTGCGCAGCCTGCGCCAGATGGCGCTGCCGGGCTTCGCCGCGGTCGGCGGCATGGTGGTGCCGGCGCTGATCTATGTCGCGCTCAATCACCACGACCCGGTGCTGCTGCGCGGCTGGGCGATTCCCTCGGCGACCGACATCGCCTTCGCGCTCGGCGTGCTGGCTCTGCTCGGTTCGCGTGTGCCGCCCGCGCTCAAGGCCTTCGTCATGGCGCTCGCGGTCATGGATGATCTGGGCGCGGTGATTATCATCGCGCTGTTCTACACCAGCCAGCTCTCGCTGCTGTCGTTGTCGGTGGTGGCTGCGATGACGGCCGTGCTGATCCTGCTCAATCGCTGCGGCGTGCGGCGCACGGCGCCCTACATCGTGGTCGGCGTGCTGCTCTGGGTCAGCGTGCTCAAGTCCGGCGTGCATGCCACCCTGGCCGGAGTGGTCATCGCGCTGGCCATCCCGGTCAGTCGCGATGCCGATGGCGACTCGCCCGCCGAGCATCTGGAGCATGCCCTGCAGCCCTGGGTGGCCTATGCCATCGTGCCCATCTTCGCCTTTGCCAATGCCGGCGTCAGCCTGCTCGGTCTGGATGCTTCGGCGCTCGCCAGCAGTGTGTTCCAGGGCATCGTGCTCGGGCTGTTCGTGGGCAAGCAGCTCGGCATCTTTGCGTTTTCCTGGCTCTGCGTCCGTCTCGGCTGGGCCACGCTGCCGGAAGGTGCCGGCTGGCGTCAGCTCTATGGTGCCGCCGTGCTCTGCGGCATCGGCTTCACCATGAGCCTGTTCATCAGCTCGCTGGCGTTCCAGCACTCGGGCGGCAGTGTCGCCCTGGTTGACCGTCTCGGCGTGCTGCTGGGCTCGCTGCTGTCGGCGCTGGCCGGCTATTTCATTCTGGCGCGTGTAGGCTCCCGGCGCTGAGCTGAAGCGCAGACAGAAAAAAGCCCGGCATGAGACCGGGCTTTTTTGTTGCTGCTGAACTGGCGTCAGTGCAGCGCGGCGGCCTGGGCGGCAGCGGCCTGGGCGGCCGGCGAGCGCGCCATGTAGTCCAGGGCCTGCTGGGTATCGCCCTCGGTCTCCGGATGGAAGCGCGGCGACAGCCAGCGCAGCGTGCCGGCGACCAGGAAGCTGAAGGTCGGCACGTTGTCGGTACGGCGGCCGTTGCGCTCCAGTTCGATCAGGATGCGCACGAGGGATTGGCGGGCCAGCTTGTAGGTGGCCTTGCTGTCCTTGTCCTGGCTGGCGAGGTGGCGGAAGCCGTCGGAGAGGAAATAGATGAAGAGCGGAAAGATGGCGGCCATCAGCACCTGACGGCTGATGTAGAAGCCGAGCTGGGTTTTGCACAGGTGCTCGAAAAGGTCGAAAGCCACGGTGCGGTGTTCGACCTCCTCGGCCAGATGCCAGGTGAACAGGTCGGTCATGACCGGGTCGCCGTTCTTTTCCCAGCCCTTGTGGTTCAGCGCCCAGTCGCCGAGCAGGCCGGTGAAGTGCTCGATGGCAGCGATGACGCCGACGCGCAGGATCAGCCAGTGCTTTTCCAGGAACTTGCGCTGCAGCGCCGGCATGCCCAGCGGGGCATCGCTGAGCAGCTTGCCGAACAGCAGGTTGGCGCGGGCGATGAAGGCTTCCGTGTCCATGTCGTACTTGTGCAGGTAGTCCTGAGCACCGACGTGGACGCGGGCATGGATGGCTTCCTGACGGATGAAGCCTTCGACATCGGCGCGCAGCTGCGGATCGGTGATCAGCGGCAGGGCTCTGTTGTAGACGCGGCAGAACCAGAACTCACCGGCCGGCAGCAGCATGTGGATGCCGTTGATGAGGTGGGTGCCGAACGGGTCGTCGCGCAGCCAGTGCAGCGGCGTTTCGCTGAGGTCGAACTGGACGCGGCGGGCCTTGATCTGATGGCGTTCGCTGGTGGTCGTCATGATGTGTGATCTCCGGGAAAGCAGGGGGTCAGGCGACGCGGGCGGCATTGAGGGCGGCGGACGGCGCGCCCTGATCGATGCTGCTGGCGAATTCGTCGATCCAGCTGGCGATCAGGTCCGGGTGGCTGAGCACGGCCCAGTGAGTGGCGTCGAGATCGCGGCGATAGAGCTCCGGCACCCACTGGCGCAGGTCGTCGTGCAGATCGGTGTTGACGTAGTTGTCACCGGTGAGATTGACGAGCTGCACCGGGCAGTGGGCGTGGCGAATTTCAGGCTTCAGCATCTTGCCGGCGAAGTTGGCGCGGTAGAGCTGCACGCCTTCCTTGCCGTCGGCGGTCTGGGTCGGGCTCGGGGTGCTTTCACGCACGCCTTCGCGCTTGGCCAGATAGGTCGGCCAGAGCTTGCCGAGACCGGCCTGCCAGGCCAGCGGTGCCAGCAGTGGCAGCTGGAACATGACGATGTACCAGGAGCTGGCGAGCTGCTTGAAGCCCTGCTTGAGCAGGTCGGGGTCGGTGCTGAGCAGGCGCTTGTGCATCCAGTGACCGGCATGATCCAGGCTGGGCCCGGAGATGGTGGTATAGCTGGAGATGCGGCCCTTGAGGCGGTCGGTGGTCACCGACTCCCAGCTCTGGATGGAGCCCCAGTCGTGCGCGGCCATGTGAAAGCTGCGACCCGGGATGACGGCGTCGACCACGGCCTTGAGGTCCTGGCTGAGCTGATCCAGGCGGTAGTCGCGAATGCGCTTGCCAGCCTGCGATGCGCCGGCACCGCGCACATCATAGGCGATCACGTAGTAGCGATCGGCCAGGCGTGCGGCGACCGGCTCCCAGACCAGGTGATTGTCCGGGTAGCCGTGCACCAGCACCAGTGGAGTGCTTTCGCGGCTGCCGAATGTGGCGACATGCAGTTGCAGGCCGTCACTGGTGGTCACGTATTGGCTGGATGTGCTCATTCATCGTCCCTCGGGTGGCCTTGCCGGAGCCCGGGGAAGGGGGGGGCTTCGGCAACTTAACGTTGTTCAGTCGCCGGATCATTACATCAAACACTGTGACATTACAATAGTTTGTGACTGGCGGGTTTTTCCGACTGGTCCGCCATGAAGATGGCTCATGTTGTGCGGGCAATCAGTTCAAATGCCATTTCCGTCGCTTTCGGGTAGAATCTGCGCCCTCTTTGATCAATACCGCCCCTGACGGAGCCAGCCCATGTTCAGCAAAGACGTGACCCTCGAGAGCTATGACCCGGAACTGGCGCAAGCCATCGCCCAGGAAGATGCCCGCCAGGAGGCGCACATCGAGCTCATCGCTTCCGAGAACTACTGCTCGCCGGCCGTCATGGAAGCCCAGGGTTCGAAGCTGACCAACAAGTACGCCGAAGGCTATCCGGGCAAGCGCTACTACGGTGGCTGCGAGTACGTCGACATCATCGAGCAGCTGGCCATTGATCGTGCCAAGCAGCTGTTCGGCGCCGACTATGCCAACGTGCAGCCGCATGCCGGTTCGCAGGCCAACAGCGCCGTCTTCCTGGCCCTGCTCAGCGCCGGTGACACCGTGCTCGGCATGTCGCTGGCCCATGGCGGTCACCTGACCCACGGTGCCAAGGTCAACTTCTCGGGCAAGAACTACAACGCCGTGCAGTACGGTCTCGACACCGCCACCGGCCTCATCGATTACGACGAAGTCGAGCGCCTGGCCGTCGAGCACAAGCCGAAGATGATCATCGCCGGCTTCTCCGCCTATTCGCAGGTGCTGGACTTCCCGCGCTTCCGCGCCATCGCCGACAAGGTTGGCGCCTATCTGTTCGTGGACATGGCGCACGTCGCCGGTCTGGTCGCCGCCGGCGTCTACCCGAACCCGGTGCCGTTCGCCGATGTCGTCACCACGACCACGCACAAGACCCTGCGTGGTCCGCGTTCGGGTCTGATCCTGGCGCGCGCCAACGAAGAGATCGAGAAGAAGCTGAACTCGGCCGTGTTCCCGGGCAACCAGGGCGGCCCGCTGATGCACGCCATCGCCGCCAAGGCCGTGTGCTTCAAGGAAGCCATGTCGCCGGACTTCGTGACCTACCAGAAGCAGGTCGTGAAGAACGCCCAGACCATGGCTCGCGTCTTCATCGAGCGCGGTTTCGACGTCGTTTCCGGTGGCACCGAGAACCATCTCTTCCTGCTCTCGCTGATCAAGCAGGACATCACCGGCAAGGATGCCGACGCCGCCCTCGGCCGTGTCGGCATCACCGTCAACAAGAATGCCGTGCCGAATGACCCGCGCTCGCCGTTCGTGACCTCGGGCATCCGTATCGGTACCCCGGCAGTGACCACGCGCGGCTTCAACGAAGCCGATTGCGCCGAACTCGCCGGCTGGATCGCCGATGTCGTCGCGGGCCTGCAGGGCAACCCGGCTGGCGATGCCGCTGTCGAAGCCGCCGTCGCCGCCAAGGTCAAGGCCATCTGCGCCAGGTATCCGGTGTACTCGGCCTGATGCAGCTGCCTGCAGCCGCTCGTCGCGAGCAGGCTGCAGGCGGGTTTCACGAAAGCAGGCTCGTCAGGGGCTTGCTTTCGCGGCGGTCCCCGTCATATTCACTGTTGTTGACGAAACACAGGGTGGTTCTTTGCGATGCATTGTCCTTTCTGCAAGGCGGAAGACACAAAAGTGATCGACTCGCGTCTGGTCGCCGAAGGCGATCAGATCCGGCGCAGACGTGAATGTACGTCCTGCGGCGAGCGCTTCACGACTTTCGAGACCGCCGAGCTGGTCATCCCCCGCGTCATCAAGTCCGACGGCACGCGCCAGCCCTTCGATGAAGGCAAGCTGCGCTACGGCATGCTGCATGCGCTGCAGAAGCGTCCGGTCAGCATGGATCGCATCGATGCCGCGCTCAATCACATCCTCCATCGCCTGCGCGCCACCGGCGAGCGCGAGGTCAAGTCGCGCCTGATCGGCGAGCTGGTCATGGCCGAGCTCAAGCAGCTCGACTCCGTGGCCTATGTCCGCTTCGCCTCGGTCTATCGCGACTTCCAGGACGTCAACGCCTTCCGCGCCGAAATCGACAGCCTCGATGAAACCGTCTCGGGTGGTGGCGAGGACGCGCGGTGACCACTACTTTCGACAGCAGCGACCACGCGTACATGGCCGAGGCCCTGCGCCTGGCCGCGCGCGGGCGCTACAGCACGCATCCCAATCCGCGTGTCGGCTGTCTGCTCGTGCGTGATGGCGAGGTGGTCGGTCGCGGCTTCCATGTCCGTGCCGGCGAGCCGCATGCCGAAGTGCATGCCCTGCGTCAGGCCGGTGAGCGCGCCCGTGGCGCCACCGCCTACGTCACCCTCGAACCCTGCGCCCATCACGGCCGCACGCCGCCCTGCGCCGATGCCCTGGTGGCCGCCGGTGTGGCGCGCGTCGTGGTGGCCGCGCACGATGCCAATCCGCTGGTGGCCGGGCAGGGCATGGCGCGTCTGCGTGCGGCCGGCATCACGGTCGACAGCGGCCTGCTGCAGGCCGAGGCCGAGGCGCTCAATGTCGGCTTTCTGCGGCGCATGGCCGGTGGTTTGCCCTGGGTCCGTCTCAAGCTTGCCGCCAGTCTCGATGGCCGTACCGCCATGGCCTCCGGCGAGTCGCAATGGATCACCGGCAGCGAGGCCCGGCGCGATGTCCAGCGCTGGCGCGCGCTCAGCAGCGCCGTCATCACCGGCATAGGCACTGTCCGTGCCGACGATCCGGCGCTGAACGTGCGTCCCGAGCTCTGGTCGCGTGCCGGCGCCCTGCTGCCTGCGCAGCAGGGCGATGCCGCCGTGCCGGCCTCGGCCGCCGAGGTGCATCAGCCGCTGCGCGTGGTGCTCGATTCAGCCCTGCGCATGGCGCCGACGGCGCAGCTGCTGCAAGGGCCGGGCGATACCCTGGTGGTGACCGTGCTCGATGCGCCGCTGCACGACGAGGATCTGATCACCAGCCTGCAGCATGTCGATCCGGCCCGCGCCGCCCGCGCCCGTGCCCTGCGTGATGCCGGTGCGCGTCTGCTGGCGGTGCCGGCGGCCTGCCATGGTCGTCCCGATCTGCACATCCTGCTGCGGCTGCTGGCCGAGGCCGGCTGCAACGAGATACTGGTCGAGGCCGGTGCCGGAGTCGCCGGCAGCTTCCTCGCCGCCGGACTGGTCGACGAGCTGCTGCTCTATCAGGCGCCGACCCTGCTCGGCTCCAGCGCCCGACCGCTGGCGGACTGGCCGCTGGCCCTGATGGCCGAGCAGCAGCGCTTTCACATCCATGATCTGCGTCGCCTGGGCGATGACATACGACTGATTTTGCGGCCCCGGCTGGCGTAAGCTGATGGTCAGGGCACGAGACGAGGAATAGGCATGTTCACAGGCATCATCGAGGCAGTCGGCAGCATACGGCGCATCGAGCCGCGCGGCGGCGACCTGCGTCTGACGGTGGCGGTCGGCAAGCTCGACATGAGCGACGTCAAGCTGGGCGATTCGATTGCCACCAACGGCGTCTGCCTGACCGTGGTCGAGCAGGGCAGCGACTGGTATGTCGCCGATGTCTCGCGCGAAACCGTGCAGCGCTCGACGCTGGCCGCGTTCAAGGTCGGTCAGCGCGTCAATCTGGAAAAGGCGCTGACACCGACCACCCGCCTCGGCGGGCATCTGGTCAGCGGCCATGTCGACGGCCTCGGCGAGGTCATTTCGGTGACACCGGATGCGCGCTCGATCCGCTACCGCGTGAAGGCGCCGGACGCACTGGCGAGGTACATCGCGGAGAAGGGCTCGATCACCACCGACGGCATCAGCCTGACCGTCAATGCCATCGACGGCGCCGTGTTCGATCTCAACATCGTGCCGCACACGGTGCAGGAGACCAGCATCGGGGACTGGGCGCCGGGCGTGCGTCTCAACCTGGAAGTCGATATCCTCGCGCGTTACCTGGAGCGTTTGCTGCTCGGCGAGCATGCCGCGCAGGCGGGAGCGGGCGGATCGGCCGGCGGCATCACGCTGGCCTTTCTCGCGGAGTATGGCTACGGCAAGGCGTGAGGGCATCATGCACAAGCCAGCGGATGTGGTGCGGGCGGGGCTGCTGATCCTGTGCACCGGCAGCAGTGCCGGCGCCCTGGCGGCAGTCGATTACGCCGGCGAGCGCGAGGAGCGCTTCATGCAGGCCTGCATGAGCGATGCCACGGTGGCGGCAGGGCAGCGCCAGGCATTGTGCGCCTGTGTACGTGACGAGTTTGCCTACGGTGGCCGGACCAGTTTCGGTCTCACCGATGTGCTGGCGCTGGAAGCGCGGCAATGGGAGGCGCCCGAGCGGCGTCTGCCACGTGACAGTCTGGGGCAGGAGATCCGCCGTATACGGCAGACCTGCCTGAAAACGCTGACCGGGCTGCGCCCGGCGGCACGATGATTCCGATGACCGGATTTGCAGAGATGAAGCGGGCATGAAACTGAATACTGTGGAAGAGCTGATCGAGGACATTCGTCTCGGCAGGATGGTCGTGCTGATGGATGACGAAGATCGCGAGAACGAGGGCGACATCGTCATGGCGGCGCAGCACTGCCGTCCCGAGGACATCAACTTCATGGCCCGTCACGCACGCGGTCTGATCTGCATGCCGATGACGCGCGAGCGCTGTCAGCAGCTCGATCTGCCGCTGATGGTGCAGAGCAACGGTTCCGGCTTCGGCACCAAGTTCACTGTCTCCATCGAGGCCGCCAGCGGTGTCACCACCGGCATCTCCGCCGCTGACCGCGCGCGCACCGTGCAGGTCGCCGCCGCCCGTGACGCCAAGGCTGCCGACATCGTGCAGCCGGGTCACATCTTCCCGCTCATGGCCGAGCCGGGTGGCGTGCTGCATCGCGCCGGTCACACCGAGGCCGCCTGCGACCTGCCGCGTCTGGCCGGTCTGGAGCCGGCCGGTGTCATCTGCGAGATCATGAACGAGGACGGCACCATGGCGCGCCGTCCCGATCTGGAGAAGTTCGCCGAGCTGCACGGGCTGAAGATCGGCACCATCGCCGACCTCATCCACTACCGCGTGGTGAACGAGAAGACCGTGCACTGCGAGACGCGCAGGACGCTGCCGACCGAGTACGGCGACTTCCAGCTGCATGTCTATCGCGAGGCCGGCAATGACGGCGTCCATGTCGCCCTGGTCAAGGGCAAGCTCGGCGCCGGCATCACTCCGACCGTGCGCGTGCATGCCGTCAATCCGCTGCGCGACCTGCTGCACGCGCGCTACAACGGCCGTCTCGGCTGGAACCTGCAGAAGAGTCTGCAGGCTGTCAGCGAGTGCGACGCCGGTGTCGTCGTCCTGCTTGGCCAGGACTACAAGGCGCGCGACATGGTCGAGCACATCGAGGACTTCTTCGGTGCCCGCACGCGTCCGGCCGAGAGCGCCGGCATGTATCGCACCATCGGTGTCGGCTCGCAGATCCTGCGCGATCTCGGCGTGACACAGATGCGCCTGCTCAGCTCGCCGCTGAAATTCAATGCGCTCTCCGGCTTCGGCCTGGAGATCGTCGAGTACATCGCGACGGAATGATCCGTCGCCAGTCCCGAATACCGAACGAGGAAAACATCTGATGAGCCAGATCAAGACCCTGGAAGGCACCTTCCAAAACGCCGATGCCCGCTACGCCATCACCGTCGGCCGCTTCAACAGCTTCGTTGTCGAGTCGCTGCTCGATGGCGCCCTCGACGCCCTCAAGCGTCACGGTGTCAGCGAAGGCAACATCACCATCATCCGCGTGCCGGGTGCCTGGGAGCTGCCGCTGATCGCCAAGAAGCTGGCCGCTTCCGGCAAGTACGACGCCATCATCGCGCTCGGCGCGGTCATCCGTGGCGGTACTCCGCACTTCGATTTCGTTGCTGGCGAATGCACCAAGGGCCTCGGCGTGGTGTCGCTGGATTCCGGTCTGCCGGTCAGCTTCGGCGTGCTCACCGTGGACTCCATCGAGCAGGCCATCGAGCGCTCCGGCACCAAGGCCGGCAACAAGGGCGCCGATGCCGCCATGGTCGCCATCGAGATGATTTCCGTGCTGAAGGCAGTAGGCTGAGTCGTGAACCAGTCCAACGGTCCTACCCCCTCGGCGCGCCGCAAGGCTCGCCGCTTCGCGCTGCAGGGGCTCTACGAGTGGCAGCTCTCGGGCAATCCGGCGCATGAGATCGAGGCGCGTTATCGCGTCGAGAACGCCATGCACAAGGTTGATCTCGATTACTTCCACGAACTGCTGCACCGCATTCCGGTCGAGGCCGACAGCCTCGATGCACTGTTCACGCCACATCTCGATCGCGCCTTCGGCTCGCTCGATCCGGTCGAACTGGCGACACTGCGCATCGGCACCTACGAGCTCAAGCATCGTCTCGACGTGCCTTATCGCGTGGTCATCAACGAAGGCATCGAGCTGGCCAAGACCTTTGGCGCGTCGGAGTCGCACAAGTACATCAACGGTGTGCTCGACAAGCTCGCGGTCGAACTGCGCAAGCACGAGCGCGACTGACGACGCGGGAGACGGCCATGGCGCTGGATGAGTTCGGACTGATCCGGCGCTATTTCGCCCGTCCCGGCCTGGAGTCACCCGGCTTGCGTCTGGGCATAGGCGATGACGCCGCGCTGCTCGACCTGCCCGCCGGCGAAACGCTGGCGGTCAGCACCGACACCCTGGTGGCCGGTCGCCACTTCCCGCATGACGCGACGCCTTTCGACATTGGCTGGAAGGCGCTGGCGGTCAATCTCTCCGATCTCGCTGCCATGGGCGCCCGCCCGCTGGGCGTGACTCTGGCGCTGACCCTGCCCGAGGCCGACGAGGTCTGGCTGGCGGCCTTCGCCGAAGGCTTCTTCGCGCTCGCCGATGGCCATGGCGTGCCCCTGATCGGTGGCGACACCACGCGCGGCCCGCTCAGCATCACCGTCACCGCGCTCGGTGCCGTGCCGCCGGCGCAGGCGCTGCGGCGTGATGGCGCGCGCGCTGACGATCTGCTCTTTGTTTCCGGCACGCTGGGCGATGCCGGGCTGGGACTGGCCTTCGCGCTCGCGCAGCCGCTGTCCTGGCTCGGCGAGTTCCCGCCCGCGCACCGGGTTCATGCCCTGGCTCGCCTGCACAGGCCGACGCCGCGACTGGCGCTGGGGCAGGCCCTGCGTGGCATCGCCAGCGCCGCCATGGATGTCTCCGACGGCCTCCTGCAGGATCTCGGGCATCTGCTCGCGGCTTCCGGACTGGGCGCCGAGCTGCAGCTGGAGCAATTGCCGCTGTCGCCCGGCCTGCACTATCTCGCCGGTGAGGGCGGCGGTGCGCGGCAGCAGGTGCTGTCGTGGGCGCTGGCCGCCGGCGATGACTACGAGCTGCTGTTCAGTGTGGCGCCCGGACAGCGCGGTGCTGTCGAGGCGCTGGCCCGGCAGCTGGACCTGCCGCTGGCCTGCATTGGCCGCCTGACGTCAGCCGGCGGTCTGTGCTTGACCTGGGATGGCCGGCCTTGGGAGCATGAGCGGCCATTCGGCTATCAACATTTCCGCGGAGCCCCCGATGTCTGACAAGACCCCGCTGTCACAGCTGCCCAGACTGCCGCTCTGGCTCTCGCTGCCGGCTTTCGGCCTCGGCTCCGGTTACAGCCCGAAGGCGCCCGGCACGCTCGGCTCGCTGGTGGCGGTCGTGCTCTTCGCCGGCCTGGCGGCGCTGCCGCTGCCGCTCTACATCGGCCTGCTGCTGATCTCGACGCTGGCCGGCATAGGCATCTGCCATGCCGCGGCCGAGCGCATGGGCGTGCACGATCACGGCGGCATAGTCTGGGACGAGTTCGTCGGTCAGTGGATCGCGCTGTTGCCGCTGGTGCCCGTGGCGGCCTGGGATGCCCGCACGCTGCTGGCGGTGGCGACAGGCTTCGCGTTCTTCCGCCTCTTCGATATCTGGAAGCCGTGGCCGGTGCGCTGGGCCGATCACAAGGTTCATGGCGGTCTCGGCATCATGCTCGACGACCTCATTGCCGGTGCCATGGCCGGCCTCGTGCTCTGGCTGCTGCTGCCGCTGCTGGCCGGAATCTGATGCGTCGGTACGGCATTCCCCGCTGATGCCCGGCTCTTGCTACAATTCGGCCCCCTGATCGTTCCGGAGCCTGCCCGGTGTCATTCGATTTCGTAGCTGCCTCGCGACTGCCGACCCGTTTCGGCGAGTTCAGCATTCATGCCTTCGAGGACACGGAGAGCGGCAAGGAACATGTCGCCCTCAGCATGGGTGTCATCGATGACGGCGAGGCCGTGCTGGCCCGTGTCCACTCCGAGTGCCTGACCGGTGACGGCTTCGGCAGCCTGCGCTGCGATTGCGGCCCGCAGCTGGAAGCCGCCATGCGCCAGATCGCCGATGCCCGGCGCGGTGTCATCCTCTATCTGCGTCAGGAAGGTCGTGGCATAGGCCTGGTCAACAAGATCCGCGCCTATGCCCTGCAGGATGCCGGTGCCGATACCGTCGAGGCCAACGAGCAGCTCGGCTTCGATGCCGACCTGCGCGAATACGCCATGTGCGAGGACATGCTGCGCCACCTCGGCGTCTGCAAGGTGAGGTTGCTCACCAACAATCCCAAGAAGGTCGAAGCCCTGCAGGCGCACGGTATAGTGGTGGAAGAGCGCGTGCCGCTGATCACCGGCCTCAATCCGTACAACGAAGGCTACATGCAGACCAAGACCGACAAGATGGGTCACATGCTGCCCGGCGAGCCGGACGAGGTCTGACGGCCATGACGACAGCGGCCGCATCGAATGACTTGCCGCCGGCGTCGGTGAGCTTCTGGCAGGCCTTCCGCTTCTGGCTCAAGCTCGGCTTCATCAGCTTCGGCGGCCCCGCCGGACAGATTTCCATCATGCATCAGGAGCTGGTCGAGCGTCGGCGCTGGATCTCCGAACGCCGCTTCCTGCATGCCCTCAACTACTGCATGGTGCTGCCCGGACCGGAGGCGCAGCAGCTGGCCATCTACATAGGCTGGCTGTTGCACCGGAGCTGGGGCGGCATAGTCGCCGGCACGCTGTTCGTGCTGCCGTCGCTGTTCATCCTGATCCTGCTGTCCTGGCTCTACATCGCCTTCGGCGAAGTGCCGCTGGTGGCCGGGCTGTTCTACGGCATCAAGCCGGCGGTGACCGCCATCGTCGTGCAGGCGGCCCATCGCATCGGTTCGCGCGCGCTCAAGAACAGCACGCTGTGGGCGATCGCGGCGGCTTCCTTCGTGGCCATCTTCGCGCTCAACGTGCCGTTCCCGCTCATCGTGCTGGCGGCGGCGCTGGCCGGCTATCTCGGCGGCCGCCTGCGGCCCGAGCTCTTCCGCATAGGCGGCGGCCATGGCAGCAGCGCCAAGTCGTTCGGCCCGGCTTTCATCGATGACCATACGCCGAGTCCGGCGCATGCCCGTTTCAGCTGGGGTGGCCTGCTGCGCATCGTGCTGGTCGGCGGCCTGCTCTGGTCGCTGCCGATGGCCTTGCTGACCTGGCTCTATGGCTGGGATCACACGCTGACCCAGATGGGCTGGTTCTTCACCAAGGCGGCGCTGCTGACCTTCGGCGGCGCCTATGCCGTGCTGCCCTATGTCTATCAGGGTGCGGTCGGCCATTACGGCTGGTTGAGCGGCACGCAGATGATCGATGGCCTGGCGCTGGGCGAGACCACGCCGGGGCCGCTGATCATGGTGGTGGCCTTCGTCGGCTTCGTCGGCGGCTACGTCAAGGCGCTGTTCGGTCCCGACAGCCTGTTCCTGGCGGGGGCGGTGGCGGCGAGCCTGGTGACCTGGTTCACCTTCCTGCCATCCTTCCTGTTCATCCTCGCCGGCGGCCCGCTGGTCGAGAGCACGCACAACGACCTCAAGTTCACCGCGCCGCTGACCGCCATCACCGCCGCCGTGGTCGGTGTCATCCTCAATCTGGCGCTGTTCTTCGGCTATCACGTGCTCTGGCCGCGAGGCCTCGGCGGCCATTTCGATGTCGTGTCGGCGCTGATCGCGCTGGCGGCGGCGGTGGCGTTGTTCCGCTACAAGCGCAATGTCATCCACGTCATTGCCGCCTGCGCTGTGGTCGGCCTGATCGCCAGCCTGCTCTTCCCGGGCCTGCTGGCGGCGCACTGAGGCGCGCGTCCGGAAAGGCTTGCCGGCCACGTCGCGGGCGGACAAGATCGCCAGACTGTCGGTCCGGAGTCGAGGGAGTCTGCGGCATGAGCAATGACATCAAGAGCATTCGCGTGAATGGTCTGGAGCTGGCCTATCTGGAGGCCGGCAGCGGACCGCTGATTATGCTGCTGCACGGTTTTCCGGATACCGCGCATGGCTATGCCGGGGTGATGCCGGTGCTGGCTGCGGCCGGCTATCGCGTTGTCGCGCCGTTCCTGCGTGGCTACTTCCCGTCCGCCATCCCGGCCGATGCCGACTATTCGGCGCGCACCCTCGGCGAGGATGCCCTCGCGCTGGCGCGTGCCCTCGGCCATGAGCGCTTCATCCTGGTCGGTCACGACTGGGGTGCGCTGGCGGCCTATGCCGCTGCCAGCCTGGCACCGGAGCGCATTGCCCGTCTCGTGACCATAGCCATTCCGCATCCGCGCAGCATCCCCCTCGACCCGCGCCTGTTCTGGCGGGCGCCGCACTTCCTGCTGTTCCAGTTCGGGCGTCTGTCGGAGTGGATGGTGGCGCGCCATGATCTGGCCTATATCGATCATCTCTATGCCTATTGGTCGCCGAACTGGCGGGTGCCTGCCGGCGAGATCGAGGCCGCCAAGGCCGGCCTGCGCCAGCCCGGCCGTCTGCGCGCGGCGCTTGGCTACTATCACTGCCTGATCACGGATGCGCGTGACCCCGGCAAGCTGGCGCTGGCCCGTCGACGCATGGTCGTGCCGACCCTGGCGTTTGCCGGCGGCAGCGATGGCGCGCTCGACGTCAGCCTCTACGAGCGTACGCCGGAGGCCTTCAGCGGGCCTTATGAGGTGGCGATCTTCGGCCGCGCCGGACATTTCCTGCATCGCGAGGAGCCGGAGGGTTTCGTGACTCGCCTGCTGGGATTCCTGGGGCCGGCATCGGCCCATTCATGAGCAAGCAAAAGGAGACTGAGATGAAGCAACTGAAGGTGCTGGCCATAGGTGGCAGCCTGCGCAAGCTGTCGACCAACATGGGGCTGCTGCGCTATGCCCGTGCCAATGCACCGGAAGGCATGAGCGTCGAGATCGCCGATCTGTCGCAGGTGCCGTTCTACAACGCCGATATCAGCGAGAAGCCGGCGGCGGTGGTCAGACTGCTGGAGCAGATCGGCCAGGCCGATGCCCTGCTGTTGGGCTGCCCCGAATACAACTATTCGCTGGCGCCAGCACTCAAGAACGCGCTCGACTGGGCCTCGCGCGAGCCGGAAAACCGGCTGCTGGCGGGCAAGCCGACGGCCATCATGGGCTCCGGCGGCGGCATGGGCACCTCGCGTGCGCAATATCATCTGCGCCAGGTCTCGGTGTTTCTCGACCTGCGTCTGCTGAACCGTCCCGAGGTGTTCTGCAATGCCTTTGCCGGCACTTTCGATGCCGACAGCAACCTCATCGACGAGCGTGTCCAGGGCCTGATCGTGCAGCAGCTGGCGGCTCTCCAGAGCTGGGCCGCGCAACTGGACTGAGCAGTTGGCGGCCCGCCGGCGCTGTCAGCCCGGGGCTCAGGCCGCAGCCAGATCCTGAATGGCGCCTTCGGCGCTGGCCAGTGCCTGGTTGCGGGCTTCCTCGCCGATGGCCAGACCTTCGGCGCGGATGATGCTGACGTCGGTGATGCCGACAAAGCCCAGCAGCGTGCGCAGATAGTCTTCCTGGAAGTCCAGGGCGCTCAGGTTGGTCGAGTAGACGCCGCCGCGTGCCGAGACGATGTAGACCCGCTTGCCACCGGCCAGGCCTACCGGGCCTTCAGCGGTGTAACGGAAGGTCTTGCCGGCCTGCAGGACGCGGTCGAACCAGGCCTTGAGCTGACTCGGAATGCTGAAGTTGTACATCGGTGCGCCGATCACCAGGATGTCCGCAGCCAGGAATTCGGCCAGCAGCGTGTCGGTGACAGCGGCTTCGGCCTGCTGTGCCGGCGTCTGCTGATCCGCAGGCTGGCCCATGGCGATCAGGGCGTCGGCCGAGAGATGGCCGGGTGCCGAGGCGGCGAGGTCACGGTGAGTCACTTCCAGATCGGCGTGGTCGTGCTGCAGGCGCTGCACGATCTGGGTCGTCAGCTTGCGGGTGATGGACTGGCTTTCGAAGAGGCCGCTATCCAGGTGCAGTAGTTTCATGATCTTGCTCCGTTGCTTGAGTCGGGCCTGGGCGGGATGTATTCCTGCGAGGCGATGGAGCAACAATAGATTCGATACGCGATTGCAACTAGACGGATATTTCTGGAATCATTGTCCCATTAACGGAACAATGGTGAGCGATCGACATGCATGACCTCAACGATCTCTACTATTTCGCGCAAGTCGCCGAGCACGGCAGCTTCACGGCCGCGGCCCAGGCTCTGGGTCTGCCCAAGTCGACGCTGAGCCGGCGCATTTCGAGGCTGGAAGAGCAGCTCGACATCCGCCTCATCCATCGCACCACCCGCCGTCTGACCCTGACCGACATCGGGCGGGCCTATCTGGCGCACTGCAAGGGGGTGCTGGATGCCGCCGAGGCCGCCAATGCGGTGGTGCAGCAGGTGCAGGGCGAGCCGCGCGGCAAGGTGGTGGTGAGCTGCCCGATGCCGATGTCGGCCACACTGCTGGCGCGGGCGATTCCGGAGTTCATGGCGCGCTACCCCAAGGTTGTCGTCGAGCTGGAGGCGACCAATCACCGTGTCGATCTCATGAGCGAAGGCGTGGATGTCGCCATCCGCGTGCGCCCGGCGCTGGATGATTCGTCGCTGGTGCTGCGCCGGCTGGGCAGCAGTCACGGTGATCTGGTGGCCAGCCCGGCGCTGCTCGCCGAGTTCGGTGCGCCGCAGCATCCGGTCGATCTGGCGCGCTTCCCCAGCCTGTCGCAGCGCTTCGCCGATGGCCGCCATCGGCTGGCGCTGACCAACTCCGCTGGCGAGGAAATGACGGTGTCGCTGACCCCGCGCCTGATGACGGATGACATGTGGGTGCTGCGCGAGGCTGCTGTCGCCGGCGTCGGCATCGTCATGCTGCCGCGCTCGATCTGTCACGAGCAGCTGGCCTCCGGCGAGCTGGTGACGCTGCTGCCCGAGTGGCGTCTGCCGCCCGGCCAGATTCATGCCGTCTACCTGCACCGGCGCGGCCTGCTGCCGGCGGTCCGCCACTTCATCGATTTCCTGGTCGAACGCTTGCCGCAGCTCGGACAGGAGCTGGGCCTGATCTGTCCGGAGGATGATGGCGGGCACAGGCGAGTCGACGCATGATCAGGTCGATCAAGCAGCAGCGAGCGGATTCGATGATAATGGCGGCCATGCTGTCGCGGCCGTTGCGGCCACGGCCATCATCACGTCATGGTTGCAGGTGAACTCTTGAATAGCGCGCTGTTCTTCATTTTCTTCTTTTCGCCGGCGGTGATCGCCGCGACGGTGATCTTCTGGGCCTGGCTGGCGGCTTTCCTCTGCGCCTACGGCAACCGTCAGTGGGTCTGGGGTACGGCGGTGCTGCTGCTGTTGCCGCTGGCGCTGCCCTACAGCCTGCTCTATCGCGAGCAGGCCGCGTATCCGCGCCGTCTGCTGCTGATCGCCTTCCTGCTGTTGCTGCCGCCTCTGGCGTATGCCCTGCTCAATGGCTGGTTCGCGGCCGATGCCGTGCCGCCGGTGCTGTCGCTGCCGTTGCCGCAGCAGGGTGCGATGTCCTGAGCTCCGGGGCGCAGCCGCGCCCTGAAAGCCCGGAGCCTTAGAGCAGGGTGCCGAAGATCTGTGTCCAGTAGAGCTCGTATTCGTCAGTGGAGCGGGCAATGGCCACCCCGGTTTCGCGCAGTGCGCAATCGACGATATTGACTCGATGGTGGGGGCTGTTCATCCAGCCGCGCACGGCTTCCGGCGCGGTCATCTGGCCGGCGGCGACATTCTCGGCGGCGTTCTGATAGACATAGCCGACGTCGTCCAGGCGAGGGCCGAGCTGCTTGCCGTCGCTGCTTTCGTGGCGCAGTTCATGATGACTGGCCATGTCATCGCTCTGCCGATGCGCCGCCACGGTGAGAATCCTGTTCGGGCGTACCGGCGGGCATCCGACCTGCTGACGCTGGACATTGATCAGGGCGATCACCTGATTTGCCAGGTCCTGCATCTCCCGGTCAACGGCGGGCGCGGTTGACGTGCCGGCGTAGGGCCTGGCGACGGGTGTGGCAGCGTGGCCGGAGCCGCTGGCCAGCAGCAGCGCGCACAGCGGCATGATCAGGTGCTTCATGAAACGACCTCTGGCAGACGCTGCCTGATCGCGGTGGCGATGCCGGTGGCATCCAGTCCGCACTCGGCCAGCATCTCGGCAGGCGAGGCATGTTCGATGTAGGCGTCACGGATGCCCAGATGCAGCACCGGCACGGTGATGCCGGCGGCGCTGAGGAATTCGCTGACGGCCGAGCCGGCGCCGCCGGCAATGGCGTGCTCCTCGATCGTCACCAGCAGGCCATGGCTGGTGGCGAGTTCGCGCACCAGGGTCTCATCCAGCGGTTTCACGAAACGCATGTCGGCGACCGTGGCATTGACCACGCCGGCGCCGGCCAGTTGTTCGGCCGCCTGCAGGGCGTCGCCGAGGCGGGCGCCGAAGTTCAGGATGGCCACCTGCGAGCCCTCGCGGCGGATCACGCCCTTGCCCAGTGTCACCGCCTGCAGCGTGCGGTCGATGCTGGTGCCGGGGCCGGTGCCGCGCGGGTAGCGCACGGCGGCCGGGCCGGGGAAGTGGTAGGCGGTGTTGAGCAGCAGACGGCACTCGTTCTCGTCGCTGGGCACGGCAATCACCATGTTCGGGATGCAGCGCAGAAAGGCGATGTCGTAGGCACCGGCATGGGTCGGGCCGTCTTCGCCGACCAGACCGGCGCGGTCGAGGCCGAAGGTGACGTCGAGGTTCTGCAGGGCGACATCGTGGATGAGCTGGTCATAGCCGCGCTGCAGGAAGGTCGAGTAGATCGCCACCACCGGCTTCAGGCCTTCGCAGGCGAGGCCGGCGGCAAAGGTCACGGCATGCTGCTCGGCGATCGCGACATCGTGGTAGCGCTCGGGGTATTCGGCGGCGAAACGCACCATGCCCGAGCCTTCGCACATGGCCGGGGTGATGCCGACGAGACGCACGTCCTGACCGGCCATGTCGCAGAGCCAGTCGCCGAAGACATCGGAGTATTTCTTCCTGGGCGCGCTCGGTGCCGTTACCACGGTGCTGGTGCGCTGGGCCGCGGGCGCGATCTTGGTGATGGCGTGATAGCCGATGGGGTCGGCCTCGGCGGGCGCGAAGCCCTTGCCCTTGGTGGTGAAGACGTGCAGCAGCTGCGGGCCCTTGGCGGCACGCAGGTTCTCGATGGTCGCCACCAGCTCTTCGAGGTTGTGACCGTCGATGGGACCGACGTAGTTGAAGCCTATGGACTCGAACAGCGCGCCCGGCGAGTCGGTGACCAGGGTCTTCATGCTCTCTTCGGTGCGGCGCGCGAAGTTCATCGCGGTCGGCATGGACTGCAGCACGCGCTTGCCGCCCTCGCGGATGGCGATGTAGCTCTTGCTCGCCCAGATGCGCGAGAAGTAGTTCGACAGCCCGCCCACCGCCTTCGAGATCGACATCTGGTTGTCGTTGAGGATGACCAGCATGTTGGCGTTCTGGTGTGCGGCGTCGTTGAGCGCCTCGAATGCCATGCCGGCGGTCATGGCGCCATCGCCGATGACCGCGACGATCTTGCGGTTGCTGCCGGTGAGCTGGGCGCCACGGGCCATGCCGAGAGCCGCCGAGATCGAGGTCGAGGAGTGACCGACGCCGAAGGTGTCGTACTCGGACTCTTCGCGACGCGGGAAGGCGGCGAGGCCGTCCTTCTGGCGGATGCTCAGCATCCGCTCCTTGCGGCCGGTCAGGATCTTGTGCGGATAGGCCTGATGGCCGACATCCCAGACCAGGCGATCGGACGGGGTGTTGTAGACGTAGTGCAGGGCGATGGTCAGTTCCACGACGCCGAGGCCGGCACCGAAATGGCCGCCAGTCTGGCCGGTGCACCAGAGCAGGTATTCGCGCAGTTCGCGCGCCAGCTCGGGCAGGGCATCCTCCGGCAGCTCGCGCAGCTTGTCCGGCGTCGGCACCTGATCCAGGAGCGGCGTATGCGGGCGGCTGAGCGGAATTTCGTGGAACATCAATCAATCATCCTGACGCGGAGTGCGGCAATTATACCTGTGGCGGCGCCGGCCTGCTTGACTAGTGGTCGCGTGCCATGAGGAAGCGCGCCAGCTCGCGCAGGGGGTCGGCTTCGCTGCCCAGCGGCGCGAGTGCGGCCAGGGCCTGCCCGGTGAGTTCGCGGGCCAGATCGCGGGCCGCGTCGAGGCCGAGCAGGGCCGGGTAGGTCGACTTCTGCAGGGCGGCATCGGCGCCGGAGCGTTTGCCGAGCACGGCGGTATCGCCGATGACATCGAGCACGTCGTCATGGACCTGGAAGGCCAGGCCGAGGCGGTCGGCATAGCGGTCTATGGCATCCAGCGTGGCCTGATCGGCGCCGCCGGCGAGCGCGCCGAGCACGGCTGCGGCGCGAATGAGGGCTCCGGTCTTGTGGCGATGCACGGCTTCCAGCGGTTCCAGCGCCAGTCGGCAGCCTTCGGCCGCGAGGTCGAGCTGCTGGCCGACGACCATGTCGAAGGCGGCTTCGGCCAGGCGTCCGGTCTGTGCCGCGCGCACGGCCGCCGAGCGCGGGCTCGTGGCGATGCTGCGGAAGGCCAGTGCCTGCAAGGCGTCGCCGGCGAGCAGCGCGGTGGCTTCGTCGAACTGGCGATGGCAGGTGGGCTGGCCGCGGCGCAGGTCGTCGTCATCCATGCAGGGCAGGTCGTCATGCACCAGCGAGTAGCCGTGAATGCACTCGACCGCGATGGCGGCGCTGTCGGCATCGCTCCAGCTGCCGCCGGCGGCCATGCAGGCGCCCCAGGCCAGCGCCGGGCGCACGCGCTTGCCGCCGTTCTGCATGGCATAGGCGATGGCCTCGATGAGGCGGCGATCGAGATGATTCTGCTGCGCCAGGAAGTCGGCGAAGATCAGCGGGAAGTGTTCCCGGGCATCGTGCAGGAGCGTGGGCTGGGGGGCGGACACGGCGTCAGGCATCGTCACGCGCGGGGCTGAAGGGCTGGCTGTCGACGCTGCCGTCGGCACGCGCCAGCAGCA
Organism: Perlucidibaca sp.; assembly: GCA_023265995.1. Classification (GTDB taxonomy): domain Bacteria; phylum Pseudomonadota; class Gammaproteobacteria; order Pseudomonadales; family Moraxellaceae; genus Perlucidibaca. The sequence goes on from JAHFSA010000004.1 coordinate 186,129, forward strand.
GGCTGACTTTCTGCTCGGCCTGGTCCAGCGCCTGCTGGCATTGGCGGGTCAGCTGCACGCCGGACTCGAAGGCCTTGAGCGCTTCTTCCAGCGACAGCTCGCCACCCTCGAGGCGGTGCACCTGCTGCTCCAGTTCGGCCAGGGCCTTTTCAAAGTCCAGCGGGCTGTCGGCTGATGTGGTCTTGCTTGCAGCGGGGGAGGTGGTCATGGCGGCACTCCGGGCATCCTGAGCGCGAACGGTAGCCGCTGCCGTGGCGACGGTCAACGCGCCATCACGGCGTGCTGCCGGCACCACGGCGGATCGCCGCGCTCAGAAGGCGACGCGGAAGCCGGCCACGAAGCCGCGACCGGGGGCCGGAGCCTCATCCTTGACGAAGGAGGTGGCGCGGCGGATGTCGTCATCGAGCAGGTTGTTGGCGCGCAGGAACAGCGAGGCTTCGCGGCTGATCGGCAGACGATAACTGACGTCGGCATTGAGCAGGTTGTAGCCGTTGGTGCGGGTTTCCAGGCTGGCAATGCGGTCCTGGTCGCTGACGCGAGTGAAGCTGAGGTTGCCGCTCAGGCGCTGGTAGTGGCCATGCAGGCTGACGCCGTAGCGTGTCGGCGTCATGCGCGGCAGGCTGCGGCCGCTGGCGCCGGCATCGCTGTCGAGCTGGCCGCGCACGCTGTCGCTGAACACGCGCGTGCTCAGCTGCATCGGGCCGCTGTCGAGCACGGCGTAGCTGGCGGCGGCCTCATAGCCGTGGAAGACCGCATCGGCCTGGCGGTAGTTTACGAGCAGGAAGTCGCCGGCCGGGTCCGGAGTGCCGCTGGCATCGACACGGTCGGCGCTGCCATTGCTGTCGCTGTCGACCTCGCTGGTATAGATGTAGTCCTTGACGCGCTTGTAGAACAGGCTGCCTTCAAGGGTCACGCGGCCCTGGTGGTGATCGAGGCCGATCTCGACATCATTGGCGCGTTCCTTGCGCAGGGTGTTGCTGCCCTGCTCGAAGGTGGCGGTGGCGCCATGCGGGCCGTTGGCGTACAGCTCCTCGGCCGCCGGCGTGCGCTCGGCATGGCTGGCGGTGGCCTTGAAGTGGGTGTCGGCACCGAGATTGACGATGCCGCCGGCGGAGTAGCTGAAGGGCCGGAAGCGGCGCGACGGCTGGCCGCCATCGGGCGCGTGATTGTCATCCTCGAGACGCGCACCGAGCTCCAGCTTGCCGAAGGGCAGCGGCTTTTCCTCGACCATGAAGACGCCGACCTGGCGACTCTGCACCGGCGGCACATAGGCCTCGTCACCCAGCGCGGAGAAGTCACGATAGCCGCCCTGCATGCCGATCACGCCACGGAAGCCGGCGACGGCCTTGTGCACGGCCTCGACGCGGGCCTGCGACTGATCATTGTGGAAACGGGTGCCGGGCGTGGCGGCATCTTCGTATTCGGTGTGCCGGTAGTGCGAGTTGCCGACGCGCAGGCGCAGCGACTCCAGATTGTCGGTCGGGTTGCGCAGCAGCGCCTGGGCGTCGACACGGGTCTGATGCATGTCAATGAAGGCCGCCGGTTCCACCGGCAGGCCGTAGCGGCTGTCGTACTGGCTGAGCGCCAGCCCGTAGGCATCGCCGTTATCGTTGATGTGGCTGTAGGACACGGCGCCCGAGTCGAGCTCGGTGGCGCTGTTGGCAAGGCGACCGCGACTGCCGCTGCCGTCGCTGCCTGCGGTGCCGGGAATGCGGTAGTCATCGCTGCTGCTGTGATTGATGTCGGCATGCAGCTGATGCGGCCCGCTGCCATAGTTGAAGTCGCCAGCCAGACCGCGCTCTCCGGCGTTGCTGCCGGCCTGGCCTTCGATCTGGCCGCTGAAGCCGGGGGTGACATCCAGCGCCAGGCGGTTGTCGTTGACGTTGACCACGCCGCCGACGGCGCTGCTGCCGTAGAGCAGGGTGGCGGGGCCCTTGATGACCTCGATCTGCTGCGCCTGCAGCGGGTTGATGGTGACCGCGTGATCGGGGCTGAGGTCGGAGACATCCATGGCGCTGACGCCATTGCTCAGCACCTCCACGCGTGGACCGGCCTGGCCGCGTATGACGGGGCGTCCGGCGCCCATGCCGAAATCGGTGGTGGAGATGCCCGGCTCCTGCTCCAGCGTCTGGCCCAGGGTGCCGCGCTTCCTCGATTGCAGTTCTTCGCCGGCGAGCACGCTGACCGGCTGCACCAGCTCGTCGGCGGTGCGTCCCAGCGGACTGGCGGTGACGGTGATTTCCAGCAGCGGCTTGCCTTCGACCAGGGTGTCATCGCTGCTGGCGGTGGTGCTGCCCGCAGTGGCTGCGCCGGCGAGACCGCTGCCGACCAGCAGCAGCGCGGCGATGGGCGCGGCTGCGAGCGGGAAGTGCAGTGTCAGGGGCTGGCGGGAAAGATGGGCGAGGGGGTGCATGCGTTGCATCCGGAACTATCGTGGTGATCGATAGTATGGTTATATTATAACGTATGCAAGCATGCTTACATGTAGGCATGCCTGTAGCAAGGCTCTCGCGCTATCATGGGCGCCACTTATGTCCGGGGCAGGGAGTGTGCAGTGGCAGCATCCAATATCCGCGATCCTGAGCTGGAGGCCGTCCGCCAGGAGTGTCAGCGTCTGGTGCGAAAGATCTCGTGGGTGTCGGCCGGGGCAGCGGCGCTGCCGGTGCCGCTGTTCGACATCGCGGTCGACGTCGGCATCCTGATCAAGCTGGTGCCCGAGATCAACCGTCGCTTCGGGCTGGAGCCCGAGCACATTCAGGCCATGGAGGAGGAGACCCGCCTCCGTGTCTGGAAGCGTCGCGCCGAGCGCGGCAGCGAACTGATCGGCATGGTGGTGACGCGCACGCTGATCCAGCGCAGCCTGCAGACCATGGGCACGCGCGTGGTCGCGCGCCAGGTCACCAAATTCATCCCGCTCGGCGGTCAGATCGTGTCGGCGACCCTGGGCTACTGGGTCATGCGCAAGCTGGCCTACCGCCATGTCGATGACTGCTTTGAAGTGGCCTCGGTCGCGAGCGAGCGATATCCTCGCGAGCAGGCCGCCCGTTAAATGGAAGACAAGACCGTGCCAGAAAAGAAGACTCCGACGCCGGACAAGACGACTGCCGCCAAGCATGGCGATCAGGGCCGTCGCTATCGTGGTGTCAGCGAAGAGGTGCGGCGCGCCGAGCGCCGTCAGCGCTTCATCGAGGCCGGCCTCGATGTCTTCGGCGTGCGTGGCTACCACAGCTCCACCGTGCGCAGCATCTGCGCCTCGGCCGGTCTCACCGAGCGCTATTTCTACGAGTCCTTCGAGAACAGCGAAGACCTGCTCTGTGGTGTCTATGTCTTCTGCATCCAGCGTCTGCGCGAGCGCGTGCTGGCGTCGCTGATCGGGCAGCAGGACGATATCGAGGCCATGGCCAAGCAGGCGCTGCGAGCCTTCTTCGAAAGCCTGCGCGATGACCCGCGCATAGCCCGCCTGCTCTTCATCGAAGTGCTTGGGGTCAGCGAGCGCGTCGACACCATGTACCGCATCACCGTCGAGGACTTCGCCAACCTGCTCATCCGCCTCAGCGAGCCGCTGGTCATGGGCAACCTGCCGGCGCCGCTGGAGGCCGAGCTGGTGGCCAACGGCCTGCTCGGCTCCATCATCGCCACGGCATCACGCTGGGTGCTGCTCGGTTTCAACACCCCCATCGATGCCATGGTCATCAACGTCCATGCCATCTTTGTCGGTGTCGTGCGTCATCTGGTCCAGATCAGCGAGGTGGCCGCACGTACAGCATCCGCTTCTGAATAGTGCGGGTGCGGCGCTCCAGATAGCGCGTGCTGCGGTGCAGGTCGTAGAAGCGCGGGTTGGGCACCATGGCGGCCAGTTGCGCGGCCTCGCGTGGTGTCAGTGCCGAGGCCGGCTTGTGGAAGTAGTGGCGGGCCGCAGCTTCGGCGCCGAAGACGCCATCACCCCATTCGATGACGTTGAGATAGATCTCGTAGATCCGGCGCTTGCTCATCATCTTTTCCAGCATGACGGTGATCATGGCCTCTTCGGCCTTGCGCCAGGGCGTGCGCCGGCCTGACAGGAACAGGTTCTTGGCCTGCTGCTGCGAAATGGTCGAGCCGCCGGCGACTATGCGTTTCTTCCTGAGGTTCTTTTCCCAGGCATCGTGCATGCCCTCCCAGTCGAAGCCGTCGTGGCCGAGGAAACGCGCGTCCTCGGCGGCCATCACCGAGCGTTTGAGGTTGGTCGAGATGCTCGTGTAGGGCACCCAGCGATGATGCAGCTCGGCGTCGGCGTCATCTTCGCGCATGTCGGCCAGGCGCGCCGACATGAAGGCCGAGCGTGACGGGTTGTGATCCACCCACCAGCAGACATGCGCGAACAGCCAGACCTGGTAGACCAGGGCCAGGGCCATGGTCAGCAGCAACAGTCGCCAGAGCAGCTTCTTCATGCGGGCTTCCTTGCGCGGGCCGGCTCAGATCTCGCGGTGGTAGTCGACTACGCGCTCGACCTCGGCGCGCGAGCCGAGGATGACCGGCACGCGCTGGTGCAGGCCGTTCGGCGCGATGTCGAGGATGCGCTCGCGACCGGTGCTGGCGGCGCCGCCGGCCTGCTCGACCAGCCAGGACATGGGATTGGCCTCGTACATCAGGCGCAGCTTGCCGCCCTTGGCAAAGGTCTTGGTGTCGAGCGGATAGAGGAAGACGCCGCCACGGGTGAGGATGCGATGCACGTCGGCGACCATGGCCGCGACCCAGCGCATGTTGAAGTCCTTGCCGCGCTTGCCGGTCTTGCCGGCCAGCAGTTCGCCGACATAGTGCTGCACCGGCTGCTCCCAGAAGCGCTGGTTGGACATGTTGATGGCGAATTCCTGGGTTTCGGCCGGGATCGTCATGCCTTCCTGGGTGAGCACGAAGTCACCGCTGTCCGGGTCGAGCGTGAAGCTGTCGACGCCATGGCCCAGGGTCAGCACCAGCTGCGTCGAGGGACCGTAGACGGCATAGCCGGCGGCGACCTGGGCGGTGCCCGGCTGCAGGAACGGCGCGACCTCGGCGGCATCGCTGCCGGCCGGGGCTTCGAGCACCGAGAAGATGGTGCCGACGGAGACGTTGATGTCGATGTTCGAGGAGCCGTCGAGCGGATCGAACAGGAGCAGGAAGCGGCCCTGGGCCTGGCCTTCCGGAATGGGGAAGGGATCGTCCATCTCTTCCGAGGCCATGCCGGCGAGATGGCCGCCACGGACATGGGCATCGAGCAGGATGTCATTGGAGATCACGTCCAGCTTCTTCTGGTCTTCGCCCTGGATGTTCGAGCTGCCGGCCTGGCCGAGGATGCCGGCCAGCGCGCCGCGCTTGAGTGCCGCGCTGATCTGGCAGCAGGCATCGGCGGTGGTCTCCAGCGTCTGGATCAGGTCGGCGGGGAGAGCGCCGTGGGCGCGCGTGGCATCGCGCAGATAGGCGGCGAAGGTGAGGCCGGACATCGAAGGCTCCTGCAGGCGGATGATGCCGCCGTGATGGCGGCCGTGCTGCGCGGAGTATAGCAGGGGGGCGTCGAGGTCAGCTGTCATCCGTCACCGCGGCTGCGTGGCATAAAGCGTGCAGGCATGGTGGACACTGCTGATGCAGATCAGCAGAATCGGCATATCGCCGCTGGCCGGTAGATGTGTCGTGTCCAATCAATTCCGGGAGTGAAAGCATGAGTCTGTTGAAAGAGTTTCGCGAGTTTGCCATCCGTGGCAATGTCATTGACCTGGCTGTCGCCGTCATCATCGGTGCCGCCTTCGGCAAGATCGTTTCGTCGTTTGTCGGCGACATCGTCATGCCGCCGCTGGGTGTGCTCGTTGGCGGCGTCAATTTCAGCGACCTGGCTGTCACCCTGCGTGCCGCCGAAGGCGACAAGCCGGCCGTGCTGCTGGCCTACGGCAAGTTCCTGCAGACCATTTTCGATTTCATCATCGTCGCCTTCGCCGTCATGATGGCCGTCAAGGGCATCAATGCCCTCAAGCGCGCTCCGGCTGAAGAAGCTCCGGCCGCCGCGCCCGAGCCCACTGCCGAAGAGAAACTGCTGGCGGAAATCCGCGACCTGCTGCGCCAGAAAGCCTGAGTCAGCGCCCGTCCTCCGGGCGGGCGTCACGATCTTCCCCGGGCGAGGTGCCGTGCTGATTCGGCACCCGCCCTTTCTTATCGAGTCCGGACCATGACCCTGCCCCTGGAAACGGCGCTGCTGCGCCTGAAGCGGATGGAGTCGGCCCTCATCCGCAGCCATCTCGGCAAGCCCGATGTTCTGCCGCAAGCGGATTACGAGCTTCTGCGCTATGCCCTCGTGCTCGGGCGTCTGCGCTGTTTCCAGCCCGGTGCCGCCGGTCCGCGCGATCCGCAGCGTGCTCTGCGCGCCGAGGTCACGCTGGTCAGCGAGCCCATAGATGCCCTGCGTCAGGTCCTGCTCGATCAGCTCTACGGTCCGTTGCGCGAGCAGCGCAACCTGCTGCTGCGTCTGGCCCAGCTGCGCCAGGAAGTCGATTCGGTGCGCATCGCCGTGCGCAGCGCGCGTCATGCCCTGCTGGCCCTGCACGTCAATGATTTCAGTGCCGCCGAGCTCGATGCCGAGGTCTGTCACAAGGTGCTGGTGCTGGCGCCCGGTGGCGGTGGTGGTTCCGGCTTTGTCTACATCGGCCTGGTCGCGCGCCTGCGCGAGGCCGGTCTGGTGCCGTCCTATATTGTCGGCGCGTCCATTGGTGCCTTGCTAGGCGGCCTGATCGCCCGCGACAGCGTCCCGGATGTCGACGGCCTGCTGGCCTGGGGCAAGGGTCTCAAGGTCCGCCATATCTTCTCGCAGCCCAAGGTCGGCAGCGCGCTCAGCCTGCCCGGCCTGGTGCGCCTGCATCTGCGCGGCATGGACAAGATGCTGCGCCACCCGGACGGCTCGCCGCTGCGCATCAAGGACATGGCCATCCCTTACGACGCCATGATTGCCGGCGTGCGCCTGTCGGCCTATCAGGATCTGCCGCAGATCCCGGTCAAGCGCCGCAGCCTGCTCGGCATGCCGCTGCTGATCGCCGAACGCATGATCCAGCTGATCAGCTTCTTCAGCCCGCAGGTGGCCAAGGAGCTGGTGCTTGGGCGCGACGAGGCCACCCGCGAGCTGCGCGTGGTCGATGCCATCGGCCTGTCATCGGCGATTCCGGGGGTGCTGCAGTACGCGCCCTGGCATGAGGATGCGCAGAGCATGGCCATCCTCAAGGGCCTGCGCGAGGAGCACGGCCTGTTTGCCTTCATGGATGGCGGCACTGTCGCCAACGTGCCGGCGCGGGCAGCCTGGGAGGGCGTCGAGTCCGGCCGCATAGGCACGCGCAATGCCTTCTACCTGGCGCTGGACTGTTTCCATCCGCAATGGGGCGCAGGCCACACCTGGCTGTTCCCGGTCACGCAGATGATCCAGGCCCAGCTGCCGGCGCAGCGTCCTTATTACGACTGGCTGCTGCGCTTCGAGCCGACACCGTCGCCGGTCAACCTGCTGCCCTCCGACGAGGTCTTCGACAAGGCCTTTCAATGGGGCTGGAAGCAGGCTGACGAGATCATGCCGCAGCTGGTCGAGGCCCTGAGGCCGCTGCCACTGCCGAATCTGGATTGAGGTGTTTTTTCTGATCTCTTTTAAATTAATTAGTTGCGTGTGCGCTCTGACGTTTCGTCGGCGTACACACATAAATTTAGTGAACGAGTGTTGACTTAAAAAAGTTACGTGCGTACTCTGAGTGTGTAGATGTTCACTTGGAGACGCAAAATGTCGTCACAGTTTGTTCTTCCGACCTTTGTCAGCCGCACCCTGCAGGCTGTTGTCGGCGCCGAATTCCTCGATTTCTGGGCTGCCGAGCTGGGCTTCGATGCCCGCATCCAGCGCACCATCTCCCGCGTCGTCGCACGCTGGATGGAAACCCCGGACACCGTCACCCTGGTGCTCAAGCCCAACAGCAACTTCCCGGGCTTCCAGGCTGGCCAGCACGTCAACCTCACCGTCGAGATCGACGGCGTGCGCCACACCCGCTCCTACAGCTTCAGCGAAGCGCCGAGCGCCTCCGGCCTGGTTGCCATCACCATCAAGAAGGTGCCGAACGGCCGCGTCAGCTCGCACCTGGTCGACAACATCGCCATCGGCGATCGCATCGAACTCGGCCTGCCCTTCGGCGACATGCTCCTGCCGGCCACGACTGCGGACAGCAAGCTGCTGTTCCTCGCCGCCGGCAGCGGCATCACCCCGCTGATGAGCTTCATCCGCCAGCTCGCCGTTCAGGGCATGCCGGCTGACGTCGTGCTCATGTACTACGTCCGCACCCGCCAGGACCTGATCTTCGCCAAGGAACTGGGCAGCCTCGCCGCCCAGTACCCGAGCCTGCGTGTGCAGCCGGTCTACGAACTCGAAGCGGAACTGCAGGATGGCGAGCTGTCCGGCCGTCCCAGCCGCGAGCAGTTCGATGCCGCCCTGCCGGATCTGAACGAACGCGCCGTCTACGTCTGCGGTCCGACCGGCTTCATGAATGCCGTGCGCGGTCTCTGTGACGGCATCGCTCCGGCCTTCCATGCCGAAGCCTTCACGCCGCCGGCCTTCGTGCCCAGCACCAGCACCGGCATCGCCAGGCTGTTCCTGAGCAAGTCCAACCGCACCGTGGAAGTGCCGGAAGGCATGCCCCTGCTCGACGCGCTCGAAGCCCAGGGCATCAAGCCGCAGTCCGGTTGCCGCATGGGTATCTGCAACACCTGCGCCTGCGGCAAGGCCAGCGGTGTCACCCGCAACCTGCTGAACAACGAATTGTCCGTGGATGCCAACGCCAGTCTGCGCATCTGCGTGAATGCCGCCGTCGGCGACATCACCCTTGATCTGTAACGCCTGAGCGTCCGGAGATACATCATGACCGCTTTCAACACCAGCTTCAGCCCCAGCAAGAGCCGCACCCTGACTGCCGCCGAGATCGAAGCCTTCGGCGCCGAGGTCGATGCCATCAAGAAGCGCCACCTCGCCGATGTCGGCGAAGTTGATGCCAACTACATCCGCAAGATCGAGAAGTCGGTGCGCTACACCGAGATCGCCGGTCGCGGCCTGCTCATGGCCGGCATCTTCCCGCCGGCTTTCATCGCGGGCACCGCGCTGCTCGGCATCTCCAAGATCCTCGACAACATGGAACTGGGCCACAACGTCATGCATGGTCAGTACGACTTCATGCAGGACCCGCGCTTCAGCGGCCAGACCTTCGAGTGGGACACCTGGTGCACCGCCGACAACTGGCGCTACAGCCACAACTTCATGCACCACACCTACACCAATGTGCTGGGCAAGGACCATGACATCGGCTACGGCGTGCTGCGCATCTTCCCGGAACAGAAGTGGGAGCCGCGCTTCCTCGCCAACCCGGTGATGGCCGTGCTGCTCGCCGTGCTGTTCGAGAACCTGCTGGCGCTGCAGACGCTGGAGACCGAGAAGGTCTTCGCCGGCGAGAAGACCTGGAAGGAATGGTTCAAGCAGGGTCGTCCGACCTTCCGCAAGGGCTTCCGTCAGGTCATCAAGGACTACGTGTTCTTCCCGCTGCTGGCCGGTCCGTTCTTCCTGCCGGTGCTGGCTGGCAACTTCCTGGCCAACATCATCCGCAACCTGTGGACCTTCACCATCATCTTCTGTGGCCACTTCACCGAAGACTCGGAGGTGTTCGCCCTGGAAACGCTGGACAATGAAACCCGCGGCCAGTGGTACCTGCGTCAGATGCGCGGCTCCGCCAACCTCACCGGTGGCAAGCTGTTCCACATCATGAGCGGCAACCTCAGCCACCAGATCGAACACCACCTGTTCCCGGAAGTGCCGGCCTGGCGCTACGCCGAACTGTCGGTGGAGATGCAGGAAATCGCCAAGCGCTACGGTCAGAACTACAACAAGGCCTCGCTGTTCAAGCAGTTCGGCACCGTGGCTCTGCGCATCCTGCGCCACACCCTGCCGAGCTCGCCGAAGAAGGCCCCGGTGGTTCTGGCCAAGGCTGATCAGATCGAACTCGCCACCGCCGCGTAAGCGGTGGTGGTCGGAGATTGCAGCATGAACACGACGCCGACTGTGCCTGCGGGTGAACGCGTGCTGGCACTGGCCCGCCAGGTTGACTGGCGGGCCGTGCTCTGGGGCACCCAGGGCCTGGCTCACCTCGCCCTGCACAGTGCCGCCGAGCTGACCGATCTGGTCACCGAGATGGATGGCACCATACGTCAGGCTCCGCTGCCGCTGGGTCAGATCGATGTGCCGCCGCGTCAGCGCGCGCCCTGGCCTTACCGGCTGGTGGCGCAGATCTTCCGCAGCGCCGCCAACGTGCTGCAGCGCCTGCCGCTGCATGCCGACATCCGTCAGTCGCATGCCATGGCTCTGCCGGTGCTGAGTGCCGCCAACGGCGTGCTCGGCGACAAGCTGGAGCGCTGGGACAGTCCGCTGGCCCTGGGCATGACGCTGCGTGCCGGTGACAGCGAACTGCTGGCCTGGTCGCAGCTTGCTGACTCGCCGAAGGCGCGTGTCGTGCTCTTCGTGCACGGCCTGTGCTGGAGCGAGCGCGAATGGCAGACGCCGGCGCAGCAGAACTTTCTCGATGTGCTCACCGGCAAGGGCTGGCGTGCCGGCTGGTTGCGCTACAACTCAGGACGCGCGATCTGGCGCAATGGCGCTGATCTTGCCGAATGGCTGGAAGAGGCGCTGGCCGTGCATCCGGCGCGTGAACTGGTGCTGGTCGGGCACAGCCAGGGTGGCCTGCTCATCCGCAGTGCCTTCGAGCATGCGCGGGTGCAGGGTCATGTCTGGCCGGACAGGATCAGCCGTGCCGCCTACCTCGCCACGCCGCACCAGGGTGCGCCGCTGGAGCGGGCCGGCAACTGGGCCAACGCCATTCTCTCGCACTCGCCCTATACCCGGCCGCTGATGCGTCTGGGCAATATCCGCAGTGCCGCCATCAAGGATCTGCGCTTCGGTCTCATCACCGAGGCCGAATCGGCCGCCGCCAGCGATACCTCGCATGAGGACCATCGCAGCGAAGCCGTGCCGCTGCCCGGTCATGTTCGCCATCTGCTGCTCGGCGGCAGTCTCAACGACGATGCCGCCCGCAACTGGATAGGCGACGGCCTGGTGCCGGTCAGCAGCGCCCTCGGCGATCATGTGCAGCCGGCACTGGTGCTGGACGCCCCGGATCTGGTGCGCGTCGAACTGACTAGCCTGGATCACATGACCATGCTCGCCGATGTCCGCGTCTGGGATGCGCTGGCGGACTGGTGGTTCGAGCGGTAAGCGGCCCCCGCTGAACAACCCATTCCGCCTACTTGCCCCGGCTCGAACTCTGCAGCAGCCAGCCCATGACCCCGACAGCCGTCAGCGCGCCGGCAAACTGCGCCATGACAAAACCGGGCACGTCCATCAGGCGGATGCCGGCGAAGCTGTCGGTCAGCGCCCGTGCCAACGTCACCGCCGGATTGGCGAACGAGGTCGAGGCTGTGAACCAGTAGGCCGCGACAATGAAGGCGGCAACTGCGAACGGTGTCGTTGCCGGCTTGTGTCGCGTGGTGCTGATGATGACAGCGAGCAGGCCGAAGCTGGCCACGCCCTCGGCCAGCCACTGCCCGCTCCCCGTGCGGGCATGCTGCGAGAGCTGCCACAGGGGCTGCTCGAACATGGCATGCGCCAGCCATACTCCGGCAATCGCTCCGGCAATCTGTGCCAGCCAGTAGGGCAGCAGCAGCCGCCAGGCGAGTTGGCGCAGACAGGCTTCAGCCAGCGTTACCAGCGGATTGAAGTGCGCACCCGAGACCGGCGCAAAGGTCAGGATGAGCGCGACCAGTCCGGCGCCGGTGGCCAGCGCATTGGCGAGCAGGGCGAGCGCGACATTGCCGCCGGCGAGACGCTCGGCCATGATCCCGGAGCCCACCACCAGTGCCAGCAGCAGGGCAGTTCCCAGGGCTTCGGCGGTCAGCCGGCGAGCCAGCATGCCGCGATATTCCATATGCTTCACGCCATGACTCCTGCGCACTCGTCGAGAGCGGCCTGGAGGGCTGTCCGGTCGTGCTTCAGGGTATCCAGCGGCAGCGCCAGCAGGGCTTCGATGCGGGCTCGCAGAATGCGGTAGGCGGTCATGAAGGCGGTATCGATTTCCGCATCCGTGCCGGTGGCATGGGCCGGATCCTCGACGCCCCAGTGTGTGCGCAGCACCGGGCCAAGCCAGGCCGGACAGGCCTCGCCAGCGGCATTGCCGCAGACCGTGATGACAATGTCCGGAGTGACCGGCAGCTCGTCCCATGATTTGCTGTGGCAGCCTTCGCTGCTGATGCCTTCGCGGGCGAGCAGGGCGAGCGAGCGCGGGTGCACGTAGCCGGCCGGCTTGCTGCCGGCGCTGACGGCGCGCCAGCCGGCCGGGGCGAGATGGTTGAAGGTGGCTTCGGCGAGGATGGAGCGGCAGGAGTTGCCGGTGCACAGCATCAGGACATTCATGGCGTGTCGGATTCGCAGCAGGTGGTGGTGGGGGCGACACCGCAAAGCGCAGGTTGTCCCTGGCAGCATTCGTCGGTGAGGAAAGCTATCAGCTCGGCCATGACCGCCATGTGCGCGCGGTAGCGCAGGTAGCGGCCTTCCTGGGTCACGGCCAGCAGACCGGACTGGGTCAGGGCCTTGAGATGGAACGAGGCATTGCTCGCCGGCAGGTCGAGATCGGCGGCGATGCGGCCGGCGACCAGGCCATCCGGGCCGGCCTTGACCAGCAGGCGGTAGATGTCCAGTCTGACCGGCGAGGACAGGGACTCGAAGATGGGCACGGCGGTGTGGCTGTTCATTATTCAACAATACAACGATTATTGAAATGATGAAAGTCGGGATGATGAGGCAGGACCATGGCACTTGAGCTTTTCCAGGGCGACGACGGCCGTCATCGCTGCGGCTGGTGTGGCAGCGATGCGCAATATCAGGCCTATCACGACAACGAGTGGGGCATGCCGGTGGCGGATGACCGGCGCCTGTTCGAGAAGCTGTGCCTGGAAGGTTTCCAGTCCGGTCTGAGCTGGCGCACCATCCTCGCCAAGCGCGAGAACTTCCGCCGCGCCTTCCATGGTTTCGACTGGGTCGAGATGGCGCGCATGGGCGAGCCCGAAGTGCAGGCGTTGTTGCAGGATGCCGGCATCATCCGCCATCGCGGCAAGATCGAGGCGGTGCTGAACAACGCCCGCTGCGTGCAGGAGCTGATCGTGCGCGAGGGCTCGCTGGCGCGTTTCGTCTGGTCCTTCGAGCCTGCTGCCGGCAGCAGGCCGGAAGCGGTGACGGTGCCCTGGCTCTGCGCCAACACCACCAGCGCGGCCTCGACCGCCATGGCGAAGGAACTCAAGCGACGCGGCTGGCGCTTTGTCGGGCCGACCACGGTGCATGCCTTCATGCAGTCCATGGGGCTGTTCAATGACCATCTTGACGGCTGTCACGCGCGTGCCGTCGTCGAGGCTGCGCGGGCGTCGTTCCGGCGCCCGTGAGACGGATCTGACGCACTGAAAGTCGGCTCTAGAGCAGCATGGCCTCGGCTTCGGCGAGCGCCTCGTCCAGCGGCATGACGGTGACCTCGACTTCCAGGGTGTGGGCGCCGCCACCGATGATGACGCCGCGCAGCGGCGAGACATCGCTGAAGTCACGCCCCCAGGCCAGGGTGATGTGCTGGCAATCGGGGATGACGCGGTTGGTGGGGTCGAAATCGACCCAGCCGATCTGCGGGCACCAGACCGAGACCCAGGCATGCGAGGCATCGGCACCGACCAGGCGTGGCTGCCCGGGGGGCGGGCGGGTCAGCAGATAGCCGCTGACATAGCGCGCCGGCAGCCCGAGCGAGCGCAGGCAGGCGATCATGAGGTGGGCATAGTCCTGGCAGACGCCACGTTTGCTGGTCAGCACCTCCATCAGCGGTGTGCCGATGTGCGTGGCTTCGGCATCGAAGGTGAATTCGTCGTGGATCTTTTCCATCAGCGCCTGGGCGCCGGCCAGCAGCGGGCGGCCGGGCGGGAAGCAGTCGGCGGCGTAGTGCGCGAAGTCATGCTTGATGTGCACATGCGGCGACTCCTGGCGGAACACCAGCATGTCCAGATGCGGCTGTGCCCGGCCGCTGTAGCGGCAGGCCGCCATGACATCCTGCCAGGGTGTGCTGGCCTCCAGATCAGGCTGCGGTCGTGACAGCACCTCGATCTGCATCTCGGCGGCGATGACCAGGGTCTGGTGCGGCTGCGCCAGCTCCAGGCGGATGCAGGGATTGCCGAAGGGGTCGTGCTGCTCGTGCTGCTGGGTCGGGCGCGGCAGGATGTGCAGGTTGCTGGCGAGCACCCGCTGCCAGGCCAGTGCGCGCGGCTCCACATGCAGCAGCTGCTGTGACAGTGAGACCATCTGGCTGTACTGGTAGCGCGTCTGGTGCGTGACCTGGTAGCGCGCCATTTATGCCGACACCATGCTTTGGGTCTGGCGCGTGACATGCGCGAAATACTGCAGGCTGATGCCGTCGGCGAGCTGGTAGGCGGCCTGATTGATGCTTTCCAGCAGGCGTGCCAGGGTGCCCAGCGACTGTTCGAGACGTTCGCGGCTGCGCAGGTCGCTTTCTATGACACCGAGATCCAGCGTGTGCAGCTGGCCGCTCAGACGCTCCAGCGGCATGCGGTCGCGGCTGCTCATGCTGTCCAGCATGTGGATGATCTGGCGCAGCTGGAAACACACCGAATGCGGGTTGCCGGGGTCGAGCAGGAGCAGGTCGAGCACCGGGATCAGCTGCGGCGCCGACAGGTAGCGGCTGCGATAGGTGATGCGGCTGTCGGCCATTTCCAGCAGCCAGTCCAGGCTGACCTGGTTCTGCGCGCCGGGCGCCTCCAGGGTGTTCACGATCAGCGTGCAGAGGTGCTGCAGACGCTCGATGCGGCGGCCGAGCATGAGGAAGCGCCAGCTCTGGTCCTGGGTCATGTCGTCGAGGGCGAAGCCGGCCAGCGCCGACAGGCTCATCAGCAGGCGGTCGAGAAAGCCCAGGGCGGCGCCCGGGTCCGGGTTTTCCGGCTGCAGCTCGGTGGCCTCGTGCTCCAGCGTCACGATCACGTTCCAGTTCTCCTGCGACAGCCGGCTGCGCACTTCCGCGGCGGCGGCCATGAGCGCGCGCAGGGTCTGGCGCAGGTCGACGTGTTCACCATCGCCATGCAGACCGCCGAGCAGGCATTGCAGGATGTCATCCTGATCGTCGAAGAGGCAGGTGCGGCGGCCGTGATAGAGCGCCAGCAGCATGCCGCCGGCCTGAGCGGGATCGGCTTCGAGGTGACGGTCCAGCGCCGAGCGGATCAGGCGCGACTGGTGGTCGCAGCGCTCGGTATAGCGGCCCAGCCAGAACATGTTTTCGGCCACGCGCGAGGGCAGGTAGGGGTCATGACGCTGCAGGTCGCGCACGCCGATGTGGCGGCTGCTGGGAATTTCGCTGCGCTGGCTGTCGCTGAAGCAGACCCAGGTGTCCTTGCTGGTGCCGCCGCGCTGCATGGACACGACGTCGTCGTGGGCGCTGCCGGCGACGCGGGTGAGTCCGCCCGGGAGCACGGCGTAGCCCTGCGCGGTGGCCACGGCATAGACACGTATGCCGGTGGCGTGACTGACGAAGCGCTGCTGGTCCGGGTGCCAGACCGGTGCCTGGGCCAGCTGCATGCGCTCCTGGGCGAGATAGGCGTAGGGGCGCTGGCGTATGCGCTGACGCAGGGCCGCCATTTCCTTGCTGTCGAGGTCGCGACCGAACACCGGCCCGAAGTTCTGCGACGGAAAGGCCGGTTTGATGACCAGCTCCTCCAGGCGCTCCAGCGCGGCCTCCATGACCGGCGGCTCGCCGCACCACCAGGTCGCCACCGAGGGCAGCTGCAGGGATTCGCCGAGCAGATGCTCGCAGGCCTTGGGCAGGAAGCCGAGCAGGCCGGGCGATTCCAGCACGCCGGTGCCGAGGGCGTTGGCGACGAGGACGTTGCCGGCTCGCACCACGGAGAGCAGGCCGGGGATGCCGAGTGCGGAGTCGCTGCGCAGCTCCAGCGGGTCGCAGTAGTCGTCATCAAGGCGGCGCAGGATGGCATGCACACGCTTCAGGCCCTGCAGCGTCTTCAGGTAGACATGCGGCTGGCGCACGCTGAGGTCGTGGCCCTCGACCAGCGGAATGCCGAGATGGCGGGCGAGGTAGACATGCTCGAAGTAGGTCTCGTTGTAGCGCCCCGGTGTCAGCAGCACGATCAGCGGCGGCTCGCCATTGCTCGGGGCCTGGCTGCGCAGCGTCTGCATCAGGGCCTGGAAATAGCCGGCCAGGGTCTGCACGCCGAGCTCGCGATACAGCGTCGGGAAGGCGCGCGCCACCACCTGGCGATTCTCCAGGGCATAGCCGGCGCCGGATGGCGCCTGGGTGCGGTCGGCCATGACCCACCAGCGGCCGTCGGCGGCGCGCGCCAGGTCGACACCGTAGACATGCAGCCAGGTGCCGCCGACCGGGCGCACACCGACGCAGGGCCAGAGGAAGTTGTTGTGGCCGAAGACCAGCTCGGGCGGCAGCAGGCCCTGGCGCAGCAGCTGCTGTTCGCCATAGAGGTCGGCGAGGATGCGATCGAGCAGCGAGGCACGCTGGGCGACACCGGCGGCAATGCTCTGCCATTCTTCGGCGGGAATCAGGTTGGGTACGGCGCCGACACGCCAGGCCCGGTCCGGGCCCTGGCTGTCACCGTAGATGTTGTAGGTGATGCCGTTTTCCTGGACCTGGCGCGTGACCAGATCGACACGCTGCTGCATCTGCGCGGGACTGAGGCGGCGCAGGCTGCTGGCGAAGACCTGCCAGTGCGGACGCACCTTGCCATCGGCCGCGAAAATCTCGTGATAGCGACCGGGGCAGGGACTCAGGGTGTCGAGCAGATCGGCCATGGCGTCCTGGGCTGTGCGTGAAGGCATGCCATCCTGGCCACAGGGCTCAGGATCTCCGCAAATCTAGCACGAAGGGATGCTCCAGGTTGACCGGGCCGGCGCTGACGCCGACTTTGCCGGGGCTGTGCCCCATGCGGAAGAAGCGCGCCTGACGCCGGCTTTCGGCCTCGTAGGAATTGACCGGGTTGGTGTCGAAGCTGCGTCCGCCGGGGTGCATGACATGGTGCTGGAAACCGCCCAGCGAACGCTGCATCCAGGTGTCGACCAGATCGAAGGTGAGCGGGGCGTGCACGCCTATGGTCGGGTGCAGGCAGGATGACGGCTGCCAGGCCCGGTAGCGCACACCGGCGACGAACTCGCCGGCCTGACCGGTCGGCTGCATGGGCATGGCGACGCCATTGCAGGTCAGCACATAGCGGTCCGAGGCCATGCCGCTGGCCTTGACCTGCAGGCGCTCCACCGACGAGTCGACATAGCGCACGGTGCCGCCGGCCGAGCCTTCCTCGCCCATGACATGCCAGGGTTCGAGGGCGTGGCGCAGCTCCAGCGCGATGCCCTGCACGGCGAAGTCGCCGAGCCTGGGGAAGCGGAACTCGAAATGGGCATTGAACCAGTCGGGCGCCATGGCATAGCCGCTGTCCTGCATGTCGCGGATGACATCGGCGAAGTCCTGCTGCACGAAGTGCGGCAGCATGAAGCGGTCGTGCAGCTCGGTGCCCCAGCGTGTCAGTCGCTCCGGCGCATAGGGCTGCTGCCAGAAGCGCGCCACCAGACCGCGCAGCAGCAGCTGCTGGGCCAGTGACATCTCGGCATGCGGCGGCATCTCGAAGGCGCGCAGCTCAAGCAGGCCGAGGCGGCCGGTGGGGCCGTCCGGCGAGTACAGCTTGTCTATGCAGAACTCGGCGCGATGCGTGTTGCCGGTGACATCCACCAGCAGGTTGCGCAGCAGGCGGTCGATGAGCCAGGGCGGCGTGCTTTCGCCCACTGGCGGGAACTGCCGGAAGGCCGTTTCCAGCTCGTAGACGGCATCGTTGCGGGCCTCGTCGACGCGCGGTGCCTGCGAGGTCGGGCCTATGAACAGACCGGAGAACAGATAGGACAGCGACGGGTGGTTGTGCCAGTAGCTGATCAGGCTGCGCAGCAGGTCGGGTCGGCGCAGGAAGGGCGAGTCGTCCGGCGTGGCGCCGCCGAGCACGAAGTGGTTGCCGCCGCCGGTGCCGGTGTGGCGGCCGTCGACCATGAACTTTTCCGTGCTCAGGCGCGACTGGTGGGCGGCCTCGTAGAGATGCGTGGTGCGTGTCACCAGCTCGTCCCAGGATGCCGAGGGGTGGATGTTGACCTCGATCACGCCCGGGTCCGGAGTCACGCTGAGCTTTTCCAGGCGCGGGTCGCGCGGCGGCTCGTAGCCCTCGATGATGACCGGATGCTGCAGCGCGTCGGCGGTGGCTTCGATGGCCGCCACCAGTTCCAGGTAGTCGTCGAGCGCGGCCAGCGGCGGCATGAACAGATAGAGGCGGCCGTTGCGCGGCTCGGCAGAGAGGCTGGTGCGGGTGATCCAGGCGGCAGATTCACCGCTGGCCGGCTGGCGCGCGCTGTCCGTGCCGGCATCCGCCCGGCCCAGACCGAGGCTGCCGAGCACGGCGCGGCCCAGACCGGCGAGGCCGAGCAGCGAGGCGTTCAGGTCGTGCGCCCGCCCGCCCTGTACCTGGCGGCGGATGGCGGCGTAGGTCGGCAGCGGCGCGAAGTTCTGGGCCGGGTCCGGGGCATGGATGTAGGGCTGGTCGCTGGCGCTGGCCCAGGGCTGCGAATCCAGCGGCAGGCGATAGCCTATGGGCGAGTCGCCGGGCAGCAGATAGCAGTGTTCGCTGCGCAGGAACCACGGCCCGGTCTGCCAGTCGCGGCCGTCGGGCGTGCGCGCCAGCGGCAGCACATGGCCGACGACATGATCCAGACCCTGCGCGAAGACACGGGCCAGGCGCTCGCGCTCCAGCGGATCGGCCAGGCGGGCATCGTCGGGGGCGACATTGGCGGGCAGGCGGCGTTCGCGCCAGAGGTAGTAGAGGGCATCCTCGTAGGCCGGAAAGATGTGCTCGGTCGGCAGCTCCAGGCGCTGGCAGACGCCGTGCAGGAACTCGGCGGCGAGGGCGGCATCGGCGCCGTAGTGCCTGTTCTCGTCGGCCAGCAGCGCCGGGTCCTGCCAGATCGGCTGGCCATCCTTGCGCCAGAAGCAGTTCAGCGCCCAGCGCGGCAGCTGCTCGCCGGGATACCACTTGCCCTGGCCGAAGTGCGCCAGACCCTGCGGTGCGTACTGCCGGCGCAGGCGATGAAACAGCTCGGCGGCACGCAGGCGCTTGCTGGGGCCGAGCGCGGCGGTGTTCCATTCCTCGCCATCGGGGTCGTCGACGGCCACGAAGGTGGGCTCGCCGCCCATGGTCAGGCGCACGTCGAGGCGCTGCAGATCGGCATCGATGGCATGCCCCAGAGCCTCGATGGCGGCCCACTGTTCCGGCGTATAGGGCCGGGTCACGCGCGGCGCCTCCCAGATGCGGGTGACGGACATGCGGTGCTCGAATTCGCATTCGCAGTCATCGAGCGTGCCGCTGATCGGCGCCGCCGAGGAGGGTTCGGGGCTGCAGGCCAGCGGCAGATGGCCTTCGCCGGCGAAGAGGCCGGAGGTCGGGTCGAGGCCGACCCAGCCGGCGCCGGGCAGATAGACCTCGCACCAGGCATGCAGGTCGGTGAAGTCGGCAGCCGGGCCGGAAGGGCCGTCGAGAGCCTTCACATCCGGCGTGAGCTGGATCAGGTAGCCGGACACAAAACGCGCGGCGAGGCCGAGGTGGCGCATGACCTGCACCATCAGCCAGGCCGAGTCGCGGCAGGAGCCCGAGGCCTTGGTCAGTGTCTCTTCGGGAGTCTGCACCCCGGGTTCGAGGCGGATCAGGTACTTCACATCCTCGTAGATGCGCTGGTTGAGCTCGACCAGGAAGTCGATGGTCGAGCGCGGCTGGCGCGGTGTCGCCTCAACATAGTGCGCCAGTGCCGGTGTCGCGGGCTGGGTCACGAGGTAGGGCGCGAGCTCGTGCTCCAGTGTCGGGTCGTCATAGCTGAACGGCCATTTCTGGGCATGCGGTTCGAGAAAGAAGTCGAAGGGGTTGATGACCGACATCTCGGCCACCAGATCGACCTCGACACGCAGCTCGCAGGTCTTTTCCGGGAACACCAGCCGCGCCAGGTAGTTGGCCTGCGGGTCCTGCTGCCAGTTCACGAAGTGCTTTTCCGGCGTGATCTTGAGGCTGTAGGACAGGATGCGTGTGCGGCAGTGCGGGGCCGGGCGCAGGCGCACGGTCTGCGGGCCGAGGTTGATGGCGCGATCGTAGCGGTAATGCGTGACATGGTTCAGCGCAACATGGATCGACACGATGGTAGTCCTTTCGCCGGTACCCGGATTGAGGTTGCCATGACAGTCAGCAAGAGCTGTGCCATCTGCCCTGGTCATGCAACTGTCGTCTTTCTGTCATCTGTCTGGGCCGAGTGCTAAACTGCGCGCCCCGCTGTCCTTGAGGATAAAGCCGATGTTTGGTCGTTTCATGCCCAAAGAAGTCAATTTCTTCGACCTCTTCAATGCCCATGCCAAAGAAATTTCTCAAGGCTCCGATGCACTGATCGCATTGCTGACCACGCTCAACGACTCGCCGGATGATGCCTCCCGCCATGCCGAGGCTGTCGATGCCATCGAGGCACGCGCCGACGAAATCACGCACGAGACCGTGGCCCTGCTGCACTCCACCTTCATCACGCCGCTCGATCGCGACGACATCCACCGTCTGATCTCGAGCATGGATGACGTGCTCGACACCATCCAGGATGTCGCCCAGACCGTGTTCATGTACGACGTGCGTCGCACGCCGCCGGAAGCGCTCAAGCTCGGTGAAATCATCAGCGAGTCCGTGCGCCACCTGGTCAAGGCCGTCAGCCTGCTCTCCAACATGAAGAACGGCCCGGAAATCCTGGCTGCCTGCCGCGAGCTCGACCGCCTCGAAGGCGAGGCCGATCACGTTCTGCGCGATGCCATGTCCAAGCTCTTCCGCGCCGACATCGACGTGCGCGAGCTGATCAAGCTCAAGGCCATCTACGTGCTGCTGGAAACCGTCACCGACCATTGCGACGACGCCGGCAACACGCTGGAAGCCATCGTTCTCGAAAACGCCTGAGCAGACTGACCCATGGACTTCGGCTCCCTTAACATCAGTCTGGGCGTCATCATCTTCCTGGTGGCGCTCGCGCTCGCCTTCGACTTCATGAACGGCTTCCACGATGCCGCCAACGCCATCGCCACGGTTGTGTCGACGCGCGTGCTGAAGCCGTACCAGGCCGTCATGATGGCGACCTTCTTCAACTTCGTTGCCATCTTCATCTTCCACCTGAGCGTGGCGGCAACCATAGGCAAGGGCACGGTGGATGCGCATGTCGTTGATCATTACGTGATCTTCGGCGCGCTGGTCGGTGCCATCACCTGGAACATCGTGACCTGGTACTACGGCATTCCGTCGTCGTCCTCGCATGCCCTGGTCGGCGGCCTCATGGGCGCGGCCATTGCCAAGGCCGGTCCGGACTCGCTGATTTCCGCCGGCGTCATCAAGATCGTGTCGTTCATCTTCATCTCGCCGCTGGTCGGCATGCTGCTCGGCTCGCTCATGATGCTGCTGCTGGCCTGGCTGTTCCGCAAGCAGACGCCGCGCAAGGTCGACAACTGGTCGCGCAAGCTGCAGCTGATCTCGGCTTCGGCCTATGCCCTCGGTCACGGCGGCAATGACGCGCAGAAGACCGTCGGCATCATCTGGATGCTCCTGATCGCCGCCGGCGTCAAGGGTGTCGAGCAGTCGGTGCCGACCTGGGTGGTGGTTTCCTGCTATGCCGCCATCGGTCTCGGCACTGCCTTCGGCGGCTGGCGCATCATCAAGCTCATGGGCCAGAAGATCACCAAGCTGCGCCCGGTCGGCGGTTTCGCCGCGCAGACCGGCGGCGCCGTCATGCTCTTCGCCGCCACCGGCTTCGGCATTCCGGTCTCGACCACGCACACCATCACCGGTGCCATCGTCGGCGTCGGCGCTTCGCAGCGCTTCTCGGCCGTGCGCTGGGGCATTGCCGGCCGCATCGTCTGGGCCTGGGTGCTGACCATCCCCTGCAGCGCGCTGATCGGCGCGCTGTTCTGGAAGCTGGGGCAGTACATCCTCTGATGTAGCGCCAGGGGGAGAGCGCATGACTGCCGGAAAACGTGCCGGCTGCCATGTGCTCTCCCCCTGACTCAAGTTCAACGCCAGTCCTGCCTGGCCCCTCCCGAGACAGCGCTACAGCGCTGACCTCCGACTCCACATCCCCTTTCCTGACACGCCCCCGATTCCTCGCGCCTGCCGGTTTGTGCTCAGACCAGCGTGCTGTCGATATGGATGGGGTTGCTGAGCAGCTTGTGCACCGGGCAACCGTTGGCGATCTGCAGCAGGCGCTCGCGGGCGGCGGCATCGAGCGCGCCGTCGAGGCGGATGCGGCGGGCGATGCGGCTGCCCTCGGCCGGGGTCGCGCCCCTGGCGAGATCGAGCTCGACGTGCACGGCCTGCAACGGCATGTCCTTGCGGCGGGCGTACATGATCAGGGTGATGGCGGTGCAGGCGCCCAGGCCTGACAGCACCAGATCACTGGGTCCGGGGCCGGTATCGCCACCGCCGATGGCGGCGGGTTCGTCGGCCAGCCAGTGATGCAGTCCGTCACTGAGGCTGACCTGATAGGGGATGTCTTCGATGTGGGCGCTGATGGTGCTCATGGGCTTGTCCGGTCATGACTTGATTGTCAGCTTTTACCCGAGCCGTCCGGAAACGGCAAACCGCCATGACGGGAGGCTTGCCTGGCCGGCAGGCACAGGCTACAACCTTGGCTCCATGTCCTGACCGGAAGCTGTGCCCATGTCCTACGCCACCCTCGATTACCGCGTCGAAGACCATATCCTGACGCTGACCCTGAACCGCCCGGAGCAGCTCAATGCCTTCACGGTCGAGATGGCTGACGAGCTTGAGCATGCCTTCCGTCGTGCCAGCGAGGATGACGCCGTGCGCGCCATTGTGGTCACCGGTGCCGGGCGTGCCTTCTGTGCCGGCATGGACCTGTCGGTGGGCGGCAATGTCTTCGGTCTCGACGAAAGCCAGCGGCCGAGCGTGGCCGACATGCACGAGCGCCTGACCGACCCGGCCATCCAACGTGGCGTGCGCGATACCGGCGGCCGCGTGACGCTGGCCATCTACGATTGCAAGAAGCCGGTGATCGGCGCCATCAACGGCCCGGCGGTCGGCATCGGTGCCACCATGACGCTGGCCATGGACATCCGCATGGCCTCCGAGAAGGCGCGCATCGGTTTTGTCTTCGGCAAGATCGGTGTGGTGCCGGAGGCCTGTTCGAGCTGGTTCCTGCCACGTATCGTCGGCATCCAGCAGGCGCTGGAGTGGGTCTACAGCGGCGACATCCTGACTGCCGAGCAGGCTCTGGCCGGTCGTCTGGTGCGCTCGGTGCATGCGCCGGACGAGCTGCTGCCGGCGGCCCTGGAGCTGGCGCGCAAGTTCAGCGAGAACAAGTCGCCGGTGGCTGTCGCCTTCGCGCGCCAGATGCTTTACCGCAACTCGGCGCAGGCGCATCCGATCGAGGCGCACCGCATCGACTCGCTGGCCATGTTCTACACCAGCCTTGGCGACGGCAAGGAAGGCGTCAGCTCCTTCCTGGAGAAGCGCGCGCCGGATTACCAGGGCAAGGCCAGCGCCATGCCGGAAATCTATCCGTGGTGGCAGAACGTCTGAAGGGGCTTGGCGAGCAGCGGACAAGATGGCAATGTCAGTGCGCTGTTCCCCCATGAGGCCTGACAAGGCAAAGAGGATTCGCGACCATGAAAATCGATTTCAAGATGCTTTCCCTTGCGGTTGTGGTTGGTGCGGTGGCTCTGACCGGCTGCTCCAAGAAGGAAGCCGAACAAATGACCGGTGATGCCGCCGCCACCATGCAGGGCGCTGCCGATGCCACCACGGCTGCCGCCAGCGATGCCGCTGCGGCGACCAGCGACGCTGCCAGCTCGGCTGCTGCCGCCACCGGCGATGCCGCCAGCAGTGCTGCCCACTCCGTTGGCGAGGCTGCCGGCACTGTGGTGAAGACCGGCCAGGAAGCTGTTGCCGGCGCCAAGGAAGCGGGCGACAAGATGGCTGCCGACGCCAAGGCCGGCTACGAGGCCGGCAAGAAATAAGCCCTGCTGTCCCGTTCATGAAAAGACCGGCCATGTGCCGGTCTTTTCATGTCAGTGCGCCGCGTGACTCATGTGCTGACGCACATGCTCCTCGCTGAGTCCGGCCGAGCACAGTTCTATGAAGCGATAGGCGAAGCCGCGCAGGTAGTGACCGGTGCGCACGGCCAGCCGTGTCGTGCTGGCCTCGAACAGATGCCGGCTGTCGAGCGCGCGCAAGCCGATGTCGCGTGCCGGATTGAAGGCCTGCGATGCCGTGATGCCGACGCCCAGCCCGAGCTCGACATAGGTCTTGATCACATCCGAATCAAGCGCGGTCATGACGATGTCCGGCTGCAGACCGGCGCTGGCGAAGCTGTGGTCTATGCGGGCCCGGCCGGTGAAGCCTTCGTGGTAGGTCACGACGGGGAAGCGTGCCAGTGCCTGCAGGCTCAGCGGCTGCTCGCGCTCGAGCGGATGACCCTCGGGCACGATGACCGCGTGATGCCAGGAGTAGTAGGGGAACGAGGTCAGCAGCGGCACGTTGTCGAGGGCCTCGGTGGCGATGCCGATGTCGGCCTCGCCGGTCGTCAGCAACTGCACGATCTCGCTCGGGCTGGCCTGATGCAGCACCAGCTGCACCTTGGGAAACGCGGCCTTGAACTGTGTCACCACCTGCGGCAGCACATAGCGTGCCTGGGTGTGCGTGGTGGCGACAATGAGCTGGCCCTGGTCGCGCTTGCTGAACTGGTCGGCGACCTGGCGGATGTTCTGGGCATCGAGCAGCAGGCGCTCGACCACCTCCAGCAGTTCCTTGCCGGGCTCGGTCAGGCCGAGCAGACGCTTGCCCTTGCGAATGAAAAGCTCGATGCCGAGTTCATCCTCGAGATCCTTGATGTGCTTGCTCACCCCCGACTGCGAGGTGAACAGCACATTCGCCACCTCGGTCAGGTTGAAACCCTGGCGCACCGTTTCCCGTACGATGCGCAACTGCTGGAAGTTCATGACGCGATTCCCTGCTGCCCGTTCTTACTTGTTGACGACGATTTCGTCGTAGATTCCGCCATCGCTGAAGTGCTGGGCCTGGACCTTGGTCCAGCCGCCGAGCTTGTCTTCCACGCTGAAGGTCTTGATGGCCGGAAAGCTGGCCGCGTACTTGCGGAACACGGCCTTGTCGCGCGGGCGGAAGCCCTGGCGCGCAATGATGTCCTGGCCGGCCGGTGACCACAGGAAGTTCAGATAGGCTTTCGCGGCGGCACGCGTGCCGTGCTTGTCGGCCACCTTGTCGACGATGGCGACCGGCGCCGCGGCTTCGATGCTGAGCGACGGATAGACGACATCGAACGGGTCTTCGCCGAACTCCTTCCTGATCAGCGCCGCCTCGTTCTCGAAGGTGACGAGGACATCACCTATGCCGCGCTGGGCGAAGGTGGTGGTGGCGCCACGGCCGCCGCCATCGAGCACCGGCACGTTTTTGAACAGGGCCTTCACGAAGTCGCGCGCCTTGTTCTCGTTGCCGGTCTTGCTGACCGCGTAGCCCCAGGCAGCGAGGTAGGTGTAGCGGCCGTTGCCCGAGGTCTTGGGGTTGGGCACGATGACGCCGTAGCCGGGCCTGGTCAGGTCATCCCAGTCCTTGATGCCCTTGGGGTTGCCCTTGCGCACGATGAACACGGTTGTGGTGGTGTAGGGCGCGGCCTGGTTCGGGAAGGCGCTGCGCCAGTCCTTGGCGACGTAGCCGCTGCTCACCAGCGAGTCCACGTCGGGAGCCTGGTTCATGGTCACGACATCGGCCTCGAGACCGGCGGACACCGATTGCGACTGCTTGGTGGAGCCGCCGTGCGACTGGTTTATGGTCAGCGTCTCGCCCTTTTTAGCCTTCCACTGCGCGATGAAGGCCGGGTTGATCTCCTTGTAGAGTTCGCGCGTGACGTCATAGGAAACATTGAGCAGGCTGCTGTCGGCGAGCGCGGCGGCGCTGGACAGGAGCAGGCCGGCAGCCAGTGCGAGACGGCGGGCCGGAGGCAGGCGTGACATGGTGGAAGTCCTCATGAGCGGTAGGCTGATGAGGCAGTCTAGGTAGTATTCAAAATCACGAAAAATAATAATTTATTCGATGCTTATGCATTTTAAGACTTAAGAGACGACCTGAGAGGGCCGAGACAGGCGGCCGGAAGTCCGCTAGGGTCTGTGGGGGCGGCATCAGCTCATAGCGCAAGACAAGAACAACACCAGGAGTCAGAGAGATGCAGATCACCGATATTCTTGCCCAGATGGGCGGCCTTCAGTCGATGGCAAAAGAGCTGGGCATCAGCGAGAGCCAGGTGGCCAGTGGCGCAGCTCTGCTGGCGCCGGCCATTCTCGGCGGCCTCAAGAAGCAGACACAGGCGCAGCCGGAGGGCATTTCGGGGCTGGGCGGCCTGCTCGCGCAGCTCGGCGGCAGTGGTCTGCTCGACAATGTGCTGTCGTCACAGCCGACCGATGTCGGCCTCGGCAACAATATTCTCGGACAGATCTTCGGCAGCAAGGATGTCAGCCATGCCGTCGCCGAGAACGCGGCCTCGCAGTCCGGGCTGGATCCGGCGCTGCTGAAGAAGATGTTGCCGATGCTGGCCATGCTGGTCACCGGCTATCTGGCGAAACAACATGGCGCCGCGGCTGCTCCGCAAGCGGCGGCACCGGCAGCGCCGGCGGGCGGCCTGGGCGGCTTGCTCGGCGGTCTGCTCGGACAGCTGGCTGGTGGTGGCGCGCAGACGCATGCGGCGGCGCCGGGACTGTCCTCGCTGCTGGATCTCAACGGCGATGGCAATCCTCTCGACGATATTCTGCAGATGGCCGGCAAGGTCATGCGCTGAAGCGGTGGTGGCAAGCGGTGAAATCTGTAATCAACTAGCTGGGAGAAGAAGAACATGATCATGACCTTGATCATTGGCGGGATTGTTGGCTGGCTGGCCAGCATCGTCATGAAGACCAATGCGCAGATGGGGCTGATCGCCAATATCGCGATCGGTGTCGTGGGTTCGTTTCTCGGTGCCTGGCTGGCCGGTCTGCTCGGCATCGCGGCGAGTGGCGGCATCCTGGGCTTCGCGGTGTCGATCGCGGGCGCGGCACTACTGATCTTCATTCTGGGCAAGCTCGGCGTCTTCAAGAAGTCCTGATCGGTGCGGGGCGCTGCGGCCACGGCGGCGCAGCTCCCCGTCCGTCCCGAAATACGCTGTAACAGAGCCGATACGGCGGCTTCCCGCGGCTTTCGGGTAACCTCCCGGGTCAGCATGCAGGAGTCGCATGCATCGACTATCAGGAGTTGGCATGTCCAGCCAGTCCCGCCTGCTCAAGCAGAACCGGTTCGCCCCGTTTTTCTGGACCCAGTTCATGGGTGCCATGAACGACAACATTTTCAAGGTCGCCTTCACCTCGCTGGTGACCTACCACGCCAGCCTGTTTCAGGGCATGGCCGGCGGCTCTGCCGCCTTCCTGATCTCGGCCATCTTCATCCTGCCCTTCGTGCTGTTCTCGGCCACCAGCGGCCAGCTCGCCGACAAGTACGAGAAGGGCCGGCTGATCCGTTTCGTGAAAACGCTGGAAATCGCCATCATGCTGCTCGGCGCTGTCGGCTTCGCCACCCACAATGCCATCGTGCTCTTTGCCTGTACCTTTCTCATGGGTCTGCACTCGACGCTGTTCGGGCCGGTCAAGTACGCCTACCTGCCGCAGCATCTCGGCGAGCGCGAACTGGTCGGCGGCAACGGCCTGGTTGAAATGGGCACCTTCGTGGCCATCCTGCTCGGCACCATACTCGGCGGCGAACTGGCCAGCATCGAGCGTGGCGGCGAGCTCATCGGCCCGGGTCTGGTCGGCGTGCTCTGCGTGCTGGTGGCAGTGAGCGGCCGCCTGATCTCGCGTGGCGTGCCGGCATCGCCGTCGGCGCAGCCCGACCTGCGCATCAACTGGAATCCGTTCAGCGAGACCTGGCGCAACCTGAAGCTGGCCGGCGGCAACCGCACCGTGTTCCTGAGCATGCTCGGCATTTCCTGGTTGTGGTTTGTCGGCGCCACCTTCCTGACTTCGTTCTTCAATTTCGCGCGTGACATCCTGCATGCCGACCAGAGTGTGGTGACGCTGCTGCTGGCGGTGTTCTCGATCGGCATCGGCATCGGCTCGCTGCTCTGCGAACGCCTGTCCGGCGGTCGTGTCGAGCTCGGTCTGGTGCCGTTCGGCTCCATAGGCATGACCGCCTTTGCCGTCGATCTCTATTTCGCCAGTCGTGGCCTGCCGCCGCATGCGCTCATGGGTGTGAGCGAGTTCCTCGGCAATCATGCGCACTGGCGCGTGCTCGCCGACCTCATGCTGCTGGCGCTCTTCGCCGGCTTCTACAGCGTGCCGCTCTACGCCCTCATCCAGAGCCGCTGCGAGCCCACGCACCGGGCCCGCATCGTCGCCGCCAACAACATCCTCAATGCCTTGTTCATGATCGTTTCGGCGCTGCTGGCACTGGCGCTGACCGCCGCCGGCTTCACCATTCCCGAGCTGTTCCTGGTCACCGGCATTCTCAATGCCGTGGTGGCCATCTACATCTACTCGCTGGTGCCGGAGTTCCTTGTCCGCTTCTTGCTCTGGATCGTGGTCAATCTCGGCTACCGCATCCGCACCGAAGGCCTCCAGCATCTGCCCGAGGAAGGTGCCGCGGTACTGGTGTGCAACCACGTCAGCTTCGTCGATGCCGTCATCATCGGGACCACGTCGCCGCGCCAGATCCGCTTCGTCATGGATCACCGCATCTTCAAGAGCTGGCTGCTGGGCTGGCTGTTCCGCCAGGTCAAGGCCATTCCCATCGCGCCCGCGCACGAAAATCCGGAGATGCTCGAGCGCGCCTACCGGACCTGCGCCGAGGCGCTGGCCAATGGCGAGCTGGTGTGCATCTTCCCGGAAGGCAAGATCACCGCGCATGGCGACATGAATCCGTTCAAGCAGGGCGTGCGCAACATCATCGACCGCTCGCCGGCACCGGTGGTGCCGATGGCGCTGCGCGGACTCTGGGGCAGCTTCTTCTCGCGCAAGGGCGGGCCGGCCATGACGCGGCCGTTCCGGCGCGGCATCCTGAGCAAGCTGCATCTGGTGGTGGGCGAGCCGATCGCGCATGACCTGGCGACGCCCGAGCTGCTGCAGGAGCGGGTGCTGGCGCTGCGCGGCCCGATGAGCTGAGTCGCGGCGCCGGCTATGAAAAAGCCCGGATCTCCATGAGGAGGCCCGGGCTTTTTTGTCACCTCGTTGTCAGCGTCGGCCTTGCTTCAGCTTGCGCACGGCCGCGACCAGAGCATCGATCTCGTCGTAGCTGTTGTACAGCGCCAGTGACGGACGCACCGTGGCCTCGAGCCCGAAGCGACGCAGGATGGGCTGCGCGCAATGGTGGCCGGTACGCACGGCGATGCCGAGCTGGTTCAGTGCCTTGCCGACCTCCTCGGTGCTGAAGCCGTCGAGCACGAAGGACATGACGCTGGCCTTGTGGTCGGCGGTGCCGATCAGGCGCAGGCCGGGGATGTCGCCGAGCTGGTGCATGCCATAGGTCAGCAGGGCATGCTCGTGCGCGGCGATGTTCTCGATGCCGAGCTTCTCGACATACTCCAGGGCGGCGCCGAGACCGACGGCATCGGCGATGTTGCCGGTGCCGGCCTCGAAGCGCCCGGGGGCGGCGTGGTACTCGGTCTTCTCGAAGGTCACATCCTTGATCATGTTGCCGCCGCCCTGCCACGGGCCGGTGCTGTTGAGCAGCTCCTCCTTGCCGTAGAGCACGCCGATCCCGGTCGGGCCGAAGATCTTGTGGCCGGAGAACACGAACCAGTCGCAGTCCAGCGCCTGCACATCGGCGCGCAGATGCGAGACCGACTGGGCGCCATCGACCAGCACGCGGGCACCGACGGCATGCGCCAGTTTCACCATCTCGCCAGCCGGCGTGATGGTGCCCAGCGCGTTCGAGACCTGCGTCAGCGACACCAGTTTCGTGCGGCTGCCGAGCAGCCTGGCGTACTCCTCGATGATGACCTGGCCGCTGTCATCCACCGGTGCCACGCGCAGCCTGGCGCCGGTCTCGGCCACCAGCTGCTGCCAGGGCACGATGTTGGCGTGATGCTCGAGATGGGTGATGACGATCTCGTCGTCCTTGCCGATGTTCTCGCGGCCCCAGCTCTTGGCCACCAGGTTGATGGCCTCGGTGGTGCCGCGCACGAACACCACTTCATTCACCGAGCGCGCATTGAGGAAGCGGCGCGACGTTTCGCGGGCACCTTCGTAGGCGTCCGTGGCACGCGCGGCCAGCTCGTGCGCGGCGCGGTGGATGTTGGAGTTTTCGTGGGCATAGAAGTACGCGATGCGGTCGATCACCGACTGCGGCTTCTGCGTGGTCGCCGCGTTGTCCAGCCAGATCAGCGGACGGCCGTTGATGTGCTCGCGCAGGATGGGAAAGTCCCGGCGCACGGCCAGCACATCGAGTCCGCTGCCCGGGCTGGTGAAGCCGCCGGCCAGTCCGTTCACGCGCCAGACGGTGTCGGGCACGCCACTCCGCGGACTGCCCGCCGTGGCCTGGGCGCTGTCCAGGAAGTAGAACGGTGAGGTCAGCGAGCTGATGCCCGGCGCGGGTAAACCGGGCGCTTGCGTCAGCGCCGGAATGCCTGCCGCCGCCGGCGCGCCAGCGGCCAGCTCACCGAAGCCCGGTGCAGCCGGGCTCAGTGTTTCCGGCACGAGACCGCTGATGCCGCCCTGGCGCGCGAACTCCTGGCTGGCCGCAGCCAGCGCGCCACCGAGCTTGGGGTGTTCGCCCGGCAAGGCCGCGAAGAGTTCGTTGGCCAGGCGCGTGAGCGCGTCGGTGTCGGCGAAGTCGGCACCCGTCAGTGAGGCCAGGCTGTCACTTGTACTCATGGTAGTTGTCCACGGACACGTTCTCGAGCACGGCGATGGCGTCCTCGGTCAGCACGGCGACGGAGCAGTACAGCGACACCAGATACGAGGCGATGGCCTTGTGGTTGATGCCCATGAAACGCACCGACAGGCCCTTGGTCTGCTCGCCCGGCAGGCCCGGCTGGTAGAGGCCGACCACGCCCTGACGGCTTTCGCCGGTGCGCAGCAGGATGATGCTGGTCTTGCCCTTCTCGATCTTGAGCTTGTCGCTGGGGATCAGCGGAATGCCGCGCCAGGTCAGGAACTGCGAGCCGAACAGCGACACCGTGGGCGGCGGCACGCCACGGCGGGTACATTCGCGACCGAAGGCGGCAATGGCTTTCGGATGGGCGAGGAAGAACGCCGGTTCCTTCCACACGCGCGAGATCAGCTCGTCGAGGTCGTCCGGGGTCGGTGCGCCGGTGCGCGGCTGCACGCGCTGGCTGGCCGCGATGTTGTTGAGCAGGCCGTACTCCTTGTGGTTGAGCAGCTCGCTTTCCTGGCGCTCCTTGATGCTCTCGATGGTGAGGCGCAGCTGCTCGTGGATCTGGTTGTGCGGACTGCTGTAGAGGTCGGAGACGCGGGTGTGGACATCAAGCACGGTGTTGACCGCGCTGAGACGGTATTCGCGACCCCACTCCTCGTAGTCCACGAAGGTCTGCGGCAGCACGCGCTCGTCGAGGCCGGAGCAGTCGACAGTGACACTGGTGTCGTCCTTGACGCGGTTGACGCGATAGATGCCGGCCTCGACCGGAACCCACTGCAGCAGATGGACCAGCCAGCGCGGCGTGATCGTCCCCATCATGGGGACGGTCTTGGTGGCGTTGGCCAAGGTACGGGCGGCGACATCGCCCAATGCGGTAGGGGTTTCCAGCACGGGATCTTTCGTGGCCATGGGGGGTTGCTCCTGGGGTTGTGTGAAGGTTGCGCGGTGATGGCGGGCTCAGCTGGTGATGGAGCGCAGGGGCGGGCGGCTGCCGACCTGCACGTCATTGAGCAGATGAGCCTGCGAGACATTGCTTTCGGGCGGCACGCTGCGTGTCAGCCAGACATTGCCGCCTATGGTCGAGCCGCGGCCGATGGTGACGCGGCCTAGAATGGTGGCGCCGGCGTAGATCACGACATCGTCCTCGACGATGGGGTGGCGGGCGTTGCCCTTGGCCAGGCTGCCGTCATCGGCAATGGCGAAGCGCTTGGCGCCCAGCGTTACCGCCTGATAGAGGCGCACGCGGCTGCCGATGATGGCGGTCTCGCCGATGACGACGCCGGTGCCGTGGTCTATGAAGAAGCTCTCGCCGATCTCGGCGCCGGGATGAATGTCTATGCCGGTCGCCGAGTGCGCGACTTCCGCCATGATGCGTGCCGTCAGCGGCGCGCCGAGGCGGAACAGCTCGTGCGCCAGACGGTAGTGCGTGATGGCGTTGATGCCGGGATAGCAGACCAGTACTTCGTCGCTGCTGCGTGCCGCCGGGTCGCCCTGGTAGGCCGCCTGGATGTCGGTTTCGAGCAGGCTGCGCAGCCTTGGCAGGGCATGGGCGAAATCACGGGTGATGGTTATGGCGCGCTCGCGGTTGGCATCGTCGAGACGATCGAGGCCGGAGGCGAATTGCAGTTCGCGGCGGATCTGCGCATGCAGCTCGCGCAGATTGGCGTCGAGGGTGTGACCCACGTAGTAGTCGATGCCTTCGTCGGTGAGCTCGGGCAGGCCCAGGCGGTTGGGAAAGAGCGCGGCGGCAAGGCCCTCGACTATGCCTGCGAGCGCCTTGCGCGAGGGCAGCTTGGGTGGCCGGTCGCCGCGCTCGCGGCGCTCCAGCGAGCGCACGCGCAGCGTGTGCAGTTCATTGACGATGACATCTATGTTCCAGCGTATGGCCTGGCTGGAGTGCAGGGCTTCGGACTTGCTCATGGCCCGAGAGTAAGTGGCGGCCGTGCCCGGGCTAACCAAGAAATCCGCATATGCATATGAGGAATACGGCCATATGCGGCAATGCAGTGGTAATGCGGGGCGTGCCTGCCGAAGCCGCTGCATAGCTAAGCATGGCGGGCTTCATGAGCTCGGCAGAATTATCTGGTTCGTGTCGGTGCGGGGAGTTGCTAGGGTGGCTGCGTTGCTGGTCACACATGGCCGGACGGGGCGGCGCGAGCAGGGGAGGACCGGGTTTCAGTCCGTGATGACAGGCATGGGGTTCCTGTCATCACGGCTTTTTCTGCGACGGCGAAGAGCGTGTGGCTAGCCAGCGGGAGCTGCCAGCCACGACGCGTCTTTTCAGACGTTGCCGGACGGTCTCGGTGCCGGACGACGGCGACGACGCGCCGGTGCGCCGGCACCCGCACCGGCGCTGTTGCCATTGGCATTGCCGCTGCTGTTGCCGGAGCGCGGCTGGGTCGGTCGCGACTGACCCTGTCCCTGGCCGCCGGGCTTGCCCTGCGTCGCCGGGCGCTGGCCCTGGCCATTGCTCTGACCATGGCCGCGCGGCTGGCCCTGACGCGGCGGGCGCGGCTGCTGCGGCTTGCGCAGCGGTTCCGGCTTGGCGTTGGGGTCCGGCTCGAAGCCCGGCATCACCACCTTTTCGATCTTCAGCTTGATGGTCCTCTCGATGTCGGCGAGCAGCTTGTGCTCGTCGACACAGACCAGCGACACCGCTTCGCCGCCGGCACCGGCACGACCGGTACGACCGATGCGGTGGACGTAGTCTTCCGGCACGTTGGGCAGCTCGTAGTTGACCACATGCGGGAGGGAGTCGATGTCGATGCCGCGCGCGGCGATGTCGGTCGCCACCAGCACGCGCAGGCGGTTGGCCTTGAACTCGCCGAGCGCCTTTTCACGCGCGCTCTGGCTCTTGTTGCCATGGATAGCCATGGCCGGAATGCCGGCCTTGTCGAGGCCTTCGGCGAGGCGGTTGGCGCCGTGCTTGGTGCGCGTGAACACCAGCACCTGCGACCACTGGCCGTCGATGATGAGCTTTTCCAGCAGCGCCTTCTTGGCATCGCGATCGACCGGATAGACACGCTGGCCGATGCGCTCGACCGTGGTGTTCGGCGGCGTCACCGAGACTTCGGCCGGGCTGTCGAGCAGGCCGTGCGCGAGGCTGCGGATTTCGCTGGCGAAGGTGGCCGAGAACAGCAGGTTCTGGCGTTGCTTGGGCAGCAGGGCGAGAACGCGGCGGATGTCGCGGATGAAACCCATGTCGAGCATGCGGTCGGCTTCGTCGAGCACCAGCAGTTCAACGCCACCGAGGTCGATGGTGCCCTGGCCGGCATGGTCGAGCAGGCGGCCCGGTGTCGCCACCAGGATGTCCAGGCGCTGGCGCAGGCGCGCCGTCTGCGGATTGATGTTGACGCCGCCGAACATGACCATGGAGCTGAGGTTGAGGTACTTGCCGTAGGTCTTGACGCTTTCCTCGACCTGCGAGGCCAGCTCGCGCGTCGGCGTCAGCACCAGGGCGCGGATGCGTGCGCGCTGGCCCGGGTGCAGCGGCTTCTGCGTGTGCAGGCGCTGCAGCAGGGGCAGGGTGAAGCCTGCGGTCTTGCCGGTGCCGGTCTGGGCGGCGGCGAGCAGGTCGCGGCCGGCGAGCACGACCGGAATGGCCTGCTGCTGGATGGGGGTCGGGGTGGTGTAACCCGTTTCCTCGACCGCGCGCAGCAGTTCGGGGATCAGGCCGAGATCGGCAAAGGACATGGACAGCTTCCGGCGAGTGGGGCGGCATGATACCGCAATGCGCGGTCTCTGCGGGACCGGACACATGTCGCACCGCCTGTCCGCAAAGGCCCTCTATGCAGCCGGCAGTGTCCTCGCCAGCAGTATCGGATGCTGACATTCTGGCAAGCTGCCCAGGATATGCCGGGCTCTGACAGAACAAGAATAACGAGGAAGGCACCATGACCGGACCGGGTTTCCCCCGCCATCCCCTGGCACTGCTCATCATGGCCTCGGCCATCGGCTTGCTGACAGCCTGCGGCGACAACGGCGGCGACAGTGCCGCTGGCAATGACAACGGCAGCGGCCGGCAGCAGGCCGCGCCGGCCGGTCGCTATGACATGGCCAACGGCTGCTATGCCATGCGCCCGCTGAGCGGCGGCCGCTACGTCGCCAAGGCTGCCGATGGCAGCTATCAGGCCTCGTCCGCCACGCTGGCCGGTGCCGAACCCCTGTTCATGAAGCCCAGCGCTCTCGGCCGCTATCTGCTGTCGGCGCGTGACAGCTCGCTGCTCACTGCCGGCAGCCAGATCACCTCCGCCAAGGATGCCAGCGACAGCAGCGACTGGGTCATCGAGGGCAATGGCGACAGTGGCTTCACGCTCAAGCCGTTGTCAGGCGGCGGCAGTCTCGCGGTCGATGCCGGCAGCGGTCGCCTGCAACTGGCCGCCACGCCCGCGCGTTTCCGCTTCGAGCCGGCCACGGGCTGCACCGCCTTCCCGGAAATCACCGTCAACGCCAGCGGCGACAGCTTCAAGGGCACGCTCGGCGACGGCCCCTACAAGGGCCAGGTGCTCGGCTTCGCCGATGCCCATGTCCATATGGCGGCCACCGATTTCCTCGGCGGCGCGCATTACGGCGGCCCCTTTCACCGCTTCGGCGTGACCCATGCCCTCGGCGACTGCAAGGAGCGCCACGGCGAGAACGGCAGGCAGGATCTGGTCGGCAATCTCTACGAGACCAATCCTCTGGCCGAGCACGATACCCAGGGCTGGCCGACCTTCGTCGACTGGCCGGCGGCGCATTCGCTGACCCATGAGGGCATGTACTACAAGTGGGTGGAGCGCGCCTGGAAGGCCGGCCTGCGCATCATGGTCAACGAGCTGGTGCAGAACGAGGTGCTGTGCACGCTCAACTCCACCGGCCATCTCAAGCCGCAGAACTGCAACGAGATGGATACCGCCGTGGCGCAGGTGCAGACCATGCATGACCTGCAGGATTACATCGACGCCCAGGAAGGCGGCCCCGGCAAGGGCTGGTTCCGTCTCGTCAATTCGCCGGCCGAGGCGCGTACCGTGATTGCCCAGGGCAAGCTCGCCGTGGTGCTCGGGGTCGAGATCTCGCACATCTTCAACTGCAACGTGCGCTATGGCGCGCTGCCCGGCCTGCCGGAAACCCATGGTTGCGACGAGGGCACGGTGGACACGCAGCTCGACCGTCTCTACAAGCTCGGTGTGCGCCAGCTCTTCCCGGTGCACGAGTTCGACAATGCCCTCGGCGGCAACGGCATCTTCGATGGTCTGGTGCTCAACGTCGGCAACAAGGCCGACACCGGACAGTTCTGGCAGACCTATGACTGTCCGGACGAGGAGTACTACTACACCGCCGGTGCGCTCATGACCACGGTGCCGGGCGCCTTCGACAGCGAGGACCCGCTGTCGACCCTGCTGCGTCAGATCGCCGGCGGCACGGCGCCGGTCTACAAGTCGAACAAGCGCCAGTGCAATGCCCGCAGCATCACGCCCATAGGCCGCTATGCAATAGACCGCATGATGGACCGCGGCATGGTCGTCGACCTCGACCATCTCGAGCTGAAGATGAAGAGCGAGGTCATCGACATGGCCAAGGCGCGCAGCTATCCGCTGACCTCGACGCATGGCGGCCACGGCGGCATTTCCATGACGCAGGCGCGTGACATCTTCCGTCTGGGTGGTCTGATCTATGACTACAAGGGCAACGGCAAGGGTTATGCCGCTGCGCTGAAGAAGGCGGAAAAGGCGCATGTCGAGTCCGGCAGCAACTTCCCGTTCGCCTTCGGCTACGGTGCCGACACCAACGGCATGGGCGCCCAGGCCGATGCCCGTGGCGGCGATGCCAAGCCGGTGAGCTATCCGTTCACGCTGTTCAAGGGCCCGCAGTGGGGCAGCGAGTTCAATGGCATCAAGCCGGTGGTGTTCGACAAGCAGCGCTCCGGCGAGCGCGTCTATGACACCGATCGCGATGGTCAGGCGCATTACGGTCTGGTCGCCGACTGGGTCGAGGAAGTGCGTATCGAGGGTGGCGACCAGGCGCTGAGCGCGCTCTATCACTCCGCCGAGGTCTATCTGCAGATGTGGGAGCGGGCGCTTGCGCACAGCAAGCACTGAGGCCCGTGGCGTGCGCCTGCGCGGTCTGCTGCTGGTCGTTCTGGCCGTGGTCGCGCTGGTCGCGCTCTGGCAGGGCATGAGGCCGCGGGCGGTGACGCCCGGGCCGGCCTCCGCCGTGGCACGCAGCATCGACTGGGTGGTGCGTGATGGCCGGCGCAGCGCGGGGCCTGAGCGGGTTGTCGCCAGCGTGGATGATCGCCTGCTGCTGCGCGTGCGCAGCAACCGCCCGGACCAGCTGCATGTGCATGGCTACGAGATAGCGCGCGAGCTGCCGGCCGGCGAGCAGGTGGAGATCGCGCTGCCGCTGACGCAGAGCGGACGCTTCGACATCGAGCTGCACCATGCACACCAGCTGCTGGCCGTGCTGGAAGTGCAGCCGCGCTGAGGGCAGGGCATGCGTCGCATTCGTCAGTGGCGGATATCGGGGGGCGCGGCGCTACTGCTGCTGGGCGCCAGCCTGCCGGCGCAGGCGCACAGCTTCGGCAAGACCTACGCCTTGCCGGTGCCGCTCTGGCTCTACACCTATGGCGCCGCTGCCGCGCTCATCCTGTCCCTGTTCGTGGCGGCCTGGCTGCTGCATGCGCCGGCGCAGATGCCGGCAACCGGGACTCGGCCCCTCGCTGACGAGCCGCTGCCAGCCGGCCCGGGCTGGCGACTCTGGCAGGCCCTGAGCCTGGCCGGACTGGTGCTGGCCATGGCCACCGGCTTCCTCGGCTCGCGCAATCCCTACGGCAACTTCAGCATGACCTGGTTCTGGGTCATCTTCATGCTCGGCAGCACCTATGTCAGCGCGCTCGTCGGCGGCGGCAACGCCCGCGCCAATCCCTGGCATGTGCTGGTCATGGCACTGGCACGGGTGGCCCGGCCCTGGCGCGACGGCATCTGGCGCTATCCGGCATGGCTGGGTTGCTGGCCGGCGTTGCTGCTGTACATGGGCCTGATCTGGAGCGAGCTTTTCGCGCATGTGGTGCCGTTCACGCTGGCCGCACTGCTGCTCGGCTACACGCTGTTCACGCTGCTCGCCAGCGCCGCCTTCGGGGCGCGTGACTGGTTGCGTCATGGCGAGTGCTTCAGTGTCTTCCTGCGTCTGATCGGCCTCATGTCCCTGCGTCATCAAGGGCGCTGGCGCATGCCCTTCAGCGGCCTCACGGACAGCCGCTGCGACTCGTTCGGGCTGCTGGTCTTCCTGCTCTTCATGCTGTCGGCAACCAGTTTCGACGGCCTGCACGAGACCGCGCCCTGGGTGCGCCTGTTCTGGGCGGATCTGCTCGCGCAGCTGCGACCGTGGCTGACGCCGCCGCTGATCAGCCACTATGCCCTGCTGCTCGATCTCTATCTGCTCTGGCAGACACTGTGGCTGCTGCTGTCGCCCTTTCTGTATCTGCTGCTCTACCTGGCCTGTGTCGTGCTCATGAAGGCGCTGACCGGCAGCCATCTGAGCGTGCGTGATCTGGCCCTGCGCTTCGCCTTCAGCCTGCTGCCCATCGTCCTGGTCTACCACCTCAGCCATTACCTGGCGCTGCTGCTGAGCCAGGGCACGCAGCTGCTGCCGCTGCTGTCCGACCCCTTCGGGCGCGGCTGGAACCTGTTCGGCACGGCCGGCTGGCTGCGCGTGCCGCTGCTGCTCGATGCCGGCACACTCTGGCATGCGCAGGTGCTGCTGATCGTGGCCGGTCATGTGGTCAGCGTCTGGCTGGCGCATGTCGAGGCCCTGCGCGTGTTCGGCAGCGCGCGTCTGGCCTTGCGCAGTCAGTGGCCCATGCTGGTGCTGATGGTCATGTTCACCACCACGGGTCTGTGGATACTGGCGCAGCCTTTCAGTCCCGGCATAGGTCTGCGCCTGCTGTCAGGCAGCTGATCTCGTGGTATCTAGGGAGCCTTGTTCCCATCGGAGAGCCGTCATGGCGCAAACCATCCTCATCACCGGCTGTTCCACCGGCATCGGGCACGCGCTGGCGCTGGCCTTCCACGCGCGCGGCGCGCAGGTGCTCGCCAGCGCGCGGCGCCCGGAGGCGTTGGCCGATCTGCAGGCGCGCGGCATCCGCATCTGCGCCCTCGACGTCAATTCGGCCGACAGCCGTGCCGCCCTGCTGGCGTATCTGGACAGCGAAGGTCTGGAGGTCGATGTGCTGGTCAACAATGCCGGTTACGGGGCCATGGGGCCGCTGGTGGAAATGTCGCAGGAGACGTTGCACCAGCAGTTCGAGACCAATGTCTTCGCGTTGGTGGCCATGATCCAGGCCGTGGTGCCGCAGATGGCGCGTCGCGGACGCGGCTGCATCGTCAATATCGGCAGTGTCTCGGGCGTGCTGCCGACGCCGTTCTCGGGCGCCTACTGCGCCACCAAGGCGGCCGTGCATGCGCTTTCGGATTCGCTGCGCATAGAGCTGGCGCCGCTGGGCATACGCGTCATGGTCGTGCAGCCGGGCGGCATCGCCTCGCAGTTCGGCGCCACCGCCAGTCAGGGCGTGGCCGAGCGCAGCGCCAGTCTCTCGCTCTACGCCCCGGTGGCCGATGCCATCGCCGCACGCGCCAATGCCTCGCAGGACAAGGCCACGCCGGCCGAAGAGTTCGCCCGTGTCATGGTCGATGCCGTGCTGGCCGCGAATCCGGCGGCGGTGGTGCGCATAGGCCACGGCAGCTTCGCCATGCCCTTCATCAAACGCTGGCTGCCAACACCGGTGCTCGATCGCATCCTCAGCCGCCGCTTCCGCCTCGATCGTCTGTCGACCTCGCGCTGAGCCGGGCGCCGGGGCAGCCCCGGCGTCTCACCAGGCTGCGCTTCAGATCCGCTGCAGCAGCTCCAGCAACCAGTCCTGCGGTCCCTGCAGCAGCATGGGCAGCAGCCAGCCGCTGGCGATCAGTGCCAGCAAAATCAGCAGGCCGTAGGGTTCGATGCGGTCGAGCACGGCTGCCAGTGGTGGCGGCAGCAGGCTGCGCAGGATGCGGCCGCCATCCAGCGGCGGTACCGGCAGCAGGTTGAGCAGCATGAGCGCGAGATTGATCAGGGCGCCGGCCACGGCCATGGACAGGGCCAGCGACTGCCACGCCGGCACCGCTGCGGCCTCCGCCGGCAGCACATGTGCGAGCATGCCGTAGACCAGCAGCCAGAGCAGCAGCATGACGCCGTTGGAGAGCGGGCCGGCGGCGGCCACCCAGGCCATGTCGCGGCGCGGCTGGCGGAACAGCGCCGGGTTGATGGGCACCGGCTTGGCCCAGCCGAAGAGGAAGCCGCCGAGTAGCAGCAGCACTGCCGGTACCAGCACGGTGCCGACCGGATCGATGTGACGCAGCGGGTTCAGGCTGAGGCGGCCGGCGCGGGCGGCGGTGTCGTCGCCGCAGGAGCGCGCGGCATAGCCGTGGGCGGCCTCGTGCACGGTGATGGCGAGGGTGACGGGCAGAGCCCAGACAGCGAGATTGTGGAG
The DNA here is from genome assembly GCA_023265995.1 of Perlucidibaca sp. Classification (GTDB taxonomy): domain Bacteria; phylum Pseudomonadota; class Gammaproteobacteria; order Pseudomonadales; family Moraxellaceae; genus Perlucidibaca. The sequence goes on from JAHFSA010000004.1 coordinate 226,708, forward strand.
GGCGCTCATAAGGTCTTCAGGAAGTCCGCGAGCGACTGCTGTTCCCCGGCATCGAGGGTGAGCGGGCGCAGCTCGGTATGTCCGTGGTCTCCATCGGGATTGGGGGCTCGCACATAGTGTTGCACCACTGCCTCCAATGTCGCAAAGCGGCCATCGTGCATGTACGGCGCGGTAGCGGCGACGCCACGCAGGCTGGGCACCTTGAAGGCGCCCAGCCACTCCGGGGCATGACGACGGACATGATGCAGCTGCGGGCAGGTCGCCGGCTGGCTGTCATGGAAGCGGCCCTGGCAGTTGAGCGGGTCGGCCAGCAGCAGGGCGAGGCCGGTGTCGCGGCCGGCATCGGGCACGCCATCGCTGCGGCTGGCCAGTCCGGTGTTGTGAAAGCCGTGGTTGCTCAGCAGAGGGCCGAAATGGCAGCGCAGGCACTGGCCGCGCCCCATGAACAGGCGCAGGCCGTGCAGCTCGCTGCTGTTCAGCACGGTCCCGGGATGGTGCTGGTCGAGGCTGGCAAGGTAGTCATCGAAACGTGAAGGCTGTGGCCGCAGTTGACGCTCGTAGGCCTCCAGGGCCTTGCCGGCATTGCTGAACAGCCTGAGCTCGTCATCAGCTCCTGCCAGTCGTGCCGGCAGCGGACCGAAGAGCTGTTCGTAGGGCCCGCGATAGTGTTGCTCCAGCACGCTAAGCAGGCGCGCGGCCGACAGGCCCTGCTCGCGGGCATTGTGCAGGGGTTGCGCGGCCTGGGCCCAGAGGCTGTCGGCGCGGCCATCCCAGAATTGCCAGGGACTCCAGGCCACGCCGAGCAGACTGGGCGTGTGTCGTGACAGGGTTGCAATGCCGCGTGCGCGTGGCAGACCGTCGCTGAAGTGTCGGTCGGGCTGGTGACAGCTGGCGCAGGAGATGCGGCCGTTGGCGCTCAGGCGGGTATCGGTGAAGAGGCGCGCGCCCAGCGCCCGTGCCAGGGGGGCGTCGGCATGACGGTTGCCGGGGCTGGGCGGCGGGGGCGGCAGCCGCGCCAGGGCGAGCGAGCGCAGGGTGCGCAGTTCGTGGCTGTTCCAGCCGGCGGTGCTCTGGTCGGCACGGGCAGCCCTGGCGGCTGCCGTGACCGTCGGAGCTGCCGACTCGCGCTCGCAGCCGGCCGGCAGGAGCAGTGCGGCGGCCAGCAGCAGGGCGCGCGCCGGTCGCATGCTTCAGCCGGCGATCAGGTTGAAGGTCACGGTGTCGTCGAGGTGCTGGCGGGCAATGTAGAAACTGACTTCCCACCAGCCCGGCATGCTGAAGGACAGGCCTTCGACACGGTATTCGCCCGGAGCCTGGGCGCGACTCACCGCTGGCTGGCTGGGCAGGCCGTGGCCATGCTCGGGCATGCCGCCCATGACATTGATGCTGGCGTCATCCACCGCATTGCCGTCGGCCGTGGTGACGCGGATCAGCCAGGATTCCTCCTGCATGACCTGATGCCGTGGCACCTGCACCAGCGTGACCTGGTAATGCTTCTGACGGCTGAGCTGGCTGCGCTCCTGCTTCACCGTATGCTCGAAGTCGACACCTTCGCGATAGGCCTCGCGCCGGATCTGCTGGTAGCGCGGGCTTTCGGCCGGCCATTTCACGCTGGGGCCGAGATTGTCCGGGCGCGGCTGCATGGGCGGAATGTCCGCTTCGGCCACGGCCGGAGGCTTTGCCGGTGTCGCGGGCGCCGGCTCGCGGCTGCAGGCGGCGAGCAGGACGAGACTGATGCACAGGGTCAGATGGCGCATCACGGACGCTCCACCTGACCGATGAGCAGCGGCAGTCCGGCATAGCTGGCGCCCGTCGAGCCGGTATCGAAGGTGAGCGTGACTAGCTGCACGTCGGTGTTGCCGGCGTGCGCGCTGGCGCTGCCGGTGCCACGGCTGCTGCCATTGCCGCTGCTGTCGCCATCCTGGCCGCCACAGCCGGACATCACGGCCATGGTGGTGACCAGGGCGACCAGCAGCCAGCGCTGGCGGCGCGACAGTCCGCCCATGAGCAGCAGCACGCCGGTGGTGGTGCCGAGGCCGAGACTGGCCAGCAACGGGTTGTCACCCATGCCGCTGGCGGCAGGCGTGCTGGCGGTCTTGCCGGCGCTGGCCGGCGTGCCTTCCTCAAGCTCGACCAGGGTGGCGGCAATGCGCGCCACCGTGACCGGTTCGGCGAACTCGAAACGCAGGCTGTTGCCGGTAATGACGGCCGTCGCCGAGCGCACGCCGTTGATGCTCAGGCGGGTGCCGGCAAAGCTGGCGGCATGACCGCTGACCCGCAGCTCGGCGGATTTCAGCCTGTGATCGTTGCCGGTATCGTTGTGCAGCACGAAGTAGCCCAGTTCGGTAACGCCGCCAACCGTGCGCAGGCCGTTGCTGGGCTGCTGTGCTGTCACCATGGCGCTGTCCTGGCGGCCGGCCGGCGGCGTCAGCGGGGTGAAGAACGGACACAGCTGCTTGGAGCTGGGGTCGCTGCGGCTGTAGGTCAGGCAGGGCACATAGGGCAGGATGCGCGGCGGATAGGCGGTGGTGAGCTGCTCGATGAAGTCGGGCTGATCACCATCCTCGCAGGCGCTGGGCATGGCCTTGCCGGTATCGACCGTGGGCGCGCCGCTGTTCGACTGGTTGCCGTTCCAGCAGTTGCCCTTGCCGCTGCCATCCCACCAGAAATCGACGCCGTTGGGGCGGGTGGCGCCACTGGCGCTCTTGCCGAACTGGTTGTCGAGGAAGCGGTTGTAGTGCGAAGCGTAGATCGGCTGCTGCAGGAGCAGGGGCAGGCTGCCGTTGCTCGCCGCCGCCTGCAGCGCGGAGACGATGTCGTTGGCGGTTGCCGCCACACCGCCGACCGGTGCCGGGAGCATCTTGATGATGTCGGCAGGCAGCAGCTTGGGTGCGTACGGGTCATTGATCATGTGCACCAGAGTGGGCATGGAGATCAGCCAGTAGCCCTGGCGCCAGTTGTCATAGACCTGATTCTTCTGCACCACGTTGTAATTGCCGCCGCCGATCAGCATGCCGCTGCCGGTCGGGAAGGGGATGGGCGGACAGATGATGGTGCGGTCCATGATGGCCTCCTGATGGTCGGCCGGAAGCTCGTCGAAATAGCGCAGCTCGGGCGGCACCAGGCCACGGTCACGCGGACTCTTGGTGATGCAGGGGCCGTTGTCGGCGACGTACTGGTAGTAATCCTTGTTGTTGGCGTAGACCTTGTTGTTCTCGAACAGGCCGTGATCCTGCGGCATGCCGGGATGGCCGCCGTACAGGCTCTCGGTGGCCATCCCGGTCTGGTTCTTGTAGAACTCGTTGTCATGCACCCAGGGCGCGTTGCCGGCGGTGCCGGAATAGCCCAGCGCCGAATGGTGGCCCTTGGAGTTGCGGATCTCCGTAGCCTGGCGCGCGCGCAGATTGGCCTGGGCATGGTTGGCGTGCGGATAGATGTCGGCGCCCGAGCCCGGATACTGCACCGAGTCGGCGGCGCTGTAGCCTTCGGTGTAGTCGTAGAGGCCGTGGTCGGAGGCGAAGGTCAGGAAGGCGTACTCGTCGACCCAGCGCGACAGCAGATGATCGAACACGTAGCCATCGGCCTCGATCACGTAGACGGCATTGAACTCGTAGATCTGCGTGGTGAAGTTGCGCAGATAGAGACCGTCGGTGCGATCGCCGCGTATGCCGTTGAGGTAGCGGAACTTGCCGTCGGCGGCATCGCCCGGCTTGGTGATGAAGTCACCCTCGAAGATGACATCGGTGACCTTGGCGCCGGTGCCCTCGATCTGCAGGTCGTAATACTGGCAGGCTGACTTGGACGGGTCGCAGGCCAGCGTTTTCGGGTCGCCGGCGCAGGTGCCGTCACGGCCGCTGCCGCAGTTGTCGTCGGTGTAATCAGGGTCGCCGAAGATCGCCACCGTGTTCTGGATGTGCGGGCAGCGGAACTGCTCCTCGTAGCTGAGCTGGCCGGGGCCGCGGGCGACCACGGCCTTGCAGTAGTCGCGGTCCTGCACCAGGCGGGCGCCGAAATTCTGCTCCAGAGAACGCACGCTGGGCTGTTCGCGATAGATGCCGGGCAGGACATAGATGTTGCTGCCGCGTTTGCTCACGGCATCGACCGCGCTCTGCAGATGCTCGTACGTGCATTCACGCAGCAGCTTCTCGTTGGCGGTCTTGAGCGCGCCAGCCGGCATGGCGGCGATCAGCGCCGCGCTGTCCTTGCCGCTGGTCACGCCTTCCTGGCCGGCCTTCTTGCACACCACCAGGCGCGGCGACTGCAAGGTCGTGTTGCCGCTGGCATCGAGCAGGGGGCGGTAGGCCGGCCGGGCGGTGGCGCGATGATCAGGGAAGAATGCGGCGCGCTCGGCATGGGCCAGGGCTTCGGAAGAAATTCCGAGCAGGGTCAGCAGGGCCAGTCCCAGCCAGGACAGCCTGATGGCACGATTCATGGATCCACTCCTGGACGTTTCCGTTTTTTGTTTTTGGTCGGCACGACGTGTAACACTAGGGTCAGGTCGGACGGCATCTGCACGCAAGTCTGACCGCACTATCATAAGAATGCCGCCCGGGTGGTCCGAGGTCTCTTGCGGACGCGCAGGGGACACGCGGGGCCAGATCGAGGTGCAGGACGGGTCCGGGAGACCCGCCAAGAGGATTGAAATGGCAGAACCGATGCATGCGCAGGATGTCGCGGAGAGCGGCGCCCTGCTGGCCGCAGACCCGCGCTATCAGGCCGCCCAGCTGCCGCCCTTCCTGCTGCAGACCGTGATGCGTGTCGCCGAACGCTACGGCGTCGATTCCGAGCGCCTCTGTCACGGTCTCGGCTTCAGCGCAGCCGACCTCGTCGATCCCGGCCTGCGCGTGTCCTATCGCCAGGCCAGCCAGCTCATCCGTCGTGCCCTGCAGCAGATCCCGGTACCGGCGCTCGGCCTGGAGGTCGGCCGCAGCAATGTGCTCGGCACCCTGGGTCTGGTCGGCTATGCCATGTCGCTGAGCGCCACCCTGGGCGAGGCCATCATGCTGGCGCTGCACTATCAGGTGCTCACCGGCGGCATCGTCCATACCGACTTCGGCATGGAGGGCGAGGAGGCCTGGCTGACGGCCGAGTTCCGCTTCCCCGAGCCCGAGATCCAGGTCTTCGCCGTCGAGGAGCTGTTTGCCAGCGGCATGGTCTACATGCACTCCCTGGCCGGCCCCGGCTTCCGCCCGCTGCGCATCGAATGCATCTATCCGGCGCCGGCGCATGCCGAAGCCTATGCCGCCGCCTTTGCTGTGCCGGTGCTTTTCGGCTGCCTGCAGAACCGCTTCGTGGTCGACAGCCGCTGGCTGGCGCATGCCTTGCCGACACACGAGCCGCTGGCCTTGCGGCAGACGCTGAAGATGCTCGATCAGGAGGCGCTGGCGGCGACGCCGCCGGATGATCTGGCGCTGTCGGTGGAGCGCGCCATCGTGCGGGTGCTGGCGAAGGGGGCGCATATCGAGGACATCGCCGCCGACCTCAACATGAGCGGACGCACGCTGCGCCGCCGTCTCGCCGAGCAGGGCCTGTCCTTCGATGTCCTGCTCGACAACGTGCGCCGTACCCGTGTGCTCAGCCTGCTGGCCAATCCGCGCATGCTCTTCGAACAGATCGCCAGTGAGGTCGGCTACAGCGATGTGCGCAGTTTCCGTCGCGCCTTCCGGCGCTGGACCGGCGTCAGCCCCAGCGAGTTCCGGCGCTGAGCCTGCCGGCCACGCTGGCCGCAAATGTCCCCCTGGCTGGCCGGTGCTGGCCTGCGTTGTTCCGACCCCGCCCCCTATGATGCCGCTGGACACAGCGGCAGCCACGTCGACAACGAATCCGGGAGCAGTGCATGTATCAGGCAGGATGGGGCAGGCGTGAAATCGGCATCAGCCCGCGCGGCTATGCCATGCACGGCTACGGCCAGCCCGGGCATCGCGCCCGTGGCCAGGAGACGCCGCTGCACGCCCGCGCGCTCTTCGTGCAGGATGCCTCCGGTCAGGCCCTGACCTTCTGCTGCCTCGATCTCGGCTATGTCACCCACGCCATGCGCGCCGGTGCCGTCGAACGTCTGCAGGCGCGCATGGGCACGGCCTTCAATGCCGCCGCCTTCGTGCTGACCTGCACCCACACCCATTCCGGCCCCGGCGGCTGCAGCCATGACGTGCTCTACAACCTGGTCACGCCGGGCTTCGTGCCGGAGCATCTGGAAGCGGTCATCACGGCCACCGTCGAGGCCGTGCTGGCGGCCTGGCAGAGCGCGGCGCCGACCGAGCTGAGCCTGGCCTCCGGGCGTTTCGACGAGACCGTGCCGGTGGCCTGGAACCGTTCGCTCAGGGCCTGGAACCGCAACCCGGATGTCACCCGCTACCAGGACGGCGAGAGCCACAAGGCGCTGGAGCGCAGCATGCAGGTCCTGCGTTTCAGCCGTGATGGCGAACTGCAGTCATTGCTGTCGCTGTTCGGCGTGCACGCCACCTGCCTGGGCAATTCGCTCGATCGCCACGATGGCGACAACAAGGGCTATGCCGCCGCCCAGGTCGAGCAGCAGCTCGCGGGCGAGGGCGCGGTCGCCATCTTCGCCCAGGGCACGGCCGGCGATGTCTCGCCGCACTATCACGGTCCCGGCCAGACGGCGCGCCGCAATGCCATCCAGGGCCGCGCCGAATACACCTATGCCGCCGCCAATGGCCGCTACCAGAGCGACATGGCGCTGGCCATCGCCAGCAAGCCGACGCAGATGGCGGTCAGCGGCGGCATCGATGCCATTTTCAGCTACGTCGATTTCAGCGCCATCCATGCCGATCCGGCCATGGCCGATGGCGAGCAGCAAGCCTGGACCACGGACCCCTGCCATGGCGTGTCCTTCTTCGCCGGCACTCCGGTCGACGGCCTGGGCGTCGCACCGCCGCTGGCTGCTGTCATGCGCACCGGCGCCCGGGCCCTGCGCGCCTGGCGTCTCGGTCCGCTGTCGCGACTGAGCCAGGATGAGCGCGCCTATTACCGCCGCCTCTATGCCGCCCAGGGCCCCAAGGACATTCTCATGGAGGCCGGGCGCAAGCTCGCGCTGGGGCGGCCGCTGTCCCGGCTCGGCCTGCCCGATGCCGTTGATCCGCTGGTGGCCGAGCTCCGCCGCGAAGCCGTGGCTGGCGCCGTCAACGAGAGCGCGCTGGTGCCGACGGTACTGCCGCTGCAGATCATCATCATCGGCCGGATCGCGCTGCTTTGCTGCCCCGGCGAGTTCACCACCACGGCCGGTCGCCGCCTGCTGCAGACCGTGGCCGAGCGTCTGCGTCCGCGCGGGGTGGAGCAGGTGCTGATCTGCACCTACTGCAACGACTACATGGGCTATGTCACGACTCGCGAGGAATACCAGGAGCAGGCGTACGAGGGCGGTCACACCGTCTTCGGACAATGGACCCTGGCCGCCTTCCAGACCCGCTACGCGGCGCTGGCGGATGAGCTGCTCAAGGCCGGGGCCGAGCGCGGGCATGATCGTGTGACGCAGCCGACGCCGGTACCGGCGGCGGAGCTGGCCTTGCGCAGCGGGCTGCCGCCGAGGCGCTGAGTTTCGTCGGCATCAGCCTGCGGCCGGGCCGCTTTTACGACATTTTTACATCCAGGCTGTTAAATCTGCACTGTACGAACATGGCGAGACAGGTCGAACCTGATCGCCCGGAGTGGCAGAACATGCAGAGCAGCGAACGGATGAGCCTGTGGCAGAGCAGCCTGCTGGTGCTGTTCGCCTGTGTCATGACCACTGTCCTGGCCACGCCCTTGCTGGGCTATCTCGATCTGGCCAACATCGTCATGCTGTTCCTGCTGCTGGTGCAGGTCATCGCGCTCACGCTCGGCCGTGCGCCGGCGGTGCTGGCCTCGCTGCTCAGCGTCATTCTCTTCGATGTCTTCTTCGTGCCGCCGCGGTTCTCGCTGGCGGTCAGCAACATCCAGTACCTGATCACCTTCGCGGTCATGCTGGCCACCGCCCTGATCACCGGGCAGCTGGTCGCCATCCTGCAGCAGCGCGCCCGCGAGGCCGCCGCCCGCGAGCGCCAGACGCGCGATCTCTACAGCCTTGCCCGTGATCTCGCCGGCGTCACCGACCTGGCCCAGGCCGGCGAGGCGGTCGCTGCCTTCCTGCGCAGCAGGCTGCAGGCCGGAACCTGCATCCTGCTTGAAGAGGACATGAAGCCCGGTGCGCACGACAGCGTTCCCGGCTGCCAGGTCGACAGGCAGTTGGCGCACATGGTCTTCGCCGCCGGCAGCCCGCTGCATGCCAGCGAACCCGCGGCCGATGCAGCTTCGCTCTATCTCCCCCTGCAGTCGTCCGGACAGGTGCGCGGTGTGCTCGCGGTCTCCGGCGCGGCCGTGCATGACGAGGCGGCGACGGCGCTGCTGGAGGCGGTGGCCTCGCTGCTGGCGGTGACCATAGAGCGCCTGCACTATGTCGGTGTCATTCATGCCGGCGAGCTGGACATGGCATCCGAGCGCCTGCGCAGCTCCATCCTTTCGTCCCTGTCCCACGACCTGCGCACCCCGCTGACGGCACTGGTGGGGCTGGCGGATGCCTTGTTCCTGCGCCAGTCCGACGTTTCCACGCCGGATCGCGAAACCGCCCAGGCCATCCGCGAGCAGGCGACGCGTCTGACCGGCATGGTCAGCAACCTGCTCGACATGGCCCGCCTCAATGCCGGTCATGTCACCCTCAGGCGCGAGTGGCAGCCGCTGGATGAAGTGGTCGGCTCCAGCATCAAGCTGCTGGAAATGGCGCTGCAGGAACACCCGATCAAGGTCAGCCTGGCCGATGATCTGCCGCTGCTGGCGCTGGACGCGGTGCTGCTCGAACGGGTCTTCTGCAATCTGCTGGAAAATGCCGGCAAGTACGCGCCTGCGGGCAGCGTCATAGACATCGCGGCCGTGGTGCGCGGCGACCAGGTCGAGGTGAGCGTCGCCGATCGCGGTCCCGGCTTTCCGGCGGGCGATCGCAAGGGGCTGTTCGACATGTTCGTGCGCGGCCAGCCGGAGTCGACCGGACATGGCACCGGTCTCGGGCTGGCGATCTGCCGCGCCATCGTCGAGGCGCATGGTGGTGCCATCGCGATTGAGGACAGGCCTGGCGGCGGCGCTGTCGTGCTCTTCACCCTGCCGCGCGGCGAGCCGCCGTGCCTGCCCGAGGAGGAGGCATGAACGACCGGCCGCAGGTACTGGTGGTCGAGGACGAGCGCCAGATTCGCCGCTTCGTCCGCATCGCCCTGGAAGAGGAGGGCTGCCGGGTCGGCGAGGCCGACTGCCTGGCGCAGGGCCTGGTCGAGGCGGGTGCCAGCCATCCGGATCTCATCGTGCTCGATCTCGGCCTGCCGGATGGCAATGGCATCGACCTGGTGCGTGAGGTCAGAGGCTGGAGCCGGGTGCCCATCCTGATCCTGTCGGCACGCAGCCAGGAGACGGACAAGATCGAAGCGCTGGATGCCGGTGCCGACGACTATCTGACCAAACCCTTCGGCGTCGGCGAGATGCGCGCCCGCGTTCGCGTCCTGCTGCGGCGCAGCCGGCATGACGCCGACACCAGTCCGATCGTGACTTTCGGCGAGGTCACCGCCGACCTGTCGCGCCGCCTGGTGCGTCGTGGCGACGACACCGTGCACCTGACCCCAATCGAATACCGCCTGCTCTGCGCGCTGCTCGCCGAGCCCGACAAGGTGCTGACCCAGCGCCACCTGCTGCGCAGGGTCTGGGGCAGCGGCTACAGCGAAAGCAGCCACTACCTGCGCGTCTATGTCGGCCGTCTCCGCCAGAAGCTGGAGCTGGACCCGACCCGGCCTGCGCACATCCTGACCGAAACCGGCATCGGTTACCGTTTCCAGCTCTGAGGACATCATGCCTGTCACTGACCGTCGTCGCTTCGCGACCCTGACTCTTGCCGCGCTCGGCATTGTTTACGGAGACATCGGCACCAGTCCGTTGTACTCGCTGCGCGAGGTCTTCGCCGGCGCCCATCATCCGGTGCCGGTCAGCCCCGACAATGTCATAGGCATCCTCTCCCTGTTCTTCTGGTCGCTGGTCATGGTGGTGACCGTGAAATACGTGGCCTTCATGATGCGTGCCGACAACCGTGGCGAAGGCGGCATCATCGCGCTGCTGACCCTGGCTCTGGGTGATCGCGTCGACCTCAATCGCGGCAATCGCGTGCTGCTCATACTCGGACTGTTCGGTGCCGCGCTGTTCTATGGCGATGGCGTCATCACGCCGGCCATTTCCGTGCTGTCGGCGGTGGAAGGGCTGGAGGTCATCACCCCGGCATTCGCACCCTGGGTGGTGCCGATCACGCTGGCCATCCTGCTCGGCCTGTTCCTGATCCAGCGCCACGGCACGGCCATCGTGGGCGCCCTGTTCGGTCCCGTCATGGTGGTCTGGTTCATCACTCTGGCGGTGCTCGGTCTCGCCGGCATACTGCGCAACCCGGAGGTGCTGGCGGCGCTCAGTCCCTGGCCCGGACTGAGCTTCCTGCACGCTCACCCGGGGCTCGGCTTCTTCTCGCTGGGCGCGGTCGTGCTCTGCATCACCGGCGCCGAGGCGCTGTACGCGGACATGGGGCACTTCGGTGCCCGCCCGGTGCAGCTGGCCTGGCTGGTGCTGGTGCTGCCGGCACTGGTCATCAACTACTTCGGGCAGGGCGCCTTGCTGCTGTCCGATCCGGCCAGCGTCACCAATCCCTTCTATCTGCTGGCGCCGGACTGGGCGCGCTATCCGCTGGTGGTGCTGGCAACGCTGGCCACGGTGGTGGCATCGCAGGCGGTGATTTCCGGCGCCTTCTCGCTGACCCGTCAGGCCATGCAGCTCGGCTACGCCCCGCGCATGGCGGTCCAGCACACCTCCGAGCATGAAATGGGACAGATCTATCTGCCCTTCGTGAACTGGCTGCTGCTCCTGCTCATCGTGCTGCTGGTGCTGGCATTCCGCTCCTCCAGCGCGCTCGCCGCGGCCTACGGCATCGCGGTCACCGGCACCATGCTGATCACCAATGTGCTGGCCGCCGTGGTGGCGGTCCGGCGCTGGCACTGGAGCCCGGCTCGCGCTGTTCTCGGTGCCTTGCCCTTCATGGTGATAGATGTCGCCTTCTTCTCCGCCAACCTGGTGAAGATCCCCGAGGGTGGCTGGCTGCCGCTGGCCTTCGGCCTGCTCGTCTACCTGCTGCTGAGCACCTGGCGTCGCGGTCGCGAGCGCCTGCGCCAGCGTCTGCAGACGGACTCGCTCAGGCTTGAACACCTGCTGGCGGATGTCGGTCAGGGTCACGTCACGAGAGTGGCGGGCACGGCCGTCTTCCTCACCGCCGACCCCGACCTGGTGCCGCATGCCATGCTGCACAGCCTCAAGCACTATCAGGTCCTGCATGAGCAGGTCATCATTCTCAATGTGCAGGTCGAGGGCGTGCCCTATGTGCCGGCCAGCGAGCGCCTGCAGCTGACGCCGCGCTCATCGGGATTCATCCAGCTTGTGGTGCATTACGGCTTCAAGGACGACCCCGACATCCCGGGCGCCATCGCCCAGGCGGAAGAGCAGGCGGGATTAAGGTTGGCGGGTTCGCCGTCCTATTTCGTCGGGCGCGAGACGCTGGTGCCGGCGGTCAGTCCGGGCATGCCGCGCTGGCGTTCGGGGCTGTTTGCCGTGCTCTTCCGCAATGCCGGCAGCGCCACCGCCTACTTCGGCATTCCCGCCAATCGGACCGTCGAGCTGGGCGCGCGGATCGAGTTGTGATGGGGTGCCGGGTCAGTGCTCAAGCTTGTGCGAGCGCAGGAAGCTGAACATTTCCTGGTTCCATCCGGCGGGCCAGACCAGGTGATTGGCTATCCCTATGGTCGTTCCCAGCGGATTGAAACCGTCACCACGCGGGTTGCTGCCGCAGCTGGCCATGCAGGTGTCAGTCGCCGCCTGCTCGGGCATCCCTGAAATGATCTGATGGCGAATGTTCGCGGTCCCGCCAGCCAGCAGCTTGTCACGCAGCGCCAGGCCATTCGGGCAGGATGCGTAGATGTCGCAGTTGTTCTGGACATGAAAGACCGGGACATCCGGATTGAAGACCTGCAGCTCGGTGTCATTGACGGGCTTGCCGCGCACAGGCTTCTGGCCACAGGTGTCGCTCAGGCTGTCATAGGGGTCCGGTCCCGAATACATGGTCACTGCCGCGACCCTGGGGCGGTTCTGTCCGTAAAGCAGTGCCAGCGCAGCCCCGTTGGACCAGCCCACCACATAGATCCGGTCCGTATCAACGCGGCCGGTGGCCACCATCTGGTCGATGTAGTGGTCCACGGTTTCCATGTCGGCATTGAGCGGATAGCGGATGCCATTGACCTCGCGCCCGCCCGCGACGGCAACCAGCTGGCGATACCAGACATCCCAGCCCACGGTCTGGGTGTTGTTGGGCTCCGGATAGAAGTGATCGGTGATGCGTCCTATCGGCTGCAGCAGGATGAAGCCGGGCCGCTGCGGGTCGTTGCTGAGATTCGCCGAAGTCAGTGTGCCCGGGAGGCCGGTGATCGGCAGCTGGAAGTCGGAAGGCACCGCCGAGCCCTGAAGGAACACCAGCAGCGGCAACTTGTGGGTGGGTGTGGCGATGTCGGTGTCATACAGACAGGCTCTGCGCGTGGTTCCGTTGTTGTCCTTCCAGTCGCTCAGACGACTGCCGCCCTGGCACATGGTCGGCCCGGTTTCGAGGTCATTGAGGCTGTCATTGCGCGGGCGCGGCGCATTACCGAACGGGGTGCACTGAGCGCGTGTCTGCGTGATGGTTTCGGTAATCGCCGGATGGGCTGCCTCCGGATGCGCCGAGGCGGGCTGATCGCCATTGGAGCCACACGATGCCAGCGCGCATCCCAGAATCAGCAGGCAGCATGTTTTCCCGACTTGCACACGCATGTGTTGGCCTCGTGGTCATGAGTGTCTTCTTGATTTCGGCGAATCGTACATTATGTGTTGTCAGATTTGAATTGCCGCTGGTCGGCTCATGGCGCAGGCAACAAAAAACCCGCCGAGCTGTGCGCAGGGCGGGTTTCAGGTCTTTCCCGGATTGCTCCGGCTTTGCATTTGGTGGAGATGGCGGGGATCGAACCCGCGTCCGTCAGCACTCTACCCTCGGATCTACATGCTTAGTCTTCTCTACTGTTTTAACCCGGCACGGCCCGAGAGACAGGGCGAGCAAGGCGATCTGCTAGGGTTTTAGCGACGTGACGCGCAGCGAGTCACGAGGCGATCCGGTATTTTTTGCGCCGACCGCTGCCGCATACCGGCATGCAGCTTTGGTCGTAGGCCAGTTTTTTAGGCTGCCAGTGCGTAGTTTTCGTCGTTTGCGACTATTTTTTTGGAGCGTTGATTTAGGAGAGACATTCCACTCTCCGCATGCACCTGCGGGCGTCATAACCGGCGTCGAAGCCATGTCATCCCCAGAGCACCACTAGCATACGTCATGTGCCCCTGCTTGTCATTGAGCGGCTTGGCGGTGTGCCGGGGCCGGCTTGTCCGGGCTCCGACAGTCATTTAATGTGACCGTATCCGACAAAAGAACAAAAACAGGGTAATCATGAGCAAGCACTCTCTCCGGCGCGCCGTGCTGGCGGTCGTCATCTGCCTGGGCGGCTGCTCGGGCTCCGACTCCAACTCCGGGCCCGGCGCAGGGGCCGGCTCCAGGCCGGCTGGCGGAGGCCCTGCCGCGGGAGATGCCTCCTCGCCCTACCAGGCCACCATCGTGCGCACCGCCAAGGGTATTCCGCACATCACCTCGGACAGCTTCGGCGGCCTCGGCTACGGCCAGGCCTATGCCTTCGCCGAGGACAATCTGTGTCTGATGATGGAGGACTTCATCACCATCCGCGGCGAGCGTGCCCGCTATTTCGGAGCCGATGGCAGCTATCGCATCGAGGCCAACGACTCCGTGGCCGACAATGTCTCCAGCGACTTCTTCTGGAAGTTCATGGCCGATGATGCCGTGGTCGCGCGCACCCGCAACAGGACCGAGCCGCAGTTCCGCGAACTGGTCAGCGGCTGGGTCGCCGGCTTCAACCGCTACATCGCCGAGCTCAAGGCCGGCAAGCATTCCGGTCGCCATGCCGCCTGCGCCAGCGGTGCCTGGCTGCAGCCGATCAGTGATGCCGACATGTATCGCCGCTTCGTGCGGCTTTCCATCCTGGCCAGCAGCTCGGTGTTCGTGAAGGAGATCGCCAACGCTCAGCCGCCGGGAGCCGGCAGCCTGCCGATGCCCGGGAGTGCCGGTGCGGGCGGGGCTGGCGGCTTGCCGGCACCGCTGGCTGGTCTGCTCAAGCCACTGCTGGACCTGCTCGGTGGCATTCCTGGCCTGAATCAGCTGGCGGCGCTGCTGCCCGCTGGCGCGCCCGCAGCGGCGGCCGCTGACACCCGGGTCGCCAGCGCGACAGCATTGCCTTCGCTGGCGCAGCGACGCCAGGCGCTGGCGAGCGCGCCGGGACCGCTCGGCGACCTGCAGGAGCACGAGCGCTTCGGCAGCAACATGTACGGCATCGGCAAGAACGCCAGTGCCAGCGGCCAGCCCATCATCTTCGGCAACCCGCATTTCCCGTGGCGCGGCACCGAGCGCCTCTACATCTCGCACAACACCATTCCGGGCAAGCTCGACATCATGGGCGCCTCGCTCTACGGCGTGCCGGCGGTGCTGATCGGCTTCAACACGCATGTGGCCTGGAGCCATACCGTGTCCACGGCCTACCGTTTCACGCTCTATGAGCTCAAGCTGAACCCGGCCAAGCCGACCCAGTATCTCTACGATGGCGCCCTGCGTGACCTGACGGAGGTGCCGCTGACGGTGCAGGTGAAGCAGGCCGACGGCAGCCTGTCCGAGGTCAAGCGCACGCTCTACAAGAGCCATTTCGGCCCCATGATCACGCTCTCGGCTTCGGGCGTGCCGGTGCTGCCGTGGACGCCGGCGTTGGCCTACACCCTGCGTGATGCCAACTACGAGAATGACCGCCTGATCAATCAGTTCGGGCGCTGGAACATGGCGCAGAGCCTCGACGAGTTCATCAGCCTGCACAAGTCGGTGCTCGGCGTGCCCTGGGTCAATACCGTGGCCAGCGGTCCTGGCGGCAAGGTCTACTATGGCGATGTCACCGTGGTGCCCAATGTCCCCGATGCCAAGGTCACGGCCTGCGGCACCTCGCCGCTGGGCCCGGTGGTTGCGCAGGTCGCGCCGGGTCTGCCGCTGCTCGATGGCAGCCGCTCCGAGTGCGAGTGGGATACCGATGCCGATGCTCCGGCGCCGGGCATTTTCGGTGGACAGCATCTGCCGACCGTGCAGCGTGATGACTATGTCCACAACTGCAATGACAGCTACTGGCTGACCAACCCGGCACAGCCGATAACCGGCTTCGCGCGCATCATCGGCGACGAGAACACGCCGCGCTCGCTGCGTACGCGTCTCTGCATCCTGCAGGCCGAGCGCCGCCTGGCTGGCAAGGATGGCCGTCCCGGCAACAAGTTCGATGTCACCAATCTGCGTGACATCGTGCTCTCCAGCCAGATCTACTCGGCCGAGCTGGCGCGCCAGGAAGCCGTGGACAAGCTGTGCAGCCAGCCTGTGCTGGTCGGCAGCAACGGCCCGCTGGCCGCGGCGGATCAAGCCGCCGCCTGTACCGTGCTGGCGGCCTGGGATGGCAAGGACAACCTCGATTCGGTCGGCAGCCATGTCTGGCGCGAGTTCTGGCGCCGCGCCGTGGCCAAGCCGCTGGGGCTGCCGGTCGGCCTGCCGGTGGGCACTCCGCTGAGCAGTGTCTGGCGCAATGCCTTCTCGGCTGCTGATCCGGTGAATACGCCGAACGGGCTCAACACCAGTGCGGCTACCGTTCAGCAGGCATTCGCCGATGGCATTGCCGCGGTCAAGGCCAGTGGCATACCCTTCGATCGTCCGCTGGGACAGATCCAGCACTCCGGCGTGCATGCCGGCGCAGTGCTGCCGGTGTTCGGCGGCGAGGGTGCCGCCGGTGCGTTCACCGTGATCTCGACCAAGGGCGGCAACCTGACCGACCAGGGCTATGGCGTTGTTTTTGGCAACAGCTATATCCAGACCGTGACCTGGGATGCGACCGGCAAGCCGCAGGCGGGTGGCTTCATCACCTACTCGCAGTCCAGCGACCCGGCGAATCCGCATTACAGCGACTTCACCAGGGCCTATGCTGCGAAGCAGTGGCAGGAGTTCCCGTTCACGGCGACGGAAATCCAGGCACAGAAAGAATCGGAAATCGTGCTGCAACAATAAAACGCGCAGCAACAAGACTGCATGACCAGAGGGAAATACATGACCGCCATCCAGCAAGCCTTCGATGCCCAGCTCGCCACCTCCCTGCGCCTGCGCCAGTCCACACTGGCCGAGCGCAAGGACAAGATCCGCAAGCTGCGTGATGCCATGCTCGCCTACCACGACGAGATCGTGCAGGCCGGCTGGGATGACTTCCGCAAGCCCGCCGCCGAGGTCGATCTGACCGAGGTGCTGCCGGTGGTGGCGGAGGCCAACGATGCCCTGCGTCAGCTCGGCAAGTGGATGAAGCCGGTCGGTGTCTGGCCGTCACGCATGATGATCGGCACCAAGGGCTACATGCAGTACGAGCCCAAGGGCCGCTGCCTGATCATCTCGCCGTGGAACTACCCGGTGAACCTCAGTCTCGGTCCGCTGGTGTCGGCGATCGCGGCCGGCAACACGGTCATCATCAAGCCCTCGGAAATGACGCCGGCGGCCTCGAAAGTGATCGCCAAAATCGTCGCCGAGGTGTTCACGCCGGACGAGGTCACCGTCATCGAGGGCGATGCCCCGGTCTCGACGGCGCTGCTGGAGCTGCCCTTCGACCACATCTTCTTCACCGGTTCGCCGGCCATCGGCAAGGTGGTCATGGCCGCTGCCGCCAAACACCTCACCAGCGTCACGCTGGAGCTGGGTGGCAAGTCACCGACCATCGTCGACGAGAGCGCCGACCTGACGCTGGCGGCCAAGAACATCCTCTGGGCCAAGTTCACCAACAATGGCCAGACCTGCATCGCGCCAGACCACATCTATGTCCATGCCAAGGTCAAGGATGCCTTCGTCGCGGCCTGCCAGGAGGCATTGAAGTCGGTCTATGGCGCCCAGCCGCAGAGCAGCGACTCGCTGGCTCGTGTCGTCAACGAGCGTCACACCGGCCGTGTCCAGGCCCTGCTCGATGACGCGGTGGCCCGTGGCGCCACGGTGCTGGCCGGTGGTCAGGTCGATGCCGCCGACCGCTTCATCGCGCCGACGCTGCTTGGCGGTATCCCGGCCGATGCCAAGATCATGAGTGAGGAAATCTTCGGGCCGCTGCTGCCCATCATCGAGTACACCGATCTCGATCAGGTCATCGCGCGCATCAACGCGGAACCCAAGCCGCTGGCGCTCTACATCTGGAGCCGCACCGAAGACAACGTCCGCAAGGTCATGACGCAGACCACCTCCGGTGGCGCCTGCATCAACCACTGCGTGGTGCAGTTCCTGCACGGCAACCTGCCGTTCGGTGGCGTCAACAACTCCGGTATCGGCAGCGGCCATGGCCATCACGGCTTCAAGGCCTTCTCGCACGAGCGCGCCGTGGTGCGCACGCGCATCATGCTGGCGAAGATGTTCTTCCCGCCCTACACGCCGTTCACGCGCAAGCTGATCAAGCTGTTCCTGAAGACGGTTTGAGTTTGAGGCGTGACGGCGGTTGTTAAGCAGGAGCTGCTGCGAGAAAGCTTTCTTTGTGCCGCGCCACGATGCGCGTCAAAAGAAACTTTCTCTCCGCACTGCCGGCGTACCAGCTTACTACGCAGCCAATCTCTCATTACGAAGCTGCTGAAACGTCTGCCTCTGTGCTGAGCTCTGCACGGAGGTCGAGTGTCAGCGAGGCCGGGGCTTCAAAGCTCGGTCACTGCCGAAATGCTGGCTGTTGTGCCGCTTAGCCGCGATCCCGCATGACACGAGCCTTTTCCCGCGCCCAGTCGCGGTTCTTCTCGCTTTCGCGCTTGTCGTGCAGCTGCTTGCCCTTGACCACGGCGATTTCCATCTTGGCGCGACCATTGCTCCAGTACATGGCCAGCGGCACGCAGGTGTGACCCTTCTGCTGGACATCGCCAATCAGCCTTTCGATCTCGCGACGTTTGAGCAGCAGCTTGCGCGTGCGCGTCGGGTCGGCGACGACATGGGTGGAGGCGGCGAGCAGCGGCGTGATGTGGACGCCGATCACCCAGGCTTCATCGTTCTTGAGCAGGATGTAGGCGTCGGTGAGGTTGCACTTGCCGGCGCGCAGGGATTTGACTTCCCAGCCGAGCAGGACCATGCCGGCTTCGAATTTCTCCTCGATGAAGTATTCGTGGCGGGCGCGGCGGTTAAGGGCGATGGTCGAAGGTGGCGCTTTGGACTGACTCATGGCGCAGGAGTATAGGCCGATTGGCGGAGTTTTGCAGGCGCGCTTGTGCTGGCCGCAACGACTGCCGAGAATACGGCAACACGACATCCAGGCTGTCATTCCTGCCCCAGAAGGTGATCCATGTCTGCTGCACCCCCTGTCTCCCTGTCCTCGTCTCCTGTCGTCGAACGCACGGCGCATGCCTTGCTGCTGGCGCTGGCCATGCCCATCCTGCTGGCTCCGGCCGGCGGCCTGTCCTGGCTGGTGGCCGGGCTCGGTCTGCTGCTCGCGGCCTGGCCGCTGGCTCTGGCCGAGCGCGCCCTGTCCGTGCGTGCCCGCAAGCCGCTGCTGAGCGGCATGCAGGTGCTGACGCGCGAGGCCGATGCCGGTCGCGGCTGGCGCGTGCTGGCCTGGAGCAGCCTGGCCGCCAGTCTGCTGGCGCTGGCTCTGATGTCGCTGCTGGCGGGCGCCATCGCGACCCAGATCGTGCAGGCGGTGCTCGCCGGCCATGCCACGGTGCCCGATGGCCGGCAGCTGTGGCCGGTGCTGACGCTGCTGGCGCTGCTGACCGCCCTGCTGCGGCCGCTCGGCAAGGCGCCGGTGCTGGTCTGGCTGCTGCCGGCGACCTTGCTGCTCATCCTCCAGGTGATGCTGCATGCGCGCGGCCTGGCTTCGGCGCCGGTCGAGACCGACCTCATGCTGCCGGCGGTGCTGCCGGATCAGGCCCTGCTGCTGTTCGGCGCGCTGGCGCTCGGTGGTGGTCTCGGCGTGCACTGGCAGCTGGCCGCGCAGGATGGGCAGCGCCTGTCGCTGCCTGGCCTGGGCATGACGCTGGTGCTGGCGCTGGCGGTGCTCGCCGGCCTCTTCGGCGGCGGTCTGCCGGCGCTGATGCTGGCCTTCGTGATCACCCTGCTGGCCATTACCGCGCTGCTGCAGCCGGCGCTGGCGCTGGCCCGCGAGCGTGGTCTCTCGCCGGTCATGGCGCTGATCCTGATTTTCGTGCCGACCGTGCTGATGACCGAAGCCATCGGCTATTTCGGCGGTGTCACCCTGCTCGATGACCTGGCCTGCGTGCTGGCGATCTGGATGACGCTCAATCTGCTGGTGCTGTCCATCTATGCCGGCTGGGTCATGAAGGTCAGCCATGTGCGCAAGGCGCTGCAGCTGCCGTCCGAGGCGATCTACAACGTCTGGCGCGTGGCCGTGCGCTGGGTCGCTCCCATCATTCTGCTGAGCGGTCTCGCCCAGCTCCTGCGCGCGCTCTTCGCCTGATGTCCGCCAGCCTGTCGGTCGAGGTCGCCTACGCCCTGCCGGACCGGCAGTGGCTGGAGGTGCTGTCGGTGCCGGCCGGCAGTTCGGTGCTTGATGCCTTGCGGCTGTCGACGCTGTGGCAGCAGGTGCCCGGGCTGGCGCCGCCGGAGGCTCTGACTGTGGGTGTCTGGGGCAAGGTCGAGAAGCAGCCGGCAACGCGTCTGCTCTGCGCGGGTGACCGCATCGAGATCTACAGGGAGCTGCTGAATGACCCCAAGGAGGCGCGCAAGGAGAGGGCGGCCAGGGTCAGGGCGGAGAAAGCGGGACGCTGAACGGGCCGGCAGCCTTGCGGCTGCCGGCCCGACAGGAGGCTCAGGGCAGTTGCTGCATCTGGGCGGCGGCGTTCGACTCGGTGGTGCGCACGGCGCTGTCCTTGCTTGCCGGCAGCGACGGAGCCTTGGTCGGCAGGGCGCCATCAATCTCCACGTGCTCGACCGCGCCGTTGGCGAAGAAGACGCTGACGCGACGATGCGGAATCTTGTCCATCTTGGCTTCCTTGGCATAGGTGCCGGGCAGGAAGCGGTAGGCGTAATCCCAGCGCGACGGGCTCAGGGTGTCGGTCACCAGCGGGGTGCCGAGCAGGTAGCGCACCTGGGCAGGACTCATGCCCGGACGCAGCTGATCGACCTGCTCCTGGGTGATGGCCTGGCCTTGCACGATATCGATGCGATAGGCACGGAAAATGTTCTTGCAGCCCGTGGTCGTCAGCAGGACGCCCACGATGAGGGCCGTCATCAACTTCTTTTGCATGACCGCGAATATCCTCGTTGCCTGTCGATAAGTGCCCCGCGGGGCGAGTGTGCGCTATCATACGGCATCGCCCGCGAAGAGACGAATTCATGTCGATCAGCAACCAGGAACTGCGCAAGGCCGGCCTCAAGGTCACGTTGCCGCGCGTCAAGATTCTCGAACTGCTGGAGAACTCCCCTGTCCATCACCTCAGTGCCGAAGATGTCTACAAGGCATTGCTGGGTGCGGGCGAGGATGTCGGGCTGGCCACGGTCTATCGCGTGCTGACCCAGTTCGAGGCGGCAGGCATAGTCGAGCGTCATCACTTCGAGGGCGGGCACTCGGTGTTCGAACTCAAGGACAGCGAGCACCACGATCACATCGTCTGCATCGACTGCGGCAAGGTCTCCGAATTCCACGATGACATCATCGAGGAGCGCCAGCTCGCCGTGGCGGCGAGACTGGGCTACAGCCTCACCGGTCACTCCCTGCATCTGTACGGCCGCTGCAACAAGTGCGCCGTCGGCCGCGGCTGAGCTCAGCCGGCCAGCAGGGTTTCGGCGTGACGCAGGGTTTCCGGCGTGATCGTCAGTCCGCCTGACATGCGGGCAATTTCCTCTATGCGCTGAGCCTGTGCCAGCGTCACCACCGTGCTGTGGGTATTGCCGTCGCTGACGCGTTTCTCGACGCGCAGATGGTGATGTCCGCGCGCCGCCACCTGAGGCTGGTGCGTGATGCTGAAGACCTGGGCGTGCTCGCCGAGAGCGCGCAGCAGACGACCCACCACTTCGGCGATACCGCCACCAATACCGACATCGACCTCGTCAAAGACCATGACCGGCACCGGCGAGTGGCGCGCGTGCACGACCTGTATGGCCAGCGACAGGCGTGACAGCTCGCCGCCGGAGGCGACCTTGGCCAGCGGCCGCAGCGGCTGTCCGGGGTTGGCGCTGAACAGGAATTCGATGTCGTCGAGGCCGTTCTGCGATGGCCTGGCCAGCGGCGTCAGCACCAGCTGCAGGCGGGCATTGCCCATGCCGAGGCCATGCAGGAAAGCCTGGATGTCGCCGCAGAAGCCGTCGGCGGCGGTCTGCCGGGCCGCGCGCAGGGCTTCGGCATCGTGGCGGAAGTCGTGTTCGGCGCTGGCCGCCTCGCGCGCCAGCTGCTCCATATCCTGTGCTTCGCGCAGGCCGTCGCACTCCTGCTGCAGCTGGGTGGTGACAGTGGTCAGCTCGGCCGGGCTGACGCGGTGCTTGCGCGCCAGTTGATGGCACTGGCTCAGGCGCTGCTCCAGCTGTTCGAGCTCGCCGGGGCTGGCCTCGAGGTCGTCGAGGAAGTGGCGCAGGCCGGGAGCGGCCTCTTCGATCTGGATCAGGGCGCTGCGCAGCAGCTCCAGCGTGCTGTCCAGCGCCGGAGCGCGATGGGCATGGCCTTCGAGAGTCTTGATGGCGCGCTGCAGCGTGCGTTCGGCGGTGTCGCCATCGCCTTCGCTCATCAGGCTGAGCGCCAGTTCGCCATCCTGCTGCAGGCTGCCGATGTGGGCCAGGGTGTCGTGGCGCTGCTCGATCTGTTCGTATTCACCGCTCTGCAGGCCGAGCTGTTCCAGTTCGCGCAGCAGATGCTCGACGATTTCCAGGCGTGCGCTCTGCGCGGCGCCGGCGCTTTCGGCCTGGCGCAGCTTGTCGGCCGTGGCCTGCCAGCGCCGGAAATGGCCGGCTGTCAGCTCGGCGGCCGGACGCAGGTCGGCGTAGCTGTCGAGCATGAGGCGATGACTGTCTTTGCGCAGCAGGGTCTGGTGCTCGTGCTGGCTGTGGATGTCGATCAGCAGCTCGCCGATCTCGCGCAGGTCGCCCAGCGTGGCCGGGCGGCCGTTGATGTAGGCGCGCGAGCGGCCGTCGCGGCTGAAGGTGCGGCGCAGGCTGCACTCGTCGCCTTCGTCGAGCTCGCGGTCGCGCAGCCAGGCCAGTGCCTCCGGCAGATGGCCGACGACAAAGAGCGCGCTGACATCGGCGCGTTCGGCGCCGGCACGCACCACGCCGCCATCGGCGCGATCGCCCAGGCAGAGGCCGAGAGCATCCATGAGAATGGACTTGCCGGCCCCGGTTTCCCCGGTGATGACGGTGAAGCCGGACGAAAACTCCAGCTCCAGGTTCTCGACGATGGCGAATTGGCTGATTTTCAGCAGGCTCAGCATGGCACGGGTCCGGCGCAGTATTTGTGGCAATGATAGGTCAGCTGCCGCCCCTGCGCGACGCTGCCGGCAGGGCTTTTTCGCCGTGACTGAAATCTGCCCTTGAAATCCCGCGCGGCAGTCACCACATCAGCCCCATGGTTTTTTCCGCAAGTCCGTTTGCGGACCGTTTTATGCTGTCGCCCCGCAGCCCGGGGCGCCCAAGGAGACTGACATGACCGAGCCTACCCGCGAGCCCAAGGCCCAGCCCGAGAACGATGCCATCCAGCCGGAAGTCGTGGCGCCGGAGGCCTTCGAGGCCGCTGCGGCCCAGACCGGTGCCGAGGCGGCCCGCATTGCCGAGCTGGAAGGTCAGCTGCGCGAGATGCAGCTGCGCACCCAGGCCGAGATCCAGAACATCCAGCGCCGAGCCGAGCGCGATGTCACCAATGCCCACAAGTACGCGCTGGAGAAGTTCGCCGGCAGCCTGCTGGATGTGGTCGACAACCTGGAGCGCGCGCTCAGCGCGGCGCCGTCCGACGATCCGGCCGTGAAGGCGCTGGCCGAGGGCGTGGGCCTGACCCACAAGCTCTTCACCGATGTCCTCAAGCGCTTTGCCGTCGAGGCGGTGGATCCGATCGGTGCGCCGTTCGATCCCGAGCAGCATCAGGCCGTGTCCATGCAGCCGTCGACCACGGCCGAGCCGAACACCGTGACCGCGGTGTTCCAGAAGGGCTACACCCTGTCCGGCCGCCTGCTGCGCCCGGCCATGGTGGTGGTGGCTACCGCCGGCTGAGCAGGAAACAGGCAATTTGCGGGTATTGCCCTTGAAAATCGTGGCAATACCCACATATCCACAGACATGACGCGGTAAATGACCGCGCGACATTCACGATTTGCAGACGAGGCGGCTGACGCCTCGCGGAGTACGGAGAGCATCATGGGCAGAATCATTGGTATCGACCTGGGCACCACCAACAGCTGCGTGGCCATTCTCGAAGGTGACAAGGTCAAGGTCATCGAGAATGCCGAGGGTGCACGCACCACGCCGTCCATCGTGGCCTACACCGACAACGAAGTGCTGGTCGGCGCCGGCGCCAAGCGTCAGGCCGTGACCAACCCGAAGAACACGCTGTTCGCGGTGAAGCGTCTGATCGGCCGCAAGTTCAAGGACGACGTGGTCCAGAAGGACATCAAGATGGTGCCCTACAGCATCGTCGCCGCCGACAATGGCGATGCCTGGGTGGAAGTGAAGGGCGACCGCAAGGCACCGCCGCAGATCTCCGCCGAAGTGCTGAAGAAGATGAAGAAGACCGCCGAGGACTACCTGGGCGAAGCCGTCACCGAAGCCGTCATCACGGTCCCGGCCTACTTCAACGACAGCCAGCGCCAGGCCACCAAGGATGCCGGCCGCATCGCCGGTCTGGATGTGAAGCGCATCATCAACGAACCGACGGCCGCCGCGCTGGCGTTCGGCATGGACAAGAAGGAAGGCGATCGCAAGATTGCCGTCTATGACCTCGGCGGCGGCACCTTCGACGTCTCCATCATCGAAATCGCCGAAGTCGATGGCGAGCACCAGTTCGAAGTGCTGTCCACCAACGGTGACACCTTCCTCGGTGGCGAAGACTTCGACCTGCGTCTGATCGACTACCTTGCCGACGAGTTCAAGAAGGACTCGGGCATCGACCTGCACAACGATCCGCTCGCCCTGCAGCGTCTCAAGGAAGCTGCCGAAAAGGCCAAGATCGAGCTGTCGAGCGCGCAGCAGACCGAAGTCAACCTGCCGTACATCACGGCCGATGCCACTGGTCCGAAGCACCTCAACGTCAAGGTCACCCGCGCCAAGCTGGAAGCCCTGGTCGAAGATCTGGTCGCCCGCACCATCGAGCCCTGCCGTGTCGCCATGACCGATGCCGGTCTCAAGATGTCGGATATCGGCGATGTCATCCTCGTCGGTGGCCAGACCCGCATGCCGCTGGTGCTGGAGCGCGTGAAGGCGTTCTTCGGCCAGGAACCGCGCCGTGACGTCAACCCGGACGAAGCCGTGGCCATCGGTGCCGCCTTCCAGGGCGCCGTGCTCTCCGGCGACGTCAAGGACGTGCTGCTGCTCGACGTGACCCCGCTGTCGCTGGGCATCGAGACCATGGGCGGCGTCATGACCGCGCTCATCGAAAAGAACACGACCATCCCGACCAAGAAGCAGCAGGTGTTCTCGACCGCCGACGACAACCAGGCCGCCGTGACCATCCACGTGCTGCAGGGCGAGCGCAAGCAGGCCGCGCAGAACAAGTCGCTGGGTCGTTTCGACCTCGCCGAGATTCCGCCGGCGCCGCGCGGCATGCCGCAGATCGAGGTCACCTTCGACATCGACGCCAACGGCATCCTGCATGTCGGCGCCAAGGACAAGGCCACCGGCAAGAGCCAGAGCATCGTCATCAAGGCCAACTCCGGCCTGACCGATGCCGAGATCGAGCAGATGGTGCGTGACGCCGAGGCCAATGCCGAGGAAGACAAGAAGTTTGCCGAGCTGGTCGAGTCGCGCAACCAGGCCGATCAGCTGGTGCACGCCACCCGCAAGACCCTGACCGACCTCGGCGACAAGGCCACGGCGGAAGAGAAGTCGGCCATCGAAGCCGAGATCGTCAAGGTCGAGGAAGCCATCAAGGCCAACGACAAGGCGCAGATCGATGCCGCCGTCGAAGCCCTGAGCAATGCCTCCATGCCGCTCATGCAGAAGCTTTATGCTGATCAGGGCGCGGCCGAAGGCGCTGCTCCGGGTGCGGATGCCGGTGCCGGCGCCGAGCCGAAGAGCGACGATGGCGCGGTCGAAGCCGAGTTCGAGGAAGTGAAGGACGACAAGAAGTAAGTCGCCCCCGAACTACCGGTGAAAGCGCAGACGCGGGGGCTTCCCCGCGTTTGCGTCTGCGTTGATTGCATAATTTAAGGCGGAGAAGGGCAGGTTGCCCTGGGTGTGAACATGGCCAAGCGTGATTTCTACGAAGTACTCGGCGTTGCCAAGAATGCCAGCGATGATGAGCTGAAGAAGGCTTATCGCCGGCTCGCCATGAAGTTCCATCCGGACCGCAATCCGGACAACAAGGAAGCCGAAGAGAAGTTCAAGGAGGCCAACGAGGCCTACGAGATGCTCTCCGACGCCGACAAGCGCGCCGCCTATGATCGCTACGGCCATGCCGGTGTCGATCCCAACATGGCTGGCGGTGGCGGCTTCAGTGGTGGTGGCGCCGGTTTCGGCGACATCTTCGGTGATGTCTTCGGCGACATCTTCGGTGGCGGCGGTCGCGGTGGTGCCCAGCGCTCCAATCGCGGCGCCGACCTCGGCTACACGCTGGAGCTGGACCTCGAGGAGGCCGTGCGCGGCACCAAGGTGCAGATCCGCGTGCCGACCATGGCCGAGTGCGAAACCTGCGACGGCACCGGTGCCAAGAAGGGCACCAGCGCGAGCCAGTGCCGCTCCTGCAACGGCAGTGGCCAGGTGCGCGTGCAGCAGGGCTTCTTCGTGATGAGCCAGACCTGCCCGACCTGTCACGGTCGCGGCAAGGTCATCCCGGATCCCTGCCGCAGCTGTCACGGCGAAGGTCGCGTGCGCAAGCAGAAGACCCTGGAAGTGAAGATCCCGGCCGGTGTCGATACCGGCGACCGCATTCGTCTCAGCGGCGAAGGCGAAGCCGGCAGTCATGGCGGTCCGGCCGGCGATCTCTACGTGCAGGTGTCGGTGCGCGATCACCGCATCTTCAAGCGCGATGGCGCCGATCTCTACTGCGAAGTGCCTATCGACTTCACCGATGCCGCGCTGGGTGGCGAGCTGGAAGTGCCGACCCTGGATGGCCGCGTCAAGCTGCGCATTCCGGAAGGTACGCAGACCGGCAAGCTGTTCCGTCTCAAGGGCAAGGGCGTCAAGCCGATCCGCGCGCATGCGCAGGGCGACATGCTCTGCCGCGTCATGGTCGAAACGCCGGTGCATCTGAACGCGAAACAGAAGGAGCTGCTGCGCGAATTCCAGGAGTCGCTCAATGGCGACAGCGGCAAGCAGTCGCCGCAGAAGGAGTCCTTCTTCAGCGCCGTGCGCAAGTTCTTCGATGAAATGACCAAGTAAGTCCGGTCATTCGCGAGGCACAAAAAAGCCCGGCAGATGCCGGGCTTTTTTGTTTGCCGCGCTTCGTTCAGCTGTTGCTGACGATGGTGCGGTTGGCCGGGATCGGGAAGCCGGCCTGGCCGCCGACATTGACGATGGCGCGGTTGGTGTCGAAGTAGACCTGCCAGTAGTCGTTGTTGTGGCAGAACGGGCGCACGGCGACGACCGGACCGTACTGGGTGAACTCCAGCACTTCGATGACCGGCGCCGGGCTGGTCTTCACGTTCGCGATGGCGCTGACGGCGGCGCTCAGGCGGCTCACGGCATCGGCCACGTTGACCGAGGCATCGAGCTGGCACTTCAGGTCGACGCGGCGGAAGTCGTTGCTCGAGTAGTTGGTGATGTTGTCCGAGAACAGCTTGTTGTTGCCGACAAAGACGCGGGTGTTGTCGCCGGTGTCGATGGTGGTCACGAACAGGCCGATTTCCTTGACCTCACCGGTGATGCCTGCGCCCTGGATCATGTCGCCGACCTTGAACGGACGCAGCACGACCAGGAAGACGCCGGCGGCGAGATGCGCCAGCAGGCCGGACCAGGCCATGCCGATGGCGATGCCGGCGGCGGCGAGCACGGCGGCGAAGGTCGAGGTCTGCACGCCCAGCGTCGACAGCACGCTGATGAACAGCAGGATGTTGAGGCCGACCCCGAGCGAGGAGTCGGCGTAGCGCACCAGCGTGGGGTCGATGTGCTTGCGTTCGAGGTTGCGGTGCAGCAGGCCCTGGCCGAAGCGGATCACGCGCGAACCGATGAGCCAGAGCAGCAGGGCGCCGGCGAGTGAGAAGAGGAAGGATCCGGCGTGTTCGGTCACTACGGCATACCAGTGTTCCAGCGGCATCTTGATGCTCCTTGGGGGTTGGGGGTTGGTCCTGTACGAGGCGAGCGCAAACTAAAGCATTTGCTGCTCCGGGTTCAATCTCCGTAGTATCCACGCCCATGACGTCAGGGGGATGACATGATTCGTATTGCAGTGTGTGGCGCTGGCGGGCGCATGGGCCGTGCCCTCATCGCGGCCGTTCAGGCCGCCGAAGGAGCCGTGTTGTCGGCGGCGGTGGAGCGTCCGGGCTCCAG
This sequence comes from Perlucidibaca sp., assembly GCA_023265995.1. Classification (GTDB taxonomy): domain Bacteria; phylum Pseudomonadota; class Gammaproteobacteria; order Pseudomonadales; family Moraxellaceae; genus Perlucidibaca. The sequence continues at coordinate 254,534 of JAHFSA010000004.1, forward strand.
TCTCATTGGTGCCGATGCCGGTGAACTGGCCGGCGTTGGTTCGCTCGGCGTGACGCTGGTCGCCAGCCTGGCCGAAGTCGTTGATCACTTCGATGTCGCCATCGACTTCACCGCTCCGGCGGCGACGGTGGCGCATCTCGCCCTTTGCCGCAGCCACGGCAAGGGCCTGGTGATCGGCACCACCGGTCTCGACGAGGCGCAGAAGGCCATGCTGCCGGCTGCCGCGGCCGACATCGGCGTGGTCTATTCCGGCAACTATTCGATAGGCGTCAATGTCACGCTCAAGCTGCTCGAACTGGCGGCAAAGACCTTTGGCGACACCGTCGACATCGACGTGCTGGAAGCACATCACCGGCACAAGGTCGATGCCCCGTCGGGCACGGCGCTGATGATGGGCGAGGCGGTTGCCGGCGCGCTCGGTCGCGACCTCAAGGAAGTCGCGGTCTATGCCCGCGAAGGCCATACCGGTCCGCGCGCGCGCGAAAGCATCGGCTTCCAGACCCTGCGCGGTGGCGACACCGTGGGCGATCACACCGTGTTCTTCTTTGGTGATGGTGAGCGCGTCGAGGTGCGCCATGTCGCGACCAATCGCGCCAACTTCGCCAATGGCGCGGTGCGTGCCGCGATCTGGCTGGCCGGCCGACCGGCCGGTCTGTTCGACATGCGCGACGTGCTCGGCTTCCGCTGACACGCGGGTTCGCGCGGTTGGCACTGAAACAGGGCAGGTTCGTGGTCTTCGGGTTGGACAGGCGACCCGCTTGCGCGTAAAATCGCCCCTCAAATCGTGCCAGTGTGCAGCCCAATTCATGAAAAGCGAGAAAGAGTCCCTTTCTCGCTTTTTTGCACGCGCGCCCTACTTTTTATTTGTTCGGAGGTCGGTTTGAGCAAAGTCGCCATTCTCGCTCTGGAAGACGGTAGCGTTTTCAAGGGTTTATCCATCGGTGCCGATGGCCAGTCCAGTGGTGAGGTCGTTTTCAACACGGCCATGACCGGCTATCAGGAAATCCTGACCGACCCGTCCTACTGTCAGCAGATGGTCACGCTGACCTATCCCCATATCGGCAACACCGGCGTCAACGCCGAAGACGTCGAGTCGACCCAGGTCTGGGCCGCCGGCCTGATCATCCGCGATCTGCCGCTGCTGGCCAGCAACTGGCGCATGACCGAAACGCTGCCGGACTATCTGAAGCGCAACAATGTGCTCGCGATCGCCGACATCGATACCCGTCGCCTGACTCGCATCCTGCGCGAAAAGGGTGCCCAGAACGGCGCCATCATCGCTGGTGATGCCGCCGTCGCGGAAGGCGCCGTCGAGGCCGCTCTCGCCGCCGCACGCGCTTTCCCGGGCCTCAAGGGAGCCGACCTGGCCAAGGTCGTCTCGGTCAAGGACGCCTATCAGTGGACCGAAGGCAGCTGGACCCTGGACAAGGGTTACATCACGCCGTCGGAAGCGCCGAAATTCAAGGTTGTCGCCTATGACTTCGGCGTCAAGACCAACATCCTGCGCCTGCTCGCCGATCGCGGCTGCGACCTCACCGTGGTGCCGGCGCAGACCCCGGCTGCCGACGTGCTCGCGCTCAACCCGGACGGCATCTTCCTGTCCAACGGCCCTGGCGATCCCGCACCCTGCGACTACGCCATCGCCGCGATCAAGCAGTTTCTGGAGACCGACATTCCGGTGTTCGGCATCTGCCTGGGTCATCAGCTGCTGGCCCTCGCCTCCGGCGCGCAGACCCTGAAGATGGGACTCGGCCATCATGGCGCCAACCACCCGGTCCAGGATCTGGACAGCGGCCGCGTCATGATCACCAGCCAGAACCACGGTTTCGCGGTCGATGAAGCCACGCTGCCGGCCAATCTGCGCGTGACCCATCGCTCGCTGTTCGACGGTACCAACCAGGGCATCCACCGCACCGACAAGCCGGCCTTCAGCTTCCAGGGTCACCCGGAGGCCAGCCCCGGCCCGAACGATGCGCAACCGCTGTTCGACCACTTCATTGAATTGATGCAGGCCCGGAAGTAAGTCATGCCAAAGCGTACCGACATTCAAAGCATTCTCATCATCGGCGCCGGCCCCATCGTCATCGGCCAGGCCTGTGAATTCGATTACTCCGGTGCCCAGGCCTGCAAGGCCCTGCGCGAGGAAGGCTACCGCGTCATCCTGGTGAACTCGAACCCGGCCACCATCATGACCGACCCGTCGATGGCCGACTCGACCTACATCGAGCCGATCACCTGGCAGACCGTGGCCCAGATCATCGAGAAGGAGCGCCCGGATGCGCTGCTGCCGACCATGGGCGGCCAGACCGCGCTGAACTGCGCGCTCGAACTGGACAAGCAGGGCGTGCTGGCGAAGTTCGGCGTCGAGCTGATCGGTGCCTCGAAAGACGCCATCCGCATGGCCGAAGATCGCAAGCTCTTCGACCAGGCCATGCGCCGCATCGGCCTCGAGTGTCCGCGCGCCGGCATCGCCCACAACATGGAAGAAGCCTTCGCGGTGCTGGAAACGACGGGCTTCCCGTCGATCATCCGCCCGTCCTTCACCATGGGCGGCTCGGGCGGCGGCATCGCCTACAACCGTGAAGAGTTCATCGAGATCTGCGAACGCGGCCTCGATCTCTCGCCGACCAGCGAGCTGCTGATCGACGAGTCGCTGATCGGCTGGAAAGAGTACGAGATGGAGGTCGTCCGCGACCGCAAGGACAACTGCATCATCGTCTGCGCCATCGAGAACTTCGACGCCATGGGCGTGCACACCGGCGACTCGATCACGGTCGCTCCGGCGCAGACCCTGACCGACAAGGAATACCAGATCATGCGCGACGCCTCGTGCGCCGTGCTGCGCGAGATCGGTGTCGAGACCGGCGGTTCCAACGTCCAGTTCGGCATCAGCCCGAAGGACGGCCGCATGGTCGTCATCGAGATGAACCCGCGTGTGTCGCGTTCGTCGGCGCTGGCCTCCAAGGCCACCGGTTTCCCGATCGCCAAGGTCGCCGCCAAGCTCGCTGTCGGCTACACCCTCGACGAGCTCAAGAACGACATCACCGGCGGTCGCACCCCGGCTTCGTTCGAACCCTCGATCGACTACGTCGTCACCAAGATTCCGCGCTTCAACTTCGAGAAGTTCCCGCAGGCCGAGCCGCGTCTGACCACGCAGATGAAGTCGGTGGGCGAAGTCATGGCCATCGGCCGCACCTTCCAGGAATCCGTCCAGAAGGCCCTGCGCGGTCTTGAGGTCGGCGTCGACGGCTTCACGCCCAAGCTCGACCAGAGCCAGGACGAGGCCGAGGCCAAGCTGCGCAACGAACTCTCCATCCCGGGTCCGGAGCGTGTCTGGTACATCGGCGATGCCTTCCGCATGGGCCTGAGCGTTGATGAGGTCTATCGCCTCTCCGGCGTCGATCCCTGGTTCCTGGTGCAGATCGAAGACATCATCAAGGCCGAAGCCGAAGTCGCCCGCATCGGCTTCGCCGGTCTCGACCGCGATGCCATGTGGCAGCTCAAGCGCAAGGGCTTCTCCGACAGCCGTCTTGCCAGCCTGATCGGCGTCTCCGAGAAGGAGCTGCGCACGCGTCGCTGGAGCCTGGGCGTGAAGCCGGTCTACAAGCGCGTCGACACCTGCGCCGCCGAGTTCGCCACCAGCACCGCCTACATGTACTCGACCTACGAGGAAGAGTGCGAAGCCAAGCCGAGCAACCGTGACAAGATCATGGTGCTGGGTGGCGGTCCGAACCGCATTGGCCAGGGCATCGAGTTCGACTATTGCTGCGTCCACGCCGCCCTCGCCATGCGCGAAGACGGCTACGAGACCATCATGGTCAACTGCAACCCGGAAACCGTGTCCACCGATTACGACACCTCCGATCGCCTGTTCTTCGAACCGGTGACGCTGGAAGACGTGCTCGAAATCGCCGCGCTGGAAAAGCCCAAGGGCATCATCGTCCAGTACGGTGGCCAGACTCCGCTGAAGCTCGCGCGCGCCCTCGAAGCCGCCGGCGTGCCCATCATCGGCACCTCGCCGGATGCCATCGACCGTGCCGAAGACCGTGAGCGCTTCCAGCAGATGGTCGAGCGCCTGAACCTGCTGCAGCCGCCCAACCGCATCGCGCGTTCGGCCGAGGAAGGCCTGCTGCTGGCCTCGGAAGTCGGCTACCCGCTGGTGGTGCGCCCGAGCTACGTGCTCGGCGGCCGCGCCATGGAAATCGTCTTCAACGATGCCGAGCTGGCGCGCTACCTGCGCGAAGCCGTGCAGGCCTCGAACGAATCGCCGGTGCTGCTCGACCGCTTCCTCGATGACGCCATCGAAGTCGACGTCGACTGCGTCAGCGACGGCAAGGATGTCGTCATCGGCGGCATCATGCAGCACATCGAACAGGCCGGCATCCACTCCGGTGACTCCGCCTGCTCGCTGCCGCCGTACAACCTGTCGGCCGAGCTGCAGGACATCATGCGCGACCAGACCATCCGCATGGCGCGCGAGCTCGGCGTGATCGGTCTCATGAACGTGCAGTTCGCGGTCAAGGGTCAGGACGTCTACGTGCTGGAAGTGAACCCGCGTGCCTCGCGCACCGTGCCGTTCGTGTCCAAGTGCATCGGCACCTCGCTGGCCAAGGTCGCTGCCCGTTGCATGGCCGGCATGTCGCTGGTTGACCAGGGCTTCACCAAGGAAATCATCCCGCCGTACTTCAGCGTCAAGGAAGCGGTGTTCCCGTTCGCCAAGTTCCCGGGTGTCGACCCGATTCTCGGCCCGGAAATGAAGTCCACCGGCGAAGTCATGGGCTCCGGCGCCACCTTCGCGGAAGCCTTCCACAAGGCCGTGCTCGGCTCCAACGAACGCCTGCCCAGTGGTGGTCGCGTGTTCCTGTCGGTGCGTGACTCCGACAAGGTGCATCTGCCGCGTGTCGGTCGCGAGCTGGCCGACCTCGGTTTCGAGCTGGTCGCCACCGGTGGCACCCAGCGCGAGCTGGAAGCCGCCGGCATTCCCTGCCGCCGCATCAACAAGGTGACCGAAGGTCGTCCGCATGTCGTCGACATGCTGAAGAACGGCGAGATCAACTTCATCATCAACACGACCGAAGGCAAGCAGGCGCAGCAGGATTCGTTCTCGATCCGCCGCAGCGCGCTGCAGGGCAAGGTCTACTACACGACCACCCTCAGTGGTGCCGAGGCCGTCTGCCAGTCGCTGCGTTCCAAGGATGCGCTGACCGTGCGTCGCCTGCAGGATCTTCACAAGACTCTGGAAGAGGGTATCGCCTGACATGCAACGCTATCCGATGACGGTGCAGGGCGCCGAAGCCCTGAAGACCGAGCTCAACAAGCTCAAGAGCGTGGATCGCCCGGCAGTGACTGCCGCGATCGCGGAGGCGCGTGCGCATGGCGATCTCAAGGAGAACGCCGAGTACCACGCCGCGCGCGAACAGCAGGGCTTCATCGAAGGCCGCATCCAGGACATCGAAGGCAAGCTGTCGAATGCCCAGGTCATCGACATCAGTCAGATGGCCAACAACGGCAAGGTGATCTTCGGCTCGACTGTCGACATCGAGAATGTCGATACCGGCGAGGAGAAGACCTACCAGATCGTTGGTGACGACGAAGCGGACTTCAAGATCGGCAAGATCTCGGTCAACTCGCCGATCGCGCGTGGCCTGGTCGGCAAGTCGGAAGGCGATGCCGTGCTGATCGAAACGCCTGGTGGCAAGGTCGAGTACGAGGTCGTCGCTGTCCGCTACGAGTAAGCGCCGTGATGTGATGCAGCAAGGACAACGGGTCGCCAGTGGCGGCCCGTTGTCTTTTCCGGGTCATGGCTTTTTGCCCGGTGCCAGAACAGAATGGCGTCAATGCCGCATGACATCATGTGCGGATTCATTGTGCCTGGAGGCCATCATGCTCAAGCAAGCCGTTGTCGTCGCCGTTGTTGCCAGCCTGGGACTGGGTCTGGGTGGTTGCGTGTCCAATCAGGGTGGTGATGTCTACACGCGTGGCGAGGCCAGGCAGCCTGCCACGGTGCAGAACGGTACCGTGGTGGCTCTGCGCCCGGTCACCATCGAGGGCACCAAGTCCCCGGTCGGCGCGGCAGCCGGCAGCATTGCGGGCGGCATCGCCGGCAGCGCCATAGGCGGCGGACGTGGCAGTGCCATTTCGGCGGTCATCGGTGCTGTTGCGGGCGGTTTGCTGGGCAGTGCGGCGGAGGAGGGGGTGACGCGTGCTCGTGGTGTCGAGCTGATCATTCGTCTCGGCGATGGCAGCGAACGAGCCTATGTGCAGGAACTGCAGGAGAACGAGCGTTTCAGCGTGGGTGATCGTGTGCGCATCCTGTCCACCGGCAGCAACAGCCGGGTTCAGCACGCCAACTGAGAGGTGGCGGCAGCCCGTGAGGGCGCTGCCGCCGATGAACCGGCCCGGGTGTCGGGCCGGCGAAGCTGATCAGTCGCGGTCGTGCTTGCCGTGACCGTGACCCTTGCCATGGCCGTGGTCGTCGTCATGATCGCGGCCGCCGCGATCATGGTCGCCGTAGCCGTAGCCGCGGTCATCGTGTCTGTCGCCGCCACCATGGCGTTCGCGATAGCGCGGGGCGTAGACATTGTTGTACCAGTTGTCCTGGACGAAGTAGACCGGACGGCCGCAGGCGCCGTATTCGCGGCAATGCTTGCCCCAGTTCTTGGCATGTCCGGGCGGCACACGAAGATAGATGGGCTGGCGCACGACGCCGACCGGGACGGCCTGGATCACGACGGGATCGGCGTACATCAGCTGCGGACGCGGGTAGTCACCGAGGTCAATGCGGCCGTAGAAGCCGGGCTGACCAATGCTCACCGAGACGCCGACATCGGCGGCCAGGGCGGGCGTGGCGGCAGCGGCCAGGATGGCCGCGCAGAACAGGCGCTTCATTGCAGTATTCTCCTTAGTCTTCGAATAACTCATCCAACGCGCAAGCAGGCCGGAAGATGACAAGGGCCCGACATGGCGAGCACTGCCGGTCATTGTGCGCCATTTTCTGCGTCATGCGCTTTACAGATGACCGCCGGCAATGATTGATTGACGGCCAACATCACGGAGCATTGTCCATGAAGCCTGTTGCACGCCTTTTTCTGATGACGACCCTCGCATCCGCCTTGCTGGCAGGTTGCTCCAGTCTGGCCTTGCACTCCGGGCAGGCCAGCCTGCTCGACACGGACTGGGAGCTGGTGTCATTGAGCGAGCATGCCGGTGTCACTGGCGCCGGCGGCAAGTCGCCGAGCCTGCGCCTGGATGCCGCCAGCCAGCGTGCCGCCGGTTTTGCCGGCTGCAATCGCTACAATGCCGGCTACGAGCTGGCCGGCAACAGCATCCGCTTCAACGCGCCGGTCGCCACGCGCATGGCCTGCATGGACGGCGCTGCCATCGAGCAGAGCTTTCTCGCCAGTCTGCCCCTGGTCACCAGCTATGTCGTGGCGGGCCGGACGCTGACGCTGAAGGTCGCCGACAGCACAGTCGCGGTTTTCCGCGCGCGCTGATATCAGTTTCCGCGAGAGGAGAGTGTTGATGCATGGATTCCGTTTCTGTCCGCAATGTGGCGGCCCCCTGCATGAGCAGGATCATGGCGGCCTGTCCCGCCCGGCCTGCGCCGATGCGCGCTGCGGCTTCGTGCACTGGGACAATCCGGTGCCGGTGGTGGCGGCCGTGGTCGAGCATGAGGGCGGCATCATCCTGGCCCACAACAAGCTCTGGCCCATGCGTTTCTTCGGGCTCATCACCGGCTTCCTGGAGAAGTCGGATCCCAGCCCCGAGCAGGCCGTGCAGCGTGAGGTCATGGAGGAACTCGGGCTGGTCGCGACCGGCGCACACTTCATCGGACACTATCCGTTTCCACGCCAGAACCAGATCATCATTGCCTATCATGTGCCGGCCGAAGGCGAGATCGTGCTCGGTGACGAGCTCGACGAATGGCGCCGCATAGCCTTCGATCAGGCGCTCTACTGGCCGGTCGGCACCGGCTTCGCACTGCGCGACTGGTTGCGCACGCGTGGTCATGATCCGCAGCCCATGCCGTGGCCGGCAGGCTGAACCTACTCACTGCGCGCTGGAGCACACCATGCACACGATCGCCAATGTACTGACCGGACTCATTGCCCTGCTGCATGTCTGGATCCTGGTGCTGGAAATGTTCCTCTGGGACAAGCCCTACGGGCTCAAGGCCTTCGGTCTGACCCAGGCGTTCGCTACCGAGTCGCGGGCGCTGGCGGCCAATCAGGGTCTGTACAACGGCTTCCTCGCTGCCGGCCTGTTCTGGGGGCTGGCGCTTGGTGACGGTGGTGAGCACATCAAGCTCTTCTTCCTGCTCTGCGTGCTGGTCGCCGGCATCTTCGGCGCGCTCACCGCCAACCGCCGCATACTCTTCATCCAGGCCGTGCCGGCCGGTCTGGCGCTGGCCTTCATGCTGTTCTGAGTCCGCTGTCTGCAAGGGGCGCCGGCGCGTGCCCCTTGCGGTGCCTGGCGACGCGTTTATCCTTGCCGGATGCCTACGCACTCACATCACGGGAGAGACATTGCATGAAACTGAGCAGCCTGACCCTGGTTGATGGCGCCTCCCTTCCGGTCATCCATGCCCTCGGCGTCGCCGCGGCTGGCGGTCCGGTGCCGGGCGCCAATCGCAGCCCGCAGCTGAGCTGGTCCGACTTTCCGGCCGGCACCCGTTCGTTCGCCATCATCTGTGTCGATCCTGACGTGCCGTCGCGTGGTGATGACGTCAATCAGTCCGACCGCACGGTGCCCTACGATCTGCCGCGAGTGGATTTCTTCCACTGGCTGCTGGTCGACATTCCGGCCTCGGTCCATGCCCTGGCCGAAGCGGCCGATGCCGATGGTCTGGTCCCGCGCGGCAAGCCGGCCGGTGCCACGGCGCTGGGCGTGCGTGGCATCAACGACTACACCGGCTGGTTTGCTGGCGATGCCGCCATGGCCGGCAACTATGGCGGCTATGACGGCGCCTGGCCGCCGTTCAATGACGAGCGCGTGCATCGCTACCAGTTCACGGTTCTGGCGCTCGATGTGGCGACGCTGGCGCTGCCGTTGAACTTCACCGGCGCGGAGGCCCGCCAGGCCATGGCCGGGCATGTGCTGGACCAGTCAACCCTCACGGTGACCTACTCGTTGTTCCCGGATGCGCGCATGTAAGGCGCCACTGATCTGCCCTGGCAGTCAGGACCGGTCGGCACAGGAAAAGATTCGCGACTCATGAAGGCTCATATTCTCCAGCATGTTCCCTTCGAGGGCCCGGGCAGCGCAGCCGACTGGCTGCAAGCCCGTGCGGCCACGGTCAGCTGGACGCGCTTTCATGAGCCTGCGCCGGTGCTGCCGGCTGTCGATGACATTGACCTGGTCATCGCTCTCGGCGGCCCCATGAGTGTCAACGACGAGTTCTTCCTGCCCTGGCTGGCGGCGGAGAAGCGTTTCATCCGCGAGGCCATTCTGCGTGGCAAGCCGGTGCTGGGGATCTGTCTGGGCGCGCAGCTCATGGCCAGTGCCCTCGGCAGCGATATCTACGCCAATATCGACAAGGAAATCGGCTGGTTTGCGCTGGAAGCCGAACCGGCCGAGGTCTCGGCCTTCCTGTTTCCGCCGGTGATCACGGCATTCCACTGGCATGGCGAGACCTTCGACCTGCCGCCTGGCGCGGTTCGGCTGGCGAGCAGCCGCGCCTGTCGCAACCAGGCTTTCCAGGTCGGTGCGCGTGCCATCGGCCTGCAGTTCCATCTTGAAACCACGCCTGACAGTGTCGCCCTCATGCTGGAGAATTGCCGGGACGAACTGGTGCGCGGGCGCTGCATCCAGTCCGAGCAGGTCATCCGGGAGCAGCCGGAGGGCATCTACAGGGCCATAAACGGTCTGATGGGCGATATCCTGGATTATCTGGTTCGCCCCTGAAGCAGGAGTTTGTGCCATGGCCTGGCTGGTTCTGGTTTTCGCTGGTCTCCTCGAAGTGGTCTGGGCGGTCGGTCTCAAGTACACCGAGGGCTTCACCCGTCTCTGGCCCAGTGTCGTCACGCTGGTTGCCATGACGCTCAGCGTGGTTCTGCTGGGCTGGGCCATGCGTACGCTGCCCATGGGCACGGCCTATGCCGTCTGGGTTGGCATAGGCGCGGTCGGCACTGTCATCTGCGGCATCGCGCTCTTTGACGAGCCGGCGCATGCCGCGCGTCTGGTCAGCGTGGCGCTGATCGTGATCGGCATCGTCGGGCTCAAGCTCGCCACGCCGCACTAGGCTGGTCGTGGTGCTTGCCGGCGGCGTGGCGGCAAGTGCTTAATCGGGGAAGTCACGGGCAATCGCGAAAGAGGACCACATGCGCAGCGAAGCAGAATTTCTGGCCGAATATGCCAAGAGTCATCGCAACCGGACCAACCAGATCGTCCACATGATCTGCGTGCCGGCCATTTTCCTGGCCACGCTGGGTCTGTTCTGGCTGGTGCCGATAGGGCGCTGGCTGGGGCTGGATGCCGGTCTGGCGCCCTGGGTCAATCTGGCTACCGTCGGCGTGCTGCCGGTCATGCTGTTCTATGCCCGGCTTTCGACCTGGAGCCTCATGACCGGTGCGCTCTGGCTGGCGCTCAGCCTGGTCGTGATCGTGCTGCTGCAACGGCTGGGTGTGCCGCTGTTCGGGCTTTTCCTGACGGTCTGGCTGGTGGCCTGGGCCGGGCAGTTCTGGGGCCACAAGGTCGAGGGCGCTAAGCCGTCGTTCGCCGATGATCTGGTCTTTCTGCTGATCGGACCGCTGTTCGTGCAGCAGAAGTTCCAGAAGGGCCTGTGAGGCGCTGAGCTTGCAGCCCGGCCAGGATGATCAGGCCAGGGCGCGCAGCAGGTTGGAGAGCTTGGGGTCCGGCTTTTTCGCCGGGCGATAGAGCAGCACGAGCTTGCCGATGGTCTGTGCGATCTCGGAGCCGGTGACGGTGGCGATTTCGCTGATGGCCACCTGACGTGCCTCGCGGTCTTCGCCGCCGACACGGACCTTGATCAGCTCGTGGTCTTCCAGGCGTGCGTCGATCTCGGCCAGAACGGCCTCGGTCAGGCCCTTGTCGCCGAGCAGGACAACCGGATTCAGGTGGTGGCCGATCTGGCGCAGACGTTTCTTTTCAGCGGTGGACAGGCTCACGGCAGGACCTCGATGTTGCTTGCGGCAGCCTCTGGAAAGTCGCCTGAATCCTCGCAGTATGCGGTTTTCAGGGGGCTTTTCGGGCAAGAGCCGCCGGTTTCTGGTAAAAAGGGTATCTAGTTTAGCTTGTTGAGGCGGACGAGTTCTGTTTTTTTCAGTACTGCCCGCGGGACCCCCATGGCCACGAGAATCACCAATCCCAAGTTGACCGGCAGCAGCAAGGTCTGGATGAGAGAGCACCTGGACGATCATTACGTCCAGCGCGCCTGGAAGGATGGCTATCGCTCGCGCGCCAGCTACAAGCTGCTGGAGATACAGGAGAAGGACAAGCTCATCAAGCCCGGCATGATGGTGCTGGACCTCGGCGCCGCCCCTGGCGGCTGGTGCCAGGTCGCTGGCAGGATTCTGGGTGATCGCGGCCGCGTGGTCGCCACCGACATCCTGGCCATGGATGCGCTGCCCGATGTCACCTTCGTCCAGGGCGACTTCCGCGAGGAGTCGGTGTTCGACGAAATCCTCGCGGCGCTGGGCGATCAGCCGGTGGATCTTGTAATTTGCGACATGGCCCCCAATATGTCTGGTAACAACGCGGTGGATCAGCCGCGCTCCATGTATCTCTGCGAATTGGCGCTGGACATGGCGGTGCGGGTTCTGAAGCCGAACGGCGCCTTCCTCGTCAAGGTCTTCCAGGGTGAGGGCTACGAAGAGTACCGGCGTCAGATCCAGCAACACTTTCCGGTCTTGAAGGCACGCAAGCCGGAGGCCTCGCGCATGCGTTCACGCGAGGTCTACCTGGTCGCGACGGGTTTCCGGGGCTGATGGCCGCCAGTTCCCTGCCGAACCGTATCAACCTGAGGAGTTGCCGCTGGAGGGTTCTCGCGGCAAGCTGGAACTGGTATTGAACCCGGAGGTGCGTCACCGTGAATGACTTCGCGAAAAATCTGCTGGTCTGGGTGCTGATTGCCGGGGCTCTGACCTTCGTCTTCGGCAACTTCAACAAGTCGACGCCGTCGAAGGCGCTGAGCTACAGCGAATTCCTGGCCGCCGTCGATGCCGGCGGCATCAAGCAGGTGCGCATCCAGCCCGACAGCATCTCAGGCGAGCGCAGCAATGGCGAGAGCTTCGAGACCGTGCGTCCGCCGGCTCCGGATCCCGACCTGATCAACCAGCTGCTGAAGCAGAAGGTTGCCATCACCGGTGCCGCGCCGGAACAGCAGGGCGTCATGTCGCAGCTGCTGGTGGCGGCCTTCCCGATTCTGCTCATGGTGGCGCTGTTCATGTTCCTGTCGCGCAAGATGGGCGGTGGCATGGGCGGTGGCGGCGGTCGCGGCAACCCCATGAGCTTCGGCAAGTCGCGTGCGCGCCAGCTCACCGAAGACCAGATCAAGGTCACCTTCGCCGATGTCGCCGGCTGTGACGAAGCCAAGGAAGAAGTGAAGGAGGTCGTCGACTTCCTGCGCGATCCGGGCAAGTTCCAGCAGCTCGGCGGACGCATTCCGCGCGGCATCCTCATGGTCGGCCAGCCGGGTACCGGCAAGACGCTGCTGGCCAAGGCCATCGCCGGCGAAGCCAAGGTGCCGTTCTTCTCGATCTCCGGTTCCGATTTCGTGGAAATGTTCGTCGGTGTCGGCGCCAGCCGTGTCCGCGACATGTTCGAGCAGGCCAAGAAGCAGGCTCCCTGCATCATCTTCATCGATGAAATCGACGCCGTCGGCCGCCATCGTGGAGCCGGCATGGGCGGCGGTCATGACGAGCGCGAGCAGACCCTGAACCAGTTGCTGGTGGAAATGGACGGCTTCGAGGGCAGCGAGGGCGTTATCGTCATCGCCGCCACCAACCGCCCCGACGTGCTCGACTCGGCGCTGCTGCGTCCGGGCCGCTTCGACCGCCAGGTCGTCGTTGGCCTGCCCGACATCCGTGGTCGCGAACAGATCCTGCGTGTGCACATGCGCAAGATTCCGATGGGCTCCGATGTCGATCCCGAGACCCTGGCGCGCAGCACGCCCGGCTTCTCCGGTGCCGATCTTGCCAACCTGGTCAACGAGGCTGCGCTGTTCGCCGCGCGCAACAACCTCAAGCAGGTCAGCATGAACGAGTTCGAGAAGGCCAAGGACAAGATCATGATGGGCGCCGAGCGCAAGTCCATGGTCATGTCCGACAAGGAAAAGCTCAACACGGCTTACCACGAGGCCGGTCACGCCATCGTCGGCCGTCTCGTGGCCGAGCATGACCCGGTCTACAAGGTGTCCATCATTCCGCGCGGTCGCGCCCTCGGCGTCACCATGTTCCTGCCGGAAGAAGATCGCTATTCCATGTCCAAGCGCGGCATCGAAGGCAGCATCTGTTCGCTCTTCGGCGGCCGCATCGCGGAAGAGCTGACGCTGGGCTTCGATGGCGTCACCACCGGTGCCAGCAATGACATCCAGCGCGCCACCGAGCTGGCGCGCAACATGGTCACCAAGTGGGGTCTGTCCGAGAAACTTGGTCCGCTGCTCTACGAAGAGGACGAGGGCGAGGTCTTCCTCGGTCGCTCGGTGACCCAGCGCAAGAACGTGTCGTCGCAGACGGCCATAGACATCGACAACGAGATCCGTTCGGTGATCGATCGCTGCTACACGCAGGCGCGTCAGATCCTCGAGGGCAATCGCGACATCCTTGATACCATGGCCGATGCCCTGATGAAGTACGAAACCATCGATGCCGACCAGATCGATGATCTCATGGCGCGTCGCGCCCTGCGTCCGCCGCGTGGCTGGAACGATGGCGACAAGTCCGGCGGCACGCCGGTGGCGGCGGCTCCGGCTGCCGAAGGCGACAAGCCGGTGAGCGGCGAGCCGGCTGCCGGTCCTGTCTGATCCCGACCATTCGTCACCCTGACCGGGGCCGCATATGCGGCCCCGAGTCTTTCCGGCATCATTGCCGGATAACTACCGGACCAGCTACTGCATGACGTTGCTTGCTTGCGGCACACGCACCCTGGATCTCGCCACGCCGGCGGTCATGGGCATACTCAACATCACTCCCGATTCGTTTTCCGATGGCGGCCGCTATCTGTCGCTCGATGCCGCCCTGCGCCAGACCGAGCAGATGCTGGCGGACGGCGCGCGGCTCATCGATGTCGGTGCCGAGAGCACGCGCCCGGGCGCCGAGCCGGTAGGCGAACAGGAGGAGCTGGAGCGTCTGCTGCCGGTGGTGGAAGCCATTGCCGCGCGTTTCGACACGGTCATTTCCGTCGACACCTCGACGCCGTCGGCCATGCGTGAATCGGCCCGGCTCGGTGCCGGTCTCATCAATGATGTGCGTGCCCTGCGTCGTCCGGGTGCGCTCGAGGCTGCCGTAGCCAGCGGCCTGCCGGTCTGCCTCATGCACATGCGCGGCGAGCCCGGCACCATGCAGCTGGCGCCCGATTACGATGATGTCGTGGCCGGTGTCATGGTGTTCCTGCGCGAGCGCGCGGCGGCCTGTGTCGCGGCCGGCATGGACGAGGGCAGGATACTGTTCGATCCCGGTTTCGGCTTTGCCAAGACCTTGACGCACAATCTGCAGCTGTTGAAGCATCTCGATCAAATACAACAACTGGGTCGGCCCTTGCTGGTCGGCTTGTCGCGCAAGTCCATGCTGGGTGCCGTGCTCAACGGCGCCCCGGTGGATCAGCGCCTGCATGCCGGTGTCGCCGCCGCCGTGCTGGCGGTCGACAGGGGCGCACGTATCGTGCGCAGCCACGACGTCAGGGCCACGGTCGATGCGCTGATGCTCTGGCAGGCCCAGCAGCAGGCATAACAGGAGGTCACATGAGCAGAAAGTATTTCGGCACCGATGGTGTGCGCGGTCTGGTCGGCCAGTATCCGATCACGCCTGATTTCGCCCTCAAGCTGGGCTGGGCCGCAGGCCGCGCCATGGCCTCGCAGGGTCGTGCCTCGGTGGTGGTCGGCAAGGACACGCGCCTGTCGGGCTATCTCTTCGAGTCCGCGCTGGAGGCCGGCCTGTCGGCCGCCGGGGTCAGCGTGCGTCTGCTCGGGCCCATTCCCACGCCCGCCGTCGCGCATCTGACGCGTGCCTTCCACGCCAGCGCCGGCATCGTCATTTCGGCGTCGCACAATCCCTATTACGACAATGGCATCAAGTTCTTCGGGCCGGACGGCAAGAAGCTGCCGGACGCCGTGGAGCTGGAGATCGAAGCCTGGCTCGACCGCGAGATGACCATCGACAATCCGGATCAGCTCGGCAAGGTCACCCGCCAGGAAGATGCCCGAGGCCGCTACATCGAGTTCTGCAAGTCCAGCTTCCCGTTCAACCTGTCCCTGCATGGCCTCAAGGTCGTGGTCGACTGCGCCCACGGCGCCACCTACCAGGTCGGCCCTGCGGTGTTCAGCGAGCTCGGTGCCGAGGTCATCCGTCATGCCTGCGAGCCGGATGGTCAGAACATCAACCACGAGGTCGGCTCCACGCATCCCGAGGGCCTGCAGCAGCGCGTGCTGGCCGAGAAGGCGCATCTCGGCATCGCCTTCGATGGCGATGGCGACCGCATCGTGATGGTCGACCATCAGGGCGAGGTCGTCGATGGTGACGAGCTGGTCTATCTGATCGCGCGCGAGAAGCAGCGCTCCGGCGTGCCCGTGCAGGGCGTGGTCGGCACGCTGATGAGCAACTTCGGCCTCGAGAAGGCGGTGCAGGGGCTTGGTCTCGAATTCGTGCGCGCCAATGTCGGCGACCGTCATGTCATGGCGGCGCTGGAAGAGCGCGGCTGGACCCTGGGTGGCGAGGCCTCCGGGCACATCGTCTGTCTCGACAAGGCCACCACCGGCGATGCCATCGTGGCGGCGCTGCAGGTGCTGGCGGCCATGGTCAGCAGCGGCCGCACGCTGGCCGAGCTCAAGGCCGGCATGAGCAAGTATCCGCAGGTGCTGATCAATGTCCGTCTGGCGCAGAAGATCGACCTCAAGGCCTGTGCTTCGGTGCAGCAGGCCGTGGCCGCTGCCGAGGCCGAACTGGCCGATCAGGGACGCGTGCTGCTGCGTGCCTCGGGTACCGAGCCGGTGATTCGTGTCATGGTCGAAGGCCGCGATGGCGTTCTTGTGCAACGAATTGCCGAAGAGTTGGCCGAAGCTGTGCGCAACTGCTTGTAAGCAGGCACAGGCTTCGCTAGTATTGCCGGCCTCGCGAGGCTGGCCCGCCAAGGAGAGTCTGCATGCGTCGCCCCTGGGTCGCCGGCAATTGGAAAATGAATGGTCTGCATCAGACCAATGACGAACTGCTCAAGGGCATTTCCTCGTTGGCAGCAGAAAGCGAGATCGACATCTGTGTGGCGCCGCCGGCGCCCTACTGGATGCAGGTTGTCGAAGCCCTTGAAGGGCGTGGCATCAAGGTGCTGGCTCAGACGGTGTCCGAGCATGCATCGGGTGCCTACACCGGCGAATGGTCGGTGGGCATGCTGCAGGATTGCGGTGTGTCGGGGGCCTTGGTAGGTCACTCCGAGCGGCGTCAGCTCTTTGCTGAAACCGATGTCGTGGTGGCGGCCAAGTTCGCGGCCCTCAAGCAGGCTGGTCTCCAGCCTGTGTTGTGCGTCGGTGAAACGCTCGAAGAGCGTCAGGCCGGCGAAACCCTGGCGGTGGTATCGCGGCAGTTGCTGGCGGTGCTGGAAAGTCAGGGTGCCGATGCCTTCGATGGCGCTGTTCTGGCTTACGAGCCAGTCTGGGCCATCGGAACCGGGTTGACGGCGACGCCGGAGCAGGCGCAGGCGGTACATGCCTCGCTGCGTGCGGTGGTGGCGGCCTTCGACGCCGTGCGTGCCGAACAGCTGCGCATTGTGTATGGCGGCAGCGTGAAGGCGGCGAATGTGGCGGGGCTGTTTGCCATGGCCGACATCGACGGTGCATTGGTAGGGGGCGCATCCCTGATTGCGCAAGAATTTCTGGCCATCTGTCAGGCGGCACGACAGAGGCTCTAAAGGGTAGGTAGTGATGGAAAAGCTGGTTCTCGTGGTTCACGTCCTGGTGGCGGTGGTCATGATCGCGCTGATCCTGCTGCAGCAGGGCAAGGGTGCCGAAGCTGGTGCATCCTTTGGTGCCGGTGCATCCGGTACCGTGTTCGGCAGCGCCGGCTCGGCCGGCTTCCTGACCAAGTTCACTGCCGGTCTGGCTCTGGTGTTTTTCATCACCAGTCTCGGTCTGGCGGTTTATGCAAAGAATGCTTCGCTGGCTGATGCCGGCGTGCAGGCTCCGGTGCTGCCGGCTGCTCCGGTCCAGTCCTCGCTGCCGACGCTTCCGGGTTCCCCGGTCGCACCGATGGCTCCGGCTGGTTCGGGTCTTCCCGTAGTGCCCGCCGGTCAGTAAGATCGGCACCCGGTGGCGGGTTTAAACACCAGAAATGCGGAAGTGGTGAAATTGGTATACACGCAGCCTTGAGGTGGCTGTGCCTAACGGCGTGGGGGTTCAAGTCCCCCCTTCCGCACCAATTCGAAGGCCTTGTCCGTACCTGTCGGACAGGGTTTGAAAATACCGGCAATGCCGGTGGCGAAAGGGTTTGACAAGTCCGTGTCAGGCCACTAGAGTTCGCAACCTCTGATGCGGGGTGGAGCAGTCAGGTAGCTCGTCGGGCTCATAACCCGAAGGTCGTTGGTTCAAATCCAGCCCCCGCTACCACATTCGGACTTGTAAAAAAGCCCACCAATGCGTGGGCTTTTTTACAGGTCTTGCGGCAGGTGATCCTGGTTGTCACCGGGCTGCCGACACAGTGGGCTTTGTGCCCACTTTTTGTTTCTGGCGTTTGCATGATGGGGCCCGCGTGACGGGCCACAGGAGTGAAGGCGATCATGGCGATCTCGCAAAAAGTCGAAAAACTGACTGAGATGCTGGAGCCGGCAGTTACTGCTTGCGGCTTCGAGCTGTGGGGTATCGAATTCTTCCAGCAGGGTCGTCATTCGGTGCTGCGTTTGTTCATCGAGACCGAGCGCGAAGAAGGTGTTGGCGTGGATGACTGCTCGACGGTCAGCCACCAGGTCAGCGGCGTTCTGGATGTGGAAGATCCGATCTCCGGCGAGTACACCCTCGAAGTGTCGTCGCCGGGCTGGGATCGCGGCTTGTTCAAGCCGTCCCACTTCCTGCGCTTTGTCGGCGAGGAAGCAAATGTGCGACTGAACGCACCGTTGCAGGGGCGCCGTCGCTTCAAGGGCATCATCCAGGCTGCCGATGACACGCAAGTGTCATTGCTGGTGGATGGAGAGGTGGTACAAATTCCGTTTGCCGGCATAGACAAGGCAAACATCGTTCCGAACATCTGATTGAACGAGTGATCACACAGGTCGAATCATGAGCAAAGAAATCCTGTTGGTAGTGGACTCCGTCAGCAACGAAAAGGGTGTTGCGCGCGAGGTCATCTTCCAGGCGCTTGAGCAAGCGCTGGTGGCGGCGACCAAGAAGCGTTTCGATACGGACGAAATCAATATTCGCGTCAGCATCGATCGCAAGACCGGTGAGTACGAGACTTCCCGCTTCTGGGAAGTCGTGGCCGATGAGGACCACGAAATTCCGGCCATGCAGCTCGCCATCAGCGATGTCGAGGAAAAGGGTCTGAAGCTCGGCGACATCGTCGAAGAGCAGATCCCGTCTGTCGAGTTCGGCCGCATCGCCGCGCAGACCGCCAAGCAGGTCATCGTGCAGAAAGTGCGCGAAGCCGAGCGCGCGCTCGTGGTTGACGCCTACCGCCACCGCGTTGGCGAGATCCTCTCCGGCACGGTCAAGAAGACCACCCGCGACGGCCTCATCATCGACCTCGGCGGCAACGCCGAAGCCTATCTGGCCCGCGAGGAAATGCTGCCGCGCGAGAACTTCCGCATTGGTGACCGCCTGCGTGCCGTGCTCTTCGCCGTCAACAGCGAAGGCCGTGGCGCCCAGCTGCTGCTGTCGCGTTCGCGCGCCGAGATGCTGATCGAGCTGTTCCGCATCGAAGTTCCGGAAATCGGCGAGGAAATCATCGCCATCCGTGCCGCGGCGCGTGATCCGGGCGTGCGCGCCAAGCTCGCCGTGAAGAGCAACGACCACCGCATCGACCCGCAGGGCGCCTGCATCGGCATGCGCGGCTCGCGCGTCCAGGCCGTGTCCGGCGAACTCGGTGGCGAACGTGTCGACATCGTGCTCTGGGATGACAATCCCGCGCAGTTCGTCATCAACGCCCTGCAGCCGGCCGAAGTCGCCTCCATCATCGTCGACGAAGACACCCACACCATGGATGTCGCCGTCGAGGAAGACCAGCTCGCCATGGCCATCGGTCGCGGCGGCCAGAACGTGCGTCTGGCTTCCGAGCTGACCGGCTGGCGCCTGAACGTGATGACTGTGGCTGATGCCCAGGCCAAGCAGGAAAACGAGGCTCACAAGTTCGTTGACGGCTTCGTGGAAGACCTCGGTGTCGATGAGGACATCGCTGCCATCCTCGTCAACGAAGGCTTCACCACGCTCGAGGAAGTGGCCTATGTGCCGCTGGAAGAGCTGCTCGCCATCGACGAATTCGACGAGGAACTCGTCGAGGTCCTGCGCCAGCGTGCCAAGGATGCCCTGCTGACCAAGGCCCTGGTGTCGGAAGAAGGTGCAACCGAGCCGGCGGAAGACCTCCTCGGCATGGAAGGCATGGATCGCAAGATCGCCTTCGCGCTCGCCGCTCGCGGTGTGGTCACCATGGAAGACCTGGCCGAGCAGGCCATCGACGATATCGTCGACATCGAAGGCCTGAATTCCGAACTGGCCGCCCAATTGATCATGAAGGCGCGTGAACCCTGGTTCAACTGAACCCGGCTCGCCCCCTAGTAACACGGAGTATCACGCCACATGGCTGAAGTCACCGTCAAGCAACTGGCCGACACCGTCGGCCGTTCTGTCGATATCCTCCTGGCGCAGATGCGCGAGGCCGGTCTGTCGCATCAGAAGGCTGATGACGCAGTATCGGACACCGAGAAGCAGCAGTTGCTTTCTCACCTCAAGCGTGCCCACGGCGAACAGGCTGGCGAGCCGAAGAAGATCACCCTGCAGCGCAAGACGGTCAGCACCCTGAAGACGGGTGCGGCGGTTGGCGGCAAGGCCAAGACCGTCAATGTCGAGGTGCGCAAGACGCGCACCTACGTCAAGCGTTCGCTGCTCGAAGAGCAGGAAGAGCAGGCGCGCGAAGCCGAGGAGGCCGCCCGTCTGGCCGCCGAGGAAGCCGTGCGCAAGGTCGAGGAAGAGCGTCGTGCCGCTGAAGAAGCCGTGCGCCGCGCTGCCGAAGAGACGCGTATTGCCGCTGCCGAGGAAGAGGCCCGCAAGGCCGCCGAAGAGGCTCGTCGTCAGGTTGGCGGTGAGCACAAGGACTCGCGCAAGCTGAGTGTGCCCAAGGTCGACGTCAAGAAGCTGGAAACGCCGGAAGAACGTGCTCGTCGCGAGGAAGAAGCGGCGCGTGAACGTGCTGCCGACGAAGCTCGTCGCCGTCAGGAAGAGGCGCACCGCAAGGAAGCCGAAGAAAAGGCGCGTGTGCAGACTCTCGAGCAGGCACGTCGCATTGCCGAAGATCTGGCTGGTCGCAAGGACGTGGTCGCCACGCCGGTCGATACGCCGCTGGCGCGTGGTCTGGTTGGTGTCGCCTACGAAGACTCCTTCGCCCGCGAGGATCGCGAGATCAAGCGTGGCGGCAGCACGCCTTCCCGTGGCGCCAAGAAGGGCCCGAAGAAGCGCGAAGAGCAGAGCTTCCGTCCGGTCGCTCGCACCCTGACCAGTGCATTGTCCAAGCAGCACGGTTTCGAAAAGCCGGTGGAGAAGCAGGTGTACGAAGTCGCCATCGGTGAAAGCATTGTGGTCAGCGACCTGGCCCAGAAAATGGCCAAGAAGTCGCGTGAAGTGATCCGCGTGCTCATGAAGATGGGCGAAGTGGTCACCGCCGACCAGGCCATTGATCAGGCCACCGCCGCGCTGGTTGTCGAGGAAATGGGGCATACCCCGAAGTTCGTCAGCGAAACCGCTCTCGAAGACTCGCTGATGGACTCGATCGTCCGTACCGGCGATGCCAAGACCCGCGCTCCGGTCGTGACCATCATGGGCCACGTCGACCACGGCAAGACCTCGCTGCTCGACTACATCCGTCGCGCCAAGGTCGCTGCCGGTGAAGCCGGCGGCATCACCCAGCATATCGGTGCCTACCACGTGGAAACTCCGCGCGGCATGATCACCTTCCTCGACACCCCGGGTCACGCCGCCTTCACGGCCATGCGTGCCCGTGGTGCCAAGGCCACCGACATCGTCATCCTCGTGGTGGCGGCCGACGACGGCGTCATGCCGCAGACGGCAGAAGCCATTGACCATGCCCGCGCCTCCGGCGTGCCGCTGATCGTGGCCATGAACAAGATCGACAAGGAATCCGTCGATGTCGACCGCGTGCTCAGCGAGCTCTCGGCGAAGCAGGTTGTGTGCGAGGAGTGGGGCGGAGACGTCCAGGTCGTCAAGGTCTCGGCCAAGACCGGCCAGGGCATCGACGAGCTGCTCGAAGCCATCCTCATCCAGGCTGAACTGCTGGAACTGACCGCCGTGTCGGAAGGCCCGGCCCAGGGTGTCGTGATCGAATCGCGCATCGACAAGGGACGCGGCGCTGTCGCTACCCTGCTGGTGCAGAAGGGTACCCTCAAGCAGGGTGACCTGGTGCTGGCCGGTACGCTCTATGGTCGTGCCCGTGCACTGATCGACGAGAACGGCAAGCCGATCAAGTCGGTCGGTCCGTCCATGCCGGTCGAGATTCTCGGTCTGCCGGATGCCCCGGGCGCCGGCGACGAGTTCCTCGTTGTCGCCGACGATCGCAAGGCACGTGAAGTCGCCGACTTCCGCATCGCCCGCGATCGCCAGGTGCGCATGGACCTGCAGCAGGCCATGAAGCTGGAAAACCTGTTTGCCAACATGGGCAAGAAGGAAGCCGCTTCGGTCAACATCATCATGAAGACCGACGTGCGCGGTTCGCTGGAAGCGCTGACCTCGGCCCTGAACGACCTCAGCACGGACGAAGTCCGCGTCAAGATCGTCAGCTCCGGCGTTGGTGCCATCACCGAATCCGACGTCACGCTGGCCGAATCGACCGGTTCCGTGGTGCTGGGCTTCAACGTGCGCGCCGACAACGCCGCTCGTGCCAAGTGCCAGAACGACGGCATCGATCTGCGCTACTACAGCATCATCTATGAGCTCATCGATGATGTGCGTGACGCCATGTCGGGTCTGCTGACACCGGAACGCCGCGAGAACATCGTCGGTATCGCCGAAGTCCGCGAAGTGTTCCATTCCTCGAAGTTCGGTGCCGCCGCAGGCTGCATGGTGCTCGAGGGCAGCCTGTTCCGTAACAAGCCGATCCGCGTGCTGCGCGAAGATGTCGTGGTCTTCCAGGGCGAACTGGAATCGCTGCGCCGCTTCAAGGAAGACGTCGCGGAAGTGCGTCACGGCATGGAGTGCGGTCTGGCGGTCAAGGGCTACAAGGACATCAAGAATGGCGACAAGATTGAAGTCTACGAAGTCCAGATCATCAAGCGTTCGCTGTAACACGGAGTCGATGTGAGTCAACGCACGCAACGCATGGGCGACCAGATTCAGCGCGACATCTCGGGGCTGATCCGTCAGCGCCTGAGAGATCCGCGCCTGGGCATGGTCACCATCTCCGCGGTCAAGGTCAGCTCGGACATGGGCTATGCCGACATCTACGTCACCATCCTCGGCAAGACCCTGGATGAGGCGCCGGATGAAGGCATCGCCATTCTCAATGCGGCCTCCGGCATCCTGCGTGGCGAACTCGGCCGTGGCCTGCGCACACGCATCGTGCCGCACCTGCGTTTCCACCACGATGTGGTGACCACGCGTGGCAACCGCATGGCGGCGCTGATCAGCCAGGCGGTCAAGGAAGATGCGGCCCACGATGGCGCCGCCCATGATGACGCCGAGCGTGACGACAGCACGCCTGCGCAGGACTGAGTCCCTCCTTGAGCAAGCCGCGTCGCCCCAAGCGCCCGGTTGATGGCATCCTGCTGCTCGACAAGCCGGCCGGGCTGACCTCCAACCAGATCCTGCAGTGGATCAAGCATCGCTATCAGGCCGAGAAGGCCGGGCATACCGGCAGTCTCGATCCGCTGGCGACCGGCGTGCTGCCTATCTGTCTCGGTGAAGCCACCAAGTTCTCGCACTACCTGCTCGAAGCCGACAAGACCTATCACACCCGTCTGCGTCTCGGTCAGCGCACCAATACTTCCGATGCCGAAGGCGAAGTGGTCGAGGAGCGTCCGGTGCCGGCGCTCACCCGCGAGGCGCTGGAGCAGGTGCTCGATGGCTTCCGTGGCGACATCATGCAAGTGCCGTCCATGTTCTCGGCGCTCAAGCAGGATGGTCGTCCGCTCTACGAGCTGGCGCGTGCCGGCATCGAGGTCGAACGCGCCGCGCGCCCGGTCACCATCCATTCCCTGGTGCTGGATGTGCTGGAGCCGCCGTTCGCCGAGCTCACCGTGTCCTGCTCCAAGGGCACCTATATCCGCAATCTGGTCGAGGACATCGGCGAGGCCCTGGGCTGTGGCGCCCATGTGGTCGAGCTCAGGCGTCTGCAGGCCGGGCCGTTCCGCATAGAGCAGACCAGCACGCGCGAGCAGGTTGCCGCTGCCGAGGAGCAGGGCTTCCCGGCGCTGGATGCCCTGCTGCAGCCGGCGTGGGCCGGTCTGGCCGACTGGCCGCGGGTGGAGTTGAGCGAAACTTCAGCGTATTATCTGCGCCACGGTAATCCCGTGCGGGCCTCCGGGCTGCCGCGCGAAGGTTCGGTTCTGATCTTCCAGAGCCCGGACAACGAATTTCTTGGTGTCGGCGCTGTCGATGATGACGGCCTGCTGGCACCCAGGCGTCTGCTCAAGGTGCCGCAAGGCCAGACTTGAGTGAACGCAGGCACAAGCCCTTGGGGCGTGTCGACGCGGACTGCAGAGAGGCGCGGTCTGTCGTTGTTTATTGGCCTCTCGTGTAGGAGTAACACCATGGCCCTTACGGTCCAGGACAAAGCCGCCATTGTGGCAAAGTTTGCACGTGCCGCCGGTGACACCGGTTCCCCTGAAGTTCAGGTCGCTCTGCTGAGCGCCCAGATTGATGACCTGCAGGGTCACTTCAAGGCGCACAAGCACGACCACCACTCGCGCCGCGGTCTCATCCGCATGGTCAACCAGCGTCGTACGCTGCTCGACTACCTGAAGCGCAAAGATGGCAGCCGTTACACCGCCCTGATTCAGACCCTGGGTCTGCGTCGCTAAGCGGAACGAAGACAGGGAGCGGCTAGCCGCTCCCTGTTCTTTTACGGCGTCCTGCAGTCGCGGCTTGTGTCGCGCTACCAGGGTTGCCGGTCACAGGATGTGACATGTCGGGTGTCATGGGAGAGGCTTCTAACACCTGCATTGTCCGCTGCTTCGTGCGGCAGGCAAGCCAGCTGTTAGGGGCCTCCGATGACCAGAAAAACAGAAGATCGGATAGCCACGGCTCGCCATGGGGCGCGCCTTAGAGGAAAAACATGTTCAATATCGTTCGCAAGGAATTCCAGTTCGGTCAGCAGACCGTCAGCATCGAAACCGGTCGCATTGCCCGTCAGGCCAGTGGCGCCGTTGTCGTCACCATGGGTGGCGTGTCGGTGCTGGTCGCCGTTGTCGGCGCCAAGAAGGCCAAGCCGGGTCAGGACTTCTTCCCGCTGACCGTCAACTACCAGGAAAAGACCTACGCCGCCGGCCGCATCCCGGGTGGCTACTTCAAGCGTGAAGGCCGCCCGTCCGAGAAGGAAACGCTGACCTCGCGCCTGATCGACCGTCCGATCCGTCCGCTCTTCCCGGAAGGCTTCGTCAATGAAGTCCAGGTCACCGCCACCGTGATCTCGACCGACAAGCTGCAGGATCCGGATATCGCCGCCCTGATCGGCACCTCGGCTGCCCTGGCCATCTCCGGCCTGCCGTTCAACGGCCCGATCGGCGCCGCCCGCGTTGCCTACATCAACGACGAATACGTGCTGAACCCGACCTACGAACAGCTCAAGACCTCGGACCTCGACCTCGTTGTCGCCGGTACCCAGGCCGCTGTGCTCATGGTCGAATCGGAAGCCAAGGAACTCAGCGAAGACCAGATGCTGGGCGCCGTGCTCTTCGGTCACGATGAAATGCAGGCTGCCATCTCGGCCATCAAGGAATTCGCTGCCGAAGTCGGCACCGCGCGCTGGGAAATCGCCGCGCCGGTCGTCAACACCGAACTCAAGGCCGCCCTCAAGGCTGCTTTCGAAGCCCAGATCTCCGAGGCCTACACGATCAGCGTCAAGCAGGATCGCTATGCCCGTCTCGGCGAAATCAAGGTTGCCGCTCTGGCCCAGTTCGCGCCGGAAGGCAGCGATGTCGATGCCGACGAGCTGGAAAACCTGTTCGAAGACCTGAAGTACCGCACCGTCCGCGACAACATCCTGAGCGGCAAGCCGCGTATCGATGGTCGTGACACCCGCACCGTGCGTGCCCTCGACATCCAGACCGGCGTGCTCGGCAAGGCTCACGGTTCGGCACTGTTCACCCGTGGCGAAACCCAGGCCCTGGTCACCGCCACCCTCGGCGGCAGCCGCGATGCCATGATGATCGACGCCCTCGAAGGCAGCTACACCGATCACTTCATGCTGCACTACAACTTCCCGGCCTACTCGGTTGGTGAAACCGGTCGCGAATCCGGTCCGAAGCGTCGCGAAATCGGCCACGGTCGTCTCGCCCGCCGCGGTGTGCACCCGATGCTGCCGGGCTCCGACAAGTTCCCGTACGCCATCCGCGTCGTCTCCGACATCACCGAATCCAACGGCTCGTCCTCGATGGCCTCGATCTGCGGCGCCTCGCTCGCCCTGATGGATGCCGGTGTGCCACTGAAGGCGCCGGTGGCCGGTATCGCCATGGGTCTGGTCAAGGAAGGCGAGCGTTTCGCCGTGCTGACCGACATCCTCGGTGACGAAGATCACCTCGGCGACATGGACTTCAAGGTTGCCGGCTCCGCCAATGGCGTGACCGCGCTGCAGATGGACATCAAGATCGAAGGCATCACCGAGGAAATCATGGAAGTGGCGCTGGGCCAGGCTCGCGAAGCCCGTCTCAACATCCTCGGCCAGATGAACCAGGTGCTCGCTGCCTCGCGTCCGGAAGTGAATGCCAACGCCCCGACCTACGCCACCATCCAGATCAGCACCGACAAGATCCGCGATGTCATCGGCAAGGGCGGCTCCATGATTCGCAGCATCTGCGAAGAGACCAAGGCTTCGATCGACATCGATGACTCCGGTCTGGTGCGCATCTACGGCGAAACCAAGGGCGCCACCCAGGCTGCCCTGGCCAAGGTCCAGGCCATCACCGCGGAAGTCGAAGTCGGCACGATCTACGAAGGCACGGTTGCCCGTATCGTCGATTTCGGCGCCTTCGTGAACATCCTGCCGGGTACCGATGGTCTCGTGCACATTTCCCAGATCGCCAACGAGCGCGTCGAGAATGTTGCCGACTACCTGAAGGAAGGCCAGGTCGTGAAGGTCAAGGTGCTCGATGTCGACCAGCGTGGCCGCATCAAGCTCTCGATGAAGGAACTGATCGAGGCCTGAGTCCGGGCGCGGTCATCGTTTGTCAGATTGAGGCGACCGTTGGTCGCCTCAATCGTTTCCGGCGTTACAAAAAAACAAGAAATCGTTATTCAGGGTGCTGAAGGCGCTTTAACCGCGTCCGGGCTTGGTGGTATCTTTCGCCAGTGCCTTTGGCCTCCAGCCAGCATTTCCGCATGCCTCATGACAAGACCAATGCCTGCGGACGTGACAACAAAAATCAACAAGAAAGGAGAATGACATGAGGGGCTCCCGCCTGCTCCGTCGCGGTTTCGCCAGTGCCATCGTCGCGGCCTCCGTGCTGCTCACTGCCTGCGATCCGGTAGCCTTCATCAGTAACCAGTCGCTGCGTTTCGTTGAAAAGAAACTGGTTCCCCCCATGCTCAAGGATGGTGATGTGGTCATGGCCTGCCAGTCCGGCGTCGCCACGGCTCCGCTGATCATGGCCACCGAGAACCTCGGCGCCAACGCCGACCAGCTCGGTACCCTGCTCTACACCACCGCCGGCCTCTGCGCCGAAATGGAAGCCAACGAGAACGAGCTGCGCTACCTGCGTGCCGCCAAGGCCGGCAACGTTGATGAAGCCCAGGATGCCCGCATCGCGCAGAAGCGCTTTGCCGAACTCGCTGCCCGTCGCCAGCTCGTCGCCTACGAACGTTTCGTGCGCTACTACGAGAAGCGCTACGACATCAAGATCGGCGAGGAATGCACCGACTTCTATCGTGAGTTCGATGAATTCGTCTACATGCTGGGTCTGGTCACCGGCCTCCAGGCTGTGCTCAATGACGTTGTCGCCCAGCAGGCTGTGGGTGTCCCCATGGACATCGCTGCCAAGGCCGAGCGTGCTTTCTCCTGCCTCGACAACAAGAAGTGGTGGGGTGTGCCCATGGCCGCCCGCGCCGTGATCTGGAACGTTCTGCCGGGTGCCGATGAAGGCAAGGATGTCTGGGCCACCTTCAATGCCGCCATGCTGGAAGGCGAGGCATCCGGTGTTCGTCTGCCGCATGCCCTCTACGCCCTGTCCGCGGTCGGCAAGGATGACCAGGCCCGCGTTCGCGATGCCATTCGTCGCTTTGCCAACGTGAAGGAAGACTTCAAGCCGAACCCGAAGTACCGTCTGGCAGACAGCATGGCCGCCATGGTCATCACCACCGTCTCTGACCGTATGTGGACCGAAGGCGCTGGCACCCGCACTCCGCTGGGCAGCCTGGGCAAGTTCTGGGACGAGAAGGCCGAGAAGGCCGAGTCTGGTGTAGATATCGGCGACCTGCTGTGATCTTGCTCTGTCCCTGTGCGTTATCTGACGTGCAGGGACAGGCAAAACAAAGGCAGTCCTGTGTAGTAGCAGTCAATTTATCCAAGTGAAGAAAGAGGGAACTCTCATGCGTAAGCTCAACCATCTGGCCGTGGCCCTGGTCGCCGCCACTGCAGCCACTGCCTCCATGCAAGCCGCTGCTGCCAACAAGATCTGCGTGTTCGACATCCTGGGTGCCCAGGGTGATGTGTCGGGCATGATGAAGGACTATGCACTTGCCGCCTCCAAGCTGGGCGCCACGCTCGACCTCAAGTCCTACACGGACGAGCGCACCGCCGCTGAAGACTTCAAGGCCGGCCAGTGCGACGGCGTCATGCTCACCGGCATGCGTGGTCGTCAGTTCAACAGCTTCACCGGCTCGCTCGATTCGATCGGCGCCATCCCGAGCTACCAGGTGATGGAAAAGGCTCTGGCCACCCTCGCCAACCCGGCTCTGGCCGCCAAGATGGTGCAGGGCAAGTATGAAGTCGCCGGTGTCGCCCCGGCCGGTGCCGCCTACCTGTTCGTGAAGGATCGTTCGATCAACCACGTCGACAAGCTGGCCGGCAAGAAGATCGCGATTTTCGATTACGACAAGGCCCAGGCCAAGATGGTGCAGAAGGTCGGCGCTCAGCCGGTCTCCTCGGACATCACCAACTTCGCTGCCAAGTTCAACAACAACGCAGTTGACATCGTTGCCTCCCCGGCACTGGCCTACAAGCCGCTGGAGCTCTACAAGGGCCTGGGCAAGGCCGGCGCCGTTGTGCGTTTCCCGATCGCTCAGCTGACCTTCCAGATGGTCATCAACAAGGACAAGTTCCCGGCTGGCTTCGGTCAGAAGTCCCGCGTTTACTGGGATGGCCAGTATGACCGCGCCAAGGCTCTGATCTCCAAGGCCGAGAAGGACATTCCGGCCAGCGTCTGGATGGATCTCCCGGCCAAGGACAAGGATGGCTACGTCGTCATGCTGCGTGACGCTCGTATCTCCCTGACCAAGGACGGCATCTACGATCCGGTCATGATGAAGCTGCTGAAGAAGACCCGTTGCTCGGTCGACAGCGGCGATGCTGAATGCTCGCAGAACCTCGAATAAGGTTCCGCGTGCTGCATCACTCGTGTGAAGCAAGGAGACGGCAGGATCATTGATCCTGCCGTTTTTTCTTATCTGCAGGATGTCAAACATGAAGAGCAAGCCAGTCTTCCCGGGCCGGGGGCGCCCGGAGTGGCTCTCGAGTCTGCCGGTTTTTGCGCTGCTGTTCCTGGCTCTGGTGATCGGCACCGGGGAAATGCTTCATGGCCAGCTGCTGCGCATGGGCGAACGCATGTTCGGCGACCCGGCCAGCAATGTGCAGTACTTCATGCTGCGTGCCGACCCGGTCAGGCCCGAGTGCGATCCGCATCAGGACATTGATGCTGCCATGGCTGCGCACGCTGCCGCACCGGCGGCAGGCGATCTGTTCTCGGAGCTCTTTGCTGGTGAGCCGCAGAGCCCGGCGGCACTGAAGGCATCGCTGGAGAGTGCCAAGGCGCTCTGCGTCCGCAAGTTCAAGGCATATGACAGCATCACTGCGCATCTGACGCCCGAGCTTCGCGCATATCGCACACTCGAAACCGGTTTCTTCGGGCTCTTCAGATTCGGTAGCGAAAATCGTCCGCTGGTCCTGATGCTGCTGTTCGCCGTTGCTGCAACAAGCGCAACTTTGCGTGTCCATCACATCAGCCTGCGTCCGCCGCGTTACCGCATCGATTTCGTGATTCACGGCCTGTTCATGGTGGCGGCCAATGCGCTGCTGCTGTTTTCCAGCTGGTTCTATTACAACAAGGTATTGCTGGGCTCCGGTCTCGAAATCGAGCAGCCGGCTCTCAACCTCCTGACCATCGTGCTTTTCGGGGTGCTGACCGTCATCAGCCTCATGCGCCTGATCAGGTCGCCGGCAACGGCGGAGCAGGGCGGCAGTCTCGGTCTGGCGCTGCTTTCGGTGCCGCTCTATGCCTACATGGCGATCGCCGCATCGGTCTTCTTTCTCGGTCAGCGGCATTTTGCCGGCCTGGCCATCTATCTCGGGCAGCTCTTCGAGTTCTCCGGCATTTTCCTGAATCTGGCGCTTTATATCTGGGCCGGCATGCTGTTCAAGCAGACCCGTGTCGTGCGCCTGTTCCTGGATATCCTGCGGCCTTGGAAGTTCTCGCCGGAAACGCTGACCTGGATAGTGCTCGTGGCGGCGGCGGTGCCGACCGCCTATACCGGAGCCTCCGGCATCTTCGTGATTGCGGCCGGTGCCATCATCTACAAGGAAGTGCTGCTGGCCGGTGGTCGCCGCCAGTACGCGCTGGCCGCTGCCGCCATGTCCGGTTCGCTTGGTGTGGTCTTGCGCCCCTGTCTGCTGATCGTGCTGATCGCTGCCCTCAACAAGCAGGTGACCAGCAACGAGCTCTATGGCTGGGGCATAGGCGTGTTCCTCATGACCTCGACCATTTTCCTGCTGGTGTCGCTGTGCCTGCGCGAGCGCAAGGTGAGGGAGCCGGTCGACTTCGCCAGCGCGCTGCGTGAATCGGCCAGTGCTTTCGGTCCATTGTCGCCATACATCGTGATCGCCATGCTGGTGATCTATGGCTACCAGTCCTTGCTCGGTGCCAGTCTTGACGAGTTCACGGCGCCGGTCATCCTGCCCATTGTCATGCTTGGCATAGTGCTTTTCGACAAGATCCGGCGCGAGCCCAAGGCCCTGGCCGTGCTCAATAACCCGGCCGCCGAACGTCGTCTTTCAATGCGTCAGGCCGTGCGTTTCGCCACCCACGAGACCACCGGTCACATCGGCGCGCTGCTCATGCTGATGGCATTGTCGGTATCGGTGGGCGGTTGCATCGAGCGCTCCGGCATCATGGACAGCGTGCCCCAGCATATGGGCAATATCTGGCTGACGCTGACGCTGCTCATGGGCATGCTGATTGCCATCGGCATGATCATGGATCCGTTCGGCGCGGTCATTCTGGTCTCGGCAACGATCGCTCCGGTGGCCTATCACAATGGCATCCATCCGGTGCATTTCTGGATGATCGTGCTGACGGCCTTCGAGCTCGGCTACCTGTCGCCGCCAGTGGCCCTGAACCAGCTGCTGACGCGCATGGTGGTCGGTGAGCAGGAGATGGCCAGCGCCGATGCCGAGGTGCGCCACAAGTCCTTCTACTATCGCTACGAGCGCTGGGTCCTGCCGCTCATGGTCATGCTCGTCGGGCTGATGATCGTGGTCTATGGCGGGCAGGTGCTGGTCGAGCGCTACGCGGGCGCTCCGGGATTGCAGGCTGTTCCCGGCTGATGGCATCTGTACCGTGAAAAAGGCCGGCGTCATGCCGGTCTTTTTTTGTCTGCAGTCTGTAGCTTGGCGAGCGGGCAAGAAAAAGCCGGCGCTGGGCCGGCTTTTCCTGATGAACTTGTGATGTCCTGGATCAGGCGACCTGAACCGGGATGGCGTTGGCGCTGTGGCTGACGCTGTTGTCCGGGTTGCAGTAGACCAGGCGCGGTTCGAAGTCGGCCAGCTCTTCAGCCTCGAACTGGGCATAGGTGCAGATGATGACGCGATCACCCGGCTGAGCCTTGTGGGCGGCGGCGCCGTTGACCGAGATCATGCGCGAGCCGGATTCGGCGCGGATGGCATAGGTCGTGAAGCGTTCGCCATTGGCTACGTTGTAGATCTGGATCTGTTCGTATTCACGAATGCCAGCCAGGTCCAGCAGGTCGCCATCAATCGCACAGGAGCCTTCATAGTCAAGCTCGGCGTGAGTCACACAGGCTCGGTGCAGCTTGGCTTTGAGCATGATGCATTGCATGGGCGTTTCCTCCGCTCAGCAGCGAACAAATGCGTACCGGGTGACCATTTGGTCGGTCCCAGTCCACGGGCGCGCCATTTTGCCGCAAGACGCGTGTGGGTTCAACACACTGTTAGATCGAATTGTTACTACCGTCTTCGGTCTTAGCTCAATGAAAAGTGAATGTTGTCTATCAGTCGGGTACTGCCCAAACGGGCAGCGACGAGGATGACGAGGTCTCTGGTATCGGCTTCGGCGCTCTCCAGATCCTGCGCGCGCACCTCGAGATAGTCCGGCTGGAAGCCGCATTTGGCCAGGTGCGCCTTGGCGGCTGCAGTCAGCATGGCATAGTCGCGCTCGCCATTGACGATGGCATCGCGCAGATTGGTCAGGGTCTGGTACAGCAGCGGTGCCTGGGCACGTTCGCCTTCATCCAGGAAGCCGTTGCGCGAGCTCAGGGCCAGGCCATCCTCGGCGCGGATGGTGGCTACGCCGATGATGCTGATCGGGAAGCAGAGTTCGCTGACCAGGCGGCGAATGACCGCGAGCTGCTGAAAGTCCTTTTCGCCGAACAGGGCCATGTCGGGCTGGACAATGTTGAGCAGCTTGCTGACCACGGTGGCGACACCGGTGAAATGACCGGGGCGGGATGCGCCGCAGAGCACGTCGGTGATGCCGCCGACCTGGACCGTGGTCGATTGCGTGCGGCCGTCGGGATACATTTCCGAGGCCGTGGGCGCGAAGAGCAGGTCGCAGCGGGCTTCGGCCAGTCGCGAGGCGTCGGCATCGAGCGTGCGCGGATAGGCGTCGAAATCCTCGTTGACCCCGAACTGGGTCGGATTCACGAAAATGCTGACGACAACGAAGTCGGCACGTCGGCGGGCTTCGCTGACCAGTTCGACATGGCCATCGTGCAGGTTGCCCATGGTCGGCACGAAGGCCACGGACTTGCCGGATTTGCGGGCCTGGCGCAGTGCGGCGCGCACGCCCTGGATGGTGGTTTCGATCTTCATGTCGCGGTTCCTTGTTCCTGGCTCGTCCCTGGCTTACTCGAAAGCGTGTTCCGGCGCCGGGTAGCGTCCGTCCTTGACCTCGGCGACAAACTGCCGGAAGGCGCCTTCGATGCTGCCGTCACCGGCCTGCAGGAAGTTCTTCACGAAGCGGGCGGTCTTGCCGGAGTGGACGCCCAGCATGTCATGCAGTACCAGGACCTGACCATCGCAGTCGAGGCCGGCGCCGATGCCGATCACGGGGATGGAGATTTCTTCGTGGACACGGCGGGCCAGCGAGGTCGGCACGCACTCCAGCAGCAGCAGCGCGGCGCCGGCATCGGCCACGGCACGGGCGTCGGCGAGCAGCTGTTCAGCTGCCTGTTCGCTGCGACCCTGGACCCGGTAGCCACCGAAGACATTCACCGATTGCGGCGTCAGGCCCATGTGCACGCAGGCCGGGATGCCGCCACGAGCGAGCTGGGTCACGGTTTCGGCCAGCCAGGCGCCACCTTCGAGCTTGACCAGATGAGCTCCGGCGCGCACCAGTTCGGCGGCATTGGCGAGCGCATCCGGCAGCGTGGCATACGACATGAAGGGCAGGTCGGCCATGATCAGCGCGGTCTTGTTGGCGCGCGCGACAGCGGCGGTGTGGTAGGCCATGTCCTGATTGGTCACCGGCAGAGTCGAGCCATGCCCCTGGACTACCATGCCGAGCGAGTCGCCGATCAGTATGACTTCCACTTCCGCGCGCTCCATTGCGGCAGCAAAGGATGCGTCATAGCAGGTCAGGCAGCTGAAGCGCTCGCCGCGCTGCTTGAGATCGCGCAGGGTCTGCAGGGTGACAGGTTTCATGGGGACTCCTGTGACACGGCCGGGGCCGGGGGATCATCGTGGGCCAGCATGGTGGTGGCTGGCAAGTCTCAGGTCAAGACGTTCGGCGGAAAGGGCCAGCGCGGGTCGGGCCAGAGTGCCAGGCCTGCGCCGGAGAGCCGTTTGCCGAGATTGCGGATGCTGTCGCCAGCCACTTGCCAGTCGGGCGCGATGTCGCTCAGCGGTTGCAGGACAAAGTTGCGTCGGAGCATTTCGGCATGCGGCACGATCAGCCGCTGATCATGGATTTCGTGATCGCCATAGAGCAGCAGGTCGAGGTCCAGGGTGCGTGCGCCCCAGCGTATCGTGCGCTCGCGTCCTTCCTTCTCTTCGATGGCCTGCAGGGCATCGAGCAGGGCATGAGGCGACAGGGTGGTTTCGAGCAGGGCGGCGGCATTGGCGTAGTCAGGCTGGCCGGCGGGGCCGACGGCGGCGCTGCGATACAGCTGCGAGCAGCTCAGCACGCGGATGCCCGTTGTTTCGCGCAGGGCGGCCAGCGCTCGCAGCAGGGTGGCCGGCGCATCGCCGAGATTGCCGCCGAGGCCTATGGCGGCACGCACCGCTTGTGTTGATGTCGCCATGTCGACTCAGGCGGAAGCCTTGGGGCGTGGCTTGCGTCGACGGCGCGGCTTGCGGCTGCCGGCAGGACCGGCCTCGCGCTCGCGTGACTCCAGCGCGCGCTGCATTTCAGCCTGCAGTCCCGGGTCGGCGGATTGCCAGCGTGTCCACCAGGCACCCATGCCGCCGGTATCCTCGCCGGCCTCTTCGCGC
This sequence comes from Perlucidibaca sp., assembly GCA_023265995.1. GTDB lineage: Bacteria > Pseudomonadota > Gammaproteobacteria > Pseudomonadales > Moraxellaceae > Perlucidibaca. Next base: position 289,000 of record JAHFSA010000004.1, read on the forward strand.
AGCACGAGGAAGTCGTAGGCGGCGCGGAAGCGCTCGTTCTGGGCCATGGCTTCGACCTGGCGCGGGCGCGGGCTTTCCAGGCGCGGCTGCATTTCCCAGATGTCGCGGATGACCTGTCCGATATGACGCGGAATGGCGGTGCGGGTCTGCTGGATGGACAGCGTCTGCTGGGCCGCCTGCTGCCAGGCCGGCACCGAGGGCGTGCCCTCGTCGCAGAGCGTCTGCTGACGAGACTGCGCCGGGCCCCAGAGCAGGGCGGCGAAGAAGAAGGCCGGGTTGATGCTCTTGCCCATGGCCAGGCGGTCGTCGGTGCTTTCGGCAGTCAGCATCCACAGCTCTTCGCAGGGGTGCAGCACGGCTTCCGGGAAGAGCGGCTCGAACAGGCCGTAGTCCTGCAGCAGCGGCAGCAGCGGGGCGGCATGGCCAGCACCGAAAAGCTTCTGGCACTCATCGTAGAGACGATGCGAAGACATGTCTTCGAGCAGATAGGCGAGCTCGGGAATGATGTCGCCAGTGTCGTTGGCAATGGTGAAGTCGAGCTTGGCGGCGAAACGGATGGCACGCAGCATGCGCACCGGATCTTCGCGATAACGGGTTTCCGGATCGCCGATCAGGCGCAGCACGCGCTTTTCCAGGTCGGCACTGCCCTTGGCGAAATCCCAGAGGCTGAAGTCGGCAATGTTGTAGTAAATGGCATTGATGGTGAAGTCGCGGCGGGCGGCGTCTTCCTCGATGTCACCCCAGACATTGTCGCGAACAATGAGGCCGTCGGCATTGGTGTGCGCGGTGCTGGAGTCGCCTTCGGCATGATTGGCGCGGAAGGTGGCGACTTCGATGACCTCGCGGCCCCAGCGCACATGGGCGAGGCGGAAGCGGCGACCGATGATCTGGCATTGCCCGCCGAAGATCTGCTTGACCTGCTCCGGCGTGGCGCTGGTGGCGATGTCGTAATCCTTGGGCGTGAGGCCGAGCAGCAGATCGCGCACGCCACCGCCGATGAGGAAGGCATCGTGACCGGCGTCATGCAGGCGGTACAGGGTTTTCACGGCAGCGGTGCTGATGTCCTTGCGCGAGATCGAGTGCCGGTCGCGGGGAATGATGACGGGCTTCAGGCGTGACGGCGTCTTGCCGCGTCCGCGCCAACGATCAAGCCAACCCTTCAACATGCTGAAATCTCGTACAAAACCAAGGAAGGCGCATCATAGCAAGTTTGGCGACATGCGGGCGGGGGAGATTTGCGGGTCTGAGACGCAAAGCGGGAGGGGTTTCCTCCCGCGTACGCTGAACGGTGTGTGCGGTTTATGACCGTCTTCTTATTCTGGGCCTGAGTTCTTTTTTTTGCCCTGGCATCCCGGCTATCGCTATCTCGCATCCTGGCGAGCGCTTTTCTTGTTGGGCCGGCATTTTCATGCTGACCATCGCGGCTGGTTTTTGTTATGTCCGCGACTTCAGATTGCACGCACCGTGCCAACTTTTCGTATCACATCTATTTCCTTTGAAAACAGATGGTTGGAATATTTCTGTTGAGCTGGTGTGGCGGGAATGGCAGTGCCGGACGTTACTTGGGTAACAGTTTTGTGTAGATGGGTAACGCCGGCTACAGACCTTCGGATGATTGACGGCGGCGCGGAATGCCCAGTCTCTGGCGTCGCTCCCACAGGGTCTTGCGGCTGATGCCGAGCTTCTGGGCCAGTTCGGTCTCCGACATCTGGTCCTGATGTTCAAGCACGAAATGCTGGAAGTAGTCCTCCAGCGACAGCCCGGCCGGAGGGTCGAGAGCGTCTTCGGGCGCGTTGCCGCTGTCCGGATGCGGAAAGTCGATGGCCAGCAGCTCCGGCGTGATGACATCGGTCTCGGACAGGATGACGGCGCGCTCGATGGCGTTTTCCAGTTCGCGGATATTGCCCGGCCAGTGATAGCTGTTCATGGCCTCCAGGGCGCAGGTGCTGAAGCTCAGCGGCTGGCTGCCGAAACGCTCGATGGTGCGCTTGAGCATGCTGTGGGCGATTTCCAGAATGTCGCTGCCGCGCTCGCGCAGGGGCGGCAAGGCGAGCTCGACGACATTGAGCCGGAAATAGAGGTCTTCGCGAAACAGACCGACGCTGGCCAGATGCTTGAGGTTGCGGTGGGTGGCGGCAATCAGGCGGACATCGACCTTGCGTGATTGCGTGGCGCCCAGGCGGCGAACCTCGCGCTCCTGCAGCAGACGCAGCAGGCGTGCCTGGGCTTCCAGCGGCAGCTCACCGATTTCATCCAGGAACAGCGAGCCGCCATCGGCGGCTTCGACCAGACCCTTGCGCAGTCCCTGGGCGCCGGTGAAGGCGCCTTTTTCATGGCCGAACAGCTCGGACTCGATCAGTGATTCGGGAATGGCGGCACAGTTGACCGAGATCAGGGGCGCGTTGGCGCGAGGCCCCTGCTCGTGCAGGGCGCGCGCCACCAGCTCCTTGCCGGTGCCCGATTCGCCGAGGATGAGCACGGTGGTATTGAGCGGGGCCACGCGGGCGATGCGGCGATGCAGCTCCTGCATGGCCTGGCAGCTGCCGATGATGCCGCTGTCCGGGCGGACCTTGGCCATGTCCTGGCGCAGGGCGGCGTTCTGACGCTGCAGCAGGCGCTCGCGCAGGATGCGATCGACGGTCAGCAGCATGTCATCGTGGTCGAAGGGCTTGGCGATGTAGTCGGCGGCGCCGGCGCGCACGGCATCGACCGCCGAGCGGATGCTGGCGAAGCTGGTCATGATCAGCACCGGCGTGCTGCCGCTGCGGCTGATCAGCGCGGTACCGGGCTGGCCTGGCAGGCGCAGGTCGGAAATGATGAGGTCGAAACCGTCGAGCGAGTACTGGGCAAGGGCCTCGTCGACGCTGCCGGCCTCGGCGACTTCGTAGCCGTTGCGTTCGAGCAGGCGCTTGAGGCCTGCCCGGATCACGGCTTCGTCATCGACCACCAGAATGTAGCTCACGTTTGCTCTTCCTCCGTGCTCGCGATGCGCGCGGCCTGACCGGCCGGCAGTGTGATCTGCACGATCACGCCCTGGCCCTGATCGTAATCGCGCTTGTCGATGAGCTGAATGCGTCCCTGGTGCGCCTCTATGATGCCATGGACCAGGGCGAGGCCGAGACCGGTACCCTTGCCGGCCGGCTTGGTGGTGACAAAGGGCTCGAACAGGGTGTCGCGGATGTCGCCGTCAGGCAGGCCGTGACCGAAGTCCTCGACCTCTATGCGCACCATGGGACCGTGGCGGTCGGCGCGGACCAGGATCTCGCCGCTCTGTGTGCTGGCGTCGCGGGCGTTGCCGAGCAGGTTGATGAAAACCTGGCAGAGGCGCTGGGCATCACCATGCACTTGCAGGTTGCCCGGTATGCTGACACGGAAGTCGGTGAAGCGGGCCTCCGGCGCCAGCTTGAGCAGCTGGATGGCCTCCTGCACGACTTCGGCCAGCGGCACGGCCTCGAACTCGCCACCGACATGGTGCTCGCTGCGCGCGAAGCCGACCAGCGACTGCACGATGCGGGTCACGCGTTGGGTCTGTTCGAGAATGTCGGCGGCGGTTTCGTGCACGTCATGACCGGATGGATGCTCGGCGCGCAGGTTCTGCGCCAGACAGGCGATGCCGGTGACCGGGTTGCCGATCTCGTGGGCGACACCGGCGGCGAGACGGCCGACCGCGGCCAGGCGTTCGGCATGATGCAGGCGCGACTCCAGCAGCTGCAGCGGCGTCACGTCTTCCATCACCAGCACCTGATTGCCGGCCGCATCGCCAATGACGGCGCGGTGCAGGTTGAGCCAGCGGGCAATGCCTTCAACTTCGATGCGGGTGCGCATCTGCTGGGCCTGCGGGCTGAGCAGGAACTTCATCAGCACCTGATTCCAGGGCGGCGGCAGACTGTCGAGGCGGGAGCCTATGACCATGTCATCGGAGCAGTGCGTGATCTCCATCATGGCCCGGTTCCAGCTCAGCACTTCCAGATCCCCGGCCAGCGTGCAGACGCCCAGCGGCAGGTCATGCAAAGTCTGGCGGTGGAAGCGGCGCAGGATGTCGAGCTCGGCGGCGAGGCCGGAGAGCTTGTCGCGATACTCCTCGAGGCGGGATTCGATGAAGTGGATGTCATCGCCGGGGCTGTGCGCGAGTATGGTCTGCGGCAGCTGGGTATCGAGCAGGTCCTGCGCTACGCTGGGGCCGAGCAGGCCGGACAGGTTGGCATTGATCTGGTCGCGCAGGCGGCGCAGGGCATAGGGCCGGCGTTCGTCAGGCTTGAAGCCGAGGTCGCTCAGGGCCATGCGGACTTCACGTTCGGCGGTGATCGGACCCAGGGCCGGTGCGAGGGCGGCCGTGAAGGCATCGACCGAGTCGGCGGCCAGGCTCCAGCGCATGGGGCTGCGCAGGTTGTCGACCGAGCAGGCTTCGGCGATCTCGCGGTCGGCATCGCTTTGCCGGCCGAGCAGGGACACGATCAGGAGTACCGCCGCATTGCTCAGCGTCGAGATCAGGCCCATGGCCTGCCAGTGGTCGAGACGGTTGTTGGTGAGCAGGCCGAGCAGACGGTCGCTGTCGAGCTCGGGCAGGAACAGCGAAGGCAGGGCCAGGGTCACGAACCAGAGCACAATGCCGAGACCCAGCCCGATGGCCATGCCGGCCTTGGTGGCTCGCGGCCAGAACAGCAGGGCCAGCAGGCCCGGCGCCAGCTGCAGGATGGCGACGAAGGACAGCATGGACATTTCCGTGCTGTCCGGACGCAGCTCGGGCAGCCAGGACAGCAGGAAGGCTGTCAGAGGGATGCAGACAATGAGCAGGCGGCGCTGGCGCAGGGTGTGTTCATAGAGGGCATCGTCGGCGCGCCAGCCACGCAGAGGCAGCACGACATGATTCATGGCCATGCTGGCCAGGGCCAGCGTGGTGACGATGAGGATGCCGCTGGCACTGGCGATGGAGCCGGTGAACAGCAGCAACGCCAGTGCCGGACTGTCCGCGCGCAGGGCGATGCCGACGCTGTAGAACTCGGGCAGTCCGGGCAGGTTCAGCGCCTGACCGGCCCAGAGAATGATGGGAATGCCGAGGGCCATCAGCAGCAGGTAGAGCGGGAAACCCCAGCTGGCCACCAGCAGGTTGCGCGGTTCGCGGTTTTCGGTGAAGGCCATCTGGTACATGCAGGGCATGACCACTGCGGCGAAGAAGAAAACCAGCAGCAGGCTGTGCCAGTAGCCATCCTTGAGCGGCTGGAAGAGACGGGCCAGCGCATCCGGGTTGGCGGTGAGCCAGTGACTGATGCCGCCGGGGCCGCCGAGCACACCGAAATAGGCATAGATGGCGACGGCGCCAAGGGCGATCAGCTTGATCAGCGACTCCAGCGCGATGGCCGTCACCAGACCTTCGTTCTGCTGCTGGCGCGACATGCGCGAGCGCGAGCCGAAGAGCAGGGTGAAGCAGATCAGCAGGGCGCAGAAGATCAGGCCGAGCAGACGCGAGCTGATGCCGCCGGTGAGCACGCGGGCGAGCTCGGCAATGGTCTGCATCTGTGCCGTGAGCAGCGGCATGACGCCTATCAGTATGGCCAGCGTGGACAGGGTGCCGACGGTCTGGCTGCGATAGCGGAAGGCCATGAGGTCAGGCAGCGAGCTGAGCTGGTGAGTTCGTGCCAGACGCAGCAGCGGTTGCAGGAACATGGGGGCGAGCAGGAAGGCGCCTGACAGGCCTATATAGAAGGAGAGGAAGTTGAAGCCGCTTTCGCTGGCGAACTGGACGACGCCAAACAGCCCCCAGCTGCTGACGAAGACTCCCAGTGACAGCACATGCACGACCGGGTGGCGTACCCAGCGCAGCGGCAGCCAGCCGTGCTCGCTGGCATGAGCCACGATGAAGAGCAGCCCGAGATAAAGGGTGCCCAGCGCGAAGAGCAGGCCGGGGCTAAAGATCATTCAGGTCACGACTCTTGGCGACCCAGAACCCGAGTGCAATCAGCAGCGCCCAGATTGTGTAGGGCCGGTACCAGGCGCTGCCGTCCTCGCTCCACCAGTCGATGATGACAGGGGACAGCAGGTAGGCGCCGGCAACGAATATCAGGATCAGCCGATCGATGTACAAAGCCAGGCTCCGGGACGGGTGCCATGCAAGGTAGCAGCTTTGCCGGCAGGCGGAAAGTTGGTGGTTCAGCGCGTGCAGGGCGTGACGGGAATGGCGCCGCTGCGCCAGTTCGTCACGGCCCAGGCCAGCTGTTCGGCGGGGGGCGCTGCGCGCAAGCCGGGCGGAGGGCTCTGCTGCAGGCAGGCCAGAGCCTGCCAGAGGTTGTCGCTGGCGCACGCGGGGTCCAGGGCAGGGGCATGGTTCTGCTTGGACAGCTTCTGGCCATTGGCCGACAGGGCCAGCGGCAGATGCAGATAGCGCGGGCGAGGCAGGCCGAGACGCTGCATCAGCCAGCACTGGCGGGCGGTATTGTCGAGCAGGTCGGCGCCGCGCACGACGTCGGTTATGCCGCTGTCGGCGTCATCGACCACGACAGCGAGCTGGTAGGCATAAAGGCCGTCGCGGCGCTTGAGCACGAAGTCGCCGCAGACCCGCCGGATATCCTCGCTCAGCTCGCCGCGTAGGCGGTCATGGAAATGGATGATGCCGGCATCGGCGCTGCGCAGGCGCCATGCGCCATGCGTGTGGCCGGCGCTGCGACAGGGGCCGAGACAATCGATGACACCGGCGCGGGCGAGCTCGCTGCGCGAGCACTGGCAGGCATAGAGATCGCCCTGGTCACGCAGGCGATCCAGGATGGTCTCGTAGCGTTCGCCGCGTGTGCTTTGTCGCAGCACCGGGCCATCCCAGTGCAGGCCGTGAGCCTCCAGGCTGCGCAGGATGTCGTCGATGGCACCGGGTTGTTCGCGTGGGGGGTCTATGTCTTCGATGCGCAGGAGCCAGAGCCCGCCCTGATGGCGGGCATCGACATGGCTGCCGAGGGCAGCCAGCAGGGAACCGAAATGCAGGGGACCGGTGGGTGAGGGCGCAAAGCGCCCGATGACCTGTTCAGCCGGCAATTGCGACGGCCCGGCTCAGCCGCCGAGCAGCTGCTTTTCCTTGATTTCCTGCAGGCTCTTGCAGTCGATGCAGAGCGTGGCGGTCGGGCGGGCTTCGAGGCGGCGGATGCCGATTTCGACACCGCAGTCGTCGCAGTAGCCGTAGTCGTCCTTCTCGATGCGCTCCAGCGTCTGGTCAATCTTCTTGATCAGCTTGCGTTCGCGGTCACGGGTGCGCAGTTCGAGCGAGAACTCCTCCTCCTGCGTGGCGCGGTCGTTGGGGTCGGGCAGGCTGCCGGACTCGTCCTGCATGTGATGCACGGTACGATCGACCTCTTCCATCAGCTCGCGCTTCCAGGAATGCAGAATGTCGCGGAAGTGCTGGCGCTGGGGGTCGCTCATGTAGTCCTCGCCCTTGACCTCCTTGTAGGGGGCCAGGCCGTGGATCAGCGCCCCGGCAACAGCCGGCTTCTTCTTGGTCTTGTCGGCAACAGCCGTCGGTTTTTCAGTAGTACGGGTAGCCATGACGGTCTCTCAAACAATCAATCTTAAATCTATAGCAGAGCGGCATCGGCGGCGCAAACCACTTGTTCCAGCACCTGCTGCCGCTCAGCTTTCGATCAACAGGATTTCGCCGCTTTCCACGCGGATGGCAACCGGCAACAGCGACTCGCCCTGGCAGGGGCCGACCACGCAGCGGCCGTCCTCGACCTGGAACAAGGCGCCATGGTTGCTGCACAACAGGTAATGGTTTTCGCAATCCATGAACTCGTCAGGATTGAATTCCAGGTTGATGCCCAGGTGCGGGCAGGCATTCTGCCATGCATATACCTGGCCATCGCGGAGGACCACGATGACCTCTCCGACCGGCGAGCGGAAGCCACGCCCGCGGTTCTCCTCGAGCTCGTTCAGGGCACAGAGACGGAAACTCATGCCCGCACTTCTGCCAGCAGTTCGCGATAGCGCGGCAGCGGCAGGCGCGGGCCGAACTGGCTGACCACTTCCGAGGCCGTGCGCAGGGCCAGGCGGGCGCTGTCTTCCAGCGACCAGCCCTGGCTGAGGCCGAAGAGCACGGCGCCGGCAAAGCTGTCGCCCGCGCCCAGCGTGTCGACGGCCTGCACCGGCACGGCGGGCAGTTCGATCACGCTGTTGCGGGTCCAGGCCCAGGCGCCTTCCTTGCCGCGCGTGATCATGCCCTGGCTGGAGATCTGGCGCAGAGCCTGCAGGGCTTCATCCAGATCGCTGCAGCCGGCGAAGCCGAGGGCTTCGTCCTCGTTGCAGAACAGCAGGTCGACGCCATCGTCCACCAGCTCGCGCAGCTGCGGCTGGAAGTAGCGGACCATGGCCGGATCGGAGAAGGTCAGTGCCAGCTTGACGCCGGCGGCACGCGCCTCGGCACGGGCGGTGGCGACAGCGGCACGGGCGCTGGGCGACGTGCACAGATAGCCCTCGACATAAAGCCAGCGGCTGGCGCGCAGTGCGTCAAGGTCGAGCTCGTCCGTCGACAGGTCGGCGGTGATGCCGAGATAGGTGCTCATGGTGCGCTCGGTGTCTGGCGTGACCATGACCACGCAGGTGCCGGAAACGCCCTCCGGGCCCTGTTCGCCGAGGTTGGTGGCTACACCGGCGGCGATCAGGTCGCGGCGGTAGAAGCTGCCCAGCTCGTCGCCGGCGACCTTGCAGTTGTAGTAGCAGCTGGCGCCAAAGGCGCTGCTGGCGATGATGCTGTTGGCTGCCGAGCCGCCCGACGCCTGCTTCAGGCGCTGGTGGTCGACGTCGAGAGCGGCCAGCAGACGGGCCTGGGACTCGGGTTCGGCCAGGGTCATCATGCCCTTTTCGATGCCATGACGCTGCAGGAAGTCATCTTCGATGCGGTATTCGAGGTCAACCAGGGCATTGCCGATGGCATACACATCAAAACGGGTGGTCATGGCGGAGTTCTCTGAAGCCAGCTGCTGAAAACGACAGGCATTATAGGGATGCCGTGGCGGAACGCCATCCTCGCATTTCCGCGGCCTTGCCCGCTGAGTACAATGCCGGGATTGTCTGCTCTCCCGGATGCCGCTTGTGTCGAATGTTCCGCCCTTCATGCAACGCCTGAAAACCTTCGCCGTGCTGGCGGCCATGCTGGTCACCCTGGTCGTGGTGGTGGCTGGCGGTGCCTATGTCATGCACCTCGATGGCATCGTGCGCGAGAAGTTCGAAGGCAAGCGCTGGGCCATTCCGGCCAAGGTCTATGCCCGTCCGCTCATGCTGCAGGCGGGGGCGCCGGTTTCTTCGGGCGCGCTGCGCGAGGAGCTGGGCATCCTCAATTACCATCAGCTGGCGGGCGCGCCGACACCCGGCACCTATGACCTCCAGGGCGATGCCCTTTATCTGCATACCCGCGGCTTCGAGTTCAGCGATCGCCGCGAGCCGGCCCAGCTGCTGCGTCTGCGCTTCCAGGGCGATCATGTCGCCGAGCTGGCGAGCACCCTGCAGGCGGTCAGCGGCGGCGTGCGCCTGGAGCCGATGGTTATTGGCGGCATCTATCCCAGCCACAACGAGGATCGCGTGCTGATCCAGCTCAAGGAGGCGCCGCCGCATCTCATCGATGCCCTGCTGGCGACCGAGGATCAGCGCTTCTACAGCCACATCGGCATTTCCATGCGCGGCATCCTGCGCGCGGTCTGGGTCAATGCCACCAGCGGTTCGGTGCGCCAGGGCGGCAGCACGCTGACCCAGCAGCTGGTCAAGAACTTCTATCTCAGTGACGAGCGCTCGCTGCGACGCAAGGCCAACGAGGCCATCATGGCGCTGCTGCTGGAGTGGCATTACGAAAAATCCGAGATCCTCGAAACCTATCTCAACGAGGTCAATCTCGGGCAGCAGGGCAATCGCTCGGTCAACGGCTTCGGCCTGGCGGCGCAGTACTACTTCGGCCTGCCGCTGTCGGAGCTGTCGCTGCCGCAGGTGGCGCTGCTGGTCGGTCTGGTCAAGGGCCCGTCCTACTACAACCCCAGGCGTCAGCCCGAGCGCGCGCTCGAACGCCGCAACATCGTGCTCGACAACCTCTATCGCGAAGGCTTCATCAGCGCTCCCGAGCGTGATGCCGCCATGCTGAAGCCGCTGGGCGTGCTCGAGAAGCCGACGGCAGCAACCAATCTCTACCCCGACTTCCTGGATCTGGTGCGCCGTCAGCTGCGTGACAGCTATCAGCCCGAGGATCTCACCAGCCAGGGCCTGAAGATTTTCACCACGCTCGATCCGCGCGTGCAGAATGCCGCCGAACTGGCGCTGGACACTACCGTGGCGCGTCTGCGTCAGCAGGGCCGCAGTCTCGGCCGGCTCGAGGGCGCGGTGCTGGCGGCCGACCTGGCGACCGGCGAGCTGCGCGCACTGCTCGGCGGCACTGGCACCTTCACCGGCTACAACCGTGCCGTCGACTCCTCGCGCCAGGTCGGTTCGCTGCTGAAGCCGGCCATCTATCTCACGGCGCTGTCGACCGGGCAGTACACCTGGGCGTCGCCGCTGGATGATGGTCCGGTCGAGATCGTCAGCGATGGCGGCAAGGTATGGCAGCCGCAGAACTATGACCAGCAGAGTCATGGCGTGGTGTCGCTGCAGACGGCGCTGGCGCATTCCTACAATCAGGCTTCGGTGCGCCTCGGCATGACGGTCGGGCTGCCGGCGGTGATCAGCACCCTGCGTCGCGTGGGCGTCAACGCCGATCTCAAGCCTTACCCGTCGCTGCTGCTCGGTGCGCTCAACCAGACGCCCATGGACATCCTGCAGCTTTATCAGGTGCTGCTTTCCGGCGGTGTGCGGGCGCCCCTGCAAAGCATCCGCGATGTCGTCGATGCCAAGGGGCACACGCTGCAGCAGTTCGCTGGCGAGCGCAAACAGGTGATCGACCCGGCCGATGCCTATCTGCTGCATTACGGTCTGCAGCAGGTGCTGCGTCAGGGCACTGCGACCTCGGCCTATCAGCGCCTGCCCGGCAACATGGTGCTGGCCGGCAAGACCGGCACCACCAATGACCTGCGCGACAGCTGGTTCGCCGGCTCCGCCGGTCAGCTGCTGGCGGTGGTCTGGCTGGGGCGTGATGACAATCAGCCGATAGGCCTGTCCGGTGGCAGCGGTGCGCTGCCGGTATGGACCGATCTCATGGTGCGTGTGCAGCCCAGTGCGCCGGCGCCGGCCATGCCTGCCGGGGTCAGTTGGGAATGGCTGGATGCCGAGTCCGGCCGCCTCAGTGCCGAGTCCTGCTCAGGCGCCGTGCGTGTCCCGGTCAGCGCCAAGGGCCGTCCGCAGGACATGACGCCCTGTGCCGGCGGCGGGGTGCCGGCCTTCATCGATTCCATGGTCAAGGGTGTGATGGGGATTTTCCACCACTAGACCTCGGGCGGGGTCTCCGTCACCGGCGCGGGCGGTGCCTCGGGGGCGGGTGCCGGAGCTGTCGGGGCCACCGGGGCGGACTCTGCCGGCGGCGTGGTCTCGGTCGGCAGGTCATGCTGCTGACGCAGGTCTTCCGGCAGCTTGTCATTGTCTTCTTCGGGCTGTGCCGGCATCGCACTGTCCTTGCCGAACACGGGCTTGCCGTCGAAGTTCAGCGACAGCACGGCCATTTCCAGCAGATTGCCCTTGCTGTCGGGGCCGCGGAACTTCACCGGATAGTTGCGCAGGCCGGGTGCCAGCCAGATGTCGTAGCCGCTTTGCAGGGTGCCATCCAGGCGTGTGCGACTGCCGCTGAGATGCAGTGTGCGCAGCGTGCCGCCGGGCAGCTTCAGTGTTTCCTCCGCCTCCAGCTTGAGCACCACGTCATAGACCGAGCTGCCGGTGGTGACCTTGATGTGCTTCTCGCTTTCCCCTTCGTAGCTGACCGCCACGTGATAGGGCAGGCTGGCCATGTCCTGGAAATCCGGCGTGATGGGCACCGTGTGCACGCTGCCGGCCTTGCCATGGGTGACCACGCCGCTGCTCCGGTCAAAGTCGGCATACTGCTTGAGCTGACCGTTCAGCATCAGCCGGTAATGCTCCGGCTGCAGGCCTTCGGGCGTGACCTTGCCCTCGCTGCTGAGCGAGGCGGTGAAGCCGAACTTCCGCGCATCGTTGCGGATCAGGTAGTTGTAGCCCTCCATCAGCCATTGCTGCTTGAGGTTCATCTGGAAGCCGTAGTAGCTGGCGCGATGCGTGGCCTTCACCGATACCGGGAAACTGGGGGCGGGCTCTTCCCTGATCGGAGCCGGGGCGCTGGCGACCGGCAGTTCGGCCTCGCTGGGTCCGGTGCTTGTCGTGGTTGTGACCGGCGGATGCGGATGCACGCGCGGCTTGTTCTTGTGCACGCTGCTCGGCGTTTCGCCACTGCCGCTGCCCTGATCGTCCGACAGGTTGCCGAGCAGGGTCACCATCGGGATCACCGGATCGGCAGGCGGGGAGCTCAGCGCGAGACGCACACGCTTGACCTTGCCGGCCTTCTGGCGGGCAAGGACTTCATCCTTGGGTTTGTCGGCGAACGGCCATTGCCATTCGATATCGACCAGCCAGACCGCATGAAGGGCACCGGATATGACCAGTGCCCAGATCAGCGGTCGGCGTCCTGTCATGGCGCTCAGCGCGTCGCGCGCAGGGCGCGCTCGGCAGCTGCCACCGTGTTCTCGATATCGGCGGCAGTGTGGGCGATGGAGACAAAACCGGCCTCGAAAGCCGACGGTGCCAGATAGACGCCTTCCTCGAGCATGGCGTGGAAGAAGCGCTTGAAGTGCTCGCTGTCGCAGCGCAGGGCATCCTCATAGGTCCATACCGGCTCGGCGCTGAAGAAGAGGCCGAACATGCCGCCGATCTGATGCGTGCTGATGGGTACGCCAGCCGCGCGGCCGGCGGCCTCGAAGCCGTCGCAGAGCGCACGGGTGCGTGCCGAGAGCTGATCGTGGAAGCCGGGCTGGCTGATCAGCGAAAGCGTCTTGAGACCGGCGCGCATGGCGATCGGGTTGCCGGACAGGGTGCCGGCCTGATAGACCGGGCCCAGCGGGGCGATGCATTCCATGATGGCGCGCTTGCCGCCGAAGGCGCCGACCGGCATGCCGCCACCGATGATCTTGCCCAGCGTGGTCAGGTCCGGCTTCACGTCATAGAGCGCCTGGGCGCCGCCGAGGGCGACGCGGAAACCGGTCATGACCTCGTCGAAAATGAGCACGGCGCCGGACTCGTCGCAGAGTCGACGCAGTCCCTGCAGGAAGCCTTCGCGCGGCGGAATCAGGTTCATGTTGCCGGCGACCGGCTCGACAATGACGCAGGCCACTTCCGCACCACGTTCGCGGAAGAAGGCTTCGGTCGCGGCGAGGTCGTTGTAGGGCAGCGTGATGGTGTGCGCGGCGACGCTGGCAGGCACGCCGGCAGAGCTCGGCACACCCAGGGTCAGCGCGCCGGAGCCGGCCTTGACCAGCAGTGCATCGGAATGACCGTGATAGCAGCCCTCGAATTTCACCAGCAGGTCACGGCCGGTATAGCCGCGGGCGAGGCGGATGGCGCTCATGGTGGCTTCGGTGCCGGAGCTGACCATGCGCACCAGCTCCATCGACGGCATCAGCTCGCAGACCTTGGCGGCCATGGCGACCTCGACCTCGGTCGGGGCGCCGAACGAAAGACCGAGCGTGGCGGCCTCCTGCACTTCGCGGATCACGTCGGGCTGGGCATGACCCAGGATGGCCGGTCCCCAGGAGCCGACATAGTCGATGTAGCAGCGGTCATCGGCATCGAACAGATAGGCGCCGAGGGCGCGCGAGAAGAATACCGGCGTGCCGCCGACGCCACGGAAGGCACGCACGGGCGAGTTGACGCCACCGGGGATGTGCTCGCAGGCGGACTCGAAAAGGGCGGCGGAACGGTTGCTGCTCATGCTGACGGAAACTCCTGGGAAAACTGGTGCGCGCGGCCGGCGATGTCCGGGCTTTGCCAGAGACTGGCGATGACGGCCAACGCATCGGCGCCGGCGGCGATGACATCCCTGGCATTATCCGGGGTTATGCCGCCTATCGCTACCAAAGGCAGATGAAAGCGCCGAGCCGCGCCGAGCACAGCGAGCGGGCAGGGTCTGGCTCCGGGTTTGCTCGTTGAAGCATACATGGCGCCAAAGGCCAGGTAGTCGGCGCCACCAGCGCTGGCTGCAGCGGCCAGATCCAGGCGGTCATGGCAGGTTATACCGATGATGGCCTGTGCGCCGAGCTGTTGCCGTGCCGTGGCCAGCGCGGCATCGCCCTGACCGAGATGGACGCCGTCGGCGCCGACAGCCTGCGCCAGCTCGACATCGTCATTGATCAGCAGGGGCACCTGATGGCGACGGCAGAGTGCCAGCAACGCCTCGGCCTCGCTGCGTCGGCGCGCACTGTCGCCGGACTTGTCGCGGTATTGCAGCATGCGCACGCCGCCGCTCAGCGCGGCCTCGACGGCGCTCAGCAGACGGCCCTGCAGCAAGGTGCTGTCGGTGATGGCGTAGAGTCCGGCAATGCGCTGTCGTTCTGCGCGTTCTGTCATGTCAGCGCTGCTCCGGACCAATGCGGCGCGGCAGCAGTTGGCCGCCTGCATGCGGCCGATCGGCGGCGAGCAGTGCGTTGCGCACGAAGCTTTCGCTGCCGGCCACGGCGGCATGCAGGTCATGGCCGGCGGCGATCAGGGCGGCGAGGGCGGCGGCGAGCGTGCAGCCGGAACCGTGAAACTCGCCGGGCAGGCGCGGCTGTCGGGTCTCCAGGCTGAGGCGGCCTTGTTCATAAAGGCGATTGATCAGCACATCGCCGGGTTCATGGCCGCCTTTCAGCCAGATGGCGCGGGCGCCGGCCGCGCTGAGCCGGGCCACGGCCTCGTCGAGGTCGTCGCAGTCTGCCAGGCGCCGGGCCTCGAGCGTATTGGGCGTGATCGCCGCGGTCAGCGGAAGCGCAGCCAGCATGGCCTGACGCAGGTCGTCGCGCGCCAGCGAGCCGCCGGAGTTGGCGGCCAGCACCGGGTCCATCACCACGGGCAGGTGGCGGTGCCCGGCCAGGCTGTCGAACACGCAGCGCACGGCCTCGGCCGAGCCCAGCATGCCGAGCTTGATGGCCGCCACCGGCAGGTCGGCGAGCACGCAGGCCGCCTGTTCGCGCATGAGAGCCGGGTCCGTCAGGCGGAAGCCATGTACGCGCTGGCTGTCCTGGATGGTGAGCGCGGTGGCGATCACGGCGGCGTGGCCGCCGAGTGCGGCAATGGTCTCGATGTCGGCTTGCAGGCCGGCGCCGCCCGAGGGGTCCAGGCCGGAAAAGCAGAGCGTGACCGGGCGCATCAGAACGGTTTCACGACAACGAGAATGACTATGCCGAACAGCGCCAGCACAGGCAGCTCATTGAAGATGCGGAAAAAGCGCGAGCCGCGGCGGCAGCGGCGCTCGGCCAGTTGCACGCGGTAGACGCCGCAGGCATGGTGGTAGGCCACGAGCAGGACGACTAGCGCCAGCTTGGCATGCAGCCAGCCCTGTCCGCGCCAGGCCGGCCAGGTGTCGACCAGCAGCCAGATGCCCAGCACCAGCGTCGCGATCATCGAGGGCGTCATGATGCCGCGGTAGAGCTTGCGTGCCATGATGACGAAGCGTTCGTGACCGGCGTCATCATGCGTGTCAACGTGATAGACGAACAAGCGTGGCAGGTAGAACAATCCGGCGAACCAGCAAACCACGGCAATGACATGAAAGGCCTTGAGCCAGAGCATTAGTCTCTCCTTGCAATGCCGGCAGTCTGCCAAGAAGGCGCGCTGCCTGCCACTGTCCTGTGGCGTCGCGAGGAATGGTTTGCCCCGTCGGAGTGCTTTCCGGATAATCCGGGACTCGTTGTCCCTGTTTTTATGCAGTTGGCTTCTTTAATTGTGTGGTCGGCTTCAGGAGTCTGTCGTGATCAAGGTCGGTATTGTGGGTGGCACCGGTTACACCGGCGTCGAGCTGCTGCGTCTGCTGGCACAGCACCCGGAAGTCGAAATCACTGCCATCACCTCGCGTGGCGAGGCTGGTCAGCCGGTGTCGCAGATGTTCCCGAACCTGCGTGGTCGCGTGAACCTGGCCTTCAGCGAGCCGCGTGTCGACGTGCTCTCGACCTGTAACGTGGTGTTCTACGCCACGCCCAACGGCATTGCCATGCAGCAGGTGCCCGAGCTGCTCGCCGCCGGCGTCAAGGTCATCGATCTCGCCGCCGACTTCCGTCTCAAGGATCCCGCCGAGTGGGCCAAGTGGTACGGCATGCCGCACGCCTGTCCGGACCTGCTCGCCGAGGCCGTCTACGGTCTGCCCGAAGTCAATCGCGATGCCATCCGCAAGGCGCGTCTGATCGCCAACCCCGGCTGCTATCCGACGGCAGTCCAGCTCGGCTTCCTGCCCCTGCTCAAGGCTGGCCTGGTCGACCCGGCGCATCTCATCGCCGATGCCAAGTCCGGCGTCTCCGGTGCCGGCCGCAAGGCCGAGGTGCACAGCCTGATGTGCGAGGCCAGCGAAAGCTTCAAGGCCTATGGCGTGGCCGGTCACCGTCACCTGCCCGAGATTCGCCAGGGCTTGCGCGGCATGACGCCGGATGCGGTCGGCCTGACCTTCGTGCCGCACCTGACGCCCATGATCCGTGGCATCCATGCCACGCTGTATGCGCGTCTGACCGGCTCGGTGGCATCCCTGCAGGCACTCTATGAAGAGACCTACGCCGGCGAGCCCTTCGTCGATGTCATGCCGGCCGGCAGTCATCCCGAGACGCGCAGCGTCAAGGGCGCCAACACCTGTCGCATCTCGGTGTTCCAGCCCCAGGGCGAGGACACGGTGGTGGTGCTGTCGGTCATCGACAATCTGGTCAAGGGTGCGGCCGGTCAGGCGGTGCAGAACATGAACCTGATGTTCGGCTTCGACGAGCAGGCCGGTCTCAGCCAGATCGCGTTGTTGCCCTGACATGAAGCGGCCGACACTGCGTCGTCGTCAGTTGCAGCGCTTCTTTCCGCGCCCGGCCAGTCCGATGCTGCGCGGTGCGCTGCAGCCTCTGGTCCTGGTCGCGATCATCCTGCTCGCCCTGGTCGCCGGCTTCGGCCTGGGGCGCTGGCTGCCGGCCGGGCAGGGCGCGGATTCAGTGGTGCACGCCGAGTCCGACTTCAATCGCCGTCTCAAGGCGGCCGAGGAACAGGCTGCGGTGAAGGCGCGCGAATACGCCATCATTGAAGATGCCTCGGCCCGTCTGCAGGTCGACAATCAGGAGCTGCTGGCCAGCATGGCCGCGCTCGAGGATCGCGTCGCCTTCTTCAAGCGCATGGCAGCGCCCCAGGCGGCTCGTGGCAGCGGTGTCGAAATTGATTTGTTCGAGCTGTTGCCGGCGGCAACGCCTGGCAAGGTGCGCTATCGTCTGCTGCTCACGCGCAGCAACCCGAATGGAGCCGTGACCCAGGCCACTATACGGGTGCGTCTCTCCGGCGCCGGCAAGCAGCAGGATCTGACGCTGAACGCACCGCGTTTCCAGCTGCGCTACTACCAGCAGTTCAGCGGTGAATGGAACGTGCCTGCCAGCTTCAAGCCTGAGCGCGTGGATATCCAGGTGCTCAGCAACGGTGTCTCGGTCGAGCGCCGTTTCAAATGGGAAATCAAAAGTCGTTAAGGTGTCGACATGCTGCTCAGCAAGAAAAAGAAAACCGATCCGTCCGCCTACAAGGACCACAGCTTCATTGGCAGCCAGACCCAGGTCGTCGGCGATGTCGTGTTCAACGGCGGTCTGCATGTGGAAGGGCGGGTCAAGGGCAATATCCGAGCCGATGACGGTTGTCTCAACCTGCACGGCGAGGTCGATGGCGACATCGAAGTACCCAACGCCATCATCAACGGTACCGTGCGCGGCAACCTGACCTGCCTGCAGCACCTTGAGCTGGCGGCTGGCGCCCGCGTCTATGGCGTGGTGGTCTACCAGAGCATGGAAATGATGCTGGGAGCTCAGGTCACCGGGCAGATGAAGCCGGTGCCGGCGGTGCAGGAACAGGCTCAGGCCTCCTGAGTCTGCTGCGCCCGGGAGCCGGGTCGGTGAGCTAAAGTTGACTGTAATACTGGGTTATACCCCATAATATGGGGAGCAAGCCCAGGTAGTGAGAGTGGATATGAGCGACATGACTGCAGCATTGGTGCTGACTGACAAGGCTGCCGGCAAGGTGCGCAAGCTGCGCGAAGGCGAAGCCAACGACGCGCTCAAGCTGCGCGTCTACATCACCGGTGGTGGCTGTGCCGGCTTTTCCTACGGCTTCACCTTCGACGAGGAAGAGAAGGAAGGCGACTCGGTGTTCGCCAACGGCGACGTCACCATGCTGGTCGACCCCATGAGCTTCCAGTATCTGGTCGGCTCCGAGGTCGACTATGTCGAAGGACTCAACGGCTCCCAGTTCGTCGTGCGCAATCCCAATGCCTCGTCGACCTGCGGCTGCGGCTCCTCGTTCTCGATCTGAGACTGTCCCGGGCTGCCGTGTCGATCACGGCAGCCGCATGCCGGTTCGTGCCGGATAATACCCTCCCAGTACGCGTGATCCGCTGGCGCCGGTGACGGCCGGCAGGTTGCCGGCCAGCCCCAGAACCGTCTGTCGCGCCAGCCAGGCAAAGGCGCAGGCTTCGACCCAGAGCGGATCAAGGCCGCGTGCCTCGCTGCCACAGACCTGCCAGTCCGGCAGCGCCTTTGCCAGTCCGCGCATGAGGTGGCCGTTGCGGGCGCCGCCGCCGCAGACCAGAACCAGTCCCTCCCTGCTCCAGCGTTCTATCTCGCGGGTCACGCTGCGTATCGTGAATTCGGCCAGCGTGGCCTGCACATCGACTGCCGTCACGGCCTGCTCCCTGCTGGCGAGGAGGGCATCCAGCCAGGCCATGCCGAACTCCTCGCGCCCGGTGCTCTTGGGCGGACTG
Source organism: Perlucidibaca sp. (assembly GCA_023265995.1). Classification (GTDB taxonomy): domain Bacteria; phylum Pseudomonadota; class Gammaproteobacteria; order Pseudomonadales; family Moraxellaceae; genus Perlucidibaca. Next base: position 307,895 of record JAHFSA010000004.1, read on the forward strand.
CGCAAGAGATAGGGATGCTCCAGCAGCTCTGCCAGCAGAGTGGCATCGATCACGCCGCTGGCGGCCCAGACGCCGTCGCCATCATAGGCGTGGCCCTGATGGCGCAGACACCAGCCATCGAGCAGCATGTTGGCGGGCCCGGTGTCATAGCCGAGCACATCCTGCCCGGGGCGCAGCACGGTGATGTTGGCGATGCCGCCAAGGTTGAGCGCGACCACGGTGCGCGCCGGATCGGCGAACAGGGCCTGGTGGAAGGCCGGCACCAGTGGCGCGCCCTGACCGCCGGCGGCCATGTCGCGGCGCCGGAAGTCGGCAACCACCGGCATGCCGGTCAGTTCGGCCAGCGTATTGGGGTCGCCGAGCTGGAGCGTGAAGGGGTGGCGGGCATTGGGGCGATGCCGCACGGTCTGCCCGTGGCTGCCTATGGCTCGGATGTCGGCGGATGTCATGCCGGCGTCCTGCAGGGCGCTCGCAATGACGTCGGCGAAGTGCCGCGCCACGCGCTGGTCGGCCTCGCCGGCGCGATCCAGCTCGTTGTCGCCGCCGGCGCCCAGGCTCAGCAGTTCGGCGCGCAGCTCTTCCGGCCAGGCCAGACTGGCACTGCCGAGCAGGCGTAACGGCGTGTCGCCATCGAAGTCGACCACCACGGCATCGGCCGCATCGACACTGGTTCCCGACATGACCCCGATGAAATAGTTGCCCACCTGCGCGCTCCCTGAAGTGATGCCCAAGCTTAGCGGAAGCCGCCCGCATGCGGCACGCTGAAGCGGCGGCATGGTGGTGATAGAATCGCCGGCTTGCAGATGAGGTGAATAGCCGTATGACCCCCGAAGAGCAACTGGCGCGCATTCAGCGCGGCACCGAAGAAATCATCCAGGTTGAAGAACTGCTGGAAAAGCTGCGCAGCGGACGACCCCTGCGCGTCAAGGCCGGCTTCGATCCGACCGCGCCCGACCTGCATCTCGGCCACACGGTCCTGATCAACAAGCTCAAGGTTTTCCAGGACCTGGGCCATGAGGTCATTTTCCTGATCGGCGACTTCACCGGCATGATCGGTGACCCCACCGGCAAGAATGTCACGCGCAAGCCGCTCACCCCCGAGCAGGTTGCCGAGAACGCCAAGTCCTATGCCGATCAGGTCTTCAAGATCCTTGATCCGCTGAACACCCGTGTCGTCTTCAACTCCGAGTGGATGGGCAAGAAGTCCGCCGCCGACATGATCCAGCTCGCAGCGCAGTACACCGTTACGCGCATGATGGAGCGTGACGACTTCAGCAAGCGCTTTGCCGCGCAGCAGTCCATCTCCATTCACGAGTTCCTCTATCCGCTGTTGCAGGGTCAGGACTCGGTCGAGCTGGAGGCGGATGTCGAGCTCGGCGGCACCGACCAGAAGTTCAACCTGCTCATGGGGCGCACGCTCCAGGGCCGTGCCGGCCAGAAACCGCAGACCTGCATCACGCTGCCCATTCTTGAAGGTCTGGATGGCGTGCAGAAGATGTCGAAGTCGCTGGGCAACTATGTCGGCGTTGCCGATGCCCCGGGCGAGATGTACCAGAAGCTGCTGTCGATTCCGGACTCCGTGCTCTGGCGTTACTTCGAGCTGCTGAGCTTCCGCTCTGCAGAAGAGGTGGATGGCTTCCAGCAGGAGGTCGCCGGCGGTCGCAATCCGCAGGAGATCAAGCGCCTGCTCGCCGAAGAGATCATTGCCCGCTTCCATGGTCCCGAAGCGGCGGCCAATGCGCACAAGGGCGCCGGCAACATCCTGCAGAAGGGCGAGATCCCGGATGATGTGCCCGAGGTCGAGATCGTCCTCGAGGACGGTCAGGAGATGCTGCATCTGGTGGCTCTGCTCAATCGCGCCGGCCTGACCAAGAACTCTGCCGCCGCCAAGGATGTCATCCAGCGTGGTGCGGTCTATGTCGATGGCGTGGTCGCCGAAGCAGGCTTCGGCATGCGTGCCGGCGCCAGCCATGTCATCCAGGCGGGCAAGAAGGCGATCGCCCGCGTCACGGTGCGCTGACCGTCGGTCGGGAAAAAGGCCGGATTCGTGCAAGTTCTGCACGATCTGGTCGAGTAGTGATCGGTGGCGTTGGAAAAGTGAGCGGTCGGAAGGATTTTTGAGGAAAGCTGTTGACGCCTGCTCTGGCGTCCCTATAATGCGCCCCACACCGACGCGATGAGCGTTGATGATCTGAAAAAGCTGTTGAATATCAACGACTTGAGTAGGATGCTGAAGGTCCTGGTGGCT
>JAHFSA010000005.1 GCA_023265995.1 Perlucidibaca sp.
CGAACTCAACGGGCATGGCGACATACGCGCCGCCCGCCTGCGCGCGCTGCACAACCAGCACACCTTCCCGAGCTGGGCGCCGGCGCGAGCGCTGGATCACATGCTGGCATCACCCGGACTGCAGGTCGCCTCGGTGCAGGTGCTCGACGAGCGCCTGTCCGACCACCTGCCGGTGGCCAGCGAAATCCGCCTGCGCCTGCGTCCGCCCGCCTGAGCGACGCGACGCCTACAGACGCGCGGCCGGAGCCGGCTGCAACGCCGCCGGCGACGCCTTGAACTTCGCTATGGCCTGACGCACGGCATCGAGCTGCGCCTGCGCGGCACGCTCGCCCTCGAGCAGGCTCCGGTGACGCGCCTCCAGATCGGCCACGCCGAAGCTGTTCACGCGCGGCGAAATCACCACATCGGCCACGGCGAGATCACGCGCCAGCGCCTGCATGCCCATGATGTTGAGGGTCTGGTCGAGGGTGCCGAGCACGCCCGACTTGCCGGCCTCCGGTCGCGCCGAAATATCCACGGCAATGACCAGGTCGGCGCCCATGTCACGCGCGGTCTCCACCGGCACCGGACTGACCAGGCCGCCATCGACATAGCGCGTGCCGTTGATGGTCGCCGGCAGGAAGACATTGGGAATGCTGCAGGAGGCACGCACGGCCTGACCGGCATTGCCCTTGTTGAAGGCCGTCTTGCGGCCGCTGTCCATGGCCGTCGCCACCGCCGCGAAACGCAGCGGGAACTGCTGGATGCTGCGGTTGCCGACCAGCTGGTTGACGTAATCCTGCAGGCGCTGGCCGACCAGGAAGCCCTGCCGGCTCACGGTCAGATCACGAATGTCCGACTCCTGAAAGGCCAGCGCGATTTCCTGCAGCTCGAACGGCGACTTGCCGCTGGCATAAAGCGCACCGACAAAACTGCCGGCGCTGGTGCCGGTGACTATCTTCGCGCGTATGCCATGCGACTCCAGCACCTTGATCACGCCAATGTGGGCGAAGCCCTTGGCGCCACCGCCGCCCAGCGCCAGCGCGATCACCGGCTCGCGCGCCACCACGGGCACGGGTACCGGCTTGCGGCTCATGCAGCCGGCGGCGAAGAGGGTGAGGAAGATCAGCAAAGCCGACAGGGCCAGACGCTTCATGACAGATACCGAAGTGGCAAGGGGGTGACTCGAAGGCGCTGATTGTAGTGGCAGCGCTATACTGCTGCATCACCATTCCGCAGACAGTACACGCCGGACATCACGCCATGATCACCATCTACCACAACCCGCGCTGCTCGAAGTCGCGCGAGACCCTGGCCCTGGTCGACGCCGCCGCCACCCGTCTCGGCGAACCGCTGGAAATCGTGGAATACCTGAAGACACCGCCCGACCTGGGCACGCTGACAGCCCTGCATGCCCTGCTCGGCCTGCCCGTGCGCGCCATGATCCGTGACGGCGAAACGCCCTACGCCGAGCTCGGCCTCGCCGACGCCGCGCTGTCCGACCAGGCTCTGCTGACAGCCGTCGCGACGCATCCGGTGCTGCTGCAACGACCGCTGGTGGTACGCGGCGAACGCGCCGTGATCGGGCGTCCGCCGGAGAACGTGCTGGCCATCCTGAACTGAAGCCCGGGGCCGGTCAGCCTCTCACAGACTGGCCGCCGAGAAGGTATCGCAGCGCCCTGGATCACCGGACTCGAAGCCGGCGCGGAACCAGCGCACGCGCTGCCGGGAAGTGCCGTGGCTGAAGGCATCCGGCACCACCGTGCCCTGCGACTGCTGCTGCAGGCGGTCATCGCCGATGGCCGTGGCCGTGCTCAGTGCCTGCTCGACATCACCCGACTCCAGCCAGTGCAGCTTCTGCTCGGCATGCTGTGCCCAGACCCCGGCGTAGCAGTCGGCCTGCAGCTCCTGCCGCACCGACAGGCCGCCATCGCCCTCGACGCGCTGACCGCTACGGCGGGCATGCTGCACCTGCGCGCTCACGCCGAGCAGATTCTGCACATGGTGGCCGACCTCGTGCGCGATCACATAGGCATAGGCGAAGTCGCCGCCACCACCGAGCTGGCTTTTCATGTCCTCGAAGAACGACATATCGAGATAGACCTGCTGATCGCCGGGGCAATAGAACGGGCCTGACGCCGCGCTGGCGCTGCCACAGGCCGACTCGACGCTGCCCGAGAACAGCACCAGCTTCGGAGGCTGATACTGCTGCCCCGACTGCTGGAAGATCTCGCCCCAGACCGTCTCGGTCTCGCCCAGGATGACGCGCACGAAGTCCGCCGCCTCGTCATTCGCCGGCGGCGCCGCACCCTGCTCCGCCGTCACCGCGCCACCCTGGCCACCGAGCTGGCCGACCAGACCGAGCATCTCCATGGGGCTCTTGCCGAGCAGCAGGCCGATCACCACCACAATCGCGATGCCGCCCAGACCCAGGCGAGGCCCGCGGCCGCCAAAGCCGCCACCGCCGCCACGGGCATCGACGACATTGTCACTGCGCTGGCCGGTTTGCCATTTCATGAGTAGAGCTCCCGCAAAGCCGCAAACGGATCACGGGAGCATAACGAGGCGCACGGGAAAGCGCGAACTCACTTGATGGTGGACAGGAAGGCAATGACATCGGCGCGCTTGCCGGCATCCGCCAGACCATCGTATTTCATGCGCCCGCCCGGCACCGATGCCTTTGGCAACTTGATGTAGACGTCAATCTGTTCCGGCGTCCAGGTCCAGTGCGTCTTGCGCAGCACATCGGAGTAGTTGTACTCCGGCTGGCTGGCCGAAGCGCGCCCGACCACAGCAAACAGCGACGGCCCCTTGCGGTTCTTGCCTGCCTTCAGGCTGTGACAGTCGCTGCATTCGCTATCGAAGACATCGCCACCCCGTGCCACATCGCCAGCAGCCAGCGCCTGCCCGGCCAGCAGGCAGCCGAGCACGACCACCAGCGCGGCCCGCCGTCCGTCATGAAACCGCATCATCAGTAGGCGCCCCAGAAAAAGAATGACAGTGTGTTGTTGTCCGACGGCGAACGCAGGTCACCGCTGGGCATGGCAATCACCTCATTGCGGCTGGCACCGTTGAAGCGGTCATAGCCGGTGTACTGCACGCCGACACGGAAGTTCAGCCAGGTGCCGAAGGGCGCGCTCTTGCTCAATGGCGACCAGTCCGCCTGCAGCGTATAGCCGCGGGTGTTGGGCGAGCCGTTGAGATAGCCGTCGCTGTAATACAGGCTGTCGGCCGTGCCACGTGTATCGAACAGTCGCGCCGACAGTCCATAGGTCTTGTCGAAGTAGTAGGAGCCGCCGAGATTGAACTGGTTCAGGCGACCGCTGACCTGATCAGCCTCGCCGTTGTCATGGGCCAGAGTGCGCCTCTGCCGCTCGCGGATGAAGCTGGTGTCGAGCGTGAAGATGTGGCGCCGCGTTCCAAGGAACTGGTAGCTGGCATCCACACCGGTGTCATAGAAATCATTGGTGCGGGCACCGCTGCTGCTGCCTGCCTCGCGCATCTTGCCGTCGAGACCAACCAGACCGAGCGAGAAGGCCTGGTCATGCAGATCCCTGTGATAGGCCAGACGGGCGTAAGGCGCCGAATTGTCGAGCACGCTGTCCGGCTCGACATTGAGATGATCCAGGGTTCGCCGGTTGATCTGGTTGTAAACGCCAAGCTCGGCGTAGAGACCGTTGTCCATGGACAAATAGCCGGTGGTGCCGTAGACCGCCTGCTCCAGACCGCCATCGATCAGCGGAGCAGCTTCACCGGATGGCGCCAGGTCAGGAGAGGTATAGGGAAAGCGCCAGGCTGGCAGCGTGTTGAACGGATCCTGCACTGTCGGGTTGTTGTTCAGCGACAGACCGATCGTGGCGCCCTGACCGCCCAGATCCAGCTCATGGGCATAGCGGATGTCGACATTATCGATGCTGGTCTTGTGCTCTATGCCCGAGTAGGTGACCTGGGCAAAGCTGCCGAGGCCAGGCGCGAAGCGACCGGCCAGGAAGGCCGAAATTTCCTGGGCGGAGATGTTGTGGTTGTCCTTGACGTCATTGTCGGCGCCCAGATCAGGGCTGCCCTTGCGCAAACCCGCCGAATTCGCCACCAGCATGGCCGACAGCGGCACATGACCGTCCTTGCCATCCGAATCCGAGTAGCCACCTACCTTGAACCTGATGCCATGCGGCGTGAGCTGCGGCCCGAAGCCTCCAACATGGCAGGCACTGCACTCCTCGCCAGTCTGGCGGGCATAGCTGGGCAGGGCCTGGGCGGGCAGGCTGAACATCAGGCTGGTGGCGGCCAGCAGGCTGCCGGCAAGCAGCCTCGTGAAAACGGCGGTCATGGTCATGCGGTCTCTTCAGTGAGTTTTCTTGCTGGCGGCAAAGGGCGACATGCGGCGCATCAGGTCATCCTTGACGACAAACTGATGCCAGAGCGCCGCCAGGATGTGCACAACCACCAGGGCAAGAAAGCCGTAGGCCAGCAACTCGTGACCATCATGCAGGGTCTCGGCGAGGGCGCGATCACGCCCGACCAGACGAGGCAACTCCAGCGACAGCAAGGTCACCGGCTTGCCGGCGGCATTGGTCATCAGCCAGCCGCTCACCGACGCCGTCAGCAAGAGCAGATAGAGCCCGGCATGGGACAGCCTGCCGAGCGCCGCGATCAGCCGGCTTGGCGCCTCGAGCGATGGTGCCGTGACGAGCAGGCGCACCAGCAGACGCCACAGCGCCAGCGCGAGCAGAATCACGCCCAGAGTGCGATGCGTGTCCATGAGGCGGTTGTGCAGACCGCGATCCTGAAGATCGTCGGCATAGAAAACCACGGTGACCGTGGTCAGGACGAGGATGAAGGTCAGCCAGTGCAGGCAGATCACCCAGAGGTTGTGACGCGATGGCATGGCCATGGGAGTGCTCGGACGAGGATACTCCCGGTAGTGTACGAAAGCACCCTCGCAAGCCGCGACAACCAGCGCATTAAACGTGTATTAAAATGTGTTCAGGGATGGCGACGGGAGGACATTCCCCCCGTCGCTGTCAGCTCAGTTCCAGGTCGATTCGGACGGCGCGCTGCACTCGGAGTCGCTGGCGTTCACGGAGCAGCGGATGCGCTTCATGATCTTCAGGCCCTGCTTGCTGTAGATGCCCTTGTTGGCGATGTCGATGCGGGCACCATTCGGACAATCTATTAGTGGCGACGGCGATTGAGAAACACCCTGTCTCTACCACGTCTAGTACGGCCACTAACGCAGATGGAAATCCGACGGAAGAGCGCGTCGGCATCACAACCACTTCGCGCCTAGAGAGGCTGATTGACTGTTGGAGGCAGATGGGGACCGACAACCCTAGCCACTATTTTGTGAACTTTATCGACGACTGTACTCACCTCAAAGAAATCTCAGGCAGCAGCTCGTTGACGATCTCACTGTCAATCAAGCGCCTCATTCAGTCCAGGCGTGGTCCTCTCCTGCTCAATAGCATCAAGCAAGCTTTGCAAGCCAACCATTACTTGCAAGTTTACGCATGGGAAATATTGAGCCTCGGACGCGTGGCAAAGGCTACGAGTTGATCCCGGAGGCTTTGGACAACCTGGTACTCAAAGCAATTGAGAAGAAGACAGCATGAGCCGCTCCATCTTCTAGCAGCTCATTTGGACAATAATTCGATGGCTGAGCGACAAACGGTCGTTTTCAACCGTTAAGTCTTTGATTTTATGGTGGACCGAAGGAGGATCGAACTCCCGACCTCCGCATTGCGAACGCGGCGCTCTCCCAGCTGAGCTATCGGCCCATGTCGAATGGACGCCGGCTAGTCTGCCAAAGCCGATGGCGCTCGGCAATGGTGGCAAAAGCGGCTCGTCTGTCTGTTGAATCAGCCCTGGCGCGGCGAGCGCGACATGGACTTGAGCAGGTCCAGCGCCACGCGCCGACCGTCATCATCGAGGGAGTGGAAGAGCTTGCGCATTTGCAGGCTCTGACCATCGTAGTTGTCGGGCAGCTCGCGCACGCGGCTGGCCCAGGCCGGGTCGTTCTGCTCGGCCTCGCGGAAGATGTCGCTGACGCGCACGCCCAGCGCCATGGCAATGCGCTCCAGGCTGGGCAGCGAGGGGTTGAGCAGGCCGCGCTCGATGCGCGACAGCGTGCTGGTGGCGAGGTCGAGATCGTTCGCCAGGGACTCCAGCTTGAGCCCCTGCTCCACACGTAACCCCTTGATGATCTGACCGATATCCATGGCCAGATTGTCGGCAGAGGTTTGTTACTGGCGCAAAGCGTCGGAAACCCAGAAAAGAATGCGATTTTGCTTTAAAGGCAAATCGCATTCTGTCAGGAGATGGCGTCAGGGACGCCCCTCAGGCTCAAGCCGCCGGCGTGATCTGCACCAGCAGCTGCCGCAGGCTGACCTGCGAGCCGACGCTGGCGGTCACCACCTCGACGGTGCCGGCGACCGGTGCCTGCAGGCGGAATTCCATCTTCATGGCTTCCAGCACCAGCAGCGGATCGCCCTTGGCCAGCACCTGACCGACTTCGACCGACACCGCCACGACCTTGCCATCGATGGGCGCCAGCATGCGGCCGTCGCTGCCGGCCTCGGCGGTCTGCGCCGGCTCGTAGGTGGCGTCGTCATAGACCGCGGTGACGGTCTCGGTGGCCAGCCAGAGACGCTGGCCATCACGCGCGAACCAGGCGTGACGGCGACGACCGTGGGCGAGGTAGTCGACGCGGCAACCGTCGACGCCGACGATGGTCACGGCTTCGGCGGGCTGCTCGCTGTCATCGACGCTGACCTGGTAATCGCCGAAGGCGCGGACCTCGACATCGAGCGTGGTCGTGGTCTCGCCGAGACGCAGCTTGAGCAGGGTCGGCGTGCCGTTGGCGCTGTGCCAGCCGAGCAGCGAGGCATCGAGACCACCACCCTGACTCAGCGACAGCGCGTCGGTATGTACCGTGAGCGCGGCGGCGAGCGCCTGATGCGCGGCAGTGGGCGTGGCCAGCTCGGTGATGCGTTCGGCCGGGTAATGCTCGGCGATGAAGCCGGTGGTCACGCCCGGGCCCTGGAAATCCGGGTGCGAGAGCAGCTCGATGAGGAAGTCACGGTTGCTGGCGACGCCGAGGAAGGCGGTGTCGTGCAGCATGCCGATGAGCTTGTGGATGGCCTGCGTGCGGGTCTCGCCCCAGGCCATGAGCTTGCCCTGCAGCGAGTCGTAGTACGGCGAGATGACACCGCCCTCGATCACGCAGTGGTCGGCGCGCAGGCCGGGACCGGTCGGCGTGCGCCAGGCCAGGATCCTGCCGGTCTGCGGCAGGAAGCCGCGGGCCGGGTCTTCGGCGCAGAGACGCACTTCGATGGCGTGACCGTGACGCAGCTCGTCGAGCTCGGCCTGGTTCAGCGGCAGCGGTTCGCCCTGGGCGACCAGCAGCTGCCAGGACACCAGATCAAGGCCGTAGATCAGCTCGGTGACCGGATGCTCGACCTGCAGACGGGTGTTCATTTCCAGGAAGTAGAAATGACCGTCGGCGGCGAGCATGAATTCGACGGTGCCGGCGCCGACGTAGTTGACGGCCTTGGCGGCGGCGACGGCGGCCTTGCCCATGCGCGCGCGCAGCGATTCGCTGACCGCCGGCGACGGCGCCTCCTCGATGACCTTCTGGTTGCGGCGCTGCACGGAGCAGTCGCGCTCGCCAAGGTAGACGACATTGCCGTGACGGTCGCCGAAGACCTGGATCTCGACGTGACGTGCCTGCAGCACCGCCTTCTCGATCAGCAGCTGGCCATCGCCGAAGGCGTTGGTGGCTTCGCTGCGCGCCGACTGGATGGCGGCCTTGAGTTCGGATTCGACGTGGACCAGACGCATGCCGCGACCACCGCCACCGGCAGCGGCCTTGACCATCACCGGCAGGCCGACCTTGATCGATTCCGCGACCAGCAGATCGTCATCCTGACCGGCGCCCTGGTAGCCCGGCACGCAGGGCACGTTGGCGGCGATCATGCGTTCCTTGGAAGCACTCTTGTTGCCCATGGCCTCGATCGCCGAGGGATCGGGACCGATGAACACCAGTCCGGCATCCTGCACGGCCTGCGCGAAATCCTCACGCTCGGACAGGAAGCCGTAACCGGGGTGGATGGCGCCGGCGCCGCTGACGCGGGCGGCGTCGAGCAGCTTGTCGATGCGGAGATAGGACTCGCCGACCGGACCGGCGCCGATGCAGATGGCGATGTCGGCTTCGCGCACATGCAGGGCATTGCGGTCGGCGTCGGAATAGACCGCGACGGTGCGGTAACCCTGGGCGCGGCAGCCGCGGATGACACGGGCGGCGATCTCGCCGCGGTTGGCAATCAATACGGTATCGAAGCGGCTCATGCCGACTGCTCCTTCTTGTCGCTGACAGTCGCGGCGGCGGCCAGATCGGCGGCGCTCACCGTGACGCTCCAGTTCGGTTCACGTTTCTGCAGGAAGGCGCCGATGCCCTCCGGCGCTTCCGGGCTGCGCACGCAGGCGGCGAAATGCGCGGCGGCCTGGTCGAGCACGGCATCAGGGTCGACGCGGCCGACGCTGAGCAGGATCTGCTTGGTGCGGGCGTTGGCCGCCGGAGCGCAGCGCAGCACCTGGGTCAGGGTCAGCGCCAGGCGTTCGGCGAGCTCGGCTTCATCCGCGAAGACCTCGTGCACGAGGCCGAGGCGCAGGGCCTCGTGGCCGTTGAACTGGGCGCTGGTCAGGCAGAGGCGGCGGGCCTGGGTGAGGCCGATGCGCTCGACCACGAACGGCGCGATCTGGGCCGGCGGCAGGCCGCGTGAGGTCTCCGGCATGCCGAACCTGGTGTCGGCATGGGCGAAGGCGATGTCGGACACGCAGGCGAGGCCGAAGCCGCCGCCGAGCACGCCGCCTTCGCAGACCGTGATCAGCACCTGCGGAATCGCGGCGGCGATGCGAAGCATCTCGCCGAAGGCGCGGTTGACGCCGACGATGGGGTCGACCTGACCGGCCGGCACCGCCTGCGCGGCATCGCTGAAGACGCCCTTGAGGTCGGCGCCGGCGCAGAAGTGACCGCCCTTGCCGCGCATCAGCACGACACGCACATCAGCACGCGTCTGCAGATGACGGAAGACCGCGACCAGCTCGGCGAGCAGCTCGGGGCTGAGCGCGTTGCGGGCTTCGGGACGGTTGAGCGTCAGCCGCAGGATGCCGCTGGCGGCGTCGAAATCGGTGAGCAGGTATTGCGCAACGGGAAAGCTCATCATCATCTCCTGCTCAGAATCGCGACACGCCGAAGCTGTTGGTGCGCAGCTCGCGCAGCTTGGCTTCGCGGCACACCGACAGCGTCAGCGAGAGCACGCGGCGGCTGTCGCGCGGGTCGATGAGGCCGTCATCGAAGAGGCGCGCGGAGGCCGCGAACGGGTGCGAGTCCTCGTCGAACTTGTTGACGATCTGCATCTCCAGCATCTGCAGGATGGCCTCGTCCTGTTCGCCGATTTCCTTGCCGGCCTTGATCCATTTTTCACGCGTGATGATGGACATGACCTTGGCGGCCTGCTCGCCGCCCATGACCGCGGTGCGGCTGTTGGGCCAGGCGAAGATGAAGTGCGGACCGAAGCCGCGGCCGCACATGCCGTAGTTGCCGGCGCCGAAGCTGCCGCCCATGACCAGGGTGATCTGCGGCACGGTGGCGTTGGCCACGGCCTGGATCATCTTGGAGCCATGCTTGACGATGCCGCCCTGCTCCGACGCCGAGCCGACCATGTAGCCGGTGGTGTTCATGAGATAGATGATGGGCAGGTTGGCGTGGCAGCAGAGCTGGATGAACTGGCCGGCCTTGGTGGCGCCGGCGGTGGTGATCGGGCCGTTGTTGGAGATGATGCCAACGGCATGACCGTCGATGCTGGCGCGACCGCAGACGGTCTGCTTGTCGTACTCGTTCTTGAACTCGAGGAACTCGGAACCGTCGACCAGGCGCATGATGACTTCGCGGCAGTCATAGGGCTTGCGGTAGTCCGCCGGCACCGCGCCGCAGATCTCGTCGATGTCGTAGAGCGGCGCGCGCACCGGCAGGCGCGGCACCTCCGGACGGTCGGCATTCCAGTTCAGGCCACGCACGATCTCGCGCGCGAGACGGATGCCGTCGGCATCGCTCTCGGCCAGGAACTCGGCGGTGCCGGCCTGCTGGCAATGCATCTCAGCGCCGCCGAGGTCTTCGTCAACGGCGATCTCGCCGGTGGCGGCCTTGAGCAGCGGCGGGCCGGCGAGGAAGACCTTGGCGTTCTTGCGCACCATGATGACGTAGTCGGACAGACCCGGCATGTAGGCGCCACCGGCGGTCGAGGAACCGTGCACGATGGTGACCTGGGGGATGCCGGCGGCCGACAGGCGGGCCTGGTTGGCGAAGGTCTTGCCGCCCGGAATGAAGAGCTCGGCCTGGTACATCAGGTTGGCTCCGCCGGACTCGATCATCGAGACCACCGGCAGCTTCTGCTGCAGCGCGATCTCCTGCAGGCGCAGCGTCTTCTGCACACCGAACGGCGTCATGGTGCCGCCCTTGATGGCGCTGTTGGAGGCCACGATCAGGCAGCGCACACCCTCGATGTAGCCGATGCCGGCGATCATGTTGCCGCCGGCCAGCGAGCCGTCCTTGTCATCGTGCATCTTGTAGCCGCACAGGGTCGACAGTTCGAGGAAGGGCGAGCCGCGATCGAGCAGCAGATGCACGCGTTCACGCGGCAGCATCTGGCCGCGCTTGTGGTATTTGCCGCGCGCCTTCTCTTCGGTGGCGCGCACACTGCTTTCCACTTCGCGCAGCGCGGCCACGGCCGCCAGCATGCCTTCGCGATTGACGCGATAGGTCTCGTCCTGGGTGTTGATGCGGGATTCCAGTACCGTCATTTTCTCGCTCTCACTTCAGCGTGGCCGCGACTGCGGGCGGCACGGGGATATCAAGGTCCAGCAGCATCTGGGCGAAGCACTTGGCCTGCGGGTCGATACGCAGCGAGGCTATGCCGCCGCCGCCCAGCGCATGCTTGATGAGGAAATTGAAGCTGTGGCTGCCCGGCAGCTCCCAGCGCGACACCGAGCCGTTAGCCGCGATGAAATGGCCGAAGTAATCGGCCACGCGCTGCTCGCTGAGCGCCGTGCGGATGTAGGGCAGATAGGACGGGTCGCGGGCCATCACGCCGATGTTGCCGTGGTCGCCCTTGTCGCCGCTGCGGGCGATGGCGAGCTTGATCAGCGGCACATTGACGGCATCGGCACCCGGCGTCCAGGTTTCACCGGCCGGCTGCGGAGTCAGGATGGAGGCGTCGTAGGGCGAGCCTTCGATGACCGTGATCGGCGTGCGCACGCTCTCGAAATCGACGGTGATGGCGACGTCGCGCTTGGGCACCTTGCAGGACCACAGCTGCACCACCGGCTGCACGCTGGGACGACCGCCGAAGTAGCCGGTCAGGCCCGGAGCCATGCCGGTCGCGGCCTGCGCCAGTTCCTTGGAGAACAGCACCAGCGCGGCCTTTTCCTTGTGCTTGGCGGCGATCTTGACCACGACCTCGCGGGTGGCAAGCGCGCCGGCGCGGGCATGCGGACCGTACATGTTCTCGGTGCCGAGCAGCTCGATCGAGGTCTCGCTGAACGGACCCCAGCCCTTGTCGGCGAACAGCGCTTCGCACTTGCGGATCAGCGCCTGCGCCACGCGCTCGGCCTTGGCGCCGGCATCGCGACCGCCCATGAGGAAGGTCGAGGTGATGCGGTTGCCGCGCGGCGTGGTGCCGGAGACCTTGTAAGTGTCGGGCGGTGCGAAACCGCGCGCGCCCTGCACCAGCACCTGATCGGGGCCGACCTGCTCGAGCGTGGCCTGGGTGAAGTCGCAGCGCACATCCGGCAGCAGATAGGCGCGCGGGTCGCCGATCTCGTAGAGCATCTGCTCACCGACGGTGCCGACGCTGACCAGGCCGCCAGTGCCGGCCGGCTTGCCGACCAGGAAGGAGCCGTCTTCACGGATGTCGATGAAGGGGAAGCCCATGTTCTCGTAGCCGTCGGCCACGGTCTGCCAGTCGGTGAAGTTGCCGCCGGTGCACTGCGCGCCACATTCGATGACATGGCCGGCCAGCGAACCCTGGGCGAGCTTGTCGTAGTCGGTCGCCGACCAGCCGAACTCGTACATCATCGGGCCGAGGGTGACGGCGCTGTCGACGCCACGACCGGTGATGACAATGTCGGCGCCCTGCTTCAGCGCTTCCGCCACTGCCGGGGCGCCGAGGTAGGCGTTCATGCTCACCAGCATGCCGGGGAACGGCGCGCCGGTTTCCATCTCGGTGATGCCGGCTTCGCGGAACTCGCCCTGGCGCGCGGTCAGGTCATCGCCTTCGACCACGGCGATGCGCAGCGTCACGCCGGCGGCCAGCGCGGCGGCCTGGAGGGCATCGCGGCAGGCGCCGACATTCATGCCGCCGGCATTGCTGATGACCTTCATGCCCTGTGCCTTCACGGCCGGCAGCAGCGGCGTCATGACATCGACGAAATCGCGGGCGTAGCCCTGGCTCGGGTCCTTCATGCGCTGCACGGCGAGAATCGACATGGTGACTTCGGCGAGATAGTCGAACACCAGATAGTCGAGCTCGCCATGATTCACCAGCTGCGCGGCGGCAGTGCTGGTGTCACCCCAGAAAGCGGAGGCGCAACCGATACGGACGGACTTCATAAAACCTCCAGACAGCGGATCACGGGCAACGGATCACAAACCGTGGATCACGGACATTGAATCAAAGGGTCTCGCCGAACAGCTCGCGGCCGATCAGCATGCGACGGATTTCCGAGGTGCCGGCGCCGATTTCGTAGAGCTTGGCATCGCGCCAGAAGCGGCCGGTCGGGTTCTCGTTGATGTAACCATTGCCGCCCAGCACCTGGATAGCCTGCCCGGCCATCCAGGTCGCCTGTTCGGCGGAATAGAGGATGGCGCCAGCGGCATCCTTGCGCACCGGCTCGCCACGATCACAGGCGCGGGCGACGGCATAGACATAGGCGCGGCTGGTGTTGAGCGCGACATACATGTCGGCGACCTTGCCCTGCATGAGCTGGAATTCGCCGATGGCCTGGCCGAACTGCTTGCGCTCGTGGATATAGGGCAGCACGACATCCATGCAGGCAGCCATGACGCCGAGCGGGCCGCCGCTGAGGATGGTGCGCTCGAAGTCGAGGCCGGACATGAGCACGCGCACGCCGCCGTTGACCTGGCCGAGCACGTTCTCGACCGGCACTTCGCAATCCTGGAACACCAGCTCGCAGGTGTTGGAGCCGCGCATGCCGAGCTTGTCGAGCTTCTGGGCGGTGGAGAAGCCCTTCATGCCCTTCTCGATCAGGAAGGCGGTGATGCCGCGCGGGCCGGCGGCGAGGTCGGTCTTGGCATAGACCACCAGCACGTCGGCATCGGGACCGTTGGTGATCCACATCTTGTTGCCGTTGAGCACGTAGCGGTCGCCCTTGAGGTCGGCGCGCAGCTTCATGCTGACCACATCGGAGCCGGCGCCCGGTTCGGACATGGCCAGCGCGCCGACGTGCTCGCCGCTGATCAGCTTGGGCAGGTACTTGCGCTTCTGCTCTTCATTGCCGTTCTTGCGGATCTGGTTCACGCAGAGATTGGAGTGGGCACCGTAGGACAGGCCGACCGAGGCCGAGGCGCGCGAGATTTCCTCGACCGCCACGGTATGGGCGAGATAGCCGAGACCGGCACCACCGTACTCTTCCTCGACCGTGATACCGAGCAGGCCCATGTCACCGAAACGGCGCCACAGGTGCATGGGGAACTGGTTGTCGCGATCGACGGCATCGGCGATCGGCGCGATCTCGGCCTGGGCGAACTGCTGCACGGCATCGCGCAGGGCATCGATGGTTTCGCCGAGGTCATGGTTGAGAGAAGGAAAATGCATGGCGGCCACTCTTCGGGAATGAGTTGGTGATGACTGACAGGTCTGTCGGGAGTCGAGTGTGGGATCAGGCGGCGCCCGCGACAATGAGGAAAGCGGCAATAAAATAGATAAAAAGAGACATGAAACTTGCCAATAGTGGCAATATGGCCAGATAAACCGCGATTTCACCGATTTAATGGGACAAGCCATGGGACAGGCTGCCGAGAGCATCCGATGAACCCGCTGCACCACACCGTCTCGCCGCATGTGATACGCGCCATGCTGACGCGCGCCAGCGCCACCGGGCATGACCGCGATGCCCTGCTGCGCGAGGCCGGCATTCCGCTCACACTGCTCGATGATCCCGGCGCGCGCATGCTGCCGGTGCAGTTCGCCAACCTCATGCGTGCGCTCTGGCGCCTGTCCGGCGACGAGTTCATGGGCTTCACCGAGCGCCCGAGCCGGGTCGGCACCTTTCCGCTGATGATGCACACCGCGCTCGCCGCCGGGACCTTGGGCGAAGCCCTGCGCCATGGCTGCCACTTCTATCGCGTGCTCAGCGACGAAATCACCCTGAGCCTGCGCGAAGAGGACGAGCGCGCGCACTTCTGCCTGCGTCTGCGGCGGCCGGACATGGATACCGGTCACGTCCTCAGCGAGACCATCATGCTCTGCTGGTATCGCTTCGCGAGCTGGCTGATCAACCGTCGCATCCTGTTGCTGGAAACCCGCTTCGACTACCCGGCGCCCGCGCACGTGGCCGAATACCACCAGCTCTATCCCTGCGCGCATCACTTCGATCAGGACGAAAGCGCCCTGGTCTTCGATGCCCGCATCCTGGACCTGCCGATCACGCGCACACGCGACGAGCTCAAGGCGCTGATCCGCGAGCTGCCGCTGGGCTTCTTCGTGAAACCGGTGTTCCAGGGCAGCTTCGGGCACCGTGTGCGCAGCCGGCTGCTACGCAATCCGGACGAGGGTTATCCGGCGCTGGATACGGTGGCGGAGGAATTGTTCATGACCGGGCGCACGTTGCGCCGCAAGCTGCTCGAAGAAGGCACCAGCTACCAGGTCATCAAGGATGACCTGCGCCGCGATCAGGCCATGGCGCTGCTGCGCCAGACCGCGCTGCCGATCCAGGCGGTGGCGCAGCAGGTCGGCTTCCGCGAGGCCACGGTGTTCATCAAGGCCTTCCGGCAGTGGACCGGGATGACGCCGGGCGACTACCGCGCCCGCACGCTCAGGCGACGCGAAGCGTTGCCGCCAGACCGGCGCGCAAAGCCAGCTTGAGCAACGTGTCCAGACTGAAGTCGCGCCACTCGCCACGTACCAGGCGTGACACCCTCGGCTGCGTGATGCCCAGTCTCCGCGCCGCTTCGGCCTGCGACCAGCCCTGGCTGCGCAACTGCGCCTCGATACGCAACATGATCTCGGCCCGCATGGCCAGCACCCGCGCCTCGGCCGGCTCGAAGCCAAGGTCGATAAAGGTGTTGCCACTGCCAGCGATCACGCGCTCATCATGCCAGCGGTCATCATCAGATTTCATGTCCGGACTCCTCGATCAGGCGGCAACGATGCGCCGCCAGGGCACAGATCACTCTGTGCCGTTTTCTGCGTTTTCTTCTGAAAGGCATGCAGGACATATATCGCCCTTGCTGACCGGGCGACATAGATCACCCGCCACGCCCCTGCCAGTCGCACACGTATCTCCCAGACCCCTCGCCCCACCACCGGCATCGGCTTGAAATCGAGAGGCATGGCGCCGGACTGGACACGCATCAGCTCCATGCCCATGCGACGCCTGACTTCGGCCGGAAAGTAACGCAAATCATCCTGGCTGCTGCCGACAAAATGCAAAGGCCTCATGCCTGCGCCAATATACTAGTATTTGTATATTCGTGCACACGGAAAGGCGCACCTGGAAGCAGGTAGGCAACGCACTGGCACATCCGCCAGTGCGTCAGACAGGGAGTGTGTTCAGGTCAGGCTTCGACGAACGCCCTGATGTCGGCGATGGCGGCATCGGCCTCGGGCAGCAGCGAGCCCATGATCTGGAAGTCATGCCACATGCCGTTCCAGACATTGAGGCTGAGGTCCCAGCCGGCAGCGGCAGCACGCTCGGCCAGACGCTCGGAGTCGCTGAGCAGGATTTCCTCGGAACCCACCTGCACCAGCGTCGGCGGCAGACCGGAAAGGTCGGCGAAGAGCGGCGAGATGAGCGGGTGCGCGGCATCGGTGAGGCCGGCGTAGAGCGGCGTCTTGGCGGTGATCCACTTCCAGGTCAGCATGGGGTCGATGCCGTTCTTGCTGCGCAGCGTTTCACCGCTCAGGGTCAGGTCGGTCCACGGCGAAATCAGCACCAGCTTGCCCGGCAGCGGCAGCTTCTGGTCACGGATGGACAGCGCCAGTGCCAGCGCCAGGCCACCACCGGCGGAGTCGCCCATGATGACCACGCGCGAAGGCTCGACACCCTTGGCGAGCAGGCCGCGATAGGCCGCCAGCACATCGTTGAGGCCGGCCGGAAAGACATGCTCCGGCGCCAGCCGGTAATGCGGCACATAGGTGGTGGCATTGAGCGCCAGCGCCAGACGCGAGGTCAGCGGTCGATGCGTGCGCGGCGAGCAGACCACGTAGCCGCCGCCATGAACATAGAACACCACGCGATCGCCGGCACCCGAGGCCGGCGTGATCAACTCGCTGCGAATGCTGCCGAGCTGAGTCTCCGACACCTGCGCGGCACGCGGCACCCAGCCGTTGTGCAGCAAGGCACTGGTGATCCTGCGCTGCCAGGTCACCGGCAGCCCACTGCTCCAGAGCGGGCGGATGGTGGTGCTGATGACCCGCGGCAGGACCTGCCGCGCCACCAGGCTCTGCAATCGCTTCAGGCCCTTGAGTTCAGTCGTCACCACGGTGCGCGCCACGCTCTTCGTTTCCATCATTTCCCGCCTCTTCACTCGCCCGTCACGTCATGACACAACGCAATAATCATTCCAGTCGGGGCGCTTTGTACGCCAGCGATACTCGGCCGTAAAGCCCGGCCAGTTCGTCACGTTGCGGCCATGCTCGTTGACATACCAGCTGTGACAGCCCTTCTGCCACACCGAGCCGCGCAGCCTGGTCTGGATCTCCTCGCTGAAACCGGCCTGGACCTCAGGCCGGACATCGAGATAGCGCAGACGCTCGTCACGCAGCTTGCCCAGGCACTGGCGAATGTAGGCCATCTGGCTCTCCAGCATGAAGATGATGGAGCTGTGGCCGAGATTGGTGTTGGGACCGTAGAGCATGAACAGATTGGGGAAGCCGCTGACGGCAATGCCCAGATGCGCCTCGGCGCCATCGCGCCAGACATCCGCCAGCACGCGCCCGTCGAGGCCGGTGATGTGCAGCGGAGCCAGGAACTCGGTGGCCTTGAAGCCGGTGCCGTAGATGATGACATCGACCTCGTGACGGACGCCGTCGGCACCGGTGATGCCGCTGGCATCGACAGATTGCACAGCACCGTTGACGACACTGACATGCGGCTGCGCCAGCGCCGGATAGTAGTCATTGGAAAGCAGGATGCGCTTGCAGCCTATGGGATCGGTAGGCGTCAGCTGGTCACGCAGCACCGGGTCGCTGACCTGGCGCTTGAGCTGGCGCCGGAACTCGCGCAGGGGCGCGGCCAGGAAGCTGTGGATGGAGGTGAAGGCCAGCGCGCGATACTCGTGCGAGAGGTACTGCCAGCTGCGGCTGCCGGCGAGCAGGCGTGGCGCCTGCGCATAGGCGATCTTCTCCAGCGCGTTGTAGCCGCGATCCGGCTTCGGAATCACGTACGGCGCCGAGCGCTGGAACAGCACCAGACTCTGCACCTGCGGCACGATGGCCGGCACGAACTGGATGGCGCTGGCGCCGGTGCCGACCACGGCCACACGCTTGCCGCGCAGATCGATATCCTTGCGCCAGCGCGCCGAATGGAAAACCTCGCCACGGAAGCTGTCTATGCCGGGCACGGCCGGGAAGGCCGGACGGTTGAGCTGGCCCATGGCGGTAATCAGCGCTCGGGCGCTGTAGGTCTCGCCATTGTCGACAAGCACCTGCCAGCAGCCGGCCGCGGCGTCGAAGCTGGCACTGACCACCTCGCAGCGAAAACGGATCTGCGGCGTCACGCCGAAACGGTCGGCACAGCGGCGGATGTAGCCGTGGATCTCGTCCTGGCGCGCGTACTTGTGCGACCAGGTGCTGTTCGGCGCGAAGGAGAAGGAGTAAAGGTGCGACGGCACATCGCAGGCGGCACCCGGATACTGGTTGTCGCGCCAGACGCCGCCGACATCGGCGGCCTTCTCCAGCACCAGGTAGTTGTTCATGCCGGCCTGCTGCAGCTGTATGGCCATGCCGATACCACCGAAACCGGTACCAATGATGATTGCGTCAAGCACGTTGGTGGATGTCATGTCGCGGCGACCTCGCAGGCAGTAATCTGTTCCTTCACCCAGCTTAACCAGACACTCGTCAGCTTGTAGTGGTCAAACCGGTCACGTTATTGATATTTTCCGCCAATCTGTCCCGCTAAAACGGCATCACGACATGGCTACCTGGGATTTCCCGCGCAGCAGCGCCAGCGTCAACATCCTGCTCGATCTCGCCCGCGAGCACGGGCTGGAGCCCGAGCGCTGCCTGCAGGGCACGCATCTGCAACTGGCCCGGCTGCAGGACCCGCAGGCCGTGGTCAGCGCCCGTGACGAGCTCCAGGTTGCCCGCCAGCTGCAGCTGCTGCTCGGCGACGACAAAGGCCTGGGGCTGGAAGCAGGTCTGCGCTATCACCTGAGCAGCTACGGCATCTGGGGCTTCACCCTGCTCAGCAGCCCCACGCTGCGCAGCGCCATAGAGGTCGGTCTGCGCTACATCGAGCTGACCTTCGCCTTCTGCAAGGTCCGTTTCGAGCAGCACGACGGCGAGGCCAGGCTGGTCATAGATGACAGCGAAGTGCCGCCGGACATGCAGCGCTTCATGGTCGAGCGCGAGGCCGCCGCCATCATGACCATACAGCGCGAGCTCTTCGCCCAGGCCATACCGCTGCGACTGAGCACCCTGCGCTTTGCCGAGGATGGCCTGCGCGCACGCTACGAGGCCGTGCTCGGCCCCATCAGCCAGTTCAATGCCGATACATCGTACGCCATTGTTCCCGACGTCCTGCTCGACCTGCCGCTGCCGCAGGCCAGCCCGGTCACCGCCGCCTTCTGCGAGGCCCAGTGTCGCGAACTGCTGGATCGCCGCCGCCAGCGCTCGGGCCTGTCCGGCCAGGTCCGCAACCTGCTGCTGCGCCAGCCCGGCCACATGCCGGCCATGGCCAGCATCGCCGCCACGCTCTGTCTCAGCCTGCGCAGCCTGCATCGCCACCTCGACGCCGAGCAGACATCCTTTCGCGCCCTCATCGACGAGGTCCGCGAAACCCTGGCGGAAGAACTGCTCACCAGCCAGCGCCTGAACACGACGGAAGTCGCCGAACGCCTGGGTTATGCCGAGCCCGCCAGCTTCCTGCACGCCTTCCGGCGCTGGAAAGGGATGACGCCCGGACAGTGGCTGAGAACCCGAACGCACACTTCCGGCACAAAATTTCAGCATTTGCGTTGAAGCGCGATGTGGGTTCTGGTATAAAACGCGCCCTTGCTGTCAGCCGACTTTTTTCGTCGGCGTCGCATCGCCGCACAGGGCGGCGAACTGAATTGCATCGCGGAGACGAGAAATGTCCAAGGTTTGCCAAGTTACCGGCAAGCGTCCGATCGTTGGCAACAACGTGTCGCACGCCAACAACAAGACGAAGCGCCGCTTCGAACCGAATCTGCACTACCACCGTTTCTGGCTGGAAAGCGAGAAGCGTTTTGTGCGTCTGCGCGTGTCCACCAAGGGCATGCGTACCATCGACAAGCTGGGTGTTGACGTGGTCGTTGCCGACCTGCGTGCCCAGGGCGTCAAGGTCTAAGGAGCTGAATCATGCGTGACAAGATCCGTCTCGTGTCCACTGCTGGCACCGGCTACTTCTACACGACCACGAAGAACAAGCGCACCATGCCGGAAAAGATGGAGATCAAGAAGTTTGATCCCAAGATCCGTCAGCACGTGATCTTCAAGGAAGCCAAGATCAAGTAATTGATCGGTTTCCCGCGAAAAAGCCCGGCATGTCCGGGCTTTTTTGTGGCTGTCCAGTTCATGTCGGCTTGTCAGCCCCCATATACTCGGGCCTATCACTGACCGCCGATGGCCGCCGATGTCCGCTGAAAATACTGCTCTCACCCCAGCCGAATCACCGTTCCAGCCCGGCATCATCGCCTGGCGCTGGCGCCAGGGACGCCTGCAGGCCATCGCCTCGGTCCAGCATGCCCGTCTCGACGATCTGCTCGGCATAGAACGCCAGAAAGCCGCCATGCGCCTCAACACCGAGCAGTTCGTGCGCGGCCTGCCGGCCAATCACGCCCTGCTCACCGGCGCCCGCGGCACCGGCAAGTCGACCCTGGTGAAGGCGCTGCTGACCGAATTCTCCGCTCAGGGCCTGCGCCTGGTCGAAGTCGCGCCGCACGACCTCAGCGATCTGCCCGATATCGTGGCGCCGCTGCGTGGCCGCGCCGAGCGCTTCATCCTCTATGTCGACGACTTTTCCGTGGCCAGCCAGGATCCGGCGCTGATCGCTCTCAAGACCGCGCTCGACGGCGGCATCGAGGAAGCGCCGGACAACGTCATCGTCTATGCCACCAGCAACCGTCGCTACCTCATGCCCACGCTGCAGGCCGACAACCGCGAATACCAGTGGATAGAGGACGAGGTACATCCGGGCGAATCGACGGAAGAGAAGATTTCGCTGTCGGAACGCTTCGGCCTCTGGCTGTCCTTCCTGGCCTTCAAGCAGGATGACTATCTGGAACTGGTGCAGCACCACCTGCGCCAGCTCGGCTACACGAGCTGGAACGACGAGGTGCGCGGCGAATGCCTGCGCTGGGCCCAGACCCGCGCCTCACGCAGCGGACGCGTGGCGCAACAGTTCGCCCGCGACTGGAGCGGCCGTCAGGCCCTCGCCAGCCTGGCCCAGACGACACGCACATCACCCTAGCAAGGAGTCAGCATGGCCTCGGTCAATCCCGCCAACTCACGCATCAACGCCGGCAGCAGCGAGGCCGAATTGCTCGGCGGCCTGCGCATCGGTGACCGCGAAGCCTATCGCGAAGCCATGCAGCGCTTTGGCGGCGCCATGCTCGCGGCCGCCCGCTCGGTGGCGCCACGACATGCGGAAGACGCCGTCCAGGAGGCCTGGATCTCGGTCTATGGCGCCATCGACAAGTTCGAGGGCCGCTCCGGACTGAAGACCTGGCTGGTGCGCATCACCATCAACAAGGCCTACAACTATCTGCGCTCGCAGCGGAAGGAAGTCTCTCTCGAAGGCCTGGAAAGCGAACATGATCCGCTCACCGGCGCCTTCATCCCCGGCGGCAAGTTCGGCATGCAGTGGGGAGTCCAGTTCCAGCAGTGGAGCGATGACACCCCGGATGCCCTGCTGCAGGCGCACGTCCTGCAGGAATGCCTCGACCACCACATGGCGGAACTGCCGGAAGGTCAGCGCCTGGCATTGACCCTGAAAGACATAGAAGGACTTTCTGCTCAGGAAATCTGTAACACCCTGGCCATCACGCCATCTAATTTCAGGGTGCTGTTGCATCGCGCCCGTATTCGCGTGTTCACCATGGTGTCGCACTACGAGGAGACCGGAGAATGCTGAACTGTCGCGATGTCGGCACGAATGCCACCGAATTCCTCTCCGGAGCACTGCCCTGGCGTGTCAACCTGCAAGTGGTCTGGCATCTGCTGCGCTGCGGCAACTGCCGTCTGGCCGTGATCCAGATCCTGACCCTGCTGCGCGCGCTCGGCCGGCGCCAGCCCAAACCACCCACGGAGGCGCAGATCCAGGCCTGGATGTCCGCTCTGGATCACTCGAATCATCAGCACTGATCGGTGCCCGCAGCCTGCACTGTCAGCCCGCGATCAAGGGGTTTGAGGGCGCGGCGAGATCACGGGAAAAGAAATTTGCAGCGCAGCTGTAACACCCGTGCCTCCGACGTATCTAAGTGATGTCACCGGCAACCAGCTGCTGGCGCCAACTTGAAATCAGAGGAAAAGAATCATGAAAAAGCTGCAGACCCTGACCCCGATCGCCGCCATGCTCGCCCTCTCCGTTGCAGGCATTGCCCACGCCGCCGAAACTCCGGCTCCGGCAGCAGCCGACACCGCCACCAGCATGCCGGCTGAAGGCAAGTGCGGCGCCAAGAAAGCAGAAGAAGCCAAATGCGGTGCCAACAAGAAGGCTGAAGAGGCGAAGTGTGGCGCCAAGAAGAAGGCCGAGGAAGGCAAGTGTGGCGCCAACATGAAGAAGTAAGTCACGGAGCGACGGGATGACCTCTTCACGCTTTCCCGTCAGTGGTGCCGGTCTCGGTCTGCGGCGCAGCTTCCTGGCTGAGCTCGACCGGGTGCCGGCCGCCACCCTCCCCGACTTCCTCGAGATCGCGCCGGAGAACTGGCTGGGCATGGGTGGGCAATATGCCCGCGACCTGCGCCGGCTGACCGAGCGCCACCCCGTTGTCTGTCACGGCCTGTCGTTGTCGATAGGCGGCCCGGCTCCGCTGGATATCGACTTCCTGCAGCGCCTGCGCGACTTTCTCGATCAGCACCAGATCCGCGCCTACTCCGAACACCTGAGCTATACCGGCGATTCCGGACACCTCTACGATCTGCTGCCCATCCCCATGACCGAAGCCGCCGCCGACTACGTCGCCGCCCGCGTGCGTCAGGTCCAGGACCTGCTCGGCCGCCGCCTGATTCTGGAGAACGTCTCCACCTACGCCGCGCCGGGAGCCGAAATGAGCGAGGCCGACTTCATCAAGGCCGTGCTCGAACGCGCCGACTGCGACCTCCTGCTCGACGTCAACAACATCTACGTCAACAGCATCAATCACGGCTATGACGCCGAAGCGTTTCTCGCCGCCATGCCGGGCGAACGCATCCGCTACGCACACATTGCCGGGCACTGCGTCGAAGCCGAAGACCTGCGCATTGATACGCATGGCGATGACGTCTGCACGCCGGTCTGGGACTTGCTGCAATCGGCCTACCGCCGCTTCGGCGTGCTGCCGACGCTGCTGGAGCGCGACTTCAACATTCCGCCGCTGCCGGAGCTGCTGAGCGAGATGGACATCATCCGCCAGCATCAGGCGCTGGCTGCCGGCAAGCATGTCGCGGCCCCGACCCGGGCGGAGCCACGCCATGGCTGAGTCCTTCGCCGGCATCCAGGCCGGCTTCACCAACTGGCTGCGTCATCCCGCCGATGCCCCAGCTCCCGAGGGCGTGGAGAGCAGACGCCTGGCGATCTACCGTGAGCTGCTCTTCAACAACGTCATGACCTTTGTCGAAGGCACCTTCCCGGTCGCACTGGCATTGCTGCCAGAGCCGCTTGGCGAAAAGCTTAAATCCGGATTTTTCTCTGATTTTCGCTGTGAATCGCCATTCTTTTACGACATATCACTGCATTTTCGTGAGTACATCGAGAGCCTGGACTGGCCTGAACTGGCCGCCTGCCCCTGGCTGACAGAGCTGCTGCACTTCGAGTGGATGGAGCTCGCCGCCGCCATTGCCGACACCCCCAATGCCAGTGCCGATGCCGCCACCCTGCTGGCCGGCGACGACTTTCCCGCCAGCCCGGAGCAGCAGTTGCGACTGGCGGCGCCGACCTGGCCGCTGGCCTACCAATGGCGAGTGCACACCTGGCGTGGCCAAGAGGATGCCGCCAGCCTGGTGCCCTCGCCGGTCTGCCTTCTGGTCTGGCGCGACCAGCACGAGCAGGTACGCGTGCTGGAGGTCGAGCCGCTGGCGGCCTGGCTGATCGAGCTCATCCTGAGCAAGGAGACCGGCATCAGCCTGCAGGCTCTCGCAGCACATCTGGCCGCCATCACGCCCGACCTCGGCCAGGAGGCCGCCATGGCCGCCTGCACCCGCATCCTGGCGACACTGCGGCAAAGCGGCCTCGCCTTTCACGTCTGAGCACGGAGCACTGGACAGATGGCGCTACTCGCGCTGCAATCGCGCCATGCCTGAACTCCCCGAAGTAGAAACCACCTGTCGCGGCCTGGCCCCGCATGTCGAAGGCCGGCGCATTCGCGCCCTGACCGTGCACGACGCCCGCCTGCGCTGGCCGGTGCCGGCGGAACTGCCGGCCATGCTCGCCGGACAGACCGTCACCGGCATCAGCCGGCGCGGCAAGTACCTGCTGTTCCACACCGCAGCCGGCATCATGATGATTCACCTCGGCATGTCCGGCAGCCTGCGCCTGGTGACACCGGGCACACCACGCAAGACACATGACCATCTCGTCTGGGATATCGATTCCGGCTGGGAGCTGCGCTTCCACGACCCGCGCCGCTTCGGCTGCTGCCTGTGGCTGACCGGCGCACAGCTGGCCGACCCGCAGAGCCATCCGCTGCTCGCCAGCCTCGGACCGGAGCCGCTGTCAGCCGATTTCGGCGACGACCATCTGTTCAGTCAGAGTCGCGGCAAGAGCGCACCGGTGAAGAGCTTTCTCATGGACAGCCATGTCGTGGTCGGGGTGGGGAACATCTATGCCAACGAGGCCCTGTTTCGCGTCGGCATTCATCCGTTGCGCGAGGCCGGGCGCATAGGCGCCGAACGCTATCTGCGCCTGACCGAAGCCATACGCGACATCCTCGCCGAGGCCATCACGCGTGGCGGTACCACGCTGCGCGATTTCGTCAACGGCAAGGGCGAGCCCGGCTACTTCCAGCAGGAGCTGACGGTCTACGGACGCGCCGGCCAACCCTGCGTGCGCTGCGGTCGCATGCTCAAGGAAGTGCGCCTGAGTGCCCGCAGCACGGTGTACTGCGGGCACTGCCAGCACTAGGCAGGCACCGCTTTAGAAGCTGCCCTTGCTGGGGCCAGCCGGCAGACTCAGGCGGCGACCATCGCTGAAGCGCAGCTGCACCGGACCATCACTGTCGAGCGTGTAGGTCACGGTCTTGTCCTTGAGGCAGGTGGCATCGACATCGATGGCCACGCTGGCGACATTGCGCAGGCTGCCGGAGAGCGTGGCGGCAGCAACGACCGGCTCGGCACCGGTGATGCGGCGCAGCGTCGCCACCCAGGGCACGGGATCGGCACCGGCATCCTGACCCGTGGCCAGCGTCCAGGCGCTGCCGCCACAGCCCGGCGCATTCAGGTCGACATCGCTGTAGCCCGCCGCGCGCGCGGAGATGCCCGAGACCCAGTAGGCCTTGTCATGGGCAATGCCGTACTCGGGGTAGTTGAAGGCGAGATCGGTGCGATAGCTCACATGCGGCGGGTTCTGCACGCGCACCAGATCCCTGGTGTAGTTCGCCTCCTTCTGCCAGCCGTCGAGCAGCATGAAGGTCAGATGCTCGGCGACCGGATGCAGGTAGAACTGGTAGGGCACGCCAACCGCATCGAGACGCTGCGCCAGTGCCAGCGAGCTGCTGACATGCACGAGTTCGTCAGCGGCCCCGTACAGGTAGGCGCCCGGCACATGACGCAGGTTGCCGAGGAAGTCGATGACATTCTCCGCCGCCCCGATGACCGCGCCATTGGCAAAGTTGGGAATGGTCGAGGCGGCGCCGAGCTGGGTCAGCAGCGCCGGCAGCGGGTTGCCCGGCAGCACGGTGTTGGTGAGGTCGCCCGTGAAGCCGACCCAGCTGACCACGCCGGCAAAGCGGTCCGGGTACAGCGCCGCCATGCGCATGGCACCGTAGCCACCCATGGAATAGCCGCTGCTGAACACGCGATCCTTGTCGGTGGCGTAGGTCGCTTCGACATCGGCCAGGGCATCGAGCACGTCACGCTCGGAAAGACCCGAGTAGAAGCCGTAGGGACCGCGACCCAGCGGTGAGACGAGGATGCGGTTGAGGTCATCGCCGAACTGCTTCTGCATGTTGGGCTCGTTGACCTGGCTGGCGTGGTTGGCCTCGCAGCCGTGCATGACCACCTGCACGCCCGGCTTGGCGGTGGCCGTGCCGGCCGGCAGGTAGACGCCATAGGGCTGGTACTTGCCGAGGTAGTGGAAGTACTGCTCGCAGGGCAGCTGGGTATCGCCGTGGCGGCCTGGCACACCAGACATTTTCACACCCTCGCCCAGGGTGTACTGCGAGGTGTAGACACGCTGATGGAAGCCGGTCGGCCTGGGCGCGGCGCGCGTCACGCCATTGCTCAGATCGGCGACCTGCACCACTTCGCCGAAGGCGGAGATGTCGCCACTGCCGAGCGCGGCGGCCTGACGGTCATCCCAGAAATCGCCCGAGCCCGGCAGGATCTGATCCGGCAGCGTGCCGGCCTTGGCCTGCTCGTCGATACCGCGGAAGGCCACGTTCATCACCGTGCCGTCCTTCTGCGCGACCGCCGCCTGCACACGCCAGGTGCTGCCCGCCGGCAGCGGCAGGCGACCGATGATGTGATTGGTCTGCGGGTTGCCGGCGCTGAATACCTTGAGCACCTCCCAACCCTTGCTGGCCGTCTTCAGCGGCGCCCAGGGACCGCCACCGGTGGCCGGGTTGTTGTCGGTGTCGATGGCTATGGCAGCCAGGGCATCGTCGGCATTGAACAGGGTGTTGAGCTCGAAATCGGCGACCAGCTCGCTGCCGTCGATGGCCAGTGTCAGCGTGACCAGATCGGCGGTGTTCTCGAGGCCTGCCGGATAGCGCTTGTCGCCGGCCGAGGGCGCCAGCAGGCTGGGCGTGTTGGCCAGCGGTAAACCACGGCCGCCCATGCGATTGCCGAGGTTGAGCAGGGTCGGCTCGGGCGAGACAAGACCGGCATCGGCGCCATAGTCGTCATAGACATAATCGCGATAGATCAGACGGCCCTGACAAAGCTCACTGCTGCCTGCCACCCAGGAGCTGCGCGCGCAGCTGGCGCTGTTGCTGCCCGTGCTGCCGGCGGCAGGCGTGCCGGGCGCACCGGAGCTGCCGGCAGGAGATGAATTCTGGCCACCGCCACAGGCGGTCAGCCCGGCAAGCGCCAGGCAGATAATCTGAAAACGCATAGTGTCACACCTGTTGTTTTCGGCTTTATACGGGCTTGCTGATCATTTTGCAAGCGACGACAGACTGGCCGCTTTTCCTCCGGACGCGCTACCATCAGCGCGACCCGCCAGCCCACAGGCCGCCAAAGGCCCGGCACTGCCCCAGCAAGGAGACGGCATGACCACTCGCGTGATCTACCCCGGCACATTCGACCCCATCACCAATGGTCACAAGGATCTGGTCGAGCGCGCCTCGCGCCTGTTCGGCGAAGTCATCGTCGCAGTCGCCGCCAGCGACAAGAAGAAGCCGCTGTTCTCCACCGCCGAGCGCGTCGCGCTGGCCGAGGAAGTGCTCGGCCATCTGCCCAATGTGCGCGTGATCGGCTTCGACAAGCTGCTCTCCTTCCTGGTCAAGGATCTCGATGCCAACGTCGTGTTGCGCGGCCTGCGCGCCGTCTCCGACTTCGAGTACGAATTCCAGCTCGCCAACATGAACCGCCAGCTCAACAGCGAATTCGAGACCGTGTTCCTGACACCGTCCGAACACCTGTCCTTCATCTCCTCCAGTCTGGTGCGCGAGATCGCCATTCTCGGCGGCGATGTCCGCCAGTTCGTGCCGCCCGCCGTCGCCGCTGCCTTCGTGCAGAAGCTCGGCCACGGCCCGCGCGATACCTGAGCGGCAAGGAGCGCCCCGGCCATGGCCCTGATGATCACCGACGAATGCATCAACTGCGATGTCTGTGAACCGGCCTGCCCGAATCTGGCGATTTCCATGGGCCCGGTCATCTATGAAATCGATCCGGCGTTATGTACCGAGTGCGTCGGCCACTTCGACGAGCCACAGTGCGTCAGCCTGTGCCCGGTCGCCTGCATTCCGCTGGATCCCGCACATCACGAAAGCCGTGAGGCCTTGCAGGAGAAGTTCGAGAGACTGACCCACGCGGTTGTCAGCCCCGACCGCTCGACATAACAACAGCCCTGGAAGGGCGGAGACACCCGATCATGTCATTGCTTTCCCGATCAGCGCTCCTGCTGGTCCTGCTGCTTGCCGGCTGCGCCAGCACGCCCGTGTCATCGCCGCAGGCGCGCGAAACCCTGCCGGCCGCCGAAGCACAGCCGCCAGTGGCCGAAACAACGGCCCCGGAAGCATCCGGCGAAAATCCGCCGACCGTGGCCGCAGCAGACAAGGTCGTGACGACTGACGAGAAAACGTCATCGGAAGATGGCAGGAAAGCCGGAAAGAACGACGAGAAGAGCGAAGAAAAGAGCGTCCCGCCGGTCGACAAGGCCGGGGCGCTGAAGGCGCTGGCCAGGATAGACGACAGCGATGTCATGGCGCGCGGCAAGGCATCCTATTACCACATCCGCTTCAGCGGCAGGCGCACCGCCAACGGCCAGCACTACAACGACAAGGCCATGACCGCGGCCCATCGCACCCTGCCCTTCGGCACCACGGTTCGCGTCACCAATGTGCGCAACGGCAGAAGCGTGGTGGTCACCATCAATGACCGCGGCCCCTTCCTGAAGAGCCGGATCATTGATCTTTCAGGCGCCGCGGCGCGCGCTCTCGGCCTCATGCACCACGGTGTCGGCGAGGTCGTCCTGTCCAGACCCTGAGTCACCTCAGGCCATGGTGAAGGAGAACTCGCGCACGTGGAAGGCACCGGTCGGTGCCAGGCGATCGGCCAGGCTGGTGGCCAGACGCGTCACCAGACCGTAGATCGAGAGCTGCGGATTGGCGCCGATACTGGTCGGGAACAGCGAGCCGTCGAGCACGCTGAGACGACCGAGGTGATGGAACTCGCCACGGCTGTTGACCACCGAACGCGCTTCGTCCTCACCCATGGCGCAACCGCCCATGAGGTGCGCCGTGCCCATGCCGGTGCGGAACTTCTCGATGGAGAAGCCCAGGATGGCCTCGCGGCAGGCCTGCCAGGACGTGTAGGTGCCACCCGCCATCTGCATGGGCCGCACGCTGCGCGCACCGGCCGCGAACTGGATCTCGGCCATGGCCAGGTAGGCGCGCCGGAAGCCGTCGCGGACACTGTCGCTGAGGTCGTATTCGAGCACCGCCGAGCCATCATCACGCAGGCTGACCTTGCCGCCGGGCGAGTCCTCGGTGAAGCCGTCACGCAGCAGCGCGATCATGCCGTTGAGGTGGCCGAGCTGCTGCATTTCGCGGACATGGTCGGCACCATGATTGCCTAGCAGGCCGGCGACGAAGGCCGGCAGTGTCGGCAGCACTTCGATCTTGAAACCCATGGGGCCGGTGGCGCCATCCTTCCACTGGAAGTGGTCGGAATAGACCGACTGCGGCGCGCCGCTGAAACCGTTGACCGGGCGCTCGAAGAGCGCGAAGCACGCAGTCACCGGATGGATCATGGTGCGCTTGCCGACGGTCTCGTGCGGGTCCGGCACCTCGGAGCGCAGCAGGATGCCCGGGTTGTTGATGGCGCCGCCTGACAGCACGGTGTGGCGCGCCTTCACGGTCAGCGTGACGCCGGTGGGCTTGAGCCCGGTTTCCGGCAGACCGTCGACCAGCACACCCTCGACCTGATCACCGTTGAGCAGCAGCTTGCGCACACGCGCACGCTGGTAGAGCACGGCACCGGCCGTGAGCGCCGCCGGGATGGTGGTCACCAGCATGGACTGCTTGGCATTGGTCGGGCAGCCGAGGCCGCACATGCCCAGGTTCCAGCAGCCGGCGACATTGCGCGGGATGGTGTGCCAGTTCCAGCCCAGCTTCTCGCAGCCCTGGCGGATGATGTCGTTGTTCTCGTTCGGCGGCACCATCCAGGGCGCGATGCCGAGGCGCTTCTCGGCGCGCTCGAACCACGGAGCCATCTCGGCCTCGCCGACGTTCCTGACGCCATGGACATCCGTCCAGTGCTTCAAGGTCGGTGCCGGCGTGCGGAAGCTCGATGTCCAGTTCACCGTGGTGCTGCCACCGACCGAACGGCCCTGCAGGACGGTGATGGCGGCATCCTTGGTGGTGCGCCCGCCGCCCTCCTGATAGAGATCACGGAAGGCCTCGGCCTCGCGCATCTTGAAGTCATTGCTGGAGCGCAGCGGCCCCTCTTCCAGCAGCACGACGCTGAGGCCGGCCTGGCTCAGGATCTCGGCCGCGGTGCCGCCACCGGCGCCGGTCCCGACAATCACGACATCACACTCGATGGTGGTGTTCTGCTTCAGCTCGCCGGCGTGATGCACTTTCCAGCCGCCAGCGATGCCGGCGCGAATCGGATCGGGAATGCCCGCCACTTCAATTGCCATGTTTCTCTCCTCTAGCGGAGCACCTCGAACGGTGCGCCTCAGACGATGCGGACAGGGGCCTGATAGCCCGTGGTCGGCCAGCTTTCCGGCAGCAGATACCAGGCCGACGTGATGATCTTCACCAGACCGGCGTAGCCGGCGCGGAACATGCCGATGCTGCTGCCACGCCAGCGCAGCAGGAAGGCGTCGAGGTCCTCGGCGGAAGCATCCGGCCAGTCGTCCCAGAGACGGCAGATCGCGATGCGTGCCGGCGCCATGCTGAGCAGGTCGAAGAGCTGGTAGAGCGGCGCCATGGCGCCCGGGCTGGTGGTGCCGATGAAGCTGTCGAGCGACTTGAGCACCTTGTCGATGGCAGCGGCGGCATCGGCCCCGGTCGGCAAGGCACCGGCGAGCACCACCGGAATCAGCGCACGCACGACACGGATATCCTGCTCACGCAGGAAGGCATGGCCGGCAGCAGGCTGAGGGCTGGCGCAGCCGGTCAGCAACGCCGTGGCCGAGCCGGTGGCGAGCAGGACACTGCCGAACGAGCCGGCCTTGAGGAAATTGCGACGAGAAAGTGCCAGAGCGGCGGGCTGCGACATGAACAGCCTCCTTCTTGTTGTTGTGAGGTGTGTTCCGGAATGCTGCCTGACGATACTGCCTGAATGAACTCACAGTCACCAGCCCGGGCGAACCCGGGCCGGCAACCCTCCTCGCTTACTTGCTGAGGAAGACCTTCTGGATCAGGCCATGCACCGTGCGATTGAACGGCGGCAGGATGTAGCGCACCGAGTAGATCTTCGAGCGCTCGAGCACGGCCTTCATGTTCGAGTAGGTCTCGAAACCTTCCTTGGCGTGATAGCGACCCATGCCGGACGGACCGACGCCGCCGAAGGGCAGATCGTCGACACCGACGTGGGTGACCACGTCATTGATGCCGGTGGCGCCCGAATGGGTGTGGGTCACGACATAGTCGGCACGGGCTTCGTCATAGTCGAAGTAGTACAGGGCCAGCGGACGCGGACGGGCGTTGACGAACTCCAGCGCCTGCGACAGCGACTCGACTTCGAGGATCGGCAGCACCGGCCCGAAGATTTCGTTCTGCATGATCAGCATGTCCGGCGTGGCGCCGATCACGACTGTGGGCGGAATCTTGCGGGTGTTCTCGAAGCGCTCGTTGGCCGGATTGATCTCGATCACGCGCGCGCCCTGGGCACGGGCATCATCCAGATAGGACTGGATGCGGGTGTACTGCTTGTCGTTGACGACACTGGTGAAGTCGGCATTGGTGAGCAGCGTCGGATACATCTTGCTGACCTGGGCCGTGAAGGCGATCACGAACTGGTCGGTCTTGCCACGCGGCAGCAGCAGGTAGTCCGGCGCCACGCAGGTCTGGCCGGCGTTCCAGCACTTGCCGAAGGCAATGCGTTCAGCGGCATCGGCCATGGGATAGGACTCGTGCACGATGGCCGGCGACTTGCCGCCGAGTTCAAGCAGGACCGGCGTCAGGTTGGTGGCGGCGTTCTGCATGATGGTGCGACCGACATTGGTCGAGCCGGTGAAGGTGATCTGGTCGAACGGCATGTGGCTGAAGGCTTCGGAGACTTCGCCACGGCCGGTGATGACGGCCACGCTGTCTTCGGTGAAGGCCTCACTGAGCATGCGCTTCAGCGTCTCGCCCAGGCGCGGCGTGAAGCTGGAGGTCTTGATCATGACGCGGTTGCCGGCGCTGAGGGCGCCGACCAGCGGACCGAGAGCCAGGAAGATGGGATAATTCCACGGCACCACGACACCGACCACGCCGAGCGGCTGCGGCACCACACGAGCCTTGGCCGGAGTGGCGAGGAGACCGGAGTGGCGCTTCTGCGGCTTCATCCAGCCCGTCAGGTTCTTGCTGGCGTACTTGATGGCTTCCAGCGAAGTCAGCACTTCGGCGATCTTGGTCTCGTCCTTGGAGCGGTGACCGAAATCCTGGCTGACGGCATCGGCGAGGTCGTCCTGATACTTGACGACAGCTTCACGCAGTCGCTTCAGGCTGGCGATGCGCTCATTGGCCGAAGGCATGGGACGCAGGGCATAAGCCGAGCGCTGAGCCTGGAAAATGCGTTGCATGTCGGCAACCTGGGGGTTGTTTGCAGCCAGTTGAGCGATATGGGCGACCATGATGACCTCAGCCATTAACCGTTTGCCGCCAAGACTTATGACGACTTGTGCGGCTTTTTTAGAGCATTTACTCTAGGCTGTCAAATTGACCTGCCGGAGAGCAGGCCGACACCAGGCAGTAGAAGGGGATTATGTGAAGACGCGCGATCGCATCCTGGCCAAGAGCCTCGAACTGTTCAACGAACAAGGTGAGCGACTGGTCAGCACCAATCACATCGCGGCCGCGCTCAAGATGAGCCCGGGCAATCTGTACTATCACTTCCCCAACAAGGACGCGATCATCTTCGAGCTGTTCGAGCGCTACACCGGACAGATGGCGCAAACCCTGGTGCTGCCGGAAGATCGCCAGATCACCCAGGCCGACAAGATCAATCTCTTCGAGAAGCTGCTCTCCAGCCTCTGGCAGTACCGCTTTCTGCACCGCGACATGACGCATCTGATCAGCGACAACGACGAAATGCGCGACTCCTACCGCCTGTTCGCGCGCGGCATGATGATCAACGTGCGCCATGTCTATCAGCTGCTGATCGAGTCAGGATTGATCGAGGCCACGGAAGACGAGATCGGTGCGCTGCTGGTCAACATCTGGATCGTCGCCACCAGCTGGGTGAACTTCCTCAGCACCACCGGCTTCTTCAACTTCAGCGAACCGATGACCGAGGACATGCTGCGTCAGTGCATCTACCAGGTCATCTGCCTGGAAGCGCCCTATTTGCGTGGCGAGGCGCGTGACGGCCTGGAGGCACTGAAGGCCAGTTACGGCGCCGCCCTGCGTCCGTTCTGAGCATTCGCCGGTCGCTGCCAGCCGGCGAGCATGGTCTGCAGGAAATGCGGGATGCGCCGCTCCAGGTAGTAGCGCGGCTCGCGCCAGTTCTCGCCCGCCTCGATGAAGCCGACATGGCCGCCGCGCGGGGAAATCTCGAGATGCACCGCCGGCGACAGCTCGCGCGTGGTCGGCATGGACTCGGGCGCCAGGAAGGGATCGTCGGCGGCCTGCAGCACCAGCACCGGCGTGCGTATGCTGGCCAGTGACTGACGCGGGCTGCAGCGGGTGTAGTAGTCCTCGCCGTTGCGGAAGCCGTGGATGCCGGCCATGAGCACGTCATCGAAGACACGGAACGAGGTGAACGGACCCTGGGCGAGACGGTCGCGGATATGCGTGGCCACTTCCTCGTCGCCAAGCTGCGCCAGACGCTCGGCCTTGGCCGTCCAGGTCTTGCACAGCTCGCTCAGCAGATGCTTGCGGTAGATGCGCGAGAAGCCCTGATCGAGGCGGTCGGCGCAGGGGCCGAGCTGCAGCGGCACCGACACCGCCGAGGCGGCGAACAGGGTCGGCGGCGTGCGCTCGCGCGCCAGATAGTTCAGCGTGGTGGCACCGCCCAGCGAATAGCCCACCAGCGCCAGCGGCACATCGGCATAGCGCTCATGCACCGCGCTCACGACCTCGGCAATGTCGTCGTGGGCGCCGGCGTGATAGGCGCGCGGGCGATCATTGGGCTCGCCGGTGGCGGCACGGCAGTTCATGGCGACACTGGCCCAGCCGAGATCATCCAGCGCCTGCTGCAGGCCGAGCACATACTGCGACTGGCTGCTGCCGGTGAGGCCGTGGACGATGACCACCAGCGGACGGTCACTGCCCATCCAGGTGCGTGGCAGACGCCAGTCGAGATAGAGCCAGTCGCCATCGGCCAGGCCGAACTTCTCGCGCACCCTCGGCAGCGGCATGACGCGACGCATCATGGCCGGGTACAGCGTTTGCAGATGCGAATTGTTGAGCCACCAGGCAGGCTGGAACGGACCCCGGCTGATGCCCGGGGTGAAGGTGGCTTCAGACGACTTCATTACTACCCTCTCCGTAATACAACAGAGCATTCACCAGCCCGGCCTGTGTCTGCCGGTGCAGGATGAAACCCGACGGCAGGCGCAGGGTATCCGGCGCCTGTTCGGTTTCAACATAAACCCAGACGTCGGGTGTGAGCCAGCCCTTTTCGGAGAGTTGCGCAAGAATCTGGTTGGGCAGGTCCTGATGGAACGGCGGGTCGAGCAGGATGAGGCCGAAGCCGCCCTCGGGCGCGACGGCGTCACGCAGCCAGCGCTGACTGTCGGCGGCATTGATGCGGCAGTTGTCGGCGTCGAGCTTGGCGGCGATGTCGCGCAGGCAGCCGGCCTGGCGGGCATCGCGCTCAATCAGCGTCAGGCTGGCGGCACCACGCGACAAGGCCTCGAAGCCGAGCGCGCCGCTGCCGGCAAAAAGGTCCAGCACATGCCGCCCCGGCAGCTCGAACTGCAGCCAGTTGTAGAGCGTCTCGCGCACGCGGTCCGGCGTC
Source organism: Perlucidibaca sp. (assembly GCA_023265995.1). Taxonomy (GTDB): domain Bacteria; phylum Pseudomonadota; class Gammaproteobacteria; order Pseudomonadales; family Moraxellaceae; genus Perlucidibaca. Next base: position 34,650 of record JAHFSA010000005.1, read on the forward strand.
GGCCGCAGCCCGGGCAGATCGAGAAAGGACAGCCGCCGGCTGCGCCAGCGACCACCAATGATGCGCAGCTCGCGCGTGCCGCCGGGACGGCTCACGGCTTGGCTCCGGCAGCGCTGGCGGCAGTCTCCGCCGCTGTCGCGGCCGGCGCCTGCGCGGTCTTGCGGCCGACCGTCACCACCAGCAGGCGATCAGGGTGCAGATGCCGGCGCAGGGCATCGCTCACCTGCCCGGGAGTGACCGCGCGCAGGCGCTCGATGTAGTGCTCGAGATAGTCCTCGGGCAGGCCGTAGAAGGCGATCATGCCGAGGAAGCCGGCGACCTGCTCGTTGCTGGCCAGACCGCGCGGGAAGGACTGCACCAGGGTATCGATGGCGGCCTGCACGTCCGCTGCCGGCGCACTGCGCTCGACGAAACGCTGCAGCAGATCACGGGTCAGCTTGAGCGCCATGTCGGCCTGATCGGCACGCGTCGAGAAGCCGATCTGGAACGGCCCGGCCTCGCGCATGCGGATGAACTGGCTGCTGACACCATAGGTCAGGCCGCGCTGCTCGCGCAGCTCGCGCATGAGCAGCGTGCCGAAGCCGCTGCCGCCGAGCAGCTCGTTGCCGACCATGAGCGGGAAGGTGTCGGGATCGCCATGGGCAATGCCGGTCTCGCCGAGGATGATGTGAACCTGCTGCGAGGGGAACTCCTCGTGCAGACGCACGGCCTGCGGCAGCGGCTGCACCGGCGGCAGCGGCGCAGCGGCATCACCGGCCGGCAGGCGCTGGCTGATGGCCAGGGAAATGCGCTCGGCAGCTTCGCGATCAAGGTCGCCGACCAGCACCAGCACGGCATTGCGCACGTTGTAGTAGCGCGCATGGAAGGCGCGCAGATCATCCGGCGTGATGCGCTCGACACTGGCGGCCAGACCGCTGGGCGGGTTGGCATAGGGATGGTCGCCGTACAGGCGCTGATAGAACAGCAACCCAGCACGACCGGCCGGCGACTGCTGGCGCTGACGCTGACCTATGCGCAGCGACTCCTGCAGACGCTTCCACTCGTCATCCGCGAAGGCCGGCTCGGCCGCCACTTCGGCAAACAGCGCCAGCGCCGGATCGCGCTGCGCCGGAGCGCTGAGCACACGCAGTTCGAGCAGGGCCATGTCGCGATAGGAGCTGGCCGAGAACTGCGCGCCCAGGCGCTCGAAGCCCTCCGCCACCTGCTGCGCATCATGGCTGCGCGTGCCCTCGTCCATGAGGCCGGATACCGCCGCCGCCAGACCCGACAGCTTGCCGTCGCGCGCGGCGCCGGCGTCATAGATCAGGCGCGCATCGAACATCGGCAGCTGCTGGCTGCGGCTCCAGAACACGCGCAGCCCCTCCGGCGTGACCCATTGCGCCATGGGCACCGAAACCGCCGCCGGATGCGCACGCGCCACCGTCAGTTCGGGCAGGCTGCCGAGCCGCTGCAGCGCGGTCAGCGGTCCCGGGCTGACGCCATGCTCTCCGCCGGCCTGCAGACCGGCGCTGGCCAGACCCAGACAGCACAGCAGCAGGCCACGCAGAACCGTCATGCGAAAAATGCTCACTGCCCGCCTCCCTGCTGCACTTCCAGAAACAGCGTGCTCAATCGTGCCGGCTGCAGATAGCGCCGCGCCACGTCACGCAGCTGCTCCGGCGTGACCTCGCCGAGCCGGCGCAGGATGTCGCCCTGCAGGCCCAGCGGCAGGCCGCTGCTGGCGAGCCGGCCGAGCAGACCGGCCTGGTCATCGATGTCATCGCGCGAGAACACTTCCTGGGAGGTAATGTTGGCCAGCACACGCTGGATTTCCTCCGGCGTCGCCAGCTCGTCACGCAGACGCCAGACCTCATCCAGGATGGCGCCACGCAAGTCCGCCAGCGACTGCTTCTCCGCCGGCACCCCGGTCAGCGTCAGCAAGGTGTCGCCGCGCGCCAGCATGTCGTAGCCGGAGCGGATGCCGGCAGCCTTGCCGGTGCGCACCACGCGGCGTTCGAGGCGGGCGCTGATGCCCTCGTCGAGGACGCCGGCGAGCAGGCGCAGGGCGGGAGCATCGTCATTGCCCTGGACGCTGCCGGCCGAGGGCAGGTTGAAGCCGAGATAAAGCATGGGCACCTGGCCGCCGAGACGCAGGGTGAGGCTGCGCTCGCCCGGCTCGGGCAGTTCGCGGACCACGGCGCGGCGCGGCAGCGGGCGCGACGGAATGGCGCCGAAATATTTCTCGGCCTGCGTCCGCACCTGCGCCGGCGTGACATCGCCGACCACCACCAGCACGGCATTGTTGGGCGTGTACCAGCGCTGATACCAGTCGCGGACGTCGCTCAGGGTCAGGGTTTCGAGGTCGCGCATCCAGCCGATGATGGGCGCACGTATGGGACTGCTGGGATAGGCCATGGCCTTGAAGCGCTCGAAGGCCAGCGCCTGCGGATTGTCGTCGGTGCGCAGACGGCGCTCCTCCATGACCACCTTGAGCTCGCTGGCGAACTCGCCGGCATCGAAGCGCAGATGGGTCATGCGGTCGGCTTCCAGCTCCAGCGCCAGACCGAGGCGGTCGGCCACCTGATCCTGCTGGTAGTAGGTGTAGTCATCGCTGGTGAAGGCGTTGTCGTCACCGCCGAAATGCGCGACCAGGCGCGAGAACTCGCCCGTCGGCACCTTGGCGGTGCCCTTGAACATCATGTGTTCGAGGACATGGGAAATGCCGGTCAGACCGGATGGCTCGTCGGCCGAGCCGACCCGGTACCAGACCTGGGTGACGATGACCGGAGCACGATGATCCTCCTGCACTATCACGCGCAGGCCGTTGCCGAGCGTGAAGCTCGCCGGCTCAGGCCCCGACTGCGCCCGGGCCGCCACCGTCAGCAGCAATGTCACGACAACCAGCGCACCTTTCAGCCTGTCCCGCATACTCATCCATCCTTAACCCGCTGCTTCCGGGATGCCATCCCGTGCCACCGGCAGGCATGTGCCGGTATCGCCTTACATCAAACAGGCGCCATTCAGGGTCGTTGACAAGGGTGGTAGCATAGCGCATCCCGTGGGGGCCGCCAGGTCTGCCCCCAGGTCTGCATCGGAACCCAGGATGAGCATGGAACAGAACCCGGAAGAATCCGGCGCCGGCGGCTTTTTCAGCCGCATGAAGAGCGGCCTGTCGAAGACGCGCAAGTCGTTCAGCCAGGGCATGGCGACCCTGCTGATCGGCGCCAAGGAAATCGATGACGAGCTGCTCGAGGACATCGAGACCCAGCTGCTGATCGCCGATGTCGGTGTCGATGCCACCCGCCGTGTCGTCGACGCCCTCACCGAACGCGTCTCGCGCCAGGAGCTGCTGCATTCGCATGCGCTCTACGAGGCCCTGCAGAAGGAACTCGGCGAACTGCTGGCGCCGCGCCAGCAGCCGCTGGTCATCGACAATAGCGCTCACAAACCCTTCGTGATCCTCGTGGTCGGCGTCAACGGCGTCGGCAAGACCACCACCATTGGTAAACTCGCCAAGCGCTTCCAGCGTGAAGGCAGGCAGGTCATGCTTGCCGCCGGCGACACCTTCCGTGCCGCCGCCGTCGAGCAGCTGCAGGTCTGGGGCGAGCGCAACAACGTGCCGGTGGTGGCGCAGGGTACCGGCGCCGACTCCGCCTCGGTGCTCTTCGACGCCTTCCAGAGCGCCAAGGCCAAGGGCATCGACGTGCTCATCGCCGACACCGCCGGACGCCTGCACAACAAGACTCACCTCATGGATGAGCTCAGCAAGGTGGTGCGCGTCCTGCAGAAGATCGACCCGCAGGCCCCGCACGAGGTCATGCTGGTGGTCGATGCCGGCACCGGCCAGAACGCGCTCAACCAGGTTCACGACTTCGACCAGGCCGTGAAGCTGACCGGCCTGACCATCACCAAGCTCGACGGCACCGCCAAGGGCGGCGTGCTGTTCAACATTGCCAGCCGCACCCATCTGCCCATCCGTTATGTCGGTGTCGGCGAGGGAGTGGATGACTTGCGGCCCTTCGAGGCGGCAGAATTCGTCGGCGCCCTGTTCGACGAGACGCGTTGAGCGTCCGCGACAGGCCCGCAGCAGGAGATCGGAATGATCCGTTTTGAATCCGTGAGCAAGCGTTACGCGCCGCAGTTCGACGCGCTGCGCGAGCTCAATTTTGAATTGCCCACCGGCGAGATGGCCTTCCTGACCGGCCATTCGGGCGCCGGCAAGTCGACGCTGCTCAAGCTCATCATGCTCATCGAGCGTGCCAGCAGCGGCCGCGTCATCGTCAACGAACGCGACCACAGCCAGCTCAAGGGCCGTCAGATCGCGCTCGCCCGCCGCGACATCGGCATGGTCTACCAGGACCACAACCTGCTCGATGACCGCACTGTCTTCGACAATGTCGCGCTGCCGCTGGTGATCGCCGGCATGCCGCCGCGCGACATCCCGAACCGCGTCTATGCCGCGCTCGATCTGGTCGGTCTCAAGCACCGCGCCAAGTCGCGCCCCTACGAGCTGTCCGGTGGTGAACAGCAGCGCGTCGGCATCGCCCGCGCCGTGGTCGGCAAGCCCTCGGTCATTCTCGCCGACGAGCCCACCGGCAACCTCGACCCGCAGCTGGCCGTGGAAGTCATGAACATTTTCGAAGACCTGTCGCGCGTCGGTGTCAGCATCCTGGTCGCCACCCACGACCTGTCCCTGATCGCCCGCTTCAAGCACCGCCTGCTCACGCTCAAGGCCGGCCAGCTGATCGCCGATACCGGAGCCCTCGCATGAGCCAGCCCCTCGCCGCCCGCGGCGCCGCCAAGCAGCGCAGCACCGCATCCGCCCGTTTCCAGCACTGGCTGGCACACCACCGCCGCGAAGCCGGCGACAGCTTCAAGCGTCTGGCACGCTCGCCGTTCTCGACGCTGATGACCGTGCTGGTCATGACCATTGCCCTCAGCCTGCCGCTGGCCCTCGGCCTGCTGCTCGATGACGCCCGCAGCGCCGCCGCCGGCTGGGATGGCGATGCCCGCCTGTCCATCTACCTGCGTGAAGGCACCGGCGCCGATGCCCAGCAGGCCGTGCTCGCCAAGGCCCAGCAGCTGGCCAACGTCGACAAGGTCCGCCTGATCACGCCGGAAATCGCGCTCGAGGAATTCAAGGCGCAGTCCGGCTACGGTCCGGCGCTCGAACAGCTCGGCAGCAACCCGCTGCCGGCCCTGCTCGAAGTCTTCCCGCGTGACACCACCGACAGCAGCGCCATGACCCGCCTGCGCGACCAGTTCGCGCAATGGCCGGAAGTCGAGCTGGCCGAGGTCGACATCGCCTGGGTGCAGCGCCTGCGCAGCATCCTGGAGCTGGGCGAGCGCCTGCTCTGGGCCATCGGCAGCGCCCTGCTGCTCGGCGCCCTGCTGGTCGTCGGCAACACCATCCGTCTCAGCATCGAATCGCGCCGCGACGAAATCCGCGTCATCTCGCTGCTCGGCGGCACCCACGGCTTCGTGCGCCGCCCGTTCATCTACATGGGCCTGTGGTGCGGTCTCAGCGCCGGCGTCTTCACGCTGGCCACGGTCAGCGGCCTGGTCGCCTGGCTGAACACGCCGGTCATGGAAATGGCGCGCCTCTACGGCAGCCAGTTCTCGCTCAGCTACCCCTCCTTCGGCACCGGCCTCGGCGTCGTCGCCATGGCCAGCCTGCTCGGCTGGCTGGGCGCCTGGATCGCCGTCGGTCGCCATCTGCGCGAACTCGAGCCCTGAGCCCGCGCTGGCGGGGCTGGCGTAAACCGCCGGCCACCGCCAGCGTCTGCTTTATTCAGGCGGTCACCCGAAAGCTGCAGACTTGCAGCCGTTTGCACGGGTGCTATTATCATGACCTGCCTGTTTTCCACACAAGTCGAGGATTCGACGGAGGCGCTGAAAATGAGTGACTGCAAGGCTTTGCAGCCGATCGCAGTGACCGTCCCGGGTGTCAACCTGGGCTCTTACATCCAGGCGGTGAACACTGTTGCCGTGCTCACCGCGGAAGAGGAGCGCGCGCTCGCCGAGCGCTTCCACTTCGAGGAAGATCTCGATGCCGCCCGCCAGCTGGTGCTCGCGCACCTGCGCTTCGTCGTGCACATCGCCAAGAGCTACTCCGGCTACGGCCTGCCGCAGGCCGACCTGATCCAGGAAGGCAACATCGGTCTCATGAAGGCCGTGAAGCGCTTCGACCCGACCATGGGCGTGCGCCTGGTGTCGTTCGCCGTGCACTGGATCAAGGCCGAGATCCACGAATACGTGATCAAGAACTGGCGCATCGTCAAGGTCGCCACCACCAAGGCGCAGCGCAAGCTGTTCTTCAACCTGCGCTCCATGAAGAAGGGCTCCGGACACCTGACCCAGGCCGAAGCAGCTGCCATCGCCGAAGACCTCAACGTCAGCACGCGTGACGTCTTCGAAATGGAAGGCCGTCTGCTCTCGCACGATGCCCCGCTCGACGGCAGCCCCGACGACAGCGACGAACGTGCCTCGCAGGCGCCCATCCACTATCTGGAAGATCGTCGCTACGACCCGGCCGTGCAGCTTGAAGAAGCCGACTGGGAAAGCAGCAACAGCGAGCGCCTCATGCAGGCCATCGGCAGCCTCGATGCCCGCAGCCAGGCCATCCTGGCACGCCGCTGGCTGAGCGAGGACAAGGCTACGCTGCACGAGCTGGCCGCCGAGTACGGTGTCTCCGCCGAGCGCATCCGTCAGCTCGAGAAGAGCGCCATGGACAAGGTGCGCAGCGTGCTGACCGCGTGACGCTGCCGCCCCGCTGCACAAGGACCCGCCTGGCGGGTCTTTTGTTTTGTCATGCCGGCAGCCGCTGCCGGCCAAGGAGCAGGTGATGAACTGGCTGGTGATGGCCGCGCTCAATCTGGCGCTGGCGGTAATGACCGGCGCCTTCGGCGCGCACGCCCTCAAGGCCCGGCTGAGTGCCGAGCAGCTGGGCTGGTGGCATACCGCCGTCGACTACCACTTCCTGCACGGCCTCGGCCTGCTCGCGCTCGGCGTCCTGCTGCGCCTGGCGCCGGCGCTGCCGAACAGCCTGCCGAGCGCCGCCATTGCCAGCTCGGCACTGTGGCTGCAGATCGGCATCGTGATCTTCTCCGGTTCGCTCTACGCCATGGCGCTGGGTGCCCCGCGCTGGTTCGGCGCCATCACGCCGATCGGCGGCCTCGCCTTCATTGCCGGCTGGCTCTGGCTGGCCTGGTCGCTGGCCAGGACATGAGCATGAACATCCATGTCAACGGCGAAAGCCGCAGCCTGAACGCCGGCACCACCGTGGCCGACCTGATCACGGTCCAGGGCCTGACCGGCAAGCGTATCGCGGTCGAGCGCAACGGCGAGATCGTGCCGCGCAGCCAGCATGCCAGCTGCGTGCTGGCCGACGGCGACCAGCTCGAAATCGTCCACGCCATTGGCGGCGGCTGAGTCACGGCCCTGGATATTCTCTCTCCCGAACTCTGGACACCCGTGCTGATCTGGCTGACCGCCGCAGCGCTGGTCGTCGCCGGCTTCGTCGGCATGGTCATGCCGCCCCTGCCCGGCCCGCTGCTCGTGCTCGGCGGCCTGCTCATGGCCGCCTGGGCCGAGGACTTCAGCCACGTCGGCCTGGCGACCCTGCTCTTCCTGAGCCTGCTCTGCGTGCTCGCCATGGTGCTGGACTTCATTGCCGGCGCCATGGGGGCAAAACGCTACGGGGCCTCCGGCGCCGCCATCGCCGGCTCTCTGATCGGTGCCATCGCGGGTATTTTCTTCGCGCCCCTGGGGCTGCTGATCGGCCCCTTCGCCGGTGCCATGGCCGGCGAACTGCTGAGCGGGCGCGAACTGGCGCAGGCCGGCAGATCGGGCTGGGGTGCCACCCTGGGCATGCTCTTCGGCGTCATCGCCAAGCTCGCCATAGGCGCCATGATGGTGGGAGTCTTCGTGCTGGTGCGCTGCCTCGGCTGAGGCCTAATGCGCGTCGACTCGTGACTGCTCCAGCAGGATGCGCAAGGCCTCTGGATGCGACAGCGAGGTCGCCGGCAGGCGCAGATGCGCCAGCTCACCATAGCGCGCCGAACGCTCGGCCAGCAGCAACGGGTAGCAACGCGCCCGCGCCAGCGCTGCCGTCTCGCCCGGCCGTGGCTGCCAGGACTCACCCCAGATCAGCGGCTTGGGCTCGGCCAGATAACGCGCATACATCATCTCCACCTGGGCCGGCGACGCCTCCAGATAGACCACCCGGGTCAGGCGCCGCAGGTCGGCGAGCACATCGGCGCCGGCATGGATGACGCTGCCGCCGGTATCGATGACCCGTGGCCGCGCCGTGGCGGCGGGTGGCAGATCGGCCAGAACCGCGCGCATGACCTCGCGCTCGGCCGCCAGCAGACGCCTGCTGTTGGCTTCGTAGCGGGCCTCGCCGGGCTGTCCCAGCCAGTCCGCCAGCGTGCGCAGATCAGGGCAGTCTGCCGGGTCGGGAAACAGTCGCTGGGTCAGCAGATGATCGCAGTCGACCACCTCGTAGCCGGCCTCCTGCGCCAGTCGCGCCGCCCACTGCGACTTGCCGACATTGGACATGCCGATCAGGCTGAGCACGGGGGGCAGCAAGGTCTTCACGCCGGAGTCGTCATGTGGATCAGTTCCCAGATGTGGCCGTCGATATCCTGAAAGCCGTGGCCGTACATGAAACCGTGGTCCTGCGGCTCGTTGTAGATCGAACCGCCGGCCGCCACGGCCGCGCCCACGAGGGTATCAACCTGATCACGACTGTCCAGTGACAGGCAGAGCAGGACCTCGGTGCGCTCGCGGGCATCGCAGATCGGTCTCGGCGTGAAGCCCTGGAACTTCTCGTGCGTCAGCAGCATGACGAAGATGCTGTCGCTGACCACCATGCAGGCCGCTGTGTCATCACAGAAGCGCGCATCGAAGGTGAAGCCCAGGCTGGTGAAGAAGGCGACGCTCTTGTCCAGCGCGCGCACTGGCAAATTGACGAAGATGGCAGTCATGGCAGGACCCTTCCGTGGTGACCTCATCTGACTATAAAACAGAACTCCCGCCGTGGCGCCTACCTGAGCATGGCCTCCAGACGCTCGCCATCGCCGCTGCGGAAGCCGAGATGCGACCAGCGCAGCCGGCCGTCGGCGCCGATCAGGAAGGAACTGGGCATGCCCTGCAGCTGATAGCGCGCCGCCGTCCGGCCGCCGGCATCGAAGAGCACGGTGAAACCGGCCGGATGCTGACGCAGGAACTCGGCGGCGGCGGCCGGATCCTCATCGACATTGACCGCCAGCACCGTCAGCTTGTCGTGGCCGATACGCTGCTGCAGCGTGTTCATCCACGGGAAGGTCTGCCGGCAGGGACCGCACCAGCTGGCCCAGAAATCGAGATAGACCTGGCGGCCGCGCAGCGAGGCCAGCGTCACCGTGCGGCCCTGGCTGTCCTTGAGGGCGAAATCGGGGGCCGGATCGCCACGCGAGAACACCTGCGCCTGCGCCGGCAGCAGCCAGGCCAGCAGGAGCAGGCTCGCGCAGATGCCCAGCCATGGGTTTGCCTGCCTTGTCATGTCACCTCTCCGGAAACTCATGCCGCCAGCACGCCATGCAGGCTCAGGTCGGCCGCCACAGCCAGCCACGGGTGCGGACAGTCCGCCAGCCAGGCGCTCGCCTGATCGCCCTGCAACAGGCCCAGCGTGCAGACCGCGCCGGCCAGCAGGCATTGCGGCGCCGTCACGCTGAGACTGGCCAGGCCCGGCAGCGGCCAGCCGGTGCGGGCATCGAGAATGTGCGAATAACGCCGACCATCAACCACCAGACAGCGCTCGTAATCGCCGCTGGTGGCCAGCCCGCCCTGCGTCAGCGCGATGCTGGCAATGGCCTGCTCCGGATCGCGCGGATGGCGGATGCCGACCAGCCAGGGGCTGCCATCCGCCTGCGGGCCAACCACGCTGATATCGCCACCCAGCTCGACCAGTCCGTGCGCCACCCCTGTGCCACGTAGCACGGCAGCGGCGCGGTCGGCGGCGTACTCCTTGCCGAAGCCGCCGAAGTCCAGCTCCATGCCGACCAGCGGCAGCACGACGCGCTGGCCGCCAGCCGCCAACCGCTCACGACGCAGGCGGGACCAGCCCACGCGCGGCAGCAGCGCGGCCACCGCGGCGGCATCGGGCAGGTGCCCGGAACGGAAATCCCAGACCTGCCGCAGCACGCCCGAGGTGGCGTCGAAACGACCCTCCGACTGCTCGTGCAGGGCCCCGGCAATGTCGAGCAGACTGGCGGTCTCGGCATCGACACAGACCCCCGCCGGATCGCCGGCGGAGGCATTGATGACGGCCACCACGCTGTCGTTGCGGTAGCGCGAATATTTCTGCTCGATGCGCCTCACCTCGGCCTCGGCCGCCGCGAAGGCGCGCCCGGCCACTGCCGCATCCGGGGCATGCAGGCGCAGGCTGCAGGGGCCGCCGAGGGCATGGAAGTGATGCTCATGCAGCATCGCGTCAGTAGTCCCGGGAAATCTGGACGTGGCCATTGAGCCAGGACACCAGGCCGGGGTTGGGCATGGCCACCGAGCCCAGCGCATAGTCCTCGCTGGCGCGATAGGCGCCGATGCCGCCACCCAGTCGCCAGAGCCCGATGCGCCGGCCGAGATCGAGGTTGGCGCCGAGGGCGCCATAGGGCGACAGGCGATAATCGCTGGAGGCGAGGCCGTCGCGGCGCGGCGCGGCATAGAACGGCGCGTAGAAATCGGCCTGGCTCTGCGAATACCAGCGCAGGCTGGCCGACCAGTCCCACAGGGTGTCCTGGCGATAGAGCCCGAGCGTGACGGTGTGCGCCTCGATCTGCCAGTCATCGCGGAAATAGCGGTAGTCGGCATGCAGCGCCAGGCCCGGTGTGTCGAAGCTGTGCCGGAACTGGGTCGCCAGTGTCACGCTGACACGACTGTCGGGACGGCTGTCGGCCACCGTGCTCGACGTGCCGGTGATGTAGGCGAGCTTGTAGGGGTCGCTGAGGAAGCCTTGCTGCCAGAGCGTGCTCAGCGTGACGCGGAACTGGTCGCGCGGCGTCAGCACCTGGATGACGCCGGCATAGAGCGAGGCGCCTTGCTTGTCGGCCTCGCGGATGCGATTGGGGTAGCGCGCGGAGCCGCCATCGGTGGGCTCGAGGCTATCATCGGAATAGCCCAGGCCGGCGGTGACCGACTGCATGCCATCCCAGGCCTTGAGCTCGCCTTCGAGATTGAGCTGCAGGGAGCGGTAGTCCTCTTCCTGCGAATAGCCGGTGGACACATGCGCCGTGCCGCGCCGACCCCAGTCATGACGCCAGCCGGCCTCGATGGCATTGCGCACATCGCTGATGCTGGCGCCACTCATGACCTGCACCGGCCGTCCCTTCAGGTCCGGCATGACATACCAGGGCGAGGCGCCGCTCATGGTCTCGTGCGTGAGGTCGAGGCTGACGCCATCGCTGCCACCCAGAGGCTGGTTGAGACGGAACAGATGCGTGTCGACCTGGTAGCGCTCGCTGGCCTTGCCGCTGGCGCTCCTGGTCGCCGCCAGGTCAGACTCGCGATAATTGCCGTAGACGTATTCGACCGAGCCTTCCTCGGCCCGGGCCAGGCCGGTGGCGGAGAGCGCGAGAGGTGTCAGTGCCAGCAGCAGACCGGAAGATGTCTTCATCAGTTGCACCCGCAGGCGCTGCCGCCGATGCCGTTGCCGCCACTGGCGGCTTCCTTGCTGACCTCGATGTGCTGCTGATAGCCGCCAGTCAGGGGATGCATGTCCCAGTCCATGGCCGGGCTGGCGAGATGAGCCCGCTGCCAGGGCTTGATCGGAGCCACCGTGCAGCCCGCCAGCGCCACCAGCAACACCGCGCTGGTCATCCGATATGCCGCCCTCATGCCCATGAGGCACCTCGCCTGTGTGGCAGCGGTCGGGCCATGACGGCCTCGCCGCTGCTCATGTATTTATTGTCTGGCACAAAAGTAACAAGTGTTACATAATTTCACAAGATCGAACCCGTTACCGGATTGCCTCGCATGACTTCCAGATTCATTGCCCGCACCCCTGTCCAGGAGCGTTCGCGCAACCGGGTCAGTCTCATTCTGCAGACCGCCGAGGCACTGCTGGTTGAGGTCGGCCTAGGCGACTTCTCCATACCGCTGCTGGCCGAGCGCCTGGACTCGCCGCGCGCGACCATCTACAAGTTCTTCCCGACGCCCTATGCCCTGCTCAACGCGCTCGCCGAGCAACACCTGGCGGCGCTGGAACTGACCCTGCAGGAACAGGCCATGCTGGAGCTCCAGGCCCGGACGGAAATGGGCTGGCGCGAGGGCACGCGCAACATGATCAGCAACGCCGCCGCCTACTACCGTCAGCATCCTGCTGCCTGCATTCTGCTGCTCGGCGGTCATGCCACGGATGACAGTTTCCGGGCCATGGAATACACCATAACCTGCCTTGGCCGCCTCACCCGGCACATGCTGCAGCATGCCCGCATCACCCTGCGCAGCAGCGCGCCCGACGAATGCGCGCTGGCCATAGAGTTCGGCACCACCTGCTTCCGCGTGTCCTATCTGCTGCACAAGGACATCACGCCGGAATACGTCGAGGCTGGTGCCGATGCCATGATTGCCTTCATCGAGAAGCGCGCCGGCCTGAGCCCGGAACCAGGCGCCTGAACTGGCCGGGAGCGCAGGCTCTCCGCCTGCACTCCCGCATCCCGTCACAAGGTCTTCAGGTATTCAAGCAGCGCGCGGCGCTCGGCATCGGTGAGCACGGCCGTGAACTCGTGGCCCTTGTTGCCCTGGCTGTACATGCGTGTGTTGTAGATCTTGCGCTGCTCGATCTGGCTGCTGCCGACGACGGGCATGTTGGCCAGGTTCCAGAGCAGACCGCCATTGCCGTAGACCGGGTTGAGCACATCCTGCATGGTCACGCCGGCGGCATCGTTCGGGGTGCAATCCAGGTAAGGCGTGGTGCCACCGCCACCACAGGCCAGTGCCTGATATTTCCAGCCCATGTGCTCGCGGTCATAGCCGGTGCTCAGGCTGTCGTCATAGCCCATGACCACCTTGCCGACCTGATCGGCACGCGCCATCTTCGACTGACGGGTCCAGATCGGCTTGCGCTCGGAGGGCTTGAGCACCTCCCAGAGATTGGGCACGGAGCCGTTATGCAGGTACGGTGCCGTGGCCCAGACGCCATAGAGCGGCGGCGCCAGATAACCCAGCTTGCGGTCACCGCGCAGGGCCTTGTCATTCTGGTCGCCGCAGAGCGAGACACCCGCAGCATTCTTTTTCGTGTCGCTGTAGGCGAACCAGCTGTTGCGCGCAGCCTCGGACACGGTCTGGCTGTTGCCATCAAGACGGCGACTGTCGGTGCCTATGACCTCGATGGGCGTGATGTTGGCGGCCACACCTTCGAGCAGCGGCGTGCTCAGATAGGCCGGGTCATTCACGAAGCGCGGCGAATAGGCGCCATGACAGCTGGCGCAGGAACCGTTGCCACCCTCCGGCTTGAGCACCGGGTTATGCAGGTTGTCGGCCCACAGGTTCTTGCTGTGGAAGAGAATGGCGCCCTGCTCGGCCAGCGCCTTGTCGATGCTGCCGAGACGGCTCTCCGGCCAGACCGGCGCGCGCAACGACATGATCCAGGCATCGCCATCCTGCTGATGATCGGTGATCCACTTCTGATCCGCCGCCATGTCCTGATGCACCGGCGCGTTGGGGAAATGGAAGGACAGCTCGATGCGCTTGGCATCCATGACCATGCCGCCATCGAAGAACTTGCCGGAGCGATGCCCCACGTTCCACCACACGGGCGGATCTTCGGTGCCGGTCGAGGGCTGGTTCTGGATCGACATGTAGGAGGCGAGCTGGTCGGGATGGGTGACGAGATCGCTCAGCACCAGCAGGCCGAAGAGCTGGAAGTTGGTGATGTTGCCGGTGCCACGGACCTTGTTCTGCGAAATCACCGCCAGCGCCGACTGCTGCGGGGCGATCATGCCCAGGTCGGTGAACATCAGGGTGATGTCGGACAGACTGTTGGTGCCATACATGGCGCCCAGGCCGGGACCGTCGGCCGGCGTGCCGACGCCGCCACCATGGCAGATGCTGCAGGTCACATTAAGCTTGCCGGTCCAGCTGCCGTCGGCATTGCGCAACTGGGTCAGGCCCATGGGCAGCTGACCGGAGCCGCCGTGGGTCTTGTTGGGATCTTCACCAGCCAGCGGGTAGGGGTTGCGCGTCGGCGACAGCGGCATGCCCCAGCGCTCGGCCACCAGCTGATCGTAGTTGTCAGGGCGCGCCGACAGCTGCCAGATACGCTGCCACATGATGTTGTAGTCCGAAGCCGGGAGCGTGTAGTTCGACTGCGCGGCATCGCCCGAGAACAAGCTGCCGGCGCCGACCTGACCAGCGCTGGCCACCAGCGGGTAGCCACGCGCAACGCGCTTGCGCAGCTCGCCACAAGTGCCGGGATGATCGTCCGCCTGGCAGGTCTGCCAGTAGGCGTTCATGTGCACGGCCTTGCCCTCGCTCACACCGGGCACCACCAGCTCGCGCGGGTCCTGGGGCAGCACGGCGTCATCGCCCTTGTCGGCGCAATAGTCGAACCAGTAGTGACCACCATGCTTGCTGCCCAGCAGAGACAGCGGCTCGGTTGTCGTGCTGCTGTTGCCGAGCAGGGCCGCGCAGCCATTCGGATCGGCGAAGCACTTGAGCAGGATGTCCATGTTCCGGTAGGCGGCGCTGTCCCTGGGCCAGGGCGCGCCGCCGGAGTGCGGGGTTTCCTGCCCGGATGCCATGAGCAGGATGCGCGAGGTCGGGTTGTTCATGCCCAGGCGTTCCCAGCTCGCCCTCAGATTGGCCAGGTCCTGCGCCTTGTTGCCCGACAGCATGAAGTCGCGACCCTTGTCGGTGTCGGCGAGGCCGGCCGGCACGTGGCAGGTCCGGCAGAAGTCCATGTTCGGCTGCACGTTTTGCGTGAAGTGCTCATCCATGGTTCGTGCCGACGAGGGCGTGGAGTCGCCCGGCTGCGCTGGATGCCCGGAGGTCGAGCTGGCCGAGGTGCTGCCGGCCGAGCCATCGTAGCTGCCGCCACAGGCGGCCAGCAGCAGTGGGAGGAACACCACAAGAAGTCGGGAACGGTTGAACATGGGTGCCTCTCTGATCAGTCGCATCACCACAGCGTCTTCAAGCATGAAATCAAGGCTCGACGCTCCAGCGCAAAAAGTAACAATAGTTACCATTTCTGTCAAACACATGCCCGGCATGCGATCAACGTGGTATCGCGCATGCCAGGAACGGATAAAAAAGCGCCAGCCAAAGGTCGGCGCAATGGTTCCACATTTCAGCCCGCCAGACTCCTCCGGCAACAAACCCGAGCGAGTTACAGCGTCTTCAAGTATTCGATCAAGGCTCGGCGCTCAAGGTCGGTCAGGTGCCTGGTGAAGTCATGACCCTGATTGCCCTTCCCGAAGCGGCGGGTATTGACGACCTTGCGGGTTTCAACCGTCGCGCGCGTCAGCGGCGGCGTGACCTGGTAGCCCAGCGAGTTGAAGCCCGCCGGGAAATTCTGCAGCTTGATCAGCAAGTCCTCGAGCGGTCGCAGCGGCTCGGTCGTTTCACAGGAAGCATAGGCACCCGTCCCGCAGCTCATGGAGGTGAACTTCCAGCCCAGACGCTGCTGGTCATAGGCAGCCATGGAGGTATCGAAGCCATGCTCGCTGCCCTCGCCCTGCGTCAGCTGGCGACGCCAGACTGCCGGCCGCTCTCCGGGCTTGAGCAGGCTCCAGATATCCGGCACGGAGCCATTGTGCAGATACGGTGCCGTCGCCCAGATGCCGTGCAGCGGAGGCGCCAGATAGCCGACCAAATCCTTGGGCAGCGTGCCCTGCCAGGTGCATGCACCCTTTACACGCGCGCCGGGGGTGAAGATGCCCATGTCATCCGCGGTTTCCTGCAGCGCATTCTTCTGCTCCGGCTTCACATAGCCCGGGGCACCTTCCGGATAGGAGAACCAGGAAGTGCTCATCAGCTCCAGCAGCGGACGCGTGAAACCTTTCAAACGCGCGGGGTCGGTACGGATCTGGTCGATCGGCGCGATATAGCCCGCCATGCCCTCCAGACGCGGCGTGTCCAGATAGCGCGGGTCGTTGACGTAGCGCGGTGCATACGCCCCGTGGCAACCGGCACATGAGCCATTGGTTGGCGGCCGGGGGATATCGGCATTGGCGCCATTCGCCCAGAGATCCTTGGCATGGAACAGCACGGCACCCTCTTCTGCCAGGGCCGTATCGATGTGACCCGGATACGAGGGTGACTGCAGCGATTCGATGTAGGCCTGCACATCCAGGCTGTGGGCCTCGGTGATCTCGCGCATCTTCTTGCCGGCGCCGACGCCCTCGAACGGCGTCAGGGCCAGCAGGATGGCGCTGTCGATGCGCATGGCGTCATAGGAATAGCCGGCATCCCAGAACTTGCGCGGCCTGTGACTGGCATTCCACCAGGCTGGCATCTTGGTATCGCCCGAGCCGGTGGTATTGGTCGGCGTCTGCAACCCCACGACCTTGGCCGCCATCCCGACCGGATTGAAGTCCAGCGTGTCGGCATCGACCAGTCCGATCAGGAAGCCGGACAGCCCCATGGCATTGGTGACGCCGCGGCTGCTGTTGAGGCCGATGGGGAGCCCCGGCAGCAGGGCATCGGAAAGCAGCAGCTGAAGGTCGGCATTGTGCGCACCCAGACCGGACACGAAGCCGGGACTGGCCGTCGTCGCCAGGCTTTTCAACTCACCGGCATGACAGGCGTCACAGGTGGGTGACAGCATGCCGTTGTAGCGGCCATTGGCATCCTTGCTCTGCACCAGGCCGGCCGGCAGCTGGCCCGATCCGCCGTTCGACGTGGCCGGATCCTCACCAGGCAGCGGATAGGGATTGTTGAACGGTGCCTTCGGCAGACCATAGCGCTCGCGCACCTGCTCGTCGAAGTTCGCCGGGCGCGAAGTCAGCCCCCAGCGCGTCCACATGGCGTTGTACAAATCCCTGGGGATGATGCCCGAACCATGGAATTTCATGGCCAGGTCGGTACGGATCAGCTTCTCGCCCGCAGCCTTGCGGACACGGTATTCGCCGCAGGTCGCGGGCTTGCGCAGCGGGTTGTTGCTCGGCCCGGCGCAGTCCTGCCAGTAGGCATTGAAGGCCACGCTCTTGCCGGCATTGACGCCGGGACGCACCAGCTCGCGCGGATCCTGCGGCAGGATCGTGGCATCGGACTGGCCTTCGCAGAACGCATCCATGTAGGAGCGGGCATGACTGCTGCCGAGCAGGGGCAGCAGTTCGGGGGCGGTCGTGCCGGAATCGAGAAGACTGGTGCAGCCTGCCGGATCAGCGAAACACTTGATGACGATCTCGGCACTCTTGTACGCCGCGCTGTCCTGCGGCCAGGGCGCGCCGCCGGTATGCGACTCCTGACCCGAGGCCATAAGCAGGATGCGGGAATTGATGCCGCCGCCCAGGCGCTCCCAACTGGCCCTGAAGTTGCTGAAGTCCTGAGCCTTGTCGGCACTCAGCATGAACTTGCGACCCTTGTCCTGATCCGCCAGGCCACCAGGCACATGACAGGTCCGGCAATGACCCAGACCCGGTTGCACACTCTGCGCGAAGTACTCGTCAACGGTACGCACCGACGTGGACGTGGAATTGCCCTGCTCATCCGTCTGCTGCCCGCCCTGCTGATCCTGGCCCGCCGGCTGACCGCCCTGCTGCGCGCCAGCGGCATCGGGCCCGCTCGCGCTGCCGCCAAGGCTGCCATTGCCACTGCCGCCGCAGGCACTCAACAACAGCGCCAATGTGAGCGATGGCGCGAGAACGAGAAGGCGCATGAGACTCTCCGGTCTTTCGGGCGGCAGCTTGGCTGCCCCAATTAGTAACTTATGTTGCCTTTTAAGGCAGGACCGGTCATTTGTCAAACACCTGCCAACCATCCATCAGCTCCGGGTCAGCACCATCCACCCGCCGCCACGACCGGTCACGCGTCTGGTTGCGCTGCCCGCCGACGCATACAATGCCTGCTTTGCAGACTCGCCCCGTGGAGCCACCGCATGTCCTTCGCCCCCGACACCTTCGCCCTCGCCGGCCGCACCTTCAATTCGCGTCTGCTGGTCGGCACCGGCAAGTACAAGGACATGGACGAGACCCGCGAGGCCATCGCCGCCAGCGGCGCCGAGATCGTCACGGTGGCGGTGCGCCGCACCAACATCGGCCAGAATCCGGGCGAGCCCAACCTGCTCGATGTCATCTCGCCGGATCGCTACACCATCCTGCCCAACACCGCCGGCTGCTACACCGCCGAGGAAGCCGTGCGCACCTGCCGGCTCGCGCGCGAGCTGCTCGATGACCACAAGCTGGTGAAGCTGGAAGTGCTGGGCGATCAGAAGACGCTGTACCCGAACATGCCGGAAACGCTGAAGGCCGCCGAGACGCTGGTGAAGGAAGGCTTCGAGGTCATGGTCTACTGCAACGACGACCCCATCGCCGCGCGCATCTTCGCGCAGATGGGCTGTGTCGCGGTGATGCCGCTGGGCTCGCTGATCGGCTCCGGGCTGGGCATCGTCAACCCGTACAACCTGCGCATCATTCTTGAGGAAGCGACGGTACCGGTGCTCATAGATGCCGGTGTCGGCACCGCCTCGGATGCCGCCGTCGCCATGGAGCTGGGTGCCGCCGGCGTGCTCATGAACACCGCCATCGCCGCCGCCGGCAATCCAGTGCTGATGGCCTCGGCCATGCGCAAGGCGGTCGAGGCCGGGCGCGAAGCCTTCCTCGCCGGCCGCATGCCGCGCAAGCTCTATGCCAGCGCGTCGAGCCCGCTGGACGGCGTGGCCTTCCGCTGAGACCTGCTCAGGACTGGTTGACCGCCAGTCCCGGTCCGGCCATCACCGTCATCTCGCGCGGATTCACCGGCTCGCGGCACTCGCTGCAGACCATCATGGGTTTGGTCATGTGCCCGCAGGTCATGTGCTGATAGACCAGCGGCGCACCCCTGCCTTCGTCCAGCCACTTGTCGCCCCAGCCGGTCAGCGCCAGCAGCACCGGATAAAGGTCACGTCCCATTTCGGTGAGGCGGTACTCGTAACGCGTCGGACGCTCCTGGTAGGCCTCCTTGCGCAGCACACCAGCCGTCACCAGCCGGTCGAGACGATCCGCCAGCACATGGCGGGTCATGCCCAGCGAAGCATGGAAGTCATCGAAGCGACGGGTGCCGAGAAAGGCATTGCGAATGACCAGCAGCGTCCAGCGATCGCCGATCAGCGACAAGCTGCGCGCCACCGAACAGGTCATGCCACCCACGTCCTGCCATTTCATGATGTTCCACCTCCCCCGTGTGTCCTGGCGGCATTATAGCGTGGCCGGGACTTGACTGGTTCTTATTTGGAACTTACCTTCTGGACGACATCCGATCAAGCCCGCCGCGGGAGCCCGCCGTCATGACCCAGCAAACCCAGACCAGCGAAACCTGGCAGAAGACCGCCTGCATCCTGTGCAGCCTGAACTGCGGCCTGGAAGTGCAGACCGGCGGCGCCGACGGTCGCCAGATCATCAAGATGCGCGGTGATGACGCCCATCCGGCATCGCAGGGCTATGTCTGCGAGAAGTCGCAGCGCATGAACCACTACCAGAACGGCGCCGACCGCCTGACCTCGCCCATGCGCCGCCGTCCGGACGGCAGCTACGAGGCCATCAGCTGGGATATCGCCATCCGCGAGATCGCGGAGAAATTCAAGGCCATCAAGGCCGCGCACGGCGGCGAGAGCATTCTGTATTACGGCGGTGGCGGCCAGGGCAACCATCTCGGCGGCGCCTACGGCAATGCCACCCTGCAGGCGCTGGGCGTGAAGTACCGCTCGAACGCGCTGGCGCAGGAGAAGACCGGCGAATTCTGGGTCCAGGGCAAGATGTTCGGCGTCGGCGCGCACGGCGACTTCGAGCACTGCGAAGTGGCCTTGTTCATCGGCAAGAACCCCTGGCAGTCGCACGGCTTCGCACGCTCCCGCGTGGTCGTGCGCGAGATCGCCAAGGATCCGGCGCGCAGCCTGATCGTGATCGACCCGCGCGTCAGCGAAACCGCCGCCATGGCCGACATCCACCTGCAGATCAAGCCCGGCACCGACGCCTGGTGCCTGTCGGCGCTGGCCGGCATCCTCGTGCAGGATGACCTGATCGCGCATGACTGGCTGGCTCGCCACACCACCGGTTTCGACGCCATCGCCGATACCCTGCGCGCCATCCCCGTGGCACGCTGCGCCGAGGTCTGCGGCGTGCCCGAGGAGAAGCTGCGCGAGGCCGCGCATCGCATCGCCCGCGCCAGGAGCGTGTCGGCCATGGAAGACCTGGGCATGCAGATGAACCTGCACTCGACCCTGGGCAGCTACCTGCAGCGCCTGATCTGGGTGCTCACCGGCCATTACGGCCGCCAGGGCACCAGCAACGTCTTCGTGCCTTTCCTGTCGCTGGCCAAGGCCAGCAAGGGCGACAGCAGCGTCGACAAGAAGGGCAAGGTGCCGGCACCCCGCGTCGAGAAACGCAGCCCGGTGGTCGGCGCCAAGATCATCATCGGCCTGATTCCCTGCAACGTGATTCCCGACGAGATCCTCACCGATCACCCCAAGCGCTATCGCGCCATGCTCATCGAGAGCGGCAACCCGGTGCACTCGCTGGCCGACAGCCAGCGCATGCGTGAAGCACTGCGCGCGCTGGAGCTGTCGGTGGTGATCGACGTCGCCATGACCGAGACCGCGCGCGAGGCCATGTATGTGCTGCCGGCCGCCAGCCAGTTCGAGAAGGCCGAGGCGACCTTCTTCAATCTGGAGTTCCCGCGCAACTGCTTCCACCTGCGCCAGCCGCTGTTCCCGGCCCTGCCCGGCACGCTGCCCGAGGCCGAGATCCATGCCCGCCTGCTGGAGGCCATGGGCGTGCTCAGCGATGCCGACTACAAGCCGCTGCGCCTGGCCCTCAAGCTAGGTCGCAAGGCCTTCACGCTGGCCTTCTTCGCAGCCTCGGCCGCCAATCCCCGGGTCATGAAGTATGCCGCGGTCGTGCTCTATCGCACGCTCGGCCCGACCCTGCCCAAGGGCATGGATGCGGCGGCGGCGGTCTGGGGCATCTGCCAGATGCATGTCATGGGCAACCGCAAGACCGCCGCCCGCGCCGGCTTCAGCGGCCTGCCGCCGCTGGCTGGCGACCGTCTCTTCCAGGCCCTGCTCGACAACCCGTCCGGCGTGGTCTTCGCCGAGACCACCTTCGAGGAGAGCTGGCGCGCCGTCGCGCGGCCGGAAAACCGCATCAGCCTGCACATTCCGGAACTGCTGCCGGAAATCGCGAAACTGGCCACGGATGCCCCGCCGCATGATCCGGAATACCCGTTCATTCTCGCCGCCGGCGAACGCCGCAGCGACAGCAGCAACACCGCCGTGCGCGATGCCAGCTGGCACCGTCGCGGCCGCTACGGCACGCTGCGCATCAGCCCGCAGGATGCCGACCGGCTCGGCTGCGCCGATGGCGACCGTCTGCGGCTGAGCACGCGTCGCGCCAGCGTCGAGGTCGAGGCGGAAGTCACCGACATGATGCAGCCGGGCAACATCTCGCTGCCCAATGGTCAGGGTCTGGACTATCGCAACGCGAATGGCGAGATGGTGCGACGTGGCGTGGCGCCGAACGAGCTCACCGACAACAGTCAACGCGACATCATTGCCGGCACGCCCTGGCACAAGTTCGTGCCGGCAAAGCTGGAGCGGATCACGGCGTGAGGGCGGGCTCTGCTGCGGTGACACGGACCCGGTAGACCATGGATGGCAGATAGCTGCCGCCATGCAGGCTCCAGAGCGCCTGCGACTCGCTCAGGGACAGAGCCGCAGGCTCGACACTGACTCTCGCGATGCCGGGATCCAGCTGTGGCGGTTTGCCTTGATGCAGCGGCTGCGTCTCGGCCACAGGCAGGACAGGCGTGGCCACGCCCGGCGGAGCATCCTGCGTGAAGACCGGGTTTTGCTCGAGAAAGTCCATCGCCACTGTGAGCAGCTTGATGCCATCGGCATAGTTGGCTGCAACAAAGCTGGCAGCACAAACCATCAGGAACTCGGCCGACCCGCCCTGTGGCTGTCGCAGTGCGGACGGCAATGCCTTGCGCTGCGGCTCGATAGAGATATCCGCCAGAAAGACTATCAGCTTGTTGCCGATGCCAGCCGGCACACCGCCATCCAGCTCACGAGGCGGCGCTGCCACGACAACCGCCTCGCTCAAGGCGAGACGACAACGCAGGTGGAAGTCGAGCGCAGCGGCAAGATGCTGCAGGGGTGACAGGAGCATGATCACCGTCGTGCTCAGCCTGCTTCCAGCTGCGCCTTCAGATTCTGCCCCGCCGCCGTCAGCACCGCCTCGAAGTCGCGCAGGAACGACGGCAGCACGAGCCGGAACGGATGCCAGGTGCGGAACACGAAATCGACATCCCAGTGCAGGCGCGAGCGGTCGGGCGCGACGGCCTCGACGCTGACCCGGCCGAGGTGGGACAGCAGCCCCGGCATGCCCTTGAAGAGCACGTACTCGAAGCTGTGCGGCGGGTTCCAGGCGGTGATTTCCTCATGTATGTCGGTCCACAGCGCCGGCTTGAACTGCACCACGCGAATGGCACCAAGGCCGTTGCGCGGCGTGCCCTCGCGGGTCAGCGTCACCGCCTTCACGGCCGCGACCCAGCTTGCTGTGTCCTCGTGCTGGCAGACGCGCTCCCAGACCGCGCCCTGCGGCGCGGAAATATCGGTGCTGACACGAATGCTGGCTGACTTGGACATGGCGGCTCGACCTGGCTGGATGTCCCCGGACAATAAGGCCATCCACCCCGCCAGAGCCACCACCAGTCGTCAGGTGGGCGGCACGCCCTCCTCCTCGACCACCACCGCCGTGCCATAGCAAAGCACCTCGGTCAGGCCGGCCATGACCTCGGTGGCGTCGTAGTGCATGGCGACTATGGCATCGGCACCCAGCGCCTCGGCATGCTCGCACATGAGCCGGTAAGTCTCGGCACGCGCTCGCTCGCAGAGCGTGGTGTAGATGGTGATGTTGCCGCCGAACAGCGACTGCAGCGCCCCCAGCAGATTGCCGACCACGGAGCGCGAGCGCACCGTGATGCCGCGCACGACGCCGAGACTGCGTGTCACCTTGTAGCCAGGCAGTGTCAGCGCCGTGGTCACCATGTCATCCTGCATGAAAGCTCCTGTTGGCTGCCCGCGGCCTACTCGGCCGTGGTCGGATCAATGATGTTGGCAACCCGCGATACGCGATTGGCGGGGAAGCCGCCTTGCCGCGCATGCTCCAGCACCAGCTCCTCGTTGGGCGCGATGTAGACGCAATAGACCCTGTCATCCGTGACATAGCTGTGCAGCCACTGGATCTGCGGACCGAGTCCGCCGAGCACGCCGCAGGACTTCTGCGAAATGGCTCTCAGGTCATCGGCCGAGAGCTTTCCGGCCCCCGGGATATCTCTTTCTATGACGTATTTCGGCATGGCAACTCTCCCTGTCCGTGGCAGGCTCATCCTGACCAGGTCCTACTCCTTGCTGTTGCAGTTGAGCATCCAGCAGATTCCGAAACGATCCGTGAAACTGGCGAAATAGGCGCCCCAGAACATGTCCTGCAACGGCATTTCGACATGCCCGTCACACGACAAGGCCTGGAACAGACGTTCGGTCTCGCCGCGACTGTCGGGCTCGATGCTTATGTGCACGTTGTTGCCCTGCAGCACCGAGAAGCCCATGGATTCGGGGGCGTCGGTGCCCATCAGCACACAGCCGCCGGGTAGCGCCAGTTCGACATGCATGACGAGGTTGCGATCAGCCTCGGCCAGCGGCGGATGATCCGGCTGTGCCGGAATATCGCTGAAACGGTGGATGGGCCCGAGAAAGTCGCCGCCAAACACCGAACGGTAGAACAGGAAGGCCTGCTCGGTGCTGCGAGGAAAATTGAGATAGATGCTGACGCGTGCCATGGAATGAACCTCCGGCTCCGGGAGGAGCCCAGCCGGTACGGGATCACGACAACTACAGCCTACTTCTACCACTCCGGCAGTTCGGCGTCCGGGCCAGCCGACGTGAGGCGGCATGAGACAGATGATGTGCCTGCTGCAGCCTCATGACCAGCCCCCGACTCAGGCCTCCGGCGTGCCGGTATCGACCCGGCCCTGCCCCTGCCCCTTGCGGGCCGCGCTGGCCAGCGCCTCGTAACGGGTACGAAAGGCCTCCAGCGTTTCCTCGTCCAGCTCCTCCAGGTCGAGCAGGGCATTGTGCGCGCCCTGCGTGGCCCGGATCAGCTCGTCGAGCTTGATCTGTATGGCCTCGGTGTCCCGGTTCTGGGTGTTCTGGATAAGAAACACCATGAGGAAGGTGACGATAGTGGTGCCGGTATTGATCACCAGCTGCCAGGTATCGCTGAAGCCGAACAAGGGGCCGGTGACAAGCCAGACCAGAATGACGAAAAGAGCGAAGGCGAAGACCCTGGGGCGGCCGCAGAAGCGTGCCGACAGCTTGGCGAAACGGGAGTACCAGGCGGATGCTTTCATGCCACTACCTCGCGATGATTCAGATCACGGCACCGAACATGCGGCCGGCAGCAGCCGTCAGCGCCATGGCAAACGCGCCCCAGAAGGCCACGCGGAGAGCGCCCCTGGTCAATGATGCGCCCCCGGCATACGCCGCCGTGGCGCCGAGCACGGCCAGGGCCGCCAGCGCCGACAGGGAGGAGGCCGCGACAATCCGGTCGGCGGGGGCGAGCATGACCGTGGCCGTCGGCACGATGGCACCGACCATGAACGACAGCGCCGACGCCATGGCCGCCTGCACCGGTCGTGCCCGCAGTGTTTCCGATATGCCCAGCTCATCGCGGGCGTGCGCTTCCAGGGCGTTGACCGACATCAGCTGCTCCGCCACCTGCTCGGCCAGCGGCTGCTCCAGACCGCGCCCGACATAAATGGCCGTCAGCTCCGCCAGCTCATGCTCGGGGTGCGTCGCCAGCTCGTGCCGTTCACGCGCCAGATCCGCCTCTTCGGTGTCGGACTGCGACTGCACCGACACGTACTCCCCGGCCGCCATGGACATGGCACCGGCCACCAGACCGGCGACCGCCGTCAGCAGGATGGCATTTTGCGAGGCCCCGGACGCCGCCACGCCAACCACCAGACTGGCCACCGAGATGGTGCCGTCGTTGGCACCCAGGACAGCGGCGCGCAACCAGCCGATCTTCTCGGCATTGTGAGATTCGTGATGCATCCTCGACATGTCCGGGTCCCTGGTTGATGACAGATATTCGCCGGCTGGCCATGCAGTGCGGTCCTGTGAAAACCGCCTCGCGAAACCGGCTTGCCGTATCTAGCCTTGTCATGCCGGCAGCCGCCAGGCGTGTGTGCCAGCATGGCAAACAATCCTGCCGCCAACAACACGGTCCGGCTGCGGACAGCGACAACTGGCCCGGCTCGCTCACACAATATAAACTAAGTTGAACTAAGCCATGCACGCAGCCATAGCCATGCGCACCATCAATATTCACGAAGCCAAGACGCATCTGTCGCGCCTGGTCGAGGACGCCGCCGAAGGCGAGGAAATCATTCTTGCCAAGGCCGGCCGCCCGGTCGCGCGCCTTGTGCCGCTGGCCACCGGACGCAGGCTCAGGATAGGCCTGCTCAAGGGCAAGCTGGTCGTGCCCGATGATTTCGATGCTCCCCTGCCTGACGCCGTGCTCGGCAGCTTCGAGGGCGAATGATCATGCGCCTGCTGCTCGACACGCACGCACTGCTCTGGCTGCTGGCCGATGACCCGCGCTTGAAGCCCGCTCTGCCGACCTTGCGACAAGCCGACGAAATTCATGTCAGCGCCGCCTCGTGGTGGGAACTGGCAATCAAGATCGGCATGGGCCGGCTGCAATATGATCTGCCGGCACTGCGGCAGGCGGCGGCAGACAGCGGTCTGCTGGAGTTGCCCGTCAGCGGCCAGCACACCGAAGCCTTGCTGCACCTGCCGCCGCATCACCGCGATCCCTTCGACCGCCTGCTGGTGGCTCAGGCCCTGACCGAGCCCATGCGCCTGCTGACCCATGACGAACAAGTGGCGCGCTACACCGAGCTGGCCATCCGCTTCTGAGCCTTCGATAGCCCATCTCCGCCACAGCGCTTACAATACCGGCCTGATCCGCCAGCCATTCCCTTCGAGCCCCGTCATGAGCGACAACCCGAGCCCGCGTCCGTTCACCGAGCGCATCAAGACCTTCATGCCGCGCTCGTCGCCGCTCAACACCTCGCAGCAGCGCGGTATTGAGGAGTTCGCGCCGCACTATGTGCTGAAGCTCGCCGACGGCGCGCTCGACCAGCAGGCCGTGTTCGGACG
This sequence comes from Perlucidibaca sp., assembly GCA_023265995.1. Classification (GTDB taxonomy): domain Bacteria; phylum Pseudomonadota; class Gammaproteobacteria; order Pseudomonadales; family Moraxellaceae; genus Perlucidibaca. The sequence goes on from JAHFSA010000005.1 coordinate 61,027, forward strand.
CGTGGCGCCGCTGACGCTGGAAATCGGCTTCGGCATGGGTCACACCCTGGTCGAGATGGCCGCGGCAGCCCCGGAGCGCGATTTCATCGGCATCGAAATCCACAAGCCTGGCGTCGCCCAGCTCTGCTTCGACGCCGGCACGCGTGCGCTGCCCAACCTGCGCTGCTACAGCGAGGATGCCGTCGAAGTGCTGGAGAAGGCCATCGCCGATGCCGGCATCGACACGCTGCAGCTGTTCTTCCCCGATCCCTGGCAGAAGGCGCGCCACCACAAGCGCCGCTTCGTGCGCCCGGACCTGATCGCGCTGGTGCGGCGCAAGCTGCGCATCGGCGGCCGTTTCCACATGGCCACCGACTGGGCACCCTATGCCGAATGGATGCTGGAGCACATGGAAGCCGCCCCCGGCTTCGCCAATGCCCACGCCAGGGGCGAATACCATCCCCGCCCCGACTGGCGTCCGCTGACCAAATTCGAGAAACGCGGCCAGAACCAGGGCCATGGCGTATGGGATCTGATCTATGAACGCATTGACTGACAACACGCCGGCGCAGGCCGGTGTTCGGGCTCTGCCGTCAGCCGCCGAGGGCGTCGCTCCGGTTCCCGACGCGAGTGACAGCGCGCCCGAACAGCCTCCACTGTTCCGCGGCCGCATCTCCGACTGGTTGCTGTTCGGGCTGGCGCTGCTGTCCATCGCCATGCTGGCCTGGCAGAACTTCGGCGTGGTCACCAGCCAGCAGCTGTTCTGGATCCGCGCCATCGACTACGGCGTCTGCGCCATCTTCGTCGCCGAGTTCTTCCTGCACTGGCGCCAGGAGCAATGGACGCTGCGCTACCTGAGCCGCAACTGGTACGCCTTCCTCGGCATGATCCCGGTGTCGCACTCGCTGCTGCATCACCATCCGTGGATACGTCTGCTGCTGGTGCTCGCCCGTCTCGCCCGCGCCATCGACCGCATACTCGGCGAGGGCTTCGTGCTGCGCCTGCTCAACCGCGTCAAGGACCTCGTCATCGGCGCCATCAGCGGCGCCATCACGGTGGCGGTGCTGAACGAAGTCGCGGATGTGCTGGTGAAGGGCACCTACACGCGCAACATCTCGCGGGCACTGGCGGAGAACGAGGCCGATCTGCGCACCATGGTGCTGGAAAAGCTGCGTAACGACCCGCAGGCCGGCAAGCTGCGCTGGCTGCCCTACTACGACTCCATCGTGGAGTCGGTGATCACCGCCGTGCTGCGCGTGACCGAGGGCATCCTCAACGATCCACGCACCGACGAACTGGTGGCGGACCTGCTGCGCGAGAACATCGCCCAGCTGCGCGCCGCCGTGGAACAGGCACAGTCAGACCGACAGACCTGAGCAACAGACCGCCTGCCTTGCCCGGCGGCGGCTTTTCCTCTATCAAGGTCAGGCCTGTCCCGATCTGATGAGAGCCCATGGACGCCGCCCTCGCGCTTTCCCGCGTATCCCTGTTCACCTCGCTGGCGCAGCCGGCGCTGGCCGAACTCGCCAGCCATGCCACTACGCTGCAGCTGAGCAGCGGAGACTGCCTGTATCAGGCCGGGTCGCCGGCTGACCAGTTCTACGTGCTGGTGCGCGGTCGCCTGCGTGTCAGCACGGGCGGAGACCTGCTCGGCCACGTCAATCGCCATGAGCCGGTGGGTGAAATGGGCGTGGTGTCGGGCGAAATGCGCAGCTCGGATGTCCATGCCGTGCGCGACAGCCTGCTGCTGGCCATTCCGGCGCGGGTCTTCCTCGACTTCATGCATGCCCAGCCTGACGCCATGCTGGCGCTGACCCGGCTGGTCATAGTCCGCGGCCGCCAGTACCGGACCCGGCGACGCCAGAGCACCACCAGCCATGGCGGCACCATGGCACTGATCCCGGCCTCGTCCGGGGTCTCGGCCATCCAGCTCGGGGAAACCCTGGTCGGGCAGCTGCAGGGCTGGCCGACCACCACCCTGATCACCGCCGCGCACATAGACACCGTGTTCGGCGCCGGCTTTGCCCAGACCCCTCTCGATGGCAGCGTCGCCGACCTGCGCCTGCGCCACTGGCTGGCCGATCTCGAAGAACGCCATGTCTTCGTGCTCTATGCCGCCGACAACGATCATGACCCCTGGTCGCTGCGCTGCCTGCGCCAGGCCGACCGCATCCTCATCCTGGCCGAGGCCGCCAGCCCGCCCGACGATGTGCCGGTACTCGACGAGCTGCGCGCACGCGGCCTGCTGGCGCCGGTGGAGCTGGTGCTGCTGCGCCCCGAGGGTGACCCGTCGCCGCATACGCAGGCCTGGTGCAAGGAAACCGGCGCCCGTGCCCATTACTTCGTGCATCCCTGGGCTCAGGCCGACGTCTGCGCCCTCGCCCGTCAGATATCAGGGCGCGGCATAGGCCTGGTGCTCGGTGGCGGCGGCGCCCGTGGCTTCGCCCACATCGGCCTGTTGCGGGCATTCGAGCAGCTGCAGATTCCGGTCGACATCGTTGGCGGCACCAGCATGGGCGCCTTCGTCTCGGCCATGCTGGCCTGCGGTTTCGACAGCGTGGAAATGGAACACATCGCGCACGAGACCTTCGTCGCCAAGAACTACCTCAACGACTACACCATGCCGCGCGTCTCGCTGATCCGCGGCCAGCGCTTCCACAACCGTCTGACCGCGATCTTCGGCAACCGCCAGATCGAGGAGCTGCGGCGCAGCTACTACTGCATCTCGACCAACCTGACGACGGGGGTGCCGGTGGTCCACGACAGCGGCGGCCTGGCGACCTGGGTCGGCACCAGCATGAGCGTGCCTGGCGTGGCGCCGCCCATCGCCTGGGAAGGCGACCTGCTCTGCGATGGCGCCGTGGTCAACAACCTGCCGACCGACGTCATGCAGAGCCTGGAACGCGGGGTGATCATTGCCAGCAACGTCAGCGCCATTGGTGACATCAGCGCGCCTGGCGCCGGCATAGGCCTGCCGGACCAACAGGCGCTGCTGAACTGGAGCGGCAAGCAGCGCGCCCCGAAGCTGTCGGAAATCCTGATGCGCAGCGCCTCGCTGGCCAGCGAGACCAGCATTCAGCAGGCCTCCATCGAACGCGCGGACATCTGCCTCAACCTGCCGGTGCAGGACATAGGCATGTTCGAGTGGAACCGCCTCGACGACCTCATCGAGCGCGGCTATCGCCACGCCATGGAGCAGCTGGCGCCCCTGCGCGAGAGCCTGCCCGACTGAGTCCCTCAGCCCGCGGCCTGAGCGCTCGCGGGCTGCGCCAGATGTTCCAGGCCATGCGCCTGCAGGGCACCATGGATGTAGGCCACGGTATCGGCATCCAGCCCGCCGACGTAGCGATCAAGGATCGCCAGGCACTCGCCATGGCGGCTGACCGGCAAGCGCCCGACGATGTCGAGCACGGTATCGAACTGGGCTCGCAGCAGGGCGGCATAGGCGATGCGGTCGAAGACCTCGCTGTCGACATCCGACAACGCCAGCGCCACGGCATTGCGGCCACCCTCATTCATGCTCGCCGCCAGTGACAGCAGGGACGTCCACAGGCCGGCCTCGTCGGCGGCCTTGAGAATGTTGCGCATGACCTCCGGTGCCAGCAGGAAGGGCAGATTGACGACACGTCGCTGCACCTCGGGCGAGAGACAGACCACGACCGGCAGGATGTCGGCCCAGAGATCCTCCTCCTGCGCTGCCCGCACTATCGCCGCCAGCACCTCGTCGCCCTGGCTGGCCGCGAGATCGCCCAGCTCGCGCTTGAGGCCGTAGCCGACATTGGTGACCAGCGCCAGCAGCTTGGGCCAGAGTTCGCGCCGGCTCTGGTCGCAGACGATCATCATGGCGTTGTGTATGCGCTCCGACGGCAGGATGCGCACGAGATGGTCTATGCGCTCGCGCGACTCCAGATGAAAGACGATTTCGAGCAGATCGCCCTCGTCGGCTATGCCCTCCGCCACCTCGCATATCACGTCATCGGGCAGCAGGCCGACAAAGCGGCCTATGGTGACGAAATCACGCTTGTCGAGCAGGATGCGGGCAATCGCCACGACCTGATGCACAGGCAGCAAGCCGATGAGTTCACGGGCACTGCGGGGGTCGAGCGCGACCGCCACCTCGGCCATGAAGAAGGGCGGCAGAAAACGGGAGATGGCGGCGGCACGCCAGGCCGGCAGCTCACCGGCGATGCGCGCGGTCAGGCGCGGGCCCAGCCACCAGCGCACCAGGCCGGCAGCCAGCCAGGCCGGCAGCCAGCGCGCCCAGACCGCCAGCACGCGGAACAGTTGGCGCTGCTCGTCGAAAATGCGATCGGAAAGCGCCACCCGGAGCTGCCGCAGCACTTCCGGCGCCTGGCTGCCGAGGAAGTCGAGCTGCCCGGTCTCGACATCCAGACCGCGACCAAGCTTGATCAGCTCGGCACGCGCCGCCAGGCCCGTCATGACCGGCTCCGCAGGCGGCCAGGCAACAACAGCTTCAGCGGCCATGGCAGGGCCTTGTCGATATCGCGGCGCAGCTCGCTCTCGGCATGCTGGCAGGCTTGCCGTACCTGTTGCTCGAACCAGACCAGCTGCTCCGGCGGCAATCCGGCCAGGGGCGACAGGCTGAGCGGGGGGCGGCGCAGCGCCTGCGCGAGACTTTGCAATTCCGTTTGACTCATGGCGACCTCGGGCGTGGACACCATGCCAGTTTAGCTAGCCCTTGGGCCTCGCGGACAACCACTTGTCGAGCTGATTGGCAAAGTTCTGACGATCGGCAAGCGACAACGGCGGCGGTCCGCCGCGCACCATGCCGGCATCACGCAGGTCGCTCATGAGGTCGCGGATGGCCAGACGCTGGCCTATCGACTCCTTGGTGTGGCGCTGTCCGCGCGGTGTCACCGCCGCCACGCCCGCCTTCACCAGCTCCGCCGCCAGCGGAATGTCCTGGGTCACCACCAGATCATCCGGCGCGGAGTGCTGAACAATGTAGTTGTCGGCGACATCGAAACCCGGCGGCACCTGCACTGCCTTCACCGGCAGGCCGGCCGGCAGACGGACGGGCTGGTTGGCGACAAAGGTGATGGCCACCCCGGTGCGCTCGGCGGCACGCAGCAATATGTCTTTCACCACCTGCGGACAGGCATCGGCATCGACCCAGATGGCAGCCATCAATTCCTCGTGCGTTTCGTGCTTCAGGCCCGCCAGTGCGGGGGATAGGTGCGATTGTAGCCGTGCAGCGCCTCGATCTGCCGTGCCCAGCGGTCGAGCTCGGGGAAGTTGTCGCGGTCCAGCTCGTGCATGACCGGCAGGCCGCCCTTGCGATCGGCCGCGCCGATGGCGCGCCAGAGCAGCTGCAGCAGCGGATAGAGCCGGAGGTCGGCGACCGAGAGGACCTGGCCGGCCAGCCAGGGCATGCTTTGCAGACGCGTATCCAGCCTCTGCAGCTCGGGTTTGGCAGCCGCCACCGACTCGCTGATGGCAGCCTGGCTGTCAGCATCCCAGGGCTTGAAGAAGGTTGTGCGCGAGATGGCCATGATCGGCGCCTCGACATAGGACACCAGCTCCGACACCACCTGCATGACCGCCGCCTTTTCCACGGCCGTGCGCCCGAACAGCGGCGGCTCGGGATACTGCGCCTCAAGCCAGGTCAGGATGGCCAGCGACTCGCTGATGACCTGGCTGCCATCGACCAGCACCGGCACCTTGCCGCGCGGATTGAGGGCGAGAAACTCGGGCGTCTTGTGCTCGCCCTGACTCATCTGCAGCAGCCTGGACTCATAGCCCTGACCCTTGGTTTCAAGAGCCAGCAGGACGGTCCAGGAAAACGGGCTGCCACTGCCCCAGTAGACGGTGATGCTCATGGCGAATCTCCTTCTCTCTGCTGCCGGGTCATGGCCCGGGCTGACGTTTCATTTTACGGCGCCGCGCGGCTTGCGCACAGCCGGTGGTTTCACCAGATTGGCCGCCCGCAGCGCGAGCCGTGCCCACGGACGCATGTCCTCGGGATCATCGAAAGCGCTCTCGGGAATGCCGTGGAAGCCCATGGTGACAGGCCTGCCCTCGCGCAGATAGACCCAGGCCGGCAGACCCTCGGCCTCGAAGACCGGACGCGTCTCGTCGTTGACCTTGAGGTAGACCGTGCCGGCCACCATGACCGCGAAGAAACGCTGGTCATGATAGAAACCGTAGCCGCCGAACATGCGCTTGCACTGCACAGGGCCGCGCAGGGCCTGCTCGAAGAGATCGGTGACGGTGGCGGCGAAGTCGCTGTGCGCCCTCATGGGGCCTCCTTGCGATCACGCCAGTAACCTGGTTTACGGTGCAGGTTCGCCAGGGCCAGAACCAGAATGTCATGGCCGTCCTGCACATACATGAGGGCATAAGGAAAGCGCAACAAACGGCAACGACGAATGGCACCCGAGATGACAGGCCAGGCCTCGGGATGTCTTTCGATGCGGCTGGCCGCCCTGATCAGTTCAGCAAGAAAGACCTCACCCAGTCCGGGCGATTGCAGGTTGTACCACTCGACAGCCTCATCCAGCTCGGCTTGCGCCGGCGCCAACAGACGCACATTCATTTGCCATACTTGGCCAGCACGTCTGCAAGCGCAAATGACCGGGCCTCGCCCTGTCGCCAGGCCTGCAACCGAGTCTCGGCCTCATGCAGCCAGGCAGCATCGACCGTCGGATCAGCCTGATCCAGGCCCGACAGGATATGTTCGGCCAGCTCGATCCGCTCGGCCAGAGGCAGCTGGACAACCTGGGCATACAGGGCTTGTGTGAGCTTGGTCATGTCCAAGACTCCAAAATGAGACGTTCTGCCAGAAGTGTAGACCTGATCCTGATGCATCGCGAATCAGCGCGTCTCGCTGCAGAGCACCGCGCTACCGACATCACGCCGGCAGGAAAGTCTCGATGACGCGGTTGAGATAGCGCTGACCAAGCTCGGTCGCCGCCAGCCGCTCGCCCTCGGGCAGGAGCAGTCCGCGCGCGCGCAGATCCTGCATCGTGGCAGCCACCACAGCATCCGCCAGACCGGTGCGCTCATGCCAGAGCCCGCTCGGCACGCCCTCGATCAGGCGCAGCGTGTTGAGCATGAACTCGAAGGGCAGTTCATCCACAGCGATGCCCTGGGCGCTGGCGCGGAAGGCCGCCGATGTGCCGGTCGCGGCGGCCTGCGCCGCTGCCAGATAGTCACGCGGCGTGCGCGTCTTGGCGGTACGCACGATGCTCAGGCCATCCGCCGTCAGCGCGCTGAGCTTGCCATGGGCACCGGCACCGATGCCGAGGTAGTCGCCGAACTGCCAGTAATTCAGGTTGTGACGGCAGCGATGCCCCGGCCGGGCATAGGCCGAGACCTCGTACTGCCCGAAGCCCTCGGCCGCCAGCAGGGCCTGGCCGGCCTCCTGGATATCCGCCAGCACATCCTCTTCCGGCAGCACCGGCTGCTGACGATAGAACACCGTGTTGGGCTCCAGCGTGAGCTGGTACCAGGACAGGTGCGTGGGCTTGAGCGCGATGGCCCGGCGCAGGTCATCCAGCGCCTGCTCGACGCTCTGTCCGGGCAGGCCGTGCATGAGATCGAGATTGAAGGTGGTGAAACCCGCAGCCCGCGCGGAGTCCGCCGCGCGCGTGGCCTCGTCACCGGAGTGGATGCGCCCCAGTGCCTTCAGCTGCTCGGACTGGAAAGTCTGCACGCCTATCGAAAGCCGGTTGATGCCGACCTCGTGGTAGCCCTTGAACAGGCCCTGCTCGACCGTGCCCGGATTCGCCTCCAGGGTAATCTCGATGTCCGGCGCCAGGCGCAGGCGCTGACGCAGGCCGGCGAAGAGCGTGGCATAACCATCCGGCGAGATCAGCGAGGGCGTGCCGCCACCAATGAAAATCGAGACGATCTCGCGCGCGGCCGTGCCGGGAAAATCCGCGAGGTCCTGATCCAGGTCCGCCAGCAGCGCCGCCATGTACCCGGCCTCGGGCAGGCTGTCATCGCCAGCGGAAACGGCGTGGGAGTTGAAGTCGCAATAGGGACATTTGCGCACGCACCAGGGCATGTGCACATAGAGCGCCAGCGGCGGCAAAGTGACTGGAGCGCTCACGTCAGACATACATCAATCCGGCCCGGTCTGACTTCGGAGAAAGGTGACACCACGATATGGACATCACGCCCGAGGCGGGCCAGCGCCGTCATCATCTTGGCCTCGCTGATGCCACGGAATTGCCCGCGCAACATGGCTGACACCTTGGGCTGGGTCATGCCGAGCAAGGTCGCTGCTTCGGACTGTGTCAGTCCGCGTGCAGCAATCAGGTCCCCAATGGCCAGCGCCAGATCAGCCTTCAGCCGCATGCTGTCGGCATCGACGTAGGCGAGATCGGCATAGGCATGGCTCGAGCCTTTGTCGATGACTGTCATGACATGCTCCTGCGGGCATCCGCCTCGGCCAGCTTGAGCCGCTGGCGTATCAAATCGATATGCGACTGCGGAGTGGCAATGCCTCGCGTCGACTTCTTCTGAAAGCAGTGCAGAACGTAAACGGCCTGAGGAAAACGTACGGTGTAGATGGCACGATAGGTATCGCCCAGCCAGTTATCACGCAACTCCAGCACTTCCGCGCCGCCAAAGCCCTTGAGCACCTTGGCCTCGCCCGGGAAGCGGCCCAGTTGCGCCTGATACAGCGCATAGCCAAACACGTCACGCACGGGATCGGGGAATGTCAGCCGGTCCTTGCGACTGCCGGCGACCCATCGCAGCAGCTTCATGAGCGCACCGCCTTCCTTGGCAGATTATACCCATATTTATATAGCGCAGCATTGGCATTTCCGCGAAGCGCAGCCGATCAGTATGCCGTTACAGCCCGGTCTCGGCCCAGCGCGCCTTGAGCTGGCGCAGGGCCTGGCCGCGATGACTGAGCTCGGCCTTGCGCTCGCGCGGCAGCTCGGCGCTGGTCATGCCCTCGCCCGGCACGCGGAACAAAGGGTCGTAGCCGAAACCAGCGGCGCCGGCCGGGGCATCGGTGATCTCGCCTTCCCAGGTGGCCTGACAGATCACCGGCAGCGGATCATCGGCGTGACGCACCAGCACCAGCACGCAGACGAAACGCGCGCTGCGCGGCGTACCCACAGGCAACGCCGCCAGCGTGGCGAGCAGCCTGGCGTTGTTGTCGGCATCGCTGGCACCGGCACCAGCGTAGCGTGCGGAATAGATGCCAGGCGCGCCCAGCAGGGCATCGACAGCGAGACCGGAGTCATCGGCCAGTGCCGGCAGGCCGGTCAGGCGCGCGGCATGACGGGCCTTGAGGATGGCGTTCTCGACAAACGACAGGCCGGTCTCGTCGGCATCGGGCACATCGAAGACCTTCTGCGAAATGACCTCGACGCCGCTGTCGGCGAGCAGCGCCTGCAGCTCGCGCAGCTTGCCGGCGTTGCCGGTGGCGAGAACGAGGCGACTCATCCGCGCGCCACCCGGAAAATGCCGATCTCGCCGAACAGGTTGGGGAACAGGCGGCTGAGGCCGCTGCCCTGCTGATCCTGGTCAACGGCGAGGCGGTCGAGCACGCGCAGACCCTTGTCGTGGCACATGGCCTCGAAGTCGCGGAAGGTGCAGAGATGGATGTTGGGCGTGTCGTACCAGCCGTAGGGCAGCGCGCGCGAGACCGGCATGCGGCCCTTGGTCCACAGGTACCAGCGCGTCTTCCAGTGCCCGAAATTCGGGAAGGTGATGATGACCTCGCGCGCCACGCGCACCATGTCGTCGAGCAGCTCGTCCGGGCGTTGTACGGCCTGCAGCGCCTGCGCCATGAGCAGGGTGTCGAAGCTGTCGTCGCGGATGTTGGCGAGACCCTTGTTGAGGTCCTGCTCAATGACATTGACGCCGCGCGCGATGGCCGCGGTGATCTTGTCCGGATCGATCTCCATGCCGTAGCCGAGCACATCCAGCGTGTCGCGCAGATGCGCCAGCAGCTCGCCGTCGCCGCAGCCGAGGTCGAGCACCTGCGTGCCCGGCTTGATCCATTGTTCCACCAGTCTCAGGTCAAGCCGCATCGCCTATCCCCCGTTCTTCGGCCACGCGCGCCATGAAGGCGCGGAAAATCGCGAGATAGCGCGGGTTGTCGAGCAGGAAGGAGTCATGCCCCTGCGGCGCGTCGACCTCGGCATAGGACACGCGCTTGCCGGCCTGCACGAGGGCATCGACGATCTCGCGCGAACGCTCGGGCGAAAAGCGCCAGTCGGTAGTGAACGACAGCACCAGAAAGCGGCAGGTCGCCCGGGCGAAGGTCTTCGCCAGATCGTGCTCGTAGTCGCGCGCCGGGTCGAAGTAGTCGAGCACGCGCGTCATCAGCAGATAGGTGTTGGCATCGAAGCGGCGCGAGAACGACTCGCCCTGGTAGCGCAGATAGGACTCGACCTGGAACTCGGCGTCGAAGCCGTACTTGTACTTCTCCGAGCGCAGGTCGCGACCGAACTTCTGGTGCATGGCGTCATCGGAGAGATAGGTGATGTGGCCGACCATGCGCGCCAGCGTGAGGCCGCGCTCGGGCACCACGCCCTTCTCGTAGTAGTGGCCGCCATGGAAGTCGGGATCGCGCAGGATGGCCTGGCGCGCGACCTCGTTGAAGGCGATGTTCTGCGCCGACAGCTTGGGCGCGCTGGCAATGACCACGGCATTGGCGACGCGCTCGGGGTGATCGATGCTCCAGCGCAGCACCTGCATACCGCCCAGCGAACCGCCGACCACGGCCGCCCACTGGCCGACACCGAGATGATCGGCGAGCTGGGCCTGGACCTTGACCCAGTCGCGCACGGCGACGATGGGGAAGTCCGGGCCCCAGGGCTTGCCGGTATCCGGGTTGATCGAGGACGGACCGGTCGAACCGTGGCAGCCGCCGAGGTTGTTGGAGGCGACGACGAAATAGCGGTTGGTGTCGATGACCTTGCCCGGCCCGATGGCGACATCCCACCAGCCCGGCTTGCCCTTGGCGGCCTCTTCGGCGTTGTGGTAGCCGGCGGCATGGTGATGCCCGGAGAGCGCGTGGCAGATCAGCACGGCATTGCTGGCATCGGCGTTGAGCGTGCCATAGGTCTCGTAGACGATGTCATAGCTGGGCAGCGTGCGGCCGCAGGCCAGCGTCAGCGGCGTGTCGAAATGCACATGCCGGGGCGTGACCAGACCGACACTGCCGGCCGGATATTCTTGCGTTGCGACATCGGACATCAAGGGGCTCTTCTGACAGCAAGACCGGGAACGACGGCCTGCGAGGGTCGCCGGAAAACACGATTAGCGCAGTGTACGGAGCTGCCGGCCAGGATGCCAGACCGGCAATGGTCGCCGCCTAGTCCAGCAATGCCTGCAACGCCGGCGGCAGCTGCGCCGGACGCTCGATGCGCCAGCGCTTGTGGCGGGCACTGGCGCCGCTGACCAGGGTCACGCGCGCGAGGGGCACGGCGAAGGCATTGGCAAGGAAGCGGCGCATGGCATCGTTGGCGCGGCCATCGACCGCCGGCGCCTGGATGCGGATCTTCAGGGCCTCGCCATGGAGGCCGGCAAACTCGCTGCGACTGGCACCCGGCTGGGCATGCACGGTCAGCAGCAGGTCATCGCCGTCGCGGCGTATCGCCGGCGTGCTCATGGCCGCCGTCGGATCAGTAGCCGAGCGCCGACATGACCTGCGGATAGGCCGCACCGACCAGGATCTCGAAGACCTTGATGGCGAGGAAGGCGATGATCGGCGACAGGTCGAAGCCGCCCATGTTGGGCAGCAGACGCCGGCACGGCGCCAGGATCAGCTCGGCGATCTGCAGGATGGGCATGAAGCCCGGGCTGACGCCATTGGACGCCATGGCCACCCAGCTCAGGATGACCATGCCGAGAATGACCCAGAAGAAGAAGCTGGCGGCGGCGAGCAGCAGCAGGAAGAGCGCGGTCACGGCGAGCTCGACCGGGGACATGCCCTGGCCGGTGAGCTGCGCCACGATCGACAGCTGCAGCAGCTTGAGCAGATAGATCAGAACCAGCGCAGCGGTATCGAGACCGAACAGGCTGGGCACGATACGACGCAGCGGATGCAGCACCGAACTGGTGGCGCGCACCACGAACTGCGACATCGGATTGTAGAAATCGGCACCGGCCATCTGCAGCAGAAAGCGCAGCCAGACCAGCATCAGGTAGACACTGATACCCGTGTTGATGAGCAGGAGGGCGATCTGGGTCAACGGATCCATGCAAGAAACTCCGGAATGAAATCAGTCTGCGGCGCCGAGCTGCAGGGCCATTTCGGCGCCACGATCGGCACAGGCCTGCAAGGCACGCTGGAAGATGTCGGCGAGATCAGCCTCGTCGAAGACCATGACGGCACGCTCGGTGGTGCCGGCCGGCGAGGTCACACGGCGGCGCAGCTCGGCCGGTGCGACATCGGAGGTGATCGCCATCTGGGCGGCGCCCAGCGCGGTCTGCAGGGTCAGCGCACGGGCGTCACGCTCGTCGAGGCCGAGGCGGCAGCCGGCGGCGATCATGGCTTCCATGACATAGAAGAAATAGGCCGGACCGGAGCCGGAAACGGCGGTGACGGCATCGATCAGGTTCTCGGTCTCGACCCAGAGCGACAGCCCCACGGCGCCCATGACCTGCTCGGCCAGGCGACGCTGGGCATCGCTGACGCGGGCGTTGGCATAGAGGCCGGCGGCGCCGGTCTGCACCAGCGCCGGCGTGTTGGGCATGGCGCGCACGACGGCGAGGTCGCCACCCAGCCAGCGCTCCAGGCTGTCGGCCGGAATGCCGGCGGCGATAGACAGCACCAGCGGTCGCTTCTGCTGCACGATGGCCGCCAGCGGCCTGAGCACGTCGGCCATGACCTGCGGCTTCACCGACAGCACCAGCAGGTCCACCGAACGCGCCAGCAGGGCATTGTCCTGGGTCGTCCGGCAGCCATGCTCGGCATGTCCGGCAAGCTGACCGGCATTGCTGTCGGACAGCCAGAGATGATCTGCCGGCCAGCCCCTGGCGCGCAGTCCGCCGACCAGTGCCGAAGCCATGTTGCCGGCACCGATGAAACCGATGTGGGGGTAGTTGCTCTTGCTCATCCCGGGAAAATCCTCACGCGTCGGAGCTGGGCTGTGACGGAGCCTGCGGCGCACGTGCGCCAAAGATGGCGGTGCCGATGCGCACCAGGGTGCTGCCGGCGGCCACGGCCTCGTCGAGATCGTCCGACATGCCCATCGACAGGGTATCGAAGGGCTGCTGTGCCAAAGCCGGCAGTCTAGCGAGTAAATCCGCGTGTGTCTTGGCGAGCGCGTGCAGCGCCGCGCTGTTGCCGGGACGCGGGATGACCATGAGCCCGCGCAGGCGCAGGCCGGGCAGCGCGGCCACCGCCTCCGCCAGCGCCGGTAGCTCGGCCAGGCTGCAGCCGGACTTGCTGTCCTCGTCGTCGATATTGACCTGCAGACAGATCTGCAGGGGCGCCAGCCCGGCCGGACGCTGCGCCGACAGGCGCTGGGCGATCTTGAGCCGGTCAACGGAATGCACCCAGTCGAAGTGCTCGGCCACCACACGTGTCTTGTTGCTCTGCAGCGGCCCGATGAGATGCCACTGCAGGTCCAGGTCGGTCAGCTCCGCCATCTTGTCGATGGCTTCCTGCACGTAGTTCTCGCCAAAGGCCTGCTGCCCGGCGGCATGCACGGCACGGATGGCCGCCGCCGGCTGCAGCTTGCTGACCGCGAGCAGGGCAACGCTGTCAGGCGCGCGCCCGACCCGCTGTCCGGCAGCACGCAGGTGCGCCATCACGGCCTGCCAGCGGGCAGCGACCTCGGCCGGCGACAGGCCGGATGACGACAGGCTTTGCAATGACACGGTGGCGATACCCCGGAGTCTGGTCTTTATTCAGTGAGCGATTGTCGCAAACCCGGACGCAGGGAGCGAGCCGACATGCTCACCGACGGCAACAACCCGGCCAGCGCCTCTGCCACCGTCGAGGCCGCGCCAGCGACCTGCCCGGCCTGGCTGCTGCAGGCCTGGCAACAGGCACGTACGGCCGGCGCCAGCGATCTGTTCCTGATCAGCGGCCACCAGCCGCGCCTGCGTGTGCTCGGCAGGCTGGTCACCCCGCCCGAACTGCCCTGCTCTCCGCTGCCGCCCTGGGCAGGGCTGGCTGCCACGCTGGGGCTGACTGCGAACAACGCGCTGGCCACCGGCAAGGCAGCGGGCCAGATCGAGGGGGTGCTGGAGCATCCGGCGCTGGGCCGGGCACGCTGGAGTCTGGCGCGCCAGCAGCACGGGCTCATGCTGGTGCTGCGCCTGCTGCCGGAACAGGTGCCGACCCTGGCCGACGTCCAGCTCGATGCCGCCCAGGCGGCACTGGTCGAGCGCAGCAACGGCCTGCTGCTGGTCACCGGCGCCACCGGCTCGGGCAAGTCCTGCACGCTGGCGGCTCTGGTGCAGCACTGGCGGGAGCGGCATGGCGGCCATGTCGTGACCCTGGAGGATCCGGTCGAACTGCGCTATCCGGAGCTGCCCGGCCTGGTCAGCCAGCGCGATGTCGCAAGCGACTGCATCAGCTATGCCGAAGGCCTGCGCGCCGCCCTGCGCCAGGACCCGGATCTCATTCTCATCGGCGAGCTGCGCGATCGCGACAGCGCCCGCCTGGCACTGGCCGCCGCCGAAACCGGACATCTGGTATTGGCCACGCTGCACACCGCCAGCGCCATCGGCGCCATGGACCGTCTGCTCGGACTCTTCCCCGGCGACGAGCGCGAGCTCGCGCGCGGTCAGCTCGCCGACACCCTGATCGCGGTCATGTCGCAGCAGTTGCTGCCCTGTGCCGGTGGCCGGCGTGCCGTGCGTGAAATACTGGTGGCGACAGCCGCCATCCGCCACCTCATACGCGAACACCGGCTGAATCAGATAGAGAGTGTCATGCAGACCGGGCAGGAGGCAGGCATGCAGACCTGGGCGCAAGCGCTGCAGAACGCAGGCCTGCCAGAGGGCAGCGAACCCGGATGAGCGGAGTGCCGAGCCAGCGGAGTGACCAGCCTTGCCCTGAACGGCCGCTCAGGCCTCAGCATCAGGCCAGGGTGGCGCGCACGCGGCCCTGCAGCTCCTGACCGAGGAAATAGCTGTTCTTGCCGGCAGAGAGCAGGCTGTCGGCAGTGACCGTCCAGCGTGCCTGCGGGTCGATCAGCAGCACCCCGGCATCGGCCGCTTCCAGACGCCCGACATCCAGCCCCATGACATGGGCCGGCGACAGCGTCAGCGCCTCGATCAGGCGGCCGGCACCGAGCTGGCCGGACTCGACCAGCGCCAGCCCCAGCGGCAGCACCGTTTCCAGCGTCGACATGCCGGGCAGCGCCTCGGCGAAAGGCGCCAGCTTGGCCGAGGCATTGAGCGGCTGGTGATCCGAGCAGATGGCATCGATGACACCGGCGCGCACACCCTCGATCAACGCCAGCCTGTCGGTCTCGCGGCGCAGCGGCGGACGCACGTGCGCCATGGCGTTGAAGCCGTCGATGGCGGCATCGGTGAGATGCAGCTGATGCATGGCGACGTCGGCCGTCACCGCCAGGCCCTTGTCCTTGGCAATGCGGATGAGCTCGACCGAGGCCTTGCAGGAAAGCTGGCCGAAATGCGCACGCACGCCGGTCTGCTCGACCAGCAGCAGCGCCGTTGCCAGCGCCACCGTCTCGGCCGTGTCGGGAATGCCGGTCAGGCCCAGGCGCGCGGCCATGAAGCCGTCATGCGCGGAGCCGGTCGCCAGCGACAGCTCCTCGGGCGAGAAGAACACGGTCAGACCCAGGCTGCCGGCGTACTCCAGGCAGCGCAGCAGGGTCTCGACACTGGCCACCGGCTGGCGCGCCTGGCCGACACCAATGCAGCCGGCCGACTTGAGGCCGCCCATGCTGGCCAGCGACTTGCCTTCGAGGCCGCGCGTGAGCGCGCCGATCGGATAGACACGGGCATGACCGGCAGCCTGCGCCTTCTCGATGACCTGCACGGCCATGGCGCCATGATCGATCACCGGATGCGTGTCCGGCGGCAGCGCCAGGTGGCGGAAGCCGGCGGCCGCGGCGGCGCGCGTCTCGCTGGCGATGGTGCCATGCTGCCTCGGACCGGGCTCGCGCAGACGCGCGCAGAGATCGACGAAGGCCGGCGTGATCCAGAGGCCATCGGCACTGTGTGTTTCAGTGACGGTGACCGAGGCCTCGCTGCCATGCGCCAGCAGACGGCCGTCGCTGATGATGACATCACGCACCAGGTCGAGGCCGCTGGCGGGATCGATGACGCGGGCGCCGGTGTAGCGAATGACCTGGTTCATCATGCGGCTCCTTCGGTCTTCTGCCCGGCGGCTGGCTGCGCGGCGCGGGCGGCATCCTGACCTTCGACGGCCATGGCGAGCACCGCCATGCGCACGGCGATGCCGTAGTTGACCTGCTTGAGAATCAGCGACTGCGGACCGTCGGCCACTTCCGACTCGATCTCGACGCCACGGTTGATCGGGCCCGGGTGCATGACCAGCACATTCGGGCTGGCCACCTTGAGGCGTTCGCGGGTGAGACCGAAGAGCGAGTAGAACTCGCTGCTGCCGGGCAGCAGGGCCGACTCCATGCGCTCGTTCTGGATGCGCAGGGCGATGGCGACATCGACCCCGGCGAGGCCGGCATCCATGTCCTCGAAAACCTTCACGCCGAGTTCCTCGAAGTCGCGCGGCAGCAGTGTGCGCGGACCGATCACGCGCACCTCCCTGGCACCCAGCGTCTGCAGGGCATGGATCTCGGAGCGCGCCACACGCGAGTGGCGGATGTCACCGATGATGGCCACCGTCAGGCGCGTGAAGTCGCCGGCATGACGACGGATGGTGAGCATGTCGAGCATGGCCTGGGTCGGATGCGCGTGGCGGCCGTCGCCGGCATTGATCACCGCAATCTCGGGCGTGACCTGGCTGGCGATGAAGTGGGCGGCACCGGACAGGCCGTGACGCACCACGAAGACATCGGCGGTCATCGCCTCCAGGTTCCAGAGCATGTCGCGCAGGGTCTCGCCCTTGCTGGTCGAGCTCTTCGAGATGTCGATGTTGAGCACGTCGGCGGACAGGCGCTTGGCGGCGACCTCGAAGGTCGTGCGCGTGCGCGTCGAGGGCTCGAAGAACAGGTTCATGACCGTGCGGCCCGCCAGCAGCGGTTCGTTGCGGATGCCGCCGTTGCCGTCGAGAAAGCTCTCGGCGCGGTCAAGGATTTCGGTGAGCAGCTCGCGGGAAAGACCTTCAGTGCTGAGGAAGTGCCTGAGCCGGCCCTGGCTGTTCAGCTGCAGGCGGCTGGCCTGATGGGCATGAGATTGGTGCATGTCGACATCCCGGATCCGAGTGCCGCGATTGTAGCCGAGTCAGCGCGGCCTGTGCGTGTCCTGGCGGCGAGGATTCGGTGGCGTCGGCGGACGCAGCGGATTGATGAACAGGCGCAGGTAGCGGCCGATCATCTTGATGACCTCCCAGACCTTGCGCCAGTGCTCGTTGTCGCGCTCGTTCTCGAGCAGGGAAACATCGGGGCCACGGCCGATCAGCGTCGTCAGCTCGGCCACCAGGGCATCGCGCGCTTCCGGCAGCATGCGCGGCAGCTGCGCATAGGCGGTGCGGTCACCGAGATGAAAGGCCAGGAAGCGCCGCCCGAGAACCTCGTAGAGGCAATCCCAGCTGGCGATCTCCGCCAGCGGCACCCGCACGACACCGCGCAGTCCGCCCGGACGCAACACCAGCTCGCCAGCTTCCACCCATGCTTTCACCGCCATCCCCTTCCCGTCAGACCCGCTGCCAGTTCGGCTGCTCGAACCAGGACGCGATGATATGGCAAGCCGCAGTGGAGTCCAGCGGCGGCAGGCGGCCGCGACGCTGCTGGCCGACCTCGACCAGGGTAGCGCGCGCCTCGCGCGTGCTCAGACGCTCATCCTGGCTGTACACCGGCACCTTGGGATAACGCGCGGCCAGTCGGCGCGCGAACTTGCGGGCGAGATGGCTGATCTCGGACTCGCTGCCGTCCATGTTGAGCGGACGCCCGACGATGATGACCTGCGGCTGCCACTCCGCCACCAGGGCATCGACGGCGAGCCAGTCGGGAATGCCGTCGCGCGCGGGCAGCGGCGGCAGCGGCGAACCCAGCGCGGTCACCGCCTGGCCACTGGCCACGCCTATGCATTTGGTGCCGAAGTCGAAGCCGAGCACCTGCGCCGGCAGCTCGCGCAGTACCGCCTCAGGCATGACCGACCTCATGCGAGAGCAGGCGCCAGTCCAGCCCGAGATGCTTGATCGCGGCCTCCCAGCGGTCCTCGTAGGGCAGCTCGAAGAGCACGTCATCGCTGACCGGGACCGTCAGCCAGACATTGTCGGCGAGCTCCTGTTCGAGCTGGCCCGGCTCCCAGCCGGCGTAGCCCAGCGAGATCAGGTAGTCCTGCGGGCCGTGGCCCTGGGAAATGGCATCGAGCACATCACGCGAATGGGTGATGGCGAGGTCGTCGCCACTGGCCATGGTCGAGGTCCACGGCCAGCGGCCGCGGTGCAGCACGAAACCCAGCTCCGGATGCACAGGCCCGCCGACCAGCACCGGCTGTTCCGGCCACTTCAGCGGCTTCAGCGGTGGCAGATGCATGTCCTGCAGCAGGTTGGCGAAGCGCAGATCGCTGGGCAGGTTGACGATCAGGCCGGCCGCGCCATCGGCATCATGGCGGAACAGGTAGATCACTGCGCGATGGAAGACGCCGTCATCCAGCTCGGGCATGGCGACTAGGAACTGATGCGTGAGGTTCGCGTAGGGCAGGCTCATGACCTCACTATGGGGATGCCGCCAGCGCGAGACAAGAGGTCAGATGTGAACAAATGCTGCCGGCGCGTTGACGCTGCGCGGCCTCGTCGCTATCTTGACCGACCAGTCACGACAACTGTCAGGAAGCCCGATACATGACTCAGCGCCTCGCCACCCTCATCACTGGCGCCTCTTCCGGCATAGGTGCCGCCCTGGCGCCGCTGTTCGCGCGCGAGCCCGGCCGCGTGCTGGTACTGGCGGCACGACGCACGGCCCCCATGGAAGCACTGGCCCGTGATCTGCAGACGCGCTTCGGCGCCGAGACCGTGGTCCTGCAGAGCGACCTCGAACAACCCGGTGCCGCCGGCCGGCTGCTGGCCGAGATCGCCGCCCGCGACCTCAGCGTCGACACCCTGGTCAACAATGCCGGCTACGGTCTGACCGGCCACTTCAGCAGCATGGACGTGACCCGTGTCACCGGCATGATGCAGCTCAACATGACCGCGCTCATCGAGCTGACCCATGGCGTGCTGCCGGCCATGCGCGCCCGCGGCAGCGGCCGCATCATGAACGTGGCTTCCATCGCCGCCTTCCAGCCCTGCCCCAACTTCGCCGCCTACGGCGCCAGCAAGGCCTTCGTGCTGTCGTTCAGCGAAGCGCTGGCGATTGAACTGGAAAAGCAGGGCATCACCGTCACCGCCGTCTGCCCCGGCTCGACCGCGACCGGCTTCCACAGTGTCGCCGGCAGCGACCGCTCGCTGGTGGCACGCTTCATGGACACGGCGGAAACCGTGGCCAACGAGGCCTACAAGACCCTGCAGGCCGGCGAACGTGTGGTGGTCACCGGCCTCGTCAACAAGCCGCTGCCGCTGGCCAGCCGTCTGCTGCCGCGCAGCATGCTGGCGCGCATCACCAGCCGTCTGATGGCACCCCCGCACTGACTCCGACCCGGAAAGAGCATAGCCCCGGAAAGCGCCCGGCCACGCCGGGCTGCACCGAACTGCACCGAACTGCACCGGGCTGCACCGGGCAGTGGCTTACTGGCTGCTGGTATCCAGTGTCTCGGCGAAACGCCAGGTACGAATGATCTGCAGCACATCGACCTCGTTGCGCTGTGCCGGCGGGAAGCGGCCGAACGGCTGCGCCATGCGCACGGACTGCTGCGCCGCCTGGTCGAGCAGACGATGGCCCGATGACTCCAGCACCTGGATGCGCTCGACATGGCCATCCGGCAGCAGCGCCACCAGCAGCCGCACCTGGCCCTGCAAACGCTGGGCACGCGCCTCGGCCGGATAGTTGGCATTGCCGGTCAGCTCGACACGCTCGCGAAAGTGCTCGATATAACCCGCCCACTCGTCGGCGCGCGTGCTCACCGCCGCCAGCGTGCGCACGCGCGGACGCTTGGCATAGGCCTGACGACTGGTCGACAGACGCGCCTCCAGGGCGGCGATCTCGGCATCGAGATTCTCGCTGGCGGCCGGCTGCACAGGCTCGGGCACGGCCTTGGGCTCCGGCCGGGAAACCAGCTCAGGCGATTGCGTGCTGGTGATGCGGCGCGCCTCGGCGACCTGCGCCGGGGCCTGCTGCACCGGTGGTCGCGGCGGCTGCGCGGCCTCGTCATGACCGGGCAGCGGAGTGCGCTCGCGTGTGGTCAGCAGGCGTGCCTCATTGGCATTGCCGCTGCCCTCCTGCTGAGCCTGGGCAAGAAAATCGGCGCGCTTCGGCGCCTTCGCGCTTTCCGCCGGCACCAGGGTGACCTCGAGCATGGGCGCGGCCCTGGTGCTCGGCGGCAGGAACTGGATGCCGAACACGATGAGGGCATGCACCAGCACCGCCACCACGGCGGTGAAGGCCAGGCGATCACCGGGGGTCACCGGCGAGGGCGGCGGCAGGGATGAGGTCGTGGCAGCCGGCGCCGCCTCGACAGGGTCAGCGGCAGTCAGTTCAGGCTGCGGCTCAGACACGACGGCCACGGTAGAGGCTTACCTGACGAAATTCGTCGAACTCGTTGAGATCCGGCAGAGTTTCAGCCTCAATGGTATCGATCTTTCGGTAATTCTCCGCAGTCAGCCCTTTCACCCGAGAATCCGCCAGCCAGACGTCATCGGCGCGATCAAGAAATGCCGGCAAAAAGCCGCGATTAGCCACGTCATAGAGCACATCGGCACCGAAAAGCACGTCAAAGTGCTCGTCAATGTCGAAAAAGTCGTCGGCCAGCTCCAGCGTCACGCCATTGAGCGCGGCATTGGCCGCCGTGGCCTCCAGCGACACCGGATCGATATCGCAGGCCACCACGCGACGGGCACCCGCCAGCGCCGCCGCCACCGCCACCACGCCGGAGCCGGTGCCGAAGTCGAGCACGGTCTTGCCGCGCACCAGCTCGGGCTCGGCCAGGATGCGGCGCGCCTGCGCCAGCCCGGAGGCCCAGCAGAACAGCCAGTACGAAGGCTCGTTCAGTGCCCAGTCCATTTCCCCGGCGCTGAGGGCGTCATGCGGGAAGTCGGCATTGAGCAGGAACAGCTCCAGGCCACCGCAGTCCGGCAACCGCGCCGGCCCCACCCGGGCCGCCGCCAGATGCGGACGTATGCGCGCGGTCAGCACCTGCGCCAGCAAGGCGCGCGTCTCGACATCGGCCGGCACGGTGAGCAGCGGCGCATTGTCCGGATTGCCGAGCAGGCGGGCCGACGCCGACAGCGCCATCACAATGCGCACTTCCGCGCTGCATGACGCTGCTCGATGGCGGCGATCAGGCGATCGGCAATGCCCCAGCCAAACTCGCGGTCGATCTCGCGGATGCAGGTCGGGCTGGTGACGTTGACCTCGGTGAGATAGCCGCCAATGACATCGAGGCCGACGAAGATCAGGCCACGCTTCTTCAGCTCCGGACCGACGCGGGCGGCAATGCGGCGCTCGTCATCGTTGATCGGACGCGCCTCGCCACGACCACCGGCGGCGAGGTTGCCGCGAATCTCGTCGCCCTGCGGAATGCGCGCCAGCACATAGGGCACCGGCTCGCCGTCGATCATCAGCACGCGCTTGTCGCCGTCGCTGATCTCGGGGATGTAGCGCTGCGCCATGATCGGCTGGCTGCCGTTGATGGTCAGCATCTCCAGCGTGGCGCCGATGTTCGGGCCGCCGGCGGCGAGACGGAAGATGCCCATGCCGCCCATGCCGTCGAGCGGCTTGACGATGACATCCTGCTGCTCGCTGATGAAGGCGCGCAGCTCGGCGCTGCGGCTGCTGACCACGGTCGGCACCATGCAGTCGGCAAACGCGGTGGCGAACAGCTTCTCGTTGCAGTCACGCAGCGACTGCGGCCGGTTCACCACCAGCACGCCCTCGCTCTCGGCGCGCTCGAGCAGATAGGTCGCGTAGATGAAGTTCATGTCGAAGGGCGGATCCTTGCGCATCAGGATCACGTCGAGCTCGGCCAGCGGGCGCTGCACGGCCTCGCCCAGCTCGTACCACTTCGCCGGATCCTCGAACACGGTCAGCGGCGCCATGCGGCCGAGGCTGCGACCGTCACGCAGCGACAGGTCGCCGGCCTCCAGATACCAGAGCGTATGGCCCCGCTTCGCTGCCGCCCAGAGCATGGCCAGGGTGGAGTCCTTCTTGTAGTTCACCGACCCTATCGGGTCCATCACCACGGCAATCTGCATGCATCTCTCCCTGGCCCGCGCACGGGCATCACAGCTCAGTCGGCGACGCCGAATTCGTCACGGTAACGGCGCACGGCATCGAGATGCTCGGCATGCAGCCCGGTCTCTTCCAGATAGCTGATGATCTGGCCGAGCTTGATGATGGACACCACCGGAATGCCGAAATCGCGCTCGACCTCCTGAATGGCCGACAGCTCGCCCTTGCCGCGCTCCTGGCGGTCGACGGCGACCACCACGCCGACGGCGGTGGCGCGGGCATTGGACACCAGGGTCATGACCTCGCGGATGGCGGTGCCAGCGGTGATCACGTCATCGATGATGAGCACGTTGCCGGCCAGCGGCGAGCCGACAATGAGGCCGCCCTCGCCATGATCCTTGGCTTCCTTGCGGTTGAAGCACCAGGGCAGGTCGCGGTCGAATTCCTCGGCCATCTGCACGGCGGTCGCCGAAGCGATGGGTATGCCCTTGTAGGCCGGCCCGAAGAGGACATCGGCACTGATGCCGCTGTCGATGATGGCGGCGGCATAGTAGCGGCCGAGAGCAGCCAGGCGCTTGCCGGTGTTGAACAGACCGGCATTGAAGAAATACGGCGACTGGCGGCCGGACTTGAGGGTGAAGCTGCCGAAGCGCAGCACGCCCTGGGCAAGGGCAAACTCGATGAATTCGCGTTGGTAGTCGCGCATGGGGAAAACAGCCTGGGCATCAGCGGATATCGGAGAGGTGATGATAGCGCGAGAGCCGCCCGGCGGCACCCGCCGGAAAATTGTTCAAGATGTGTAGCACCCTGCCGCAGGGGCAGTATGTCGTGTTAAAAGCTACGGCGTTGGGTGGACCATCACCCTCCTGATTTTTCAAGGCACGTCTGATCATGATCAAGAAAACCACTGTTTCCCTGGCCATCGCGGCCCTTTCCCTGCCCGCCCTGGCGGCACAGCATCACACTGCGGCCAAGGCCGTCGTCAAGGCCCCGGTCGCCGTCACCCTGCCGGCGCCCATCCCGGCCGTGATGCCCGACTCCCTGCCCGCCGCCACACCGGCGCCCGGCACCGGCAAGGCCAGCGATGTCATCTGGCGCAAGATCATGCTCGGCACCTGGCAGGCCGTCGACAGCCCGACCGCCACCTCGGTCAACGGCGAAGCCACCTTCACCCCGGACGGCAAGGCTGTCGGCTACACCACCGCCACCTATGTCTACGGCGACGGCAGCACCAGCGACGTCAAGGTCGCCATGAAGTTCCAGTGGAAGATCGAGAACGGCATCATCGTCCTCGACCACTTCGAGTCCGATCCGCACGGCTTCATTCCCGCCACGCAGGTCCGTCGCTTCGAGATCCAGTCCATGAACGACACCGGCGCGGTGTTCAAGGATCTCTCCGACGGAGAGCCGGTCTATCGCCGCCGCAAGGCTGGCTGAACCTCATCTGAGCGTGGCGCCCCGCTCCGGCGGTCGGCATACTGACCGTCAGACGGGCGTCTGCCACGCCCGCAGGAGCCCTCCATGAAAGCCATCGCCAGCGCCAGCATCCACTCCGGCGACACGCCCTACCGTCACGACATCGAAACCGGTGGCCATGCCCTGATTGCCGACGAGCCCGAGTCGGCCGGCGGCGGCAACACCGGCCCGGCACCCTACGAGCTGCTGCTCTCCGGTCTCGGCGCCTGCACCGCCATCACCCTGCGCATGTATGCCGAACACAAGGGCTGGGACCTCGGCAAGCTCGCGGTCAACCTGAGCTTCCTAAAGGATCGCGAAGGCAACGAACGCATTGAACGCACCCTGCATGCCACCGGCAACCTCGACGAGGAGCAGTGGCAGAAACTGCTCGCCATTGCTGAAAAAACGCCGGTCACGCTGACCGTCAAACGCGGCACCGCCATAGACACGCGGCGGGTCTGACGCCGCAGCCAGGACCCTGTGCCGCTCACCACGGGCGTGATAGCGTCCGCTCGAGACACCAGACCAAGATCATGACAAAAGCACCGCCCAGCAGTAGCCACTATCGCCTCGCCGGGCTTGCCAGCCTGGCCGGCACCACCATCGAGTGGTACGACTTCTTCCTCTACGGCACCGCCGCCGCGCTGGTGTTCAACAAGCTCTTCTTCCCCGCGCTCGACCCGCTCAGCGGCCTCTTCGCCGCCTTCGCGACCTACGCCGTCGGCTTCATCGGACGCCCGCTCGGCGGCATCGTCTTCGGCCACTTCGGCGACCGTGTCGGACGCAAGGCCATGCTCATCCTCACCCTGCTCATGATGGGCCTGCCCACCATCCTGATCGGGCTCATCCCGACCCATGCGCAGATCGGCTACTGGGCCGCCGGCCTGCTCGTGCTGCTGCGCTTCCTGCAAGGCTTCGCGGTGGGCGGCGAATGGGGCGGAGCGGTGCTGATGGCCGTCGAACATGCCCCGGCCGGCCGCAAGGGTTTCTACGGCAGCCTGCCGCAGACCGGTGTCGGCGCCGGCCTGGTGCTGTCCTCGCTGGCCATGGGCGCGGTCGCGCAACTGCCCGAGGCTGATCTGCTGAGCTGGGGCTGGCGCCTGCCCTTCCTGGCCAGCGTAGTTCTGCTCGGCGTCGGCTGGCTGATCCGCGCACGTGTGCCGGAGTCGCCGGAGTTCACCCAGCTGCAGGATGCCGCCGCGCTGGCGCCCACGC
Organism: Perlucidibaca sp.; assembly: GCA_023265995.1. Taxonomy (GTDB): domain Bacteria; phylum Pseudomonadota; class Gammaproteobacteria; order Pseudomonadales; family Moraxellaceae; genus Perlucidibaca. The sequence goes on from JAHFSA010000005.1 coordinate 86,064, forward strand.
CGACCAAGGCACCGCTGGCTGTGGTCATGCGCGAACACCGCCGCGCCGTGCTCACCATCATCGGCGCACGCATGGCCGAGAATGCCTGGTTCTATCTCGCCGCCACCTTCGCCCTCGCCTACGCCACCGGCCAGCTCGGCCTCCCGCGCGCGGCAGTGCTCAGCGCCATCACCGCCGGTGCCGCGCTCTCGCTGGTCACCATGCCGCTGGCAGGATGGCTGTCCGACCGCATAGGCCAGAAACGTCTCTACCTGATCGGCCTGACCCTGCTCTGCATCTACGTCTGGCCCTTCTTCGCCCTGCTCGCCACGCGCGACCTCGACCACGTCTGGCTGGCCCTGGTGCTCGCCCTCGGCGTCGTCTTCCCGCTCATGTACGCGCCGGAATCGCTGCTGTTCGCGCGCCAGTTCCCGGCCGCCGTGCGCTACAGCGGCATCTCGCTCGGCGTGCAGGTCGCCGGCGTGCTCGGTGGCGGCCTCGCGCCCATGATCGCCACCGCCCTGCTCGCCTACGGTGGCGGCAAACCGCATTACGTGATTGGCTATCTGCTGACTCTGGCCGTGATCGCGCTCGCTTCGGCCGCCATGATGAAGGGTGACTCAACCCCAGGAGACTCGCGATGACCTCATCCGCCCCGCAACGCATTGCCGGCAAAGCCACCATACTCGGCGTCGGCATGACCATCGTGCGCACCCTGCCGACCGCACGGCGCCGCACCATTGGTGCCTGGTGCTTCCTCGATCACATCGGCCCGGTCGATCTCGGCACCAGCCACGGCATGCGCGTCGGTCCGCACCCGCACATCGGCCTGCAGACCGTGACCTGGCTGATCGAGGGCGAGATCCTGCATCGCGACAGCCTCGGCAGCCTGCAGCTCATCCGCCCCGGCCAGCTCAACCTGATGACCGCCGGCCGTGGCATCAGCCACTCCGAAGAGTCGCCGCCCGAGCATCCGCCGGGCATGCACGGCGTGCAGTTCTGGATCGCCACGCCGGATGCCGACCGCCACGGCGAACCCGCCTTCGCCCACCATCCCGAGCTGCCGGTGTTCGACCATGACGGCCTGCAAGTCACCGTGCTGCTCGGCGAGCAGCAGGGCCGCAAATCGCCTGGCAGGATATTCAGTCCGCTGCTCGGCCTCGAACTGCTCGCGGATGCCGCCGTGCAGACCGGCCTGCCGCTGCGCGCCGACTTCGAATACGGCATACAGGTGCTGGAAGGCTCGCTGACCGTGGGAGAGGAAGTGCTGGAGCCAGGCACGCTGCTCTACATGGAGCCCGGCAGCGAGCTGCTGGCGCTGCAGGCGGATGCCGGCTTCCGCGCCATCCTCATTGGCGGCGAGCCACTGCAGGAGCAGGTGCTGATGTGGTGGAACTTTGTGGCGAGAACGCAGAGTGAGCTGACGACAGCATGCAAGGACTGGAATGCCGGCGCTCAGTACTTTGGCGAGGTGGTGGGATATCCGGGGGACAGGCTGGAGTCGCCGATGCCGCCGTGGTGAGAGTGGCCTCCACCAATAAACTCAAATCGTTAGCACAAAGAGACGCACATGCATCCCTCCGTCAATAATCTAAAAGCCCTGACTGCGGAGTTCTTTTCCAAGCATTGGAACGAGGAAAAAATTGGTACGCCTCCACCCATATGGTCTGGACGATATGAGTTTGTTGGATCGCTACCGAGTCACGATAAGCAGGGCGTATATGCGTTCGTCACTGCAGAAAATGAAATCACCTATATCGGTGTGGCCACATCTAAAGGTAGTGAGCGCTATAGGGGGCACGGATTGGGTAAGCGCTTTCAGGCCTACACCCGAGTAGTCGACGACGCGCACCACCCTCATGACTCCAGACTCAAAGAGGCAGGGGACGTAATTACGATAGGCTTCAGTACTGGCACTGCATACATCGCAAACGCTCTTGAGTTATTCCTGCTTGGCCGACTGAATGCCGAACACAACATCAACAGGCCGGGTTGCTGAGGGCGCCCAAGAAGTAATGCCGCGGACTGTCACTATCCATTGCGCTAACCCATCACCCCCACCACCGCCGCCGCAAACTCCTCCGGCGAATCTTCCTGGAGGAAATGCCCGCCCCGCAGCGTCACATGCGGTTGGCCTTTCGCCCCCGGCACCCGCTTCTGCATGTACTTGTCGCCACCACGCGTGATCGGGTCGCCATTGCTGAATGTGGTCAGGAACGGCTTCTGCCATTTCTCCAGCACCTCCCAGGCCTTGCGATTGGCCGGGCTCGCCGGATCGTTAGGCGTCACCGGCACCAGCCTCGGGAAGGCCCTCGCCCCGGCCTTGTGCTTCGCTGACGGGAACGGCGCATCGTAGGCGCGGCGCTCATCCGCCGTGAGCTTGCGGCGGCAGCCGGTGGCGACGATGCCGCCAATGGGGAACCACGGACTGTAGAGCGCGAAGTTCTTCCAGACCTTGAAGGCCGGCGGCACCTTGCCATCGCCGGTGGGCAGCATGCCGTTGCCAATGACGATGGCAGCGAAGCGGTCATTCTGCTCGGCGGCCAGACGCAGGCCGAGCAGCGAGCCCCAGTCCTGGCCGACCAGCGTGACATCACGCAGATCCAGCTGCATGACCAGAGCGGTCAGCCAGTCCATGTGCGACTGGAAGCTGTAGGCGTTGATGTCGGTGAGCTTGTCGGACTTGCCGAAGCCGATCAGGTCAGGCGCGATGACGCGATGCCCGGCGGCGACCACGGGCGGGATCATGTGCCGGTACAGGTAGCTCCAGGTCGGCTCGCCATGCAGCATGAGCACCACCTTGCCATCACGCGGTCCCTCATCGATGTAGTGCATGCGCAGCCCGGGCGCGACCTCGACGTAATGCGGCGCGAACGGGTAGTCGGGCAGATTGGCGAAACGGGCATCGGGGGTGCGAATCACGGACATCGGTCGCTCCTGCACTTGAAGTGCGCGATCTTGTGGGATGCAGTGCCCGAGCATAGCTCGACAACCTTGCCATCGCACAGGGCGTGTATCACGCTCCACATCAAGGATTGAGCGCAACAGCCCTTCCCTTGAGGAAGCACAGACATGTTCTCCCACATCTTCATCGGCATTACCGACTTCAAGCGTGCGCTGGCGTTCTATTCACCATTAATGGCCAGCCTCGGCATCGAGGCCAGATTCTGCGAGCCTGAGCGCCCCTGGGCGGGCTGGCAAAGTGCAGGAGCGGCACGACCGCTGTTCCTGATTGGCAAACCCTACGACCAGCATCCGCATGCAGCCGGCAACGGTCAGATGGCGGCCTTTCTGGCCGACAGTCGCGCTGCCGTGGATCATGCCTACCAGACCGCACTGGCTCATGGCGGCACCTGCGAAGGCGCCCCCGGGCTGCGCCCTGAGTATCACGCACACTACTACGGTGCCTACTTCCGCGACCCTGAGGGCAACAAGCTCTGCGTGGTCTGTCACACGCCGACCTAGCCGGCACATGTCAAAGACTTGAAGTGCGTGATCTTTTCGGGCTGGATACGCGCACGAAACCAGCAGACTCCGTCACCCGGGAATTTTTTTCATGCGCATCGTCTCCGCCAATCTCAACGGCATCCGCTCCGCCGCCACCAAGGGCTTCTTCACCTGGCTGGAAACCTCCGGCACCGACGTCGTCTGCATCCAGGAAACCAAGGCCCAGGAGCATCAGCTCGCCGCCGACACCTTCAACCCGGCGGGCTGGCACCGCTATTTCTTCGATGCCGTGCGCCCCGGCTATTCCGGCACCGCGATCTATTCGCGCGTGAAGCCGGATGAAGTGAAGACCGGCCTCGGCTTCGAGCTCTGCGACACCGAGGGCCGCTGGCTGGAGGCGAAGTTCGGCGACCTCACCGTGGTCTCGCTCTACCTGCCGTCAGGCTCGGCCTCGGATGCCGCGCAGGCGCGCAAGGATGTCTTCCTGGTCGCGCTCATGCCCATCCTGAAGGCACGCCGCGAGGCTGGCGAGAAGCTGGTGATCTGCGGCGACTGGAATATCGCGCACAAGGAAATCGACCTGAAGAACTGGCGCGGCAACCAGAAGAATTCGGGCTTCCTGCCGCACGAACGCGCCTGGCTGACACAGCTGTTCGACGAGGTCGGCTATGTCGATGCCTTCCGCATCGTCGACCAGCGCCCGGAGCGCTACACCTGGTGGAGCAACCGCGGCCAGGCCTATGCCAACAACGTCGGGTGGCGCATCGACTATCACATCGTGTCGCCGGAACTGCGCGACAAGATCACTTCTGCCGACATTTACACCGGCGAGAAGTTCTCCGATCATGCGCCCCTGATCCTCGACTACGCACTCTGAGTTCATCCATGGCCGCTCCCGACAAAGCCACCCTCGCCCGCTGGCGCGATGACATCCGCTTCCAGGACACCCTGCTGGGGCAGCCGCTGCAGTTCCAGACCACCTGGGGCATCTTCTCGCCGGAAGCCATCGACGATGGCTCGCGACTGCTGCTCGAGCACATGGACATCCCGGCCGATGCCGACTGTCTCGACATCGGCTGCGGCTACGGCCCGCTCGGCATGACCATGGCCCGCCTCGCCCCGCAGGGCCAGACCCTGATGGTCGACAAGGACTTCATGGCCGTCGAGTACGCCAACCGCAACGTCGAGCTCAACCGCATCCCCAATGCCCGCGCCATGCTCTCCAACGGCCTCCAGCACATTCCCCGGGATGCCCGCTTCGACCTCATCGTCTCCAACCTGCCGGCCAAGGCCAGCAAGGAACAGCACTACCTGTTCCTCTACGACAGCCTCGCCCACCTCAAGCCCGGCGGCCGTTTCTACGTGGTCACCATCAACGGCCTGCGCGAGTTCATGGCACGCACCATGAAGGAAGTGTTCGGGAATTACGACAAGCTGAAGCAGGGGAAGGTGTATACGGTGGCGGTGGCGGAGAAGGTCTGAGCGGTACTGCGGCTTTTAGATGCGACTGCGTGACAGCACAGTGGTCATGTAGCCGGAGCTGCTGCGAGAAAGCTTTCTTTGTGCCGCGCCACGATGCGCGTCAAAAGAAACTTTCTCTCCGCACTGCCGGCGCACCAGCTTACTACGCAGCCAATCTCTCATTACGAAAGCGCTGAATCGTCCACCGCTGTGCTCGGCTCCGAATCGGAGGCCGAGCACTTGCGAAGCCGGGCTGCAAGGCCGTTGCTTACTTCACCGCCTTCAGGGGCGTCTGCAATGCCGCTGCCGCCGCTGCGGCCGGCGAGTTGTTGAGATAGGCCAGCGCCTTCTCGGTCGAGCCTTCCTTGACCGGGTCGTACCACGGGCTGAAGAACGGCAGCTGCCAGCCGATCAGCTTGAGCGGATGCGGCAGATGGCCACCCTTGCTCTCCTTCGCCCAGCGCAGCCACATCTTCGGCTTCCAGACGCTGAACTTCTCGCCGGCGAAGCGCGGATCCTGGCTCATCAGGTGCGCGGCGCCATCGGTCCACAAGCCCAGCACCATGGGCACGACGATGGTCGACAGGTAGTAGCGCGAGACATAGCCGCCGCCGAGATGCTTGTAGAGATCGAAGGCGACACTGCGGTGTTCAACTTCCTCGGCGCCGTGCCAGCGCAGCAGGTCGAGCAGCACCGGGTCGGCGCCGACCTTGTCCCATTCCTTGTTGTCGAGCGCATAGTTGCCGAGCACGCAGGTCATGTGTTCGACCGCGGCGATGATGCCGAGGCGGAACACCAGCCACTGCTTCTCCAGGAGCTTGGGCGTCTTGAGGCCGAGCGGATCATCCGCCAGCAGCACCTCGAACAGCCAGTCCATGATCCTGGTGTTGCGCTCGGTGTTGATGTTGTGCGCCTTCAGGTACTCGGCGATGGCGCCGCCATGGGCGCGCGCATGCATGGCCTCCTGGCGGATGAACATCTGTATGTCGTCGCGCAGCTTGTCATCCGTCACATAGGGCAGCGCCTTGTTGTACAGGCGACAGAACCAGAATTCGCCGGCCGGCAGGATCATGTTGATCTCGTTGATGAAGTGGCTGGCGAACGGCTGCCCGGGAATCCACTCCAGCGGCGTCTCCGACCAGTCGAACTGCACCTTGCGCGGAATCAGGCGACCCTGCGTGTTGGAGGCTGGCGACGAGTTCTTGATGAGCGGGATAACGGCCATGACAAATCTCCTGTGACAGTCGCAGGCTCAGCCTGCGGCATCCAGTCGCGCCAGGCGGCGTGACAGTGACGGAAGGAAACGACCCAGCAGGCGGCTGCCGAAAGCCTCGGCACCGACCAGCACCTCGTCGCGATTGTTCTCGATGGCATCGAGAATGGCGGCGGCGATGGTCTCCGGCTTCAGGTTGCGACGCTGATAGAGCTTGCTCGCCTTTTCGCGGCGACGCGACTGCTCCTCGTCGCTGACACCGACGAATTGCGTGCGCTGCGTGATGCCGGTATTGGAGAAGCCCGGGCAGATGGTGCTGACATGTATGCCCTTGCCGGCCAGTTCGCCGCGCAGGCAGTCGCCGAGCATGAGCACGGCCGCCTTCGAGGTGTTGTAGACCGACATGAAGCGCGACGGCGTGAAGGCACCCATGGAAGCGACATTGACGATGTGGCCGTGCTTGCCGGCCTCCAGCATCTGCTGCCCGAACAGGCGCGAGCCGCGAATGACGCCCCAGAGGTTGACGTTGAGCACGCGCTCCCAGTCCTTGTCGCTGCTGTCGAAGAACGATCCGGCCATGCCCACGCCGGCATTGTTGATGACGATGTCGGGCGCGCCCAGTTCCTTGCCGACCCAGTTGGCGAAGGCCTCCATGGCCTCGCCGTTGCCGACGTCGACCTGACGGGCATAGGCATCGGCGCCGAGCAGCGAAGCCAGCTCGGCGGTACGGTCGGCGGCCTTGATGTCGATGTCGGCGACCACGACGCTGGCGCCACGTTCGGCGAACATGAGCGCAGTTTCGCGACCGAAGCCGGCACCGGCGCCTGTCACCACCACGAGTTTGCCGGCATGCGACTTGCGGCTCTGACGGGCATAGTGACGGGCACGAATCAGCGCCTGGCTTTCGTGGCCGCTTTCAACAAAGGCAATGAACTCGGCAGCCCAGTCGGCCACCAGCTTGGGATGGCTGACCTGGACCCAGTGGCCGGCATCGGTGTCGCGACGCCAGAGGTTGGGCGCCCATTGCGGCAGGTCATCCCAGATTTCGGGAATCATGAAGTGATCGCCCTTGGGGAAGATCAGCTGCACGGGAATGTCGGTACGGCGCTCGCTGGGGTTGAGCACGCGCTTGACGACGTTGGCGCGGTAGAGATTGACGCCGGCGCTGCCATCGCTGGCCTGGCTGGCGCTGACCTCGGCCGGCGTGCCCTCGATCTTTTCCAGGATGGTCGGCCAGAGCTTGTCGAGGCCCAGGCTCCAGGCGCTGGGCGCCAGCACCGGCAGATGGAAGACGCCGATGTACCAGGAGTGCGCGGCCTGACGGGCAATGGCCGCCAGATCCTCGGGCGCGCCGCTCTTCAGGCGCTGCGCCAGCCAGAAGCCGGCATGGTCGAGGCTGGGACCGGAAATGGTGGTATAGGACGCGATGCGGCCCTTCATGCGGCTGGTGGTGACCGCCTCCCAGCTCTGGATCGAACCCCAGTCGTGTGCCAGCAGATGCACCGGACGCTGCGGACTGACGGCATCGACCACGGCGGCGAGGTCATTGACCAGGTGCTGCAGATCGAAGGCGGCGGTATGGTCCGGTACCGTCGAGCGCCCGGCGCCACGCACGTCATAGGCCACCACGTAATGTCCGACGGCGAGATGCTCGGCGGTCTGGCGCCAGACACTGGCGGCATCCGGGTAGCCATGGACCAGCACCACCACGGGCTTGCTGCTGCCCTCCGCCGGCGGCTCGCCCCAGGTGTAGACGGCGAGTTCGATATCACCGGACTTGACGATCTGCTGCACTGTCATCATGGCCGTTCTCAGGCGCTCGCCCGAGCCTCCGTGCGCCACAGACCGCGCTGCTGCCAGCGCTTGACGTGCGGCACCTCTTCATCGAGCCAGAAGGCGTCATCTTCGGTGATCACCAGCAGCTCTTCCCACTTGGCGCCGACATCGCGGAAGCCGAGATGCGGCTCGACCGCCCACAGGCCCGGGGTCGGCGGATGATCGGAGCTCTTGCTGCTGTTCCAGATCGGCGACCAGCCATCCTTGCCGCCCTTGAAGCGGTCCTTGAGCAGCTCGGTGACGTTGCGCACGCCGAAATTGAGCACGCTCAGATGGCTCTTCTTGCCGTCATCCTTGAGCTTCTCGACACGGTGCGCGAGGGTCTCGAAGGGATAGGCCTTGTGGCGCGGATCGTAGCCATGCTGGGCGCAGAGGGCATCGACGGCCTGGCTGATCTCGGACAGCGGGCGACGCTGCTTGGCCATGGCGAGAATGAGACGACGGTATTCGGCGAGGTCGTCCATGAGCTTGTCGAGCAGAGGGTTCTTGCCGAGCACGCCGCAATAGCCGATGTCGGCGGTGTAGCCGTGCAGGGTGGGCGCGCAGTCGAGAATGAAGGGCATGCCCTCTTCGAGGCGACGCAGGCCGGGATAGAAGGCCGGGTTGAAGCCGCCGAGCATCTTGAAGCCGATGGGGCCGCGGAAGGCGGTGCGGTCGCCGAACCAGGCGAAGGGCTGGTGGAACCAGTCATCGACACCATGGTCGAGCAGCCAGGTTTTCTGCAGGGCGGCGGCTTGACGCTCGGTCATGCCGGGCTGCAATTCGCCGGCAATGGTTTCGGCACATTCGTAGGCCAGACGCTGGACGGTACGGAAACGATCGAGGTCTTCGGTGGTGAGCTGGGTGCTGGATGCGGTCATGCTTTATCTCCTTAACAATGTGACATTTAACACTGTTAAGATAAAAGTCAAGTGACAAGCCGACCCATGCCGCAAACGGGGCGACCACCGGCCGGCGATGGCTCCCAAGGTCTGCACAACGGCCCCGTCGGTTCCCTCACATTACGCCATAAACCAGCAGCAGTGCCACTGCCACCAGCTCGAGCAGGAAGGTCAGGCCGGCACCTATCCGACGAGCGCTGAATTGCGGCCCGAGCATGCCCCAGGCATGGGACAGGCGGGCAAAGCTGAATCCCAGCACCAGGAAGCCGAGAGCCGAGGCCGGCAGCGGCGTGGTCGTCAGCGCCAGCACGATGAGGCCGAAAATGGCGACGTGCTCGACGCTGTTGCCATGGGCGCGGATGGCCTTCTTCAGCACCACCTTGCCGCCATCACCGTTGGCCACCTGCTCATGTATGCGATGACGCGAGACATTGCAGGCCAGCAGCGTCAGCAGACCGGCGTTGAGCACCACATAGAGGTTGAACCAGAAGAAATGGTGCACGGGCACGCTCGCTCTGTTGTTGTCTGTCAGAGCGAGTATGCCTTTTCTCCGACGGCTTACCAGCCCAGAGCGCGCTGCTGCTCTTTCACCAGAGAGGCCACACCGGCCTCGGCGAGGTCGAGCAGGGCCACGGTCTCGTCACGCGAGAACGGCTGGCCTTCGGCGGTGCCCTGGATCTCGATGATGCCGCCATGCTGGTTGATGACCACGTTCATGTCGGTGTCGCAGGCCGAGTCCTCGGTGTATTCGAGATCGAGCAGCGGCACGCCCTTGACGATGCCGACCGAGATCGCGGCAACAAGACCGGTGAGCGGGTCGTTCTTGATGACCTTCTTTTCCAGCAGATAGCTGAGCGCATCGACCAGGGCCACGGCGCCGCCGGTGATGGCGGCGGTGCGCGTGCCACCATCGGCCTGCAGCACGTCGCAATCGATGGTGATGGTGTTCTCGCCCAGCTTCTTGAGGTCAACCATGGCGCGCAGCGAGCGACCGATCAGGCGCTGGATCTCCAGCGTGCGGCCGACCTGCTTGCCCTTGCTGGCTTCGCGCGCGTTGCGGGTGTGGGTGGCGCGCGGCAGCATGCCGTATTCGGCGGTGATCCAGCCCTCGCCCTTGCCTTTCAGCCAGCGCGGCACGCCGGTTTCGACACTGGCCGTGCACAACACCTTGGTAGCGCCGAACTCGACCAGCACCGAGCCTTCGGCATGGCAGGTGTATTGACGGGTAATGCGGACGGGACGGAGTTGATCGGGTTGACGACCGGAGGCGCGCATGGGCTATTCCTGATGACAGCGGTAAGATGGTCGGCAGTATACCCCTGCCCGCCCCCGGTTTTATCGAGTCGACTGCATGACCCAGATCGCAACGCCAGCCGCCATCCACAGCATGACCGCCTTTGCCCGCGCCGAAGAACGCGGCGAACTCGGCCTGCTCGCCATCGAGATCCGCTCGGTCAACAGCCGCCATCTCGAGCCCGGCTTCCGCCTGCCCGACGCCCTGCGTGAGCGCGAGTTCGCCTGGCGCGACGTGCTGCGCCAGCGCATCGCACGCGGCAAGGTCGAGATCGGCGCGCGCTACGAGCCGGTCAACGGCCTCGCCGATGGCGTCCGCCTGGATCAGGAGCTGGTGCAGCAGCTGATCGCCGCCAGCCGCGAGATCGAGCAGCTGGCGCGCCATGTCGGCCCGCTCAACCCGGTGGAGCTCATGCGCATGCCGGGCGTGCTGAAGACCCGCGAACCGGACCAGGCCGCCGTGCTGGCCCGTGCCGATGCCCTGCTGGAGCAGGCCCTGAACGACTTCCTCGCCATGCGCGCACGCGAAGGCAGCGTGCTCAACGGCCTCATCGAAGAGCGTCTGCAAGGCATTTGCGCCGAGGTCGACAAGGTGCGCGAGCGCATGCCCGGCATCCTGCGTCATTTCCGCGAAAAGCTGCTGGCGCGCCTGACCGAGGTCAAGGCCGAGCTGGCGCCGGAGCGTGTCGAGCAGGAGGTGGTGCTGTTCGCGCAGAAGCTCGATGTCTCCGAGGAGCTCGATCGTCTGCTCGCCCATGTCGCCGAGATCCGCCGCGTGCTCGCCGGTGGCGGCGCCGTCGGCCGCCGTCTCGACTTCCTCATGCAGGAGCTCAACCGCGAGGCCAACACACTGGGCTCCAAGGCCGTCACCGCCGACAGCTCGTGGTCATCGGTGGAACTCAAGGTGCTGATCGAGCAGATGCGCGAGCAGATCCAGAACATCGAGTAAGGCGGCGCCACTCCTGTTCAAGACCGGCCAGCGTCTCAGACCACGTCGACCGGTCTCCCGAGCAGTTGCCCGAGCCGGCGCAGGCCCTGCTCGCGGTACTGCGGCAGATCACCCTGGAGCGGATGGAAGTCGCGCCGGTAGTAGGCCAGATAGCCCGCGCCCAGACCCTCGAGCAGCCCTTCCCTGCCGACCAGATAACGGACGGCCCGTGCCAGCGACCTGATATTGCCCAGCTCGCCGGCCGCCACCACCAGTTGCAGCTGCTGCACGACCATGAAGGCGGCGAACTCGAGCGTCGTCAGCATCATGGTCGATGCCCGCAGCCAGTAGCTGCCCACCCGCTCCTGATAGACCTCGAACACCACCGACTTGTGCTCGCTCTCCTCTATGGCATGCCAGAGCCAGAGCGGTCGCATGCGCGTGTCGAAGCCGTCGATCAGCGCGGGGTGACCGAGAATGCGGTCGGCGAAAAGGGCGGTGAAATGTTCCAGGGCACAGGCCTTGGCCAGGCGCATGGCCGGCGGATAAAGCCGGTACTGGGTCTCCAGGTAGTGCCGGATGAACGCCGTCATCTGCCGCACCGGCAGACCCTTGCGCGCCATCAGCGCGTTGAGGCCCTCATGCTGCCTGCCATGACGGGCCTCCTGGTCGATGAAGCCGCGGAGGGCGGCCTGCAGGCCGGGATCGACGATCCTGCCCTGATAGTGACGGACCGCCTTCATGATGAAACGCTCGCCGTCCGGGAATGACGAGGACAGCGCAGTGAACAGCAGCGTCATGCAGGGCTCGCCATCGAACCAGTAGCAGGGAATGGCATCGTCAAAGACAAAATCCATGCGTCGTGGCTGTATGGCCGGCATGCCGCCCGGCCTGGTCGTGGCTGTCATGCCATCGCCCTCCCTGACCAACCCGCTCATCAATCCATTCTGATACTTCCCCGGGGCAAAGCAACAGGGCTCGGGCGACGTTGCCGGCCGCGACAGGCAGGCACGGGCTGTTGATGGTCAGCGCTTGTTCAATCAGCAGCCCTCGGCGACCGGCGATGGCTGTATTCGCTGGTCGGACGGACATTTATGAGCGTAATCTCAGGCAAGGGCTGCCAGGGAGTGCGACCAGCTCCAGGCAGTGGCAGTGCGCCATGCCTTCAATCAGACACCTGTTCGTAGCGGGAATGCCTTTCAATGCGCTCATGATATAAAACGGCGAATGACGCCCGGTTTTGCAACACAAGAACTCCAAGAATATTTGCACATCAGTCAAACCTGTCGGACATTGCCTATGCCCTTCGCCATCCGCTTCCTGCTGACGCTGCTGCTGAGCCTCACGCTGGCAGCCTGCGCAACCCATCCCATCGCCCCTCAATCCGCACCGCTGCCTGACGGTGCCAGCAGCCAGCTGACCCTGGAAATGGATGACGGCGCCAGGCTGCATGCCACCTGGTGGCAGCCCACCGGCACCGCCAGCGCCGTCATCGTGCTGCTGCATGGAACGTCACTGCATGGCGGGCTCTACGCGCCCTGGGCCAACTTCCTCAAGCAGCGCGGCTACGCCGTGCTCGCCCCCGATCTGCGCGGCTGGGGGCAATCCATGGGTGAGCACACGCCGGGCTATGTCACCGACTATGCGACCCATGTCCACGATGTCGGCCGCCTGCTGGCAGAAGCCCGCCAGCGCCATCCCGGCCGACCGATATACCTGCAGGGTGATGCCATGGGCGGCACCATCGCGGTCTACAGCCAGCTGACGACTCCCACCGCGGGCCAGCCGCTGCCGGTTGACGGCCTCATTCTGAATTCACCGGCCATGCGCATCACGCTGTTCGGCATGCCCGAGGTCATCAGCCGCCAGATCCTCTGGTCAGGCGCACAGGTCGGCAAGATGCTGCCGGATTCGCGGGCCCCGCTGGTCGTGCAGGCTGATCAGGCCCTGCGCCTGCTCATCCGCGATCCCGCCCTGCGCCAGCGCATGCTCGCCGACCCGCTGGTGGTGAAGACACTGCCGGCGGCATACCTGACCGGCATCACCGCCGCCATGCGCAAGGTCGAGAAGAACCTCCCCGAGGTCAAGGCACCGCTGCTGGTGGTTCATGGCGAGGACGACAGCCTGATCCCGCCGTCATCCAGCCAGCGCCTGATAGCCGGGATCGGCAGCAGCGACAAGACGCTGCTGATCTATGCCGGCGTGGGACACTCGACGCTGCTCGATAGCGGGCACGAGAAGCCCTGGCAGGACATCGCCGACTGGCTGGACCGCCACGTGGCGATGGGCGTGGTGCAGGCGCACTGACAACGGACTTGCCGGCAGCACACGCTGTCGGCAGAAAGCAGAAAGCCCGGCATGACCGGGCTTTTTGTTGGGCGCTACCTTCTTGTTGCTGCGACCAGGGAGAACAGCGACCGCAGCCGCTCAGATCATGAAGTGGATCTGCATTTCACCGACGAGGAAGCCGAGCACGGCACCGACGGTGATGAGGATCCATTCCTCTTCCTTGAAGGCCGGACGCAACATGCCCTCGAACTCGGTCGGGGTCAGCTGCTTCATGCGCATGATCAGGGTGTTGCGCACGTCCATGGCATCCTCGGCGTACTCTTCCATGTGCTTCATGGTTTCCGGCAGCTTCTCGAGAATGCGCTCGGCCACGCTCTGCTTCATCTGGATGTAGCGCTCGGTGCCGACGGCATAGAGCACCAGCGGACGCGCCAGGCCGGCCTGCTCGTCGACGACGCGGCGGACATGCTTCTGCAGCAGGTTGATGACACGGTCGGAGCGCGGGCCGTTGAACAGCTCCTCCATCATGATGCCGGGCGTCAGCATCTGCTTGGAGATCAGCGCGGCGTAGTCACCGGCGACTTCCTGCTGACGCTTGAGGAAGAGACCATGCAGGGTATAGCCCATGATCTTCTTCGGGTTGAGCGGGCGGAACAGCATCTGCAAGGCCAGCCAGTCGCTGAAGAGACCGACGAAGCCGCCGAAGGCCGGCAGCATCCAGGGCTGACGGAAGATCAGCCAGCACGCCATCTGCACCAGGCCGATGATGAAGCCGAAAGCGAAGCCGGCCTTGCAGAAGAACTTCAGCTCCTGCTTGCCGACCTTCTGGAAGATCTCGTTGAGAAGACGCTTGTCCTTCTTGAGGTTGCTGATGACCATGTGACGGATGTCGAAGTAGCGCGACACGTTGATCTGCACTTCCGACATGATCACGGCCACGATCTTCGGCGCCTCGGCCTTGACGCGCTTGATGATGCGCTGGCGCAGGAACTCCGGCATGCCTTCCCAGAGACCTGGCTGGTACTGGTGCATGACCTCGCGCACGATGTCTTCCGAGGCTTCCATCATGGGCACTTCGATCTCGCGCGCAATGCGCTGCGGATCAAGGCGGGCGAAGATTTCCTCGGGCTTGATCAGGCGCTCGGTCATGAGGTCGACGGCGATGGTGGCCATCTTCTCGGCCTTGCGCGGCACGATGCCCTGCCAGCCGAGGAAGGGCGGAATGCCCCAGAACTCGATGGGCTGGAACATCATCTTGATGGCAACGACCTTGGTGATGTAACCGATAAGGCCGCTCACGAACGGGATCGATATATACAGCCACATATTGGCCTGGAATTCGGCGACGATCGCATCCATGTAGGCTTTCCCGGGGGTCTCTCAAGTTCGCAACAGATCGTGACCGAGCGGTCACAATGACATCAAGCCTAACATGGCCCGATGCTCAATCAAGCGCAAAGTGTAGGCCCAAGGGCCCGCACATGCGAGCCCGAAACATGCAGGAACATGACGATTATCGCAGCGGCAGCGACAATCGGCTGGGATCGGCCGGAATCACGCCACGGTAGATATCCATGAGATGCGCCAGGTCAGCCTCGACATCGCCCGTCGGGTAGAACGGCGGCGTGATGCGCAGCTCCTTGCGGCCGAAGTCCAGGACGAAGGGAATGATGGGCACGCCGGCCTTGACGGCAATGTGATAGAAGCCGGTTTTCCACTTCGCCGAGGCATGACGGGTACCCTCGGGCGCGATGCCGATGTAGACGCTCTCGCTTTCCTCGAAACGTGCCACCGCCTGCTCGGCCTGGCCGCCACGCGACGTGGTGCGATAGACCGGCATGACACCGGCCCAGCGGAAGAAGGTGCCCAGCGGCCCCTTGAACAGTTCGGCCTTGGCCATCACCGTGATGCGCAAACGCAAGGCCAGGATGGTGGCGGCCGCCACGAAGCCGTCACGATTGGAGGTGTGCGGCGCACCGATGAGCACGGCCTTGGCCACGGTCGGCGGCGTGCCGGTGATCTTCCAGCCGATCAGCCGCAACCAGAGCAAACCCATGCGTTGACTGAACGGTGTACCGCGCCTGGGCACAAGAGGCCCCATGTTTTCTGCCGTGATCAGCGGCTCTCCGCTCGGTTGCCGCGCCTGCACATCACCCATGTCGCCCCCTCAGTAAACACTTGTACTCTGTTATGCACAAGACTTTACTGGGGAGCACGGGCCTTCGCAATCCACAGGCGACCGGAGGCCGGCCCGAGCAGAGAACAGGCTCATGCCGGCAGGCACTTCTCCATGAAGTCGCGCATGAGGCGCAGGTACTCGCGCTGATGCAGATGCACCACATGATTGCCGGGGAACCAGTGGATCGTGCTGCCCAGCCAGTGACGATGCAGCAGGCTCTGATAGCGCGGCGCGGTGAAACGGTCACCGGCACCGGCGATGATGAGCAGACGCTCGGGTGGCAGTTTCGGCGCATAGGTCAGCGGCGAATGCACGGCGGCGATGTGACGCATGGCGGGCATGTCCAGACCCATGCGCGGCAGCGCCAGCGAGAACACCTCGCGCATGGGCGACCACTCCATGAGCATGTCGATCGGTGATACCACGGCGGCATTGGGAATGGCGAAGGCCAGACGGTCATCGACCGCCGCCAGCAACGCGCTCAGGTAGCCGCCCAGGCTGAGCCCGGAGACTCCGACTCCCGGAGTCCCCAGATCATCGAGATGATTCATCAGCAGACGCAGCTCGAAGATGGACTGCAGCATGGCTTCGTTGGTCTGTGACAGGCCGCGACTGAAATAGCCGAAGCCGCTGAAAGGCTCCAGGCGCTCGCGCCGGCTGCCATGAAAAGGCTGGGTATAAAGCAGGATGTCCCAGCCCTGGCGGAACAACCAGCGCAACGAGAACATCTGGCTGTTGATCCAGTAGGCATCCAGAGAATAGCCGTGCACGAAGATCAGCGTGCGGCGCGGGCCGTCGGCATGCGTCCAGTGCTGAGCCGTCGCCCGACGGTTGGCCCGGCGCGCGGCATAGGCCTCGCGCACGGCAGGATTTAGCGCCTGGAAAGGACTGTCGAAGCTCAGCCTGTGCACCCGCGCCCCGATCGCGGCCAGGGCCGGAACATGCTCCGGCTCGGCCAGGATGGGCAGACCGCGTGGCGGCTCGGCAAACACCTGCGCCGCATCGCCACGCGACGCGAGCTCGCGATACAGCTCCATCTGCTCCAGCTCGGCACGGAAGCGCGACGGCAGCAGGTTCGGTGCCATCGCAGCCAGCACGGCGGTCGCCAGTCCGGTCTTGAGGACATGATCCAGCGCCGCGCTGCCCGCCACCTTGAGCGGATGCTGCAGATGCATGGGCGTCGACTGCGGCTGCCGGTGGTAATCCGCCGGCAGCACGTCCCACCAGGGCGCGCTCATGCGTCAGTCGCGACGGTACATGGTCACGACGCAGGCGCCACCCAGACCGAGGTTGTGCTGCAGGGCCACGCGCGCACCAGCCACCTGACGACGGTCGGCCGTGCCACGCAGCTGCCAGACCAGCTCGGTGCATTGCGCGAGGCCGGTGGCGCCGAGCGGATGACCCTTGGAGAGCAGACCGCCGGACGGGTTGGTGACGACCTTGCCGCCGTAGGTGTTGTCCTCATCCCAGATGAACCTCTCGGCGCCGCCTTCCGGGCAGAGGCCGAGGCCTTCATAGGTGAGCAGCTCGTTGGCGGTGAAGCAGTCGTGCAGTTCGACGACATCGACATCTTCCGGACCGATGCCGGCCGCTTCGTAGACCTGGCGCGCGGCAGATTTGGTCATGTCATAGCCGATCATCTTGATCATCGACTTCGGCTCGAAGCTGGTCGCGAAGTCGGTGGTCATGGCCTGGGCCGCGATGTAGACCGGGTTCTTTATTCCGTGCCTGGCGGCGAACTCATCCGAACAGAGGATGGCGGCGCCGGCGCCGCAGGTTGGCGGGCAGCACTGGAAACGGGTGAGCGGATCGAAGACCTCGTCCGAGGCCATGATCTCGTCCAGCGACAGGACCTGGTTGAACAGGGCATAGGGGTTGTTGGCGGCATGCTTGCGCGCCTTCTCGGCGATCTTGCCGAAGGTTTCCTTGCGGGTGCCGTGCTGCCAGCGGTACTCGCGGCCGGCGCCACCGAATATCTGCGCGGCCGGCGGAGCCGAGCTGAAGCCCTGGAGGTCGAGCATGACCGGCACATGCAGGCCCATGGGGTTTTCGCGGTCGTTGAAGACGGCGCCAAGGGCGCCCTTGCCCATCTTCTCGAAGCCGAGCGCGAGCACGCATTCGGCGAGACCACCCTCGATGGCCTGCCGCGCCAGGAACAGCGCGCTGGAACCGGTCGAGCAGTTGTTGTTGACGTTGACCACCGGGATGCCGGTCAGGCCGAGCTCGTAGACCGAGCGCTGGCCGCAGGTGGAGTCACCGTAGACATAGCCGACGAAAGCCTGCTCGACGGCCTCGTAGGGTACGCCGGCATCTTCGAGGGCCTTGCGACCGGCTTCGGCGGCCATTTCGTAGTACTCGGGGCTGGTGCCCGGCTTGGCGAACTTGGTCATGCCGACGCCAATGACATTAACGCGACGCTTCATGATGTATTCCTCTCATTCGTTGGATGCCCCCGCTGCGCGCCCTTCGGCGTGCCGCAGCGGGGGCCATCAGGCTCAGGACAGGCCGCTCAGGAAACCGAGCTCGCGGGCCAGCAGGGCATCGCCATCGACACGCAGATCGCCCTTCTGATAAAGGTCGCGCAGCTCGCGCTTGCCCTCGCTCAGCGCCTTCAGGTTGTCATCGGAAATGCCGAGCACGGCGACCGCATGGGCACTGCTGCCGCTGCTGACCGTGGCCGGCTTGCGGCTGAAGTCGAGCACCCAGCTGGCCTCCGGTTCGCGCACGTTGAACTGGATGATCTGATCCAGCGTGGTGCTGACCTGACCTGCCGCGAGGCGTTCGCCGAGCCTGCCGAAGATGACGCCGGCATGGGCCTCGCGCGGCTGGCTGCTGGTGGTCGCCGCCCTGGTCGCGCTGGCACCCGAAGCCACGCGTCTGGCACGCGCCGCTTCGACCAGCTTGGGATCCATGGTGGCCAGCACGCCGAGCTTGTTGGAGGCCATGACATTGCCGCTGATCTTGAGCTTGCCGGCGAAGAACAGCTTCTGGACCTCGGCCTGGTTGCCGCCGAACAGCGTCGCAGAATGTTCGTCATCCATGTCGAGGGTGACGTCCGGCTTCACCGCCTGACCGGCACCGGCACTGCCGGGCGCGTTCCTGAGATCGATGAACCAGCTCGATTCTGGGTTGTGGAAGTTGAACTGGAAGCTGGTTCTGGTCTGCTCGACCAGCTCCGGCTTGCCCGCCACGAACTGCTGCACCGCCGTGAACACATCGGCCAGCGTGACGGCATCGTTCACCGCCGGCGCTGCCATCGTTTCCGCCACCACCGGGGCCGTTGCGCCAGCAGCACCGGCCGCGACACGCCGGGCACGCGCGACTTCCACCAGCTTCGGATCGAGGCCCGCCAGCACGGTCAGCTTGTTGGAGGCCATGACGTTGCCATGGACCTTCATCTTGCCGCCGAAGTAGAGCTTCTGGACTTCGCCCTGATTGCCGCCGAAGAGCACCGCCGAATGCTCGGCATCCATCTCCAGGGTGACATCGGGCTTGTCGAGCTGGCCCTCGCCGGCACTGCCGGCACCATTCTTGAGGTCGATGAACCAGGCCGATTCCGGGTTATGGAAAACGAACTGGAATGTGGTTTTGGTCTGCCCGACCAGCTCCGGCTTGCCCGCCACGAACTGCTGGATGCCGCTGAACACGTCCACCAGGGCGATGCCCTCATCCACTGCCGCGGCGGCAGCCTGGGTCTTGGTAGCCGCAGCCTTGGGCTTGGCCTTCTCGGCCGGGATTTCCGTGTAGAGCTCGACGGCGGCGTTCTTGATCACCACCTCGTTGCGCTCCTTCACCGAGGTTTCGAAGATGATCAGGGTGTCGGACTCCTTCCACATCTTCGTCACCAGGGTCTCGCCCGGGAACACACTCTTGGCGAAGCGCACCTTGATGCTCTTGAAGTAGCGCGGGTCGTTGTTGCTGAACGCCTTCACGACATGGCGACCGCAGTAGCCGAAGGTGCACATGCCGTGCAGGATGGGCTTGTCATAACCGAAGGCCCTGGCGAAGGCCGGGTCGGCATGCAGCGGGTTCCAGTCGCCGGAGAGACGATAGAGCAGCGTCTGGTTGGCGTCGGTCTTTTCCTCGACCACGGCATCCGGCTCGCGCGCCGGCGGCACGTTGATGTCGGCCGACGGACCACGATCACCGCCCCAGCCGCCAGCGCCCTTCACGAACGAAGTCATCTCGTTGTAGATGATCTCTTCGCCGCTCTCGTCGACCGTGGACACGGCGAAGGTCACCACCGCGTTCGGGTTCTTGTCGAAGGCTTCCTTGAACTTGAAGATGTGCTTGAGCCTGGCCTTGGGCGGCAGCGGACGCTTGATCTCGGTGTACTGCTCGCCGTGCAGCAGGCGGTCGAGGCCGAAGTTCATGCCCGGCAGTGTCAGCTCGCCGGTCTTGGCGGCCGCCAGCATGGCATTGGACTGCGGCATGACGCCGTAGGTCGGCAGCACGCGGAAGTCGCCGCCGAGCTCGTAGACATAGCCCAGCTCGGTGGCATCGAGCGGATCTCGCGCGGCGCCGATGCCGAGCGCGTAGAGCGAGACATCACGCTCGTCGTAGCTGTTCTCCAGCACCAGCTCCGCCTTGGCGGCGGCATCGAGATCGATGAACTCGTTGCCACCCAGGCTGGGGTTGTTGATGTTGGTCAGGATGGGCGCGAAGGAGTCGTTGATCGACGCCGGATGCTCGGCATCGGCAAAATCGGTGATCTTGTCCCACTTCTTCGCCACGTCATCGACGCTGAAACTCTTGCCGAGCGCGAAGGAGTTGCCGAGGGCGCGCTCCCAGCGCAGCTTGGCGATGTAGCCGGCGCCGACCTCGAACAGACCCTTGGTCTCTTCGCAGTCCTCGTGGCAGAGCCAGGCCACCAGCGGACTGACATTCTCCGGCTTGAGGTTGGCCAGCAGCTCCGGCGGCATCACCGTTTCGGTCAGGCGCGAGGCCGCGATGGGTGCGATGGTGTTGACCTGGATGCCCTTGCTGCGGCCTTCCTCGGCGAGGCAGTTGGACAGCCCGAGCAGGCCGAGCTTGGCCGCGCAGTAGTTGGCCTGGCCGAAGTTGCCGTAGATGCCGGCGGCCGAGGTGGTCATGACGATGCGGCCGTAGCCCTTGTCGCGCATGATCGGCCAGGCCGCCTGACTGACGCTCTTGGAGCCGCTCAGATGGATCTTGAGGATGAGGTCCCAGTCGCCCTGGGTCATCTTCTGGAAGCTGACATCGCGCAGGATGCCGGCGTTGTTGATGACGATGTCGACGGTGCCGAAGGCGTCCAGCGCCGTCTGCACGATCTTGTCGCCATCTTCCACCGAGTCGTAGTTGGCAACGGCTTCGCCACCGAGTGCCTTGATCTCTGCCACCACCTTGTCAGCGGCAGCGGATGACTTGCCGTCACCATGGGCGCCACCACCGAGGTCATTGACCACGACTTTGGCCCCGAGAGAGCCCAGCAGCAAAGCATGAGAGCGGCCGAGCCCGTTGCCGGCGCCCGTGACTATCGCCACGCGCCCGTCAAAACGCAGATTTGACATGTTCTTCTCCAGCCCCGGCGGGGCTAAAAAGCCGGCGCAAAGGCCGGCTCAGAGGCTTAGAAGGTGCGCGAGATCAGTTCCTTCATGATTTCGTTGGTGCCGCCATAGATGCGGTTGGCACGCGTGTCGATGTAGGCCTGGGCGACCGGGTACTCGAGCATGAAGCCGTAGCCGCCATGGAGCTGGACGCACTCGTCGACGACCTTGGACATGAGGTCGGAGATCCAGTACTTGGCAGCGGCGGCGGCATCGACCTGGAGCGTGCCCTTGATCTGCTCCTCGATGCAGCGGTCGACGAAGACGCGCGCGATCTGGGTTTCCGAGCGCATCTCAGCGAGCTTGAACTTGCTGTTCTGGTAAGCCGCGACCGGCTTGCCGAAGACCTTGCGATCACGCACGTACTGCAGCGTGTGCGCCAGCACCTGTTCGCAGCCGGCGGCGCAGATGACGGCGATCATCAGACGCTCCCAGGCCAGTTCCTTCATGAGCATGATGAAGCCCATGCCTTCCATGCCGATGAGGTTGGACTTGGGCACGCGCACGTTGTCGAAGAACAGCTCGCAGGTGTCCTGGCCCTTCATGCCGACCTTCTTCAGCGGACGGCCCTTGCTGAAGCCGGGACGATCAGCCTCGACCAGCAGCAGGGAGATGTTGCCGGCGCCGCCGGTGACATCGCCGGTCTTCACCACGACCACGGCGATATCGCAGAGATAGCCGTTGGTGATGAAGATCTTGGAGCCGTTGACGATGTAGTCGTCGCCATCCTCGCGCGCGGTGGTGCGCACGGCCTGGAGATCGGAGCCGGTGCCCGGCTCGGTCATGGCGATGGCGCCGACGGCCTCGCCGGTGGCCATCTTCGGCAGCCACTTCTGCTTCAGCTCTTCGCTGGCGAAGTTGTTGAGGTAGTTGGCGACGATGTCGGAGTGCAGCGAGAAGCCCGAGGCGGAGTCGCCGGCACGCGCCTGCTCTTCCATCATGATGACGCTGTAGAGGCGATCCACGCCCGATCCGCCGTATTCCTCCGGCATGGTGGCGCAGAGCAGACCGAGCTCGCCGGCCTTGTTCCAGAGATGACGGTCAATGTGCTGCTGCTCTTCCCACTTCTCGCGGTGGGGGGCCATTTCTTCCTCGAAGAAACGGCGGGCGGTACGGCGGAATTCTTCGTGATCGGCGGTGAAAAGCGTGCGCGGGATCATCGCGTTCATCGCGTTGGGGATGTTCAGACTCATGACAGACAGCTCCGGCAAAAAAAGAAAATCATTGTCGACCTCACATTTACAATACGGTCGTCCAACTTGTTTGCGTTTCTACGCCGGGGCTGCAACACTGTCAAGCACTATGTGACTGCTCGGTCGAGGTGCAATAATGCGCCGCGCCGGATCCACCCGATCTGGCATACGCACCGAAACCTGCCGCCTTACCCAGGCCGCCAGCACAGGAGTTTGATTCGCCATGACAGACCGTTTGATCGCACAGCAGTCTCTGGGAGATGTCTCGCGCCCGCTTCTGCGTCTCATGCTGCAGGCCAGCCGGCTGCCGGAAAGCCAGTGGAGCAGCCTGCTCGCCAATGTCCACCCGGAACTGCCCGGCCTGTACCGGCAAGCCAACTCCCGCATCGACCTGGAACGCTTCATGGAAGTCGGCGAGCAGCTCATGCGCAGCAGCCCGAGCGGCCGCAAGCTTGGCTTGGCCATGGGCAGCCATCTGCGTGACACCGACCTCGGACTCGCCGGGCAGATTGCCCGCACCGCACCCACGCTTGGCGAGGCCCTGGAAAAATTCATGCACTACAGCGACCTGATGACGCGCTGCTATCTCATCCAGCCACGCCTGCTGGCCGGCTCGCCCGCCTGCCTGCGCTTCCAGTCACCGGCGTTGCCGCGCCATCAGCAGTTCATCAACGACGCCGTGCTGGCCGTCTGCGCACGCCTGATCGAACAGCTCTGCGGGCGCAATGACGCCCTGCGCGCGGCAACACTGACCAGCATCGACGGCTGGCAGCGCGACGCCATGGCCACCCATCTCGGCGTGACCGTCATGCCCAGCCCGCAGTTCAGCGCCCTGCTGCTGCACGCCAATGCCCTCTCCTGGCCGGTGCAGACGGCGGAGCCTGCGCTGCATGCCGACCTCTGCCGACTGGCTGACGAACAGTTGCTGGCGCTGCGACAGGATGAAACCGCGAGCTCGCGCGTGCGCCAGTGGCTGGCCACGCGCATGCAGGGCCAGACGCCGACACTGGAAGATGCCGCCGAGGCCATGGGCATGGCGGCGTGGACACTGCGGCGACGCCTGCAGGCGGAAAACACCAGTTACCGCGACGTGCTGGATCAAATGCGCCACCAGCTCTCGCTCAGCCAGCTCAGTGACAGCCGCCACAGCCTCGGCGAGGTCGCCTTCAGTCTCGGCTTTTCCAGCTCCGGAGCCTTCCAGCGCGCCTTCAAGCGCTGGACCGGCGAAACACCGGGGCGTTATCGCGAGCTGACGCGCCAGCACAAGAGCGCCAGTCGCTGAGCCGCCGCATGCCGAAGGAAAGAGCCAGGAGAATCGCCCGATGACAGCCGCCAGCCTCAAGTCCGCCAAGGACAGCCCGCGTCGCACCCAGGCCGAACGCAGCGAGGCCATGCGCCAGCGCCTGATCGAAGCGACCGTGCTGTGCCTGGAGAGCGAGGGCTATGCCGGCACCACGGTGAGCACCATCATCACCGCGGCGAGCGTGTCACGCGGGGCGCCGATTCATCACTTTCCGACCAAGGCGGCGCTCATCGAGGCCACCGCTGAGCATCTGATCCGCAAGATCTACATACAGCTGGGCCATGCCATCCGCACCATGGAAACCTCGGATGACCGTCTCACCGACATGATCCTGGCAAGCTGGCGCGAGCTTTTCGACACTACCGAAAGCATGGCGATGATGGAGCTGATGATGGCCAGTCGCCGCGATCCCGAGCTGTCGGCGGCGATGCGCAAGCTGTGGACGGCCGGTTACGCCACACTGGACGTGGCCACCAGGCACTACTTCGAACCCTGCGACAACGGCATGGATGCCACCCAGCTCTTCGTGCTCACGCACTGGCTGCTCGGCGGCATGGCCATGGAACGCCACCTCACCAACGGCGAGCATGTCATCGAGCATTTCCTGCAGCTCTGGTGCCGCGTTCTCGGCACCCATCTGCGTCCCAGGCCGGGGGTGAACACGCCACCGCCGAAACCGACATTCTGGGACTCCTCGCTGACCGACCCGGCCTGAGCCAGGTCGCTCGCGGACGGCCTCAGGCCGCCTGACTGTCCGCCGCCACCACGCGCGCGCCGACCACGCGACCCAGCTTCATGGGGTCGGGCAGGCGCTGCTCCAGCCATGCCGGCAGCCATTTCAGGCCCAGCACATTGGTCTCGCGCGGCGCATCCGGCATGAACTCGCGGGTACCCATGACATAGTCGAACCAGGGCTTGGTCACGCACCAGTTGGCATCCGGATTGCGGCCCATGTGATGGTCGTAGTGCCAGGGGATGTTGGCGCGGCCCCAGGCCGGCTCCATGTGCGACTTCTTGTGCACGCGGTAGTAGTTGGCGGAGCAGTACCAGAGCGTGCCGACATAGAACGGCGCCACCGGAAACAGCGGCGCCACGGCGACGCTGGCCGCGATCAGGCCCCACGCCTCCTTGCCCTGGGCATGCCTGCCGAGCGGGAACTTCAGATAGTTCGGGTCGTGGTATTCGTTCTTGCGCACGACCTTGTGATGCTCGTGAAAATGGAACGCCCAGAAGTTGTTCCTGTCGCGACCCTGCTCGTGCAGAACATGCTTGTGCATGAACCACTCGAAGGCATTGGCGGTGATCAGGCCAAGGGGAATACCAATCATCTTCTCGCTCCATTACAGGCTATCGACGAAAGCAGACTAGCGTGTACAGTCGGCCGGGTATTGACCGGACAGCCACGCCACCATGGCACTCGAATCCTTCACCCTTCCTGACCTCATGCGCTCGCCGGCGGCGGTGACCGCCAGCTATCTGCGCGAGTTGCTGCACGACACGCGCAATGACACCGCTCTGCGTGCCGCCGGCATCGACCCCGTGCGCCTGCAGCAGGACAGCCGTTACCGCGTGCCGCTGTATCAGGCCTACGCCCTGCTGGCCGCCAACATCACGGCCTCCGGCGACCCGCTGCTGGCCCTGCGCCAGGCCCGCGAACTCAGCCTCAAGGCCTTCCCTCTGCTGGGCATGGGCCTGCTCGCCAGCACCACGCTGGAAGACGGCCTGCAGCGCCTGATCGAACTCGATCCGCTGATCTGGGATGCCGTCAGCCTGCGACTGGACATCCCGTCCGAGCGCAGTGGCGAGGCCGCGCTGACCATGACGCCGCGCCAGCCCCTGCCGCCAGCGGGCATCGAGCTGGCGCTGGCCGGCTGGGTCCAGCTCGGCCCGACGCTCTGGCAGATCATGGAGGGGCACTACCGGCTCGCTTTCCGCCACGCGGCGCGCGCCCCCGTGGCTGACTATGAGGCGCTCTTCGGCTGCCCCGTCAGCTTCGACGCCGACGTCGACGCCCTCTATTTCCCCGCCGCCTGGCTGGATCACCGGCTCGATCTCTCCGACCCCGGCACCAGCGCCGTCATCATGCAGGAAGCTCGCCGCCAGCTCGCCCAGCCGCTGCTGCTCAACCTCGAGAACCATCTCCGCGCCGTCTGCTTCCAGGCCCTGCCCGGCAGCCTGCCCGACCTGCCTGGACTGGCCACCGCGCTGGGTCTGCCGCCACGCCAGCTGCGCCAGTACATGGGCGAGCACAACATCCGCCTGCGTGATCTCCAGGATGACGTGCGCCGCGCCGCCGCCCTGCTCTGGATAGACAACGAGAAAATCGACATCAGCGCCATGGCCCAGGCCTGCGGCTTCTCCGAGCAGAGCGCATTTCAGCGCGCTTTCCGACGCTGGACAGGGGAAACACCGGGACAATGGCGGCAACGCGAACGGAAAGACTTAATCATTGACCCGTTTTTTGCTTGAATAGCGCATCCGGCAAGCCGCCGCCCCGCTGACGCACCCGAGTTCGACATGTCTGGCACGCTCTTCATCATCGCCGCCGCCTCCGGCACCGGCAAAACCTCGCTGGTCAAGGCTCTGGTCGAATCCGATGCCCGCCTCGGCGTTTCCATCTCGCACACCACGCGCGCGCCGCGCCCGGGCGAGGTCGATGGTGCCAACTACCACTTCACCGATCGCGAAAGCTTCCGCGCCGATGTCGCCGCCGGCCAGTTCCTCGAACACGCCGAAGTCTTCGGCAACCTCTACGGCACCTCGAAGACCTGGGTCGAGCAGCGTCTCGCCGACGATCACGACGTGATCCTGGAAATCGACTGGCAGGGTGCGCAGATCGTGCGCGAGCTCATGCCGCATGCGCTCTCGATATTCATCCTGCCGCCCTCGCTGAAGGCCCTGGCCGAACGCCTCAACAGCCGTGGCACCGACAGCGATGACGTCATCGCGCATCGTCTCAGCGAAGCCATCGCCGACATCGGGCACTACAACGAATTCGACTACCTGATCATCAACGACGACTTCGCCACCGCGCTCACCGACCTCCAGGCCATCGTGCGCGCCGCGCGCCAGTCGCACAGGGCCCAGTCGCAGCGTCAGGCCGTGCTCATCCGCCGCCTGCTCTCCGGAGGCTGAGAACCGGAGTCGTCGGCGCCAGTCGCCTTGTGCAAAAACCGGGCTTCCCGTAGAATCCCGCCTCTTTTGTGATCGCTCCCCGGAGAGACATCGTGGCCCGTGTAACCGTCGAAGACTGCCTGACCAATCTGGACAACCGTTTCGAACTCGTTCTGGTTGCCTCCAAGCGCGCCCGTCAGCTTGCCACCGGTGGCAAGGAAGCCGGCCTGCCCTGGGAAAACGACAAGCCCACGGTCATGGCACTGCGTGAAATCGCCGCCGGCCAGGTGACCCGCGCCATCCTCACCGAAGTCGCCGAAGAAGAGGCCCTGCCCGATCTGAGCAACCTCGGCGATCTCGAATACCAGCCCCCGGTCGAGATCTGAGCTGCCGCCCGGCATGAGCACATCCGCGTTGTCTGCCTTGACGACGCGACGCCGCACGCCGGAGACTCAAGTCATGAGCTCCGGCATAGACTCTCTCTGTGAAAGACTGACCAGCTACCTCGCCCCCGAGCAAGTGGCAGAGGTCCGCCGCGCCTATCTTTTCTCCGAACAGGCGCACAGCGGCCAGTTCCGTCGCAACGGCGATCCCTACGTCACGCACCCGCTCGCCGTTGCCCACATCCTCTGCGACATGCACATGGACCATCAAAGCCTGATGGCCGCCATGCTGCACGATGTCATCGAAGACACCGGCGTCTCCAAGGACACTCTCAGCAGCGAATTTGGTAGCGAAGTCGCCTCCCTCGTCGATGGTGTCACCAAGCTCACCCAGGTGCACTTCAACTCCAAGGCCGAGGCCCAGGCCGAAAACTTCCGCAAGATGATCCTGGCCATGACCCAGGACGTCCGCGTCATCGTCGTCAAGCTGGCCGACCGTCTGCACAACATGCGCACACTCGATGTGCTGACGCCCGAGAAGCGCAAGCGTGTGGCGCGCGAGACCCTGGAAATCTACGCCCCCATCGCGCTGCGTCTGGGCATGAACGATATCCGCCTGGAATTCGAGGAGCTCGGCTTCGAGGCCATCTGGCCCATGCGCGCCGAACGCATCCGCCACGCCGTGCTGGCCGCCCGCGGCCACCGCAAGGAAATGGTGCTGAGTCTGGAGGCCGCGCTCGGCGAACGCCTGGGCAACGAAGGTCTGAAGGCGCGCGTGAGCGGCCGCGAGAAACACCTCTACAGCATCTACCAGAAGATGCGCGAGAAGCAGCGCTCGTTCTCGGAAATCATGGACGTCTACGGCTTCCGCGTCATCGTCGACAACGTTGATGCCTGCTACCGCGCCCTCGGCATAGTGCACAACCTGTACAAACCCATTCCGGGCAAGTTCAAGGACTACATCGCCATTCCCAAGACCAATGGCTACCAGTCCCTGCACACCGTGCTCAAGGGCCCGCGCGGCGTGCCCATCGAAGTCCAGATCCGCTCCGAGGCCATGGAGGCCATGGCCAGCAACGGCATCGCCGCACACTGGCTGTACAAGTCCGACAGCTTCACCAACACCTCGCAGACACGCGCCCGTGAATGGATGAAGTCGCTGCTGGAACTGCAGCGCAATGCCGGCGACTCCATGGAGTTCATCGAAAACGTCAAGATCGACCTGTTCCCGGACGAGGTCTACATCTTCACGCCCAAGGGTCGCATCATGACCTTGCCGCGCGGCTCCACCCCGGTCGACTTCGCCTACGCCGTGCACTCCGACATTGGCGATACCTGTGTCGCCGCCCGCGTCGACAACCGCCTGGCCCCGCTCAGCCTGCCGCTGACCACCGGCCAGACCGTCGAGATCGTGACCGCGCCCGGCGCGCGGCCGAATCCGGGCTGGCTGGACTTCGTCGTCACCGGCCGTGCCCGCGCCAAGATCCGCCACTATCTCAAGGATCAGCAGGAAGGCGAGTCGCGCGATCTCGGTCGGCGCCTGCTGGAAAAGGCGCTGTCCGGCCTCGGCAGCCGGCTGGATGCCATCCCCGAGAAACGACGCCGCAAGATACTCAACGAACTCGGCATGCGCGAGCAGGATGAGCTGCTGGAAAGCATAGGTCTGGGCAATCAGGTACCGCAGATCGTGGCTCGCCGTCTGGTGCCCGAGGATGAGCTGCCGGCCGTGCGCAAGCCGTTGTTCCGACGTAGCAGCGAGGGCATCGCCATCCGCGGCACGGAAGGCCTGGTGGTGTCCTACGCACGCTGCTGCCGCCCGCTGCCCGGCGACGACATCATGGGCTATCTGAGCGCCGGCCGCGGCGTCGTCATCCATCGTCACAAGTGCCGCAACATCGCCTCCGAAACGCGCACCAACCCGGACAAGTGCCTGCCACTGCGCTGGTCCGACAAGGTCGACCGCGAGTTCCAGAGCGAACTGCGCATCGCGCTCGCCAACCAGCGCGGCCTGCTCGCCGAGATCGCCCGCGAAGTCACCGACAGCGATGCCAACATCGAACACATCAATGTCGAGGAAAAGGGCTCGCACCACGGCGTCATGCAGCTCGGCCTGCTGGTCAAGGACCGCATCCACCTGGCGCGGATCATCAAGCGCATTCGTGTGCTGACGGGCGTCGACAAGGTCACGCGCGTCCGGGCGTGATGGCGCAGTGGTTTTTAAGCAGAAACTGCTGACGGCGTGGGTTGTTTAGCGGGAGCTGCTGCGAGAAAGCTTTCTTTGTGCCGCGCCACGATGCGCGTCAAAAGAAACTTTCTCTCCGCACTGCCGGCGTACCAGCTCACGACGTAGCCAATCTCTCATTACGAAGCCGCTGAAACGTCTGCCTCTGTGCCGAGCGCTGCACGGAGACCGAGCGTCACGAGGGTCTGGGCTTCAAGCCTGGTTCCCGAGCAGCCATCAGGCCCAACTCAGGCCGCGATCACCACAATGCCATCCATCTCGACCAGCGCGCCGCGCGGCAGCGAGGCTACGCCGACGGCGGCGCGGGCCGGATAGGGCTGCTGGAAGTAGCGCGCCATGATCTCGTTGACCAGTGCGAAGTGGCCGAGATCGGTGAGGAAGATGTTGAGCTTGGCGATGTCGTTGAGCGAGGCGCCGGCGGCTTCGCAGACGGCCTGGAGGTTGTCGAAGACACGCACGACCTGGGCCTCGATGCCATCCACCAGCTGCATGCTCTGCGGATCGAGGCCGATCTGGCCGGACAGGTAGACGGTATTGCCGACCTTCACGGCCTGCGAATAGGTGCCTATGGCGGCCGGAGCCTTGCTGGTCTGGATGATGGCGCGGTTCATGGCGTGCTCCGGTGAAAAGTCAGGTCGGCAGTTTCAGGAAAAGTGACGCGGCCGGCAAGTGCCGGCCGGTCCCCGAAGCAGCATGACACGGGCGCATCAGGCCGCGCGCCCTGCTCACAGCCTTATTGCAGCAGCGGCACCTGCACGGTTCCGGTGATGGTCACCGCCGGCACCAGCAGATCGCGCGACAGGGCGCTCAGATACTGCAGGTTGTAGCCGTAGACCAGCAGGCCCAGCTCCTCGCCATCGACCAGCTTCTCGGCGACACCGGTCATGTTCACCTTGTGTGCGCCCAGGCCGCGCAGCGGCGTCAGCTGCTCGTCGAGCAGGCGCGGCGCGGCCGAGCCCGTGCGGGCACCCCAGCCGACATGCACGATGGCATCGCAGCCGGTGATCGGGAACTCCGGCGGCAGGCCGCCGGCGAAAGCACAGCCATCCGCCGGCAGAGCCGAGGCCAGGGTGATATCGAGATGACCTATGCCGGCCACGGTGCGGCGCGCCGCCGGCAGACCGGCAAGCGGGATGAAGGTCGGCTGCAGCAGGCTGCTGAGACCGAGCACGCTGTTCGGCACCGGCAGGGTCGTGGCCGGCACCGGCACGCTGACACGGTTCTTGTCATCGATCTGGTCGAAGTCCACCCAGGCGGCCTGGTTCGGTGCCAGCGACACGCAGACGGCGGTCCTGAGATGGTCCACGGCGGTCTGCACGGCTGCCGTGGCAGCCTTGGCGTTCGCCGGCTTGAGCTTCTCGTTGAAGAAGGCCAGATCGGCGTCATCCTTGCTCAGGCTGCCGCAGCTGGCCGGGCCGGACGGCGTCTGCAGCTCGGGCATGCTGACACCGGCCGCCTGGAACTGGCTGGTGATGGCGCCAATGCCGGCATCGAGCGGGCCGAGCTGGCTCAGCACGGTCTGCGTGCCCGGCAGGATGTGTCCGTTCTCGTGCGTCATGAGGCGGACATCGCCACCCAGCGCCTTGTAGCCCTTGAAGTTGTTCCAGGCTTCGTTGAAGTTGAACAGCGTGTCGCGGAAGCCCTGGCTGAACAGGATGTCGACCTTGGCCGGCTTCACGGCCGGGAAGTCGTAGCTCAGCCCGCTGGTCAGCGGCGCGCTCAGGAAGTCCATGGGATCCTGTTCGCTGGCCGGCTTGGCATCGAGGAAGTATTTCGCGCTGTGGTAGTAGAAGAATGGCAGCGCGCCGGCAGGAATGACATTGGTGACGGCACCGCGCAGCAGGGTTTCCTTGATGGCCGGATCAAGGCCCTTGATCAAGGGCTGGTTGGCACCCTGCTCGCCACCGGCCACCAGCAGCAGCGCCCAGGCCGACTTGACGGTGCCGTTCGGGTTCAGGCTGAAGCGCAGATCGTGCGGCGTGATGTCCGGCGTCAGCACATCAAGACGATGCTTGGGGTCGATGTTGTTCAGCAGCAGCTGGTACATGCCGCCATAGCTGCCACCGGTGGAGCCGGCCACCAGGTTGTAGCCGTTGCCCTGCTTG
Organism: Perlucidibaca sp.; assembly: GCA_023265995.1. Taxonomy (GTDB): domain Bacteria; phylum Pseudomonadota; class Gammaproteobacteria; order Pseudomonadales; family Moraxellaceae; genus Perlucidibaca. Next base: position 117,477 of record JAHFSA010000005.1, read on the forward strand.
TCATGCGACAGGTAGTCGAGATGCGACTCGACCCAGTCGAGAATCTGCAGCAGGTCACGGCCTTCGAAATTGGGGTCCATGACGCGCACGGTGCCGGAGCTGTCGCCAAAGCCGCGCTGGTCGATGCTGATGACGGCATAGCCGTTGTCCTGCAGACGCTCCAGGAAGCCGCCCTTGGGATCGATGGTACGCGAGCCGCCGAAGCCGTGGCCTTGCAGCACCAGCGGATTGCCGACCTCGCAGTTGATGACCTTGGGTTCGATGACTTCGAAGGTGATGGTTTCGTTGCTGGCCGAGGTCAGCTGCACGGCATGGTGACGACCGCCGGTCAGGTTCTTCTTGAGCTGGCAGGAGGCATCGTCGGCATTGCTGGCATCACGCGTGATGACGAGACCGGGCGTGGCATAGGCCGCCTTGCGCTCGGCCGGGCTGCCAGTGTCGACACTCGGTGCGCCGGGGCTCGGCTGCGGCGTGCTGGTGCTGTTGTCGGCACCGGAACCGGAGCCGCCGCAGGCGGAGAGCAGCAGGGACAGCGCCAGCATGGGCGCGGCAATGGAATTGCGCATGACATCACCTCTGGCCGGCTCTTGGCCGGGCTGCTCGTGGCAGCGTTATTCTTGTTGTTACAGGCTTGGGCAATTACCGACAAAAGCAGGTTATTGCCGGGCGATCCTAACCCAGACCGCCGTTGATCACCAGATGAACAGCAAGCCTCAGATCTTGCGAGCCGCCAGCACCTGCCTGTAGCCGGCACGATAGTCGGGATAGCGCAGGACATAGCCGCTGGCGCACAGGCCACGATTGGCTATGCGCTTGCCCTGGGAGGCACCCGGCCGTGCCTCGCCGGGCGGTGGTGTCAGCCGCATCTCGCCGGCCAGCCAGGCCAGCACCTCATGCAGGGCCGCAGGCTCGTTGTCGACGCCGAGACAGAGCGCGGCCGGCGCCTGCCCGGCCAGGGCCTGGGTGACGAGATGACGAAGCAGGCCGGCGGCATCCTCGACATGCATGCGGTTGCTCCAGCTCGGTGGCTCGGCTTGCACCGGCCGGCCCTCCTCGACCCAGCGCAGCAGACGATGCCGGCCCGGCCCGTAGAGGCCGCCGAAACGCACGATGGTGGCCGGCCATGGTGACGACGTCACCAGCGCCTCGGCATCGAGCAGGGCACGGGCGGTCGCGCTGGCCGGCTGCGCGGGCGTGGTCTCGTCGATGTGCTCGCCGGCATCCTCACCGTAGACGCTGGTCGACGACACCCAGAACTGATGCGCCAGCTGCTGCCCGGCCAGCGCCTGCTGGAGCGCGCGCGTACCTTCGACATAGACACGGCGGTAGGCCTCGACGCCGGACTCGCCCGGGCTCAGCGCGGTCACCACGACATCCAGGCCATCCGGCAGCTGCAGGCTGTCGGGACGGGTGACATCGGCCTGCAGCACGCGCACGCCGGACAGCGCGACCGCACTGCGCCGCAACGCCACCACCTCGTGGCCATCCGCTACCAGCAGCAGAGCCAGACGGCCGCCGACATCGCCAGCACCAACGATCAATATTTTTGCCATGGATGGATAATTTCTATAGTTTTAGACTAAGAGCTGCACAGGCCATGATGCCTGCCGACGGAGCATGCCGAACATGACCTTAACCGAGCTGCGCTATCTCGTCACCCTCGCCCGCGAGCGCCATTTCGGACGTGCCGCCGAGCGCTGCCATGTCGCCCAGCCGACACTCTCGGTGGCCATCCGCAAGCTCGAGGAATCGCTGGACATGGTGATCTTCGAACGCCATCGCCACGGCGTGCTGGTGACCCCTGCCGGCGAGGCGCTGATCGCCCAGGCCCAGGTCGTGCTGCAGGAGGCCGAGACCCTGGAGCGCATGGCCAGCGCCGCGCGCGACGAGTTCGCCGAGCCGCTGCGACTGGGCGCCATCTTCACCATCGGACCCTATCTGTTTCCGTCGCTGATCCGCCAGCTCAGGCAGAGCGACAGCCCGCTCAAGCTCTACCTCGAAGAGAACTACACGCAGGTGCTGGGCGAGCGCCTGGCACGCGGCGAGCTCGACGCCATCATCGTGGCCATGCCTTTCGACCCGCCCGAGACACGCATCACGCCGCTCTTCGACGAGGCCTTCCAGCTCCTGCTGCCACGCGACCACGCCTGGGCCTCGAAGACCGTCATACGCGCCGAGGCACTCCGCGACAGCCCGGTGCTGATGCTCGGCGAAGGCCATTGCTTCCGCGATCAGGTGCTGGAGACCTGCAGCGTCGGCAACGCACCCGCGGGCACCAGCCCCGGCAGCTCGCTGATGACCCTGCGCCACATGGTCGCCTCCGGCCTCGGCATGACCCTGATCCCGGCCAGCGCCGAACCCCTGCTGGTCGATGACGAGGTCGTGGCCCGACCGCTCAAGTCCGGCCCCGGCCGCCGCATGGTGCTGGCCAGCCGGCATCGCTTCCCGCGCCGCCGCGCCCTGACCGAACTCACCCGCGCCCTGCAAGGCCTGCAGCTGCCTGGCACCGAGCCCGTGGCGTGATGACCCGGCAAGCTCTGGCGGGCGCCGGGCGCCTGCAGGAACAGCCCATACGCATGCTGCGCGGCGTCGGTCCGGCGCTGGCGGACAAGCTCGTGCGCCTGGGCATAGTCACCATCCAGGATCTGCTTTTCCTGCTGCCGCGCCAGTACGAGGATCGCACCCGGCTGACCCCGCTGGGTGCGCTGACTCCCGGCATGTCGGCGCTGGCCGAAGGCGAGGTCAAGCTCGCCGACATCGCCAGCGGTCGCCGCCGCGCCCTGCTCGTGCGCCTGCGCGACGGCACCGGCGGCCTCACCCTGCGCTTCTATCACTTCCGCCAGAATCAGAAGGACAGCTATCCGCCGGGAGCCCGCCTGCGCGTCTTCGGCGAAGTGCGCATGGGCCCGCTGGGGCCGGAGATGATCCATCCCGAGATCGAGCATCTCGAGGGCCCGGCGGCACTGCCCGAAGCTGCCGCCGATGATTGCCTGACACCGATCTATCCGCTGGTCGAGGGTCTGACCCAGCGCCGCCTGCGCGAGCTGGTGGCGCGCGCCCTGCCCCTGCTCGACCAGCCCGATGCCCTCATCGACCGTCTGCCGCCCCAGCACACCGGCGGCTGGAGTCTGGCCAATGCCCTGCGCACCGTGCATGCGCCGCCAGCCAGCACCGACCGCCGCCAGCTCGGCAACGGCGAACACCCGGCGCAGCGCCGCCTGGCCTTCGAGGAACTGCTCGCGCACCAGCTCGGCCTGCTGCGCCGTCGCCAGCGCCAGCGCAGTCACCCGGCACCGGAGCTGCCGGGCGGCGACGAGCTCAGCCGGCGCTTCCTGCAAGCCCTGCCGTTCAGCCTGACTCCGGCGCAGACACGCGTGCTCGCCGAAACCGGGCGCGACCTCGCCGGCAGCGAGCCCATGCTGCGTCTGATTCAGGGTGATGTCGGCGCCGGCAAGACCGTGGTCGCCGCCCTCGCCGCCTGCCCGGCGCTGTCCGCCGGCTACCAGGTCGCCGTCATGGCACCCACGGAAATTCTCGCCGAGCAGCATCGCGAACGTTTCGCGAGCTGGTTCGAGCCACTCGACATCAAGGTCGGCTGGCTCGCCGGCAAGCTCACCGGCAAGGCCCGCGAACGTCTGCTCGCGGAGCTGGCCAGTGGCGATTGCCAGCTCATCGTCGGCACCCACGCCCTGTTCCAGGACAGCGTGCACTTCCGGCGCCTGGGGCTGGCCATCATCGACGAGCAGCACCGCTTTGGTGTCGAACAGCGTCTGGCGCTCAGTCGCAAGGGACTGGAGAGCGGCTGGCAGCCGCACCAGCTGATCATGACCGCGACACCGATTCCGCGCACGCTGGCGATGAGCGCCTATGGCGATCTCGACACCTCGATCATCGACAGCCTGCCGCCCGGCCGCCAGCCCATACAGACCGTGGTGCTGCCAGCCGGCAGACGCGACGATCTGATCACCCGCATCCGCCACCATGTCGCCAGCGGCCAGCAGGTCTACTGGGTCTGCACCCTCATCGAGGAGTCCGAACAGATCGAGGCGCAGGCCGCCCAGGTGGCCTGGGAGCAGTTGCGAGAAGCGCTGCCCGAGCTCGGCATCGGCCTCGTCCACGGCCAGCTCAAGCCGGCCGTGAAGGCCGCCACCATGGCCGAGTTCGCCGCCGGTCGTCTGTCGGTGCTGGTCGCCACCACGGTCATCGAGGTCGGCGTCGACGTGCCCAATGCCACCCTCATGGTGATCGAGAATCCGGAGCGCCTCGGCCTCTCGCAGCTGCACCAGCTGCGTGGGCGCGTCGGTCGCGGCAGTCAGGCCAGCTACTGCGTGCTGCTCTACCAGACACCGCTGTCGGCGCTGGGGCGCGAGCGCCTGCAGATCCTGCGCGACAGCCAGGACGGCTTCGCCATTGCCGAGCGCGACCTCGAACTGCGCGGTCCCGGCGAAGTGCTGGGCACACGCCAGACCGGCGACATCAACTTCCGCATCGCCGACCTGCTGCGTGATCAGGCCCTGCTGGCACCGGCGCGGGCGCTGGCCGAGGCCCTGCAACGACAACCGCCGGAGGTCGCCGACTATCTGCTGCAACGCTGGCTGGCACGGGCCGACGAATACGTCTGGGCCTGATGAGGCATTGTCAGGCATGGCTGCCATCACATACTCTTCCACACAGGCATGTACAGGCGCTGCGCAGCATGCGGCCACTGCAACCTTTCACAGGATAACCGGATGCCCTTTGCCCTCTCTTCGTCACGTCGCCTGCTCGTCGCCGGCCTGCTCGGCATGCTTGCCGTGCCGGCACTGGCGGCACCGCGAGTGACTGCCGAGAAGATCATCGGCACGCCGCAACAAATGCGCCAGGCCGCGCTCATCGGCTCCGCCGAGGCGCAATACAACCTCGGTGTCATGTACTACAACGGCGATGGCGTGGTGCGTAATCGCCAGAAAGCCGCCGAATGGTTCACCCGCGCCGCCAACCAGGGCATGGCCCGCGCCCAGTACAACCTGGGCGCCCTCTACGCCAGCGGCATCGGCGTCAAGCGTGACTTCCGCGTTGCCAACACCTGGTTCCGCATGGCCGCCGACCAGAACTACGCCCCCGCGCTCTACGCCCTGGGCATGGCCTATTTCGACGGCAAGGGCATAGCCCAGGATCCGGTGCGCGCCGCCGAGCTGATCGAGCGCGCCGCCGAAATCGGCTCGGCTGCCGCGCAGAACAACCTCGGCCTCATGTACGACCAGGGCATCGGTCTGCGCCAGAACAAGCGCAAGGCCGCCGACTGGTATGAAAAGGCCGCCAACCAGGGCATGGCCGAAGCCCAGTTCAACCTGGCCCAGATGTATTTCCTCGGCGATGGCGTGTCCAAGAACCGTCAGAAGGCTGCCATGTGGATGGAGCGCGCCTCCAACCAGGGCTATGCCAAGGCCATGCGCCATCTCGGCGACATGTACCTGAACGGCGACGGCGTGCCGCAGGATGCTGTCCGCGCCCGCGACCTCTATCTCCGCGCCGGTGCTGCCTCGGTTGAGTAGACAGGCGGCTGCAGACAGCAAAAGGCCCCGATCTCGTCAGAGACCGGGGCCTTTTTCATGACCAGCCGTGATCAGGCGAGGATGGGCGGCAGCGCGCGCGCGAGCTCCGTCTTCACCTTCATGTCGGTGGCAAAGCTGCCGGTCAGGGCAAAGCCCAGAAGCTGGCCGGAGGGCGCCAGGAACGACGCCTTGACGTTGTTGCCGTCGGCCTCGATCTCCCAGCCGCCAGCGGTACCCGGAGCCACCGGCGCGACCACCACCGGACACACCGGCGTCTTGATCTGCACCGGCATGGCCGGATAGTTCACCGGCGTCGGCTGACCGGCCAGGGTCTTGGCCAGGGCACGCGCGGCAGCCATCAGCGGCAGCACGTACATGAGCACCTTGCCTTCGACCTCGGCGCAATCACCGAGCGCGTAGATGTGCTCGTCGCTGGTCTGCAACAGGCGATTGGTGACGATGCCGCGCTCGACCTTGAGACCGACATGATGCGCCAGCGCCACACGCGGACGCAGACCGATGGCCGACAGCACCAGGTCGGCATCGACGGTCTTGCCATCGGACAGGGTCACGCGCACGCCATCACCATTCTTGTCGACCGCGGTCACACCCGGGCCGAAATGGAAATGCACGCCGAGGCTGGCCAGACCGTTGCCAACCGCCTGCGAGGCACGCTCGGGCAGCAGCGTCGGCAGGGCACGCCCCATGGGTTCGACCAGCTCCACGACATAGCCGCTGGCCGCCAGGTCATTGGCGAATTCACAGCCGATGAGGCCGCCACCAATGATGAGCACCTTCTTGCCGGCAGCACCCAGGGTGTCGCGGAAACGGCCGTAATCCTCGAGGTCGTTGACCGTGTAGACACGCTCACCGCCATCGCCGCCCAGAGGCGGACGGAAGACATCGGCGCCGACGGCGAACACCAGGTCGCCATACTCGACGACCTCGGCACCGATAGTGATGGTGCGTGCGGCACGATCAATCGCGAACACCTCGGTGTTGGCGCGGACAGTGGCGTTGAGCTGCTTCGCCATGTCCTCGGCCGAGGCCATGCCCAGGTCATCCGCCGACTTGCCCTTGCTCAGGCCGTTCGACAGCATGGGCTTGGAGTAGCTGCGGCCGTCATCCTGCGTGATGAGCCAGAGCGGACGGTCGGCATCCAGCTTGCGGAACTCGCGGGCCAGCGTGTAACCGGCCAGACCGGTACCCAGGATGATCAGCGGCTGCATCACTCAGATCTCCACCATCTCGAAATCTTCCTTGCCCACGCCGCAGTCCGGGCAGACCCAGTCAGCCGGAATTTCGGCCCAGAGGGTGCCTGCCGGGATGCCATCCCAAGGCATGCCAACGGCCTCGTCATAGACAAAACCACACACGATGCATTGCCACTTCTTCATGATTCACCTCACTGGTTCGATTCAAATTCGTCCATACGCTACGCGGGGACTATTGCCTTGGCAATCTTGACCGGGCGTAATGGTACATCAATAGCTGTCAGCCCTGTGTATTCGCCAGAACCTGCTTGTAGTGATTGGCATGACGCTCTTCCACCTTGGCGAGCGCGGCGAAGCGCTTTTCGGCCTTGAGCAGGGCCTTCTGGAACCACTCGGCATGCTCGATCGACTCGGAGATCTGCTCGCTGAACTCGCGCACGGCTTCGGGCTGATTCTCGGCCGCAGCGGTCTCGCGGAACTTCGGGTACATCTCGGTGTACTCGTAGGTTTCGCCGGCAATCGCGATCTCCAGCATCTTCGCCGGGGTCAGCGCCTCCCTGGGGTAGAGGATGTCGAGGTGACCGAACGCATGCTGGATTTCCTGCGCTGCCGTCTCCTCGAAGGCAGCGGCAGTGGCCTCGTCGCCCATGGCGCGCGCCAGCTTCGCGAAGTAGCTGTACTTCATGTAGGCCATGGACTCGCCAGCAAAGGCGGCTTCGAGATTCCTGCCGGTCACGGTGACATTGATCTTCATGGTGCTGCTCCTCATCTGCTCTGGATCGGGATGCGACGACACACCCCGGGACAGGCTCAGAATAGGTAAATGTCGTGATCGCATCCAATGGATTAAGTTGTATTTATTGATAGCCAAAAACTATTTAAATGCTGACCGCGCCAACCCCTGCCGACTTGCGCCGGCGCGGCCACCCCGGCATGCTCGCGCCACCATGCCTATCCGCCCCCTTACGTCGCGCTGGCCGCACCCCAAGCGCTGGCTGGCCTCGCACCAGCGCTGGCTGCAGCCGCCTCCCGCCGACCTTTCAAGCTGGCTCGACGAGCCCGGCTCGCTGACCGCACGCCTGGTGGCACTGGCGCATGGGCATTTCCGCGTTCAGGTGCTGACCGAAGGCTGGGCGCGTCCGACCCGTGAAGAGTGCCGCTGCCTGGGCCTGAGCGGGCGCGAATATGCCTGGGTGCGCGAGGTCGTGCTGATCGGCCATGATCAGGTCTGGGTGCAGGCCCGCTCCATTCTGCCGCGCAGCAGCCTGGCCGGAGTCGGCCGCCGCCTCACTCGACTCGGCAACCGCTCGCTCGGCGGCCTGCTGTTCCGCGACCCGGCCCTGCAGCGCGGCGACATCAACACGGCCCGCCTGACGCTGGCCGGGCAGACGGTGTGGGCGCGCCGCTCCAAACTCATGCTGCACGGTCATCCCGTACTGGTCGCCGAAGCCTTCCTGCCGGCATTGCTGACGCGCTCCGCCTGACACGAACTGTCACGACAAACCGGCTTGCCACGTCGCAAACACCTGCGTTAACTTGCCATTCAAGCAACCAGACTTGCCAGGAAGGCAAACCCATGGAAAGGGAATACGCCCTGATAGGCAGCATCTATGATGCCTCGCTGAACAAGAGCCTGTGGCCCGAGGTCATGGCCGGACTGGCTGACGTCTGCGATGCCGACACCTCCGGCATTGCCGGCATCGACTCGCTGAACCCCGAGTACAACCTCTTCTACTACCACGGCTTCTCCAACGAACTGCTCATGGAAATGTTCCAGGAGCAGATGCACCTGGCCCAGTACGAGTTCATGGGCAAGCAGTGGATGGATCATCTCGACGAAGGCGTGCCGTCATCCAGCGACGAGTTCTTCGGCAGCATGGAGGCCTATCAGGCGGCGGGCGGGCGCTATGTGGAGTTCATCAATCGCCACGGCCTCTACCATCAGGCACCGATCGTGCTGGAGCGCACCGAATTCCGGCAAACCGGCCTGGGGCTCAACAACGGGCGGGACAAGCCCTTTCATCGCGAGCAGCTTGCCAGGCTTGCACGCCTGGCGCCGCATATCCGCCGGGCGCTGCAAATCCATCGCCAGCTCGCCTATGCCGCGCAGCCCAACCATCAGCTCTACGCCATTCTCGGCGCCCTGCCGGTGGGCGTGCTGCTGATCGACCAGAATGCCCAGGTGATGTTCGCCAATATCCAGGCCCAGACCTGTCTGGAGCAGACCCAGGCGCTGCATGTCGGTATTGGCGGGCATGTACTTGCTGGCGAGCCGGCACAGCGCAAGGAGCTGGAGCAGCTCATACGGGGAGCCATCGCCACCAGTCAGGGTCTGCAGGGCAATGCCGGTGGCGTCATCGGCCTCTACAGCCCGCATCGCGCCACCCCGGTCATGCTCAGCATCGTGCCGCTGTCGTCGGCGAATGCCAGCCTGACGTCGGGCAGCTTCGCCGCCGCCCTCTTCGTCACCGATCCCGAGCAGCACCAGCAACTGTCCACCCGCCTGCTGCGCGACAGCTTCCAGCTCAGTCCGCGCGAAATCGACATCTGCCAGCGCTTCATCAATCAGCCCGAGCTGACCGCGATCTCCCGGCAAAGCGGACTGACCGTGCCGTCGCTGCGCTCCGTGCTGAAGGTGATATACGAAAAGACCGGACAGCACTCGCAGGCCGAACTGATGCGCCTGCTCAGGGGCTTCAGCGTGAACTTCCAGCACATCCCCTGATATCCGCAAGCACGCCGGAGCTGCCGATACCTGCAAGCGACAAGCGACTGGCAGTCGTCAGCCCCGGCCGCCGCCGCTACACTCAAGGCCGTTCTCAGCCGTCGTGCCACGCCATGCCTTCATCCAATGCCTCACCGCCCTCGCGTCTGGACAATCTCGTCGCCCTCACCCGCCTCGATCGCCCCATAGGCATCTGGCTTCTGCTGTGGCCGACCCTGTGGGCGGTCTGGATCGCCGGCGACGGCCATCCGTCGTTCCGCATGGTGCTGATCTTCAGCCTCGGCGTGGTGCTCATGCGCTCGGCCGGCTGCGTCATCAACGACTATGCCGACCGCGACTTCGACAGCCAGGTCTGGCGTACCGTCGACCGCCCCATCGCCGCCGGCCGCGTGCGTCCGGAAGATGCGCTCTGGATCTTTGCCGGCCTGGTCGCGGTCAGCGCCAGCCTGCTGCTCTTCCTCAACCGCGCCACCTTCTACTGGTCCTTCGGCGCGCTCGCTCTGGCCACGCTCTACCCGTTCATGAAGCGCCACACCTATCTGCCCCAGGTCGTGCTCGGCGCAGCCTTCTCCTGGGCCATCCCCATGGCCTTCGTGGCCCAGGGCAAGACCCCGGACAGCCTGTGCTGGCTGCTCTATGCCGCCAACCTGGCGTGGACCGTGGGCTATGACACCCAGTACGCCATGGCCGATCGTCATGACGACCTCAAGGCCGGCGTGAAATCCACGGCCATCCTGTTTGGCGAGATGGACCTGTTCATCATCGCCTGCCTGCAGACGCTGTTCCTCGCCGGTCTTGCCCTCGTCGGCCGCCAGCTGCAACTGGGCTGGCCCTGGTGGGCCGGTCTCGCTGGCGCCGTCGGGCTGTTCGCCTGGCAGCTGCGCCACACCCTGACACGACAGCCCGTCGCCTGCCTGGAGGCCTTCAAGCACAACCACTGGGTCGGCATGCTGGTGTTCGTGGCGCTGCTTGCCGGCTGGCTGCAACACGTAGCGCCGGCCTGAGCAGCAGGCCCCTGACAAGCTCCTGCCGACGGCTCGTCGGCAGGTTTCGCTTGCCCGGACACGAAAAGGTAATATTTCTGTCATGAGGCGCGGTTGTAATGCGTGTGTCATTTGACCCACCCATTCAAGCAGAGCAACGGACCGTCACATGAAGAACGAAAAGATCCTGATCGTTGACGACGAAGCCGCCATTCGCGAGATGATCTCGATTGCGCTGGATCTCGCCGGCTACGAATGCCTGGAGGCCGAAGATGCCCTGCAGGCGCACCACCGGGTGGTCGACGAGCGACCGGCCCTCATCCTCCTCGACTGGATGTTGCCCGGCATGAGCGGCATCGAGCTGGCGCGGCGCCTCAAGCGCGACGAGAACACCAGCGAAATCCCCATCATCATGCTCACCGCGCGTGGTGAAGAGGACAACAAGATCCAGGGCCTGGATGCCGGCGCCGACGACTACATCACCAAGCCGTTCTCGACGCGCGAGCTGGTCTCGCGCATCAAGGCCGTGCTGCGCCGCTCGAACGCGCTCAGCCAGGAAAAGGCCATCGAGGCCGACGGCCTCAAGCTCGACCCGGTCAGCCACCGCGTCACCGCGCATGACAAGCCGGTGGAAATGGGTCCGACCGAGTACCGTCTGCTGGCCTTCTTCATGAGCCATCCGGAACGTGCCTACACGCGCACGCAGATGCTCGACCAGGTCTGGGGCGGCAACGTCTATGTCGAGGATCGCACCATCGACGTTCACATCCGTCGTCTGCGCAAGGCCCTCGAACCCCATGGCTTCGACAATTTCATCCAGACCGTGCGCGGTACCGGCTACCGGTTCTCGACCCAGATCGAAGGCAAGGCAGAGACTGCGTGAACAACCCGTTCAACCCCATGCCTGATCGCGAGTTCAGCGAGATCCTGATCGGCTGCCTGCTGGCGGCGGCGGTCGGTTTCCTGATCGGCCATGTGGCGCTGAGTCTGGCAGTCGTGCTGGCCTGGTTCCTGTTCCGCAACCTGCGCGAGCTCGAACGGCTGCGCGTGTGGCTCAAGGACACCCGCCAGGATGTGCCGGAAAGCGAGGGCACCTGGGATGTCGTGCTGAAAGGCATCTACCAGCTGCGACGCGAGGAGTGGCGCGCGCGCGACAACCTGCTCGGCATCATCGAACGTGCCCGCACCTCGATATCGGCGCTGGAAGAGGCCGTCACCCTGATCGACAGCCACGGCAATCTGGAATGGTGGAACCCGGCCGCCCAGGAGCTGCTCGGCCTGCGCGTGCGTGACCGCGGCCAGCCGGTGATCAACCTCATCCGTGCGCCCAGCTTCATCCGCTACTTCAATCAGGGTGCCTACGAAGAGGGCCTGCGCCTGCCCTCGCAGCGCCACCCCGGGCGCCATCTGCAGTTCGAGATCACCCGCTTCGGCACCAATGATCGCCTGATGATCGTCTATGACATCACCCGGCTGCACAACCTCGAACAGATGCGCAAGGATTTCGTCGCCAATGTCTCGCACGAGCTGCGCACGCCGCTGACCGTGCTCAGCGGCTATCTGGAAACCCTGATCGATCAGGGCGACGCGCTCGAGCCGCGCTGGCAGCGCGCGCTCGGCCAGATGGAGCAGCAGGCCACGCGCATGAACAATCTGGTCAACGACCTGCTGTTGCTGTCGCGCCTGGAAAGCCAGCCGGACGACCGCGAGCCGCAGGTCGTCGATGTCGGCCGCATGCTGCGCCAGATCCACCAGGATGCCGAGGCCATGGAGCAGCCCAAGGGCCATGTGCTGACCCTGGAAGCCGAGCCCGGCCTGTGCCTGCTCGGCATGGAGGCCGACCTGCGCTCGGCGTTCTCCAATCTGGTCACCAACGCCGTCAAGTACACGCCGGCGCAGGGGCTGATCCACATACGCTGGTGGTCGGACAGCCAGGGCGCCTACCTGCGCGTCAGCGACAACGGCATCGGCATAGACCCGGTACACATTCCGCGCCTGACCGAACGCTTCTACCGTGCCGATGCCGCGCGCAGCTCGGCCACCGGCGGCACCGGTCTCGGCCTGGCCATCGTCAAGCACGTGCTCATGCAGCACAAGGCGACGCTGGACATCCGCTCCGACCTCGGCAAGGGCTCCCGCTTCACCTGCTGTTTCGCACCCACGCTGATCCGGCACGAGCCGGCAGTGCTCGAATAACGCCAGGCAGCCCCTGGCAGACAACCTCCCGTCAGCTCAGGAGCAAGGCATGCACACTCTTCCGGAATACTCCCGTTACGACGGCCTCGGCCTCGCCGACCTCGTGCGTCGCGGCGAGGTCAGCCCCGATGAGCTGCTCGACAGCGCCATGGCACGCCTGGCGGCGGTCAATCCCGACATCAACGCAGTGGTGGCGACCTTCACCGACAAGGCGCGTGCCGCCCGCGCGGCGCAGGATCCGGCCAGCCCCTTCTACGGCGTGCCCTATCTGCTCAAGGATCTGCTCGCCGCCTATGCCGGCGAGCCACTGGGCTGCGGCTCGGTGTTCGCCCGCCGCCATCTCGTGCCGTCAGCGCACAGCACCCTGGTCGAGCGCCTGCTGGCCGGCGGCCTGACCATCTTCGGCAAGACCGCAACGCCGGAATTCGGCCTCATGCCCTGCACCGAGCCGGTCTCCACCGGCATCACCCGCAATCCGTGGAACCTCGAGCGCACGCCCGGCGGCTCCAGCGGCGGCGCGGCGGCAGCGGTGGCGGCCGGCATCGTGCCCATGGCCAGCGCCGGCGATGGCGGCGGCTCCATCCGCACGCCGGCATCCAGCACCGGCCTGTTCGGCTTCAAGCCCTCACGCGGCCGCCAGCCGGTGGGACCGGACATGGGCGAGTCCTGGTTCGGCTATACCGCCGAACACGCCATCACGCGCTCGGTACGCGATTCGGCAGCCCTCCTCGACCTCACCGCCGGCGCCCTGCCCGGCTCAGACCACGTCCTGGGCAAGCCGGCGACACCCTTCCTCGGCGAGGTGGATGTCTCGCCCGGCGTGCTGCGCATCGGCGTGACACTGACGCCGGTGGTCAGCGGCACCCTGCATCTGGACTGCCGTCAGGCGGTGGAGAACACGGCGCTGCGTCTGGAGTCGCTGGGTCATCAGGTCGAGGTCAGCGCGCCGCCCCTGGTCGCCGATGACTTCATCTTCCATTACGTGCGCATGCTCGCCGCCGACACCGCGGCCACCCTGCGTGACATCGAACGCCAGGTCGGTCGGCGCGCCCGCCGCGATGAAGTCGAGCCCCGCACCTGGGCGTTGGTGCACATGGGCGAGGCGCTGACCGGCGCCGAGCTGGCGGCCTCGCAGTGGGCCATGCAGAAAATCGCGCGTGACTACGCCACCTGGGCCGCGAACTACGATGTCGTGGTATCGGCAACGCTGGGCTCGCCGCCGATCAAGGTCGACGCGCTCAAGCCCGGCCTGGCGCAGAAGGCGCAGCTCACCCTGGCCAACACCCTGCCGCTGGGTCGCATCGCCAAGCAGCGCGACTTCATCCTGTCCAATGCCCGCGACATCTTCGACTACACCGCCTACACCATGCCGTCGAATGCCGCCGGCCTGCCTTCGATGTCGATGCCACTGGACTGGAACGCCGACGGCCTGCCCATCGGCACGCTGTTCACCGCACGCCACGGCGACGAGGCCACGCTGTTCCGGCTGGCCAGGCAGCTGGAGCTGGCCTTCCCGTGGGCGAACACAAGGCCGCCGCGCTTTCCGGTCTGATGCGGACATGAAAAAGCCGGCTTGCTGCCGGCTTTTTCCTTGCTGCGCGAGTCATGCGGGCAAGCCCGCTGCCATCACTCGCCCTGCAGGCGCTGCTGCACCTGCTCGTAGCTGGCATGGCGCACGTCGGTGCCCTTGACCAGGAAGATCAGCTGCTCGGCGATGTTGCGGGCATGGTCACCGACACGCTCCAGCGAACGCAGCACGCCCATGACGCTGAGCACGCGCGAAATGGCGCGCGGGTCTTCCATCATGTAGGTGACGAGCGCGCGCGTGGCGGTCTTGTACTCGAGGTCGATCTCGGCGTCGGCCTGCATGACCTTGAAGGCCTGGTCGGCGTCGAAATGGGCAAAGGCATCCAGCGTCTCGTGGATCATGAGACGGACCTGGTTGCCGATGTGACGGCACTCGACATAGCCGCGCGGCGATTCGCCTTCCTCGCAGAGCGCAATGGCGGCGCGCGCGATCTTGGCGGCTTCGTCGCCCATGCGCTCGAGGTCGGTGATGGACTTGCCGATGGCGATGATCATGCGCAGGTCGGAGGCCGCCGGCTGGCGACGCGCCAGGATGCGCACGATTTCCTCGTCGATGCCCGATTCCATCTGGTTGATGCGACGGTCATTGTCCTGCACCGATGCCGCCAGCGCCGAATCGGCATCAAGCAGGGCATTGATGGAGTCGGTGACCTGCTTCTCGACCAGACCACCCATGGCCAGGAAATGGGTGCGGACCTCTTCCAGCTCGGCGTTGAACTGCTGGGAGATATGCTGGCTGTAATCTTCGCGCTTCATCTTGTGCTTCTCCGCGATCAGCCGTAACGGCCGGTGATGTAGTCTTCGGTCTGCTTGTTCTTGGGGTTGGTGAAGAGCGTATCGGTATCACCGTACTCCACCATCTTGCCCAGGTACATGAAAGCCGTGTAGTCGGAGACGCGCGCGGCCTGCTGCATGTTGTGGGTGACGATGAGGATGGTGAAGCGTTCCTTGAGCTCGTGGATCAGCTCCTCGACCTTCAACGTCGAGATCGGATCGAGCGCCGAGCAAGGCTCGTCGAGCAGCAGCACTTCCGGCTGCACGGCGATGGCGCGGGCGATGACCAGACGCTGCTGCTGGCCGCCGGAGAGGCCGAGCGCGGAGTCATGCAGGCGATCCTTGACTTCATCCCAGAGCGCGGCGCCCTTGAGCGAGTTCTCGACCACTTCATCGAGCACGCGCTTGCTGTTCTCGCCCTGCAGGCGCAGACCGTAGGCGACGTTCTCGTAGATGCTCTTGGGGAACGGGTTGGGCTTCTGGAAGACCATGCCGACACGACGACGCAGGTCGGTGATGTCGACCGAGCGATCGAAGATGTTCTGACCGTCGAGCAGGATCTCGCCGTCGATGCGGCAGCCGTCGACGAGATCGTTCATGCGGTTGAAGGTACGCAGCAGCGTCGACTTGCCGCAGCCGGACGGACCGATGAAGGCCGTCACACGCTTCTTCGAGACATGCATGTTGATGTCGAAGAGCGCCTGCTTCTCGCCGTAGAACAGATTCAGGCCACGCGTTTCCAGGCACAGGTTCTCGCTCGCCAGGGAGCGGTTGCGGCTGGTACGACCCATGGCACCGCTGTCGTTGCCGGTCATGTTGTAGCCGCTGCTGCCAGTGACAGGCTTCACGGTCGATTCGTTCATTGCTTGCTCGTCCATATCGAAACTCATGTTCGTCTCAGGATACTGTCATTTGCGCCCGCAGGCGCCGGTTGCTCGTCAGCTCTCAAGCGCCTTGTACTTTTCACGCAGGCGATTGCGCAGGCCCACAGCCGAGAGGTTCAGCGTCGCCACCACCGTCACCAGCAGCAGGGCCGTGGCATAGACCAGCGGACGCGCAGCCTCGACGTTCGGGCTCTGGAAGCCGACGTCGTAGATGTGGAAGCCCAGGTGCATGAACTTGCGCTCGAGGTGCAGGAAGGGTGCGTTGCCATCCAGCGGCAGCGTCGGCGCCAGCTTGACCACGCCGACCAGCATGAGCGGGGCGACTTCGCCGGCGGCACGGGCAATGGCCAGGATGACGCCGGTCATGATCGACGGCGTGGCCATGGGCAGCACCACGCGCCACAGGGTCTCGGCCTTGGTCGCGCCGAGCGCCAGCGAGCCTTCCTTGAGCGCACGCGGGATACGCGCCAGACCTTCCTCGGTCGCCACGATGACCACCGGCAGCGTCAGCAGTGCCAGCGTGATCGAGGCCCAGAGCAGGCCCGGGGTGCCGAACACCGGCGCCGGCGCGGCTTCCGGATAGAAGATGCGGTCTATGTTGCCGCCGAGGAAGTAGACGAAGAAGCCGAGGCCGAAGACGCCGTAGACGATCGAGGGCACACCGGCGAGGTTGTTGACCGCGATACGCACGATCTGCGTGGCGGCGCCCTGGCTGGCGTATTCACGCAGGTAGATGGCGGCGATGACGCCGAGCGGAGTGACCATCACGGTCATCATCAGCACCATCATGACCGTGCCGAAGATGGCCGGGAACACGCCGCCCTCGGTGTTGGCCTCGCGCGGATCGCCGGACAGGAACTGCCACAGGTTGTGGAAGTAGGTGCCCAGCTTCTCGAACACGTTCATGTTGTTCGGCTGCGTGGCGGCGACGATCTTGTTGAGCGGGATGGTCAGGCTGTTGCCCTGGGCCGTGACGAAGGTGGCGCTGTCACGCGCGGACTGCTGCTTGATCTGGTCGAGCTTGCCGGCCAGGGCGGCGTAGCGCTGGTCCAGCGTGCTGCGCTCGGCGGAGATCGCGGCCTGGGCCTCGGGCGTCATCTCGTTGCGCAGGGTCAGCTTCTTCTCCTGCAGACGCAGTTTCTCGATGCCGAAGTTGATGCTGCCGATGTCACCCTTCTCGATGTCGGCCACCTGCGTCAGCAGGTCATTGCTGCGTGCAATACGCGTCTGCAGCGCATCCCAGGCGGCCTTGCCCTGCGCCACCACGGCGCCATTCTCGCTCACCGACTGCAGGCGACCGTAGAAATTGCCCCACTCGTAGCGTTCCAGCGTGACGATGTCGGTCGGGTACTTGATGCTGCTGAGACCGTCGGCGAAGACCCAGCGGAAGTCGGCACCGGTGAGATCACGGTTGCCGAGCTTGAGCGAGATGCGCTCGATGGAAGCCTTGCCGGCCGGAATCTGCAAACCGGCTTCCTGCAGACGCTTGGCGGTATCGACCTTGCGATCGTAGATCTCGCCGAGCAGGACTTCGCTGCTGCCGCTGCCGGGCGCGCTGTAGCTGGCCTGCATGACGTCAGCCGGCCAGAAGTGGCCGAGACCACGCACCGCGATCAGGCCGAGGATGCCGGCGACCATGATCAGCGAGATGGCGACCGTGCCGGCATTGAGCCAGACCCAGGCCTCACCGGACTTGAAGTATTCGCGTGTCTTCATGATTCAGTCCCGTCCTTACAGCGAGCCGTATTTCTTGCGCAGACGGGTGCGAACCACTTCTGCCACGGTATTGAGGATGAAGGTCAGCACGAACAGCACCAGCGCCGACAGGAAGAGCACGCGGAAGTGCGTGGAGCCGACTTCGGCCTCGCCCATTTCCACAGCCACGTTGGCCGACAGCGTGCGCATGCCCTCGAAGATGTTCCAGTCCATGACCGCGGTGTTGCCGGTGGCCATGAGCACGATCATGGTTTCGCCGACGGCGCGACCGAAGCCGATCATGAGCGCCGAGAAGATGCCCGGAGAAGCCGTCGGCAGCACCACGCGCACCAGCGTCTGCCACTGCGTGGCACCGAGCGCCAGCGAACCGTTGGTGAGATGTCGCGGCACCGCGAAGAGCGCGTCCTCGGCGATCGAGAAGATCGGCGCGATGACCGCGAAGCCCATGGCGAGGCCGACGATGAGCGAGTTGCGCTGGTCGAACTTGAGACCGGTCGAGGTCTCCAGCCAGAGTCGCACGTCGCCGCCGAAGAAGGTGTTCTCGATCGGCTGCGAGCAGGCGAACGACAGCCAGGCCACCGCCAGGATGGGCACGATCAGGATGACCGGCGCCCAGCCCTCGGCGACGTTGCGCTTTTCCAGCGGCAGGCGCGACCACAGCGCGCCGACCACGAGAATGGCGATCGGCGTCAGGATGAGCAGGCTGAAGATGCCCGGCAGGTTGGCCTCGATGGTCGGCGCCAGCCAGAGACCGGCGAGGAAGCCGAGGATGACCGTCGGCAGCGCCTGCATCAGCTCGATCGCCGGCTTGACCTTGCGACGCAGGCCGGGGGCCATGAAGATGGCCGTGTACATGGCGCCGCAGATGGCCAGCGGGGCCGCCAGCAGCATGGCGTAGAAGGCGGCCTTGAGGGTGCCGAAGGTGAGCGGCATGAGCGACAGCTTGGACTCGAAGTCGGTGGTGCCCGACGACGACTGCCAGGTGTAGCCCGGGGCCTCGTAGGACTCGTACCAGACCTTGCTCCAGGCCGACGACATGGAAATGTCGGGATGCTCGATGTCGAGATGCCAGAAGCTGTAGGAGTCTTCCGACTGCACCAGCACACCCTGCGAGCGGCTGCTCATGGACAGCGTGCGGATAGGCGTGGTGGCCGCCTGCTCCTGGGTGATCAGACGTTCCGACGTGGTGTAGTAATAGCTCACCACGCCACTGGCGTCGCCCGCCAGGAAGCCCTTGCGGCGAGCCTCGGCGGCGATGGCCGTGATGGCAGCCTTGCCGAGCTTGACGCTGCGGATCTTCTTCAGGCCGAAGCGATCGACCTCGGACTTGGGATCACGCACCAGGAACCACTGCGCGACCTGGCCGCTGCTGTCGCCGACCAGCAGGGAAATGTTGCCCTGCAGGGCCGCGACCGTGGTCACCTCGGCGCCGCCGTCGGTGAGGGCGACATCTTCGGTCAGCACGGGCTCGCCGCGCAGGTTGTAGACGCTGACACGGTTCCTGTCGTGGAAGACATAGCCCCAGTTGCCATCCTGACCGATGATGATGTCGTGCGGCTCGGCACCCTGGTAGTCGAGCACATCGCTCTGACCGGCCACGTAATGCTTGACGGTTTCCTCGCTGTCACCGAACGACAGACCGGCCGGCTCCTCGCCGGTGCTCGCGGCAGCGAAGGCGAGGCGCACAACTTGGTTGTTGGCACGCGCCAGGACCTTGAAGCCCTCATCATCGCCACGCACATAGAACACTTTCAGCGGCGCCCCGCCGGCATCGATGGTCACCGGTTCCTGACCATACGGGTAGGCCAGGCTGGTGGTTACCGTGCGGGCATTGTGATCGTCATAACTGACACTGTAGTCGGGCTTGGCGACGAGCAGCTTGCCGTTGCTGAGGCCGATGCCGACCAGGCCGGACAGCACCGGACCCTCGTGCACGGCCGCCACGGTGACGCCAGCCGCCAGCGGCAGGGTCGTCTCCGAACGCACGGCGCCGGACTTGGCATCAATGATCTGGACATGGCCGTCGGCCAGGATGCGCACGCCGGAATCGTTGTACTCGTCGGCGTTGAGATAAAGCGCCGGCGAGGCCGTGGCCACCGCCTGCTCGCCCTTGACCTCGGCGCCCTTGAACAGCGGCCAGACCTCGACCATGAGGTAGAAGAAGATCAGGGCAATGGCCACGATGACCGAAACGCCACCGAGACCGATGGTGAAGTTGACCACCTTGTCCTTGATCTGGCGCTGGCGCTGCATGCGCAAGACTTTCGCCGATGCTGCCTTCGTCTTTTCCATCATCAGAACCTTGAAGGGTTAATGTTTCGCCTGCTGTACGGCAAGGGCTTCCGGCAAGGCTGTCGCCTTCCGCAAGCTCCTGACCCGACGCATTTTACGGTATGCCACCGGCAAGAAGAGGGGCCCTGGGGCCCCTCTCGCTTTTCCGCATGTCAGATTCGCCTGAGCTCAGAGCTGCAGCATCTTGCGGATCTTGGCGACGTCCTTGGCCGGCATCGCGATGTAGCCATCCTTCTCGACCGTGGCCTGACCCTGCTTGGACAGCACCATCCGGAGGAATTCGGCCTCCAGCGGCGGCAGCGGCTTGTTCGGAGCCTTGTTGACATAGACGTAGAGGAAGCGGGCCAGCGGGTACTTGCCGCTCAGCGCGTTCTTCTCGTTGGCTTCGTAGATGTTGCCGTCTTCGCCCTTCAGCGGCACGGTGCGCACGCCGGAGGTCTTGTAGCCGATACCCGAGTAGCCGATGCCGTTGATCGAGCTGGACACCGACTGCACCACCGAAGCGGAGCCCGGCTGCTCGTTCACGTTGGTCTTGTAGTCACCCTTGCAGAGGGCGTGTTCCTTGAAGTAGCCGTAGGTACCGGACACCGAGTTGCGGCCGTAGAGCTGCAGGTCACGGGAAGCCCAGGCACCGGTCAGACCGGCATCGCCCCACTTGTTGACCGGCTTCTCGAAGCCGCACTTGCGGGTCGAGGAGAACACGGCATCAAGCACCGGCATGGACATGAACTTGATCGGGTTGTCCTTGTGCACGAACACGGCCAGGGCATCGATGGCGACCGGAACGGCGGTCGGCTTGTAGCCCTTCTTCTTTTCGAAGGCCTGGATTTCGACGTCCTTCATGAGACGCGACATCGGGCCGAGGTTGGCCGTGCTTTCCGTCAGAGCGGGCGGAGCGGTCGAGGAGCCAGCGCCCTGGATCTGGATGTTGATGTTCGGGTACTGCTTCTTGTAAGCCTCGGCCCAGAGGGTCATGAGGTTGTTCAGCGAATCCGAACCCACGCTGGTGAGGTTGCCGGACACACCAGTGGTCTTGGTGTAGGTCGGCAGGTTCGCGTCCACTGTTGCATGGGCAGTCAGGCTGAGGCCCAGGCCCAGAGCGGCAATCAATGCCTTCACGTTCATCTTGCACTCTCCATCGAGGGTGGGTTGTTGATTACGGCGAGCATGTTGCCGGCAGATTATGACTGAAAGATGACAATTCCAAGAACGGATCGTCGGATAGCTGTCGGATGGCTGCTGTCTTAATTCCGTCACAAACTCATGACAAAGTGATGTCGCTCAAGAGCCGCCGGTCGAAAAGTCGCCGGCTCCCCGAATTGCGAATGACTGCGGAGAACCCGACATGAAGAAGATGACTGCCGCCCTGCTGCTGGCGCTGACCACCCTGCCCGCCTTCGCGGCCGGCTACGACAAGACCGGTTTCGTGACCAAGGTCGAAAACGGCCGCCTCTGGGTCTTCGCCGAAGGCTCCAAGGAACTGGCCGACTTCGAGAAGAATGGCGAACCGTCCATTGCCTACTCGAAGATCGGCGAAGGCCCCGAGGGCATGACCCTGCGCGGCCCCAGCGTCGAAGTGCTGGATGCGTACCAGGCCGCCAAGTAAGAGCGGCTGCTTTTGCGGGGGCGGCTCATGCCGCCCCTTTTTTTTGCCGACACGCTGCACGCCACGAACATAAAGTGGCAATGACAAGCCCTGCCGCACCCGCTACGCTCCGATGCCATCAGCCACATCATGTCGGACACATGATCCGGAGCCGGCCATGACCCCCTCGGAAGAACTCCTCCCCAGCCCGCGCGGCACACTGTGCCTGCAGACCATCGCCATGCCCAAGGATGCCAATCCCAACGGCGACATCTTCGGCGGCTGGCTGGTTTCGCAAATGGATCTCGCCGCCGGCGTCGCCGCGCGCAAGCGCGCCCAGGGCCGCACCACCACTGTCGCCATCGATGCCATGGTGTTCCTGCGCGCGGTCAAGGCCGGCGACATCGTGGCCTTCTATACCGACATCCTGTCCACCGGCCGCTCCTCGATGAAGATCATGGTCGAGGTCTGGGAGGTCAACGACCTGACCGGCGCCCAGACCAAGCTCACCGAAGGCATGTTCACCTTCGTCGCCATCAATGACGACGGCCGCACCCGCGCGCTGCCCGCCGAGATCTGACGCGACAGCCGGGCCCGACCCGGAAGCTCAGACGCGGGTCAGGCGTGCGTACTGCGCCACCAGCCACTTGCTGCCGAGATCGGCGAAGTTGACCTGGATGCGCGCGTTCGGCCCGTTGCCCTCGAAAGCCAGAATGACGCCCTCGCCAAAACGCGGATGCGCGACACGCTGACCCAGACTCCAGGCGCCATCACCGGTGGCATCGCCACCCAGCGAGGTCTGCCGCAGACTGCTGCCGGAGCCGCTGGCCGCCGCGCCCGCGGCACCACGCGCCGGCACGCCAGCGCCGGTGCGATAGCCGCCGAACACCGGCGCCGACTGCTGCCGCACCGACTCGATCAGGGACTCCGGAATCTCGCGCAGGAAACGCGAGGGCACGTGATAGTTCTCGCTGCCATAGAGACGGCGCACCTCGGCATAGGTCAGGAACAGCTCGCGCATGGCGCGCGTGATGCCGACATAGCAGAGCCGCCGCTCCTCCTCCAGATTGTTGTCCTGCAGCGCCATTTCATGCGGGAACAGGCCTTCCTCGCAGCCGGCCAGGAAGACGATGGGGAACTCCAGGCCCTTGGCGGCATGCAGGGTCATGAGCTGGACGGCATCCTCGAACTCGCCGGCCTGCTGCTCGCCGGCCTCCAGCGCGGCATGATCCAGGAAGGCCGCCAGCGGTGACGGCGCCTCGTCATCCTCGACCTCGAACTCCTTGGCGGCAGCCACCAGTTCGCGCAGGTTCTCGACACGCGCCTGAGCCTTCTCGCCCTTTTCCTTCTCGTGGTGCGGCACCAGCCCGGTCTGCTCGATGACGGCATGCACGAGCTCGCCCAGCGGCACCTCGCGCGTGGTCACGTCCAGCGTCTCGATGAGCTGCATGAAGGCCATGATCTTGCCGGTCGCCGCCGCCGGCAGCAGCTTGTCGCTGATCACGCGCCCGGCGGCCGCCCAGAGGCTGATCTGCAGCTCGCGGGCAAGCTGACGCAAGGTATCGACGCTCTTGTCGCCGATGCCGCGTGTGGGCACGTTGACGATGCGCTCGAAGGCGGTGTCATCGTCGCGCTGCTGCAGCAGGCGCAGATAGGCCACCGCGTTCTTGATCTCGGCGCGTTCGAAGAAGCGCAAACCACCATAGATGCGATACGGGATCTGCGCGCGCAGCAGCGCCTCTTCGAGCACACGCGACTGGGCGTTGGAGCGGTAGAGGATGGCCATGTCGCGGCGCGTGGTGCCGCTGCGGAAGCGCTCGTCGAGCATGCGCGCGATGAACTGGGCCTCGTCGAGGTCGTTGAAGGCGGCATAGACGCGGATCGGATCGCCGTTGCCGCGATCGGTCCACAGGTTCTTGCCGAGGCGGTCGCCATTGTTGGCGATCACGGCATTGGCGGCCTGCAGGATGGCCGAGGTCGAACGATAGTTCTGCTCGAGACGGATCAGCTCGGCATCGGCGTAGTCGCGCTGGAAGGTGCGGATGTTCTCGATGCAGGCGCCGCGCCAGCCGTAGATGCTCTGGTCGTCGTCACCGACGGCGGTGAGCATGCCGTGCTCGCCGGCGAGCAGGCGCAGCCAGGCGTACTGGATCTTGTTGGTGTCCTGGAACTCGTCGACCAGGATCATGCGGAAACGCGCCTGGTAGTGCCTGAGCAGCTCGGGGTGGTTGAGCCAGAGTTCGTGGCTGCGCAGCAGGATCTCGGCGAAGTCGATGAGGCCGCCACGCTGGCAGATGACCTCGTAGGCCTGATAGATGCGCAGCATGGTGGCGGTGAAGAGGTCGCCGTTGTGCTGGATGTGGTGCGCGCGCCGGCCCTCTTCCTTGTGGCCGTTGATGAAGCTCGACGCCTGGCGTGCCGGCCACTTCTCCTCGTCCAGGCTGAGATCGCGCAGGACACGCTTGATGACGCGGGTCTGGTCATCGCTATCGAGAATCTGGAAGGTCTGCGGCAGGCCGGCTTCCTGGTAGTGCATGCGCAGGAAGCGATGCGCGAGGCCGTGGAAAGTGCCTATCCACAGCGGCTGGGTGGGAATGCCGAGCTGCTGCTCGAGGCGCGCGCGCATTTCATGCGCGGCCTTGTTGGTGAAAGTCACCGCCAGCACCGCGAACGGGGAAATGCCGAACTCGCGACAGAAGTGGCTGATGCGCGTGGTCAGTACGCGGGTCTTGCCCGAGCCGGCCCCGGCCAGCACCAGCAGGTGCTGGCTGTCACAGGTCACGGCATCGCGCTGGGCCGGGTTGAGTCCGGCAAGAAGGTCTTGGCTGTTCATCCGGCCATTGTAGACCAGCGACACGCCCACGTTTTCGCGACAGCGCACAGAATGGTATGGTAAGCCCTGCAAGAAAGCGCATTGCCTCGGCAGAGGGCAGGCACACGAGGGAGTCATCCATGTCAGATGCGGCACTGGCCAAAGCCAAGCGCTCCGACCCGGACCAGAGCGAATTCGCCGGTCTGGCGCCGGAAGATGCCCGGCTGCGCCTGCAACGTGCCGTGCTGCGCCAGGTGCATCATCAGCTGCCGCGCTTCCTCTTCATCACCGCCGCCTCCATCCTGGCCGCCATCTGGCTGCTCTGGGACTGGCCCTATGCCAGCAATCGCTACATCCTGACCTGGGCCTATGTCTTCCTGGCCTTTCTGACCATGCGCGGCCTGCTGGTCTGGTGGCTGGGCCGCAGCGTCGGCCAGAACTCCCGGCTGCTGGCCAGCATACTGACACTGACAGCCTTTCTGACCGGCATTTTCTGGGCTTTCGCGGTCATCGAGCTTAATCCGCATGTGTTCCCGACCAGCGAATTCATGACCGATGTCGCCAATCGCCAGGTCCTGTTGTCAGCGCTGGTCGCGGCCCAGGGCATTTCCGCGCTGGCCGCCTATGCCGGCCATCTGCGCGCCTTCATCGCCTTCACCACGGCCTTGTTCCTGCCCAGCTTCGGCTATCTGCTGCTGCATCCGACCTCGACCTCGCTGACCGTGGTCGGCATCGGCCTGTTCTGGTGGGGCTTCCTGGTGCTCAGCGCGCGCTATCTCAACCGCATGGTGATCGACTCGGTGCAGCTGCGCCTGAGCAACGAGGACCTGATCAGCTTCATGCGCGAAACCCAGTCACGTACGCTGACCATGAACCAGCAGCTGGCGCGCGAGGTCAACACCCGCACCCTCGCCGAATCCAAGCTGCAGACACTCAATGGCGAGCTCGAGGAGCGCGTGCGGCAGCGCACCGAGGCGCTCAAGGAAAGCCAGGAAGGTCTGACGCTGGCCATCGAGGCCTCCGGCATCGCGCTCTGGGACTGGAACCTGGCCGAAAGCACCCTCAGCCACACCAATCTGGAGCCGCTGCTGGGCTGCAGCGGCCTGGCCGGCGGCAATCTGCTGCTGCAGGCGCGCGAAGTGGTCCACCCCGAGGACATGCGCTCGGTGCGCCGCAGCATCGTCCGTCATCTGCGCCGGCGCACGCCGCGCTACGAGGCCCGCTACCGCATCAAGCACCAGCGCGGTCACTGGATCTGGGTCGAGGACAAGGGTCGCGTGGTGACCTGGGACTCCAACGGCAAGCCGGTGCGCATGCTCGGCATCCGTCGTGACATCACGCGCGAGCGCGAAGCCGAGGAAACCCAGAAGAAGCTCGACTATCTGGCCAACTACGACCGCCTCACCGGCCTCGCCAATCGCCGCCAGTTCCGCAACCGCCTGCATGCCGCCATCACCCATGCCCGCGAACAGCATGCCTCGGTCGGCCTGATCCATCTCAACCTCGACCGCTTCCGCCAGATCAACGAAAGCCTGGGCTTCGAGACCGGCGACGCCATCCTGCGCGAGACCGGCCGCCGCCTGACCGAGATCGGCGCCCGCCTCGACACCCTGGCGCGTCTCGGCGGCGACGAGTTCGGCCTGATCTACACCGACCTGCGTGACAACAGCGATCTCGAACGCCTCAGCGAGGAAATCATCGGCACCCTGCACGCGCCCTTCCGCGTCGGTGACCACGAACTCCTGCTCGGCGCCTCGGTAGGCATCAGCCTCTTCCCCGAGCACGGGCGCGAACTGGCCATCCTCGCCAACCATGCCGACCTCGCCATGCAGCAGGCCAAGCGCCTGGGCGGCAACCAGTGGCGCTTCTACTCGCCGGAAATGCGCAGCGCCACGCTGGAGCAGCTCAACCTCGAGAACAGCCTGCGCAAGGCCATCTTCCGCGACGAATTCGTGGTGCACTACCAGCCCAAGGTGGCGCTGGCGAGCAACCGCATCGTCGGCATGGAGGCGCTGGTGCGCTGGCAGCATCCGACCCTGGGCCTGCTGCACCCGGGCAAGTTCATTCCGCTCGCGGAAGAGACCGGCCTCATCGCGGTCATCACCGAACGCGTGCTGCAGCAGGCCTGCCAGCAGACCCAGGCCTGGACCAAGGCCGGCTACGGCCCGCTCGCGGTCGCCGTCAACATTCCACCGCAGCAGCTGCGTCGCGGCAACCTCCTGCAGATCCTGCAGCAGGCGCTGGACGACAGTGGCCTGGCGGCGGCGCAGCTGGAAATCGAGCTGACCGAAACGTCGCTGATGGATGATCCGGCGCTGGCCAACGAAGTGCTGAGCCGTGTCCGCGACATGGGCATGAACATTGCGCTCGACGACTTCGGCACCGGCTATTCGTCACTCAGCCATCTGCGCCACTTCCCGCTCGACACGCTGAAGATCGACCAGACCTTCGTGCGCGACCTCGGCGCCAACCCGGAAGATGCCGCCATCGTGCGCGCCATCATCACCATGGCGCACAACCTCGGCATGACGGTCGTGGCCGAGGGCGTGGAAACCGCTGTCCATCTCGAGCACCTGATCCGCGAGCGCTGTGACTACGTGCAGGGCTACTACATAAGCCGTCCGGTGCCGGCCGAGCAGATGGAAGCCATGCTGCGCCAGCAGGGTCGCAGCGATGCCCCGACCAGCCTGCCCGAGTGCCTGCGCGCCAGCACGACCTGAGTCAGCACAGCTCCGGCAAGCGCTCCCGGACAATGCCCGGGACCGACGCCAGCTCCGCCTCCCCGAAAATCGACAGCACCTCCATGAAGCTCTGCTCCGGCGCCGCCGTCAGCGTCATGGGCTCGCCCGTGGCCGGGTGGCGGAAGCTCAGCGCGGTCGCTGCCAGCATCAGCCGGGTGCATCCGAAACGCTCCGCGAAGTAGTGGTTGTGGCGGGTGCGGCCGTAGTTGGTGTCGCCCACCATGGGATGGCTGATGTGCTGCATGTGCCGGCGCAGCTGGTGCTTGCGGCCGGTCTCCGGGCAGAGCTCGACCAGGCTGTAGCGGCTGCTGGCGTAACCCTCGATGGCCACGGCAATCTCCGTGATGGCCAGGCGCCGATAGCGCGTCAGGGCCTCGCGCAGCACCTGCTCGCTGACATCGCGGCGATCCACGGCCTTGTCGCGCAGCGGCTCGTCTATGACGCCGCTCTCCGGCGTCCAGCCACGCACCACGGCGAGATAGGTCTTGCGCACCTCGCCGGCCATGAGCGCCTTGCCCAGCACGCTGGCGGTGTCCGGGTCGCGGGCGAACAGCAGCAGGCCGGAGGTCGGCCGGTCCAGGCGGTGGATGGGGTAGACATGCTCGCCGCCATTCAGCTCGCGCGCGTACTGCAGCGCGAACTCGGTCTCGTGGCGATCTATGGGGCTGCGGTGCACCAGCAGGCCGGCGGGTTTGTGCACGGCCAACAGGTGGGTGTCGCGATGGATTTCAAGCAGGGGGTTGGGCACGGGGATGCAACCTGGATTGGCTGGCTGTACTGACATGTGAAAGCAAGCTCGCGAAACAGCCAGACCCTAGCAGGGACACTTCCCCGGTGTCTTCGCGCCCAGCCGCGCCTCCATGCGCGAACGCACGAACTGCTCGCGCGTCATGACCTCATGCCCCGGATGCCTGTCCTGCATGTGCCGCACATAGGCGTCGTAATCCGGCACGCCGACCAGCATGGCGCCGAAGTGACGGCCACGCTGCCAGAGTGCGCGCAGGGGCATCATGCCGCCGTCTCCGGCGCATACACCGGCGCCGTCTCGCTGCTGCTGGCGCGCCCGGAGCGCAGGGCCTGACGCATGGTGCGCAGGCTGCAGGCCAGCATGACCAGCACCACCGTCATGAACAGCGCGCAGAGCGCGGCGTCGAGATGGTCATTGAAGATGACCTGCTGCATTTCCACCAGGCTCTTGGCCGGTGCCAGCACGTCGCCACGGGCGGCCGCGGCGCTGAACTTGTCGGCATGGGCGAGGAAGCCGATGCGGTCATTGTCATGGAACAGCTTCTGCCAGCCCGCAGTCAGCGTCACCGTCAGGATCCACGCCGCCGGCAGCAGCGCCACCCAGGCCTGACGGGCGCGCCCGGCCTTGACCAGCAGCGTGCCGACCAGCAGCAGCGCCATGGCGGCGAGCATCTGGTTGGCTATGCCGAACAGCGGCCACAGTGTATTGATGCCGCCGAGCGGGTCTATCACGCCCTGATAGAGGAACCAGCCCCAGCCGCCGACGCAGAGCAGTGTCGCCACCACATTCGGCCACCAGCGCGAGGTATCACGGAAGGGTGCGTACACGGCGCCGAACAGATCCTGGATCATGAAGCGGCCGACGCGCGTGCCGGCATCGATGGTGGTGAGGATGAACAGCGCCTCGAAGAGGATGGCGAAGTGGTACCAGAACGCCATCAGCCCGCTGCCGCCAACCACCGAGGACAGGATGTGCGCCATGCCCACGGCCAGTGTCGGTGCGCCGCCGGCACGCGAGAGTATGGTCTCCTCGCCGATGTCCTTCGCAGTCTGCGCCAGCAGCTCGGGCGTCACCACAAAGCCCCATTGCTGGATCGCCGTCGCGGCCTCCGCGACGGTCTTGCCGATCAGCGCCGGCGGCGAATTGAGGGCGAAATAGACGCCAGGCTCGAGCACGCTGGCCGCGATCATGGCCATGATGGCCACGAACGACTCCATGAGCATGGCGCCATAGCCGATCGGGCGCGCATCCAGCTCATTGTCCAGCAGCTTGGGCGAGGTGCCGGACGAGACCAGGGCATGGAAGCCGGACACCGCGCCGCAGGCGATGGTGATGAACAGGAAGGGGAACAGGCTGCCGGCGAAGACCGGACCGCTGCCATCGATGAAGCGGGTCAGCGCCGGCATCTTCAATTCCGGCATGACGATCAGGATGCCCACCGCCAGCGCCACGATGGTGCCGATCTTGAGGAAGGTCGACAGGTAGTCGCGCGGCGCCAGCAGCAGCCAGACCGGCAGGATGGATGCCAGCGCGCCGTAGACGATGAGCGCCAGCGCCAGCTCCTCGCCGCTGCGCGTGAACACGACGCGCCAGGTCTCGTGCTCAGCCACCCAGCCGCCGGCGACGATGGCGGCGAACAGCAGCACCAGGCCGATCAGCGACATCTCGCCGATGCGGCCCGGGCGCAGATAGCGCAGGTACAAGCCCATGAACAGGGCAATGGGAATCGTCGCCGCCACCGTGAAGGTGCCCCAGGGCGAATGCGCCAGCGCCTTCACCACCACCAGGCCGAGCACAGCAAGCAGGATGATCATGATGGCGAGAATGCCGATGCCGGCGACAGTGCCGGCGAGCGGACCGAGCTCGCTGCGGATCATGTCGCCCAGCGAACGGCCGTCACGGCGCGTCGAGGCCACCAGCACCAGCATGTCCTGCACCGCTCCGGCCAGCACCACGCCGGCGAGCAGCCAGAGCGTGCCGGGCAGATAGCCCATCTGTGCCGCCAGCACCGGGCCGATCAGCGGGCCGGCACCGGCAATGGCGGCGAAGTGATGGCCGAAGAGCACGACGCGATGGGTCGGCACATAGTCGAGGCCGTCACCATGGCGATGCGCCGGCGTCAGACGGCGGCCATCCAGCGCCAGCACGGAAGTGGCGAGGTAGCGGCTGTAGTAGCGGTAGGCAATGACATAGACCGCCACCGCGGCAGTCACCACCCAGGCGGCGTTTATGCTCTCGCCGCGATGCAGCGCCAGTGCGGTCAGCGACACCAGGGCAGCGAGCACGACCAGCGCCATCAGGAGCTTCTCTTTCACGACCGACTCTCCCCCGTTGTTATTGTTGTCCTGTCCGCGCCGTCATCTGCCGGCGGCATGGCCGCCAGCGTCTCGGGCCGCGAGCACAGCCAGGCCAGCACCAGGACCATGCAGGTCGTGGCCGGCAGCGCCACCCAAAGCGGCGAACCACCCAGCCAGAGCAGCAGCGCGCACAGCGACATGCCGACCGCCGCGCTCCACTTGGCGCGGCGGCTGACCAGACGACCGTTGTTCCAGTTCTGCAGCAGAGGCCCGAACACCGAATGTGCGAGCAGCCAGGCATGCAGCCGTGGCGAGCTGCGCGCCGCCGCCCAGGCCGCGACAAGAATGAAGACCGTGGTTGGCAGCCCCGGCACGAACAGGCCTATCAGGCCCAGAGCCAGACTGAATACGGCAAGGATGCGGAGCAATACTGCGGACACTCTCTCTTCCTCAGTCAGAGACTGTCGTCGGCACAGGGCAGCCGACAGACTTGCTCATCAGAGCAGAGAAAACCTCAATGAGACCGCTGAATGGTATCAAAACTCATGTCAGCCCGCCTCTTCCTGTTTTCGGCAGTCAAGCTCGATGCCTTTTCTTTTCAACTCAGTTATCGTCAATAACTTAACCCAGACCCATGTAATTTCAGTGGCCTTGCACGGAATATATTCCTTCTGGAACTCCCGGCTTTGCCATATTTCCCTGTCACTAACAAACAGTCCGGGTCGCAGTCCTTCAAAAAGAAATATGACATCCGGCGAGCTTCTCATGACATATGCACCATCGCCGGCCTGATGAGCATATGCCAGGCTTCTGTCCCTGTGACCATGGAGAGCTATATACCCGTCATTCAAGCCCAGCATATCGATCGTCGGCAACTCGGAATAGTATGGCGTAATGCCTGCCGCACTGAGCGCAACCCTTGATCCCGCAGGAAAATTTTCCTTCAACCACAGTCCGGCAGCTTTTCTCTCAATGAACGCACTCCGCCATGAGCTCGCCTGCTGTTCTACTGGCACAGCCCACGAACTGGCCGCTACATTGCCAAAATTATAGCCCCAGAAAACATAACCGAACGCCAGCAGCGCAAGAATTGTTAATGCCTGCGCATCATCTCTGAATGCATAGCCAATGGTGAAATAGCATAGCGGAATTACTGCCAGGTACATCCTGAATCCAACCATATTGTCGCCGCCCTGCAACGTGGTCTGTGCAATCCATGCCAGAAAGATCATCAGCAACGGTATGGCCGCGCTGCCAATTTTTTGCCAGCGCAACAGAAACGCACATGCCAGAAGGGCCAGAACAGGTGCATAATGCCTGGAAAACAGGGCAAGATAGGTCAGCCCCTGATCAAGATTATCCAGACCAGCGCCGGACTTCGCATAATATGTTGCCGGCAGCCAACTGCCATAGCTCAGCCTGATAAACACATAAACAGGGGCAAGCATTACTGCAAGCGTTGCCAGCGCTCTTGCTCCTGAAGATATTGATTTCGCACGATATGCCCGCCAGATCACGATTATAAACGAGACCAACAGCCCTTCCGGACGAACCAATACAAGAACAAAAAGAACAGGCAAAATAAAATCATGCCTCCGGGAGAATCTCTCCCGATCGCTATCAAAAAGACAGCCTGATGCCACAAGCACCAATCCGGAAAACAAAATTGTCTCGAGACCATTTCCCGAATAGAACGCAAAATCTCCGGTTATTGTCAGACCCAAGGCCGGCACAGCAGCCTGCCAAGTACTCAGGCCACGCCGGCAACCCATAAAATAGATCGCAGAAACAACAAATACACCCGAGAAAAAACTCAGGGCCTGCATTGCGTCAGGAAGCTCAGGACCCAGGAGATGGACTAATGAAATCAGCCATGGCCAGAGAATGCTGGAAAAGCCCTGCACCAAGGCCCCGTTATACGTCAGTCCATTTCCGTTGAAGAGACTGTTAACGTACACGAGGTATATATATGCATCATCACAGGGGGCATACACATGCCAGGCATGCAAACCAAGTCCAGCAGCCAGCGCCAGCATCACTGATGCATTCTTGATATTTATTTCCTGCATCAGTCCGGTCTTCTCCACACTCAAAGTCATCACCCTTGAGCGAAATCCCCTCCTGACAGCCTCATTGGCAGGAAAACGACTCTGGCAGCGCGCTGCCAGCACTCGACATCGTACACGCAATCTACAATGACATTATTCAGAAACCATGTGCCGCAATCCTGCGGCACAGGCTCTCGACATTACTCCACCGTCACCGACTTGGCGAGGTTGCGCGGCTGGTCGACATCGGTGCCCTTGATCACGGCGACGTGATAGGACAGCAGCTGCAGCGGAATCGTGTAGACGATGGGCGCGATTTCGTCGGCCACGCTCGGCATCGGGAACACCTTGATGCCCGGCTCGGCGCGCACGTCAGCAGTGTGGTCGGCGAAGACATAGAGCACGCCGGCACGCGCGCGTACTTCCTGCAGGTTGGACTTGAGCTTGTCGATCAGGTCGTTCTTCGGCGCCACCGCGACCACCGGCATATCGTTGTCGACCAGAGCCAGCGGGCCGTGCTTGAGCTCGCCGGCCGGATACGCCTCGGCGTGGATGTAGGAAATCTCCTTGAGCTTGAGCGCACCCTCCATGGCCACCGGGTACTGCGCACCGCGGCCGAGGAACAGGGTGTGATGCTTCTCGCCGAACTCCTCGGCGATGCGCTCGATGTCCTTGTCCAGCGCCAGCACGCTGTCGAGCAGCGCCGGCAGCGTGCCGAGCTGATGCACGATATCGGCCTCGCGTTCGACCGAGAGCAGGCCCTGGCGACGGCCGGTAGCCAGCACCAGCAGCATGAGCGCAACGAGCTGGGTGGTGAAGGCCTTGGTCGAGGCGACACCGATCTCGGGGCCGGCATGGGTGATGAAGGCCATGTCGGACTCGCGCACCAGCGTCGAGGTCGGCACGTTGCAGATGCACAGCGAGCCGAGCGCTCGCGACTTCACCTCGCGCAGCGCCGCCAGCGTGTCGGCGGTCTCGCCCGACTGCGAGATGGTGACAATCAGGGTGTCGGCTGGCAGCACCGTGGTGCGATAGCGGAACTCGCTCGCCACTTCGACATGGCAGGAAATGCCGGCGATGGCCTCGAACCAGTACTTGGCCACGAAGCCGGCGTGATAGCTGGTGCCGCAGGCGAGGATCTGGATGTGCTTCGCCTTCGCCAGCAGCTCGGCGGCCTGCGGCCCGAAGGCATCGACGGCGACCTGGCCATTGCTGACGCGGCCGGCCAGGGTGCGCTGCACGGCCGCCGGCTGCTCGTAGATTTCCTTGAGCATGTAGTGCTTGTAGCCGCCCTTGCTGCTGGCATGCAGCGTGGCATCGAGCTCCACGGCCGGACGGCGGGCAACAACGCCGTCACGATCCCAGATGGTGACCTTGTCACGGGTGAGCTCGATGAAGTCGCCTTCTTCGAGATAGATGAAACGGTTGGTCACCGGCAGCAGCGCGAGCTGGTCGGAGCCGAGGAAGTTCTCGCCTATGCCGAGACCGACCACCAGCGGCGAACCCTGGCGCACCGCCAGAATGCGATCCGGCTCGCAGGCGCGGATGATGCCGAGGGCGAAGGCGCCATGCAGCTGCGCCACCGCGCGCTTGACGGCGGCCATGTAGTCGCCGTCCTTGCGCAGCTCGGACTGGATAAGATGCGGCACCACCTCGGTGTCGGTCTGCGAGCTGAAGACGAAGCCCTCGCCCTGCAGACGCTCGCGCAGCACCTCGTAGTTCTCGATGATGCCGTTGTGCACCACGGCGATGTCGCCGGACTGGTGCGGGTGGGCATTGTCGCGGGTCGGCGCGCCATGCGTGGCCCAGCGCGTATGCGCGATGCCGGCCTGGCCATGAACCTGGGCGGCATGGGCGGCATCGGCCAGGGCCTGAACCTTGCCCGGCTGGCGCTCGCGCACGATGGCATCGCCATGGATCACGGCCAGACCGGCCGAGTCATAGCCGCGATACTCGAGGCGACGCAGACCCTCGATCAGGACATCCGTGATGCTGCGCTCGCCTATGGCCCCGACAATCCCGCACATACCCTATCTCCTCAAAATCCCGTGTGGCCGCTCAACGCGGTCAAGCCTGCATCCGCTTACGCCTTCGGCGCCTTGCGCGGACGCTGCCAGCCATCAATCGTCTTCTGCATCGCGCGCGCCACCGCCAGCTGGCCTTCCGGCACCGGCTTGTTGATGGTCGAGCCGGCACCGGTGGTGGCACCGGCGCCAATGGTCACCGGCGCCACCAGCGAGTTGTTGGTGCCGATGAAGGCATCGTCACCGATCACGGTCTTGTGCTTGTAGGCGCCGTCGTAATTGCAGGTGATGGTGCCGGCACCGATGTTCACGCCGGCACCTATCTCGGCATCACCGAGATAGGCCAGATGGTTGGCCTTGGAACCAAGCCCGATCACCGTGGCCTTGGTCTCGACAAAATTGCCGATGTGCACCTCGTCGGCCAGGCGCGAGCCCGGACGCAGGCGCGCGAACGGCCCGATCTGGGCGTGGGCGCCGACCACGGCGGAATCGATCAGCGAATACGGCTTGATCTCCGTGTCGGAGCCGATCTCGCAATCCTTGAGGATGCAGCCGGCGCCGACGCGGACACGATCGCCCAGCACCACGCGGCCTTCGATGATGACGCCGACATCGAGCTGGACATCCTGGCCATGTTCGAGGCTGCCACGAATGTCCAGACGCGCCGGGTCGAGCACGGTGACACCGGCTCGCATGAGCTGCTCGGCCTGGGCCTGCTGCCAGACGCGCTCGAGCGTGGCCAGCTGCAGCTTGTCGTTGACGCCCTCGACCTCCCAGACCGTGTCCGGATGCACGGCGGTGACCGGCACGCCAGCGGCGGTGGCCATGCCGATCAGGTCGGTCAGGTAGTACTCGCCCTGGGCATTGTTGTTCTTCAGCGTCGGCAGCCACTCATGCAGCAGCGTGTTGGGCACGCAGAGAATGCCGGTATTGACCTCGCTGATGGCCTTCTCGGCCTCGCTGGCATCCTTCTGCTCGACGATGCGCACGACACGGCCATCCTCGCGCACGATGCGGCCATAGCCGGACGGATTGGCGAGATGCACGGTGAGCAGCGCCAGGCTTTGCTCGTCGGGCACAGCCACGACCAGACGCTCCAGCGTCGATACCGAGATCAGCGGCACGTCACCATAGAGAATGAGCGTGCGGCCGCTGTTGCCCAGCACCGGCAACGCGACCTGCACGGCATGACCGGTGCCCTTCTGCTCGGCCTGCAGCACCCAGTCCAGGTTCTGCTCGGCGAAGGCCTGCTGCACGACATCGCCACCATGGCCGTAGACCACGATGGGACGCGCCGCACCGAGCTGACGCGCGGCGGCAATGACATGAGCAAGCAAGGGACGCGCGGCCAGCGGTTGCATGACCTTGGGCAGGGAGCTGCGCATGCGGGTGCCCTTGCCCGCAGCGAGGATGACAACCTGAAGAGTCATGACGTGACGCTATAGCCGGAATGAAGGCGCCAGTTTACACGATGGTCATGGCGCCGTGATTGCCTCTGATCGGCGACACAGACCGACATGAACAGCTTTTAACTGACTCGGCCCGATGTCAGGCGGCCGGGCGCAGCATGCCGACATGGGCAATGCCGTCTTCGTCGTAAACGCCGGTTACGGTCTCGAAGCCGAGGCTGCGATAGAAGTCCTGCAGATGCGCCTGGGCAGATATGCGCACAGCCTGACCGGGATAGAGTCCTGTCGCGTGCACCAGACCCCGGATCATCAGCTCGCGACCCAGCCCCTGACGGCGGGATGCGGGCGCGACCAGCAGCCGGCCCATGGCCGGCTCGGCATGACAGACACCAGGGGCGAGAACACGCAGGCAGCCGGCAAGCTGTTCGTCAGCCGTCCAGGCCAGAAGATGATGCGCCGCGAGATCGCGGCCATCCAGTTCCTGATAGGCGCAGCGCTGCTCGACCACGAACACGGCCTCGCGCAGGGAGAAAAGCGTGTAGAGCTGCGACACGGTCAGCGCATCGAGACGGCACCACTGCCAGCGGATCATGCCGGCTCAGCCGCCGCGGATGTATTGCTCGAGCTGATCGATGATGTACTGCTGCTCGGAAATGATGTCCTTGACGAGGTCACCAATGGAGATCAGGCCGAGCAGGCGGCCATTTTCCAGCACCGGCAGATGGCGCATGCGGTTTTCCGTCATCAGTGCCATGCAATCCTGGTTGGTCTTGCGCGGATCCACGTACATGACCTCGGCGGTCATGATGTCGCTCACCGGCGTATCGTAGGACGAGCGTTCCATGAGGATGATCTTGCGCGCATAGTCGCGCTCGCTGACGATGCCGACGACCTGGTCGGCCTGGGTCACCACCAGGGCACCGATGCCCTTCTCCGCCATCAGCGTGATGGCCTCCAGCACCGTGGCGTCCGGCGAGATCGTGTGGATCGCCTGGCTGTGCTTGGTACGAAGAATATCGGCAACGGTTTTCATCACGGCTCTCCTCTGGTGCCACTTCATCAGTCATTGTGCATGCGGCAGAACCCTGCCCTTGCACCCTACAAGGACTTTTGTATCACGCCCTTTCGCCGGCCGCGAGACTGCTTGTCAGATATAGCCGGCACCTGCTCGCGTTTCACCCAGGCCCGGCCCGATTGCAGGCCGCCCGGAAACGACAAAGGGCAGCCTGGGCTGCCCTTTGTCTTGCGACCTGTCATGCCGGCTTGCGCCGGCATCATGGTCAACCGCGACCGGCGCGGTTCTTGAACGCCTGCAGGGTACGCAGCTGGGCTGCGGCCTCGGCCAGAGCGGCCAGAGCGGCGGATGTGTCCATCTCGCCCTTCTGGTTCGCCAGTGCCTCGGCAGCGGCCTTGCGAGCCTCGATGGCGGCAGCCTCGTCGACATCGGCAGCGCGCACGGCGGTATCGGCCAGCACGGTGACGATGGTCGGCTGCACTTCCAGCATGCCGCCGGAGACGTAGTAGACCAGCTCCTGACCATCTTCCAGCAGAATGCGGACCGGACCCGGGGCCAGCTGAGTCAGCAGCGGAGTGTGACCCGGCGTGATTCCGAGGTCACCGAGCAGACCATGGGCAACGACCATCGTGGCGTTGCCGGCATAGATCGACTCTTTCGCACTGACGATATCGCAGTGGATCGTGTTAGCCATGTTCTACTCCTGAGCTCTAAAGGCCGAACGCCATTACAGCTTCTTGGACTTCTCGATGGCTTCGTCGATGCCGCCGACCATGTAGAAGGCCTGTTCCGGCAGGCTGTCGTATTCGCCAGCCAGGATGCCCTTGAAGCCACGGATGGTTTCCTTCAGGGACACGTACTTGCCCGGCGAGCCGGTGAACACTTCGGCAACATGGAACGGCTGCGACAGGAAGCGCTGGATCTTGCGAGCACGGTAGACAACGAGCTTGTCTTCTTCAGACAGTTCGTCCATGCCGAGGATCGCGATGATGTCCTTCAGTTCCTTGTAACGCTGCAGCACGGTCTGCACGCCACGAGCGACGGCGTAGTGCTCTTCGCCGACAACCAGCGGATCGAGCTGACGCGAGGTCGAGTCGAGCGGGTCGACGGCCGGGTAGATACCCAGCGAAGCGATGTCACGCGACAGCACGACGGTGGCGTCGAGGTGGGCGAAGGTCGTGGCCGGGGACGGGTCGGTCAAGTCGTCGGCAGGCACGTAGACGGCCTGGATCGAGGTGATCGAGCCATTCTTGGTCGAGGTGATGCGTTCCTGCAGAACGCCCATTTCCTCGGCCAGGGTCGGCTGGTAGCCCACGGCCGACGGCATACGGCCGAGCAGTGCGGACACTTCGGTACCGGCCAGCGTGTAGCGGTAGATGTTGTCGACGAAGAGCAGCACGTCACGGCCCTTGCCGGTGGCCGGATCCTTTTCGTCACGGAAGTATTCGGCCATGGTCAGACCGGTCAGCGCCACGCGCAGACGGTTTCCGGGAGGCTCGTTCATCTGGCCGTAAACCATCGCGACCTTGTCGAGAACGCCCGAATCCTTCATTTCGTGATAGAAGTCGTTGCCTTCACGGGTACGCTCACCGACGCCGGCGAACACGGACAGACCGCTGTGCGCCTTGGCGATGTTGTTGATGAGCTCCATCATGTTCACGGTCTTGCCGACGCCGGCGCCGCCGAACAGGCCGACCTTGCCGCCCTTGGCGAACGGGCAGAGCAGGTCGATGACCTTGATGCCGACTTCGAGCAGCTCGGTGCCGCCCGACTGTTCGTCATAGGCCGGGGCCTTGCGGTGGATCGACATGGTGATTTCGGTTTCAACCGGACCGGCTTCATCTTCCGGCTGGCCGAGCACGTTCATGATGCGGCCCAGGGTGCCCTTGCCGACCGGAACGCTGATCGGGCCACCGGAGTTGCCAACCGTCAGGCCGCGACGCAGGCCATCGGTGGAACCCATGGCGATCGTGCGCACGATGCCGTCGCCCAGCTGCTGCTGGACTTCCAGGGTGGTCGAAGTCGATTCCACCTTGAGGGCGTCATAGACTCTGGGCACGCTATCGCGCGGGAATTCGACGTCGATGACGGCGCCGATGATCTGGACAATACGACCGCTGCTCATGGGTTTATCCTCTCAAACTCGCAATACAGTTGTGATGGCGCCAGCTTAAACAGCTGCCGCGCCGCCGACGATTTCCGAAATTTCCTGGGTGATGGCCGCCTGACGCAGCTTGTTGTACACAAGCTGCAGACTGCGGATGAGATCACCGGCGTTGTCCGTCGCGGCCTTCATGGCCACCATGCGGGCAGCCATTTCGCAAGCGACGTTCTCGACCACACCCTGGTAGACCTGCGATTCGATGAAGCGAACCAGCAGGGCATCGAGCAGAGGCTTGGCTTCCGGCTCGTACAGATAATCCCAGTTGTAGTCGCGTTCGCTCACGGCATCGCCCGAGCCCGCTGCCAGCGGCAACAGCTGCTGCAGGGTCGGCTTCTGCGTCATGGTGTTGACGAACTCGTTCGACACCAGATACAGGCGATCGATCCTGCCTTCGTCATAGTGGTCAAGCATGACCTTGATGCTGCCGATCAGTGCTTCCAGCGACGGCTGGTCACCCATGTGGGTCTTGGCTGCGACAACCTTGCCACCGACATTCTTGAAGAAGGTCGTGGCCTTGGTGCCGAGCAGGCAGAGCTCGACCTCGACGCCCTGTTCGCGGTAATCGCGAACCGACGTCACAACCTTCTTGAACAGGTTGATATTGAGACCGCCGCAGAGACCGCGATCGGACGACACCACGATGTAGCCGACACGACGGACCGGACGCTCGATCAGATACGGGTGCTTGTACTCGGGCGTTGCGTGAGCAACGTGAGCCACCACCTGACGGATCTTCTGCGCGTACGGCTTGCCGGCAGCCATGCGCTCCTGTGCCTTGCGCATCTTGGAGGCGGCCACGAGCTGCATCGCTTTCGTGATCTTCTGCGTGCTCTTGATGCTCGCAACCTTGCTGCGAATTTCTTTTAAGCTGGCCATAGCCTCACCGAATCTTTGCCTTGGTGACCGGCGCGGACCGAAGTCCGCGCCGCATCATGCTTACCAGGTCTGCGTGGCCTTGAACTTCTCGATGCCAGCGCGCAGCTCGGCTTCGATCTTGCCATCGTAGTTGGCGGTGGCATTGATGTTGTCCACCAGCGCCTTGTGCTCACTGCCGAAGTAGGCGTGCAGGGCGGCTTCGAAAGCCAGCACCTTGGCGACCGGCACGTCATTGAGGTAGCCCTCGTTGACGGCGAAGATCGACAGCGCCATGTCGGCGATCGACAGCGGTGCGAACTGCTTCTGCTTCATCAGTTCGGTCACGCGCTGGCCGAGCTCCAGCTGCTTGCGGGTCGCTTCGTCGAGATCGGAAGCGAACTGCGCGAAGGCAGCCAGTTCACGATACTGGGCGAGCGAGGTACGGATACCGCCCGACAGCTTCTTGATGATCTTGGTCTGGGCAGCACCACCAACACGCGACACCGAGATACCGGCGTTGACGGCCGGACGGATGCCGGCGTTGAACAGGCTGGATTCCAGGAAGATCTGGCCGTCGGTGATCGAGATCACGTTGGTCGGAATGAACGCGGACACGTCGCCAGCCTGGGTTTCGATGATCGGCAGAGCCGTCAGCGAACCGGTCTTGCCAGTGACGGCACCGTTGGTGAACTTCTCGACGTACTCGGCGGACACGCGGGAAGCGCGCTCCAGCAGACGGCTGTGGAGATAGAACACGTCGCCCGGGTAGGCTTCGCGTCCGGGCGGACGGCGCAGCAGCAGCGAGATCTGGCGGTAGGCCACGGCCTGCTTGGACAGGTCGTCATAAATGATCAGGGCGTCTTCGCCGCGATCACGGAAGTATTCGCCCATGGTGCAGCCGGCGTACGGAGCCATCAGCTGCATGGCAGCCGGTTCGGCAGCGGCAGCGGCGACGACCGTGGTGTAGGCCATGGCGCCGAATTCTTCGAGCTTGCGCACGACGTTGGCGATGGTCGACTGCTTCTGACCGATAGCCACGTAGATGCACTTAATGCCCGAGTTCTTCTGCGCGATGATGGCGTCGATGGCCATCGCGGTCTTGCCGGTCTGACGGTCACCGATGATCAGCTCGCGCTGGCCACGGCCGATGGGGATCATGGCGTCGACGGACTTGTAGCCGGTCTGCACCGGCTGGTCCACGGACTGGCGCCAGATCACGCCCGGGGCGACCTTGTCGACCGGGTCGAAGAGCTTGGCGTCGATCGGGCCCTTGCCGTCGATCGGGTTGCCGATCGCGTCAACGACGCGGCCGAGCAGTTCCGGACCAACCGGCACTTCCAGGATGCGGCCGGTGCAACGGGCCTTCTGGCCTTCGGCGAGATCATGGGCCGAGCCCAGGATCACGGCGCCGACGGAGTCCTGTTCGAGGTTGAGGGCCATGCCGAAGACACCGCCGTCGAACTCGATCATTTCGCCGTACATGACATCGGCGAGACCGTGGATACGCACGATACCGTCGGACACGCCGACGATGGTGCCTTCATTACGCGCTTCAGTGGACGCATTGAGGTCCGTGATGCGGCTCTTGATCAGTTCGCTGATCTCGGAGGGATTCAGATGCTGCATGATGCTCTCTTCCTCGAAGGAAATATCAAGTAGTCAGGGTAGTGCGAAGCTTGCCGAGCTTGCCGCGCACGGAAGCATCGATGACCGTATCGCCGGCACGGATGACGGCGCCGCCAATCAGGCTGGCATCGACGCTGCTGGTGACATTCACCTGGCGCGACAGCTTGCGGGTCAGGGTCTCGGCCAGCGCCTTGGTCTGCGCATCATCGAGCGCATAGGCGGCAACCACCGAAACATCCACCGCGCCTTCAGCATCGGCGCGCAGTGCTTCGTACAGGCGGCTGATGGCCGACAGGGCCGACAGACGCTTGTGCGCAGCAAGATTGCTGATGAAGTTGCGACCGGCAGCATCGAACTGGTCGCCGCAAACCTTGAGCACGGCTTCCGCCTGCTGCTCGCCGCTCAGCGTGGGACGCGCGATGTATTGCTTGAAAGCCGCATCATCGACCACGGCGGCGGCAAGCGCCAGCATGGACGACCAGGCAGCCAGCTGACCGTTGGCCTGGGCATACTCGAAAGCTGCCTTGGCATAGGGTCGCGCCACTGTGGTTAATTCAGCCATGACTGTCCCGTAGGCCTCTTATTTGAGCTCGGTGGCCAGCTGATTCAGCATGCCGGCGTGCTTGGCAGCATCGACCTCGGCCTGCAGGATCTTCTCGGCACCGGCAACGGCCAGGGCAGCAACCTGCAGACGCAGGGCATCGCGGGCACCGGCAATTTCCTGCTCGATGTCGGCACGGGCCTGGGTCAGGATGCGCTCGGCTTCGGCCGAAGCCTGGGCCTTGACCTCTTCAGCCACCTGTCCAGCGCGGCGATTGGCCTGCTCGATCAGTGCGGCAGCCTGCTGCTTGGCAGCCTGCAGTTCCTGGGCAACCTGCGCATGCGCAGCTTCCAGATCCTGCTTGGCCTTGTCGGCAGCATTGAGGCCATCGGCAATCTTCTTCTGGCGTTCTGCCAGAGCGGCCATGACCGGCGGCCACACAAACTTCATGCAGAACCAGGTAAAGATCGCAAATGCGATGGCCTGGCCTACCAGAGTGAAGTTGATGTTCACGCTATCACCTCTTGTCCTGTCTCATTCAGCGAGCCGGAGCGGCTCGCGACACATCGTCGGGTACAACCGGCCGATTAGTGAATGAACGGGTTGGCGAACAGCAGGAACAGGCCGATACCGACACCGATCATGGTCACGGCGTCGAGCAGACCGGCGACGATGAACATCTTCACCTGCAGCTGCGGGGCGAGTTCCGGCTGACGGGCAGTGCCTTCGAGGAACTTGCCGCCGAGGAGGCCGAAGCCGATAGCGGTGCCGAGGGCGCCGAAGCCGATCAGCAGGGCGACAGCAATCAGGTTGAGACCGGTGATGAGTTCCATTTGAGTTTCCTCTTCAGGTTTGGTTACAGATTGATTTACGGGTTAGTGGTCGTGCGTTTCCGAGGCCATGCTCAGATACACAATGGTCAGCATCATGAACACGAACGCCTGCAGCGTGATGATCAGGATATGGAAAATGGCCCAGGGCACGGACAGCGTCCACTGCACGAACCAGGGCAGCAGAGCGATCAGGATGAAGATCAGCTCGCCGGCGTACATGTTGCCGAACAGTCGCAGTGCCAGCGAGATCGGCTTGGCGATGAGGGCGATGCCTTCCAGCAGGAAATTGAACCAGACCAACCAGATCGTGTTGAACGGGTGGAAGGTCAGTTCCTTGGCGAAGCCGCCGGCACCCTTCATCTTGATGCTGTAGAACAGGATGAGACCGAACACCGAGAGACCCATGCCGAGCGTGGCATTGACGTCCGTGGTCGGAACCACCTTGAAGAACACGGCATGCGGATTGGCGCCAAAGAGGTTGACCGCCACCAGCTTGGCGATTTCCGGCAGGAAGTCGACCGGGAAAAGGTCCATGGCATTCATCAGGAAGATCCAGACGAAGATGGTCAGCGCCAGCGGGGCGATGACCTTGGACTTGCCGTGGTAGGTATCCCTGACGTTGCTCTGGACGAACTCGACAACGACTTCGACCAGGTTCTGCAGGGTGCCCGGCACGCCGGAGGTGGCGCGCACGGCCGCCAGGCGGAACAGCCAGCAGAACAGCACGCCGAGCACCAGGGACCAGCCCATGGTGTCGACATGAATGGCGTTGAAGCCCATGGCGGCTGCATCCTGAGCGGTATGGGCAAAGCCCCAGCCGTGCTCGGGGTGATAACCATAGGTCAGGTTGGTCAGGTGATGCTTGATGTACTCGGTGGAGTTCCCGGCCATGTGTATCTATCTACCCATCAGGGCTGCGTTGAGCGGATCGTGAACGGAACGATCCAGGCAACCAGCTGTTCCAAAATAAAACTGGCAAATAGCCAACCCGGCAGCACGGCCTTGAAGCCCATGAAGACGGCGGCAAAAAGGAGAGCGGTCAGGACGAACTTCCCGGCCTCCCCCCTGTAGAATCCCTGCACAATGTGCTTTGCGGATGCAGCCCCGGCATGACTGAAGGCGCGGTATGCAAAATACGCCTGACCGATGACCGCAATGCCCGCACCTGCCAATGCCGACAGTCCTGCACCAGGACCGGCAGCCACGAAAGCTGTCAGAGAAATCAGCGCCAGGAGGTAGAGCTGCCATTGCAGCTGTCTCACCGCCGGGACTACATCAACCAGCGGTTGCGGCTTGCTGACCTTCATCATTCACTCGCGG
Organism: Perlucidibaca sp.; assembly: GCA_023265995.1. Taxonomy (GTDB): domain Bacteria; phylum Pseudomonadota; class Gammaproteobacteria; order Pseudomonadales; family Moraxellaceae; genus Perlucidibaca. Next base: position 161,400 of record JAHFSA010000005.1, read on the forward strand.
ACAAACGCGGTGAGCCCGTAAGGGGCTCGCACAATGCCTTGAAAGCGCGCGAATTATAGGGGAGCGGCCGATCAAAGGGCAACCAAAAGTCACGGGGTTTTGCTCCCTATTTTGCAGCACACGACCGCTCGAGCGCGCCAAAACAGGGCATGACACTACATCTTGGGTGGTGACCGGCCAGCCGCCCTATCATCTTGATATTTGCTGCGCTGCGCCATGCGACGAAGCTGACGCAAAGTCTGTATGGCGTCATCCGCCAGGTTGTAGTTGTAGACCATGGCCGGCACCAGGCCGCCCGGTTCGGCGATACCCCAGAGCTCGACCTTGACCTGACCCCCGGCCAGTGGCGACAGCCGCCAGGTGCTTTGCAGGTTGCTCAGCCGGACGTGATCCGGCTGCACACGAACCATGCCCGGCACCGCCTGCGAGTGAATGCTGACGACATCATTGTCACGACTGCGCTGCGACAGCACCACGGCATCACGCGCCTTGAAGGGGTAAGGCAGCCTGTAATCGATATAGATCCAGGCCTGGCTGTCCTGGCGCTTGAGCACGCGCGCACGCGCCACACGCGGCGCCCACTCCGGCATGGCCGGAATGTCGGCAAGCACGGCCTCGACCTGATGCACGCTGCCCGGCAGATGCGTCACCGCATAGACATCGTGGTACTGGCTGTCGCTGCGATCACGCAGATAGACGCGGATCTGGCGCTCGGCATCCTGCTTGCGCAGCTGCCAGCCATCACCCGCGAACACGGTCGCGGGCGCGACAATCAGCATGGTCAGGATGGCAAGCAGGCGAATCATGTCCGGACTCAGTTGATGTGGGCGAGGATGCCGTCAAGCTCGTCGAGCGAGTTGTAGGCAATCACAAGGCGCCCCTTGCCCTTGGCATTGCAGTCGATCTGCACACTCGCACCCAGCTTCTCCGACAGGCTCTCCTGGAGCTTGCGAACATTGGGGTCGGGCGCACGCGTCGACGCGCTCTCAGGCTTTTCAGCAAGCAATTGCCGGACCAGGGCCTCGGTCTGGCGCACCGACAGGCCCTTGTCTATGACCTGTCGCGATGCCGCCACCTGCTGCCCGGTGGGCAGCGCCAGCAGCGCACGGGCATGGCCCATGTCGAGATCGCCGTGCTCCAGCGAGCGCTTGACCTCGTCGTGCAGCGCCAGCAGACGCATGAGATTGGTGACGGCGACGCGCGACTTGCCGACCGCCTCGGCGACCTGCTGGTGGGTCAGGCTGAATTCGTCGGCGAAGCGCTGCATGGCCACCGCTTCTTCCAGCGGATTCAGGTCTTCACGCTGGATGTTCTCGATCAGCGCCAGGGCGATCGCGGCCTCGTCGCTGAACTCACGTACCAGGGCCGGCACCGACTCCAGATGCGCCAGCTGGGCGGCACGCCAGCGGCGTTCGCCGGCGATGATCTCGAAGCGGTGCGGCGACAGCGCGCGCACCACGATGGGCTGCAGGATGCCCTGGGCCTTGATCGAGTCGGCCAGCTCCTGCAGCGCCTGCGGATCCATTTCCCGGCGCGGCTGGTAGCGGCCGCGCTCCAGCCACTCGACCGGCAGCTGACGCAGCTCGCCTACCGGCGCATGCCCGGACGCCACCGCGGTGACCTCCTCCTGGACCTTGCGCACCGTGCCGAGCAGGGCATCCAGTCCGCGTCCGCCGCCAAGTCCACGCTTCTTTGCTGTCGACATACCCTGTACCTGTTGTTCTGCTTGTGACTGCCGCTCGCTATGGCGGCTCAGCTGCGCTTCTGCCGGCGCAGGAGTTCCGAGGCCAGGGCCAGATAGGCCATGGCGCCACGGGAATGCTTGTCGTACTGCAGCGCCGGCAGGCCGTGCGCCGGCGCCTCGGCCAGACGCACATTGCGCGGCACGATGGTATTCAGCACGTGATCGCCGAAATGCGTGATGAGCTCCTTGGAGACATCGTTGGCCAGCGTGTTGCGCGGATCGAACATGGTACGCAGGATGCCTGCGATATGCAGACCGGGGTTGGCCGTCTCGGCCACTCGCTCGATGGTCTGCGTCAGCGCCGCCAGACCTTCGAGCGCGAAATATTCGCACTGCATGGGAATGATGACGCCATCGGCGGCGACCAGGCCGTTGAGGGTCAGCATGCTCAGCGACGGCGCGCAGTCGATGACGATGGCGTCATAGCGCGCCGCCAGCGGCGCCAGGGCCATGCGCAGACGCTGCTCCTTGTGCGCGACGTCGAGCAGCTCGACCTCGGCAGCCGTGAGGTCGCCGTTGGCCGGCAGCAGGTCATAGCCACCGGCGACCGTGACAATGATATCGGCGGCCGGAGCGCGGCCGAGCATGACATCGTAGATGCTGCGTTCGAGATCATTCTTGGCAATACCGGAACCGGTGCTGGCATTGCCTTGCGGATCGAGGTCGACCAGCAGCACGCGACGGCGGGTAGCCGCCAGCGAGGCAGCGAGATTGACGCTGGTCGTGGTCTTGCCGACGCCGCCCTTCTGGTTGGCGACCGCAAAAATCTTGTCCATGGAATTCCCCGGCGGCAGGTCTGGGCCTGCTCGCATCAACGCGCGCGCCGCAACACGATCAGGTGTCGGGCATCAGCTGCAAAGGGTACTCGCAATGCGGGGGTCTTTTCGAGTGCCGCGGAGGCCGGCAAGGCGGCTATTTCATCATCCGGCACATGGCCCTTCATGGCCAGCCAGCGGCCATCCGGGGCCAGCAGATGCCCGGTGCCGCTGACCATGTCGGCCAGACTGGCGAAGGCGCGGCTGCTGATCTGCGCGTAGCTGCCCTGATGCTCCTCGCAGCGCGCGGTCACCACGGTGACATTGGTCGCGCCCAGCTCGGCCGCCATCTGCTTGAGAAAGCGGGTCTTCTTGCCGTTGGAATCGAGCAGCGTCACCGGCAATGCCGGATGCACCAGCGCCACGATGAAGCCGGGCAGACCGGCGCCGGTGCCGATGTCGATCAGGGCGCCATCGCCGAGCTCCGGCAGAATGCTGAGGCTGTCGAGCAGGTGCTTGTCGACCATCTCCAGCGGATCGCGGATGGCGGTGAGGTTGAAGGCCTGATTCCACTTCACCAGACCGGCGAGATAGGCCAGCAGCTTCTGCAGCACCGGCTCATCCAGCGTCAGACCAATCTGGGCGCAGCCCTCGCGCAGACGCTTTTCGGCTTTTACCGGCCAGTCGGCCGCCAATCTCTGCCTGGCCATCAGACCGCCTGCGCCTGGGTCGTGGCAAGTCGCGCCCGGCCCTGCTTCTTGAGCGTGATCATGAGCAGCGACACCGCCGCCGGCGTCACACCCGGAATGCGCCCGGCATGCGCCAGGGTTTCCGGCCTGCCGGCCTTGAGCTTCTGGCGCACCTCGTTGGACAGACCGGCAACCGCGTCGTAGTCGAAGTCGGCCGGCAGTGCCAGGCCTTCCTGCAGGCGCAGGCGCTCAATCTCGTCACTCTGACGATCGACATAGCCGGCGTACTTCACGCCGATCTCGATCTGCTCGCCGACAACCTCATCGAGGTCGGCAGGCAGGCCCGGCGGCGACAGCTCGGCGAGCTGGGCATAGCTGACCTGCGGGCGCTTGAGCAGATCATGGAGATTGCTCTCGCGGTTCAGCTCCTGCCCGGTGAGCGCGCAGAAGCGCTCGCCCAGCTCGCTGCCCGGATGCGCCCACACGCTCTTGAGGCGATGGGTCTCGGCCACGATGGCTTCCTGCTTGGCGCAGAAGGCGGCCCAGCGCAGGTCATCGACCAGTCCCAGCTCGCGGCCCTTCCAGGTCAGGCGCTGGTCGGCATTGTCCTCGCGCAGCATCAGCCGGTATTCGGCGCGCGAGGTGAACATGCGGTAGGGCTCACGGGTGCCGAGCGTGATCAGGTCGTCGACCAGCACGCCGAGATAGGCCTGATCGCGGGTCGGATACCAGCCTTCCTTGTCCTGCGCGCGCAGACCGGCATTGAGGCCGGCGAGCAGGCCCTGGGCAGCGGCCTCTTCATAGCCGGTGGTGCCGTTGATCTGGCCGGCGAAGAACAGGTTGGCGATGACCTTGGTCTCCAGCGTGTGCCTGAGGTCCTGCGGATTGAAGTAGTCGTACTCGATGGCATAGCCGGGACGCGTGATGTGCGCGTTCTCCATGCCCCTGATCGAGCGCACCAGCGCTATCTGCACATCGAACGGCAGCGACGTGGAAATGCCATTGGGGTAGAGCTCGTGCGTGCTCAGGCCTTCCGGCTCGATGAACACCTGGTGCGAATCCTTGTCGGCAAAGCGATGGATCTTGTCCTCGATCGACGGACAGTAGCGCGGGCCCACGCCTTCGATGACGCCGGTGTACATCGGCGAACGGTCGAGGCCGCCGCGGATGATGTCGTGCGTCTGCAGGTTGGTGTGGGTGATCCAGCAGTTGACCTGCTGCGGGTGCATGGCGCGCGAGCCCAGGAAGGACATCACCGGGCGCGGCGTGTCGCCGGGCTGGGCCTGCATCACCGAGAAATCCACCGACTTGGCGTCGATGCGCGGCGGCGTGCCGGTCTTCAGACGGCCGACGCGCAGCGGCAGCTCGCGCAGGCGATTGGCAAGCGCGATCGAGGGCGGGTCGCCGGCACGACCGCCGCGATGGTTTTCCAGCCCGATGTGTATGGTGCCGCCGAGGAAGGTGCCGGTGGTCAGCACCACCGTCTTCGCGCTGAAGCGGATGCCGGTCTGCGTCACCACGCCGGTCACGGTCTCGCCTTCGACCACGAGATCGTCCGCGGCCTGCTGGAAGATATCCAGATTGGGCTGGTTTTCCAGGATGGCGCGGATGGCCGCCTTGTACAGGGCGCGGTCGGCCTGGGCACGGGTGGCGCGCACGGCCGGGCCCTTGCGGCTGTTGAGCACGCGGAACTGGATGCCAGCCTGATCGGTGGCCAGACCCATGGCGCCGCCGAGGGCATCGATTTCCTTGACCAGGTGCGACTTGCCTATGCCGCCGATGGCCGGGTTGCAGCTCATCTGCCCCAGGGTTTCGACGTTGTGCGTCAGCAGCAGCGTCTGGCAGCCCATGCGGGCAGCGGCGAGCGCGGCTTCGGTGCCGGCATGGCCGCCGCCGATCACGATGACATCGTAGCTCTTGGGATAGTGCATGGCTTTGCCCGCCTGCGGCGCAATGCAAAAAGGGCGGCGATTATACGGCCGCTGGAAGCCATCCACCAGATCAAATTCTGAACAGCCTGGCGATCAGCCCGCCACGGTCACTGCTGGACCAGCTCGCCGGTATCGGATCTGACCGGCCTGTCCGTGTGCGCCTTTTCCGCCGCAAAGACCCTGAGCTGGACTTTCATGACGTCACCGACAACACCGAGCATGCGGGTCATGCCGAACTCGCTGCGGCGGAAGGTGGCCGTTGCCGACAGCCCGGCGGACTGGCCGTTGCCGGCAAAGGGATTGGAGCCGGAGCCGGAGCCTATGGCCTTGGCGCTGAGGATCACGGGCCTGGTGATGCCGTTGACGGTCAGCGTCCCGGTCAGACTGAAGGTCTTGTCGTCATTGTCGACGTGCATGATGCCGTTGCTGCGGAAACGCATTTCGGGATATTCGCGCGGCTTGAAGAAATCGCCGGACTCGAGCAGCTGCCGGTCGATGATCGGCATGAAGGTCTTCAGGCTGGTGACCGGAATGGACACCTCGGCCCAGGACTCCTCGGGACGATCCAGATTGCCGTAGATATTGCCGCTGGCGTTGCTGAAACTGGCCGTGGGGCTGGTCATGCCCAGATAGGTCCAGTTGAAGGTGATGCGGGTTTGCACAGGGTCTATGGCATAGACGACGACACGATCTGCCCGTGCCTGAACAGCTGCCAGGCAAAAAACCATGGTCATCGGCAGAAAGCCGGCACGCCGCATCATGTAAAGCCCTCCCGCATCCTGCAGGCATGGGGCGCTATCGCCAGTATACGACCGGCAATTCGATCTGTGCATCACCCACTATGATCCAGAGCGTGCCGTCCTGAATGGTGATTTGTAACACCATGCTGCGTTCAACATGGGCCGCCAGCGCCTGCGTTGCCTCACCGGCAAGGTTGATCACGCGCAGATTGTCGAAACGGGCAACGCTGCCGCGAATCTTCTCCCACCAGACCGGCGGCGCACGATCGCCGTAAGTCACCACCGTCATGCGGCCGGAACGGTTGCAACCCTTGCGGATACGGCTCTCGTCGGGCATGCCGAGCTCAATCCAGTGCTCGATGGTGCCGATCAGATCCTTCTGCCAGAGATCAGGCTCGTCCTCGCTGCTGAGTCCGCGAGTGAATTGCAGATCCTCATGGGCATGCATGGCAAATGCCAGCACACGCACCATCAGTCGCTCCTCGGTTTCCGATGGATGGCAGGCCAGCGTCAGGTTGTGGTCCGCGTAATAATCGCGGTCCATGTCGGCGATATTGAGCTGGACCTTGTGGACAGTGGATTTCAGTGCCATGTCAGCGCGGCTTCCTGGCAGGGCCGCCCGAAGGGCGACCGGATCCGCTGCCCGCCGCACCCGCATCCGCCGCAAAGCCGGCAGCCGAACCACTGACAAGCTGGCGCGCCTTGAAGCGGCGGCCCTTGATGCCGGCATCGGAGATGCGGCGCAAGGCGGCAGGCGCGACTTCACGATCAACCGCGACATAGGCATGGAGATCGAAGATCTCGATCTTGCCGATCTGGGCACCGAGAATGCCGCCCTCCCCGGTCAGCGCGCCGAGGATGTCGCCTGGGCGCAGCTTGTCCTTGCGGCCGCCGGCGATCTGCAGGGTGACGCGGCGCGGCGCCGGCACCTTGGCCAGCGAGTTGACCACCGGCAGATCCTGCCAGCTCAGGCTGAGCTTCTGGTATTCCTCGATGGCGCTGGCGCGATGCGCTTCCGACGGTGCGCACAGGCTGAGCGCAAGACCGCTCTGGCCAGCACGACCGGTGCGGCCGATACGGTGGATATGGGTCTCGGGATCGAAGGCCAGCTCGACATTGATCACCGCCGCCAGATCCTTGATGTCGAGGCCGCGGGCGGCGACATCGGTGGCGACCAGCAGCGGACAGCTCTGGTTGGCGAACTGCACCAGCACCAGATCGCGGTCGCGCTGCTCGAGATCGCCATGCAGCGCGGCGACATGGAAGCCCTGCTCACGCAGGGTCTGGGCGACTTCGTCACAGCGTTGCTTGGTATTGCAGAACATCACCGCCGACGCCGGCTGGTAGTGGCGCAGCAGCGCATTCAGCGCCTGCGGCCTGGCCTTGCCGTCGACCTCGAAGAAAATCTGCTCGATCTGGCTGTCGACATGCACGGACTCGACCGTGACCTCGACCGGGTTCTGCTGGAAGCGGCCGCTGAGGGCGCGGATCTCGTCCGAATAGGTCGCCGAGAACAGCAGGTTCTGACGGCGCTGCGGCAGGAAGCTGGTGACTTCGACCATGCTGTCGTGGAAACCCATGTCGAGCATGCGGTCGGCCTCGTCCATCACCAGCGTGCGCAGACCGGAGAGAGTCAGCGAACCCTGCTGGAGATGCTTGAGCACACGACCCGGTGTGCCGACGACGATGTGCGCGCCGAACTCCAGCGAACCCAGCTGCGGCCCCATCGGGGTGCCGCCGCAGAGCGTGATGATCTTGGTGTTGTCGAAGGCACGGGCGAGACGGCGCAGCTCCTTGGCGACCTGGTCAGCCAGCTCGCGCGTCGGGCACAGCACCAGCGCCTGCGTGGCCAGGTTGCGGACATCGAGCGCGGACAGCAGCGCGATGCCGAAGGCCGCGGTCTTGCCGCTGCCGGTCTTGGCCTGGGCGATGACATCGCGCCCGGCCAGCAGCGAGGGCAGGCTTTCGGCCTGGATGGGCGTCATGGTGTCGTAGCCCAGCTCCGCCAGGTTGGCGAGCATGGCCTGCGACAGCGGCAGAGAGGAAAAAGCAGCGTTGGATGACGTCACGACAAGAGCCCTGAAAAACGAGGCGACATGTTACCACCGCGCCCGTCCGGTCTCGTTGTTTGTTTTTCAGACAGCTCCCGCTTTCAGCCGCGACGCCGGCAGCGCGCGGCCTGCGCTCAACGCCGCGACTGGCGACGCCCGTCGATTTTCTTGCGGCGCTCGTTGAGGTAGTCGGGCAGCCAGCGCAAGCCCGGGAAGAACATGATGCGGATGATGCCGATCAGCATCCACAGGTAGGCGCCGCCATAGACCGCGCCACAGAACATGGTCACGTAATCGAAATTCGGCGACACATACTTGATGCCCCACCACGAAATGATGTCGGTCAGCGCCGCCGCCAGCCCGGCCGGGAATACCCACTGGTAGAGCTTGAGGCGGTTGAAGTGCATCGAGAACGGGATGCCGATGATGAAGAACGCCGTGGTGAAGCCGAACAGATGGGCATGCGTGAAAGCGATCAGCTTGCCCTGGCTCATGTTGGCGAAATAGGCCTCGGTGCTGCCGTGCAGGCCGATCTGGTAGTGCACCTCGGCAAGCCCGAAGAAGAAGGCGATGCCGAACAGCACGGTGGCCAGACCTATGCCGCGTTGCGCTGCCACCGGCAGATCGCGCAGGGAGAACTCGACCTTGGGATCGCGATAGGGAATGAACCAGCGCAGCAGCAGGCAGATGAGCAGGAACAGCCCGATCAGCGCAATCGGCCCGCCAATGGTGAGCCAGGCCGACGGCTCGGGCGGCACCTGCACGATGGCGGCATCGGTCACCGGAGCATTGCTGAAGAAATCGAATTTTTCGCCGGCCATGCCGTGCTCCTTAGCGTCGTGCGGCACTGCCGCTCAGGCACCCTTCAGGCGGACATAGAGCAGCGCGCCGGCCTGCTTGACCGCCGTCGTGATGGCGCCGTCGAGATCCTTGCCGGTCGCCGCCGGCAGCTGGTTGACCATGCGCCCGGTGAACGACGGATAGATCTTGCTGGCCTTGGCCTGCGGCACGGCATCGGCATGCAGAACCTGGACGCGAGTGACCTTGAGCTGGCGATCGGTGGCCATGAGCAGGAAGAAGACCTTGCCCTGGTAGGTGGCCGGGAAGATCAGCGCGGTCCCGGCCGGATGGCGATTTTCCAGCGGAATGTAGATCGTGTTCTCGTCGGCCTTGCCCAGCGTCGCACCCAGCGCTTTCGCAGCCTGGATATCGGCCGGCGTCAGCACGGCATCCTGCGGCAGCCAGGTGGTTATGCTCGGGAACTGAGCACGCACTTCGCGCGGAATCAGACTGGCGATGTCCAGCCAGGGACCGGGAGTGGCCGGAGTCGATGCCTTGTCGCCGGGATTGGCCTTGGCCTGGGCTTCAACGGCATTGGCCTTGCCATCACCATCGCTGTCGGCGACCGCGATCTTCGCGAAGGCACCGGCATTCTTGCCGGCGGCCTTGAAGGCCTTGCCGTAGGGGTTGAGCGCAGAGCCGCCACCGTCACTGTGGCAGGCATTGCAGGACGGCATGTAGCCGAACTCCTGCTTGTAGGCGCGGGCAAAGGCCGGCATGGCCGAACTCAGGCCCGGCAGCATCAGTGCCGTCAACGCAACAACCCAGGGCAGCGGGCTTGCTGGCTTCATGAATCTCATCCTTCTTGTCTTGCCTCGCCGGCTCAGAAGCCGAAGAGGCTGGGCACCGTGTCACGCATGGTGGCGACCGATTTCTCGCCGGCCGCGCCGGCAGCCTTGAGTTGCTGATACTGCACCGAATCGCGCGGCGGCATCAGCTTGCTGGCCTTGTCCGTACCGGTGTAACGCGCCCAGTCGAGCGCATCACGAATCTCGCTTTTGTTGCGGATGTTGTCCAGCACCTCATCCTCGCTGGCTCCCGCCATGAAGTTCAGACGCTTGGCCGGGTTGCCGCGATGGCAGGCGAAGCAGTGGCTCTCGAACTCCTTGAGCACGACATGCTTGCTGATCTTCAGCGGCGGCACGCCACTCGCCACCGGCGGCGACATTTCGTGGGTGTCGAGGCAGCAATAACCGACCGGCTGCGCCAGCAAGGCACGCATGATGTTCACGCGCACCACAGGCCGTGGCGCGAAGACCTCCTCCGGCAAAGCATCGACACGGGCTTCAAGGCGATGGATGTCGTAGCCGCTGACGGCGCCCAGACTCTTGAGGTCGGCATCGGTGAACAGCGCCGCGACGCCGTAGACGCCATCGACGTCGTTCGCCGTCAGCACCTGCTTGGGCTGGCGCGGTGTCAGCGGATCGAAACGCGCGGCCAGCCTGGGCAGCTTGTCGAAAGCCGCGAGGTCTTCATTGTCGCGAGCGCCCTCTCCCGGCTTGATGTCACGCGTCCACAGCGATCGCCACCAGCCCTTCAGGCCCTGGCGTTCGCCTATGGGATCGCGATTGGGCAGATCGGACTCGGGCACGGCAATGCCCCTGGCCGGGAAGTGGCGCTTCTGCAGTTCCTGCAAACGCGCCACATCGGCATTGGCGGCATCGAAGCTGCCCGGACTGTCGGCATAGCGCAGGGCCAGCTTGAGCAGGAGGCGACGGCAGTCATTGCCGTCGATGCCACAGCCATCCAGCCAGATGCGCTGGGTGACGTTGATGAAATTGCCCTGGTCGGTGAGCTGGTCGAAACGCTCGGGCGAGGCCAGCGGCTGCTTGATCGGAATGTGCATGTAGGGCGTGCTGCCGCCACGCGCCGCGGCAATGGCTGCCGCGGTTTCCTCCTGACCGTTGGTTTCGTTCCACGGACGCTGCGGGAAAATCGGACCGCCACCCTGATGGCAGGTCGTGCAGATGGCGCGACGGGCATAGACGATGCGCGGCACGCAGCCGGCGCAATAGTTCTGCACCAGCTGGAACTCGAAACGGCCACCGGCCTCGTTGTAGCTCAGCACCTCGATCTCGTGAGCCTTTTCGACGAAGCCGAGGAAGAGCTGACCGCGTGGCGAGAAGCCGAGACTGGCGCCATTGCCGGACTCGAAGTCGGCCGCCATGACCAGGCGCGGATGACCGTCATCGGCCTGCGCCTTGAGCAGCGAACGACCATGCGGAATCAGCACCGCCACCGGCGCGCCACCCTCGGGGTTGCGATCCTGCAGCAGCTTGACCAGCTTCTCGAAGGGATACGGCAGCACGTCATTCTGGGTGATCAGATGATCGAACAACGAGCGCGTGCCTTCCGCCGGCAGGTCGCCCTGGGCGATGACACGCGTGGACAGCGAAGCGCCATCCGGCTGACCAGGTCGCGCCAGCTCGGTGATGCTGGCCGTGCTTGTTGTCGGCTTCTGCCAGACATAAAGCCCGATCAGCAGGAGCGGAATGAGCAGCCAGGCGAGGCGACGTTTCATGTTTCCCTGTCCATCCGCCGCAAAAAGACTTGCCGCCCGTAGGCGGCAAGTCAGCAGCGGTCACATCACATCAGTTTCAGGAACTCGCGCAGTGCATGCTTGTCCTGCGGCGAGAGATCGACACCAAACTGGTGACCCTTGTTCTCGACCGGATCATCACAGCCCATGAACAGCGGACGGTGCGGATTCTGCGAGGCGAAGTTGGCCACCGGAGTGCCCTTCTTGACCGGGATCTTCGGCCAGCCCTGCATGTCTTCGCGCGGCGTCACCGTCATGTCCTCGGTGGTCAGCAGCGTCTTCTGCGGGCGATGCTTCTCGGCCTTGGGATTGTCCGAGGTCATGAGCTCGTCGAAGGACATCTCGAACTGCTTGATGCGGCCGCGCAGCGTGTAGTCCGGCGCGCCATCGGGCAGGAAGGTGACTTCGCCGATCGCGTTGTTGTGCATGAACGGAGCCGTTGCCCACACCGACAGCAGCGAGATGTTGCGCATGTAGCCGGGGCCGCCGGTGACCTTGCTCTCGCCCAGCTTCATGCCGCCGATCAGCGGGATCATGCGGTTGAGCACGCGCGGCACGCTGCCCGGAGACGGCGAGTCCTTGTAGGTCTCGGAGGAGAACTCCTCCCAGACATGGCCCTTGTTGTGGTTGTTGTGCAGGGCGCGGCACATGTTGGTGCCGACGATGTTGAACGGCGTGCGTTCGTCATTGCCCAGCCAGTCCTGACCGAAGATGTCCTTGTCGGCGAACTGCTTCGGACGCAGGCGACCATCCTGATCCTTGGCCAGGAAGTTGGCGATGAACTTGGGATCATTGCGCTCGGCTTCGCTGTACTCGGTGGTCCAGTAGTCTTCCTTGCCGAAAATGTGGCCCTGGTAGAACTTCTCCAGCGCGACCTTGTCGTTGCGGATGTTGGCCGGTGCCATCTTGGTGCTGTGACAGCTGGCGCACTCGCGGGCAAAGACCTTGCGACCCTGCGGCACGGCCTGGGTGTCGATGAAGCTGCTGCCCGGCGTGCCGTCGACATCCTTGGATGCCATCAGGTAGGTCGGACCGCCGGTGAGCAGGAAGGCCGTGAGGTCATCCATCTTGGCATCGGCATAGTTCCACGGATCGCACTGCGCGGCGCACTGCATGATGCGCATCGGGCTCTGCTCGCTGCCGCGGCCGACCAGACGTCCCGGGTACGGGAAGTTCGGAACCCAGCACTCTTCCGTGCACATGCCGATGTTGACGTAGACACGGATCAGCGCGAGATGCTCGCCGACGCTGTCCTCGCCACCCTTGAGCACATGACGGGTGTTGGCCTTCTTGATCTCGCCCGTGACCGGGTTCTTCATGACTTCTTCGAACAGACGCTTGTTGTGGAAGTCCATGATGTTGTTCTGGGTGCCCGGATTGTGCATCCAGTCGGAAGCCACCAGCGAGGTATCGATGGTGCCGAGACGGCCGCCCTTGAGGATCTGGCGGGCCGGGCTGTTCTGCGCAACGCCATGGAAGAACGCATCCGGCTGCACGGTATGCTGGTTGCCGATGGTACCCGACAGGTTGGCCCAGGTTGGCTGGTTCGGATTCGCCGGCGGGTTGGTCGGATCGATGCCGACGTGGCACTGCACGCAGGGGTGACCGATCACGTAGCGCTTGTTCTGCTTGATCTCGGTCGGATCATAGGCGGCAGTCTGCGGGTCGTAGACGACCTTGCCATCCTTGTCCTTGATCGGATCGGCGTAGTACTTGCGGTAGCCGAGCACACCCGAGGAATGCGGGTCCTGGCACTTGTCATACCAGTTGGTCGAAGCATCGCCCTGGACGCAGTCCGGATCGTTGATCAGACCCCACTTGCTGAAACGGACCGGACGCGTACGCGTGTCCAGCCACGGATAGTTCATGTTTTCCTTGCCGACCACGCGCGACTGGTGGAGATAGTTCTCGTCCTGGTTGCCGAATGTGCCCTTGAACCAGACATCGCGACCACGGCGAACCTGGTCACGCATGGCCTGAGCCTTGGCCGGGTCCTTGGCTTCGACATCCTTGAACAGCTGCGCGACATAGCGGCAGCCTTCGGCGTCATAGCCAGTGGGCTGGGCTTCGGTGCAGGGCGGCGGCACGTACTGGGGAATCGGCTTGGAGGTCCAGGTCACCGCGTCGCCACGCTTGTGGGTATCCGCGCTGGTGCCTTCCTTCCAGACCTTGCGTGCCGCCAGGGTGTCGTAGAAGTGGTCCTTGAACCACTGCTCGCGCTGCTTCCAGTAGGGCGTGCCCTGATAGATGCCGGTGGTCAGATGGCGATCAACCAGTCCTTCCAGCGACACGCTGCGATAGGTCGAGTGATAGGGCTCGGTCGACACCGGCACATGGCCTGTCGGCATGTCATAGGGAGACAGCGGCTCGACTACAGGCAAGGCAATCTTGTCAGGGACCGGAGGAACCGCCGGGGGGGCTGGAGGCATGGTGGCGATATTGAATACGACTGCAGCGCCAACGATGACGAGAGCCGAAATGCCCAGTGTTTTCTTCTTCATTGTTGCTCCGGGTGAGCTTTTTCAGAGGAGTCTATAGCGACTGGTTTCAGCCCACAACTGGTACTTTAGTACCAATTCTTGAGAAGATCAATATTTGCACTGATTTCCGGCGACGAACGGTTGTCGGATACCTGCGCCGGCTACTTGCCTATGCAGAAGCTGGAAAAGATGCGGCCGAGCAGATCATCCGGCGAAAACGCTCCGGTGATTTCGGAAAGCGCCTGCTGGGCGAGGCGCAGATCCTCGGCAGCCAGCTCGCCGGCATGCAGCGCGGTCAGGGCATGCTCGGCCTGCACGATATGGGCTCGTGTGCGATCCAGCGCATCGAGATGACGCCGGCGGGCGGAAAAACTGCCGGTGCCCTGGGCCTGGTAGCCCATGAGCTGCTTGAGATGCTCGCGCAGGGCATCCAGTCCCTGCCCTTCCCGCGCCGACACCACGACACAGGGCAAGTCACGACCGGCCATGTTCATGTTCTGCAGACCTGGCTGCAGGCCGCTGCGATCGCACTTGTTGGCAATCAGGGTGAGCTGCCTGGGCAGGGGATCGAAAAAACGCGCCAGTGACTGTTCCGGATTCTCCGAGGCATCGCTGGCATCCCAGACGAACAGGATGCGATCGGCCTTGTCGATTTCCAGCCAGGCACGACGTATGCCCTCGCGCTCGACCACATCGGGGCTCTCGCGCAGGCCGGCGGTATCGATCACATGCAGCGGCATGCCATCGATCTGGATATGTTCGCGCAGCACATCACGGGTCGTGCCGGCGATATCGGTGACGATGGCCACGTCATTGCCGGCCAGCTGATTGAGCAGACTGGACTTGCCGGCATTCGGCCGCCCGGCGATCACCACCCGCATTCCCTCCTTCAGCAGCATGCCCTGCCGGGCCTCGGCGAGCACGCCATCCAGACTGGCCAGCACCTCCCGACAGCGCGACAGTATCTGGCCATCCGCCAGAAAATCGATTTCCTCTTCGGGAAAATCGATGGCGGCCTCAACGTGCAGACGCAGCACGATCAGTGCTTCCAGCAAATCGTTGATGCGTGCCGAAAACACGCCTTGCAGGGAATGCAGAGCGGAACGCGCCGCCTGCTCGGAACCCGCCTCGATGAGATCGGCGATGGCCTCGGCCTGTGCCAGGTCGAGCTTGTCGTTAACAAAGGCACGCTCGGAAAACTCGCCGGGCCGGGCCAGTCTCGCGCCCAGTGCCAGCAAGCGCTGCAGCAGCATGTCGAGCACCACCGGGCCGCCATGGCCCTGAATCTCGACCACGTCTTCGCCGGTGAAGGAATTCGGCGCAGGAAAGCAGATCAGCAGACCCTCATCGAGCGCTTGCTGTCTGTCATCGAGAAAAGACGTGTAGTAGGCGTGGCGTGGCTGCAGATCTTCGCCACGTGCCGTGATGGCCCGGGCCATGGTCATGGCAGCCGGACCGGAGATGCGGATGATGCCGACCCCGCCGCGTCCGGGCGGGGTGGCAATGGCGGCGATGGTGTCGTTCACGACCGCCGCCAGGGCTTACTTCGCAGCCTTGGCCGCAGCAGTATTTTCGATCTGGCGGGTGATCACCCACTGCTGCGAGATCGACAGCAGGTTGTTGCACAGCCAGTACAGCACCAGACCTGCCGGGAACCAGAGGAAGAACACCGTGAAGATCACCGGCATCAGCTTCATGACGCGAGCCTGGGCCGGATCCTGCGGAGCCGGATTGAGCATCTGCTGGGTAAACATGCTGACGCCCATGAGCAGCGGCAGGATGAAGTACGGATCCATCAGCGACAGATCCTTGATCCACAGGATCCAGCCGGCATGGCGCAGTTCCACCGACTCCATCAGCGTCCAGTAGAGCGCGATGAACACCGGCATCTGCACGAGAATAGGCAGACAGCCGCCGAGCGGATTGATCTTTTCCTTCTTGTAGAGCTCCATCATGGCCTGCGACAGCTTGGCGCGATCGCTGCCGAACTGCTCCTTCATGCGCTGCATTTCCGGCATGACCCGGCGCATGTTGGCCATGGAGCGATAGCTCTTGGCGGAGAGATGGAAGAAGGCGCCCTTGACCAGGATCGTCAGCACGACGATGGACCAGCCCCAGTTGCCGAGCAGACCGTGAATGCTCTTCAGCAGCCAGAACAGGAACTGGGCGATGGGCCACAGCCAGCCATAGTCAACCGTCAGTTCCAGACCCGGCGAAATGGCCTTGAGGTGATCCTGGATCTTGGGACCGGCATAGAAATCCGCATAGACCTGGCCCTGGCCACCAGCAGCGACGGTCAGCGGCGAACCGGTGAACCCGATGTTGTGCTCGGCACCATTGCTGTCGTCACGCGTGCTGACGTTGTTGTGGCTGCCCGGTGCCGGAATCCATGCCGAAACGAAGTAGTGCTGAACCATGGCGACCCAGCCACCGGTGACTTTCTCGTTGACCGGCTTGTCGGCAAACTTGGCCAGCGCCAGCTTGTTGTAGTTCTTGGCCTCGGTCCACCAGGCACCGCCGAGGAAGGTCACCATGCCGAAGGAATGATTCTCCGAGCTGGGATCCTTGGCGCTGTCGCGCTTGAGCTGGCCGAAAAGCACGCCGCTCCACGGCTGGGCCGAGTGATTGCGAATGTCATAGCTGACCTTCACCCGGTAATCGCCACGCACGAAGTGATAGATCTTGCTGACTTCAAGGCCTTCCGGCGTGGTGGTCTTGAGCGAAACATCGAGCTGCTTCTGATCCGGCGCCATGGTGTAGGACACCTGTTCGGCCTGATAGACCGGGCGACCCTTGGCATTGTCATCGAGACCGCTGAAAGCGGAACCGTCAGCCTGGGCGCGAATCAGACCGCTCTGCGCGACATAGGTGTGTTGCGGCGAACGATCGAGCAGAACGAACGGAGTCTTGTCTTCCACCGTACGCGTATAGGCCGGCAGGGCGACACGCACGATGTCGCCACCGGTGGTATCGATCTGCATGTCGAGGACGTCGGTCACTACGTGGACCACATTGCCTGCGCCAGCTGCCGGAGTCACCGGCTGGGACTGTGCGCCAGGAGCAACCGGCAGGCCTTCGGCCGTGGCAGCAGGTGCCTGCGGCAATCCACCGGGAATCGCGGCAACGGGAGCGGCCTGGGCCGAAGCAACGGCTTCGCTGCTTGCAGCATCACGGTTCGGTGCGTAGTCACGCTGCCAGGACAGGAAGAGGAAATAACTGACCACAGCCAGCGCGATGAGAATCAGGGTACGACGGATTTCCATGCTTACAGATCCTGTCGGTTGCATGAACCAGGGTAAAAATGCTCGGGTACCGGGTCATAACCACCCGGATAGCCAGGATGGCAACGCGCCAGACGCTTTCCTGCAAGCCAGCTGCCCTTGACCAGACCGAAACGCTGCACGGCTTCCTCGGCATAGGCTGAACACGAAGGTTCGTAACGGCAATGCGGTCCCATCATCGGGCTGATCGCATAGCGGTAGAACCTGATCGGCAGCAAGGCGAGGATTTTCATCGACCGTACCTAGGTGTTGTCGGCTCGGGTCTTGGCCGGCTGGGCCTGTCTGGCCTTGCGCGCCAGTCGCTGAAAACCATCGCGGCTGGTCTCGTGCAGGCTGACATTGTCGAGACGGCCGACATCCTGCCTTGCCAGGAAGACAATGTCCATGGGAGGAAGCTCAGCCTGCAGCAATCGAAAGTTCTCGCGCACACAACGCTTGATGCGGTTGCGGTCAACGGCAAGACGGACTTTCTTCTTGGCGACGATGAAACCAAGGCGGGAATTGGGCGTAGCGGAAGGCACTGCCAGGAGGAGGAAATGGCTCTGGCTGGCCTTGAACAACGCGCCATCCATGACCCGCTTGAAGTCTGCCGGTGTCAGCAGCCTCAGGGATCGAGGATAGCGCTTGTCGATCACCTGACTCAGACGGTCAGACGCTTGCGGCCCTTGGCACGACGACGTGCGAGAACCTGACGGCCGTTCTTGGTGGCCATGCGAGCGCGGAAGCCGTGGGTGCGCTTCTGCTTCAGGGTGCTGGGTTGAAAGGTACGCTTCATGATCTGTGATCCGATCTGTCTGGCCCGTCCGGGCGGAAAGGTGCGAAATAGTATGGAAAGCGACCAGTGCTGTCAATGCACTTTCTCGATTGCCTGGTTCCTGCTGCTGCTTTGCCTGGTCTGAAGCTCGTTGGCAATTTTTTGTGCACAAGACGAGAGACCATCCTGTCTAACTAATCTTATATGAATAGAGAAAAGCGGTTGTTTTGGTTATTAGTGACGAAGGTTTCTGTGGACAAGTCATTTTTACCTTTTTAAATCATGATGTTGAGATACATCAAAAGTTGTTCTAAAGGCACCCTTGCAGCCCCGTCAGTTCCTGTGGATGATTGTGGACAACTCCGGCACTCCAAGTTATCCACAGATATCCATGCTCTGGCTGTCACCTCCATCGACAGCTTTATCCACAGGCAGGAAAACGTGTGGATTTCTTGCTGGTCGGCAGGCTTCGAGGTCCGTAGAATCACGTTTTTGTATGTGGATAAGGTGTGATGTCAGGTAGTGTTTGGCAGGCCGCCCTTCAGCGTCTGGAAGAAGAATATCCAGTCAATCTTTTTCAGATGTGGATTCGTCCCTTGCAGGTAGACGAAGGCCCTGGCGTGCTCGAATTGCTCGCGCCCAACCCCTTTTTCGTGCGCCATGTCATGGACAAGTTCATGATGCGCATCCGCGAAATCGTGCGTGAGGTCTCCGACGGGCATGTCGGTGATGTCACCATCCGGGTCGGCAGTCGTGGCGACAGAATGCCGCGGCAGGCACCTCCTGAAGGCTCTTCCACTTCGGCGGCGGCAACGACCCGCGAAAAGCCGCGCACGCCCATGGCTCCGGCTGGCGAGCCAGTTCCCAAGCCTGCAAGCAGCCTCAATCCGCTCTTCACCTTTGACAATTTCGTTTCCGGCAAGGGTGCCCAGCTCGCGCATGCGGGCTGTCTGCAGGCGGCTGACAACCCCGGTGCGCCGAACTCGAATCCGCTTTTCATCTATGGCCCGACGGGTCTCGGCAAGACCCATCTCATGCATGCCGTAGGCAACGAGATCCTGCGCCGAAACCCGAATGCGCGTGTCATGTACCTGACCTCGGAACGCTTCGTGGGTGACTTCATCACGGCGTTGCAGCGCAACATGATGAACGACTTCAAGCGTCTCTATCGTTCGCTGGACGCCCTGCTGATCGACGACATCCAGTTCTTTGCCAACAAGGAAAGCACTCAGGACGAGTTCTTCCACACCTTCAATTCGCTGCTCGAAGGTTCCCGTCAGATCATCATGACATCTGACAGAATTCCGAAAGAAATCAATGGGATGGATGACCGCCTCAAGTCCAGGTTTTCCTGGGGGCTGTCGATCCAGGTGGATCCGCCGGACAAGGAAACGCGCGTTGCCATTCTGCTCAAGAAGTCGCATTCGGCCGGCATAGATCTGCCGCTGGAGCCGGCGCACTTCATTGCCGAGCATGTTCAGGGCAATGTCCGCGAGCTGGAAGGGGCGCTCAACAAGGTCATCGCGACGGCGCGTTTCCGCGGCTTGCCGGTGACTCTGGAACTGGTGAAGGAAGCCTTGCGCGATGTGCTGCTTGTGCGCTCGCGGCAGTTTAATATCGACAATATCCAGCGCGTGGTGGCGCAGTACTACCGCATTCCACCGCGTGAACTGACGGGCAAGAAACGCAATCGTTCCTTCGCCAGGCCGCGCCAGATCGCCATGGCTCTGTCACGTGAACTCACCGGCAACAGCTACCCGGAAATCGGGCTGGCTTTCGACGGACGTGACCACAGCACGGTGATTCATGCCTGCGACAAAGTGAACGAGCTGCGCGCCTCCGACTCCACCATCAACGAAGACTATAACAATCTGCTGCGCCTGCTACAGGCTTGAGCCCTTGGGAAGATGACCATGAAAGTGTCGATGACTCGTGACCAGTTGTTGAAACCCCTCCAGCAAGTCGCCGGGGTGGTTGAAAAGCGCCAGACCCTGCAGGTGCTTTCAAATGTGCTGATGGTGGTGGATGGTGGTGAGCTGGCCATGACCGGCACCGACCTCGAGGTTGAACTGGTCGCGCGTCAGAACCTCGACAATGACTCGCAGAACGGCCGTGTCACCGTGCCCTGCCGCAAGCTGCTCGACATCTGCCGTGCCCTGCCGGCAACGGCCCAGGTCGAACTCAGTCTCGACAGCCAGCGTCTGCTGCTGCGCTCCGGCAAGAGCCGCTTCACGCTCGCCACACTGCCCGCCAATGACTTCCCCAACCTGGAAGACACCCTGGCCGGTTCGTTCTCGCTGAGCCTGTCCCAGAAGGCCCTGAAGCGTCTGATCGACAAGACCTCGTTCGCCATGGCACAGCAGGATGTCCGCTACTACCTCAACGGCATGCTGTTCGAAGTCACCGAAGGTCGTCTGCGCGTGGTCGCCACCGACGGCCATCGTCTGGCCCTCTGTGATGCACCTATTTCTACACAAGTTCCTGAAAAGGTTCAGGTTATTGTTCCGCGCAAGGGTGTTCAGGAGCTCTCGCGCCTGCTCTCCGACGAGGACAGCGAAGTTACTCTGACGCTGGGCAGCAATCATCTGCGCGTGACGGTCGGCAATGTCACTTTCACGTCCAAGCTGATCGATGGCCGCTTCCCGGATTACGAGCGCGTGCTGCCCAAGGGCGGTGACCGTACCCTCGTGGCCGGCCGTGAAGACCTCAAGTCCTCGCTGCAGCGTGCTGCCATTCTCTGCAACGAGAAGTTCCGTGGAGTGCGTCTGCAGATCGATGGCGAGCAGCTGCGCATTCTGGCGACCAACCCGGACCAGGAAGAAGCCGAGGAAGAGCTGCAGGTCGAGTACAGCGGCAAGGAGCTGGAAATCGGCTTCAATGTCGGCTATCTGCTCGACGTGCTGAACGCCCTCAGTGGCGCCTACACCCGCGCCACCCTCGGCGATACCAACAGCTCGGCGCTGGTGCGCGACAATGATGATGAGCAGGCCGATGCCGTCTACGTCGTCATGCCGATGCGTCTGTGACCTGTAGCCGAGTCTCGTGACCCTGGTCCGGCTGGAGATTTCCTGCCTGAGAAATCTCCGGCAGGTTTCCCTGGAGCCAGGGCCTGTCATCAACATCTTTCACGGTCTCAACGGCAGCGGCAAGACGTCGTTGCTGGAGGCTGTACATCTGCTGGGTCTGGGGCGCTCGTTTCGCACCTTGAAGGCGCGCCGTCTCGTGCAGGATGATGAGCTTGAGGCCACCATCTTTGGCCGGACAGCGGCAGGCCACAGTCTCGGCATAGGCAAGATGTCCTCCGGTGAGTCCGTGGTGCGCATCAATGGCGCGCCGGCCGGCAGCCTCGCCGTGCTGGCATCCCATCTCCCGCTGCAGCTCTTTGACCCTTCGTCGTTGAGCATCATGGACGGCCCCTCTCAGCCGAGAAGGCAGTTGCTTGATTGGGGAACGTTTCACGTGGAACATTCTTTCCACGGCTGCTGGTCGCGTGCTCAACGGGCGTTGCAGCAAAGGAATTCGCTGCTCAAAGCTGCTAAAATTTCGCCAATGGAATTGCAGGTCTGGGAGCGGGAATTTGCTGAAGCTGCCCTGCCCTTGCACCTGGCGCGTCAGGCTTTTGTCGAGAGTTGGCTGCCCTGGCTTGCCGCTGCGCTGACCCGCCTTCTGCCGGACATTCCACTGGATGTTGATTACCAGCCCGGCTGGAATACCCAGGAATTGTTGGTGGATCTTCTGGCGCAATCACGCGACCGGGACAGGGAGCGTGGCTTCACCCAGATAGGGCCTCATCGCGCCGATCTGAAGATCAGGACACAAGGCGTTGCCGTCGATGAGCGCTTGTCGCGTGGCCAGCTCAAGCTGGTGGCCTGCGCGCTCAAGCTGTCGATGGTCCAGCGTCTGATGCAGGAGGGCATGCGCCCTCTGCTGCTGCTGGACGATCTGGCTTCCGAACTGGATGCCGTGTCGCGCCAGAAGGTTTGCCAGTGGATAGGCGAGATGCAGGTTCAGACCTTGATGACCTGCATCGAGCCGTCACAGTTGAAAGATGTGTGGGGCGGGATCCCGCTCAAGTTGTTTCACGTGGAACATGGCTGTGTCAGTCCGGCGACGGAATGACGGGACCAGGAGAAGAAAAAGATGTCTGAAGCATACGATGCATCCAGTATTCAGCAGTTGGAAGGGCTGGAGGCCGTAAGAAAGCGCCCGGGCATGTACATCGGTGATACGTCCGATGGCACAGGCCTGCACCATCTGGTGTTCGAAGTCGTGGACAACTCCATCGACGAAGCGCTGGCCGGACACTGCGACGATATCCGGGTCATCATTCATTCGGACAACTCCGTCACCGTCTCGGACAATGGCCGCGGCATCCCTCCTGGCGTCAAGATGGACGACAAGCACGAGCCCAAGCGCAGCGCGGCCGAGATCGCGCTCACCGGCCTGCATGCCGGCGGCAAGTTCAACCAGAACAGCTACAAGGTCTCGGGTGGTCTGCATGGCGTGGGCGTGAGCTGCGTCAACGCGCTCAGCAAGCTGCTGCGTCTCACCGTGCGTCGTGATGGCAAGGTCTACATGCTGGAGTTCAGCAAGGGCGCCGTGCTCGGCCGCGAGATCGTCGAGGTCGACGGCATCCCCACCTCACCGATGAAGATCACCGGCAGCACCGACAAGCGCGGCACGGAAGTGACCTTCCTGCCGGATACCGAGATCTTCATCGAGAACAGCGACTTCCACTACGACATTCTGGCCAAGCGTCTGCGCGAGCTGTCCTTCCTGAACTCCGGCGTGCGCATCCATCTCAAGGATGAACGCAGCGGGCAGGAAGAGATTTTCCAGTACGAGGGCGGCCTGGCAGCCTTCGTCAGCTATCTCAATGTCAACAAGACGCCGTTGAGCAGCGCCTTCCATTTCCTCGTGCCGCAGAGCGAACAGCAGAACGGCATCGGCGTGGAAGTGGCATTGCAGTGGAATGACAGCTATCAGGAAAATGTCTACTGCTTCACCAACAACATTCCCCAGCGCGACGGTGGCACCCATCTGCAGGGCTTCCGCACGGCGCTGACGCGCACGCTGAACAACTACATGGAAAAGGAAGGGCTGATCAAGAAGGAAAAGATCAGCACCAGTGGCGAGGACATGCGTGAAGGTCTGACCGCCATTGTCTCGGTCAAGGTGCCGGATCCCAAGTTCTCCAGCCAGACCAAGGACAAGCTCGTGTCCTCGGAGGTGACCAATGTGGTTGCCACCATCATGAGCGAGAAGTTCGAGGAATACCTGCTGGAGAATCCGCAGGCCGGCAAGATCATCGTCGGCAAGATTCTCGATGCCGCACGTGCCCGTGAGGCCGCGCGCAAGGCGCGTGAAATGACGCGTCGCAAGGGTGCTCTGGATATCGCCGGACTGCCCGGCAAGCTGGCCGATTGCCAGGAAAAGGACCCGGCGCTTTCCGAACTCTACCTGGTGGAGGGTGACTCCGCAGGTGGCTCGGCCAAGCAGGGTCGCAACCGCAAGATGCAGGCCATCCTGCCGCTCAAGGGCAAGATCCTCAACGTCGAGAAGGCGCGCTTCGACAAGATGCTCTCCTCTGCCGAAGTCGGCACGCTGATTACCGCGCTTGGCTGCGGCATCGGCCGTGACGAGTACAACCCGGACAAGCTGCGTTACCACAAGGTCATCATCATGACCGACGCCGACGTCGACGGTTCGCACATCCGCACGCTGCTGCTGACCTTCTTCTTCCGCCAGATGCCTGAGCTGATCGACCGCGGCTACATCTACATCGCGCAGCCGCCGCTGTACAAGGTCAAGAAGGGCAAGCAGGAGCAGTACCTGAAAGACGACGATGCCATGGAAACCTACCTGACCTCGGTCGCGCTCGATGGCGCCGAACTGCGTGTCAATCCGGGTGCTCCTGCGGTGTCCGGCCTGGCCCTGGAAAATCTGTTCAACCTGTATCGCGACTTCCTCGCCATGCAGGAGCGCTACAGCCGTCGCTATCCGCCGATCGTGCTGGAACAGCTGCTGGCCATGCCCAGCCTGTCTCCCGAGCAGCTCGGTGAGCGCGCGCCGGTGGCAGCCTGGGGCGTGCGACTGCAGGAGGCGCTGAATGCCGCCGTTGACCCCAGCCAGCGCTTCCTGGTGCAGGTTGTCGAGGATGAGGAGCATCAGCGCTATTTCCTGCAGCTGGAGCTGGTGTCGCACGGCGTGCCCTACACCTATCGCCTCGGCTACGAGTTCTTCGGGTCCACGGAATATCGCCTGATCGACGGCCTCGCACGCGCACTGGATGGCCTGATCGAGCCGGGTGCTGTCGCCCGTCGTGGCGAGCGCGAGCTCAAGGTCGACAACTTCAAGCAGGCCTACCAATGGCTGATGCAGGAGTCCAAGCGCGGCCTCGGCATTCAGCGTTACAAGGGTCTTGGTGAAATGAACCCGGAGCAGCTCTGGGAAACCACCATGGATCCGGAGTCGCGCCGCATGCTGCGTGTGACCATCGAAGATGCCATTGGTGCCGACCAGATGTTCACCACGCTGATGGGCGATGCGGTCGAACCGCGTCGTGACTTCATCGAGAAGAATGCGCTGCTGGTAGCGAACCTGGATATCTGACCCTGCTCCGGAAAGGTTTCACGTGAAACCTTTCCGGATGCTTCAACGCTCCCGAGTCAGCATGTCAGCCCTCATTCTGGCGCCCATGGAAGGACTGACCGATGTCCACATGCGCCACGTCCTTACACAGATCAGTCGCTATGACTGGTGTGTTTCCGAATTCCTTCGCATCACTGATCAGCTGCTTCCGGCAAGCTGTTTCCTGAATCATTGCCCCGAGCTGGCGCATGGGTCGCGCACGGTCAACGGGACTCCCGTGCATTTGCAGTTGCTGGGCAGCGAGCCGGAAGTCATGGCCGAAAATGCGGAGCGTGCTGCCAAGCTGGGCGCTGCCGGCATAGACATCAATTTCGGCTGCCCTGCCAAGACGGTGAACAGGCACAGAGGCGGCGCGGCACTGCTGGGTGAATCAGCGCTCATGCACGACATAGTTGCCAGCGTGCGTCAGGCGGTTCCGGAGGGCACGCCGGTGAGTGCCAAGATACGACTCGGCATTGCCGACAGCTCGGCCTTGCTTGAGAACGCGGATGCCATCCACAGCGCCGGCGCCAGCTGGCTGACCATTCATGGCCGCACGCGCGCGCAGGGCTACCGACCTCCGGTGGACTGGCAGGCCATAGGCCGGGTCAGCAGCCGCTATCCGGACTGGCGCATCATCGCCAACGGCGACATAGGCAGCGCCGCTGCCGCGGCGCTCTGCCGCGAGGAAAGCGGTTGCGACGACCTCATGCTCGGACGTGCCGCCGTCAGTGAGCCGGATCTGGTGCAGCGCTTGCGCGAGCCCGGCCTGCCGGCTCTGGACTGGCCGGCAGTCCATGCCTGGCAGATGGTGTTCCTGCAGCGCATGCAGGGTTCCGAGGCCGGAATCGTCGGGCGCTACAAGCAATGGCTGGGCATGACGGCGCTGGTCTATGCCGAGGCCGCCGAGCAGTTCCAGCGCGTCAAGCGGGCAAAGCGCATAGCCGAGGTCACGGCAGCCGTCGGAACGTGATGGCCGGTGTCTTCTGAAATGGCATCGCCTGGTTCGCTGCGCTATCTTCAGTGACATGCCGCGCGACCAAGCGGCGCGTCATTCAAGAGTCATTGGCCGGGAGCCGCTGCATGCGCAATTACGACATCATCCTGTATGGAGCCACCGGCTTCACCGGCCAGCTGACGGCGCGCTATCTCGCCACTCAGCGCCAGCCTCTGCGCTGGGCCATAGCCGGCCGTGACCACGTCAAGCTGCAGGCCGTCCGCGATAGCCTGCTTGCCGACGGCAAGTACCTGCCCGACATTCTCCTGGCCGACAGCGCGGCTGCGGATACTCTGGCCGCCCTCGCCCGCCAGACCCGCGTTGTCATATCCACTGTCGGCCCCTACCTGCAATATGGCGAACCGCTGGTGGCCGCGTGTGTCAGCGAAAAGACCGATTACGTCGATCTCACCGGCGAGCCGGAGTTCGTCAACCGCATGCGCGCACGCTTTCATGGCAAGGCCAGCGAAAAGGGCGTGCGCATCGTGCATTGCTGCGGCTTTGACAGCATTCCCCACGACCTCGGCGTCTACTACACCCTGAGACTGCTTCAGGACCGTCTGGGCAGCGATACGCTGACGACGGCGACGGTAGATGTGGTTGGCACCGTCAGGGCCCATGGCGACTTCTCTGGCGGCACCTGGCAGTCGGCCATCAATGCCATGGCGCGCTCGGGTGATCATTTGCGTGAGCAAAGGGCTCTGCGCGCCAAAGGCCGCTCCGGCAACGGCCGCAAGATCAGCGGCGGCAAGCCGCGAATTCATCGCAGCGACAGTGACTGGACCGCGCCGCTGCCGACCATCGATCCGCAGATCGTGCTGAGCACGGCACGTGGCCTGCCGTTCTACGGCCAGCAATTTCATTACAGCCATCAGGTCGCCGTGGGTTCTTTGCCCAGGCTGCTGGCCGGTGCCGTCGGCGTGGCGGGCGTGTTCGTCGGGGCCCAGTTCGGGCCGACAAGAAGGTTGCTGCAGAAGTACAAGGTATCGGGAGACGGGCCGGCGCCCGAGGTTCGCGCGGAGCACTGGTTCCGTGTCCGCTTCGACGCCCGTGTCCAGGTGCCGGGTGCGCCTGAGCAGCTGTTGAGCACGGAGGTGTCCGGTGGCGATCCGGGCTATGACGAGACCGCCAAGATGCTTTCGGAGAGCGCGCTCAGCCTGGCCTTTGGTGGCGCGCTGCTGCCTGATGCCGCGGGAGTGCTGACGCCGGCATTGGCCATGGGAGATGTGCTGCTCAGGCGTCTGCAGGACGCCGGTCTGCGTTTCCGCGAGAGCGTCTGAAGCGGGTCCGGCCAGGCTGGCCGGACCGCCCTGTGCTCAGAAGATGCGGCGTATCACGGCGTCAGGCAGGAAACGCATCATTGGCATCATGGCTGCCCACGGCCAGCGCGGCACGATGGCTTCCCTGGCGCCACGCTCCACGGCCTGGCAGATCTCCTTGGCCACGGCGCCCGGTTGCGCCACGAACGGGTATTTCTCCATGCCCGGAGCCAGGTCGGTGGCGACGAAGCCGGGATGGATGGTGGTGATGCGTATGCCCTGGTGACCGACCTCGGTGCGCAAGGCCGAGAGGTAGTTGGTCAGGGCTGCCTTGGAGGCCGAGTAGGCCGCGCTGCCGGGTATGCCGACAAAGGCCGATATCGACGAGATGCCGACAATGTGGCCCTTGCCCTGGGTCTTGAACAGGGCGACACCGGCATCGATGGTGGCGATGGCACCCAGCAGATTGGTTTCTATGACCTGCCTATCGACTTCGAGCTGGCCATTGCCGGAGCGGCGCGCGGCAATGATGCCGGCATTGGCGATCAGCAGGTCGACCTGCCCCAGATCCTCGGCCAGCGCCATGATGGCCGGCTGCACGTCGGCGCTGGCGCAGACATCCACGGGATGCGTCAGCACGATTACGCCATGACGGCGTGAAATGCCTTCCGCGACCTCCTTCAGCTTGTCTTCGCGCCGTGCCATCAGGCCCAGGCGGTAGCCGCGCACGGCCAGCTCTTCTGCCAGTGCGGCACCTATGCCGCTGCTGGCGCCAACAATGATGGCGGTCTTGCTCATGAGTTGTCTCGCTGGATGGGTTGGTTGAGCCATTCCTGCCAGATGGCGGCGACCACGGCCAGGATCACCGGGCCGAGGAAGAGCCCGATCATGCCGAAGCTGGCGAGGCCGCCGAGCACGCCGAACATGACCAGCAGGAAGGAAATCTGGGTCGCGCTGGAGATCACCAGCGGGCGGATGATGTTGTCTACCGAGCTCACCACCAGGGCGCCCCAGAGGCCGAGCCCGGCGGCGCCCAGGGTGTCGCCGGTGATCAGCAGCCAGAGCGCCACGGCACCCCAGGCAAACGGCGTACCGAAGGGAATCAGGGCGAACAGGAAGGTGATCATGGTCAGGAAGACCGGATTGGGTGCGCCGGCCACGGCATAGCCGATGCCTGCCAGGCCGGCTTGCGCCAGCGCCGTGAGCACTATGCCGAAGACCACGGCACGGGTCATGTTGCCGGCGGCGGCGAGATAGCGCTCGCCCTGCCTGGGCACGGTATGCGCCAGCGCATTCTTGAGCTGGCCAATGATCTTCAGTCCGTCGCGATAGAAGAAGAACGCGGCCATGACCGTGAACAGCAGCTTGGCAATGTTGCGACCGATGCCGCCGGCCAGCATCTTGATCTGCCCGAAGCCGAGATTGAGCATGCCGCGGAGGTGATCCTTGAGGGCTGCCGGGTTGTCGTGCAGGGAGAGCCAGAGATTTTCCAGCTCGTGCGCCAGCCAGGGAAAGCGGGTCTGCAGGGCAGCGGGCAGAGGCGGCTTGTCGAGCGCGAGGAACTCGCCGAGATGGGCGTAAATGACCCGGATTTCGGCTTGCAGCATGATCAGCAGCCAGACCATGGGTGCGATCAGGGTGATGGCCAGCAGCAGGGTCATCAGGGTGGCGGCGACGTTCTGGCGATTGCCGGTTTTCCTGAGCAGGCGCTTGTAGACCGGCCAGGTGACGAAAACGAGGATGGCGGCCCAGGCCACCGGCACAATGAACGGACTGAGGATGGCGTAGGTCAGGTAGATCAGCGTGAGCAGGCCGAAGAGCAGTGGCAGACGGGCAAGCAGCGGGTTGGGAGCAGGCATTGGTGCGTATCCTCCAGTGACCTTCGATGCTAGCACCGGGGCGCGTCTGGCAGAAAAACAAAAGGCACCTGATCTTTCGATGCAGGTGCCTTTTGTCTGTCGAGACGCGCCTTGCGGCGCGCCTCGTCACGCGACAACCATCAGGAGAAGTTGAAGTTGTCCTTGTCCATCTGCATCAGCGACTTGGTCGGCTTCAGCATGGTGTCGGCGTGGCTCTTGGCGCGCGGCAGCAGACGTTCGAAGTAGAACTCGGCGGTCTGGATCTTGGCCTGGTAGAACGCCGGTTCGTCGTTGCCGCCCTTCTCCAGCTTCTCGAAGGCAACGGCAGCCATCTTGGCCCAGAAGAAGGCCAGGGTGGCGTAACCGGAGTACATCAGGAAGTCGTAGGAAGCAGTGCCGACGAAGTCACGGTCCTTGCGGGCCTGCAGCATGATGCGCACGGTCAGGTAGTTCCACTGGGTGGCGATCTTGGTCAGCTCCCAGACGAACGGACGCATCTGCTTGTTGGCCACGTTGTCGCGGCAGAACTTGGCGATGTCGGCGGTGAAGTCACGGACAGCCTTGCCCTTGGTGGTCAGCAGGACCTTGCGGCCGAGCAGGTCGAGAGCCTGGATGCCGGTGGTGCCTTCGTACAGGGTCGAGATGCGGGCATCACGAGCGATCTGCTCCATGCCGTGTTCCTGGATGAAGCCGTGGCCACCGAACACCTGCATGCCGAGGTTGGCAGCTTCGAGACCGAGTTCGGTCAGGCAGCCCTTGAGGATCGGGGTCAGGAAGCCGAGCTTGTCGTCCCAGTAGTCGTACAGTTCCTTGTCGCCGGTGGTGATGCCGACAGCCATGTTGTCAGCGTACTGGGCGGCGAAGTAGACCATGGCACGACCGCCTTCGGCGATGGCCTTCTGGGTCAGCAGCATGCGGCGCACGTCACCGTGGTGGATCAGCGCGTCGGCAACCTGATCCGGTTCCTTCTTGCCGGACAGGGCGCGCATGGAGCGGCGCTCGAGGGCGTACGGCAGCGAACCCTGGTAGGACAGCTCGGCCGAGGCCACGCCCTGGATGGCGGTGCCGATGCGGGCGGTGTTCATGAAGGTGAACATGCACTCGAGGCCCTTGTTCGGCGGGCCGATCAGGTAGCCGGTGGCTTCGTCGAAGTTGATGACGCAGGTGGCGTTGCCGTGGATGCCCATCTTGTGTTCGATGGAGCCGGCGGCCACGGCGTTGCGGTCGCCATTGCTGCCGTCGGTGTTGGCAATGAACTTCGGCACGATGAACAGCGAGATGCCGCGGGTGCCTGCCGGGGAGTCCGGGAGACGGGCGAGCACGATGTGGACGATGTTCTCGGCCAGGTCATGTTCACCGGCGGAGATGAAGATCTTGGTGCCGGTCAGCTTATAGCTGCCGTCAGCCTGCGGTTCGGCCTTGGTCTTGACCTGGCCGAGGTCGGTACCGCACTGCGGTTCGGTGAGGCACATGGTGCCGGTCCAGCGACCTTCCACCAGTGCCGGCAGGAAGGTGGACTTCTGCTCGTCGGTGCCGTGCAGCATGATGGTGTTGATGCAGCCGATCGACAGGCCCGGGTACATGGTGAACGACCAGTTGGCGGTGCCCATCATTTCCGAACGGAACAGACCCATCGACATCGGCAGGCCCTGGCCGCCGAATTCGGTCGGGTAGTTCAGACCCTGCCAGCCGCCGGCGACGTACTGTTCGTACGCTTCCTTGAAGCCCTTGGGCGTGGTCACTTCGCCATTCTCGAAGTGGCAGCCCTCTTGATCGCCCGACTGGTTCAGCGGGGCCAGCACCTGTTCGCAGTACTTGGCGGCTTCATCCAGGATGGCATCGACCAGATCCGGGGTGGCTTCTTCGCCGCCCGGCAGATTGGCGTAATGCTTCGGGTAATCGAAGACTTCATTCATCAGGAAGCGCATGTCGCGCAGCGGGGCCTTGTAGGTAGGCATGGTCGTCACCTGGTCGGTTGGTGGATTACGAGCGGCTTTATACAGAAATTGTAAGCAAATGTGCATTGGCACAATTTGACGAGCATACCGGCATTAAGGTGAATTGGACACGAACGAACAATCCCTGTCGGTCGGAGTGTGGCAAAAACAAGACGGGCGGATCACGCGGGCGTTACAAAAATTTCGTTGATCCCGGCATCGCGCGTCAGGTACGTTCGGAAACTTTCGTGAACCATGAGTCACCGCAGAATGGCGACGTTGAGCTTTCCCGCGGCACCCCGTGCCGCAGTCCAGCAATCCCTGGCTCTTGCCACCCGCCTTCGCCTTGAGCTGGGCTTCGGCAACATTGCCCTGAAAACCCTGCAGAAGCGCTATGAAAAGCCGGTCTCGCGCTACGTCGTGATCGACGGCACCAACGTGCACTACACCGATGAGGGCCACGGTCCGACGCTGGTGCTGCTGCATGGCGTCATGGCCTCGCTGCACACCTGGGATGGCTGGGTGGATATCCTGCGTCCGCATTTCCGCATCGTGCGTGTCGACCTGCCCGGCTTCGGCCTGACCGGCCCGTTGGCGCGCGGCAGCTACACGCCGGAATATGCCCTCGAGTTCATCGAGCAGTTCCGTCAGCACCTGGGTCTGGAGAGATTCCATCTCGCCGGCAACTCGCTGGGCGGCTTCCTGAGTTGGTTCTATGCCGTGCATCATCCGCAGCGCGTCGAGCGCCTGGTGCTGCTCGATCCCATTGCCTATTCGCAGCCGCTGCCGCGTCTGATCGCGCTGGTCGCGGCGCCGGGCATGAACGTGCTCAGCCGCTTCCTGGCGCCGCGGCGCCTGGTCATGCATGGCATCCATGAGGTCTACGGTGACATCAGTCGCATGCAGCCGGGCACCGACCGCCGCTACTTCGAAATGCTCATGCGTCCGGGCAACAAGGCCGGCATGGTGGCCTACTTCCGTCTGCTCGCCGAGATGAACCGCAAGAACCGTTTTGCCGAGCGCGTCCGTCAGCTTAATGTGCCGACCCTGCTGCTCTGGGGCGCCCGCGACCGCTGGGTGCCGCCGGCCCTGGTCAAGCGCTGGCAGCAGGATGTGCCCGGTCTGACCGTGAAGATCTATCCGGATGGCGGCCATATTCCCATGGAGGAAATGCCCGCGGAGTCGGCGCGCGATGCCCTCGCCTTCCTGCTGCCGGAACTGGCTCAGGTCGCTGCATAAGCTTTCCGCACGGACATGAAAAAGGCGCCATCAAGGCGCCTTTTTCATGTCCGCGTGCAGGCTCAGGAAGACAGCTGCGAGATGTCCGCCACACGCAGGAACAGCGTGCGCAGCCAGGACAGCAGGCGCAGGCGGTTGGCACGCACGGCGGGATCTTCGGCCATGACCATGACGCTGTCGAAGAAGGCATCCACAGGCACACGCAGGCCGGCCAGGGTGGTCAGCGCGGTGGTGTAGTCGCCAGAGGCGTAGAGCGGTGCCACGGTGGCCGACAGCGCGGTCACGGCGGCCGCCAGATCCTGTTCGGCACCAGCCTGCAGCAGGTTGCGCTCGATCTCGCCGCCGGTGACGACTTCCTTGGCCAGGATGTTCGACACGCGCTTGTTGGCTGCAGCCAGGGCGGCGGCCTCGGGCAGCGTGCGGAAGTGCGCCACGGCCTTCACACGGCGATCAAAGTCACGTGCCACGGTCGGGCGGCAGGCCTGCACGGCCTGGATGACATCGACCGGGATGCCTTGCTCTTCGTACATGGCGCGATAGCGACCAAGCAGGAAGTCGAAGACGTCGGCGGCGGTCGTCGCCACCGTCAGCGTGTCGCCATGCTGTGCCGTGGCGGCCTGCACCAGCTTGTCGAGATCGATGTCGAGCTCGCCTTCGATGAGGATGCGCAGCACGCCGAGAGCGGCACGGCGCAGAGCGAACGGATCCTTGGAGCCGGTCGGCGGCTGGCCGATGCCGAAGATGCCGGTCAGGGTGTCGAGCTTGTCAGCCAGTGCCACAGCCTGGCCGGTCTTCACGGTCGGCAGCGAGTCACCGGCGAAGCGCGGCAGATACTGTTCGTTGAGGGCGAGTGCGACTTCGCCCGGCAGGCCTTCATGGCGGGCATAGTGATAGCCGGCGATGCCCTGCAGCTCGGGGAACTCCCCCACCATTTCCGAGGCCAGGTCGGACTTGCAAAGCAGGCCGGCCAGGCGTGCATGCTCGACATCGCCTCCGATCTTGCCGGCGATGTACGCGGCCAGCGCCGAGACGCGTTCGGCCTTGGCGTAGACGGTGCCGAGCTGAGCCTGGAAGACGACATTCTTCAGGCGCTCGTTGCGCTGGGCCAGGGTGATCTTCTTGTCCTGGTTGAAGAAGAACTCGGCGTCGGTCAGGCGCGGACGCACGACCTTCTCGTTGCCGGCGACGATCTTTTCCGGGGACGGCGAGTCGATGTTGGCGACGGTGATGAAGCGTGCCATGAGCTGGCCGGCGGTATCGACCAGGCAGAAGTACTTTTGGTTGTCCTGCATGGTCGAGATCAGGGCTTCCTGCGGCACGCTCAGGAAGCGCTCCTCGAACGAGCAGACCAGCGGCATCGGCCACTCCACCAGCGCGGTGACTTCATCGAGCAGGGCCTCCGGCATGAGCGCGAAGCCGCCCTCCTTCGTGGCCAGGGCAGCGACGGCGACACGGATCTGTTCGCGGCGTTCGGCGAAGTTGGCGATGACATGGGCCGCGCGCATGGCGCTCAGATAGGCGTGGGCGGAGGAGATCTCGACCGCCTGCGGATGATGGAAGCGATGGCCGTGGCTGGTGCGGCCGCTGGCTATGTCGAGCAGGCGGGCCGGCACGATGTCGCTGCCGTAGAGCATGACGATCCAGTGCATCGGACGCACGAACTCGACGCGGCTGGCGCCCCAGCGCATGCGCTTGGCCACCGGCAGGTTCTTCAGCGCCAGGTCGATGATGCCCGGCATCAGCGCCAGTGCGCTGTCGCCCTTCACTTCACGGACAAAGCGCAGCTTCTCGCCGCTGCGATCGACATCGGCGATGTCGATGCCGTTCTTGCGGGCGAAGCCGAGCGCGGCCTGGGTCGGGTTGCCGGCGGCATCGAAGGCGGCCTTCACGGGCGGGCCGTCGACGCTGATGACGCGATCCGGCTGCTGTGCGGCGAGTTGCTTGACGATGACGGCGAGACGGCGCGGCGCGGCGTAGAAGTCGACACCAGCGTGAACCAGACCGGCCTTGGCGAGGCCGTCGGCGACGCTGTCACGCAGGGCGGTGGCCAGCGTCAGCAGGGACTTCGGGGGCAGTTCTTCGCCGCCGATTTCAAACAGGAAATCCTGGGCGCTCATGCCTGAGCCTCCTTCTGCGCAGTCGCTGCGGCAATCTGGGCCATGACCTCATCACGCAGGGCCGGGTCGGCGAGCGGGAAGCCGAGCGCGGCGCGGGCATCGAGATAGCTCTGCGCAATCGCGCGGGCCAGCGTGCGCACACGCAGGATGTAGCGTTGGCGCTCGGTGACCGAGATGGCGCGGCGGGCATCGAGCAGGTTGAAGGTGTGCGAGGCCTTGAGCACGAACTCGTAGGCCGGCAGCGGCAGCTTCAGCGCCATGATGCGGTTGGATTCGCTCTCGTAGAGATCGAAGAGCTTGAACAGCTCCGGCACGTTGGCGTGCTCGAAGTTGTAGGTCGACTGCTCGACTTCGTTCTGATGGAAGACATCACCATAGGTGACCTTGCCGAACGGGCCGTCGGTCCAGACCAGGTCGTAGACCGAGTCGACACCCTGCAGGTACATGGCCAGGCGTTCGAGGCCGTAGGTGATCTCGCCGGTGACCGGATAGCACTCGATGCCGCCGACCTGCTGGAAGTAGGTGAACTGGGTCACTTCCATGCCGTTGAGCCAGACTTCCCAGCCCAGACCCCAGGCGCCGAGCGTGGGCGACTCCCAGTTGTCCTCGACGAAGCGGATGTCGTGCACGGTGGGGTCGACGCCGATGCGACGCAGTGACTCCAGGTAGAGGTCCTGGATGTTGCTCGGGTTCGGCTTGAGCACGACCTGGAACTGGTAGTAGTGCTGCAGACGGTTCGGGTTCTCGCCATAGCGGCCGTCGGCCGGGCGGCGCGAGGGCTGCACATAGGCGGCATTCCAGGTTTCCGGGCCGAGCGCGCGCAGGAAGGTGGCGGTATGGAAGGTGCCGGCACCCATCTCCATGTCATAGGGCTGGAGCACGACGCAGCCCTGCTCGGCCCAGTAGCTTTGCAGGGCCAGGATCAGGCCCTGAAAGGTCTGGATCGGCTGCCCCGCCTGATGCTCTGTGAAATTGGGTATCTGACTCATGATTTGCGCGATCACGGTTGGCGGAAACCGGCGAGTATAGCCGGGTTGCCTGGCGTCGGCATCACCACGAAGCGGGGTGCCGAAAAGCAGACGGGCCGACACACCGAAGTGTGCCGACCCGTCTCTGTGCGGCGGGAGCGTGTGCTCCCGGGCAGTGCTTACAGCGTGGCGGTGCCGACGTCGAGGACGACCTGGGTCTTGGCATCAACGCGCACGACCTGGTTGCCGATCAGCAGCAGCTGGGTACCGGCCGGCTGGGCGCTCAGGCCCGGCACGGTGGCGGAGTCGAGGGTCTTGGCCTGGCCGCTCAGGCTGGCGTCGAGCTTGGCACCGATGACCAGCTTCTTCTCGTAGCCGGCAGCGAGACCGCCATTGGCCTGGGCATTGGCACCACCGAGCAGGCTGGTGAGCTTGCCGACAGCCTTGCCGGTAGCCTTCTGGGCGCCGGCGATCTTGGCCACGGCGATGCGATCCTTGACCGAAATGGCCTTGGCGGCGTCCTGCTTGTAGCCAGCGGCAATCTGCTTGCCCTGACCCAGCGCGTCCTGAGCGACACCGGCCTTGGCCAGGGCAGCATTCTTGGCGGCGTCAGCCTTGGCCATGCCTGCTTCCTTGGCGGCAGCGGCGTTGGCCTGGGCGGCTTCCTTGGCGTTGCCATAGGCAGCCTGGCCGATGGCCTTGCCGCTCTCGGCCATGGACTTGCCGGAGGTCATGGCACCGACGCCAGCGCCGATGGCTGCATCACGCGAGGTCTGGCCGGCCTTGACGGCGGCTTCCTTGGTGGATTGCAGGGTCGGGGTCTTGACGTTGGCTTCGGCGCTGGTCTGGGCCGAGACGCCCGGGGCCTGCACGGAGACAGCGGACTTGAGGTCGAAAGCGTTGGCGGCGGAGGTGGCCAGCAGCAGTGCGGTGGCCGAGATCAGGGCATTGCGAGACATGGTGGTAGTCCTTTAGCGGGTGTGGTTTGTGGTGCTGAAAACGCAGGCTAAATCATTTCGTTGACGGAATGAATGCCATTTCGTGTCAGGAAGCATCAAGTGCGGTCAGGACATTGCCGTCGAAATGGATGCCGGCCCAGCCGTGGCGCATGAACTGGCGGATGTTGGCATGGTCCTGACCGGCCGGATCGGCCTGGACATGGCGGTAGTGGCGACCGAAGCAGCGCAGCGTGTCTTCCTCGCCCAGTCCTTCATGGCGGGCAAAGGCGAACAGGCGGCAGGAGCCCTCGTTCTGGCCGGCGGCATTGCGCACGCGGTCGGCATCGAGGCCGTTCTCGAAGGCGGTCGGGGTGTAGTCGTAGTGCGCCTGGATGAAGGCCTGCACGTCTTCAAAATCGTAGCGCTCGGCCTGCAGGCCGGCGAGCAGTTCGGTGAGTGTCATGAAAAGTGTCCGGGTGTAGATGCAAAGGCTGTCTTGATGCCTGTTGCCGCCGCGCCGGTCAAGTCGGGAACGCATGATATTTGTTCTGTCGGGTTATGCAGACATGACATAAAATAG
The DNA here is from genome assembly GCA_023265995.1 of Perlucidibaca sp. GTDB lineage: Bacteria > Pseudomonadota > Gammaproteobacteria > Pseudomonadales > Moraxellaceae > Perlucidibaca. Next base: position 197,728 of record JAHFSA010000005.1, read on the forward strand.
CGGCCTTCGTCCAACCTGGTCATAGCAGAGAAACACCATGTCCATCGATCACGCCGAACTGGAACTGTTCCGCGACAACGTCAAGCGCTTCCTGGAAAACGAGATTCTTCCGCACTACGAACAGTGGGAAAAAGACTCCTGGATGCCGCGTGAAATCTGGAACAAGCTCGGCGAGAACGGCCTGCTCTGCGTTGATCAGCCGGAACAGTACGGCGGCGTCGGCGTGCCGTTCCAGTATTCGATGGTCATTCTCAATGAAATGGCCAGGATGGGTCTGGCCTCGCTGGCCACCGGCGTCAGCGTCCACTCGGACATCTGCGGCCCGTACATCGAGCATCTCGCCCAGGAGGCCGTGAAGGCCTACTGGCTGCCGCGTCTGGCCTCCGGCGAAGCCGTCGCTGCCATCGGCATGACCGAACCGGGCGCTGGTTCCGACCTCGCCGGCATCCGTACCAGCGCCGTGCGTGATGGCGACCACTACATCGTCAACGGCTCCAAGACCTTCATCTCCAACGGTCAGCACGCCGATGTCGTGATCATGGCCGTGAAGACCGATCCGGCCGCCGGCTCCAAGGGTGTCTCGCTGCTGCTCATGGACACCACCCTGCCGGGCTTCAGCAAGGGCAAGAAGCTGGAGAAGATGGGTCTGCACTCGCAGGACACCTCCGAGCTGTTCATGGACAACGTGCGCGTGCCGGCTGACTGCCTGATGGGCCAGGAAGGCAAGGGCTTCGCCTACATGATGAACGAGCTGCCGCGCGAGCGTCTGAACATCGCCGTCATCGCCACCGCCGCCTCGGAAGGCACGCTGGAGCGCACCGCCCAGTACGTGCAGGAGCGCAAGGCGTTCGGCAAGCCGCTGTCACAGCTGCAGAACACCCGTTTCACTCTGGCCACCTGCAAGACCGAAATCATGGCTGCCCGTGCTTTCGTCAACAACTGTGTCGACCTGCATGCCGAAGGCAAGCTCGATATCCCGACCGGTGCCGCCGTCAAGCTCTACACCACCGAGCTGCAGGGTCGCGTTGCCGACGCCTGCCTGCAGATGCACGGTGGCTACGGCTACATGCTGGAGTACGGTGTTTCGCGTGCCTACATCGATGCCCGCATCCAGCGCATCTATGGCGGCGCCAGCGAGATCATGAAGGAAGTGGTCGCGCGCGAGCTGCTCGGTCGCTGAACTGCTGCAACCCATGTTGTGAAGGAGCCGGGCCAGTCCCGGCTTTTTCATGCCTGTCTGCCTGTCGTCGGATCGTCACCCAGCTGACGTATTGCCGGCGTAAGCTCGATTTTCTCCAGACATAGAGAGGACAGGAACATGGGCATTCTTGATGATGTGACATCGCTGCTGGGCAATGCCGGCGGCCAGGCTGGCGGTGCGGCAGGCAATGTTCTGGGTGCCGTGCAGGGCCTGATCGGTGAACAGGGTGGCCTGCAGGGTCTGGTGCAGAAGCTTCAGGCCGGCGGTCTCGGCGAGCAGGTCAAGTCCTGGATCAGCACCGGCCAGAATCTGCCGATCAATGCCGAACAGCTGCAGCAGGTGCTAGGCAATCCGCAGATAACGGCACTGGCCGGCAAGCTCGGCATCGATCCGCAGCAGGCCGCGGCCCAGGTCGCGCAGTTCCTGCCGGGCCTCGTCGACAAGCTCACGCCCAATGGTCAGCTGCCTGAAGGCGGCAACCTGCTGGCGCAGGGTGCCGATCTGCTCAAGGGCTTTCTCAACAAGCCGACCTGACGCTCAGGCCGCAAGCTCGGCGAGCTCAGGCCTGCCTGGTCAGAAGCGCGTAGTAGAAGCCGTCGTGGCCGTTGATCTCGGGCAGCAGCTGGCGTCCTTGCGGGCGCCACTGACCGGGCATTTCGCCGTCGAAGCGCAACGGCGTTGTCCGGGCATCGGGCGTGCGGGCGAGGAAGGCGGTGATCTGGTCCTCGTTCTCGGCCTTGAGCAGCGAGCAGGTGGCATAGAGCAGGCGCCCGCCCGGCTTCAGCGTCAGCCACAGGCGATCGAGCAGGCTGGCCTGGATGGCCACGGTCTGCGCGATGTCGGTGGCGCGGCGCAGCAGCTTGATGTCAGGGTGACGACGGATCACGCCGGTGGCGCTGCAGGGCGCATCGAGCAGAATGGCATCGAAGGCGGTGCCATCCCACCAGCTGTCGAGGTCGGCGGCATCGGCACAAGTCACCTTTACCTTCCCTGCCTGCGGGCTGCCGGCCGGATAGCCGGCGCGCTCCAGGTTCTCCTCGACGCGCCTGAGGCGATCCTGATCGTTGTCGAGCGCGACCAGGGCAGCCATGTCGGGCTGTATTTCCAGCAGATGCGCAGTCTTGCCGCCGGGTGCGGCGCAAGCGTCGAGCACGCGTTCGCCGGCAGCTGGCGCGAGCAGGCAGGCGGCGAGCTGGGCAGCTTCATCCTGCACTGACAGCAAGCCTTCGGCGAGGCCCGGCAGGGCCTGGATCGGCACCGGCTCGGTCAGGCGCAGGCCATCCGGTGCATGACGCGTCGGCTCCAGCGGCAGACCCTCCTCGATCAGCTCGGCAAGCAGCGCATCACGGCTGCTGCGGCTGCGATTGACGCGCAGGGTGGTCGGCGCCGGGCTGTTGTTGGCGGCAATGATGGCATCGGCCTGATCACCCCAGTCGGCACGCAGGGCGCGCAGCAGCCAGGCCGGGTGGGCATGTTCCTGGATGAGCGCGGCATGCACCAGTTCGGCCTCGCGTCGCTGCAGGCTGCGCAGCACGCCGTTGATGAAGCCGGTGAGCTTGTCCATGCCGAGCTGGCGGGCGGCCTCGACAGTTTCGGCGATGGCGGCATGATCGGGGATGCGCATGGCCAGCAGCTGGTGGGTGCCGATCAGCAGCAGGGCCTCCACCGTGTTGTCCTTGGTCGCGCGCTGCAGCAGCGGCTTGATCAGCGTGCGGTAATGAATGGCATGGCGCGCGGTGCCCTGCACCAGCTCCTGGAGCAGGCCTATGTCCTCGCCGCGACAGGCGCGCTGCGCCGGCGGCAGGGTGGCGCTGAGCGAGCGCTCGCCGGCCAGCGCCGGGCCCAGGGCCTGGGCTGCGAGGGCGCGGACACCGAGCTCGCGCCGGCTGCTTTTGGCGGGGCCGCCCTTACCTGGATTGCGTGACGTCTGCGGGCGGCTCATGCGCCGAATACCGTGCCGGGCTGCAGTTCATCGCGGCGGGCATTGAGCAGCAGGGTAACCGGAAGGGCCTTGCCGCCCGGCAGTTGCAACGTTTCGATCAGCAGCACACTGCCCTCCCCGGCGGCAACCGCCAGGCCATGTTTGTCGGCACGGATGACCATGCCGGGTGTAGCTGTGGTGGTTTCGCTGCTGACCGGACGAGCCTGCCAGATGCGTACCGACTGACCTGCCAGCGTGCTGTGCGCCACCGGCACGCCATTGAAGGCGCGCACACGGCGCGCCAGTTCGTCGGCCGGCAGCTGCCAGGCCATCAGTGCCTCTTCCTTGCTGAGCTTGGCGGCATAGGTCGCGAGCGCGGTGTTCTGCGGCTCGGGCGTCAGCGGCTGCTCGTCGCGCAGCGAATCCACCACGGCGAGCAGGGCATCGCCGCCGAGCAGGGCCAGACGGTCGTGCAGGCTGGCGCCGGTATCGCTGCGCGAGATCGGGCAGGTGGCCTTGTAGAGCATGGCTCCGGTGTCGAGGCCGGCATCCATTTGCATGATGGTGATGCCGGTCTCGCGGTCACCGGCGAGGATGGCGCGCTGGATGGGCGCGGCACCGCGCCAGCGTGGCAGCAGCGAGGCATGCACGTTGATGCAGCCCAGGCGCGGGATGTCGAGCACGGCCTGCGGCAGCAGCAGACCGTATGCAGCGACCACCATCAGGTCGGGCTCGAGCGCGGCCAGTTCGTTCTGGGCGTCGATGTCCTTGAGGTTGTGCGGCTGCCAGACCGGGATGTCGTGTTCCAGGGCCAGCTCCTTGACGGGGCTGGCCTTGAGCCCGCGGCCACGGCCGGCCGGGCGGTCGGGCTGGGTGTAGACGGCGATGATTTCGTGGTGTCCTTGCAGGAGGGCGCGCAGGCTTTCAGCCGCGAACTCGGGAGTGCCTGCAAAGACGATGCGCAAATGACTGTCCAACGGGGGGTACCTGTTCAGGAGGAGGTTTCAGGCGCGGGCCCGATGCTGCTTTTCCAGCTTGCTCTTGATGCGGTTGCGCTTGAGCGGCGAGATGTAGTCGACGAAGAGCTTGCCGTCGAGATGGTCGATCTCGTGCTGCAGGCAGACCGAAAGCAGGCCGTCGGCCTCCATGGTGTGCTGCTGGCCGTCGAGGCCGAGCGCGGTGACGCGGATGTGGTCGGTGCGTTCCACGGTTTCGTAGAAGCCAGGCACCGACAGGCAGCCCTCGTCGTAGGGCTTGGTCTCGGCACCGATCTTCTCGATCACCGGATTGATGAACACCTGCGGCTGCGTCTGATCCTCGCTGACATCGAGCACGAGCATGCGGATGTGGCGATCGACCTGGGTGGCGGCGAGACCGATGCCGGGGGCGGCATACATGGTCTCCAGCATGTCCTTGGCGAGCTGGCGGATGCCGTCGTCGACCACGGCGACGGGCTTGGCCACCGTGCGCAGGCGGGAGTCCGGGAATTCGAGTATCGGAAGCAGAGCCATGATTTTTCTCCGGCGGCTGGCGAAATGCCGGGGCCGGGACTAAACCTCATCAGTAGGGGCGACATGCCCGTTGTCCATATTATAGGCATTCATGGCCGTCGACGCGACCGCCATGGTGCCGCAGGCAGGGAGCCATCATGTCCAGCGACGCCGTGCTGCGCCTTTATCTGCTGCTGGATCAGGATGATCGTCTCTATCGTCGCGTGGTGAATGCCTTCGGATCGGCCGAGGAAGCGCTGGCCAGGCCATCCCGGGCCTGGCGCCGGCAGGCGGGTCTGCGTCTCGACGAAAGGTATCTGCTGCGCCATGCCGACTGGCCTCATGGCGAGCTGGCAACGGCGCTGCATGAGCAGTGGCAGGCCACGCTGGCCTGGCTGGACGAGCCGGATCACGGGCTCTGGCTCGATGGCCCTGAGTGCGGCGAAAAAGGCTGGCCGGCGGCACTGAGCCGGCATGCGGCGCGTCCGCCCCTGCTCTTCCTGGCGGGCAACGAGGCCGCGCTGGGTTTGCCGCAGATCGCTGTGGTCGGCAGTCGTGCCGCGACCCGGCATGGCCTGGCGCTGGCCCGTGAAATCAGCGCCGATCTCGCCCGTGCAGGCTTTGCCGTTACCAGCGGCCTGGCCAGCGGCATTGATGGCGCCGCCCATGAGGGCGCGCTGTCGGCCGGAGGCGTCACGCTCGCAGTGCTGGGCTGCGGGCCCGATCTGACCTACCCGCCCCGGCATCGCGAGCTGGCGGCCCGCGTGATTGCCGAGGGCGGCCTGGTGCTTTCGGAGTTCGCTCCCGGCACGCCACCCAGGGGCTGGCACTTTCCTCGCCGCAACCAGGTCATCAGCGCCCTCAGCCTGGGCGTGCTGGTGGTCGAGGCCGGGCCCGACAGCGGCTCCATCATCACCGCGCGTGCTGCCGATGACATGAGCCGTCCGGTGTGGGCCGTGCCGGGGCCGGTGCACAGCCTGCAGTCGCGCGGCTGCCACGAACTGATACGCCATGGGCATGCCCGTCTGGTCGAGAGCGCGGTGGATGTGGTGAGCGATGTTCTGCCGTCGCTGCGTGACTGGTATGGCGCCTGTCCGGCCGGCGCCACCGGGGTGTCGGCCATGGCGTCCGGTCGTGGCGAGCCGGGAGCCGTCGCCTGTGCCCTGCGCGACAGGCTCGACTGGCAGGTCTACAGCCTGGACGAGCTGGTTGCCGGCGGTGAGCAGTCGGCTGGCACCGTCATGGCGGCATTGGGCGAGCTGGAGGTGCTGGGCTGGGTGGCAGCGGTGCCTGGCGGCTACCAGCGGCTGCCGCCCTGACCTGACAGATGGCCCATGCTAGACTCGTCGGCATGTTTGCGATCAGACCCCGCTCCATGCCGATTGCCTCTTCCATTCATCTCAGTCTGGCCGTGCGCGCCCTGCGCGACGGCGGTGTCATTGCCTACCCGACCGAATCGGTCTGGGGCCTGGGCTGCGATCCCTGGCGGCCCGATGCGGTGGCGCGCATCTGGGACATCAAGCGCCGTGATCCCGGCAAGGGACTGATCCTGATCGCTGCCGACTGGGCGCAGATCGCGCCCTGGCTGGTCGGCCTGGATGCCGCTTCGCTGGCCCTGCTGAGCGCCAGCTGGCCGGGCCCGGTAACCTGGCTGGTGCCGGTGCCGGCCGATTTTCCGGCCTGGCTGCGTGGTCGCCACGAGACCGTGGCACTGCGCGTCAGCGCTCATCCCGGCGTGCAGGCACTCTGCCATGCCTTCGGCGGCGCCCTGGTCTCGACCAGCGCCAATCGCGCCGGTCATCCGGCTGCCCGCTCCCTCTTTGACGTGCGTCAAAGACTGGGTGGCGAGCTCGACTTTATTCTGCCCGGCGCCACCGGCGGCCTGGCCCGCCCCACTGAAATCAGAGACTTGAGCAGTCAGCGCGTGATACGCGCGGGCTGATGAGGAGAGCGCATGACGCCTGTCGACATTGAGGCCGTGAAGGCCTATCTCATGGGCCTGCAGGACCGTATCTGCGCCGCGCTGGCGGCCGAGGACGGCGGCTGCTTCCGTGAGGACAGCTGGACCCGCGCCGAGGGTGGCGGTGGTCGCAGCCGCGTGCTGGAAGGCGGCGCGGTGATCGAGAAGGGCGGCGTCAATTTCTCCCATGTCATGGGTGGCAAGCTGCCGGTGTCGGCGACAGCGCATCGCCCGGAGCTGGCCGGCCGCAGCTTCCAGGCCATGGGCGTGTCGCTGGTCATCCATCCACGCAATCCGCATGCGCCGACTTCGCATGCCAACGTCCGCTTCTTCGTTGCCGAGGCCGAAGGCCAGGAGCCGGTCTGGTGGTTTGGCGGCGGTTTCGACCTCACGCCCTACTACGGTCATGACGAGGACTGCCAGCACTGGCATCGCACGGCCGCTGAGGCCTGCGCGCCGTTCGGCCACGAGGTTTATCCGCGTCTCAAGCAATGGTGCGACGACTACTTCTTCATCAAGCATCGCAACGAACCGCGTGGCGTTGGCGGACTTTTCTTCGATGACTGGAACGAGGGAGGCTTCGCTGCCGCATTCTCCTTCATGCGCAGTGTCGGCGAGGCGTATCTGCCGGCCTACCTGCCCATCCTGAGACGTCGCAAGGACACGCCTTACGGCGAGCGCGAGCGCGAATTCCAGATCATCCGCCGCGGTCGTTATGTCGAGTTCAACCTGGTCTATGACCGTGGCACCTTGTTCGGTCTGCAGACCGGTGGCCGCACCGAGTCCATCCTCATGTCGCTGCCGTCCGTGGTGAGCTGGCGCTATGACTGGCAGCCCGAGCCGGGCAGCGCCGAAGCCGGGCTGTACACGCGCTACCTGCAGCCGCGCAGCTGGTGGCCGGAAGTCGGCCTGTCGGCGGCCGAGCAGGCCGGGACGGGTGCGGCGTGATGGATCGCTATGCCGTGATCGGGAACCCGATCGCCCACAGCAAGTCGCCGCGCATCCACGCTGCCTTCGCTGCGCAGACCGGCGAGGCCATGAGCTACGAGGCGGTGCTGGCGCCGCTGGATGATTTCGCCGGCACCTGGACGACCTTTCGTGCTGCCGGCGGCCGTGGTGCCAACGTCACGGTGCCGTTCAAGGAAACGGCCTGGGCGCTCTGTGACACGCGCTCGCGCCAGGCCGAGCAGGCCGGCGCGGTGAACACGCTGATGATCGCCGCCGACGGCCGCCTGCATGGTGACAACACCGATGGCGTCGGCCTCGTGCGCGACATCTCCGACAACGCCGGCTGGCCGCTGGCGGGGCGGCGTGTGTTGCTGCTCGGTGCCGGTGGCGCCGCGCGCGGTGTCATCGGGCCGTTGCTGGCGGCGGGTGCAGCCATGGTGCAGGTGGCCAATCGCACGGCCGCCAGGGCGGATACGCTGGCCCGGCTTTTTGCCGCCGATGGTGATGTTCGCGGCTGTGATCTGCAGGCGCTGGCCGAGCCCACATCCGGGGCGCCCTTCGATGTCATCATCAATGCCACCAGCGCCAGCCTGCAGGGCGAGCGCATCAGCCTCGCCGCTGGCTGGTTCCACGCCGACACGGCCGCCTATGACATGATGTACGGCAGCGAAACACCGTTTCTTGCCTGGGCGCGCGAGCAGGGGCTGGCGCGCCGCCGCGACGGTCTCGGCATGCTGGTCGAGCAGGCTGCCGAAGCCTTTTTCATCTGGCGCCAGGTGCGCCCGCAGACGACTGATCTGCTGGCGACCCTGCGTGCCGAAATCACTAGTTGAAGCGGATCTGTCGCACCGGATCCTGTCGAGGAATGTCATGAACGCCCTGCTCAACCCGCCTGCCCTGCCGGTCTTCGCCGAACTTCTGCCCGAGGCCGTTGAGCCTGCCATCGACCAGTTGCTGGCCGAGCATCGTGCCCGCATTGCCGAGCTCGCGGCCCGGACGCAGCCGACCTGGGCCACGCTGGCGGCGCCGCTGGAGGCCCTTGATGACCGGCTCAATGCCGCCTGGGCGCCGGTATCCCAGCTCAATGCGGTGATGAACAGCGAGGCCTGGCGCACGGCCTACAACGCCTGCATCCCCAAGCTCTCCGCCTATGCCACCGAGGTCGGCCAGAACGAGGAGCTGTTCCAGGCCTGGCAGGCGCTGCGACAGTCGCCGGAATTCGCCAGTCTGGGTACGGCGCAGCAGCGTGCGATCGAGAATGCCCTGCGCGATTTTCGTCTCAGCGGCATCGGCCTGCCGGCCGAGAAAAAGCAGCGTTTCGCCGAGGTCAGTGAATCCCTGTCGCGGCTGACCTCGAAATTTGCCGATCAGGTGCTCGATGCCACCCAGGCCTGGTCGCTGACAGTCAGCGACCAGGCCGGCCTCGATGGCTTGCCGGAAAATGCCATGGCGCTTCTGCGTTCGCTGGCCGAAGGCGCCGGCGAAGAGGGCTGGCGCGTCACCCTCGACATGCCCAGCTATCTTGCCGTCATGACGCATGCGCGTGACCGTGCGCTGCGCGAGGCCGTGTACACCGCCTATGCCACCCGTGCCTCCGAGCAGGGCCCGCAGGCCGGGCAGTTCGACAATGGTCCGCTGATCACCGAGATACTGGCGTTGCGCCAGGAGCAGGCCGAGCTGCTGGGCTTCCCGCACTACGCTGCCTTGTCGCTGGAGCCGAAGATGGCGGAGTCGGTCGATCAGGTGCTGGACTTCCTCCATGATCTGGCCCGCAAGGCGCGTCCGGGTGCCGAGCGCGACCTCGCCGAGCTGCGCGCCTTTGCCGCTGCCGAGCTGGCGCTGGCCGATCTGCAGCCGTGGGACATGGCCTATGCCGCCGAGCAGCTCAAGCAGCAGCGCTATGCCCTGTCGCAGGAAGACCTCAAACCCTATTTCCCGGCACCGCGCGTGATCGACGGTCTGTTCGCGGTGGCGCAGCGCCTGTTCGGCATCGGCATTGTGCCGGCGCCCGAGCTGGAGACCTACCACCCGGACGTCAAGGCCTATGCCGTGCAGGAAAACGGCGTGACCCGGGCCTGGTTCTATCTCGACCTCTACGCCCGTGCGCGCAAGCGCGGCGGTGCCTGGATGGCGGATGCCCGTGTCCGTCGCCGTCGTGATGACGGCAGCCTGCAGCTGCCCATCGCCTTCCTCACCGGCAACTTCAATCCGCCGGTGGATGGCCGTCCGGCGCTGCTCAGCCATGACGAAGTCACCACCCTCTTTCACGAGTTCGGCCACGGCATTCATCACATGCTCACCGAGGTCGAGGTCGCCGCTGTCTCCGGCATCAACGGTGTCGCCTGGGATGCCGTCGAGTTGCCCAGCCAGTTCATGGAGAACTGGTGCTGGACGCCGGAAGGCCTGGCGCTGATCTCCGGCCATGTCGACAGTGGCGAGAAGCTGCCGCAGGAGCTGCTCGACCGTCTGCTCGCCGCGCGCAATTTCCAGTCCGGTCTGATGACGCTGCGTCAGCTCGAATTCTCGCTCTTCGATCTCGAGATCCATCGCCGTCCGGGCATCGACTTCGCTGCCATGCTGCGCGTGCTCGACGAGGTGCGCGATACCACCAGCCTGCTGCGTCCGCCGTCCTGGAACCGCTTTCCGTGCAGCTTCACGCACATCTTCGCGGGTGGCTATGCCGCCGGCTACTACAGCTACAAATGGGCCGAGGTGCTGTCCGCCGATGCCTTCTCGGCCTTCGAGCGCGAGGGTGTGTTCAACGCCGACACCGGCCGTCGCTTCCGTCAGGCCATCCTCGCCCAGGGTGGCAGCCGCCCGGCCGCCGAGCTGTTCCGCGAGTTCATGGGTCGTGATCCGTCGCCGGATGCTCTGCTGCGCCACACCGGGCTGCTCGCCGAGGTGTCGGCATGACGGTCAGGCGCATGTTCATCGCCGGGGCCAAGTGCCCCGGCTGTGGCCTGGAAGACAAGCTGCAGATCTGCACGGACAATGATCCGGCGGCGGAGCGGGCTGAGTGGGTCGAGTGCGTGCGCTGCGGCTATACCGATGTGCGTCCGTCCGAGGTCACCATGAAGGAACCGGACGAGCATCACGACGAGGATACCGGGGTGGTGCGCTTCAAGCCCTGAGGCGCGCGAGTGCCGGCAGTCGCGGCTGGCGCGGGCTCAGGCGCGCAGGCGGCTGCGCAGCATCAGCAACAGCAGCAGCACCAGTCCGCTGAGCACCACCAGCGGCGCCGGCGGCAGTCCGGCAGGCACACCGACGCCTACCCCCGCGAGCACTGACAGCATGCCGATCAGGCTGGCGCGCAGCGCCATCTGGCCCGGACTGTGCGCGACATAGCGCGCGGCGGCGGCGGGAATCACCAGCAGCGCGCTGATCAGCAGCACCCCCATGACCTTGGCACCAGCGGCCACCACCCCGGCCAGCAGCAGCAACAACAGCGGGCGCAGGCGTGCCACCGGCCAGCCGTCGACCTGTGCCGTTTCCTCGCTGATGGCCATGGCCACCAGACCCGGCCAGCCGCGTACCAGCAGCAGCGCCACCAGCAGCAGGCCGGCGCTGATCAGCAGCAGCTGAGAGCCGTCGAGGCTGAGCAGGTTGCCGAACAGATAGTCTTCCAGATCGTGGTGGCCGCCACCGCCCTGCGCCGCGGTCATCACCAGCGCCAGGCTGAGGCCGCTGTAGGCCATGATGGTCAGCCAGGTATCGCCGCCATGTTCGGGCATGATCATGAGCCGGCTGAGCAGCAGTGCCGCGCCCAGGCAGACTGCCACCACCAGCGGTCCCACCGGCAGATGCAGCATGAGCGCGAGGGCGACGCCGAACAGCGAGGCATGCGCCAGGCTGTCGCCGAAATAGGCCATGCGCCGCCACAGCAGCAGCGAGCCCAGCGGGCCGGCGACAGCGGCGGTGAGCAGGCCGCCGAGCAGGGGCCAGAGCCAGTCAGTCATGGTGACAGTCCTCGCCACAGCGGGCGGCATCGCCATGCAGGGTGTGATGGTGATCGTGGTGATGCGTGTAGATGGCCAGGTCGTTGCTGGCGCGCAGGCCGAACAGACGGTGGTATTCCGGATGCCGGCTGACGGCTTCCGGGTGTCCGGTGCAGCAGACATGACCGTTGAGGCAGAGCACCTGGTCGGTGGCCGCCATGACCACATGCAGATCGTGGGAGACCATGAGCACGCCGCAGCCATAGCGGTCGCGCAGCTCGCGGATGAGCGCGTAGAGCTCGGCCTGACCGGCCAGATCGACACCCTGCACCGGCTCGTCCAGCACCAGCAGATCAGGGCGCCGCAGCAGGGCTCGCGCCAGCAGCACGCGCTGCTGCTCGCCACCCGACAGGCTCTGCGCCTGCTGCATCAGCAGGTGTTCGGCGCCGACTTCGGCGAGCGCCTTGAGGATGTCCTGACGGCTGTAGGGCGGCTGGCTGCGCTGCCACCAGTGCTTGCCGCCGGCCTCGGGCAGGGCTAAAAAGTCGGCCACCGTCAGCGGCAGATAAGGGTTCAGGCGCAGCTTCTGCGGCAGATAGCCTATGCGCAGGCCGGGGGCCAGCCAACGCGTGCCGCCGCTGGCCGGCATCAGCCCGAGCGCGATGCGGATCAGGCAGGTCTTGCCGGCGCCGTTGGGGCCGATCACGGTCAGAATCTCGCCGCGATGCAGGTTGAGGTCGACGCCATCGAGCACCAGGCGCTCGCCATGAACCCAGCGCACCTTCTCCAGCGACAACAGCAGAGGGCTGTCAGTCATGGCGGCACTGCTGGCAGAAGCCGCTGATTTCCAGCGTGCCCTGCTGCATGACGAAGCCGGCGGCCTCGGTGGCGCGACGGATGGCCTGTTGCAGACCGGCGCTGTCGGTGACTTCCTCGGTGTTGCCGCAGGACTTGCAGATGAGGAAGTAGCCGGCATGGGCATCGCCCGGATGCGAGCAGCCGAGAAAGGCGTTGAGCGAAGCCAGGCGATGGATGAGCCGGTGTTCGAGCAGGAAATCCAGGGCACGATAAATCGTCGGAGGCGCCGGCTTGTGGCCTTCGCGCGCGAGCTGGTCGAGCAGATCGTAGGCGCCCAGCGGCTTGTGGCTGGCCCAGATCAGTTCCAGCACGCGATGGCGCAGCGGCGTCAGGCGCGCACCGCTGTCCGCGCAGAGCTGCTCGGCCTGTTCCAGCGCCGTGCGTATGCAGAGACTGTGGTCGTGCGCCAGCGCGGGACGGACAACATGGCCCGCGGCTGCGCCGGAAGTGATCGCTCGAATGGTCATTGCGCCCACGCTGTCTGAGGATGGCTGCTCGAATGTCAGCAGTATGCTTTGCGCAACAGTGTAACATGTTGTCCATGTTTCTCTGCCGAGCTTGACGCATGACTGCCCGCCCGCCCCTGGTCCTCGTCGACGGATCTTCCTATCTCTATCGCGCCTACCATGCGCTGCCGCCGCTGACCACGCGCAACGGCCAGCCCACGGGCGCCATCAAGGGTGTCGTCAACATGCTGCGCAGCCTGCTCAAGCAGGTGCATCCCAGTCATGTCGCCGTGGTTTTCGATGCCCCCGGCAAGACCTTCCGCGATGACATCTTCCCTGAGTACAAGGCGCACCGCCCGCCCATGCCCGATGACATGCGCGCCCAGATCGCACCGCTGCATGCGCTGGTGCAGGCGCTCGGCCTGCCGCTGATCTGCGAGCCTGGTGTCGAGGCCGACGATGTCATCGGCACGCTGGCGCATCAGGCCGCCGCCCAGGGCTGGCCGGTGCTGGTGTCGACCGGCGACAAGGACCTGGCGCAGCTGGTGACGCCGCAGATCACCCTGGTCAACACCATGACCAGCGTGGTGCTGGACGAGGCCGGCGTGCTCAACAAGTTCGGCGTGCGCCCGGACCAGATCATCGACTACCTCATGCTGGTCGGCGACAGTTCCGACGGTATTCCGGGCGTGCCCGGCGTCGGCCCAAAGACCGCCGCCAAGTGGCTGGCCGAGTTCGATTCGCTGGCCAATCTGGAAGCGCGTGCGGGCGAGATCAAGGGCAAGGTCGGCGAGAATTTCCGCGCCCACATGGCCATGCTGGAGATGACCCGTCGTCTCGTCACCATCAAGTGCGACGTGGCGCTGGCCGTCGGTCCGGAGCAGCTCGCGCTGGGCGGCAATGACATCGAGACCCTGCGTCACCTCTATGCCGATCTGGAGTTCCGCTCCTGGCTCAACGAATTGTCGCAGGCTCCGATAGGCACCAGCCCGCAGGGTGCGGCGAGCTGGTCACAGGCAGCCACAGGGTTCACGCTGACCGCCTCGGCGTCGGCTCCGGCGCCGGTCCCGGCGGCAGACGTTGCATCTGCTTCCGACACTGCCTCCGACACCGGGCCGGCAGCCGATGCCGGCGATACCGTCACGGAAACCGTCTTCACCCGCGAGCGGCTCGCTGCCCTGGTGACGGCGCTGAAGCAGGCCGACGCCTTCGCCTTCGATACCGAAACCACCAGCCTGGATTATCTCCGGGCGCGCCTCGTCGGTCTTTCCTTCGCGGTGGCGCCGGGGCAGGCCTGGTATGTCCCGGTCGGTCACAGCTATGCCGATGCGCCTGCGCAGCTGCCGCTGGACGAGGTGCTGGCGGCGCTCGGCCCGCTGCTGGAGGATGCCGGCAAGGCCAAGATCCTGCAGCACGCCAAGTACGACATGCATGTGCTGGCCAATCACGGCATCACCCTGCGTGGCGTCAGCTTCGACACCATGCTGGCCTCGTATGTGCTCGATGCCACCGCGACCCGCCACAACCTCGGCGACCTCGCCAAGCACTACCTCGGCCGTGACTCGATCAGCTTCGAGTCTATCGCCGGCAAGGGCGTCAAGCAGATCACCTTCGACCAGGTCACGATCGAGCAGGCCGCGCCCTATGCCGGCGAGGACGCCGACCTGACCTTGCGTCTGGCCAGTCTCTTCGAGGCCGACCTCAAGCGCATTCCGGCGCTGGATGTGCTGCTGCGCGAGCTCGAGCTGCCGGTGCAGCGCGTGCTCCAGGGCATGGAGCGTCACGGCACCCTGATAGACCCCGAGCGCCTCAAGCTGCAGTCGCTGACGCTGGCTTCGCGCCTGCTCTGGCTGGAGCGGCAGGCCTACGAGATTGCCGGCGAGGAGTTCAATCTCGGCTCGCCGAAACAGCTCGGCCTGATCCTGTTCGAGAAACTCGGCATTGCGGGCGGCAAGAAGACCGCCACCGGCCAGTATTCGACGGCCGAGGATGTGCTCGAGCAGCTCGACCACGAATTGCCGCGCGTGCTGCTGGAGCACCGCAGCCTGGCCAAGCTGAAGTCGACCTACACCGACAAGCTGCCGGAAATGATTCACCCGGAAACCGGGCGTGTGCATACCTCTTACCACCAGGCGGTGGCGGCGACCGGGCGTCTGTCTTCGTCGGATCCCAACCTGCAGAACATCCCCATCCGCACCGAGGAGGGCCGGCGCATCCGTCAGGCCTTCATCGCGCCGCCCGGGCATGTCCTGCTGGCTGCCGACTATTCGCAGATCGAGCTGCGCATCATGGCTCACCTGTCTGGCGACGAGGGTCTGTTGACGGCCTTCCGCAATGGCGAGGACGTGCATCGCGCCACCGCCGCCGAAGTGCTGGGCATCGCCCGTGACGAGGTCACGCCGGATCAGCGTCGCGCCGCCAAGGCGGTCAACTTCGGCCTGATCTACGGCATGTCGGCCTTCGGCCTGGCCAAGCAGCTGAACATTTCACGCGGCGAGGCGCAGGACTACATCGGACGTTATTTCGCGCGCTATCCCGATGTGCAGGAATACATGGAGCGCACGCGCGAGCAGGCCGCCGAGATGGGCTATGTCGAGACCCTGTTCGGGCGTCGCCTCATGCTGCGCGACATCCGCGCCAGCAAGCCGGTGCTGCGTCAGGCCGCCGAGCGCGCCGCCATCAACGCGCCCATGCAGGGCACCGCTGCCGATATCGTCAAGCGCGCCATGCTGCGCGTGAACGATGCCCTCGCCCGCGAAGGCCTGAAGGCGGTCATGGTCATGCAGGTGCACGACGAACTGGTGCTGGAAGTTCCGAAGGCGGAAGTTGCGGCGGTAACCGCCCTGCTCAAGCGCGAAATGCCGGCGGCAGCCGCGCTTGCGGTGCCGCTTGAGGTCGAGGTGGGTGTCGGCGCGAACTGGGACGAGGCGCACTGAGCGCGCCGTTCGTCGTTCTTCTGCGCGTCGGCGTCAGGCCTCGCTGACGCTGTCGTCGACCATTTCCGATGGCAGCGGCATTTGCAGCCATTGCGCCAGCTGCATCGCGGCATCCTCGAGACCGAGGCGGCTGACCGACGAGAAGAGCTGGATCGAGGCCTCGAAGCCGAGCGCGGTGAGGCCGCGGCGGACCTCCTGCAGGGCATTGCCGGCCGGGCCGCGATTGAGCTTGTCGGCCTTGGTCAGCAGGATGTGCACCGGCAGCTGGCGCTCCTGTGCCCAGGTCAGCATGTTGCGGTCGAAGGGCATGAGCGGATGGCGGATGTCCATGAGCAGGATCAGCCCGCGCAGGCTGTGGCGCTCGCGCAGGTAGTGCGCGAGGTGGCGCTGCCACTCCAGCTTCATCTGCTCGGGAACCTTGGCGTAGCCATAGCCGGGCAGGTCGACCAGGCGCCGTTCCTCGTCGAGCTGGAAGAAGTTGATCAGCTGCGTGCGGCCCGGTGTCTTGGAGGCGCGTGCGAGCTGGCGCTGGCGTGTCAGGGCATTGATCGCGCTCGACTTGCCGGCGTTGGAGCGCCCGGCAAAGGCAACCTCGTGGCCTATGTTGGGCGGGCACAGCGCAAGGGTCGGCGCACTGATCTGGAATTGCGCCCGCGCCAGTTGCGCGAGTATGTGTTCAGCGTCCGTCATCGTTCTGTCCGCTCGTCAAATGCGGATAGTCTATAGGGCTACTCCCTCTATGGGCACTGCGTTATACTCCGCGCTGTCCAAATGCGGCTTCCAGGCGCAAGTGCGGCATGATTCTGCCGCCTGCCCCGTTTCCTCGAGATCTGGTGGAGCGTGTCATGAAGGTGATCCTGATGTTGTCCGTGCTGGCTGTCGGTCTTTCCTCGACCGTGCAGGCTGCCACCACCGAACAGCGTTATGCTCAGTCATGCTCGGCTTGCCATGCGGCGGGTGTGATGAACGCTCCCAAGGCAGGAGACAAGGCAGCCTGGGCCGTGCGCAAGAAGCAGGGTGAAGCGACACTGCTGACGCATGTGAAGAACGGGTTCAAGATGATGCCGGCCAAGGGTCTGTGCAACGACTGCACCGATGCCGAGTACAAGGCACTCATCAAGTACATGTCCAAATAGGTTTCAACCGGAACACTCCTCATGATGAAGAAGTCTCTTGCCGCTCTCGTGTTGATGCTCGGCGTTTCCTCGCTGGCCCATGCAGCCGTTGTCATGCCCAAGGGCGATGCCATGGCGGGTCAGGGCACGGCGGCCATTTGTGCCGGCTGCCATGGCATGGATGGCAACAGCGCCACCGGCCAGTTCCCCAAGATCGCCGGTCAGAATGCCAAGTACATCTACAAGCAGCTGCAGGACTTCAAGGCCGGCCGCCGCGTCAACCCGCTCATGCTCGGTGTCGCCACCGGCCTGAGTGACCAGGACATGGCCAATGTCGCCACCTACATGTCCGAGCAGAAGATTGCCGGCGGTGCCGCCAAGCCCGAGCTGGCTGCTGCCGGCGAGCGCCTGTTCCGTGGCGGCAACAAGAACACCGGTCTGGCGCCCTGCGCCGGCTGCCACGGCCCGGCTGGTCGCGGCAACACCTATGCCGCCTTCCCGCGCATCGGTGGCCAGCATGCCGACTACATCAAGGCTCAGCTGATCGCCTTCCGTGCCGCCGGCCGTGATGACATCACCGACGTCAAGCGCACCAACGACGCCAGCAAGCCGGGCGAACAGGGTCCGATGCAGATGATCGCCGCCAAGCTCTCCGATCACGACATCGAGGCGCTGGCGTCCTACATCCAGGGTCTGCGCTGAGTCAGGCAGGTTCAGGAAGACCGGAGGCCCGCCATGTGCGGGCCTTTTGTTGTCTGTGCGTGGCGTTTTGCCGATGGCGGTAATCCGCTATCCTCGACGCTCGTTGATCTCACATACGTCATCCATGATCGGGAATAAGGAAAACACCATGAAGAAATGGCTCGCGCTTTGCCTGCTGGCTGTCTGGCCGACACTGTCGATGGCTGCGGTGACGCCTGTCGAGGGCAAGGACTACACGCTGATCGCCAACCCGACGGCCCCGGCCAAGGCTGGTGAAGTCGAGGTGCGCGAGTTCTTCTGGTATGGCTGCCCGCACTGCTACCGTCTGGATCCGTTCGTCACCGCCTGGCTGAAGACCAAGCCGGCCGGCGTCAACTTCATCCGCACGCCGGCGGCGCTGAACAACATCTGGGAGGCCAATGCCCGCGGCTTCTATGTGGCCGAGACCCTGGGTCTGGTCGAGCGTACGCATGCCCCGCTGTTCGATGCCATCCAGGTCCGCAAGGAGCGCCTGTTCGACCAGTCGAGCCTGGCTGCCTTCTATGGCAAGTACGGTGTCACTGCGAACAACTTCAACGGCCTCTACCAGTCGTTCGCGGTCAGCGCCAAGATCGCGCAGTCGCGCAACCTGGCTATCCGCTACCAGCTCAGCGGTGTGCCGGCCATGGTGGTCAACGGCAAGTATCTGGTGCCGGGCGAGGCGCAGCGCACCATCGAGGTCGTTCAGGCCCTGGTCGCGCGCGAGCAAGGCAAGCGCTGACTCTCCTGCCGGGCGCCATCGTTCAGATGGCGCCCTTCTCCGGATGCCATGACATGGCACCGAGCATGATCAGGCGCAGCTGCTTGGCGGTGCGGCTGATCAGTTCCGACTCGTCTTCCTCGTAGGGCTGGGCCAGCAGGTCCAGGGCGAGATGGATCACCGTGTTCACCACCAGATCGGCCAGCATCTCCAGGTCTTCGCCGGGAAAGCGGTGATAGGCCGGCCACTTGCTCAGGTCTTCGGCCAGTTCGCTGACGAAGCGGCGGATTTCGGCATGGATGACATGGCGAAGCTTGGGTGGTCCGCCGGCGCGTTCGCGCGCGAGGAACTCGAAATAGAGCGGCTGTTCGCGAATGAAGGCAACCAGGGCCTTGACCGACTCCAGCACGGCCGCGCCACCCTGGGCGCGAAGGCGCACTTCGCGCATGGTGCGACGCAGGTTCAGGCAGGCCTCGGTGGCCAGATCCAGACCCAGCGCTTCCATGTCCGGGAAGTGGCGATAGAAGCCGGTGGGCACCAGTCCGGCCTGACGCGATACTTCGCGCAGGCTGAGTCCGGAAAAGCCGCCACCCTCATGCATCAGCGTCAGGGCGGCTTCGATCAGCGCCTGTCGTGTCTGCAGCTTTTTCTCTTCGCGTAATGCCATGTACTGCTACCTGGTTGCGGATGGCGTATTCTAGCATTAGAGCACGACTGTTCACGAATAGTGCCGACGGATGGTGGATATCCTCCGCAGGCCGCGCAGCAAGTGATTCCGTGTTCGGTGAACAAATGTGTTCATTTTGCGGATTTCACTGCATATTATGGAACATATGTTCACCAATATGCCGGACTGCCACTGGTCAGCCGGATGCATGACTGCCTGGCAACAGCGCTATAGTGCCGTCATCAGGCCCGCGGGCACGGCCCGCCAACCCGCTAAGGAGAATGTGAAATGTCATTTCTGACCCGTATCGAAGCTCTCAAGGATCTGGTGCAGGAAGCCGTAGACAAGGGCGCCACCACGGTCGAGCAGATTCACCAGGCCATCGCCGCCATGCCGCTGGATGCGCTGGAAAAGCGAGGCCTGCTCGATGACAAGGCGACCGCGCTCAAGGAAGCCCACGCCAATACCGTCGGTTCGGTCTACGAGGCCATCCGCAAGGTCAACAAGGAAATCGGCGATCTGGCTTCCGGCCTGATCGAGTCGCTGGAAGATCAGATCGAAGCGCAGAAGAACATCAGCAAGAAGCCCTGAGGCCAGACTGCACCGGGGCGGACTATCCCCCCGGGCGGCGGCGGCTGGTACACTTGCGCGATCCAGATCCACGCCCGGGTGCTCTCGTGACACGCAAACCCCATGTCCTGATCATTCTTGATGGTTTCGGCCAAAGCGAAACCTCGGAATCCAACGCCATCCTGGCCGCACACATGCCGAACTGGCAACGCCTGCTGCAGGAGTGCCCGAATGGATTGGTGTCGGGTTCGGGCGAGGACGTGGGCCTGCCCGACGGGCAGATGGGCAACTCCGAAGTCGGCCACATGAACCTGGGTGCCGGCCGCGTGGTCTATCAGGATTTCACGCGCATCACCAAGGCCATCCGTGATGGCGACTTCTTCGACAACGAGATCATCTGCGCCACCGTCGACAAGGCTGTGGCTGCCGGTCGTGCCGTGCACATCCTCGGCCTGCTCTCGCAGGGCGGCGTGCATTCGCACGAGGATCACCTGCACGCCATGGTTGATCTCGCCGAGCGCCGTGGCGCCACGCAGATCTATGTCCATGCCTTCCTCGATGGCCGTGACACCCCGCCACGCTCGGCCGAGCCGTCGCTGGCTGCCATGGAGGCGCATCTTGCCCGTACCGGCAAGGGCCGTGTCGCCAGCATCATCGGGCGCTACTTCGCCATGGATCGCGACAACCGCTGGGATCGCGTCGAGGCGGCCTACCGCCTGCTCACCGAAGGCGTCGGTGTGCGCACCTCGGCGACCGCGGTCGAGGCGCTGCACGCCTCCTATGCCGAGGATGTCTCGGATGAGTTCGTCAAGGCATCGGTGATTGCCGGAGCCGGCCAGGCGCCGGCACTGATCGGCGATGGCGATGCCGTGGTGTTCATGAACTTCCGTGCCGACCGCGCCCGCGAGATCACCAAGGCCTTCGTCGATGTCGACTTCAAGGGCTTCGAGCGCAAGCGGACTCCGGCGCTGGCCGGCTATGTCATGCTCACCGAGTACTCGGCCAGCATCAAGGCGCCGGTGGCCTATCGTCCGGCGTCGCTGCACAACTCGCTGGGCGAGTATCTGTCCGGCCTCGGCAAGACCCAGCTGCGCATCGCCGAGACCGAGAAATACGCCCATGTCACCTTCTTCTTCAGCGGTGGTCGTGAAGACCCGTATGCCGGTGAGGAGCGCATCCTGGTGCCGTCGCCGCAGGTCGCCACCTATGACCTGCAGCCGGAAATGAGCGCAGACGAAGTCACCGACAAGCTGGTCGCGGCCATCGAGTCCGGCAAGTTCGACGCGCTCATCTGCAACTACGCCAACGGCGACATGGTCGGTCACACCGGCGTCTTCGCGGCGGCGGTCAAGGCCTGCGAAACCCTGGACCGCTGTGTCGGTCGTCTGGCGGCTGCCGTGCGCAGGATGGGCGGTGAAATGCTCATCACCGCCGACCATGGCAATGTCGAACAGATGCAGGATCCGGAAAGCGGTCAGGCTCATACTGCCCACACCTGCGAGCTGGTGCCCTTTGTCTACCTGGGCACCCGTACGGGCGTTCGTATTGCCGAAGGCGGCGTGCTCTCCGACGTGGCTCCCACTCTGCTGGATCTCATGGGCATAGACAGGCCGCCGGAAATGACCGGTCGCCCTCTTGTCGTCCCGGCTTGATAAAAGGATTTTCGTGATGCGGCCCACGCTCGCCGTCATGCTGTTGCCCGTGCTGGCTGCTCTCGCCTTCAGTGCTCCGACCTTCGCCGAAACCAGCAGTGGTCTGCGCGACCAGGCGCGGTCGGCCAAGTCCGACCTGGCTTCGGTGCAGAGCCAGATCAAGACCGCGCAGAAAAAGCTGCGCCTGACCCAGGCCGAGCGCAACAAGCAGCAGAAGGCGCTGGAAGAAGCCGAGCGCCAGATTCGTCAGCTGCAGACCTCGCTCGCCGGCACGCTGCGTGAAACCGCGCAGCGCGAGACCCGCATCGGTGAGCTCAAGGCGCGTCAGCGCGTGCTCGCGGCCGACAAGCGCGAGCAGCTCGGCGGCCTGCGTGGTGACATCCAGCAGGCCTACAAGGCCGGTCACGACGACTACTTCAAGCTCCTGCTCAACCAGGAGAATCCGGCCCTGCTGGCGCGTCAGCTGCGCTACTACGGTTATGTGCAGAAGGCGCGCAGCGACAAGATCGGTGTGCTCGACGTCACGTTGAACGAGCTGGCCGGTCTCGAACGCGAAGAGGCCGAGCAGGTTGCCGCGCTGGAGAAGCTGCAGGTGCGTCTGGCTGACGAGCAGAACCAGCTGAAGCAGGCGCAGGACAAGCGTGCGGCAGCCCTGTTGGTGCTCAACAGCGAAATCAAGGAGCAGGACAAGAACCTGAAGTCGCTGAAGCAGGACCAGGCTGCCCTGCAGTCGCTCATGCGTCGCCTCGAACGGGCCGCGCGCGAGCAGGACAGACAGGACCAGGAACGCCGTCGGCGCGAGGAGCGCCTGGCCCGCGAGGCCGGCAAGGCCACGGTGAAGCCGAGCGCGCCGCCCAGGGAGGCGCCGGCCTGGAGCCAGGAGCCGGACTATTCCACGCCTTATCGCGGCAATTGTGCCCTGCCGGCCTCCGGCGGCATCCGTGCCCAGTTCGGCGCCGCGCGTGGCGGTGGTCTGCGCTGGAACGGCATCGTCATTGCCGCTGCCGGCGGCACTGCGGTGAAGGCGGTGAAGGCCGGCAAGGTGCTCTATGCCGACTTCCTGCGCGGCTACGGCAAGCTGGTCATCATCGACCATGGCAGCGGCTTCATGTCGCTCTATGGCTACAACCAGAGCCTGCAGGTCAGCACGGGCCAGTCGGTCAGCGCCGGCACCACGATTGCCAATGTCGGTTCCGGCGGTGGCGAGTCCGAGTCCGGCCTGTACTTCGAAACGCGCCTGCGCGGCCGTCCGAGTCAGCCGGGCAACTGGTGCAATTATTGATTTGATGCGGGCTGCGTGATGGCCACTGCCGGTCAGCACTCCGGCAGTGACCGAGCTTTGAAGCCCCGGCCTGCGCTAGTGCCCGGCCTCCGTGCGGAACTGGGCACAGAGACAGACGTTTCAGCAGCTCCAGCTATCGAGCCACCACGCCGTCACGCCACGCCCGCTAAATAACCCGAGCTCTTTTCAGAGTCGCATCGTGATGCCGCGCTCGGCCAGATACTGCTTGGCCTGCGGGATGGTGTACTCGCCGAAATGGAAGATGCTCGCGGCCAGCACGGCATCGGCGCCGCCTTCGAGAATGCCGTCGGCCAGGTGCTGCAGGTTGCCGACGCCACCGGAGGCGATCACCGGCACGTTCACCGCATCGGTAATGGCGCGCACCAGCGGCAGGTCGTAGCCGGCCTTGGTGCCATCGGCATCCATGCTGGTCAGCAGGATTTCGCCGGCGCCGTATTCGGCCATGCGAATGGCCCAGGCGACCGCGTCGATGCCGGTGCGGTTGCGGCCGCCGTGGGTGAAGATTTCCCAGCGACCCGACTCGCCCGGCAGGGATACGCGCTTGGCGTCGATGGCGGCGACGATGCACTGGGCGCCGAAGCGCTGCGAGGCTTCGGCGACGAATTCCGGACGCTTCACCGCCGCCGAGTTGATGCTGACCTTGTCGGCGCCGGCATTGAGCATGCGGCGGATGTCGGCGATCTCGCGGATGCCGCCGCCGACGGTGAGCGGCACGAAGACCTGCGAGGCCATGCGCTCGACCGTGCGCACCATGGTGTCGCGGCCTTCGACGCTGGCGGTGATGTCGAGGAAGGTGATCTCGTCGGCACCCTGTTCGTCATAGCGGCGCGCGACTTCGACCGGATCGCCGGCATCGCGGATGTCGAGGAACTTGACGCCCTTGACCACGCGGCCTTGGTCGACATCGAGGCAGGGGATGATGCGCTTGGCGAGACTCATGTAAGGGATACCGTCGTTATGCAGGCGGCAATTTTAGCATGGGTGCTGGCGGGTCGCCTGCCCGACTATAATGCGCGCAGCCATCCCTGCTTCCGTAGCAGTCCCGCAGACAGCGAGCGCCGTTCTTGACCACTTCCCTGACCCACTTCGATGTCATCATCATCGGCGGCGGCGCCTCCGGCCTCATGTGCGCCATGACCGCCGGGCAGCGTGGCCGGCGCGTGCTGGTGGTCGACAGCAGCAACAAGATCGGCAAGAAGATCCTCATGTCCGGCGGTGGCCGCTGCAACTTCACCAACCTCTTCGTCGAGCCGGAAAACTTTCTCTCGACCAATCCGCACTTCTGCATCTCCGCGCTCAATCGCTATACCCAGTGGGACTTCATCGCACTGGTGGAGAAGCACCGCATTCCCTATCACGAGCGCAAGCACGGCCAGCTCTTCTGCAACGATTCGGCCAAGGACATCCTGGCCATGCTGGTGGCTGAATGCGAGAAGGCGGGTGTGGTCATTCGCACTCATTGCGAGATCAGCGCGATCACGGCACAGGATGGCGACACGGCACACTTCAGGCTCAAGACCGCCAAGGGCGAGCTGACGGCGGAGTCGCTGGTGGTGGCCTGCGGCGGCCTGTCGATTCCGACCCTGGGTGCCAGCGGCTTCGGTTACGAGGTCGCGCGCCAGTTCGGCCACAGCGTGCTGCCGACACGCGCCGGTCTGGTGCCCTTCACCTTCAGCGATGGCTTCAAGACCGTCACCGAGCGCCTGTCCGGGCTGGCGGTGGAGTCGACGCTGAGCGTGCCCGATGCCGCCTTCAGCGAGAACCTGCTGTTCACCCATCGCGGCCTGAGCGGGCCGGCGGTACTGCAGCTGTCGAACTACTGGCGCCTGGGCGAGAGCTTCGCCATCGACCTGTTTCCGGGTGAAGACCTGGAGGGCTGGTTCAAGGACCGCAAGAAGGCTCACCCGAGGGCGTTGCTGCGCACGCTGCTGGCCGACCGCCTGGCCAAGGGCCTGGTGCTGGAACTGCAGGTCATGCTCTGGCCGGCCTGGGCCGAGACCGCCATCACCGACATCCCGGATGCCGCGCTGGCGGCGCTGGCCGGCGAGCTGCAGGCGTGGACGCTGAAGCCGTCGGGCACCGAGGGCTATCGCACCGCCGAGGTCACGCTCGGCGGGGTCGATACCCGCGAGCTGTCATCGCGTACCATGGAGAGCAAGCTGCAGCCCGGCCTGTACTTCATCGGCGAGGTCATGGATGTCACCGGCTGGCTGGGCGGTTTCAATTTCCAGTGGGCCTGGTCGTCCGGCAATGCCGCCGGCCAGTTTGTCTGAACCCTGGGCCACGACCGGAGACCATGCGCATGACCGAACCACGCCAAGCCGATCCGTTGCACGGCGTCACTCTCGAGATGATCCTCAATCATCTCGTCAGTCGTTACGGCTGGAGCGAGCTCGGCCATGTCATCGATATCCGCTGCTTCAATGACAACCCGAGCATCAAGTCCAGCCTGACCTTTCTGCGTCGCACGCCGTGGGCGCGGCAGAAAGTGGAAGAGCTTTACCTGCGCAGCCTCTAAAATGCGCCATTCACGCAGGGGCATGCAGGAATGCCGTGCCGCCCTGCCTGCCGATCACCCTGGAACACTGCCATGCTGCGACTGACCGACCTCAAGCTGCCCCTGGAACACGGCGATGACGCCCTGCGCGCGGCCCTCATCGCCCGCCTCGGCATCCGTGCCGATGATCTGGTCGGCTACACCGTGTTCAAGCGCAGCTACGATGCCCGCAAGCGCGGCCACATCGTCCTGATCTACAGCCTCGACATTGAACTGCGTGACGAGGCCGGCGTGCTGCAGCGTCTGGCCGGCGATGCCCAGGTCGGCCCGTCACCGGATACCCGCTACAAGTTCGTCACCCAGGTGCCTGCCACCGGCGCGCCGGGCAGCGATTTCCTGCGCCCGCTGGTGATCGGCTTCGGTCCCTGCGGCCTCTTCGTGGCGCTGGTGCTGGCGCAGATGGGCTTCCGCCCCATCGTGCTTGAACGCGGCAAGGCCGTGCGCGAACGCACCCAGGACACCTGGGGCCTGTGGCGCAAGCGCGACCTCAATCCGGAGTCGAACGTGCAGTTCGGCGAGGGCGGTGCCGGCACCTTCTCCGACGGCAAGCTCTACAGCCAGATCAAGGATCCGCAGCATCACGGCCGCAAGGTGCTGACCGAGTTCGTCAAGGCCGGCGCGCCGGCCGAGATCCTCTATGTCAGCAAGCCGCACATCGGCACCTTCAAGCTGGTGACGATGATCGAGCAGATGCGTCAGAACATCATCGACCTTGGCGGCGAGATCCGCTTCAGCGAACGCGTCGAGGACCTGCACATCGAGAACGGCCAGGTGCGTGGCGTGACGCTGGCCAGCGGCGAGCAGATCCGCAGCGACCATGTCGTGCTGGCGGTCGGCCACAGCGCCCGCGACACCTTCCAGATGATCCATGACCGCGGTGTCTACGTGGAGGCCAAGCCCTTCTCCATCGGCTTCCGCGCCGAGCATCCGCAGTCGCTGATCGACACCTGCCGCTTCGGCCCGCAGGCAGGCCATCCCATCCTTGGCGCCGCCGACTACAAGCTGGTGCATCACGCCAGGAACGGACGCTCGGTCTACAGCTTCTGCATGTGCCCGGGCGGTACCGTGGTGGCAGCGACCTCGGAGCCGGGGCGCGTGGTCACCAACGGCATGAGCCAGTACTCGCGCAACGAGCGCAACGCCAACAGCGCCATCGTGGTCGGCATCACGCCGGAAGACTATCCGGGCGGCCCTCTCGCCGGCATCGACCTGCAGCGCCAGCTCGAATCGCATGCCTATGTGCTCGGTGGCAGCAACTACGATGCGCCGGGGCAGCTGGTGGGGGATTTCATCATGCAGCGGCCATCGTCCGAATTCGGCAGCGTGCAGCCGTCGTACAAGCCGGGTGTGAAGCTGGGTGAGCTGGATTCGAGCCTGCCGGGATACGCGATCGCCGCCATCCGCGAGGCGCTGCCGGCCTTCGACCGGCAGATCCGTGGTTATGCCATGCAGGATGCCGTGTTGACCGGCGTCGAGACGCGAACCTCATCGCCGATCCGCATCAAGCGCGGCGATGACTATCAGAGCATCAACACCAAGGGTCTGTACCCGGCGGGTGAAGGCGCGGGCTATGCCGGCGGCATCCTCTCGGCGGGTGTCGATGGCATCAAGGTCGCGGAAGCCGTGGCGCTCAGCCTGATGGCGGTGAAGAAGGGCTAAGCCTTCTGGTGGCGTCAGCTTGCATGTCGCATGGCGAAATCGGCAGTCCGTTGCTAGCATTTCTCCCATAATGGGAGTAAAAATGCATGCGTGTGATCGCCAAAGGGACTTTGAAGCGATTTTGGGAGAGTGGTCATGCCGACGCGGCGCGACCCTTGATCGAATGGCATGCCCTCATGAGCAGGGCCGCCTGGCCCAATCCGCAGGCGCTCAAGGCCGAAATACGCACGGCCAGCATCCTCAAGGGGCGGCGTGCGGTCTTCAATGTTGGCGGCAACAAGTACCGGGTGATTGTGGATATCGACTATCTGCGTCAGGCCGCCTGGGTGAAGTTTGTCGGAACCCATGCGCAGTACGACCAGATAGATGCGGAGACCGTGTGATGAACATCCAGCCGATTCGTAGCGATGAAGATCTGCAGCGTGCCTTGGCGCGCCTGGAACAGCTCTGGGCGACGCCACCCGGCACGCCGGAAGCGGACGAGCTGGAGGTGCTGACCATCCTGATCGAGCGCTATGAGGACCTGAGCCATGCCATCCCGGCATCCGACCCGATCGAGGCCATCAAGTTCCGCATGGAGCAGCAAGGGCTGACGCCTAGGGATCTGGAGGAGTTCATCGGCCCCAGCGGGCGTGTCTCGGAGGTCTTGTCGGGCAAGCGGGGCTTGAGCCTCCGGATGATCAAGCGACTGCACGAGGGTTTGAAGATTCCCTATGAGAGCCTGATGTCAGCAGTGGCCTGAGGCCTCAGCCGGTCTTCGGCCGGTACGCGCAAAACCCCGACTTCGGCCCCACCTGTGGATGCTTGCGGCAGGTATTCGGGCGCTTCTCGTAGATGGTGCAGCGCCGCGTCGTCGGATGCAGATACAGGCAGTCCCCGCCCCGTCGCTGCGCCAGCGTGAAGACTTCGTGCTTGTGATTGAAGTGCCCGATCACGCGTTCCTTTTCCAGCCGCCGCGCGATCTGCCGGATCGGTTCGCCACGCTCGAAGTCGTCGACGACGCCGATGCGGATGAGGTCGTCGAGCTTCACTTCCACCGGCAGGGTGCAGCAGGTCGCCATGCAGTCATGGCAGAGGCTGCTGTTGTACCTGATCCAGGTTTCCAGTCGCTCGGGATCGGCGGCCCGGATCGGGATGCGCGTCATGGCGGCGGGCGCGGGTGCTGCTAGGGATCAGCCGGCGTCAGGCTCAGGCGTCGGCCAGAGCCTGGGCTTCGGCGAGATCCAGCGTGCCTTCGTAGATGGCACGGCCGGTGATGGTGCCGATGACGCCATCGCCCTGCACGGTGAGCAGGCGGCGCACGTCGTCGAGGTTGGTGACGCCGCCGGAGGCGATGATGGGCAGGCCGGAGTCACGCGCCAGCTTGGCGGTGGCTTCGACGTTGACGCCCTGCATCATGCCGTCACGGGCGATGTCGGTGTAGACGATGGCGCTGATGCCGTCGGCCTTGAACTGCCTGGCCAGATCGACGGCCTGTATGCTCGACACTTCGGCCCAGCCATCGGTGGCGACCCAGCCGTCCTTGGCGTCGATGCCGACGATGACGCGGCCCGGGAAGGCCTTGCAGGCTTCGCGCACGAAGCTCGGCTCTTTCACGGCCTTGGTGCCGAGGATCACGTAGGACACGCCGGCGCGGACATAGGCTTCGATGGTTTCCAGCGAGCGGATGCCGCCGCCGATCTGCACCGGCAGCTGCGGCCAGCGCGTGGCAATGGCGCGCACGATCTCGCCGTTGACCGGCTCGCCGGCGAAGGCGCCGTTGAGGTCAACGAGATGCAGGCGGCGGGCACCCTGCTCCACCCACTGCGCGGCAACGCCGATGGGGTCGTTGGAGAAGACGGTGTCGTCTTCCATGCGGCCTTGCTTGAGACGGACGCAGGCGCCGTCCTTGAGGTCGATGGCGGGGATGATCAGCATGGTGTCGCTCCAGTGCGCGGCCGTGGGCCGGCGCATCAAATCAATCGCGGAAACCGCTTACGGGTTCCAGCGCAGGAAGTTGTGCAGCAGGCGCAGGCCGTCCTTGGCGCTCTTCTCCGGATGGAACTGCACGGCGAAGAGACCGTCATCGGCGATGGCGCAGGAGAACGGCAGGCCGTACTCGCACTCTCCGGCGCTGAGGCCGGGCTGGCCCGGCACGCAGTAGTAGCTGTGCACGAAGTAGAAGCGCGCGCCGTCGGCGATGCCGTCCCAGAGCGGGTGCTGCTGGCTGTGGCTGACGTTGTTCCAGCCCATGTGCGGCACCTTGAGATGCTGCTCGCGCACAGCCTGCACATCGCCGAAGAACTTGACGTCACCAGGGTAGATGCCGAGGCCGTCGACGCCGCCGTTCTCGTCGGAGTGACCGAGCAGGGCCTGCATGCCGACGCAGATGCCGAGCAGCGGCTTCTGCTGCACCAGCTCGCGCACGGCGACATCGATGCCGTGACGCTGCATTTCGGCCATGCAGTCGCGCATGGCGCCCTGGCCGGGCAGCACGATGCGGTCGGCGGCGCGGATCACCGCCGGGTCATCGGTCACCGTCACACGGGATGCGCCAACCTGCTCCAGCGCTTTCGCGACGGAGTGCAGGTTGCCCATGCCGTAGTCGAGGACTGCGACGGAGGTCACAGCGAGCCCTTGGTCGACGGCATTTGACCGCTCATGCGCGGATCGAACTCCACCGCCATGCGCAGCGCGCGGCCGAAGGCCTTGAACATGGTCTCGGCCTGGTGGTGCGAGTTGCGACCACGCAGGTTGTCGAGGTGCAGCGTGACGTTGGCGTGGTTCACGAAGCCCTGGAAGAATTCGTAGAACAGGTCGACGTCGAACTGACCGATGTGGCTGCGGGTGAACTCGCAGTG
Organism: Perlucidibaca sp.; assembly: GCA_023265995.1. Taxonomy (GTDB): domain Bacteria; phylum Pseudomonadota; class Gammaproteobacteria; order Pseudomonadales; family Moraxellaceae; genus Perlucidibaca. The sequence continues at coordinate 227,227 of JAHFSA010000005.1, forward strand.
CATCTCCAGGCCGGGGCGGCCGGAGAGGTCGATCACCACGCGCGACAGGGCCTCGTCGAGCGGCACATAGGCATGGCCGTAGCGACGCACGCCGACCTTGTCGCCGACGGCCTGGGCGAAGGCCTGGCCGAGGGTGATGCCGCAGTCTTCGGCGCTGTGGTGATCATCGATGTGGTGATCGCCGTCGCAGACGAGGGTGATGTCGATGAGGCCGTGACGGACGACCTGATCCAGCATGTGGTCGAGAAAGGGCATGCCGGTGCGCAGGTCGCCCTGGCCGGTGCCATCGAGATTCACGCTGGCGCGAATCTTCGTTTCCTTGGTGTTGCGAACCACTTCCGCCTGACGTGCGGTCATGCCATTGCCTCGTGCGGCTGTATGCGAAGGCGGGATTATAGCCGGCGCAGCGCCAATCTGCATGCCCGGCTCGCCGGCTTGCTGGCGGCTCGGCTACACTCGGTCATCCGCTACTGTCGAGACTGCCGCATGCCTGTCATTGCCCGTGCCCATCCTCTCCCGCTCGATGCCGATCTGAATGACCGCCTGGCTCGTCTGAGCCCGGCGCTGACCGCCACGGCACCGACACCGGATGCCGTGCTCTATGTCGGCTGGTTCAACACCAAGCCGATCTCGGCGGCCTGGGCTGTGGGGCCGGACGACGGGCGTCAGTTGCAGGGTTTTGCCATCCACCCGGCCACGCGCGGACGTGGCGTGCTGGCGCGTCTGGCACAGGAGATGCGTGAACAGGAAAATGCTGCCGGCCGCCGCGTGCTGTCGGCGGATGATTACAGCCTGCTCGATATCTGAGGCATGCTTTGCCGGGTGCATGCCCGGAAAGGCTTGTGCCGGCCCGGAGGCCCGCTACAATGCGGGTCTGCCTTCCGGTCACGGAGCATCAAGGCGGGCGTCGTATAATGGCAATACCCTAGCTTCCCAAGCTAGAGCCGTGGGTTCGATTCCCATCGCCCGCTCCAATCCCCCTCTCCCGATCTTTTCTCTGTCTGACCCTGTGGCGTCACGCAGCTCGCCCCGACTCATGGTCCGGGTCCCGAAAACAGTATGGGCAGGCTGCCCGACGACAGCGCGGACAACACCTCCGGTGTTGCCGGGATGTAGAGCGGGCCGTTGCGGAGCTGGCCGACATGGGTGGTTGGCGCCCACACGGGCTGGCCGGCAAGCGCGGAGTGAATGAAGCCGGCATCCTGCTCGGCAGTGAATCTGCTCAGGCCGGGGATACGTGGCGAGGTGCGCGCATGCCACCTGCCCTCGTACTTCGCCAGGCGGATCAGCTGACGTGGCGGCCTGGCCTGCCCGCCAGCCTCCGCGCTTTCCGCATAGGCCACCGGGTCCGGGGATGGCGCCGCACCGGCCTGAGCCGTCGACGGGTTCTTGAAGTTCATGATGATCCGGTAGGCCAGATCCGAGGTCCAGCGGGTGTGCGCGCAGTAGCTCATGAAGTCGTTGAAGCGGCTGCCGGTGTTGGCGAAGTAGAAGCCGCGCTCGGCATCCTGGCCGGCGCCGTTCGGACCGATCGAGCCATCCGGATAGAGACGTGCATCCAGTCCGGTGCTGGTACCGCAGTTGGCATGACCCAGTGACATCAGATGCATGAACTCGTGCACGAAGAGTTCGCCCATGCCGGTGAGCCAGCCGCCCTGGTAAGGCGATGTGACGAGCATGTTGTCGGTGCTGGTGAACGAGGCCACGAGAAAGGACTGGTTCACGGCCAGACCGGCAAGAGTGCCCGTTCCGGATGGGTCGGAGAATTCGACGTTGGGCGGGAACACGGCCACGCATTTGATCGAGGCTGGCAGCGAGACGAATTTCTCCATCGTGAAGCATTCATCGTCGAGCTTGTTGAGCACGCTGGTCATCTGGTCGAAGCTGAAGGTGTAGACCGCGTCGGCGCCTATGCCGCGCACCGACGAGGCCGTGAAGATGCTCAGGTCGCTGGCGTTGAAGGCCGCGCCAGCGGTCAGGGCAAAGTCGGACTGGGGCAGCGCGCGGGTCAGCAGCCTGGTCAGGCTGTCACTGGCGGGCAGAGCGCCATCCTGACCCTGGAAGCTGATGGTGCGCAGAACGATGCGATCGCCTGTCGCAGGCATGACCCTCAGGGTGCCGCCTTGGTAGAGGCGGTCGGCCTCGGCTCGCGAACCCGGGCGCGTCGGATCAATGGCCACCTGCCAGGACGTCAGGCGGTCCGAGATATCTGCCGCGGGTATGCTGGTCGTATAGCTGGATGACAGGGTCAGCGGGTCGACGGCGGTCGGGGCCGTGGCAGTGCCGGGAGTCAGGGCGTAGGCATGGCAGCCACCTGTGCTGCCGAGAATCAGCGAGGCCTGTGCGGGCAGCTGGGTATTGTCGGGGCCGGTGACATCGACGCGGGCGATGACCTGCTTGCTGGCGGCCAGTCTGGTGTCGGCATCGACCATGTCCTGCTGGACAACCTGTATCCAGTGCAGGGCGCGGATGTCGAGGCCGGTATCGGGCTCGCTGCCGATATTCTGCGTCAGCTGGCAGCCGGTGGGGGCGATGCGGATGACCGAGGTCGGGGTTGATATGGTGCGCGCCTGCGGGTTGCTGCCAGCGCTGCCGGCGCCGGCCTGACCGGAGTCACTGCTGCCGCCGCATGCGGCCATGACCAGCGCCAGCATGCTGATGACCGGAAATATGCGCATGATCGTGCTCCGTGCATGATCAGGTGGCGAGCCACCCTGGTCCCTGCGTGCATATATGTCGGTTTAGGTCTGTTATCCCCTGTTCATGGCCGGTCGGCAGTGGCCGTGCTGGCCAGTTACCACAGTGATTGATCCTTTCGCGGCAGCTTGTCAAGCGATCGCCGGCGCACGGCGACTGCCGGCAGACTGCTGTCGCGGCCCGGCTCTAGCGCTGCAGCGCCAGCGGGCTCAGCCCTGCTGGGCTTCCGTCGCCGCCACCGCCTCGATATCGCTGGCCGAGGCCGGCGACATATAGGTGCCCAGCACCATGCCGCCGACCGCCATCAGGAAGCCGGCCAGCTGCGGCGGCCAGAAACCTTCGGGTGCGATGACTTCCAGCGTCAGCCAGGTCGCGGTGCCCAGCGCCATCGACATGAGGGCGCCGAGACGGGTCGAGCGCTTCCAGTACAGCCCGCAGAAGAGCGGCACGAAGGTCGCCACCAGCGTGATCTTGTAGGCGTTTTCAACCATCTCGAAGATGGAGTCGTTGGAGAGCATGGCAAAGGCCGTGACCATGATCGTGAAGGTCAGCACCACCAGACGCATGAGCTTGAGGAAGGACTTGTCGCTCATGGGCGGCAGCGAATGGCGCAGGATGTTCTCGGCGAAGGTCACCGACGGCGCCAGCAGCGTGGCGCTGGCGCAGCTCTTGATGGCCGACAGCAGGGCGCCGAAGAACAGCACCTGGGCCACCATGGGCATGTGCGTCAGCACCAGCTCGGGCAGGATGAGCTGGCTGTCGCTGTGCAGCAGGCGTTCGACCAGGCCGGGATTGATGATGGTCGCGGCATAGGCCAGGAACATCGGGATGAAGGCGAACAGGAAGTAGAACGAGCCGCCGAGTATGGATGCCTGCATGGCCACGGTTTCGTTCTTGGCCGAGGAAATACGCTGGAACACGTCCTGCTGCGGAATGGAGCCGAGCATGAGCGTGATCAGGGCGGCGATGAAGGCGAGCAGATCGCGCGGATTCATTTCCGGCAGGATGGCGAACTTGCCGGCGGCGGCGGCGTGCTGCACGACATTGGTCACGCCACCGGTCAGGTTGCTGATGTCGAAGACCATGTAGATCATGCCCGCGACGATCACGATCATCTGCACGAAGTCGGTGATGGCGACCGCCCACATGCCGCCGAACAGCGTGTAGATGAGGATGGTGCTGGCGCCGATCAGCATGCCGGCATTGCGCGAGATATCGCCATCAGAGACCACGAAGAAGACCAGGCCGAGCGCGGTGATCTGGGCCGCGACCCAGCCCAGATAGGAAATCACGATGCAGATGGTGGTCATGACCTCGACCGCGCGACCGTAGCGGCGGCGGTAGAAGTCACCGATGGTCAGCATGTTCATGCGGTAGAGCGGGCGGGCAAAGAACAGGCCGACCAGGATCAGGCAGAGGCTGGAGCCAAAGGGGTCGGCGATGATGCCGTGGAAGCCTTCCTGCAGGAAGGTCGCCGGAATGCCGAGGACGGCCTCTGCACCAAACCAGGTCGCGAATACCGTGGTGGTGACCATGGCCAGTGGCAGGCTGCGACCGGCGACGGCGAAGTCCTTGCTGTTGTGCACGCGGGTGGCCGCGTACAGGCCCAGGCCGACGGACAGCAGCCAATAGCCCATGACAAAAGCTAGCAGCATGTGGATACCTGCATCGAAAGCGTGATCAAGAAGTACCGGTCACCAGGCTGGCCATGTGCCGATACCCGGAGCGGTGCGCGAACAGCAAGCAAACGCCATGCCGCCCGGCAATTGTGCGCATATTAACCGAAGCCTGTCCGCCAGCAACAGACAGCCGGGAGCTGTCCGGGCCTTGCGGACGCATGCCGTCGTGGTGTGCGGGGCGTTGCTGGCGGAGTGTTGCTTGAAAGGCGTTACTTGAGCGGCTTTGCCAGCGGGTCGGCCATGCTGCCGCGCAGCTGCAGCGGGCGCTCCGGGTCGGGCACTACCGGCGTCGTGCTGCAGCTTCCGCAGCTGTCGCAGCCGCTGCCGCAGCCTGCTCCGCTCTGCCCGGATTGCAGCCAGCTGCCCAGTCGCGCCCAGCCGCGCTTCGCCGCGCCCTGTGCGAGACGGTTCTGGCTGTCACGGATGAGGTTGGGGAAGAGCTGACGCAGCACGCGCAGCAGACTCCAGGCCAGCAGCAGGCCGACCAGGAGGTACTGCAGCCAGATGCCGCTCATGTCAGCCTCACGGCCAGCTGGTAGGTGATGAACGAGGCCAGGTAGGCCAGTCCGAAGAGATAGCCGGCCATGATGCCGACCGAGCGCCAGGAGCCGGTCTCGCGGCGCACGGTGGCCAGCGTCGACAGGCACTGCGGCGCGAAGATGAACCACACCAGCAGCGACAGGCCGGTGGCCAGCGGCCACTGGTGCGCGATCATGCCGCCGAGCTGGCTGGCGACCATGCTGTCATTGCCGGACATGGCGTAGACGGTGCCGAGCGCGGCCACCACGACTTCGCGGGCTGCCATGCCGGGGATCAGCGCAATCGAGATTTCCCAGTTGAAGCCGATGGGTGCGAAGAGCAAGGACAGCCAGTGGCCGAGGATGCCGGCGAAGCTGTAGTCGATGGCGGGCAGCGTGGCGCCCGTCGGCGGTGCCGGGAAGCTGGCGAGGAACCAGAGCAGCACGGTGACGGCGAGAATGATGCCGCCGACGCGCTTGAGGAAGATCATGCCGCGCTCGTAGAGGCCGATGGCGATGCTTTTCCAGTCCGGCAGGCGGTAGCTGGGCAGCTCCAGCAGCAGAGCATGTTCGCTGCGATCGTTCTGGAACAGCTTCATCACGGTGGCGACCAGCAGGGCACTGGCGACGCCGCCGAAATAGAGCGCGAACAGCACCACGCCCTGCAGGTTGAAGACGTTCCACACCGTTTGCGCCGGAATGAAGGCGCCGATCAGCAGGGTGTAGACCGGCAGGCGCGCCGAGCAGGTCATCAGCGGCGCCACCAGGATGGTGACCAGGCGATCGCGCGGATCGGAGATGCTGCGCGTGGCCATGATGCCCGGAATCGCGCAGGCGAAGCTGGACAGCAGCGGGATGAAGGCACGGCCGGTCAAGCCGGCCTTGAACATCATGCGGTCGAGCAGGAAGGCGGCGCGTGGCAGGTAGCCGGACTCCTCGAGCACGAGGATGAAGAAGAACAGGATGAGAATCTGCGGCAGGAATACCAGCACGCCGCCGACGCCGGCGAAGATGCCGTCATTGAGCAGGCTGCGCAGAATGCCGGCGGGCATGGCGGCGGTGCTGAACTGGCCGAGCGCGGTGACGCCGCTGGCGATGGCATCCATGAACGGTCCGGCCCAGGAGAACACGGCCTGGAACATCATGAACATGACCAGGGCGAGAATGATCAGGCCCAGCACCGGGTGCAGCAGCACGCGGTCGAGGGCATCGTCGCGGGCGTCGGTGGCGGTGGGCATGACCACGGTGTCGGCGAGCAGGCTGCGCACGGCGGCATGCAGGTCGCCATCGTGCGGTGCCGGGGCCTGTTGCGGCAGCGTGCCATCCAGCGTCTGCAGCAGCGGCACGATGCCGTCGCGGCGCACCGCGATGGTCTCGATCACCGGCATGCCGAGGCCTGCGGCCAGGGCGGGGACATCGATGCGGATGCCGCGTCGGGCGGCGGCGTCCATCATGTTCAGCGCCAGCACCATGGGCCGGCCCAGACGCTTGGCTTCGAGCACGAAGCGCAGGTGCAGGCGCAGGTTGGTGGCGTCGGCGACACAGACGATGAGGTCGGGCGCGGCCTCGCCGGGGAACTCTCCCAGGCAGACGGCGCGGGTGATGGCCTCGTCCGGGCTGGCGGCATCGAGACTGTAGGCGCCGGGCAGATCGAGCACCTGCAGGCTGCGGCCGGAGGGCAGCAGCAGACGGCCTTCCTTGCGCTCGACGGTGACACCGGCATAGTTAGCCACTTTCTGGCGGGCGCCGGTCATCTGGTTGAACAGGGAGGTCTTGCCGCAGTTCGGGTTACCGACCAGGGCAATGCGCGCCATGGTGGCCGTGGTCATGCCGCCACCTCGCTGACGATCACGCGGGCGGCTTCGGTGCGGCGCAGGGCAAAGCGGGTGAAGCCGATCTGCACCAGCACCGGGTCGGCACCGACGGGGCCGGTGGCGGTCAGGCGCACGGTTTCCCCCGGGACGAAGCCCAGGTCAGCAAGGCGGCGGGCGATCGGATCGGCGTCATAGGCTGCCTCGACATGCCGGACGATGGCCGTGGCGTAACGCGGTAGCTCGGAAAGGCGCACAGTGAAAACTGACCCAAGATGGTGTTGAGAACGATTCCTAGTCTCAGGCATGGGCCTTTCCCTGTCAAATTAACGCTTGTTAGGAATAGCGCCGTCTGCGCACTGGCAGGCCCTCTGCCGGCTGCGGTAGAGTCCTCCGGACCTGATTCTGTCGAGGTCATCATGAAGCGTCTGTTGCTCTGGCTGGGCGGTGGTGTTGCCGCTGTCGTTGTCGCCCTGTCCGCACTCGCGGCCTATGTCGTGTTCGTGCTCGACCCCAACGACTACAAGCAGGAGCTGGCCTCGGTGGTCAGGTCCAAGACCGACATGGAGCTGACGCTCAAGGGCAGTCTGGCCTGGCAGCTCTATCCCAACATCGGTATCCGTCTTGGCGAGACCACGCTGGCCGATCCGGCACTGAAGGAAACCCTGGCGGAAGTCCGGGATGCCTCGGTGTCGGTCGAGCTGATGCCGCTGCTCTCCGGCAAGGCCAGCATCGACGCGGTGCATCTCGATGGTGCCGCGCTGCGTCTGGTGCAGTACGCCGATGGCAGCACGAGTTGGGATCATCTGCTCGAGAAGCTGAAGAATCCGGAAAAGGAAGAGTCGAAGCGGGTAGCGTTCGCGATCAAGGATCTCGACGTGAAGAACACGCGCCTGACCGTGACTGACCGCAAGAGTGGTGTCACCCGTGACATCGAGCAGGTGGCCGTGCAGGCGGAGAACATCGATCCCGATGCCGAGTTCCCGCTCAAGGCGCAGTTCCGCTTCAGCCAGAAGGATGCCGCCGGCAAGACCCTGGTCGCCGATAACCGTTTCGCCGCCAATGTCCGACTCGATCTCGATGCCCGGAAACATGTGCTGAGTAATCTCGACCTCGACAGCAAGCTGTCCGGCAGCCTGCTGCCGGCACCGGCCGATGTCGTGCTGAAGGCGACACGCGTCAGCGCCGACCTCAAGGCGCAGCAGCATCGCGTCGAGGGCCTGCATCTGGCGCTGTCCTACCGTGATCCGGCTCTGGTGGCACCGGCCGCCGTCGAAGTGACTGGCGAGGTGCTGGCGGATCTGGCGAAACAGCAGCTGCAGGTTTCCGCGCTGGACGTGCAGGCGAGCTATCAGGACAAGGGCCGGCCGGCGCCGGTCACGGCGCATCTGAAGAGCGACCTGCGCGCCGACCTGGCCAGCGGTCAGGTCAGTCTCCCGGGTATCCGCATGCAGGCGCTGCTGGCCGACAAGGCGCTGCCGGCTCCGCTGCCGGTGACCATGCAATCGGCGCTGGAGGCCAACTGGAAGCAGGGTGACATCAACCTGCGCGAGCTGGTGCTGCAGGCAGCCGGCCTGCGCATGGACGGCCAGCTGGCGGCGAAACTGCCGGCGCTGGCCTCGGGGGCGCAGCCGCTGACGCGCGGCATGACCGCCACCGGCTCGCTGCAGACCGGCAACTTCAATCCGCGCGAGCTGATGGCCAAACTCGGTCTCAAGCCGCCGGTCACGCGTGATGCCAACGTGCTCAAGCGCGCCAGCCTGCGCGCCGAGCTGGCCGGCAACGAGCACGAATTCCTCGCTCGCAATCTGCGCATCGCCCTCGATGGCAGCACCATCACCGGCGAGGCCGGCGTGCGCGAGCTGCCTGCCGGCCGCCTCTACGCCCGCCTCAACCTCGATCAGCTCAATGCCGACAGCTATCTGCCGCCGGAGGCCGCGACCTCGGTCAACAAGGCCGATGCCGCCACGACGAAGAAGGCCGTCGCCGGCATCCTGCCGGTGCAGCTGCTGCGCAGCCAGAACCTCGACATCGGGCTCAGCGCCGGCAAGCTCGACATCATGACCTACCCGATCAGCCAGTTCCGTGTCAGCGCGGCGGCGCGTGGCGGTGTGGTCACTGTCAGCGAGCTGCGCGGCAGCATCTACAGCGGCAGCTTCAGCGTGCCGGTGACCATAGACGTGCGTGGCGCGCAGCCGGTCATCACCATGAATCCCGACATCAAGCAGATCGACCTGGCGCCCATCGCCAAGGCGGCCCTGAAGAAGGATGTCTTCACCGGGCGCATGAATTTCAATGGTTCGGTGAAGGTGGTCGGCAATGATGCCGATGCCTGGATACGCACGGCGCAGGGCCCGAACACGCTGCATCTGGAGAATGGCCTGATCAAGGGCATCAATATCACCGATGCCCTGTTCAACGCCCTCGGCCAGTATCAGGCCTTGCTGCCGGCGCTGACCGGGCGCGATGTCGCCACGCTCAAGGGCAAGTCGCGCGATACCGAGATCGTCAGCATGCTGGGTGAGACCAGCCTGAATCAGGGCGTGGTCAGCAACAAGTCCATGAAGGCCGACCTCAGGGATATCCAGGTCGGTGGCAACGGCACCTACAACCTGCTCACCCAGGATGTCGATTACCGCTTCCAGCTCAAGCTCGACAAGAAGTACTGGGGTGACAAGTACGCGAAAATGGCCGACTACGAGATTCCGGTGCACTGCAACGGCAACCTCAAGGGCAGCCTGGTCACGCTCTGCTCGCTCGATCGTCAGGGCATGCAGGGCATTGCCGCGCAGCTCGCCAGGTCCCGTCTCGGCGAGGAGGTCGACAAGGGCAAGGCCAGACTCCAGGACAAGCTCGGCGAAAAGCTGAACCCCCAGCAACAGGAAGCAGTGAAGAAACTCTTTGACCTCTTCAAGCAATGATTTCGCCGACCGGGTACTGACCTGGTTCGATCGTCACGGCCGCAAGGACCTGCCCTGGCAGCTTGCGGTCACGCCCTACCGCGTCTGGGTCTCGGAGATCATGCTCCAGCAGACCCAGGTGGCCACGGTCATCCCCTATTTCGAACGCTTCATGGCGAGCTTCCCGACCCTGGCCGATCTGGCCGAGGCCGCGCTTGATGACGTGCTGCACCACTGGACCGGCCTGGGCTACTACGCCCGCGCCCGCAACCTGCACAAGGCGGCACAGCTGGCGGTGGATCGTCATGGCGGCGAGCTGCCGGCGGATCTGGATGCCCTCAGCGCCCTGCCCGGCATAGGCCGCTCGACGGCGGGCGCCATCCTGTCCCTGGGCATGGGGCAGCGCGCGGCCATTCTCGATGGCAACGTCAAGCGCGTGCTGGCCCGCCACGAGGCGCTGGCCGGCGATCCGGCCCAGGCCGATGTCCTGCGGCGCTTCTGGCAGGTCGCCGAAGACTGCACGCCGCAGGCACGGGCACCGAACTACAACCAGGCCATGATGGATCTCGGTGCCATGATCTGCACGCGCACTCGCCCGGCCTGCGCGCTCTGCCCGCTCGCCGACAGTTGTCGCGGGCGCGCCGAGGGCAACCCGGCGCTGTATCCGCAGAAGAAGCGCAAGGCGGCGGTGCCCGAGCGCAGCACACGCATGCTGCTGCAGCTCAATGAACATGGTCAGGTCTGGATGCAGCAGCGGCCTCCCGCCGGCCTCTGGGGTGGTCTGTGGACCTTTCCCGAGCTGGCGCTGGATGCCGAGGCGCCGCATGGCCAGGACTGGCCGGCTTTCGTGCATGTGTTCTCGCATTTCCGTCTGCATATCCACCCGCTGCTGGTGCGGGGGCATGATCAGGCAGGTGCGGTTAACGAGGCTCCGGGGCAGTGGGTTACACTCGCGCCTCTGCCGGCACTGGGTGTGCCGGCGCCGGTACAACAGTTGTTGCAGCGCCTGCAGGCGCTGGTGGAGAACGAGTGATGGCGCGCATGGTGTTTTGTCGCAAGTTGAAGCAGGAACTCGAAGGCATGGCCTTCGCCCCCTTCCCCGGCCCGCGTGGCCAGGAGCTGTTCGAGACGGTGTCCAAGGAAGCCTGGATGCAGTGGCTGCGCCACCAGACCATGCTGATCAACGAGAACCGTCTCAGCGTCATGGATCCGCAGGCGCGCAAGTTCCTCGACGAGCAGCTGGAAAAGTTCCTCAGCGGTGACGACTACGAGCGGCCGCAGGGCTGGACGCCGGAGAAGCCGGCCTCATGAGCGCGCCCGAGACCCTGGCGACGCGTCCGCGCGGCCCGTCTTCGCTGGCCGAGCTGCAGGCGGCCTATCCGTTCGTGCATGCGCTGAAGGTGAACTGGGGCGACATGGATGCCCTCGGCCACGTCAACAACGTGATGTACTTCCAGTACCTCGAAAATGCCCGCATCAGCCTGATGGAAGCGCTGGCGATCTTTCCGCGCCTGTTCGAGGCCGGTGTCGGCATGGTGATTGCGGATGCCCGCTGCCGCTACAAGGCGCCGGTGGTGTATCCGGATACCTTGCAGATCGGCATGCGTGCCGAGATCACCGGAGAGGACCGCATCGTCTTCCATTACGCGCTGTTCAGCACCGCCCAGCAGCGCATCGCCGCCGAAGCCGAGACGGTGACGGTCTGCGTCAGCCCGCAGACGGGCCGCCGCACGGCCATGCCGGACTGGTTCCGCGAGCAGTTGCTGACTCTGGTCTGAGTGGCTGACGGCAATGTGGCTCGATAGCTGGAGCTGCTGCTTTTGTTGCCATGCAAAACCCTCACGCAAGAAAAAGCCCGCCGATTGGCGGGCTTTTTCATTACGCTGACAGCAACGGCATCAGCCGCCGCGGCTGGCGCGCTTGCGATCGTTTTCCGTCAGGTGACGCTTGCGGATGCGGATCGTCTGCGGGGTGACTTCGACCAGCTCGTCGTCTTCGATGAACTCGAGAGCCTGTTCCAGCGTGAAACGGACGGCCGGGGTCAGCACGATGTTTTCGTCGGTGCCGGAGGCGCGGACGTTGGTCAGCTGCTTGCCCTTGGTCGGGTTCACGGCCATGTCGTCGCCACGTGCGCAGAGACCGATGACCATGCCTTCGTAGACTTCGGTCTGCGGGCCGATGAACATGCGGCCGCGTTCCTGCAGGTTCCACAGGGCATAGCCGAGGGCGGTGCCCTGGACCATCGAGATCAGCACGCCGTTCTGGCGCTTCGCCACGTCGCCGGACTTGACCGGGCCGTAGTGCGAGAAGCTGGAGGTCATGATGCCGGTGCCGGAGGTCATGGTCAGGAACTCGGAGCGGAAGCCGATCAGGCCGCGCGACGGCACGGTGGCCTCGATGCGGATGCGACCCTTGCCGTCGAGAACCATGTTGGTCATGTCGCCCTTGCGAGCACCCATCTGTTCCATGACGCCGCCCTGATGCTGTTCTTCAACGTCGAAAATGACGTTCTCGAACGGCTCGGACTTCACGCCATCGACCATCTTCATGATGACTTCCGGACGCGACACGCCCATTTCGAAGCCTTCACGACGCATGTTTTCGATCAGCACCGAGAGATGCAGTTCGCCGCGGCCGGAGACCTTGAAGCGGTCCGGGCTGTCGGTGGGTTCGACGCGCAGCGCGACGTTGTGGATCAGTTCCTTTTCCAGGCGATCCTTGATGTTGCGCGAGGTCACGAACTTGCCTTCGCGACCGGCGAACGGCGAGTTGTTGACCTGGAAGGTCATGTTCACGGTCGGTTCGTCGACGGTGAGCAGCGGCATGGCTTCGACGCACTGCGGATCGCAGAGGGTGTCGGAAATGCCCAGCTTTTCGATGCCGGTGATGCAGACGATGTCGCCGGCTTCGGCTTCCGGCACTTCCAGGCGGGTCAGGCCGTGGTAGCCCATGATCTGCAGGATGCGGCCGTTGCGCTTGTTGCCTTCGCCATCGACGATGGTGACCGGGGTGTTGGTCTTGACGCGACCACGGGTGATGCGGCCGATGCCGATGACGCCGACGTAGCTGTTGTAGTCCAGCGACGAGATCTGCATCTGGAACGGGCCGTCGCTGTTCACCGGCGGCGGGCTGACGCGATCGATGATGGTCTGGAACAGCGCGGTCATGTCGGTGCCGAGGTTGTCGGCTTCGAAACCGGAGATGCCGTTCAGGCCGGAGGCGTAGACCACCGGGAAGTCGAGCTGTTCATCGGTGGCGCCGAGGTTGTCGAAGAGTTCGAAGACCTGGTCCATGACCCAGTGCGGACGAGCGCTCGGGCGGTCGACCTTGTTGAGCACGACGATGGGCTTGAGACCGCGGGCGAAAGCCTTCATGGTCACGAAGCGGGTCTGCGGCATCGGGCCGTCGACGGAGTCGACGAGCAGGCAGACGGAGTCGACCATGGACAGCACGCGCTCGACTTCACCACCGAAGTCGGCGTGACCCGGGGTGTCGACGATGTTGATGCGGTACTCCTGGCCGTCACGGGCATCCGTCCAGCGGATGGCGGTGTTCTTGGCCAGAATGGTGA
>JAHFSA010000006.1 GCA_023265995.1 Perlucidibaca sp.
CGGCGGCAAGGCGCGCAGCAAGAAGCTGCGCATCGGCGAGGCGCTGAAGCAGCTCACCGAAGAAGAGGCCGGCAGGCTGATCGACGAGGAAGCGGTCAAGGCCGAGGCGCTGCGCAACGTCGAGGAGAACGGCATCGTCTTCATCGACGAGATCGACAAGGTGTGCCGGCGCAGCGAAAGCGGGGTGATCGGCGCCGACGTCTCGCGCGAGGGCGTGCAGCGCGACCTGCTGCCGCTGATCGAGGGCTGCACGGTCAACACCAAGTACGGCATGATCAAGACCGACCACATCCTGTTCATCTGCTCCGGCGCCTTCCATCTCGCCAAGCCCTCGGACCTGATCCCGGAGCTGCAGGGCCGCCTGCCCATCCGCGTCGAGCTGGAGGCACTGAGCCCGAACGACTTCGAACGCATCCTGACCGAGCCGAATTTCTCGCTCACGGAACAGTACAAGGCGCTGCTGGCGACCGAGGGCCTGCACATCGCCTTCGCCCCGGAAACCATCCGTCGCCTCGCCGAAGTGGCCTGGCAGGTCAATGAGCGCACGGAAAACATTGGTGCGCGTCGTCTCCATACCGTGCTCGAGCGTTTGCTTGAACGTATCGGATTCGACGCCGCCGAACTGGCTGCAAAACAGGGCGCGGAGACGCTCGTGATCACCCCGCAGCATGTCGAAGAACATCTCGGGGCCCTGGTTCAGGACGAGGATCTGAGCCGTTTCATTTTGTAAGAGGGATTCTGCATGAGCAGCAATGCATTGGCTCACAGCATGGATGCAAGCGACTTTGCCGAGGAATACAGCATGCCGACGATGGCTGACAACAGGACCGTGGAGCTGAAGAGCGCCGACCGCATTCGCACCGGTATTGCCCATTATCGTGCCTGGGCACGCCACCAGGACGCCGAGCTGCTGCTCGCCGTCGAGGCGCTGCAGCACGCGCAGATCGCACGTCTGCGTCATACCCATGCCGACTCGCTGGGCGATGACCGCTTCCGGCCGATCACCGAATTCTTCCTGAGCGAGATCTACACCGGTCTCGACATCGAGGAGCTGGCACGCGAAATCGAGAAGGCGCTGCCGGTGGCCACCCGCATGCTGCCGGACTCGGTCATGCGCACGGCCGCCATCGCGGTCGAACTCAACGCCCTCACCGGCGAACTCGACGAGGAGGTCGCCCGCGACCTGCTCGCGCACGGCTGCGCCGACGCCCCGGGCGATGACGACATCATTGCCGCCTACCGACGCTGCGGCCACTTCGAGGAGCGCCGCCAGCAGATGCAGCTGCTGCGCGAGCTCGGCCTCGGCCTCGACCGCTACGTGCGCTCGCGCCTGATCACCGCCACCTTCAAGATGGCGGCACGCCCGGCGCGCATGGCCGGTCTCGGCGGCCTCTACGACTTCATGGGCCAGGGCTTCGCGGTCATGAAGCCGATGAAGTCGGTCGCCGAATTCCTCGATACCTTCATCGGCCGCGAACGTCGTATCCTCGACAGGCTGGAAAACGGCAGCGCCAACCCCTTTGCCTGCGAGACCCCGAATGACTGACCGCCGCTCCTCCCTGCCCCCCGCCAACGGCCCGCTGGCCAGTGGCGAAGCCGTGCCGGCCAGACCGGCTGCCGGCGAGACCACGCATTTCGGCTACCAGACGGTGCGCAAGGAAGAGAAGGCAGAGAAGGTCGCCGAGGTCTTCCATTCGGTGGCCGCCAAGTACGACATGATGAACGACCTCATGTCGCTGGGCATCCACCGCCTGTGGAAGCGCTTCACCATCGAGATGTCGGGCGTGCGCCCGGGCCAGCAGGTGCTGGACATCGCCGGCGGCACCGGCGACCTCGCGCGCGCCTTCCAGAAGGAAGTCGGCGGCAACGGCCGCGTCGTGCTCGCCGACATCAATGCCTCCATGCTCGCCGTCGGCCGCGACAAGCTGCTCGATGTCGGCGTCGCCGGCCAGGTCGAGTTCGTCCAGGCCAATGCCGAGTGCCTGCCGTTCGCACCCGGCAGCTTCGATCTCATCACCATCGCCTTCGGCCTGCGCAACGTCACCGACAAGGATGCCGCCCTGCGCTCCATGTACCAGTCGCTGAAGCCGGGCGGCCGCCTGCTCGTGCTCGAATTCTCCAAGCCGGTCATCGAGCCGCTGGCCAAGGTCTACGACGCCTATTCGTTCTCGCTGCTGCCGCTCATGGGCAAGCTGGTCGCCAACGATGCCGAGAGCTATCGTTACCTGGCCGAGTCCATCCGCATGCATCCTGACCAGGAAACCCTCAAGGGCATGATGCAGAACGCCGGCTTTGAGCGTTGTGACTATCACAACCTCACCGGCGGCATCGTCGCCCTGCACCGCGGCTTCAAGTTCTGAGAACGACCATGAAAGCGCCCCGCGAGTTCGCCATGCCATCACTGCCCTACGTGCTCGCGTTGCGCGCCGTCGAGAGCCTCGTCAACCAGGCCCTGCGCTTTGACCCGGCGACGCAGCAGCGTCTCGCCGCGCTCGACGGCAAGTGCCTGTACATCGAAACCGAGGCGCCGCGCCTGAGCTTCATGGTGCAGATCCGTCCGGGCCGCATCCGCCTCTCGACCGAGGCCGACCAGCGCCCGCATGCCACCATCGAGGCACACAGCCTGGCCCTGCTCAAGCTCGCCCTGGCGCAGCAGCCGCAGCTGATCGGCGGCCCCCTGCGCGTGCACGGCCAGGTCCAGCTCATCGAGCAGCTGCATGCCATCGGCAAGCAGCTCGACATCGACTGGGAGGAGCCGCTGGGCATGCTCTTCGGCGACATCGCCAGCCATCAGATCGGACAGCAGGTGCGCGGCCTCTTCGGCTTCGCCCGCAAGGCCGCCAAGACCTTCCTGATGAACAGCAGCGAATACCTGCAGCAGGAGCAGGCGCTGCTGCCGGTGCGCTGGGAGATCGAGGAATTCATCGAGGAAAGCCAGGATCTGCGTGCCGATGTCGAGCGCCTGGAAGCGCGCACGCAGCGCCTGCAGCAACGTGCCGCCAGTCTGGCCGCACGCCAGGGCGCCAGTCGCCGCAACAGCCCGGAAGTCTCGGCATGATTCGACACTGGCCGCGCCTGCTGCAGCTCTGGACCGTTTTCGCCCGCTATCGCCTCGACACCCTGCTGCCGCCGCCCCCGACGCCGCTGGCACGCTTCGCCCTGCTCGCCTTCCGCCTGCATCCGGCCTGGTGGACCGGCGCCGCCCGCGCCAGCCAGCCCGATCATGTCCGCCTCGCCTTCGAGGAGCTGGGACCGCTGTTCATCAAGCTCGGCCAGCTCATCGCCACCCGCCGCGACCTGCTCGAACCGGCACTGATCGACGAGCTCTCGCGCCTGCAGGAAAACGTGCCGCCGTTCGCGACCAGCGCCGCCCGCGCCGTGGTCGAGCGCGCCCTCGGCATGCCGCTGAGCGAGCACTTCGCCCGCTTCGATGACGAGCCGCTGGCCGCCGCCTCGATCGCCCAGGTCCATACCGCCGCCCTGCGCGACGGCCGCGAGGTCGTGGTCAAGGTGCTGCGTCCGGGCGTGGCCGACCGCATCCGCACCGACATGGCGCTGCTCAAGGATCTCGCGCGGATCGCCGAGGAGCGCCTGCACATGCGCGTGCTGCCGCTGCAGCGCATCGTCTCCGACTACGAGCGCACCCTGCTCGACGAGACCGACCTCGCGCGCGAAGCCGACAACACCCGCCAGCTGCGTCTGAACTTCGCCAACTCGCCGCTGTTCTACGTGCCGGAAGTGCACGACGCCAACGGCAGCACCGAAGTCATGATCGCCGAGCGCATCGAAGGCGTGCCGATCACCGATCACGCCACCTTCAAGCGCCTCGGCATAGACCGCCAGCGTCTGGCCGAGAAGGGCCTGACCATCTTCTTCACCCAGGTCTTCCGCGACAATTTCTTCCATGCCGACATGCATCCGGGCAATGTCTACGTGGAGACCGGCAACCCGGCCGACCCGCGCTTCATCGGTCTCGATTGCGCCATCGTCGGCTCGCTGCCCACCGACGATCAGCTCACCATCGCGCAGATCGCGCTCAGCCTGATCCAGCGCGACTTCAGCCAGCTCGTGCGCATTGCCGCCCAGGCCGGCTGGATCCCGGCCGGCGCGCCCATGGAGCTGATCACCCAGGAGGTCCGCCGCCTGGTCGAGCCGGTGCTGTCCAAGCCCATAGACCAGGTCCAGCTGGCGCCCATCCTGGCCGGCCTGCTCGATCTCGCCCGCACGCATGAACTGCAGATTCCGCCCCAGTTCGTGCTGCTGCTGAAGACACTGATCCATGTCGAAGGCCTCGGCCGCGACCTTTACCCCCAGCTCGACATCTGGAGCCTGGCGCAGCCGCTGCTCAAGCAGTGGCTGCAGGACCGCATCGGCCCGCGTGCCCTGCTGCGGCGCATCACCGAAGACACGCCCATCCTGCTGGCCGGTCTGCCGGACATGCCGCAGCTGGTCTTCGACGCCCTCACCCAGATGCGCCAGGCCGGTCAGTGGCAGAGCCGCCAGCTGGCCGAGCTCAGATTGCTGCAGCGTCAGCTGCGTGATGGCCGCCGCCAGGACTTCCTGGCCTGGGCCGGCATCATCGCCGGCACCGGTGTGGCAGTGACCAGCAGCGCCGGCCAGCTGGCACTGGCGGGCGGCCTGCAGCTGGGTCTGGCGCTGATCGGCCTGAGTCTGGCATGGCGCTTGCTCGCAAAATGACGCCACTCCCGGCTTTCCGGTATGCTGATGATTCGATGAACCAGAAACACGGTAATTGCAATGTCTGACCCCGAATCCAAGTCGACCGACTGGCTCGATGCGGTGCGCTGGGACGAGGACGGCCTGGTGCCGGCCATCGCCCAGGACCACCTCAGCGGCCGCGTGCTCATGGTCGCCTGGATGAACCGCGAAGCGCTCAGCCTGACCGTGGCCGAGCAGCGCGGCATCTACTGGTCGCGCTCGCGTCGCAAGCTCTGGCGCAAGGGCGAGGAATCCGGGCATGTGCAGCTGCTCAAGGAACTCAGGCTCGATTGCGATGGCGATGTCGTCATCCTGCAGATCGAGCAGCTCGGCGGCATTGCCTGCCACACCGGACGCGAATCCTGCTTCTATCGCCGCTACGAGAATGGCGGCTGGCAGGTTGTCGATGCCGTGCAGAAACAACCGGAAGAGATCTACAAGTCATGAGCGATGTGTTTTCGGCACTGGCCGAGGTACTGGCGGCGCGCAAGACGGCGTCGCCCGACAGCTCCTATGTCGCCAGCCTCTACCACAAGGGTCTCAACAAGATCCTGGAAAAGGTCGGCGAGGAATGCACGGAAACGCTGCTCGCCGCCAAGGATGCCGAGCACAGCGGCAATGTCGAGGAGCTGGTCTATGAAACGGCCGACCTCTGGTTTCACACCCTGGTCATGTTGAGTCAGCTCAATGTGCACCCGGATCAGGTACTGGACGAACTGGCTCGCCGCTTCGACCTGTCGGGCCTGGCCGAGAAGGCCGCTCGCAGCGACGGCGACTGACACTCATTTGCACGCCCACGGGCGAGGAGAACCACCATGCTGTCCGGAATTTCACTGCCCCACATTCTCCTGCTGCTGCTGATCGTGGTCATGATCTTCGGCACCTCCAAGCTGAAGAACCTCGGCAAGGACCTTGGCGGCGCCATCAAGGGCTTCAAGGAGTCCATGAAGGACGAGACCACGACGCCGCCGGCACCGCCTGCCCAGCTCAACCAGCAGCAGACGCCGCCGACGCAGAACAGCCAGCCGACTGCCAGTCACGAGTCGCACAACGAACCGCGCCAGGGCCAGTAAGGCCCTGATGCAGACAGAGAGCACCCTGCCTCATGTTTGATGTCGGTTTCAGTGAACTGCTGCTGCTCGCGGTCATCGCGCTGGTCGTGCTCGGCCCGGAAAAGCTGCCGCATGCCGCGCGCATGGCCGGGGCTTGGGTCGGCCGCATCCGGCGCCTGCTCATCAGTGTCCAGGCCGACATCGAGAACGAGGTCGCCGCCGCCGAAATGCGCGAGCGCATCAAGAAGGAGCTGGAGAAGGCGAAGGCCGCCAGCGGTCTCGATGCCATCGAAGGCAGCGCCAGCGAGATCAAGGCGGCGATGACCGATACCGAGTCGCGTATCGGCTCCGCCCTGCGTGACGCCGCGCCGCAGCAGAACGACACCACGCCCCCCGCAGAGAAACCATGAGTCAGACGCCGGAACTGCCCGAACCCGAGATGCCGCTGGTTGCCCATCTCATCGAGCTGCGCACGCGCCTGATGCGCATACTCGGCGCGCTCATCCTGGTCTTCTTCGCGCTCGCCTTCTTCGCCAACGACATCTACGCCTGGCTGTCGGCACCGCTGCGCGCCCTGCTGCCGCCGGGCAGTACCATGATCGCGACC
The DNA here is from genome assembly GCA_023265995.1 of Perlucidibaca sp. GTDB lineage: Bacteria > Pseudomonadota > Gammaproteobacteria > Pseudomonadales > Moraxellaceae > Perlucidibaca. The sequence continues at coordinate 6,379 of JAHFSA010000006.1, forward strand.
GACATCACCTCGCCCTTCATGGCGCCGTTCAAGCTGACCTTCTTCGTCGCCCTGTTCGCCTGCATACCATACATCCTGGTGCAGATCTGGGGCTTCATAGCGCCGGCGCTGTACAAGCACGAGCGCCGCATCGCCATTCCCCTGGTGATCTCCAGCGTGGTGCTGTTCTACGCCGGCGTGGCCTTCGCCTATTTCATCACGCTGCCGTCCATACTCGGCTTCTTCACCCGCATCGGCCCGGCCGGCGTGGCCATGATGACCGACATCAATCTCTACCTGGACTTCGCCCTCAAGCTCTTCCTGGTCTTCGGCTTCACCTTCGAGATCCCGGTCGCCGTGCTGGTGCTGATCGCCGCCGGCATCATCAACAGCGCCACGCTGGCCGACAAGCGCCGCTACATCATCGTCGGCTGCTTCTTCGTGGCCATGTTCCTGACCCCGCCCGACGCGCTCTCCATGACCATGCTCGCGGTGCCCATGTGGCTGCTGTTCGAGCTCGGCCTGTTCTTCGGCCGCATCCTGGAAAAGCAACGCAAGACCCGCGCCGACGCCGAGTGAGTCACGGCATTTCTGTATAGCTATTGTAAAACGGCATTGCGATACGCCACAGAATCGATACGCTTGCCGCTCAAAATAAATACAGACCCGCTCTGACAAACCTCTGGTGACATCCATGCATTTCAAGACGCTCATGCTCGCAACCGCTGTCGCCCTGGCCGGCTGCGGTCCCACTGACAGTGGCTCCGACAGCACCCAGCCCGCTGCCGACAGCAATAGCAACAGCAATGGCACCAGCGGTACCGGCAACAACAACGGAACGGGCACCGGCACTGGCACCGGCAGCACGGGTGTCGGCATCCCCGGCCCGGCCGATCCCATCCAGACCGCCCTGTCCGAGCAGCTGTTCGGCGCGCTGATCAGCGGCTCCAGCGCCCTGCCGGCTCCGCTGCCGGCAGCCCAGGTGCTGACCTGCCTGGACAACACCGTGTCCCTGCGCACGCTCGACGTTCTTGACGCCCTGGCGCTCGATGCCGCTGCCGGCCAGGCCACCCTGACCGCGCCGCAGCAGGCAGCCCTGGCCACGGCAGTGCAGGACCTGCTGCTCTCCGTCGGCGGCCTGCTCATGTCCATGACCGGCAGCACCAGCTGCGACCTGGATCCGTCGGCCCTGCCGCTGCCGGGCAGCAGCATGCCCGGAGCCAACCAGCTGCCGTTCGATCCGGCCCAGCTGCAGGCGCTGCTGACCGGCTTCGCCTCGCAGGCACCGTCCGGCGGCGGCAGCCCGGTTCCGATGGATCCGACGCAGCTGGCCGCTCAGGCCGATGCCCTGCGCGCTATCTCGACCCAGCTGCGCAGCGGTGCCGGCACCGCCGCACAGGCTCCGCTGGTGCCCGCCGTGCTGCTGCTCGTCGCCGATGTGGTCGATGGCGTCGTCGATCTGCTCCAGGCCGCCCCCACTCCGGAAGGCTACCAGGCGGGTGTGACCGCGCTGGCGTCCACGCTGGCCACCGACCTGCAGGCTCTGCCGCAGCAGCTGGCCGCATCCGGCAGCGGCAGCCCTGCCAGCATGCCCGGCTTCGACGGTCTCAGCGGCCTCGGTGCCCTGCAAGGCGCACTGACCCAGATCCCGGTTATCGGCGCTCCGCTCGCCGGCGTGCTGAGCTCGCTCACCAGCCTGCAGCCCTGATGGCGCGCCGGCATCAGCCGGCACCCCGTCACGGCAGCACCATGCAAGACCCCGACAGGGCCCTCCTTGTCGGGGTCTTGTCGTTTCACAGCATCCCCGACGGGTACCACTCGCCCGCCCGCCGGTGTAAGGTAGAGCGCTAGCCGAACGCCAGCTCATGCCATGAACGCCACCCTCCTGCACCAGCTCCGCACCCTGATCGCGACACCGAGCATCAGCTGCACCGATCCCTCCTGGGATCAGGGCAACGCCGAGGTCATCGCGCATCTGGCGGAATGGGCCGAGGCCTTGGGCTTTCGTTGCGAAGTGCTGTCGGTGGCTCCGGGCAAGGCCAATCTCATTGCCACCCTGGGCTCGGGCCCGGGCGGCCTGGTGCTGTCCGGCCACACCGACACCGTGCCCTACGATGCCGCCAGCTGGCAGAGTGATCCGTTCACGCTGAGCGAGCGCGACGGTCGCCTCTACGGCCTCGGCACCGCCGACATGAAGGGCTTCTTCCCGCTAGCTCTGGCCGCCGCCAGCGAGGCCGCCGCACAGGTCAGGGCCGGCAAGGCGCTGAGCGCGCCGCTGATCATCCTCGCCACCTGTGACGAGGAGACCAGCATGGCCGGCGCCAAGGCCCTGGTCAGCGCCGGCCGCCCGCAGGCGCGCTTCGCCGTCATTGGCGAGCCCACCGGACTGAAGCCGCTGCGCCTGCAGAAGGGCGTGATGATGGAGCGCATCGTCATCGAGGGTCGCAGCGGCCACTCCAGCGACCCGTCGCTGGGACACAACGCCCTCGATGCCATGCACGCCGTCATCAGCGAACTGATCGGCTACCGGCGCGAACTGGCGGCAGCGCATCACAACCCGCTCTTCACCGTGCCGGTGCCGACGCTCAACCTCGGCTGCATTCACGGCGGCGACAACCCCAACCGCATCTGTGCCCGCTGCGAGCTGCAGTACGACCTGCGCCCGCTGCCCGGCATGGACATGGACGAGCTGCGCGGAGAAATCCGCCGGCGCCTGCTGCCGCTGGCCGAGGCACACCAGGTCAGCATCAGCAACGAATCGCTGTTCAGCGGCACGCCGGCCATGGAAACACCGGCCGACTCGCCGCTGGTGCTGGCCGCCGAGGAACTCACCGGCCATGTCGCCGGGGCTGCCGCTTTCGGCACCGAAGGCCCTTATCTGCACGAGCTCGGCATGGACGCGCTGATCATCGGGCCGGGGGCCATCGAGACCGCTCACCAGCCCGACGAACACCTCGAACTGGCCAGCCTGACACCCACCATCACCTTGCTGCAGCAGTTGATACGACGCTTTTGCCTGTAGGGCGGATGCCCCTATACAATCAATGACTTTCCCGGACGCCGAACGCGTTCCCACTCATGTTGCAGGGCAATGACCTTGAGCAGCCAGAATCCTTTCCAGGACACCATGTCGGAACAGTACGTACACTGGTTCCGCAACTCCGCGCCGTACATCAACGCGCATCGCGGCAAGACCTTCGTCCTGCTGTTCGGCGGCGAAGCGGTGAACCACGAGAACTTCCGCTACATCGTGCATGACATCGCCCTGCTCTACTCGCTCGGCATCAAGCTCGTGCTGGTGCATGGCGCGCGTCCGCAGATCGACGAGAATCTGGTCGAGTACGGCCTGGAAACGCCGTACCACAACGGTCTGCGCGTGACCACGCGCGAGGCCCTGCGCTGCGTCATGGACGCGGTCGGCGCCATCCGCCTGGAGATCGAGGCGCTGCTGTCCATGGGCCTGGCCAACTCGCCCATGTTCGGCGCCAAGATCGATGCCGTGTCCGGCAACTTCATCACCGCCAAGCCCTACGGCGTGCGTGACGGTGTCGACTTCTGCCTGACCGGCGAAGTGCGCGCGGTGGATACCGAGGTCATCAACAAGAACCTCGCCAACCATCACATCGTCATCCTCGGCCCGACCGGCTACTCGACCACGGGCGAAGTCTTCAACCTGCTCGCGGAAGATGTCGCAGTTTCGGTGGCGACCGCGCTGCAGGCCGACAAGCTGATCTGTCTGGGCGAGCGCGAGGGCATCATCGGCCACGATGACGACCGCCTGCTGCGCGAAATGATCCCCAACGAGGTCGACCAGTACCTGCGCAACAAGGTCATCGACACCGAACTGCTGCGCCACATGAATGCCGCCCGCGAGGCCTGCCGCGAGGGCGTCAAGCGCGTCCACATCATTTCCTACGTGCGTGACGGCGCCCTGCTGCAGGAGCTGTTCACCCGCGACGGTTCAGGCACGCTGATCACCCACGACCCCTACGAAGAGATCCGCACCGCGGAGATCGAGGACGTCGGCGGCATCATCGAGCTCATCGAGCCGCTGGAGGAGGAAGGCATCCTCGTCCGCCGCGAGCGCGAAAAGCTGGAGAACGAAATCTCGCAGTTCGCCGTGGTCGAACGCGACGGCATGATCATCGGCTGCGCCGCGCTCTATCCGCTGCCGGTGCTCAAGGGCGAGGAGCCGGCCGGCGAGATCGCCTGCGTCGCCATCCACCCGAACTACCGCAAGAGCGACCGTGGCAGCGAACTCATGGAGTTCCTCGAGAAGCGCGCCAGCGGCAAGGGTCTGCGCAAGCTCTTCGTGCTCACCACGCGCACCGGCCTCTGGTTCCAGGAGCACGGCTTCGAGCCGGCCTCGGTGGATGACCTGCCGAAGTACCGCCAATCCCTCTACAACTACCAGCGCAACTCGCTGGTACTCAGCAAACCGCTTTAAGGATTTACCAAGATGACCGACATCACCGACAACATGCGCAAGTACTCCTCCCAGGTGGTGGATGGCGTGGAAGCCGCACCGGGCCGCGCCATGCTGCGCGCCGTGGGCTTCACCGACGAAGACTTCAAGAAGCCGCAGATCGGCATCGCCTCGACCTGGGCCAATGTCACGCCCTGCAACATGCACATCAACAAGCTCGCCGAAGAGGCCGAGAAGGGCGCGAATGCGGCCGGCGGCAAGGGCGTGATCTTCAACACCATCACCGTTTCCGACGGCATCGCCAACGGCACCGAAGGCATGAAGTATTCGCTGGTCTCGCGTGAGGTCATCGCCGACTCCATCGAAACCGTGGCCGGTTGCGAAGGCTTCGACGGCATCGTCGCCGTCGGCGGCTGCGACAAGAACATGCCGGGCTGCATCATCGGCATGGCGCGCCTGAACCGCCCGGCCATCTTCGTCTACGGCGGCACCATCAAGCCGGGCGCCGGCCACACCGACATCATCTCGGTGTTCGAGGCCGTCGGTCAGCACGCCAAGGGCGACATCGACCTGATCCAGGTCAAGCAGATCGAAGACACCGCCATCCCGGGCCCGGGCTCCTGCGGCGGCATGTACACCGCCAACACCATGGCCTCCGCCATCGAGGCCCTGGGCATGTCGCTGCCGGGCTCCTCCGCGCAGGATGCCGTCTCGACCGACAAGGCCTCGGACTGCTTCCGTGCCGGTCAGCAGGTGCTGGAGCTGCTCGCGCGCGACATCAAGCCGCGCGACATCATGACCCGCAAGGCCTTCGAGAACGCCATCCGCGTCATCATCGCGCTCGCCGGCTCCACCAACGGCGTGCTGCATCTGCTCGCCATGGCCCATGCCGTCGACGTCAAGCTCACCCTCGATGACTTCGTCGAGATCGGCAAGACCACGCCGGTGCTCGCCGACCTGCGTCCGAGCGGCAAGTACATGATGTCCGAGCTGGTCGCCATCGGCGGCATCCAGCCGCTCATGAAGCGCATGCTCGACGCCGGCCTGCTGCACGGCGACGTGCTCACCGTCACCGGCAAGACGCTGGCCGAGAACCTCGCCAACGTCGCCGACTACCCGGCCGGCCAGGACATCATTCGCCCCTTCGACAACCCGATCAAGAAGGACTCGCACCTGGTCATCCTGCACGGCAACCTGTCGCCGACCGGCGCCGTCGCCAAGATCACCGGCAAGGAAGGTCTGCGCTTCGAAGGCACCGCCCGTGTCTACCACGGCGAGGAAGCGGCGCTGGCCGGCATCCTCAACGGCGAAGTGGTCGCCGGCGATGTCATCGTGATCCGCTACGAAGGCCCCAAGGGCGGCCCGGGCATGCGTGAAATGCTGTCGCCGACCTCGGCCGTCATGGGCAAGGGTCTCGGCAAGGAAGTCGCGCTCATCACCGACGGCCGCTTCTCCGGCGGCTCGCACGGCTTCGTGGTCGGTCACATCACGCCGGAAGCCTTCGATGGCGGCCCCATCGCCCTGCTCGAAAACGGCGACAAGATCGTCATCGACGCCGAAACCCGCGAGATCAGCGTCGGTGTCTCCGATGCCGTGCTCGCCGAACGCCGCGCGCAGTGGGTGCAGCCGAAGCCGAACTACACCCGCGGTGTGCTCGCCAAGTACGCCAAGCTCGTCTCCAGCGCCTCGGAAGGCGCGGTGACGGACAAGTAAGGCTCGCCATGGGCAGCCTGCAGCGTCTGATTCAACCCCGACTCAGCACGCTGCTGACCAGCCCCCGTCTGCGCGACATGCGCCGGCAGGGGCTGGAGGCCTGGCGTCGCCTCGGCCGCTATCCGCATCAGGTCACGCTCTGGCTGCGTGCCGACGACCCCTACGCCTATCTCCTGCTGCAAGCCCTGCCCGGCTTTCTGAGCCAGTTCGATGTCGAGCTGCGCCTGCGTCTGCTGCAAGGCAGCGAGCCCGACACCACCCCCGACCCCGAACGCCTGGCACGCTATGCCGAGCGCGATGCCGCCCGTCTGGCACGCTGGCATGGCCTCGAATTCCCGGCTCAGCCACGGCTGCGTCCGGAGCTGCTGGCACGTGCCGAGGCCCTGATCGGCGCGCTCGAAAAGGAAGAGGCCGACGACAGCCACGAAACCGCCCTGGCCGTGCTGCGCGCGCTCTGGTGCGATGACGCCGACACCCTGGCCGCGCTCGGCGATGTCTGCCCGCCGGCACCGGATGCCGACACCCTGGCGCAGCACTGCGCCGGCAACCGTGTCAGCCAGCGCGAGCTGCGCCACTACGACAGCGCCATGCTGCACTATGCCGGCGAGTGGTACTGGGGGCTGGACCGTCTCGACCACCTCGCCGAGCGCCTGCAGCAGCTGGGCGCCGGCAACATCTGCCAGCGCTGGTCCGCCGACATCGACGGCCATTACCTGGTCAACGAGCCGGAGCAGCTGGCGCCCATGCGCAGTCTCGGCGCCAGCCTGGACTTCTTCTTCTCCTTCCGCAGCCCGTACTCCTGGCTGGCCCTGCAGCGCGTGCGCGACCTCGCCGAGCATTACGGCCTGACGCTCAACCTGCGTCCGGTGCTGCCCATGGTCATGCGCGGCCTGCCGGTGCCGGACATCAAGCGCCTCTACATCCTGCAGGATGCCAAGCGCGAGGCCGACCGCCTGGGCATTGCCTTCGGTCGCATCTGCGATCCGGTCGGCACGGGTGTCGAGAACTGCATGGCTGTCTGCGCCCTGGCCAGACAGCGCGGCTGCGATCTCGATTTCGCGGCCGAGGCGGCGCATGCCATCTGGTCCGAGGGTGCTGACATGACCCGCCTGGCCACCCTGCAACGTATCGCCATGGCCGCCGGCCTGCGTCCGGGTGAAACCCGTGATGCCCTCGACGACACCGGCTGGCGCCAGGATGCCGAGCACAACCGCCAGGCCCTGCTCGCCGCCGGCCTCTGGGGCGTGCCCGGACTGGTCCTGCGCCTGGATGACCGCCTGCTCTGCGCAACCTGGGGCCAGGACCGGCTCTGGGCCATCGAAGATGCCCTTCTTGAAGCCGCCAGCGAGTCCCTTCATGCCTGACAGCAAGCCGGAAACCGTGGTCGTGCTCGGCGCCAGCCCCAAGCCCGAGCGCTACAGCAACCGCGCCATCCACATGCTGCGCGAATACGGTCATGCCGTGATCCCGGTCAACCCCATCCAGCGCGAGATCGCCGGCCTGCCGGTCAGTCCCTCGCTGCAGGCCGTCACGCAGCCGGTCGACACGGTCACGGTCTATGTCAGTCCGGCGCATCTGGAGCCGCTGGTGGATGGCCTGCTGGCGCTGAAGCCGAAGCGCGTGATCTTCAATCCCGGCGCCGAACATCCGCGCATAGCCGCGCGCCTCGAACAGGCCGGCATCGCCTGCGAGGACGCCTGCACCCTGGTGTTGTTGCGCAGTCGCCAGTTCTGACCGTCCGCGCGGCGAATGACAATCTGTCAGCCCTGCCTCACAGTGGTTTGACATTACGCCATGCCAGAACTAGCATGCGCAGCTTCGTATAAAAAATGAACGTCGGCACACGCCAGCCAGACGCATGAACAGTGAAGAGGGTCTCATCAGCATGTCCATCCGCAACAGCCTGCGCCTGCTCGCCACGACAGCCCTGATCGCCAGCCTCGCCGCCTGTGGCGGAGGCTCGTCCGATACCGGCACCGGCCCGGGCGACCCGGCCCCCGGCGGCTCGCCCGATGTCAGCGCCAGCCAGGTCAGCACGCTCGGCACCCGTGGCGAGATCAGCCGCCCCTACGGCGCCAGCGCGGGCAATGCCGGTGCGACCTGGCACGACTACGACCCGCCCATGCTGCATGCCGGCATGGTCACGCTGCCGACGCAGTTCATCACCATGCGCGATGGCGTCAAGCTCGCCGCCAGCGTCACCCTGCCCGCCGATGCCGCCGGCCAGGCCGTGCCCGGCAAGTTCCCGGTGGTGCTCATCCAGACTTCGTACAACCTCAGCGCCGGCCAGTATGCGACGGCCATCGGCGGCGCCGACCCGTACATGGTTCGCCATGGCTATGCCACCGTCATCGTCGACGTGCGCGGCACCGGCAACTCGCAGGGTGGCTGGGATGCCTTCGGCGAGAACGAGCAGGCCGACTACGGCCAGGTTGTCGACTGGGCTGCCGGCCAGTCCTGGTCGGATGGCCGCATCGGTCTCTACGGCGTGTCCTATCTGGGCATCACCAGCGTGCTCACCGCCGAGCTGCAGAAGCCGGCCGTCAAGGCCGCCTTCCCCATCGTGCCCATCGGCGACGGCTACCGTGACATCGTCTTCACCGGCGGCCAGATCAACCCGACCTTCATTCCGATCTGGATGGGTCTGGTCACCGGCCTCGGCGTGCCCGACTTCGCCGCCCTCCAGGCCGACCCGGCCCTGGGCGTGCAGATCGTGGCCGAGCATCTGGTCAACGCGCTGGCCGGCTTCCAGGTGCCGACCATCCTCAAGGCCCTGATCGGCGACGACAACACCGCCTTTGACGGCGACTTCTGGCGCATCCGCTCGCCCATGGAGCGCGCCAACCGGATCAATGTCCCGACCTTCGTCGTCGGCGGCCTCAACGACCTCTTCCAGCGCAGCGAGCCGCTGTGGTTCGAGCGCCTCAAGGATCGCGTGCCGACCAAGCTGCTGATCGGCCCGTGGAACCACATCGGCACCGCCGGCATCCCGAGCAACGGCCTGCCCGCCGATGGCGTGCCGCTGATGAATCACATCCAGCTCATGTGGTTCGACCAGTACGTCAAGGGCATGGCTGTCGGTGCCGAAAAGCTGCCCAACGTGACCCAGTTCGTGACCGGTCATGGCCATTACGTCACCACCACCGACTGGCCGCACCCGGCCATCCGTGCCGACCGCCTCTTCCTGCACGGCGACAAGTCGCTGAGCAACAAGGCGCCGGGCAGCGCCGAAGCCGCCGCGACCATCGCCCAGATTCCCATCGAAGGCCTGTGCTCGCAGAGCCTGTCGCAGTGGACTGCCGGCCTCGCCGGGCTGCTGCCGCTGCCCTGCTTCAGCGATGACACCTTCGACCAGATCCCGTCAGCCACCTTCAGCACGCCGGTCATGGCCTCGGACTACTACCTGAACGGTCCGATCCAGGCCGACATCTGGATCGCCACCACCTCGCTGGATGCCGGTCTGTCGGTGCGCGTCTCCGACTACGATCCGGCCTCCCGCAAGTCGGCGCCGCTCAGCAACGGCCTGCTCACCGCGTCCATGCGCGCCGTCGACAACAGCCGCTCGCGCTACATCGGCAAGGACATGATCCAGCCCTGGCATCCGTTCACCAAGGCCTCGGTGCTGCCGGTGAAGTCGGGCGAGCCCATGCTGCTCTCGGTCGAGATCTTCCCGACCAGCGCGATGGTCGCCAAGGGTCACCAGCTGCGCGTCTCCGTCGCCGCCAGCAACCTGGCCCAGGGTCTGCAGCCGGTGCCGACGCTGATCGGCAGCGCTGTCGGCGCGATCACGGTCTACAACGACGCCGCCCACCCGTCGAGCGTGGTGCTGCCGGCGGTGCCGGCCTCGGCGCTCAAGTAAGTCACTGCTGCTGCCGCGCCCGCCCGGGCGCGGCTTCTCCACCAGCCATCCCGCCAGCCGCCACAACAGCTCAGTCGCGCGTGCGCATCCAGCCGGCGATGCTGAGGCGTTCGCGCCCCGCGGCCAGCACCTCGTGGGCAATGTTGTCGCTGCGGAAGACCACCAGCGTACCGGCCTCCGGCACCACCCTCAGAGCCTCTCCGCCCTCAGGATGGAGCACCAGCTCGCCGCCGGCGTCAGCAGGCCAGCCCGGTTCGTTGAGATAGCACACCGTCGAGATCACCCGCTGGCCGTGCCGGCCATCGGCGCTGTCGGCATGACGGTCGACATGGCGGCGATAGAAGCTGCCGGCGCCATAGCAGGCGTAATGCGCCTCGTATTCGGCGAGGCCGAGGAAGCACTCGCGGTTGAGCGCCAGTCGCAGCGAGTCGATCAGCGCGAGATAGTGCGCCGCCGCCGGCCAGTCCGCCTGCAGCCAGGCGATACGGTCACCGCGTATGCGCTGCTCGACCTGCTGCGCGCTGCCACGGCCTATGCCGGCGACATGAAAGGCGCCGGCGGCATCCAGCGCACGCAGCTCGGCGCGCAACTCCGCCACCTGCCCTGCCGGCAGCCATCCCGGCAACACCACATAGCCCGGCTCGGGCAGCACATCCAGCACGCCCGACCAGTCCTGTCCCGCCAAAGCAGGTATCATCGCGTTTCCACCGTCTGAAACATCCGTCATGAACTACCGCCATCATTTCCACGCCGGCAACTTTGCCGATGTCATGAAGCACAGCCTGCTCATGGGCCTGCTGGCTGCCTTGCAGAAGAAGGATAGCGCCTTCTGCTACATCGACACCCATGCCGGCGCCGGCATCTACGATCTGCATGGCACCCATGCCCAGAAGACCGGTGAATACCTGCAGGGCATCGAGCGTCTCGATGACCACCGCACGGCACCGCCCTGGGTCGCCGGCTTCCTGCAGGGTGTGCTCGCCTGCCAGGCCCGTGGCGCCCGCAGCGACTACCCGGGCTCGCCCTGGCTGGCCGTGCACACGCTGCGCCCCCAGGACCGCGCCATCCTCATGGATGTCCAGCATGCCGAGGTCACCAGCCTGCGTCATCACTTCAAGGCCGACGAACGTGTCGCCGTGCATCAGCGCAGCGCCTACGAAGGCCTGACAGCGCTGATCCCGCCGAAGGAGAAGCGCGGCCTGGTGCTGATCGACCCGCCCTATGAAATCGAGCGCGACAACTACCCGCAGGTGACCAAGCTGATCAAGGCCGCCTACGCCAAGTGGCCGACCGGCGTCTATGCCATCTGGTTCCCGATCAAGCACCGCGCGCCCATCGTGCGCTTCTACCGCGAGCTCATGAACAGCGGCATTCCCAAGCTGCTGGCCTGCGAACTGCTGATGCAGCCGGATGACAACGCGCTTGGTCTCAACGGCTCCGGCCTGATCGTGGTCAACCCGCCCTGGGGCTTCGATGACGGCGCCAAGAAGACCCTGTCCTGGCTCAATGACCGTCTGTCGGAGCACCCCCAGCGCTCCTGGCATGTGCGCTGGCTGGCAAATATAGAGTAATTGCTCTAGACTCGCGGCTCGTTGACCCGAACTGACACGCGAGTAGCCATGATCAACAAGGAAACGCTGGGTTATGACGCCCAGAAAGCCTACGTCACCACCATGATGCAAGTGGTCGGCCGCGGTCTCGCCGCCACCAGCCGTGTGGACGAGGCCGTGCAAAAGGAACTGTCGGCCTTCCCGGCCGGCTACCAGATCAGCATGACCGTCTTTCCCAGCGGCCCGTCCTTCGTCCTGCGCATGCAGGATGGCGGCATCGCCGACATGGTGCCGGAAGCTGTCGGCAAGCCCGACCTGACCATCCGCTTCAAGCACATGACCCATGCCTTCCTGGTCTTCTCCTTCCAGGAAGGCACCGCCCAGGCCTTTGCCAACGATCGCATGATCGCCGACGGCAACCTGTCGCACTCCATCCGCCTGGTGCGCTGCCTGAACAAGATGGAAACCCTGATTCTGCCCAAGCTGGTCGCCGCCCGCGCTGTCAAGCGCTACGACAACCTCCCGCTGTCCGAAAAGATCCTTAAGGCCGCCCGCATCTACGGGCTGGTGGCCAAGTCCTTTGTCGCAGGTAATTGATCATGAGCAAGCCTTACTACGAATTCTTCTGCCCGGTGAAAGTCATCGCCGGCCACGCCGCCCTGGAACACGTGCCGTTCGAGCTCGACATCCTCGGTGCCAAGCGCCCCATGGTCATCACTGACAAGGGTGTGCGCGCCGTCGGCCTGCTCGGCAACATCGAAGCCGCCTTTGCCGCCGCCGGCGCCCAGATCGCCACCATTTTCGATGACGTGCCGCCGGACAGCTCGCTGCAGACCGTGCGCGCCGCCGCCCAGGCCTACCGCGCAGCCGGCTGCGATGCTCTCATCGCCGTTGGCGGCGGTTCCGTGATCGACACCAGCAAGGCCGTCAACATCCTCGTCTCGGAAGGCGGCGACGACCTCCTCGTGTACTCCGGCGCACATGTGCTCAAGCGTCCGCTGAAGCCGCTGTTCGTGGTCCCGACCACCTCCGGCACCGGCTCGGAAACCACCGCCATCGCGGTCATTTCCGACACCGAAAAGGGCGTCAAGATGCCCTTCATGTCCTACTTCCTCATGCCCAACGCCGCCGTGCTCGACTCGCGCATGACGCTGACGCTGCCGCCGCACATCACCGCCATGACCGGCATGGATGCGCTCACGCACGCCGTCGAAGCCTTCACCTGCATGGCGCACAACCCGATCAGCGATGCCTACGCCAGCGGTGCCATCAAGAAGATCGCCGACAACTTGCTCAAGGTTCTCGACAACCCGTCCGATGCCGACGGCCGCCTGGAACTGGCGCAGGCCTCGACCATGGCCGGTGTCGCCTTCTCCAACGCCATGGTCGGTCTCGTCCACGCCCTCGGTCATTCGCTGGGTGCCGTCTGCCACCTGCCGCACGGCCTGTGCATGAGCCTGTTCCTGCCCTACGCGCTGGAATACAACCTGGACAAGAACGGTGATCGCATCGCCGAGCTGCTGCTGCCGCTGGCCGGTGCCGATGTCTATGCCGCGACTCCGGCGGCCGAGCGCGCCGAACGCGCCATCGCCGTGATCCGCCACATGCGCGACGAGATCCACAGCCGCTGCAAGCTGCCGCGCACGCTCACGGAAACCGGCAAGGTCAGCCGCGAGCAGCTCGAACAGGTCGCGCGTCTGACGCTGGATGACGGCGCCATCATCATCAATCCCAAGGAAGCCGACTTCGATCAGGTCATGGCCATCCTGGAGAAGGCCTGGGCCTGATGCATCAGGAGCGCCGGCGACAACCGGCGCTCCTCACTCCCCCTCCGGCCAGCAGGCCAGCCAGCGCTCCGGCTCGGCACCAACGGCCAGGAAGCTGCCATTGAGCAGCGTGTCGCGACAGTTGTAACGGAAAGCACGGCCATCCGGCCCGAGCAGATACCCCCCCGCCTCCTCCAGCACCACCTGTGCCGCCGCCGTGTCCCACTCGCTGGTCGGACCGAAACGCGGATAGGCATCGGCCAGACCCTCGGCCACCACACAGATCTTGAAGGCGGAGCCGGCCGGCAATGACTGCGTCGGTCCCATGGCGGCCGCCACCGCCTGCTCGAAACGCTGCAGCGCATCGGAGCCATGGCGACGACTGACGGTCAGCCTGAGCACGCGCTCGCCGTCCTGCGGCAGCGGCGCGACACGGATCGGCTGCCAGACGCCGGCCTCGACACGGAAGGCGCCGAAGCCGCGCGCCGCGACATGGCTGACGCCGGTGACCGGCGAATGCACGACACCCAGCACGGCGGCATCGCCCTCGACCAGCGCGATGTTGATGCTGAACTCGTCGTTGCGGGCGAGGAACTCCTTGGTGCCATCGAGCGGATCGACGAGCCAGAAGCGCGGCCAGCTGCGACGGTCGGCGAGATCGGCCGGGGCCGACTCCTCCGACAGCAACGGCGCCACCAGCGGCAGCTCCGGCAGTCCCGCAGCGATGACGGCATGGGCCGCGAGATCGGCTGCCGTCAGCGGCGAATTATCCGACTTGCTCTGCACCTGCCAGCGTGACGAATCATGGTAGATCGCCAGAATGGCCTCGCCCGCCCGTGTGGCCAGCGCAATGACAGACGTCAGCAATTCGCGATCCCGCTCTTTGGTCATGCCCCTCTCTCCTGCCGTGCCCGGATTTGCCATTCAGGCCCATGCGCAACGCACCCACCTTTGTCATACTGGGCGTATGAAACAGGATACCGCAATGCTCGACTGGTCCCGCATAGACACCGTCATCCTCGACATGGATGGCACCGTGCTCGACCTGCACTTCGACAACCGCTTCTGGCTGCATCACCTGCCCGCCACCTATGCCGAACGCAACGGCATGAGTCATGACGAGGCACTGACGCATCTGGTCGGCCTCTTCGCCGGCCAGCAGGGCTCGCTCAACTGGTACTGCACCGACTACTGGAGCAGTCAGGTCGGCTTCGATGTCGCCGCGCTCAAGCCCGCGCTCAAGCATCTGATCCGCGAGCGCACCGACGCCTTCAGCTTTCTCTCCGCGGTCAAGGCCAGCGGCCGCCGGCTCTGGCTGGCCACCAACGCCCATCGCGCCAGCCTCGAGCTCAAGCTCGCCGAAACCACCATGGGCGACTGGTTCGACGCCATGGTGAGCTCGCACGACTACGGCGCGCCCAAGGAGGAACAGGCGTTCTGGCAGGCACTGCAGACGGCCCATCCCTTCGATCCGGCACGCGCGCTGTTCATAGACGACAGCGAGGCCGTGCTCGACAGCGCCGCGCGCTTCGGCATAGGCCAGCTGCGCACCATCATCACGCCGGACAGCCAGAAGCCGCAGCGCAGCGACCTGCGCTATCCGGCCATAGACCACTTCGCCGAGCTCGGCCAGCCGACACGGCAGGAGCCCGCCTCGCGATGAGCCGAGAAGAAGATGCCGACAACGGTCGCGTGCGCATAGACAAATGGCTGTGGGCGGCGCGCTTCTTCAAGACCCGCTCGCTGGCCAAGGCCGCCATCGAGGGCGGGCATGTCCATTGTGATGGGCAGCGCATGAAGGTCAGCCGCGAGGTCATGGCGGGCATGCTGCTGACCCTGCGCCAGGGCAACGAGCACAAGACCGTGCTGGTGAAGGCGCTCAGCGCCGTGCGCGGGCCGGCACCGGTGGCACAGCAGCTCTACGAGGAAACGGAAGAGAGCATCGCGGCGCGCGCGCAGCTGGCCGAGCAGCGCAAGGCCATGAATCTGGCGCACCCGGATCACCGTCCGAACAAGAAGGAGCGCCGGCAGATCCACCGCTTCCAGAAGGGTTGGAGCGAGTAGGCCGAAATTGGCAATAAATGGCAATCTTTGCCATCATGATCGAAAGAGCCTCAGGATCACGATCATGGCCACCATGAACATTTCCCTGCCAGACAGCATGAAGGCTTTTGTCGACAGCCATGTCGCCGAGGCCGGCTACGGTACATCCAGCGAATATGTCCGCGACCTGATCCGCCGCGACCAGGAAAGACAGCAGCTGCGCAATGCCCTGCTGGCTGGCGCCAGTGCAGATGTCGTGGCAGAGGCCGATGCCGTCTACTTCAAGCAGTTGCGCAAAAGCCTGCAAGGCTGATCAACAGGACATGAGACATGGCAAGGAAGCCACTCATTCAGCTCGCGCTGGCAGACAGCGATTTGCGCGAAGCACTGACTGACCACGCACGCGAAAGCAAAGACCTCGCCGGACGTTTTCTGGATCAGATAAAGCTGGCCTACGAACTTATCCGCGACCATCCCCAGGCCGGCTCGCTACGCTACGCCGAACAGCTCGGCATCCCGAACCTGCGCTGCTGGCCCTGCCGTCGCTTCCCGTGGCTGATCTTCTACATGGAGCTGGCAGACCACATTCGTGTGCTGCGCGTTCTGCATGTGCGCCGCGACATCCCGGCCAGCTTGCAGCCCTGACGCTGCGAGTACTGACGCCTCAGCGTACCCGCGTCTGCCAGAAGTGGCCGGACAGTGTCGGCATGAGCCTGTCCCCGGACTGCAGCGCTGCCACACCTTCCGGCGTGCCGGTCATGACGATGTCGCCCGGCTGCAGCGTGAAGATGGTGGCGATGAACTGCAGCAACGGCACGATGCCGGTGATCATGTCGGCGCTGCTGCCGGCCTGGCGCTGCTCGCCATTGACCGTGAGCCCGATGTTGATGGCCGTGAGGTCGGCAAAGCCGGTCGGCGGCAGGAACGGCCCCATGGGCGCGGCGCCGTCGAAGGCCTTGGCCACTTCCCAGGGATGCCCCTTCTGCTTCAGCACGTTCTGCAGGTCTCGCAAGGTCAGGTCGAGCCCGATGCCTATGCCGGCGATCGCAGCCTGCGCCTCGGCAGCACTCACATCACCACTCAGCGTGCTGCCGATCAGCACAGTGATCTCGGTCTCGTGATGGCATTCGCCACGTCCGGCCGGGATGGCGAAATCCGGCGCCAGCGGCACCAGCGCGGTCGCCGGCTTGAGAAACAGCATGGGCGTTTCCGGCACGGCATTGCCGAGCTCGCGGGCATGCGCGGCGTAGTTGCGACCAACGCAGACGACCTTGCCGACCGGCAGCGCAATCGCACTGCCATCGGCCCACTGATGCTGATAGCTCATGACACTGCTCACAGGTCGAAGATCTTGCCCGGGTTCATCACGTTGTTCGGATCGAACACCTGCTTGATGGCCTTCAGGTACTCGATCTCCACCGGCGAACGCGTGTAGGTCAGATAGGGCTTCTTGGTCATGCCGACGCCATGCTCGGCCGACACCGAACCGTTGTACTTCTGCACCGTCTCGAAGACCTGCACGTTGACGGTCTTGCACTTCGCGAAGAAATCTTCCTTGGCCAGATCATCCGGCTTGAGGATGTTCAGGTGCAGGTTGCCGTCGCCGATGTGGCCGAACCAGACCACGCGGAAGTCCGGGTACTGCGCCGCGACAATGGCGTCGATGTCGGCGATGAAGGCCGGCACGCGCTGGATCAGCACGGAGATGTCGTTCTTGTACGGCGTGAAGCGCGCGATGGTCTCGGAGATGTCCTCACGCAGGCGCCAGAGATTCTTGGCCTGGGTCTCGGACTGACCGAGCACGCCATCGACCACCCAGCCGGCAGCCACACATTCCTCGAAGATGGCCATGGCTTCGTCGCTCATGGCCTCCGACAGCGCCTCGAACTCGAGCAGCGCGTAGAACGGCGTGGCGGTATCGAAGGGGCGCGGAATGCCCTGATGCTCGGTGACCAGCTGCACCGACAGCTCCGAGAAGAACTCGAAGGCGGTCAGGTCGAGGCGGGACTGGAAGGCCTTGAGCACATTCATCACCGACGGGAAGTCGGGCGTGCCCAGCACCATGACCTGCAGGTTGCGCGGCGTGCGCTCGAGCTTCATGGTCGCTTCCACCACCAGACCCAGCGTGCCCTCGGCACCGATGAACAGGTGGCGCAGGTCGTAGCCGGTGGCGTTCTTGATCATGTCCTTGTTGAGCTCGAGGATGTCGCCCTTGCCGGTGACAACCTTGAGGCCGAGCACCCAGTTGCGCGTCATGCCGTACTTGATGACCTTGATGCCGCCGGCATTGGTGCCGATGTTGCCGCCAAGCTGCGAGGAGCCGGCCGAGGCGAAATCGACCGGGTAGTACAGGCCCTGCTCCTCGGCATAGTTCTGCAGCTGCTCGGTGACCACGCCGGCCTGGATGCGCACGGCGCGATCTTCCGGAATGAACTCCAGCACCTTGTTCATGTAGTCGAAGCTGATGACCACCTCGCCGGAGGCCGCGACGGCGCCCGCCGAGAGACCGGTGCGACCGCCCGACGGCACAATGGCGAAGCCGGCCTCGTTGGCCAGCAGCACGACATCGCGCACCTGCTCGACGCTGGACGGAAAGACGATGGCGCCCGGTGCCGGCGAGTACATCTTGGTCCAGTCGCAGCCCCAGGTCTTGAGGCTTTCGGCATCGGTGCGGACACGGCTGTCGCCGACGATGGCGGCAAGGCGGGACAGGGTTTGCGGCGCGAGGCTCATGCAGTGCTCCAGCAGAGGACAGGGTGCAGGTCGGATTGCGTGCATTCTACCAGCAGCCTTGTCTGTGCTACCATTCGCGACTTTATTTCACAGCCTTGAGTCCTCGCCATGAGCCAGTTCTCCCTCGAAAAAGCCAAGATCCGCTTCCTGCTGCTGGAGGGCGTGCACAAGAACGCCCTCGACGTGCTCAGCTCCAATGGCTACACCAACATCGAGTACCTGAAGGGTGCTCTCGACGAAGACGCCCTGATCGAAAAGATCAAGGACGTGCACTTCATCGGCATCCGCTCGCGCACGCAGCTGACCGAGAAGGTCTTCGCCGCCGCCAACAAGCTGATCGCTGTCGGCTGCTTCTGCATCGGCACCAACCAGGTCAATCTCAAGGCTGCCATGACCCGTGGCATCCCGGTCTTCAACGCGCCCTACTCCAACACCCGTTCGGTCGCCGAACTGGTGCTCGGCCAGCTCATCCTGCTGCTGCGCGGCATTCCCGAGAAGAACTTCCTGGTCCATCGCGGCGGCTGGTCGAAGTCGGCCGAAGGCTCCTGGGAAACCCGTGGCAAGACCCTCGGCATCGTCGGCTACGGCTCCATCGGCTCGCAGCTCTCGGTGCTCGCCGAGTCGCTGGGCATGCGCGTGATCTATTTCGACGTGGTCACCAAGCTGCCTCTGGGCAATGCCCGCCAGGTCACCTCCATGGATGAGCTGCTGGCCACCGCCGACGTGGTCACGCTGCACGTTCCGGAACTGCCGTCGACCAAGAACATGATGGGCGCCGTCGAGTTCGCCAAGATGAAGCAGGGCGCCATCTTCATCAATGCCGCCCGCGGCACCACCGTCGACATTCCGGCCCTGGCCGACGCCATCAAGTCCAAGCATCTGAACGGCGCCGCCATCGACGTGTTCCCGAAGGAACCGAAGGCCAATGACGAGATCTTCGAGTCCGAGCTGCGCGGCCTCGAGAACGTCATCCTGACCCCGCACATCGGCGGCTCGACGCTGGAAGCCCAGGCCAACATCGGCCTCGAAGTGGCCGAGAAGTTCGCGCGCTACTCCGACACCGGCGCCACCATCACCGCCGTCAACTTCCCGGAAGTGGCCGTGCCGCTGGCCGCCGGCAAGCATCGCCTGCTGCACATCCACAACAACGTGCCGGGCGTGCTGTCGGCCATCAACACCGTGTTCGCCGAGAACGGCATCAACATCAGCGCCCAGTCGCTGATGACCAACGACGCCATCGGCTACCTGGTCATGGATGTCGACGCCGAGTACTCCGAGCTGGCCCTGTCCAAGCTCCAGCTCGTCAACGGGACCATCCGCACCCGCGTGCTCTTCTGAGCCCTGCGCGATGAAGGCAACGGCCGCTGGACAGCACCTCGCTGCCAGCGGCCGTTTGCTTTGTGCCGTACCCGGCAGCGACATCCAGGTCTGGCTGCTGCGCCATGCCGACCTTGACGATGCCAGCCGCAACCAGCTCCTGCTGACCTGCGCCGATCTGCTGCCCGCCGCCCTGCCCGAGCGCCGTCTGGCGCACTGCCTGCTGCGCCACTGGCTGGGCGAGCTGCTGGCCTGCGCCCCCGAGGCCGTGACCCTGGCCACGCAGGCCCAGGGCAAGCCCTGGCTGCCCGGGCAAGACCTCGCCATCAACATCTCGCACAGCCGCCAGTGGCTGGCTCTGGCCTGGTCCCGGCAGACCCGGGACATCGGTGTCGACATCGAGGACCTCGGGCGCGGCCAGGCCTTCGACGCCCTTGCCCGACGCTACTTCCACAACGGCGAGGTCGCCGCCTGGCAGGCCGCCGCTCCGACCCTGCGCGAGCGCCAGTGGCTGCACACCTGGACACGCAAGGAGGCCGTGCTCAAGGCGCACGGCCTCGGCCTGCGGCTGGCATTGAACACGCTGGACACCCGTCACAGCCCGGTGCAGCATGCGGATCTGGGACGCTGGGCAGTGCACAGCCACGACCTCGCCGATGCCGTGCTGAGCATCAGCTGGCCAGCCTGACAAGAACAACAAGAAAGGAAGTCCGCTCATGAGCGAGAGCCAGCGTCACTACCGTACCTGCACCCTCTGCGAAGCCATGTGCGGCATCGTCATCGAGCATCGCGGCGAGCAGATCCTGTCCATCAAGGGCGACCCCGACGACCCGCTCAGCCGCGGCCACATCTGCCCCAAGGCCGTGGCCCTGCAGGACCTGCAGGATGACCCGGACCGCATCCGCCAGCCGCTCAAGCGCATCGGCGAAGGCGCCAGTGCCGAATGGATGCCGGTGAGCTGGGAGTCGGCCTTCGAGGAGATCGAGGTCCGCTTCAAGGCCATACGCACGCAGCACGGCAAGAACAGCCTGGCGGTCTATGCCGGCAACCCGACAGCGCACAGCCTCGGCGCCATGCTCTTCCTGCCCAACCTGATCCGCGCCATCGGCGGCCGCAACCGCTTCAGCGCCACCAGCGTCGATCAGCTGCCGCACATGCTGGCCAGCTACCGCATGTACGGCAACCAGACCCTGTTCACCATTCCCGATCTCGACCGCTGCGAATACCTGCTGGTGATCGGCGCCAATCCGGCCGCCTCCAACGGCAGCATGATGTCGGCCGGCGACCCCATGGGCCGCATCAAGGCCATACGCCAGCGCGGCGGCCAGGTCGTGGTCGTGGACCCGCGACGCACCGAGACCGCCGACAAGGCCGACCGCCATGTCTTCATCCGCCCCGGCAGCGACGTCTGGTTTGTCGGCGCTCTGCTCCAGGTCATCTTCAGCGAGCGCCTGGCACGTCCGCGCCACCTCGCCGCCATGATTTCCGGCCTCGATGCCCTCAAGGCCGCCGTCGCCGACATCACGCCGGCCGTGGCCGCGCGCCGCACCGGCATCAAGGCCGACACCATCCGCGACATCGCCCGCGCCTTCGCCGCCAGTCAGCACGCCTGCGCCTACTCGCGCTGCGGCACCTCCATGCAGACCAGCGGCCAGCTCGCCACCTGGCTGGTGCAGGCACTCAACATCGTCACCGGCAACCTCGACCACGAAGGCGGCATGATGTTCACCCGCCCGGCCATCGACCTGGTCGCCCTCAGCGCCAGCCACCGCAGCCTGCAAGGCTCGTTCGCGCGCTTCCGCTCACGCGTGCGCGGCCTGCCCGAGTTCGGCGGCGAACTGCCGGTGGCGGCACTGGCCGAGGAAATCCTCACGCCCGGCGACGGCCAGATCCGCGGCCTGCTCACCCATGCCGGCAACCCGGTGCTGTCGACACCGAACGGGCGCCAGCTGGCCGGAGCTCTGGACACGCTGGACTGCTTTGTCGCCATCGACTGCTACCTGAACGAGACCACACGCCACGCCCACTTCATCCTGCCGCCCACCGGCCCGCTGGAGCGCCCGTACTACGACCTGGTGTTCAATGCCCTGGCCGTGCGCAATGTCGCCAAGTACTCGCCGGCGCTGATCGCCAAGTCGCCGGATGCCCGCCACGACTGGCAGATCCTCCAGGAGCTGACCCTGCGCCTGAGCACCGCGCCGGGGAGCGAGCGCTGGCAGGCCCGTGCCGCCCAGCGCCTGGTCGAGCGCCTCGGCCTCGAAGGCCTGCTCGACATCCTGCTGCGCGTCGGCCCCTACGGCCAGCAGCCGGCCTGGCTGAAACGCGCCACCGACCTGCTCGCCGACAACCCGCTGACCGGACCGCTGTTCTCGCAGGTGAAGACCTGGTTGCTGCAACGCGGCCGCGAGCGCAACAACCTCGACCAGATGCTGACCAGCCTGGGTCCGCTCAGCCCTCACGCACGCGGCCTCAGCCTCAAGGTGCTGAAGCAGAATCCGCATGGCGTCGACCTCGGCCCGCTCCAGCGCATGCTGCCCGAGCGCCTGTTCACCGCCGACAAGAGCATCCAGCTCAGTCCACCGGAGTTTCTCGCCGGCCTCGCCACGCTGCTGCAGGCACCGGCAACGGAAGCCCCCAAGGGCCCCGGCCGCCGCCTGCTGCTGATCGGTCGTCGCCATGTGCGCAGCAACAACTCGTGGATGCACAACAGCCATCGCCTGGTGAAGGGCAAGGACCGCTGCACCGTCCTCCTGCATCCGGAAGATGCCGAGGCGCTGGCACTGCAGGACGGCGAGCAGATCACGCTGCGCAGCCGTGTCGGCGAAATCCGTCTGCCGGTGCAGATCAGCGACGGCATCATGCCCGGCGTCGCCAGCGTGCCGCACGGCTGGGGCCACGACCGTCCCGGTGCGCGCCTGACGGTGGCCGAGCGCCATGCCGGCGCCAGCCTCAACGACCTCACCGACGAGCTGGATCTGGATCCGATCAATGGTGTCGCCGTGCTCAACGGCTTCTGGGTGCGCGCCCTCAAGCCGGCGGCCTGAGCCGGTCATCGTCACCGAGGACGCCGCCACGGCTTTGTCGCGGCGGCGTCCTGAATTACCATCGCGCATCTGTACCCACGTAATCTCTAAGGATGCCCTCATGGCCCTGTCGCGCGACCGCCTGCTCACCCTGCCGCAATACCTGCTGCCGCAGCATGGCCTGTCCCGTCTCGTCGGCGGTCTCGCCGACAGCCGCACCCACTGGATCAAGGACACCTTCATCCGCAAGTTCGCGGCGCGTTACGAGATCGACATGAACGATGCCGCCGAGCCAGATCTCGGCGCCTACGAGAACTTCAACGCCTTCTTCACGCGCGCCCTCAAGCCCGGTGCCCGTCCGCTCGACAACACGCCCGGCAGCATTCTCTGCCCGGCCGACGGCGCCATCTCGCAGCTCGGCCCGATCAGCCAGGACCAGGTCTTCCAGGCCAAGGGCCACAGCTACTCGCTGAGCGACCTGCTGGCCAGCGAAGCCGATGCCGCGCCCTATGTCGGTGGTCAGTTCGCCACCGTCTACCTGTCGCCGCGCGACTACCATCGCGTGCACATGCCCTTCGCCGGCCGCCTGACCAAGTCGGTCTACATTCCCGGCGACCTGTTCTCGGTCAATACCCGCACCGCCGAGCAGGTGCCCAATCTGTTCGCCCGCAACGAGCGCCTGGTCGCCCACTTCGACACCGCCCTCGGCCCCATGGTGGTGGTGCTGGT
The DNA here is from genome assembly GCA_023265995.1 of Perlucidibaca sp. Taxonomy (GTDB): domain Bacteria; phylum Pseudomonadota; class Gammaproteobacteria; order Pseudomonadales; family Moraxellaceae; genus Perlucidibaca. The sequence continues at coordinate 29,517 of JAHFSA010000006.1, forward strand.
CGGCGCCATGATCGTGGCCAGCATCGAGACGGTCTGGGGTGGCATCGAGGCCATCGGTCGCGACATCCGCAGCACCGACTACGCCGGCAAGGCGCCGGTGGAGCTCGCCGCCGGCGCCGAAATGGGCCGCTTCCGTCTCGGCTCCACGGCCATTGTGCTGTTCGGGCCGGATGTCATGAGCTGGGATGCCGCCTATCAGGCCGGCACACCGACCCGCATGGGCACCCGCTTCGGTCAGTCGCGCTGAGCTCCGGGCCGCCCCGCCACGGGCGGCCCTGCCACAATCGATCAAAAAATAATCTCATGGCTGGCAAATTCTGCCGACAACGGGCTCATGCCCGGTTTTTTACAATCAATAACAAAATATCGACACAGCTAACCCTTTAGTTACATGGCGTTATTTAATACCCTACGAAGAGTGACTATCACGTCCTGCCCAATTTGTTTTATCGCGGCCGACACGCCGAAGAGGAATACCATGCAGAAATACAAAATGACTCGACTGGCAGCCTACCTGGTCGTGGCCGTCGGCCTCGCCGCCTGCGGCGCCAACGGCAGCGATTCCGACGGCAGCAACGGTAATGGCAACGGCAACGGTAATGGCAACGGCGGCAGCACCTGCACCTCCGGCACCATCTGCACCGTGCAGGACACCCTCGACCAGCTCACCAACGGCACTCCGCTGACCCCGGTCCAGGATCTGGTCAACGGCCTGCTCGACCCGAACTCCGGCGGTCTCTCCGCACTCACCGGCCCGATCAACGACATCACCTCCGACGGTGCTGCCCTGGCCCAGCTCAATGAGCTCGTTACCGCCCTCGTCGGCAAGAATGACAGCGCCCTGACCCCGGTCATCGCCGCACTCAACAGCGTGCTCAGCGCCGGCGGCGCCGCGCCGGTCCCGGGCGCCCCGAGCCTGACCCCGGCTCAGCTCTGCGCTCTGCCGGGCGTTGGTGAACAGCTGGCCAGCGCCGCCGGCTCCACCTGCACCGACAGCGGCAGCACCCCGCCGATCGATGCCACCCAGCTCTGCGCCATCCCGACCCTCGGTCCGCAACTCGCAGCAGCTGCCGGCGCCACCTGCACCGGCACCGGCACTGGCGGCAGCGGTGACTCCGGCGGCCTGATCACCACCGTCCAGAGCACGCTGAACACCGTCGCCGGCGGCACCCCGCTGACCCCGGTCCAGACTCTGGTCAACACCCTGGTCGACCCGTCTGCCGGCGCCCTCAGCGCACTGACCGGCCAGATCGACGCCGTGACTTCAGACGGCGCCAGCCTGGCTCAGCTCAACGACCTGGTCTCGGCTCTCACCAGCCAGAACACCGATGGCGCCCTGGATCCGCTGCTCACCACGCTGAACGGCATCCTGGCCGGCGGCTCCAGCACTCCGGACCCGACCACGCTGCTGACGTCCAACCCGCTGACCGGCGCTCTCTGCGGCATCCTCGGCTGCTGATAGCCAGATCGCTGCTGCAACACTGAAAACCCCCGCCTAGTGCGGGGGTTTTCTTTTGCATGACCGCCAGACGCTGCGTTAACGTGTGGCATCTCCCCGGACACGAACCCCGCCATGCGCATCACCCTGAAACAGCTGGACGTGTTTGCCGCCGTCGCCCGTGAAGGCAGCGTCACCCGCGCCTCGGCCTGGCTCAACCTGACGCAGAGCGCGACCAGCATGGCGCTGTCCGACCTCGAGACCCAACTCGGCGCCAAGCTCTTCGATCGCGTCGGTCGCCGCCTGCAGCTCAACGAGCTGGGCTCGCGCCTGCTGCCGCTGGCGCAGGAAACCGTGGCCCGCGCCAGCGAGATCGAGGACATCGCCAGCGGTGATCTGCCCGGTGTCGGCCGCCTGCGTCTCGGCGCCAGCCTGAGCATAGGCAACTACCTCATGCCGCAGCTCATCGGCGACTACATGAAGATTCATCCGGAGGCAGAGATCAGCCTCGATGTCGGCAATACCCGCCACGTCATCGAGGCCGTCAAGCAGTTCACCTGCGACATCGGTTTCATCGAAGGTTTCTGCCACGAACCAGATATCGAGATGCTGCCGTGGATAGAGGATGAGCTGGTGATTTTCGCCGGCAGCGAGCATGCCCTCGCCCGCCAGCAGCAGGTCAGCGCTGACGACCTCGCACAGGCGTACTGGATATTGCGCGAGCCGGGCTCGGGCACGCGCGAGGTCTTCGACAATGCTGTCGCCGGCACGCTGCCGACGCTCAAGGTGAGACTGGAACTGAGCCACACCGAGGCCATACGGCGCGCGGTGGAGGCCGGCATAGGCCTGGGCTGCGCCTCGCGCCTGACCTTGCAGGAAAGCCTGGATCAGGGTCGCATCAAGGTGCTGGCCACGCCCTTCCTCAACCTGCGCCGCTCGCTCTTCGTGCTGCGCCATCGCAGCAAGTACCAGACCCGCGGCATGCAGCAGTTCCTCGGCACCTGCGGGCTGGATGCCGCCGCTCCGGCCCGGGGCTGAGGCCGCGCGTCAGCGCATGCCGTCGAGGTCGCGGTCGCGCACACCGAGCAGGTAGAGAATGCCATCCAGGCCCAGCGTCGAAATCGCCTGCTTGGCGTTGGCGCGCACCAGCGGCTTGGCGCGGAAGGCGATGCCGAGACCGGCAATGGAGAGCATGGGCAGGTCGTTGGCGCCATCGCCGACGGCGATCACCTGCTCCAGGTTGACACCCTCGCTGGCCGCGATCTCGCGCAGCAGTTCCGCCTTGCGCTTGCCATCCACGACACGGCCGACAACACGGCCGGTGACCTTGCCATCCTCGATTTCCAGGCTGTTGGCATGGACATAGTCGATGCCCAGCTTCTTCTGCAGATACTCGCCGAAATAGGTGAAGCCGCCAGACAGGATGGCGGTCTTGTAACCCAGCGCCTTGAGTGTGCGCATGAGGTGCTCGGCACCCTCGCTGAGCTTGAGCGAAGCCGCGATGCTTTCCAGCACGGAGGCATCCAGACCCTTGAGCAAGGCGACGCGGGCCTCGAAGCTCTGGATGAAGTCGAGCTCGCCCAGCATGGCGCGCTCGGTGATGGCAGCGACCTGTTCGCCGACACCGGCGGCCTTGGCCAGCTCGTCGATGACCTCGTGCTCGATCAGCGTCGAATCCATGTCGAAGCAGACCAGGCGACGGCTGCGGCGGAAGGCATTGTCGCGCTGGAAGGCGATGTCGACACCGAGCTCGCCGGCCAGGCGCAGGAACTCGCCACGCATGACATCAAGGTCACGCGGCTCGCCGCGCACGGAGAACTCGACGCAGGCCTTGGCCTGGGCCGGGCTGGCCGTCTCGCCCTCGAGCGCGACACGCCCGGACAGACGCTGCAGGCCGTCGATGTTGAGGCCCTGCTCGGCGATCAGCGCGGTCAGTTCGGCGAGATGCTCGGCGGTGATCTTGCGCGCCAGCAAGGTCACGATGTAGCGCGGCTTGCCCTGCCCCGACACCCACTGGTGGTAGCTGTCACCGCTGATCGGCGTGAAGCGGGCGTGCAGGCCGAGAGCATGGGCCTCGAACAGCACGGCGCGCATGAGGCGCGCGGAGTCGTCCTCGCCGCCGGTCTCGATCACCAGGCCGAGGGTGAGCTGATCATGAATGACCGCCTGGCTGACATCGAGGATGTTGACCTGATGTGCAGCCAGCGCACGCGTCAGCACGGCACTGATGCCGGGACGATCGGGGCCGGCGATGGAAACGAGCAGGATTTCACGCACCGGAGTGTCCTTGCAGGAATGAACTTGGCTGAATTGTAGCGAAAAGGCCGCGCGCTGGCAGCGTCGTGCTGACGCGCCTCATCGGCTCGGTTAATCTTATGCGGGTCTTGCAAGGAACATGAAAATGGCGCGACGCGTCTGGCTTTTCTGGTTGCTGAGTGTGGTGATGACGGTCGCTGTCGGCTGGCTCGCGCACCGCAGCGATGTCACGCGCGAACAACGCCAGCTCGGCCAGGAACTGGCTGCGCAACTGGCCGCCAGCAGTGCCCCCTGGATACTCAACCAGGACATGACCAGCCTCAACCTGCTGCTGACCGGGCTCGACTCCCGCCCCGGTCTGGCGCAGATCGAGATCGATGATGCCAACGGTCGTCGCCTGGTCATGACCACGCTCAACGGCCTGCCCGGCCAGCAGGTCATACGCCCCATCCTCATCGGCCAGCAGCATCTCGGCGAACTGCGTCTGACCCTGCACGAGCCGCAGCTGCTGGTCTGGCTGAGCAATCACGCCGCCCCGCTGGCGCTGATCGCCGCCCTGCAGCTGCTCTGCTTCGTGCTCGCCGGCCGTCAGCCGCGCGAAAGCGCCCGCACCCGGCCTGTCGAGGCAGCAGCGGCCCCGGCCATTCCGGCTCCCGGCAGCGACACCTCATCGCCCTTCCAGCCGGCGCCGCCAGTGCAGCCGCACGAGGCCCTGCTGTGCATACAGCCGGACGATCCGCGACATCTGCTGGAGCGCGTCAGCCATCATCTGCAGGCCGACATCTTCGACGTCATGAATCTGCTGCTGGAGCGTGTCGCGCGCCTGTGCGGCGGCACCCTGGTACGCGCCATGAGCGGCCCTGAGGGCGCCCTGCTGCGCTTCGAGGGCTGCGAGCAGGGTGAGCGCGCCTGGCAGGCCCTGTGCGCCGCCAGCCTGTCCCTGCAGCTTGCCGATCGCGCTGGCCAGGTACGCTCCCGGGAAGGCCTGCTCTGGCTGCCCATGAAGGCCGGCCTGCACTGGCGTCCGCAAGGGCGTCAGGACGGAGCCGACATTGCCGGCCTGCTGGCCTGGGCGGCACCGACCCAGCAGCTGCTGGTGAGCGGCGCGCCGGCGCTGCCGGAAAGCACGCGTCGCCGCGCCCGCTGGGGACGCCAGGTCACGCTGGATATCGCCGAGATCGGCCAGCTGCAGGCGACACCGCTGGAGCAGCTGGGCATGGAGGCGGAGGCCGCGATACGGATTCAGGCCGAACGCCTGGTGCCGCTGGAAGAGCGCGCCGAGTCACACCCGGCGGCACTGGTCTGAGTCGGAGGCACGGCCCGGGCGGCATGCCCGGACCGCGCAACGGCCGCGCTATTCCGCGCTGAGGCCGTCGACCTTCTGGAAGCCGCGCGGCAGCTTCTGCCCGCGACGGCCACGCTCGCCCTGATAGTGCTCGAGGTCACGCGCATTCAGCGTCATGTGACGGGCACCGGCATGCACGGTGAGCTTCTCGCCGGCACGCAGCGGCAGCACCGTCACCAGCTCTTCACCCTCGCCAGCCACCAGGTTCATGAGCTTGTTGCCCTTGCCCTTGGACAGACGCGGCAGATCGGCGGCCGGGAACACCAGCAGACGACCGACATTGCTGAGCACCGCGAGCTGGTCGGCTTCGGCATTGATCAGCTTCGCCGGCGGCAGCACCTTGCCGCCCTCGGGCACGGTCAGCAGCGCCTTGCCGTTGCGATTGCCGGCCTCGAGATCGGCCAGGGTGGCGATGAAGCCGTAGCCGGCCGAGCTGGTCAGCAGCAGCGGCTGACTGTTGTCGCCCATGACCACGGCGAGGAAGGCCGCGCCCGGCGGCGGATTGAGCTTGGTGGTCAGCGGTTCGCCCTGGCCACGCGCCGAGGGCAACGAGCTGGCGGCAACCGAGTAGCTGCGGCCGCTGCTGTCGAGGAAGTGCGCGAGCTGGTTGCTCTTGCCCTCGGCCTTGGCGAGATAGCCGTCGCCGGCCTTGTAGCTGAGGCCGGCGGCATCGATATCATGGCCCTTGGCGGCACGCACCCAGCCCTTTTCGGACAGCACCACGGTCACCGGTTCGGCCGGGGTCAGATCGGACTCGCTGAGAGCAGCGGCATCGCGACGCTCGACCAGCGGAGAACGACGCTCGTCGCCGTACTTCGCGGCATCGGCCTCGATTTCCTTGACCAGCAGCTTCTTCAGCAGGGCATTGGAGCCCAGCACCTTTTCCAGCTGATCGCGTTCCTTGGCCAGCTCGTCCTGCTCGCCGCGTATGCGCATCTCTTCGAGCTTGGCGAGGTGGCGCAGCTTGAGTTCGAGGATGGCCTCGGCCTGCAGGTCGCTGAGCCCGAAACGGGCCATGAGCTCGGCCTTGGGGTCGTCCTCGTAACGGATGATGCGGATGACTTCGTCGATGTTGAGGAAGGCGATCAGCAAGCCGTCGAGGATGTGCAGACGCGCGTTGACCTTGTCGAGGCGATGCTGCAAACGACGACGCACGGTCAGCGTGCGGAACTCCAGCCACTCGCCGAGGATATCGCGCAGACCCATGACGCGCGGCCGGCCATCGAGCCCGATCACGTTCATGTTGACGCGATAGCTGGACTCCAGATCCGTGGTGGCGAACAGATGGCCCATGAGCTGCTCGACATCGATGCGATTCGAGCGCGGCACAATGACCAGACGGGTCGGATTCTCGTGGTCGGATTCGTCGCGCAGGTCGGCCACCCAGGGCAGCTTCTTGGCCTGCATCTGATCGGCGATCTGGGTCAGCACCTTGGCGCCGGAAACCTGATGCGGCAGCGCGGTGACGACAATGTCGCCATCCTCGACCTCGTAGACCGCACGCATGCGGAAGCCGCCCTTGCCGGTGGCGTACATCTGCACCAGCTCGTGACGCGGCGTGATGATCTCGGCGGCGGTGGCCAGGTCGGGGCCGGGCACGAATTCGCAAAGCTCGTCCAGGGAGATGCCCGGATCCTGCAGCAGCGCCACGGTTGCGCGGGCGATCTCGCGCAGGTTGTGCGCGGGAATGTCGGTGGCCATGCCGACGGCGATGCCGGTGGTGCCGTTGAGCAGCAGGTTGGGCAGGCGCGCCGGCAGCACGCAGGGCTCATCGAGGGTGCCGTCGAAGTTGGGCTGCCAGTCGACCGTGCCCTGCTCCAGCTCGGCCAGCAGCGTGTCGGCATAGGGCGACAGGCGGGCCTCGGTGTAGCGCATGGCGGCGAAGGACTTGGGATCGTCCGGCGAGCCCCAGTTGCCCTGGCCATCGACCAGCGGATAGCGGTAGCTGAACGGCTGCGCCATCAGCACCATGGCTTCATAGCAGGCCGAGTCGCCGTGCGGATGATACTTGCCGAGCACGTCACCGACGGTGCGCGCCGACTTCTTGTGCTTGGCCGAATTCTTCAGGCCGAGCTCGCTCATGGCATAGACGATGCGGCGCTGCACCGGCTTGAGACCGTCGCCGATATGCGGCAGGGCACGGTCCTTGATCACGTACATCGAGTAGTTCAGGTAGGCCTGCTCGGTGTAGGTACGCAGCGGAACCAGTTCGGTGCCGTCGGCAGGTGTCGGAAAATTCAGTTCGTCAGTCACGGTCAGACATCCACATCAGCGAGATTGCCCTTGGTTTCCAGCCAGGCCTTGCGATCACCACTGCGCTTCTTGGCCAGCAGCATGTCCATCATTTCGCGCGTGCTTTCGACCTCGTCGAGCACGAGCTGGATGAGTCGGCGCGTGTCCGGCGCCATGGTGGTTTCGCGCAGCTGCAGCGGGTTCATTTCACCCAGACCCTTGAAGCGTGTGACCTGCGGCTTGCCGCGCTTGTTCTCGGCCTCGAGGCGGTCGAGGATGCCCTGCTTCTCGGCCTCGTCGAGGGCATAGAACACCTGCTTGCCCATGTCGATGCGGAACAGCGGCGGCATGGCCACGCAGACATGGCCGCCGCGCACCAGCGCCGGGAAGTGGCGCACGAACAGCGCGCACAGCAGGGTGGCGATGTGCAGACCGTCGGAGTCGGCGTCGGCGAGGATGCAGACCTTGCCGTAGCGCAGACTGGAGAGGTCATCCGAACCCGGATCGACACCTAGCGCGACGGCGATGTCGTGCACTTCCTGCGAGGCCAGGATCTGGTCGCTGTCGACCTCCCAGGTGTTGAGAATCTTGCCGCGCAAAGGCATGACGGCCTGGAACTGGCGGTCACGCGCCTGCTTGGCCGAGCCGCCGGCGGAGTCGCCCTCGACCAGGAACAGCTCGCTGCGGGCGATATCGCTGCCGGAGCAGTCGGCGAGCTTGCCCGGCAATGCCGGACCCGCCGTGATTTTCTTGCGCGCGACCTGCTTGCTCTGCTTGAGACGACGCTGCGCCGAACTGATCACCAGCTGCGCGAGTTGCTCGGCGACCTCGACGTGCTGGTTGAGATAGAGCGAGAAGGCATCCTTGACCACACCGGAGACGAACGCCGCCGATTCGCGCGAGGACAGACGCTCCTTGGTCTGACCGGCGAATTGCGGATCCTGCATCTTCAGCGAGAGCACGAAGGCGCAGCGGTCCCAGAGATCTTCCGGGGCCAGCTTGATGCCGCGCGGCAGCAGGTTGCGGAACTCGCAGAACTCGCGCAAGGCCTCCAGCAGGCCGCTGCGCAGGCCGTTGACGTGGGTGCCGCCCTGCACGGTCGGGATCAGGTTGACGTAGCTTTCCTGGGTCAGCTCGCCGCCTTCCGGCAGCCAGAGCACGGCCCAGTCCACGGCTTCATTCTTGCTTTCGAGACGACCAAGGAATGGCTGCTCGGGCAGGCGCGGCCACTCGCTGGTGGCCTCCATCAGGTAGTCCTTGAGACCGTCCTGATAGTGCCACTCGACACGCTCGCCGCTGATCTCGTCATGGAAGTGCAGATGCAGGCCCGGGCAGAGCACGGCCTTGGCGCGCAGCACATGCTTGAGCTTGCTGATCGAGACTCGCGGCGAATCGAAATACTGCGGATCCGGACGGAAGCGCACCATGGTGCCGGTGGCGCGCTTGCCGCACTCGCCTACCACCGCCAGCTCCTCGACCTTGTGGCCGCTGGCGAAGCCCATGCGGTAGAGCTGGCCGCCACGCTTGACGCTGACCTCCAGGCTCAGCGACAGGGCATTCACCACCGAAGCGCCGACGCCATGAAGGCCGCCGGAGAACTTGTAGTTCTTGCCGGAGAACTTGCCGCCGGCATGCAGGCGCGTGAGGATGAGCTCGATGCCCGAGACACCATGCTCGGGATGGATGTCCACCGGCATGCCGCGTCCGTTGTCACTGACCTCGATGCAGCCATCAGCAGCGAGCGTGACCCGTACCTCGTCGGCAAAGCCGCCCAGTGCCTCGTCGACCGAGTTGTCGAGGATTTCCTGCACGAGGTGGTTGGGACGCGTGGTGTCGGTGTACATGCCCGGGCGCTTGCGTACCGGGTCGAGGCCTTCGAGAACTTCAATCGCGGAAGCGGTATAGCCGCTCATTCAACACCTTCCGGTTCCAGGTCTTCGGCAATGTTCTTGTGATCGTGGCTGCGGCTGTCCCACAGACTGTAGTCCGGCCGCAGCAGCGGGTCGCGCGGCAGGCCGTGACTCAGGCAGTGCTGCAGGCAGTCACCGAGGAACTGATTGACCAGCTGCTTCTCGTTGACGCGCCAGCCGGCACCATGCAGCGGCGGCACGATGGCGGGAATGCGGCGGGCGGACTGGAAGCGCAGCACGTCGGCCATGCGCGCGTCGTGATAGATGCGCACCTCCATGTCCAGCTCCGGGCACCAGGGCATGGTCTGCGTCATCTGCGCCAGACGCCAGGTCTCGGTGTAGCGCGTGCGCTCGACACGCGCCAGCTGCAACACCGGCTGCACCATGTCGGCGTCAGCGACCGGCTGATCCCCGGCCATCCAGGCGAACTCCAGCGGCGCCATGACGCCGATGCGCTCGTGCGCGCCAGCGCCGCGCAGCAGCTTCTGCAGACGCGCGTAGTTCCATTCGTAGAGCGCATGCATGGCCGCCAGGTCGACGGTATAGCGTGGCAGCATGAGGGTCAGCGCCCCCATCGTGTGAGCAGGCGCGCCTTGTTCAGCGCCAGCCATTGCAGGGCCAGAATGCAGGGCGCGTTGTTGATGCGACCGTTGTCGATCAGCTGCATGGCCTGGTTGAAGCTGAGCACGTTGACGCGAATGTTCTCGCCTTCCTCGGGCACGCCATGCACGCCACCGGCACGCGACAGGTCGGCGCGCGCCACATAGAGCGTGAAGAGCTCGTCGGAAGCGCCACCGCTGGGCATGAAGTCGAATATGCGCTCCATGTCGCCGATGACGACACCGGCCTCCTCCAGCGTCTCGCGCCGGGCCACATCCTCCAGCGACTCGCCGGCCTCGACCAGCCCGGCCACCACCTCGTACTGCCAGGGGTGGCGGTCCTCGATGGCGCCGACACGGAACTGCTCGATGAGCAGGACCTCGTCGCTGCGCGTGTCATAGACCAGCACACCAACCGCCGGCGGCCGGATGAACAACTCGCGGTTGATCTCCGGGCCCATGCTGCCATCGAACTGGCGATGCCGCAGCCAGAGCTTGTCGAGGCGGTAGAAGCCCTGGAACAGGGTCTGGCGCTCGCGGATCTCGATGTCGTCGCGGGTGAAGTCGCCGGCGCTCATGCTCACACCACCTTGTAGATTTCAGCGCCCTGCTTGAGGAACTCCGCGGACTTCTCGGCCATGCCGCGCTCGGCTTCGGCCACGGCGGCGGCATCCGCTGCCTGGGTCTCGAGACCGGCGGCGTAGTCGCGCACATCCTGGGTGATCTTCATGGAGCAGAACTTGGGGCCGCACATGGAGCAGAAGTGCGCCACCTTGTGGGCTTCCTTGGGCAGCGTCTCGTCATGGAACTCGCGCGCGGTGTCCGGATCCAGAGCCAGGTTGAACTGGTCATCCCAGCGGAACTCGAAGCGCGCCTTGGACAGCGCGTTGTCGCGGATCTGCGCGCCCGGATGGCCCTTGGCCAGATCGGCGGCATGGGCGGCGATCTTGTAGGTGATGATGCCGTCCTTGACGTCCTTCTTGTTGGGCAGGCCGAGGTGCTCCTTGGGCGTCACGTAGCAGAGCATGGCGCAGCCGAACCAGCCGATCATGGCGGCACCGATGCCCGAGGTGATGTGGTCGTAGCCGGGGGCGATGTCGGTGGTCAGCGGGCCGAGGGTATAGAACGGCGCCTCGTCGCAGCACTCCAGCTGCTTCTCCATGTTCTCCCTGATGAGATGCATGGGCACGTGGCCGGGGCCTTCGATCATGGTCTGCACATCGTGCTTCCAGGCGATCTTGGTCAGCTCGCCGAGCGCTTCCAGCTCACCGAACTGGGCGGCATCGTTGGCATCGGCGATCGAGCCCGGACGCAGGCCGTCACCGAGCGAGAAGGACACGTCGTAGGCCTTCATGATGTCGCAGATGTCTTCGAAGTGCGTGTAGAGGAAGTTTTCCTTGTGATGCGCCAGGCACCACTTGGCCATGATCGAGCCGCCACGCGAGACGATGCCGGTCATGCGCTTGGCGGTCAGCGGCACATGGCGCAGGAGCACGCCGGCGTGGATGGTGAAGTAGTCCACGCCCTGCTCGGCCTGCTCGATGAGCGTGTCGCGGAACAGCTCCCAGGTCAGGTCCTCGGCGACGCCGCCGACCTTCTCCAGAGCCTGGTAGACCGGCACTGTGCCGATCGGCACCGGCGAGTTGCGGATGATCCACTCGCGGGTCTCGTGGATGTTCTTGCCGGTCGACAGATCCATGACCGTGTCGCCGCCCCAGCGGATGGCCCAGGTCATCTTCTCGACTTCCTCGTCGATGGAGGAGCCCAGCGCCGAGTTGCCGATGTTGGCGTTGATCTTCACCAGGAAGTTGCGGCCGATGATCATCGGCTCCAGCTCGGTGTGATTGATGTTGGCCGGGATGATGGCGCGGCCGCGGGCGATCTCGTCGCGCACGAACTCGGGCGTGATGATCTTCGGGATGGACGCGCCGAAGCTCTGACCCGGATGCTGGTGATTGAGCAGGCCGGCGTCGGCGAGATGCTCGCGACGCATGGTCTCGCGAATGGCGACGTATTCCATTTCCGGCGTGATGATGCCCTTGCGGGCATAGTGCATCTGCGACACGTTGGCGCCGGCGATGGCGCGACGCGGCTGACGGACATGGCCGAAACGCAGGTTGGCGGTGGCGATGTCGCGCTCGCGCTGGCGGCCGAAAGCCGAGCTCAGGCCACCGAGCAGCTCGACGTCGCCGCGCTCCATGATCCAGTTCTCGCGCACCGACGGCAGACCCTGGCGAATGTCGATCTTCACCGACGGGTCGGTGTAGGGACCGGAGGTGTCGTAGACCAGGACCGGGGCATTCTTCTCGCCGCCGAAGCTGGTCGGCGTGTCCGCCAGGCTGATTTCACGTTGCGGCACGCGAATGTCCGGGCGCGAGCCGGTGACATAGGTCTTGCGCGAGTTCGGCAACGGTTGAATGGCGGCGTCATCCACCTGGGCGTGTGCGCTCAGGAAGGCGGTTTCTGGCGAGTTCATGCGGGTATCCTGCGGCTTTTGCAACGTGGCGAAGCGGCGCGTCATGCGGCCGCCATGCGATACGCCACTATATAGCGGGGGCGGGGGTGGAACAACACGGCGGCGAGCGACAATTCGCGGCCGTTCCGGCACAGATCCAGCATGATCAGGCACTTGCGATTCAGGCCTCGCCGGCTTAGGCTCGCGGAACCACAACATACCGGCGAGTATCTTGCATGCGCCTGCGTTTCCTGCCCCTGGCAGCCGCCCTCATGGCCCTGTCGGCACCGTCTTACGCTCTCGACCTTCTGGGCGCACTGCACCTCGCCGAAGAACATGACCCCAATCTCGCCGCCGTCCGCGCCAACCGCATGGCCGCCAGCCAGGGCACGACCATCGCCCGCGCCGGCCTGCTGCCGCGCGTGGTCGCCAATGCCAGCTACAGCGACAACACGCTGAAGCAGGACAGCAGCGGCAGCACCGACTACCGCAGCACGCAATGGTCGGCCAAGCTCAGCCAGCCCCTGTTCCGCTGGGATGCCTGGTACCAGAACGAAGCTGCCAAGGCGCAACGCTCGCAAGCCGAAGCACACGCCGACGAGCAGACCCAGAACCTCTTCCTCGCCATTGCCGAGGCCTATTTCAACGTCCTGCGCGCGGAAGACAACCTCACCCTCGGCCAGGCCCAGGAAGCCGCCTTCAACCGCCAGCGTGAACAGGCCGACGCCCGCTTCCAGGTCGGTCTCGTGGCGCGTGCCGACGTCATCGAGGCCGAGGCCCAGCGTGACAACGCCACCGCACTGCGCCTGACCGCCGAAAATGCCGTCAACAGCGCCCGCGCCAGCCTCAACTCCGCGCTCGGCCAGGATGTCGGCCGCCTCGCCCGCCTGCCGGAAACCCTGACCTCGCCGCCGCCCGTGCCCGATGACCCGCAGGCCTGGGCCGACATGGCACGCGAACGCAATCCCGGCCTGATCTCGGCCCGTCACGGCGCCAGCGCCGCCAACTCCGCCCGTCAGGCCCAGCGCGGCGCCTACCTGCCGCAGATCGACTTCTTCGCCAGCTACGGCGACCGCGACAACGGCAGCTCGACCAACCCGGCCGTGGCCTTCAACTCGGGCACCAGCGAGGTTGTCGGCATCGAGGCCAACTGGGAGCTGTTCGCCAGCGGCCGCACCATGGCCAGCGTGAAACAGGCCGAGTACCAGGCCACCGCCGCCCATGAGCAGGCACGCGCGCAGGAACAGCAGATCACCAACAGTGCCCGCACCAGCTTCCTCACCGTGAAGACCGACAGCGCCCGCCTGCTCGCCCGACAGCGCGCCCAGGCATCGGCCCAGCTCGCCTACGATGCCACCCAGGCCGGCTACTCGGTGGGCACGCGCAACATCGTCGATCTGCTGCTGGCCGAGACCAACCTGCACGCCGCCCGCCGCGACTACGCCAATGCCCGCTACGACTACGTGATCAACAGCCTGCGCCTGCAGGCCGTCGCCGGCATGCTCAGCGAAGCCACGGTCAGTCAGATCAACGAGGGGCTGGTGGAAGACGAGGCGGCGCCGGTGGCCACTACCACTGCAGCCGGCGCGAGCGGGCAGAACTGAGCGCCGCGAGTCATCCTGCGGACGCCGCTCTAACGCCGAAGCTCTGCCAACTGGCCAAGACCGATATGTCGGGTTTTTTCTTTGAGGAATGCCACCCACTTGCGGTCAATCCACATTAATGGAATGCAGATCAACAAGGTCAACATAAGGCTGGAGACGAGGTTAACTGCAAGCGGGAGCTGGGCAACCGTGTAAACCCAGCTAGACCATGACCATATGACGATTATGTGCATTACATAAAATGGAAATGACAGCTCGCCAAACCAACGCCCCAGCCCACCATCCAGCCAGTGCCAAACCCTCCCGGACAAGAGATATAGCAGCAATACTCCCCCTCCCAAAGGAAGCATCAATCGATGCACAAGATAGCCATGGCCAGCCATGTTCGCGACCCAGGAATAATCTCCAACGGGCTCCTTGTAACCCAACATATACAAGGCTAGACAAAGCATTCCCAACCTGAATGGCCACGCCAATACAGGCTTTCTTTTCAGTGAAATCAGCGCCAGCAGGAAGCCCAGCAAAAAAGGAAACAGGGCGTTTCGCAAACCCGCTGTCGCTAACAAAACCAAAATAATCGAGAAAATGACATGTCGCTGCCGGGAAAGCATCAGTGCTGACATGGCAAAGACATATAGGCTGCCAATGATCTCCCGCTTCATGGTCCATAGATTGGTATTGAGATACGTCTCTCCGGTAAAGAAAACCGCAAAAGAGCCTTGCCACAAGGCATCTAGAAAGGATGGATTGATGACATCCAGGTTCCAGCCTTCAAGCCAGTGCGTCTTGCTGAGCCGAACCGCATCCTGAAAGAAATACAGACCTGAAGCATGGCATGCCCACGAGAGCAAAACACTCATGGTCACCAATGGTACGAGGCGCGGCCATCGCCTCAACAATGACAACTTAATGTAGGCAGCATCACCACTGCCCAGCGGCTTGATGCACAGCACATACCCAGACAGCACAAAGAAAAATATGACTGCCGCCTCACCATTGAATAAAAAGAAATACCAGCCTCCCAGCAAGCTGCCCGACTCACGGTCCTCCACGAGATAGCCCGGGACTGCAGGGGCAAACGCCACGAAAAAATGATGGATGAACACTACAAGTGCCGCCAATCCACGCGCAGCTTCCAAGCGGACAACCTTGTCCTGATCAGCTGACATAACGCTCACTTCAAAATTCCGACAACCCGAAATGGGTCAAAGATGATAGTGCATCCCATCACGACCGCAGGCTGGCCAGGACAGAAGTCACCGAATCCCGCCACTCCGGTAGCTCGACCCCAAATGTCGCCCTCAACTTGCTTGTATCCAGGCGCGAATTGCCCGGTCGCTGTGCTGGTGTCGGATAGGCGCTGGTCGGAATAGCCCCGATCTGCTCAGGCTGCACCCTTAGAGCCACGCCACGCTCGCGAGCCTGCTCCAGCACATGCCGGGCATAGCCGAACCAGCTGGTCTCGCCAGCGCCAGCAAGGTGGTACAAGCCTGCAACAGTGTCATCCTGAAGTGCCTTGCGAATGGCAGAGGCCGTGACGTCAGCAATGAGATCGGCACCCGTGGGCGCACCGATCTGGTCATCGATGACGTTCAGGCTGTCACGCTCCTGAGCCAGGCGCAGCATGGTCTTGATGAAATTGTTTCCATGCTCGCCATAGACCCAGCTGGTGCGAAAAATCAGATGCTTGCGCCAGGCTGCCTGGATGGCCTGCTCACCAGCCAGTTTGGTCCTGCCATAGGTGTTCAGCGGTGCCGTGACATCGGCTTCACGCCAGGGGGCGCAGCCACTGCCATCGAAAACATAGTCCGTCGAATAGTGCACCAGCCAGGCATCCAGACGTGCCGCTTCTTCCGCCAGCACCCCGGGAGCGATGCCGTTGATGGCCATGGCCCGTTCGGGCTCGCTCTCGGCCTTGTCGACCGCGGTATAGGCGCCGGCATTGACGATCACATCCGGACGGATGGCACGAATCGTCGCGCGCAGGGCGTCGAACTGCGACAGGTCGCCGCACAGATCGCCTTCGCTACCCGAACCCAGGGCAATCACCTCACCCAACGGGGCAAGACTGCGCCGCAGCTCCCAGCCAACCTGGCCATTCTTGCCCAGCACCAGAAGCTTCACGCGAACACCTCAAGCTGACTCAGCGGCACACCGACCAGGTCCTTGGCCGACAGCAGCGGCTCGCCGTCGAGCTCATGCAGGGGCCAGTCGATCTTCAGGGCCGGATCATTCCACTGCAGGGTGCGGTCGGATGCCGGGTGGTAGTAGTTGGTGGTCTTGTAGAGGAAGTCGGCGTTGTCCGAGAGCACCACAAAACCATGGGCGAAGCCCTCCGGCACCCAGAAGATACGCTGGTTCTCGGCACTCAGCTCGACACCCACCCACTGACCGAAGGTCGGCGAGCTCTTGCGCACATCGACCGCCACGTCGAAGACGCGACCGCTGACCACGCGCACCAGCTTGCCCTGGGTCTGTTCGAGCTGGAAATGCAGTCCGCGCAACACGCCCTTCTGCGAGCGCGAATGGTTGTCCTGCACGAAGGTGCGCTGCAGGCCGGTGGCCTCCTCGAAGGTGCGGGCATTCCAGCTTTCGAGGAAGAAGCCGCGGCTGTCACCGAAGACCTTGGGCTCGAGGATCATGACCTCGGGAATGGCGGTGCGGATCACGTTCATGACTTACTCACCGACCAGCTTCTTCAGATACTGACCATAGGCAGTCTTGCCGAGAGCCTTGGCCTGCGCCAGCACCTGCTCCTTGCTCAGCCAGCCATTGGCATAGCCGATCTCTTCCAGGCAGGCGACCTTGAGACCCTGACGCTTCTCGATGGTCTGCACATACATGCCGGCCTCGATCAGGCTGTCATGGGTGCCGGTATCGAGCCAGGCGAAGCCGCGACCGAGCAGCTCGACACTGAGGTCGCCACGATCCAGATAGGCGTTGTTGACCGCAGTGATCTCCAGCTCGCCGCGATCGGACGGCCTCACCGACTTGGCGATCTCGATGACATCGTTGTCGTAGAAATAGAGACCGGTGACGGCATAGCTGGACTTGGGCTGGAGCGGCTTTTCCTCAATGGAAACGGCCTTGCCGCCGGCATCGAATTCGACCACGCCGAAACGCTCGGGGTCGCTGACCCAGTAGCCGAACACGGTAGCTCCCGACGGCCTGGCAGCAGCGCGCTGCAGCTGCTCGGAGAAGTGCTGACCGTGGAAAATGTTGTCACCCAGCACCAGACAGACCGAGTCCTTGCCGATGAACTCTTCGCCGATCAGGAAGGCCTGGGCCAGGCCATCCGGGCTGGGCTGCACGGCATAGCTGAACTCCACACCGAACTGCTCGCCAGTACCCAGCAGCTGCTTGTACTGCGGCAGGTCGGTCGGCGTCGAGATGATGAGGATTTCCCGGATGCCGGCCAGCATGAGCACGGAGATCGGGTAATAGACCATGGGCTTGTCGTAGATCGGCAGCAGCTGCTTGGAGACGCCCAGGGTGATCGGGTGCAGACGGGTGCCGGAGCCGCCGGCGAGAATGATGCCTTTCATGTATTTCCCTCGGATTGAAGGCTCGAGACAAGATTGCGATCACGACGTGTCGTGACTTGCTTCAGATAGCTCACCCATACGCGATCCAGGCGCATCAACGGCAAACAGATCAAAATAACCAACATAAAGCTGCTTATCAGATTCAAGAACAGGGGCATATCCAGATGCAGATATGCCCAACTGGACCAGGACCAGATCACGATGGTGTGCATGACATAGAACGGAAACGATAGCTCACCAAGCCATACACCAAACCTGCTCTCCAGCCAGTTCCACACTGGCCCTGTCAACAAAAAAAGCAGCAGCAGTGCACCACCTGCAGGCAGCATGAGCTTGTGCAAAAAATGCTGCAGCGACGGGTGACCATCACCTCCGAAGCTAACCCAACGGTAATCCCCGATTGCACTGTGATATCCCAGCAAATAAATGCCTGCAGCCAAGAGCAGGAGCCTGACACCCCAATGCCCCCGCATGTCTCTTCGGCTACATATCAACGCAACAAGAAAACCTAGAAGAAAGGGCAGCAAGGTCTGACGCATACCAACAGCAAGTAGCAAAACAAACAGGCAGATGGATATATGACGCTGTCGCCAAAGCACCAGCGCCGTCAAGGCAAAGACATACAGGCTACCCATGATCTCCCGCTTCATGGTCCACAGATTGGTATTTAGGTAGTTTTCTCCGGTGAAAAATACGGCAAAAAGCCCTTGCCAGACGGCATCAAGAAACGAGGGATTCTGCACTGACAAGTCCCAGCTTTCGTGCCAGTGTGTTCCGGTTAGCGCAGCCGCCATTTTGAATTGGTAAAGACCTGCCCGATACAACACCCAGGAAATCAATATGCTGATCAGCACTAGCGGTACCAGCCTGGGCCAGCGCCTTATCAGAGAGGTCTGGATATGACGGGGGTTGCGTGTCGCCAGCGGTTTTATGCTCAACACATAGCCAGACAACACAAAAAAGAAAACAACCGCAGCATCGCCGCTGACAAACGCGAAATACCAATGCCCAACCAGACTTCCGGGCAATACGTCACTAGCCCCAGACGCAGAAAGCCAGGGAGAAAACAAGCCGAGAAAAAAGTGGCAAAAGAACACCGCCAGGGCAGCCAAACCTCGTGAAGCCTCCAGTCTGACAATTTTCCCTGCCCCGGGCATTTGCGCACTCATGCGTCGCCGCCAATGCGCTCAAGCCGGTAGGCGCCGGTGAGCACGCGCTGCCACCAGGCCTCGTTGTCGAGATACCACTGCACGGTCTTGCGCAGGCCGCTCTCGAAGGTCTCCTGCGGCACCCAGCCCAGCTCGCGCTCGATCTTCGAGGCATCGATGGCATAGCGGGCATCGTGGCCAGGCCTGTCCTTCACGAAGGTGATCAGGTCGCGGTAGTGCGCGACACCGGTCGGCTTGCGCGCCGGCGCCAGCACTTCGAGCAGGGCGCAGATTTCCTGCACCACATGCAGGTTCTTCTGCTCGTTGTGGCCGCCGATGTTGTAGGTCTCGCCAACCACACCCTCGGTCGCCACCTGGATCAGCGCGCGGGCATGGTCTTCGACATAGAGCCAGTCGCGGATCTGCGAGCCGTCGCCATAGACCGGCAGCGGCTTGCCATGCAGGGCATTGAGGATCATGTGCGGGATCAGCTTCTCGGGGAAGTGATAGGGCCCGTAGTTGTTGGAGCAGTTGGTCACCAGCGTGGGCAGGCCGTAGGTGCGCTGCCAGGCGCGCACGAGGTGATCGCTGGCGGCCTTGCTGGCGGAGTACGGCGAGCTCGGCGCATAGGGCGTGGTCTCGAGGAAGAGATCATCCGTGCCATGCAGGTCGCCATAGACCTCGTCAGTGGAAATGTGATGGAAGCGGAAGGCGGCTCGGCGCTCGTCCGGCAGGCTCGCCCAGTAGCTGCGTGCGGCTTCCAGCAAGGTGTAGGTGCCATTGATGTTGGTCAGGATGAACTCGCCCGGACCGTCGATGGAGCGGTCGACATGCGACTCGGCGGCCAGGTGCATGACGACATCCGGCTGATGCTGCGCGAACACGCGATCAAGCGCGGCGCGATCGGTGATGCTGACCTGCTCGAAGGCCAGGCGCTCGCTGCCGGCCACCGGGGCCAGCGAGTCGAGGTTGCCGGCATAGGTCAGGCTGTCGACATTGACGACGGCATGCGCGCTGCCGGAGATGAGCTCGCGAACCACCGCCGAGCCAATGAAGCCGGCACCGCCGGTAACGAGAATCTTCATATGCCCAAAAATCCCATTATTGTTCTGCAGGCATACCCGCGTTTTCACCAAGAATTTCCTGCACCAGCATGCCCCCCACCAGCAGGGAACCAGCCGGACTCAGGTGTCCGTAATCCACCGCCAGCAGGGTGTTGCCAGCCTTTCCGGCAGGCACCTGCCAGACACAGCCACGATGGTCGCACAGCCGGTCCAGCAAGGACACAACGTGCACCCGCGAACTGCTGAAGTGCGTCGCCAGCAGGCCGGCATTCCATCGGAATATGGCCTGATCCAGGCCCGTGGCGAGTCTAGCAGGGAGCTGATTCCAGGAGTACCGGGCATAGACCTCGGGCAGCGAGGGTCGCCACTGCGGGACAGGACCGACGATGTAGATATCCCGCACACCAGCGGCGAGGATTTTGTCTGTCAGCGCCTGCCAGTCAGCGACATCGTGCTTCTCGGCCTGAGCCAGAATCACGGCCCGCGGCCGTATCCGCCGCACTGTCGCCAGGGCCAGTCGATTGCTGCGCAGACAGGCCTCGACAGGCACGCCCGGCCCGGCCAGAGCAGGGTTGTCACCCACACCCGGCTTGCAACCACTGGTCGCGACCTGCGCCAGGGCATAACCGGCCGGCAGGCTGCTGCGCAGCCCGTACGACAAGGCCTGGGCATGCGAGTCGCCCCAGAGCAGCAGCGTGCCCCTGGAGCCGCGCTCGAGACAGTCGGAGTCTATTTCGTCCCTGGCGCCCATCGTGTCCCAGTCATAGAAGTCGCATTCGACCCGGTACTTTTCCTGCAGGCCGTAGTGATGCAGGTCTTCGTAGCCGGCAATGAAGGCCTTCCGCTCCATGCGCAGCGTCAGCCGCGACTCGACGCCATCGGCGGCGCGTATCGCCACGGCTGCGGTGATGACCACCAGCAGAGCCACGGCGCTGCGTGCTGCCATGACGCGCAGCGCCCCGCGCTGCACCCGGCTCTCGAGCAGACGATAGGTCAGCCACGCCAGTGCCAGCGCCAGGAGCACCGTCAGCCCGCGCAGCAGCGGCGCGGCCTGGCCCAGCTCGTACTCGCGCAACATGACCAGCAGGGGCCAGTGCCAGAGATAGAGCGGATAGCTGATGAGACCGATGCCGACCATGAGCCGGCGCGACAACACATAGCGCGCAGCCAGGCTGCCGGGCCCGGCCGCGATCAGCAGCACAGCGCCCAGCACCGGCAAGCCGGCGCGCCAGCCCGGGTACTCCATGGACTTGGCGAGCAAGGCGATGGCCGAGACGATCAGCAGCAGACCGGCCAGCGAGAGCGCGCTTTTCATCCTCGACGGACCGCGGCTGACAGCCGCCGGATGACGCATTTCCCAGAGCGCCAGGGAGGCCCCTGCGAGCGGTTCCCAGAAGCGCGCGTACGGCAGGTAGAAGGCGTCAACCGAGTGGTGATCGGTCATGACCAGATTGAGTCCGAAGGACAGCAGGGCGACGGCCGTGACCGCGAACAGCCAGGCCAGTGCACGCGCACGCGGCCTGAGCAGGGCCAGCAGCATGAGCAGCAGCGGCCAGACCAGATAGAACTGTTCCTCGACGCCCAGCGACCACAGGTGCAGCAGCGGCTTCATCTCGGCGGCGGGATCGAAGTAGCCGGTCTTCAGCCAGAACCAGATGTTGGCCGAGAACAGTCCGCCGGCGATGGTCTGCATGGACAGGTTCGCGTAGGCCTCGGGGCGCAGCAGCAGCCAGCCCATGACCAGAGTCGCCACCAGCACCAGCACCAGCGCCGGGAATATGCGCCGGGCCCGGCGCCGGTAGAAGTCGGCCAGGCTGAAGCGATCGGAGGCAATGGCGCGGGCAATGATGCCGGTGATCAGATAGCCGGAAATGACGAAGAAGACATCGACGCCGGCAAAGCCGCCCGGAACGGCATCCGGAAACGCGTGATAGCCCACCACGGCCAGCACGGCCAAGGCACGCAGACCATCAATGTCCGGACGGTAGCTTGATTCGGTTGAACGCATGAAAACGCCTGAAGCAAAATACCGGACAGAACCAGTCCGGCGAGGGAATCAAGTCGGCAGCAAACGCCCCAGCGTCACGGCCACGGCAGTTTCGACACGTAATATACGCGCCCCCAGCTCGACCGATGACAGCCCGGCCTCGCGTAATTTCTCGACCTCATAGGGAATGAAGCCGCCTTCGGGGCCTATGGCCAGCAACAGCGGCCCGGCGACATCGCAGGGGCAGGACTCGCCGCTGCCGGGATGCGCCAGCAGGCCGCGACGGCCATCGGCCATGAGTCCCGGCAGCACATCCTCGACGAAGGGCTTGAAGCGCGGCGCCAGGGTGACGCGCGGCAGCACGGTGTCACGCGCCTGCTCCAGACCCAGCAACAGCTGCTCGCGGATGGCCTCCGGGCGCAGCCAGGGGCTGTCCCAGAAGCTTTTCTCGACACGGTAGCTGTTGAGCAGCACCAGCTCCTCGACACCCAGCGTGGTGACCATCTGCAGGATGCGCTTGAGCATTTTCGGGCGCGGCAGCGCCAGCAGCAGGATGACCGGCGCCTTGGCCGGCGGCGGCGTGTCGAGCCGCACGCGCAGATCCAGACGCTGGTCGTCGAGATGCAGTATCTCGCCCTCGCCCATGAGTCCGTCGAGCACGCCGACACGCATGCGGTCGCCGACGACAGCGCGATGCACCGCCAGCACATGCTGCAGACGACGACCGCTCAGGCTGGCGAGATCGGGCGCACTGAAGTCGCCGGCTTCGAGCAGGATCAGGTTCATTTCCGCAGGCTCACGCAGCTTCACCCAGCCAGGGCGCGAGCAGAGCCAGCTGGCGCGCGACCGCGCCGCGATTGGCCGCCAGCACGGCCAGCCCGGCCTCGCGGCGCTGCTGCGCCAAGGTCGGCTCGGCGAAGAGCGCGAGCAATGCCCGCGCCAGCTCGCCGGCATCGTTGACCACAGCCAGCGCGCCGGCAGCCAGCAGCTCCCGGTTGATCGCCTCGAAGTTGAAGAAGTGCGGACCGGTCAGCGTCGGCACGCCGAGCGCCAGCGGCTCGAGCGCGTTGTGGCCGCCGGTGGCAACCAGCGAACCGCCGACGAAGGCCGCCTGCGACAGCGCGAACCAGCACAGCAGCTCGCCCATGCTGTCGCCCAGCAGCACCGCCGTCTCGGCCGTGACGACGTCGCCACGACTGCGACGCGCCATGGTCAGACCGGCGGCCTGCACCTGCTGCGCCACCGACTCGAAGCGCTCGGGGTGGCGCGGCACCAGAATCAGCAAGGCCTCGGGATGGCTCTGACGCAGTTGCTGATGCGCCTCCAGCATGAAGGCATCCTCGCCGGCATGGGTGCTGGCAGCCACCCAGACCTGGCGGCCGTAGAGCGTCCACGCCACGCGCCAGCGCGCGGCCTCGGTGCTGACCTCGTCGGGCACGCTGATGTCGAACTTGAGGCTGCCGGTCTGTATGACCTGCGCCGATGGCACGCCGAGACTGCGGAAGCGCTCGGCGGTGGGCGCATCCTGGGCAGCCACCACGGAAAGGTTGGCCATGAGCTCACCGGTGATGCGACCGAGACGGGCATAGCCGGCCGCCGAACGCTCGGACAGGCGGGCATTGGCCAGCATGACCGGCAGCCCGCGCGCGCGCGCCGCCGCCAGCCAGTTCGGCCACAGCTCGGTCTCCATGACCACCAGCGCACGCGGCTGCCAGTTCGCCAGGAAACGGGCGATGGCACCCGGCACGTCATAGGGCGCGTAGACATGCAGCACGTTGTCGCCCCAGATCGCGCGCACGCGTTCGGAGCCGGTCGGCGTCATGGTGGTGATAAGCAGGGGCAGGTCCTGGTAATGCTGGCGCAGGGCGTTGACCAGAGGCTGCGCGGCCAGGGTCTCGCCCACCGACACGGCATGGATCCACAGCGGTCGTCCGACGAATGGCAGGCTGACCTGGCCCCCGCCTGTCGCCTCCCGGCTGCGCAGCGGCGCCAGGCCAAGACGCTCGCGCCAGCGCAGACGATAGGCCGGTGCCTGCCGGCCACGCAGCCAGAGGCGCACGAAGACCAGTGGCAGCAAGGCTCGCAAGAGGACGGTGTATAGCCAGCGCGGCACGGACATCTCCCGGTCAAAAAGCAGTAGAGTGCCGGATTCTACCTCGCATACACTCATTTCCCATGCGTACCCATGACCTCGACTTCGTGATTTTCGGCAGCGGCATCACCGGCCTCTGGCTGCTCAACCGTCTCCAGAGCGCCGGTTTCCACTGCATCCTGCTCGAATCGGACCGCCTCGGCGGCGTTCAGACCATGCAAGCCAACGGCATCATCCACGGTGGCATGAAGTTCGGCCTCGGCGGCCTGCTCAGCCCCAGCGAAGATGCCCACGACATGGTCGGCACCTGGCGCGCCTGCCTGGAGGGTCGCGGCGACATCGACCTCAGCGAGGTGCGCATCCTGTCCCAGGCCCAGTACCTCTGGTCCGAGCCGGGCATGATGGCCGACGCCATCAACTTCCTGAGCAGCAAACTGCACAGCGGCGAGGTGCACGCGGTTGATGGCGAGCAGCGTCCGGCCTCGCTGCAGCACCCCGACTTCAAGGGCAGCACCTACCGTCTGCGCGATCTCGTGCTGGATGTGCCCAGCCTGGTGGCGACGCTGGCCCGGCCGCATCGCGAACGCATCTACCGGGTCGATTACCGGCATGCCCAGCTCGAGGTCGATGATGTCCACCAGACCCGCAGCATCACCATCACCGGCAGCGACCACGAGCTCTTCCGCCTGCGCCCGCAGCGCGTGATCTTCGCGGCTGGCGCCGGCAATGCCGAACTGCTGGCCGACATCGGCACGCTCAAGCCCGAGCAGGAGGCACGTCCGTTGCATCCGGTGCTGGTCAAGGCCGCGCAGCTGCCGCCCATGTACGCCCATTGCGCCGGCGCCGACCAGCGCCCGCGCCTGACCATCACCAGCCATATCGCCAGCGACGGCAGCATGATCTGGTACCTCGGCGGCGAGCTCGCCGAGCATGGCGCCCTGCGCGACGACACCTTGCAGATCGAGGCTGCGCGCGAGGAGCTGAACACGCTGCTGCCGTGGATGGACTGGCAGGGCGCGCGCTTCCGCAGCTTCCGCATCGACCGCATATTGCCGGTGTCTGACAGCCTGCTGCCGCGCCGTACCGACCAGGCCACCGTCGAGCGCGTCGGCAACCATTACGTGACCTGGCCCGGCAAGATGACCCTGGCGCCGCAGGCCGCGCAGCAGATCATGGACAGCATCGCCGAAGAGCGTCTGGCGCCCCTCTACGAGGCACCGCCGGCACTGCCGCTGCCGCATCCGGAGCAGGCGCTGCCGGCCTGGGAAACTCTCTTCGGTCAGGGGCCGCGACATGGCTAAGCTCGTTCGCGCCGATGACGGCCTGCAGTGGCAATGGCTGCACCCTCGCTACTGGCCAGCCTGGCTGGCCTGCCTGTTCATCTTCCTGCTCGCCTGGCTGCCCTGGCCGCTGCAGCGCCGACTCGGCGCCGGCCTCGGCTGGCTGGCCTACCGGCTGATTCCGCGTCGTGTCGATGACACCCGCATCAACCTCCAGCTGTGCTTCCCGGAGCTGGGCGAGACCGAGCGCGAAGCCATGGTGCGCGATGTCTTCCGCGAGGGCGGCATAGGCATTTTCGAGACCGCCAATGCCTGGTTCGTGCCCATCAGCTGGTATCGCAAGCGCATCCAGGTCAGCGGTGTCGAGCATGTACTCGCCGCCTCCGGCCAGGGTCGTGGCGTCATCATTCTCGGCGCCCACTACAGCGCGCTCGACCTCAACGGTGCCGCCGCCTCGCTCTATTTCCCGCTGCAGACCGTCTACCGGCCGCAGAACAACCCGGTGCTGGACTGGCTGATCCGCGCCCGCCGCCGCCGCATCTACTCCGGCCAGATCGACCATGCCGACATGCGCTCGCTGTTCAAGGCGCTGAAGAACGGCGAGACGGTATGGACCTCGGTGGACCAGGACTTCGGTCTCAAGCAGGGTGTCATGGCGCCGTTCTTCGGCTACCCGGCGGCGACGCTGACCGCGACCTCGCGCATGGCCCGCGTCAATCAGTCGCCGGTGGTCTTCGTGCACTTCATGCGCAACCCGGATGAGCGCAGCTACACCATGCTGTTCACGCCGCCGCTGGAAAACTACCCCAGCGGCGATGACCTGACCGATGCCATCTGCATCAACCGCGAGCTGGAGCAGCTGATACGGCGCGCGCCCAGCCAGTACATGTGGTTCCACCGACGCTTCAAGTCGCGTCCGCCCGGCGAGCAGCCGCCCTATCAGAAGAAAAAGAAGCAGCGCTGATGACCGACACGACAGAAAGCGGCCGTCGCCTGACCATCATGCAGACCCTTCCGGCCCTGCACAGTGGCGGCGTCGAACGCGGCACGCTGGAAATCGCCCGCGCCCTCGTGGCCGCCGGCCATCGCTCGCTGGTGGTGTCGCATGGCGGCCGTCTGGTGGCGCAGCTCGAACGCGAGGGCAGCGAGCACATCGCCATGCCGGTGCATCGCAAGTCGCTGGCCAGCCTGTTCCAGATCCGCCCGTTCCGGCGCCTGCTGGAAGAGCTGAAGCCGGACATCGTGCATGCGCGCTCGCGCATTCCGGCCTGGATCGCCTGGCTGGCCCTGCGCCGGATGGACCCGGCCACGCGCCCCCGCCTGGTCACCACCGTGCACGGCATGTACTCGGTCAGCCCCTACAGCGCCATCATGACCAAGGGCGAGGTGGTGATCGCAGTCTCCGATACCGTGCGCGACTACATCCGCGACAACTACCCGCGCTGCGATCAGGCCGCCGTGCGCGTGATCCATCGCGGCGTCGACCCCGCCGAGTTTCCTTACGACTACCAGCCCGCGCCGGAGTGGCTGGCGCGCTGGCGCCAGGACTATCCGCAGCTCGCCGGCAAGCAGGTCATCTGCCTGCCCGGCCGCATCACCCGACTCAAGGGCCATGAGACGTTCATGACCCTGATCTCCGCACTCAAGGCGCGCGGACTGCCGGTGCACGGCCTCATCGTCGGTGGTGTGGAGGAGAAAAAGAAGCCATATCTGACGGAGCTGGAGGCGCGTGTCACCAGCCTCGGTCTGACCCAGGACATCAGCTTCACCGGCCTGCGCAGCGATATCCGCGAGGTCTTCAGCCAGTGCCAGCTCGTGCTGTCGCTGTCGACCAAGCCGGAAACCTTCGGCCGCACGGTGCTGGAAGCGCTTAGCCTGGGCGTGCCGGCAGCGGGCTGGGAGCGAGGCGGGGTCGGCGAGATTCTGCGCGCGCTCTACCCGGCCGGCGCGCTGACGCCGTTGGCCGAGGACGAGCTGGAACAACGCTGTCTGGCGGTGCTGTCAGGCCAGGCCGGACGCCCGGCCGACAAGCCCGTGTTCACGCTGGAGCGCATGTGCGCACGGACACTGGCGGTCTACGCAGAGGTCGCCAGAGCGCCAGCCGCGTAGCTGTCACACAACGGCCGCGTGACAGCCAGGCGCTGGCTCAGAGCCGCCAGAACGGCAGCCCGGCCGCCACGAAGGCCTGACGATCGAGCACCGACTTGACGTCGATCACCGGCGTGCCGGCGCCTGCCACCGCCACGATGTCGGCCGGCGTCAGCGCCTTCACGGCATGATGCGCCACGGCAGCGACCACGGCGTCGATGCGCGGCAGCGCACGCCAGTCGGCCACCAGCTCGATACCGTATTCCTCGTGCGCCTCGTGCGCCTCCGCCACCGGGTCCCAGACCTGCACATCCAGCCCGTGCTCCTGCAGCTCGTGCACGATGTCGATGACCTTGCTGTTGCGGATGTCGGCGCAGTTTTCCTTGAAGGTCAGACCCAGCACCAGCACGGTGGCACCGGCGCGCAGGCGATCGGCCTTGAGCATCTGGCGCACGGTCTGCTGCGCCAGGTAGGAGCCCATGCGGTCGTTGATGCGACGGCCGGCGAGGATGACCTCGGGGTTGTAGCCCAGCGTCTGCGTCTTGTGCGTCAGGTAGTAGGGATCGACGCCGATGCAGTGGCCGCCGACCAGACCCGGACGGAAGGGCAGGAAGTTCCACTTGGTACCCGCTGCCTCCAGCACCTCCAGGGTGTCGATGCCCATGAGGTTGAAGATCACCGCGAGCTCGTTGACGAGCGCGATGTTGACGTCGCGCTGGGTGTTCTCGATGACCTTGGCGGCCTCGGCGACACGGATTGACGAGGCCCGGTAGACGCCCGGTTCGACCACGGCCTCGTAGAGCGCCGCGACACGATCCAGCGACTCGGCGTCATCGGCGGCGACGATCTTGATGATGGTTTCCAGACGGTGCGTCTTGTCACCCGGATTGATGCGCTCGGGCGAATAGCCGAGCTTGAAGTCGGGGCCGCGACGCTTGCCTGACAGCCGCTCGAGTATGGGCGCGCAGACCTCCTCGGTGACGCCCGGATACACCGTTGATTCATAGATCACGATGGCACCGGCCTTGAGATGCGGAGCGATGGTCTCGGTGGCCCTGACCACCGGCGTCAGATCCGGCTGCTTGGCGTTGTCGATGGGCGTCGGCACCGCCACCACCAGGAAATCGGCGGCGGCGAGATCGCTGCCACGCGAGGTCACGGTCAGTTGTGTGGCCGCCTGGAAGGCCGACGGATCCATTTCACCGGTAGGGTCATAACCCTCGCGATAGGCCTGCAGCTTGGCCTCGCTGATGTCGAAGCCTATGGTCGGCATGACACGGCCGAAGGCCAGGGCCAGCGGCAGGCCGACATAGCCAAGACCAATGACGGCAACGGTCTTGCCAGCAAGAAGTTGTGAGGACATGGCAGTCGGCACCGAGAATTTTATTGGCGTAGTTTATACACTAGCATTCTCAACTACACTCCCTGCAAGCCGGCAGCCGACGTAATACGCGCCGGTTACCTGCCACTAGCACTTTGACCGCGCGAAATCATTGGCCATGAAAATCATCAATGCCGTCTACGGCGACTCGACCGGTGGCCGCTGGATTGCCACGCTGAAAACTGCCGAGCTTCTGGCTGGCAGCGGGCATGAAGTCATTCTGCTGATCGACCCCTGCGACCTGCACAAGGTGCCCTCGTCACTGCCCTCCAGCATCGAGGTGATCAGCATGAAGAACTCCGGACATTACGACCTGATCGCCAGCCTCAAGGCGCGTCGCCTGATTAACGAACGCGGCATAAATGCCATCATTGCCCACAGCGGCCGGGCCATCTGGCTGCTCAAGCGTGCCGCGCCTCGCGGCGTGCCGGTCATTGCCCTCAATCACAGCCACAACATCAAACGCACACTGCGGGCCGACGCCTTTTTCTGCGTTACACCCTACATGCGCCAGCTCGTCGACCAGGCCACAGGCGGCAGCAAGCCATCGTTCGTGATCAGCAATGCGGTCAGCATCCCCGATGCCGCTCTGCTGCAACCCGTCATCCACACAACGCCGGTGGTCGGACTGATAGGCCGCCTTGCCGATGGCAAGGGCACGCTCTATCTGCTGCAGGCGCTTGCCCTGCTGCGTGATCGCGGACTGGTGCTGCCGGCACGCATTGCCGGTACCGGCGAAGAAATGGATATGCTGAAAGCGGCCTGCCGGGACCTGGGGCTGAGCGCACAAGTCGAGTTTCTCGGCTGGGTCAGTGACACGGACAAAGCCGCCTTCTTCAACAGTGTCGACCTGCTCTGCTTCACATCCTACCGCGACGTGCAACCGCTGGTACTGCTGGAAATGATGGCTTGGGGCAAGGCCATCATCGGCAATGACCTGGAAGGGCCTGCGAGTATCTACGAGCACAACGAAACCGCACTGGTCGTACCGACCCGCAATGCGCCAGCATTGGCCGAAGCCATTGCCACCCTGGCTGCGGATCGCGGCTTGCGAGGGAGGCTGGGGCACAATGCCCGCATCAAGGCCGAGCACTGCCATGCCGATGCCGCCGTGGCTGCCCTGCTGAACCAGCATGTCAGTGAACTGGTCGCACAACACTTCGCTGCTACCTGACACCTCGGCCATCTCAAGGAAGACACGCTGTGCGTACAACCTATGTTTTCATCTACGGCGGCCTCGGCAACCAGATGTTCCAGGCTGCTCTGGGCGAAGCCATCCGCACTCGTTACAACAGCACGATTCGCTACATCAATCTGACCAGCGATGCACGAGTACCGAGAGCATGGGAACTGGGCATCTTCGGCCTCCAGCCGCACGCGGCCGGCACGCGCTACAGCAGCCTGCTCTGGCGCCTGTTCAAGCTCGGTCTCAAGGTACAAAGGCTGCTCTCGCCCCGAAGCAGTCTGATCTACGATGAAAAGAATGTTGCCCACACAGGGCTCCCGACCAGAGCACCCTTGTTCATCAACGGCTACTTCCAGAGCGAACGCTTCTTTCTCGACACATCTCCTGCCGATACCTTCTGCTTTCCGGCCCATCCTTATGGGCTCGACATCCAGCCGAACTCCGTTGCCATCCATGTCCGGAGGGGCGACTACGTTACCGATATCGTGGCACGCCGCAGTCATCTGATTTGTGACGAGACCTATTATGAGCAGGCCTGGGCGCTCATGCTCCGCTGGGTTCCGGATGCTCGTGCCTACGTTTTCTCGGACGATCCGGAGTGGGCACACAGCCACCTGAACCTTCCAGGCGACGTGACCTATGTCGAGAACCCGGATGGCAAGCCGGCATGGGTGGACCTGTCGCTCATGGCGCAGTGCCAACACAGCATCCTGTCCAACAGCTCATACAGTTGGTGGGGCGCCTATCTGGCCACCAATCCGGCCCAGCGCGTCATCGTGCCGGACCGCTGGACAGCGGCCGCCCGTACGGACGATCTGGATATCTGTCCCGCCTACTGGTATCGACTGACAACACGTCCACCAACACACGGCTGACCAGAGATCGCCGCACTAGCGCAAACGCTCGGCCTGCATAAGCAGCAACGATTGCCACATGTCGACATCCAGGCAGCGCAGCGACCGACACTGGGCTATCAGGTCATCAATCAGCGGCTGCACCCGCTCCACCCTGAAGCCAGGCTGCATGGCCCCCGCCATGATGGAGAGGTAGGTCGCTTCGTCGGTGGCGTCAAGCCGGAAGCCCAGCCTGGCCAGCAATGACAAACGGATGGTATTGGCAGTAGCACGCTGGGCCTCGCGATGCACCTGGGAAACCTGTCCTGCGTGCAGCCGGTAATACAGCAGGATGTCCGGCAGAATGGCGGCCTTTCCATGTACCAGCAAATCAACCCACAGCTGATAATCCTCGGCATGAGGACGATCCTGACGATATGGAACCTCCGGCATGACAGAACGCCGGAAAAGGGTCGAAGGATTGGCCACAGGCGAGTTGCGCATAAGCTCGACACGAAAGCGTGCATCATTCACGGCATGGCGACGGCGCTTAAGCCATGACCGCCACGGCCTACCCTTGAACTTGAGCGTTGAGGTTCCGCACAAGACATGATCCGGATGTGCCTTGAGGAAGGCAACCTGCCGCTCCAGGCGATGCGGATGCATGATGTCATCGGCATCGAACAAGGCAATCAATGGTGCATCCGAGGCCACTATTGCTCGGTTCCGACTGGCAATCAGCCCCTGGTTTGACTCATTTGTCAGCACACGCACACGCGTGTCTCGACGAGCATAGTCAGCAAGAATCGCCGGGGTGGCATCCTTGCTGCCATCATCCACGATGACCAGCTCGAAGTTGCCATAACTCTGTTTTAATACGCTATCCAGCGACTCCGCCAGATAACGTGCACCGTTATAGGCAGCCATCGCCACAACCACCTCAGCTTGCACGACACTCTCTCCCAATCATGTTGCAGACGACTCGCAGAGTGCCCTCAGGCGCTCCTCCAGAGGTCGTCGATCAAATGTTCCAAGCGGCCTGTCGGCAAGCAATGCAGCACCTTGAATCAAGGTGTCGGCGCACGTAATGAGATGGCGTGCCTCCAGGCGCTGCAAGGCCGCCCGATAGTCCTCATCCGGTCGCGCCTGGCGTGGTGCCCAGGCAATCACCGGCTTTCCGGAAACCACCGCCTCGGTCAGCATGGACAGCGAGTCCGCCGTGCAGCAGACGACATCGGCCGCGCCCAGATAGGACTGCAGGACACGACGCGGCTCACTGTCCCACCAGACCGCATCGGCCACCAGCTCGGCCGGCAGCTGCTCGCGCAGCACGGCCTCGGCCTCGGCACCGGTGCGGCGTGAGGTGCTGACAAGCCAGCGCAGACCCTGGCTGCGCGCCAGCTCCGTCGCCTCGGCGGCGAGACGGTGCCAATCCTCGGCGGCAAAATGAAAGCCGGCGCCATCGCCACCAATCAGCAGCAGCCAGAGCGGCTGCGCGCCCAGCCCCAGCTGTGCCCGCAGCGCCGCGCCAGCCTGACGCTGGGCATCGAGATCGACCGGCATGGGCGCGACATCGACAATCAGGGTATTGGGCCCGGCATGGCGCGGTTCGATGGACAGGATCAGGCCGAAATGCCGGGCCTGCAGTCCGCGCAGCGAGCCGCTGAACACCGATGGCACCGCCAGGGCGCGCGCCAGCCAGGCAAGCGCGAACGACGCCTTGCCACCAGCCGCGACGAGCAGATCAGGCCGGCCCTCGGGCAGGGCATCGAAGCGGTAGAAGCACTTCAGCCAGGAGGCCGGCAGAGGCGTGCGAGTGGCATTCAGCAGGGCACGCAGCAGGCGTCTGAAGATGCCGCTGCGCAGAATCATCTCGACCCAGTGCACCTCGCAGTCGTAGTGCCGCTGCAACACGGTGACCACACCCCTGGACTGGTTGAAGTGGCCGGGAATGCCGTCACTGACCACCCAGATCTGCTTGCGCGGCTTCATGCCCGCACCTCGCCATAGACCGCCTCGGTCTGGTCGAGCAGATGCTCGAAGGTCAGCGCCGTGGCGGCATGGGCGAACACCGGCTGGAACTGCGGGCGCAGGGCATCGCCGGCGGGCAGCACGCGCGTCAGCAATTGACGCAGGGCGTCGGCATCACCAGGCGGACAGAGGCAATCGGCTGGCAGTATTTCGGGCATGGCGCCGACGGCCGTGGACACCACCGGCAGGTGCATGTGCAGGGCTTCGACCAGAGTGTAGGGACAGCCCTCGTAATGCGAGGAGATCACGAACAGGTCGGCGGCGGCCATGAGCGCGGAGACATCGCTGCGATGCCCGAGCAGCCTGACCCGGCCTTGCAGATTGCCCGCCTTGATCAGGGCCTCGAGGCCATCCTGCTCGAAGCCGTCGCCGGCGATGGCGAGGTCGGCCGGCACATCCTGCCAGGCCCGCAGCAGCACGTCGAAGCCCTTCACCGGAACCAGACGGCCGACCGCCAGCACGCGCGCTCCGCCCGACAGTCCGGCCCAGGCATCGAAGGCCGGCGCGGTCACCGGCGCCGGCGGCACAATGCCGTTGTGAATGATGCGCACGCCCGGATGATCGAGGTTGAGCGTGGAAATGCGACTGACGGCAATGACGCGCTGGAAGCGGCGGAACATGCCGACCTTCTTCTTGCGGCTGTGCAGCGTGGCCACGCTGGCCAGCGCCGGCAGCCACGGCAGCAGCGTGCCGACCATGCTCGCCGCCTTGCTGCCGTGAGCATGGACGACACCGGGACCGACCGAGCGCAGCGCGCACCAGAGCTGCCAGAGCGCGATCAGATTGCGGCGGCCGCGGGCAAGGTCCACCGGCAGCACGCGGATGCGGGCATCGAAACGATCCGCATAGCGCGCATGCGCCACGACGCTGACGGCATGACCACGCGCCACCAGACCATTGGCGAGCTCGACGACATGCTTCTCGAGACCGCCCTCCTCGTCACCGGCCATGACCAGGACCAGGTTCATTTTTTCCATCCGCGACGTCCTCCGCGCATGCGCATGACAAAGGCCAGCATGCTGTCCT
This sequence comes from Perlucidibaca sp., assembly GCA_023265995.1. Classification (GTDB taxonomy): domain Bacteria; phylum Pseudomonadota; class Gammaproteobacteria; order Pseudomonadales; family Moraxellaceae; genus Perlucidibaca. The sequence continues at coordinate 63,017 of JAHFSA010000006.1, forward strand.
TGCCGCTGATCTTGACGCGCTTGAGGTCCAGCGGCTCCGGACGCGGCGCGACCAGGTCTATGCCCTCGACCGTGGTCACCGCCGTCTCGTAGCCAGCCTCGCGCGCCATGCGCACATCGTCCGGGCCGTAAATGCCGAAGGGATAGGCGAAGCTGCGCACCTCGCTGCCGAGCAGATCTTCCAGCGCCCGCTTCGACTCCACCAGCTCATGGCGCTTGTCGGCCTCCGGCGTCTTCGCCAGATTGCAATGCGTCAAGGTATGCGAACCGATCTCGATGCGGCCGCTGGCCACCAGCCTGAGCAGCTCGTCATCGCTGAGCTTGGCCTCGCGTGCCAGCTCGCCGGAGTTGTGATGCGCCTTCTTGTAGGTCGACCAGTCGCGGTCATGGCGATCGACCACGACATAGACCGTCGCCCTGGCGCCATGACGCTCGAGAATGGGCAGGGCCAGATGCAGGTTGTCGGCATAGCCGTCATCGAAGGTGATGGCCACCGCGCGCTCGGGCAGATTGTCCCAGCGCGCCCACAGCTCGCTCATGGTGAAGAAGGTGAAGCCCTCGGCACGCAGCCAGGCGACCTGGGCATCGAAGCTTTCGGGAGTGACACGCAGCCCGTTGAAGCGCGCGCCCGGGCGATGCGCCTGCACCATGTGATACATGAGAATGCGCGGGCGCCGCCAGTCCGTCACCGGACGCCACCAGGCATAGCGGTGCGAGAACCAGAGCGCCCAGAGCGCGCCCGTGACCGCCACGATCAACCACATCGTCATCACCTCATGCCACTCCTTGCCGTGCTGCCAGCCCCGCCGCCACCTGCCGCGCCACCCGGTCGGCCTCGCGCAGCGGCGGCTCGGCCGGACGCAGTATCCGGCCGGCATGCCAGTCATCGAAGCGTACCACCTGGCCAGCCTGCACCAGTGTCTCGATGCCGCGAACCAGACGGCCGGCGGCCTTGTCGGGACGCTGCAGGCCGATCAGGCCGACGGCGCAACCGGCCGTCAGCGACTCGTAGATCATCGACACGCTGTCCTCGCTGACCCAGACACTTTCGGCCACGGCCAGCTCGTTCGCCAGCCAGCCCGGAGGGCAGTCATTCCAGGGGTGGTAGAAGTCGGCATAGCGTGCCGCCAGCTCGTTGCGCAGAGCCTCGGGAGTACGCCGGGAGTCGGTGATGGCCGCCTGCGGAAAGGCCGCCAGAATGGCGTCGATCTGCGCCATGACACGGGCATCATCCCAGATGAAATGCTTGCTCACGCCACCGACCAGAACCAGCACGCGGCCCTGACGCTTGCGTCCGGGCTGCATGGCGTTGAGCACACCCTGGGTGACGATGACCTGGTCGCCGCGCATCTCGTCATGCGCCGGCGCCACCACCCAGTCGAACCAGGCGCCGGGCAACGACGGCTTCATCAGCGCCAGCGCCCGCCCGCCATGGACCCGACGCGCGCAGAGCAGCGGCCAGTGCGTGCCATGTCCGGCACCCAGGATCAGGTCGGGCGCGGGCTTGCCCACCCCGGGAGGAAAACGGCCGCCGACCCAGGACAGCGGACCGAGGCCGAGACCGGCCACCGGCATGTCCTCGCAAAGCACCGGATGCAGTCGTTGCAGGGCCTGCACCAGACCCAGACTCTGACTCTCGTGACCGGGCTTGCCGTCGGTCAGGCGCCAGACCACCCATGGCCGCTGCGTGCTGTCACTCACTGACATGATTCGTCACCATCCTGGCCCGGTCCGCTTGCATGAGCGGACTATCTTAGCGGCAGCCCGCGCCATAAAAAACCCGCCATGAAGGCGGGCTTTTCAACTGCAGGGCAGCGTCATCGGTCTCAGGCGACCGGTGTCAGCCACTCCGCATGTTCCTTGCGCTGACCGTTGACCGTGTCGAAGTAGGTCTTCTGCAGCACGGTGGTGATCGGGCCGCGACGGCCGGCACCGATGATGCGGCCATCCAGTTCGCGGATCGGCGTCACTTCGGCGGCGGTGCCGGTGAAGAAGGCTTCATCAGCGATGTAGACCTCGTCACGGGTGATGCGCTTTTCCTTGACCTTGTAGCCATGCTCCTCGGCGAGCTGGATCACCGTCTTGCGGGTGATGCCATCGAGGCAGGAGGTCACGTCCGGGGTGTAGATCACGCCATCGCGCACGATGAACACGTTCTCGCCCGAACCTTCGGCGACATAGCCTTCCGGATCCAGCAGCAGTGCTTCCTCGGCGCCGCCGGAGATGGCTTCCTGCAGGGCCAGCATGGAGTTGATGTAGTTGCCGTTGGCCTTGGCACGGGTCATCGCGATGTTGACGTGATGACGGGTGTAGCTCGACGTGCGCACCTTGATGCCCAGCTCCAGTGCCTCCGGGCTCATGTAGGCCGGCCATTCCCAGGCGGCGACGATCACATGCACCTTGAGGTTGGTCGCGCGCAGGCCCATGCCTTCGCTGCCGTAGAACGCCATCGGACGCATGTAGGCATGCGGCAGGTTGTTCTCGCGCACCACGGTGCGGTGAGCCTCGTTGATCTCGTCCTGGCTGAACGGCATGGCCATGTTCATGATGTGCGCGGACTTGAACAGGCGATCGGTGTGTTCCTTGAGGCGGAAGATCGCCGGGCCGGCGCCGGTGGCATAGGCACGGACACCCTCGAACACGCCCATGCCATAGTGCAGGGTGTGGGTCAGCACATGTGTCTGGGCTTCGCGCCACGGCACCAGCTTGCCGTCAAACCAGATCACGCCATCACGATCAGACATCGACATCACGGAACTCCACGGACTCAGCCGGGCCACAGCCTGCGTGGGCTGCCCGGCGTCATCGACTAGCGGTCAGAAAGAAGACGCGTATTCCACCACAAAACCGGACGCGACGGTACTGGCCTTCACGCCGGAGCATCCGGCGTCATGATGCGCCGCCACATGGCCTGCACCAGCTCGCGCTCGGCCAGCAGCTCGTCCGGCCCGACATGGAGGTCGGCATGCGCCAGCGCCTGCCGGTGGCCGCGCGCGCGCAGGGCCAGGTAGGCATCCTTCAGCGCCTGCGCATCGGCCTCCGCGAGCACGCCGGAAGCCGCCAGGGTATCGAGCAGACGGACATTGTCCGGCCAGGTCGTCAGCGCCGGCTGGCTGGCGGCATGCGCCAGCGTCAGGTACTGCACCAGGAACTCGATGTCGACCAGGCCACCAGGGCTGTGCTTCAGATCTATAACCTGGGCATCCCCGCCACTGGCTACCCTGGGCGCCAGATGGGCGCGCATCTTGTCGCGCATCTCCACCACCTCCTGGCGCAAGGCCGCGACATCGCGCGGCGTCGCCAGCACGGCCGCACGCACCGCGGCAAAGCCGGCCGCCAGCGCGGCATCGCCAGCCACCACACGGGCACGCACCAGGGCCTGATGCTCCCAGGTCCAGGCATGCTCGCGCTGGTACTGCTCGAAGCCGGTCAGCGACGTCACCAGCAGGCCGGAGGCACCCGACGGCCGCAGGCGCATGTCGACCTCGTAGAGCTGGCCACTGGCCATGGCCGCGGTGAGCAGGTGGATGATCTTCTGGCCCAGACGCGCGAAGAAGCTGGCGCCGTCGAGCGGCTTGCCGCCATCGGTGTCGCGCTGCGGGTCGGCATCGTGAATGAAGACCAGATCGAGGTCTGAGCCATAGCCCAGCTCGATACCGCCGAGCTTGCCGTAGCCGACAATGATGAAGCCCGGATCGCAGACCGTGCCATCGGCGCGCAACGGCCGGCCATGGCGCGCCACCAGCTGGCGCCAGCTCAGATGCAGCACCTCCTGCAGCACGGCCTCGGCGATCCAGGTCAGCGAATCGCTGATCTTCATCAGCGGCAGCGTGCCCTTGAGATCGGATGCCGCCACGCGCAGCACCTGGCCCTTCTGGAAGATGCGCAGAATCTCCATCTGGCGCTCGAGATCATCCTCCGGCACACGCGCAAGCTGCGCACGCAGATCGGCCGCCAGATCCTCGCGTGACGGTGGCGCGAACAGCGTGCCGGCATTGAGCAGCTCGTCGAGCAGCACCGGATGCCGGGTCAGGGCATCGGCGATCCAGGGACTGGCGGCACAGAGATCAATCAGGCGCTGCAGGGCTTCCGGGTTCTCCAGCAGCAGCATGAGATAGGCCGAGCGCTTGAGCGTAGCCTCGATCAGCGGCATCACCCGCTGCAGCGCCAGATCACCATCCTCGTGTCCCGCGCAGGCGCGCACCAGCACCGGCAGCAGACGATCGAGACGATCACGCGCGGTCGCCGACACCTGGCCGACGGCGCGACTGGCGAGCAGTGCCTGCACCGGCTGCGGCCAGACCTCGGGCGCTGCAGCCGCAGCCACGGCCTCCTCGCGCACGACAATGACATCCTGGAAATGGCCATGCACGATGGCGCGCTGACGCTCCAGCTCGGTCAGATACACCGGCCAGTCGGCAAAGCCCATGGCCTGCGCCAGCCGCAGCCTGTCCTCGTCACTGCCCGGCAGCGTCTGCGTCTGCTGGTCATGCAGGGCCTGGATGCGATGCTCGCTGTCACGCAGGAAGACATAGGCCTCGCGCAGGGCCGCCACCGCCGCCTCCGGCAGCAGCCTGCGCTCGGCCAGCAACGGCAGCACCTTGAGCAGCTGGCGCTCCTGCAGGGCCGGATCGACACCGCCGCGTATGAGCTGGAAAGCCTGGGCGATGAACTCGATCTCGCGTATGCCGCCACCACCGAGCTTGATGTTGTCGTCACGGTCATGACGACGCACCTCGCGCTCGATCATGGCCTTCATGTCACGCAACGACTCGAAGGCGCCGAAATCGATGTAGCGCCGGAACACGAAGGGGCGCAGCGACTTCAGCAGCTGTTCGCCAGCACCGCGATCGCCAGCACAGACGCGGCCCTTGATGAGGGCATAGCGCTCCCACTCGCGACCATGGCGCTCGTAATAGGACTCCATGGCATCGAAGCTGCTGGCCAGCACCGAGCCATCGCCCCAGGGCCGCAGACGCATGTCGACGCGAAACACGAAGCCGTCGGCGGTGACCGCATCGAGATACTGGATCAGACGCTGACCGACCTTGATGAAGAACTCCTGATTGCTCACCGAACGGCGGCCGTCGGTCTCGCCCTCCTCCGGATAGGCAAAGATGAGATCGATATCGGAAGACAGATTGAGCTCCTGGCCGCCGAGCTTGCCCATGCCCAGCACCACCAGGCTCTGGCGGCGACCGGAGACCTCGCCCACCGGCTCGCCATGCAGCAGCACGACCTCGGCATGAGCCTGCGCCAACGCCACCTCGAGCACGGCATCGGCAAAGTCGGACAACTCGCGGGTCAGCTCGGACAGGCTGCACAGACGCTGCAGGTCACGGGCGATGAAGCGCATCTGCTCGCGTCTGCGCAACCGGCGCAGGGCCACCTGCCACTCCGGTGCCACCGTCCGCGCCAGCTCCGGCAACGGCCGCTCGGCCCCGGAACCCAGTCCGGCGACGACGCTCGCCACACGCTGCGGCCAGGCCTCCGGCGGCACCGGTTCGCGGCAGCCGGCCTCGAAGGCGGCCATGGCCTCCGGCGTCGTCACATGCTTGTCGAGCTGCTCGCGCAGCCAGGGCGAGCCATCGAGCCAGGTCATGACATCACCTCCGACTGGCGCCCGTAGCCGGGCATTGCGGAAGCCAGGCTGCGCACCTGGTCATGACGGATGAGATAGAGGGCATGCAAAATGGGTATCCAGGCGAAATAGACCACACGGCCGCTGTTGCGGCCAAACATGGTTTGCGACAGACCGAAGTCGATGAAAAGCAGCGGCACCAGCAAGCCCGCCACAGCGAGGGCACGCAAGGCGTGGTCCTCGGCATTCATGCCACGAGCGAAAACGCCGATCGGCACGGCATAGAGCAGCAACAGAAGCAGACTGCCGACCAGCCCATGCTTGACCAGCGTATCGAGCATCTCGTTGTGCACATGCGAGGTCTTCAAGCGCAGCTTCGTTTCACCAGCCTGCTGCTGGCGCTCGCGCTCGGCCTCGAAGCCGTCCTGGCCCCAGCCCAGCAACGGGCGCTCTGGCGTCAGCTGCAATGCCATGCGCCACATGTACAGACGCGGCACCACGGAGCCACCGCTGTTATCCCCCTGGGCCAGACGATGCAGCTCGTCATAGGCCTGGCCGATGCGCGACTGCACGCCGGTCTGCGGCACCAGCACCACAGCACTGACCAGCAGCAGGGTCAGCAGCAGCACACGCCGCCGCAGCTCCGGCGCCAGCACAGGCCGGAATGTCCGCCACAGCAGCCACGCCACCAGCGGCAGGCCGATCCAGCCGCCGCGCGAACCCGACAGCAGCGAGGTCAGCAGCCCCCCCGCAGCACCTGCGAGGAGCAGCAACGAGCGCCCGCGATGACGCGGTGCATCATGGAAATAGAGCAGACCGAGCACCGCCATGAGCCCGAGCAGCAGGCCGATATCGCCAAACTGGATGACATAGGTATGGCCCAGCGCCCGGTCCAGTCCCAGCACCCATTTCTGCCACCCGGCCCAGGCCCCGGACAGCAGGCCACCGAGCGCCGCCCCCATGAACCAGAGCCCGGCCGGCGGCCGGAACGTGAGCACAGCCACCAGCATCGGCACCGCCGACAGGAAATGCAGCCAGCCCGCCACATGGCGCGCAGCCTGCCCGTGCCATGCTGCCAGCAACGACTGCCCGACGCCGAACACCAGAAAGGCCGCCAGCAGCGTCCGGGCCTCGGCCGGCAGCGGCTGCGCCCTGCGCGTCAGCCAGAGGCCGAGACCGAGCAGCCCCAGCAGCGTCGGTCCCCAGTTGTAACCCGAGGCCAGCACAAGAGACGGCGCGCCCACCATGAACAGCGCCAGAAGCGACAACCCCTGCATGCTCCGGAAACCACGACTTTCTGTAGACTTGACAACCACGCGCTTCCCTCTTGAACAAATGGCGCATTACAATGTTATGTGAAAGCAGGAAAAATTCGACACGCCCGGTAATACGACTGGCACGCTCATGCGTTGAGAGCATCATGCTCTCATTTGCACATTGCAGGATGCACCACGCCCGATGACTCCCTCCCGCCAGCGCCTGCTCAAGACTACCCAGTTTTCCACTGACATAGCAGCCATCCTTGCAGCTACCTGGTCCCTGCACAGCAGCGGTGCGGTCCTGCTCGTCGCGCCATTGACCCTGGGCATGTACCGTCTGGCCGTCACGCTTTCGCACTACTCCATACGCCGCCCCTTCTGGGACGAGCTGCACGACATGCTCGGCGCCGTGCTGCTCATGGCCGGTCTGCATGCCGGCGTGCTGCTGAGCCTGGACAGAAGCTGGGACAAGAGCAGCTTTCTCTGCGGCTGGCTGCTGGCCCTGTTCATGCTGCCGCTGGCGCGCAACACCATGCGTCAGCTGCTGCGTCGACTCGGCCTCTGGCAACATCCCATGATCCTGGTTGGCGACGGCGACAACAGTCGCGATGCCCTGCTCGCGCTCGTCAACGAGCCTGCCATGGGTTACCAGCTGCAGGCATATGTCCGGCCCGACGCGAACGGCCAATGGCTGAAGCAGCACCCGCACGCCATGGTCATGGTGGCGCTGGAGCCGGAACAAGGTGAACTGCTGGGCGAGGTGCTGCATCAGCTCAGCAGCGCAGGACGCGACTACTTCGTGATTCCGGCCCTGCGCGGCTTGCCCCTGCAGGGCCTGGCCAGCTTCCACACCTTCTCGCACGAAGTCCTGCTGCTGCGCGCCAGCAACCACCTGAACCAGCTGCCCTCGCAGCTCATGAAGCGCCTGTTCGATGTGAGCGGCTCCCTCGTGCTGCTCGCTCTGCTGCTCCCGGTCATGCTCGGGCTCGCGCTGCGCCTGCTGGTGGAAGGACACCCCGTCCTGTTCTGGCATGAGCGCGTGGGGCGCCACGGCAAAAGTTTCCAGTGCCCGAAGTTCCGCACCATGACTCCGGATGCCGACGCCCGCCTGGAGAAACTGCTGCGCACCTGCGAAACGAGCCGAACAGAGTGGGAGGAGCGTCGCAAGCTGCGCAATGACCCTCGTGTAACCCAGCTTGGCCGCTTCCTGCGCGAAACCAGCCTGGATGAACTGCCGCAGCTGTGGAGCGTGTTCAGGGGCGACATGAGCCTGGTCGGACCGCGTCCGGTGACCCGGGGCGAACTGACTCATTACGGCGACAATGTCAGTTACTATAAGCAGGTTCTGCCTGGCATCACCGGCCTATGGCAGGTCAGCGGCCGCAGCGAGGCCGACTACCCCACGCGCGTGGCACTGGACGTCTGGTATGTGCGCAACTGGTCATTGTGGACGGACGTGGTGATTCTGCTGAAAACGGTGGGCGTGGTGCTCAAGCGACGCGGCGCATATTGATCAGAACAACTTGAGCAATGCGGCGAAATACAGGCCGATCTGACCGATGCGGGTCTGACGATAGAGCCCCAGCCGGTAAAGCCCGAAAACTCTCCCCCACGGCGTCTTGCGCTGCCTGACTTCCATGAAGCGCTGCAGCAACTCGCGACTCTCCGGCGTGATGTGCTCGGAAACGCCCTCCAGGGCATACAGATTGCGACCGTTCCAGAGCCGGAATCGCCCCTGCAACAGCATGCGCAGTCGATACCATCGTGACCCCATGGTCCAAACCGCACCAATCGCATTACCGCCATGCTGGCGATAGAGCACAGTCGGCTCCTGATCATAAAAGACGTGGCCGCCGCAGGCAGTGACCACCTGATAAAGAGCCCAATCGTGCCATACCGGCATGGCATGGGCTCCCAGCCTGGCCAGAAGATCGCGCGCGGCTCGATTGAAAACCATCGTATTGCCGCTGGCTATGTTCTGGATCAAGGCATTGTGAAAGCCGGGCGGACGGGCATGCTCGGGCGACCAGCCTATGGGCTCCCCTCCCGTGTCGACGAGCCGGGTCCTCGACGCGTAAAGCGCCGGCACGCCAGCGGGCACGGTCTCCAGATCCCCCAGCGCACGTGCGAGATGATCCGGCAGCCAGAGGTCATCCTGATCAGCCAGGGCGAAATACTCACCCGAGATCGAGGTGTCATTGATCAGGCTGAAGAAGTTGCAGACAAAGCCCTGGGCAGGACCAGGACGCCAGGACATCTGCGGATGGCCGGCGGCATAGTTCTCCAGCAACTCTCGTGTGTCATCCGTGGAGCCATCGTCGGAAATCACAATGGTTGGCTGGCAACTATTCTGTCGCAGGATGGAGTCAAGCTGCTCCGCCAGATAACAGCCACCATTGTAGGAGCAGAGCAATACAACTACACAGGTCACACAACGCTCCAAGAAACAACCCGACACAAGAATGCGGCTGGCATCCACGTTCAGTCGCGTGAATACAGCCGAGGCAACGACGTCAGATAATAAATTCGCCTGATGACTCTTAACACCCGGGCACCGAATAATGTCCACGTGCTGGCATTGCCGGCCACCAGCTTGCGATACGGAGGAGAGAATCCCTGATCGGCCTTTTTCATCTCTCTCGAAGTCAAGACCAAACTGTCTGCACTCTCATCAATCTGCAGCAATAGCGATGGCCGTACATGCCCCGCAAGAACCTCCCTGAGCAGCTCCTCTCGCGTGATGAACTGGCAATCCAGCGCTCGGCGCAGGCACTTTACCCAAAGCTCGCCAAAAGGATTGGCTGCTGATACCCAAGGCTGCCTCGTCATATCCGTGTAGTGCAACAGAGATGTCTTGCCGGCCTCATAGTATTCAAGGGAGTTCCAGTCCGGCGCAATATCCCTCCCGACACGACTTGCAACACGCATTTCGTACATCAAGGCCGAATAATCAAGTCGGCCTGCATCGAGGTCATCGACAATTTTATCAATTCTCCAGCCAAGCTGCTGGCAGTCGAGCAGCATCACACTGAACTGCCCGCGTCGGCCCGTCCTTCCTTCTTGAACCGTTTGCAGATCACAGCCAGCGAAGTCTTGCTGCCACAAGACACCGATATCGCGAAAAACCTGCATGTCGGCATCAAGATAGATTGCCCTGCCGGAAAGTCCGCACAACTCAGGAATCAAGAACCGCTGAAATGAAAAAGGCGTCCTTGGGCGATTCCTGACCGCCTGCGGCATGGGAATCACCTTGTTAAATTCGTGGATGAGCGCAACGCTCGTCGGCATGGAGGTAGTTTCCTTGATCGAAAACTCAAGTACCTTGGCTGGCAGCCATTCAGCCGGGGTCGAAGCGATGAATATACGCACAGCATCCACCGCTCCGCACCTAGCGCCTTGGTTATTCAATACCGCCCCCTTTCTGCTGCCTGTATGTGACATGAAGCATCTATTATCACAACTGACTGACAACCTCCGCCTAAAATGGCTTGCGACGCATCTTGAGTATCTTGGCAGGCACACCGCCTACGACAGCAAACGGTGGCACACTACGATTCACGACGGCACCAGCAGCCAATACCGAGCCATCACCCACATGAACTCCGTCAAGAACCCTGCACCCCGCGCCAACCCATACGTCGCGACCAATCACGATGCCTTGCTTTCTCAGACCCTGTCTTGCAATTGGCACATCAGGGTCATCATAGACATGGTTAGCAGGAATCATCACAGTATGGGCAGCTATACGCACATAGTCGCCAGTAGTCAGTCCGCCATGACCGTAAATCACACAATACGGATTAACGGTATTATTCCTGCCCAGCTCAATCCTGCCTCCCGGACCCGTCTCAAGCAAGGCTCTAGGCTGGATGACCGTGGCGTCACCAAGCACAATAGTGGATGCTCCATCGGTACAGACCAAACGTGCCCCATCTCCGATACGCACATTGCGCCCAATGAAAAAGCGATCACGAGGCCCAACAAAATCGACATTGCTGCCAATGACCGCCCCAGCGCCAAATGCACCGAACGCAGTCGCCCCCCTCTGCAGGACAGGCAACAGCCAGCGCCTGATGCAGGTCAATATTTTATGAAAAAGCATTTAGTACGATTCGCCGCATCATCGCCAAAGCGCAGATGCATCAGTTTTTCGGGCTTATCCTGCATAAACTCATTGATAGCGTGAGCTGCCATCGGATAATCAATCGAGTGGTAATCATCAAAAAACATAATTCCCCCAGGCACCATGCGAGGGTAGAAATATGACAGGCATTCAAGGTGAGGATCATAAAGATCACAGTCGATATTAACGAAGTGGTAGCGCTGCTCAGGCAGCGCCGGCAGAGTTTGGCTGAATAAGCCTTGTCTCAGCTGGACACTCCCAGCTAAGCCACGCTCAACCAGCTTGCTCTGCACATGGTCAAATGTAGTATCTGCAAACAAAGTTGTATTAATATATTTTGCCCCTGCAGGAGCCAGACGCAGGTCGGTCTCAGAAAGTTCTGGCAGCCCTGAAAATGTGTCCAGCCCAATCATTTCAAAGCTTAATCCAGCGTCATATGCCATTTTGGCACAAGCCACGAGACTGCTTCCTGTATACACTCCGCACTCAACCGCCCTGAATGGCGCCTTGACGGGAGATGACAGAGCCCGCCTAACCCGCCCCCATAGACCAAAGGTGCGCCGCTCAGAAGACAGCAAGGAGTAGTTTGCCATAGCCAGAGCAAACGCCTGTAACACCGGAACCCGCTCAGCAAATATAGCCTCAAAAGGGGGGCGGTATGAAAAATCAAGGGCTGCTGAAAACCGAAGCTTTTTCTCTGGTTTAGATAATGTAATAATATCAGACTCAGTCATGCTTTCTACCTATTTATGAAAAATGCGACCCTAAATGCATGCCATAATCTAATTTCTGAAGGTGCTCCATAATTCCTCCCTAGTCTTTCCCGATGGCAATTGCCATGGACAAATCAGCCATGCCCGCCATACTGGAGTCGCCGCCGACCTCGAAGGACAGGAAATTCTGGTAAAGAGCCAGAGGCTTGGTCACATCACCCACCAAAGTGTGCACAATAGCGCTCACATAGTAACGCCCGGGAAGCAGTCGCCGCCTAGAAAAGCACAGATCCATGCTCTGCGACTCTCCGGACTGCAAGTACGGAATAATTAAGCCCGCCTTGACGCCATCAATCGCACACACCACGATGCCGAGATGGTTAGAAATTCCGAAATTGAGCGTGATGTTGTCGACATCCTTGTGCGCCTTGAGCACCCCGTGCAGAGTCGCCATGCCATCGCCTGGCTGGCTGGTGAATGCCATACCCTCCAAAGTGACATCGTTATGCAGCTTGCTTGGCCAGTTTGTGCCTTTGACCAACTTGCCCTCGAAGTCATCGTCCCCCATGGCCTCCGTGCGTATGCGCTTGTATACCTCAACCGCATCGAAAGTAGGACCATCAAAGACCTTGCCCCCCCCCTCCAGAACCACGCCGCGCGTACAGAAGTTGGCCACGAGGTTCTGGTTGTGACTAACCATCAGAAAGGTTTGCCCGGTATCACGCATATGGCGAATCCGGTCATAGCATTTCATTCGGAAATTGGCATCGCCAACCGCCAGCGTCTCATCAATAATAATGAGATCAGAGTCGACATGGATCGCGCACGAAAAGGACAGTCGAGCCTGCATCCCTGACGAGTAGGTGCGTATTGGAAGGTCAAAATAGCGCCCGAGATCGGCAAACGCCTGGATTTTACCGATCTTTGCCTGGGCCTCCTCGTGCGTCAGACCCTGGATGCTGCAAAAGAGGAAAGCGTTTTCGCGCCCCGTGAAGTTGGGATTGAAGCCCGCCGTCAGACCTAGCAAAGTCGAGATGCGCCCGCTGCGCTCCACTCTCCCCGTGGTTGGCTGTATGACATTGCCGAGAATACCCAGCAAGGTCGTCTTGCCAGCACCATTGCGCCCCATGATGCCGACCGTTTCACCCCGGTGAATGGTCAGATCAATGCCGGCCAACACAGGATAATGATCCGCCTTCTGTATGGATGTGCCAAACAGGGCATTGCGCAGGGTCGTCAGCGGATGCTCCGTGCCCGTGTAGACCTTGCCGATATCATGGGCGCGCAAGAGCACTTCAGACGACATCGGATATCACTCCCTTGACCCTGGAGAAAACCCACCCACCCAGCGCCAGCAACAGCACCGAGAAGCCGCCAAACCACAGCAACACCGACAGTGGTGGCATGATGCCGAATACCACCGGATTGCGCAGCAGCTCCACCATGCATGTCATCGGATTCAGCCACATCCAATCACGATAGGGCAACGGCACCAAGGACAGCGGATAGGTAATGGGAGTAGCGTAGAAAAGTACGCGCAGCAGCAGACGCATCGCCTCGGAGATATCACCGATAAACGGTCCGATGGCGGCAAGTAACAGAGAAAGCCCGCACAGAAACATGGAGCAAACAAAAAGCCCTGTAATCATCCAGGGTAACCCTGACAGCGAAAGCTTCCATTGCAGAACAGCCAGTCCGATAGCCAGAGCCATCAGAACGCCAGCATGTGCCGAAGCACGCAGCAGGTTAGCCGCCAACAAGACCCAAAGAGGGAAAGGAGACTTCACCACATACGTTCTCTTGCTGACAAACAAAGTCGTGGACGAATTGACGATGTCGGAAATGGTCAAGTAGACCGCCAGCCCGACGAAGAAGGGCAGCACAAAACCGAAGCTGGCCTGACCAGCCAGGTGCGGAGCCTGCCACTGCACACCGAAGACCTGGCCAAATACCAGTGAATATATGCCCAGCAGACCCAGCGGGGTCAGCACCAGCCAGAAAAGCCCGATGCTCGAACGCCTATACTTAGCCTGCAAGTCACGTCGCGCCAGATCACCGGCGAGACGGAGGTTCGTGACTAGTGCGCGCCTAGTCATAAGTTCACCAAAAACAATAATTTGTGCATGCGTCTCGGGGCTCGATGATCAATAGCCATGGCAGGACATCTAATAGATGACCTCTCAGCCGCAACGCCTGAGGCGCTCAGCATAGCGCTGCTCCACGACGGAACGTGCCGGCATCTGCAGCAATACACCTGTTTCCTTGAAACTCCGGTAGCCTTCCGCAATGGCTCCTTGCAGCAGGATGACCCCCGGACAGGTCTCCATGTGATCCTCGTCGGCAAAAATCGCCTTGTCCCCCATGTAGCCAAGTTCGGGGACATCCAGATCGATGAACGGGATATGGTACTGACGGGCCACGCGCTGCAAGTCGGCCACATGCGCCGACAGACCATTCTGAAGCTGATAACGATACAGATCTTCACGCACTGCTGGCTGGAACAGCACAACCTCTATGCCATGAGCCTTACCCCAGAGAGCCACCATGTCGAACAGACCATCCCAGGGAGCCCAGGAAGGGATGTCGCGCAAGCGCTGAACCTTGATGTTCTCGTTCCCCACGTCCGGCCGCCACTGATCCTGGGGCAGCGAGTGAGATGGGGCCTCCCGGCGCTCGCCCGCCGCATCTACCTGGCGAAATAGCGGGTCTTCGACCACCGGAATCCCCTCAGACGTACTCTCGAACAGCGCACTCAGACGCATCTCGCTACGATGATGCAGGACCTCCAGACGCTCCTGTCGGGACTGTTCGGCACTAGCCCGCTCGACCTCTGAACGGAAAGTCGCACTACCAGGCAGCCCATCGCGTAATGGCAGCAGCGACTTCAGCAGCGGCAAGTACTTGCGGTGATCATCCTCGACAATCAAGCGCGCAGGTCGTCGCAGCAGCAATGAAGACTCGAAATAGACTCTCTTGAGATTGGGGAAACGCAGCCGGGCGATCTCCGCCTGCAGCAACAAGCCATAGGTGATTTCGTTGTAGCTGTTGCCCGAGGAATTGACTGCATCATGCTCGCCCATCCAAACCGGACGAATCACCTTGGTGCGTGAGGTACCTACATATGCAGTCCGGATCGATTGCGGATCAGGGTGCCCAACAAACAGTGCAGCGTTATGCACCAGCATTTGATTGCCAATTTCACGCCCCTTGATGCGCATGAGCGGCATCACCTGCATGAGCTCCGTCACACTGCGGGACTGCTCGCTCCGCCAGGCCTCCACATAGCGCGTACCTCCCTCGAGGGCGCCTATCGTGCCTACTGACACGATCAGCGCCAGCAGAAGCTTGGTACGCATCAAGCGGCGCCTCTTGTCATGTGGCATGACCGCCGCTTCAGAACTGGAAGTAAATGAATTCATTGCCGTCCACATAATAAACAAACGCAAAAGCGACCAAATAAGCCACCGCCGGCATCTGCCAGCGCATACGCGCATCCGCCATGTTGTAGTTCCAGGTCGTGCGATGAATCATCCATTGCAGCGGGAGGTAAAGTATTAGCAGCTCGAAGAATACGAGAGCCAGCCTCGTCTCGCTCCAACCAGCTACCGGCGTCACAATGCGAGACAGAATGGTTAGCGCCTGGCTAAAGCCATGAGCGCGGAAGAAAACCCAGCCCACAAACACCACCAGCATGGTCAACAGCCATGCCATAGGCGGCCACGTCAGCAAGGAACGCAGCGAACGTGGCACCGATGCCGTGTCGAACCAACGATTCACCGCTAGGGCACCACCATGCAGAGAGCCCCAGATGATGAAGTTCCAGCTCGCGCCATGCCATAAGCCGCCCAGCAGCATCGTCAGCATCAGATTGCGCTGTACCCTCCAGGTGCTCTCGGTCCGCGATCCGCCCAACGCGATATACAGGTAGTCACGCAACCAGTTGGACAGCGTGATGTGCCAACGCCTCCAGAAATCGCGTATCGACAACGCCGCATAGGGCGCATTGAAGTTGGGAGGTAGAACATAGCCGAACAGCAGCGCCGCACCCAAGGCCATCAGGGAATACCCCCAGAAATCACAGAGGATCTGCACCCCGAAACCCAGTACTGCCATCAGGTTGTCTAAACCGGAGTATGTCGCCGGCGCGGCGAAGATCACATTGACGAAAGGCGCCAGCCCATCGGCGACACCACACTTGAGCGCGAAACCGGCGAGAAACAGGTACATACCGTTCCATATCTGGCCCAGCTCGAACTTTTGCAGTGTGTTGACCTGAGGCAGAAACTGCCTAGTCCGGCAAATAGGGCCCGCGATCAGGTGCGGGAAGAACAGAACGAACAGGGAAAAGGCTAACGGGTTGCGCTCATGCTCAACGCGACCGCGGCAGATATCCGCCTGATACGAAATCAACTCGAAAACATAGAACGAAATACCCAGAGGCAGGATTATGTCGAGGTGCGGAGCCTGAACTCCCGGCTGAAACAAACCGAAGAATGCCGCGATATTTTCGGCAATGAACTGGGCGTACTTGAACCAAGCCAGCAGACCAAGATCTATCACACAGGCCAGCACCAGCCAAAGCCGACGTCCATCTTGGGACAACCTCCCGGCAATCAGCCAGTTGATGCCTACCAGAAACAGCAGCAGCAACAGGAATGGCGCACTCCAGCTCATGTAGAACCAGGCACTAGCCACAAACACCACAAGCTGACGCGCCAGCAGCCAGGGCATGACCCAGTAAGCGACCAGGCTGACTGCAAGCAGAACGATATATTCAACCGAGTTGAAAAGCATAGCAGCCTATCTCGAACCCAGGATCAGCAGATTCATCATTCCGACCACGCTGCACAGGATGGTAACCGTCAAACCGAGAATCAACCATGTCCGCTGAGCTCCTGGATTATGGAACAAGGGCCTCTTGCGCATAACAGGCATTTCGAAGAATCGAAACGAGGCCATGGCAAGCAGGAACGAAAGCCCCACATATACCGCGCCCGGCAAGAAAAAGCCCCGCCCCAAGAATTGCAGGGTATAGGCACTGACAAAGAAATGGATGATGTAAAGGCCATAACAGAGCCTACCCGAGTACGCCAGAAAGCTATTGCTCAGAGCAAAACGGCCATACACTGTGCCATGCACGACCAACGCAAGTATGAGACTGATACCGTGCCAGATGTAACGGAAGTCAGTCAGCGCATGCATACCCTTACTGACGATCCAAATCAGTACAAAGGCTGCCCATGTACCAACGACCCACCGAACTCCATCGCGACCTGTAGCAATCAGTGCCCCCATGGCTATGTACTGCATGTTGCCATGCGTAGTCTTAAAGACAGGCCCCGCACCGCTCGGGATCAGCCCTGCGTCAAACATGAGCCCCAAGAGAACAACCAAGCTTGCCGCGGCCCTCAGATGCTTGCCAGCCAGCAGCGCAACCAAAGCTGGCCATATCAGATAGAACTGCTCCTCAATCGCAAGCGACCACATAACATCCGTGCGAAACATCGGCTCAATGCCATAGGCATAGGCATAGTTGTTAACCAGCAAAAGGTTGAAAACCATGTACTTGGCGGTAGAAGGATTAAGCAATGCACTAACTAGCAACGCCACAAGCATCAAGGGCCAGATTCTGAAAAATCTATTGATGTAGAAGGTGGAGAAGTAGCTCGGAGTATCACGCGTATCCATCAGGATTCTCGTGATCAAATAGCCGCTCACAATGAAAAAAAGCACCACGCCATGAAAGCCATAGCCACTGAACTCCGACGGCATCCAGTTCCACAAGACAGTCCCGTGGCAAAGCATGACAAACAGAATAGAAATTCCGCGCAACTCATCAAGCCCGCGCACACGATTGCGAGACTCGATACCAATCTGGGTTCCAGCGCTGACCAATACTTCCTGTGCCGACATTAAAGCGGCTCCTTATCAATAAGCCCCATGACCTGCGCCTCTAGAGCCTCTGGGGCGAAAGCAACCGCACAGTGCGCCCTGGCAGCATCAAGCTGCATAGCTCGCCCACGCGGATCATCAAGCAAGCAAGCAATGGCGCCATACCAGTCCTCACGCACCAGCACCCCAGCACCCTCCGCGATGGCGCCGGCATAAACCACGACATCCGAGGCCACCACAGGAATATCGCAGGATGTATATTCGATGTACTTGGTCGGAGCCTTGCAGCGATTGAACGGCTCATCCACCAGAGGGGCAAGCCCCAGATGCCAGCCAAGTGATGCGAGAGTTTGCAGAAACTCGTGATAGCTCTTCTGAACGTTGTAATGCCGGACACGAGAGCCGAACTGCTGCATCACCTCAGGCATCTGAATAGTGCCGAATGTCTCGAACCGCAAAGTGGGTCGCTCATGCATTAGCCTCACCAACGCAGGCACCACCAAATCCAAGTCTTCGCGATGCCCTTTGGAGCCCATATAACCGATGGTGACAGGCCGATCGAGGTCCGCTATGTACGTCGTGACGGGTTGATATGAAGCATAAATGCCATGAAAAATGCGCTGCCCCGGGAAGTAACGGCGCATGACATCTGCCAACATCGCAGTGGAAGCATAGATTAGATCAACTTCACCAAGCATCGCCCGCCGCGCCTCGACTGCCGCCCCTTGCCGCTTGTTGATTTCAGCCCCCAAAGATGGTGGGAGGTCCAGCAGATCATCATCAATGTGGTAGACAACCGGAACTCCACGCACCTTGCAGTCACGGACAATCTCGACACCACTGGCATCGCCGTAACGCGTCATGAGAACGACTTCGGGGCTGAACTCGTCCATCCAGGTGCGCCAGCAGCCCGACCCGCCTATCACAACATCCTGCTGAGAAAACGCCCTGAGCCGCACCTTCCCCTGCTCACGCATGGACCTCAACGGGATATCAAAGCTGATGAAATACGTGGCGTTGAAGTGCTCAGTGAATATCATCACGCGACGCGCATCATTCATAGCCTCCTTACCAGACTCGGAGCCCATGCCTCGCTGTCTGCGGCCAAGCAACCTACACAACAACGCTTTCACTGCAAGGCTTCCTGACTACGCGTAAGCGTGGCCTCGTACTCCCGAATGGCCTTTTGTCGCAAGCGCTTAGCCTCATAGACCTCTTTGTGCGGCACATAACCTGCCAGCTTGTCAGCAGCAGCATTGCGCCGATCCCAAGCGCCATGCAGCCACTGGGGGATCCGATGGCGCCAGAAAATATCCTTCAGTAACGAGGGCCGGAAGTATCCCAGATCTATTTCGCGCTGCACGGCAGCAACATCAAGTACTCCCTCGCCGATCATGCGCCGCACTTCATCAAACCACAGATAACCGAACTTGTTTCCGACAGCCGTCCATGGCTGAGTGTAGACATCCGTGTAATGAATAAGCCGCGTTTCGGAATCCCAGTGCTCAAGGCTGTTCCACTCGAAAGGGACGCCATATTTGACATAGTCCTCACGCAAGATGCACAGGTCGTACATCAATTGCTCATAGTCATAGCGCCCCTCATCCATACCCGCGACAATGCTCTCTATGTCCCAGTTCAACTGCTTGCAATCCAGCAGCATCACAGCACATTGCTTCTTGCGCTTTTGGGGCGCACCAGCCTTGGCCGTGGTTTGCTTCTCGAATTTCACCTCTTGCTGAACCACAACCTTGGCATCATCAAACGGGATATCCCATAGCTCTCGGATATCGCGAAAAACCAACATGTCCGCGTCCATGTAGATAGCTTTGCCGTCGTAGCCTGCAAGCTTAGGAATGCAAAAGCGACTGAAGGAGAAGCCGGTTCGCTGTCCATTGCGCGGATCCTTTGGCTTAGGCACGGGAAGATCAAGCATTGGGATAATCTCGACCAACGCAGTCGTATGGCGCTTGATCGAGTACTCAAGGACTGGAACCGCCAGCTGTTGCGAACGATCAACGCCGACATAAATACGAATCGTGTCACTCTGACTCATGGCGTCAATGCCCCCGCTCAGATTGAGTCACACCAAACTCCCTGCGCGCCCAACATGCCAATGCCCCCAAACCCTCATCAACGCTCACCTGTGGTGCCCAACCAAGCAGCTCATGCGCCACCGAAATGTCCGCACACGCATGGCGTATGTCACCGACACGAAAAGCGCCCGTGACTGCATAAGAGTTTTCATTACGTCCCAATGCTTGCATCAGGGTGCGCGCAGCCTCCTCGATGGTGACTGCCTCTCCCATGCCAATATCAATGGTGGTGCCATGCGGCAGCTGGCGTTCGCCGGCGCGCACCAAGGCCTCGACGACGTCATCGACATATACGAAGTCTCGTGCGATCTGGCCATCTTCGAAGATGGCCAGATCTTTGCCCTCCAGGAGCTGCTGGGCAAAGATGGACAACACACCAGTATAGGGGTTCCTCAAGGACTGTCCTGGGCCATAGACATTCTGAAAGCGCAGAATCGTGGCTCTCCAACCGGCACCTTCACCCGCCTGAGTTAGCAGATACTCCTGCATCAGCTTGGTCGAAGCGTAAACCGAGGCCGGAGCAGGAGGCAGAGCCGGATTGCTGGGAGCAGGATGTCCCGGACCGACGCACCCAGCAGGCAACGGTACTTCAAAGTCACCAGCACTCATCGCCGCAGCATCTCGTGGCAAACCAGCACAGTGCCTGCCTGTCGCATCGATGTAAGCACCCTCACCATAAACTGCACGCGACGAGGCCAGTACCACCCGCTCGGTGCTGCCAGTCTTACGCAGAGCCTCAATCAGATGCGTCGTGCCTATAACATTGGCAAGGCAATATCGCGTCGGCTCATCATAGGACTGCCCCGTGCCTGTCTCAGCCGCTAGGTGAAAAACAAGCCTAGGAAGTGACCGCGCCACAGCATCATATACAGCCCGGGCGTCCCCCATATCGCCACGCAGGAAGGTCACCTGATCGTCAAAACATGGCGGCACGGCATTCTGGCCATGCACTTGCGGATGCAAATTATCCAGTATCCAGATCCGGCACTCCGGATTAGCCGCCAGCAATGCCCTGATGAGCCGGCTACCAATGAAACCGGCACCACCTGTGATAAGAATGTTCGTGGTTGCTGTCAACGTCATGTCCGCCTGCTGTCATCCCTATTATTACTGCTTCGCGCCAGTTGCATCATTGCCCCCGATAGTAGCCAAATCACTGGCAATACGCTCAGCTGCATCACCCTGGACCAATGCCCGCTCGACAAATATCGCAGAAGTGCGTATCAGGGCCTGTCGTCCGACATCATTCATCGCGTTCTGCACGAAGTCCGTCCAATCCTCGGATTGCCGTATCAACGGCAACGGCATGTAATTGGGTAGCTCCAACCCTCCGGCAACGACCGACACCGGGAGACCTCTGCGCGCGGCATCAAGCGCCACTGTCGATGGCGTGGTGATGACTCCAGTCAGGCGTCCGAGCAAGGCCGATGCCGTATGCCTCTCCCATGCCTCAGACTGTGGATCGGCAATGATCAAATTAGTCGCATCAGGTCGCCCTCCCTGATAGCGACGCGTCAGCCAAAGACCGGCATGATGTGGCTTGACCAGAAAGCACACCTGCGGAAATGCCTCGGCCAGCCGACTCACACCAGCAAGAAAGTCGGCACGGTAGCTGTCGTCATAGCGATGCCAATGCAGGTTCTCGAATATCCCGATCACCGGCAGCCTAGGATCAATCAGAGCCGAAAGATCAGCCGTGTCAAAGAACGCCGGCTTGGGGCAACCTACCGGCACACAACGCCCGAGCACGCCGGCCGGAATATCAGGATGCATGGTGGCGAATGGCCCCCATGTATAAATACGCTGGGCCACAATATTAACGCGATCGACAGTGTGCACGGCATCACTGTATGTCAGCCCGACATTCTCGTAGCCATGCTGCATGGTGCATACAAACAGGCCTCTGGAGATGGCCAGCTCACTCAGTCTACGGGAGAAGCGATGCGGCCCCAGATTGGTTTCGGCCACAGTCATGAGCACACGCACCCGAGCAGGAAACCGCACATCCTTCGTGTCCTCATCGGCCATGATGCGAAAGGCCATGCTCCGCTCACGCAAGACGGTCAGCACCCGCGGTGATTTGCGCATAAGGCTGACACTACACCAAGCTTCAATAACCAGGCCCTGGCGGTGCAACGCCTCCATGACTGGGACCGCAAGATCCAGATCCTGCACAAGATGCAGGACCATGATGACATCAGGCTGCGTTGCCGCAAAACGCGGTGATTGCGCGAGCACCGAGCTCAGCAACTCCTCCCAGTACCGTGCAATAACAACCTGCCCATACTCCTGCTGGGCGCGCATGGCTGCCGCCGCCGCATCCGCGGCTCCAGCCTGACGGTCGCCAAGATAGCGGCGCAGCCCCGATAACGGCTCTCCCAGATGCACGCAGTCAGCGAGCTGCTGCAGTGCCGGCGTAGGTGTAGCTACGACCGGCACACCACGAGTCACGGCCAACACGGTGCGATTGGCGGACTTGCAGATGCTGAACGGATCCAGCGTGTTGGGCACAACAGCCACGGCGGCACCCTCAAGCCAGCGCTCAACGGCTGCGGGAGACCACTCCACATAACGCGACTCGATGGCTAACGAATGAATGTTCTCTTCGTACTTCTGCCGGTTGTTGCTGATGACAACAAGCTCGACAGGGAACTCGCAGGCAACGGCCTCCAGTGCCTCGCGAATCTCCAACAGGTCAAGCATACCGAAACGGGCATGAGGGGCGCCATGATTGCCGAACCAGACAATACGCAATGGAGCCGAGCCTGACGCCAGCGACAAGGCAGGCATTGCCGGCGGAGAAGCTACGCGCACTGTGCGAACCTGTTCACGCAACACGCGCAGTAGCCGCTTCGCATAGCTTTTGCCGATAGGCAATATGGCTCGCAGTCCCTTCTTTCGAATACGCTTGAGATCAAGTCGAATATCGTCCGTCAACTGCTGCAACCGCCGAGCACCATCCACTTGTTGTGCTTGTTGCAACAACTGCGCTCCACGCCTCACAAGCTCAGGGGTTTCGATACCATCGGGAATGACTTCCACCCGACTGCCGGGCACCATTTCACGCACCTTTGCGGCCAACGGATCCGTGGTAGTGACGATGCAGTCGACATGAACAGCTATCGCCTCGAAGACCCGCACGAGATCAACCGCACCTTTAGCTCCATAACCCTCGATGAAAATATTGTCACAGAGGTCAAATACAACGCGTATCCCGCGCTCTGCAGCACGCTGAGCAAGCTGGATATCGAGTGCCGACAAGCTCTTCACGATGACCAGCACATCCAAGCCATCAAGGACGGCCCCCTGTTCGGAGCAGAACACTGTGGACTCAATACCGGCATCCTTCAGCGCCAGCATCGGCAGCAGGGCACGATAGCGCACACTGGCAACACCCACCGACAGCGATGCGGTTTTCCAACCTACTCGTAGGGGCCGCTTGGTGCCAACAGACACAGCAGTCAAAACCATATCCCCACAACCACTGGCAACCATCTCGCGAGGCGTCACTGAAAAGGATTTCATCTTGCTTTTGTCACCCGGGAGCACTGAGCGGCTCTCTGAAAGGCCGAAAGCCAATGCTGCTGCGAACACCACCTCCACGCATGACTTGCGCATGCCTGGCGCCGATATCCTTTCAGCTAGCACTCATATTGTTATCATTCAATTCTAACGCAGGCATGCGGCACTTTTGTCCAGTGGACAAACAAAAAAGGCCCGCCCTTACGGGCAGGCCTTTCCTACTTGCACCGCTCCATATATTACACCATGGAGCGAGCCTTGCTTACACGCTGTAGTACAGATCGAACTCGATCGACGGCACGAAGGTGCTGACGCGGCGAGCTTCTTCGGTCTTCAGCTCGATGTAGGCTTCGAGCATTTCCTTGGTGAACACGCCACCCTTGAGCAGGAACTCGTGGTCGGCCTTGAGGGCGTCCAGAGCCATTTCGAGGCTGTGAGCCACGGTCGGGATCTTCGCTTCTTCTTCCGGCGGCAGATCGTACAGGTTCTTGTCGGCAGCTTCGCCCGGGTGGATCTTGTTCTGGATGCCGTCGAGGCCGGCCATCAGCAGAGCTGCGAAGGCCAGGTACGGGTTGGCAGCCGGATCCGGGAAACGAGCTTCGATGCGCTTGCCCTTCGGGCTGGACACGTACGGAATACGGATCGAGGCCGAACGGTTGCGAGCCGAGTAGGCGAGCATGATCGGGGCTTCGTAGTGCGGCACGAGGCGCTTGTACGAGTTGGTCGACGGGTTGGTGATGGCGTTCAGGGCACGGGCGTGCTTGATGATGCCGCCAATGAAGAACAGGGCCATTTCCGACAGACCGGCGTACTGGTCGCCAGCGAACAGGTTCTTGCCGTCCTTGGAGATCGACATGTGCACGTGCATGCCCGAACCGTTGTCACCAACCATCGGCTTCGGCATGAAAGTGGCGGTCTTGCCGTAGGCGTGTGCAGTGTTGTGCACGGCGTACTTCAGAACCTGGACTTCGTCGGCCTTGCGCACGAGGGTGTTGAAGGAGACACCGATTTCCGACTGGCAGGAAGCCACTTCGTGGTGCTGCACTTCGACACGGCCTTCGCCCATCATGGCTTCGATGGCGGAGCACATGGCGGCACGCAGGTCCTGCTGGGAGTCGATCGGCGGAACCGGGAAGTAGCCGCCCTTGACGCGCGGACGGTGGCCGCTGTTGCCGCCTTCGTAGGCGTTGTTGGTCGACCAGGCGGCTTCTTCAGCGATGATCTGGTGCGAGACGCTGCCCATGCTGATGTCCCACTTCACTTCGTCGAACACGAAGAATTCCGGTTCCGGACCGAAGAAAGCGGTGTCACCAATGCCCGAGGACTTCAGGTAGGCTTCGGCGCGGCGGGCGATGGAGCGCGGGTCGCGTTCGTAGCCTTGGCCGGTCGACGGCTCGATGACGTCACAGGTGACGACAACGGTGGACTCTTCGAAGAACGGGTCCATGAATGCGGTTTCGGCATCCGGCAGGAGGATCATGTCGGAAGCTTCGATGCCCTTCCAGCCGGAGATCGAGGAGCCGTCGAACATCTTGCCGTTGACGAAGGTGTCGTCGTCAATGGTGTAGGCCGGGTAGGACACGTGCTGTTCCTTGCCCTTGGTATCGGTGAAGCGGAAATCGACCCACTTGGCTTCGTTTTCCTTGATCAGGTTCATGACCTTGTTCGACATGGTGGCTCCTCCAGAGAGCAATTCACACAACGGTTCAAAATTCTTCAGGATGCAGGTCCGGTACGCCTCGCGGCCACACCCCTGCGGTCTCGGCACGAATTGAGCAATATCCATGCCACCCGATCCTCAAGGACAGAGCAAGCATGCGGCCAGCTGACAGGCTTAGCTTTGCGCCAAATCAGTGCGCAAAACAAGCAGAGCGCACTTAAATTGTGCAATAACAGCCAAATTGCACCAACACAGGGCAGTGCTTGCCAGGTCAGCGGATTGATTTTCAATCGGCGGCATAAGATACCACCGATTGAGTCCGGACAGCAGAGCCCGTAGTCTTGTCATCATTCCATTCCCCATGTTCGAGGCCGGGTCGCATGACCGACTGCATTTTCTGCAAGATTGCCAACCGCGAAGTGAACTCGCGCATCGTCTTCGAGAACGAGCGCGTCGTCGCCTTTCACGACCTGTTTCCGGCTGCGCCCACGCATGTGCTGATCGTGCCGCGCCAGCACTATTCCACGCTCAATGACGTTCCAGCCGACCAGGCCGCGCTGCTGGGCGAGATGGTCGCCACCGCCACGCAACTGGCAAAGGACAACGGCTTTGCCGAGGACGGCTATCGCGTGGTCATGAACTGCAACCCGGATGGCGGCCAGAGTGTCTATCACATCCATCTGCACCTGCTCGCCGGTCGCAAGCTGACCTGGCCGCCGGGTTGAGCAGGGAGCCCCGCCATGCGCCGCTACAGCCTCTTTGATCGCCTCGTCGGTGAAGCCGACAAGGTCTTGCGCACCCTCGCTCCGGACAGCGTGCAGGCCACCCGCCCGTCACCGGCGGCGGACCTGCCCGAGGCCGGACTGAACGAGGCCGAGCGCCGGCAGATCGCCGGCTTCATGCGCATCAATCACACTGGCGAGGTTTGCGCCCAGGCGCTCTACCAGGGCCAGGCACTGACCGCCCGCCTGCCCGTGGTGCGCGAGGAAATGGCGCGCGCGGCGCGCGAGGAAGTCGACCATCTGGCCTGGTGCAACGAGCGTCTGGCGGCGCTGGGCGCACCGCCCAGCCTGCTCAATCCGCTCTGGTACGCCATGTCGTTCGGCATCGGCGCCGTGGCCGGCATGGCGGGGGATCGCTGGAGCCTGGGCTTTGTCGCGGAAACCGAGCTGCAGGTCTGCGAGCATCTGCAGAGCCATCTCGCCAGCCTGCCGCTGAATGACCGGCGCACACGCGCCGTGCTGGCGCAGATGCATGAGGACGAGTCCGAGCACCGCAACATGGCGCTGCGCGCCGGCGCCGCCGAACTGCCGCCACCGGTGCAGCAGGCCATGCGCCTGATGGCACGAGTGATGACCCGCACCACCTACTACATCTGATCCGGCTCAGGCCGCTGCGATGATCTCGTAGCTGTGGGTGATCTCGACACCGGCAGCCTGCAGCATGATCGAGGCCGAGCAGTATTTCTCGGCCGACAGCTCGACCGCGCGCTTGACCTGCGCTTCCTTGATGGCGTTGCCTTCCACGATGAAGTGGATATGGATTTTCGTGAACACCGCCGGCACGGCATCGGCACGCTCGGCCTTGAGCACGGCTTCGCAGCGCGTCACATCCTGGCGCGACTTCTTCAGAATGCTCATGACATCGAAGGATGTGCAGCCACCCATGCCCATGAGCATGAGCTCCATCGGACGCGCACCGAGATTGCGCCCGCCGTGATCCGGCGGCCCGTCGATCACGACCTGATGGCCGCTGCCGGATTCGGCGATGAAGCTGACTTCACCATTCCACTTGATGCGTGCATCCATTATTCAGCTCCTCAGAAAAACAGTTCGGCCAGTTTCTCGCCCGGCTCGGCGGCGCGCATGAAGGCCTCGCCGACCAGGAAGCCGTTGACGTTGTGATCGCGCATGCGCGCCACGTCGTCGCGCACGAGAATGCCGCTCTCGGTGATCACGGTGCGATCGGCCGGGATGTCGGCCAGCAGGTCGAGCGTGGTCTGCAGCGTGACGTCGAAGGTGTGCAGATTGCGGTTGTTGATGCCTATCAGCGGATTGCCCAGCGGCAGGGCGCGCAGCAGCTCGTCGCGGTCATGCACTTCGATGAGCACGTCGAGACCCTGCTCCAGCGCGCAGGCATGCAGCTCCTGAAGCTGGGCATCGGAAAGCGCGGCGACGATGAGCAGCACGCAGTCGGCGTCGATGGCGCGCGCCTCGATGACCTGGTAGGGGTCATAGAGGAAGTCCTTGCGGATCACCGGCAGGTCGCAGGCGGCGCGCGCCTGGCGCAGGTAGTCGTCGCTGCCCTGGAAGAAGTCGATGTCGGTCAGCACCGACAGGCAGCTCGCCCCACCCTGCTGATAGGAAGCAGCAATGGCGGCCGGCTGGAAGTCGGCGCGGATCACACCCTTGGACGGCGACGCCTTCTTGATCTCGGCGATCACGCCCGGCTTGCCGGCCGCGATGTTCGCCTGCAACGAGCGGGCGAAGCCGCGCACCGGCGAGGCTGCCTGCGCGAAGGCCTCCTGATCGGCCAGCGAGTGACGCTTGCGGCGCAGGGCCACTTCTTCGCGCTTGCGCGCCATGATCTTGTCGAGAATGGTGCTCATGCCGTCAGGTCCGCAGCGAGGGCGCGCGTGAAAAGGCGCAGGTCATTGAGTTTTTCCAGGGCCTGGCCGCCGCAGATGACATCGTCGGCGAGCGCCACGCCCTGCTTCCAGGTGCGCGTCACGCCAGCCACGTATATGGCGGCGCCAGCATTGAGCTTGATGATGTCGGCGGCCTTGCGGCCGGCATCGCTGGCACGCTTGCCGAGCGCATCCTGGATCAGCGCCAGGGATTCGCTGGAGGCATCGACCGTGAGGCCGACCAGGCTCTGGCTGGCGACGCCGAGATCCTCCGGCGTGATGACGTATTCGCTGATGACGCCATCCTTGAGCTCGGCGACCTGGGTCGTGGTCGCCAGCGAGACTTCGTCGAGTCCGTCGCGGGCGCAAACCACGAGGGCATGCACGCTGCCGAGACGCGCCAGCACTTCCGCCATGGGGCGGCACAGCGCCGGATTGAAGACGCCGACCACCTGACGCTGCACGAAGGCCGGATTGGTCAGCGGGCCAAGCATGTTGAACAGGGTGCGCAAACCGACTTCGCGACGAGCCGCGATGGCATGCTTCATGGCGCCATGGTGGTTGACCGCGAACAGGAAGCCGACGCCGACACTGTCGACGCAGCGCGCGACCTGTTCGCCGGTGAGCGCCAGGTTGATGCCGGCAGCCTCGAGCAGATCGGCGCTGCCGCTTTTCGACGACACCGCGCGGTTGCCGTGCTTGGCGACGCGGGCGCCGGCTGCCGCCACGACCAGCGCGGCCGCAGTGGAAACATTGAACAGGTTGGCGCCATCGCCACCAGTGCCGACGATGTCGACCAGATGGCGCGTGTCGCTGATCGTGACCGGCGTGGCGAGGTCACGCATGACGCGCGCGGCGCCCTCGATCTCGTCGATGGACTCGCCCTTCATGCGCAGCGCCACCAGGAAGGCGGCGATCTGGGCGTCACTGCACTGGCCGCTCATGATGGCGCGCATGACGTCCTGCATCTCGACGCTGCCGAGGTCGATGCGCTCGACCACGCGCGCCAGGGCTTGCTTGATATCCATGTTCGGCGAAGCCCTCAGCGCGTCTGCGACAGGAAGTTCTTGAGCAGGGCATGACCCTGCTCGGTGAGGATGGACTCGGGATGGAACTGCACGCCTTCGACCGCCAGTGTCTTGTGGCGCAGGCCCATGATCTCGTCGACCTGGCCATCCTCGGTCTGTGTCCAGGCCGTGATCTCCAGGCAATCCGGCAGGGTTTCGCGCTTGACCACCAGCGAGTGGTAGCGGGTCGCCGTAAGCGGGTTGTTGAGGCCCTTGAAAACACCCAGGTCGCGATGATGTATGGGCGAGGTCTTGCCGTGCATGACCTGACGCGCACGCACGACATCGCCGCCGTAGACCTGGCCTATGCTCTGGTGGCCGAGGCAGACGCCGAGCAGCGGAATCTCGCCGGCGAAACGGCGGATGGCGGCCATGGAAATACCGGCCTCGTTGGGCGTGCACGGGCCCGGCGAAATCACCAGGCGCGACGGCTGCAGACGCGCGATCTCGTCGAGCGTGATCTCGTCGTTGCGATAGACCAGCACCTCTTCACCTAGCTCGCCGAAGTACTGCACGAGGTTGTAGGTGAAGGAGTCGTAGTTGTCGATCATCAGCAGCATGATGGGCTCTGTTGCGGCTCTGTTGCGTGAATAGGGCAAGCGCTGCCGGCCATGCGGCAGGATCGCGGCGCTGAAAGCAGGTGCAGGCATGGGGATGGCGTCAGTTTATCAGCGCCGGCCGAGCATGTCAGTCGCGGTGCTAGAATGCCCGGCCGCGCCATCGCCAACGTCCCGCCTACGGATACCTGCATGTTGAAAGTCGCCAATCAGTTCATTCTGGAAAACATCCGCGCCGCCGAAATGCTCGGCGTGCTGATGCGTATCTTCAGCTTCAGCCTGGTCAGCTGGATGGGGCCGGCCAGCCCGTTCATGTTCGTCTGGGTCTTCAACACCATCGACGCCGTCCTGCTGTCCTGGTGTGCCGTGCTGCGCAAGGACAGCGCCTACACCACGCTCAACACCTTCTGGATCCTGGTCGGCATCATCGGCATGCTGCGCGCCGGCGGTCTCCTGCACTGACCCGCCCGCGCCGCACGCTTCGTCGCATCAGACCAGATTGGTCGAGGCCAGTTCGGCCGCACGCATCAGCGCGCGCGCCTTGTTCAGGGTCTCCATCCACTCCAGCTCGGGTACCGAGTCGGCGACCACACCGGCGCCAGCCTGCACATGCATCCGGCCATCCTTGAGGATGGCGGTGCGGATGGCGATGGCGGTGTCCATGGCGCCATTCCAGGCCAGATAGCCGATGGCGCCGCCGTAGATGCCGCGCTTGACCGGCTCCAGCTCGTCGATGATCTCCATGGCGCGGACCTTGGGCGCGCCCGACAGCGTGCCGGCCGGCAGCGTGGCCTTGAGCACGTCGAGCGAGGTCACGCCCGGCTTCAGCGTGGCCTCGACGTTGGAGACGATGTGCATGACGTGCGAGTAGCGCTCGACCAGCATCTTCTCGGTGACCCGCACCTGGCCGACTTCGGCGACGCGGCCGACGTCATTGCGACCGAGGTCGATGAGCATGAGGTGCTCGGCGATTTCCTTGGGATCGGACAGCAGCTCGACCTCCAGCTCGCGATCGCGCTCGGGCGTGGCGCCACGCTTGCGGGTGCCGGCGATGGGGCGCACCGAAACCTGACCGTTCTCGACACGAGCCAGGATCTCCGGGCTGGAGCCGACGATGTGGAAATCGCCGCAGTGCATGAAGTACATGTACGGCGACGGATTGAGATGGCGCAGGGCGCGATAGAGCGTCAGCGGCGGCTGCACGAAGGGCGCGCTCATGCGCTGCGACGGCACCACCTGCATGATGTCGCCGGAGAGCACATATTCCTTGATGCGCTTCACCGCGCCATGGAAGTTCTGTTCGCCATAGCTGGACACGAAGTCGGCCTCGCGGGTCGGCCGGTCGGGCACGAAGGCATCGATGGAGCTGGCGCCGAGACGGGCATGAATGCCGGCGACGAGATCATCGAGGCGACGCTCGGCCAGCGCCAGCGCATCGGCCACAGCCGGGTCGGCGTGCACGATGAGGAAGAGCGAGCCCTTGATGTTGTCGAACACCATGATCTCGTCGGAGACCATGAAGAAGATGTCCGGCGTGCCGATGGGATCGGGCTTGCCGACCCCGGCCAGACGCTTCTCGACATAGCGCACGGTGTCGTAGCCGAAGTAGCCGACCAGACCGCCGCTGAAGCGCGGCAGACCGTCAAGCTCGGGCACGCGGTAGCGATGCTGGAAGGCATCGACATAGGCCAGCGGATCTTCTTCGGTCGAGGACTCGGTGAGCACGCCATCGACATGCACGCTGGCCTCGTTGCCGCGCACGCGCAGCACGGTCCTGGCCGGCAGGCCGATGATGGAATAGCGGCCCCAGCGCTCGCCGCCCTGCACCGACTCGAAGAGATAGGTGAAAGGCTGGTCGGCCACCTTCAGGTAGCAGGACAGGGGGGTATCGAGATCGGCCAGGATTTCGCGCACAACCGGGATGCGGTTGTAACCCTGGGCCGCAAGCGCGGCGAAAGCTTCAGCGTTCATGAACACTCACTCAAACAGATTCAGGACAGCACAACGCGTGACGACGGTGATCTCACCATCGCCAACGGATGCTGCCGAGCTTGAGGAGCTGGTCACACATGGCTGTAGCCTGAATAGGGAATACGCAGAAGTTAAAGTAACTCGGCCAGTGACGCAACCAGGCGATCCGGTGCGCAATGCTCGATAGGCTCGCCGTGGTTGTAGCCATAGGGCACCGCCACCACCTTGATGCCGGCGGCCTTGGCGGCATCGACGTCATTGCGCGAGTCGCCGACCATGAGCGCCTGCCCGGCCGTCACCTCGAAATGCTGCAGGCAGTGCAGCAGCGGTCCCGGATGCGGCTTCTTGTGCGCCAGCGTGTCGCCGCCAATGAGCAGCTCGAAGTCGTCGAGCAGATTCAGCGCCTCCAGCAGAGCCACCGCCGGCTTGTAGGGCTTGTTGGTGACACAGGCGAGACGGATGCCGGCGGCACGGGCGGCATCGATGAATTCACGCACGCCCGGATACACCGTGCTGGCCTCGCAGACCGAGTCCTGGTAGCGCGCCATGAAGCGCTCGAGCAGGCGCACCTCGACCTCGTGCCGCTGCGGATTCTCGGCGTGATGCGGCACGACATGCTGGAGCACGACCTCGACCAGACGGCCGGCGCCACGGCCGACCCAGTCACGCACCTGCAGCTCGCTGACACGCGGCAGGCCGAGATCATCGAGACCACGATTGAGCGAGAGCGCGATGTCGGCGGCGCTGTCGATCAGCGTGCCGTCAAGATCCATGAGGATGACGCGCGGCAGCTCGCCCAGCCACTCGCGCAGACCCTGCAGCGATGCCCCGGTGACGGCGCTCATGCGCGTGCTCCCTTGCTTGTGGCGGCGAGGGCCAGCTCGGCACGCATCTGGCGAATCACCTCGGCATAGCCCTGCATGCTGGAACCGCCCGGGGCATTGAAGATGGCCGATCCGGCGACAAACATGTCGGCACCGGCCTCGGCGATCTCGCGGATGTTCTTCACGCCGACGCCGCCATCGATTTCGAGGCGAATGTCGCGGCCGCTGGCCTTGATGCGCTCACGCACGGCACGCAGCTTGTCCAGCGTCGACGGAATGAACTTCTGGCCGCCGAAGCCAGGGTTCACGCTCATCAGCAGGATGACATCGACCTTGTCCATGACGTGATCGAGGAAGTGCAGCGGTGTCGCCGGGTTGAACACCAGACCGCACTGCGCGCCGCCATCCTTGATCATCTGCAGCGAACGGTCGATGTGGTCGGAGGCTTCCGGATGGAAGGTGATGATGCTGGCGCCGGCCTCGATGAAGTCGCCGATCAGGCGATCAACCGGACGCACCATGAGGTGGGCGTCGATGGGCGCGGTGATGCCGTGCTTGCGCAGCGCCTTGCAGACCATGGGCCCGATGGTGAGGTTGGGCACGTAGTGATTGTCCATGACATCGAAGTGCACGACATCGGCACCCGCCGCCAGCACGTTCTCCACTTCCTCGCCGAGGCGGGCGAAGTCGGCGGAAAGAATGGAAGGAGCAATCAGGAAGTCGGTCATGGCCATCGTGGCGGAGTCCATAGTCAGTTGAAGAGGATCAGTTGAATAGCGTCGTTACGTGTCAGATGGTGCCAGCCATGATAGCCGCATCCAGCTCGTGCAGTCGCTGCGGCGTGCCGACATCGACCCAGGGCCCGGCCGAGTACTCGCCGGTGACCAGACCATCGGCGATGGCTTCCTTGAGCAGCGGCGCCAGCGGACGCACTCCGCGCGCCAGGCCCTCGAACAGACTGGGGCTGTAGACCGCCAGACCGGCGTAGGTGAGGCGCCGGCCGGGTGTGTCGGCAACGGCGCTGAGGGCATGACGGGCGCCCGCCTCCGGCGCGGCATCGCCACAGGCCAGGAGGAAGTCGCCGGCCGGGTTGTGCTCGGGGTTGTCGACCAGCACCAGATGCGCCTGGCGGCCGGCCGCGAGGGCATCGCGCAGCGGCGTGAAACGCTGACGCAGCCAGATGTCGCCGTTGACCAGCATGAATGGCGCGTGGCCGAGCAGCGGCAGCGCCTGCACGATGCCGCCGGCGGTTTCCAGAGGCTTGCCTTCGGGCTCGTGCGACCAGCGGATGTTGACGCCGTGGCGGCGGCCGTCGCCGAGCGCGGCTTCAAGCTTGTGGCCCAGCCAGGCCGTGTTGATCACGATGTCGGTGATGCTGGCCGCGCGCAGCGCTTCGATATGCCAGACGATCAGCGGCTTGCCACCGACCTGCAGCAACGGCTTGGGCGTGTGCTCGGTGAGCGGACGCATGCGGTTGCCGAGACCGGCGGCCAGGATCATGGCCTTCACAGCAGGTCCCCCAGCAGCGTCTGGCCGTCCGGGTAGCGCGCCAGATAGGCCGGCAGCAGCGAGATCAGCAGCTGGTGCAGCGGCTGCAACTCGTCATGGCCGGCGATCTCGTCGACCAGGTAGCGATAGACCAGAGGGATGTCATTGAGGTAGCCATGCTTGCCGTCGCGCAGGCTGAGGCGGGCGAAGATGCCGACCACCTTGAGATGACGCTGCGCCGCCATCCAGTCGAACCAGGTCTGGAACTGTTCCGGCGACACCGTGTCCGCCAGCGCGCCATTGGCCACCAGTTCGTCGCGGAACTGCTGGACCCAGCGCCGGACATCGGCCAGCGGCCAGGACACATAGGCGTCGCGCAGCAGCGAGGCCAGGTCGTAGGTGATGGGGCCGGTGACGGCATCCTGGAAATCGATGATGCCGAGCTCGCCCTCGGGCGTGAGCATGAGGTTGCGCGAGTGGTAGTCGCGGTGCACGAACACCGTCGGCTGCTCCAGCACACGGTCGGCGATCAAGGCGAACTGCTGCTCGACCAGGGCGGCCTGATCCTCTTCCAGGGTCAGACCGAGATACTTCGGGATGAACCAGTCGGTGAGCAGGCGCATTTCGGTGAGCAGACGCTCGCGATCGTAGCGCGGCAGGAAGTAGCCGGTCGGTGCCGGCGTGCCTTGCAACTGCACCAGCGCCAGCATGGCTGCGCCATAGAGGGTGTTGGCCGAGGCCGAATCAAGCTGCGGACGCAGCAGGGTATCGCCAAGGTCGGTGAGCAGCATGAAACCTTCCTGCGACGACCAGCCCAGCACTTCGGGCACGCACAGGCCCTGCTTGTGCAGCGCCTCGGCAATGGCGACGAACGGACGGCAGTCCTCGTGCTCGGGCGGAGCGTCGACGGCAATCAGGCTGCCCTGGTTCAGGGGCTGCCGGAAGTAGCGGCGGAAGCTGGCATCTCCGGAGACCATCTGCAGCCCTCCGACCGGCTGCGGCCAGGCTTGCTGCCGGACCAACCACTTGTTCACCCACTGCCCGAGGCGCTCGGCTCGGGGATCTGCTGCCGTCATGGGATTTTCCTAGCTGAAACATGGCGAAAGATTCTATTATCCGGCAAATCCCGATTTTGACCCAATGATTCCTGAGCCATGACTGACACCCGTCGTGACGATCAATCGACCGCCCGATGCTGGCAGCTGACGCCGCTGGCGGCCGCCCTGCTGGCGCTGGCGAGTGCTGATGCCCTGGCCGCGGGGACATCCGACGCCTATGGCGTCGAATCCAATGCCGGCCTTTCGGTCTATGCCGCCGGCGAAGGCTATGTCGACCCGCAATACGTGCAGCCGCCCGAACAGCCCCGCCGCACGGTGGTGCCGGCCACGCCGACAGTCATGCCCGCCGCCCCGACCGTGGCTGCTCCGGCAGTGGCTGCGCCGGCCGCAAGACCGGCAAGACCCGCCAGCGTCCCTGCCCGCGCATCCGCCGCCCCGGCTCCGGCCGCAACTGCCGCCGCAACCCCCGTGGCAAGTCCGGAGACCACCAGCACGACGACTGGCAGCACCGCAGCCAGTACCGCTGCGCCTGCTCGCAGCGCCGATGGCGTGCCGGTGCTCGGCACCGGCAATGCCAAACCGCTGCCCAGCATGGACACCGCCGGTGAACGCCTGGGCTGGATGACGAACGCGGAAATCGCGCAGCTGCCGCAGGCTGACCGCCCGGCAATCGATGCCACCTGCTCCGGCGCCTGGGTCACTCCGATCAGCGCCAGCACACCGGTCGGCAACTTCGAGGAAAGCGACATTGCCGCCGTCGCCGACAACCTGTCCTACCGTGACAACGGCGAAGCCGTGCTCGACGGCCAGGTCCGCATCAAGCAGACCGGGCGCCTGCTCGAGGCCGACAGCGGCTTCATCACGCAGAGTCGCGAGTACGGCCGCTTCGACGGCAACATCCGCATTGCCGAACCGGGTCTGCTGCTGACCGGCGACCAGGCCGTGATCAACATCAACACCACGGCCGGACAGCTGCTCAGCAGCGAGTTCGTGTCCAGCCAGATGCACGCCCACGGTCGCGCCGAACGCATCCGTCGCTTTGCCGATGGCGTCATGGTCATCGATCGCGGCATCTACACCACCTGCGCGCCGGGCAACCGCGCCTGGTCGTTCGAAGCCAAGGACATCGAGCTCAATCCCAACACCGGCGCCGGCAAGGTCTACCACGCCAAGCTTCGCGTCGGCGACGTGCCGGTGCTGTACCTGCCGTACTTCCGCTTTCCCATCGATGACCGCCGACAGAGCGGCATCCTGATACCGCGCTTCGGCAACACCAGCGACGGCGGTTTCGACTTCTCGCTGCCGGTCTACCTGAACCTGGCACCGCAGTACGATGCCACCCTGACACCGCGCCTGCTCGGCAATCGCGGCGCCATGCTCGAAAGCGAGTTCCGCTACCTGACCCGCGACTTCGGCCAGGGCATCGTGGAAGCGGCCATCCTGCCCCAGGACCAGGAAACCGGCACCGACCGCAAGCGCGCCGCCTTCAACCACAAGGCGGCCTGGGACAATGGCTGGAGCGCGCGCACCTCGCTCAACTATGTCTCCGACAACTTCTACTTCACCGACCTCGGCACCGACCTGACGGTGGCCAACCAGACGCATCAGGAACGCGTCGGTGAAGTCCGCTACGACACCGACTACTGGCATGTGCTCGGCCGTGTGCAAGGCTTCCAGACCATCGACCCCGGTCTGGTCGATGCCGACAAGCCCTACTCGCGCCTGCCGCAGCTGCTGCTGACCACCGAACGCGCCCGCCTGCCGGGCTGGCAGCGTGGCCTGCGCGCCGAAGTCGCCAACTTCCAGCGCAACATCGATGACGGCAGCGCGCCGGAAATCAACGGCACACGTCTGCGTCTCGACCCCGAGCTGCGCTACGAATATCGCGAGCTCTGGGGCTACGCGCGCCCGGGCATCAAGGTCTCGCATCTGCAATACGCGCTCGAAGGCACTGGCGTTACCGGTGAAGCATCGCCGTCGCTGACCATCCCGACGCTGAGCATGGACAGCGGCCTCTATTTCGAGCGCCTGTTCGACAATGGCGGCCTGCAGACGCTGGAACCGCGCCTGTACTACCTGTACTCCCCCTACAAGGATCAGGTGGCGCTGCCCAACTTCGACACCGCCAACACCACCTTCGGCTACGACCAGCTGTTCCGCGACACGCGCTTCTCCGGCAGCGACCGCATTGACGATGCCAACCAGGTTTCCGCCGGTCTGACCTCGCGCTGGCTCGACAGCAATGGCGTCGAGCGTGTCCAGGCCTCGCTGGGCCAGATCGTCTATCTGCGCGACCGCCAGGTGCGCCTGCCGATCACCGGTCTGACCGTACCGCCGGTCGCCACCACGCCGACCTCCAGCTATGCCGGCAACGCCACCGTGCGCGTCAATGACGAAGTCACGGCATTCGGTGACTTCCTGATGGATCCGGAAGGCGGCAGGCTGTCGCAGTACAGCGTGGCGGTCAGCGCGCTGCCGCAGCGCGGCGACCGCCTCTACAACGCCGGTTACCGTTTCCGCCGCGACGACCCCACCATTGGTCAGAAGGCGGTAAGCCAGACCCAGCTCTCCTTCGTTCAACCACTGGGCATCAACTGGAAGGTGCTCGGCCTCTGGAACTACGACCTC
Source organism: Perlucidibaca sp. (assembly GCA_023265995.1). Lineage (GTDB taxonomy): Bacteria > Pseudomonadota > Gammaproteobacteria > Pseudomonadales > Moraxellaceae > Perlucidibaca. The sequence continues at coordinate 100,081 of JAHFSA010000006.1, forward strand.
AAAGCACGCGAATCCCAGGAAGCGCTGTTCGGTGTGTCCTACGAATCGTGCTGCTGGCAGGTCCGCCTGTTCAAGCGCAAGTTCCTCGCCGATGCCGCCATGCTCAGCAACTCGTCTGACCGCGAGCGCGATGCCATTTATGTCGAAGTCACTCTCAAGGGCCTTGCCGGCCTGAACAGCGGCGTCGATTCCCTGTTCGCCAAGAATGTCTTCGGCTATACCCAATTGCACAAAGAGGAAAGCTACTGATGTGGCGTCACCTGTCAGCCCTGCTGTTCGCGTCGTCCGCCCTGACGATTGCCATGCCCGCCACCGCCGCACCTGCTCCGATGGACCAGATCGCCGTCATCGTCAATGACGGCGTCATCCTCAATTCGGATGTCGATGCCCGCATCGCCGACCTGACCTTCCAGCTCCAGCAGCGCAAGGCCCAGGTGCCGCCGACTGCCCAGCTGCGTGGCCAGGCGCGCGAGCAGCTCATCCTCGAAGCCCTGCAGATGCAGCTGGCCGATCGCAACGGCATTCGTGCCGACGACACCGCGGTCAATGCCAGCCTCACCAGCATGGCCCGCGAGAACGGCATGAGCCTGGATGCCTTCCGCGCCAAGCTCGACAGCACGTCCGGCACCAGCTTCGCGAGCGTGCGCAGCGCCGTGCAGCGCGAACAGGTCATCGAGCGCCTGCGTCAGCGCCGCATGGCCGAGCGCATCCACATCACCGATGCCGACATCGCCCAGTTCATGGCCACACCGGCAGGTGTCGAGCTCAACCGCCAGCTCGATGCCCAGCTCAAGCCGGGCGCCCAGGTCAAGGCCGCCGAAGCCCCCAAGCCGGCCGTGCAGCAGTACCTGATCACGCAGATCACCGTGCCCGTCGAGGATGATGCCTCGGCCAAGCAGACGGCTCGCCTCAACGATCTGGCCCAGCGCCTGCTGGCCGCACAGCGCAACGGCATGTCGCCGGAAGATGCCATCGACAGCCTCAAGGGCAAGGCCGCCGAGGCCGCCATCGAGGACCTCGGCTGGCGCGCCGAAGACCAGCTGCCGAGCCTGTTGGTCGAGCCGCTGAGGCGCACCCTGGGTGGCGCTCAGCCCGAGCTGATCCGCTCGCCGCGTGGCTGGCACCTGATCTGGCTGGTCGACCGCCGCGAACTGAAGTCGCCGGATGCCTCGCTGCCGCCGCCGCCGCCGGCACCGACCACGGTCGTGACCCAGCGTCAGGTGCGTCACATCCTCATGCGCCCCAATGACCTGCAGTCCAGCGAGGACGTCAAGCAGGCCATGGACGCGATCTACACGCAGCTCAAGGCCGGTGCCGATTTCGCCGAAATCGCCCGCCTCAAGTCGCAGGACCCGGGTTCCGCCGTCAAGGGCGGCGACCTCGGCTGGGTCTCGCCCGGCGACATGGTTCCGGAGTTCGACCGCATGATCGGCAAGACCGCCATCGGCGCCATCAGCCAGCCGTTCCAGTCGTCCTTCGGCTGGCACATCCTGCGCGTTGACGGCGAGCGCAAGCAGGACATGCGCGAGTCCATCCTCAAGGATCGTGCCCGCCAGATCCTCTACGCCCGCGCCTACGATGAAGAACTGGGTGCCTGGCTGCGCGAGCTGCGCGCCGAAGCCTACGTGGACTTCCGCGGCCAGCGCTGAGCTGCCGCCAAAGGGGGCGCCTGCTGTTGCCGCCCCCTCTCCTCCTCAGTCACCGAGTCGGTAACCGACACCCGGCTCGGTGATCAGATAGCGCGGCTCGCCCGGGTCGCGCTCCAGCTTCTGCCGGAGCTGACGCAGGTAGATGCGCAGATAATGCGTGTCATCGCTGTGATGCCTGCCCCAGATCGCCTGCAGCAACTGCGCATGCGTCACCACACGCCCGCCTGACTGCGCCAGGATGGCCAGCAACTGATACTCCTTGGGCGTGAGCTTGATGACCTCTCCCGCGAGCACGACCTGACGCTGCTCAAGATCAACCTCGAGATCGCCAACCACATAGCGCTGCGCCACCGGCACCGCCTCCTGACGCCGTCTCTGCGCCACGCGCAGACGCGCCAGCAGCTCGGCAACGCTGAACGGCTTGGTCAGGTAATCCTCGGCGCCGGCATCCAGCGCGGCGATCTTCTCGCTCTCCTGGGAACGCGCGGAAACGATGATGACCTGGGCCTGGCAGCGCTCCTTGAGCAGGGGCAGCAGGCTGAGACCGTCACGATCAGGCAGGCCGAGGTCGAGCAGGATCAGCGCCGGATCATCCACCGCGACCCGCGCCAGTGCTTCGTCGGCACGCATGGCCGTGGTCACCACATAGCCCTGGGCACTGAGCGTGGTCGCCAGCAGCCGCGACAGGCTGGGCTCGTCCTCGATGATCAGGATATCGACACTCATGATTCCGTCACCTCGGGCATGTCCTCCTGCGGCTCGGCAGAGCGCGGCAGGGTCAGGGTGAAGCAGGCGCCGCAAGGCTGTCTGTGCTCGGCACGGATGCGCCCGCCATGAGCATCGAGAATGGAGCGGCAGATCGCCAGCCCGAGCCCGGCACCCACGGCCGGCCCGGCGCTGTCGCCGCGATAGAACTTCTGGAAGAGCAGATCGGGATCATCCTGAAAGCCGGGGCCGTCATCGGCAATGCTGAGCTCGACGGCCTCGTCGAGCACGCGCGCGGTGATATCCACCGTGGTGGTTTCCGGCGTGTACTTGCCGATGTTTTCCAGCAGATTGGCGAGCACGCGCTCGATCAGGCGCGGATCGAAGCGCAGCAGCGGCAGCTCGGCCGGCAGGCTGACGCGAATGTTGCGCGGCGCCAGCTGACGGCGCCAGACCGACAGGGCGGCGCCGAGAATCTCCTCCAGCGCCTCCCAGTCCTGCTGCAGCAGCACCGGACCGCTTTCCAGGCGAGCCATCTCCAGCAGGTTCTCGACCAGCACCTGCATGCGCCGCGACTCGTCATAGATCAGCCGCTCCAGCTCGCGCCGGGCATCCGGCTGCAACGCCAGTTCGTCCGAGAGCAGCGACGACGACGCGCCGACCAGGCTGGCCAGCGGCGTGCGCAGGTCATGCGAAAGTGCGCTCAGCACCGAGTTGCGCAGACGTTCGGTCTCCAGCTCGCGGGTATAGCGGTAGAGACGGTCAAGCTCGCGGGCGCGCTCGGCCGACTCCATGGCCTTGTCGCGCCAGCGCGTGGTGAGCTGGCTGATGAAGAGACTGAGCGCCATGGTCAGCATGGCGGTGAACAGGTACTGCCCGGACTCGGCGGCATCGAGGAAGGTCCAGGGCACGTAGAGCACGCCATAGGCCAGGCTGGCCAGCACCGACGCCAGCACCGACGGCCCCTGGCCGGCGAGGAAGGCGACACAGACCACGGCGAGCACGAACAGCAGCACCAGATTGGGCAGCGAGACATAGGGCTGCAGCAGCCAGGCCAGCAGCATGGCCAGCGACATGATGGTCACGGCCAGCAGATAGGGACGCAGGATGGGCCAGCTGAAACGGATGGTAGTGCTCCCGGCATCACGGATGCCTGCGACTGGTGCGTAAACAGTTTTTACGCGATTTTTACTTGGCCTGACCGGGCACGGCCCTGACAATGCCAAGTGTCCCCGGCAGCGTCAACATGACCCCCGGGAACCTGCGCAAGGTCTTTGCGGCGGCCTTGCAGACAGCGCGTCCGACGTCGGCTTCCACTCCCCTCTCAGGTTGGCTGCTATGGCACAATGGAGTGGATGACCGACGCCCAGGATGTGAACCTCCCCATGACTCCCCGTCTCGCCCTGACTCCGGGTGAACCGGCCGGCATCGGCCCCGACCTCCTGGTACAGATCGCACAATCCTCATGGCCAGCCGAACTGGTCGCCATCACCGATCCTGCTCTCCTCGCGCGCGCCGCGCAACGCCTCGGACTGCCCCTTGCATGCCTGCCGCATGATCCGGCTCGTCCGGCCGCGCCGCATGTGCCCGGAACCTTGCGCGTGGCTGCCGTGCCGCTGACCGTTGACGAAGCGCCGGGCCACCTCGACATCCGCAATGCCGGCTCCGTGCTGGCCACGCTGGCACGCGCCTGCGACGGCTGCCTGTCCGGCGAGTTCGCCGCCATGGTCACGGCACCGGTGCAGAAATCGGTGATCAATGACGCCGGCGTGGCCTTCAGCGGTCATACCGAATACCTGCAGGAGCGCTGCGGAGTCGCCCGCGTGGTCATGCTGCTGGCCTGTCCGGGACTGCGCGTGGCACTGGCCACCACGCACCTGCCGCTGCGCGATGTGCCCGATGCCATCACGCCGGAACGCCTGACCCAGGTGCTGCGCATTCTCGCCGCCGACCTGCGCGACAAGTTCGGCATAGCCCGGCCGCGCATCCTGGTCACCGGCCTCAACCCGCATGCCGGCGAGGATGGCCATCTCGGCCGCGAAGAGATCGAAGTCATCACACCGACCCTGGATGCCCTGCGCGGCGAGGGCCTGGATCTGGTCGGGCCGCTGCCGGCCGACACCCTGTTCACACCGCGTCTGCTCGCAGGCGCCGATGCCGTGCTCGCCATGTACCATGACCAGGGCCTGCCCGTGCTCAAGCACGCCGGCTTCGGCAATGCCGTCAACATCACCCTGGGCCTGCCCATCATTCGCACCTCGGTCGATCATGGCACCGCCCTGACCCTGGCCGGCACAGGCCGCGCCGAAGACGGCAGCCTGCGCGCCGCCGTGGCCGAGGCCCTGCACATGATCACCGCGCGCCACCCTACCGGAACCTCGTCATGAACAGTCCCCGTCACAGCAAGGTCGTCGACGGCCATCTCGCCCGCAAGCGCTTCGGCCAGAACTTCCTCAACGATGAGCGCGTCATTCGCCAGATCGTCGCCAGCTTCCAGCCCGGCCCCGAGCAGAATGTCGTCGAGATCGGCCCGGGTCTGGGTGCGCTGACCAAACACCTGCTGCCGGCACTCGGTCATCTGAAGGTGGTCGAACTCGACCGCGACCTCGCCGCGCGTCTGCCGCAGACCCTGGCCGGCCTCGGCGAACTCGACATCCACAGTGGCGATGCCCTGAAGTTCGATTTCGCCCAGCTGGCCGGCCCGGCCGGCAACGACCTGCGCGTGATCGGCAACCTGCCCTACAACATCTCGACGCCGCTGATCTTCCATCTGCTGTCGCACAGCGGTGTGATCCGCGACATGCACTTCATGCTGCAGAAGGAAGTGGTCGATCGCCTCTGCGCCGAACCGGGCAGCAACGACTACGGCCGCCTCACCATCATGGTGCAGTACCGTTGCCAGGCCGAATGGCTGTTCGACGTGCCGCCGGAGGCGTTCAGCCCGCCGCCCAAGGTCACCTCGGCCATTGTCCGGCTGACACCGCATGCCGTGCTGCCGCACCCATGCCGCGACGAAAAGCTGCTCGGCGAAGTCGTCACCTCGGCCTTCACCATGCGTCGCAAGACGCTGCGCAATGCGCTCAAGCGCTACCCGGAGCAGGCGCTGCTCGTCGCCGGTGTCGATCTCGGCAGTCGCCCGGAGACCCTCTCCGTGGCAGACTACGTGAATATCACCAATGCCGTCGTGGACATGTCGACATGAGCCAATCCGTGCACGCCGTGGATGAGCACGGCATCAGCGTCCGGGTGCGCAGCGAATACCTGCCGGAGCCTTCGAGCCCGACAGAGAACCGTTATGTCTTCGCCTACCACATCCGCATCAGCAATGAAGGCGCCCGTACCGCACGGCTGCTGACCCGGCACTGGATCATCACCGACGCCGAGGCACGCGTGCAGGAAGTGCGTGGCGATGGTGTCATCGGCGAGCAGCCGACACTGGCTCCGGGCGAATTCTTCGAATACACCAGCGGCACCGTGCTGGAAACGCCGGTGGGCAGCATGCACGGCTCCTACGGCATGATCGATGAAGTCGGCGAGCGCTTCGAGTCGCCCATCCCGGCCTTCACCCTGGCCATACCGCGTGTCCTGAACTGATGGCCCATTACGCGATCGGCGACGTCCAGGGCTGTCGCGCCGCACTGGAAGACCTGCTCGAACGCATCGACTTCGACCCCGCGCAAGACCGCCTCTGCCTGGCCGGCGATCTGGTCGCGCGCGGCCCCGACTCGCTCGGCACGCTGCGCCTGCTGCACAGCCTCGGCCATGCCGCCGACAGCGTGCTCGGCAACCATGACCTGCACCTCATTGCCGCGCATCATGGGCTGGTCACGCCCAAGGCCAAGGATGGCACCCTGCCCATCCTCGAAGCGCATGACCGCGACATCCTCATGTCCTGGCTCACGCAGCGCCATATGCTGATCGATCTGCCCGGTCATTACGTGCTGACCCATGCCGGCATACCGCCGATCTGGAGCCTGGACACTGCCCGGCACTGCGCGCGCGAGGTCGAGCAGGCGCTGCGCGGCCCCGACCCGGCGGCCTTTCTCGCCGGCATGTACGGCAACGAACCGGCAGGCTGGAGCGATGACCTGAGCGGCAGCACCCGTCTGCGCGTGATCACCAACTACCTCACCCGCATGCGCCTGATCGATGCCACCGGGGCGCTCGACTTCAGCCACAAGGCCGGTCTCGACACCGCCCCTCCCGGCCTCGGGGCCTGGTTCGCCATCGACAATCCCGGCCTCGGCGAAACCCGCGTACTGTTCGGACACTGGGCGGCCCTGCTGGGCGACACCGGACACTCTCCGCACATCGCGCTCGACCACGGCTGCGTCTGGGGCAACACGCTGTGCGCCTGGCGTCTGGAGGATGGCCAGTGCTTCCACAGCCGTCCGGGGCTGAAATGAGCGGCGCACCGGCGATCTACCGGGTCGGCGGGGCCGTGCGCGATCGTCTGCTCGGCGTGCCCGTGCATGACAGCGACTGGGTGGTGGTCGGCGCCACACCGGACTGGCTGCTGGCACAGGGTTATCGCCAGGTCGGCAAGGATTTTCCAGTCTTCCTGCACCCCGACAGCCAGGAGGAGTACGCGCTCGCGCGCACCGAGCGCAAGAGCGGCAGCGGCTATCACGGCTTCATCTGCGACTTCGCGCCGGATGTCACGCTGGAAGAGGATCTGCAGCGTCGCGACCTGACCATCAATGCCATGGCGGAGACCGCCAGCGGCGAACTCGTGGACCCTTGCAACGGGCGCCGCGATCTCGATGCCCGGCTGCTGCGCCATGTGTCTCCGGCCTTCGTCGAGGACCCGCTGCGGGTGTTGCGCGTGGCCCGCTTCGCCGCCCGCTTCAAGCACCTGGGCTTTCACGTCGCACCGGAAACCCAGGAGCTCATGCATGAGCTCAGCCGCAGCGGCGAGCTGCAGGCGCTGACCGCCGAACGGGTCTGGCAGGAGACCGAGCGCGCCCTCGCCGGTCCTGATCCGGCCGAGTACTTCCGTGTGCTGCGCCAGTGCGGCGCGCTGGCCGTGCTGTTCCCTGAAGTCGACCGCCTCTTCGGCGTGCCGCAGCGCGCCGACTACCACCCCGAGATCGATACCGGCGTGCACATACTGCTCAGCCTGAAGCAGGCCGTGCGCATCAGCAGCGAGGCCCGCGTGCGCTTTGCCGTGCTCGTCCATGACCTCGGCAAGGCATTGACGCCAGCCACCGTACTGCCTCGTCACAGCGGTCACGAGGCCCGTGGCCTGCCGCTGATACGCGTGCTCGGCGAACGCCTGCGCGTGCCGCGCGCCTGGATGGATCTGGCCCTGCTGGTCGGCGAGTTCCACCTCGACTGCCATCGTGCCGATGAGCTCCGTGCCGACACCCTGCTGAAACGTCTGGAAGCGCTGGATGTCTGGCGCCGCCCGGAGCGCTTCAATGATTTTCTGCTCGCCTGCGAGTCCGATGCCCGCGGTCGCACCGGACTCGAAGACACCCCCTACTGGCAGAGCGCCTACTGGCAGGGCGCCTGCGCCGCCAGCCAGGTCGATGCCCGCGCGCTCGCCGCCCAGGGTCTCGACGGCGCGCAGATGGCGGAGGCCATACGCGCCACGCGTCTGGCGCAGATCACCCGATTCCGTGACCAGTTCCGCGCGGAGCGACAGAACCGTGAACCATCCTGAACCCGTCGTTCTCATCACCGGTGCCGGCAAGCGTGTCGGCGCCGCCACCGCCCGCCGCCTGCATGCCCGTGGCTGGTCCGTGCTGCTGCACTGCCGCGACAGCCGCGAAGCCAGCGAGGCGCTCGCCGCCGAACTCGCCGCCGTGCGCGGCAACAGCGCGCGCGTGCTGGTCGCCGACCTCGACCTCGCCAGCGAAGTCCGTCGCCTGGCGCAAGAGGCAGAGTCCGCCTGGGGACGGGTCGATGCCCTCGTCAACAACGCGTCGAGCTTCTTTCCCACCCCGATAGGTCAGGCCCGCGACAGCGACTGGGACACCCTCTTCGCCAGCAATGCCCGCGCGCCCTTCTTCCTGACCCAGGCACTGGCGCCGACGCTCGCCCGCGGCGGTCACGGCGCCGTGGTCAACCTCGTCGACATACACGCCGATTACCCGCTCGCCGGCCACACCATCTACTGCATGGCCAAGGCCGCGCTGGTGGCCATGACGCGTTCGCTGGCCAAGGAGCTGGCGCCGGCCGTGCGCGTCAACGGCGTCGCCCCCGGCGCCATCCTGTGGCCGGAAGGTCAGGGGGAAATGGATGCCGCCACGCAGGCTCAGGTGCTGGCCAGCGTGCCGCTGGGACGCATAGGTGGTGTGGATGCGATTGCCGGCGCCATCGAGTTCCTGATTGCCGGCAGCGACTACATCAGCGGCCAGATACTCGCGGTCGATGGCGGGCGCAGCGTCTGGGGCTGAGCTCAGCCCGGCCGGCTGCCACGCTCGATCAGCACGCCGACCTCAAACGAGCCGCGCACGGCGCCCGGCTTGCCGACACGCAAACGGAGCCAGGGCACATGGAACTCGTCACGCAGAATGGTCCAGATCGACTCGGCCAGGGTCTCGACCAGCTGGAACTCGGCGGTTTCGACATGCGACTTCAGGCGCACGGCCACGGCGCGATAGTCGAGGGCATCGTGAATGGCGTCGCTGGCGGCTGCCGGACGAATGTCCCAGGCCATCTCCAGATCGAGACTCAGCGTCTGCTTGATGCGGCGTTCCCACTGGAACATGCCGATCACGGTCTCGATCTTGTAATCGCGGATGTAAACAATGTCCACTCTATGCCTCGTCGCCTGCCGGCAGTCTTGCTAGGATCGCGGCAGACCGAAACCCCTGGAGCCCGACATGAGCCCTGACCTGGTCGCCTTTGCGGCGCTGATTCTCGCTTATCTGCTCGGTTCTGTCTCGGCCGCCATCCTCGTCTGCCGCGCCATGGGCCTGCCCGACCCGCGCACCGACGGCTCGCGCAACCCCGGCACCACCAATGTCCTGCGCCTGGGCGGCAAGCCGGCCGCGGCCATGACGCTTGCCGGCGACATGCTGAAGGGCGTGATTCCGGTGCTGATCGCACGCAAGCTCGACTGCAGCGACCTGACGCTGAGCGCGGTCGGCCTCGCCGCTTTCCTCGGCCATCTCTACCCGGTCTTCTTCCGCTTCGAAGGCGGCAAGGGCGTCGCCACCGCGCTCGGCGTGCTGCTCGCGCTGCACTGGGTGATGGGCCTTGCGGTCATCGGCATCTGGATCAGCGCCTTCGCGCTGACCCGCATATCCTCGGTGGGCGCCATCACCGGCTTCGTGGCCGCACCCATACTCGCCGCCTGGCTGATGCCGGAGGCCACGCTCGGCGTGATCACCATGAGTCTGCTGCTGCTCGCCCGTCACAAGACCAACATCAAAGCCCTGCTCAACGGCAGCGAGCGCAAGTTCGGAAAGAAATAGCCGACTACTGAGTGCCGGGAGGGAGGTGGGGCTCTCTGAAAACTGTGCGAGGCATGGACGCCGAGCCCAAGCCTCCAGGGATGGATTCACGGCGGGTTTTCAGAGAGCCCCACCTCCCTCCCGGCACGCGCAGTCAGCGCTGATATTCAGTCTACCGGAGTCAGTTCGGTCATCGGCCAGCGCGCCCGCACGCTGACGCCCAGCCCCACCTTTTCACCCGCACGCAGACGCTGGCAGCCGGCAAAGGCGATCATGGCGCCGTTGTCAGTGCAGAATGCCGGAGCCGGATAGAACGCTTCCGCACGCAGGGGCTTGAGCGCCGCTGCCAGGTCGGCGCGCAGACGACGGTTGGCGCTGACGCCACCGGCCAGCACGATGCGTTTCAGCCCGGTCTGCTTGAGCGCACGCAGGCATTTGCGAATCAATGTGTCGACCGCCGCCGCCTCGAAGCTGGCACAGATGTCCGCCACCTTCTGCGGATAATCTGCGGTCTGTTCACGCGCAGTGAGCACGGCCGTCTTCAGCCCGCTGAAGGAAAAATCCAGCCCCGGGCGATCGAGCATGGGACGCGGGAAGGCGAAGGCGTTGTCGCGCCCCTGCAGCGCCATGCGTGATACCGCCGGCCCGCCGGGGTAGTCGAGGCCGAGCATCTTGGCGACCTTGTCGAAGGCTTCGCCGGCGGCATCATCTATGGACTCGCCGAGCAGCTCGTAACGGCCTATGCCATCCACGCGCATGAGCTGGGTATGGCCGCCGGACACCAGCAGTGCCACGAACGGGAACTCGGGCGGATTGGCCTCCAGCAGCGGCGCCAGCAGATGACCTTCCATGTGATGCACCGGCACCGCCGGCACGCCCCAGGCATAGGCCAGCGAGCGCGCCATCAGCGCCCCGGTGAGCAACGCCCCGGCCAGGCCGGGACCTGCGGTATAGGCGACGCCATCAATATCGCCGGGATGACAGCCGGCCTCGGCGAGAACTTCGCGCACCAGGGGCACGAGCTTGCGGATGTGGTCGCGCGAGGCCAGCTCGGGCACCACACCGCCGTAGTCGGCATGCATCTCGATCTGGCTGTAGAGACGGTGCGCCAGCAGGCCGTTGCCGGTCCTGCCGGCATCGTCATAGACAGCCACGCCGGTCTCGTCGCACGAGGTTTCAATGCCCAGCACCCGCATTCGCCCGCTCCCTGTTCATGCTGCCGGCCGCCTGCAGCCGACCCGTTTCAAGGCGCGCAGTGTAACGCCGGCCACAGGGGGTTTGCCATTCCAGCCGTATATGGCTAAAATCCGCGCCCCACGCCCGTCCGGCGTACCGAATTCAAGAAACAGGTGAGCTTCATGCCCCAGGTCAAAGTGAAAGAAGGCGAACCGTTTGACGTCGCCCTGCGTCGTTTCAAGCGTTCCTGCGAAAAGGCTGGTGTCCTGGCTGACGTGCGCAAGCGCGAATTCTTCGAAAAGCCGACCCAGGAGCGCAAGCGCAAGGCTGCCGCTGCTGTGAAGCGCCACGCCAAGAAGGTTCAGCGCGAAGCCGTCAAGACCACGCGCCTGTACTGATCGGCCGGGATGGCCTGAAGGTCGTCCCGTCGATCATTCATTGCGACGCTCATGTCCGCACTGAAAACACGCCTCACCGAGGCCATGAAGAACGCCATGCGGGCCCAGGACAAAGATCGTCTGGGCGTCATCCGCATGGCGCTCGCTGCGTTCAAGCAGATCGAAGTCGACGAACGCGTCGAAGTCGATGATGCCCGCGCCCTGGCCGTGGTCGAGAAGCTGGTGAAGCAGCGCCGCGAATCCGCCCTCGCCTTCGAGCAGGGTGGCCGAGCCGAGCTGGCTGCTCGCGAGCTGGCCGAGATTGCCGTGCTCCAGGACTTTCTGCCCGAGCCGTTGTCGGAAGCCGAGCTGACCGCGCTGATTTCGGCAGCCATTGCCGAAGCCGGTGCCACCAGCGCCCGCGACATGGGCAAGGTCATGAATCTCCTGCGCCCCATGGTTGCCGGTCGTGCCGATGTCGGCGCACTGTCGCAGCAGGTCAAGGCCAGCCTGGCCTGACACGACCCGTCTGAGCACTTGTCTGTCGTTGCGCCTGCGCCGGGCCTGACGCACACTCTCCTGTCCGCCATCTGACCGATCGAGCCCGCATGTCCGAAGGCCGCATTCCGCAGTCGTTCATCGACGAGGTGCTGTTGCGCACCGATATCGTCGATCTCGTCGACGCACGCGTGAAGCTCAAGCGTGCCGGCAAGAACTACTCGGCCTGCTGCCCTTTCCACCAGGAAAAGTCGCCCTCGTTCACGGTCAATCGCGAAAAGCAGTTCTATTACTGCTTCGGTTGCGGCGCCAGCGGCAATGCCATCAGTTTCCTGATGGAGTACGACCGCATGGACTTCATCGACGGCCTCAAGCAGCTGGCATCGGCAGCCGGCCTGACCATGCCGGAGACCCGCGACAACAACGGTCCGCGCGAATCGCACCAGCCCCTGTTCGACGCACTGGAAAGTGCCGCGAAACATTTCGAGCAACAGCTGCGCAGTGCCCCGGCCCGCGAACGAGCCGTGCAATATCTGAAGAAGCGCGGCGTCACCGGCGCCGTCGCCAAGGCCTTCCGGCTCGGCTATGCCCCGCCCGGCTGGGACAACATGCTGCAGCAGCTGGCCGGCGAACCGGCTCAGCGCGACCTGCTGCTGCAGGCCGGCCTGCTGATACGCAACGAGCAGCGCCAGTCGGTCTACGACGCCATGCGCGACCGCGTGATCTTTCCGATCCGCGACTTCCGTGGCCGCGTCATCGCCTTCGGCGGCCGCGTGCTCAACGATGACAAGCCGAAATACCTGAACTCGCCGGAGTCGCCAGTCTTCCACAAGGGCCAGGAGCTCTACGGCCTCTACGAGGCGCGCCAGTCCGGCAAGCTCAGCCGCCTGCTGGTGGTCGAGGGCTACATGGATGTCGTCGCGCTCGCCCAGTTCGGCATTCCCGAGGCGGTCGCCACGCTCGGCACGGCGACCAGCAGCACGCACGTCGAACGCCTGTTCCGTGTCGTCTCCGAAGTCGTGTTCTGTTTCGACGGCGACGCCGCCGGCCGCCGCGCTGCCTGGCGCGCCCTGGAAAACGCCCTGCCCGCGCTCAAGGACGGCGTCAGCGCGCGCTTCCTGTTCCTGCCCGATGGCGAGGATCCGGACTCGCTGGTTCGTCGCGAAGGCCCCGAACTGTTCCGCGCCCGCATCGATGCCGATGCCGTGCCGCTGGCCGACCAGCTCTTCCGGCATCTCTGCGAAGGCATAGAGATGAATTCGCTGGAGGGTCGCTCCAGGCTCGCCACCGAAGCCATGCCGCTGCTCGCCAAGGTGCCTGAAAGCCTGTTCCGGACACTGCTCGTACAGCGCCTGAGCAGCCTCACCGATCTCTCGGTCGAGGTGCTGGAAAAGCAGATGGCCACCATCGCGGCCCACGGCAGTCATGGCCATGCCGCCCGCGCCACGGCACCCGGCACACACGAGACGGCAGGACCGACCCGAAGCGGCAGCGACGAGCCGCCCGCCTTCGAATTCGCACCCGATCACGGCTACTACAGCGAAGAGCAGTCCTCGGACCATCACGATTACCACGAGTACCAGGGGCGTGAGTCGCGCGGACAGGATGAACACTGGCGAGACAAGCGTGGCGGCCAGGAGCAGGGGCGCCACAAGGGTCCGTTCCGCCGCCAGCAGCGCCCCGAACGCTTCTCCCGCGACCCGGCACCGGCCCTGCGCTCGCTGTCGGCGCAGGCCATTCTGGTGCTGCTGCGCGATGCCAGCCAGGCCACCGACTGGCCGCCGGCCCTGCTCGACAGCCTCGACGATCCGGAAACACCGCTGCTGAAAGCACTGGTGCAGGCCCTGCAAACGCATCCCGAGCGCTCCATCGCCGCCCTGCTCGGCAGCTGGCACGGCAGCGAGGATGGCGAAGCTCTCGGTGCGCTGGCCGCGCTGGAGACGCTGACTCCGGACAGCGACCCGGCCCTGGAAGCCGCGGCACTGCGCCATCGCCTGGCCTTGCGCAGCCTGGAAGCCGAGGCTGCGCGCCTGCATCGCCAGCTGCAATTGCAGCCTGATCGCGAGACGCTGCAGGCGCTGACACGCATCAAGCAGCAGCACGCCGAACTCGAACGCCAGATCAAGCTCGGTAGTTGATCCGCTTTTGCTGACAAGTTGCCCCTCAGGCGACTATAATTCCGCTCTTATTTTGCACTGTTGCGCCGGGGGCCCGATGAGCACCAACCATCACGACACGCAAGACCAGAACAAGCCGGAGCTCGACGCTGTCGAAGGCGAGCCGCTTGATCAGGACAAGCGCAACTCCCAGCTTGCTGCACTGATCGCCAAGGGCAAGGAACAGGGCTTCCTGACCTATGCCGAAGTCAACGATCACCTGCCCGAGTCGGTCACCGAAAGCGAGCAGATCGAAGACATCATCCAGATGCTCAACGACCTCGGCATTCCCGTGCATGAACGCGCGCCGGAAGCCGATGACCTGATGCGCGAGGAAACCCCGGAAGCCAGCGACGACGACCTCGCCGCCGAAGAAGCCGCGGCCGTGCTGGCCTCGGTGGAAAACGAGCCGGGCCGCACCACCGACCCGGTGCGCATGTACATGCGCGAAATGGGTACCGTCGAGCTGCTCACCCGCGAAGGCGAAATCGCCATCGCCAAGCGCATCGAGGAAGGCATCCGCGATGTGCTCAATGCCATGGCCTACTGGCCGGGCGCGGTCGAACTGCTGATCAACGAATTCGATGCCGTCGAAGCTGGCGAACGCCGCATCGGCGACGTCATTGCCGGCTTCCTCGATCCCGATGACAACGGCGCTGCCGCCGCTGCCGAGATCGACGAAGAAGCCGCGCTGGCCGTGCTCGAAGGTGGCGACAAGGCCAAGCCCAAGGCTGAAGCCGCCGACGAGGAAGAGGAAGAAGCCGACGGCGACGACGACAGCGAAGCCGACACCGGCCTCGACATGGAAATGGTGCGCGAACGCTTCGACAACCTGCGCAAGCAGCTGGTCAAGTCGGAGAACGCCGAGAAGCGCTACGGCCGCGACTCCAAGTCCTGGCAGACCAACATGAGCGAGCTCGCCGACCTGTTCATGATGTTCAAGCTCACCCCGCGCGTCTATGACGGCATCGCCGAGCACATCCGCGCCAGCGTCGACACCGTGCGCGCCCAGGAACGCGCCATCATGCTCGCCTGCGTGCGTCGCGCCAAGATGGACCGCACCACCTTCCTCGCCGACTTCCCGGGCAACGAAACCAATCTCGACTGGTTCGACCAGGAGCTGGTCAAGCGCAAGACGCTGGCCAAGGCACTGGAACCGCAACGCGAAGACATCCTGCGCGCCCAGCAGCGCCTGGTCGATGTCGAGACCGACCATGCCCTGAGCATCGCCGAGATCAAGGACATCAGCCGTCGCGTCAGCGTCGGCGAGGCCAAGGCCCGTCGCGCCAAGAAGGAAATGGTCGAGGCCAACCTGCGCCTCGTCATCTCCATCGCCAAGAAGTACACCAACCGCGGCCTGCAGTTCCTCGACCTCATCCAGGAAGGCAACATCGGCCTGATGAAGGCCGTCGACAAGTTCGAGTACCGTCGCGGCTTCAAGTTCTCGACCTACGCCACCTGGTGGATCCGTCAGGCCATCACCCGCTCCATCGCCGACCAGGCGCGCACCATCCGCATCCCGGTGCACATGATCGAGACCATCAACAAGCTCAATCGCGTGTCGCGTCAGATGCTGCAGGAAATGGGTCGCGAGCCGACGCCGGAAGAGCTGGGCGTGCGCCTGGAAATGCCGGAAGACAAGGTTCGCAAGGTGCTCAAGATCGCCAAGGAACCGATCTCCATGGAAACGCCGATCGGCGACGATGAAGACAGCCACCTGGGCGACTTCATCGAGGACACGCTCATGGTGTCCCCGATCGACGCGGCAACGGCAGAAGGCCTGCGCGAAGCCACCCGCGAAGTGCTGGAAAACCTGACGCCGCGCGAAGCCAAGGTGCTGCGCATGCGCTTCGGCATCGACATGAACACGGACCACACGCTGGAAGAAGTCGGCAAGCAGTTCGACGTCACCCGCGAACGTATCCGTCAGATCGAAGCCAAGGCCCTGCGCAAGCTGCGCCACCCGAGCCGCTCGGAACACCTGCGCTCCTTCCTCGACAGCGAGTGAGCTGCGCCGGGTGAACGAATGCGGTGAATGAAAAAGGGCCCCTCGGGGCCCTTTTTCATTGTCTGCCTGCGGGATCATCCCCGCCCTACGCCGGACTCAGGCGGCGTCGTACAGCCAGCGCCCGAACTCGAGCGCAAAGCGCAGCGGCTCATCCTTCAGCGGCACATGCCCGGAACGCTCGAAGCGCACGATGCGTGAGCGCGGATGCGCCGATGCCACCAGCGCCTGCCCCGCCTCGGCATAGAGCGGCGAACGCACGCCGGTCATCACCGTCACCGGCACGGCGTCACGCGTCAGGCTGGCGCGATAGTCATGGCCACCAGCGGCATAGGCGGAGAGATAGGTACGCATGTCCGCGAGCCGCGCCATGGGCAGCGGCACGTGCGCCAGCAACGGACGCGGCAGGCGCATGACGGCGCGCAGCAGCGGACGCAGGGCCTTGCCGCCAGCCATCATGGCCAGCACTTCGGCCAGCGTGTCGCCAGCCGCAATGCGCGCGGAAGGCGGCAGATCGACGAAGCGCGGGCAGTCCGGGTGAGCATCGAGGACGGCGACGATCGCGCGCAGCTTGGCGAACAGCTCATCCTGACGCGAGCCGAAAAGGCCGTGCTGCCAGTCTTCGCGATTGCCGACGCAGGGCGACTGATCGATATGCAGATAGCGCTTCACGGCGACGAAGCCGCCCGCGCGCTGCAGATGCAGCGAGGTGGTGCCACCCAGGGAAATGCCGGCGAGCAGGAAGTCACGCAAGCCGAAATGGGCGATGACATCCTGCACATCTTCCATGTGCGCCTGGAACACATCGCCGGGCTTCAGCGCGACCTCGGCCGAACCGCCCGCCCCGCGAAAATCGACGAGGTGAAAACGGAAGCGGCCGAGGTGCGGCAGGATGAACGGCAGCCAGCTGCCGGCGCTCATGCCCAGTCCCGGCAGCATCAGCACCGGCTGGCCGCGACCGACGACGCGGACACTGAGCTCCGCGCCATCGCGCATGACAACCCGGGTCATGTCAGTCGCTTACTTCATCGTCTTGGTGCTGAGCGACACCAGCTTCTGGTAGGCCGACGGCAGCAGACGCACCATGAGGTCGAGGACCTTGGCATCGGTACCGATCAGGACACGGCGCGAGTTGCGCTCGACGCCCTTGATGATGACTTCGGCGGCCTGGTCAGCCGTGGTCGAGAACAGCTTCTCGAACTTCTCGGTGCTGTTGGTGTTCATGCCGATCTTGGTGATCGACTCGTCCATGCGCGCGGCACGAGCGATGTTGGTCTTGATGCCGCCCGGGTGGACGCTAGTGGCGCTGACCTTGACCTTCTGCAGTTCCAGCTCCTGACGCAGGGCTTCGGTGAAGCCGCGCACAGCGAACTTGGAGGCGTTGTAGGCGCTCTGCGACGGCACCGCGAACAGACCGAAGACGCTGGAGGTGTTGATGATGTGGCCTTCGCCGGAATCCTTCAGGTAGGGCAGGAACGCCTTGGTGCCGTGCACCACGCCCCAGAAGTTGATGCCCATGATCCATTCCATGTCTTCGTAGCTGCCGCCATCGACGGTGCTGCCCAGGGCGACACCGGCGTTGTTGAAGATCAGGTTGACCTTGCCATGATCCTTGGCGACCTGGTCGGCCCAGGCGAACACGGCGTCCTTGTTGGCGACGTCGAGCTTCTGCGACGTCACCTTGACGCTGTAGGGTTGCAGCAGCTGCACGGTCTCTGCCAGACCGGCTTCATTGATGTCGCTGAGCGCCACATGACAGCCGCGCTTGGCGAGCAGAATGGCGAGCGAGCGGCCCATGCCGGAGCCGGCGCCAGTGATTGCCGCAACCTTGTTCTGGAAATCTTTCATCGTGATCTGCCTGCATGATTACATCGGACGATGGCAAGGTATATCTGACAATAAACCATGTCAAGTAGTATCTGACAGATTGCAGAGGCTCCATGCCGCATGGCCGACCATGCGGTCAGCACGTCATTGTGCGCCAGCGACTGCACGTATGCCACTGAGGTGGCGCTGACTGGTTTCACGGATGGTCACCAGCAGATCCTGCACATACGGGCGCTCGCGCTCATCCTCGCGCAGCGCCGCATACAGGGTGCACCAGACGCCGCTGCCCAGCGCCCGCGTGCGCACCCAGCCCCTGCCGACGTACTCGGCTGCCGCCCAGCTCGGCAGCGCGCAGACGCCGCGCCCGCTCGCCACCAGCTGCACCATCATGAGCGTGAGCTCGGTATGACGCATGGCGGCCGGCACGACTCCGGCCGGCGTCAGGAAGTGCTGGAACACGTCGAGACGCTCGGGATCGACCGGATAGGTGATCAGGGTTTCGCCGGCCAGGTCTTCCGGGCCGATCACGGCCTTGTCGTTGAGCGGATGGTCATTGCCAAGCACCAGCACCGACTCGTACTGGAACAGCGGCTCGAAGCACAACCCGCCATGGCGACCGGGATTGGAAGTCACCACGCAGTCGAGCTGGCCCTCCTGCAAGGCATCCTGGGCATCGCCATGAAAGCCGCTCTGGAAGTCCAGCTCGACCTCCGGCCAGTGCTGACGAAAGCTGTTGATGGTCGGCATCAGCCACTCGAAGCAGCTGTGGCACTCGATGGCCATGATCAGGCGCCCGGCCTGGCCCAGGCTGAGCTTGCCGATATCGCGCTCGGCCTGGCGCAATGCCGGCAGCACGACATCGGCCAGCGTGAGCAGACGCTCGCCGACCTGGGTGAAGCGTGGCGGCCGGGTCTTGCGGATCAGCACCGGCGCATCAAGGTCGGACTCCAGCTCGCGCAGCTGATGCGACAGCGCCGACTGCGTCAGGAACAGGCGCTCGGAGGCGGCCGCCAGCGAGCCGGCCTCCTGGATGGCCTTGAGCGTGCGGAGCTGGCGGATATCGATCATGACCATCTCATCATTAGAAATTCTCACCTATTCTTGTAAAAAAATGAGTTTGTTTCAACAAATAGCGCGTCGCACACTGCCTGCCTGAACACAGACCTCAGGTATCAACCATGCAAGCACACATCCCGGGCTTCCCGCGCATCGGCGCCGCCCGCGAACTGAAAGTCGTCCTCGAAGCCTACTGGGCCGGCAAGATCGAGCGCGCCGAACTGGAACAGACCGCGCGCAAGCTGCGCGCACGTCACTGGGCACAGCAGCGCGACGCCGGACTCGACTTCGTCAGCGTCGGCGACTTCGCCTACTACGATCAGGTGCTCAACACCTCGGCCCTGGTCGGCGCCATTCCGGCACGCTTCCAGGCCCACACAGGGCAGCATCAGGCCGGCAGCCGCGACGTCGATCTCGACACCCTGTTCCTGATGGCGCGCGGCCGCTCGCGCTGCGGCTGTGACGCTCCCGCCGCCGAAATGACCAAGTGGTTCGACAGCAACTACCACTATCTGGTGCCGGAGCTGAGCGCCGACCAGCAGTTCGCGCTGTCCTCGCAACACCTCTTCGAGGAGGTGCGCGAAGCCCATGCCCTGGGCCACCGGGTCAAGGCCGTGATCATCGGTCCGCTGACCTGGCTCTGGCTGAGCAAGGCCCATGGCGACAGCTTCGATCGCCTGAGCCTGCTCGACCGTCTGCTGCCGGTCTATGTGCAGATACTGCAGGGCCTGGCCAACCTCGGCGTGAGCTGGGTGCAGATCGACGAGCCCATCCTCTCGCTCGACCTGCCGGCGGCCTGGCAGGCGGCCTTCGAGTCGGCCTACAACCGCCTGCAGACGCGCAGCGTGAACATCCTGCTCGCCACCTACTTCGGCCCGCTCGATGACAATCTCTGGCTGGCCACGCGCCTGCCGGTCGCCGGCCTGCACATCGACGTCACCCGCAGTGGCGAGGAATGGCGCCGCGTCATCGACAACCTGTCGGAGTACAAGGTGCTCTCGCTGGGCCTGGTCGATGCCCGCAACATCTGGCGCGCCGATCTCGAACGCCTCGCCGGCATAGCCCGCGAAGCCCATGCCCGTCTCGGCGAGCGCCTCTGGGTCGCGAGCTCGGCCTCGCTGCAGCACGTCCCCGTCGACCTCCGCAACGAAACCGGACTGCCGGCGGAAGTACTGTCCTGGCTGGCCTTCGCCGTGCAGAAGCTCGACGAAGTGCAGACCCTGCGCCTGGCCGTCACAGCGCCTGACAGCACCGCCGTGCATGATGCCCTCGCCGCTTCGGCACAGGCACTGGAAAGTCGCCGACAGGCCGCCTGGCGGCGCAACGATGGCGTCCGCGCCCGCATCGCCTCGCTGACTGCCGCCGACAGCGTGCGTGCGCCCTTCGCCGAGCGCGCCCGCCGCCAGCAGGAGCTTCTGCAACTGCCGCCGCTGCCGACCACCACCATCGGCTCCTTCCCGCAGACCACGGAAATCCGTCAGGCGAGAGCCGCCTTCAAGGCCGGCCGCATAGGCAGCTCGGAGTACGAGCACGCCATGCGTGCCTTCGTCGCCGAATCGGTGCAGGTACAGGAAGACCTCGGCCTCGACGTGCTGGTGCACGGCGAGCCTGAACGCAACGACATGGTCGAGTATTTCGGCGAACAGCTGCAGGGCTTCCTGTTCACCCGCAACGGCTGGGTGCAGAGCTATGGCAGCCGCTGCGTGAAGCCACCCGTCATCGTCGGCGACATCAGCCGACCGGCACCGATGACGGTGGCCTGGGCGCAGTTCGCGCAGTCGCTGACGAAGAAGCCGATGAAGGGCATGCTGACCGGCCCGGTCACCATCCTGTGCTGGTCGTTCCCGCGTGATGACCTCGCGCGCGAAACCATCGCGCAGCAGATCGCGCTCGCCATCCGTGACGAAGTCGTCGACCTCGAAGCCGCCGGCATACCCATCATCCAGATCGACGAGCCGGCCTTCCGCGAAGGCCTGCCGCTGCGCAAGGCCGCCCAAGGCGACTACTGGCGCTGGGCCGTCGAAGCCTTCCGCCTGTCCGCCAGCGGTGTGCGCAGCGGAACGCAGATCCACACCCACATGTGCTACTCGGACTTCAACGACTGCATACGCCAGATCGCCGCCATGGACGCCGACGTCATCACCATCGAAACGGCGCGCTCGGCCATGGAACTGCTCAAGGTGTTCAACGAGTTCAGCTACCCCAATGCCATCGGCCCGGGCGTCTACGACATCCACTCGCCGCGCGTGCCGGGCGCGGGCGCCATGAAGCATCTGCTCGATGAAGCCCTGCGCTGGATCCCGGTCGAACGCCTCTGGGTCAATCCGGACTGCGGCCTGAAGACGCGCGGCTGGCCTGAGGTGAAGGCGGCACTGGCGGAGATGGTGCAGGCCACGCAGAGCCTGCGCGCGGAGCTGTCGGCCGAGCAGTCAGTGTCACAGGAAGTCACGGCCTGAGATTGCCCGCCCTGAAATGCAAAGGCCCCGCACTCGTCAGAGGCGGGGCCTTTGCATTGGTCAGGTCCGGTCGCTGACGCGACCGGCGAACATCACAGACGGGCGGCCAGCTCGGCACCCTCGCGGATGGCGCGACGGGCATCAAGCTCGCCGGCGAGCTTGGCGCCACCGATGACGTGGTAGCGCTTGTCGGTGATCTTGCCTTCCTTGTCGCGCGGGATGAGGTCGGTGACCGACTCCTGCCCGGCGCAGAGGATGACGTGATCGACATCGAGAATGCGCGTCTCGTTGTCGCCGACGCGGATGTGCAGACCGAGGTCGTCGACCTTGAGGTACTCGCACTCGGCCAGCATCTTCACGCCGAACTGGTTGAGCAGGATCTTGTGCGCCCAGCCCGTGGTCTTGCCCGGACCGGCACCCATCTTCTTCTGACCCGGCTTGCGCTGCAGCATGGTGATTTCGCGCTGGGCATGACGACGCTCGGGCGCGGCCAGACCATTCTCGGTGACGTTGAAGTCGACACCCCAGTACTTGGCCCAGTGTTCGACCGACTGGTTGTGCTCTTCCAGCAGGTAGGCGCAGGTATCGACACCGATGCCGCCGGAACCGATCACGGCCACGCGCAGACCGACATTGACCTCACCACGCAGCACCTGCGGATAGCGCAGCACCTTCGGATGATCGTAGCCCGGGAACTTCGGGATGCGCGGCTTGACGCCGGTGGCGATCACCACCTCGTCATAGCTGGTCAGCGTGTCGTGGCTGACCTGGGTATTGAGCTTGACCTTGACGCCGGTGCGCTGGACCTCGTTGCGGTAATAGCGGATGGTTTCCAGGAACTCTTCCTTGCCCGGCACATTGGCGGCCATGTTGAACTGGCCGCCAATGTCGGATGCCGACTCGAACAGGGTCACGTCATGGCCGCGATCCGCCGCGATGGTGGCGGCTGTGAGGCCGGCCATGCCGCCGCCGACGACGGCAATCTTCTTGGCCTTGCGGGTCTTGAGATAGACCAGCTCGGTCTCGTAGCCGGCACGCGGGTTGACCAGGCAGGTCGCGCGCTTGGCCTGGAAGGTCAGGTCGAGACAACCCTGGTTGCAGGCGATGCAGGTGTTGATGGCTTCCGGCTTGCCGGATGCGGTCTTGTTGACGAACTCGGGATCGGCCAGCAGCGGACGCGCCATCGAGATCAGGTCGGCATCACCGCTGCTCACGATGTCTTCGCAGACTTCCGGCGTGTTGATGCGGTTCGATGCCATGACCGGAACCTTGAGTTCCTTCTTCATGCGCGCGGTGACACTGCGGAAGGCAGCACGCGGCACCTGCGTGGCGATGGTCGGCACACGCGCCTCATGCCAGCCGATGCCGGTGTTGAGGATGGTGATGCCGGCCGCTTCCAGCGCCTTGGCGATGGTGACGATGTCTTCCCAGGTGTTGCCGCCCGGCACCAGATCGATCAGCGACTGGCGGTAGCAGATGATGAAATTGGGGCCGCAGGCGCGACGCACGGCACGGACGATTTCGACCGGGAAGCGCATGCGGTTCTCGACCGGGCCACCCCAGTTGTCCTTGCGCTGGTTGACTCGGGCGCAGGTGAACTGGTTGAGCAGATAGCCTTCCGAACCCATGATCTCGACACCGTCATAGCCGGCCAGCTGGGCCAGGCGCGCGGTGTGGGCATAGTCCTCGATGGTCTGCAGGATCGTCTTCTCGCTCATCTCCTTCGGCTTGAAGGGGTTGATCGGCGACTTCACCGACGACGCCGACACCGAGAACGGGTGATAGGCGTAGCGACCGGCATGCAGGATCTGCATGAGGATCTTGCCGTCATGCTCGTGCACGGCCGAAGTCACGCGGCGGTGGTTGATGATGTCGGCATAGCTGCTCATGGTGCCGGCCAGCGGCAGCAGCCAGCCCTGCTTGTTCATGGCGATGCCGCCAGTGATCATCATGGCGGTGCCGCCCTTGGCACGCTCGCCGAAATAGGCTGCCAGCTTGCCGTAGTTCCAGAAGCGGTCTTCCAGGCCAGTGTGCATGGAACCCATGACAATGCGGTTCTTCAGCGTCGTGAAGCCCAGGTCCAGAGGAGCGAGCATGTGATCGTAAGCAGTCATGAAAAAGGCCTCGTCAAGCCAGCAAAAAACAGGGTAGAGTCGAATTTAACGGCGTTAAGATAACAGCGATGGGCAGCATGTCAAGACCTCACAATACACAAGGGAAAGCCGCATATCACCATGGCGACCTCCGCCGCAGCCTGATCGACAACGCTCTGGAGCTGATCCGGGACAACGGCATCGAAGGTCTCAGCCTGCGCAAGCTGGCCGAACGCGTGGGCGTTTCGCAGACCGCGCTCTACCATTACTTCAAGGACAAGCAGGATCTGCTGCTGGCCATCGGCGAAACCGTGGTCGAGCAATTCACCCAGACGCTGATCGACAGCATCACCGATCAGCCCACAGGCAAGCAGCTCGAAGCCTTTGTCGTTGCCTACATCCGCTATGCCCGCGAGAACCCGGAGCTCTACGAGCTGCTGCTCGGCCGCACAACCTGGAAGAATGCCCGTCCGCATGCCTTCCACCAGACCGCGCGTCACAGCATCCGCCGCTTCGGCGACGTGCTGCAGGGCCTGCAGCAGAACGGCGCCCTGTCTGCCGACATCGACACCCTGCGCCTGGTCCAGGTCAGCTGGGCCACCCTGCACGGCCTCTGTCGCATGTACAACGACGGCCTCGCCTTCACGCCGGAAACCATCGAAGACATCGCCCGTTACGCCGCCACGCTGTTGCAGCAGACCGTGGCACGCAACGCTCCGGCACCAGGCAGCCGGGAAACAGATCGTTCGGTGCGGTGAATGACTGCATGGTCAGCGACATGCTAGGGTGCCCGCCGAACCATTTCCGGAGCCCGCCATGACCGCCGCCCTGCCCCACACCTCGCCCGCCACCATGAGCCTGGAAACCGCCCTGCGCGAGCGCCGCTCGGTACGCGGCTACCTGCCCGAACCGGTGCCCGAGGCCGTGCTGCAGGAGGTCTTTGCCCTCGCCCAGCTCTCGCCCTCGAACTGCAATGTGCAACCCTGGGAGGTCTACGTCGCCTCCGGCGCCACCCGCGACGAGCTGCGCCGCCGCTTCATGGCGGGAGTCAGCAGCGGCAAGGCCATGACTCCGGATGCCGGCTTCATGCCCGCGGTGACCGGCGATCACCGCACCCGCCAGGTCGATTGCGCCCAGGCCCTCTACGGCGCCATGGGCATAGAGCGCGGCGACAAGATGGGCCGCATGAACGCCACCCTGCGCAACTTCGCGCTGTTCGATGCCCCGCATGTCTGCTTCCTCGGCATGCGCCGCGAATACGGCATCCCCATGGCGCTGGACGTGGGCATGTACGCCCAGTCGCTGATGCTGGTCATGACCGCGCACGGCATCGGCTCCTGTGCCCAGGGCTCCATGGGTTATTACCCGGATGACGTGCGCGAGCTCTTCGGCATCAGTGACGACATCGCCATCCTGTTCGGCATTTCCTTCGGATATGAAGACACCACGGTGGTAGCGAACAACGCGCGCACGACCCGCGCGGCGCTGCAGGAGAACGTGCACATCAAGAGCTGAGGCCCGACAGGCGCAGGCTCACACGGGGCTGTCCGCCCCGCCGGCCTGCCGCTATACTGCGGCACTTCATGAACACGCCTGGCGGCTCCGCCGGGCGTGCCAGCTACGGGCCTGTAGCTCAGTTGGTTAGAGCAGAGGACTCATAATCCCCTAAAGTGGCATTTTCAACGCTTTTGATTTCGCTCACATTTCACGCTATATTCGTCATAAGTAATTGATATTTAATTGCTTATTTCTACGACGAAGCGCTCCTGACTACGACAGCCTACGCCCCAATCTGTAGCCTAGAAGTAGCCCGGTGTAGCCTGGATGTAGCCTAGGAGCACCCGAAAATGCCCAAGCTCACGCAGTCGTTCGTCAAGGCCGCCACCCTGTCCGAGGGTGAGACACAACGCTTCTTCATGGATGACGAATTGACCGGATTCGGTCTGCGCGTCTCTCCCACCAAGAAGTCCTTCTACCTGCAGATGCGTCTCGGCAACCGGGTCGTCAAACGACGGCTGGGTGAGAGCGGATTGATGTCGGTGGATCAGGCACGCAAGGCAGCGCTCGTTCTGAAAGCACAGCTGCTGCAAGGCCAAGATCCGTATGCCGAGCGTCAGCGTGTAGCACGATCCACCACTCTTGGCGACCTGTTCGATGAGTACGCTCGGGAGGTGTCACACAAGCCGGTCACCCGAGTGAGCATCGCGCGCTGCAAAAAGAAATTCGATGCGCTCACCGGCACGGCCTACAAGACCATGCCCAACAGCCGCAGCGCCGAGAAAATCGAACTGGTGCCCATCAAGCTCGCCAGCTGGCTGCAGCGCCCGTATCAGGACATAAGTCAGGATGAGGTACTGGCGCGCTTCGACGCGCTCTCGCGCATGGTGCCGGCACGCAAGCTGAGCGCCACGCCGCAGCCCATCGTGCGCACCACCAATCAGGCGTTCAAGTATCTGCAAGCGGCCTACAACTACGCCATCAACAAGCAAGGGCTGGGTCGCTCGGGCTTCGAGAATCCGGTGGACATCCTCAAGATGACCCGTCGCTGGAGTCGCATCAATCGGCGTGACACTTTTCTCGACATCGGCCAGCCCTACTTCGCCGACTGGTGGCGGGCCTGCGCGACCTACCAGCCCCAGGTCGTTGGGGATTACCTGCTCTTCACCCTGCTCACGGCGGGCCGCTCCATCGAGTGCGCGACCCTGCGCTGGGATGATGTGGACCTGCGCAAAGGCGTGGTGGTGTTTCGCAACACCAAAAACCATCAGGACTACAGCTTTCCCATCGCACCCGAGGCACGGCGCATTCTGGAGCGCCGCCTGCAAGGGCGCATCAATGACTTCGTGTTCGGCTACGACGGCTCGACCACCGGGCGTGTGGTCTGCCCGCCGCAGCAGGCCATCAAGTCCGTGCGTGTAGCCTGTGGTGAGCATTGGTCCATGCACGATCTGCGTCGCACCTTCACCACGGCCATGACGTCGCTCAATGTGCATGCCTTCACCATCGCGCATCTGATGAAGCACTCGCCGACCATCACCATGACGCTGTCTTATGCGCCGCCGACTCGTGAGCAGTTGCTGGATGCACTGGTGCGCTTTGAAAGCTATGTGCTCGACAGAGTCAGGCCGATATCGGACAAACCGGGCGATATCGGTGGCACCGCAGCGATAGAAAGTGGGCGATACGCTGCGCCCGCCATGGAAAATCAAACGCTTCTATCAACCACTGAGCATGCCCAGCTTCGCAACCGACGCGATAGCCTTCATTAGAATCATGGCCATGCCAATCTAATGAATAACTTCTATTTGCTTACGAACCGGCCTCTCCACACAGGAATCGAATAAATAATTTCGTTTTTAGCTCAATCAGCCTGATTTCCACACATATCTAATAAATTTCTTCTTTTTGTTGAAAAAATAGCCGCCAATCAACAGAATCTAAGAAATTACTTCGCCAGAGATCACCATGCTCATCAAAGCGCATTCGACCGAACTCATCGGACGCATCGCCCGCGCCGAGCGCAAGCGGCAAGGCCTGAGGCAGGATGACTTCGCCGCCATGATCGGCAGCAGCCATGTCTTTCTGCGCGCCGTGGAGCAAGGCAAGCCGGGGGTGCAGTTGGGCAAAGTGCTTCAAGCGCTGGAAGAGCTGGGCATCACGGTCTACCTCGATGTGGCCGAGGAAAGCGCCCAGATCATCGCAGGACAGAAAGCATGAGTGGGCCGGAAGTGCCGGAAATTCTGTAAAGAGTAACCGAGGTATTCGGCAGTCTTGAGCGTGCTCAATACTGGTTGGAGGCTCGCCTGCCAGTGTGATTCGGCCCGTCGCAGCATCAATCAACAGAGGCGGAGCTTGCCCACTCCAGCGTCTCCTGCAAGTCCTGATGCAGCGCATCAAAGGTGCAGCGTGCACGCAGACAAGCCAGCTCAACCAATGGCCGCTGCTCCATAGCGGCGCTGCTCAACAGCGCCTCCAGCTTCAAGCAACAGACATGTGCAGCATCGCGCCTGGCACGAAGGTCATTGACCGTCAGCTGCTCATTGAACTGGCGCAATATTTCCGAAACTTCATGCTCGACATTCATGTCGCAGATCTCCAGCCCATAACAATGACAGCCATGCCCACCAGTGCAATGCCCGCACCCACCCAGTCGCTGGCATGCAGCATCACACCATCCACCCAGCGCAGCCAAAGCAGCGCCACAACGACATAAACCCCGCCGTAGGCTGCATACACACGACCGCTGGCCTCTGGGTGCAAGGTCAACAGCCAGGCGAACAGCATCAGGCTGGCTGCGGCCGGCAGTAGCAGCCAAGGCGAGCCCTGCTTTTTCAGCCAGAGATAGGGCAGAAAGCAGCCAATGATCTCGGCCAGGGCCGTCACCACGAACAGCCCCAGCGTTTTCAGCAGAATCAGGCTGCTCATGCGACTTTTCTCTCCTCACAAAGCTCGTGCAATGCCGCGCGCACGATTTGGACCGATCCGGAGATGGCCAGCATGGCCATGCCCAGCGCCACAGCCACATCCGGCCAGGCACTGGCTGTCAGCCAGACGCCACCGGCAGCGCACATCACCGCGATGTTGCCGATGGCATCGTTGCGGCTGCAAATCCAGACCGACTGCATGTTGCTGTCACCCGTTCGGTAATGAAACAGCATCCAGGCCACACCCACATTCGACAACAACGCGAGAAAACCGACCACGCCCATCGTGCTGGCCTCGGGCACTTGTCCGGCCAGCAGGCGCTCCACCGTCGAATAGAGCACCCAGAGCCCGAACACACCCATCGTCGCCCCTTTCAGCAGCGAAGCACGGGCACGCCAGACCAGGGCATGGCCGAGCACATACAGGCTGATGCCATAGTTGGCGGCATCGCCGAGAAAATCCAGCGCATCGGCAAGCAAAGCGCTGGAGCCGGCCGCCGAACCGGCCATGATCTCGACGATAAACATCGCCAGGTTGACCAGCAGGGCAACGATCAGCACGCGCCGGTAGCGCGCATCGACCACTGGCCTCTGGCTGCTGCAAGAGCCCCCACAGCTATCAGACATGACCTTTCTCCTCTCTCCATTGCTCAATCATCCGGTACAGCGCTGGCAGCACCACCAATGTCAGCAGTGTACTGGTGATCAAACCGCCAATGACCACAATGGCCAGCGGTTTCTGTACCTCGGCTCCCGTCCCGGTGGCCAGCGCCATGGGCACGAAGCCAAGTGATGCCACCAGAGCAGTCATCAGCACCGGTCGCAGTCGCGAGATCGAGCCTTCCTGCACGGCCTCGATCAGTCCCTTGCCACTTTCGCGCAGTTGGTTGATGCGGCTGACCATAACCAAACCGTTGAGGACCGCCACGCCAGACAGCGCGATGAAGCCGATGGCCGCTGTAATCGAGAACGGAATGCCGCAGACCCAGAGCGCCAGAATGCCCCCCGTCAACGCCAACGGCACCGCGCTGAACACCAGCAGGGCCTGACGCACCGTGCCTAGCGCCATGAACAGCAGTATCAAGATCAAGGCGAAACAGGCTGGCACGACAATCATGAGGCGGGACTTGGCTGCCTGCAGATTCTCGAACTGCCCACCCCAGACCAGCCAACTGCCAGCAGGTAGCTTGACCTGCTCATTAATGCGCAGCTGCGCTTCCTCAACAAATGAGGCCAAATCCCGGCCACGGACATTGGTCTGCACCACGACACGACGCTTGCCATTCTCGCGGCTGACCTGATTGAGGCCATCGCGCAAGGTCAGGGAAGCGATGCTGCCCAGCGTCACGAAGCCCTGATCCGACTGCGCATCGGTTACGGGGATCGGCAAGGTCCGCAACAAATCCAGATCCGTGCGTACTTCATCGGGCAGACGCACCACCACATCAAAACGACGGTCGCCCTCGAAAATCTCCCCCGCCTGACGGCCACCAATGGCAGCCGCCACCGTGTCCTGAACATCGGCCATGCGCAAGCCGAAGCGAGCCAGAGCATCGCGATCAAAGCTGATGTCGAGCAATGTCTGTCCTTCAACCTGCTCCACCTTGATCTCGCTGGCCCCCTCTACACCGCGCAGGGTCTGCGCGATTTGGTTGGCCGTTGCCAGCATCGTGTTGAAGTCATCGCCAAAGACCTTGACCGCAACATCCGCTCGCACACCGGAAAGCAACTCGTTGAAGCGCATCTGGATGGGTTGTGTGAACTCGTAGTTGTTGCCGGGCAGCTGCTTCACCGCCTGCTCAATGCGTGCAATGACATCCGCCTTGGTCTGGCTGGGATCAGGCCAGTCCTCTCTCGGTTTGAAGATGATGAAGGTGTCTGAGGCGCTGGGTGGCATGGGGTCGGCAGCCATCTCGGCGGTACCCGTTTTGGAGAAGACAAAGGCCACTTCCTTGAACTGCGCGACCGTGCGCTCAACCTTCAGCTGCATGCTGCTCGATTGCTTGACGCCGGTGCTGGGAATGCGCAGGGCGTGCATGGCGACATCCTTTTCATCCAGCGTGGGCACGAACTCCTGGCCCAGCTGGGTGAAGATCACCAGCGCCACGGCAAATGCGCCAATGGCTATCGCCATGGCCTTCCTGTGCTGACGCATGGCCCAGTTCAGAGCAGGAACATAGAGCTCATGAGCTTTGGTCAGGAAACGGTTTTCCTTTTCTTCAATGGAGCCCTTGAAAAAGATGCCGATCAAGGCCGGTATCAGTGTCAGCGACAAGACGAAAGCGGCGACCAGCGCCATGATCACTGTGGCAGCCATGGGGTGGAACATTTTGCCTTCGACGCCCTCCAGGGCAAGGATAGGCAGATAAACCGTGATGATGATGGCCTGACCGAAGACAGAGGGCTGCACCATCTCGCGGGTGGCATGCAGCACTTCGGACAAACGCTCATCTAGACTCAACAGCCGACCGAGATGGTGCTGGCGAGCCGCCAGACGACTTAGGCAGTTCTCGACGATGATGACCGCGCCATCGACGATGAGGCCGAAGTCGAGTGCGCCCAAACTCATCAGGTTGCCACTGATGCCGGCCTTGACCATGCCCGTGCTCATCAGCAGCACGGTGAGCGGAATGACCGCCGCCGTGATCAGCGCGGCCCGGATGTTGCCGAGCATCAGGAAGAGCACGACAATCACCAGCAGCGCGCCCTCACCGAGGTTCTTGACCACCGTGGCTACCGTGGCATTGACCAGCTTGCTGCGATTGAGCACGGTCTGCGCTTCCACATCCGGCGGCAGACTGCGCCGAATCTCGGTCATCTTGTCATCGACCGTCACCGCCACCGTGCGCGAGTTCTCGCCGATGCGCATCAGTGCGGTACCAACTACGACCTCATGTCCATTTTCGCTGGCTGAGCCGGTACGCAGCTCCTCGCCAATCTCGACCCTGGCCAAGTCTCGAACATAGATCGGCGTATTGCCGCGTGTCGCCACCACCGTGGCGGCAATATCCTCCATGCGCTTGAGGCGGCCGTCAACACGCACCAGATAGGCCTCGCCGCGCTGCTCGACAAAGCCACCACCGCGACTCTGGTTGGCCTTTTCCAGCGCCTCGACCAGATCGGTGATGGACAGGTTATACGCGCGCAACCGCAGCGGATCAGGCTGAATGTGATACTGCTTCTCGAAGCCGCCGATACTGTCGATGCCGGCCACACCGGGTAGACCCTTGAGCTGGGGCCGGATGATCCAGTCCTGCACCGTACGCAAATAGGCCGCCTGGGCCACTGGCGTGCGCAGATACTCGCCCTCAGGCGTCAAATAGCTGCCATCGCTCTGCCAGCCGGGTTGCCCATTATTGACCTTTGCCCCCTGACCACCCGGATGAGCGAATTTCACCGCCCACATGTAGACCTCGCCAAGGCCTGTCGAGATGGCCCCCATGCGTGGCAATGCCTCTTGCGGCAAGATGTCCTTGGCCTCGTTCAGGCGCTCCGTGACTTGATTACGGGCAAAGTAGATGTCCACATCGTCACGAAACACAGCAGTGACTTGCGAGAAGCCATTGCGCGACAGCGAGCGCGTAGACTCCAGACCGGCGATCCCAGCCAACGCACTCTCAATTGGGAATGTGACCTGTTTTTCGACATCCTCCGGCGATAGACCCGCCAACACGGTATTGATTTGCACCTGGTTATTGGTGATGTCCGGCACCGCATCGATGGGCAGTTTCTGCAGGGAGAAAACCCCGAAACCGGCCAACAGCAGCACCACCACCAGCACGAGGTAGCGATGCGAGAGAGAGAAACCAATAGCACGATCAAGCATGGTGGCTCTCCTGCAAGAGAGTCAGGCAATTAATCTTCATGCTCTGCCTCCCCCTTCTTCAGATCGGCCTTGAGCACGAAGACATTACCCGTGACATAACGCTCACCGCGCTTCAGACCACTGATAATTTCCTGCCGATCACCACTGCGGCGGCCAAGCACAACCGTGCGCGGCTTCAGCCCATCCTGCTCGGCAACAAAAATGGTCGGCTCGTTCTCGATCGTCTGAATGGCAGACAAAGGAATGCTGAGCGCCTGTGAGGCCACACCCACCTGAATTTGCGCCTGCACGAACTGCCCCGAGCGCCACAGCCCCTGACTGTTAGCGATCTGCACACGCACCGACCCGCTACGGCTGGCCTCATCGAGCTCGGGTTGCACGAAGATCACGCGCCCCTCGGCGCTCATGCCCGCCTTGTCACTCACCATGACGGTCTGGCCCGCGCGAACTTTTACTAGGTCACTGACCGGCACCGCCAGATCGATCCAGAGGGTCGAGAGATCGGCCAGCCGGAACAATGGCTTGTCGGACGTTACGGTCTCCCCGATGGTCAGATCCTTGGACAAGACCGTGCCTGAGATTGGCGCGCGCAAGGCATAGCTGGCCAAGCGTCCACCCGGCTTCAGCGCCTTGGCATCATGTTCACTCATGCCCAGCGCCAGCAAGCTCTGCAGGGCACTTTGGGTTTCGATACGGGCATCGTTGAGTTCACGACGGGCGGTCAGATAATCCTGCTCGGCGCTGATCTTTTTCTGCCAGAGGCTTTCTTCGCGAACAAAAGAGGACTGGGCCAAGGCCTGACGCTCCCTCGCGGCCAGGTAGCGAGCGGCCACATCGGAGAGCTGAGTGCTTTCGATCACAGCGAGGACTGTGCCAGCCTTGACCTGTGCTCCAATCTGCACCGAGGTGGAGCGCACCATGCCGGTGATCGGAGACAGCACGCGTGCTTCGCGATCCGTGTTCAACACCAGCTGACCCGGCAGCGACAAGCCGCTGGCAAAGTTGCCAAGTGCTGCTGTCTCGATACGCAGGCCATTGGCGGCAAGTTGTTCGGCAGTGAGTTTGATGGCGCCGGCATGACCTTCCTCAGCGTGACCTTCCTCAGCATGGTCATCAGCTGCTGGTGCAGGAGACTCCGCATGGCTTTCATGGCCATGGCTGGCTGGGCCGTACTCCATCAGGCCCCAGGTCGCACCCGCGCCCGCAGATGTAGCGATCAACAATGGCAGGATTTTCTTGAGAGCAATCTTCATGGTGTGTTCCCGGAAACAGTCGTGCGGCCGAGCAGCTCGTCGAGCGCGGCATCGCTTTTGTGATAGGAGATACGGGCGGAGAGATACGCGCCCTGAGATTCGATCAGGCTGCGCTGGGCATCGAGCAGGTCAATCAGCGAGAACTTGCCGGCGCGATAGCCTTCGCGGGTCGCCTCCAGCGCCTCGCTGGCTATGCGCAGCACCTCGTCTCGCAGTTGCAGTGCTTCCTGATAGCCGGCCTCACGCTGCACCAGCAGCTGGTCACGCTGGCGCTGTAGTTGCTGACGCGCCGCCACCAAACCTGCCTCGGCCGCTGTCAGCTCGGCCCGCGCGCTGCGCACAGCGCCCTGATTGCGATCAAACAAGGGGATGGGGACGGAAACACCAAGCAGCACGCTCTGCTCGCGAGTCACCGCCTCGCGCTTCATGCCAGCTGACAGCGTGAAATCCGGCAGACGCTGCGCTTCGGCCAGGTTGACAGCTGCCTGCTCGCGCTGGATGCGTACCTGTAGCTGCTTCAGGTGTGGGCTGGCATCCAGCGTGTCCGGTTGCGCCGACAGCGCATCCGGCAGCGTCAAGGCATCCAGCAAAGACGCTTCAAGCTGGCTCTCGCCCCACAGACTGGCCAGTTGTCGGCGAGCGAGCTGACTTTCCTGGGTCGCCTGTCGTGCCACGCGGCGCGCGCCTGCCAGGGCGACATTCGCGCGCGACAGCTCAATGGGAGACACCTTGCCAGCCGTGACCCTGGCAGCCACGGCATCGCGCAGCTGCTGTGCCAACGCCTGATGCTGCTCAGTGGCAGACTGTTTTTCTATGGCCGCCTGCGCATCGACATAGCTCTCACGCGTGATGCGAATCAGACGCAGCCTTTCGATCTCTGCTTCCAGCGCGCTCAGCGTATGCTCCTCTCCAGCAACCGACTGCTTGGCACTGCGTTTGCCGGGCAACGAAAAACGCTGGCTCAGGCTGTAGGTCGTCGTGGCGCTGCCTGCCGAACGGCTGGTGTCTCCGGCAAAGTCTTCCAGCAGGTAATTCACTTCGGGGTTGGGCAGCACGCCTGCCTGGGCGACACGCCCTTCGGCGGCCTCCTGCAAGGCTTTGCTGAGCGTGATTTGCGGGTTCTTATCGAGAACCCGGCGGGTGGCGTCCGACAGGCTCAGGCTGTCGGCATGGAGCGGGCCAGCGCATAGCGTGGCCGCGAGAGAGACGCATACAACAAAGAAACGAGACATGATGATTCCCATGCAGACGGAAGAATGCAGGCCAAGGCCTGCCTCCAGCGATCAGCAGGAAGCATCAAATGAGCAGATAGGCGGTTTCGCGAATGACGACAGAAAACGAGGGGATCGGTGGCCCGGTGGCATCCGGCTTGGCAGGACGATAGGTGGATGGTGCGGGCAGCAGCCAAGTCAGCGCAGGAACAATGCAGGCGACTTGCAGGTCAGCGAGTTGCAGCTTCGAAGGAAGGGGGGAGTGATCGTCATGCCCATCCTGGGCGGGGAGATCAATGCAGGACTTGCCTGTGGCCTGCTCCAGTGCCTTGGTGGCGCAAGGCTCGCCAACCTTCTCAAAAGCCACATGCCCGGTAGGCTCCAGGCAGATGGTGTCTGCCAGAGCGGCACACGCGCCGAATGACCAATGCAGGAGCATGACCACCATCAAGGATAGTGACCAGCGACGCCTAGCTTGTGGTCTGACTGTGG
Organism: Perlucidibaca sp.; assembly: GCA_023265995.1. Classification (GTDB taxonomy): domain Bacteria; phylum Pseudomonadota; class Gammaproteobacteria; order Pseudomonadales; family Moraxellaceae; genus Perlucidibaca. The sequence goes on from JAHFSA010000006.1 coordinate 134,688, forward strand.
ACATGGGTCATAGAGCTTGTTGACTGGCATGAAGGCTAGCAGGCAACTGTGGAAGTGTCACGCCATAAGCTGTTTGCTAATCCGTGGTGCCGCCGTGGCAGAGTGCTCTGACCATGTGATTCGTATCACATACAGATTGGTCAGCTTCTGTGGCGGAGCTGGTCAGCGTCTATGATTAGCGGTGGTCACTTGAGTTGGCAGGTAGCGGTCAACTAACTGGCGATATGTAGTTACTGCTGATTGAAAAAACCATGAGCAAACAGAGCGCTGCTGAATAGCTTGGCCACGCCAGCCACGCGTCGTTAACCAACAAAAGGCGAAGTACAGCGTGCTTGAGCGAGGACGGCACGCCAAAACCCCAGCAATTCTGCTGTTGGCCTGAGATCAACGGCACGCACCGCCCCACATCGTGTGCCGTCTTGATCGCTTGGGGCAGAGGGCAATCGACACGCCCGCGTGCCGTCCCCTTTTATCTTGCCCTCCCGCTTTTCACCACCTACCGAGTCAGAACAAGCACCCAAGCCGGCGATCCTTGCCTGTTTACGCCCCCGCCCCAGCATGACAAAATCCGCGCCACGGGCCGTTAGCTCAGTCGGTTAGAGCAGAGGACTTAACGGCAACCCCCTAAACGTCACGGCCAGCCGGACGCATGGGGCAAGCCAGATGGGTTGCTCAAGGTAAGTTCGCTCTGCCTTGAAGTAGAACTTCTCAAATTCGGTGAACGCTTCGGCACCTGCTTCAACAAGTGGGTGCCATGCCAACGCCGAGCGAAGCTCCGCCAACGCTTGCGTCAGCGGTGAACGTGTAGAGACTCGACGGGAAGGCCGAAAGGCAAGACAGAGTCCAGACCACGAACCGGAAACGGGCGGCGAAAGCCGAAGTGGTAAGCATAATCCTTTGGTCGTTGGTTCAAGCCCAACACGGCCCACCACACATAAGCCTGTTCTACCAGGTCTTACCGCAGGAAAAGATTCGGCCGATAGCATCTGCCAAATCTCCTGCCCCAAACTCTCCGGACACCGTCTGGAGAATCCATGCCAGCACCTTTTCCGAGACACTGTCTCGGAACTCCATCGATCCCCCCCGCGCTTGTGTCGTGCCAATAGAACACCCAATAACACCCATTATGCTGCCCGTATCCGTTACCAGAGCAGCCTCGCAATGACGACAAAATAGGCGTAATTGGGTGTAGGATTGGTTTCATGATCAACACCGACACACTGCACATCACACAAGAAGTCCTCAGCCTGATCGCCCGGATCGATGAGTTCAAGGGTGCCTGGCGAGCCTTGGGCACACTGGCTCCCGAGCGCCTGTCCGCCCTGCGCAAGGTCGCGACCATCGAAAGCATCGGCTCATCCACGCGCATCGAAGGCAGCAAGCTGAGTGACCGCGAGGTGGAGCGACTGCTGTCGAACCTGGCCAGCCAATCGTTCGAGACCCGCGACGAACAGGAGGTGGTGGGCTACGCCGAGCTGATGGATCTGGTGTTCAGCGCCTGGCAGGACATTCCGTTCAACGAGAACCACATCAAGCAGCTACATCAGATCCTGCTGCGCCACAGCGCGAAGGACACTCGCCACCGGGGCCAGTACAAGAACACCTCGAACAGCGTCGCCGCTTTCGACGAAACCGGCGCGCAGATCGGTATCGTGTTCGAGACCGCCAGCCCCTTCGACACACCTCGCCTGATGACCGAGCTGGTGGACTGGGTGAACACGGAGCGCGACAAGGGCCAGCTGCATGCACTGCTGATCATCGCCATCTTCGTGGTGGTGTTTCTGGAGATACACCCCTTCCAGGATGGCAATGGCCGACTCAGTCGCGTGCTGACCACCCTGCTGCTGATCCAGACCGGCTACGCCTATGTGCCCTACAGCTCGCTGGAAAGCGTGATCGAGCTGAACAAGGAAGCCTATTACCTCGCTCTGCGCCAGACCCAGGGCACGATACGCACCGACACACCCAACTGGCAGCCGTGGCTGGTGTTCTTTCTGCGCTCGCTGGCCGAGCAGGTACGCCGCCTGGAAAAGAAGGTCGAGCGTGAGAGGATCGTGCTGGCAGCACTGCCGGAGCTGTCGTTGCAGATCATCGAATTCGCTCGTGAGCACGGGCGCGTCACCATGGGTGACGCCATCACGTTGACCGGTGCCAACCGCAACACCTTGAAGCAGCACTTCCGCCATCTGGTCGAGCGGAATCATCTGACGCAGCAGGGCAGCGGGCGCGGCGTGTGGTATGCGCTAAAGTGACGCATCTACACCATTTAGTGCTGTAGCCTAGGTGTAGCCTGGAAAAATCAGCGCCCCTGTATAGCACTGATTCAAAAGAGAAATTTTCTCTTTGACAGACTACTCATAATCCTTTGGTCCTGGGTTCAAGTCCCAGCGGGCCCACCAATAAAAACAGCCAGTTACAAATACTCGCTGTGTGACCAGAAACTCCAGAGGTACATGCTCGGCACAGTGCTGCCGTACGACTTTGGAGTGTCCGCGCGACCATTCCCGTCAAGACTCCTGTCGTCCCTGAAAGCCCCCCGCCAACCTGCTCATGTGACGCTCCAGCCTGCATTGGCAACTGTTTGGAGACACTTTGGCGCCAACCGACGCCGTCACATCATCGGCCTCCTCCTCTTATGATCTTCAGCCAGTAGAGCTGACACGCCCGCAAGAGCAACACGGCGGCTCCTGCCATTGCCAATGGCTGAGGAGCGTGACCATCAGAAAGAACGCGGAGATGAAATGAAGCCTTATCTTGTATCGCTGGCCCTGGGCATATTGGTCGGCGCCATTTACGGACTCTTCAATGTCAGGTCGCCGGCACCACCGATCATCGCGCTGGTCGGGCTGCTCGGCATCCTGCTGGGTGAACAGGCCATGCCCATCATGAAGCGCTGGGTCGCGTCAGAGAAAACGGACAGCGCCTGGATTGCGCAACAACTGAAGGCCCACAGCCTTGCACAGATGCCATGTCAGCTCGCTGACGAGACGAAAACCGGCAGCGAACGCAACAGCTGATCCCGCTCCATCGCCAACGGACACTCTGGTCATGACCATGCGACGTACCGACAACCCGGGCTGGGTAAACGCCCTGCTTGACCTGCCATACACCTGGCTGCTCGTGCGAATACTGCTGACCAGCGCGTTCTGGATTGGCGGCCTCACCAAGCTCATCGACTTTCCCGGCGCAGTGTCCGAGCAGGAGCACTTCGGTCTGCATCCGGCATGGCTTTTTGCCACACTAACCATCGCAGTTGAGCTGCTCGGATCCCTGCTGATCATCAGTGGTCATGGAATCTGGCTGGGTGCCGGCATGCTGGCCGTTTTCACCGCCCTGGCGACGCTGATTGCCCATGCCTTCTGGACCCTGCAGGGGCAGGAGCAGCAAATGGCCATCAATGCCTTCTTCGAGCATATCGGTCTGATCGCAGGTCTCGCTGCCGTGACGCTGCATGCCAGGCACGCCTCCCACGTCACCACTCCATCGGAGCATTGATCTTGGCTGCAGAATATCCACAACAACCTGACACCCGCCCGCCCTTCCCCGCCAAGGCAGCCATGCTGGCCTTCACCGCGGGCTATACCGATACGGTAGGGTTCGTTGCCTTGTTCGGGCTGTTCACGGCGCATGTGACCGGAAACTTTGTCGTGCTGGGCGCAGCACTCATCAATCCGCATCATGGGCTGATCGCCAAACTGCTGGCACTGCCTGTGTTTGTGATGACGGTTGCCTTGGCCAGGCTGGCTCAAAGGCACTGGCAGCAAAAGGGGAAGCGCGAGGACATCAACCTTCTCTCCGTGCAAATCGTGCTCATGACCGCGTTCATGATCACGGGCATCGCAGCCAGCCCGCTGGGAGACCCCAACGGACTTCTGGCCACATTGGCGGGCCTCATTGGCGTCGCCGCCATGGCCTTCCAGAACACGGCCGCCCGAACCGTGTTCTCCAGTCATGCACCCACCACCGTCATGACGGGAAATGTCACCCAGATCGTCATTGATATGGTCGATTTAAGCTCCGGTCTGGCCGGCAATGAGCGCGCCCATGCTCTGGCCCGGCTGCATAAAATGTGGCCTCCGGTTGTCAGCTTCGCAGCCGGAGCACTGATGGCTGGCTTTGCTTATCAGGCGGCAGGATTTGCCTGTCTGGCGCTACCGATTGCAGCCATTCTGGCGACGGCAATCAAGAAGTCGGGCTGAGCCATCGCGGCAGGTCAGGACTGCGCTTGTCAGCCGCTAGTGACTGCGCCCGGCCCTGACTCCAGAAGGCGTATCGTCGAACCAGCGCCGACAGGATCTGGAAAACGCCGACTGCTCGGAAAACCCCAGCAACCCGGCCAGCTGCCCCAGCGGAATCCGGGTTTCGCGCAGATAGTGCAGGGCCAGCTCCTGGCGAACACTTTCCCTCAGGCCATCGAAGCTGACACCCGCCGCGTCGAGGTGACGCTGCATGGTGCGCGGATGCATGGCGAGCATGGCTGCAACATGCTCCTTGCTGGCCTGCCCGGACCCCAGCATGCGGCGCAGAGCATGACGCACACGCACCGTCAGGCTGTCCGCCGGGTTGCGGAACTCCCTGCGCAAATACTCTTCTGTCATGCGCAGCAAAACCGAGTTCTCACTGCGCAGACTGGCATTCAGCGTGACGTTGCCGATATGCAGCCCGGCGCGCTCCCGGTTGGCGATGACCGGCGCAACAAAGAACCGGCGGTAGTGGCTGACAGGGACCAGCGGCGTATGCGGCAAGGTCACGACATGCAACCGGTAGTGCTCGCCCGCCAGCATGCGGGTGACACGGTCGGCAGCGCCCAGGGTCAGATCAATGGCCTGGCGCTGCAGCGGGCAATTGGCCAGGCGGATGTCGACCGCCAGCTCGACCGAGTCGGCCACCAGTTCGCTGGGGTCATGGATCGTGGTGGCCAGCCCCGGGCTGTGCACGAACATGAAGCGGGAGCCGTAGTGCATGGCATCCCGTATGGTTTCCGCGCTCTGCAGCAGAATGCCGAAAGGCCCCAGGATGTTTACGTCCTGGCGTTCGGCCAGGCGCAGCCCGAAGTCACCACACCCCGTTATGGCGGCGCTGTCCTCGAGCAGATGAATGACGGACCGGAGGGATAACAGGTTCTCGTCGTCGCCGAGCTCATGCTCATCGATCTCGTAGCGTGCAAGCAACGCACACGGGTCGGCCCGCAGACTGCGCATCAACGCTGCGTACCCTCTGATCCCGCTGGCTCTTACCATGGCTGTCATGACTCGTAGAGTCAAAAATAAGTCTCGCCAAGTCAAGTAGCGAATCTGGCAGTCACAAATACTTTCGTCACTACCAGAAGCGCTTCGACGAGGTGACGACGTGACTGACAACTATGATGTCCTGATCATTGGCGCCGGGATTTCGGGCATCGGGATGGCCTGCCATCTGGCCCGCGAATGCCCGCAGAAATCCGTTGCCATCCTCGAGCGCCGGCAGGCGATCGGCGGAACCTGGGATCTCTTCCGCTATCCCGGCATCCGCTCCGACTCCGACATGATGAGCTTCGGCTACCACTTCAGGCCGTGGACCGATACCCGCATCCTGGCCGATGGCCCGTCCATAAGGCGCTATGTCAACGACACCGCCGGCGAATATGGCGTCGACAAGCAGGTCAGGTTCGGGCTCAGGACCATGAGCGCCGAGTGGTCCGGCCAGGAGGCCCGCTGGACCCTCACGGCCATCGCGGAGGACAGCGGAGAGACGCGCACGTTCAGCTGCAGATACCTGATCACCGCCACCGGCTACTACAACCACGACCAGGGCTATCTGCCCGAATTCCCGGGCATCGAAACTTTCAAGGGCCAGTGCATTCACCCGCAGCACTGGCCGGAAAACCTGGACTACAAAGGCAAGCGTGTGGTCGTGATCGGCAGTGGCGCCACCGCCGTCACCCTCCTTCCCGCCATGGCGGATGACACCGCGCACATCACCATGCTGCAACGCTCGCCCAGCTATGTGTACTCACTGCCCGCCACCGACAGGATGGCCGGGCTACTCCGCCGCCTGCTGCCGGAGCGCTGGGTCTACTCTCTCTCGCGCCAGCGCAACATCCGCCTGCAACGCCTCATCTACAAGGCCAGCCGGCGCTTCCCCGAACAGATGCGCAAGCTGCTCCTGTCCAGCGTGCAGAAGCGGCTGGGCAAGGGCTTCGACATGGCCCATTTCACCCCGAAGTACATGCCCTGGGATGAGCGCCTGTGCGCCGTTCCGGATGGCGATCTGTTCAAGGTCATACGCAACGGCAAGGCATCGGTGGTCACCGACCACATCGAGCGCTTCACGGAAAAGGGCATCCTGCTCAAGTCCGGCCAGGTGCTGGAGGCGGACATCATCATCACCGCGACCGGCCTGCAGCTGCAGACCATCGGTGGCATGACGCTGACCGTCGACGGCCAGCCTCGGAGCATTGCTGATCGTCTGACCTACAAGGGCGTGCTCGTGCAGGACCTGCCGAACATGGCCTACCTGTTCGGCTACACCAACATCTCGTGGACGCTGAAGATCGACATGGCCGCGCAGTACGTCTGCCGTCTGCTGAACGAGATGGACCGGCGCGATGCCCGCATCGTGACCCCGCGCGCGCCGCAGGACGAAATGCAGGGCGAAAGTATCCTCGGCTCGCTGCAGGCCGGTTACGTGCAGCGTGGCGATGCCGTCCTGCCGAGACAGGGCCGCGACCTGCCCTGGCGCGTGCTGCATCACTACGAGAAGGACAGCGACATGTTCAGGCGCCCGCTCGAAGACGCGGCGCTCGAATGGCGGCAGCACGGCTGAATCCCCCCATCAGACTCGCTATCGAGGTCGTCCCCATGAGATCGACATACTCGGACTTTGTCAGCCATGGCGTCCGCTGCGCCGGCACCTTGCTGACACCTGGTACCGGCACGACAGCACCGGTCATTGTCATGGCCCATGGCTTCGGCCTGATCCGGAGCGCCGGACTGCCGGTCTTTGCCGAGCGGTTCGTCAACGCCGGCTACGCCGTTTTTCTCTTTGACTACCGCTCCTTTGGTGACAGCGACGGTCTGCCTCGCCAGTGGATCAGCCCGCGCCGTCATGTCGAGGACTGGCGTGCGGCAATCGCCCATGTCCGGACGCTGGAAGCCGTGGACAGCCAGCGCATCGTGCTCTGGGGCACTTCCTTCTCGGGCGGGCACGCCCTGCAGGTCGCCTCCCGCGATGCCGGCATTCGTGCCGTGGTGACGCTGGTGCCACACGTGAGCGGCCCGGCCAGCATGCGCAACACCTCGCCCCTGATGGCACTCCGGCTCAGCCTGGCCGGCCTGCAGGATCTGCTGGGCGGCCTGATCGACAGGCCTGTCTACCGTCCCATCGTCGGGCAGCCAGGTGATGTCGCTGCCCTGACCAGCCCTGGCGCCTGGGCCGGCTACCTGCAGCTGCTGCCGCGCCAGCCACGCTGGCGGAACATGACAAGGGCGCAGGTCTTTCTGGAGCTGCCGTTCTACAGCCCGATCCGCCATGTCCACCGGATCCTGGCGCCTGTTCTGGTGATCGCCGGCCGCAATGATCTCGTGACCCCCGCGGATGCCGCGCAGTCAGCCGTCGCGCGCATGCCGCGAGGCCGCTTCGAGCTGCTCGACAGCGATCACTTCCAGCCTTTTGCAGGTGACCTCTTCGAGCAGGGCATGCGTCTGCAGCTCGCCTTCCTGCATGAGGCCGTACCGGTCTGAGGGCAAGCGCCCGACCCTATCCGCGACTGACGAAGCCATGCAGTGCGTCGTCGCATACCCCGGAGGCTTGACGCCTCATAACCAGCAACACAGGTAATCAACGATGAAAACAAGAAACCCGCTCGCCTGGCGGAAGCTGGGCCTGATGACCGTGGCCATGGCCGCTGTCGGGCTGATGACGGCTTGCAACAACGACAAGTCCGTCGCACCACCGCCGCCCGCGGCCAGTGTGGACACCACCTGCCTCTGGCGCGGCCCGATCTCCACCAGCAACCCGGCCGCCAATACCGCCTACCCCGATGCCGGCGCCAACTACTGGTCCGGCATCGTCACCATCCCGACCGGTGCCAGGCTGTTCCTCAAGGGCCAGTACCCGCACGCGCGCTACATCTCCTACATCAGCTACCGGGATGACGGCACACCGCTAGAGTCGCTGGCCGATACCTCGATCATGCCGGAGTCCGGCTCGACCAACCCCTTCGTGCCGGGCAACCTGCGCACGCTGGACAAACGTGACTATCAGATCGAGGTCGTGCCTGGCACCGCCCCGGACGCGGCCAGTCGCCCGGCCAATACGCTCTATGCACCTGTCGATGCCGGCAAGACCGTCACGCTGCTGTATCGCATCTATGTCCCGGATCAGGGTACCGGCCTCACCGGAGGCGTCAAACTGCCTGCCGTCGAACTCAGGCTGGCAGATGGCCGCACGCTCACCGGCGAAGAGGCATGCACGGCACTGAACGCCTCCTCTGACATCATCCCCTTCAAGTCTGTCGGGCAGGGGCCCTACCTTGCCGCACGCGACAGGCCGGGCACACCCGCCGGCTTCCCTTCATCCAGCACACCGCGCTGGGACAGGGTCTACAACACCACAGATGCGTTCATGTGCTCGTACTACGGCGTCTGTGCCGCAGCGCCGGCAGAGAGCGTGGGCTATTTCGCCAACCCGGATGTCGCCTACACCCTCTCCCACATCAACCGCGCACTGGGCAAGGTCGTGGTTCTGCGCGGAAAGATCCCTGCGGTACCGCCGACATTTCTGGGCGACATGTATGCCCAGGAGGGTCAGCTGCGCTACTGGTCCATGTGCATGAACGAAACCTTCTCGCAGAAGGTCACGGCCTGCCTCTTTGACCAGCAGATTCCCATCAATGCCGACGGCAGCTACACCATTGTGGTCTCGCGCACCGAAGACCGCCCGGCAAACGCCACGCTGAAATGCGGCACGGGTCATCTGGAGTGGTCGAAGGAAGGTGACGGTCTCGGCCATGCTGACGACGGCCTGCTGATCATGCGCAACATGCTGCCGGCCGAGGGCTTCGCGAATGCTGTCCAGAACACCACGACCCACGGTGATGAAAAAGCGGTGATTGGCGAGTATCTGCCCAGCATCACCTACATGAGTCAGGAGGACTTCGAGGCCAGGGGCTGCACGCCCTATCCGTAATCGACAACCTGCGTGACCGGGCCGGCGCTGCATCGAGCAGACGCCGGCCCGTTTGTTTTGACTCACCGCAACAGCGTGATTTCCACCGAGCAATCCAGCACCAGCCGACGCGTGGCGGGCAGCAGCTCGCCATCGAGCTGCCAGGGCTGCGGCCGGTCGAACTCCAGAACCAGATGCCGGCAGGCGCTGCGGCCGAGGCCGACCCGCGCCGGCAGATAGCCGCGATGCAGCAGGGGCAGGCTGCTCACCAGATGCACAGGACTGGGGCTGCCGCGCAGCAGGGTCATGCCGTTGCCGGCGTCACCCAGGCCGACCTGGAAGCCCAGCGGCAAGGTATCCACGGTCATGGCAAGCAGCACGCTCAGCTCGCGATCAATGGCAGGCTGGTGATCGACGCCGAGGCGTACCGGCACGGGCTCGAACAGCGCCCGCGCCAGAGGGCCATGCGCCAGGATGGAGCCGCTGTAGCGCAGGATGCTGGCCAGCGCCTGCACATATCCGCCGCCATGGGCGTAGTAGTGTGCGAGGAAGCGCGTCGGCACACCGAGGCCGGCGACGAATCCGACCTGTCCGCTGTCGGCCCGCAGCAAGGGCTTGCGCACAGGCGCAGCACCGGTGCCGGCACGCAGCCCGCGCACCACGCGCGCCAGGGTATGCAGAGGTGATTCACGGCGCCCCAGCACGGCCGCCGCGACCATGTTCATGGTGCCGGCACGAAGCGGCAGCACCGGTGGCAGACGCTCGGCGCCCCAGCAGGCGCACGCGGCAGCGAGCGCGGCCGAGAGCGTGCCATCTCCACCGACCGGGACCAGCGCGTGGATATCCGCCGGATCGATGCCGGCGAGAATGCGCCCGACATCATCGGCATGACGGGTGACATGGACCTGGCCGTCAGCGCCCAGTATCCGATCCAGTGCGGCGAGCAGCCGCGGCAATGACTGGCGCCGCACCCAGCCGGCGTTGCCGTTGACCAGGACGATGATCATGCAGGCCGGCCGCCCGGCTCATGACATCCACACATACGCGCTCCCCGACTTGCACCAGACTCATCCGGGGCAATGATCAAGGCATTGTTTTGAAAATGAAATACCCGAGCCTGACTTCCAGCCGGCCCGGGATGCCGCCGCGCTCGCCCGCCCCTTACCAGTTCTCCGTATTCGAGCTGCACTCGGAGTCGGCCGGATTGATGCTGCAGCGCACGCGCTTGATGACTTTCAGACCGGGCTTGTCATAGACACCCTGCTCGGCGATGGCGACACGGGAGTCACGCAGCATGATGGTGTACTTGATCATGTTCTCCGGCGTCAGATCGCCCCAGGTCGTGGCCGGGATGTCTCTCTCGGCCTTCTTGATCAGCGCCATGGCACGGTCATGCTGGGTCAGCCAGTACTGCCGCGACTTCTCGCCAAACCCCTCGGGGAACCTGGCTTTGTTGAGGATCACCTGATAGGTCAGGATCAGGATGGGGAAGCGCTGAATGGCACCCTTGCTGCCGATGCCGCGATAGAGCTCGAGCGGACGGTAGGCCATGGCCGGCGCGGCGATCATGTCCACCGAGCCGTTGTTGAACTTGCCGGCGAAACTGGTGATGTCGGCCGACACCGGCTGCGCGCCGATCTTCTGGATCATGATGGCCTGGGCCTTGTCATAGTCGAAGGAAGCGATCTTCTTGCCGGCCAGCGACTCCACTGTCCTGATGTTGCGGTCGTTCACTACCGGGTAGGCAGTGCCGAAGGGGATGATGCCGCCGACTTCGTAGCTGCCCCTGACCATGAGCCTGGCGGCGGCCGGCGAGCTGAAGGTCTGCACCGCCTTGCGCACGACCTCGTAGCTGGCCGGCATGTCGACCTTGTCATTGCGCACGATGGTGGAGACACCGAGCGAATCCAGCGCCGCGGCGGTCGGGTTGAACTGGCGGGTACGGAAGCCGGTGGCCATGACCGCATCGCACTGACCGGCGATCAGGTCTTCAGTGGCCACGCGCTCGTCGGTATAGCTCTTGATGGTGATCTGGGCGCCCATGGCCTGCGCGGCCACAGCGTAGTCCTTGGCCATGTTGTTCATGTCGCCGGCACTGCCGAGCAGATCGTATACGCAGAGCTTCTGGCCGGCCTGCACCTGCGGGGCGGCCGCCAGACCAATCAACAGCAACGACGGGATGAGCTTGTTCATGAGCATTCTCTTCTTCTGGTTATGGTCTTGTGGTCATGGATGACTGATGTGATTTGCGCGGCTCAGTCCGCCCGTGCGAAGGCGGCGATCCTGCTGCGTCGATTGGCCTCCCGGGCAAGCTGGCGTTCGCCGTCCGTGGCGTAGTCACGATCCCAGGCCAGCACCTTGGGCGTCATGAGCCGGTGCCAGAGCGGCGGAACCATGGCCACCACGATGGTGGTGAGATAGCCACCCACCATCATCGGTGCATCCGGGAATGGCCTCAGATCCTGATAGGGCACCTCGCCCTGGGCATGGTGGTGCGAATGACGGGTGAGGTTGAACATGGTCCAGGAGCTGATGCGCTTGTTGGTGTTCCAGGAGTGGCGTGGCTGCACCGGGGTGCTCGGGTCGCGCACCATGCCGTAGTGCTCCATGTAGTTGACGATCTCCAGCAACGCCTTGCCGGCGAGGGCGCAGGCGATGAAGTAGCCGGCAGTCATCCAGCCACCGGCAAGCCAGGCCAGCGCGACCAGCAGCACGCTCATGAGATGCCCGCGAATCACGGAGTTGAACGGACTCAGTGCCATATGCCCGGCACGCTTCAACCGACGCGCCTCGATATGCCAGGCACTCAGGTTGCCGCGCACCGTCGAGATCAGGACATGCGCATAGACATTGCGGCCGCGTGGCGCGGTGGCGGGGTCATCAATGGTGGAAACATAGCGGTGGTGACCGTAGACATGCTCGACGGAAAACGTGGTGTCGAAGCTGAAGGCGAGCAGCCAGCGACCGATCAGCAGGGATACCGGATCCCAGGTGCGATGTGTCAGCTCATGCGCCGGGATGGTGCCGATCACACCGATCATCAGGCCGGTCAGGATCACGCCGGAGACATGGTGCCCCCAGTGTGTGGCCTCGCGCGCGGCCAGGGCATCGTAGCCGGTGAGCTGCTGCACCAGCGCGCCAAAACCGAGCGGATCTCCGGAGCTGACCGCCCAGACAGCCGCGAACACGATCACGGACAGCAACGGCAATGCCATCCAGAGCTGCACCGTGAGAATGGCCGGATGCCGGAAGCGCGGAGTCGCCACGTCATCGCCACAGATGGCATCACCAATCAGATAGATGGACAGGACTGCCGCCAGCCCGGCGCTCACCCAGCCACCGCCGGCCACCAGTGCCGCCAGCGACAGCAGCCCGATGACATGGAAAAAGAAGTACTTGAGGTAATGGAAAAGCATCATGGCGATGATCCTGGCTCGTATGGATGGGGTGTCAGGCCGTTGCCGGCAGGTCGTGCTGCGTGCTGAAGCGGTCGGCATGGATATGGGCCTTCGCCACGCCGCACTCGAGCAGCAAGGCAATTGCGCTGTCGATCATGGGCGGAGGTCCGCAGAGATAGGCGTGGCAGTCCGGCGTCGTGCGCTCCCGCATCAGTGCGGTGACGAAGCCGCGCGCGCCCGGCCAGCTCGAGTCACCCGGCTCGTCCGACAACACCGGGACGAAGTCGAAGCTCGCCGGCCACTCCGCCGCCAGCGACTCGATGGCAGCGAGGGCATAGAGGTCATTCCGGGTCCGCGCCCCGAAGAGCAGGGTGACAGGGCGCGTGACGCCTTGCGCCAGGGCATGCTCCAGCAGCGCCATGATGGGGGCCAGACCACTGCCGCCGGCGACCAGCAGCAAGGGTGCATCCGCCGGCCTCAGCCAGAAGTCGCCAACAGGGCCGGCGACGGTGACGCGATCGCCTATGGCTGCCTGTTTGTGGACATGACTGGAGAACACGCCACCCGGCACCTGACGCACAAAGAAGCTGACCTGCGCATCCGGCCGCACCGAGGTGGCAAAGGAGTAGCTGCGGGACAAGCCCGGCAGGGACTGCAGGGAAAGCTGGGCGAACTGGCCGGGCTTGTAGCGCAGCGAGTCCTCGAGCTGAATGCGCAGCTCGAGGATGTCGTGCGTGAGGCTCTCGCGCGCCACCACGCGCCCGCTGACCGAGCGCAGGGCCAGGCCATCGCCCTGCGCCACCGCGACACGTATATCGGAGCGGGGCACGCTCTGGCAGGCGATGATATAGCCCTGGTCCAGCTCGGTGTCACTGAGGATGTAATCCGAACGGGTCAGCTCCTTGACCTTGCCATCCAGCAGACGGCACTTGCAGGTCGCGCAGCCACCGACACGGCAACTGTAGGGGAAGTCGACACCCTGCCGAAGCGCCGCCTGCAGCAGGGTTTCCTTCGGCTCGACAGTGATGACCTGGTCGTTGATCGTGGCAGTCACCGCCTTGGGCTTGCTCATGCGCCAGAACATTTGCCGTCTCCATTTTGCTCGTATGGGGCCATCCTAGAAGCCCGTCCGCGCGCAGCGGAGGTCATGCGTTGACATCCATGGGTCATTTATTGACAATCAGGAAAACCACATGACGTCTGAAATGAAAGACGCGGATCTCTACCTTCCCTCCCAATATGTTCAGCAGATTGCCGACCAGATCACGCGCATGGGCGCCCGCCTGCCTGACTGGTTCCAGCGCCTGCAGGCACCTGGCCCCACGGGTGAACTGGAGGTGCAGCACCTGTCGCTTACGGACTTCAGACGTCTGGTTCTCGAAGCCATCAGGCTGACCGGCGACGACGCTTTCGGCCTGCTGGTTGGCGAACGCCTGCTGGTCAACAGCCATGGCATGCTTGGCTATGTCACCTCGCAAAGCGTCACGGCACGTGAAGCACTGGAGCTGATCGCGCGCTACTTTCCGCTGCGGACATCGCTGGTACTGGTCAGCCTGGAGCTGACGCATGACCGTGCCCGTCTGTGCATGCGGGAACACCTGCATCTGGGCGATGCCGCCAGGCCTGTACTTGAAGCCATCGTGCTGACCATGAAGAACCTGTTCGAGTACGTGACCATGGGCGTTTGCCGGGTCAGCGCCGCTGCGTTCACGTTTGACGAGCCCGCCCACAGCCACCTGGCCCGGGATCTGTTCGGATGCGACGTGCTGTATCAGGCCCCCTGGAATGGTTTCGAGCTGTCGCTGGCACAACTGGACAAACCCGTTCGCGCCAGCAACCCGCAAGCACTGATACAGGCCGTTCAACGCTGCCAGGAAGAGTTGTCGCGCCTCGCCAGAAAACAGGGCGTCGCCTCACGCGTCCGCATCCTGATGCTCGAGAAGCAAAGCGGACTGCCCTCGCTGCAAGTCACGGCACGCCTGCTCAACCTCACGGCGCGCACCCTGCACCGCCGGCTGATCGAGGAAGGCACCTCCTATCGCGATATTCTCGAAAGCGTTCGCCAGCAGCTGGCCATCGATCACTTGCGCAATGACCAGCTCTCGCTCCAGGAGATTGCCTTCATGCTCGGCTATGGCGATCCGGCCAACTTCCGACGTGCTTTCAGACGCTGGACCGGGGAGGCGCCCAGCCTCTATCGCAGGCATCTGGAGGAGTCTGGCGAGGCATGAGAAAGATGAAGAGGCGGCGGCAAGCGCTGCCCCTCTGCCACGCCAATCATTAACGCCAGATTAATGCAGACGAAATGACAGGCGGTTGTGGCGATGGGCGTTGAGCGCCATCCGGCGAATGCGCCATGATCGGCCTGCCCACGGATGGCTGACGCGACAAGAGACAGCATGCGTGCCGTACCAAAACGAAACGAACGACTGAGGGTTACCCCATGAAAGCATTGATGACCGCAATTGTTATGGGCTGCTGCCTGACCGCAGGCTATGCCCAGGCTGAAATGAAGCCGATGAGTCCGCAGCAGTCGCGCATGGGCGAGTGCAACAAGCAGGCAACCGGCAAGAAGGGTGACGAGCGCAAGACCTTCATGAGCTCCTGCCTGTCGGGCAAGGCCGCTCCGGTTGCCGCCGTCAAGCTGACGCCGCAGCAGCGCATGGGCGCGTGCAACAAGCAGGCAACCGGCAAGAAGGGCGATGAACGCAAGGCCTTCATGAGCACCTGCCTGAAGGGCTGATACCTCCGTCCTGTGTTGAAAAGGCCTGCTGATGCAGGCCTTTTCATTTCCGCAACGCGCCCGCCCTGTCCCGATAAGACAGTAATTTGGCACATCATGACATCGCGGCTGCCGGCCGAAATCAGGCATAGTCCGGGACAATGACAAGACCGCGCCGCATGATCATGCCGGCACGGCTGCCCCACAAGAACAACAACAGGGAGCATGCATGTTCCGGCTTTCCTTCCAGCTGCCGGACCGGGCAGGTCGCCGCATGAGCACGGGCCTGCTGCTGTCCGCCCTTGCCCTGGCGTCGATCGCGGCCAGCGCCGATCCCGCGCCGACCTTGCAGCCCCTGCCCCAGCCGGTGCATCTGCGCGCCTGCGTGTTCGATCCGGTGGGCAACAACGGCCCCATCGCCAACACCTCTCGCGATCTCATGCTGGAAGCGCGCAAATGGGGACTGATCGTGACGGTCAGGACCTATCAGGACGAGCGCGTGGCATCCGAGGACTTCAAGGCCGGCCAGTGCGAGATCGTCGGCCTCAGCACCCTGCGCGCCAAGCAGTACAACCGCTATGTCGGCAGCATCGACGCCCCCGGCAACCTGCGCAGCTATGACGAAGTCAGGACGCTGATCCGCGCGCTCGCCAATCCGGCCTTCGCGCCCATGTCCATCGCCGGGCGCTACCAGGTCGTGGGCATGCTGCCGATAGGCTCGCTGTTCGTCATGACGCGCGACCGCAGCATCAACTCCATCGAGAAGGCGGCCGGCAAGAAGATCGCCGTGCTCGACTGGGACACCTCTCAGGCCAAGATGATTTCCGCCATCGGCGCCCAGCCGGTGCCCTCCGACATCACCAGCTTCGGCGGCAAGTTCAACAACGGCCAGGTCGACATCATCGCCGCCCCGGCCATGGCCTACGAGCCGCTGGAGCTGTATCGCGGCATCGGCAAGAAGGGCGGCGTGATCCGCTTTCCGCTGCTGCATGCCACCGGCACCATCCTGATCCGGCGCGATCTGGTGCTGCCCAAGATTCCCGATCTCGACGTGCGCATGGCCCAGGTCAGGGACTTCGGTCTGCAGTTCGTGGACAACTTCATCACGCGTCTGAAGGCCGCCGAAAAGACCATCCCCAAGGAGGTCTGGATCGAGCTGTCACCCGCCGAGCAGGTCCGCTACTCGCGCATGGTGCGTGAAGCCCGCCTGCGCATGATCCAGGACGGTGTCTATGACACCAACACCATGACCCTGCTGAAAAAGGTGCGCTGCAAACATGACCCTGCCAATGAAGAATGCAGTCTCTTTGATGAATGATGCCCTGCCCCGCTGGCAGCGCCTGGCGCCCACGCTGCTGCTGGCGCTGATGCCGGTCTGTGCCCTGCCGGCTGCTGCCGGTCCGCTGGCCGGCGTCGACATGCCGTCGCCCGACAAGGCCAAGGCCGGTCTGCCCGCGCCGCTGCCGAAACCGGTGCGCCTGAGCTTCTGCATCTTCGACCCGCTCGGACCCCAGGGCAAGATCATCCAGAGCGCACGCGACCTCGCCAAGTTCGCCGAGGAATGGAACCTGTTCGCCGACATCCGGCCCTATACCGACGAGCGCATCGCGGCCGAGGACTTCAAGGCCGGGCAATGCGACGTGGTCGCCATTTCGACGCTGCGCGCCAAGCAGTTCAACTTCACCATCGGCAGCATCGATGCCCCCGGCAACCTGCGCAACTATGCCGAGATGAAGTCGTTCATGCAGATGGTGGCCAACCCGGTGGTGGCTTCGCTGGCCGTCAATGGTCGCTACCAGATCGCCGCCATCGTGCCGATAGGCTCCATCTTCGTGTACGTCAACGACCGCCAGATCAATTCGCTGTCGAAAGCGGCCGGCAAGCGCGTGGTGGTGCTGGACTGGGAACCGAACATGTCGAAGCTGATTTCAGGCATAGGCGCGCAGCCGGTGCCGGCCGACTTCAGCACCTATGCCGGCAAGTTCAACAACGGCCAGGCCGACATCATTGCCGCGCCCGCCATGGGCTACAAGCCGATGGAGCTGGCCAAGGGCATGGGCAGCAAAGGCGGCGTCATCCGCTTCCCGCTGCTGCAGGCCACCGCTGCCGTGGTGGTGCGTCGCGATCGCGTGCTGCCGAAGATCCCCGACCTCGACAGCCGCCTCAACCAGCTGCGCAAGTTCGGCCTGCAGTATGTCGACGGCCTCTTCAACATGCTCAAGGCCGCCGAGGACGACATTCCGAAAAACTTCTGGATAGACCTGCCCCAGGCCGAGCAGGACAAGTACTACCAGATGCTCAGTGAAGCCCGGAAGGTGCTGACCCGCAATGGCGTCTATGACCCGGTCATGATGAGCCTGCTCAAGCGCGCGCGCTGCAAGAACGTGCCGGGCGCGGCGGAGTGCGGCAACTACGACGAGTGAGGCAGCGCAGCCGCGCGACCGGCTGCGACTGTCACGGAGGCAGGGTTGTCAGGCGCGGCTCCGCCTGTGTATGGTCCGCTTTCAGGACATCACAACTCAGGGACCGCTCATGCTTCGTCTTCCGCTTGCCGCTGCACTCGTCATGCTTTCCGCCACCGCCACCGCCCAAACCGAGGGCAGCGCGCCCGCCTCCTACACGGCCGTGCCCTACCTCATCGGTCAGCTCGGCTATGCCAAGGCCGACCTGTCGGACCTGCGCGATGCCGTTACGGCCATGACTGGCGCCAACGACATCCAGAGCAAGGAAGACTCGCTGAGCTACAGCGCCGGCGTCGGCCTGCACGTCAACGACTTCGTTTCCTTCGAAGCGCGTTACATGAACATGGGCAAGTTCGACATTCACAACAGCAGTGGCGGCAAGGCCGACATCGAATTCACCGGCATCAGCCTCGGCGCTCTGGGCAGCTACCCGCTGTCGCGTGACACCTCGGTCTATTTCCGCGCCGATGCCATCAATGTCCATGTCGACATCGAGGGCGATAGCGAAGACAAGTGGCAGCCCGGTGTCGGCATCGGCATTGATCACTACCTGAACGACGGCCTCAAGCTCCGTGGCGAGTACCAGCATGTCTTCCTCAAGGACGACGACGACCTCAAGGTGCCGCTGGACAGTGTTTCGGTGGGCCTGTTGAAGGCCTTCTGAGCCTCCTCCACCCCCGTCGCGAAGGCCCTGCATTGCAGGGCCTTTTCGTTTTAAGCTTCGCTCACCCCTGCGCCATGCCGATCGTGGCTGCAACAACAAGTACAAGACAGGACCAGCGCATGAGCCATCTCGAACCCATCGCCGACAATATCTGGGCCGCCTCGGCGCCACTCAGCTTCGTCGGCCTTCATCTCGGCAGCCGCATGACCGTGATCCGTCTTGCCGCCGGCGGCATCGTGCTGCACTCGCCGATTCCCGTGGACCTGGAGCTGCTCGCCGAGATCAATGCGCTTGGCCCGGTGCGACACATCATCTGCCCCAATCTCTTCCACCACCTCTACGCCGGCGATGCCCAGCGTCTGTGGCCCGACGCCCTGCTGCACGGTCCGGCCGGTCTGCACAGGAAGCGCAAGGACCTGCACTTCCACCAGACCCTGAGCGACAGCCTGCACCCGGATCTGCGCGACGATCTGGAAGCGGTCACCATCAAGGGCACCCTGATCGACGAGACCGTGCTCTACCACCCTGCCACGCGCACGCTGATCGCCTGCGATCTGGTGGAGAACTTCAAGACCTGTTCGCATGGCCCGACCCGCATGTATCTCAAGCTCAACGGCGCCCTCGACCAGGTCACCTGGCCGCGTGTGCTGCGTCTGCTCTACATCCGCCGCCAGCCCGCGCGCGCCAGCCTGGAGCGCATCATGGCCTGGCCCTTCGAGCGTCTGGTGCTGGCTCATGGCGAGATCATCCGCGACAACACCCGCGAGGCCGTGCGCACCGGCATGGCCTGGCTGCACTAAGGCAATCCGGCCCGCCAGCCGTCACCGGATAATCGACAGCCGCCATGACTGTCGGTCTCCGGCCGCTCTGTGTATAACAGGCTGACCACACAGCATCAGGACGCCAGCATGGCCAGAGTACCGGACAAGCCGCGCAACAAGGGTCTGATCAGGCGCAGCCTGGGTCAGGCACTGCAGGTTGCCGAAGCCGCGGGCGAAGTCGCCCGGGATGTCGCCAGCCTGGCTCGCGATGCTGCCGCGCAGGCCACCCAGGGACTGACCGGCAGCGCCGGCGACATGATCGGCGCCACCGGCGAGGCCGCGCTGAAGATCGCCCAGACCTATCTCGGCAAGCGCAGCATCACCCTGTTCCTGCCGGAGGCCCTGCTCAATCACCAGATCCGACAGCGCCTGGAAGGTCACGACGGCATCGACCACCTCACCATAGACTGCGGCGATGACCGCCTCAGGATCCTGGTCGACGGCCACTTCCATCGCATCGTCTATACCGTCGAGCTGCATTTCGCCGTGATCGAGTGCCGGGTCACCCCGGAGGAGCGCTGCCTGCGTCTGCAGCAGATCGACGAGAACCTCGACACCCAGCTGCGCCAGGCCAATTTCGCGGTCAACTGGGTGGCACGCCAGGCCGGACGTCATGCCTTCCGGCTGGCCAACAAGCTGCCGCTGCCGTCGCTGGCCAATCAGGTCATCAAGGATATTCCCGGCATCCATCAGGAAGGCCACAGACGCTGGCGCATCGACCTCGACGAGGCCGGCTTCATCGACTTCATCGAGAACCGTTCATGGATGCTCGACAAGCTCGTGGAGCTCAGCGACTTCAGCATTCTGCCGGGTCTGAACGTGCTGCATGAAAGCCGCGAGCTGCTGCAGCGGCTGGTCGATCAGTTCGAGGTGCGCGCGCTGCGCGTGCAGACCGGACGACTGGAAGTCAGTGTCGGCATAGGCAACGGCTGAGCGCCGGCTAGGCGCCAGGCTCAGCCTTCGAGTATGCGCTGGAGCAGAGGGCGCAGCAGTTCCAGCACGGCATCGCGGTCGAGATCGGGCTGGCGGATGGAACGCATGCGCAGGCCGTCAAAGACCACCGAGATCAGCGCGACCTGGGCCGCGCGCTGACGCGGGTCGACAGCCTCGCCCGGATGCCGCTCGCCGTGCACCCTGTCCATCAGGTCTTCCAGCTGCTGACGCAGGCCACGGTCGGTGGCATGGACGATTTCCGCGATGCGCGGATTGCGCCCGGACTCGGCCACGATCTCCATGAGCAACGCCGACCTGTCGATATCCAGGCAACGATCCAGACCCTTGTCGGCTTGGTCGATCATGGCCCGGAAAACCTCCGGTTCACGCCGGAAGCCCTCGAAGCGGGTACGTGAAATGGCCTCGTCCGCCGCCACGATGGCGGCAATGATGGCTTCCTTGTTCTCGAAGTAGTGATAGATATGACCGACGCTCATGCCGGCGGTACGCGCGATCAGCTGCATGCTGGCGCTATGGAAGCCGTGCTCGCGGAAACACTGGCCGGCAGCGTCGAGTATCTGTTGCCGCCGTGCCTCGGCACGCGACTCGTCACATTTGGTGTTCCGGGGCTTTTCCATGACATCTCGCCTGGGGTTTCCGGGATTTTAACGGATCATTGACTTTCCTCTGAAGCGATCCTAACATCATTTTAGAATGAACGTTCAATCTAATGCTGGCTGACTGCATTCCTCCTCGCACATGGGGAGGGGGCAGCGGCCTTGCGGCGCCGGATACAGGAGCAGAGACATGAAGAGCAAGCGCAATGTGGCATGGCTGGCGAGCACCCTCGCCCTCGGCGTGACTCTGGCAGGCTGCGGCAAGCAGCCGGATGCCCCCGCCAGCGCCCCGGCCGAGGTCGGTGTCGTCACCATCCAGCCGCAGCGACTCGATGTCAGCACCGAGCTCCCCGGCCGCACCTCCGCCTACCAGATAGCCGAGGTGCGCCCGCAAGTCGGCGGCATCCTGCAGCAGCGCCTGTTCCGCGAAGGCGCCGACGTCAAGGCCGGCAGCCCGCTCTACCAGATCGACCCGGCGACATATCAGGCCGCCTACAACAGCGCGCGCGGCACCCTGGCCAGCGCCGAAGCCAGCGCCTTGCAAGCGAAGCTGAAGGCGGGCCGCTACAAGGAGCTGGTGGCGATCAAGGCGGTCAGCCAGCAGGAATATGACGATGCCACGGCGCTGCTGAAGCAGGCCGAGGCCCAGGTCACGGTGGCTCGCGCCGCCGTCGACAGCGCCCGCATCAACCTCGGTTTCACGCGCGTGACCTCACCCATTTCCGGACGCATCGGCAAGTCCTCGGTGACCCCGGGCGCCCTGCTCACCGCCAATCAGGCCGCCAGCCTGACCACGGTGCAGCAGCTCGATCCGATCTATGTCGACATCACCCAGTCCAGCACCGAACTGCTGCGCCTGCGCCGTGCCGTCGAGGCCGGCCAGGTACGTCGTGAAGGCGGCAAGATCAAGGTCGGTCTGCACCTCGAGGATGGCAGCAGCTACGGCCAGGCCGGCACGCTGGAGTTCTCCGACGTCACCGTCGATCCGGGCACCAGCACGGTGACGCTGCGCGCCGTCTTCCCCAATCCAAAACAGGAATTGCTGCCGGGCATGTATGTGCGCGCCGAGATCGCCGAGGGCGTTGACGAACAGGCCATCCTGGCCCCGCAGCAGGGGGTGTCGCGCAACAGCAAGGGCGAGGCCACGGCACTGGTGATCGGAGCCGGCAACAAGGTCGAAGCGCGCACGCTGCAGGTCAGCCGCACCATCGGTGACAAGTGGCTGGTGCGTGACGGCCTCAGGACCGGCGACCGCCTGATCGTCGACGGTCTGCAGAAGGCCAAGCCCGGCAGCGAGGTCAAGCCGGTACCGGTCAATGCCAGCGCCACCATCACGGCCACCACGACCGGTGCCGCGCCATCCGCCGGCGCGGCCGCCAAGCAGTAAGCCGGGAGTCACGACATGTCACGCTTCTTCATTGATCGCCCGATCTTCGCCTGGGTGATCGCGATCATCATCATGCTGGCCGGTGTGCTCTCCATCCGGTCGCTGCCGATATCGCAGTATCCCAACATCGCGCCGCCGTCGATCTCCATCACCGGCAGCTACCCGGGCGCCTCGGCGAAGACCGTCGAGGACTCGGTGACGCAGGTCATCGAGCAGAAGATGAAGGGTATCGACGGCCTGCACTACATGACGTCGAGCAGCGACTCGGCCGGCAGCCTCAACATCACCCTCAGCTTCGACAGCGGCACCAATCCCGACACCGCCCAGGTACAGGTGCAGAACAAGCTGCAGCTGGCCATGGCGCTGCTGCCGCAGGAAGTTCAGCGCAGCGGGCTGACCGTGGCCAAGGCCACGCGCAACTTCCTGCTCGTGGTCGGCTTCGTCTCCGAAGATGGCAGCATGACGCAGTTCGACCTCGGCGATTACGTCTCGGCCAACGTCGTCGACCCCATCAGCCGCGTCAAGGGTGTCGGCGACACCCAGCTCTTCGGCGCCCAGTACGCCATGCGCATCTGGCTGGATCCGGCCAGGCTGCTCAGCTACAAGCTGGTGCCGGCCGATGTGACCGCCGCCATCCAGGCACAGAACACCCAGGTTTCCTCCGGCCAGCTCGGCGGCGCGCCGGCCATTCCGGGCCAGCAGCTCAATGCCACCATCACGGCGCAGAGCCGCCTGCAGACGCCCGAGCAGTTCCGCAACATCCTGCTCAGGACCACCGGCAACGGCGCCAGCGTGTATCTGCGTGATGTCGCCCGCGTCGAGCTCGGCAGCGAAAACTACGGCACCGTGGCGCGCTTCAACGGCCGTCCGGCCACCGGCCTGGCCATCAAGATGGCAACCGGCGCCAACGCGCTGGAAACCGCCGAACTGGTCAAGCAGAAGGTCGGCGAGCTGCAGAAGTTCTTCCCGGCCGGCATGAAGGCGGTGTTCCCCTACGACACCACGCCGTTCGTGAAGCTGTCGATCGAGGAAGTGGTGAAGACCCTGACCGAGGCCATCATCCTGGTCTTCCTGGTGATGTACCTGTTCCTGCAGAACTTCCGCGCCACGCTGATCCCGACCATCGCGGTGCCGGTGGTGCTGCTCGGCACTTTCGGCGTGCTCGCCAGCTTCGGCTACTCGATCAATACGCTGACCATGTTCGCCATGGTGCTGGCCATCGGCCTGCTGGTCGATGACGCCATCGTCGTGGTCGAGAACGTCGAGCGCGTGATGAGCGAGGAAGGCCTGTCGCCACGCGATGCCACGCGCAAGTCCATGCAGCAGATCACCGGCGCGCTGGTCGGCATCGCCCTCGTGCTGTCGGCGGTGTTCGTGCCCATGGCCTTCTTCGGCAGCTCGACCGGCGTCATCTATCGCCAGTTCTCCATCACCATCGTCTCCGCCATGGTGCTCTCGGTGATCGTCGCCCTGGTGCTGACACCGGCGCTCTGCGCCACCTTGCTGAAACCGCTCCCGGCCGGCGGCCACTATCACGAGACCGGCTTCTTCGGCTGGTTCAACCGGAACTTCGATCGCGGCAGCAAGCGCTACCAGGGCATCGTCGGCAGCATCATCCGTCGCGGCAAGCCGTGGCTGCTGGTCTACGCCGTCATCGTCGCCGCCATGGCCTTCCTCTTCGTCAAGCTGCCGACCTCGTTCCTGCCGGAAGAGGATCAGGGCTTCATGTACACCATGATCCAGCTGCCGGCCGGTGCCACCCAGGAGCGTTCGCTGCAGGTGCTCAAGCAGGTCGAGCATCACTTCCTGGTCGAGGAGAAGGAAAACGTCGAGGCCATGTTCGGCGTCGTCGGCTTCAGCTTCGCCGGCAGCGGCCAGAATGCCGGCCTGACCTTCGTGCGCTTCAAGGACTGGTCCGAGCGCTCGCGTGCCGACCAGAGCGTGCAGGCCATTGCCGCGCGCGCCAAGGCGGCCTTCGCGAAGATCCGTGACGGCATGATCTTCCCGATCGTGCCGCCGGCCGTGCGCGAGCTCGGCAATGCCGGCGGCTTCGATCTGCAGTTGCAGGACCTCGGCGGTCTCGGCCACGACAAGCTCATGGAAGCGCGCAACCAGATGCTAGGCATGGCCAGTCAGGACCCGGTGCTGGCCGGCGTGCGCCCCAACGGTCAGGAGGACACTCCGGAATACCGTCTCGACATCGACCCGCAGAAGGCCACCGCGCTCGGCCTCTCGCTGGCCGACATCAACAACGTGCTGAACACGGCCTGGGGCGGCAGCTACGTCAACGACTTCCTCGACAAGGGTCGCGTCAAGAAGGTCTATGTCCAGGGTGACGCCCCGGCGCGCATGGTGCCGGAAGACCTCGACAAGTGGCATGTGCGCAACAAGCAGGGCGAGATGGTGCCGTTCTCGGCCTTCGCCAGCGCGCACTGGGGCTTCTCGTCGCCGCGCCTGGAGCGCTACAACGGCCAGCCCTCGCTCAATATCCAGGGCGGTGCCGCACCCGGCCACAGCTCGGGCGAGGCCATGAAGGCCGTCGAGGCGCTGGCGGCGAAGCTGCCGGCCGGCATCGGCTATGAATGGACCGGCGTGTCCGATCAGGAACGCAGCGCCGGTGGCCAGGCTCCGCTGCTCTACGCGATCTCGCTGCTGGTGGTCTTTCTCTGCCTGGCGGCGCTCTACGAGAGCTGGTCGATTCCGTTCGCGGTCATGCTGGTGGTCCCGCTGGGCATCATCGGCGCCCTGCTCGCCACCCAGCTGCGCGGACTCACCAACGATGTCTACTTCCAGGTCGGCCTGCTCACCACCATCGGTCTCGCCGCCAAGAACGCGATCCTCATCGTCGAGTTCGCCAAGGAGCTGCAGGAACAGGGCCGCACACTGGTCGAGGCCACTCTCGAGGCGGTGCGTCTGCGTCTGCGTCCCATCCTGATGACCTCGCTGGCCTTCGGCCTCGGCGTGATGCCGCTGGCGCTCAGCCACGGCGCCGGCTCGGGCAGCCAGCATGCCATCGGCACCGGCGTGCTCGGCGGCATGATGACCGCCACCGCGCTCGGCATTTTCTTTGTTCCGCTCTTCTTCGTGCTGGTGCGCTCGCGCTTCTCGCCGCGCCCGGCCAGGAAGGACGAGGAGGCTTCGTGATGACCCGTTATCCGCTGAAAGCCGCCACGCTGGCCACTGCCACCCTGCTCGCGGCCTGCACCATGGCACCGGTCTACCAGCGCCCGGCGGCGCCGGTCGGCAGCGCTTGGCCGACCGCCACCGCCTCGGGCAGTGAGCAGGCCGGCGAACCGGCAGCACAGCTGGCCTGGCAGCAGTTCATTGCCGATGAGCGTCTGTGCCGGCTGCTGACACTGGCACTGGACAACAACCGCGACCTGCGTGTGGCCGCGCTCAACATCGAGAAGGCGCGCGCCGAATACCGCATCCAGGGCGCCGAGCTGTTTCCGGCCATAGGCGTCAGCGGCAGCAACAGCAATTCCCGCGTGTCGGCCGATCTGTCCGCCACCGGCAGCAGCTACATCAGCCGCAGCGTCAGTGCCAACGTCGGCTTCAGCGCCTACGAGCTGGACTTCTTCGGCCGCCTGCGCAGCCTCAATGCCAGCGCCCTGGAGTCCTTCCTGGCCACGATCGAAACGCAGCGCACGACGCAGATCAGCCTGGTTGCCGAGGTTTCTTCGGCCTGGCTGACACTGGCTGCCGATCAGGAGCGGCTCAGGCTGGCACAGGACACCTACAGGAGCCGTCAGGAGTCACATGAGCTGATCGCCCGTCGCGCCGAACTGGGCGTGGCCTCGCAGCTCGATCTCGCCCAGGCCAGCACGGGAGTGGAGACAGCGCGTGCCGACATGGCCGGCTACAGCAGTCAGACGGCCCGTGATCGCAATGCCCTGAGCGTGCTGGTCGGCACGGAAATTCCCGCCGACCTGCTGCCGACCGCCCTGCCGGAGCAGGTGAGCAGCATTCGCGATCTGCCCGCCGGCATCCCCTCTCAGGTGCTGCAGCAGCGCCCCGACATACTCGCCGCCGAGCATCGCCTGAAGGGCGCCAATGCCAATATCGGTGCCGCACGCGCCGCCTTCTTCCCGAACATCTCGCTGACTGCCAGCGTCGGCAGCGCCAGCGATCAGCTGTCCGGGCTGTTCGAATCGGGCACTCGGGTGTGGGGCTTCGCGCCGCAGGTCAATCTGCCGATCTTCAGTGGCGGCCGCCTGCTCGCCGGCCTGAAGTCGGCCAGGGTCGAGCGCGAGATCGCCACGGCGCAGTACGAAAAGGCCATTCAGAGCGCATTCAGGGAAGTGGCCGATGCCCTCGCCGATCACGCCACCCTGGATGAGCAGCTGCGTGCTCGCCAGGACCTGCTGAGCGCCAGCCAGGACAGCTTCCGCCTGTCGGAGGCACGCTTCAGCAAGGGTGTCGACAGCTACCTGACCCTGCTCGATGCCCAGCGCTCGCTCTATGGCGCGCAGCAGGCCCTGATTGCCACCAGGCTGTCACGCGAGAACAATCTGATCACGCTCTACAAGGCTCTCGGCGGCGGCGCCTTGCCTGCGCACGGCGGCTCCGGCAGCTGAGACCGCAGGTTGCGCCGCACCTGCGCCGGGCGCTGCCCGGTGATACGCGTGAAGGCATGATGAAAGGCGCTGCGACTGCTGTAGCCCAGGCTGGTGACAATTTCATCGGTGCTGCAACCCCGGGCTATGAGGTCGCAGGCGACATGCGCCTGGACCTGACCGCGCAGCCGGTTGAATGACAGGCCTTCCTGGTTGAGATGGTGCTGCAGCGTGCGCTGCTTGATGCCCAGCGCCAGGGCGATATCGGGCAACCCCGCCCGCCGCCCGCTCTCGACATGCTCCAGCAGCACGTCCACCACCCGGCTGGGCTGATGGTCGATGACGCAGTCCTGCTGCAGGATGACATCGAGGATGCGTTGCAGGGCATCCTCCATGCCGGCCGAGTAATTCGGCGCTTCACGCGCCAGCATGCGGCTGTCGCCGCGCACTGCCAGCCACTCCTCGTCAACCTGCAGCGGCACCTGCCATGCCGACAGCTCGGGATGGCTCTGGATCAGGGCCGAGGGCAGCCTGACCTCGTGCACGCGCGCACCATCCTGTTCCTGCCCGGGAAAGCGCTGCAACAGATTGATGACGAATCCGGAGAGGATGAGCTGGTGGCAATGGCGGGCACTTGCGCGGACATGGCTGATACGCAGGCGAGCCAGGCAGCTGCCGTCTTCCATCAGCTCCATTTCTCCCGCGTAGCCAGGATGCATATGCGGCAGATAGCGAAGCAGATACTCACCGGCTGCGCCCAGGGTCTGCTTGGCGCTGAGCACCGGACCATGCCCCATGACCCTGTCGAAATCCAGCACCAGCATGGCGACAAACAGTCCCCGGCCCTTGTCTTTCAGGTGCCGTTCCACCGCCAGCAGCAGGCGATCAAGCTGATACAGGGTGAGCGAAGGTGGCAGCCCCCGGGGCCTGGCGATATCGAGCAGAGCCGCGCGAGCCAGTTCATCAAAGCTGATGTCCTCGGCACGGCAACATTGTTGCACCATGCTCAACCAGAGCTGTGTCTGCAGTGCGGTCAGGCTTTCAGACATGGTACTCATTACCTGATTAGTCCATTAGCTCAAATACTAGTAATTAATTGCCTCACAGGCAAGTCAGTCCGTCCTTCCGGACGCTTCCCACGACAGTCGCCGACTGTGTATAAATGGCCTACCGCTACACGGACCCGGATATGACTGACGACACGCCTGACACGCCCGACCTGCCCGAGCCCTCGAAGAGCGCCGAAGCACCGGCCCCGCAACGCCGTCGGCGCGTCGAAATCCGTCTCGGTCGTGCCGTCGGACGCGCCCGCGATGTCGCCGGCAAGGCCGGTCTGGCGGCCCGCGAAGTCGTCGATGTGGCCAGCGAGACCGCCCGGGAAGTGGCCGGCATGGCCAGTGAAACGGCCAAGGGTGTCGCCGAAATCGCCAACGAGGCCGCCCGCTCGGCCCTGCAGATCGCCTCCGAGGGTGCCCAGGTCGTGGCCCAGCTGGCCGAGGATGGCGCCAAGGTCGCGGCCCAGATCGCCGGTGACACCGCCAAGGCCGCCGGTCAGATCGCCAAGGAAGTCGCGCTGCAAATGGCCCAGGCCTATCTGCGCAAATCCACGCTGACGCTGGCCCTGCCGGAAAGCCTGCTCAACAAGCAGCTGCGCCAGAAGCTGAAGAGCTCTCCAAACATAGACCACATCACCGTTTTCTGCGGCGACGACCGTCTCACCGCTGCTGTTGACGGTCATCACAACCGTCTGGTGTACACGGTGGAGCTGGAATTTGACGTGCTCGAGTGCAAGATCTCGCGTGACGAGCAGTATCTGCGCGTGCGCCAGGTCGGCGAGGACCTCGATGCCCAGTTCCGTCAGACCAACATCGTCACCAACTGGGCCACGCGCCAGGTCGGACGCGGCGCTTTCTATGTCGCCAACCGGCTGCCGACGCGCTCGCCGGTGAACCAGATGCTGCAGAGCCTGCCCGGCGTGCGCCACGAGGGTCCGCGCCTGTGGCGCATCGATCTGCAGAAGACCGCGCTGGTCGATTTCCTCAACAACCGCTCATGGATGGTCGAGAAGCTGCTCAGCCTCAGCGACCTCTCGGTGCTGCCCGGCCTGACCACCCTCAAGGACAGTCAGGAGCTGCTGCTGCAGCTGGTCAACCAGTTCGAGATCCGCGACCTGCGCGTGCGTCCGGGTCGCCTGGAAGTGCTGGTCGGCATCAACCCCGGCTGATGCCTGTCGCTGTGCTGCAGAAATGAAAAGGGCTGCCTAGGCAGCCCTTTTCATGACCCGGGTAACTATCAGATGCCGTCCTTCGCCAGCTTCTTCAGACCCGAGCGGATCGAGCCTTCGAGGGCTTTCTTGACCACCCAGGCAGCACCCGGCAGCGCCGCGCCGAGGTCGATGGTGTAGTGCAGGCGCGAGCCGCCCTCGTAAGGGTAGAACTTCATCACGCCGTAGTGATCGTTGATCGGCCAGCCACCCTTGGTGATGGTGTATTCGATGAGCTGGTTGGGCTCGGCCTTGGTCACCGTCTCTTCCAGGGCGAGACCGGGCGCCATGATGATCTTGCGCACCGAGCCGACGCCGTTGACGCTGCCCTGGCCATCACGCACACGCTTGATTTTCGCCGGGAAGATGGCACCGAGATTTTCATGCTCGCTGAGGAAAGCATAGAGCTTCTCGACCGAGAACGGGAAAGCCTGAACCACTTCGATACGCTGTTGAGCCATGACACCCTCTTCTGAAAATATGCGCAGTCAGATTGCGCAGACACCCGATAGTAGCCATAACCGGCAAAACCGACAAGCCATCTTGTCTCAGGTCAGCACATGCCGGTCCAGCGCCGCCATGACGCGCTCGCGCATGTCCTCGCGCTCGTTGGCGAGATGATGCGAGGCCCCCGGCAGCTCGATCAGACTTTCCAGGAAGCTGTGGCGGCGCACGAAATCGACGTTGTAGCGCCAGTCCACCGTGACGTCCTCCAGGCCCTGCACCACGGTCAGCGGAAAACGGCAGGCCGGCAGCGTCTGCAGGCGGGCCTCCCAGCGGATGGCGCTGTCGACCCAGCGCATGGGCAGCTCGCGCGCCTGCAAGGGGTCGCGATGCCAGACCAGGTCAATGAAGTCGTCATCACTGCTGCTGCGCCGGAAATGCCGTGGAATGACGCGGCGGAAACGCCCCATGAGCTGATAGCTGAGCTTGACCTTGCGCCACTGCGCGATGCGCACCAGCGGCGCCCAGAGCTGGATGCGCTGGAACTGCGGGCGCCGGCCCTCGGCCAGCGACGACAGCACGTGATCGAGCAGGATGCCACCGCCGGTGCTCTGCCCGACCGCGACCCAGGGGCCGGGCAGTTGCGGCTTGAGCAGAGTCAGGACATCGCGCAGCACTTCCTGGTAATGCGAGAAATCCTCGATGTCGCCAATGGCACCGGACGACAGGCCATGTCCGGGCAGGTCGTAGGCCAGCACGGCGTAGCCGCGTTGCAGACCGCGCCGTATGGCGTGCACGAACAGGCCGACATGATCGAAATAGCCATGCAGCACCAGCAAGGTGCCGCGCGGTGGTCGTGCCGGCAGGAAGACATGGGTGGCGATGTCGTAGCCATAGGCTTCGACATGACCGAAGTAGTGCTGCATGCCCTCTTGCGAGAACGCATCCAGCCCGTAGAAGCGGCAATAGTCGGCGAGCACGCCGCGCACAGGCGCACGCACGGCGAGGTCCAGCGCCGGCATGGCGCGGCGCGCCTGATCAACGGAGAAAGCAGTCAACGTCCTGTCCTGGCAAACCGGGAATGGTCCGAGCTTACCGGGGAATCACGAAAGCTGCATGCCTGAAAAGACAAAGGCCGCATCCGGAGATGCGGCCCTGGCCGGGACGAAGCGCCGGGACGGCTTACTGCACCTGCTGGCGGAGCTCGCCGCGGATGTAGCGCTCGGTCATGGCATCGAGCGACAGCGAACGGATCTTGCTGGCCTGGCCGGCGCAGTTGAAGGCTTCGTAGCGATCGACGCAGACATCACGCATGGCCACGATGGTGTCCTTGAAGAACTTGCGCGGATCGAATTCCGACGGGTTCTGCGCCATGTGGCGGCGGATGGCGCCGGTGGAGGCCAGACGCAGGTCGGTGTCGATGTTGACCTTGCGCACGCCGTGCTTGATGGCCTCGACGATCTGCTCGACCGGCACGCCGTAGGTTTCCTTGATGTCGCCACCGTACTGATTGATGATCGCCAGCCAGTCCTGCGGCACGCTCGACGAACCGTGCATGACCAGATGGGTGTTCGGGATGCGCTGGTGGATTTCCTTGATGCGATCGATCGCCAGGATGTCACCGGTGGGCGGACGCGTGAACTTGTAGGCGCCATGCGAGGTGCCGATGGCGATGGCGAGGGCGTCAACGCCGGTGTCCTGGACGAAGCGCGCGGCCTCTTCCGGATCGGTCAGCAGCTGCGAGTGGTCGAGCACGCCTTCGGCGCCAACACCATCCTCTTCACCGGCCATGCCGGTTTCCAGCGAACCCAAGCAGCCGATCTCGCCTTCCACCGAGACGCCGCAGGCATGCGCCATTTCGACGACGCGGCGGGTGACGCCGACGTTGTATTCGTAGCTGGTCGGGGTCTTGCCATCTTCACCCAGCGAACCATCCATCATGACCGAGCTGAAGCCGAGCTGGATGGAGCGCTGGCAGATCGCCGGCGAGGTGCCGTGGTCCTGGTGCATGACCACCGGGATCTGCGGGAACTCTTCGATGGCGGCCAGGATGAGGTGGCGCAGGAACGGCGCGCCGGCGTATTTGCGGGCACCGGCCGAGGCCTGCACGATCACCGGGGAATCGGTCTTGGCGGCCGCTTCCATGATGGCGCGCATCTGCTCGAGGTTGTTGACGTTGAAGGCCGGCACGCCGTAGCTGTGTTCGGCGGCGTGATCGAGCAGCTGACGCAGGCTGATGAGAGCCATGTTTTTCTCCTGAGGGCCGCAGCGTGCGGCCCGCTATGCTGAATTCTGCCGGCCCCGCCATGCGGGGCCGATGGTACTTGCTGCCTGCGGCTTACTGCTTGCCTGCGGCGGCTTCGAGCGCTGCCACGGCCGGCAGCACCTTGCCCTCGACGAACTCGAGGAAGGCACCGCCGCCGGTGGAAATGTAGGACACCTGGTCGGCGACGCCGTACTTGTCGATGGCCGCCAAGGTATCACCGCCACCGGCGATGGAGAAGGCGCTCGACTCGGCGATGGCCTTGCTCAGGGCTTCGGTGCCGGCACCGAAGGCATCGACCTCGAAAACGCCGACAGGGCCGTTCCAGAGGATGGTCCTGGCGGCCTTGAGCAGACCGGCGAACTGCGCAGCGGTATCCGGGCCGACATCGAGAATCATGTCGTTCGGGCCGACATCGGCGACGGCCTTGACCACCGGTGTGGCGGCCTGCACGAAAGCGAAGAAGTCCTCGATCGGGCCGGTCACTTCAGCCACCACAACGTCCGTCGGCAGCGGCACGCTGACCTTGGCGGCGATGGCTTTCGCCGTGTCGATGAGATCGTGCTCGCAGAGCGACTTGCCGACCGGGTAGCCGGCAGCGGCGAGGAAGGTGTTGGCGATGCCGCCACCGACGATGAGCTGGTCACAGAGGGTGCTCAGCGAGGTCAGCACGTCGAGTTTGGTCGACACCTTGGAGCCGGCGACGATGGCGGCCATCGGGCGCTCCGGCTTGTCCAGGGCCTTGCCCAGGGCCTCCAGTTCGGCGGCCAGCAACGGGCCGGCGGCAGCGACCTTGGCGAACTGCGCGACACCATGGGTCGAGCCTTCGGCGCGGTGGGCGGTACCGAAGGCGTCCATCACGAAGACATCGCAGAGCGCCGCGTACTTGCGCGTCAGCTCG
The DNA here is from genome assembly GCA_023265995.1 of Perlucidibaca sp. Classification (GTDB taxonomy): domain Bacteria; phylum Pseudomonadota; class Gammaproteobacteria; order Pseudomonadales; family Moraxellaceae; genus Perlucidibaca. Next base: position 167,266 of record JAHFSA010000006.1, read on the forward strand.
TCGAGGTTCTTCTTCTCGCCCTTGTTGAAGCGCACGTTCTCCAGCAGCACGACCTGGCCCGGCTCGACAGCGACACCATCGAGGTAATCGGCAACCAGCGGCACGTTCTGGCCAAGCTTGGCGGACAGCCATTCGGCCACCGGCTTCAGCGAGTTCTCCTCGCTGTATTCACCTTCGACAGGACGGCCGAGGTGCGAGCAGACCAGCACGGCGGCACCCTTTTCCAGGGCCAGCCTGATGGTCGGCAGCGACGCCACGAGGCGGGCATCGGAACGGATGACACCGTTCTTGACCGGCACGTTGAGGTCTTCACGGATCAGCACGCGCTTGCCGCGCAGATCGAGGTCGGTCATCTTGAGGACGGTCATGGTCTTGCTCCTGTGCAATGTTCGTGTTCAGCCGCCCTGCCCGCTGGCAGGACGACGGCATCAATCTCTTTCAAGGCTCGCGACCGCCACGCAAAGATCCAGCAGGCGGTTGGCATAGCCCCATTCGTTGTCATACCAGGCGAAGACACGGGCCTGGCTGCCGACCACTTCGGTCTGGGTCAGATCGAGGATCAGCGACTCGCTGCGATGGTTGAAGTCGGCGGAGACCAGCGGCTCGTCGTTGACGGCCATCCAGCCCTGCCCGCTGCCGGCGGCATATTCACGCAGGCCGGCATGGAGCGCGTCCAGCGTCAGCGGACGACTCATCTGCACGGACAGATCAATGGCCGCGACGTTGATGGTCGGCACGCGCAGCGAGTAGCCACCCAGGCGATCGGCCAGCGCCGGAAATATCTTGCGTGCCACACCGAGCGCGCTCGACGTGGTCGGGATCATGTTCTGCGCACCGGCACGGCCACGACGCGGATCGCGATGGACGTGATCGAGCAGGACCTGATCGGAGGTATAGGCATGGATCTCGGTCATCAGCGCCGACTCGATGCCGCTCAGGCGCTCGAAGGCCTGCAGCAGCGGACAGAGCGCATGCGAGGTGCAGCTGGCGGCCGAGATGACGCGATGCTCGCGACGCAGGTCGCCGTGATTGACGCCATGGACGACGATGGCATCGGCGGTGTCGAACGGCGCCGCACCGATGATGACGCGACCAGCGCCGGCATCGAGGTGACGCGCGGCCTGGGCATGGGCACGGAACTGGCCGGTGCACTCGAGCACGACATCGACGACGAGATGGCGCCAGGGCAGCTTCTCGGGGTGCGGCTCGCTGTAGAGCGCGATGCGCTGGCTACCGACGCGCAGGACGTTGTCTTCCAGCACCACCTCGCCGGGAAAGCGGCCATGGGTGGTGTCGTAGCGCAGCAGATGCAGCAGTGCCTCGGGCTGGCCGATGTCGTTGATGGCGACGATCTGCAGCGGATGACGCTCACCCGCCTCGATCAGCGCGCGCAGCACATGGCGGCCTATGCGGCCGAAACCATTGATGGCAACGCGCAGTGTCACGCCGTCAGCTCCAGCGGCCGGGGCCGGCTCACGCCAGCCCCTTCACCGCGGCAACGACAGCCTCGGCGGTGATGCCGAAATGCTTGTAGAGATCACCGGCCGGGGCCGACTCGCCGTAGGTGGTCATGCCGACGACAGCGCCATCGAGGCCGGTGAAGCGGTGCCAGTAATCGGTGATCGAGGCCTCGACGGCGACGCGCTTGCGCACGGCACCCGGCAGCACCTGCTCGCGGTAGGCGGCATCCTGCTTGAGGAAGGTGTCCGGCGACGGCATGGACACCACGCGCACACCGAGACCTTCGGCGGCGAGCTGGTCGGCAGCGGCCATGGCCAGCGACACTTCCGAGCCGGCGCCGATGAGGATGACATCGACCTGGGCGGCATCGCGCAGGACATAGCCGCCACGGGCAATGGCCTGGATCTGGCCGGCATCACGGCTCTGGTGCGGCAGGTTCTGGCGCGAGAACACGAGCGCGGTCGGACCGTCCTTGCGCAGCAGGGCTTCACGCCAGGCCACTGCCGACTCGACGGTGTCGGCCGGACGCCAGGAGGCCAGGTTCGGCGTCTGACGCAGGCTGGCGAGCTGCTCGACCGGCTGGTGGGTCGGGCCGTCTTCGCCGAGGCCGATGGAGTCATGGGTGTAGACGTGGATGGCGCGCTGCTTCATGAGCGCGGCCATGCGCAGGGCATTGCGGGCGTATTCCATGAACATCAGGAAGGTGGCGCCGTAGGGAATGAAGCCGCCATGCAGGGCGACGCCGTTCATGATGGCGCTCATGCCGAACTCGCGCACGCCGTAGAACACGTAGTTGCCGTCGGCATGCTCCTGCACGCCATGGCAACCCTTCCACAGGGTCAGGTTGGAACCGGCGAGGTCGGCGGAGCCGCCGAGCAGTTCCGGCAGCAGCGGGCCGAAGGCGTTCAGCGTGTTCTGCGAAGCCTTGCGCGAAGCAATGGTTTCGCCCTTGTCGTTGCAGGCCTGGATCCAGGCATCGGCCTGGGCTGCGAAATCGGCCGGCAGATCACCAGCGAGGCGACGCTGCAGCTCGGCGGCCAGCGCCGGATGAGCCTTGGCATAGGACTGCCAGAGGCCGTTCCAGTTCAGCTCCAGGGCATCGCCCTTGGCGCGGCCATCCCAGGCATCGTAGATGTCCTGCGGAATCTCGAACGGGGCATGGGCCCAGCCCAGGGCCTCGCGGGTGAGCGCGATCTCGGCGTCGCCCAGCGGCGCACCGTGGCAGTCTTCCTTGCCCTGCTTGTTGGGCGAGCCGGCACCGATCACGGTCTTGCAGATGATCAGGGTCGGGCGTGCGCCGTCGGCCTGGGCTTCCTGCGTGGCGGTGCGGATGGCATCGCTGTCATGGCCGTCGATGGGGCCGATGACCTGCCAGCCGTAGGCCTGGAAGCGCTGCACGGTGTCATCGGTGAACCAGCCTTCGACTTCGCCGTCGATGGAGATGCCGTTGTCGTCATAGTAGGCAATGAGCTTGCCGAGGCCGAGCGTGCCGGCCAGCGAGCAGACCTCGTGCGAGATGCCTTCCATCAGGCAGCCGTCACCGAGGAAGCAGTAGGTGAAGTGGTCGACCACCGGGAAACCGTCGCGGTTGAACTGCGCGGCCAGGGTCTTTTCAGCCAGCGCCATGCCGATGGCATTGGCGATGCCCTGGCCGAGCGGACCGGTGGTGGTCTCGATGCCGGGGGCATAGCCGAACTCGGGGTGGCCCGGGGTGCGGCTGTGGAGCTGACGGAACTGCTTGAGGTCGTCGATGCCGAGGTCGTAGCCGGTCAGATGCAGCAGCGCGTACTGCAGCATGGAGCCGTGGCCGTTGGAGAGCACGAAGCGGTCGCGGTTGGCCCAGCCCGGATTGGCCGGATTGAAGCGCATGAACTGGCGCCACAGCACCTCGGCGATATCGGCCATGCCCATGGGCGCGCCGGGATGGCCGGAGTTGGCTTTCTGCACGGCGTCCATGGCGAGGGCGCGGATGGCATTGGCCAGATGGCGTTGGTTCAGGGGCTGCGCAGGCATGCAGGGGCTCCAGTCAGGGGGGCGACCGCCGGCGCTAGGCTCGGCAAAGGCGCAATTTTCACCGATTCGACCGGCCGGGAGCAAACATCCGCACAGCTCCTTGACGCGAAAGCCGCCACAAAAGAGACAGAAAGCAGAATGGCGGCCATCCGCTCGCCATGCCACCGGCGAAATTCATCAATAGTTTTCTATATTCATGAATTTTGATATTTGATGCCGATGCCGCTACACTCCCTCACCATGACGAGCACGACAACCGCTTTCGCCACCCTGGATCAACTGGCCGACCTCGCCTGGGCAGCCGGCGATCGCCTGCGCCTGGCCGTTCTCCGCGCGCTGGCCCGTGACTCCTTCGGCGTGCTCGAACTCTGTCAGCTCTTCGACATCAAGCAGCCGTCCATGAGCCACCACCTCAAGATCCTCTCCGAGGCCGGCCTGGTGGCGCACAGACGCGAAGGCACCAATCTCTATTACCGGCGGGCGCCGGCGGAATCGCCGCTGATCGCCGAGCTGTTTGCCACGCTCGATGCCACGCTCGCCGACCACGACATCATGCAGCGTCTGGAGACGGTGCAGGCCGCGCGCGCCGAAGCCAGCCGACGCTTCTTCGCCGAGCACGGCAGCGAATACCGCCAGCATCAGGACCTGATCGCGCGCCTGGCCGACTACGGTCCGCGCGTGGTCGAACGCGTGGCCCAGCTCGCCAGCGGCGGCGTGGTGCTGGAAATCGGTCCCGGCGGCGGCGAGCTGCTGCCCGATCTCGCCAGCCTCGCCAGCCAGGTCATCGCCCTCGATGCCAGCAGCGAGATGTTGCGGCAGGCCGAGCGCCGCGTGCGCGATGCCGGCGCCGGCAATGTCCGCTTCGTGGCCGGCGACACCACTGCCGCCATCAGCCTGCAGCTGCCGTCCGCCGATGCCGTGGTCATGAACATGGTGCTGCACCACACCGCCCGCCCGGCCCAGGTCATCGCCGATGTCGCCCGCCTGCTCGCCCCCGGCGGCACCTTCGTACTCACCGAGCTGTGCGTGCATGGCCAGGGCGAGAAGGCCCGCGAGGTCTGCGGCGACGTCTGGCCCGGCTTTGCGCCGGAGACCCTGACCACCTGGGCCGGACAGGCCGGACTGCTGCCGGCGCGCGAGGAATACCTGGCGCAGCGCAACGGCTTCCGCCTGCAGCTGCGCGAATTCACCAAACCCAAGCCGGCTGCCAGCAGCCACATCTGAGACTTGCAGACAGGAACACGCCATGAGCGAATACAGCGTTTTTACCTCGGAGTCAGTCTCCGAAGGCCACCCGGACAAGATCGCCGACCAGATCTCCGATGCCGTTCTTGACGCCATCATCACTCAGGACAAGTTCGCCCGCGTGGCCTGCGAAACCCTGGTCAAGACCGGTGTCGCCATTGTCGCCGGCGAAGTCACCACCAGCGCCTGGGTCGATCTCGAGGACCTCGTGCGCGGTGTCATCAACGACATCGGCTACACCAGCTCCAGCGTCGGCTTCGACGGCGCCACCTGCGGCATCATCAACATCATCGGCAAGCAGTCGCCCGACATTGCCCAGGGCGTCGACCGCAGCAAGCCGGAAGACCAGGGCGCCGGCGACCAGGGCCTGATGTTCGGCTACGCCAGCAACGAGACCGACGTGCTCATGCCGGCCCCGATCACCTACTCGCACCGCCTCGTCGAACGCCAGGCCGAAGCCCGCAAGTCCGGCCTGCTGCCGTGGCTGCGCCCGGACGCCAAGTCGCAGGTCACCTTCCGCTACGAGAACGGCAAGCCGGTCGCCGTCGACGCCGTCGTGCTGTCGACCCAGCACAGCCCGGACGTCAGCCTCGCCGATCTGCGCGAAGGTGTCATGGAGCTGATCGTCAAGCAGGTGCTGCCGGCCGAGTGGCTGCACTCCGGCACCCAGTTCCACATCAACCCGACCGGCAACTTCGTCATCGGCGGTCCGGTCGGCGACTGCGGTCTCACCGGCCGCAAGATCATCGTCGACAGCTACGGCGGCATGGCCCGCCACGGTGGCGGCGCCTTCTCCGGCAAGGATCCGTCCAAGGTCGACCGCTCCGCCGCCTATGCCGGCCGCTACGTGGCCAAGAACATTGTCGCCGCCGGCCTCGCCGACCGCTGCGAAATCCAGGTCTCCTACGCCATCGGCGTGGCGCAGCCGACCTCGGTGTCGGTCAACACCTTCGGCACCGGCAAGATCAGCGACGAGCGCATCATCAAGCTCGTGCGCGAAGTCTTCGACCTGCGCCCGTATGCCATCACCCGCATGCTCGACCTGCTGCATCCGATGTACCGCAAGACGGCCGCCTACGGTCACTTCGGCCGCACCCCGGAAACGCTGTCGGTGAAGAATCCGGTCACCGGCGAGGTCGACACCTTCACCACCTTCACCTGGGAACGCACCGACAAGGCCGACGCCCTGCGCGCCGCCGCCGGTCTCTGACCCGGCGCGCAGTCCGCGCCGGTCAGACCCTGGTCAGACCCTGGTCAGACCCGAAAAGCCGCCCGCTGGCACTGCCGCCGGGCGGCTTTTTCATTTCCGCACCCTCTTGCCTATTCCCCGCATTACCGCAAAGCTCTGCGCAAGCAATTGCACCACCCATGAGCCGGAGATCATCCATGCGTCGCACCGGGCGCCGTTACCGCAGCGGGCGCGCTGCCGAGCATTACGACGTCATTGTCATTGGTTCCGGCATAGGCGGCCTCTGCCTCGCCGCCCTCATGTCCAGACTTGGCCGCCGCGTCTGCGTGCTGGAGCAGCACTACACCGCCGGCGGCTTCACGCACAGCTACGAGCGCGAAGGCTTCGAGTGGGATGTCGGGGTGCACTACATAGGCGAGGTGCACAAGCCGCACAGCACGCTGCGCCGCCTGTTCGATGTCATCAGCGATGGCGCCCTGCAATGGGCGCCCATGGACCCTGTCTACGACCGCATCATCATCGGCAACCGCCGTGTCGATTTCGTCGCCGGCCGCGAAGCCCTGACCGAGAGCCTGATCGCGCAGTTCCCGGACGAGGCCGAGGCCATTCGCGAATACATCCGCCTGGTCGATGAGTCGGCCCGCTCGGCGCAGAAATTCTTCGCCGGCCAGGCCATGCCACGTCTGCTCGGTCGCGCCTACCGCGCCGCCCGCCCCATGCTGGTGCCGCGCACTAGCTTCCAGACCGTGCGCCAGGTGCTGGAAGGACTGACGCAGAATCAGGAGCTGATCGGTGTGCTCACCGGTCAGTGGGGCGACTACGGCATGACGCCGAGCGAGGCATCCTTCCTCATGCACGCCAGCGTGGCCAAGCACTACTTCGGTGGCGGCAGCTACCCGGTCGGCGGCTCCTGGAAGATCGCCGAAACCATCCTGCCGGTGATTCGTGCCGGCGGCGGCGAGGTCTTCACCTATGCCCGGGTCGACGAGATCGTCATCGACAAGGGTCGCGCCACCGGCGTGCGCATGGACAACGGCGACATCCTGCGCGCCGACCAGATCGTCAGCGCCGCCGGTGCCCGCCTGACCTTCGAGCGCCTGCTGCCGGAAGCTCAGCGCGAGCGCTTCGGCTATGCCGGGAAGCTGGCCAAGGTCAATGTCTCCGGCGCCCACCTGTGCATCTACGCCGGTTTCAAGGGCACGGCCGAGGAGCTCGGCCTGCCACGCACCAATCTCTGGATCTATCCGTCACCGGATCACGAGGCCAATGTCGCGCGCTTCCGTGACAACCCGGCCGCGCCCTTCCCGCTGCTCTACATCTCCTTCCCGTCCGCCAAGGATCCGGAATGGCAGCAGACGCATCCGGGCACCAGCACGGTGGAAGTGCTGACCATGGCACCCTGGGAATGGTTCGAGAAGTGGGATGGCACGACCTGGGGACAGCGCGGCAAGGACTACGAGGCTCTCAAAGCCGGGTTCCAGGTGCGCCTGCTGGAAGCGCTCTACAAGGAGCTGCCGCAGCTGCGTGATGCCCTGGTCTACGCCGAGCTGTCGACACCGCTGTCGACGGCCTGGTTCGGAGCCTACCCGCAAGGCGAGATCTACGGTCTCGATCACGATGTCGACCGCTTCCGCCAGGAGTGGCTGCATCCGATCACGCCGGTGCCCGGCCTCGCGCTGACCGGGCAGGATGTGGTCACCGCCGGAGTCGGCGGCGCCATGATGGGCGGTCTCATGACCGCCTGCGCCCTGCTCGGACGTCAGGCCGGCCAGGTCACCGATCTGCTGAAGAACTGGCAGCCGCCAGCGGCCACGGAAAGCGCCGGCGACGAGCCTGCACCGGGAGTCTAGATGCCCATGGCCGAGAGCTTGCGCATGGCCTCGGAAATGACCGACGACAGCATGGGATGCTCCACCGCCAGCCGGGTCTCCCAGGCCAGCACCTGATCCTCGAAGGCCGCCGGGTCCGGCAGGTTCGCCGCCATCAGCTGGCGCTCGAGCTCGTCGACGGCGCTCTCCAGATGCTGACGCTGACCGCTGTCCAGATGCTGGCTGTGCAGGTTGGCGCGCAGCAGCGCCAGCTTTTCCGCGGTGTCCTTCGCTGACATGGCCATCTCTCTCGCAGGACTGGTTACACTGACAGCATACGCTCCTTGCGAAGCAGTCAGCCATGGCCCCGACAGACAGCGTTGTCGCCAGTTTCCGTGCCCGCTACCGGGCCGCCATCGCCCCCGGCTACTCGGGCTATCGCCATGCCCTCTGGGTTGCCGGCGTCGGTCTCGCCGCCATCGTTTTCTCCGCCAGCCGCCTGCATGCCGTGCAGCCGCTGGAGTGGCTGATGCTGCTCGCCGCCCTGCTCGTCGGCAATGTCGGCGAGTACACCATCCACCGCCGCCTCGGCCACCGCAAGTGGGCACCGGCCAGGCTTTTCTATCAGCGCCATACCGGCGATCACCACAGTTTCTTCACCGACACCCAGATGCTCTGGGACACGCCGCGCGACTGGCGGGTGGTGCTCTTTCCGGGCTGGCTGATCGTGGTCGTGCTGACCGTCGTGGCCGCCCCCGGCGCCTGGCTGCTGTCCGCCGTCGCCAGCAGCAACGCTGCCTGGCTCTGGGTACTGGGAGTCGCCGCCACCTATCTGCTCTACGAGATGCTGCACTTCAGCTATCACCTGCCGCGCCAGCACTGGCTGCATCGCCACATCCCCGGGCTCTGGCGCCTGCGTCATCTGCATGTGCTGCACCATGCCCGCGAGAACATGACCGAGATCAACTTCAATCTGACCTTCCCGCTCACCGACTGGCTGCTCGGCACCCTGCGCTGGAGCCCGGAAAGCCCCGAAGATCAGACCGGCAGCCAGACGCCCGAAGCGGCCCACACCGCCCCTCCCGCCACCATCAGCGCCAGCAGCAGGGCAAGCGGGCCGCCTCCGCGCGCCGGTTGCTGATCGGCATGCGTGCGCACGGCATTGCCATCGATCATGGGGCGCAGCAGATCGCGATGCTTGATGCGCACATGCCAGAAAATCGCGGCCAGATGCAGCAGCACCAGCGCCAGCACCAGCACGGCACCCTGGCGATGCCAGGTGCTGATCTCGAGACTGGTGTCGGCACTGACCAGGCGGTAAAGCGGTCCGGTGAAAGCGATGTCATCGGTCGAGAACAAGCCGCAGGCCACTTGCGTGACCAGCGCGGCCAGCATGGCGAACACCGACAGCACGCCGAGCGGATTGTGTCCGGGCTCATGCCACTGCCCGCGCAGATAGCGCGGCACCGACAGTACAGAGCGGAGCAGGGTCGTGAAACGGACATAGGTCGAGCCGAGCACACCCCAGACCAGGCGGAAGGCCAGCAATCCGGTGATCAGCAGGCCGCTGCGGCCATGCCATAGCATCAGCTCGCCACCGATCAGGCCGGTGGTCAGGGAAGTCAGCACGGCCGCCGCCAGCAGCCAGTGGAAGATGCGGGTCGGCAGGTCCCAGACCCGCAGGGTGCCCGCAGCGGGAAGCTGGTGCATGATGCACCTCGCTATTGTTGTTTTCCGATCAAAGTCTAAGCGCTTTTCCACCCCGCCGGGAGCCTGGCATGTTGTCCATCCTGCCCACCATCAGCCTGCTGGTGCTGTCCAATATCTTCATGACCTTCGCCTGGTACTCGCACCTGCGCACGCTCGGCGACAAGCCGATCTGGATCGCGATCGCGGCCAGCTGGGGCATAGCCTTCTTCGAGTATGTGCTGATGGTGCCGGCCAACCGGCTCGGGCATGCGACGCTGAGCGTGAGCCAGCTCAAGATTCTGCAGGAGGCGATCACCTTGCTGGTGTTCATCCCCTTCGTGGCGCTGTTCATGAAGGAGCCGCTGAAGCTGGACTATCTCTGGGCCGGTCTCTGCATCATGGCCGCGGTCTATTTCATGTTCAGAAGCTGAGCGAGAGACCCGGCGCGGACACATGGCGCCGCACCGGGACAGGATCACATGCGATAGATCAGGCCGGCCTGGAGGATGGGCAGGACCTTGTAGCGTTCGAGGTCATGCTCGATCTGCTTGCGCTGGTCGGCGGTGTAGGAGTCGCAGGCCGCCTGCTCGCCGGCACTGGGAGTGCCCGACGGGTTGCTGGTCTTGCACTTGGCGGTGGCCTCGACATCCGGCGTGCCGGCGTACATGGCGCCGGCGCTGAAGTGATAGCCGAGACCGAGCTTGTCGATCGGCGTCTCCCAGCCGAAGGTCAGCGCCGGCGCCAGGCTCTGCGCGTAATCGCTGTGGACCGTGATGGAGTCGACGGGGGCGGCGGTGGTGCCGGTGAACTGCGATGCCATCAGATCGAAATGCGAGTTCTGCTTGACCAGACCGGCAGCCAGGCGGAAATGGCCGCCGAACGGCGCCCAGCGCAGGAAGGCCTGCGGATTGCGCAGGCTGGCATCGCCGCTGTAGGTGGCCTGGTCTGACTTCACGTCACGCACGCTCTGATCGGCCCAGGTATAGCCCGCCGACAGCGACAGATACTTGCTGAAGCCCCACTCGACGGTGGCGCCATAGCCGGCCAGACCGACCTGCGGCACCACGCCGAAAGTATCCGCCGAGGCCAGCGGGTTGAAGGCGAGCAGGGCGAGGCCGAACAGCGAGGCGGGAGTGATGCGCATGTATGTCTCCGGAAAGGGGCGTCGGGAATGCGCCAACGCTACCACAGGCAGATGACAGCCCGGATAGGGTGCCTGCCGGCAAAGCCGCCAATTGAATATCAATAAATTTGGATATTCCATGCGGCACCGCTATACTCGCGGCCTGTCCGGCGATCGAGGGGCGCTGCAGCGGGGGTTTCCGAGGAAGTCCGCCGTCAGGCTCGATCGCATTTCCCGTCAACGGCGCCCGTTCACCCCGGAGTATTTCCCGATGAACGCTCAAGCCACCCAGCAGGGTTTCACCGATTTCAAGGTCCGCGACATCGCGCTCGCCGACTACGGCCGCAAGGAAATCATCCTCGCCGAAGCCGAAATGCCGGCCCTCATGGGTCTGCGCCGCCGCTACGCCGCCGCCCAGCCGCTCAAGGGCGCGAAGATCATCGGCTGCATCCACATGACCATCCAGACCGCCGTGCTGATCGAGACCCTGGTCGCGCTCGGCGCCGAAGTGCGCTGGTCGTCGTGCAACATCTTCTCGACCCAGGATCACGCCGCCGCCGCCATCGCCGCCGCCGGCATCCCGGTGTTCGCCTGGAAGGGCCAGACCGAGGAAGAGTTCTGGTGGTGCATCGAGCAGACCGTGCTCAAGGGCGAGCAGCCCTGGGATGCCAACATGATTCTCGACGACGGCGGTGACGTCACCGGTCTCGTCCACCAGAAGTACCCGCAGATGCTGGACAGCATCCACGGCATCACCGAAGAGACCACCACCGGCGTCATGCGCCTGATCGAGATGGCCGCCCGTGGCGACCTCAAGGTCCCGGCCATCAACGTCAACGACTCGGTGACCAAGTCCAAGAACGACAACAAGTTCGGCTGCCGTCACTCGCTCAACGATGCCATCAAGCGCGGCACCGACATGCTGCTGATGGGCCGTCGCGCCCTCGTCATCGGCTACGGCGATGTCGGCAAGGGCTCGGCCGCCTCGCTGCGCCAGGAAGGCATGATCGTGCGTGTCACCGAAATCGATCCGATCTGCGCCATGCAGGCCTGCATGGACGGCTTTGAAGTCGTTTCCGCCTACAACGGCGGCGTCGTCACCGGCCGCGTCGAAGACGTCAACGCCCGCCTGCTCGGCGAGACCGACCTCATCGTCACCACCACCGGCAACAACGCCGTGTGCGATTCCGCCATGCTGCGTGCGCTCAAGAACGGCGCCGTGGTCTGCAACATCGGCCATTTCGACAACGAGATCGACACCGCCTTCATGCGCAAGAACTGGGTCTGGGACGAGGTCAAGCCGCAGGTGCACAAGGTCTACCGCACCGCACCGGGCAGCGCCGCCCACCCGACCGATCCGAACTACCTGATCCTGCTCTCGGAAGGCCGTCTGGTGAACCTCGGCAACGCCACCGGCCACCCGTCGCGCATCATGGATGGCTCCTTCGCCAACCAGGTGCTGGCGCAGATCCATCTCTTCGGCGAGAAGTTCGCCGACCTGCCGGCTGGCGAAAAGGCCGCGAAGATCCGTGTCGAAGTGCTGCCCAAGAAGCTCGACGAGGAAGTCGCCGCCGCCATGGTCGCCGGCTTCGGTGGCGTGCTGACCAAGCTGACGCAGGCGCAGGCCGACTACATCGGCGTGCCGGTGGACGGCCCGTTCAAGCCGGAAACCTACAAGTACTAAGGGACGCGCAGCCAGCCATGAGCCATTTCAGCATTGAATTCTTCCCGGCCAAGACCGAAGTCGGCGCCGAGAAGCTGCGTGAGGTGGCGCGTCGCCTCGGCGCCCTCGGTCCCGAGTTCTTCTCGGTGACCTATGGTGCCGGCGGTTCCACGCGCGATCGCACGCTGGGCACGGTGAAGGATGTCCTGGCCCTCGGCCATGACGTCGCGCCGCACCTGTCCTGCATAGGCGACAGCCGCGACGAGATCGGCGAGCTGCTGCAGCTCTACCGCGACATGGGCATAGGCCGCATCGTCGCGCTGCGTGGCGACCTGCCTTCGGGCATGGGCGCCAGCCAGGGCGAGCTGCCGTTCGCGGCCGACCTCGTGCGCTACATCCGCGAGCAGCATGGCGATCACTTCAAGATCGAGATCGCTGCCTATCCGGAGAGCCATCCGCAGGCACCCGACCTCGCCACTGATGTGAAGCACTTCGTCACCAAGGCTCGCGCCGGTGCCGACAGCGCCATCACGCAGTACTTCTTCAACGCCGACAGCTACTTCCACTTCGTCGAGCGCGTGCGTGCCGCGGGCGTCGAGATTCCGGTGATTCCGGGCATCATGCCGATCACCAATTTCGCCAATCTGGTGCGCTTCTCGGATGCCTGCGGCGCCGAGATTCCGCGCTGGATCCGCAAACAGGTCGCCGCCTTCGGTGACGACACCGTGAGCATCCAGCAGTTCGGCGAGGAGGTGGTCACCCGTCTCTGCCGCCAGCTGCTCGATGGCGGCGCGCCGGGTCTGCACTTCTACAGCATGAACCAGGCCGAGCCGACGCTCGCGCTGTGGAGGAATCTGGGGCTGTAAGGCCCCGGATTGCGCTTGTTCCCGGCGGATGCCTCTGCTATTCAGGGGCATCCATCTGCCCGCCGGAGCACTCGTTAATGAAGTCGTTGTCGCCCCTGCTCCTCATCATCCTGCCAGCCGCGCTGCTCACGGCCTGCGCCGGCGCCCCACCGGCGCCGGAACCGGTGCCGACCTATTACGACGGCCCGCTGAAGACCGAGGTCCTGTCCACGCTTGGCGGCATCCGCATCAGCCCCGACGTGCCGCATCCTGCCCGCACCCGCTATACCTCCATAGGCAGTCGCCTGCCCTTCTACGGCATGCTGCTGCCCGACAAGCCGGGCAAGCCCCAGGCCAAGGCTCCCTTCGGCGAGTTCGCGCTCGACCCGCTGCTGAACGTGACCGAGGCGACGCGCGCAGAGTTCCGCAGCCAGCTACCCGACACCCCGCGACTGGCCGGCTACCTGACTGACAGCGGTCACGCCAGGCTGCAGCTGGAGATCGTGCGTGTGAGCATCTTCGGCAAGGATGTCAGCAATGTCGGCTGCCAGCCGCTGGTGCTGATGCGCGCCCGCCTGTTCGATGCCGACGGTCATCTGCGCTGGCATAGCGGCATGGTCGGCAACCGCATAGATGAGCGCGTCAACTACCCCTGCCAGGATATCGAGCACAAGCCCGAGGTCGCCGCACGCGCCATACGCGAGGCGTTGCACACGGCTGTCGCCAGCATCATCGCGAGGATCTGAAGCATGCCCGCCCTGCGCCGCTCCGCCCTGCTGCTAACTGCCCTGCTCACCGCCGCAGCGACGGCAGCGAGCGCGGAGGTCGCGGCAACTGCCACACCGGCCGTGAGCGCCCAGGCGGCACTGCAGGCCATAGCCCAGCGTCAGGCCACCCCCGAGGCCGGCAGCGGGCGCTATCCGCTCAGCGTGGCCCGCGCCAGCCGGGCCATGGTGGTGACGGCGCATCCACTGGCCACCGAAGCCGCCCTGGCCATGCTGCGTGCCGGTGGCAGCGCCGCCGATGCCGCCGTGGCCGCCGAGGCCGTGCTCGGTCTGGTCGAGCCGCAATCGTCCGGCTTCGGGGGCGGCAGCTTCCTGCTCCACGCCAGCGCCGGCATGGTGACCGCCATAGACGGCCGCGAGACGGCGCCGGCGAGCGCGGACAAGAAACGCTTCCTCGCCGCCGACGGTCGCCCGCTGAGCTTCGACGATGCCCTCGCGCATGCCCGTGCCGTCGGCGTGCCGGGCACCGTCGCCGCCCTCGCCGAGGCGCATCGACGCTGGGGCCGCCTGCCCTGGGCACGGCTGCTGCAGCCGGCCATAAACCTGGCCGAACGGGGCGCGCCGGTATCGCACCGGCTCAGCCTGCTCAGCGGCCAGGACCGGCTGCTCGCCGCCAGCCCGAGCCTGCGCGGCTTTTTCCTCGACGGCGACGGCAAGCCCTGGCCGCAGGGGCATCTCCTGCGCAACCCGGAGCAGGCCCGCCTGCTGCGCCAGCTCGCCGCGCGCGGACCGCAGGCCTTCTATCAGGGCAGCCTGGCCGCCAGCATGGTTGACGGTCTGCGCGCGGCCGGCAGTGACATCACGCTGGGCGACTGGCAGGGCTATCGCGCCCGCGTCAGCCCGGCCCTGTGCCGGCCGCTGCAGAGCTGGCGCCTGTGTTCGTCGCCACCGCCCGCCGGCGGCCTGAACGTGCTGGAAAATCTCGGCATCTGGCTCGCGGCCGAGGCGGCGGCAACGCCGGCTGCCGGCCCCGCCGCTGCAACCAGCACTCATGCCGATCTTTCGGCCGCCAGCCTGCATCGCCTGCTCGAAGCCGAGCGCCTGGCCTTCGCTGATCGCCAGCGCTACAGCGCCGACCCGGCCATCACCCCGGTGCCGGTCGACGGCCTGCTCGATCCGGCCTACTGGCAGATCCGCGCCAGCCTGATCAGCGAACGTGCCGCCGGTGTCGTCGCCGCCGGCGTACCGGCCGGCGCGCCACTGGCTGCCACCGACCGGCAATGGCGCGAGGCCGGCACCAGCCATCTCGCCATCGTCGACCGCCAGGGCCACTGGCTGGCCATGACCAGCTCCATCGAGGACGCCTTCGGCAGCCGGCTCATGGTCAACGGCCTGCTCATGAACAACCAGCTCACCGACTTCAGCTTCATGCCCGCGCTCGACGGCCTGCCGGTGGCCAATCGCGTCGCCGCCGGCAAGCGCCCGCGCAGCGCCATGTCGCCGACCCTGGTGCTCGATGACCAGGGCCGCCCGCTGCTCGCCGTCGGCTCGCCCGGCGGCAGCCGCATTCTGGGTTTCAATACCCGGGTGCTGGCAGCCTGGATGAACGGCCTGCACGATGCCGGCGCGCTGGTGTCACTGCCGCACGCGCTCAACCGCAACGGCATCAGCGAAGTCGAGGAGAATCTCGATGCCGCCACGCTGGCCGAGCTGACGGCGCGCGGGCATGATGTCCGCCAGGTGGAAATGACCAGCGGCCTGGGCGTCATCCTGCGCCAGGGCCGACAACTGCAAGGCGCTGCCGATCCGCGCCGCGAAGGCCTCGCTGCCGGCATCTGAGCCGGCCATCGCGCCTGACCCGCCAGGCCATGAACGGAGGGCACATGCCCCTGCACCGACAGATACTTCTGGCCCTGATCACCGGCATCCTGCTGGCGCTGGCCCTGCCCGCACTCGATCCCGGGCTGCGCGACGGCGTGCTCGAAGGTGCGCGCCTGACCGGCACGCTCTTCCTCAACGCGCTCAAGGCCGTCGCCATTCCGCTGGTGGTGGTGACACTGATCTCCGGCATCGGCGGTCTCAATCAGCGTCTCGGCCGCCTCGGCGGCATCGCGCTGGGCTTCTACGGTCTCAGCACCCTGCTCGCCATCGTCGCCGGTCTGCTGGTCGCCAATGTCATGGCGCCCGGCCTGCATGCCACAGCCCCTGCCGGCGGCTGGCTGGCCTCGGCGGCGGCACAGGCCGGTCACGAGGCGCTGCCCGGCGCGCAGGGTGCGCCCTGGCGTGAAAGCCTGCTGGCCGTGGTGCCATCCAACCTGTTCAAGGCCGCCGGTGAGGGCAATCTGCTCGCCCTGGTGCTGTTCGCGCTGATGTGCGGGCTCGCCATACGCGTGCTGCCCGACGACCTGCGCGAGGTTCAGCGCAAGTTCTGGGACGGTCTGCAGCAGGTGCTGCTGACCATGGTGATGTGGATACTCAAGACCGCCCCGCTGGGCGTCGCCGCGCTGGTCTGCAGCAGCGCCAGCCAGGTCGGCTGGGCGGCACTGCAGCCGCTGCTCTGGTTCATGGCCACGGTCATCCTGGGCCTGCTGCTGCATGCCGTCGGCAGCCTCGGCCTGGTGCTCTGGCAGCTCGCACGGGTGTCGCCGAAGTCACATGCCGAGGCCATGAGCCCGGCGCTCTGGATGGCCTTCTCGACAGCATCCTCGGGGGCCACGCTGCCGCTGACGCTGCGCTGCCTGAACGAGCGCGCCAAGGTGCCTAGCGGCGTCACCAGCCTGACTGTGCCGCTGGGGGCGACCCTGAACATGGATGGCACCGCGCTCTACGAATGCGTGGCGGTGCTGTTCCTGGCGCAGCTGCTGGGCACCGACCTGAGCCTGGCGCAGCAGATCACGGTCATGCTGCTGGCGCTGGCGACCTCCACCGGCATGGCCGGCATTCCCGCCGCCAGCCTGGTCGCCATCAGCCTCATCCTGCAGCGCCTCGACCTGCCGGCGGAAGCCCTCGGCCTGCTGCTGATCACCGACCGTCCGCTGGACATGTGCCGCACCGCCGTCAACGTCTGGAGCGACTCGGTGGCGGCGCGTCTGGTCGCCCGCTACGCCGGCCTGCCGGCAAACCCGGTCACGGAGCCCTGAAGCCGCGCACCACACGCACCAGGGCTTCGCGCTCGCTGTCGCTGAGACGGTCGGCGAACGCCGGCATGAAGCCCGGACCCTTGTTGATGCGCTTCAGGATGACACCATCGCTGTGCTTGTCCTGCCAGGCCGGATCGGTGAAGTCACGGGCGAAGAAGAGATAGCCGCGCCAGGTCGTGGCATGGCCATCCTCGCCATGGCACTTGGCGCAGTTGTGGCGATAGAGCTCCTGGCCATCAGGCTCGGCCTGCGCCACCGCGGCGCCCATCAGCAAGCCGGCCAGGACCGGGATCATCGAGAATTTCATGGCAGACTCCTGCGACACGTCCGTCAGCGGCACAAGAGGCTGACGGTCCGTTACCATCGGCATTATGTTCCGTCACATCGTCACTGCATATCCACCGGCCGCAGGGCCGCGACAAGGCCAGCCATGAGCAACCAGGACATCTCCCGCCGCGACCTCAAGCATGTCTGGCACCCCTGCACGCAGATGCACGATCACGAGCAGCTGCCGCTGGTGCCGATCCGTCGCGGCGAAGGCATCTGGCTCGAGGATTTCGACGGCAAGCGCTACCTCGACGCCATCAGCTCCTGGTGGGTCAACCTCTTCGGCCACGCCAACCCCGAGCTCAACGCCGCGCTGCGGCAACAGGCCGATACCCTCGAGCACGTCATCCTCGCCGGCTTCACCCACGAGGCCATCGTCGAGCTCAGCGAGCGTCTGGTTGCGCTGGCGCCGCCCGGCCTGAGCAAGTGCTTCTACGCAGACAACGGCAGCTCCGGCATCGAGGTCGCGCTGAAGATGAGCCTGCATGCCTGGCGCAACCTCTGCCAGCCCGGCAAGACCCGCTTCATCGCGCTCGAGAACAGCTACCACGGCGAGACCATAGGCGCGCTTGGTGTCACCGACATCCCGCTCTTCTCCGAGACCTACCGGCCCATGCTGCAACCGCCGCTGCGCGCGCCCTCGCCGGATGCCTCGCAGCGCCGCACCCTGCCCGACGGCAGCGTCGAGTCCGATGCCGATGTCGCACGCCGTCAGTTCGTCGCCATGGAGGCGCTGCTTGCACAGCACGCGCACGAAGTCGCCGCCGTCATCGTCGAGCCGCTGGTGCAGGGCGCGGCCGGCATGCGCATGTACGACCCGCTCTATCTGACCCTGCTGCGCGAGGCCTGCGACCGCCACGGCGTGCATCTCATCGCGGACGAGATCGCGGTCGGCTTCGGCCGCACCGGCACCCTCTTCGCCTGCGAGCAGGCCGGCATCACGCCGGACTTCCTGGTGCTGTCCAAGGGCCTGACGGCGGGCTATCTGCCGATGTCGGTGGTGATGACCACGGATGCCGTCTACGACGTCTTCTACGACCGCTACGACACCCTCAAGGGCTTCCTGCACTCGCACAGCTACACCGGCAACGCCCTCGCCGCCCGTGTCGCGCTGGCCTCGCTGGATATCTTCGCGCGCGACGACGTGGTCAACGCCAACCGCGAGCGGGTACGGATCATGGCCGAGGCGCTGGCACCGCTGCGCGACCACCCGCATGTGCTGGAGGTGCGCCAGAAAGGCATGATCGCGGCGGTCGAGCTGGTCCGCGACAAGGCCGCGCGCACGCCCTTCGACTGGCGTGAACGACGCGGCCTGGCGATCTTCCAGGCGGCGCTGAAGCGCGGGCTGCTGCTGCGGCCCATAGGCTCGGTCGTGTATTTCATGCCGCCCTATGTCATCACCCCGGAGCAGATCCGCTGGATGGTGGCGACGGCGGCGGCGGCCATCGACGAAGGTCTGGCGGCGCCTGCGGGAAGCTGGAGCGAGCGCGGGCCGGAGATGGCCTGAGGCCGGCGGCAGTCTAGAAGCTGGACCCCGGCTCCTGCAGAAACGCCAGCTCCTCCGCCGTCGACGCGCGACCGAGAATGGCATTGCGGTGCGGGAAGCGCCCGAAGCGGGCGATGATGTCGCGATGCTGCAGCGCGAAGTCGAGCTGACCATCCAGCCCCGGCTCGCTGTAGAGACGCACGGACTCGTCCTGCATGGCCAGCGACTCGCTGTGCATGAACGGCAGGTAGAGCACGCCGCGCTCGCGCAGGGTGAATGGCGCGGCCTGACCGCTGCGTATCAGCTCCTGTGCCAGCACCAGCGCCATGCCGTCCTGGGCGAAGGCCTGCGGCGTGTCGCGATGGATGTTGCGCGAGAACTGGTCGAGCACGATGACCTCGGCCAGACGCCCCGGCGCCGATTCGCGCCAGGACCAGAGGCCGCCGCCACAGGCGACCTCGTGGCAGGTACCGAAACGCTCGCGCAGCAGGAGGTCGAAGGCGGCGTCCTTGCGCCACCAGGCCGAACCGTCTATTTCGCGGAACCAGAAAGCCAGGATGTCGTCGGGCGTGATCATGCCGGCGAGCTTATGCCAGAATGCCGGCACATGCCCAGTCGTCACGCCGGAAGCCCTCGCATGATCCGCCTCTACGCTCCCCTGCCCTATGTTGTCGGCGACACGCTCGAACTGCCGGATGATGCCGCGCATCACTGGACGCGCGTGCTGCGCGCACGCATAGGCGAGCAGGCGGAACTGTTCGATGGCCAGGGCCTGGCCGCGACCGTGGAGCTGACCGAAGTCGGCAAGCGCACTGCCGGCGTCAGGGTGCTGGCGCTGGCGACGCGGCAGATCGAATCGCCCCTGCACACGCATCTCGGTCAGGTCATGTCCAAGGGCGACCGTCTCGACTATGCCCTGCAGAAGGCGGTGGAGATGGGTGTCAGCGAGATCACCCTGCTCAGTAGCGAACGCTGCGAGCTCAGGCTGCGTGGCGAGGAACGCGCCGACAAGAAGCTGGCGCACTGGCAACGCATCATCATCGGCGCCTGCGAACAGAGCGGGCGCAACACGCTGCCCCTGCTGCACGGCCCCATGGACGTGGCGGAGTGGCAGCAGGCGGTGGTGGCAGAACAGAAATGGGTGCTCGCCCCCGCCGTCAGCGGCGGCCCCTCGGCCCAGGACAGCGCACGGCCTGACTCGGTAGCCGTGCTGATCGGTCCCGAAGGCGGGCTCAGCGCCAGCGAGATCGCGGCAGCAACCCAGGCCGGATTCCGGCCCTGGCAACTGGGCCCGCGCGTGCTGCGCACGGAGACCGCGCCGGTGGCGGCGCTGGCCGTGCTGCAGCAGCTCTACGGCGACTTTTGAAACACTGATTCAGGCGGCTTCGCCCTGGCCCTCAGAGCAGCGATATGCCGAAGCGGCGCATGATCAGGCCGAACACCAGGAACAGCGCCATGGTCATGGCCAGACTGGCCGCCAATGCCGGCCAGAAGCCGTGGCGCGCCAGCAGCGCCGGAAAGACCAGGAACATGGGCAGCGTCGGCAGCACATACCAGAAGGTGTAGGCGGCATGGTTGCTGATCTTGCTCAGCGGCTGGCGTTCGACATGCAGCCAGATCAGGGTCAGCACGGTCACCAGCGGCAGCGACGCGATCAGCGCGCCGGCACGGTCGCTGCGCTTGGCGACTTCCGAGACCAGCACCACCAGGCCGGCAGTGATGGCGTACTTGAACAGCAGATAAGGCATGAACGGGCTCCCGGCAGATCCTCATGGAATCTACCGGGGTCCCCGCCGGCGCGCCAGCTCAACGTCCGGCCGGTGTCGCGAACACATGCGCCTTGCGCGGCTGCAGATGCAGCCAGTGACCCGGCTGCAAGTCGGCCTCGCCGAGCTCGTCGCGGGTCGACAGCTCGATCTCCAGCGGTCGTCCCTGATGCGTCACCGAAACCTGCCAGCGCGGGCCGACGGCACGGATGTCCTGCAGCTGCACCGGCAGACTGCCCTCGCCCGGATGATGCGACAGCCACCAGTCGCTGGGCCGCACAAAGGCCGTGCCGTCGCCATCGGCCACGCTGGGCGCGGCGATCTGCCAGCCGAGGATATCGGCACGGCCGTTGCAGACATGGGCCGGCAGCTTGTTGGCCTGCCCGAGGAACTCGACCACGAAGGGCGACGCCGGCTTGTGATAGACCTCGGCCGGCGCACCGACCTGCTCGATGCGGCCACGGTTGAGCACCACGACACGGTCGGCCACTTCCAGCGCCTCTTCCTGATCGTGGGTGACGAACACCGAGGTGATGTGCAGCTCGTCATGGAGGCGACGCAGCCAGCGCCGCAGCTCCTTGCGCACCTGGGCGTCGAGGGCGCCGAAGGGCTCGTCGAGCAGCAGCACGCGCGGCTCGACCGCGAGCGCGCGCGCTAGGGCGATACGCTGACGCTGGCCGCCGGAGAGCTGACTGGGATACCGATCCGCCAGCCAGTCCAGCTGCACCAGCTGCAGCAGCTCGTGCACCTTGGCGCGAATCACGGCCTCGCTGGGCCGGGTCTTGCGCGGACGTACACGCAGGCCGAAGGCGACATTCTCGAACACGGTCAGGTGCCGGAACAGGGCGTAATGCTGGAACACGAAGCCGACCTGGCGCTCGCGCACCGGGGTGTCGGTGGTGTCTTCGCCATGGAAGGCGAGACGACCGCTGTCCGGGGTTTCCAGACCGGCGATGATGCGCAGCAGCGTGGTCTTGCCGCAGCCCGACGGCCCCAGCAGGGCGATCAGCTCGCCGCTGGCGATGTCGAGGTTGACGTTGTCCAGGGCCTGGAAGGCACCGAACTGCTTGCTGACGGACTCGATGGCAATGCTCATGCCCTGCTCTCCTCAATGCTTGTGGCAGCCGGCACCGGACCGGACTCCTGAAAACCTTTCGCCTGCGCGGCCAGCTCGGCCGTCATGTGCCATTCGACCCAGCTCTTCACCGCCAAGGTCACCAGCGCCAGCAGGGCCAGCAGCGTCGCCACCGCGAATGCCGCCACGAACTGGTACTCGTTGTAGAGAATCTCGATGTGCAGCGGCAGCGTGTTGGTGAGGCCGCGGATGTGACCGGACACCACCGACACCGCACCGAACTCGCCCATGGCGCGCGCGTTGCAGAGAATCACGCCGTAGATCAGGCCCCACTTGATGTTGGGCAACGTCACCCGCCAGAAAGTCTTGAGGCCGGAAGCGCCGAGCGTGATGGCGGCCTCCTCCTCATCCGAGCCCTGGGCCTGCATGAGCGGAATCAGCTCGCGCGCCACGAACGGGAAGGTCACGAACAGGGTGGCGAGGACTATGCCGGGCACCGCGAACAGGATCTTGTAGTCGTTGTCGATGAGCCAGGCACCGAGCGCGCCCTGGGCACCGAAGAGCAGCACGAAGACGAGGCCGGCGATCACCGGCGAGACCGCGAACGGCAGGTCGATGAGGGTGATCAGCAGCGCCTTGCCACGGAACTCGAACTTGGCGATGGCCCAGGCAGCAGCGACACCGAAGACCACGTTGAGCGGCACCGAGATCAGCGCCGCCAGCAGGGTCAGCTTGATCGCCGAGCGCGCATCCGGGTCGGTGAAGGCCGCCAGATAGGCATGCCAGCCGCCGCGCAGCGCCTCGGTGAATACCGAAACCAGCGGCGCGAACAGGAAGAACGAGAGAAAGCCCAGTGCCAGTGTCAGCAGGGTGACGCGCACCCAGAGCGGATCGCGCAGGGCGATGCGGCGCCCCTGTGAAGAAATGCCCGACATGATTACACCCCTCTGCCGCCGCGCTGGCGGATCCAGGCCTGCAGGCTGTTGATGAGCAGCAGCAAGGCGAAGGAAATGACCAGCATGACCGCGGCAATCGCCGTGGCACCTGCGTAGTTGTACTGCTCCAGCTGCGTCACGATCAGCAGCGGCGCGATCTCCGACACCATGGGCATGTTGCCGGCAATGAAGATCACCGAGCCGTACTCGCCAATGGCGCGCGCGAAGGCCAGCGCGAAGCCGGTGATCAGCGCCGGCAGCACGGCCGGCCAGATCACCGCGCGGAAGGTCTGCCAGCGGCTGGCACCGAGACTGGCCGCAGCCTCTTCAAGCTCGGCTTCGAGATCGGACAGCACCGGCTGCACCGTGCGCACCACGAAAGGCAGGCCGATGAAGGTCAGCGCCACGACGATGCCGGTGGGCGTGAACGCCACCTTGATGCCATGCGGTTCGAGCACGCTGCCGAACCAGCCGTTGGGAGCATAGAGCGCGGTCAGGGCGATGCCGGCGACCGCGGTCGGCAGCGCGAACGGCAGATCGACCAGGGCATCGATGAGGCGACGCCCCGGGAACGGATAGCGCACCAGCACCCAGGCCACGATGAAACCGAACACGGCATTGATCACGGCGGCCAGGAAGGCGGCACCGAAGCTGATCTTGTAGGCCGCCAGCACACGCGGCGAGAAGATGATGTCGGCAAAATCCTGCCAGCCCATGCCGGCCGTCTTCCAGAACAGGCCGGCGAGCGGAATCAGCACCAGCAGGCTGAGATAGGCCACGCTGTAGCCGAGGGTCAGGCCGAAGCCGGGCAATACCCTCTTGGGCTTGCGCCGTGCGGCGGGCGATGCGGACATCAAGATGACTCCTTTGTGACGCGGGAACACGGGAATGACACGAAGCCTAACGGCTCGCGCATTCCTTGAAAAAGAATGAATAGTTGGATGTATATGAAGAAATCTTCTAAAGACTGAAGCGGGTCGTCGCCGCCAGCGGCGGCGCCCTGCGCACATCCGGCCGCAGGCGGTAGCCCTGGCCACGCACGGACTCCAGCAGATCGCCCTGACCGTGCGCCTCGAGCTGACGACGCAGGCGATAGACCTGGGCATCGACACTGCGCGGCTCGATGCCGCCATAGTCGCCCCAGACAGCATCGAGCAGCTGCTGCCGGCTGAAGACCCGCCCCGGGTTCTGCAGGAACAGCTGCAGCAGGCGCAGACCCTGGGCCGACAGCGGCAGCGCCAGATGACCGACGCTGGCCGTCTGGGTAGCGCTGTCGAGACGCAGCGAGCCATGCTGGAGCAGCGTGGCATGGCTGCCGTGACGCGCCGCCAGATGCTCATGCAGACGCAGCAGCAAGGCGCGCGGTTCGCTAGGCCAGATATCCGGCGCGCTCACCGGCAGGGCCGTGTCGGCCAGCCACTGCCAGTCCCCGCCGCTCTTGTGCTGACGCAGCGGGCTCTGCCGTGTCTGGCGCCAGAGCGCCGCCGACACCAGCCAGACATCCGGGCGCCAGCCCAGCACGGTGTCATCCGGACGCGCCAGGTCGACCTCGGCCTGCTCGCTGCGCAGCACCAGATAACCTTGCTGCTCCAGCCCGAAGGCCAGCCAGTGACTGAGCAACGGATCAACCAGCAGCAGCGCGACGACACGACTCATGGCAACAGCACGGCACCGGCCATCAGAGGATGGCCAGCGCCACCTCCGTCGATTTCACCAGGGCCACCACCTCGGTGCCGACCCGGAGATCCAGGTCCTTCACCGAACGCGTGGTGATGACCGAGGTCACCAGCCCGTAAGGCGTCTCGACATCGACTTCCGACACCACCGGCCCGAGGATGATTTCCTTGATGTGGCCACGAAACTGATTGCGTACGTTGACGGCTGAAACACTCATGATCCTGCTCCTTTCGGCAAACGCCGCTCAGCGTGCTTTCGGCTGGTAGATTTCATCGAAGGTACCGCCATCGGCGAAGTGCGTTTCCTGCGCCAGCTTCCAGCCACCGAACTGCTTGATGGTGATCAGGTTGAGCTTGGGGAACTGCGAGGCGTACTTGGCAGCGACCTTGGGGTCGGTCGGACGGTAGTAGTTCTTGGCGGCGATCTCCTGGCCCTCCGGGCTGTAGAGATACTGCAGATAGGCCTTGGCGACCTCGGTGGTGCCATGCTTCTTGGCCACGCGGTCAACCAGCGAGACCGACGGCTCGGCGAGGATGCTCAGCGACGGCACCACGATGTCGAACTTCTCCGGACCGAGTTCCTTGACGGCCAGGAAGGCTTCGTTTTCCCAGGCCAGCAGCACGTCACCAATGCCGCGCTCGGTGAAGGTGGTGGTCGAGCCACGGGCACCCGAATCCAGCACCGGCACGTTCTGGAACAGCTTCTTCACGAAGGCCTTGGCGGTTTCGGTGTTGGCACCCGGCTGACGCAGGGCATAGCCCCAGGCGGCCAGATAGTTCCAGCGTGCGCCACCGGAGGTCTTGGGGTTCGGGGTGATGACCGAGACATCCTTCTTCACCAGGTCGTTCCAGTCCTTGATGTGCTTGGGATTGCCCTTGCGCACCAGGAACACGATGGTCGAGGTGTAGGGCGCGCTGTTGTGCTTGAGACGCGCTTCCCAGCTCGGATCGATGGAGCGGGCCTTGTCGGCGATGGCATCGATGTCGCCGGCAAGGGCGAGGGTCACGACATCGGCTTCGAGGCCGTCGATGACGGCACGCGCCTGCTTGCCGGAGCCGCCGTGGGACTGGCGCACGGTGACATTGTCACCGGTCTTCTGCTGCCAGTACTTGCCGAAGGCGACGTTGTAATCCTGATAGAGCTCGCGGGTCGGGTCATAGGACACGTTGAGCAGGGTGATGTCCTTGGCGAGGACGGGAGCCGACCAGATCGAGGTCAGCAGGGCGGCGGCGAGGCCGAGGCGCTTGAAAGACATGGAAACACTCCGTAGGGGTCTGAGGTGCAAAGGCACCGAACGGAATGGATGCTAGGCGAGCCGTGTTTCCATGAAAAAGAATATGTTTTTCTATGTTTATTCAATGCAGGAATATAGAGATCCGCGCGACGCCGCCGCGACCGGCGCGGCCGCGCCATTGCAGACGCCCGCGCCCGGCCACCGCCGCGCGCACGGCAGCCACGCCCTGGCCGCGACCGGACCAGAGATCGGCGCCGGCGCGTTGCCTGCGGACACCGGCGCCATCGTCGGCGACCAGCAGGCGCAAACGCTTGCCGCCGGCCAGGCCGCGCACCCAGACCTGCAAGGCCTCAGGCTTGCCGGCCGCGAGGCGGACGGCGACGGGCTCGTGACCATGCGTCAGGGCATTGCGCAGCAGATGCGGCAGGACATCCCAGAGCAGGGCCTGCTCGTCGGCCCAGGCATGGTCCAGACGACAGTGCAGCTCGGCCTCTATGCCGAGCTGATGCATGCTGCGCCGGAAGAATGCCGCCACCGCCTCCTCCAGCACGCCGGCATCGACCAGTTCGGAAGCCACCGCAGCATCGACCTCGGCCTGCCAGAGCGGACACAGATGCGTCCAGGCGGCGATGGCCATGGTCTCGTCGGGATCGTCATCCCAGGCCGATTCAAGGTCATGGCAGGCCTGCGCCAGGGCTGTCTCGTCGAGACCCAGAGCCGAGCCCTTGAGGGTATGCACGAGGTAGCGCAGACGCGCCAGGACGGTGACATCGCGACTGCCCAGCCAGTCCGCCCAGCGCGGCAGGAAGTCCTGCCAGAGCCGCGTGGCCTGGGTGCGGAAGAGCTGGCGCAGGACCGGATCCATCATGTCGACAGGCTCGCCAGCAGACCCGGCCAGGCGTCGATGAGCAGCTTGGCGCCAACCAGCACGGTGAGTATCTCGAAAGAGCGCTTGACCAGGCGATTGCCATGCTTGAGCGCGAGATGGGCGCCGATGTAGCCGCCGAGCAGCGAGCCCAGCAGCAGCGCCGGCAGCCAGTCCCAGCGCACCGGCGCCTGCTGCGCGAGGAACCAGGCGCCGGTGCCGTTCCAGAACATGCCGACGAGGATCAGCGTGTAGGTCACGGCGCGGGTGTAGTCGAGGCCGAACCAGCGCACCAGCCAGATGGTCACGAAGAGGCCGGTGCCCGAGGTCAGCGAGCCGTTGAGCACGCCGATGGCGAAGAGGCCGATGGCACCCAGCAGCAGGCCGTCACGATGGGTGTTGCGCAGCGCATGCTGCTGACCCAGCGCCGGCCGCCGCCAGGAGTAGACACCTAGGCCCAGCGTCAGCACGCCGAGCGCGGCGCGCGCCCAGGCCTCGGGTATGAGCAGGATGACCTGGGTGCCGAGCCAGACGCCGGGCAGGCCGGCGGCGAGGATGAAGGCCGCGAAGCGCCAGTTGATGGCATCACCGCGGAGATGACGCAGGGTGGCGCCGACACCGAGGGCGATGCTGGCGATCTTGTGCGTGGCCAGCGCCACCGGGAAGGCGAGACCGAGGAAGAGCAGCACCGGCAGCTGCAGCAGGCCGGCGCCGCCACCGGCCAGCGACGACAGCGTGTTGGCCACCAGCGACAGCAGAAAAAGCACCCCCTGCCCGCTCCAGCCCTCCATCGCCATCGTCTCCTGACCGCCGCCGGACCATGGCCGGCGACAGGCTTACTTGCCCTTGCGCGGGCGGTTGCTGATCAGCGTGCCCATGCCTTCGTCGGTGAAGACTTCGAGCAGGCAGGCATGCGGCACACGGCCGTCGATGATGTGCGCGCTCTGCACGCCACCCTTCACGGCATCGAGCGCGCAGGCGATCTTCGGCAGCATGCCGCCGTAGATGGTGCCGTCCTCGATGAGGGCGTCGACATCCTTGGTGGTGAGGCCGGTGAGCACGTTCTTGTTCTTGTCCATCACGCCCGGGATGTTGGTGAGCAGGATCAGCTTCTCGGCCTTCAGCGCCTCGGCGACCTTGCCGGCCACGAGGTCGGCGTTGATGTTGTAGGAGGCGCCGTCATCGCCGACGCCGACCGGCGCGATGACCGGAATGAAGTCGCTGTTGAACATGAGCTCCAGCACGTCGGCCTTGATGCCGGCGACTTCGCCGACCTGGCCGATGTCGACCTGCTCGATGACGCCGTTCTCGCCCTTGCGGTCGAGCAGCATGCGACGGGCGCGGATCAGGTTGCCGTCCTTGCCGGTGAGGCCGATGGCACGGCCGCCGTTCTGGTTGATGAGATTGACGATGGACTTGTTGACCAGGCCGCCAAGCACCATCTCGACCACATCCATGGTCTCGGCATCGGTGACGCGCATACCGTCGATGAACTGCGATTCCTTGCCGATCTTCTTCAGCAGGTCGCCGATCTGCGGACCGCCGCCATGCACCACGATCGGGTTCAGGCCGACGGTCTTCATCAGCACGATGTCACGCGCGAACGAGTTCTCCAGCTCCGGATCGGTCATGGCGTTGCCACCGTACTTGACCACCACGGTGGTGCCGGCAAAGCGCTGGATATAGGGCAGTGCCTCGGTCAGCACCTTGGCAATGTTGAGGGCGGCATCGTGAGTCAGGGCCATGGATGGTTCTCTTCAGACGATAAACGGGTTAGTGGCGACCGGAGCTGCCGAAGCCGCCGGCACCGCGTGCCGTGGCATGGAACTCGTCGACGATCTCGAACTCGGCCTGCACCACCGGCACGAGCACATATTGCGCCAGGCGCTCGCCGGGCTGCATGACAAACGGCTCGCTGCCGCGATTCCAGCACGACACCATGAGCTCGCCCTGATAGTCGGCATCGATGAGGCCGACCAGGTTGCCGAGCACGATGCCGTGCTTGTGGCCGAGGCCCGAGCGCGGAAGGATCAGGCCGGCATAGCTGGGATCGGCGATGTAGATGGCCAGACCTGTGCGGATCAGCACGGTGTCGCCGGGGTTCAGCGTCAGCGGGGCATCGAGCAGGGCGCGCAGGTCGAGGCCGGCGGAGCCTTCGGTGGCATAGCTGGGGAACGGGATGTCACGACCGATGCGGTCATCGAGGATGCGGACTTGCAGGGGTGTCTTCATGGGGCAGTCGGTTCGTAGTCAGAGAATTTCGTCGGCATGACGCGTCAGGCTGGCATCGTCGCCAGAGGCGGTCCGGCCGCCAGCCGGCAGGCGCGCGGCCAGCAGCGCCACCAGCGCGCGTGCGATCTGCGGCTTCGAGGCCTTGGCCAGCTCGGCGCGTCCGGGCGTGGCGCCATCCGGCCAGAACACGGTCATGGCGTTGTCATCGCTCTGGAAGCCGATGTCGCTGCGCGACACGTCGTTGCAGGCGATCAGGTCGAGCCGCTTGCGCGCCAGCTTGTCGCAGGCATAGCCCTCGACCGCCTGGGTCTCGGCGGCGAAGCCCATGACGAAGGGCTTGTCGGCCTGCGCCGCGATGGTGGCGACGATGTCCGGGTTCTTGATCAGGGTCAGCTCCAGGGTGTCGTCCTTGAAACCCTTCTTGATCTTCTGCTCGGCCACGCGCGCCGGCCGGTAGTCGGCAACGGCAGCGGTGGCGATGAAGATCGTGCGCGCCGGGCCGACAGCGACCTTGGCCTCGGCCACCGCGCGCTCGCTGGCAGCGAGCATGTCGAGGGCGCTGACGACATCGATGCGGTGCGCGCGCGCCGGCGTCGGCTGGTGCACGGGACCGGCGATCAGGGTGACGCGGGCGCCGGCCTCGATGCAGGCCTCGGCGAGCGCGAAGCCCATCTTGCCGGAGCTGTGGTTGCTGAGATAACGCACTGGGTCCAGCGCTTCACGGGTCGGGCCAGCGGTGATCACGACCTCGATGCCGGTGAGGCTGCCGGACTGGAACTGGTCGGCGCACAGGGCGGCCAGCTCGACGGCTTCGAGCAGGCGGCCGGCACCGATGTCGCCGCAGGCCTGGGAGCCGCTGCCGGGACCGAAGACGGCGACGCCACGCTGGCGCAGCAGATCGAGATTGGCCTGGGTGGCGGCATCGGCCCACATCTGCTGGTTCATCGCCGGGGCCACGGCCTTGCGGCCGGAAGCCGCCAGCCAGAGCGTGCTCAGCAGGTCGTTGGCGAGGCCCTGGGCGAGGCGCGCGAGGGTGTCGGCCGAGGCCGGGGCGATCAGCACCAGATCGGCCCAGCGCGCCAGCTCGATATGGCCCATGGCGGCCTCGGCGGCAGGATCGAGCAGGTCGGTATGGACCGGATTGCCGGACAGCGCCTGCAGCGTCAGCGGCGTGATGAACTCGCGCGCGGCGGCGGTCATGACCACCTGGACCTCGGCGCCGGCATCGCGCAGACGGCGGATCAGCTCCGCGCTCTTGTAGGCAGCAATGCCCCCGGTCACGCCGAGCAGAATGTGCTTGTTGGTCAGCCGCGCAAGCATGCGGAAACTCCAGATCGGGGCTATACCTGATTCAGCTGCGAAAGATACCACGAGAGGGGGGCGGGAATGATGCGCATCAACGACTGGCCAGCCGAGGAAAGGCCGCGGGAAAAGCTCTTCGCCCAGGGCGCGGCGGCGCTGAGCAATGCCGAACTGCTGGCCTTGCTGGTCGGTCACGGCCAGGCCGGCCTCAATGCCGTCGATCTGGCACGCGTCGCGCTCGCCCATTTCGGCAGCCTGCGCAAACTGCTCGATGCCCCTCCCGCCCGTCTCGCCGCCCTGCCCGGCTGGGGTCCGGCGCGCGCCGCCCGCCTGCGCGCGGTGGTCGAGCTGAGCCGGCGCCAGCTCGGCGAGGACCTGCACCGTCAGGACAAGCTGCGCAGCCCGGCCGATACCCGCGACTTCCTGCGCGCGCGTCTGCGCGGCTACGACCACGAGGTCTTCGCCGTGCTCTTTCTCGACAACCAGCACCGTGTCATCACTTACGAGGAACTGTTCACCGGCACGCTGGACAGCTGCTCGGTGCATCCGCGCGAAGTGGTCAAGCGCTCGCTGGCGCACGGCGCCGGAGCCGTGATCTTCGCCCACAACCACCCGTCCGGGGTCGCCGAACCCTCCGGCGCCGACCGCCAGATCACGCGGCGGCTGCAGGAGGCGCTGGCATTGGTGGAGGTGCGCACGCTGGACCATCTCGTCATAGGCGATGGCGAGCCGGTGTCGTTCGCCGAACGCGGCTGGCTCTAACGCGGGACTGCCGGAGCGATCAGGGCTCCGACCACATGCGCAGCAGGTTGTGATAGACGCCGGTGAGCTGCACGGCCTCGGTCTCGGCGCCGTCCTTGCCGTTCAGGCGCTGAATGGCGATATCGAGGTCGAACAGGATGGTGCGCTGGGCATCCGAACGCACCAGGCTCTGCAGCCAGAAGAACGAGGCCAGGCGGGCGCCGCGCGTGACCGGCGCGACATGGTGCAGGCTCGATGCCGGGTAGAGCACCATGCTGCCGGCCGCGAGCTTGACGCGGTGCATGCCGTAGGTGTCTTCGATGGTCAGCTCGCCGCCGTCATAGCTGGCCGGATCGGCCAGGAACAGCGTGGCGGAAAGATCGGTGCGCAGGCGCTCGCCGCTGCCGGGCAGGCTGCGAATGGCATTGTCGACATGGGTGCCGAAGGCCTGGCCACCCTCGTAGCGGTTGAACAGCGGCGGGAACACGCGCTGCGGCAGCGCGGCCGACATGAACAGGGCGTTGCGGCCGAGCGCGGAGAGCACGATGTCGCCCAGCTCGCGCGCTTCCGCCGACTGCTCGGGCAGCTGCTGGTTGTTCTTGGCGCGCGCCGACTGGTAGCCGGCGGTGACTCGTCCATCGACCCAGTCGGCCACGGCGAGACGGGTCTGGAAGTAGTGCACCTGATCGGCGCTGAGAACATCCGGAATCTGCAGCAGCATGACGATACTCGCGTGATGGCGTTCATGCCGGGCCATGACGGCCCGGCAGTCCCGGATATTAGCGCGAAAACGAGTTATCGAGAAGCAATCTCATTTGCCCGTCAGAGCATCATGCGATCCGGCATCTGCTGCCATTCCACGGCATCGACCCAGGCCGGGTGCGCCGGCTCGGTGAAGATGAACACCGCCAGCAGGCCGGCGAGCAGGATGATCCTGAGCAGGCCGTCGCCCGGACGCGGCAGCGCCAGACCCGCCAGCGCGGCATGCGTGGGACCGACCTCGGCGCGGCGATGATCGCGCAGAAGCCAGGCCGCCAGCAGCAGCACTGCCGCCACCAGCGCCCAGCCACCGCCGAAGAGCAGGCCGATGCTGAGCATGAGCCCGACCAGCACGGGGCCGGGCATGATGTCGCTGAGCCAGACCGCGAGCACGGCGGAGAACATCAGCATCCACACGCTGAGGGCGAGCACGAAGACCCGGGTCATGACCCAGACGCTGCCGCCGATGCGGTATTCGCCGGCATAGAGCGGACGACGCGCCCAGTACAGCGCGAGCGCCAGCGGGCCGGCGAGCAGTAACAGGCCGACCCAGGCCAGCGGGGAATTCATCTGGCGGCGCTCGGCATCCTGGTACAGCCAGATGGCGAGTGCGGCCAGCGTCAGCATCAATGCAACCATGAACTATCCTGCCTCATGCAAAAGGACATGCTGGAAATGACAACGGGGTCGCCCGCGACCTGCGCCAGCGACCCCGTCGGGTGGTGCGCCGCCGTCAGGCCTCGCCTGTCGGCTCCACGACTTCCGCCGCTGCGACCGCCTCGACCTTGCCCCTGGCCGCGCCGTTCGCCGAAGCATAATCGCGACCGAGGTAGAGGTACATGGCCGGCACCACGAAGAGCGTGAACAGCGTGCCTATGGTCATGCCGGTGGCGATCACCAGACCCATGGAGAAGCGCGCCGCCGCACCCGGACCGGTGGCGATCAGCAGCGGCAGCATGGCCAGCACCAGCGCCGCCGTCGTCATCAGCACCGGACGCAGACGGATCGAAGCGGCCTCCTCGATGGCCTGGCGCTTGGCCCTGCCCTGCTTCTGCAGCTGATTGGCGAACTCGACAATGAGAATGCCGTGCTTGGCGATCACACCGATCAGCGTCACCAGACCGACCTGGGTGTAGATGTTGATGCTCGCACCCGGGATCTGGAAGAACGCCGCGATATTGAGGAACAACAGCGCGCCGCAGATCGACATGGGCACCGTGACCAGCATGATGATGGGGTCGCGGAACGACTCGAACTGCGCCGCCAGCACCAGGTAGATGATCACCAGCGCGAAGAAGAAGGTGAGCACCAGCGCCGAGCCTTCGGTCTTGTACTGACGCGACTGACCGGCATAGTCGATGCTGTAGTCCTTGGGCAGCACTTCCGCCGAGGCCTGTTCCAGCACCGCGATGGCCTCGCCCAGGGTCACGCCCGGACGCGGCACACCCGACAGCGTCACCGCATTGAGCTGCTGGAAGCGGTTCAGCGCCTGCGGCTGCACGGTCTCGCGCAGGGTCACCACGGTCGACAGCGGAATCAGCTCGCCGGCCGCCGTGCGCGTGTAGTACTGCGACAGCTGAGCGGGGTTGAGACGCTCGCTGCGCTGCACCTGCGGAATCACCTTGTAGGAGCGCGACTCCATGCTGAAGCGGTTGGCATAGCCACCGGAGAGCATGGCCGACATGTCGGCCGCCAGCGTGTTCATGTTGATGCCGAGCAGCGCCGCCTTCTCGCGGTCGACATCGACCTTGACCTGCGGCTTGTCGATCTTCAGGTCGCTCTGCATGAAGATGAACTTCTTGCTCGCCATGGCCTTCGCCAGCACCTCGTTGGAGGCCTCCAGCATGGCCTGCGGCGAGGCCGTGCTGCTGACGATGAACTCGACCGGCATGCCGCCGCCACCGCTGGGCAGGGACGGCGGCGCGAACACCGCGTTCTGCAGGCCGGCGACGCTGCCGGCCTTGGCGGTGACATCGGTCAGCACGTCCTTGGTGGTGCGCTCGCGCTCGGTCCAGGGCTTCATGACGATGCCGGAGATGGCGGTGTTGCTGCCCACGGCGGAGCCGCCGCCACCGACGCCATTGAGCAGGAAGTAGTTCTCCTTCTCGGGGATGGCATTGGCAATCCTGGTCAGCTCGTCGGTGAACGAGGTCAGGTAGTCCAGCGACGAGAACGAGTCGCTCTGCGAGAAGATCAGGAAGAAGCCCTGATCCTCTTCCGGCGCCAGTTCGGTCGGCGAGGTCTTGAACAGGAAGAAGCAGGACACCAGCACGATGGCGCCGAAGGTGGCGATGACATGCTTGTCCTCCAGGGCGCCATGGAGCTTGCCCTGGTAGCTCAGCCGCATCTTCTCGAACTTCGCGTCGAGCCAGTGCGCGAAACGGTTGCCCTTCTCCTCTTCCTGCGACTGCAGCAGCTTCGCCGACATCATCGGCGACAGCGTCAGCGCGATGATGCCGGAGAGCAGCACGGCCCCGGCCAGGGTGAAGGCGAACTCGACGAAGAGCGTGCCGGTGAGGCCGCCGAGGAAGCCGATCGGCAGATACACCGCGACCAGGGTGATGGTCATCGCGATCACCGGGCCGAGCAGCTCGCGCGCACCCTTGATGGCGGCATCGAAGGGTTTCATGCCCTCCTCGATGTGGCGATGGATGTTCTCCAGCACGATGATGGCGTCGTCGACCACCATGCCGATGGCGAGCACCATGGCGAGCAGCGTCAGCAGGTTGATCGAGAAGCCCATCAGCGACATCAGGAAGCAGGCGCCGATCATCGACAGCGGCACCGTCACCGCCGGAATCAGCACGCTGCGCATGGAGCCGAGGAACAGATAGATCACCACGATGACGATGACGATGGCCTCGATCAGCGTCTTGATGACCTCGTGGATGGCGTCCTGGATGTAGCGCGTCGAGTCATAGGGGATGTTGGCCTGCAGACCCTGCGGCAGCTGCGCGATGATCTGCGGCCAGACGTTGTCGCGGATGTTCTTGATGACATCCAGCGAGTTGGCGTCGGGCGCGATTTCTATGCCCATGAAGGTCGCGCTCTTGCCGTTGAACGAGACCTCGGTGCTGTAGTTCTCCGAGCCCAGCACGACGTTGGCGACGTCACCGAGGCGGATGATGGAGTCGCCCTGGGCGCGCACCACCAGCGCCTTGAACTGCTCCGGCGTGTTGAGGTCGGTGGCCGCGGTGAGATCGACCTGGACCATGGAGCCCTTGGTCGTGCCCAGCGCCGCCAGCACGTTGTTGTTGCGCAACGCGGTGTAGATGTCGCTGGCGGTGACACCGAGCGCTGCCATGCGGTCAGGCTGCATCCAGATGCGCATGGCGAAGGTGCGGTCGCCGAGGATGCGCGCGCGCTGCACGCCGGGCACGGTGGCCAGTCTGGGCTCGACCACGCGCACCAGGTAATCGGTGATCTGGTTGTTGTCGAGAATGTCGGAGTAGAACGACAGGTACATGGCCGCCGTGGTGTCACCCACCGACAGCTCCACGGTCGGATCTTCCGAAGCCTCGGGCAGCTGGTTGCGCAGCTTGTTGACCTTGGCCGCGATCTGCGTGAGCGCCTGGTTGGGGTCATAGTCCAGACGCAGGTAGACCTGGATCGAGCTGACCCCGGAAATGCTGGTCGACTTGATGTAGTCGATGCCCTGGGCGGAAGCGATCTCGCGCTCCAGCGGCGTGGTGATGAAGCCCTGGATGAGGTCGGCATCGGCGCCCACGTAGACCGTGGTGACGTTGACGACCGCGTTCTGCAGCTCGGGATACTGGCGCACGTTGAGGTCGAACGCTGACTTCATCCCGAGCAGCAGGATCATCAGGCTGACCACCATCGCCAGTACCGGGCGCTTGATGAAGATATCGGTGAATTTCATGGTCGGGCCCCGGGTCAGCTTTCGTCTGGCGTCGGATTCGCCTGCGCAGACGGTTTCACCGTGTTGTTGATGATCACGTGACTGTCGTTCTGCAGCTTGAGCAGACCGCTGGTCGCCACCTGCTCACCGGCCTTGAGGCCGTCGCTGATCACCACCAGGTCGCCGCGGTTCTCGCCGGTCTTGATGAAGCGGCGACGCACCACGAGCTGATCCTCGTCCTTGCCCTCGGCATTCTTGCCCTTGATCTTCTGGATGACGTAGACCGAGTTGCCGTAGGGGTTGTAGCTGACCGCCGTGAGCGGCACCACGACCACGTCGCGATGGTCGGCGAGGCCGATGCTGGCACGCGCGAACAGACCCGGACGCAGGGAGCCCTCGGCATTGGCGAAGCGGGCGCGGACCTTGAAGTTGCGGGTCTTGCTGTCGACCAGCGGCTCTATCGCCGCGACCTCGCCGCTGAAGCTGCGGCCGGCCTGCGAATCGACCGTGGCGGTCACGGTCTGACCCACGGCGACACTGGCGAGGTCCTGCTCGGGCAGCGTGAAGTCGACGAAGACCGGATCCAGCGCCTGCAGGGTCACGATCGGCGTGCCCGGGCTCAGATACTGGCCGATGTTGACCTGGCGGATGCCGAGCTGACCGCTGAACGGCGCCCGGATGACCTTCTGATCCAGCTTGGCGCGCTGGCCGTCGGCGGCCGAACGGGCCGCGCTGTAGTCAGCCTGGGCGCGATCGAGCTCCGACTTGGAGATGGCTTCGAGCTTGTACAGGCGCTCGAGGCGACCGAACTCGGACTTGGCCAGCGTGGCCTGGGCCTGCAGGCGCTGCAGGTCGGCCTGCTCGCTGCCGGCCGACAGCGTCACCAGCAGATCGCCCTTCTTCACCTTGGCACCGGAATCGAAATGCAGGGCCGCGACTATGCCCGCCGACTCGGTGGTGACATCGGCGCCATTGCTCGCCACCACGGTGCCGACGCCGCTCAGGCTGGAGGTCCAGCTCTCGCTCGCCGCCGTCGCCGACGACACCGTCGCCGGCGGTATCGGCATATGGTCGAAGTACTGGTTCATCATCTTGCCGCCGACCCACTTGAAGCCGAAGACGCCCCCGAAGACAGCCCCGGTGATGATCAGCATCCAAAACATGCGCTTGTTCATGACGATTCCTGGTTCAAAAGTGGCGGATCAAGGGGTCTGGGCAGCAGCCGCTGCGGGCGTGCCGGCAACCGACACGGCAGCCGGCTCTGCAACCGGCTCGGTCGCTGGCGCCGGCGTCAGCAGCTGGTCGATGGCGGCGAGGTCATCCGGGCTCAGCAGACCGACTTCCTGCTTCAGCTGCAGGGTCTTGAGCACGCTGTCATAGCGGCTCTGGTCCAGATTGCGGCGGGCCTGCACGGTATTCGACTGGGCATTGAGCACATCGGTGATGGTGCGCTTGCCGGCCTCGTAGCCGTAGCGGGTGGCCTGCTCGGCGGCCTGCGCCGAATCGGCGGCGCGCTGGTAGGCCGCGGCCTGGGCGCGCGCGGTTTCGACATCGCGGACGAGGCGGCGGGTGTCGCGCAGCAGCTCGCGCTCGACACGGTCACGCTCGGCATCGGCGGCACGCAGACGCGCCTGGGCTTCGCGCACCTTGCTGCGGCCGGCACCACTGGAGAACAGCGGCGCCTTGATCTCGACACCGACCACGGTACTGTTGGACTCCGAGCCCACACGCGACTCGGAGCCGTCCTGACGGCTGTGGCTGGCGACCAGATCGACGACAGGCAGGGCTTCGGAGCGACGGCTCTCGACATCGGCACGCGCCACCTCATGGCTGGCCAGCGCCTGACGCCAGGCCGGACTGTTTTCCCTGGCGCGCGCCACCCAGACCTCGGGATCAGTGCTGTCCAGCATCGGCAGCCGGGCCGTGGGCGCCAGCACGGAGAGCGGCGCGCGGCCGTTGCCGGTGGTCTCGTCGAGGGCATCCTGCGCTGCTTCCACATCCTGCCGGGCCGAAAGCAGACGGGCCTGGGCCAGGTCATCACGCGCCTGCGCTTCCTTGAGGTCGGTGCCGGGCACCAGCTGCACCTCATAGCGCTTGCGGGTATCGCTCAGCGACTTGCGCACGGCATCGGCCTCGGCACTGGCCAGATTGAGCTCGTTGCCGGCCTTGAGCACGCCGAGATAGCGCTCGGCGACACGCGAGATCAGCGCCTGGCTGCGCTGCACATAACCCAGTTCGGCCTGCTGGTCGCGCGCATCGGCGCGACGGCCACGGGCCAGCCAGTCATAGCGGAATACCGGCTGACGCAGCTCGACCCCGGCATTCCAGCTGTTGTAGCGCTCCTGGAAGCCGGTCGCCGAGAACGGCGTGCTGACCACTTCCGAATCGGTGTTGTTGTAGCTGCCCGAGGCATCGACTCGCGGCAGGCGCGTGGCGCGCTCCTGCACACCGGCCTCGCGATCGGCATCACGCGTGGCCGCGGCCGCGACCGCCACCGGGTCAGTGGCCTGGGCACGTTGCCATGCCTCGCTCAGGGTCATGGCCCCGGCTGCGGGCGCCGCACCGGCCATGAGCAGGGCCAGCAGCGCAGGCCGCAGCTCAGCAGGGGTTCGGGCAAAGCTCATGAAAAACCTCCGTACGGATACGCGAAATCAGGTTGTCGAGGGCGGCGCCATCGGCAGGATCGACCAGGGGCTGCCAGGCCAGGCCATTGAGCAGGTGCTGCATGTGCCGGCAGAGCAGGAGATAGGGTTGATGGATGTTGTAGTGATCGAGCGTGCCGTCGGCA
The DNA here is from genome assembly GCA_023265995.1 of Perlucidibaca sp. Taxonomy (GTDB): domain Bacteria; phylum Pseudomonadota; class Gammaproteobacteria; order Pseudomonadales; family Moraxellaceae; genus Perlucidibaca. The sequence continues at coordinate 205,213 of JAHFSA010000006.1, forward strand.
TGGACCAGGTTGTGAAAGCCCATGGCCATGGTCCAGCAGCCGGTCGAGATCTGCTCGGGATTGAGCCCGCGCGGATCCAGGTCACCACAGGCGATGGCCTCGTTGACGATGCCCAGGACACTGTCGCAAAGCGGCTGTGAAGCCTCGTAATGGGCCTCGCGACGCTTGCTGCTGGCAGCATTCCAGACCACCTCGCACTGCGCGTACTGGGCAATGCGGAAATGCTCGGGATAACGGTTGACGAAAATCGTGTCGGCGACCGTGATGGCGAACATGCGGTCGCGTGTCGAGGCCTGCCAGTCGGCCGCGCGCCGGAACAGCTCGGCCTGGTGCACCACGCTCTCGGTGGTCAGCGCCAGCAGCAGGTCTTCCTTGCAGGCGAAGTGCTGATAGAGCGTGCCCATGGCGTGCTCGCTCTCCTCCGCCAGCCGCGCCATCTGCAGATTGAGCAAACCGTCGCGCACGATGAGCTCGCGTGCCTTGTTCAGCAGCAGCTGTTCGCGTTCCTGCAATTGCCGGGCGCGGCGCTCTTTCGTGCCCATCTGCCTATCCTGAATGAAACAGGAATCAGATTCTGAACAAGATTCACTTTTCCTGCAAGTGCTCAGGAAATGAACATCAGCGGCGCTTCACCAGACCATCGTCGAGCAGCTGCTGGAAGTGTTCGCAGACCGCCTCGCGGACATCGCGATAGCGTATGCCCAGACCTTCGCGGCTGCGCGAATTGTCGAAGGCGATCGGGTAGCCCATGTTGCGCCAGACGAAATCGCGGGTGTAACCGTAGAACGGCGCCACCAGCCAGAACAGGATCTTGGGCACCGGCATGCGCGGGAACGGATAGCTGTTGCCGAAACGCTGGCGCAGCGCCGCCGCCATGTCGAGCAGGCTGAGAGTGTCGCCGCAGAGTATGTAGCGGCCGTTGGCGGTCGGCGTGAAACCGGCGCGCACATGCGCCTCGGCAACATCGCGCACATCGACGAGGCCGTTCCACATGCGCGGCGCACCGAACTTCAGGGTGCCGTCGCCGAACTGCTGCAGCGTGGTGATACTGGCCGAGATGCTGTTGGTGGTCAGCGCCGGCCCCATGACCAGACCCGGGTTGATGCAGACCAGATCCCAGCGCGACTGCTTCTTCTGCAGCGCCCAGGCTTCCTGCTCGGCCACCGTCTTGGAGTACAGATAGGGCTGATGGTCAACGCTGCTGGTGGTGTTCCAGTGGCTTTCGTCAAAAACCCGGGACGGCACCTGCAGAATGTCGACATTGTCGCCGTAGGTCGCCGCCACGCTCGAGGTCAGCACCACGCGCCGGACCGTCGGCGTGCGCTCGACCGAACCGAGGACATTGCGCGTGCCCTCCAGCGCCGGCCGCACCAGCGCCTCGTGGGCATCGCTGAAGCCGGTGATGACAAATGGCGAGGCGGTATGGATGACCAGTTCGCAGCCCGTCATGGCGACATCGAAGGCACCCTCGTCGAGCAGGTCGGCCTTGAACAGCTTGAGCGTGCCGCTGCTGCCGGCGGCGACCTTCTCCAGATGCGCCACGCTGGACTTCTTCGCCGGATCGCGCACGGTGGCATGCACGACGTGGCCGGCCTCCAGCAGCAATCTGACGATCCAGCCGGCGACATAGCCACTGGCGCCGGTGACCAGAATCGGGGCCTGGGAATTGATGACCGTCATGAACACGCTCCGGCAGCATTGTGGGCAATGCCGGCCAGTATGTTCCCGTCATTTCATGTCGTCGAGGTGACAGCGACGAACGAACGACCGCAGTCTCAGGCCGGCTCGCAGGCGCGTAACGGCAGCTTGATCTCCACGCGCAGGCCGGGGCCGGCATCACGCAGGACGATGCGGCCTTCATGCAGCTGAATGACCGCGCGCACCAGACTCAGGCCCAGTCCCAGACCCGGCGTCAGGCGGGTGTCGTCGAGCCGGTAGAGGCGCTCGAAGACACGCTCGCGCTGGGTCTCGGGAATGCCCGGACCGTGATCGCGCACCGTCAGCACGCAGCTGTCGTCGCGCAGCGCGCAGGACAGCTCGATGGCGGAGTCCGGCGCGCCATACTTGATGGCGTTGTCGAGCAGGTTGATGAGCAGCTGGAACAGCAGGTCACGATGCCCGTTCACCGCCAGCGACTCCGGCAGCTCCAGCTGCAGGTGCTGACCATTGGCCTCGGCCAGCGGCTCCATGAACTCGGCGGCATCGCGGCAGAGCGCGGCCATGTCGATGTGCGTGAAGGCGCCACGCAGGATGCCGGAGTCGACACGGGCGATCTTGAGCAGGGACTGGAAGGTCGACAGGATCTGGTCGATGTCGCCGAGGTGGCGCTCTATCCAGGGCTCCCAGTCACCCGCCGCCGGCCGCTCCTGCTGCGAGGCTTCGAGGCGGGCACGCAGACGTGTCAGCGGCGAGCGCAGGTCATGGGCGATGTTGTCGGTGGCGCCCTCGATGCCGGTGATGAGCTGCTGAATGCGGTCGAGCATGTTGTTGAGCGTGCGCGCGAGCTGGTCGAACTCGTCATTGCTGCCCTGCACCGGAATGCGGTGACGCAGGTCGCCCTGCATGATCTGGCGCGCCGACTGACGTATGGTCTCGATGGGCTGCAAGGCCGTCCGGGTGATGAAGCGGCCGGCCATCCAGGCCATCAGCAGCACCACCAGCAAACTCCAGGTCGCGCCCTGGCGCATCTTGCGCTGCACGTGATGCAGCTCGTATTCGTCGAAGGCCACGAGCAGGCGCGAGCCATCCGGCAAGCGCGTCCAGCTCGCCGCCATGGCCGTCTTGTTGGGGTGACGCAGACTCGGCAGCGTCAGATGCCCGGGGCTGTCGCGCGCCGTATCCGGCCAGGCCGCGATGTTGCCGGCCAGGGCCTGACCGGCTGCCTCGAGGCGATAGTAACGCTCGTGCGCCCGGGCATGGTGCTTGACCCGGTCATCGATCAGATGCGTCAGGCCGGCGCGACCGTCGATGGTGTACTCACTGACCAGCATGGCCAGCTCGGCATCCACGCTCTCCTCGATATGCTCGCGCATGAAGCGGTTGCTCAGCCACAGCACCAGCACCAGCAGCACCAGGAAGCAGAGCACGATGACGCCGACATTGGACAGCGTCAGGCGGCGGGCGGTCGACAGATGCATGGCGTCAGCCCGGCTCGCGCAGGCAGTAGCCTGCGCCGCGCAGGGTATGGATCAGCGCCGGCCAGGGCTGCTTGTCGACCTTGGCGCGCAGACGCGACATGTGCACATCGATGACATTGGTCTGCGGGTCGAAGTGATAGTCCCAGACGCCCTCGAGCAGCATGGTGCGGGTCACCACCTGACCGGCATTGCGCATGAGGTATTCGAGCACGCGGTACTCCTGCGGCTTGAGCAGGATCTCCTCGCCGGCACGGCGCACCTGGCGGGTCAGCCGGTCCAGTTCCAGGGTATGCACACGCAGGGTGTTGTTCGGCTCGGCGCGCTGGTTGCGCCGCGTGATGACATCCAGCCGCGCCAGCAGCTCGCTGAGCACAAAGGGTTTGACGAGATAGTCGTCACCGCCGGCGCGCAGGCCCTTGATGCGCTCGTCGACATCGTTGAGGGCGCTGAGTATCAGCACCGGCAGCTGCGAACCACTGGCACGCAGGGCGGCGAGCAATGTCAATCCGTCCATTTGCGGAAGCATGCGATCGAGAATCAGGGCATCATAAGGCTCGCCGGTCGCCAGATAGAGCCCGTCGCGACCATTGTCGGCGTGATCCACGACATGGCCTGATTCCTGGAGGGCGCGCACCAGGTATCCGGCGATTTCCTTGTCATCCTCCACCACCAGCAAACGCATGCACTGCCCTCTCTTCACCACGATGACGTCATCGTGCGCATGACCACATCGTTATCGCAGCAGCGGTGGCGGTCAAGCGCAATGCCCGTCATCCGGCCGAAGATGAACACCTGTTAATCGCCCGGCAAGCCTGCGGCCATGGACAGGGCAGCATAATGCGGCGCATCACTGGATAACCGGAATCGCCCATGCGCTCGGCCTTCTTTCCCGATCACAACCCTGCCGTCGCGAACCAATGGCTGTCGCGAGACTGGCTCATGTGGTCGCTGCTCTGGCTGCTGGCCGTGGTGATTTCGCGTTTCACCGACATCGACATGATGCTGACCAACAGCTTCTATGATCCGGTCGCGCAGACCTTCCCGCTGCGCAACGAATGGCTCTGGGACACCGGCCTGCACAAGGGTGCCAAGCACTTCAGCACCCTGGCCTGGGTGCTGCTGCTGATCGCCACCGTGCATGCGCGCTGGCAGGGCAACATGGCGCGCTACCAGCCGCTGGTCTTCGTGCTGGTCAGCAGCGCCCTCGCGCTCATGGTCAACGGCCTGCTCAAGGGACACTCCAGTCACAGCTGCCCGTGGGCGCTGAACGAGTACGGCGGCAGCGCCGACTACTTCCGCCTGCTCGCCGCCACGCCCATCAATCCCGGCCCCGGCCACTGCCTGCCCAGCGGCCATGCCGGCGTCGCCTTCATGTGGTGGCCCGTGGTCTATGCCTGCGCACGCTGGCGGCCGCAGTGGCGCTGGCCGGCGGCCCTGCTGGTGCTGGCCTTCGGCGTGTTCTGCAGCTATGTCCAGATCGCGCGCGGCGCACACCTCCTGTCGCATGTGCTGATCGCCGCCGCCGTCTGTGGCAGCATGTCCAGCCTGACTTATCATCTGCCCGACCTGCGCAAGTTCTTCACCGGCGCATCCAAAGCCGCCGCCCAGGGAGCCTGAACATGAAACACCGCATCAACTGGCGCTCGCTGGTCAGCGTCAATGCCCTGGTTGCGCTCTGGATCGTGCTCACCGGCAACCTCACCTTCTTCAGCAAGCTGTCCGGGCTGACCCCGTTCGACGGCTGGCGCGCCTGGGCCTTCCTGTTCTCGGCCGTGGTCTTCCTCTGGGCCTACATCAATCTCGCGCTGCAATGGCTGACCTGGGGACGCCTGGCGCGCCCGCTGCTGACCTTTCTGCTGCTGGCCAGCGCCATGACCGCCTTCTTCGTCGACACCTTCGGCGTCGGCATCGACGGTGGCCAGATCCAGAACATGATGGAAACCGACATGCGCGAGGTCCTCGACCTGATGAGCTGGCGCATGCTGGGCTATGCCGTGGTGCTCGCCGGCGTGCCCATCTTCCTGCTCTGGCGCCGTCCGCTGGCCAGCGAAGGCCTGTGGCCGCGCCAGCGCGGCCGCCTGCTGTCCAGCCTGCTCAGCCTGCTGCTGGTGGCTGGTGTGGCGGCATGCTTCTTCGCCGATTACGCGTCGATCTTCCGCGGTCATCGCGAAGTGCGTCTGGTCATCAACCCGCAGAACTACATTGTCGGCCTGCGCCACTACTACCATAAGGGCAAGCCGGCCCAGGACCTGCCGCTGGTGGCCTACGGCACGGATGCCCACCGCATGCAGTCGGCCAGCGAGTCCGGCCGCAAGCCCGTGCTGATGGTGCTGGTGGTCGGTGAAACGGCGCGCGCCGAAAGCTTCGGTCTCGACGGCTACAGCCGCAACACCACGCCGGAGCTCGCCGCACGCCAGGTCCTCAACTTCACCCAGGTCAGCTCCTGCGGCACGGCCACGGCCGTCTCCCTGCCCTGCATGTTCTCCGGCTTCACGCGCAAGAACTACGATGCCGGCCTCGCCCATCATCGCGAAGGCCTGCTCGACATCCTGCAGCGCGCCGGCTACCAGGTCACCTGGATGGACAACAACTCCGGCTGCAAGGGAGCTTGCGCCCGCGTTCAGCAGCAGCCGCTGCTGGAGTCGCGCAAGGCCGCCTGGTGCGATGGCGGCGAGTGCCATGACGACCTGCTCGTCGACACCTTCGCCGACTTTGTCCAGAAGGCGCCGACACGCGATCAGGTCATCGTGCTGCATCAGGCCGGCAGCCACGGCCCGGCCTACTACAAGCGCTATCCCGCCGAATACCGCCGCTTCCAGCCGACCTGCGACAGCAGTGCCCTGCAGAGCTGCTCGCGCGAGGCCGTGATCAACACCTACGACAACACCATTGCCTACACCGACCATGTCCTGGCGCGCGTGATCGACGTGCTCAAGTCGCATGGCGACCAGTACCGCACCGGTCTCTGGTATGTCTCCGACCATGGCGAGTCGACCGGCGAAAGCGGCCTCTACCTGCACGGCGCACCCTACATGTTCGCGCCCAGCCAGCAGACCCACGTGCCCATGGTGGCCTGGTTCTCGCCGGACTTCGCCAACCTGCACCAGGACTGCCTGAAGCAGCACCAGACCGCCGTGCTCTCGCACGACAACCTGTTCCACACCATGCTCGGCCTGCTCCAGGTCCGCACCAGCGTGTATGAGGCTGCCCTCGACATCAGCGCCAGCTGCATGGCCTGACACCCGCCCGCACATGACATAGACTCCGGGGGTTCCCCACCCCCGGAGTAGTCATGTCCGTCGTCACACCCGCCGCCACCCGGCGCATCGCCCTGCTGCTTCTGCTGACCACCGGCCTCAGTGGCTGCATCGTCGCCACCGTGGTGGATACCGCCGTTGGCGTCGCGGTCGGCACCGTCAAGGTCGGCGCTGCGGTCGTTGGCGGCACGGTCAAGGTCGCCGCCGCAGGCGTCAAGGCCGCCACCGGCAGCGATGATGACGACAAGGAAAAGGCCAAGGACAAGCCGGCTGCCGCCAGCACGGACAAGCCTGCCGAACAGCCGGCACCGACCGACACCCCGCATTGAGTCAGCACAAGGAATTCCGCCCATGAGCAAACTGCAATCCCTTCACGGCAAGCTCGCCCTGGTCACCGGCGCCGGCTCCGGCATCGGTCGCGCCACCGCCCTCCGCCTCGCCCGGCTCGATGCCCGCGTCGTGCTCTGCGACCGCAACCCGGCATCGCTGCAAGGCACGCTGGACCTGCTCGTCGGCAACGATGTCCACGCCGAAACCGTCGATGTCTCCGACTGGGCCGCCATGCAGGCGCTCGGCGAGCGCGTGCATGCCAACCACGGCACGCTCGACATCCTGGTCAACAACGCCGGCGTGGCCACGGCAGGCAACTTCCTGAGCACCCCCATCGATGACTGGAACTGGGTCATGGGCATCAACCTGATGGGCGTGGTGCATGGCTGCAAGGTCTTCGGCGCGGCCATGGCCGAGGCCGGTCGCGGCCACATCGTCAACATCGCTTCGGCGGCCGGCTACTATGCCGCGCCCGACATGTCGGCCTACGCCGCCAGCAAGCATGCGGTCATGGGCCTGACCGAATCGCTGCGCCTGGAAATGGCGGAGCGCGGTGTCGGCGTCAGCGCCATCTGCCCGGGCGTCATCAACACCAACATCGTCGCCGCCAGCCGCATGCATGGCAGCGCGGCACAGGCCCAGGACAAGCTGGTCAACTTCTACAAGCGCCGCAACTACGGCCCCGAGCATGTCGCCGACGCCGTCATCGAGGCCATCGCCAACAATCGCGCGGTGGTACCGGTCAGCCCCGAGGCCTGGGCCCTGTATGCCGGCAAGCGCCTGCTGCCGGGCGTCTTCGACAGCGTCCAGCGCTCGGCCCTGTTCCGCAAGCTCAAGCCCTGATACGCGCAAGCCAACTCACTACTGGAAGATCGTCATGAGCCAGCCCCCTGCATCGAACAGCCCCGTGCTGGTGACCGGAGCCTCCGGCTACATCGCCACCTGGATCGTCAAATACCTGCTCGAGGCCGGTCACACGGTGCATGCCACGGTGCGCGACCCGTCCAAGGCCCGCAGCGTCGCGCATCTGCTGAAGGCGGTGGAAGGCACGCCGGGCACGCTCAAGCTGTTCAAGGCAGACCTGCTCGACGAAGGCAGCTTCGATGAAGCCATGCAGGGCTGCGAGCTGGTCATGCACACGGCGTCGCCGTTCGTGCTGGATGGTTTCAAGGACGCCCACGAAGCCCTGGTCAGACCCGCCGTCGAGGGCACGCGCAACGTGCTCAACGCCGTCAATCGCACCCCTTCCGTGCGCCGCGTCGTGCTCACCAGCAGCGTCGCCTCCATACTCGGCGACAACCGCGACATGGAACGCGTGCCCGCAGGCATCTTCACCGAGTCCGACTGGAACACCACCAGCAGCGTCCATCACAACCCCTACCAGTTCTCCAAGGTGGCCGCCGAGCGCGAGGCATGGAAGCTCTGTGAAGCGCAGTCGCGCTGGGATCTGGTCACCATCAACCCGAGCATGGTGATGGGCCCGGCCCTGACCAGCAGCAGCCAGTCCGCCAGCATCGGCACCCTGATCCAGATGGGCGATGGCACGCTGCGCACCGGCGTGCCGCGCCTGGTCATGGGCGTCGTCGATGTCCGCGAGGTCGCGCGCGCCCATCTGCTCGCCGGCTTCACGCCGGAAGCCACGGGTCGCCACATCCTCAGCACCTGCGAACTGAGCATGCTGGAAATCGGCCGCATCCTGCGCGAGCACTACGGCAAGGCCTATCCGTTCCCGCGCATGGAGGCACCCAAGGCACTGGTCTGGCTGTTCGGGCCGCTGCTGGGACCGGTCACGCGCAAGTTCATCAGTCGCAATATCGGCTATCCGCTGCGCTTCGATCACAGCCGCAGCATCGCGCTCGGCGTGCAGTACCGTCCGATCGAGCAGACCCTGGTCGAGCATTTCCAGCAGCTCATCGATGACGGCCTGCTCAAGCGCAAGAAGAAGCGGGCCTGAACCCGGAGCACGCCAGGCTTGGCTGCGCTGACCGGATCGGCTGATTTTTCAGCCAATCCGGTCCGCCCCGGCAGTGTTAGCCTGCCTTTGCGACCGTCCAGTCACAGAGCCCGTCATGATCGACTTCAGCGTACTGACCACCTTCTGGCAGGAACTCCAGGCCCGCCCCGACTTCTGGGGCTTCATCAGCATTCCCGTTGTCGCCGCCGTGGTGACCTGGGTGCATGTCTGGTGGGCGGTCAGGATGATGCTCTACCCGATCAACTACATCGGCATCCGCACCCCGCGCCTGAAGCGCATGCTCGGCATCAACATCGACCTGCTCGGCTGGCAGGGCATCATCCCGCGCGCCGCGCGCCGCATGTCCGACATCGTGGTCGACAACGCCATCAGCAAGATGGGCTCGGTCAGTGACTTCGTGCGCCAGATGGAACCGGAGAAGATCGGCGCCTATGTCGCCGCGCACGTCAGCTCGCGCGTCGAGGAATACACCGATGACGCCATGACCGAGCGCAACGAGGTGTTCTGGGAAAACCTGCCGCCCATCGTCAAGCAGGGCGTCTACCGCCATGTCCGTCGCAACCTGCCACGGGTCATGGAGAAGCTCATTCACGCCGTCATCAAGGACATCGACGAGCTGGTCGACGTCAAGGAGATGTGCGGGCGCGTCATGGAGGGTGATCGCGCCCTCGTCGTGCGCATCTTCAGCGAGGTCGGCGACGCCGAGTTCCGCTTCATCGTCAACGTCAGCTTCTGGATCGGGCTGGGCTTCGGTCTCGTGCAGATGCTGCTGTTCTACTTCCTGCCCTGGCACGCCATGCTGCCGCTCTACGCCGCCGTGCTCGGCCTGCTCACCAACTGGCTGGCGCTGGCCATGGTGTTCCGCCCGCTCGACCCGGTGCGCGTCGGTCCGTTCAGTTTCCAGGGCCTGTTCCTGCGCCGCCAGGCCGCCGTCTCCGACAAGTTCGCCGAGCTCTGCTCGCGCGAGATCCTGACCATCCACCGCTTCATGAGCGAGATGCTGATCGGCGACAAGTCGGAGCGCGCGCGCCGCCTGATCAAGCGCCACATCAGCACGCTGGTGGATGACTCGCCGCTGGCGCGCGTCGGCGCCCAGGTCGCCATGGGCGCCGACGGCTATGCCGACTTCAAGACCCATATCGCCGGCATGGGCGCCGAACTGGCGCTGGTGCCGCTGGCCGACAAGAACTTCAACCGCGAGCGCGCCGATGCCCTCGCCGGTCTGCTCGCCGGCAAGATGAAGGAAATGACCCCGGCCGAGTTCCAGGGCCTGCTGCGCCCGGCCTTCCAGCAGGATGAATGGATACTGCTTGTGCTCGGCGCCGTCACCGGCCTGCTCGCCGGCACCGCGCAGCTGCTGCTCGGCTTCGCCTGAGCGGTCCTGCGCCGTTCGTCTCCCGGCCGCGCCGGCAGCCATGCTGCTGCGCCATACTGGCAGGCGAACGGAGGTCATCGCCATGCCCGCCAGTCCTGCCCCCGAAGCACAGACGTCAGCCGCCGACATCACCTTGCGGGTGCTGTCGCTGAACATCCAGGTCGGCCTGGAGACCTCGCGCTACCGCCATTACGTCACCCGCGCCTGGCGTCACGTCCTGCCCACGCGCGGCGCCCAGGCCAACCTCGAACGCATCGCCCGTCTCGCCGCCGGCTACGACCTGGTGGCCCTGCAGGAAGCCGATGCCGGCAGCCTTCGCACCGGCCGCGTCAACCAGGTCGCCCATCTCGCCCGCCTGGCCGGCTTTCCGCACTGGCATGCCGCCGTCACTCGTGATCTGGCGCCGTTCGCGCAGCACTGCCTGGGCTGCCTGTCACGCTGGCCGCTGGAGCGCGCCGACTATCATCCGCTGCCTGGTCGGCTGCCCGGACGTGGTGCGCTGGAAGTGGAAGTCAGGCCGGATGGCTGCGAGTCGCTGCGCGTCATCATTGCCCATCTGGCGCTGACACGGCGGGCGCGGGCCGAGCAGCTCGGCTATCTGGCCCGGCTGGCGGCGAATGGCGAGGACACCCTGCTGCTGGGCGACCTCAACTGCGAGGAGCACGAACTCAACGGGCATGGCGACATACGCACCGCCCGCCTGCGCGCGCTGCACAAC
>JAHFSA010000007.1:0-22180 GCA_023265995.1 Perlucidibaca sp.
CTATGGTGATATGGCCTATGGCAGCGACACCTATCTGTTCGGTCGCGGTGATGGTCAGGACACGATCTATGATCGTGACATCACGGCGGGCAATCTCGACACCATCCGCTTCAAGGCGGGTGTGACGCCCGCCGATGTGGTGCTGATGCGCTCTTCCTCGCACGCCAATGACCTGATCATCCAGATCCGTGACACCACGGACAGCATCACGGTGATGAACTACTACCTCAACACCTCCTGGCGTGTTGAACGTCTGGCTTTCGAGGATGGCACCATCTGGGGCACCGATGTGCTGGACAAGGCCACCGTCTTCGGCACCGCCGGCAATGATGCGATTCTGGGCACGACGGCGGCGGAGACCTACGATGGTCTCGCCGGCAACGACACCTACAACACGAGTTACGACGCCACCTATGGTGATATGGCCTATGGCAGCGACACCTATCTGTTCGGTCGCGGTGATGGTCAGGACACGATCTATGATCGTGACATCACGGCGGGCAATCTCGACACCATCCGCTTCAAGGCGGGCGTGACGCCCGCCGATGTGGTGCTGCTGCGCTCGTTCTCGCACGCCAATGACCTGATCATCCAGATCCGTGACACCACGGACAGCATCACGGTGATGAACTACTACCTCAACACCAGCTGGCGTGTTGAGCGTCTGGCCTTCGAGGATGGCACCATCTGGAGCACCGATGTGCTGGACAAGGTCGTGCTTTCTGGTACGTCAGGAAATGACAATCTCAGTGGTAGTGCAAGTGCCGATGCTATTGATGCTGGCGCGGGCAATGACACAGTCAACGGCGGGCTTGGCAATGACTCCCTTAGCGGAGGTGATGGCAATGACACCCTCAATGGTGAGGATGGCAATGATGTGCTCAACGGCGATAGCGGTACCGACAATCTGAATGGCGGCTTGGGTAATGACACGCTGGATGGCGGGCAGGGCAATGACACGGTCAACGGTGGCTCGGCAACAACACCTACCTGTTCGGTCGTGGCGATGGTCAGGATTTCCTGAGCGCGACCAATGACGGCACGGTGGGCAAGCTCAATATCCTGCTGCTCAAGGCTAATGTGGCGCCAGCCGAAGTGTCGCTGAAGCAGTCAGGGACATCGCTGGTGGTTTCTATTATCGGGACCACCGACAAAATCACGGTGGATTGCTTCTGGTACACCGACAATCCCTCCAACGTCTGTAACCCCCTGCAACAGATTCGCTTCAGTGATGGCACGATCTGGGATGTTGAAGCCATCAAGGCACAGGTGTTTGCTGGTACAGCAGGCGATGACGTGATCAATGGCTCCACGATCGCCGACATCCTGACTGGCGGAGCCGGCAACGACACGCTGTCGAGTCGCGCAGGCAATGACACCCTCAACGGCGGTGATGGCAACGACATCCTCAATGGCGAGGATGGCAATGATGTGCTCAACGGCGAGATGGGTGCCGACACCCTGAATGGCGGCACGGGCAATGACACTCTTAGCGGAGGTGATGCCAATGACACCCTCAATGGCGAGGATGGCAATGATGTGCTCAACGGCGATAGCGGTACCGACAATCTGAATGGCGGCTTGGGTAATGACACGCTGGATGGCGGGCAGGGCAATGACACGGTCAACGGTGGCTTCGGCAACAACACCTACCTGTTCGGTCGTGGCGATGGTCAGGATTTCCTGAGCGCGACCAATGACGGCACGGTGGGCAAGCTCAATATCCTGCTGCTTAAGGCGAATGTGGCGCCAGCCGAAGTGTCGCTGAAGCAGTCAGGGACATCGCTGGTGGTTTCTATTATCGGGACCACCGACAAAATCACGGTGGATAGCTTCTGGTACACCGACAATCCGTCCAACGTCTGTAACCCCCTGCAACAGATTCGCTTCAGTGATGGCACGATCTGGGATGTTGAAGCCATCAAGGCACAGGTGTTTGCGGGTACAGCAGGCGATGACGTGATCATTGGCACCACGATCGCCGACATCCTGACTGGCGGGGCTGGCAATGACACGCTGTCGAGTCGCGCAGGCAATGACACCCTCAGCGGCGGTGATGGCAACGACATCCTCAATGGCGAGGATGGCAACGATGTACTCAACGGCGAGGCTGGTGCCGACAACCTCAGTGGCGGCACGGGCAATGACACCCTCACGGGTGGCCTGGGCAACGACACTATCAATGGCGGCGCTGGTAATGACAGTTATCTGTTCGGTCGTGGCGATGGTGCGGATGCTGTTACTGATGGCGACTCAAGTGCTGGCAATGTAGATGCACTGTTGCTGGGAGCCGATGTTGGGACTGATCAGTTGTGGTTCCGTCATGTGGGATCCGACCTGGAGGTCAGCATCATTGGTACTGGCGACAAGGTTGTCGTGAGCCAGTGGTATCAGAGCAGTGCGTATCACGTCGAGCAGTTCAAGACTGCTGATGGTAAGGTGCTGCTGGATACGCAGGTCGACAATCTGGTCAACGCCATGGCGGCCTTTGCGCCACCGTCGGCCGGGCAGACGACATTGCCGCAGAACTATCAGGACCAGCTGTCTGGTGTGATCGCTGCCAACTGGCAGTAATCCGACTCAAGGATGAGGATGTTTCATGCAAGAAGCACAGGCGCTTTTGCCAGAGCAGGGCGCCATTCACGACGAAGCGGCCAACGGTAGCGCGTTTCACGACAGCGGTCTGGCTTGCCTGGTGATGATCGCGCGTTATCACAACCTGGTAGCCGATGTCGGCCAATTGCGGCACGCGTCGGGATTGAAGTCTGAAGCCTTCGGGGAGCAGGAGCTGTTGTTGGCTTCCCGCTCTCTGGAGCTGAAGGCGCGTTGTGTCGAGGTAGCTGTCGAGCGCTTGGCCAGAACACCGTTCCCGGTGCTGGCTCTGGATGCCCAGGGTCGGCATTTCATTCTCGCGGGCTGCGATGGCGCCAAGGCGCTGGTCATGGAGTCACAGGCAACGGCTCCGGTGGCCTGCACTGTCGACGAGGTCATGGCGCGTTGCAATGGCCGCTTCATTTTCTTCGCTTCGCGAGCCTCGCTGGCTGGCGAGCTGGCACGCTTCGATTTCTCCTGGTTCATTCCTGCGGTCGTGAAATATCGCAAGCTGTTGCTGGAGGTATTGGCCGTTTCAGCAGTACTTCAGCTGTTCGGTCTGGTGACGCCTCTGATGTTCCAGGTGGTCATGGACAAGGTTCTGGTCAATCAAGCCATCAGTACGCTCAACGTGGTGTGCCTGGCCTTGTTGATCAGTGCTGTATTCGAGGTTGTGCTGACAGGGCTGCGCAACTATGTGTTTGCGCATACCACCAATCGCATTGATGTCGAGCTGGGCGCACGCCTGTTTCGGCATTTGCTGGCCTTGCCCCTGGGTTACTACGCTGCTCGCCGTGTCGGTGATACGGTGGCGCGTGTCCGTGAGTTGGAGAGCATTCGCAATTTTCTGACCGGGCAGGCGCTGACGGCAGTGATAGACCTGTGTTTCTCCGTCATCTTCCTGGCGGTCATGGCGCTTTACAGCGTCTGGCTGACGGTGATCGTGGTCATTTCGTTGCCGGTGTATGCGCTCATTTCGGCTCTGATCAGCCCGGTGCTGCGTCAGCGTCTAGACGAGAAGTTCGCGCGCGGGGCTGACAACCAGTCTTTTCTGGTGGAAACGGTTTCCGCCGCTGAAACCGTCAAGGCCATGGCGATGGAGCCGCAGTTCACTCGCCACTGGGACAACCAGCTGGCTGCGTATGTAGCTGCCGGCTTTCGTGTCAGCAACATCGGCAATATCGGGCAGCAGCTGATCCAGCTGGTGGGCAAGCTGGTCACGGTGCTGACACTGTTCTTTGGCGCCAAGCTGGTCATTCAGGGCCAGCTTTCAGTGGGGCAGTTGGTTGCGTTCAACATGATGGCGCAGCGCGTGGCCGCTCCCGTGTTGCGTCTGGCGCAGCTCTGGCAGGACTTCCAGCAAGTCGGCATTTCCATGCAGCGTCTGGGCGACATTCTCAATACCCGTACGGAGTTGCCTCAGAGCCGGCAGGCCTTGCCGAGTGTCAAAGGGCATATCGTGTTTGAGGATGTGCGTTTTCGCTACAGACCGGATGCTCCTCCGGTACTTAATGGCATTTCCCTGGATATTCAGGCGGGGCGCGTGATCGGGGTAGTGGGGCGTTCAGGTTCGGGCAAGAGCACACTGACCAAGCTGATTCAGCGTCTGTATTTGCCGGAGGCCGGGCGTGTCCGTATTGATGGCATTGATCTGGCGCTGGCCGATCCGGCCTGGCTGCGTCGCCATGTCGGGGTAGTCCTGCAGGAAAACATCCTTTTCGGACGCTCCATTCGCGACAACATCGCCATCACGGATCCGGGTATGCCGTTGGAGGCTGTCATGCAGGCCGCCAGGCTGGCTGGTGCTCACGAGTTCATCAGCGAGTTGCCCGAGGGTTATGACACCCGGGTCGGCGAGCATGGCTCCGGCTTGTCCGGTGGTCAGCGCCAGCGCATAGCAATCGCGCGCGCTGGTGACCAACCCGCGCATCCTCATTTTTGACGAGGCCACCAGCGCGCTCGACTTCGAGACGGAGCGCGTCATCCAGAACAACATGCAGGCCATCTGTCACGGGCGCACCGTCATCATCATTGCGCATCGATTGACGGCGGTTCGGCGAGCGCATCGCATTTATGTGATGGAGCGCGGCCAGATCGTGGAGCAGGGCTCGCATGATGAGCTCCTGTCTCTGGGTGGGCAGTACGCCCATCTGATCTCCTTGCAAAACACCTGATCGGAATCCGTCTCATGCTGAAGATCAGGCTGCAAGCCCTGAAGGACTTGATGTCACGCTACAAGGCGGTTTTCGCGGCGGCGTGGGCCGTGCGTGACCAGCTCGATGGCCCCATGCGCCGCGAGGATGAGCTGGCCTTCATGCCGGCACATCTGGAGCTGGCCGAGACGCCTGTGCATCCGGCGCCCCGCTGGACCATGCGCATCATTGCCATCATGGCCATTTTGGTGATTCTGGTGTCGCTCTTCGGGCGCCTGGATATCGTCGCCGTTACCAAGGGCAAGCTGTTGCCCAATGGCCGGGTCAAGGTCATTCAGCCGGCGATCACAGGTGTGGTGCGCAGTATCCGCATCAAGGATGGTCAGCGAGTTAAGGCCGGACAGTTGCTCATGGAGCTGGACGCGACCCAGGCTGCTGCGGATACCGGCAAGGCGCATTCCTCCAGAGTGGCGGCAGCCCTGGCATCAGCTCGTGCCCGTTCATTGCTGGAGGCGCAGCAGGCGGGAAAGTTGCCAGTGTTTCCGTCCACGGTTGAGGCTCCTGCAGTCGAGCTGCAAGCGGCGCAGGCCTTTGCCGAGGGGCAGTATCGGGAATACCAGGACAAGCGAGCGGCCTTGCAGGCCGAGCTGGCGAAGCGCCAGGCCGAGCAGCAGGGTACCTTGCAGGAGATTGAGCAACTGCGTGCAACGGCTCCGCTGGCGCGTCAGCAGGCCAATGACTACAAGGCTCTGGTTGGCGACAAGTATGTCTCTCGCCATGAGTACCTCGAAAAGGAAAAGAACGCGCTCCAACTGGAGTATGCGCTGGCGACCCAGCGCAGCCATGTCCGTGAGCTGCAGGCCCAGATCATGGAGCAGAGGGCGCAGATCGCCACCCTGGCATCGCAGTTCCGGCGTGAGCAGATGGATGCGCTCGACAAGGCCAGCCAGCAGCTGGATCAGTATCGTGATGATGAAACCAAGGCGACGACGCGCGAGGGTTTGTTGCGCCTGACTGCGCCGGTTTCAGGCACGGTACAGCAGTTGGCTGTTCATACCTTGGGGGGAGTGGTCACGACCGCTCAGGCGCTGATGGAAGTGGTGCCGGATGGTGCGCTGGAAATCGAGGCGACCGTGGAGAACAAGGACATCGGCTTCGTGCGAGCGGGGCAGCGTGCAACGGTCAAGATCGAGTCCTTTCCCTATACCCGTTACGGCTACCTCGATGGCACGGTGCGTTCGGTCTCGAACAATGCCGTGCAGGACAGACGCAAGGGCCTGGCATTCATTGCCCGCATCCAGCTCGCCAGCAGTCGCATGCTGATCAACGGTCAGTGGGTCAGCCTGACACCCGGCATGGCGGTGACAGCCGAGATCAAGACTGGCACCCGCAGCGTCGCAGCCTATTTTCTGGATCCGTTGGTGCGGGCGGCGCAGGAGAGCATGCGTGAGCGTTAAGGCCAGGGCAGGGCACCGTTTTTGGCTTTTTCTGGTATTGGCACTGTCCGACATGCCGGCCTTGGCATTGGATGTGTTCAATACCAGCAAGCAGGTGCCGGCATCGCCAGCGGGTGCGCTTGTTGTCGAGAAGCTCTGCAGTTTCGATGCGCTGAGTCAGCCCTTGCCTTTGCAGGAGGCAGTGGAGCGAGCGCTTTGCAACAACGCCAAAACGCGTGAGGCCTGGATAGGTATCAAGGTTCAGGCGGCGTCGGTTGGCATGGGGCAGGCAGCTTATCTGCCGACACTGACGGCGTCGTGGCAGGCCATGCACAACAAGTCGTCCACCAGGGTGGCCGAGCACCCTCAGTTGGACTCTTCTCTGCGGGCAACATCACAAACTCAGACAGTCTCCCTGAGCTGGGTGCTTTATGACTTCGGTGATCGCGGGGCCTCGCTGGATAACGCCAAGGCATTGCTGGCCGCTGCGCAGGCGAACCACGACGCTGCACTGCAAGAGGTGTTTTCATCACAGGCGCAGAGCTATTACGCCGCCCAGTACGCTCAAGGCGCATTGGAGGCGGCCCGAGAGGCCGAGCAGGCAGCACACGACAGCTTCATGGTGTCCTCGAAGCGCGTGGATCGTGGCATTGCACCCATCAGTGACGCCTTGCAGGCTCAGGCCGCCTATGTACAGGCCAAGGTGACGCGCGCCAGTGCGGAAAGCGCGCTGCAAAATGCCATGGGGAGCCTGGCGTCGAACATGGGGCTTCGCCCCGATGCGCCGATAAGCCTGCCGTCGGCCATGGTCGGTACCAAGCCTGATGCGGATTTCGAGCGCGCGACAGCGACCATGATGGACGAAGCTGTGAGACAGCATCCGGGAGTTCGTGCAGCGCGAGCCCAGCTCCAGGCGGCAGAGGCCAAGGTCAGGCAGGTGAGGGCTCAGGGGCGCCCCAGCATCAGCCTGGTTGCAAAGGCCTCACGTAATGACCAGCCGGTTCGAGCCTATCTTGGCCAGCCGGAGTATGACGCCATAGCAAGGGATGATCAGGTCGGCCTGCAGGTCAACATTCCGCTTTTCGAGGGTTTTGGTCGCACCTATCAGGTGCGTCAGGCCCAGGCTCAGGCGGAGCTGCAGAATGAAGCGCTGGTGGAGGCACAACAGAAGGTGCGTCTTGATGTTTGGAGCAGCTACCAGACTTTGCAGGCCGCAACACAGAATCTGAAGAACAACGGTGAGCTGCTCGATATTGCCCGCCGTGCCTACGCCGCAACCGAGAGTCGTTACAAGCTCGGTGTGAGTGGCATGCTCGAGCTGCTCAGCGTGCAGTCATCGCTGGCAACGGCTAGGCGTCAGCAACTGCAGGCCCTGACCGATTGGCGCACCAGTCGCCTGCAACTGGCGGCCAGGCTGGGCAGTCTGGGCATGTGGCGGATTGATGAGGGGCAGTAGCCCGACCTGACTGCCATAGTATGTTTTTCGTCCGAAATCCTCCGCTTTGTAGACAAAACCTCCCGCAACTTGGTTGACCGACCGGTTTCACAGGCGTATCTTCACGCCACTCCACAGATTGTCGACAATTCGAGCTTTCTGCATGACCGAGACGACATGGCTTCCTCATGATGCGCCACAGGCTGCTGACAGCGGTCTGGTCCCGTCGTCCTCGAGCGAACCCCGTCTCACCCTCGCCGACAAGGTCTTCGCCCAGATCCAGGACGCCATCGTCAAGGGCGAGCTGGAGGCGGGCTCCCGCGTTTCCGAAGCCGAACTGGTGTCGCGCTACGGCGTGTCCCGCGGCCCGCTGCGCGAGGCCCTGCGCCGGCTCGAAGGCCGCCAGCTCATCACCCGCATCCCGCATGTCGGCGTACGCATCATGGCGTTGTCGCTGGATGAGCTGCTGCAGATCTACCAGGTGCGCGAGACCCTCGAAGGCCTGGCTTGTCGCCTGGCGGCGCAGCACATGACCGATGCCGAGATCCGCGATCTCAAGGCGCTGCTGGCGACCCACGAGCAGCAGATCGCCGAGCAGGACGGCCGCGCCTATATCCAGGAAGAGGGCAACGTCGACTTCCATTACCGCATCATTCACGGCAGCCACAATGCCGTGCTGATCCAGATGCTGTGCGGCGAGCTCTATCACCGCGTGCGCATCTATCGCGGCCAGTTCTCGCTCACCGAGGGCCGCCCGACCAAGGCCCTGGGCGAGCACCAGCGCATCGTCGAGGCCATCGAGGCCCGTGATGGCGAACTCGCCGAATTCCTCATGCGGCGGCACATCGCCGTCGCGCGCGCCAACATCGAGGCGCGCGTCAAGACATCCCGTGAACCGTCCAATGTATCGCCGGTGATCCCGGCCAGGAGTGCTTAATGTCAGTCAAACCCAGTGCCGGTCGTCGCTTCCGTGACGCCATCGCCGCCGAGAAGCCGCTCCAGGTCATGGGCACGGTCAATGCCTACGCCGCCATGATGGCGACCAAGGTCGGCTACAAGGCCATCTACCTGTCGGGTGCCGGCTGCGCCAACTACTCCTACGGTCTGCCCGACCTCGGCCTGACCTCGCTGGAAGACGTGCTGATCGATGCCCGCCGCATCACCAGCGTCACCGACACGCCGCTGCTGGTCGACATCGACACCGGCTGGGGCGGGGCGTTCAACATTTCGCGCACGGTTACGGAGATGATCCGCGCCGGTGTCGCCGCCGTGCACATCGAGGACCAGGTCGCGCAGAAGCGCTGCGGTCACCGCCCGAACAAGGAAATCGTGCCGGTCGAGGAAATGGTCGATCGCGTCAAGGCCGCCGTCGATGCCAAGACCGATGCCGATTTCGTGGTGATGGCGCGTACCGACTCGCTGCAGAAGGAAGGCCTGAACGGCGTCATCGACCGCATCAGTGCCTATGTCGAAGCCGGCGCCGACGCCATCTTCGCCGAAGCCATGACCGACATCACCATGTACCGCAAGGTCTGCGATGCCGTGAACGTGCCGGTGCTGGCCAACATCACCGAGTTCGGCGACACCCCGTACTACACGACGAGCGAGCTGGGCGAGCAGGGCATTGCCATGGTTCTCTACCCGCTGTCCGGTACCCGCGCCATGCAGAAGGCGGCGCTGGCTGTCTACGAAGCCGTGCGCAAGGAAGGCACCCAGGTCAACGTGCTCGACCTCATGCAGAAGCGCAAGGAGCTCTACGAGTTCCTGAATTACCACAGCTACGAAGACAAGATTGACCAGCTCTTTTCCAAGAACAAGTAAGCCCAGAATTCGATCAGGAGAATGACAATGAGTGAAGTGCAACAGGTCCTCCCGAAGGCCAAGAAGTCCGTCGCCCTGTCCGGCACCGCCGCCGGCAACACCGCCCTCTGCACCGTCGGCCGCACCGGCAATGACCTGGCCTATCGCGGCTATGACATCCTGGATCTGGCCACCACCAGCGAGTTCGAGGAAATCGCCCACCTGCTGGTTCACGGCAAGCTGCCGAACGCCGCCGAACTGGCCGGCTACAAGGCCAAGCTCAAGGCCCTGCGCGGCCTGCCGGCTGCGGTCAAGGTCGCGCTCGAACAGCTGCCGCCGTCGTCGCACCCGATGGATGTGATGCGCACCGGCGTGTCCGTGCTCGGCTGCGTCAAGCCGGAGAAGGATGACCACAACCACCCGGGCGCGCGTGACATCGCCGACAAGCTGATGGCCTCGCTGGGCTCCATGCTGCTGTACTGGTACCACTTCGCCTACAACGGCAACTGCATCGACGTGGAAACCGACGATGACTCCATCGGCGGCCACTTCCTGCATCTGCTGCACGGCGAGAAGCCGCGCGACAGCTGGGTGCGCGCCATGCACACCTCGCTGATCCTGTACGCCGAGCACGAATTCAATGCTTCGACCTTCACCTCGCGTGTAGTCGCCGGCACCGGCTCCGACATGTTCTCGGCCATCTGCGGCGGCATTGGTGCCCTGCGTGGTCCGAAGCACGGCGGCGCCAACGAAGTCGCCTTCGAGATCCAGAAGCGCTACGACAACCCGGATGAGGCTGAAGCCGACATCCGCGCCCGCGTCGAGAAGAAGGAAGTCGTGATCGGCTTCGGTCACCCGGTCTACACCGTGTCCGACCCGCGCAACAAGGTCATCAAGCAGGTCGCCAAGGACCTGTCGGCCGAGCAGTCGAACATGAAGATGTACGACATCGCCGAGCGTCTGGAGTCGACCATGTGGGAAATCAAGAAGATGTTCCCGAACCTCGACTGGTTCTCGGCCGTCAGCTACCACATGATGGGCATTCCCACCGACATGTTCACGCCGCTGTTCGTCATCGCCCGCACCAGCGGCTGGTCGGCGCACGTCATCGAACAGCGTATTGATGGCAAGATCATCCGTCCGAGCGCCAACTACACCGGTCCGGAAGACCAGAAGTTCGTGCCGATCAAGGACCGCAAGTAAGGCACTGACAGCGAGGCCTGACCGCAGTCAGCCCGCGATCGGCCCTGCCTCCTGACGGAGGTGGGGCCTTTGACCAAGAGAGACATCATGAACAACGAATTCCGCAAGAACCTGCCCGGCACCTCGCTCGACTACTTCGATGCCCGTGCCGCAGTGGACGCCATCAAGCCGGGTGCCTGGGCCGCTCTGCCGTACACCGCCCGCATCCATGCCGAGAACATCGTGCGCAAGGCCGATCCGGCGATCATCACCGACTGCCTGACCCAGCTCATCGAGCGCAAGCGCGAGCGCGACTTCCCGTGGTTCCCGGCCCGTGTCGTCTGCCACGACATCCTCGGCCAGACCGCGCTGGTCGACCTCGCCGGTCTGCGTGATGCCATCGCCGATCAGGGCGGCGACCCCGCCAAGGTCAACCCGGTGGTGCCGGTCCAGCTCATCGTCGACCACTCGCTGGCCGTCGAGTGTGGCGGTTTCGATCCGGATGCCTTCCAGAAGAACCGCGACATCGAAGATCGCCGCAACGAAGACCGTTTCCACTTCATCAACTGGACCAAGACCGCCTTCGACAATGTCGATGTGATCCCGGCCGGCAACGGCATCATGCACCAGATCAATCTGGAGAAGATGTCGCCGGTCATTCACAACCAGAACGGTCTGGCCTTCCCGGATACCTGCGTCGGCACCGACTCGCACACCCCGCACGTGGATGCGCTGGGCGTGATCTCGGTGGGCGTCGGCGGTCTCGAAGCCGAGAACGTCATGCTCGGTCGCGCGTCCTGGATGCGCACCCCGGACATGGTGGGCGTCGAGCTCACCGGCAAGCGCCAGCCCGGCATCACCGCCACCGACATCGTGCTGGCCCTGACCGAATTCCTGCGCAAGGAAAAGGTGGTTGGCTCCTATCTCGAGTTCTATGGCGAGGGCGTGCCCGGCCTGACCATCGGCGACCGCGCCACCATTTCCAACATGGCCCCGGAGTACGGCGCCACTGCCGCCATGTTCTCCATCGATGAGCAGACGCTGACCTATCTGCGCCTGACCGGCCGTACCGATGAGCAGGTCGCTCTGGTCGAGACCTACGCCAAGGAAGCCGGCCTGTGGTCGGACTCGCTGGCCCAGGCCGAGTTCGAGCGCGTGCTCAAGTTCGATCTGTCCTCGGTCGTGCGCAACATGGCCGGCCCGTCAAACCCGCATCGCCGTCTGCCGGTGTCGGCACTCAAGGAGCGTGGCATCGCCGTCGATCTCGACAAGGCGCGTGCCGAAGAGGCTCAGGGCCTGATGCCGGATGGCGCTGTCATCATCGCCGCCATCACCAGCTGCACCAACACCTCCAACCCGCGCAACGTGATCGCCGCCGGCCTGATCGCGCGCAATGCCCGCCGTCTCGGTCTGGTGCGCAAGCCCTGGGTGAAGTCGTCGCTGGCACCGGGCTCCAAGGTGGTCGAGCTCTACCTGAAGGAAGCCGGTCTGCTCGAAGACCTCGAAGCCCTGGGCTTCGGCATCGTCGCCTTCGCCTGCACCACCTGCAACGGCATGTCGGGCGCGCTGGATCCGAAGATCCAGCAGGAAATCATCGACCGTGACCTCTATGCCACGGCCGTGCTCTCCGGCAACCGCAACTTCGACGGCCGCATCCACCCGTACGCCAAGCAGGCCTTCCTGGCCTCGCCGCCGCTGGTCGTGGCCTATGCCATTGCCGGCACCATCCGCTTCGACATCGAGCAGGATGTGCTGGCCGTGGTCGACGGCAAGGAAATCCGTCTCAAGGACATCTGGCCGTCGGATGACGAGATCGACGCCATCGTGGCCAAGTCGGTGAAGCCGTCGCAGTTCAACCAGATCTACATCCCGATGTTCGAAAAGCAGGATGCCGAAAAGTCCGTGTCGCCGCTCTACGACTGGCGCGAGATGAGCACCTACATCCGCCGTCCGCCGTACTGGGAAGGCGCGCTGGCCGGCGAGCGCACGCTCAAGGGCATGCGTCCGCTGGCCGTGCTGCCGGACAACATCACCACCGACCATCTGTCGCCGTCGAACGCGATCATGATGAACTCGGCGGCGGGCGAGTACCTGCACAAGATGGGTCTGCCGGAAGAGGACTTCAATTCCTACGCGACCCATCGCGGCGACCACCTGACGACGCAGCGCGCGACCTTCGCCAACAAGGAGCTGGTCAACGAGATGGCCGTGGTCGATGGCCAGGTCAAGAAGGGTTCGCTGGCGCGCATCGAGCCGGAAGGCAAGGTCACGCGCATGTGGGAAGCCATCGAGACCTACATGGAGCGCAAGCAGCCGCTGATCATCATCGCCGGCGCCGACTACGGTCAGGGCAGCTCGCGTGACTGGGCCGCCAAGGGCGTGCGTCTGGCCGGTGTCGAGGCCATCGCGGCCGAAGGCTTCGAGCGCATCCACCGCACCAACCTGATCGGCATGGGCGTGCTGCCGCTGGAGTTCAAGCCGGGCACCACGCGCCTGACACTGGCCATCGACGGCACCGAGACCTACGACGTTGAAGGCAAGATGACGCCGCGCGCCACGCTGACGCTGGTGGTGAACCGTCGCAACGGTGAAGTCGTGCGCGTGCCGGTGACCTGCCGTCTCGACTCCGACGAGGAAGTGTCCGTGTACGAGGCGGGTGGTGTGCTGCAGCGCTTCGCCAAGGACTTCCTGGAAGCGACGGCGACGGCCTGAGGAACGCATCATGACTCATGCTCCGCAAATAAAGGTGCCCGCCACCTACATCCGTGGCGGCACTTCCAAGGGCGTGTTCTTCCGTCTCCAGGACCTGCCGGCAAGCTGCCAGCAGCCCGGACCGGCGCGCGACAAGCTGTTCATGCGCGTGATCGGCAGTCCCGACCCCTATGCTGCTCACATCGACGGCATGGGTGGCGCGACCTCGTCGACCTCCAAGTGCGTGATCCTGTCGAAGAGCAGCGTGCCGGATCACGATGTCGACTACCTCTACGGCCAGGTCTCCATCGACAAGGCCTTCGTGGACTGGAGCGGCAACTGCGGCAACCTGTCCACGGCGGCGGGCGCCTTCGCGCTCCACGCCGGGCTGGTGGATGCCTCGCGCATTCCGGAGAACGGCATCTGTGTCGTGCGCATCTGGCAGGCCAACATCCGCAAGACCATCATCGCCCATGTCCCGGTCACCAATGGCCAGGTGCAGGAGACCGGTGATTTCGAGCTCGATGGCGTGACCTTCCCGGCCGCCGAGATCGTGCTCGAGTTCATGGATCCGTCGGATGACGGCGAGGAGGGCGGTTCCATGTTCCCCACCGGCAATCTGGTGGATGAGCTGGAGGTGCCTGGCATCGGCACGCTGAAGGCGACGATGATCACCGCCGGCATCCCGACCGTGTTCGTCAATGCCGCCGACATCGGCTACACCGGCACCGAGCTGCGCGAGCAGATCAACACGGATCCCGAGGCGCTCAAGCGCTTCGAGGCCATCCGTATCGCCGGTGCGCTGCGCATGGGTCTGATCAAGACGCCGGAAGAGGCCGCCACCCGTCAGCACACGCCGAAGATCGCTTTCGTGGCGCCGCCGACCGACTATGTGTCGTCCAGCGGCAAGACCATCAAGGCGTCGGAGATCGATCTGCTGGTGCGCGCGCTGTCCATGGGCAAGCTGCATCACGCCATGATGGGTACGGCCGCGGTCGCCATCGGCACTGCGGCCGCCGTGCCGGGCACACTGGTCAATCTGGCCGCCGGTGGCGGTGCGCGCGAGGCTGTGCGCTTCGGCCATCCCTCCGGCACGCTGCGCGTCGGCGCCGCCGCTGCGCAGGTCGATGGCCAGTGGACAGTGACCAAGGCCATCATGAGCCGTTCCGCACGCATCGTCATGGAAGGCTGGGTGAGGGTGCCCGGTGATGCCTTCTGAGCATCGCCGAGCCTGTCACGTTGAGCCAGAGCAGGTGACGGTCTGACCGCCGCCACCCGGTGATGAAAAAGCCCCGGTCTCGTCAGAGCCGGGGCTTTTTCATGGCCAGGCGGGTTGCTGCATGAGCCGTTCTCGCATGCTACGGATAGCGGTTCGCGACCGGCGTTGACAACGATCATGAATAAATCATGAAAATAATTGAGAATCGTTATCGTTTAGAATAGTATCCAGTCATTCTCAGGATGAGCCTGAGACACACCGTCTGGAGCCTGCTCGTGAAGTCGCCCCGTTTCCCTCGCCATCCTCTTGTTCTTGCCATGATGACCCTGCCTGGCGCTGCCATGGCCGCCGATGTCAGCCAGACCGGGGCGCCCGAGCAGCAGCTCGGCGCTGTTGTAGTGACGGATAGCGTCGAGGCCGGCTACAAGGTCGAGAAGGCCAGCTCTCCCAAGCTCATCCGTCCGCTCAAGGACCTGCCGCGCACTGTCGCGGTGGTGCCCGAAGCCGTGATCCGTGAGCAGGGTGCCACCACGCTGCGTGATGTCCTGCGCAATGTTTCCGGCATCAGCATGGCGGCTGGTGAAGGCGGCGTGCCGGCAGGCGACAACCTGACCGTGCGCGGCTTCAGTGCCCGCACTGACATTTTCATCGATGGCGTGCGCGACATTGGCGGCTATACCCGCGACCCGTTCAATGTCGGCTCGGTCGAGGTCTTCAAGGGTCCGTCCTCTGCCTACAGCGGTCGCGGCAGCACCGGCGGCTCGATCAACCTGGTCAGCAAGCAGCCGCAGCGTGAGGATTTCACCACTGGCTCGACGGGTATCGGCACCGACAACTTCCTGCGCCAGACCTTCGACATCAATCGTGTCATCAGCGACACCGCCTCGGCACGTCTGAACCTGCTGGTGCAGGACAATGATGTTCCGGGCCGTGACCAGGTCGAGAACCGTCGTCTTGGCGTCGCGCCGAGCCTGCAGCTGGGGCAGGGCACGGACACCCGTACCACCTTCAGCCTGGAGCACCTCGAGGGCGACAACGTTCCGGATTACGGCATTCCGTTCCTGCGCACCAACGCTACCGCGAACGGCACGCCGGGTCGTCCGTCGCCGGTTGACCGTGACACCTGGTACGGCATCAACGACAAGCGTGCCAAGCGCGATCGCACCACGACCGATATCGCAACCGTGCTCATCGAACATGACTTGAACGCCGAGCAGTCACTGCGTCAGTCCTTCCGCTATGGTCATAACGATCGCGACTCGCGTGTCATCACGCCGCGCTTCATTTCGCCGACCACGAACCTGAACATGCGACGCGAGCTGAAGGGACGCGATGCGCAGGACGAGATCCTGATCAGCCAGACCGACCTGACCAGCAAGTTCAAGCTGCATGGCATGCAGAACACCCTGGTAACGGGCGCTGAGCTGTCGCGCGAAGTGTCGCACTCCAAGACGCTCAACCTGAATCCGGCCACGGCGACCATTCCGGCCTCCGAGATCAACAACCCGAACCCGGACAGCCCGATCACTGGTGCCATTCCGAATCCGGATCGCAGTGAAATGGCTGCCAATACGGTGGCGATCTATGCCTTCGACACCCTGGCCGTCAACAAGCACTGGGATGTCACGGCGGGTACCCGCTTTGACCGCTATGCCATCGACTATGACTTCGTGTCCTCGGCAGGGGCGAAGAGCCAGTTTGATCGCATTGACCGCATGCTGAGCTGGAACGCAGGTGTGGTCTACAAGCCGGTGCCCGCGGGCAGCTTCTATCTGGCCTATGGCACATCGTTCAATCCGTCGGTCGAGGGCCTGACCCTGAGCGCGGCCAATATCAAGGCGTTCAAGGGGCTGGATCCGGAAAAGAACCGGACGCTTGAGCTGGGCACCAAGTGGAGCCTGCTGAAGAATCGCCTGGCCCTGACCAGCGCCGTTTTCCGCACGGACAAGACCAATGCGCGCACGGTGGACCCCGCGGACAGCACGCTGAGCGTGCTTGATGGCGAGCAGCGCGTTGATGGCGCCGAGGTCAGCGCTGTCGGGCAGGTGACCAAGGCCTGGCAGGTCATGGCGTCCTACACCCGCCTGAAGAGCGAAGTGACGAAGTCGAACACGGCGGCTGAAGTCGGCAATGAGCTGGCCAACGTGCCCAGGGATTCGGCCTCGCTGTGGAACACCTATCAGGTCAACAGCAAGTGGCAGCTGGGTGGCGGCATGCAGTATGTGTCCGAGCGTTTCAACAACACCAATGACAGCACGCGCAGCCTGGCGCCGGGTTACACCGTCTGGGATGCCATGGCGTCGTACCAGTACAGCCCGAACGTCAACCTGCGCCTGAATGTCTACAACATCGGCGACAAGGAATACATCGGCACGGTGGGTGGCGGTCATGCCATTCCGGGCGCTGCGCGCTCGGCCACGCTGACGGCCAGCTATCAGTTCTGAGCGCCGAGCTGATTACGGAGGAGCCGCCTGCAAGGGCGGCTTTTTCGTTTCTGCGGGCGGCGTGGCGGGGTAATCATTTGTTGATAATGATTCCCATTTGATTTAAAATCATCGCCCATGAAAAAGCCTGTTGAAGATCGCATGATGCTGACGTTGCCTGGAACAGAGGCGCGCTGGCTGGCGCTGGTGATTTCCGTGCATGTCGCCGTGCTGGCCTGGGCTGCGTTGACGATGCATCCGGACAAGGTCGCCAAGGTTGCGGTCATGTCCATGCGCCTGCTGCCCATGGCGCCGCCTGTGGATGCGCCCAGGCCCGTGCCGCCGAAGCCGCAGCCTCCGACACCCAAGGCGCCGGAGCCCAGGGTCACGCGCGTGAAGACGGCCGAGGTGGTCAAGGCCGCGCCGTTGCCGGAGCCGGTGAAGCCGGTCGAGGTGCCGAAGCAGGAGCCGCGCAAGGCCGAGCCTGCGCCCGAGGCGGCCGTGACGGCACCGCAGTACGAAGCCGACTACCTCAACAATCCGGCGCCGGTGTATCCGCAAATGTCGCGCCGCCTGCGTGAAACCGGCACGGTGGTCCTGCGTGTGCTGGTGGCTGCCGATGGCAAGCCGCAGAGCATAGATATCCAGAAGAGCAGCGGTTATTCGCGGCTCGACGAGGCGGCGCGCATGGCGGTCCGCAAGTGGACTTTCGTGCCGTCCCGCCGTGGTGATGAAAAACTGGCAGGGTGGGTGAACTTTCCCGTCGTGTTCAATCTTAAAGACGCAGAGTGAGAATGGAGCATTCCATGGGTTTCCAGAATTTCATCAGCCAGGCCGATGCCATTGCGCTGTTCATCCTGACGGTCCTGTTCGTCATGTCGGTGGGCACCTGGTATTACATCCTGACCAAGGGCTGGCGTGCTCTGCAGGCGCGTGATCGCTCGCGCCAGTTCCTCAAGGCATTCTGGACCGCGCCCAATCTCGAAGCCGTGGCCCGCAACCTGCGCGCCACCGGTATCACCGATCCGTTCTCGCATCTGGTGCACCACGGCTTCACTGCCGTCGAGCAGCACCAGTCGCGCAAGGTCAACAGCCTGATCGAAGCCGGCAGCGCCGAGGACTTCCTGACGCGTTCGCTGAAGCGCGCCATCGACCAGGACAAGGCCCGTCTCGAAGGCGGTCTGACCTTCCTCGCCACGGTCGCCTCGAGCGCGCCGTTCGTGGGCCTGTTCGGCACCGTCTGGGGTATCTATCACGCCCT
Organism: Perlucidibaca sp.; assembly: GCA_023265995.1. GTDB lineage: Bacteria > Pseudomonadota > Gammaproteobacteria > Pseudomonadales > Moraxellaceae > Perlucidibaca. The sequence continues at coordinate 18,193 of JAHFSA010000007.1, forward strand.
CATGGCCATTGGCGCCAGCGGCCAGGGCGGTCTTGACCAGGTCGCCGGTCCGGTCGGCGAGGCACTGATCATGACCGGCCTCGGCCTCGCCGTCGCCATTCCCAGCGCCGTCGCCTACAACGTCTTCGTGCGCCTCAACCGCAACACCATGGTCAGCCTCAACTCCTTCGCCCACGACGTCTTCGCCTTCCTGTCCACCGGTCTCGCCACCGGCCCGATGCTGAGCGATGTCGAGCGCACCTCGGATCGCGTGCTCTCGCGCTTCCAGCAGACCAAGCCGGTCGAGGTGCACTGACATGGCCTTCGGCTCCTTCGAGAAAGGGGAAGAGATCGAGGCCAATGCCGAGATCAACATGGTGCCCTTCATCGACGTCATGCTGGTGCTGCTGATCATCTTCATGATCACCGCGCCGCTCATGTCGCATGCAGTCAAGGTCGATCTGCCCAAGGCCTCGTCGCAGCCGCTGGCGGCCGCAGGCAAGCCGGTGGATGTCGCCGTGCTGGCGGGTGGCGAGGTGCTGGTCAACCAGAAGCCCGTGGCCATGGCTGATCTGCAGAAGCAGCTGCAGCAGTTCCCGGCCGAGACCGAGGTGCATCTGCGCGCGGATCGCGGCACGCCCTACGAAACCGTGGCGCGTGTGCTGGCGGCAGCCTCTGCCGCCGGCCTGGCCAAGATCGGCTTCGTCACCGATCTTCCTGAAACCCGCTGATCCGGAGTCTGTCGGCGTGAAATCCCTGCTTCTTCGTTTGCATGGCTGGCTGGGCATTTCCGCCGGCCTGATCCTGGCCGTGGTCGGCAGCACCGGTGCGCTCCTGTCCTTCGAGCCGCAGATCCTGCGTCTGCTCAATCCCGGCACGCTGGTCATCGCGCCCGAGAGCATTCCCATGCTGACGCCGGCGGCGCTCTACGAGAGCGTAAGCGCCGCGCGTCCGGGGCGCGCCATCCAGAGCCTGACCCTGTCCGGCGAGCCGGATCGTCCGGCCCAGGTGGTTTATGCCAAGCCCGGCAATCCGCGTGGTGATGCCATCTGGGTGCAGCCCTACAGCGGCGAACTGCTGCCTGAGGTGCGCGGTCACAAGACCTTCCATGTCATCGAGGATATTCATCGCAAGCTGCTCGCGGGCGCCCTCGGCAAGGCGCTCACCGGTGCCGCTGCGCTGGTGCTGGTGTTCATGGCGCTGAGCGGTCTTTACCTGCGCTGGGCGCGCCGGCCGCGCGGCCTCAAGGGCTGGTTCACGCTGCGTCGCGGCCTCAACGGACGTCCCTTTCTCTGGCAGCTGCATGCCGTTGGCGGCACCTGGGTACTGATCTTCTTCCTGCTCTCCGCCGGTACCGGCCTGAGCTGGTCCTACGACTGGTACAAGGCGGGCGTGGCCCTAGCCCTGGGTGCTGAAGCGCCGAAGAAGCCCAAGGCCAAGCATGTGCAGCCGGTTGCGCCCGATGTCTTCGCGGCCCGCATGGAGCAGGCCTGGCCGGCGTTCCAGGCTCAGGTGCCGAGTTATGCCAGCGCCAGCATCGCTCTCGACAGCCTGGCTGGAGATGCCGTCAAGATCGACTATGTGCTGGTGAATGCCGCCCACGAACGCGAGAAGAACACGCTCAAGTTCGATGCCACGGGCGCAGTCAGCGAGCGCAAGCTGTTCGCCGAACAGCCCTGGGGCGAGCGCATCGTCTCGTCTTGGAAGCAGCTGCATACCGGTCTGTACTGGGGTTGGGCGGGGCAGTTGGTGCTGATGCTGTCGAGCCTGTCGATGCTGGCTTTCTTCTACATCGGCGTGCGGCTGTATTTCGGCAAGGCGCAGCGCGCGGGCTGATTGCTGAGCAGCGCTGTGGTCATGTAGCGGGAGCTGCGTGACGGTGTGGGTTGTTTAGCGGGAGCTGCTGCGAGAAAGCTTTCTTTGTGCCGCGCGCTCTTCGCAGGAGCAGTGCGCGTCAAAAGAAACTTTCTCTCCGCACTGCCGGCGTACCAGCTTGCGACGTAGCCAATCTCTCATTACGAAAGCGTTGAATCGTCTGCCTCTGTGCTCAGCTCTGCACGGAGGCTGAGCGCCGGTCACTGTGGCTGGCATGCAGCTTCCCAGTGACCGGCGCAATGCAGTTCCGTCAGACGCTGCGACGACGGAACAGCGGCGAGGGCTGGTCAGCGGAGGCGTGATAGACCTCGGTGAAGTCTTCCAGGCCCTTGAGCGCGATCTCGGCGTTCTTGTCGTCGCGAATCGCGAAGGCATCGAAACCGACACGCTTCTGATAGAACAGGGTGTCCTTGAAGATGTCGCCAACAGCACGCAGCTCGCCCGTGTAGCCATAGCGCTGACGCAGCAGATACGCGGTGGAGTAGCCGCGACCGTCGGCGAAGGCCGGGAACTCGACAGCCACCAGATCCAGCTGCGTGACGATATCGGCGATGGTTTCGGCGAACTGGTCAGGCTTCAGCTGCACGCCCTTGCGGCCGGCATGCGCCAGCACCTGGTCGCGGTGAGCGAGGAGGGTGTCCAGGCTCACCAGAATGTCGCCGGCAGGCAGGGTCAGCGCGCCATCGATGGCGGTGACACGGGTGTAGCTGTCGGCAGCGATCCGGCCGTCCTTAATCAGCGTTGGCATAGACGCGCTCCTTGAAGGGTTCGATACCGACGCGGCGGTAGGTGGCCAGGAAGGCTTCACCGGGCTGGCGCAGGTCGAGGTAGGTGTTGAGGACTTCCTCGATGACTTCGGCCATGTCTCCGGCGTCGAAGGACGGGCCGAGGATGTCGCCGATGCTGGCATCGTGGCCGGCGCTGCCGCCGAGCGAGACCTGGTAGAACTCGGCGCCGCGCTTGTCGACACCGAGAATGCCGATGTGACCGACATGGTGGTGACCGCAGGCGTTCATGCAACCCGAGATGTTGAGGTCGATGGGGCCGAGGTCATAGACCTCTTCCAGGTCCTGGTAGCGGCGCTGGATGGCTTCGGCGATGGGGATCGACTTGGCGTTGGCCAGCGAGCAGTAGTCGCCACCCGGGCAGCAGATGATGTTGGTCAGGAAACCGATGTTGGCGGTGTCGAAGCCGAGGACCTTGAGCTCGGCATGCAGCGCCGGCAGATCGGACTGCCTGACGTCAGCCAGCACCAGATTCTGTTCGTGCGTGCTGCGCAGCTCGCCGAAGCTGTAGCGGTCGGCGAGGTCGGCCACGGCTTCCATCTGTTCTGCCGTGATGTCGCCCGGGGCTATGCCGGTCTTCTTCAGCGACAGGGTGACGATGGCATAGCCCGGCACCTTGTGCGTGGTGACGTTGCGATGCACCCAGTTGTCCAGCACCGGATCGGCAGCGCGGGCGGCGGCCAGTTCGGCGGAGGCGGGCAGGGTTTCATAGGCCGGCGCCGTGAAGAAGCTGGCGAGACGCTCGAATTCGGCATCCGGCACGGTCAGCGGACCGCCCTGGAGGTGCTTGAACTCGGCTTCGACCTGTTCGGCGAACACCGCCGGGGTCAGCGCCTTGACCAGGATCTTGATGCGGGCCTTGTACTTGTTGTCGCGGCGACCGTGCAGGTTGTACACGCGCAGCACGGCATCGAGATAGGCGATGAGGTCCTGGTGCGGCAGGAAGTCGCGGATGATGGAGCCGACGATGGGGGTGCGGCCGAGACCGCCGCCGACCATGATCTTGTAGCCGCGCTCACCGGCGGCATTGCGCACGATGAAGACGCCGATGTCGTGCACCTGGGTGGCGGCACGGTCGACATCCGGGTGGGCGTTGACGGCGATCTTGAACTTGCGCGGCAGGAAGGCGAATTCCGGGTGGAAGGTCGACCACTGGCGGATCAGCTCGCAGGTCGGACGCGGATCTTCTATTTCACCGGCCACGACGCCAGCGAACTGGTCGGTGGTGGTGTTGCGAATGCAGTTGCCGCTGGTCTGGATGGCGTGCATCTCGACCGAGGCCAGTTCGGCCAGGATCTCCGGCACGTCGGCCACAGCCGGCCAGTTGAGCTGGATGTTCTGGCGCGTGC
>JAHFSA010000007.1:22190-173975 GCA_023265995.1 Perlucidibaca sp.
GAGATATCGGCGATCTTGCGCAGCTGGGCGCTGGACAGCATGCCGTAGGGCACGGCGATGCGCAGCATGGGCGCGTAGCGCTGCACATAAAGGCCGTTCTGCAGACGCAGCGGGCGGAATTCGTCTTCCGTCAGCTCGCCGGCTAGGTAACGCTGGGTCTGGTCGCGGAATTGGGCGACACGGTCGTCGACAATTCGCTGGTCGTACGCATCGTAACGATACATTCAGGTAATCCGGTAATTCACGAACGGAGGCAAGAATAACAGGGGCATTACTATAGGGAAAATGGAATTTCCTGACGGGATTTATCAGAAAATCTGCTAAGCAAATGAGGGCCGGCTGCCATTTGTCCAACAATCCGAATACGGTCTGGTGACTGACAGGTGCTGTGCTAGCATAGCCGCTCAACGACTGTATTTGGGACTGTGCCAAGCTCATGAGTTTCCGCGCCAACGAGAGTCTGGCCGAGCAGATTGCACAGCATCTGGGCGAGCAAATCATCTCCGGAGATCTGGTCGAGGGCGAGCGCATCCAGGAATTGCGCATTGCCGCCGAACTGGAGGTCAGTCGCGGCTCCGTGCGCGAGGCCCTGCTGATCCTGCAGCGCCGTCATCTCATCGAGATCTTTCCGCGCCGTGGCGCTGTGGTCGCCGAACTCTCGCCGGCCATGGTCAAGAGCCTCTACGAGCTGGTCCTGGTGCTCTTCGGCATGATCGTGCGGCGCATGGCGGAGGTCTGGCGCCAGAACGATCTCGAGCCCTTCCTGGATGAGCTGGGCACGCTTCAGGATGCAGTCGACAACCAGGACATCGAAGTTTTCTACGAGGGCAGCTTCGAGCTGCTCGCCAAGGCCCGTCGTTTTCTCGGCAATGCCTATCTCGACAACACCCTGTCCGATCTCCAGCCCTCGGTGCGGCGCGCCTATTATCTGGCGCTGCAGGTGAACCGCCGCGAACTGGAAGAGGCCTTCGGCTTCCTGCGTGGCGTCATGGATGCCGTCATGCTGCGTCAGGGTGACAAGGCCGTCGAACTGGTTGAGGAATTCGCGCTGCATCAGCGCAATCTGGTGCTCGAGTCGCTGTTGCGCGTCAAGCAAATCGAAATGGCCTGGGCTCGCCGGCACCGCCGCTAAGGACTGTTCATGCGTCTCAAATCCATCAAGCTCGCCGGTTTCAAGTCCTTCGTGGACCCGACAACCGCGCTTTTTCCGACCAATCTGTCGGCGGTTGTCGGCCCCAATGGCTGCGGCAAGTCCAACATCATTGACGCCGTGCGCTGGGTCATGGGCGAAAGCTCGGCCAAGAACCTGCGCGGCGAGAACATGACCGACGTCATCTTCAATGGTTCGACGGGCCGCAAGCCGGTGGGCCAGGCCTCGATCGAGCTGATTTTCGACAATGCCGATGGTTCGCTGGGCGGCGAGTGGGCGCAGTACGCGGAAATTTCGATCAAGCGCGTGGTCACGCGTGATGCCCGCTCGGACTATTTCCTCAACGGCACGCGCTGCCGCCGCAAGGACATCACCGACATCTTCCTCGGCACCGGCCTCGGTCCGCGTTCCTACGCGATCATCGAACAGGGCATGATTTCGCGTCTGATCGAGTCCAAGCCCGAGGAGCTGCGCGTCTACATCGAGGAGGCGGCGGGCATCTCCAAGTACAAGGAGCGCCGTCGCGAAACCGAGAACCGCATGCGTCACACGCGTGAGAATCTCGATCGCCTCAATGACATCCGCGAGGAGATGGGCAAGCAGCTTCAGCATCTCGAAAAGCAGGCAAGAGATGCGGAAAAATACAAGGAATTCAAGGAAGAGGAACGCACACTTCGCGCTCAGCTTCACGCTCTGAGATGGCGTTCTCTGGACCAGCAGGTGCAGCAGCACGAAGCCGCCATCCGCGATTTCGAGGTGCGCCTGGAAGCGGCCATGGCCTCGCAGCGCGAGTTCGAGGCAGCGCTGGTGCGCGACCGCGAAACACAGTTCTCCCTCAGCGACGAGTTCAATGTCGTGCAGAGCCGCTACTACCAGCTCGGCAGCGACATCGCCCGCGTCCAGCAGGCGCAGCGCTATCGCAGCGAGCGTCTGGCGGAGCTGCAGGAGGCGCTGGCCGCGGTCGAGCGCCAGGCCGAGCAGGCCCGGCAGTTGCTGGCTCATGACCGCGCCGAGCTTGAGCTGGCCGAGAGCGAGCGTCTCGAACTGGAGCCGGCGCACGAGCTGCTGCAGGCCGAGTCCGAGGCAGCCAGTGAGCAGGTGGTCGAGGCCGAGGCCAGGCTGGCCGACTGGCAGCTGGCCTGGGACCAGTTCAACCTGCAGTCGCAGGGGCCGCGCCAGCGTGCCGAGGTCGAGCAGTCGCGCATCCAGCATCTTGAGCAGGCCATGCGCCGTGCCCAGGAGCGTTTCCTGCGTCTGGAGCAGGAGCAGGCCGCCCTACATGGTGGTCCGCTGGAAGGCGAACTGGCCGAGCTCAATGCCGAGGCTGCCGAGCAGAAAATGCTGCTGGAAACGGCGGAAGAGCGTCTGGCCGAGGCGGTCGAGTCGGTGCAGCAGACGCGTGCCGGGCTGGCCGAGGCGGGCACCGAGCTCGATGGACATCGCCAGTCGCTGCAGGCCCTGCGTGGCCGCGAGGCATCGCTGCTGGCCTTGCAGGAGGCGGCCGAGAAAGGTCAGCTGGCAGTCAATCAGTGGCTGAGCGAGCGCGGCATTCGCGGTCAGGCGCTGGCCGAGCAGCTGCGCGTGGCCAGTGGCTGGGAAGCGGCGGTGGAAACCGTGCTGGGGCCGCAGCTGCAAAGCATTCAGGTCGATTCGCTGCAGCGCATCGCCGAGCATCTCGACGCCTTGCCTTCCGGCCAGGTGGCTTTTGCCGAAGCAGGGGCCGGCAAGGGTGGCGGACTCGGTGGCGGGCAGCGTCTGGCCAGCTGCATCGAATCCGGCCCGGACTGGCTGCACGGCCTGCTGGCCAGCGTCCATGTCGCCGATGATCTGGCGCAGGCACTGGCGCGGCGCGGCGAACTCGCCGGCCATGAATCCATCATCACCCGCGAAGGCTACTGGGTCGGTCCGTCCTGGCTGCGCTTCCGGGCGGCAAAGAACGATCCCACCAGCGGTCAGCTGGCTCGCCGGCGCGAGCTCGAAGGCTTGCAGGGCGAGCGCGAGCGCCTGGAGCAGGCGCTGGCCGCCAGTCAGGCGCGTCAGCTCGAGCTGCGCGAGGCCCTGCGCGATGCCGAACAGAATCGCGAGGCCTTGCAACGTGATCTGACCCAGCGCCATCGCGGGCTCGGTGATCTGCAGGCGCAGATCGGCGCCCGTCAGGTACGTCTTGAACAATTCCTGGCCCGGCGCGAGCGCATCGGCCAGGACATGCAGGAAGTGCAGCGTCAGTCCGCGCTCGATCAGGAAAGCCTGGCCGAAGCCCGCCTGACCTTGCAGGAAGCGCTGGATGTCATGAGCAATGACACGCGCGAACGCGAAACCCGTCTGGCCGAGCGCGAGCAGTGCCGACTGGCTGTCGATCAGGCTCGCCTGCAGCAGCGCGAGCGCCGTGAGGGCCTGCATCAGTGCGCCCTGCGCAAGCAGTCGCTGGCTGCGCGTGCCCAGGGTCTGGGCGCCGGTCTGCAGCGTCTCGAGGAACAGGCCGAGGGCCTGCGCGAGCGGCGCGAGGCTTTGGCCATCCAGGTGCTGGAGCTGAATGCTCCGGCCGATCAGGATGGCGACGAGCTGGAGGTGCTGCTGGCCCGTCATGTCGAGGCCGAGCAGGATCTGGCGCGCGTGCGTGACCAGGTCGAGAACGTGCAGAACCAGCTGCGTGAGGCCGAGGTCGGGCGCAGCCGTGCCGATCAGCAGGTGCAGATCATCCGCGACAGCCTCGGCCGCACGCGCCTGGAGTGGCAGAACGCGCTGGCCCGCCGCGAGTCGCAGCAGGAGCAGTTGCAGGAAGCCGAGGCGGTGCTGGAGACCGTGCTGGCCTCGCTGCCGGCGGAAGCCAGCGAAAGCGAATGGCAGCTGTCGCTGGAGCGTGTCGGCATCCGCATCAGCCGGCTCGGTGCCATCAACCTGGCGGCCATCGAGGAGTACCAGGCCCAGGCCGAGCGCAAGATCTACCTCGACCAGCAGGATGCCGATCTCCAGGAAGCGCTGGAGACCCTGGAAAATGCCATCCGCAAGATCGACCGCGAGACCCGCGCGCTGTTCAAGGAGACCTTCGAGAAGGTCAATGCCGGCCTGCAGGACCTGTTCCCCAAGGTTTTCGGCGGCGGCACGGCCTATCTCGAACTGACCGACGACGACCTGCTCGAGGCCGGCGTGACCATCATGGCGCGCCCGCCCGGCAAGCGGAACTCGACCATCCACCTGTTGTCCGGTGGCGAGAAGGCGCTGACGGCGCTGTCACTGGTGTTTTCGATCTTCCGACTCAACCCGGCCCCGTTCTGCATGCTCGACGAAGTCGACGCGCCGCTTGATGATGCCAACGTCGGCCGTTTCGCAAGGCTGGTCGAACAGATGTCCGAACAGGTACAGTTCGTCTACATTACTCATAACAAGATTGCCATGGAGATGGCGCAGCAGCTCATGGGCGTTACCATGCAGGAGCCCGGGGTGTCGCGTCTGGTTTCGGTCAATGTCGATGAGGCGGCGGCGCTTGCCAGCCAGTAACCGGCAGTGATCAGGGCAACGAGACAGGGCAGAAGAGGGCAATGAGCTTGATGATGCAGCATCTTTGGCTGGCAGTGGCTGTGGTGGCGACCTTGCTGGTGGGCTATCTCATCCTGTCGAGGGCGCGTTCGCGGCAACTGCGCCTTCGCATCGAGCCGGTGCCGCAGGCACGGCTGGACAACACACCAGTGGAACGTACCGAGATCGTCAGCGAGGTGCGCGTACGCCGCCGCGCCGACGGCGAGCCGGCTTGCGAAGACGATGATGCTGTCGCCGCCCCGGCTGAAACCCAGGCTCCGACGCCGCCAGCCGAAACGCTGCTGACCGGACTGTCCGCCGGCGAGCCTTTCGATGTCGCCAGCAGTCCTGCTGCTGCCGACCCGGTTCCGGCCGAGTCTGCGACGCCAGCCCCGGCTGTGGCCGAGCCGGTCGCCGAAGCTGTCGCGGAGCAGCCGGCGCGTCTGAGCCAGGCGGATCTCTTCCCCGATGCCACCGTGCCGGTGTCGCCTCGTCGCGGCGCCAGAAGCACGCCGCTGTTCAACGCTGCCGATGCCGACGAGCCGGTCGATGCCGCTCTCAAGTCGGGCAATGGCAACGAGGCACTGCCGGCCATCGAGCTGGTCATCTCGCTGCATGTCATGGCCCGCGACAAGGCCTTTGAAGGCCGCAAGCTGCTGGAACTGCTGCTGCAATACGGTCTGCGCTTCGGCGACATGAACATTTTCCATCGCCACGAGTTCCCTACCGGCCATGGCGTGGTGTTGTTCAGCCTGGCCCAGGCCATGGAGCCCGGCACCTTCAACATCGACACCCTGGAGCGCGACACGGTGGGCGGCGTCAGCCTCTTCCTCAGTCTGCCCGGCTACAAGAGCCTGACGGCCTACGACCTCATGGTCGATACCGCGCGCCGCCTGGCCAAGGAGCTCGATGCCGATCTGCTCGATCAGCATTCCCAGGTGGTTACCGCCGGCCAGCTCGAAAGCTGGCGTGACCAGGTCACTGAATTCGAACGCAAGCGCCTGATGTCATCGTGACCGAACTCCCTGTCGAACAGCGCCTGCAGGAACTGCGGGCGCAGCTGCGCCACCACGCCCATCTGTATTACGTCCTCGATCGCCCGGAACTGCCGGATGCCGAATACGACCGGCTCTATCGCGAGCTGGTCGAGCTGGAACAGCAGCATCCCGACCTGATCACACTGGATTCGCCGAGCCAGCGCGTCGGCGCCACGCCCGACAGCGCCTTCGCACCGGTGCCGCACCAGGTGCCCATGCTGTCCCTGGACAATGTCTTCACGGTCGAGGAGTGGGATGACTTCGACCGTCGCGTGCGTGAGCGCCTGGGCTGGGAGCTGGCCGTGGGCGTCGCCTATGCCTGCGAGCCCAAGTTCGATGGCCTGGCGGTGACCCTGCATTATCACGATGGCCTGCTGGTCAAGGCCGCGACCCGGGGCGACGGCAGCACCGGTGAGGACATCACTGCCAATGTCCGCACCATAGCCAGCGTGCCGCTGCGTCTGCTCGCCGAGGGCGCGGCCTTGCCGGCGCAGCTGGAGGTGCGCGGCGAAGTGCTCATGCCGCGTGCCGGCTTCGAACAGCTCAATGCCCGCCAGCTGGCGCAGGGCGACAAGGTTTTCGCCAACCCGCGCAATGCCGCCGCAGGCGCGCTGCGTCAGCTCGACCCGCGCATCAGCGCGCAGCGCCCGCTGGAGTTCTATGCCTATGCCATTGCCGACCTGAAAGGTGTCGAATGGCCGTCCACGCACAGCCAGACCCTGCGCTGGCTGGGCACGCTGGGCTTCAGGATCACCAGTCTGGCCAGCACCGGCAACGGTCCGGCCTATGTCCGTCAGGCCTACGAGATGCTGGGGCGTCAGCGTGACAGCCTGCCGTTCGATATCGATGGCATGGTGGTCAAGGTCGATGACCGCCGTCTGCAGCTGGATCTCGGCTTTGTCGCCCGCGCTCCGCGCTGGGCGGTGGCCTTCAAGTTTCCCGGTCAGGAGGCGAGCACGCGCCTGGAGGCCGTCGACTGGCAGGTTGGCCGCACCGGGGCGCTGACCCCGGTGGCTCGCCTGGCGCCGGTCAGTGTCGGTGGTGTGGTGGTCAGCAATGCCACCCTGCACAACATCGACGAGATTCAGCGCCTCGACCTGCGTCCCGGCGATACGGTGGTGATCTATCGCGCCGGGGATGTCATCCCCAAGGTCATGCGCCGTCTCGATGACGACGGCCATGAGCAGCGCGAGCCTGTGACTTTGCCGTCCGGCTGTCCGGTCTGCGCCTCGGCGGTGACCAGAGGCGAGGGCGAGGTGGTGGCACGTTGCAGCGCCGGTCTGTTCTGTCCGGCCCAGCGCAAGGAAGCCCTGCGTCATTTCGCCTCCCGTCGTGCCATGGATATCGAAGGCCTGGGCGAGAAATGGATAGATCTGCTGGTCGAGCAGGAGCTGGTGCATTCCAGCGCCGACATCTACAGGCTCACCCGCGAGGTGCTGCTGACGCTGCCGCGCATGGCCGAGAAATCGGCTGACAACATGCTCGCCGGCATCGCGAAGAGCAAGCAGACCACGCTGGCGCGCTTCCTGTTCGCGCTTGGCATTCCCGAGGTCGGGGAAAGCACGGCGGCCTTGCTGGCACGCCAGTTCGGCAAGCTCGATGCGTTGCTGCAGGCCGATGAAGCAGCCCTGCTGGCAACGCCGGATGTCGGTCCGGTGGTGGCCCGTTCCATTCTCGACTTCCTGGCCGAGCCGCATAACCAGGCCGTGATCGCCGCGCTCTGCGAGGTTGGCGTGCACTGGGTCGATCAGGCCGCCGCCCAGGATCTGCCGCAGCCGCTGGCCGGTCAGACCTGGGTGCTGACCGGCACGTTGTCGAGCATGGGTCGTGACGAAGCCGGCGATCGCCTGCGCGCGCTCGGCGCCAAGGTCAGCGGCAGTGTCTCCAAGAAGACCCATGTCGTGGTGGCCGGCGAGTCTGCCGGCTCCAAGCTGGCCAATGCCCAGGCGCTGGGTGTGACCGTATGGGACGAGGCGCAGCTGGTGGCCTTTCTCAAGGAGCACGAGGGATGCTGAAGTTCGGCGTAGCGGCATCTGTACTGGCGCTGTTGACGGCTTGCAGCAGCATGCCGGCACCGCCGCGCCAGGCCTTGGACATCTGTGCCGTTTTCGCCGAGAAGACCGACTGGCGCCAGCCGGCCGCGAAGAGCGAGGCGCGCTGGGGCATTCCGGTGCCCGTGCTCATGGCCACCATGTTCCACGAGTCATCCTATCGTGCCGATGCCCGTCCGCCCCGGCACTACTATCTCGGCTTCATTCCCGGTCCGCGCCCGAGCTCGGCCTACGGCTATGCCCAGGCGCTGGATGGCACCTGGGATGACTACGTCAAGCGCCAGAGCCGCTGGTTCGCCAGCCGCGAGGACTTTGCCGACGCCATCGACTTCATCGGCTGGTATCACTACGGCACGACAAGGGAATTGGGCATGAGGCCGGATGACACCATGAACCTGTATCTGGCCTATCACGAAGGCCGCGCCGGCTTTGCCCGCAACAGCTATCTGGCCAAGCCCGAGCTGATGGATTACACCAGCGGGAAAGTGGTGCAGACCGAGATGAGCTATCGCCAGCAATACGCGGCCTGTCCGTTGCGCTGACATGAACCTGAATGAAAAAGCCCCGGAAACGGGGCTTTTTCATTTCAGACGGATACGCTGCGTTTCCACAGTGCCCCGCGCAACCATTTTCTGATCAGGAAGCGGTCGGGCCGCAGGCGCTCGATCAGTTCGGGCGGTACCGGCGGCTCCTGTCCCTCAAGCCGGGCGGCGATGATCTCGGCTGCGATCCAGGCCTGGGTAAAGCCCTTGGAGCCATGGCCCAGGCTGGCGTACAGCACGGGCTGCGGGGCTTCCGGCGGCGGCACCCGGCGGCCCGGAGGAGTGGCGGCCAGACGTGCCTGATGCTCCGGTGGCCAGGGCAGTTCACCAATCAGCGGAAGATAATCCGGCGTCTGCCAGCGCAGGCTGGCGCGCGCGCTCCAGGTGTCGCAGCCGGGCAGGGCGGAAGCCAGTGCCGGCAGCAGGTCGGCGAGGGCGCTTCGATTGGCCTGCTGATCCTCGCTGCGGGTCTCCAGATCTTCCCGCCCGGGCTGGAAGGTGGCGCCCAGGCAATGCTGTCCCTGCACGGCGGGCGTCAGATAGCCGCCGTAGCACAACGTGGTGCGCAGCGGCAGGCTGGCCGCCAGCGCCGATACCTGGCCGCGCACTGGTTTCAGCGGCAGGTCACGCGTCATTTCCAGAGCACGTGCGGCGCCGGCCTGGGCCAGGATCAGCACCGGCGTGCTCAGCTCGCCCTGACTGGTGTGCAGCTGCCAGTACGGCTGGTCGCCTTCGTGCAGGGGCCGGGCATCGAGCAGCTCGGTTTCGTTGCGCAAGCTGATGCCCGGATGTGTCAGCAGTGCCCGCAGCAGGCCCTGCGGATACAGCATGCCGGCGGATGGCAGCCACAGGGCCGACATCGGCAGTTCCACACCGGCCAGCGCCGAGGCCTCGGCGGCATCAACCCGCCAGACATGCTGATTCCACCAGGGGTGTTCCGGTCCGACCTCGGCTTTCTGCTTGCGCTGGTCGAGCCAGAGCACGCCGGTCTGTTCGAAATGAGGTGCCAGTCGCGGGTCACGCAGCTTGTCCAGCGCGAGCAGGAAGGACAGCGACTGCAGATGCGTCGGCGTCAGCTCGGCATTGACCAGCTTGGGGTAGAGGATGGCGGCAGGGTTGCCGGAGCCGCCCTGACCGGGGCCGGGGCCGGCCTCCAGCACCACCACCTGCCAGCCGCGCTCGGCCAGGCACCAGGCCACGCTGGCACCGGCAATGCCGGCGCCGATCACGACGGCCTGGCGCGGGGTCACGGTGCTCAGGGCAGGGTCTTGCGGAACGGCTTGACGGTGACCCTGGCATAGACGCCGGCCGCCACGAAAGGATCGGCCTGGGCGAAGGCTTCGGCGTCGGCCAGCGAATCGAACTCGGCCACCACCAGGCTGCCGGTGAAGCCGGCGGGGCCCGGATCTTCACTGTCGATAGCCGGATGCGGGCCGGCCAGCAGCAGGCGGCCTTCGCCTTGGAGCGCCTGCAGGCGGGCGAGGTGGGCCGGACGATGGGCGATGCGGTCGGCGAGCGTGCCGGGGGCATCCTCGGAAATGATGGCGTACCACATGGTGTGCAACTCCTGGCAATAAGGGGAAAGGTCAGGCCTTGGGACTGTCGTCCTTGATGGCGCCCTGGCGCACCAGCCAGATGCCCTGGGCGATGATGAAGCTGAAGGTCAGGCCGAGGCTGCCGAAGAGCTTGAAGTCGACCCAGTACTGCGGGTAGTGCAGCACGACAAAGGCATTGGCGGCGGCGGCGAACAGGAAGAAGACCACCCAGGCCAGGTTGAGGGCGCGCCAGCGCGCCGGGCTCAGATCGACCGCATCGCCCATCATGCGGGCTATCAGCGGCCTGTCACCGACGAACTGGCTGCCGAGGAAGAGCAGGGCGAGCAGCACGTAGACGGCTGGCGCCTTCCACTGCAGGAAGCGTTCGTCATGCAGGACCAGGGTCAGCGTGCCGAGCACGAAGGTGGCGGCAATGGTGATCCACTGGCTGGTTTCGAGCCGGCGCTGGCGCAGCCAGACCAGACCGTAGATCACGGCCACGGAGGCCATGAGCACGGCGGCGGCGGTGTAGATGCCCTGCAGCTTGTAGGCAATGAAGAACACCACGATGGGCAGGAAATCCAGCCAGGCTTTCATCCGCATATCCTCTGTGACGCCGCGCCGGCAAGCCGGACGGGCAGCGATCTGATAAAGTCAGGCATCTTAATTCACCCGCGGAGCCGGATGCCATGCCGGAAATCGATCTGCACAGCCACAGCCAGTACTCGGATGGCAGCCTGACGCCCGCCGATCTGGTGGCTCTGGCTGCACGAGCAGGCGTGAAGGCGCTGGCACTGACCGATCACGACAGCGTCGACGGCATTGCCGAGGCGCAGCGAGCGGCCGGCGAGGCCGGCATCACGCTGATTTCCGGTGTCGAGCTGTCGGCCGTCTGGGGCGTGCACAACATTCATGTCGTCGGCCTTCAGGTCGATACCTCCAATCCGGTGCTCAAGGCCGGTCTGCTGAGTCAGGCCGGAGCCCGCGCCGAGCGCGGTCGCCAGATTGGTGCCCGTCTGGAAGCACTGGGCATGACGGGCGCCTACGAGGGCTCGCTGGCGCTGGCGAGCAGTCCGGATGGCCTCAGCCGCACGCATTTCTCGCAGTGGCTGTACGAGCACAAGCACGTCAGCTCCATTCAGCAGGCCTTCGACCGCTACCTCGGCCCGCGCAAGCCGGCTTCCGTGCCCATGCCCTGGGCCGAACTGGCCGAGACGATCGCCTGGATACATGCTGCCGGCGGCATCGCCGTGCTCGCGCATCCCGGCCGCTATCCGCTGACCCGCACCAAGCTGCGTGCGCTCATCGCCGACTTCAAGAGCGCAGGCGGCGATGCCATGGAAGTGGCCACCGCCACCGAGAAGCCGGACATGGTGCGCTATCTCGGCCAGCTTTCGGCCCAGAACGGCCTGCTGGCCTCGCAGGGCAGCGATTACCACGGTACGCCGGCGCCCTGGATTGCCCTCGGCCGTTTCCCGGTGCTGCCGCGCGAGTGCACGCCGGTCTGGACTGCCTGGGGCTGGCCGGCGGCAGGCATGACGGCCGATGCGACGCAAACCATTCAACAAGCCACTGGCCAGAAGGCACTGGAGCTGCACGCGTGACGCAACACTGGATACTGCACCCGGACAATCCGCAGCCTCGTCTGCTCAAGCAGGCGGCCGAGCGCCTCAAGTCCGGCGAACTGGTGGTCATGCCGACCGACGCCAGCTATGTGCTGGTCTGCCATATCGGCGACAAGGCCGCGCTCGAACGTCTGCGCCGTCTGCGCGATCTCGATGAAAACCATCATCTGACGCTGCTCTGCCGCGATCTGTCCGAGATCGGTACTTATGCCAAGGTCGACAACCCCGTGTTCCGTCTGCTCAAGGCGCATACCCCGGGGGCCTATACCTTCATCCTGCCGGGCACCCGCGAAGTGCCCAAGCGCCTGCTGCACCCGAAGAAGCAGAGCATAGGCATACGCGTGCCCTCGCATCCGGTGGCTCTGGGTCTGCTCGAACTGATGGGCGAGCCGCTGCTGTCGACGACGCTGATGATGCCCGGTGACAGCGAGCCCATGAACGATCCCGAAGATATCGTCGAGCGCCTCGGCAAGCGTGTCGATGTGGTGCTGGACTCGGGACACGGCAGTCTGGTGCCGACCACGGTGATCGATCTCAGCGAGGACAGTCCGCGTGTAATGCGCGTCGGCCTCGGCGATCCTGCCCACTTTCAGTGAGCCGGCAGCGAATCGGCACTGCAAGTGTCGAGACTCTGCCGCTATAATCCCGGTTTTACATGGCCATCCTTCAGGAGACCTCCTTGAGTTCTGTCGCTTCGCAACAGCGTGTGCTGTCCGGCATGCGTCCCACCGGACGCCTGCATCTCGGTCACTACCACGGCGTGCTGAAGAACTGGGTCACCCTGCAGCATGAGTACGACTGCTTCTTCTTCGTCGCCGACTGGCATGCCCTGACCACGCATTACGACGATCCCAGCCAGATCGAGCGCGCCACGCTGGAAATGCTGGTCGACTGGCTGGCTGCCGGCGTCAATCCCAAGGCCGCCACGCTGTTCGTGCAGTCGGCCATGCCCGAGCACGCCGAACTGCATCTGCTGCTGTCCATGATGACGCCGCTGGGCTGGCTGGAGCGCGTGCCGACCTACAAGGATCAGCAGGAAAAGCTGCGCGAAAAGGATCTCGCCACTTACGGTTTCCTCGGCTACCCGCTGCTGCAGGCTGCCGACATCCTGCTTTATCGCGCCGGCCTGGTGCCGGTGGGCGCCGACCAGGTCTCGCATGTCGAGCTGACCCGCGAGGTCGCGCGCCGCTTCAATCACCTCTACGGTCGCGAGCCGGGCTTCGAGCAGGCCGTTGAGGCCGCCATCGTCAAGATGGGCAAGAAGGCCGCCAAGGTCTACGTCGATCTGCGCAAGCGCTACCAGGAAACCGGCGATGCCGAGGCGCTGGGCACCGCCCAGGCGCTGGTGCGCGACCAGCAGAACATCACCCTGGGCGACAAGGAGCGTCTGCTCGGCTCCATCGAGGGTTCGGGCAAGATCATCCTGCCGGAGCCGCAGCCGCTGCTGACGCCGGCTTCGAAGATGCCTGGTCTTGATGGTCAGAAGATGTCCAAGTCCTATGGCAACACCATCTCCCTGCGCGAAGCGCCGGATGATGTCGATGCCAAGATCCGCAAGATGCCGACCGATCCGGCCCGCGTCCGCCGTACCGATGCCGGCAATCCGGACGTCTGCCCGGTCTGGCAGCTGCACGAGGTCTACTCGGACGAGCAGCGCAAGCAGTGGGTGCAGCAGGGCTGCCGCAGCGCCGGGATTGGCTGTCTGGAGTGCAAGAAGCCGGTGATCGATGCCATCAATGCCGAGCTGGAGCCCATGCGTCTGCGCGGCCGTGAATTCGAGCAGGCGCCCGACATGCTGCGCAGCGTGCTGGCGGATGGCGCCGAGCGTGCCCGTGAAGTCGCCAGCGCGACCCTGGCCGACGTGCGACAGGCACTGGGGCTTGCCTACGCACGCTAAAGCCGGTTGTAATGCCTTTACCGCTGCGAAGCGGCAAGCCGAGAACAGAACATGACCAGTAACGAGTCCGACATTCCCGTCGTCGAGCCTGCGCCCGACACGGCAGCGGCAGCCGTCGAGGCCACCCCCAGCGGGGAGGCACGGGCCTCGCTGACTGCGGTTGCCCGCGTCAAGGGCGAGCTGTTCACGCAACTGCCCGATGATCTCTATATCCCGCCCGATGCCCTGCAGGTCTTTCTCGACACCTTCGAGGGGCCGCTCGACCTGCTGCTCTACCTCATTCGCGCCCAGAACCTCGACATCCTCGACATTCCGGTGGCGAAGATCACGCATCAGTACCTCGAATACATCGGGCTCATGCGTGCGCTCAATTTCGACCTCGCCGCCGAATACCTGCTCATGGCGGCCTGGCTGGGCGAGATCAAGTCGCGCCTGCTGCTGCCGCGTCCCAAGGGGCCCGATGGCGAGGAAGAGCTGGATCCGCGTGCCGAGCTGATCCGTCGTCTGCAGGAGTACGAGCGCTTCAAGAAGGCCGCCGAAGCCATTGACCGCATGCCCTGCGAAGGCCGTGACTTCTTCGTGGCCGCGGCTCAGCAGCCGGACTACACCCGCCAGAAGGAGCCGCCCCAGGTCGAACTGCGCGAGCTGCTGCTGGCCTTGCAGGATGTGCTGCGGCGCGCCGACCTCTACGAGTCGCACCAGATTTCCAAGGAAACGCTGTCCATGCGCGAGCGCATGAGCGGCATTCTCGAGCGCCTGCGTGGCGGCAGTTTCCTGCCCTTTGTTTCGCTCTTCCATGTCGAGGAAGGGCGTCTGGGCGTGGTGGTGTCGTTCATGGCCATTCTCGAACTGGTCAAGGAAGGTCTGATCGATCTGGTGCAGACCGAGTCGTTCGCCGACATCCATGTCCGTGCCCGCATCGGCGATGCCCAGGGCCATGACCTGGACCTCGGCGATGATCCGGCCGGCCGCGACGCCAACGAAGATTTCCAGGAGGAGGCTGCATTCGATGACGCCTGAAGAACTCAAAGCCATAGTCGAGGGCGCGCTTTTCGCCGCCGGCCGCGCGCTCAGCATCGAGCAACTGCAGGCGCTGTTCGAGGAAGGCCGGGCACCCGATGCCGGCAGCCTGCGCGCCATTCTCAATGCCCTGCAGTCGGATTATTCCGGCCGTGGCGTGCAGCTGCAGCAGGTGTCATCGGGCTGGCGCTTCCAGGTCTGCAGCGACGTCGGCCCCTGGGTCAGCCGGCTCTGGGAGGAGCGCCCGCAGCGCTATTCGCGCGCGCTGCTGGAGACCCTGGCGCTGATCGCCTACCGGCAGCCCATCACGCGTTCCGAGATCGAGGACATCCGTGGTGTCACGGTCAGCACGCAGATCGTGAAAACCCTGCTCGAACGCGAGTGGATACGTGTTGCCGGTCACAAGGAAGTTCCCGGTCGTCCGGCGTTGTTCGCCACGACCAAGACCTTTCTCGATGACTTCAATTTGCAGAGCCTGGCTGACTTGCCGGCCCTGGCCGATATTCGCGATCTCTCCGAGATTGCCGCTGAACTGGAAAACGTGACTCATGAGTGAAAAATTGCAGAAAGTCCTGGCACGCACCGGACTGGGTTCGCGTCGCCACATGGAACAGGCCATCATCGACGGCCGCGTCAGCGTCAATGGCAGCGTTGCCGCTCTCGGCGACCGTATCGAGGCCGGCGCCGAGCTGCGTCTTGACGGCCGTCTCGTGCACTTCAGCGTCGAGTCCGAGCTGCGCCGCCGCGTCATCGCCTATTACAAGCCGGAAGGCGAGATCTGCTCGCGCTCCGATCCGGAAGGCCGTCCGACCGTGTTCGACCGCCTGCCGCGCATCAATGGCGAGCGCTGGGTCATGGTCGGCCGTCTCGACATCAACAGTACCGGTCTGCTGCTGTTCACCAACGACGGCGAGTTCGCCAACCGCCTCATGCATCCGTCCAGCGGCATCGAGCGCGAGTACGCCGTGCGTGTCATGGGCGAGGTGACGCCGCAGGTCCAGCGCACGCTCTGCGAAGGCGTTGAACTGGAAGATGGTCCGGCCAAGTTCGAGAGCATGTCCGAACTCGGTGGCGAAGGCTTCAACCGCTGGTGGCAGGTGGTGGTGAAGGAAGGGCGCAATCGTGAAGTGCGCCGCCTCTTCGAGTCCCAGGAGCTCAAGGTCAGCCGTCTGCTGCGTACCCGTTACGGCACCCAGAAGCTGCCGCGCGAGCTGCGCACCGGACGCTGGGTCGAACTCGACAAGCCCGATATCGACAACCTGCTCGGCGCCGTCGAGCTGCGTCCGCGTCGTGGCGGCACCGGTCTCTTCGGTCTCGCCAAGCGTCGTGTCGAGAAGCAGCGCGAGAATCCGCTGCCGGCACGTCCGGTCGACAGCCGCACGCGTCGTGGCACGCAGGAAGGCGAGCGTCCGGCTCGTCCGGCGCGCGTGACCCGTGCCGGTGATGCTGCCCCGCGTGATGACGGCCAGGGCCGCAAGGGCGGCTATCTGCGTCAGCAGCGCCGTGACGGTCGCACGCGTTCGGATGACGACAAGTAAGGCGGGTGAGGGCACATGCATATCGATGTCAGCACGCCATCCATCCTGTTCCCGGCCATTTCCTTGCTGCTGCTGGCGTTCACCAACCGCTTCCTGGCGCTGGCGAACCTCATCCGCACCTTGCATGACCGCTACAAGGAAACGCCGGACCCGCTGGTGCTGGCGCAGATCGGCAACCTGCGCAACCGCCTGCTGCTGATTCGCGACATGCAGGCCTGCGGCGTCACCAGCCTGACCATCTGCATTCTCTGCATCGGTCTGGTGCTGCTCAGGTTCCAGGTCGGCGCGCTGATCGCCTTCGTCATCAGCCTGATCCTGATGTTCCTGGCGCTGGCGCTGTCCCTGCGCGAGATCCTGATTTCGACGCGGGCGCTGGAGACGCATCTGGCCGACATCGAGGAGCTGCACGTCGAGGACGAGGCCTGGCACAAGCATTTGTAACGGAGGTGGACATGGCCATCACCAAGCTGCATTTTGTCTACAACGTGGATGCCACGCCCCAGGCGTTGGTCAAGGATTTCGTGCATCGCATCACGGATCCCGAGACCTATCCCTGCAAGCTCTGCGACATCACCTACGGCCGTTTCGTGAAGAAGCCGGGCTGGCAGCTTTTCCTCTGGTCGCTGCCGGTGAAGTCGGCGTTCTACACCCGTGACCGTTTCCTCAAGGCCTGGCCGCAACAGACCGGACAGACCTTTCCGGCGGTGTTCGCCGAGCAGGCCGATGGCAGTCTCAGGACCTTCATTGGCGCCGGAGAATTCGTGGCGATCCCGACGCTGGAAGCTCTCAAGCAGGAAGTGCACGCCCGTCTGGCCCTGGCTGCGCGGCCGTCATGACGCGCACGCTGACCCCGACGCAGGCCAGCCGCGTCTACGACAGGCTGGCGCCGATCATGAACCTGTCGGCGGTGGTCGAGGACAAGGCCACCAACGAGCTGCTGGCGCATCTGGATCTGGCGCGCACCGAGTCGGTCTTCGAGTTTGGTTGCGGCACCGGTCATTTCGCCCGTCAGCTCATGCGCCAGGCACCGCTGGCGCGCTATCAGGGGCTGGATGTCAGCCCGCGCATGGTGGCGCTGGCACGCAAGGCGCTGAAGCCCTGGCAGGAGCGGGCGGCGCTGTGGGTCAGCGAGGGTGGGGCACCGACGGCTCAGCCCGATGCCTCCTGCGACCGCTTCGTGTCCAACTATGTGCTGGATCTGCTGCCGGAGGCGATGATCGTGCAGGTGCTGGACGAAGCGCATCGCATGCTGCGGCCGGGTGGTCTGCTGGCGCTGTCCAGCCTGACCGAGGGTCATACGCCGGCGAGCCGGGCGCTGATCCGTGGCTGGTCCTGGTTGCATGGTCGCCAGCCCGCTCTGGTGGCGGGTTGCCGGCCGATTTAGCTGCGCCACTATCTGGCTGATGCGCGCTGGCAAATCATCCATTACCGGCAGGTGGCGCCACTCGCGGTGCCGCTGGAGGCGCTGGTGGCGCGACGTATTTGAAGGCGAGGAATGCCGGACATGAAAAAGCCCCGTTTCCGGGGCTTTTTCATGTCCTGATGGCGGCGCTTCAGGCGGATGCTTTCGGCGGCTGGGCGTCGAAGGACTGACCGGTGATGCCGACACTGTCCGGACCGAGCAGGTAGAGATAGAGCGGCATGATCTCTTCCGGCGTCGTCACCGTGGCCGGATTCTCGCCCGGATAGGCGTGCGCGCGCATGTTGGTGCGCGTGGCGCCCGGGTTGATGGCGTTGACGCGGATGTTGGAGACGTTGGCCAGTTCGTCGGAGAGCATTTGCACCATGCCTTCGATGCCGCACTTGGAGATCGCATAGGCGCCCCAGAATGCGCGGGCGCGGCGGCCGACGCTGCTGCTGGTCATCACCACGCTGGCGTCCGCCGCCTGCTTGAGCAGGGGCAGCAGGGCCTGGGTGAGCACGAACGGTGCCCGCAGGTTGATCTTCATGACGAAGTCCCAGGTGTCCGGGTCGTACATTTCCAGTGGCGTGATTTCGCCCAGCACGGCGGCGTTGTGAAGTACGCCGTCGAGGCGCCCGAAGGTGTTCTCGATGACTTCGGCGACCTGCTGGCATTCGTGCAGGCCGGCCATGCTCAGGTCCAGAGTCAGGATGGCCGGAGTCGGGTGTCCGGCGGCGACGATCTCGTCGTAGACAGCTTCGAGCTTGCCCAGGACACGACCGAGCAGCACCACGGTGGCGCCATGGGCGGCCAGGGTTTTGGCGGCGACACGTCCGATGCCATCACCGGCACCAGTCACCAGCAGCACGCGGTCTGTCAGAAGATTGTCTGGTGCTTCATAGCTTTGCATGTGTTTTCTCGACAACGGAATCAAATGAGTTCAGGTAGGCCGTGAGCCAGTTCGCGAAATCCGTGACGGTCTCGCAGAGCACGTCCGCGCCCCAGCTGGCCGGCGAATCACCGGCCTGCACATAGCCCCAGCCGACCGCGACGGTAATCATGCCGGCGCTGCGTCCGGCCTCGATGTCACGTACATGGTCACCGACGTAGATGCACTGCGCCGGGTTGACGCCAGCCAGCTCGGCGGCCTTGTACAGCGGCTCCGGATGCGGCTTGGTCTGGCTGACATGATCCGGGCAGACGGTCGCGACCGAGCGGCTGTCGAGGCCGAGCGCGGCCATCAGCGGATTGGTGAAGCGGCTGGGCTTGTTGGTGACCACGCCCCAGGCCAGCTGACGGCTTTCCATGTCGGCAAGAACGGTATCCAGGCCCGGAAACAGTCGGGAGTGATCGGCCAGATGCTCGGCATATTCGCTCAGGAAGGTCTGTCGCAGCGTTTCCAGTTCGGGCGCATCCGCCGGCAGTTGCGGGAAGCCGGTGGCGATGACCGCGCGGGCGCCCTCGGAAACCACGGCACGGATGGTGTCGTAGGGCAGGGCCGGCAAGCCCTGGCGCTCGCGCAGGCGGTTGACGCCGGCGTGGAAGTCGGGCGCGGTGTCGACCAGGGTGCCGTCGAGGTCGAAGAAGACGGCGGCCGGACGGCTCAACGCGCGGCCTCCGATGCGGCCGGACGGGTGCAGGCGATCATGTAGTTCACGTCCACGTTCGGCGCCAGCCAGTAGCGTCCGCTCAGCGGGTTGAAGTGCAGGCCGGTGATCTCGTCGACACTGAGGCCGGCGGCGCGCACCCAGCGGCCGAGCTCGGACGGGCGGATGAACTTCTGGTAGTCGTGGGTGCCGCGCGGCAGCATGCGCAGCACGTATTCGGCGCCGACGATGGCGAACAGCCAGGACTTGGGGTTGCGGTTGAGCGTGGAGAAGAAGACGCGTCCGCCAGGCTTCACCAACTGGTAGCAGGCCGCCACGATGGAACCCGGATCGGGCACATGTTCCAGCATTTCGAGACAGGTCACGGTATCGAAGCTGCCCGGCTGCATGGCTGCCAGGGCCTCGACCGGAATCTGCCGGTATTCGAGGTTGCGCACGCCTTCCTGTTCGGCATGCAGGCGGCCGACGGCCAGCGGGGCTTCACCCATGTCGATACCGAGCACATTGGCGCCACGGCGGGCCATGCTTTCGGCGAGGATGCCGCCGCCGCAGCCGACATCGAGGACACGCTGCCCGGCCAGGCCGGCACGCTCGTCGATCCAGTTCAGACGCAGCGGGTTGATGTCATGCAAGGGCTTGAATTCAGAGGTCTTGTCCCACCATTTGGCAGCGAGTGCCTCGAACTTGGCGATTTCGGCGGGATCGACGTTGGCGACGACGTGAGCAGTCGACGGGTCCAGGGGCTGGGACATGGTGTTTTCCTTGGGCCGGGGCTGGCAAAAGGCGACAGTATAGCGGGATTCGCCAATGCCAGTGACGGTTCAAAGGGCTGCTGACAACCCCCCGTATATGCTAGACTCCAGCGCTTTAACGACGGCCCAGAAGAAGAGAAAACTGCATGACCGACGTTGCAAAGGAAATCCTTCCGGTCAATATCGAAGACGAGCTGCGCCAGTCCTATCTCGACTACGCCATGAGCGTGATTGTCGGGCGTGCGCTGCCGGATGTCCGTGACGGTCTCAAGCCCGTGCATCGCCGCGTCCTGTTCGCCATGCACGAGCTTGGCAACGACTGGAACAAGGCTTACAAGAAGTCGGCCCGTGTGGTCGGCGACGTCATCGGTAAATACCATCCCCATGGTGACACGGCGGTGTACGACACCATCGTGCGCATGGCGCAGCCGTTCTCGCTGCGCTACATGCTGGTCGACGGCCAGGGCAACTTCGGTTCGGTCGATGGCGACAATGCCGCCGCCATGCGTTACACCGAAGTGCGCATGACGCGTCTGGCGCACGAGCTGCTGGCCGACCTCGACAAGGAAACCACGGACTGGGTGCCGAACTACGACGGCACCGAAATGATCCCGGCGGTCATGCCGACCAAGGTTCCCAACCTGCTGGTCAATGGTTCCAGCGGCATCGCCGTGGGCATGGCGACCAACATTCCGCCGCACAACATGACCGAAGTCATCAACGCCGTGCTGGCGCTGATCGACAACCCGGACATCGACATCGACGGCCTGATGGAACACATCACCGGCCCGGACTTCCCGACCGCCGCCATCATCAACGGCCGCGCCGGCATCGTCGAGGCCTACCGCACCGGCCGTGGCCGCATCTACATCCGTGCCCGTCACAACATCGAGACCGATGCCAAGACCGGCCGCCAGACCATCATCTTCACCGAGATCCCGTACCAGCTGAACAAGGCGCGCGTGATCGAGAAGATCGCCGAGCTGGTCAAGGAAAAGAAGCTGGAAGGCATTTCCGAGCTGCGTGACGAGTCCGACAAGGACGGCATGCGCATCGTCATCGAGCTCAAGCGCGGTGAAGTCGCCGAGGTCGTGGTCAACAACCTGTTCGCCCAGACGCAGCTGCAGAGCGTGTTCGGCATCAACATGGTGGCCATCGACGAGGGTCAGCCGAAGATCCTCAACCTCAAGCAGATCCTCGAAGCCTTCGTGCGTCACCGCCGTGAAGTGGTGACCCGTCGCACCGTGTTCGAACTGCGCAAGGCGCGTGAACGCGGCCATATCCTCGAAGGTCTGGCGGTTGCGCTGGCCAACATCGATCCGGTCATCGAACTGATCAAGAAGTCGCCGAGCCCGGCCGAGGCCAAGGAACGCCTGATGGCGGAATCCTGGCTGCCGGGCGCGGTGGAAGGCATGCTGGAGCGTGCCGGCGACGTCAACGCCTGTCGTCCCGAAGGCCTGTCGCTGGCCTACGGCTTCCAGAGCGGTCGCTACAAGCTCTCGGCCGAACAGGCCCAGGCGATCCTCGACCTGCGTCTGAACCGCCTCACCGGGCTGGAGCAGGACAAGCTGGTCGCCGAGTACGGCGAGATCCTCGACCGCATCCGCGCGCTCATGCTGATCCTGGCCGAGCCCGAGCGTCTGCTCAATGTCATCCGTGGCGAACTGCAGGAAATGCTGGCGCTCTACGGCGACAAGCGTCGCACCGAGATCATCGCCTCGCGTCTCGATCTGACGCTGGAAGACCTGATCAACGAAGAAGACGTGGTGCTGACCATCTCGCACACCGGCTATGCCAAGACCCAGCCGGTGTCCGATTACCGCGCCCAGCGTCGCGGTGGCCGCGGCAAGTCGGCGACGGCGATCAAGGACGAGGACTACATCGAACATCTGTTGGTCGCCAGCACGCACGATACCGTGCTGTGCTTCACCAGCGCCGGCAAGGTCTACTGGCTCAAGGTCTACGAACTGCCGCAGGCCGGCCGCGGTGCCAAGGGCAAGCCGCTGGTCAACGTGCTGCCGCTGGCGCCGAACGAGCGTGTCACCACCATTCTGCCGCTGCGCGAATACCCGGAAGGCCACTTCGTGTTCATGGCCACCGGCGACGGCACGGTCAAGAAGGTCGAGGCCCAGGCCTTCTCGCGTCAGCGTTCGGCCGGCCTGATCGCCATCGACCTCGTTGGCGATGACGTGCTGGTGGGCGCCGCCATCACCGATGGCAACAAGGACATCATGCTGTTCAGCAACGAAGGCAAGGCCGTGCGCTTCCATGAAGGCGACGTGCGCTGCATGGGCCGTACCGCCATGGGCGTGCGCGGCATTCGCCTTGCCGATGGCGCCCGCGTGGTGTCGCTGATCGTGGCCGATCCGGAAGCGCAGGTGCTGACTGCCAGTGCCAACGGCTTCGGCAAGCGCAGCGATGTCTGCGAGTTCCCGGTGCACGGTCGCGGCGGTCAGGGCGTCATTGCCATGCAGATGTCCGATCGCAACGGCAAGCTCATCGGCGCCGTCCAGGTCACCGACAGCGACGAACTCATGCTTATCTCCGATCAGGGCACGCTGGTGCGTACCCGCGTCGCTGAAGTCTCGGTGCTGTCGCGCAACACCCAGGGTGTGACGCTGATCAAGCTCGGCAAGGATGAACAACTGGTCGGCATCGTGCGTCTCGATGAAGTCGAGGATGACGAAGAGTTCATCGAAGGCGAGGCCGAAACGGTTGTCTCCGAGGCTGGTGATCAGAACGCCGAGAGCGTTGACGAGACCCCTGACAACTCCATTTCCTCTGAAAACACGTCGGTGCAAGATGACGAGAGCGTATAACTTCTGCGCGGGTCCGGCAGCGCTGCCGGAAGCCGTTCTGCAACAGGCCCAGGCCGATCTGCTGGACTGGCATGGCCATGGCTGCTCCGTGATGGAGATGAGCCATCGCGGCAAGGACTTCGTGTCCATCGCCGAGCAGGCCGAGCAGGATCTGCGTGACCTGCTGAACATCCCGTCCAATTACAAGGTGCTGTTCCTGCAGGGCGGGGCGACGCTGCAGTTCGCCCAGATTCCGATGAACCTGCTGCGCGGCAAGGCCTCGGCAGACTATGTCTGCACCGGCGTCTGGTCCGAGAAGGCCATCGAGGAAGCGCGCAAGTTCGGCGGCGTCAACGTCGTCGCCACCGATGTCGCCAACAAGTTCACGCGTGTGCCGTCCTTCGACAGCTGGCAGCTCGACAGGAACGCGGCCTATCTGCACTACACGCCGAACGAGACCATCCACGGCGTCGAGTTCGACTTCATCCCGCAGGTGGATGTGCCGCTGGTGGCCGACTACTCGTCGAGCATTCTCTCGGAACCGCTGGATGTCTCGAAGTTCGGCCTGATCTATGCCGGTGCGCAGAAGAACATCGGCCCGGCCGGCATCGTCGTCGTCATCGTGCGCGAAGACCTGCTCGGTCAGGTCATGCCAGGCACGCCGACGCTGCTCGACTATGCTGTCGCCGCCAAGAACGGCTCCATGTACAACACGCCGCCGACCTTCTCCTGGTATCTCGCCGGTCTGGTCTTCCAGTGGCTGAAGGCGCAGGGCGGCCTCAAGGCCATGGCCGAGATCAATGCCCGCAAGGCTGCCAAGCTCTATGCCGCCATCGATGGCAGCGATTTCTACGGCAACCCGGTGGCCATCGCCAACCGCTCGCGCATGAACGTGCCGTTCACCCTGGCCGATGCCGCGCTGGAAAAGACCTTCCTGGCCGAGGCCGACCAGCGTCAGCTGCTCAACCTGGCCGGTCACCGTTCGGTCGGTGGCATGCGCGCCAGTCTCTACAACGCTGTGCCGGAAGCCGGGGTCGATGCCCTGATCAACTTCATGGCCGACTTCGAGCAGCGTCACGGCTGAGGCCGTGATGCGCGAGCCCCTAGAGCAAGCGAGAGTCCGAGATAGCCGCATGAGCGAAAAGCTGCCGACCCTGGATCAGATCCGCACCGAGATCGACCGTCTGGATGCCGACATCCAGGCGCTGATCAGTGCCCGTGCCCGCTGCGCGCAGCAGGTCGCCGAGGTCAAGAAGTCCACCGATCCCGATGCCACCGTGTTCTATCGCCCCGAGCGCGAGGCCCAGGTGCTGCAGAAGGTCATGGCGCGCAACCAGGGTCCGCTGCACCCGGAAGAAATGGCGCGTCTGTTCCGCGAGATCATGTCGGCCTGCCTGGCGCTGGAGCATCCGCTGCGCATCGCCTTCCTCGGCCCCAACGGCACTTTCACGCAGACCGCCGCGCTCAAGCATTTCGGCCACTCGGTGCAGACCGTGCCGCTCAACACCATCGACGAAGTCTTCCGCGAGGTCGAGGCGGGCGCCGTCAACTATGGCGTGGTGCCGGTGGAGAACACCACCGAGGGCATCGTCACGCACACGGCCGATTCCTTCCTGACGTCGTCGGCACGCATCATCGGCGAGGTCGAGCTGCGCATTCATCATCATCTGCTGGTCAGCGACGGCACGCAGGTCGAGTCCATCTCGCGCATTTACGCGCACCAGCAAACGCTGGCGCAGTGCCGCAAGTGGCTGGATGCGCATTTCCCCAAGGCCGAGCGCGTGGCGGTGTCGAGCAATGCCGAGGCGGCGCGCCGCATCAAGGGTGAATGGCACTCGGCGGCCATTGCCGGCGAAACGGCGGCCGAGCTCTACGGTCTCAACAAGCGTCACGAGTGCATCGAGGACAACCCCAACAACACCACGCGCTTCCTGATCATAGGCAGCGAGACCGTGGCGCCGTCGGGTGACGACAAGACCTCGATCGTGGTGTCGATGAAGCACAACGAGGCCGGTGCGCTGCATCACATCCTGGCGCCGTTCGCCGCGCGCGACATCAACCTGACGCGCATCGAGAGCCGCCCGAGCAAGAACGATATCTGGACCTACGTCTTCTTCATCGATTTCGAAGGTCACCAGGACGACCCGCGCGTGCAGGAAGTCATGGCCGAGCTGGAGCCGCGCATGCGCGAGGTGAAGGTGCTCGGTTCCTACCCGCGTGCCGTGCTGTGATGCAGTGCCGCATGAGGAGGCTGCCATGACCGATTTCCTGCAGCAGGCACGTCCGGGTGTGCGCCATCTCGCGCCTTACCAGCCCGGCAAGCCGGTCGAGGAATTGCAGCGCGAGCTCGGCCTGAGCAAGGTCGTCAAGCTGGCCAGCAACGAAAATCCGCTGGGTCCGTCGCCGAAGGCGCTGGCCGCCGTGCAGGCGGCGCTGAGCGCGAGCCCGGCCGAGCTGGGACGCTATCCGGATGGCAACGGCTTCGTGCTCAAGGATGCCATCTCGCGCAAGTTCGGCTGGTCGCATGATCGCATCACTCTCGGCAACGGCTCCAACGATGTCCTCGAGCTGATCGCGCGCGCCTTCCTGGGCGAGGGCGATGACGCCATTTATGCCCGCCATGCCTTTGCCGTCTATCCGCTTGCCGTGCAGGCCGTGAATGCGCGTGGCATCGAAGTGGCGGCGAAGAACTATGGCCATGATCTGCCGGCCATGGCTGCCGCCGTGACGCCTGCGACCAAGGTCATCTTCCTGGCCAACCCGAACAACCCGACCGGGACCTGGTTCGAGGCCGCCGAGTTCGAGGCATTCATGGCGGCCGTGCCGGCGCAGGTCGTGGTTGTGCTCGACGAGGCCTATGGCGAATTCGTCAGCGATGCGCAGGCGCTCGACGGCTTTGCCGTGCTTGACCGCTACCCGAACCTGATTGTCTCGCGCACCCTTGCCAAGGCCTATGGTCTGGCCTCGCTGCGTGTCGGCTATGCCGTGGCCGGTGCCGACATCACCAATATCCTCAATCGCGTGCGCCAGCCGTTCAACGTCAACAGCCTGGCGCTGGTGGCCGCCGCCGCCGCGATCGGCGACGACGATTTCGTGGCGCGCAGCCGCGCCCTCAACGACGCCGGTCGCCAGCAGTGGCTGGATGGTCTGCGTGCGCTCGGCCTCGACGCCATCCCGTCGCGCGGCAACTTCCTCTGTGTCGACATGGGCCAGCCGGCGTTGCCGCTGTTCCAGGCGCTGCTGCGCGAAGGCGTGATCGTGCGTCCGGTGGCCAACTACGGTCTGCCCAACCATCTGCGCATCTCCATCGGCCTGGCTGAGGAGAATGCCTTCGCGCTCGCTGCGCTGGCCCGTGTGCTCGCCGCCGCGCCGACCGCTGCCGCCGGAGCCACGGCATGAGCCGCTGGCCGCTGCGCCAGGTCGCCTTTGTCGGCCTCGGCCTGATTGGTTCCAGCCTGGCCCGCCTGTTGCGCGAGCGCGGCCTCGCCGAGCGCATCACGGCCTCCAGCCGCAGCGCCCGGACGCTGGCCACGGCGCGTCAGCTCGGCCTCATCGATATCGGCTATGCCGACCCGGCGGATGCCGTGCGCGGTGCCGACCTGGTCATTCTCGCCATGCCGGTGAACGCCACCGAAGCGGTCATGCGCGCCATCAAGCCGGCGTTGTCGGCGCAGACGGTGGTCACCGATGTCGGCAGCACCAAGGGCAATGTCGTGGCTGCCGCGCAGGCCGTGTGGGGCAGGGTGCCGACCACCTTCGTGCCGGGCCATCCGATCGCCGGCTCCGAGCAGAGCGGTGTGCTCGCCGGCCGCGCCAATCTGTTCGCCGGTCACAAGGTCATCCTGACGCCGCTGCCCGACACCGACCCGGCGGCGCTGCAGCTGGTCGAGACGCTGTGGCGCCAGGCCGAAGCCGATGTGCTGACCATGAGCGTGGAAAAGCACGACGCCGTGCTGGCCCGCACCAGCCATCTGCCGCATCTGCTGGCGTTCTCGCTGGTCGACACGCTGGCCCGCGAGTCGCACAATCTCGATATCTTCCGATACGCCGCCGGCGGCTTCCGCGACTTCACCCGCATTGCCGCCAGCGATCCGCTCATGTGGCACGACATCTTCCTCGCCAACCGCGAGGCCGTGCTGCAGGCGCTGGATGGCTTCGAAGCCGGCACCGATGCACTCCGCCAGGCCATCACGAGTGGCGACAGCGAGACTCTGCTCGGCATCTTCACGCGTGCCCGTGCGGCACGAGAACACTTCACCCATATGCTGGCCGGCACGGCCTATGCGAAATCCATGACTGCTGAAAAAGAACTGATCTATACCGTGCAACCGGGCGGTCGCATGACCGGCCGCGTGCGCGTGCCGGGCGACAAGTCCATCTCGCACCGTTCCATCATGCTCGGCTCCCTGGCCGACGGCATCACCGATGTCACCGGCTTCCTCGAAGGCGAGGATGCCCTGGCAACGCTGCAGGCCTTCCGTGACATGGGCGTGGTCATCGAAGGTCCGGAGCGCGGTCGCGTGCGCATTCACGGCGTCGGCCTCAACGGCCTCAAGGCCCCGCCGGGCCCGCTTTACGTCGGCAACTCCGGCACCTCCATGCGTCTGCTCTCGGGCATTCTGGCGGCGCAGGCCTTCGATACCGTGATGACCGGTGACGCCTCGCTGTCCAAGCGTCCCATGGAGCGCATCGCCAAGCCGCTGCGTCTCATGGGTGCGGAAATCCAGACCACGGGCGAGCGCGGCACGCCGCCGGTCAGCGTGCATGGCAGCGCCGTGCGTGCCAAGGGCGGCCTCAAGGGCATCACCTACGACATGCCGGTGGCCAGCGCCCAGGTCAAGTCCGGGGTGCTGCTGGCCGGCCTCTGGGCCGATGGCGACACCACGGTGACCGAGCCGGCGCCGACGCGCGATCACACCGAACGCATGCTCAAGGGCTTCGGCTATGACGTTCAGGTCAGCGGCCCGACCGTGACCATCCGTGGCGGCGGCAGGCTGACTGCGACGGCCATCGACGTTCCGGCCGACATCTCTTCGGCTGCCTTCTTCCTGGTCGCCGGCTCGATCGCGCCGAACTCGGAGCTGGTGCTGGAGCATGTCGGCATCAACCCGACCCGTGTTGGCGTCATCAACATCCTCAAGGCCATGGGCGGCGACCTCGAAGTCTTCAACGAGCGCGAAGTGGGTGGCGAGCCGGTGGCCGACATCCGCGTGCGTTCGGCGCAGCTCAAGGGTATCCGCATTCCGCAGGACCAGGTGCCGCTGGCCATCGACGAGTTCCCGTCCCTGTTCATCGCCGCCGCCTGCGCCGAGGGCACCACGGTGCTGACCGGTGCCGAGGAGCTGCGCGTCAAGGAATCCGACCGTATCCAGGTCATGGCCGACGGCCTGGTGACGCTGGGCATCAAGGCCGAGCCCACCGAGGACGGCATTGTCATCGAGGGCGGCAAGCTGGGCGGCGGCGAGATCATCAGCCATGGCGACCACCGCATTGCCATGTCGTTTGCCATGGCCGGCCTGCGCGCCAGCGCTCCCATTGTCATTCGCGATTGCGCCAACGTCGCCACCAGCTTCCCGGACTTCCTGGGGCTGGCGCGTCGTTGCGGCCTGGCCATCAGTGCCGGCGAACGTGAATCCGTCTGACCCGACCGTATCTGCCTGAGAACACAAGATGAGTGCTGAAATTGAAAAGAAGATGGCTCCGGTGCATATCCCGGTAATCGCCATCGACGGTCCCAGTGGTTCCGGCAAGGGCACCATTGCCCACCGCGTCGCCACCCGCCTGGGTTTCCATGTGCTCGATTCCGGCGCCCTCTATCGTCTGCTCGGGGCTGCCGCCCAGCGCCACGCCGTGGCGGTGGACAACGAGGCCGCCCTGGAAGTGCTGGCTGCGCATCTGGATGTGCAGTTCCTGGTCGATGACCAGGGCGAGGCTCAGATCCTGCTCGAAGGCGAGGATGTCACCAATGCCATCCGTACCGAGGAGGCCGGTCGCGCCGCTTCCCAGGTCGCCGCGCTGCCGCGCGTGCGCAGCGCCTTGCTGGCACGCCAGCAGGCTTTCCGCGAAGTACCGGGTCTGGTGGCCGATGGCCGCGACATGGGCACGGTGGTTTTCCCGGCCGCCGATCTCAAGATTTTCCTGACCGCCTCGGCCGAGGCACGTGCCGAGCGCCGCTATCGCCAGTTGCTGGAAAAGGGCTTTGATGCTAGCCTCGCCGCCCTTGTCGAAGATATCCAGGCACGTGACGACCGTGATACCCAGCGCAGCATTGCTCCGCTGAAACCGGCGGATACGGCCCTGGTACTGGACAGCACGGATCTGGGGATCGATGCTGTAGTACAGAGAGTCTTCGATGCCGCATCGGCCGTGCCGGCGCTGGCAAAGTATTTGTAATTCATTCAAAGGCTTGCGAGCTACTGCAAGACTCTGAATGAGAAATGACTGACGAGCAGGGGGCCCGAGAGGCCTCTTGTTGTTGGGGATTCACCGGTCGGCGACCACCAGCCTGGCTGCCCGGAGAGTCAAAAACCACAAACCCGCCTGAGCTGGTCAGGTGGCTAATATGAGTGCCATCCCGGCACTGGAAGGATTACATGACTGATTCATTTGCCGCCCTTTTTGAAGAAAGCCTGGTTTCCCTTGACGTCGAGCGCGGCGCGCTCATCAAGGGTACCGTCGTTGCCATCGACAGCGACTGGGTCACCGTTGACACCGGCCTGAAGTCCGAGGGCGTGATTGCCCGTGAAGAGTTCCTGAACGACCGCCGCGAGCTGGAAGTCGCCGTGGGTGACCAGGTTGATGTCGTCGTCGACGCACTCGACAACGGCATGGGTTACACCCTGCTGTCCCGCGAGAAGGCCAAGCGTGCCGAAACCTGGATCCGTCTGGAGAAGGTTTTCGAAGCCGGCGAAATCGTCAAGGGCATCATCTCCGGCAAGGTCAAGGGCGGCTTCACCGTCGACGTCGGCTCCATCCGCGCGTTCCTGCCGGGTTCGCTGGTCGACATCCGTCCGATCCGCGACACCGCGCATCTGGAAGGCCGCGAACTGGAATTCAAGCTCATCAAGCTTGATGCCAAGCGCAACAACGTCGTGGTTTCGCGCCGCGCCGTCATGGAAGCCGAATCGTCCGCAGAACGCGAACAGCTGCTGGCCAACCTGCAGGAAGGCCAGGTCGTCAAGGGTATCGTCAAGAACCTGACCGACTACGGCGCCTTCGTGGATCTGGGTGGCATCGACGGCCTGCTGCACATCACCGACATGGCCTGGAAGCGCATCAAGCATCCGTCCGAGATCGTTGAAGTCGGCACCGAACTGACCGTCAAGGTCCTCAAGTTCGACCGCGAACGCAACCGCGTCTCCCTGGGTCTGAAGCAGCTCGGTGAAGATCCGTGGCTGGCCCTGATGGGTCGCTATCCGGAAGGCACCCGCGTCAAGGCCAAGATCACCAACCTGACCGATTACGGCTGCTTTGCCGAGATCGAAGAAGGCGTGGAAGGTCTGGTGCACGTGTCCGAAATGGATTGGACCAACAAGAACATCCACCCGTCCAAGGTCGTTCAGATCGGCGACGAAGTGGAAGTCATGGTTCTCGACATCGACGAAGATCGTCGCCGCATTTCGCTCGGCATCAAGCAGTGCCGCGAAAACCCGTGGGATGCCTTCGCGCGTCAGCACGAGAAGGGCGAGAAGGTCTCCGGCAACATCAAGTCGATCACCGACTTCGGCATCTTCATCGGTCTCGATGGCGGTATCGATGGCCTGGTCCACCTGTCCGACATTTCCTGGAACGAAGCTGGCGAAGAAGCCGTGCGTCGCTTCAAGAAGGGCGATCCGATCGAAGCCACCATTCTCTCGGTCGATCCGGAGCGTGAGCGCATTTCGCTGGGCATCAAGCAGCTGGAACGCGACCCGTTCGGTGACTTTGTCGGCAACTTCGACAAGGGTTCGATCATCAAGGGCACCGTGAAGTCGGTCGACGCCAAGGGCGCCACGATCGAAGTCATGGATGGCGTCGAAGCCAGCCTGCGTGCTTCCGAACTGAGCCGCGACCGCGTCGAAGATGCCACCAAGCATCTGGCAGTTGGCGACACCGTCGAAGCCAAGATCATCGGCATCGACCGCAAGACCCGTGTCATCAGCCTGTCCGTGAAGGCCAAGGATGAAGCCGACGACCGCGAAGCCATCGCTTCCCTGCGCGAGCAGGGCACCGATGCTGCCGGTCCGAAGACCATCGGCGACCTGATCAAGGCTCAGATGAACAACTGATCCTTGCGCTGAAGCTGTAAAAAAAGAAACGGGGGTAGTTGTCTACCCCCGTTTTTTTATGTTTAGAATCATGGCGTTGTCAATTCTTGCCCAAGAGCCTGCCAAGCCATGACCTTGACCCGATCCGAATTGATTGAGCGTCTCTCCGCGCGCCAGTCCCTGCTCACCAGCAAGGACGTCGAACTGGCCGTGAAAGCCATTGTCGAGCAGCTCTCCGAAACCCTGTCCGGCGGCGATCGTATCGAGATTCGCGGCTTCGGCAGCTTCTCGCTGCACTACCGTGAACCCCGTGTCGGCCGCAATCCCAAGACCGGTGAAGCCGTGCGCCTTGATGGCAAGAGCACGCCGCATTTCAAGCCCGGCAAGGAGTTGCGGGACCGCGTCAATGAAAGTGCCAGAACCACGCCCATCCAATCCGGAGAAGAAGAATCATGAGCGTCCTTCGCAAGATCCTGTTCTGGCTGCTGCTGGCCACCTTTGTCTTTGCCGGTTTCTGGATGGTCATCGTCAACGATGACACGCTGAACCTGAACCTGCTGTTCATGCAGATACTCGACGTCAATGCCGGCTTCGTCATCCTGGTGACCTTCACCCTGGGCCTGGTACTTGGCCTGGTTGTCGGCAGCAGCTGGACGCGTCTGTCGATCTGGCGCAAGGACCGCAAGCAGGCTGCCGTCGAAAAGACCTCGCTGCCGCCGGCACCGCCCCCCATCTACTGATCACGAGTCTTACATGTCTGTTGTTTCTCCGGTCATTGTCGCCCTCGACTACACCTCGGCGGCTCCGGCCCTGGCCTTTGCCGACCAGCTGTCGCCCAGCCAGTGCCGCCTCAAGGTCGGCAAGGAGCTGTTCACGCACGAGGGCCCGGCCCTGGTGCGCGAGCTGCAGGGCAGGGGCTTCGAGATATTTCTCGACCTCAAGTTCCATGACATCCCCAACACCGTTGCCGGCGCTGTCGCCGCCGCGGCCGATCTCGGCGTCTGGATGGTCAATGTCCACGCCCAGGGTGGTCGTCGCATGATGACGGCCGCGGTCGAACGTCTGCGTCAGGGTGGTCACAAGACCCTGCTGACGGCGGTGACCGTGCTCACCAGCATGGAAGCTGCCGATCTCCACGAGGTCGGCATTGATCGCACGCCCCTGGAGCATGTCCAGGCGCTGGCGCGGCTGACCGCCGACTGCGGCCTCGATGGTGTGGTCTGCTCGGCGCTGGAAGCGGCGGTGCTGCGCAGCCAGCTGCCGTCCGGATTCGCCCTGGTGACACCCGGTATACGCCCGGCAGCCAGCAGCAGCGATGATCAGCGTCGTATCATGACGCCGGAGCAGGCTGTCGCGGCAGGGGTGAACTATCTGGTGATCGGGCGTCCGATCACGCAGGCAGCCAATCCGGTGCAGGCCCTGGCCGATATCAATGCCAGCCTCGGCATTCGCGGCTGAGCTTTTCGCCGGCAAATACGGGCACTCTTGTCTCTGAATGAAGAACTTGCCGGTCATCCGCGAATTAATGCATTTCGTCGGCTGATTTTTGCGGGTAAACTGGGTTGTAGCCCTATAACAGTGTAATAGCAAGAGTCCCCGCAAGCGCAAGGCCACCGCCTGCCTGCATCTGGAGCCGTCATGAGCCGTATGTGTTCCCGTGAAATCGCCCTGGCGGTATCACTTGTTTCCGTTTGTCCTCAGTTGACGGCGGCCGGCCTTGAATATCCCTGGCAGTCCAGCAGCGCCATGGGCACCGCCCAGGCCAATGCAGCCGAGGCCAATGATGCCTCGACGGTGTTCTTCAATCCGGCCGGCATGGTGCGCCTGAAGACCACGATGGTTTCCCAGGCAGGACAGGTCCTGTCGGTGCGCGGCCACTTCGACAATGACGGCACGACCAAGCTGGAGCATGGCCAGGAAGTGCCGGTGACCGGGGGCGACGAGGGCACCTATCATCCCAAGGCCATTCCGGGCGGCCAGTTCTATGCCGTCATGCCTTACGACGACACCATCACGCTGGGGCTCGGCGTGTTCGTGCCTTATGGTGCCAACGTCAATTACAAGTCGGACTGGGTCGGTCGTTTCTTCCAGGATGAAGGCGCGCTCGAGACGGTGAACATCAACCCGTCCATGGCCATCCGTTTCGACGACAAGCACAGCCTGGGCTTTGGTGTGTCCGCCCAGGTCATGCATCTGAAGCAGATTGCCGGAGTGGATGTCCAGGAGGGCAACTATGGTATTGGCAAGCGCACCATCCAGACCGGTCTCAGCCAGTTCTGCGACAGCAACGGTCTGCCGCTGGTCGGTGGCATCACGGCGGCAGGCTGCGGTCAATTGCTCGATCTGGTTACCGGGCCTGTGGTGTCGGGGGCTCAGGGTGAGGGCTCGGTGACCATCGAGGGCATAGGCTACGGCTTTGGCTGGAATGCCGGCTACATGTATCGCTTCAACGATGACCGCACCCGTTTCGGTCTGACCTATCGCTCGCTGATCCGTCAGACCGTCAAGGCCGATGTCGACTGGGATTTCAGCAATGTCACCGGCACGGTTCCCGATATCACCGGGGTGCGTGACGGCGACATACCCAGTCTGCTTATGGCGCTGAGCAAGCGCATGAACCAGCGTGAGTTCACCGAGAAATACGTCCGCCCCGATACCGATGCCACGCTCAAGATCGTGACGCCGGAGTCGGCTGCGATCGCGCTCTTCCATCAGGCCACGGACCGTCTCGCCCTGATGGGAACGTTGACCTGGACACGCGCCAGCCGTACCCAGGAACTGCGCGCCAGCTTCGAGGACCGTCAGGGCCCCAACGGCACGGTCGAGCAGGGCGACGGGGTGGTCAAGGTTCGTTTCCGCGACGTCCTCAAGGGCGCCGTGGGCGTGAACTACCGCTGGAATGACAAGCTCATGCTGCGTACCGGCCTGGGCTACGAGCAGACTCCGCTGCCGAATCCCGAGGCACGCCATGCCACCATCCCGGATGCCAACCGCCGTGTCTTCTCGCTCGGTGCCAACATGGCGTTGCGCAAGAACCTCGACCTTGACCTGGCCTACAGCTACGTCAAGGTCGAGGACGCCCGGGCAAACTACCATGACGACTGTCATCCCTCCGGTTACATCCCGTCGCAGCACACGGACTCGGATATCACCCCGGGCAACGAGTGCACCGGCAATGGCGGTACCTTCAAGGGCACGTACAAGGATACCTACCTGAACTCGCTGGGCATCCAGATGAACCAGCGCTTCTGATCGCGGCATGCCGCCGGTTTACATCCAGCCGGTGTTTCAGGACAATTCGCGCCTCAACCTGAGGCGCGTTTTCCATGTCAGCATCCAGTCAGTTCCAGTCCCCTGTTACCGATTCCGCATTGGCCGATGATCCTCTGCTCGCCGACAGCGCAGTCGCATCCTTCGATCCGGCCGCGCTGGCAGCGGCTGCTGATGCGCTTGAGGCAGAGGAAGACCTCGACGAGTCCGATGACGAGCCTGAAGCCGAAGCCTCGGTCGCCGGCAAGCCTGACAGCAAGCAGCGCCGCGAGCTCAACAAGCTGCAGAAGCGCCTGCGCCGCCTGACCGGTCAGGCCATTGCCGACTACAACATGATTCAGGATGGCGACAAGGTCATGGTCTGCCTGTCCGGCGGCAAGGACAGCTACACCATGCTGGAAATCCTGCTCAACCTGCAGATCAGCGCACCGGTGAAGTTCGAGATCGTCGCGGTCAACCTCGACCAGAAGCAGCCGGGTTTCCCCGAGGATGTGCTGCCGAAGTATCTGACCGAGCGTGGCGTGCCGTTCTACATCCTCGAGAAGGACACCTACAGCATCGTCAAGGAGCTGACGCCGGAAGGGCAGACCTACTGCGCCGTCTGCAGCCGCCTGCGCCGTGGCAACCTCTATGCCTTCGCGCAGGAGATCGGCGCCACCAAGGTCGCGCTCGGCCATCACCGCGATGACATCATGGCCACGCTGATGCTCAACCTGTTCCATGCCGGCCGTATCAAGGCCATGCCGCCCAAGCTGCTGTCCGATGACGGCAGGAATGTGCTGATCCGCCCGCTGGCCTATTGCAAGGAAAAGGACATCGCGGCCTACGCCCGGCTCAAGGGCTTCCCCATCATTCCCTGCAACCTCTGCGGCTCCCAGGCCAACCTGCAGCGTGCGGTCGTCAACAAGATGCTGCGCGACTGGGATCGCGAGTTCCCGCAGCGCCTCGACAGCATGTTCACGGCGATCCAGAACGTGGCGCCGTCGCAGCTCGCCGATCGTGAACTGTTTGACTTCGAGAGTCTGGAGCAGCGCCGGGTCAAGCCCGAGCCCAGGGTGGAGGAGGCCGGTCGCATCGGCATGGTCAACCTCAGTCTCTGAGTCGCCATGCCTGGTCTCCGTGACCGGAATGGCAGACATGAAAAAGCCCGGCATTGCCGGGCTTTTTCATGTTTCAGGACAGCTTAGAGACGCTTGTTGATCTGCAGGCCGAAGATGTGGGCATGGCTGTCGTAGTAGTGCGCACGGAAGGTACCGCCGTTGGAAGTACATTCGCTGTCACCGTTGTCGCCACTGCCATCCGAGTCATTCTCGTAGTAGGTGCCGGTGCAGGTGTCGTGGTAGTTGGTGTCGGACGGCATGATGTACATGTAGCTGTATGCCAGGTCGATGGTGGTGTTCTTGTCGACCTTGTAGCCCAGACCGAAGGAGCCCATCCAGCGGTCATTGTCAGCCAGTGCCGGGTGGCGGAACTCGGGAGCGCTGACCGGTGTCTGGTCGAACGCCAGACCGGTGCGCAGGGTCAGCTTGTTGTTCCAGCGATAGTTGAAGCCGGCAGCGACCGTCGACGAGTCCTTCCAGTTCTGGGCGATGGCGGCATGGCCCTGCTTGACGTCGGTGCTCTGGTTGGGCAGCTCTATCGCCAGTGTCTTCACGACGGACGACTTGTTGAAGGTGTAGTTCAACATGAAGTCGAGCTTGTCGGTCAGCTCGCTGAAGAAGCCGAAGTTGGCCTTGGCCGGAATCGTGAAGACCATGCGCGCGTCGGTGTCTGGGCGGTAGTACTTGATGATGTATTCCGACAGGCTCGGCTGGGTCAGCAGATTGGAGCCGGGGCCGCCCTTGAGATCATCGAGATCCCAGTCGAGGTCTCCGTTCATGCGGATGTCCGAACGCGAGCGATAGGACAGGCCGATACGGGTCTTGTCGGTGAACTGGTACATGTAGCCGACGTTCCAGCCATAGCCGAAACCGATGGTTTCGATCGTGGCCGAAGCCGTGCTGGTGGGGTCGATCGTCGCACTCGACAGGGTGCTGCTGAGGACACCCTGGGCTCCGGGCACGGCAGCCGCGGCATCATAAAGCTGGCTCAGGGTGTTGCCGAGGGGGCCGGTCACGCCCAGCTGGCCGAGCAGGCCTTGCAGCGTGTTCTGATCAACGCTGTTGAGCACGGTGTCGCTGTTCTTGAGCACGGGCTGCAGCAGGTAGGGGCCGATCTTGTTGACGTCGATCTGCTCCTTGAACTTGGCATGGCCGACCAGGGCCGACACACCGAGACCGAAGCTGTGCTTGTCATCGAAGCGGATGCCGATCGAGGGGTTGATGTTCACCGTCTCGATGGCGGCGCTGTCGATGAAGTAACGGCCGAACCAGTCGGCGTTGTAGTTCAGGTTGCCACCGCCCGGCGAGAACACGCCGAGACCGACGGTGACCATGTCATCGACAGGCATGGAGGCGAAGAGTGCGCCCACCGGCAGCACGGACGGGAAAATGCCGCCGGGCTGGTCGTGCACTTCCGGCTGTGCCGGATCCGGCGTGGTGTCGCTCATGCAGTCGTAGGTGGTGCAGTTTGCTTTCTTGCCCGTGTCGGGAGCCTGGCCGAAGTCCTGCACGCGTGTGGTGCCGGTGTCGCGCACTTTGGTGGAGGCGACGATCAGGGCGAACGGCTGCGAGATGTTGGTGCCATGCAGACGGGTCAGACCGGCCGGGTTGTAGAAGAGCACCGACGCGTCATTGGCTTCCGCTGAGTTGGCGTTCGATGTGCCCTGGCTGCTGATGGCAATGACAGGTACTTCTGCACCGGCGGACCAGGCATGGGAAGAGCTGACGAGGGCTATGGCAACGGCGAGCGGGCGGGCAAATGCGCGGTACGGCAGCATGAGCAACTCCTGTTTTTTTTCTTTTGGAGACAAATAGCTATCGGGCCAGTCTATGGGCTCATGTGGCATTAATCAACACTGTGTCGGGTTTCTCGTTGTTCGCCCGCCGATACTGACCAGGTGTCGTGCCGGTCCAGCGCTTGAAGGCGCGATTGAAGTTGGCGACATCGGAGTAGCCCAGTTCCTCGGCTATGCGCTCTATGCTCTGATCGTTCCCGTCGAGCAGGCGCACGGCCATCTGCCGGCGTATGTTCTCGAGGATGTCGCTGAACGTGGTGCCTTCCTGGGCCA
Organism: Perlucidibaca sp.; assembly: GCA_023265995.1. Taxonomy (GTDB): domain Bacteria; phylum Pseudomonadota; class Gammaproteobacteria; order Pseudomonadales; family Moraxellaceae; genus Perlucidibaca. The sequence continues at coordinate 59,346 of JAHFSA010000007.1, forward strand.
GCTGACGCTTGAGCGTGCGCTCGGACATGTGCAGCAGGTCGGCCACGGCCTCGACGCTGCGAAAGCCGGCGCCGTCCTGATGGATCAGTTCGCGCACCTGGCGCACGAAGCGGTTGGTCAGGCCGATGGCGACCAGCTCGCGCTCGCATTGCTCGACGGCCAGCTGCATGGATGCGCTGTCGGCCATGACCAGCGGCAGGTCGAGATAGCTGGCATCGAAGGTGATGCGGTTGTGCGGCTGGTTGAAGTGGATCTGCGCCGGCAGCACATAGCGGAACTCCTCGAAGCGCGGGTTTTCCGGAATGTCGATGTCGGCCACGCCGAACAAGGTTTCTCCGGTGACGACCTGGGCCATCTGGCCGAGGCCGATCAAGAGACCGGCGACCACGCCATCGCGCAGGGGCTGCAGCGTCAGATCGGTTTCCAGATAGAGGAGGGCCTTGTCGCCTTTGCGCTCCAGGCGCACGGCAAAACCCATGATGCGCAGGCTGATGAAGCGTTCGACCAGCTCCAGGGCCTGTGCGACGTTATCGGCGGTCATGGCGGCGAAACCGATGAAGCCGTGGCTGGACAGCTTCATCTGCATGCCGATGTAGAACGGCAGGCCGGGCTCTTCGGTCAGCTCCAGAGCCTTCTTGTAGATCTCGTTGACGGTTTCCAGCGGGATGCGCAGTGTCGGAGAAGTCAGCGTCTGGCGATCGAGGCCGAAGGGTTTCAGCAGCTCTTCTTCGGTGATGCCCCAGCGGGAGGCGACGTCGAGCATCAGAAGGGCGTAGGCAGCAGGCAGGCCCTGGGTGTTGTCGGCGGAAATCTGTGACATCAGAGGCTGGCGAATAATGACTGAAGGATGCCAAAAGTAACCTGTCGTGAACGGCTGGTCAAAACTGGCGGGCCCTGTCCCGGTCAGCGTTTGCGGCAGGAATGGGCCGCTGTCACTGGCGTCTTGCTACACTTCCAGTCCTGTTTTTCCGGAGCCTCTGCAACATGTCCGACTTTTCCCTGAGCATCGACAGCCCCCATGCCGGCGTGCGCCGTGTCTGCTGGACCCGCCCGGGTCGCCTCAATGCCTTCACCAACGAGCTTTATCAGGCCATTCTCGATGCCGTTGTGGCGGCCGGACAGGATCCGTCCGTGCGCGTGCTCTGGCTGACTGGCGGAGGAGGCGCATTCAGCGCCGGCAACGATCTCGACGAGTTCGAGCGCAATCCCATGGCATCGCTGGATGCTCCGGTGTTCCGTCTGCTCACGGCGGTATCCACATTCCGCAAGCCGCTGGTCATGACGCCGTCCGGAGTCGCCATAGGCATAGGCACCACGCTTTGCCTGCATGCCGATTTCGTGAACTGCCAGGGCAATGTCCGCTTCCAGATGCCGTTCGTGCCGCTGGGTCTCTGTCCTGAAGGTGGCTCCAGCCTGCTGGTGCCGTCCCTGGTCGGTCATGCCCGCGCCATGTCCTGGCTGCTGCTGGGAGCGCCCATCCTGGCCGACGAGGCCTTGCAGTCCGGTCTGGTGAACGCCGTGCATGACACGGCCGAGGCGCTGGAGGAGCAGACCCTGATGCTGGTGCGACGTCTGGCCGAATTGCCGCCCGAAGCAGTGGCGGCATCCAAGCGTCTCATCAAGGGGCATGGCCGCGATCAGCTGCAGTCCGTGCTGGCGCGGGAAGGTCAGCAGTTCATTGATCAGCTGCCGCTGCCGGAGGCGCGTGAAGCGCTGGCGGCATTCCGCGAGAAGCGCAAGCCGAGCTTCAGCTGAAGGCCGGCCTCGGCCTGGCCATGTGAGGTCGGGTCGGGGGCAGGGTCGGGGAGAGGAAGCCTGAAAAGAAAAAAGGCCGCATAAGCGGCCTTTTTTCTTCATGAATCAGTCAGCAATCAACCGAACTGACCCATGGTGTTGGCGGTACCACCGGCCTTCAGCGCGTTGTCACCGGAGAACATCTCCTTGTGATCGTCGCCGATGTCCGAGCCGGCCATGGCCTGGTGCTTGACGCAGGCGATGCCTTCACGGATTTCCTTGCGCTGCACACCAGCCACGTAGGCCAGCATGCCCAGCTCGCCGAAGTAGCCCTTGGCCAGTTCGTGAGTGGACAGGGCGGCGGTGTGGTAGGTCGGCAGCGTGATCAGGTGATGGAACACGCCGGCTTCACGGGCAGCATCGGCCTGGAAGGTGCGGATCATTTCGTCAGCGATGTTCGACAGGTCGGTGCCGTCGTACTTGACGTCCATCAGCTTGGCGCGGTCGTAGGCCGACACGTCCTTGCCTTCCTTGACCAGGCGATCATAAGCCTGCTGACGGAAGTTCAGCGTCCAGTTGAACGACGGGCTGTTGTTGTAGACCAGCTTGGCGTTCGGAACGACTTCCTTGACGCGGTTGACCATGTGGGCGATTTCCGCGACGTTCGGGGTCGGGGTCTCGATCCACAGCATGTCGGCGCCGTTCTGCAGCGAGCTGACGCAGTCCAGCACAACGCGGTCGATCTGCGTGCCTTCGCGGAACTGGTACAGGCCGGAAGCCAGACGGGTCGGGCGGTGCAGCTTGCCGTCGCGCTTGATCAGCACTTCGTCATCGGCAGCTTCGGAAATGTCGATTTCCTTGGTGTCGAGGTAGCTGATGTACTGGGAGGCGATGTCGCCCTTCTGCTTGGAGACCGGGATCTTCTGGGTCAGGTCGGCACCTTCCGAGTCGGTACGGGCGACGATGACGCCTTCGTCAATGCCGAGTTCCAGGAAGGCCAGACGCACAGCGTTGATCTTCGACAGGAAGTCTTCGTGCGGAACGGTGACCTTGCCAGCCTGGTGGCCGCACTGCTTGGCGTCCGACACCTGGTTTTCGATCTGGATGGCGGCGGCGCCAGCTTCGATCATCTTCTTGGTGAGCAGGTAGGTGGCTTCTTCGTTGCCGAAACCAGCGTCGATGTCGGCAATGATGGGCACAACGTGGGTCTGGAAGCCGTTGATCTTGGCTTCGACTTCAGCGGCCTTGGCGGCATCACCGGCGTCTTCGGCCTTCTGCAGGGCGCGGAACAGGTCATTCAGTTCGCGGGCATCAGCCTGGCGCAGGAAGGTGTAGATTTCTTCGATCAGGGCCGGGACCGAGGTCTTTTCGTGCATGGACTGGTCCGGCAGCGGGCCGAAGTCGGAACGCAGGGCAGCAACCATCCAGCCGGACAGGTAGATGTACTTCTTGTCGGTGGTGCCGAAGTACTTCTTGTTGGCGATCATCTTCTGCTGAGCGATGAAACCGTGCCAGCAACCCAGCGACTGGGTGTACTTGCTGGAGTCGGCGTCGTACTCGGCCATATCCTTGCGCAGGACGCCGGCGGTGTACTTGGCGATGTCCAGACCGGTGCGGAAACGGTTCTGCACGATCATGCGGGCAGCGTCTTCCGGGTGGATGGCGCCCCAGGTGCCACCGAGCTTGGCTTTGACGGCGCGAACGTGTTCCAGCGCAGACTTGTACGACGTAGTCATGACGTTTTCCTTTTCAGGGATGGTAGGTACCGATGCCGTCCATGGACGACCTCAGCAGAGAGCTCGCGCAGTCTACGGTTTGTGGCATAATTTTCAAAATATATGCCCTTGATTGTCGGTATTCATCTCATGAATCTTGAGCAGGTTGACCTTAATCTTCTGGTCTATCTCGACGTGCTGCTGCGCGAGCAAAGTGTCACCCGATCGGCCGAGCAGCTGGGTATCACGCAGCCTGCAATGTCCAACGGACTCAAGCGCTTGCGTGATCTTTTCAATGATCCGCTGCTGATTCGTTCGAGCAGCGGCATGGCCCCTACCGAACGTGCCCTGGAGCTCGCGCCACTGGTGCGCCAGGCGCTGTCGGCAGTGACTGAAATCCTCGAGCCCAAGCAGGATTTCCGACCACTGACATCAAAAAGGGTGTTCCGCATCATGTCGTCGGACTATGCCGAGGCCACGCTGGTGCCATCGCTGGTCAAGGCCTTGCGTTCCGAAGCGCCGGATGTGGTGCTGGACTTCCTCACGCCATCGGACGTCAGCGTACAGGACATCGAGCAGGGCAAGGTCGATCTGGCGATCAATCGCTTCAACGAGATACCGCTTTCATTTCACCAGGTAACCCTCTGGTCCGACAGCTTTTCATGCCTCATAAACCGCAACAATCCGGTGGCTTCCCGCTTTACCCTGAAAAGCTATCTGGAATCCCAGCATATCTGGGTTTCCAAGACCGGCATGGGCATAGGCTTCGGCATGAACCCGGATCGTGGCGGTCTGGGCCAGATCGATGCCGCCCTCGAGCGCATCGGCCAGAAGCGCCGCATCAGCATCTATACACGTCATTACCAGATGCCGGCGCTGGTGGCGCACAAGGCCGACCTGATTGCCACGCTGCCATCTCGCATTGCCCGTTTGCAGGGTGATCATCCGCAGCTGGTGGTCAAGGAGCCACCATTCTTCATTCCCGAGTTCGAGCTCAAGATGGCCTGGGGGCCGTTGCTGCATCATAGCCCGGCGCATCGCTGGCTGCGCCAGCTCATCCTCTATGTCGCGCGCCAGATCACCGAGCAGGAGCGTCGCGACGAGGAGCGGGGCATGTGGGTGCCGCGACGCCGCAAGCTGATTGATCGGGAATGACCGACGGGGAAGTTTTCGCTAGACTACGGGCTCTTTTTTCACGGTCCTGTGCCATCGCAGCGCGGGCCGGCAGCATGCAACACGTACTTACCATTGAGGCTGAAGCACATGACTGAGCAGCGCATCCAATCCAGAGTCCAGCGCGGCGGACTCGAGATCGCCAAATCCCTGTACGACCTGGTCAACAACGAAGTGGCTCCGGGCACCGGTGTCGAGCCCAAGCACTTCTGGGACCAGTTCGAGCAGATCATGGCTGATCTCATGCCGAAGAACAAAGCGCTGCTGGCCAAGCGTGACGCCATCCAGATCCAGATCGATGAGTGGCACCGTGCCAACCCCAAGGCTGACTTTGCCGCCTACAAGGCCTTCCTGACCGAAATCGGCTACCTGGTGCCGGAAGGCCCGGATTTCGCCGTCACGCCGGAAAACGTCGACGCCGAAATCGCCACCATCGCCGGCCCGCAGCTGGTGGTGCCGGTGAAGAACGCCCGTTACGCGCTGAACGCCGCCAACGCCCGCTGGGGTTCGCTCTATGACGCGCTCTACGGCACCGATGCCATCTCCGAAGAAGGTGGCGCCGAGAAGGGCAAGGGCTACAACCCGGTCCGCGGCAACAAGGTCATCGCTTTCGCCCGCAACTTCCTCGATCAGGCGGCTCCGCTGGCTTCCGGCTCGCACGCCGACAGCACCGGTTACGCCATCGTCGGCGGCCAGCTGCAGGTCACCCTGAAGAGTGGCGATACCGTTGCCCTGGCTCAGCCGGAAAAGTTCGTCGGCTACACTGGCGACATCGCAAACCCGACCAGCATTCTGTTGAAGAACAACAATCTGCATGCTGAAGTTCAGTTCGATCGTGAGCATCCGATCGGCAAGACCGACGCTGCCGGCATCAAGGACATCAACCTGGAATCGGCCATCACCGCCATCCAGGACTGCGAAGACTCCGTGGCGGCCGTCGATGCCGAAGACAAGGTCGAGGTCTACGGCAACTGGCTGGGCCTGATGAAGGGCACGCTGGCCGAGTCGTTCGAGAAGGGTGGCAAGACGCTGACCCGTACCCTCAACGGCGACCGTACCTTCAAGTCGCCGAACGGCGGCGAGTTCACCCTGCACGGCCGCGCGCTGCTGCTGGTGCGCAATGTCGGCCATCTGATGACCAACCCGGCCGTGCTCTACAAGGGCGAAGAAGTTCCGGAAGGCATCATGGACTGCATGGTGACCGTGCTGGCCGCCAAGCACGATCTGCTCAAGATCAACAAGGTGTCGAACTCGCGCGCCGGCTCGGTCTACATCGTCAAGCCGAAGATGCACGGTCCGGAAGAAGTGGCCTTCGCTAACGAAATCTTCGGTCGTGTCGAAGACGCGCTGGGTCTGGCCCGCAACACCCTGAAAATGGGCATCATGGACGAAGAGCGTCGTACCACGGTGAACCTGAAGGAGTGCATCCGCGCTGCCAGCGCCCGTGTCATCTTCATCAACACCGGCTTCCTCGACCGGACCGGTGACGAAATGCACACCTCCATGGAAGCCGGCGCCATGGTGCGCAAGGCCGACATGAAGGCCGCCAAGTGGATCGCCGCCTACGAAAACTGGAACGTCGACATCGGTCTCGCCTGTGGCCTGCAGGGCAAGGCGCAGATCGGCAAGGGCATGTGGGCCATGCCGGACCTGATGAAGGCCATGCTGGAACAGAAGATCGCCCACCCGAAGGCCGGTGCCAACACCGCCTGGGTGCCGTCGCCGACCGGCGCCACGCTGCATGCCACGCACTACCACCAGGTGCTGGTGCAGGACGTGCAGAACCAGCTCAAGTCGCGTGCCCGTGCCTCGCTGGATGACATCCTGACCTATCCGGTCGCGGCCAACCCGAGCTGGTCGGCTGACGAGATCAAGAGCGAACTCGACAACAACTGCCAGGGCATCCTCGGTTACGTCGTGCGCTGGATCGACCAGGGCGTCGGCTGCTCCAAGGTGCCGGACATCCACAACATCGGCCTCATGGAAGACCGTGCCACGCTGCGCATCTCCAGCCAGCACGTCGCCAACTGGCTGCATCACGGCATCTGCACCCAGGAGCAGGTGGTGGAAGCCATGCAGCGCATGGCTGCCGTGGTTGATGCCCAGAACGCCGGTGATGCCCTGTACCAGCCGATGGCGCCGAACTTCGCCGACAGCGTGGCCTACCAGGCCGCTGCCGAGCTGGTGTTCGAAGGTTGCGCACAGCCCAACGGCTACACCGAGCCGGTGCTGCATCGCCGCCGTCGCGAACTGAAGACCAAGCTCGCTGGTTGAGCTGCTGTTCGATGCGGGCTGGCTGGTGAATTTTCCGCCAGTCAGTCCGGGTCACCGGCAAGACATGAAAAAGCCGCCTGCTTTTGACCAGCAGGCGGCTTTTTTGTGGCTGGCCATCCATGGTCGCCACCCTGACGGGCCGTCGCGAATGCGGCGTTAAAAATTTCTCCCGGAAATTTTTTGGGGCCGGCGTTATGGCATAAATATGTCCATGATTACTTACAGGGAAGCTTCGTCAGTGACTTCAGGCATGAATACTCCGCAACCCGGCATTCTCGCCGGCCTGCCGGCACACGCCCGCTATGTCAGTTTCCAGATCGAGGAGACTGGTGCGCTGCGCCTGGCCCTGCAGGCCCTGAAAGCCGAAGTTGACGGTCAGCACACGGTGGCCGGCTTCGGCCAGCCCCTGTTCGCGGCGCTGGGCAAGGATCTGCCCGGTCTCAAGCCGGGCCCGGTGGTTGCCGGCGCGCTGGTGGACATTCCGTGCCAGCCGTTCGCGCTCTGGCTCTGGCTGCGCGGCGAGGACAGGGGCGAGCTGCTGCATCGCGAACGCCATCTGGTGCAGTTGCTGGCACCGGCATTCAAGCGCCAGCACAGCATCGAGGCCTTCAAGTACGACAGCGGTCGCGACCTGACCGGCTATGAGGATGGCACCGAGAATCCCGAGGGCGAGGAGGCCGAGGCCGCCGCCTTTGTCGGCGCTGACGTCTCGCCGGCACTGGCCGGCTCCAGTTATGTCGCGGTGCAGCAGTGGTTGCACGATTTCGAGCAGTTCGATGCCATGGGCACGCAGGCTCAGGATCACGCAGTCGGTCGTCGCCGCAGCGACAACGAGGAGCTGGAGGAGGCCCCGGAAACGGCGCACGTCAAGCGCACGGCGCAGGAGAACTTCGAGCCCGAAGCCTTTGTGCTGCGTCGCTCCATGCCGTGGACGGCCGGCAACCGGGCCGGACTGGTGTTTGTTGCCTTCGGATGTTCGCTGGCCGCTTTCGAGGCCCAGATGGTGCGCATGAGTGGTGCCGAGGATGGCCTGATTGATGGCCTGTTCCAGTTCACACGACCGCTGACGGGAGCTTATGCCTGGTGCCCGGCGCTGAAGGCAGGTCGACTGGACCTGGAGCCTCTGGGCTGTTGATCATGGCGTGGAGGAGAGCGCGGCGGGAGCTGCTGCCGGGTTGACCGCCACGGCATGGACCATGAGGCTGACCTTCATTTCATCTCCGACCATGCCGAGCAAGCGTGTCATGCCGAATTCGCTGCGGCGAAAACTGGTGGTCGCCGTGAGACTCGCCGTCTGAGCGCTGTCGGCAAAAGGGCTGTTGCCCGAGCTGCCGGCCTTGGCGCTGAGAATGACAGGGCGGGTAATGCCATTGACGGTCAATGTCCCGGTCAGACTGAACGACTTGTCCTGCTTGTCGACATGCATGATGCCATTGCTGCGGAAATACATGTCGGGGTATTCGCGCGGCTTGAAGAAGTCGCCCGAGCCGAGCAACTGGCGATCAATCAGCGGCATGAAGGTGTGCAGGGTCCTGACGGGTATGTACACCTCGGCCCACGATGCTTCGGGCTGGTCGACATTGCCGTAGATGAAGCCGCGGGCATTGCTGAAACTGCCTGCCGGGCTGGTCGCGCCCAGATAGGTCCAATTGAAGGAAATACGTGTCTTGTCCGGATCTATGGCATAGGTGATGAGACGCTCCGCCCGCAGCGGAGACGCTGTCAGCGTCAGGCTCAGAAGCATCAACAGCAGGCTGGCGTAACGGATCATGACATTTCTTGCTCGGACGACAGTTGCTGGCGCTTCGCGGCGCTCACGTCGGACAATATGGTACTCGCCCGGCCCGGCCACGAATATCGCAATATGAAAAAGCCCGCAAGTGCGGGCTTTTTCATGTCCGATTCCATTCAGACGGGTCGTCGGCTCAGTCCTTGAGCGCGACGAAGTCCACCTTTTCGCGCACTGCGCAGTCCGGGCACGGCCAGTTGTCCGGGATCTTGGTCCACAGCGTGCCGGCCGGGAAACCTTCCTGCGGGCAACCCTTGCTCTCGTCGTAGATGTAGCCGCAGTCGGAGCACTGGAAGCGGGCATGGCCGTCGGTCTGGACATGTGCCGGAGCACCGGTCGGGATCGGAGCATCGTGCGCCGGGTTTTCCAGCCTGGCGCGGTTCAGGGCCGAGCTCAGGATCTTTTCGCGCTTGGACGGCAGGATGTTGGCCTTGCTCAGGTCACCCTTGTAGTGCTTGGCAACCAGCGGGTCCATCTGGCGGAACCACAGGGCCGGGATGTAGGCCGGGATCAGCATGGAGGCGTAGCCGGACGGCAGTTGCGGGCTTTCCTCGAAGTGACGCAGGGCCTGGAAGCTGCGGGTCGGATGCGCGTGGTGATCGCTGTGACGCTGCAGCTGGTACAGGAACAGGTTGGTGACGATGTGGTTGCTGTTCCAGGAGTGCTCCGGCATGCAGCGCACGAAACGACCGTCCGGACCCTTCTGACGCAGCAGGCCGTAATGTTCGATGTAGTTGATGACTTCCAGCAGCGCGGCGCCGTAGAAGGCCTGCAGCAGCAGGAAGGGCAGTGCGGCCCAGCCCAGCCAGACGGTGAGGGCGCCGAAGAACACCACGGTCATGGCCCAGGCCTGCAGGTTGTCATTGTCCAGGCTCCAGACACCCTTGCCGAGACGGGCCAGACGCTCGCCTTCGATCTTCCAGGCCGAGATGACGCTGCCGATCATGGTGCGCGGCAGGAAGGCCCAGAAGGTCTCGCCCATCTTCGAGCTGGCCGGATCGTCCGGCGTGGCGACATTCTTGTGATGGCCACGCACGTGTTCGGTGTAGAAGTGGCCGTAGGCGACCGGGGCCAGGGTGACCTTGGCCATCCAGCGACCGACGCCGTCACGCTTGTGCGACAGTTCGTGACCGGTGTTGATGGCGATGCCGTTGATGGCACCGACGCTCATCACCGCGCCGATGTATTCCCAGGCTGCCAGATGACCGGTGACGACGATGTAGACGCCCCAGATGGTGACCAGGAACTGCGACGGGATGTAGGCGTAGACGATGTAGCGGTAGTAGCTGTCGGACTCGAGCTGGGCAACCATCGACTCCGGCGGGTTATTGGCATCGGTGCCGACGATGCGGTCGAGCAGGGGGATAATACCGTAGACCAGCGCCGGGCCGCCCCAGAGGAAGATGCCGATGCCGGTGAAGTAATAGGAGGCAAGGATCAGCAGGCCGAGCACCGGCAGCATCGGGCTGATCAGCCAGAGATAGCGTTTGCTGTCTGTCCATTGGGTATCGAGCGTTGTGGTAGTCATGTTCCCCTCCAACTCAGGGTTGTTCATCATTTAAGTATGAGCCGCTGGTCGCTAGCTGGAACGTATCATTCTCCAATGTTAAGGTTGACGGCAGGCTCCAGAAGCCGGATATATATCTCAAAACGCCGGATGGTGACGAAATGCAGGACTTCTTGAGCATAATTTTCGATGACCTCCACCTCACCGCCGCCAAATACTTCTTCACGTCGGCGGCTGATCCTTGGGCGGTCAAGGTCGATATCGAGGGCCGCGCGGTCTTCCATGCCGTGCTGCAGGGGCGGGCTGCCGCCGAGGTCGATGGTCAGCGTTTCGTGCTGGAAGCAGGCGACATCTTCATCGTGCCGACCGGTTACGCGCATCGCCTGACCATGGTCGACCTGCCTGCGGGCTGCCCGGAAATCGACATCAGCGGCGAGTTCAAGGGTTATCGCGATACCCCCATACAGCTTGGGGAAGGGGATCTGTCTGCTTTCCTCATTTCGGCCAGCTGCAGTTTCGACGTCGAGCTCGGCCAGCCGCTGATGTCGGCGCTGCCGCGCGGCATGCCGCTGCATGGCCTCGGCATCAGCCCGCCGGAATGGCTGCGCATCGGCATCCAGTTCCTGCTGCAGGAGACGCGCGAGCTGCGTCCGGGCCACCAGAGCATCCTCAACCGTCTCGGCGACATCTGGTTCGTGGAGTGTCTGCGCCTCTATGTAGAGAATCTGCCCGAAGGCAATGACAGCTGGCTGCGCGCACTCAAGGATCCGGCGCTGGCCACGGTGCTCAGTGCCATCCACAAGGCTCCTGACAAGGACTGGACGGTGCCGGCGCTGGCGCAGCTGGCCTGCCTGTCGCGTTCGGCCTTCGCCGACCGCTTTCACAAGATCATGGGCAAGCCGCCGCTGACCTATGTCGCCGAGCACCGCATGCGCCTGGCTGCCTGGCAGCTGCGTCACAGCGAGCAGCCGGTCTGCCGCATAGCCGAAATGGTCGGCTATGCTTCCGAGACTGCCTTTGGCCAGGCCTTCAAGCGTCTGCACGGCGTTGCGCCTGGACGCTATCGCGAACAGTTGCGACTGGCTGAAATTTGAGCGCAAGCCGTTGAAAGCGGCCATCTTGGCGACTCCGAAGCCGTCCGGTTCTGGTATAAAAGATGGCTGTGACGCATCAGTCAGATGCAGGGCGCTAATAACAAATGGAGTCGTGTCATGAGCCGGTATGCTTCCCGTTCCACCTTGCTGCATTGTTTTCTGCTCTGGGCCGAGACCAGTCCCAAGACCGTCTACATGACGCAGCCGTTGCCGGGAGGCAAGACGCTTGAGATCACCTGGGGCGATGCCGCCGACCAGGTCAAGCGCGCCGCCGCCCATCTCAAGTCGCTGAACCTGCCGCCGCATACCTCCATCGGTCTGCTCGGCCGCAACAGCGCGCACTGGATCCTCGCCGACCTGGCGATCTGGATGGCCGGCCATGTCACCGTGCCGCTGTATCCGACCCTCAACGGCGAATCCGCGGCCTACATCCTCGAACATTCGGAAACCAGGCTGCTCTTCCTCGGCAAGCTCGACGGCAAGGCCGATGGCTGGAAGGACATCGAGCCGCATCTGCCGGCCGACCTGCCGCTGATCAGCCTGCCGCTGTCGCCGCGCAGCGATGTGCCGCAATGGAGCGACATCATCGCCAGGACCGAGCCGCTGGCCGAGATCACGCTGCCGGCCACCAGCGATCTCGCCACCATTGTCTACACCTCGGGCAGCACCGGCCGTCCCAAGGGCGTCATGCACAGTTTCGGTACCATGTGCTCGGTCGCCGGCGGCCTGCGCGACACCTACAAGATCAGCCGCGATGACCGCATGCTGTCCTATCTGCCGCTGGCCCATGTCGCCGAGCGTGCCGTGGTCGAAACCGCTTCGTTGTATTTCGGCTTCAGCGTCTTCTTCGCCGACAAGCTGGAAACCTTCCAGCAGGACCTGCAGCGCGCCCAGCCGACGGTCTTCTTCTCGGTGCCGCGCCTGTGGACCAAGTTCTATCTGGGCGTCAACGAGAAGCTGCCGCCGAAGAAGCAGAAGATCCTCTTCAACATTCCCATCCTGGGGCGCCTGGTGAAGAAGAAGGTCCTGGTCCAGCTTGGCCTCGACAAGTGCCGCCTGGCCATCACCGCCTCGGCGCCGCTGCCGCCCAACATCATCCAGTGGTACCGCAACCTCGGCCTCGAGCTGATGGATGTCTACGGCATGACCGAGAACTATGGCTATTCACACGGCTCGCGCCCGGGTGAGGTGCGTGTCGGCTATGTCGGTCACACCAACCCCGGCGTGCAGTGCCGCATCGCCGAGAATGGCGAAGTCGAGGTCAAGAGCCCGGGTCAGATGATGGGTTACTACAAGGCTCCGGACAAAACCGCCGAGGACATGACCGCCGACGGCTTCCTCAAGACCGGCGACCGTGGCGAGATCGATGCCCAGGGCCGTCTGCGCATCACCGGCCGCGTCAAGGAGCTGTTCAAGTGCTCCAAGGGCAAGTACATCGCCCCGGTTCCCATTGAAAACAAGCTCAACGTGCACCCGAAGGTCGAGGTCATCTGCGTCACCGGTCCCAGCCAGCCGCAGCCGTTCGCGCTCTTCATGCTGTCGCTGGAGGCCCAGGCCGAACTGGCCGGCGGCAAGCTCGACAAGGATGTGCTGACGCAGGAGTTCCGTGATCTCCTTAGCTCGGTCAACGCCACTCTGGAAGACCACGAGAAGCTGGATTACATCGTGGTGGTGAAGGAGCAGTGGACCATGGAGAACGGCTTCCTGACCCCGACCATGAAGATCAAGCGCAATGTCATCGAGGACCATTACCTGGCGCACGCCGACGAGTGGCTGGCGCAGCGCAAGCCGGTGATCTGGGAGTAAAGCGCTAGAAGCGAGCGGAGCTTGGCGGCTGGCGTCAGTGACCGGCGCGCTGCATAAATGTTTATCGGCGGACTACGATGTCCGCCGATAAACATTAGCTATCAAGCCACTGTGCTGTGGCACAACCCACAAAACGACAGCAATGAAAAAGGCCGGCATATGCCGGCCTTTTGCCATCTGCCCGAAAGGGCAGGGGCGATCAGCGAACGCGGTAGGTGATGCGACCCTTGCTCAGGTCGTACGGGGTCATTTCGACCTTCACCTGGTCACCGGTGAGAATGCGGATGTAGTGCTTGCGCATCTTGCCGGAAATGTGGGCCGTGACAATGTGACCATTTTCCAGCTTCACGCGGAACATGGTGTTCGGCAGGGTTTCCACGACCACACCATCAAATTCAATCTGATCTTCTTTCGACATGCAGCAAGGGCCTCGGGGGCTGAAATACAGGGCTCAGGGCAGCTGCCCGGAAAACCGCCGCATTGTGCCCGAAAACATGCACGCTGGCAAAGGTCATCGTGCCAGCAGCCATTCACCCTCGATCAGCAGCTCCAGCGGGCGGAACTGGGTCTTGTAGCTCATGCGTTCGGCATGACGCACCCAGTAGCCGAGAAAGAGGTAGGGCAGGCCGCGACGGCGGCATTCGGCGATCTGCCAGAGAATGGCATAGGTCCCCAGGCTGCGCCAGGTTTCACGAGGGTCGTAGAAGGTGTAGACCGCTGACAGACCATCAGCCAGCTCGTCGGTCACGGCCAGGGCGAGCAGGCGGTCACCGCTGCGAAACTCGACGAAAACGGTGCTGGACCAGTCGCTGGTGAGGAACTCGCGATACTGGCGTGGCGTTGGCGGATACATGTCACCCGAGCGATGCCTTTCGCTGATGTAGCGGGCGTAGAGCGCGTAGTGCTCTTCATTCCACTCCGGAGGCAGCACCCTGATCTGGAGGTCGCGATTGCCTTTCCAGCAGCGCTTCTGGTTGCGCTTGGGCGTGAAGAGGGCAACCGGCACGCGCACCGAAATGCAGGCACGGCAGCCGCGGCACTGTGGCCGGTAGACATAGTTGCCGCTGCGGCGGAAGCCGAGCTCGGACAGCTCGCTGTAGATCGCCGGAGTCATTTCCGATTCGGGGTCGGCGAACAGGGTGATGGCCTGTTTCTCTTCCAGATAGCTGCAGGCGTGCGTCGCGGTGGTGAAAAACTTGATGGCGGAGGCGCTCATGATGTCAGCCCCTGTATCCGGCCCGGCGCAAAGCCGGCCGCGGCAAGCCGGGTTTCGGCCGTGTGCCAGTCCGGTGCCGGCAGATCGCGCGCCATAGCCAGACAGGTCAGATAGTCATGGCGGCTGATGAGGCTGGCACCAAGGCTGACGAGATGGCTGTTCTCCAGCTGGCAGTCGACCAGGGGAAGATGCCAGCTCGTGGCCAGGCTCATCAGCGCCCAGAAGGCCAGCTTGGAGGCATCGCTGCGGCGGCTGAACATGGACTCGCCGCAGAACATGCGACCGACACTGATGCCATAGAGGCCGCCGACGAGTTCGTCGTCATGCCAGACCTCGATGGAGTGCGCCTGTCCCAGTTCGTGCAGCGCGGTATAGCCGGCCATGATCTCCGGGCTGATCCAGGTGCTGTCGGCATAGGGGCGCGGTTCGGCGCAGGCGCTGATGACATCGGCGAAGGCGCGATCGACGGTGAAGCTCCAGCCACCCTGACGCAGGGTGCGGCGCAGACTGCGGCTGGGCTGGAAGCTGGCAGGAGCTATGACGCAGCGAGGATCCGGCGACCACCAGAGGATGGGGTCATCTTCGCTGAACCAGGGAAAGATGCCGTGGCGATAGGCCTGCTGCAGGCGCTGCGGTGACAGATCGCCACCGAGCGCGAGCAGACCGGGCGGGTTGGCCAGAGCCCGCTCGGGGTCTGGAAAGCCGGTTTCCGCATCCAGCCAGGGCAGGGCGGCGTTCACGGCTTTCTCCCGGGGTCAGTGACCCAGGGCGTCGAGATACTTCTCGGCGTCCAGGGCGGCCATGCAGCCGGCACCTGCCGACGTGATGGCCTGACGATAGACATGATCAGCGATGTCGCCGGCGGCAAACACGCCGGTCACGCTGGTCGCCGTGGCATTGCCCTCGCTGCCGCTCTTCACCTTGATGTAGCCATCGTTCATGTCGAGCTGACCAGCGAAGACGTCGGAGTTCGGCTTGTGGCCGATGGCGATGAAGATGCCGGCCACCGGCACGGTCTGTTCGCTGCCGTCGGCGGTGGAGCTCAGGCGGGCGCCGGTGACGCCGCTGTCATCGCCGACCACTTCCTGCAGGGCGTGGTTCCAGATGATGGAGATCTTGCCGGCCTTTTCCTTCTCGAAGAGATGGTCCTGCAGGATCTTTTCCGACTTCAGCTTGTCGCGGCGGTGCACCAGGGTGACATGCTCGGCGATGTTGGAGAGGTAGATGGCCTCTTCCACGGCGGTGTTGCCGCCGCCGATGACCATGACGCGCTGGCCGCGGTAGAAGAAGCCGTCGCAGGTGGCGCAGGCGCTGATGCCACGGCCCATGAAGGCGGTCTCGGAGTCGAGGCCGAGATACTGTGCCGAGGCGCCGGTGGCGATGATGAGGGCGTCGCAGGTGTATTCGCCGCTGTCACCGCTGAGCACGAAGGGACGCTGATCCAGCTTGACGGCATTGATGTGGTCATAGATGACCTGGGTGCCGAAGCGTTCGGCATGCTGCTGCATGCGCTCCATCAGAACCGGACCGGTGAGTCCGTGGGCATCGCCAGGCCAGTTGTCGACCTCGGTGGTGGTGGTCAGCTGGCCGCCGGCCTGGATGCCGGTGATGACAACCGGCTGCAGGTTGGCGCGAGCAGCGTAGACGGCAGCGGTGTAACCGGCAGGACCTGAACCGAGGATAATCAGACGATGGTGCGCGCTGGCCATGAAAACTCCATTCCGAGGGTTAAAAGACGTGCGGTCAGTATAGCAGGGAGCATGGCATCTTCATGCCGGCTCGTTACAATGTCGCATCACATGACCATGGAATTCCGCAGTGTCCGCGTCTCCGCAAACAGCTGACAACAGAACCGACAAGGCCCCCACGCACAAGCCCGGGCTGCGCGAGGTCAGGGCGTTGCTCTGGCTCGCCATCGCCGGCTTCATGCTGCTGGCCCTGATGACCTACGAGGCCAGTGACAGCGCCTGGACCCAGGTCGGCAGTGGCATCGTGCACAATGCCGGTGGGCTCGCCGGTGCCTATTTTGCCGACCTGCTCGGCTTCCTGCTCGGGCCGCTGGCCTATGCCGTGCCGCTGCTGGTGATCTGGCGCGTGGTGCTGCTCTGGCGTCATCCGGCCAACGCCCTGCAGGGCTGGCGCCAGGCCGCGGCCTGGGTGCTGGCGTTGCTCGCGTTCGCCGCGCTGTTCTACATGCACCAGACCGAACCCGGTCACGGCCTCGACAATGCTGCCGGCGGCGTGCTCGGTCAGGCGCTGGGCGGAGCCATGTGGCGCGCCACCGGCCTGATCGGTGGCACCGTCATCCTGCTGGCAATCGCCCTGGTGGCCATTACCCTGGCATCCGGACTGTCCTGGATCGCGCTCATGGATCGCCTCGGCCAGATGCTCTGGTGGCTCGGCCGCGAAGGCTGGAAGCTGGCCTGGCCGCTGCTCGGCCGCCTCTTCGGCGAGTTGCGCAACCGCATGCCGGAAGCGCCGCGACGCAGCCCGACGGTGACTCAGCCGGTCGCGCGCGTCGAGCCCGTGCTGTCTCCGGTACAGGTCGCCCGCCCGGTGCCGGCGGCGCCCCCGGCAGCTCCGCGTCCGGCCCCTGAAACCCAGGCCGTGCAGCAGAACACGCCACGCCAGCGTCCGGAAATCACCATTCAGCCCGTTGCTGAAGTGAAGCCGGCGAAGAAGCCCGAAGCTCAGCGTCAGCTGTTCACGCCGCCGCCGGGGGAGGGCTCGCTGCCATCCCTGGATCTGCTTGATCCGGCCGAGCCGCGTGGCAACAAGGGCTTCAGCCCGGAAGCGCTGGAAGGCCTGTCACGCCTGCTGGAAATCAAGCTCAAGGAATTCAATGTCGATGCCGAGGTGGTGGCGGTCCAGCCCGGCCCGGTCATCACCCGTTTCGAGATCCAGCCGGCGGCTGGCGTCAAGGTCGCGCGCATCACCAACATCGCCAAGGACCTGGCGCGCGCCATGGCCATGGTCTCGGTGCGTGTCGTCGAAGTCATCCCCGGCAAGTCCGTGGTCGGCATCGAAGTGCCGAACCAGGATCGCGAGATGGTGCGTCTGTCCGAGATCCTGACCTCGCATGCCTTCGAGACCAAGGCCAGCCCGCTGACGCTGGCGCTGGGCAAGGACATCGCCGGCAACCCGATCGTCGCCGACCTGGCGCGCATGCCGCATTTGCTGGTCGCCGGCACCACCGGTTCGGGCAAGTCCGTGGGCGTCAACGCCATGATCCTGTCCATGCTGTTCAAGGCCACGCCGGCCGAACTGCGCCTGATCATGATCGACCCCAAGATGCTCGAGCTGTCGGTCTACGACAAGATTCCGCATCTGCTCACGCCCGTCGTCACCGACATGAAGGATGCCGCCAACGCGCTGCGCTGGTGTGTGGCCGAGATGGAGCGCCGCTACAAGCTGATGTCCAAGCTCGGTGTGCGCAACCTCGACGGCTACAACAAGAAGGTGGCCGATGCCATCGCCGCCGGCGAGCCGATCAAGGATCCGCTCTGGAAGCCGGGCGAGAACGTGTTCGAGGAAGAGGCGTCCGATCTCGGCAAGCTGCCCTTCATCGTGGTCATCATCGACGAATTCGCCGACATGATCATGATTGTCGGCAAGAAGGTCGAAGAGCTGATCGCCCGTATCGCGCAGAAGGCGCGCGCCGCCGGCATCCATCTCATCCTGGCCACGCAGCGTCCGTCGGTGGATGTCATCACCGGCCTGATCAAGGCCAACGTGCCGACGCGTATCGCCTTCCAGGTGTCGTCGCGCATCGACTCGCGCACCATCCTCGATCAGGGTGGCGCGGAAATGCTGCTGGGCCATGGCGACATGCTGTTCCTGCCGCCCGGCACCAGCCTGACCGAACGTGTTCACGGTGCCTTTGTCAGCGATGACGAGGTCCACCGCGTTTGTGGTGACTGGCGCGCTCGTGGCGAGCCCGACTACATCGACGAGATTCTCGAAGGCAGCCTGGAAGTCACCGACAACGGTGGTGGCAAGGGCGGTTTCGGTGGTTTTGATGATGTCGGCGGCGACCCCGAGCAGGATGCGCTCTACGACGAAGCGGTGGCCTTTGTGCTGGAAACGCGACGACCGTCGATTTCCTTTGTGCAGCGCAAGTTCAAGATCGGCTACAACCGTGCCGCGCGTCTCATCGAGGCGATGGAGAACGCGGGTGTGGTATCGCCGATGCAGACCAATGGCCAGCGTGAAGTCGTGGTTCCTCACCGCAGCGAATAAGGAGCACGACATGGGCATGATGACACGAGTGGCCGCGACCACGGCGGCAGCGCTGCTGGCGCTGGCCGTCCCCCTGCAGGCGCTGGCCGATGCCGGCAGCGAACTGGGCCTGCGTCTCAAGGCCATGAAGACGCTGCAGGCGGACTTCACCCAGACCAGCCAGCTCTCCGGCGGACGCAAGAGCGAGATCGTGGTCGGCAGCCTGGCCGCGCAGAAGCCCGGACTGTTCCGCTGGGAGGTTCACCAGCCGTACCAGCAGCTCATTGTTTCCGATGGCAAGGACCTGCGTGTCCATGACCCCGACCTGCAGCAGATGACCATCAAGCCGCTAGGCAAGGAATGGGGCCAGACGCCGGCGCTGCTGTTCAGTGGCGATGTGCGCGGGTTGAGCACGCAGTTCAGCATCCGGCAGAAGGCCGTGGGCGCACTCACCGAGTTCATGCTCACGCCCCGAGCCAAGGATGCCGTCTTTGCCTCGGTCAGCCTGCAGTTCAAGGGCAATCAGCCGTTTGCCATGAACCTGCAGGACAGCATGGGTCAGAAGACCCGCATCGAGTTCAGCAAGCAGCGCATCAATGCGGCCATTGCTGCCAGCCAGTTCCGCTTCGTGCCGCCGGCCGGCACCGACATCATCCGCGAGTGATGCGCGAGCAACCGTATCAGCCCCTGGCGGCGCGCCTGCGACCGTCATCGCTGGCCGAATATATCGGCCAGACCCATCTGCTCGCGCGCGGCCGGCCGTTGCGCGAGGCACTGGAGAGCGGCCAGCTGCACTCCATGATCCTGTGGGGGCCACCCGGCGTCGGCAAGACCACGCTGGCGCGTCTGATGAGCAGTGCCTGCGATGCCCGTTTCCTGGCGGTGTCGGCGGTGCTCTCCGGCGTCAAGGAGATCCGCGCCGCCATCGAGGAGGCGCAGTTCTACCGCCAGAACGGCCAGCGCACGGTGCTCTTTGTCGATGAGGTGCACCGCTTCAACAAGTCGCAGCAGGATGCCTTCCTGCCCTATGTCGAAGACGGCACGCTGATCTTCATTGGTGCCACCACCGAAAATCCGTCGTTCGAACTCAACAAGGCGCTGCTCTCGCGTGCCCGTGTCTACGTGCTGCGCTCGCTCGGCCAGGATGAGCTGCTGCAGCTGCTGCACGCCGCCTGCAAGGACCCGCGCGGTCTTGGCGAGCGCACGGTGCGTTTCACCGAGGTCGAATTGCAGGCGCTGGCCCATGCCGCCGATGGCGATGCCCGTCGCGTCCTCAACCTGCTGGAGATCGCCGCAGACCTCGCCGAGGCCGAAGGTGGTCAGCTCAGCGAGCAGGGCCTGAGCGAAGTCCTGCAAGGCTCGGTGCGCCGTTTCGACAAGCAGGGCGATGATTTCTACGACCAGATCTCGGCCCTGCACAAGTCGGTGCGCGGCTCCGATCCGGACGCGGCCTTGTACTGGCTGGCGCGCATGCTTGATGGTGGCGTCGACCCGTACTACCTGGCCCGGCGCATCATCCGCATGGCCTGGGAAGACATCGGCCTGGCCGATCCCAGAGCGCTGCAGATCGCCAACGATGCCGCGCAGACCTACGAGCGCCTGGGCAAGCCTGAGGGTGAGCTGGCGCTGGGTCAGGCGGTGATCTATCTCGCTGTCGCCGCCAAGAGCAACGCCGGCTACAACGCCTACAACGCGGCCCGCGCCTTCGTGCAGCACGATGCCAGTCGCGAGGTGCCGATGCATCTGCGCAATGCGCCCACCCAGCTCATGAAGGAGCTGGGGCATGGTCATAAATACCGCTACGCCCACGACGAGCCTCATGCCTACGCGGCCGGGGAGAGCTATCTGCCCGAAGGCATGCCGGAGCCCGGCTGGTACCGCCCCGTGCCACGCGGGTTGGAGATCAAGATCGGCGACAAGCTGACCTTCCTGCGCAAGCTGGATGAGGCGGCGGGGAAGCAGAAAGGGAAGGGCGACTGAATTAACCGGGCAAAGCCATCACATTGGCCCTCGCCGTGTGCAGCTTCTTGTAGCTGTCGATGAGACGCAGGTGTCTGTCGAGGCCCTCCAGTTTCATGCTCGTGGGCGTCAAACCGAAGAAGCGCACGCTGCCGTTGACCGACCCGATTGCGGCGTCCATGCGCTCGTTGCCAAACATGCGACGGAAATTGACCTCGTAATCAGCCAGCTCCAGCTCATCGTCCAGTTGCACTTCCAGCACCAGATTCACTGCCTGGTAGAACAAGCCGCGCTCGACGGTGTTGTCATTGAACTGCTGAAAAGCTTCCACCAGCTCTTTCGCTTCATCAAGCTTCTGCAAGGCGAGATAAATCAGCAGCTTCAACTCCAGGATGGTCAGCTGCCCCCAGACGGTATTGTCGTCAAATTCGATGCCGATCAAGGTCGTGATATCGGTGTGCTCGTCCAGCTCACTGTCTTCCAGACGCTTGACCAGTGCCCTCAGCGCCTTCTTGCTCAAGCTGTGCAAGTTCAGGATATCGGCACGGAAAAGCAGCGCCTTGTTCGTGTTATCCCAGACCAGATCTTCCACCGGATAAATTTCGGAGTAGCCAGGCACCAGAATTCGGCAGGCCGTGGCACCGATATGCTCGTACACCGCCATATACACTTCCTTGCCCATGCCTTCGAGAATGCCGAACAAGGTCGCGGCTTCCTCGGCATTGGAGCGTTCACCCTGGCCGGAGAAGTCCCACTCAACAAACTCGAAGTCGGCCTTGGCGCTGAAGAAGTGCCATGACACGACACCGCTGGAATCAATGAAGTGCTCGACAAAGTTGTTGGGTTCAGTGACCGCGTGCGTGCTGAAGGTCGGCTGGGGCAGGTCGTTCAGGCCTTCAAAGCTGCGGCCCTGCAGCAACTCCGTCAGGCTGCGCTCCAGCGCCACCTCGAAGCTCGGGTGTGCGCCGAACGAGGCAAACACGCCGCCAGTGCGCGGATTCATCAGGCAGACGCACATCACCGGGTATTTCCCGCCCAGCGACGCATCCTTCACCAGCACGGGAAAACCCTGTGCTTCCAGGCCCTCGATGCCGGCCAGAATGCCGGGGTACTTCGCCAGCACGTCACGAGGGACATCCGGCAGTGTGATTTCACCTTCCAGGATTTTGCGCTTTACCGCGCGCTCGAAGATTTCCGACAGACATTGCACCTGGGCTTCGGCCAGCGTATTGCCGGCACTCATGCCATTGCTGAGAAACAGGTTTTCAATCAGGTTGGACGGGAAGTAAACCACCTTGCCGTCAGACTGGCGCACGAACGGCAGCGAGCAGATGCCACGCTTGGTATTGCCGGAGTTGGTGTCGTACAAATGCGAGCCACTCAGCTCGTCATCAGGGTTGTAAATCCCCAGGCAGTGCTCGTCGAGAATTTCAGCCGGCAACGCATTATAAGGGCCCGGCTTGAACCAGCGTTCGTCCGGATAATGCACAAATTCCGCCTCGGCAATATCTTCGCCCCAGAACTGGTCGTTGTAGAAGAAGTTGCAGTTCAGCCGCTCGATGAACTCGCCCAGCGCTGACGCCAGGGCGCCTTCCTTGGTCGCGCCCTTGCCATTGGTGAAACACATCGGCGAATGCGCATCGCGAATATGCAGAGACCACACATTGGGCACAATATTGCGCCACGAAGCGATTTCAATCTTCATGCCCAGGTCCGCCAATATGCCCGACATATTGGCGATGGTCTGTTCCAGCGGCAGATCCTTGCCTGCAATGCAGGTGCCGGCGCCTGAAACCGCATTCGGCATCAGCAGCGCCTGGGCATCGGCATCCAGACTGTCTACTTCTTCAATAACGAACTCGGGCCCGGCCTGCACGACCTTCTTTACCGTGCAACGGTCAATGGAGCGCAAGATGCCCTGGCGGTCCTTGTCGGAGATATCGGTCGGCAGCTCGACCTGGATCTTGAATATCTGGTTGTAGCGGTTTTCCGGATCGACAATATTGTTCTGCGAGAGGCGGATATTCTGGGTTGGAATATTCCGGGTCTGGCAGTACAGCTTCACGAAGTAGGCGGCACACAAGGCCGATGACGCCAGAAAGTAATCAAATGGCCCCGGTGCCGAGCCATCGCCCTTGTAGCGGATAGGTTGGTCGGCGATCACCGTGAAATCATCGAACTTGGCTTCAAGCCGAAGGTTGTCGAGAAAATTTACCTTGATTTCCATGCGGGATTACCGAGTCACGAGCCAGCCAAATTGGCCGCCATTATCCGGTTTTTCAGTCGGAAGTCTTGCGGTTTTCAGCCAGGGCGCTGGCGCTCGGCATGCGCGATACCGCCTGCGCCGGCCTGACTCTCGCAACGCTTGCGGGTATCATAGATCCTTACCGTCGCCTCACTGACTCAAGGACTTCGATCCATGCTGGACCCGAAACTGCTGCGCCAGGACCTCGCCACCGTCACCGCCGCGCTGGCCAAGCGCCATGTCTCCCTCGACAGTGAAGCCTGGACTGCACTGGAAAGTCGTCGCCGTGAACTGCAGCTGGAGACCGAGCGTCTGCAGGGCGAGCGCAACGCCGGTTCCAAGCGCTTCGGCATGGCCAAGAAGGCCGGCGAGAACACCGATGCCCTGCAGGCCGAGATGACGGCGCTGAACGCGCGTCTGGTCGAGGTCGAGCAGGCTTCGCAGACCGTGCAGGCGGAATGGCAGGCACTGGCGCTGGCCGTGCCCAATCTGCCGCACGAGAGCGTGCCGGCCGGCAAGGGCGAAGAAGACAACGTCGAAGTGCGGCGCTGGGGCACGCCGCCCGAGCTCGGCTTCGAAGCCCAGGATCATGTCGCCCTCGGCGAGAAGCTGGGCATGGATTTCGAGCGCGCCAGCAAGCTCAGCGGCGCCCGTTTCACCGTGCTCAAGGGCCCGCTGGCGCGCCTGCATCGCGCGCTGACCCAGTTCATGCTCGATGTCCACACCCAGCAGCATGGCTATGAAGAGCTCTACGTGCCGTATCTGGTCAATGCCGAGAGCCTGCAGGGCACCGGCCAGCTGCCCAAGTTCGCCGAAGACCTGTTCAAGGTGCCGGGCGAGCGTGACCTCTATCTGATTCCGACCGCGGAAGTGCCGGTGACCAACCTGCATCGCGACGAGATTCTCACGGCCGCCGAGCTGCCGAAGCGCTACACCGCGCACACGCCGTGCTTCCGCAGCGAAGCCGGCTCCTACGGCCGCGACACCCGCGGCATGATCCGTCAGCACCAGTTCGAGAAGGTCGAGCTGGTCCAGTTCGTGCGCCCGGAAGAGTCCGATGCCGCCCTGGAAACGCTGACCGGTCACGCCGAAGCCATCCTGCAGAAGCTGGAGCTGCCGTACCGCACCATGCTGCTCTGCGGTGGCGACATGGGCTTCTCGGCCTGCAAGACCTATGACCTCGAAGTCTGGCTGCCGGGGCAGGGCAAGTACCGCGAGATCTCGTCGTGCTCGAGCTTCGGCAGCTTCCAGGCGCGCCGCCTGCAGGCCCGCTATCGTCACCCGGATACCGGCAAGCCGGACCTGCTGCACACCCTCAACGGCTCCGGTCTCGCCGTCGGTCGCACGCTGGTGGCCATCCTCGAGAATTATCAGCAAGCTGATGGCAGCGTGCGCATCCCGACCGTGCTGCAGCCCTATCTGGGCGGACAGACCGTGCTGACGCCGACGACCAACTGAGGGCTGAGCCATGGAAACCCTGCCGCTCGGATTCCGTCTCAAGGATCAATCCTGCCTGGTGGTCGGTGGTGGCGAGATCGCGGCCCGCAAGGTGTCGCTGCTGGTCCGTGCCGGCGCCCGCGTCACCCTGGTCGCACCTGAAGTTCTGACCTCGTTGCGCGAGCAGGTGAAGGCCTCCGGCGGCAACGTGCAGGAGCGCCGCTACCTGTCCGAGGACCTTGATCACCAGACCCTGGTCGTTGCCGCCACCGATGACCAGGAGCTCAATGCCGAGGTTTCGCGTGCCTGCCAGCAGCGCCGCATACCGGTCAATGTCGTCGACTCTCCGGCACTGTGCACGGTGATCTTTCCGGCCATTGTCGATCGTTCGCCGATACTCATCGGCATCTCCAGCAATGGTGTTTCGCCGGTGCTGGCGCGCATGCTGCGCGGCAAGATCGAATCCACCATTCCGGCTGCCTACGGTCGTCTTGCCAGCCTGCTCGGCGAGTTCCGCGCCCAGGCCAAGCAGGCCTTTCCCGATACCTCGGCACGGCGCGCCTTCTGGGAAGAACAGTTGCAGGGGCCCATGCCCGACATGGTGTTCAGCGGCCGCGAACAGGATGCCCGCCGGCATCTGCAGCAGGCCCTGGCCAACCCCGGACAGAAGCCGTCCGGCGAGGTCTATCTGGTCGGTGCCGGCCCCGGCGATCCCGATCTGCTGACCTTCAAGGCCCTGCGCCTCATGCAGCAGGCCGATGTCATCGTCTATGACCGTCTCGTCTCCGAGCCCATCCTCGATCTCTGCCGCCGTGATGCCGAACGCATCTATGTCGGCAAGGCGAGGGCGGATCATGCCGTGCCGCAGGAGGGCATCAATGCCCTGCTGGTGCGTCTGGCGCAGGAAGGCAAGCGCGTCTGTCGTCTCAAGGGCGGTGACCCGTTCATTTTCGGGCGTGGTGGCGAGGAGATCGAGGAGCTGGCCGAGGCCCGCATTCCCTTCCAGGTCGTGCCCGGCATCACTGCCGCCAGCGGTTGCGCGGCCTATGCCGGCATCCCGCTGACGCATCGCAATTACGCGCAGTCAGTGCGCTTTGTCACCGGCCATCTCAAGGACGGCACGCCGGACCTGCCCTGGGAAGAGCTGGTGCATCCCAACCAGACGCTGGTGCTCTACATGGGTCTGATCAGCCTCGGCCCCATACGCGAGCAGCTGCTGGCGCACGGTCTGCCTGCGGCAACGCCGGTGGCGATGATCTCCAAGGGCACCACGGCGCAGCAGCAGGTGATCACCGGCACGCTCGCCGACATCGTCGAGAAGCTGGCCGGACAGCCGCTGCCGGCACCGACGCTGATCATCGTGGGCGAAGTGGTGAAGTTGCGCGAGCAGCTGAACTGGTTCAGCCACGACTGATGCCCTGAACCCGGATGGCGTTCACGGTCTGCGTGGCGCCACTCCTCTCATGCCTCAGTCGTCGACCTGCAGCTCGCGGGCACGACTGAAGACATAGCGCAGCTTTTCATACTCGAACGGCGAGTTCAGCTGGCCGTAGCGGAACTCCGTGGTTTCGCGCTCGTTGACCATTTTCAGCGCCGTGATTTCCGGATGATCCGAGCTGGTTTCCGCCACGTTCAGATAGTTGATGGCCGTGCCGGCGGCAAAGTCGGCTACGCGCCCGCCGGTATCGCGCACATTCGACGGACCCAGCATGGGCAGCATGACGTAGGCACCCTGACCGACACCGTAGTAGCCCAGTGTCTGCCCGAAGTCCTCATCCTGCCTGGCCAGCCCCAGACGCGTGGCCGGATCCCACAGGCCGGCGACACCGACCGTGGTATTGAGCAGCAGGCGTCCGCCGGTCTCCAGCGAGCGCTTGCCTTTCAGCTGCAGCATGCTGTTGGCGAGATTGGTGACATCGCCGAGATTGCTGAAGAAATTGCTCACGCCATGACGTACCACTCCCGGCACGAAGAAGCGGTAGACGCGTACCACCGGCAGCAGAACACGCTCATCCAGACGCTGGTTGAAGTGGTAGACGCGACGGTTGGCCGACTCCCAGGGGTCGGGTACATCCAGCGCATTGAGCGTGGCCTTCTCGAAATTCCCGTTGTCATGTCTGAGGTATTTCAGCGACTCCAGCGGACGCGTGAAACCTTCGTCGTCATCGCCGGCATTGGCTGCATTGCTGCCGGCAGCCGCAGCGGGCAGGGCGATGACCAGGAGGAGGGCGGCCAGCAGGGGCCTCATTGCATGCTCAGCCACGGAAGAACTCCAGCATGTCATCGACATTGACGCGATAGTTCAGGTTGCCGCAGTGGCCGCCATGCGGATAGACCGTCAGGCGATCGCCGAATGTCCGTCGCAGGAAACCAAGGTCGCCGCGATCAAGAATGAGGTCGTCGGCATTGGTCATGACGGCGATCTTGTCGCTCTTGTGCAGATAGTCTTCCAGCGAATACAGGCTGACCTCGCGGATCAGGCCGGTGAGATCGGTACCGCCAAAGCGCTTGCGCCAGAAAGGCAGCAACTGCTTCTGGATATAGCAGTCGAAATTGCACAGCAGCGAACTGCGCAGATAAGGCGTCAGGCTGCTGCCTTCCTTGATGCTGGCGTCCGGCGGCACGATGGCGCCACGCTTGTTGACCAGGTCCGACGTGAAAACGATGTCGGCGGCGGCAAAGCGGAACACCGTGCCGATCAGCATGGCCAGCTCTTCGTTGCCCAGGCCCTGGGGTGAATGCTGGAAGTCATAGAGCATGGCGGCATCGATCTGGATGTGGCCACGCGCCCGGAAATAGGCCGCCAGCTTGTTGAAGATCAGATCGTAGAAGGTCTGGGTATCGCTGACGCCCTTGACCTCGGTGCGTACCAGCCGATCCAGATTGCTGGTCGATGTATAAAGATTGACCGGCGGATTGATCATCAGTACGCGTCTGAAATTGAACTCCTGCTCGCTTTCATCAAGCTTGCTGACAAAGGCGGCATCGAGTCCGCCCAGGCTGTATCCGGCAAGATAGAAGTCGGTCACCGGCAGATCAGCTTGCTGCTGGCGAATGGCCTTCATGACATTGTAGAGATCGCGGGCATCTTCCTTGCTGAAGCCTGGCGTGGCGAAGCGCGAGGCGCCGGCCATGAAGTCATAGCTGGTCGGAGAAGACAGCTGCACGACATGATAGCCATCGCGATAGAAGACCTTCTTGAGAAACTCCATGGTGCCGTTGGCATAGTTGGAGCCGGTGCCGGCAATCAGGAAAACCAGCGGTGCCGCCTGCGGCTGCCGGGCAATGCGGTATTTCAGCTTCTTCACTGCCCAGAAGTTTTCCGGCAGCGTGAACTCGCGTTCCGGCCTCAGGTTGAGCGCGTAGTCATCCTGGTCGATGTGCCGGTCATCCGGCAGGCCGGCCGGCTGGAGTGGCTCGGGCGTGGTGGCGATCGTCGCCTCGAACGGATTGGTCAGCGGATAGCCATAGCTGGCGGCGTCGACGGATCTGGCGCTGGCCGTCGAGGCCAGCATGAACAGTCCCGCCATGAGCCATGCAGCGTGGAAGACCTTGTGGGCAGGCATCGGGTGTCCTTGTGTCGTGTCGCGATCTTGATCAACGCCTGGTGCAGGCTCAGGCTGACCATGTTGCCGTCACGGTGAAATGGCGAGGGTGACAGGCCAGAGGAGCATAGCGAAATGACGCGCACGATGCATGCCGGTGAGTGCCAACCGTCCCGGCGTCATGGCCATCTTCTTGCTATATTTAACATAATATAAATTATACGCAGTAGTGTATGGAGCGAGAATTGCCCGGGAATCAGCCGCAACCAGCTCATGGAAAGTAGTAATTCAGCCCGACTGACGCCAGGCTGTCACCACCAACACTGCCCGGTGTCGTGCCTGCCGTGAGATCCAGCTGCAAACGGTTCGGCAGCAGCTGATAACTGAGACCAGCCTGTGTGCCGGCAGCTCCCTGATTGTCGCCATAGAGCTCGGTGAATGCCGAAGTCCGCGCCGACAATGCTGATGAGACGCCCAGCCCCCAGGTCAGCTCATCGAGATGGATAACGCGATCACGTGTCCAGCCAAGGTTGGCATTGAGCGTCAGGCGATCATTCGGCAGCACTACCACCGTGACCGGCACATAGGCGTATACAGCAGCCAATGACCTGCTGTTGTCGTTGCCGCTCAGGGATTGACCACCGGCAGCAAGACCGACGCCGTATCCTGACGCGCTTAAAGGTTTGAGCATGGTCTTGGCCTGCAGCAACAGGCTGCTGCTGTCTTTGCCATGTCGTGGCTGCATGTGGGCCACTCCGGCAGTGATCTCCAGATTGCCACCCGGATTGCAGGCTGGCAGAGCCCACCATTCACGCTGCGCCGAGGACTGTTGCACCCAGGATTCGATCTGGCAGGACCCTGCCGCAGTCAGTCTGGCATCGTCCGTCATCATGGGCCGCCCGGCCTCTGCCAAAGACGGCAGCAAGAGCGCAAGCGTCAGATAATGGAACGTCTTGAACATCGTCATGTCCTCTGTACTTGCCTCGAGTTTAACCATGAAACAGGCAAGAAAAAGCCCGGCTAGCCGGGCTTCTTGAGTTCCAGGGACTGACTCACACCAACGGCCGCCCCGTTCTCAGGCGCCAGCGGAAATCGCGCAGCACCAGGGTGAATGGCAGCTGGCGAATGAAGCGCGGCAACAGCCGGTTGACGAAACCGGCTGCCGCCAGGAAGCGATCGAAACGACGCTGCTGCTGCGGAGTCCAGGCAAAGTGCATCTGCTCGCGCAAGGGCTGCGGGAGGAAGCCGATGGTCACGAAACGGTTGAAGCGCGAGAACAGCACGCGGATCACTGGCGACAGGAACTTCAGATCGGTCAGCGCCGTCAGGTACGAACGCATGGCATCGTCGATGTCCGCCTTGGCCAGCCCCTGCTCGAAATAGGCTTCGAAATCGGTCTGGTTGGCCGGCCACATGTCCGGACGAACCTGCAAGGTCGTGCCCAGGCTCTGCGCCAGCTGGTAGAACTCCTGATCACGCTCCGGCGGCATCTGGCCACCGCGCAGCCTGGCACGCGTGTCCTTGTATCCCCAGTAGATGCAGGCCGCTACCCAGAGCTGAAGATCCGGGTTGAAGGCGTTGTACTTGACCGGCGAATCGCTGGTCGAACGCACCTGGGCATGCTGGCCGTTGATGGCCTTGCGATAGGCCAGCTTTTCTTCCTGGCTGCCGACCAGCGCCACCGCGAGGTATGTGATGGTCGTGCGCGCGCGCTTGATCGGATGCTTGAACAGCGAGCCGTTTTCGACGCGACTGAGCATCACGCCATAGCCTATGGGGGCATGGCTGAGCTGCATGATGACATTGGCCGCGCCGGCCAGAATGGCGAAGCCGTCGAGAATGCCGGGAAAGCGGGCATCGATCTCGCGGGTATCGAACATGGCCTCCGGCGGCAATGATGTGTCCTTGTCCTGCTGTGCCTGAACTGCGGCGGGAATACTCATGGCGGGCACTCTTTGATAATACAAAATACCGAAAATGTTTCATCGTCTCTAGCGGATCATAGTTTGACTTGTCAGTCACAATCAACAGAGACGGACAATCTGTTTTAATGACGGCGGTGAAGCCGGGCAGCACTCCCCTGCCCCTCCGCTCAACAACAAGAACCAGCCGCTACAACAAGCAGGAGCGCTACATGCGCCAGCAACGTGCCAGCATCCCCTTCATTCTGATCACTGTCTTCGTCGATGTCCTGGGCATAGGGCTCATGCTGCCCGTGTTGCCCTCCGTGGTCGGCGAGCTGGCTGGTTCTCCGGATCTGCAGTCCTACTGGTACGGCGCCCTCATGGTGACCTTCGGCCTCGTGCAGTTTCTCTGCATGCCGCTGCTGGGCGCGCTCAGTGACCGTTTCGGCCGGCGCCCGGTGCTGCTGCTGTCCATCTTCGGCCTCGGCGTCAGCTACATGGTCACGGCCACGACGCAATCGCTGACCATCCTGCTGCTGTCACGCGTGGTCAGCGGGGCCACCAGCGCCAGCTTCACCGTGGCCAATGCCTATGTCGCCGACATCACCACGCCGCAGAATCGCAGCAAGGGTTTCGGCGCCATAGGTGCCGCCTTCGGCCTGGGTTTCATTGTCGGCCCCATGCTCGGTGGCCTGCTGACTGCCGGCGGAGATATCCGCCTTCCGTTCTGGGTCGCTGCCGGCATGGCCTTGCTGAACTGGCTGTACGGCTATTTCGTGCTGCCGGAGTCGCTGCCGCTGGAGCGTCGTCGTCCCATACAGTTGTCGCACGCCAATCCCTTTGGTGCGCTCAAGCACCTGACCGGCCTGCACGGCATCGGCCTGCTCATCCTGGTCTATACCCTGATACTGCTGGCGCAGTGGATACTGCAAACGACCTGGGTGCTCTATACCAGCTTCCGTTTTCACTGGACGCCGCAGGACAACGGCCTCGCGCTCTGTCTGGTCGGACTCATGGCCGTGCTTGCCCAGGGTGTGTTCCTGGCCAGGCTGCTCAAGCGTTTCGGCGAGACCCGGCTGGCCATGATGGGCATGACCTCGGCCCTCATCGCCTCGATCGGCTACGGCCTGGCCGATCAGGGCTGGATGCTCTATATCCTGATCGTGGCCAATGCGCTGTCCTTCACCGTGTCCCCGGCCATGCAGGGCATCATCTCCAAGGCCGCGCACGAGACCGAACAGGGGCTGACCCAGGGCGCGCTCAATGCCATCGCCAGCCTGACCACGGTGGTGGCGCCACTGATCGGCACGCCGCTGCTGGGCGCGGTCGCGCATCTGCCGCCGCATGACTGGCGCATGGGCGCGACCTTCTTTGTCAGCGCGCTGCTGCAGACAACCGCATTGCTGCTGGCACGCGGCCATTTCCGGCGGCATCCCGAACTGGTCACACGCACAGCGGTTGCCGATGCCGGCTGAGCCACCGCCGAAGCCCTGGCTGATGACGTCAGCCAGGGCGGAATGCGAGCCCCACCATCCTTGACGGCGATCAGACCGGGTGGACATTAAATGTCCTGCGCAAGTCTCCGGCTTTTCAGTACAATCCGCGCCATGAACACGCCCGCCACTGTCGCACTCCCCTGCCCTTGTCCGGGCCTCGACCTTTTGCACGTCGATGCGGACTGCGTGGTACTGGTCAAGCCGTCAGGCATACACAGTGTTCCCGGCCTCGGCGCCGACAAGCAGGACAGCATACTCAGCCGCCTTCAGGCGCATGACCCCGCCATTTTTGCCGTGCATCGCCTCGACCGGGACACCTCGGGCGTCATGGTGTTCGGCCGCCACAAGGCCGCCATCAGCCATCTCGGCAAGCAATTCCAGGCACGCAGCATAGACAAGCGCTATGTCGCCCTGGTCGGTGGCGATCTGCAGCCGGATGCCGGCGAGATCAACCTGGCCATGCGCTATGCCCCGGAAATCAAGCCGCGTCAGGTGGTCGATCCGGTCAACGGCAAGCCGGCACAGACGCTATGGCGAGTGCTGGAACGCCGCCCCGGCTGCACGCTGGTGTCGCTGGAGCCGGTGACCGGACGTACGCATCAGCTGCGTGTGCATCTCCAGGCCATAGGTCACGCCATAGTCGGCGATGCGCTCTATGCCTCGCCCGAGCTGCAGCAAGCCAGCCCGCGCCTGTGCCTTCATGCTGTCGAACTGGCATTCGAACACCCGCGCAGCGGCCAGCGCCTGCATTTCCAGGCCCCGGAAGACTTCTCATCCATTTTCTTTTGAATATTACGTAACTCTATGAAAAACAATGCACCTGCTTTGGGACAACGCTGGATCTCCGATGCCGAACCCGAGCTCGGTCTGGGCGTGGTCATAGAGGTCGACGCGCGCGCCATGACCGTGCTTTTCCCGCGCAGCGAGGAAACCCGTGTCTATGCCCGTGCCAATGCCCCGCTGACGCGCATCCAGTTCGGGGTCGGCGACCGCATCGAGGATGTCGATGGCCTGGCCTGGCGTGTGCAGGAAGTGGAAGAGCGTCACGGCCTGTTCCGCTACAAGGCGCGCAACGAGGCTGGCGAGGAAAAGGAGCTGATGGAGACGCGACTGTCGGCCGATCTGCGCCTGTCGCGCCCGCGCGAGCGCCTGCTGGCAGCCCAGGTCGACGGCAAGCAGTGGTTCCAGCTGCGCCTGAACTCCGCCCGCGAGGCTCAGCTGCTGGCGCAAAGTCCGGTGCGCGGTCTCATCGGTGCCCGTGTCGGCCTGATTCCGCACCAGCTTTCGGTGGCGCACACGGTGGCCCAGCGCCTGAATCCGCGTGTGTTGCTGGCCGACGAGGTCGGTCTCGGCAAGACCATCGAAGCCGGCCTCATCCTGCATGCCCAGGTTCAGCAGGGGCGTGCCGGCCGCGTGCTGATCCTGGTGCCGGACAGCCTCGTGCATCAGTGGCTGGTGGAAATGCGCCGCCGCTTCAATCTGGCCTTCAGCCTGTTCGATCTGGAACGCTGCGCCGCCCTGGCCGAAGCCGGTGACAACCCTTTCCTCAGCGAACAGCTGGTGCTGGCACCGCTGTCGCTGCTCACCGACCACCCCAATCTGCTGACATCGGCGGCGGAAGCCCCATGGGACATTCTGGTGGTCGACGAAGCCCACCATCTGGCCTGGTCGCCGGAAGAGGCCAGCATTGAATATGACGTGGTCGCCGCGCTCTCGGAACAGATTCCCGGCCTGCTGCTGCTGACCGCCACACCGGAGCAGCTCGGCGTCGAAAGCCACTACGCCCGTCTGCACCTGCTCGACCCGGCACGTTATCCGTCGCTGGAGGCCTTCCTCGACGAGCACGACAGCTGGCGTGACACCCGCGACCTCGCCGATGCCCTGCTCGGCGACAAGGTGCCGGCCAGTGCCGGCAAGCGCCTGCAAGACCTGCTGCCGGACTTGACCCTGGCTCTCGACAGCGCCGAAGGCCGCGAGGCCGCGCTCAAGGCCCTGCTCGATCGCCACGGCCTCGGCCGCGTGCTGTTCCGCAATACCCGCGCCGCCGTTGGCGGTTTCCCGGAGCGCGCCAGCTATCCGGTCAGCCTGCCTGTGCCGGAAAGCTATGCCAGCTGGGTCGCCAAGGGCGCCATCTGGCCGGAAACCCGCGTCGAGGAAGATACCTGGCTGGCCGATGACCCTCGCCTGCCCTGGCTGGCAGCCTGGCTGAAGCAGCACAAGCGTGACAAATGCCTGCTCATCACCCGCACGGCACCGGTGGCCGAGGCGCTGGAAACCTGGCTGCGCCTGCGCGAAGGCATACGCACGGCCGTGTTCCACGAAGGCATGAGCCTGCTCGAACGCGACCGTGCCGCCGCCTATTTCGCCGATTCCGACATGGGCGCGCAGATCCTGCTCTGCTCCGAGATCGGCTCGGAAGGCCGCAACTTCCAGTTCGCCCACCATCTGGTGCTGTTCGATCTGCCCGACAACCCCGACCAGCTCGAACAGCGCATCGGCCGTCTCGATCGCATCGGCCAGACCGACACCATCCAGCTCCATGTGCCGCTGCTGGAAGGCTCCGCCCAGGCCCGCCTGTTCCGCTGGTATGACGAGGCGCTGTCGGTCTTCGAGCGCTGCTCGCCGACGGCTCCGACCGTGCACGAGCATTATCTCGGCGAGCTCAAGCCGCTGCTGCGGCCGGCGGCCGATGAGGCCGAGCTCGACGCCCTGATCGCCAAGGCCGTGGCCCTGCGCGAGACGCTGGAGGAGGATCTGGCCGAAGGTCGTGACCGTCTGCTCGAACTGCAGTCCTGCCGTCGTGATCTGGCCGACCCGCTCGCCGCCGCCCTCGCCGGGCTGGATGCCGATACCCGCCTCGACGACTTCATGCTGGCGGCCTGGGAGGCCTTTGGCGTGCATGTCGAAGACCATGGCGCCGACCGCACCTGGATTCTGCAGCCGGGCGAGCACCAGCTCGTCGATGCCTTCCCGGGTCTGGACCCGGATGGCATGACGGTCTGCGCCGAACGTGCCACCGCCCTTGCTCATGAAGACTGGCACTTCCTGACCTGGGAGCACCCCATGGTGCGCGGCGTGCTGGAGTGGCTGGGCGAGGCCTCGCAAGGCAGCGTGCAGGTCGCCGTGCTGCGCAACAAGTCGGTCAAGCCCGGAACCTTCCTGCTCGAAGCCTGGTATCAGGCCACCACACAGGCGCCCGCGGCACTGGCCCTGGATCGCGTGCTGCCAGCCGAACCCCTGCGTCTGCTGATGGATGCCAAGGGCCGTAACCTGGGGCCTCAGGTGGCCGCCGCCGCCCTGGCCCGACAGCTCGACGTGCCGGAAACCAAGCTGGCGCGCAGCGTCATCAAGGCCCATCGCGACGATGCCGAGAGCCTGCTCAACTTCGCCGAGCGCGAAGCGGAACAGCAAGGCAGCCAGTGGCAGGCGACGGCCCGTGAAGCCTGGGAACAGATCGAGGGTGGCGAGCTGCAGCGTCTGCTGGCCCTGCAGGCAGTCAATCCGTCGGTACGCGAGAGCGAAGTCACCGCGCAGCGTCAGCGTGTCGCCGATGGTCACGCGGCCCTGGAGCGCCTGCAGATGTCACTGCATGCCGTGCGTCTGATCATCGCCGCCTGAGCGCGCGGAAAGACCCGGGCCGGGAGCTGGCAACGGCTTCCGGCCTTTTTTCTGCCTGCCATCCGTCCGATCAGCCGGCGAAATGCATGTCATGGCGCCTGCCCGCTCAGGGTTCTGTCTTCAGCAGAACCCTTAGAGAGACTCTTGGAATACAGTCCAACAAATTGATTATGTTTGTCTTTTTAACTTATTTCCGGGACTTTCCAGAGGTCTGAGGCATCCGTCTCAGCGCCAAAGGGCACAAACAGCCCTGCCATATCGAGGAAAAGTCCTTCAGCCCGGCACGGCAGCGTGCTAATCCAAGCTTCAGACCCGGATTGCAAGCATTAATACCCACACGCCGGATAGCGTGGATTTTGGTATGCAAGGAGGCGGTCATGCGAGCATCAACCCCAGTCAAATCCTTCACTATGGCCTGCCTGCTGGTTTCGGCACTGGCAAGCCTGATTCCTGCTGCTTACGCCAAACCGGGTAATGGAGGCGGAGGCGACAACCCTCCGCCTCCATCCGGCACCCACTCCTCCTGCCGGGCCAGTGCCGCGCGGGTAGACAGTCTTCCCCTGCTGGGTTTCCTGGAGCCCGTGGTCGCCAATCGGCAGACACCGGATGACGGTGATCCCTGCGTCAGCGACGGTCAGGTCCTGATCGGCCTGCCTGCCGACATCGTCAATATCGGCGTACTGGTCGCCGATACCACGGCCAAGCCGTCGGGCTCCTTTCCTGCCCAGGCCGAAGGTCTGGCGGCAGAGGTCGGCATAGGCCTGGATGGCAGCGCCCTGCTGCCCTTCAGCGAGTTGCAAGTGAACGTGAACGTGCTCGATGCCCAGGCCAAGGTCAGGGGTGTTAACGGGCAATGCACGCTGTCGGCCACCTCCTCGGTAGCCGGTGCGCTGATCACGATAGCCGGGGTGCCGGTGCCGCTGCCGTCACCGCTGATCACGGATCATCATGAAATTCCGGTGCCTCTGGTCGGCACGCTGCATCTGAACGAGACTCTGAGCACCAGCAACAGCATCACGCAGCGGGCGCTCTGGCTGGAGGTCACCAATCCGCTGAAGAAGGCACTGGGCCTGAAGGATGTTGTCGTGGGCGAAGCCACGGCCAACTTCGAGGCCGGTGACCGCTGCGACGAGCCGCGCAAGCAGCCAGACCTGCGGCGCATGACCGGTGGCGGCAAGTTCAGCGACGGCACGACCACCGCGACGCATGGCTTCACCCTGCGCTGCGACAAGGCCGCCGCACCCCAGCGTCTCGAGGTCAACTGGGGCAATGGCAACAAGTTCCATCTCGACAGCCTGACGGCAGCCAGCTGCAGCGACTCGCCGGACGTCAATCCGGGCGCGCCGGCAGCCGGCTTCGACACCTATGTCGGGGCAGGCAGCGGCAGCTACAACGGCAACGCTGGCGCCACCGCGAAGTGGACCTTCATCGATGCCGGCGAACCGGGCAGCAACGACCGGGCCAGCATCGAGATCAAGGACGTCAACGGTGCCGTGGTGCTGATCATCCAGAACAGCACGCTGTTCAAGGGCAACCACCAGGCT
The DNA here is from genome assembly GCA_023265995.1 of Perlucidibaca sp. Classification (GTDB taxonomy): domain Bacteria; phylum Pseudomonadota; class Gammaproteobacteria; order Pseudomonadales; family Moraxellaceae; genus Perlucidibaca. Next base: position 95,620 of record JAHFSA010000007.1, read on the forward strand.
CACGGATCCAGGTAGCGCTCGGCATCCAGCGCCGCCTGGCAACCGGCCCCGGCCGAGGTGATGGCTTGGCGATAGACGTGGTCGGCGACATCGCCGGCCGCGAACACACCCGGCAGGCTGGTCGCGGTGGCCAGGCCGTCGCGACCGCCCTGGACGCGCAGATAGCCGCCGCTGTGTGTCTCCAGCTGGCCGTCGAAGAGTCCGGTGTTGGGCGTATGGCCGATGGCCACGAAGAAACCGTCCACCGCCACCTCGGCATGGCTGCCATCGCGCAGTTTCAGACGCACACCGGTCACGCCGCTGTCATCACCGAGGATCTCGTCGACTTCGGCATTGAGTCGCAGCTCTATGCGGCCCTCCGCCACACGCTCACGCAGGCGATCCTGCAGTATCTTCTCGGCGCGGAAGGTCTCGCGACGGTGGATCAGCGTGACCTTGCTGGCGATGTTGGCCAGGTACAGCGCCTCCTCCACTGCCGTGTTGCCACCACCGACCACGGCCACCGGCTTGCCGCGATAGAAGAAGCCGTCGCAGGTGGCGCAGGCCGACACGCCACGGCCCTGGAAGGCCGCTTCCGAAGCCAGGCCGAGATAGCGCGCGCTGGCACCGGTGGCGATGATCAGGGCATCGGCGGTGTATTCGCCACTGTCACCGATCAGGCGGATTGGCTTGCTGCGCACATCGGCGGTATGGATGTGGTCGTAGACGATTTCCGTCTCGAAGCGCTCGGCATGCTCGCGCATGCGCTCCATCAGCGCCGGGCCGGTGAGGTCGTGGGCATCGCCCGGCCAGTTGTCGACCTCGGTGGTGGTGGTGAGCTGGCCGCCGGCCTGCAGGCCGGTGATCAGCAAAGGCTTGAGATTGGCACGCGCGGCATAGACGGCAGCGGTATAGCCCGCCGGACCGGAGCCCAGGATGATGACGCGTGCATGCTTCACGGCAGACATGATGTCCTCCCCGTTTCATTCAATGTAAACAGTGCCTTGGGCGCCTGACCTGATGCCGCATCAGGCGCCGTCGAGGCACTGTTGAAACAGCCGGCATCAGAGCTTGCCGGCGTTCTCGCTGAGGTATTCGGCAACACCGGCAGCGGTCGGCTTCATGCCCTTGTCGCCCTTGCGCCAGCCGGCCGGGCAGACTTCACCGTGCTCTTCGGTGAACTGCAGGGCCTCGATGACACGGATCAGCTCATCGACATCACGACCCAGCGGCAGGTTGTTGACGACCTGGTGCTGCACCACGCCGGCCTTGTCGATCAGGAAGGTGGCACGCAGCGCGACACCGGCCTCGTGTTCAATGCCGTAGGCACGCACGATCTCGTGCTTGATGTCGGCGACGATGGGGAACTGCACCTCGCCAATGCCACCCTTCTCCACCGGTGTGCTGCGCCAGGCGTAATGGACATCCTCGGAGTCGATGGAGACGCCGATCACCTGTACGCCCAGCGCCTTGAACTGCTCGACACGGTGGTCGTGAGCAATGATCTCGGACGGGCACACGAAGGTGAAATCCTTGGGCCAGAAGAACAGCGCCACATGCTGTCCGCGATAGTCGGAGAGCTTGAAGTCCGGCTTGATGCTGCCGTTGGGCAGCACGGCGGCGGAAGTGAAGTCAGGTGCGACCTTGTTGACGAGAACGCTCATGGATATCTCCTGGTGTCTGGAAAGTGCCTGTCATGGCATGTCTGAAGAACAAGCTCATGTTCGGCCAGCCAGGGACAGATATGAAATTGATTGTATTTTTGTATTCGATAGCAAATAGCTATCTAGCAGTCATGACAGAAGCGCCGCGAGCCCTGGCGGGCCGTCTCAGGGACGTGCGGCGACGCGCTGCGAGCAGTTGAGCAACTGCGAGGCACCCAGCCACTGCGGGTCCGGGTAGTAGGAAAACACGAACTGGCCGTTCTTGAGGCTGTCGATCATGCGTCGGGCAACGCCGCTGCGCACGGCCGGGCAACCCCAGCTGCGGCCCAGGCGACCGAGATTGCGACCGATTTCCTCGTTCACGTAAGGCGCGCCGTGCATGACGATGGCGCGTTCGCGGGCATTGTCATTGAAGCCGGGCTCAAGGCCGTCGAGACGCAACGAATAGCCATTGTTGCCGTCATAGGTGTCGCTGGTGCGGAACAGGCCGAGGCTGCTGGCAAGACTGCCGTTGGCATTGGAGAAGTGCTGCGTCAGGTTGTCGCCCGAATTGCGTCCGTGCGCGACCAGCTCGCGGAAAAGCAGCTGCTGTCGTGCCAGGTCGAAGACCCACAGCCTGGGCTGCAGGGAGGGTCGGGAATAATCGATGACCGCCAGGCGCGAGGCCTCGGCCATGCCGTGACTGGTGGCGCAGCTCATGGCCTGCAAAGCCAGATCCAGCACCCTGGGGTCGAGATCGGGCGCAGCAGCAGCCAGCCCGGCTTCGAGCGGAGCCGGGGCGGCAAGCGCCGGGGCTCCTGGTATCAGCAACAGGGCCGCGGCAATCTGTAGCAGAAAAGCACGCATGGATGTCTCCGGGAAAACCTGGGCAAGCACCCTTCCCATCACGATTACCAGTATAACATGGGGGATATTTTCACCAGTTCAAGGAGGCCGGCATGGCGCGGCGACAGGCAGGATGGCGGCAATTCATGATGGCGGGCCTGTGCCTGCTGAGCAGCACGAGCTGGGCCGGGCCCACCGACGACCTGCTGGCGCAGACCCTGCGACCGCAACGCAATGCCGCGCAAACCCTGAAAATAGCTGATGCGGCGGTGCCCCAGGGCGTGGTGCGCTTCTACGAGGAGCGCCAGTGGCGTGCGGTCTGGGATGATGCGCGCTATCGCAGCCTGCTGGAGCAGCTCGCCGATCTGCAAAGCGACGGACTCAACCCCGCCGACTACGGTCTGGAACGCCTGCGGGCGCTGGCCTCGGCGAGCACGCCGGAGCTGCAGCTCGAACGCGAGCTGGTGGCCACGCAGGGCTATCTGGAGGCGCTGATAGACCTCTATCGCGGCAAGGTCGACCCGGTCCGGCTCGATCCGCACTGGAACTTCGACACCCGCCAGATCGACCCCGAGCAGGGATTGAAAATGGCGCGCGAGGCCGTCGAGAGCAACCACATCGCCGAGTTCTTCCAGCGTGCCCGGCCGACCATGCCGCAATACAACATTGTCCGCTCCGCCCTCGCCCGCTATCGCGGCATTGCCCACGAGTACAAGGACTGGCCGAGGCTGCCCGAGGGCAGTCCGCTCAAGCCCGGCATGTCCGACCCGCGCGTGGTCGCGCTGCGCGAGCGTCTGCGCATCGTCGGCCTGATCGCCGGCGGCGACAGCTCCGAAACCTACGATCCGGCCCTGGCCGAGGCCGTGCAGCGCTTCCAGCGCGAGTCCTACCTGCCCGCCGATGGCGTGGTCGGCGGCGCCACGGTGCGCGAGCTCAATGTCGGCGTCGATCAGCGCATAGGCCAGCTGCGCGCCAACCTCGAACGCCTGCGCTGGTTCCTGCGCAAGCAGCGCGAACGCGCCGTGGTCATCGACCTGGCCGGCTATCGCGTGCTCTACATGCGTGGTGACGAGGTGGTCTGGAGTTCACGCGTGCAGATCGGCCGCTCGGTGCGCCAGACCCCGATCTTCCAGGCGGCGATCTCGCACATCACCCTGAATCCGACCTGGACCGTGCCGCCGACCATCCTGCGTGAGGACTCGCTGCCCGCCATACGACGCGACCGCGGCTACCTGGCGCGCAACAACATCCGCGTGCTGTCGGCGGATGGCCGCGAGCTGGCGCCGGGATCGGTGAACTGGGCGCAGCCGGGCAACATCATGCTGCGTCAGGACTCGGGTGACGGCAATTCGCTGGGGCGCATGGTCATCCGCTTCCCCAACCCCTACTCGATCTATCTCCACGACACGCCGCACAAGAGCCACTTCAGCGACAGCCAGCGCGCCTTCAGCTCGGGTTGCATCCGTGTCGAGAACATCCGCGAGCTGGCCTTGCTGCTGCTTGACGATAACGTGCACTGGCGCAGCGAAGACATGGACAAGGCGCTGGCGGACAACAAGACGCGCAACGTCAATCTGGCGCGCAAGGTGCCCATCCTGATCGCCTACTGGACCGTCGACATCGGCAAGGATGGCTATGTTTCCTTCAAGCCGGATGTCTATGGCCAGGATGTCCTCATACTGAAGGCCCTGGATACGCCGCCGCAGTTGCCGGCCAGGCTCTCCGGCGGCTGAGGGATATAGCGCATGCAGGAACTCGTGCGTCTGGCATCGGCTGCAGCCGCCGTGGGCATAGGCCTGATGGTCGGTCTCGAGCGCGAGCGCAAGAAAGGTGATGGCGACAGTCGCAGTGCCATCGGCCTGAGGACCTGCGCGGTCACCGCCCTGCTCGGGTATGTCGTCATGGCACTCGGCGGTGTCGTGCTGCTGGCGGCACTGCTGCTGGGTCTGGCGGCGCTGCTGACGGCCACCTATCTGCGTGATCGCGGCGATGATCCGGGCATCACCACCGAGGTGGCGCTGCTGCTGACGGCCTGCCTGGGTGCGCTCTGCGTGCGCGAGGCCGGTGTCGCTGTGATGCTGGCGGTCGTGCTGACCGCCCTGCTGGCCCTGCGCGAACATCTGCACAATCTGGCCCGGCGCTGGCTGAGCGCCGACGAGGCCCGCGACGGCCTGATCCTGGCCACCGCCGCCCTGGTCATCCTGCCGCTGGTGCCCGACCGCTACATAGGGCCATATGCCGCGCTGAACCCGCATGTCATCTGGAAATTCACGGTCATGCTCATGGCCATCAGTGCGGTCGGGCACCTTGCCGTGCGCCTGCTCGGGCCGCGTCAGGGACTGGCGCTGGCCGGCCTCGTTTCCGGCTTTGCCTCGAGCACGGCGACCATAGCCAGCATGGGCGCGCGCTGCCGCACACAGCCGGCCCTGCTCATGCCCTGCGCGACCGGCGCCGTGCTGTCTACGCTGGCGACCTTCATCGAGCTGACGCTGATCCTGCTTGTGGCCTGCCCGCCGGCCTTGCAGGCCATGCAGATGCCGTTGCTGGCGGGAGGCCTGACGGCCTTGCTCTATGGCGCGGTGTTCACCCGGCGCAATGTCGTTGAGGCCGCCTCCGACGAGCCGGACCTGGCTCCCGGCAGCGTTTTCAACCTGCGTCTGGTGTTCATGGTGACATTGGCGATCACGGCGATATCACTGCTTGCCGCCACCCTGCTGCACTGGCTGGGCGAGAGCGGTGTCATTCTGGCGGCCGCGCTGGCCGGCTTCGCCGATGCCCATGCGCCCGTCATTTCCGCCGCGTCGCTGGCAGCCAGCGGGCAGATGACAGCAGCCCAGGTCGTGCTGCCGATACTCGCGGCGGTGACCTGCAACAGCCTGTCCAAGGCCTTCATGGCCTGGAGCAGCGGCGGTCCGGCGTTCTTCTGGCGGGTGGTTCCGGGGCTGGCGCTGGTGCTGGTCGCACTCTGGCTCGGAGCCTGGCTGGCTCAGTAATGTCCGATCACGAATGACATGCCGGCGCTGTCTATGACCAGCTCCTGGCGGCCGTCGTCGGCCTTGCGGTCATGGCCCCAGTCGATCATCTGGTAGTAGGCGTTGCGCCCGATCAGGGCATCGAGACGATCACGCACATGCACATAGGGTGCAGGCTCGCTGCCGCGATAGCACAGGCGGATGGGGTGCTCCTCGCCGGCAATCACGACATCGCCGGTCTGCGTGGTCATTTGCAGATAGTGCTGCCCTTCCCTTTCCAGACGCTCGACCGTGGTGATCAGGAAGGGAACATCCTCGACCCGGATGCGCACCTTCTCGACCGGCGTGATCAGGTAGTAGCAATCGTCGTCATCGCGGCGCAGCACCGAGCTGAAGAGCTTGACCAGTGGCGCCCGGTTGATCGGCGTGCCGAGATAGAACCACTGGCCGTTGCGGCGGATCTCCATGTCGATGTCGCCGCAGAAGTCCGGATTCCACTTGTGAACGGGCGGCAGCTTGCCGTTGCCGGCCTCGGCCTGGATCAGGCGGGCGATATCCAGCGGGTCGCGCGGACGCGTCGGCGTGGCGACATTTTCCGGACTGACCGGGCTTTCTTGCGGGCTCATGGTGCTCCTGTCGGCAGGGCTTGCTGCCGGTGACCGAGGATTCATCAGAAATATGACGAAAGCGGCCGATTCGTGCGGCAAATCATTGGCCTGCCTCAAAACACCCTTTTATACTACGCGGGTTTTCGCACGCGAGTCAGCATGCGCTCGCCGGTCATTTTCCCGTCGATTCGGGTACTTGCAAGGAGATCATCGTGGAAAGAGAAGCGATGGAGTTTGATGTTGTTATCGTCGGCGGTGGCCCGGCCGGCTTGTCCGCTGCCATTCGTCTCCGTCAGCTGAGCATCGAAAGCGGTCATGAGATCTCTGTCTGCGTGGTTGAAAAGGGCTCCGAGTTCGGTGCTCACATCCTCTCCGGCGCCGTCTTCGAAGCACGTGCCATGGAAGAGCTGTTCCCGAACTGGAAGGAAGAAGGCGCTCCGCTCAACGTTCCCGTGATCAGCGATGAAGTCTACTTCCTGCTCGGTCAGGAAAAGTCCGTGCTGACCCCGCACTGGGCCATCCCGAAGCCCATGCACAACGACGGCAACTATGTCGTCAGCCTCGGCAACATCGTGCGCTGGCTGGCCACCAAGGCCGAAGAACTCGAAGTCATGCTGTTCCCGGGCTTCGCCGCCTCCGAGATCCTCTTCAATGAAGATGGTTCCGTGAAGGGCGTCGCCACCGGCGACATGGGCGTTTCGCGCACCGGCGAACACAAGCACTCGTTCACCCCGGGCTACGAGCTGCACGCCAAGTACACCCTGTTCGCCGAAGGCTGCCGCGGCCACCTCGGCAAGCAGCTGATCAGCCAGTTCGAGCTGGACAAGGATTCCGATCCGCAGCACTACGGCATCGGCATCAAGGAACTCTGGGAAATCGATCCGGCCAAGCACAAGCCCGGTCTGGTGCTGCACGGCGCCGGCTGGCCGCTGACCGAATCCGGTTCGACCGGTGGCTGGTGGCTGTATCACGCCGAGAACAACCAGATCACCCTCGGCCTGATCACTGACCTCTCCTACCACAACCCGTATGTCTCGCCGTTCGACGAGATGCAGCGCCTCAAGCACAACCCGGTGCTGAAGCAGTACCTCGAAGGCGGCAAGCGCATCTCCTACGGTGCCCGCGCTGTCGTCAAGGGCGGCCTCAACTCGCTGCCCAAGCTGACCTTCCCGGGTGGCGTGCTGATCGGTGATGATGCCGGCTTCCTGAACTTCTCCAAGATCAAGGGCAGCCACACCGCCATGAAGTCGGGCATGCTCGCCGCCGAAGGCCTGTTCGATGCCCTCAAGGCCGGCCGTACCGGTGGCGACGAAGTCACCGAATACGTCGACCGCTTCGAAGCCTCCTGGCTCTACGAAGAACTGTACAAGGCCCGCAACTTCGGCGCCGCCATGCACCGCATGGGCACCTTCATGGGTGCTGCCTACAACTTCATCGAGCAGAACTGGTTCGACGGCAAGCTGCCGTTCACCATTCACGACACCACCCCGGACTACAAGACGCTCGATCTGGCCTCGTTCCACCAGCCGATCGACTATCCGAAGCCGGACGGCAAGATCAGCTTCGACAAGCTGTCGTCGGTGTTCATCTCGAACACCAACCACGAGGAAGATCAGCCGATCCATCTGACGCTGAAGGATGCCAGCATCCCGCTGACCAAGAACCTCAAGCTCTACGCCGAACCGGCCCAGCGCTACTGCCCGGCCGGCGTCTACGAGATTGTGGAACAGGCTGGCGAGAAGCGCTTCCAGATCAACGCGCAGAACTGCGTGCACTGCAAGACCTGCGACATCAAGGACCCGGCCCAGAACATCAACTGGGTGGTTCCGGAAGGTGGCGGCGGTCCGAACTACCCGAACATGTAAGTGCGACGAGAGTCGCGCTTGCTGGCGTAAAATGTTGATTTTAATGACATTTTACGCATGACGTCATGGCGGGGTTCGCCCCGCTTCGATGTCGGCGCTTCAGCCAACTGCGAGACCACGATGTGGCCTCGCAAGAGGCCGGAGTGGTAACAAACCTAGGTTTTTGCCTGGGCGTTTTCGCAAAACCCGGACGGTTTCGGGTGCTATTCGCTGTGCGGATGGCGCAACGTGGCGTGACTTGTGAAAGCAAGTGGCGATCCACGACCGAAGCTGCGGCTCAAGTCTCCGAGCAGGGTTTGAGAGGTCATCTGTCGCCAGACAGATGAAGCGAACGTCTACGCATTCCTAGGAATTCTAGACGTCCCTTCTCAATCCCCCGCAAAGAAACTTAAGTCCGGTCTGGCTGGGCGCGCAAGCGCTGAAGCTGTGCTGGTTATTGTCGAGCCTGTGTGGTTTGCAGGTAGCCGACCGGTTGTACGACCAACCGTAGCCTAGGGGTAGCGCATTGCTGGCAACGGCTCTGTGTGAAGCACCCTGACAATGTATCCCCCGCTTCGGCGGTCTGTGTTCTGCGTGAGCAGGTCACAGGGATTGTCCGAACTACACGGACATGAGGGGCCAGGCTGGGAGGTATGGCGAACGCAAGTGAACTGCTGATAAACGTCGTTATCGGTGTGAGCCTACGGTAGTTATTGGCTCTGACCAAAATGGTATGTGGCCGGCTGTCCCGCTTTACATTCGGGACACGTCGTCAACAAGGCCACCGGCGGAGAGGCAGCGCCTAACCCTTCCGTGTAACCAGCACGGAACTCGGTAAGCCCGTACTGCTGCCCTTTGGGCAGGCAGACCGCAAGGAATGCTGTTGGCAGTGCGGGTAGAGGAGGACGGAAAAAGCGAACGCCGCTCTGTAATGGAGCGGATAGCGGCATGAGACATGGCCGCGCCCGAAAGGGTTGCAGACTTCCGTCTGGTCTTTCATCGCAAGATGGCAGGCTGAACCTCGCAGGCGCCGGGGATGAGAAAAGAGAAAGGCAGGCCACTGGCCTGCCCTGCTCCGATCACATCTTCGGGTAATTGAACGGCAGGGAATCGAACGTGTTTCGGTTCCCTAGCCGGAGCCGAGTTCGTTTTCCTGTCGATCACGACAGGAGAATAGCGTGAAAGAGCGTATGCGTAACGATACGTCCGTGTTCTCCGGCGAACTGGGCTGGCATGACATCCGATGGGGTCGTGCCGAACAGAACGTTCGAGGAATGCAGGTACGGATTGCGAAGGCAGCGAAGGAAGGCAAATGGCGCAAGGTGAAAGCCTTGCAACGGATGCTGACCCACATGTTTTCCGCCAAGGCATTGGCGGTGAAGCGTGTGACCGAGAACCAGGGCAAGCGCACGGCGGGAGTCGATCGCAAGCTCTGGAGCACGCCAGACAGTAAATGGCGGGCGGTGTTGGATATGGAACGACGGGGTTACCGACCCCTGCCCTTGCGGCGGGTGTACATCCCGAAGGCCAATGGGAAGATGCGCCCCTTGGGCATCCCCACGATGAAAGACAGAGCCATGCAGGCGTTATATCTGCTGGCTCTGCAGCCGGTGGCTGAAACCTTGGGCGACCCGGACTCATATGGGTTCAGGATCAATCGCTCGACGGCGGATGCCATCTGCCAGTGTCACCAGACATTTGGCAAACCCGGTTCGCCGGCATGGGTACTGGAGGCTGACATCGAAGGCTGTTTCGACAACATCGACCACCAGTGGCTGATCGACCACGTCCCCACGGACAAGGTCATCCTGCGGAAGTGGCTGAAAGCCGGTGTCGTGGATATGGGCCAGCTGAAAGCAACCGAAGCGGGAACGCCACAAGGGGGGATCATCTCCCCGACACTGGCCAACATGGCGCTGGACGGGCTGGAAGGTTTGCTGGCAAGCCACTTCGGTGGCAAGGCAAGCAAGAAGGCACGGAAGTACAAGGTCTACATGGTGCGGTACGCGGATGATTTCGTGATCTCCGGCATCTCGAAAGAGGTGTTGGAGAACGAGGTCAGGCCGGTGGTGGAAGCCTTTCTCGCGGAGCGAGGATTGCGACTGTCACCGACCAAGACTCGGGTCACACACATAGACCAAGGCTTTGATTTCCTGGGATGGAATGCTCGCCGGTACGGGGGCAAACTGTTGATCAAGCCGAGCCGCAAGAACGTGCAAGCGTTCTACGGCAAGGTCAAGGGAATCATCAGCGGCAACAAGGCGGCGAAGCAGGGAAACCTGATTCGGGTGCTGAATCCAGTCATTCGTGGCTGGACACAGTACCACCGCCATCAGGTGGCCAGTGAGGCGTTCAGCCGCATGGATGCTCTGATTTTCAGGGCACTCTGGCGCTGGGCAAGGCGGCGTCACAACAAGAAGGGAGCACGTTGGGTGAAGGAGCGGTACTTTCACCAGATAGGCAACCGGAAGTGGACGTTTGCAGCGCCCGGTGAACGACGGGATGCAACCGGTGATGCGATGAGACCGCTGCTGTATTGCGGAGAAGTCAGCATCAAGCGGCACAGCAAGGTGAAAGCGGAGTACAACCCGTTCGATCCGAGCTGGGAAATGTATGGCGAGCAGCTACGGCAGGAACGGTTGATGGATCAACACCGTTACCGTCGCCAGTGGGCATCGCTGTACATCCAGCAGAAAGGGCTGTGTGCGCTATGCGGCACCGCGTTGACCGATGAGACGGGGTGGCATGACCACCACATCGTTTACCGCCTGCATGGGGGAAACGACACATTGGGCAATCGCGTTTTGCTGCATCCGAACTGCCACATGCAGGTGCATAACCGTGGCATCTCGGTTTCAAAGCCGGCTTGGACAGAGGCTTAGAAAGGCTTGAGCCGTATGCGGGGAAACTCGCAAGTACGGTTCTTAGGGGGCTCCGGTGCAGCAATGCACCGGGGCTACCCGACTTCGGGTGGTGGGATGAAAAAAGCGGCCGAAAGGCCGCTTTTTTATGCGCTCGATTCACGCTTCGGGAAGGGGTGGGGTACTGCAAAAACCCGCCGTAAACCCATCCATGGGGGCTTGGGCTCGGCGTCCATGCCTCGCACAGTTTTTGCAGCACCCCACCCCTTCCCGAAGCTCAGGTCAGTTCAAGAACCAAGCACCCTGCTCCGCTTCAGGCGCCTTCCTTCGATAAATCGAGCCCTGCAGCCTTGAATAGCTGCAATGTCCTACCAAGCTCAGTGCCCGCCACCGTGTGACTGAGCGCTCCCGAAACCTCATGGAGCATTTCTCTAAGTGTGATCACCTTGATGGGATTGCCCCTCATCGCAGAGACAAATGGTAGGTGCTCCTCCCATACTTCGCGGGGCGAGCCTTGGATACTGGTCACTGCTGTGACATACGTAAAAGCCGACTCTCCCGTTGCTTCGTTAATGGCATTAAGGAAAGCCTCGGACCATTTCGGGCTTACCAGCTCCCGAAAACCACGCCAGGCTTCCCGACCACTCACGATTTTATTGCACTCAATCTGCCGGATCTTTTGCTCGGGATTAAGGCCTGTCTGCCAGCTTTTGCAACTCACTGCCAAAACCCGGTCAGCTCCTTTGAGCTTCGGATTGAAACCCAATACGTCGATGTCACTGTGGTTTGAGTCTTGGTTGGAAATGAAGTCTGGATGGTCCCTGCGAGGAAGAAACTTCAGGTTGTGACGGACAAAGTAACCACGATGTATGAGGAACTCCTCCACCAACTGCTCAAGTATGTCCTCTTTTGAAGCCATCGCCTTTCACTCTCCATGCACACTTAACGGCAGACTGTAGCGGCCAGTCGCTGGCGCAGATCATCCCAATCCCCGACAACCTGCGCCGTCCCCTCAACCCGCCTTCTTCTGTCCCAGCGCATGCTCGATCAGGAACACACGGTCCTCGCCAAAATACATGTCCTTGCCCACGAAGAACGTCGGCGCACCAAAGGCACCACGACTGGCAGCATCCTCGGTGGCAGCCTTGAGCTCGGTCTTCACCGCCTCATCCGAAGCACGAGCAACGACATCGGCACCGAGCAACTCGCCGAGCACGGCCAGATCGGCGAGGTCACGGTCCTCGCCCCAGTAGGCGCGATAGAGCTTGAGCGTGGCCGCCGGACGATCAGCGACCGGCAGCGCGGTGATGCAGCGCATGACGTTGAGCGAGTTCATCGGGAAGCGGCTGGGAAAGCGGAACGGCTCGTTGTAGTACGCGAACAGGCGCTTGAGATCCTGGAACATGTACTGGCCCTTGACCGGGTTGGCAGCGGGCATGAAATTGCCGGAAGCCTTGAACACGCCACCGATCAGGAACGGACGCCATTCGACCTCGGCCAGCTTTTCCAGACGCGGAATCTGGAGGGCGGCGAGAAAGCTGTAGGGGCTGGCGATATCGAAAAAGAATTCGACTTTCTGGGTCACCGCGATACTCCTTATTGACCTGTAATTCTTGTGAGTGGCGTCAGCAGTGATGACTGCGAGGCGCGCGTGCAATGGCTCTGCGCGAAGGTGGTCAGCCTGTTACGGCGTGCAGGCCACCTAATGAGAATAACGTAATTAGTCGCGATGCAAAGGGCCGAAAGCGGCGATCTGATCCCGGCAACGTACAAAGGCATGCCGAGCTGGCTGGTCAGCCGGGATCAGGAGAACACGCCCAGCACATTGATGTTGCCGCGCAACACCAGCACGCCCGGCTCGAAACGCGCGCCGGAGACATTGAGGGTGTTGATCGTGGTCATCAGCCAGGAGTCCTTGCGGATGTGTGGCGAGAGATCGAAGTGGTAGCGGTTGCCGGCGACCGAGGCGCCTTCGAGATTGCGCAGCGCGCGCCGGAAGGCCTGTCCGGTGAGCCAGCCCAGCACCGGCGACAGGGTCAGGAACAGCAGGCGGTACCAGTCCGAGGCATGGCGGCTGGTGCGCACATCCAGCGTGCGCAGCTGACGCAGGCTGATGAACTGGCGACGCTGGTCTATGGCGATGTCATCGAGCTCGAAGTCACCGGTCATGGCCAGGTGCGCCCAGGCGGTGCGCAGCTCGATATCGATCTGCAGTACGCCCTCGCCCAGCCGTACAGCCAGGTACTCGATGTCGTCCTTGACCACGAGACGGTCAATGGCGGCATTGATGAGGTTTTCCGGCAGGCTCAGTTCGCGCTCTTCGCCGACTCTGGCAGCCACGGTCTGCACCGTCGACACCAGTCCCTTGAAGCGGTCACCAATGGCCATGCTCAGGCGCTCAGGCGCAGACGCACCTGATTGCCGTTGCCACCGGCATCACGCACGATCTGCGCTTCGACAACCTTGATGCCCTGGCTGCGGCAAAGCTGCAGGAAGCTCACCAGCGAGGTCAGACGGGCATTGCTGATGGCCAGGCGCAGGCCGGCCGGATCGGCTTCCAGACGCTCCGGTGTCAGGCCCTGGGCGGTGGCCAGAGCCTGCACGCGTTGCGGCAGGTCGGCAGGACTGATGCGGGCGCCGGCCATGCCTTGCAGTCGTGGCGCGTCATGACGAATCCAGGCCGCCAGTGCCGTGGCGTCATCACGCTCGGCCCGCGCCTGTTCGCGCGCATGCATGGCCGGCAGCAGCAGGCCGCCGATCAGCAGCAAGGGGATGCCGATCAGGGCCAGTAGGGACAGCGCCCTGCGATCCTTGTCGGAGAGCCCCTGCCAGTAGTTTCCGATGCTGTTCAGGCTGTCGCCGAATGCACTCATGTCACTTCTCCCGTGCTGGCGTCAGAATGATCTTTGCCCGTGCCTGCCCTGCTTCCAGACGCGCGTTCTCGAGGCTGGCCTGCAGGCCGAGGCCGCCGAGGTTGCCGACCCAGGTCTGGGCCTCGCCGAGGTTGCTGCCCGACACTTCCACGCTGGTCTGGCCGCCGGCGCGGAACTCCAGTTTCTGCACCTGCCACTGCGGTGTCGGCGCGGTCTGCGCCAGCAGCTGCAGCAGCTGATCCGGGGTGAGCTGGCCGGCGCTGGCGAGACGCTGCCGGAAGGCCTGTCCGAGGTCACCGCGAACATGTTCGCCGGGGAACCACTGACGGTAGAGCTGGCTGGCATCGTTGCGTGCTTCGGTGGCCTGGGTGCGCAGCTTGTGAGCCTCATAGCGATCCGCCACGGTCTCGATCAGGATACATGCGGCCAGCAGCAACAAGGCGGTTTTCCACCACGGCGACCAGCGCTGCGTACGGCCCGGCTGCAACACACCGGTGAGCCAGTTCTGCGGATGTCGCAGCCAGAGCGCCGGGGCCTGGGTCTTGAGCAGATCGGCCCAGTCCTGCCAGGGCGCCGGTGACGGCTGCAGCGCGTCGGGCAGTGCCGGCAGCACCGTGCCTTGCGGGTAGCGCAGTCGCACCGGGGTATGGATGCTGCGCTGGGACAGCAGCTGCTCGAACAGCAGCGGCGCATCCTGCGGATGGATCAGCGCGGCCTGGCCGGGCTCGGTCTGCACGAAGACTTCGTTGCCGCTGGGCAGCCAGACCCAGCTTTCGGCATCGGCATTGAGCAGTGCCGCTTCGGGAATAATGGCCTTGACCTGCAGGCCGCGCTCCTTGAGCAGATCGAGCCAGCGCTGCAGCCACTCAAGGCGGATACCGCGTGCCAGGACGCGGTTGTCGTCCAGGCTTTCCAGCGTCCAGTGCAGTTTCTCGTAGTCTTCGGCCAGGCTTTCCTCGGCCAGGGAAACCAGGCCGACACCTGCTTCGCGACGCTGCTTGGGCGTGGCTTCCAGCGTCAGGGCGATATCGAGGCCGGCGGGAGTGAGCAGGATGGCAGGCATCTGGCGATGCTCCTGCAGCCAGGCTGCCAGGTCATCGAGATTGTGCCAGGAGGCGAGGCGCTGCCAGTGGCCCTGGATGCAGCTGACTGCCTGCAGAACGCCACCTGTCTGGTGCGGCAGGCGCAGAAACAACATGTCCATCACTCCCCTTCCTCTTTCTTCTTGTCGGCGACTGACTCCGGTATGGGTTCGAATTCCGGTACCCATGCCGGGTTGCGCTCGTTGGCAATGACTTCCAGCCTGCCATTGTTGTCATGCCTGGCGATCAGCGACCACTGCAGGCGCTCGCGGTCACCGAAGCGAATCCGCGTGTACAGCTCGAAGTAGCCCGACTCGACCGCCAGCATATCCTGCAATTGTTGCCGGATCTCGGAACTGACGCCATTGAAAACGGGATTATCGAGAAAGGCGGCGACGGTCGGCCAGCCATCCAGCGGACGTCGTTGCAGCAGCTCGACGGCGGCGGATGGCGCCAGCCCGGGCACCAGCGCTTCGAGCAGGCCGGGCGTGAGGAAGTTGACGTTGATCTTGCTGGCCGATGCCGGCAGCACCACGACCCAGGGCGCCAGCGTGCGCATGACCGTGCTGTTGTAGCCGCGCACCAGACGCAGCTCGCCATAGGTGCTGAGCGCGCGGTTGGCGCTGCGATAGGCCGGCTGCCGGCCGAGGTAGTAGTCATCCTCGGCACCGCCTGCGCCGAACGGCTCGCGATCGCTGTCGAGCCAGTCCACCAGGCTGTCGGCGAGCTCGGGCGGCAGCAGCAGCTGGGCGAGCAGGCGACGATAGACCGCCAGCGCCGTGGCGTTGACGTTGCCGCCCTTGATCAGGCTGTTGAGGTTGAAACGCGCCTGGGCATCACGCAGGGCCGGACGGATCATGCCACCGGGCACCGGATAGGCCGGGAACGGCTGCGCCCAGGCCTCGCCGGGGTGATCGACCGTGGTGCCGTCGCGGGCATCGGCGCGCAAGGCGGCCATGGCGAAGAGCACGGCGCCACGGTTGTATTCGGCGATCTGGTCCTGCTGCATCTGCCCCGCCAGTTCGCGCTGCACACGCGCCTGACGCTCGATGATGACCATGATCAGCGTGGTGGCGATGGCCGCGATCAGCAGCATGGTCAGCAGCGCAACGCCGCGCTGGTCACTGCGTCGTGTCATGGCCAGGTATCCAGTAGACGCGGCGGATATCGCCCCAGGGCGCGATCTTCATGTCGAGGTTGATGACCTCGGGCGCGCCCTGATCGAGCACGGTACGGCTCTGCCCGCTGGCACCGGAAGCGGTGTCGGGCCAGACCTGGTTGATCTTGTCGCCGGGCCGTCCCTGCACGCGCCAGCGCAGGCTCAGGCCCTTGGGGCCCAGCGGCGAGGCCAGCGGGCGCATGCCGGGAAGACGGTCGAGCGTGCTCCAGCTCAGGCGCCAGAAGCGGCCATCGCGCAGTTCATAGCGCACGCGCAACATGTCGCTGCGCGTCTTGTCGAGCGGATTGCTGAAGCCGCGCCGGGTGAACTCCAGGGCTCCGCCCGGCTCCAGCACGAAAGGCGGCAGCGAGTCGCCGAGTTCGTCGCGGATGGGACGGTCGACCCACTGCGAGAGGTCATTGCCGATGACGCCCTGGAGGCGCTCCAGCGCCAGCAGATCCTTCTGCTTGGTGGCCAGGCGTTCGGCGCTGACGCTGGTGGAATGCAGGAAGCCGAAGGCGCCGACGCTGATCAGCGCCATGATGGCGATGGCCACCAGCAGTTCGATGAGCGTGAAGCCCTGCTCGGGCAGGCGGCGTGATGTCAGGCGCGCGGGCATGGTCAGTTGCTCCGCCGGCCGACAAAGCCGATCAGGCTGGTCAGCGGCTCGCCATGATTGCCGCTGACGGGATCGTAGCTGGACACCGCGATATCGACATTGCGCACCTCGGTCGCCGGCGTGGTGCCCACTCTCATGGTCACGAACCAGTCGCGTCCGGCCATGACCGTGGAGGTCTCGCTGTTACCCAGTTCGGGCAGGCCGCCTGCGGTCTGCAAGTCGGTCAGCGTGTTGGCGGCGACCCAGTGCGCGAGCAGTCTGTCCTCGACACCGGCGGCCATGTGCACCTGCTCGCGGGTGTTGCTCAGCAAGGCCAGCGCGACGATGCCGAAGATGGCCAGCGCCACCAGCACCTCGATCAGCGTGAAGCCGCGATCACGGACGCGCACGTTCGGCCTCCTCGGTCGGATAGGCGTCGCCCAGGTCGGTGACACTGAGTTCGAGTGGTGTTGTGCGGGCGTCATCCAGCGCAGACAGGCGGATCACGCCAGGCGTGGCCTCGCCGCTGGAAAGCAGCAGCAGATCGGGTTGCGGCAGCTTGGGGTCGGACACCGCAGGCGTTCCCGGCTGGGCCGCCATGCTGTCGCGCCAGCTCAGATCGATGCCGGCCAGCTTGCGCGGCTTCAGCGTCGGATCCTCGGTGAACGGCAGCCAGTGCCTGTCGCTCAGGCGGAAACGCAGGAACTCGTAGCCGCCGGCATGGACATGGATGCCGATCTCGATCTGGTCGGACTCGGCCAGCAGGCGGGCATACTGGATCTGCGCCTGCAGGCGGTCACGCTCGCGCAGCAGGCGGCGTGCCGGATCCTCGGGGTTGAGGCTGATCACGGCCACGCCCATGAGGATGCCGATCAGCACCACCACGAGCAGGACTTCGATCAGGGTGAAGCCCTGCGCATCATGCCGGCGCAGCGGCAGCGACCTCATTCGAAGTAGATGTCCGCGGCGTAGCCTTCACCGCCCTCGGCATTGTCGGCACCCAGCGAGTACAGGTCGTAGGGCTTGCCGTTGCTGCCCGGCGCCATGTACTGCAGCGGATTGTCCCAGGAGTCGACTGGGGACTTCTTCAGATAGCCGCCATCGGGGAACACACGCGAATCCTGGGAGCGGTGCACGAGGGCGTCGAGGCCCTCTTCCGTGCTCGGGTAGCGATAGTTGTCGAGTTTGTAGAGTTCGAGGGCATTGGCCACCGAGCTCAGGCTGGCCTTGGTCGAGGTGACGCGGGCCTGGTCATCCTTGCCGACCACGTTGGGCACGATGATGAGCGCGAGGATGCCGATGATGGCCACCACCACCATGATTTCGATGAGGGTGAAGCCGGCTTGGGCGCGGCGGGCGGCGGATCGCATGGAAAGGCTCCTCAGTGAACCAGGTTATTCATTTGCACGATGGGCAGCATGATAGCCAAGACGATGACCAAAACCACCCCGGCCATCATCAATAACATCATGGGTTCGAACAGGCCGACCAGTGTCGAGATGCTGCCGGTGAGCGCGCGCTCCTGCATCTGGCCGGTGCGCGCCAGCATGTCGTCGAGCTCGCCGCTGGTTTCGCCGCTGGCGATCATGTTGACCATCATGGCCGGGAACAAGCCGGACTGCTCCAGCGCCGGCGCCAGACGGCCGCCTTCGGTGACGCGGTCGGCGGCCTGCTCTACAGCGGTGCGCATGGGCAGATTGTCGACCACCTCGCCGGCAATGCGCAGGGCATCGACCAGCGGCACGCCGCTGCGGGTGAGAATGCCGAGCGTGCTGACGAAGCGCGAGGACTGCGAATCACGCACCAGGCGGCCGGCCACGGGCAGGCGCAGCAGGAAGCGATGCCAGCGCTGACGGACCTCGGGGCGCTGCAGCATCTTGCGCATGACGAAGCCGGCCACCAGCAACCCGAGCAGCAGCCAGCCTATGGCATGGCGCAGGAAGTCGCTGGTCGCGATCAGCAGGCGGGTGATCATGGGCAGGTCCTGACCACGGTCATCGAAGACCTTGACGATGTCGGGCACGACATAGGTCAGCAGGCCGATGACGATGAGCAGCGACAGCACGGTCAGGATGGCCGGATAGATCAGCGCGCCCTGGACCTTGCGGCGGGTTTCATGACGGGATTCGGTGTAGTCGGCGAGACGGGACAGCACCAGGTCGAGATGACCGGCACGTTCACCGGCGGCCACGGTGGCGCGATAGAGCGCGGGAAAGGCCTGGGGAAATTCGGCAAGGCTCTGCGCCAGGCTGTAGCCCTCGACGACACGGGCGCGGACGGCGGTGAGCAGACGGCGCACGGCGGGTTTTTCGGACTGCTGAGCGACCGAGCGCAGAGCGTCATCGAGAGTCAGACCGGCTTGCACCAGGGTGGCCAGCTGACGCGTGATCAGCGCCAGGTCCTGGGCACCCAGGCCAGCACGCAGAAAGCCGAGGCCGGCAGCAGCGCTGCCCTGCCCCGGCTTCTCGCGCGCCGGTTCGATCTCCATGGGCACCCAGCCCTTGTCACGCAGCAACTGGCGTGCATGGCGCTGACTGTCCGCATCGATGGTGCCCTTCTGGCGCTTGCCTCGGGCATCCACTCCCACAAAGTCGAAAGCCGGCATTAATCCTCTCGTGTAACTCGCAGAACCTCATCCAGCGATGTTACACCAGCCAGCACCTTGAGCATGCCATCGTTGCGAATGCTCGGACCCTGGGCGCGCGCGACCGCTTCCAGTTCCTGTTCGCCGGCGCGCTCATGAACGAGACGACGCAGCGTGTCGCTCAGACTGACCACTTCATAGATACCGGTACGGCCCTTGTAGCCGCGATGGTTGCAGGCATTGCAGCCGACCGGGCGATACAGCGTCGGCGCCTGCGCGGTGCTGACACCGAGCAGCTCGCACTCGCTGGCATCGGCGACATGCGCTTCGCGGCACTGCGTGCAGAGCACGCGCACCAGACGCTGGGCGACCACGCCGACCAGCGAGGACGACAGCAGGAAGGGTTCGACACCCATGTCGACGAGACGGGTGACGGCGCCGACCGCCGAATTGGTATGCAGCGTGGACAGCACGAGGTGACCGGTCAGCGACGCCTGCACGGCGATCTCGGCGGTCTCGCGGTCGCGGATTTCACCGACCATGACGACATCCGGGTCCTGACGCAGGATGGCGCGCAGGCCACGTGCGAAGGTCATGTCGACCTTGGTGTTGACCTGGGTCTGGCCTATGCCGTCGAGCTGGTACTCGATCGGATCCTCGACGGTGAGGATGTTGCGCGAGAAATCGTTGAGCTCGGTGAGCGCGGCATAGAGCGTGGTGGTCTTGCCGGAGCCGGTGGGGCCGGTGACCAGCAGAATGCCGTGCGGCTTGGCGATGAGTTCGCGCAGTTCGTTGTGATCACGCGCGGTGAGGCCGAGGCCGGACAGGTTGAGACGCCCGGCCTGCTTGTCGAGCAGACGCAGCACCACGCGTTCGCCCGAGCTCGACGGCATGGTCGAGACACGGACATCGACCTCGCGGCCGGCGAGACGGACGGAAATGCGGCCATCCTGCGGTACGCGCTTCTCGGCGATGTCGAGACGGGCCATGACCTTGATGCGCGACACCAGCAACGGTGCCAGCTCGCGGCGCGGCTGCAGCACTTCGCGCAGCACGCCGTCGACACGCAGGCGCACCGACAGGCGACGCTCGAAGGTTTCGATGTGGATATCCGATGCGTTCTCGCGCACGGCTTCCTGAAGAATGGCGTTGATCAGGCGGATGATGGGCGCATCATCTTCCTGGTCCATGAGATCTTCGGTTTCCGGCACCAGGTCGGCCAGCTTCTCGAGATCGATCTGGTCACCGATGCCTTCGGCGGCCTGCATGGAGTCGCCGGCATCGCCCTGATAGCTGCGTGCCAGGGCGTCGTTGAACTGGCTTTCCGAAACCGGGCGGCAGTACACCGGACGACCGAGCAGACGGCGGGCTTCGGCCAGTGCGCTCAGCTTCCAGTCGGGGCGCGCGAGCAGGCACCAGTTGTCATCGGACACGATATGAAGAACAAGACCATGGCGCTTGGCGAAGCTGTACGGCAGGCGTGCTGCCTGCGGCGGCTGGGGCCAGGGCAAGTCAACATCGGGAACGGTCGCGGCCATCATGACTGGGAACCTATTGGCTTCTGATGAGGGCAGTCTACTGCATGGCCCTGTAGCTCGACAGTAAGACTCTGTATCGCAATTATTAATTGCTGTCCGACAATTTGCGCGACCTTGTCCGACTGCTGAAAACGCAGGCAACCGAGTGTGCCGCGTTGGTTGACGCTCTCATTGGGCATGGCTATCATGCCGGCCTTCCTGCAAGGGACGCCGCACCTTTGGCTGGGTAGCAAAATGGTTATGCAGCGGACTGCAACTCCGCGTACACCGGTTCGATTCCGGTCCCAGCCTCCATACTCCCCTTCTCGTGTCATGCCGCAGACTCTTGCGCCTCGACGCAGAACGCCTGCATCACCCCACTCGCCCGGGTGGTGAAACTGGTAGACACAAGAGACTTAAAATCTCTCGACTTAACGGTCGTGCGGGTTCGATCCCCGCCCCGGGCACCATTCCGTGTTACGCCTCACTCTCCGCCTTTGGCTCCCGCCAATCCATGCATGGCCTGGAAGTATTCCGCCATCAGCCTGTGCGCCCATGAGCGCGCCGACCAGCCCTCGTAGTGCGCGCAGTGACTGCCCTGCCGGGTAATGACGAGTATGGCGTCGGGCATGCTCCTGATCTGCTCGAGATGAGGCATCAGGTTGCCTATCCGGCACACGGGATCATCTTCCGAATTGACGATCATGACCGGCGTGCTGATGCGCGCGAACACCTGCATGGGATTGGTCGCCGCCACGTAGCTGGCGCGGTCGGCGTAGCCCGCCAGCTCATGATGGTCATCATGGAAATCGGCCAGGCTTTGCGCCTGCTGCAACCGGGGCAGTGCCGCGAATTGCGCCAGCTGGTCCTGCTGACGCGTGATGAACTGCCTGACCAGTTTTTTCGCCATCAGACGGCTGTAGGTGGGATGCACCTGGGTGAAGGCCTGCCCGGTGTCATAGCCGGGACAGTAGACAAAGGCGGCACGGAACACCGAGGCGTCAGCCTCCTCGCCGAGATAGCGCGTCAGCAGTCCGGAACCGGCCGATGAGCCGATGCCGTACAGGGGCGCGTCCGGGTACTGCTGACGGATGCAGCTCAGCTGCTCGCGCAGGTCGTCGGTCGAGCCCAGGATATTGATGCGCGGAGTCGTCAGCGGTAGGTCGCCATGGCCGCGGCGCAGGCACAGCACCACGCGCCAGCCGGTCAGCTGCCCCAGGTCACCGACCATCTCGCGCATGCTCTCCGGGCTGCCGGTGATGGTGTGCAGGATCACCAGGATCGGAGTGTCCGCCGGCAGGTTATCGCCGCGCCAGGCCAGCGCCGTGGTGCCGCCATCCGCCATGATCAGCGGCTCGATGCGATCGTAGCCAAGCTGGTCACCGGCCTTCTTGCGCAGGTTCATGTAGAGCAGCTGGGCATGGCAGCCATGCAGCCAGGGCGTCGGATGGTAATGCCGGTGCAGCCGGTCAATCTGCCCGACGACTTGCTTGCTCAGCGCGCTGTCTCCGCAATAGAGCACAGGCTTGCGGATGTCCCTGAGGCGGCGCACGAGTTGGGTCGCGATGGCGTGCTGCGGCTTGCGTATGGTCATGTCTGTTACCTGGAATGAGTGTCGGGCAGACGGGCACGGATCACGTCCGCCAGCCGCCGTGCCCAGGCCGCATAGCTTGCGTCACCGGGATGAAAGCCGTCGCTGGCCGTGGTCAGGCCATGCAGATCGGGGCAGATCAGCTCGCCCTGGCCATGGCCCTGAAGGTATTGCGCGATGGCGTGATTGAAATGCCGGGCACGGCTGCCGAGAAACCAGCGCAACGGCTGTGGCAGGGCCGGAAACAGATGCATGGGCGGCAGGCTGGAGAACAGCACGTGCTCAACCTGGAAGCGCTCGCCCAGCAGGGTCAGCAACTGCTGCTGGCGAGCCAGCCAGGTGCGCACGCCGACGCCGGCGGTGACATCGTTGACGCCTATCGAAATGACCGCGACATCGAAGCGTTCCACCGGGGCCGCGCGCAGGCATTCGATGATCTGCGCCGTGGTGAAGCCGGACTGCGCCAGCAAGCGCCATGACACCTGGAAATCTCCCGCCAGCTGCTGTACCAATTGCCCCGACAGCGCCTGCTCCTGGTGCCCTACCCCGACACCAGCGGCGGCGGAATCACCCGTGATCAGCAGGCGCAGCGGCCTCCCCTGCCCGGCACAGCCGCTGCGCTCGCCCTCGGGCTCCGGCAGGCGCGGAATGCGGCGGCGCACATGCAGCCCTTGCGCCAGCAGCAGCGGCGCCAACGCGACCATGCGCCAGGAATAGCCACTACGCAGTTCCGGAAGCGCCTGTTCCGCCGCGCGGCCCTGGCTCATGCCGGCCCGGCGGCCTTCAGGCGCTGACCCATCTCGCCAGACAGGGCCTGCAGGCCGCTGAGCGGACGCACCATGACTTCGAACTCGACGATCTTGCCGTCCTTGTCGAAGCGGATCATGTCTATGCCCTTGAGTTCGCGATCACCAACGCGCGCACTGAACTCCAGCACCACGTTGAGGCCGTCATCCGTGGCCAGCTCGCGGTGGTAGGTGAAGTCCTCGAAAACCTGGACCACGGTGCTGATGATCTGCACCAGCACCGGTGCCGACTGGTAAGGGGCGAACACGGCCGGCGAGCGGAAGACCACATCCGGATGCGCGATGGCTGCCAGACCGGTCATGTCGCAGCGCGCGATCATGTCGTGCCAGAGGGCCAGCGATGCGGCGGCGGCAGGTTTGAGTTGCTGCGGGGCGTTGCTCATCGTGTCTCTCCTGAAAATGGGGCTCAGAGGCTGGCGGCCAGACGCACGCCCTGGTTTATGGCACGGCGGGCATCGAGCTCGGCGGCGACATCGGCGCCACCGATCAGATGCACATTGATACCAGCGGCGACCAGCCCGGCCTGCAGCTCGCGCTGCGGCTCCTGACCGGCGCAGATGATGACGTGATCGACGTCGAGCAGGCGCTGCTCGCCGGCGATACTGACATGCAGGCCGGCGTCATCGATGCGCTCGTAGTTCACGGCGGGAACCATCTTGACCTGACGGCTGGCCAGCCCGGCGCGGTGGATCCAGCCCGTGGTCTTGCCGAGACCGTCGCCGACCTTGGTCTGCTTGCGCTGCAGCAGCCAGACTTCGCGCTCCGCCGCTTCGACTTCGGTCGGCATCATGCCGCCGGCCTGTCGGTAGCTGGTGTCGATGCCCCATTCGCGGTTGAACTTTTCCGCATCGAGGCTGGCGCTGGTGCCGCTGTGGGTGAGGTATTCGGAGACATCGAAACCGATGCCGCCGGCACCGATGACCGCGACCTTGCCACCGACCGGCTTGCCGTCACGCAGCACGTCGAGATAGCTCAGCGCCTTGGGGTGATCAATGCCATCGATGGCCGGCTTGCGCGGCACGATGCCGGTGGCGAGCACGACCTCGTCGAAGCCGCCGGCCTTGAGCAGGTCGGCATCGACACGGGTGTTCAGGCGCAGCTGCACACCATGGACATCGATCATGCGGCCGAAGTAGCGGATGGTCTCGTGGAACTCTTCCTTGCCCGGCACCTGCTTGGCGATGTTGAACTGGCCGCCGATCTCGCTGGCGCCATCGAACAACGTCACCTCGTGGCCGCGCTCGGCGGCGGTGACCGCGAAGCTGAGGCCGGCCGGGCCGGCGCCGACGACCGCGATGCGCTTGCGCGCGATGGCCGGTGCCAGGGGAATCTCGGTCTCGTGGCAGGCGCGCGGATTGACCAGGCAGGAGGTGATCTTGAGCGAGAAGGTCTGGTCCAGGCAGGCCTGGTTGCAGCCGATGCAGGTGTTGATCTCGTCGGAACGGTTCTGCTCGGCCTTGCGCACGAAGTCGGCGTCGGCCAGGAAGGGACGCGCCATGGACACCATGTCGGCATGACCGGAGGCCAGCACCTGTTCCGCCACTTCCGGCGTGTTGATGCGGTTGGTGGTGATCAGCGGGATCTTCACCTGCCCCATGAGGCGCTGGGTGACCCAGGTGTAGGCCGCGCGCGGCACCTTGGTGGCGATGGTGGGAACGCGCGCTTCGTGCCAGCCGATACCGGTGTTGATGATGGTGGCGCCGGCAGCCTCGATGGCCTTGGCCAGCTGCACGACCTCGTCGAAGGTCGAGCCGCCCTCGACCAGATCGAGCATGGACAGACGATAGATGATGATGAAGTTCGGACCGACGCGCTCGCGCACGCGACGCACGATCTCGACCGGGAAGCGCATGCGGTTTTCGTAGCTGCCGCCCCATTCGTCATCGCGATGGTTGGTGCGCGCGACGATGAACTGGTTGATCAGGTAGCCCTCGGAACCCATGACCTCGACGCCGTCATAGCCGGCTTGCTGCGCCAGACCGGCACAGTTGGCGAAGCTGTCGATGGTGCCCAGCACTTCCTCGTGCGTCAGCGCATGCGGCACGAAGGGATTGATCGGCGCCTTGATGGCGCTGGCCGACACCAGACCCGGCTGATACGAATAGCGACCGGTGTGCAGGATCTGCAGCGCGATCTTGCCGCCCTCGCGATGCACGGCCTCGGTCACCACGCGATGATGCTCGGCCTCTTCCGCCGTGGTCAGCTTGGCGCCACCGGCAAAGACCAGGCCACGATCATCCGGCGAGATGCCGCCGGTGACGATGAGACCGACACCACCGCGCGCGCGCTCGGCATAGAAGGCAGCCATGCGCTCGAAGCCATGCTCGGCCTCCTCCAGATTGAGGTGCATGGAACCCATGAGGACACGGTTCCGGAGCGTGGTGAAGCCGAGATCAAGCGGCGCGAGGAGATGCGGATACAGCGTCGAGGTCATGGCGGAATACCTTTATGCAATCAGTTGCACATTTATACGTCAGCACGGCGTTAATTGCAACTGGTTGCATAAATGGTGACAAAAGGCGCTATGATGCGATCTGCTCATCTCTGTTGGCGACGAGACCCATGTCCCTGCCCCATGCCCTGCTGACTTCGCTGCTTGAACGCCCCTGCTCCGGTCTCGATCTGGCCAGCCGCTTCGAGCGCTCCATAGGCCATTTCTGGCAGGCCAGCCATCAGCAGATCTACAAGGAACTGGGCCGGCTGGAGGCCGCCGGCTGGGTCAGCTCCGCGCCCGCCGAGGGTGGCCGTGGCCGCAAGCGTCTGTATCAGGTGCTGCCGGCCGGTCGCCGCGAACTCGAACGCTGGGTGCAGGATGTGCAGGATGCCAATCCCCTGCGCGACGAGCTCATGGTTCGGCTGCGCGCCGAAGCGGCGCTGGGGCCCACGGGGGTCAGCAACGATCTCAGGCATCGACTCGACCAGCATCGCAGCAAGCTGGCCCTGTACCGCGAGATCGAGGCGCGCGACTTCAGCGCCGCCGAACTGTCACGCGAACGCCGTCTGCAGTATCTGGTACTGCAGGCCGGCATCATGCATGAAACTCACTGGATGACATTCTGTGAACAGGCGCTGTCCCTGCTCGCGGAGCTGCATGCCGCGCCGGCCGAAGACTGAGCCGGGCGCAACGCCGACTCCAGGGCACTGATCGCCGGGAGCTGACTCTGGACGCAGTCAGTCCTCGCGCGGATGCACGATCACCGTGCAGGTCATGCCCGCCGCCAGAATCACGCCATCGGGCAGCTTGTCGAGACGGATGCGCACCGGAATGCGCTGCGCCAGACGCACCCAGCTGAACGTCGGATTGACGTCGGCCAGCAGCTCGCGCCCGGTGCTGTTCTCGCGATCGGTGATGCCGCGCGAGAGACTGTCGACCCGCCCTTTCAGTTCGACACCACTGCTCATCAGACGCACGGTGGCGGGATCGCCGACATGCAGCAGCGGCAGTTTGGTTTCCTCGAAATAGCCATAGGCCCAGAACGAGTGGCTGTCGACCAGCGCCAGCACCGGCTTGCCGGCGCCGACGAAATCGCCGGCATGAACATTGAGATTGGCGACATAACCATCAACGACGGCGCGCACCTCCGTGCGCGTCAGGTTGAGCTGCGCCAGTTCGCGGCCGGCCAGCGCCTCATCGAGACGTGATCCGGCGCCCGCGTCCTCACCCCGGGCCGTGTCGCTGCTCTCCCGCGACACCACGGCGCCGGCCAGGCTGGCACGACGCGCGGCCTCGTCACGACGCAGACCGAGCTCGGTCTGGCGGGCCGTCAGGGCCGCTTCGGCCTGGCGCAAGGCGAGACGGTAGCGCGCCGGATCGACACGGAAGAGCAGATCGCCGGCGTGCACGAACTGGTTGTCATGCACCACCACCTCGGTCACCAGCCCCGCCACATCGGGCGCGACATTGATGATGTCGGCCTTGATGCGCCCGTCACGCGTCCACGGCGAATGCATGTAGTGCAGCCAGAGGGCGTGGCCCAGCAGGGCCGCAAGCAGAAAGACGCTGGCCGTGAGCAGGAAGCGGACCAGGGTGTTGCGGTTCATGAGGAGCTTCTCCATGAGATGGCCGGCGGCTCAGTGATACAGCCAGAGGCCGGCTGCGGCATAAAGGCAGACGAACGAGGACAGGCGGAACAGCGACGGATGCCAGACATGCTGATAGAAGCCGATGCGCGCGAGCACGCCGTCCAGCGTCCAGTGCACGATGGCTGTCAGCGGCAGTAGCAGCAGCAAGGTCGGGAAATAGATGCTGAAGACCGAGAGTTCACGCGGCATGGGTCGGCTCCTGCACCCGTGCCACGGGTGATTCGGCATTGAAGGCAGCATACCAGTCATCATCGGCCAGCCCGCAGTGAATGCGGTGCAGGCAGCGCTCGAGGCGACCACCAGGCGTCATCTGCCCCGGTGTGGCGGTATCCAGGCAACGCCGCAGGGCAGCCAGCGTGACCTGGCGCTGCGCCGGAGTCGGCTGACGGAAGCAGCGTATCAGGGCCGGCAGGATGCCGCGCGCGCCGGCCGGCAGCCCATCGGCAGCCGCGATACGGCGCAGATCGATGACGGCATCACCCAGTTCGAGCACGGACAGCGCGCAAGGCAGCAGGCGATCGCGCGCCGGCTCGGGCAGGGTCATGACCCTGCGCATGAGATCGCGCACACGACCATCGAAGGCATGCGGCAATTGCCGCAAGGGCTGCGTGCAGGCCAGCACCAGCTCGCGGCGCAGACGCCCGGCGATGCGCATTGCCGCCGCCTCGGGGTCCTGGCTGGCGAGCAGCGAGAAAGCCAGTGCCGCCACGCCGAGGCCCAGCAGCTGCGCCAGGCCGCCATTGATGAAACTGACGACATTGAAGTGCATGACGTTCTGCAGCTGCAGGCTGGTGGTGAACATGATGCTAAAGCCGGCGCCAATGCCGGCCGTCTGCGGATGCGCCATCAGCCAGGCCCCCAGCATCATGAAGGGCAGCAGACCGAAGCCGAGCTGGAGGAAACCGTCGAGCTGGTTGAGGACATGGAAGCCGCAGACATAGGCAGCCAGCAGGCCGACGAGAAAGCCGGCGACCATCTGCCGTATGGCACGCAGCGGGCTGGGCGAGGAGGCAAAGAGCGCGCAGCCGACACAGGCGATGGTGGCCGCGCCCGCGCCTTCCGGCCAGGCCGTGGCAATCCAGAAGAAGGTCAGCGTGAGCATGGCCAGCACGGCGCGCAAGCCGGCGGTCATGGCGGTCACCGGCTCGCTGTGCCAGGCCATGGCCGGGGCCTGACGTGGCGCCTGGCCCCGGACACTCATCAGCGAGACATAGGTCTCGGTGAACCGCTGCAGCTCGTCGACAAACTGCTCGAACAGCTCGGCCGTGCAGTCGAAATCGAACAGCTCACTGACACCAACACGACCGACCAGACGATCTCTCGCCGCTTGCAGATCGACGGCCAGGGCCGCGCGGAAGACACGCAGCTGCGCCATGACATCGACGGCTTCCGCCGCCATGGCGGGCGCCCTGCCCTCATGCAGCAGCGCCGGCGCCAGGCTGTCGACACAGGGGCGCAGCTCGGCCAGCGCCTGCACACGACCACTCGCGCGCAGCCTCTGGGCGAGGCGTTGCAGGGCATGCAGAGTGGTCGAGACGGTCATGAAGTCGGCATTGAACAGTCGCAGGCGGTCGCTGCGCAGGCGCGACTCGGGATCCTCGAACAGAGTCGAGGCGCGCAGGGACTCCAGCATCAGCACGCCGGACACGAAATCGAGCTGGTCGGCCATGGTCACGGTGCGATCCAGCGGCGCCGCCACCGCCTGATGCAGAAACTCGATGAAGTGGCGGAACTGCCCGCGCACGGTCTGCACCAGACGCGGCGACAGGCGCTCGGGGAACAGGGCATCGCTGACCACGGTGACACAAAGTATGCCGAGCACGATCTCGGACACGCGCGTGACGGCAATGTGAAACACGGCATCCGGCTGCAGCACGGCGGGGAAACCGATCAGGCAGGATGTGTAGCCGGCGAGCAGGAAGGCATAGGCCTGAAAGTCGCGAAACCAGGAAGCGCCGGCCACGCAGAGGCCGATCCAGAGCGCGATGACGAGCAGGAACAGCTCACGGGTCTGCGCGAACAGCGCCACCATGGCGATGGTCACCGCCAGCCCGGTCAGCGTGCCGATCAGCCGGTAGAAGCTCTTCGCCAGCACCAGCCCGCTCTGCGGCTGCGCCACGATGAAGACGGTGGTCATGGCCGTGCCCGGCTGATCGAAGCCCAGGCGCAACGCGACCCACAGGGCCAGCAGTGCCGCCAGGCAGGTCTTCAGCACGAAGATCCAGAGATGCCCCTCGTCATGCAACCAGTCGCGCAGCAATGCGCGCCAGGACAGGGCCGTACCGCTGTCGCTCATGCCCTACTCCGCCCGCGCGCCGGCCTGGCGCTGGTCAGGCTCGGGGGTGTCGGCCTCGGCGCCGGTGGCGCGGATCAGCTCGACCAGAGCATCAAGCCGGCGCGCCTGCAGATGCGCCAGCCGGCGCTGCTCCGCCAGCAGGGAAATATCGGTTTCCAGCACACGCGCGTAGTCCGCGAGACCGGCCTTGAGACCACGCCGAGCCAGATTGCTGGCCTTGCCGGCCAGCGCCACGGCCTGCTGCGCGGCCACGCCCTGGGCCGCCAGCGAACGCAGGCTGGCCAACTGGCTGGCGACCTGTCGGGCCGCCTGCAGCAGGGTGTCGTTGTAGGCGGCGATGGCGGCCTCACGCTCGGCGGCGCGGGCATCCAGCCCGGCCTGCAGACGACCGCCATCGAACAGCGGCAGGCTGATCGCCGGCGCCACGCCATAGGCCACGGCCTCCGGGCTGAGGAGATGGTTGAAGTCCAGGGCCACGAAGCCCGCCATGGCCGACAGGTTGATGTCGGGATAGAAACGGCGGCGCGCGACCTCGACCTCGTGACCGCTGGCCTCGACCTGCCAGCGCCGCGCCAGCACATCCGGGCGGCGCCCGAGCCAGTGCGCCGGCACGATGCCCGGGACCGATACCGCCTTGTCGAGGCGCAGTGTCGGCGTCTTCATGGTCTCCGCCGCCGCCGGACCCTGGCCACACAGCGCCGCCAGTTGCAGGCGGGCAATGGCGATGGCGCCATCGGCCTCTTCGAGTTCGGCCCGCGTCGATGGCAGCCGGCTCTCGGCCTGCGCCACCTCCAGCTCCGTGCCCAGACCGGCGCGCAGGCGCTGGCGGGACTGATCGAGAATGCCGGCCTGCGCCGCCAGCGTGTGCGTCAGCAAGGCCTTCATGTCATGCGCCAGCGCGAGCTGGATGTAGCTGCGCACCAGCGTGGCCAGCAGCACCTCACGCGCCTCGTCGGCCTCGGCCGCCGCCAGACGACCGCGATCCTGCGCCGCCTTCAGCGCCTCGCGGCCCTTGCCCCAGACATCCAGATCCAGGCTGGCCTTGAGCGCGACCTCGTTGTTCCAGAAGCGGTTGCCACCATAGGGCGGCGGGATGAACTGCAGCTCGGTGAAGCGCTCGTAGGAGAATTTGCCGCCCACATTGAGCTGCGGCCGCAGCGTCGACTGTGTCACCCCAGCCGCGGCCAGAGCCAGCGTCACCCGGGCCTGTGCCTGCTGTAAGGAAGGCGATGTCGCCAGCGCCTGCCGCACCAGGGCATCAAGCTGCGGGTCGCCCAGCATCTGCCACCAGTCACGACCCGGCCACTCCGGCTCGGCATGATGGCCGCCATCGAGATAGCGGCCATCGGCCAGTTCGGCAGCTGGCAAAACGCGCGTGTCGGCGCTCTGCCGGCCCGGACTGGCGCAGGCGACAAGGGACAGCGCCATGGCGGCGCAGACAGGGATTCGAGACAGAAGGCGTGAAGGCATGTCGCTGTTACGCCGTGATCCGGCGCCCGTTGCGGTGACAAGGTTGCGGAGGCATCACCAGGATGCCTCCGGACCGACCTTGCGACTATGCCATAAAGCCATCCGGGTGACAGAGCCCTTGCGCGGCCACCGCCCCCGAATGACGACAGCGGTCAGTAGATCGCACCCGCCGCGCGACTGGCGCTGATCTCGTCTTCGCTGTAGCCGATCTCGGCCAGCACTTCACGCGTGTGCTGACCAAGCGTGACGCCGCTGTACTGATAGCTCGCCGGCGTGCGCGAGAATTTGATCGGCGAGGCCAGCTGCTGCTGCCTGCCACCGTCGAGCTGCGGCACCTCCACCAGCAGCTCGCGCGCGACGATGTGCGGATGCGCGGCGGCTTCGGCGAAGGTCAGCACCGGCTCGGTGCAGGAGTCAATGGCGGCGAAGACCCCTGCCCACTCGGCATAGGTCTTCTTCTTCATTTCCGCGCGGATCTCCGTTTTCAGCGCGGCAACGGCATCCGGCATCATGTTGAGACCCTGCGGGGCCAGCTCCGGGCGGCCGATGGCGGCGCAGAACTGCATGAAGAACTGCGGCTCCAGACCACCCACCGAGTAGTGGCGGCCATCGGCTGTTTCATAGCAGTCATAGAAGGAGCCGCCATTGAGCTGGGTCGACTCCAGCGCCGGCTGCTCGCCACCCATGAGCGCGCCCGGCGCGGTCAGCGCGTGCAGGCTGAAGGCGGCATCGGTCATGGACACGTCGATATGCTGGCCCTCGCCGGTCCGGCCACGATGCAGCACGGCGGCGAGCACGCCGATGACGGCGTGGCAGGAGCCGCCAGCGACGTCGGCGACCTGCACCGAGATCGGCGCCGGGCCGGTTTCCTTGCGGCCGTTGTAGCCGAGCACGCCGGCGATGGCGAGGTAGTTCATGTCATGGCCGGCGCGATCCTTGTAGGGACCGGTCTGGCCGTAGCCGGTGATCGAGCAGTAGATCAGGCCGGGATTGATCGCGCGCAGGGCTTCGTAGCCGGCACCCAGCCTGTCCATCACGCCCGGACGGAACTGCTCGATGACGATGTCGTAGTCCTTGACCAGACGCTGCACGATCTCGAGACCCTGCTTGGTCTTCAGGTCGATGGCGATGGAGCGCTTGGAGCGGTTGAGATAGCCGTGGGCGGCGGAGTTGCCATCGCTGGACTGCGGCGGAATGTGGCGCACCATGTCCGGGCGTGTCGGCGACTCCACACGCAGCACATCGGCACCGAGATCGGCGAGCATCATGGTGGCGAACGGACCCGGCAGCAGACCGGAGAAATCCAGCACTTTCAGGCCGGCAAGAGGACCAGGCATCACACAACTCCCGAGAAAACGTGACTGAAGAGTCGCGAGACTAGCCGCAAGCTCGCGCACATGCCAATGACGAGAGTGCTCATCTCGTTGACCGGATGCGACAGCCGCATGCGGATGCTCGCGGCTATTGCACGCGCCGGAAGCCCTCTACATACTCGCTCGATGGCCTGCCGGACCGACCAGACCCGGCACACCGGTCTCTCCTTTTCAGTCACGGATCCTGTACATGCTGTCATTCCTGCCGGCGCCTCTCCTCGGCTTCATCGTGGGTACGCTGCTGATCGCCAGTACCGTCTTCTCCTCCATCCTGATCCTGCTGTTCACGCCCCTGAAACTGCTCGCCCTGGCCCTGCCCGTCCTGGCACCGGCGGCACGCAAGGTCATGACCGGCTTCCAGGAAAACTGGACCGCCAACAACGCCCGCATCCTCCATCTCCTGCCGGAGATCGAGTGGGATGTGCGCGGACTCACCGAACTGCACCGCGACCACTGGTATTTCGTGGTCGCCAACCATCAGTGCTGGATAGACATCCAGGCCTGCTTTCATGTCCTCAACCGCCGCGTGCCGCCGCTGAAGATCTTCATCAAGCAGGAACTCTTCTACGTGCCGGTGATCGGGCTCGCCGTCTACGCGCTCGACTATCCCTTCATGAAGCGCTTCAGCAAGGCGCTGCTGGAAAAGAAGCCGCATCTGCGCGGCAAGGATCTGGAAACCACCCGCAAGGCCTGCGCCAAGTACCAGCATTACCCGGTCAGCGTGCTCAACTACCTGGAAGGCACGCGCATCACGCCGGCCAAGCACCGCAGCAGCGGCTCGCCCTACAAGCACCTGCTCAAGCCCAAGTCGGCCGGCGCCGCCTTCGTGCTGACCGCCCTCGGCGAACGCATGCAGAGCCTGCTCGACCTCACCATTGCCTATCCCGGCGGCATTCCCAGCTTCTGGGACTTCTGCTGCGGCCGCGTGCGTCGTATCGTCGTCGATGTCCGCGTGCGCGAAATTCCCCCGCACTTCTGCCAGAGCAACTACGAAAGCGACCCACGCTATCGCGCCGAATTCCAGGACTGGATTGGCAATATCTGGACAGAAAAGGACAATAGACTGGATGAGCTGCTCAAGCCCTGAGCACTCGCATTTCATGATGGCAGGTACCCATGGCTGTTTCGCAACCCGCAAAGTTTGGTGAATCCTGGAGCGACGACCGCGTTCGTTCCTACCTCGACCGGCAGCCGCCGGCAGGTACCGATGCCGACTTCCACGTGCTCTACACCGCCTACAAGCACATGCGCGAAGAAGACTTCGAGCGCTTCCTGGATTACTTCAAGGCCGCCGGCCGCAACGTCTCGGCCTGCAATCCGGATGGCCGCAGCCTGCTCGACCTGGTGCGCGAACACCCGCAATCGCAGGTTTTCCTGCAGATCCTGACGGCAGCCTGATCATGCATGCCACCGATACCCTGCTGGTTGACGACGAACCCCTGCTCGGGCGCTTCAGCGGCAGTCTCCGTTACATCGACGGTCAGCGGGATATCGGGCGCAATGCCTTCGGCCGCCCGCGCTCGGCGCTGGCCCGCAGCCTCGGCTACAAGCAGTTCCAGTATTTCGGCGGCATGAGCTCGCGCTTCATCTTCGGCTGCGCCCTGGTCGATCTCGGCTATCTCAACAGCGCCTTCGTCTACATCGTCGACACCACCACCGGCGAAACCTTCAAGCGCTCGCTGCGCCGCCCCGGCCACTGGGGCATGACCCTGGCCGACAACCCGGTCGAGGGTGTCAGCCTGTTCGAGGCCGGTCGTGTCGAGGTCAGCCAGATCTACCGCGAAGATCCGCGCGAGAAATCGCTGTTCGTGCGCGTCGGCAACGAGCTCAACATCGAGGCCACCATGCCCGAGGCCGGCTTCGAGCCCATGTCGCTGTGCACCCGCGCCGGCTATCAGGGCTGGGTCTATGCCAACAAGACCGCCGGCCTGCCGCTCAAGGGCAAGCTGGTCTGGCGCGGCGAAGTGCACGATCTCGAAGCTCTTGGCGCCATGGGCCACCACGACTACTCCTGCGGCTACATGCGCCGGGAAACCTTCTGGAACTGGGCCTGCCTGTCCGGCATCGGCCAGGCTGCCGATGGCCGTGCCGTCGCGCTCGGGCTCAACCTTTCCTGTGGCGTCAACGAAACCAGCCACAGCGAGAACTGCCTCTGGCTCGACGGCCGTCTGGTCGAAGTTGGCGGCACCTGCTTCGAGTTCGACCGTCAGGACGTGCTCAAGCCCTGGCGCGTGACCACGCGTGATGGCCAGGTCGATCTGCTCTTCACACCGCTGGGCCTGCACCAGGAAAAAATGAACATCGGACTGCTGGCGAGCAACTTTCGTCAGGTTTTCGGTCGCTTTGACGGACATTTTCGTGTAAATGGGACAACATATAGTGTCACTTCCCTGAGCGGCTTCGTCGAAGACCAGTTCGTGCGCTGGTAATCCACGCCAGGGCCGGTGACGCCGCAAGGAAAGACGAGCCTAAGGAAAACAGCATGTCACACCGTTCCGGACGCAATCCCAATCGCCGCCTGCCTGCCGGACATCCGCAGCGCGACGACAGCGGCAAGACGCCGCGCCCCAGTGCACGCACCCCAGCCAAGGTCCCCCAGATCACCATGAAGTCGAAGCACGCCGCCAAGCCGCCCCGCCGCAACATCGTGTCCCTTTTCATGGACTACCTGCGTCTGCTCTTCGACCTCAAGTTCACCCGCTACCTGACCGTGCAGCTGCTGCCTCTGCTTTATGTCGTGCTCGTCATTGGCGGCCTCGGCGTCATCGGCCAGCAGGTCTGGGATGCCTTCGCGCGCAGCCCGCAGCGCGGCCTGGCCTATCTCGCGGTATCGCCGCTGGCCTTGCTGGTGTGGGCTTCGGCCTGTCGCGCCACCACCGAATTCCTGCTCGTCGTGTTCCGCATGTCCGAGGACGTGCACACCCTGGCCGGCATCAGACCGACCGTGGACAGGATAGACACCCTGTTCTCCGGCAACACCTGGATCTCGCGCCTGCTGCCTTTCATCAAGGCCTACCAGGCCTCGCGTGATGACCAGCCCCCTTCCGCTTCCTGAGGTCCGACCGTGAAACTGCTGTCCACCAATACCTGCGCCGTAACGCACGATCTCGCCAGTGTCACCACCTTCGATCCCGCCAGCGAGGTAGACCCGTACAGCGTCGGCCTCGACGCGGAGCGCAAGCAGCAGATCTGGGAGGCGGTCGAGGGCCTTTACGCCACCGGCATTTCCCCGGCAGTGACCTTCTGCCTGCGCCGGGGTGGCAAAGTCGTGCTCAACCGCGCCATCGGCCACCGCATAGGCAACGGCCCGGACGACGGTCCCGAGGTGCACAAGGAACTGGCGCACCCGGACACACCGATGTGCCTGTTCTCGGCCTCCAAGGTCGTCACCGCCATGCTCATCCACAAGCTGGCCGAAGAGCACAAGATCGACCTCATGGTACCGGTGGCGCACTATCTGCCGGGCTTCGCCGCCAACGGCAAGCAGCATGTCACCACCGCGAACATCCTCGCTCACCGCGCCGGCATTCCCACCATCAAGGGCGACTTTGATGCCGAGATGCTGTTCGACACGCCGCGCATCGTGGACATCCTCTTTAATGCCGCGCCGGCCAGCCGCAGCGGTCACCGTGCCGCCTACCACGCCGTCACCGGCGGCTACATCCTCGGCGAGCTGATCCGTGTCATCACCGGCATGGACGCGCGCGAATACTTGGCCGAGACTATTCAGAAGCCGCTGGGCATGAAGTACTTCAACTACGGCCTCAAGCCGGAGTTCCGTGGCCAGGAAGCCATAGGCTATGCCACCGGCCTGAAGCCGGTGGGGCCGATCGACTGGTTCATCCGCAACGCGCTGGGCGACAGCCTCGATCGCGTGGTCGAGATCAGCAACGACCCGCGCTTCATGGACATCATCTGCCCGGCCGGCAACATCTACGCCAACGCCGACGAGGCCTGCCGCTTCTTCGAGCTGCTGCTGCGTGGCGGCACCCTGGATGGTGTGCGCGTATTCGACCCGCTGACCATACGCCGCGCCACCCTGGAGGCCGGCAAGCCGCAGTTCGACGGCACCCTGCTGGCACCGCTGCGCTACAGTCACGGCATGATGCTGGGCGGCAACCCGGTCGGGCTCTACGGCCCCATGACCGGTCGCGCCTTCGGCCACCTCGGCTTCTCCAACATCTTCTGCTGGGCCGATCCGGAGCGTGATATCTCGGTGTCCCTGCTGACCTCGGGCAAGCCTGTGCTGGGCACGCATTTACCGGCGATGGGTAAATTGCTGACAAAAATCTCCTTTCAGATTCCTCGTCATTAAGTTGAAATGACGGTTGTATATACAACCGTCTATCGGAAAATATGCACCGACCATCCTTTGGCGCTATAATGCATTCCGTGAACAGTCATTCACTGAACTGAGGTTTCCACATGTCCGATTCATCGGGAAAACGCCCCCCCATCAACTGGTACGGCGCGATTGTGTTGCTCGCCACCCCGCTGGCCGCCCTGATCCTGGTGCCCATGTACACCTGGCACAATGACTTCTCGACGGCAGCCTGGGTCAGCTTTGTCGTGCTGGTGATCCTCAACGGCATGTCCATCACGGCCGGCTACCACCGCCTGTGGGCACACCGCACCTACGAGGCACACTGGTCGGTACGCCTTTTCCTCATGCTCTTCGGCAGCATGGCCACCCAGAACAGCATCCTGATCTGGGCCTCCGGTCACCGCACCCATCATCGCCACATCGATGATGACGAGCGTGATCCGTACTCCGCCGGCCGCGGCTTCTGGTTCTCCCACATCGGCTGGATGCTGCGCAAGTACGAGTCGGGCCAGGATGACTTCCGCAATGCCCCGGACCTGCTCAACGACCCGATCGTGATGTTCCAGCACAAGTACTACGTGCCCCTGGTCGTGCTCATGAACGTCGGTCTGCCGGCCCTGATCGGCTACTTCGCCGGTGATGTCGGCGGCGTTCTGCTGCTCGCCGGTCTGGTGCGCCTGGTCTGGTGCCACCACACCACCTTCTTCATCAACTCGCTGGCGCACATGTGGGGTACCCGTCCGTATACCGACGAGAACTCGGCACGCGACAACGGCATCCTCTCGCTGTTCACCTACGGCGAGGGCTACCACAACTATCACCACATCTTTCAGTACGACTACCGCAACGGCATCCGCTGGTACCAGTTCGATCCGACAAAGTGGCTGATCTTCTCGCTGTCCTGGGTCGGTCTGACCCGCAACCTGAAGCGCTGCCCGGAATTCGCCATCGAGAAGGCCCGTCTGACCATGCAGTTCAAGCAGGCCGAAGCCAAGCTGTCGCTGAAGGCCGTCGGCCATGCCCAGCTCGAAGCCATGCGCGCCCGTCTGGCCCAGGAATCCGAACACTTCACCCAGGTCCTCAATGACTGGAGCAAGCTCAAGGAAGCCTGGTACAACGAGAAGAAGCAGGAACTGCTGCAGAAGTGGGAAGAGGCCAGCTTCCGCACCCGCTTCCAGGAAATCGAGTACCGCCTGAAGATGCAGCGCAAGCGTCTGCGCCTGCT
Organism: Perlucidibaca sp.; assembly: GCA_023265995.1. Classification (GTDB taxonomy): domain Bacteria; phylum Pseudomonadota; class Gammaproteobacteria; order Pseudomonadales; family Moraxellaceae; genus Perlucidibaca. The sequence goes on from JAHFSA010000007.1 coordinate 133,354, forward strand.
CACCGCCCAGGTGGTTGCTGCCTGAGGACCATGTCTGCTCTCGCCTTTGACAACAGCTACACCCGCCTGCCGGACGCCCTGTGGCGCCGGCAGGCGCCCTCCCCGCTGCGCCATCCCCGTCTCGTCGATCTCAACCAGTCCCTGATAGCCGAACTCGGCCTGGATGCGGCCTGGTGGTCATCGCCCGAAGCCTTGCAGGGTCTTGCCGGTCACGGTGTCTGGCCGGGCGCCGATCCTGTCGCGATGAAATATGGCGGCCACCAGTTCGGTGTCTGGAACCCCGAGCTGGGTGACGGTCGCGGCCTGCTGCTTGGTGAAATCATCGACAGCCGTCAGCGGCGCTGGGATCTGCATCTGAAGGGCAGCGGCAGCACGCCGTTCTCGCGCATGGGCGATGGTCGCGCCGTGCTGCGCTCGAGCATCCGCGAATACCTGGCCGGCGAGGCGCTGCATGCCCTCGGCATTCCCACCACGCGTGCGCTGGCCCTGGTCGGCTCCGATGAGCCGGTACGCCGGGAGCAAATGGAAACCGGCGCCACGCTGCTGCGCGTGGCCGAGTCGCATGTCCGTTTCGGCCACTTCGAGTGGCTGTTCCACAGCGGTCATGGCGATCTGCTGCCGGTGCTGGCCGATTACGTGATTGCCCGTCACTACCCTGACTGCCTGCCGCTGAAAAACCGCTACGAAGCCTTCTTCATACAGGTCGTCGAGCGCACTGCGAGGCTGATGGCGGACTGGCAGCGCGTCGGCTTCGCCCACGGCGTAATGAACACCGACAATTTCTCGATCACCGGCCAGACCCTGGACTTCGGTCCCTACGGCTTCCTCGAGACTTACGACCCCTACCACATCTGCAACCACTCCGATCACAACGGCCGCTATGCCTGGTATCTGCAGCCCTCGGTCGGCCTGTGGAATCTCAACGCCCTCGCCCATGCCCTGTCGCCGCTGATTCCGATACCGGCGCTCAAGGATGCCCTGGCGCGCTACGAGCCGGCGCTGATCGCGCATTACGACGCCGGCATGCGTGCCCGCCTCGGTCTGGCCACGGTCGAGAGCGAGGATCGCGTGCTGGTGCAGGACTGGCTGCAGCTGCTGCAGGCGGCCGGCGCCGACCTGTCTCGCCGCTTCCGTTCGCTGGCCGACACCACGCTGACAGTGCAGATCGACTTTGCCGAAGCGGACTGGGGCGAGCACGCGGCTCAGGCACGCGCCTGGCTGCAGCGCTACCAGGCCCGCGCGGGGCGTGAAAACATTGACGAGAACACACGCCAGCAACGCCTGCGTGCGGCCAATCCGGCCTATGTGCTGCGCAACTATCTCGCGGAGATTGCCATCAAGGCGGCGGAACAGGGCGACAACACGCCACTGCGCACCCTGCTGACGGTGCTGCAGAATCCGTTCGAGGAACGCCCGGAATGGGCGGCGTATGCCGGCGAGGCGCCAGCCTGGGGACGCTGCCTGTCGATCAGCTGCTCATCCTGAGCGACAGGCAGGACATTCAAAAAGCCTGGTCTCAGGCGACCTGCAGCATGCTCAGGAAGTAGCTGGCGAAATCCTGCATTTCACGCGGGCGCAGCGACGGGATCAGACGGTTGATCGCCGTCTTCGAGCCCTTGCTGATGGCGACCTGCCCGACACTGAACATGTTGCGGGCAATGAAGCCGAGCTTGATGGCCTTGGCCGAATCCTCGTAGAAGGCAGCGATGGCCAGCTCGGTGAAACGCAGCATGGCACGCGTCATTTCTTCCTTGTCACCCTCGCCGGCCGCACCCTTGCTCCAGGCGCCATGCAGCAGCTTGTAGTCGCTTTCGGCGAGCTGGAAGCTGATGTAGTCCTGAGTCACGCCTTCACGCGTGAGTTCGGCACGGCGCGAGGCGATGTAGTCGGCCACCGGCTTCAACTCGGCATTGCTGAGCTTGCCCAGCACCTGACGGATGAGCGCATGCACGGTGCCCTTGATGATGCCGGCGACGGTCTCCAGCGCCTTGGGCGCGGCGCTGTCGGCATCGGCACCCTTCATCAGGTTGAGCATGAGGGCGTCGACGATCTCGTCGGAATAGCGCTGGGCGAAATCGACGACGACCGGAGCCTGCGGCGCGGTCGGCAGCGTCTTGCCGGCATAGGCCATGAGGATGGCCTCGAAATCTTCACGCAAGGCTTGCGACGCCGGAAAGGCAAACAGCTTGGGCACGACAGGTCTCTCCTTGTCTCTGGTCCGTTATCAGGCCTTGACGAACATCTTGGCGTAAAGGCCGGCGACCTTCTGCAGGTCTTCGTCGTGCATGCCGGCGAAGAGCTTGCCGGTGGCGCTCTGGCTGCCCTTGATGATGGTGCCGCGACCGACATCGACCATCTTGCGCTTGATCATGCCGAGGTCGAGCGAGTCGGTGAATTCGTCATAGAAGTTTTTCACGGCGATTTCGATGAAATCGGTCATGGCCGCGGTCAGTTCCTGGCGGGTGTTGTCGAGCTTGCCGGCGGCGATGCGACCGAGCAGTTCCTCGAAGCGTGCACCCACGGCATCGGGCATGACGAAGCCGAAGCGGGTTTCACCGTTGACGACAACACGACGACGACCGAGGTAGCCGGCCAGCTTGTCCTGCTCGCCCTGGTCGACCTTGCCCATGATCTGCTTGATCAGCATGTGCATGGTGCCCTTCAGCAGGCTGGCCAGCACGCCGAGGATGCCGGCGCCCTCACCGCCCGACTTCAGGATGTCGATGACATCCAGCGCCAGCGCCTTGATGACGCCATCGGTGGTGCCGATGGCCATCTGCGTGCTCACGGCCGGGGCCACGTACTTGCCCTGGGTGTGTTCAACGAGGAGGTTGTCGATGGTGGCTTGCAGGGAGTTGTCGAGCGGGAAGGAAAAATAGTGGGTCATCACGGCATCCTGTCTTGTTGCTTGTGGCGATGGTTGCACCAGAGAAGTCTGGCGGAATGGTGGCGTCGCCATTCCGCTTTGGCAAGACTTACTGACGCAGAGTTCGCCAGCTTTGCGCAAGTTGTTCGAAGTTGGAGCGGAACGGGTTGATATCGAGCCCGCCACGGCGCGTATAGCGCGCATAAACCGACAATTGTTCAGCTCCGGCATGCGTGCGCAGGTCGGTGAACATGCGCTCCACGCACTGCTCGTGGAAATCGGAATGGCGGCGGAAGGACACGATGTAGGCCAGCAGACTCTGCGGGTCGATGCGTGGTCCGCGATAGTGGATGAGCACACTGCCCCAGTCCGGCTGATCGGTTACCGGACAGTTGCTGCGCAGCAGATGGCTGTGCAGGACCTCGTCGACAGGCTCCTCGGGATTGCTGCGCAGCAGGCCGGGATCCGGCGTGTAGACGTCAGTGACCAGCGGCAGGTCATCGATGCATCTGCCGGGCAGCGGCGCGATGTCGGCACCGGCCGCCAGCAAGGTCAGCGTGACGTCGGCCTCGGCGGCGCTGGACAGGTCCTGCTCGACACGGGCGACGAAATCTTCGGGGCGGGCGAACTTCTCGAAGTTCAGGCTGTTGAAGTAGAGCTTGAGCGACTTCGACTCGATCAGGCTGACCGACTCGGCCGGCACGCGGATCTCGCCGACAGCCACCACCGGCTTGCCGCCGGCATCCAGCCAGGACAGCTCGTAGTGCGTCCAGAGGTCGATGCCGGTGAACGGCAGCAGCTCGTCCTCGCTCAGGCCCAGGGCATCGCGGCCGAGCGCGCGCGGAATCGGCTGCAGCAGGTCGGCATCGTAGCTGTCGGGATAATCGGTGGCCTGCCCGAGGCGGGTCAGCTCATGCAGATTGCTCACGCCTCACTCCCGCATGCCGGTGCCGCTGTGCAGCAGGCGCAGTGCGTAGAGGAACAACACGACCACAAGGCCGGTGATGAGACCGAGCGAGACCACGATGGATACGTCGCTGTGGCCGAGCACGCCATAGCGGAAGGCGTTGACCATGTAGACGATGGGGTTGAGGTAGGACACCGCCTGCCAGAACGGCGGCAGCAGATCCATGGAATAGAACACCCCGCCCAGATAGGTCAGCGGCGTCAGCACGAAGGTCGGCACGATGGAGACATCATCGAAGGACTTGGCGTAGACGGCGTTGACGAAGCCGCCGAGCGAGAACAGCACGGCCGTCATCAGCACGCTGTAGATCATGATGAAGGCGTGATGCAGCGAGAGATGGGTGAAGAACAGCGACAGCAGCGTCACGATCAGGCCGACGGCGAGACCGCGCGCCACACCGCCGAGCACGAAGCCGAAGAGGATGATGGCATGCGGCACCGGCGACACCAGCAGCTCCTCGATGCTGCGCTGGAACTTGGCGCCGAAGAAGCTCGACACCACGTTGGCGTAGGAGTTGGTGATCACCGACATCATGATCAGACCGGGCACGATGAACTGCATGTAGCTGTGACCGCCCATGCTGCTGATGTTGCGCCCGACGAGATTGCCGAAAATCACGAAGTACAGCGTCATGGTGATCGCCGGCGGCAGCAGGGTCTGCACCCAGATGCGCGTGAAGCGGCGGATTTCCTTGACCACGATGGTCTGCAGGGCGACGCGGTTGGGCGCCGAGAACAGGCTGCTCATGCCGCACCTCCGGCATTGAGATTGCGATCGACCAGACGCACGAAAAGCTCCTCGAGGCGGTTGCTCTTGTTGCGCATGCTGCTGACATGCACGCCCTGCTCACTGAGCGCCGCGAACACGGCGTTCAGCGTCTGCCCGCGCTGGATATCGACCTCCAGCGAGCCCGGCTTGGCCAGGCGCAGCGAGTAATGATCAAGCGCCGGCACCTGGGCAAGCTCGTGATCGAGATCCAGCACGTAGGTTTCCTGCTGCAGCTTGGCCAGCAGCGAGCGCATGTCGGTGTTCTCCACCACGCGTCCGTGATCGAGGATGGCGATGTTGCGGCAGAGCGACTCGGCCTCCTCCAGATAGTGCGTGGTCAGGATGATGGTGGTGCCCTTGGCATTGAGCTCGGTGAGGTAGTCCCACATGGAGCGGCGCAGCTCGATGTCGACACCTGCCGTGGGCTCGTCGAGGATAAGCAGGCGCGGCTCGTGCACCAGCGCGCGGGCGATCATGAGACGGCGCTTCATGCCGCCGGAGAGCACACGTGCCTGCTGGTTGCGCTTGTCCCAGAGACCGAGCTGGTGCAGGTATTTCTCGGCCTGCTCGTAGGCACGCTTAGAGGGAATGCCGTAGTAGCCGGCCTGGGTCGCGAGAATGTCGATGACCTTCTCGAACTGACCGAAATTGAACTCCTGCGGCACCACGCCGATCTGGCGCTTGGCCTGCTCCAGGTCGGTATCGAGGTCATGACCGAAGATGCTGACCTTGCCCGTGGTCTTGCGCACCAGCGAGCTGACGATGCCGATGGAGGTCGACTTGCCGGCTCCGTTGGGCCCGAGCAGGGCGAAAAAGTCGCCCGGCTGCACGACGAGGTCTATGCCCTTGAGGGCGGAAACCCCGGATTTGTAGGTCTTGGTGACTGCTGTCAGCTGCAAAGCCGCCGTCATGTAACGGACTCCTGCCGGATGCCTGGTATTTCCGGGAGGCCTGTCGCTGCCCGGATTTCAGGGTTGCAAAAGAAGTTGTCGAAACGCCTGTAACGTTTCGCGAGGAGCCCGAGTCTAACATGTGTCGGGCCATGAGCAGCCAGCGGACCAGTGCCGCCTGCGCCTTCCATCGCGCCCGGCATGAACAGTGGTCCGCAGCCGGGAGAACGATAATGATTGCCACCATGAACCAGGAGCCGGCCATGGCCGGTGACGATGGCCAGGTCAGGCTGCCGATCAATGCCGTCGAGCGCGAAACCGGCGTTTCCAAGGAGCTGCTGCGCATGTGGGAGCGCCGCTACGGCTTTCCCACGCCCGAACGCGATGCCCAGGGTGACCGCATCTATGCCATGGCACAGGTCAACAGGCTGCGCCTGTTGCGCCGGCTCATAGACCAGGGCTTCCGTCCGGGCAAGATCATCGCACTGCCCATGGCGGAGCTGGAACAGCTGCTGCAGGCACGCGGCAAGGACAGGCGCGAAGACTTCCCTGAGCTCGAGCACGAGCTGATCGCCATGCTCAAGTCAGACGACACCACACGCATTCGCGACTACCTCGGCCATCAGCTCATCAAGCTCGGTCTGCAGCGCTTCATCCTCGATTTCCTGCAGCATGCCAATGTCATCGTCGGCGACGCCTGGGCGCGCGGCGATATAGAGGTGCATGAAGAGCATCTGTTCACCGAGCAGGTGCAGAGCATCGTGCGTCATGCCATCGGCGGTCTGAACCCGGCCACCCAGGCACCGCGCATCATGCTCACCACGCCGCCAGAGGAAGGTCATACCCTGGGCATGCTCATGGTCGAGGCCCTGCTCCGCCTCGATAACATCGATGTCGTCTGCTACGGTGCCCAAATGCCGGTGCGCGAGGTCGCCCAGGCCGCGCTCAAGAACAAGATGCACATCGTCGCGATCTCGTTCAGCGCCTCCTGCCCGGCCACGCGCGCCATCGAATACCTGGAGGAATTGCGCTTCAGGTTGCCGCTGGCGCTGGACATCTGGGCCGGCGGCGCCGCCCTGCGCTCGACCCGGCGCAGCGTCGAAGCCGTGCAGTTTCTCCATGAACTGTCGGCGCTGCGTCAGGCCGTGCAGGCCTGGCAACGGACACACCCGACACGCCTCGACACCGGGAGACATTCTTGAGCCGCGACAGCAACACCACGCGTCATCACGTCCTGTGGCTGCGCCAGGATCTGCGCGTGGCTGACAATACCGCGCTGCATGCCGCCTGCCGCGACCCCGAGGCCGCCGTCACCGCGCTCTATGCCGTCACCCCGGCGCAATGGCAGGCTCACGATGTGGCGGGTGTGCGCATTGACCTTGAACTGCGTCAGCTCCGCCTGCTGCAGGCCGATCTCGCCGCTCTGGCCATCCCGCTGGTCATCATCGAGGCCGCCGACTACCAGGCCCTGGTGCCCGTGCTGGCGGACTGGCTGCGCCGGCATGGTGTCGCTGAGCTGCATGGCAACCGCCAGTACGAGGTCAACGAGCAGAGCCGCGACGCCGCCCTGGAGGCCGCACTGGGCAGTGATGTGCGCTGCTGCTGGCATCATGACCAGTGCATCATCGCGCCGGGCCGGGTGCTCACCGCCGACCACCGCCCCTACACCGTGTTCACGCCCTTCAAGCGCAACTGGCTGGCGCAGCTGATGACGGCACCGCCGCCCATGCTGCCGATTCCGGCGCGACGCCGACAGCAGTGCGCCACGTCCACGCCGGTGCCAGCGGCCGTGGCCGGCCTCGCCTCACATGTCGCCCCTGCCCTCGCCGGGCAGCTCTGGCCAGCCGGAGAAGACGCTGCCCATGACCGCCTGCATGCCTTCATCAGCGATGCCGGCGCGCACTACGACAGCCAGCGCGACCTCCCCGCCTGCAACGGCACCAGCACGCTGTCGCCGTATCTGGCCGCCGGCATGCTGTCGCCACGCCAGTGCCTGCACGCGGCCTGGCAGCAGCAGGCCCATGGCGCCGGCAACGGCATGGCGACCTGGATCAGCGAGCTGTGCTGGCGCGACTTCTACAAGCACATCCTGGTGCATTTCCCGCACGTCTGCCGGCACCAGGCCTTCAAGCGCGAAACCGACGCCATTGCCTGGCGCCACGACGAAGCCCTGTTCCAGGCCTGGTGCCAGGGCCGCACCGGCTTTCCCATCGTCGATGCCGCCATGCGCCAGCTGCTGGCAACCGGCTGGATGCACAACCGCCTGCGCATGATCACGGCCATGTTCCTGAGCAAGGACCTGTTCATTGACTGGCGCTGGGGCGAACGCCATTTCATGCGCCATCTCGTCGATGGCGATTTCGCCGCCAACAATGGCGGCTGGCAATGGAGCGCCTCCACCGGCAACGATGCCGCGCCATACTTCCGCATCTTCAATCCGCTGCTGCAAAGCCGGAAATTCGACCCGGAGGGCAGCTTCATCCGCCGCTTCGTGCCGGAGCTGGCCGGACTCGACGGGCCGGACATCCATGCGCCACATGCGCACGGCCCCAGCCTGCTGGCGGCAGACTATCCCCTGCCCGTGATCGACCATGGTCGCGCGCGCGACCATGCCGTGGCGCAGTTCAAGGCACTGGCCACGGCAACGGCAAGGACAACATGAGAGTGGGCGGCCCGGTGAACACCGGGCTGGCCGGCCTCAGCGGCTGCTGAGGCGCTGGAACAGATTGACGAACTCGCCGGTGAGCTTGTGCTTGGGCGCGAGGTGGATCAGCGGCTGACAGCGCTGATGCGATTCGCGCATGATGACCGACGAGGTCAGCGCCGGATCGAGCACCGGCAGGCCTTCGGCCTTGAGCTCGGCAACCAGCTTGACCGGCAGCGAGGCGCGCGGCTGGAACTGGTTGATGATGATGCCCTCGATGAGCAGACCGCTGTTGTGGTCCTTGGTGGTTTCCTCGACATTCTCGATCAGTGTGTAGAGCGCACGGCGCGAGAAGGCATCGCAGTCGAAGGGAATCAGGCAGCGCTCGGCCGCGATCAGCGCCGACAGCGTGTAGAAATTGAAGGCCGGCGGCGTGTCGATGAAGATCTCGTCGTAGCTCTCGCTGAGCTCCTTGAGCGCCGAGGCCATCTTGTAGATCTTGTGCTTGCTCTCCAGCATGTGCTCGATTTCGCGCAGCTCCGGGTTCGACGGAATCAGGTAGAGATTGGCGAACGGCGTCGGATGCACGAACTCCGACAGAGGCTTTTCCTTCATCTTGAACGACAGCGACTGGGCGAAGAACTGGCCGACGTTGGGCGACAGCTCCGGAATGTCGCGGCCGAAGCTGGCGGCATCGCCCAGCAGATACTGGCTGGCATTGCCCTGCGGATCGAGATCGAGCACCAGCGTGCGGCGGCCCTGCTGGGCACTGATGGCAGCCAGGTTGATGGTGATGCTGGACTTGCCGACACCGCCTTTCTGATTGAATACCACGCGACGCATGAACGCTTCCTCTGACTGCCCGCCGCCCGACATCGGGCGACCAGGGAAAGTGACGAGACCCGGATTCTAGCTCAGGAAAATGCCTGCCTCACGGCGTCGGCGGAAAAAACCAGTAGGCCGCCAGGATGGCCGTTACCACACCCACCAGATCGGCCAGCAGGCCGCAGGCCAGGGCACCGCGATCACGCCGGATGCCGACCACGCCATAGTAGACGGCAACCACGTAGAACGTGGTTTCGGAAGAACCCTGAATGATCGCCGAGACCAGGGCCGGGAAGCTGTCGACGCCATAGGTCTGCATGGTCTCCAGCATCATGGCGCGAGCACCGCTGCCGGACAGCGACTTCATGAAGGCCGTGGTCAGCGCCGGCACGAACTCGGTATGCATGCCCAGCGCCTGGAAGAGATGGCGCAGACCATCAAGGGTCAGCTCCAGAACACCACTGGCGCGCAGACCGGCGATGGCGACCAGCATGGCGAGCAGATAGGGAATCAGGCCGATTGCCGTCTGGAAGCCCTCCTTGGCGCCACTGACAAAGACCTCGTAGACCGCCAGCTTGCGCCACCAGCCGGCGAGCAGGAAACCGGAAATGATCAGCACCAGCAGGCCGTTACCGGTCGCGCTCGACATGCGGCTCATCTCGCTGGCCGGCAGTTGCGTGAGCAGGCTGATGACGCCGGCCATGAGCAGCGCAAAGCCGGCGCCATAGGCCAGCAGCACACGGTCGAAGAGACGGATGCGATGCATCAGGCAGATGGCGACGACACCGACCAGGGTCGAGGCCGAGGTCGCCATGAGTATGGGCAGGAACACGCTGGCCGGATCCGGAGCGCCCTGCTGGGCACGGTAAAGAAAGACCGACACCGGAATCAGCGTCACCGAGGAGGCATTGATGACCAGGAACAGCGACTGCGCCTTGGTCGCGCGCTCCGGCTCGGGGTTCAGGGTCTGCAACTCGCGCATGGCCTGCAGGCCGAGCGGCGTGGCGGCATTGTCGAGACCGAGGAAGTTGGCCGAGATATTCATGGTGATGGCGCCGAAGGCCGGATGCCCTTCCGGCACCTCCGGCATGAGGCGGCGGAACAGCGGCTGCAGCAGGCGCCCGAAAACCGCCACCAGCCCGGCATGCTCGGCAACCTTGAACAACCCCAGCCAGAGCGTCATGACACCGACCAGGCCTATGCTGATGTCGACGCTGGTCTTGGCAGCATCGAACCAGGCCTGCACCACACGGCCGAAGCTTTCGACATCACCACCGACCAGAGCCTGCCAGGTCGCGGTGACCACGGTCACGACAAAGAAGAACAGCCACAGCAGGTTCAGCACAAATCCACTCCCGGAGCAGAAACGAACAAGGAGCACTTTCGCATCGTGCAGGTCGCAACCCCATGCCGCTCATCGCCGACATCATACCTTCTGCATAAGCCATGCGGGCAAGCCGGATGGATACCTCTTTCGACCTGTACAAACGATCACCTGCGCTTCTAAAGCCTCTTGTGGCAAGGCTTTCAGGAGTTTTCCACATATTCTGTGGATAACTCTGTCGATATGCCGTTTGCGGACGCCCGAAATCACCGAACCTACACGATTCCTTACGAATTGATCATTTTTTAATCAAACAGAAATTATTCAATATTTTCATACACTTGATTTTGTCAACCGCGTCATGAAATTGACTTTCAGTGACTTTGGCAAAGCTTTGCGAGTACCTGGAGCGACAGCAGCCGGGAAAAGAGGATAAGTGCCTCGGCCCCTGACAATACTGTCAGACAATCCCATGTAAAAACGCCTTCCGAGTCACTGAAAGACACAACCATGTCATTTATTGCGATAGATACCCTGGTGGCTATAACCTACTTTCCAAGGCACCGTGACTGACCATTCACGCCACTGAAAAGGCCCGGAGCAGTACCCATGTCCTCGATGAAAGCCGATGCTGCCGTTCGCCGGCCCGCACTCATGAAGATTCCCGGCCATGGCGGCCTGCCCTTTCTTGGTGAAACCCTGGACATCATGTTCCACCCGGCCGAATACCTCAGCCAGCGTTACGCCGAGCTGGGCGAAGTCAGCTGGACCTCGGCCTACGGCACCCGCATGGTCTTCCTGCTCGGCCCCGATGCCGTGCAGATGGTGCTGCAGAACCGCGACCAGGCCTTTTCCAACAGCAAGGGCTGGGATTTCTTCATAGGCCGCTTCTTCACCCGCGGCATCATGCTGCTCGATTTCGACGAACATCGCTGGCACCGGCAGATCATGCAGGCCGCCTTCACCAAGAAGGCACTGGCGTCCTACCTCGAGCCCATGAACCCGGCCATTGCCCGCGGCATGGCGAAATGGCGCCCCGACGACAAGTTCGCCATTCTGTCGCATGTGAAGTCGCTGACCCTGGATCTGGCCACCGAAGTGTTCATGGGCGCCAAGCTCGGTCCCGAGGCCGATGCCATAAACCACGCCTTTGTCGATACCGTGCGCGCCGGCACCTCCATCATTCGCTACCCGGTTCCCGGTCTGGGCTGGCACAAGGGCCTCAAGGGCCGCGCCCTGCTCGAACGCTTCTTCCGCGAACGCCTGCCGGCCAAGCGCGCCAATCCGGGCAGCGACCTGTTCAGTCAGCTCTGTCTGGCCACAGGCGATGACGGACAGAGCTTCAGCGACGAAGACATCATCAACCACATGATCTTCCTGCTCATGGCCGCCCATGACACCACCACGATCACGCTCTGCTCCCTGCTCTACCAGCTCGCCCGGCACCCGGAATGGCAGGAGAAGGCACGCGCCGAAAGTCTGGCGCTGGGACATCGCGACCTCGGCTACGACGAGCTCGACCAGTTGCCGACCATAGGCCTGTGCATGAAGGAAGCCCTGCGCATGATCGCGCCCGTGCCCGGCATGCCGCGCCGCACGGTCAAGGATGTCGAGTTCAAGGGCCACCTGATTCCCTCCGGCACGCTGATAAGCATCAACCCGCAGTTCACGCACCACATGCCCGAATACTGGACCCTGCCGGAGCGCTTCGATCCGACCCGCTTCCTGGAGCCGCGCATGGAGCACAAGCAGCACAGCTACCAGTACGTGCCTTTCGGCGGCGGCGCCCACATGTGCATAGGCCTGCACTTCGCGGAAATGCAGGTCAAGGCGGTGACGCACCACCTGCTGCAACGCTTCCGCTGGACTGTCGACGAGAGCTACGAAATGCCGGTCGACTTCCGCTCGCTGCCGGTGCCCGCCGACGGCCTGCCGGTCAGGCTCATCGCACTCTGACAGCCTCTCCACCCGGCTCGGGCAGCCGCTCATTGCAGGCGCAGCCTGTTCCTGTTGCGAGCCGTGAAAGACGGCCCCAGCCCCTTCACTTCCTCAAGCTGGGCAATATCCCGGAAAGCACCATGCTGGCGGCGCCAGGCCACGATCGCCCTGGCCTTGCTCGGGCCTATGCCGGTCAGGGCTTCGTCGAGCTCGTCGGCAGTGGCGGTATTGATGTTGATGCGGGCCTCCTGAACAGCAGAAGACAGCCGTGACGGCGGGTGTTGCCGCGCGGCCATGGCTGACCAGGGCAGCAGACAGCAAAGCACGACAAGCAGACGAAGACAGGACATGGCGATGACTCCCGACGCGAGCGCTAAGCTCCCTGTCAGAGGTATAGCCACGATGCCGGGCATTCGCCAATGCGAGGCCGGAAAAGCGCGCAGGGACCGCTCATCACTGAATGGGGCAGTGAAAGACCTGGAACTGTTGATCGCGTTGCCAGCCGGCGGCCTCGTACAGGGCCTGAGCCTCCTCGTTCGTCATGGCCGTGGACAAGCTCAGGCGAACCGCGCCGAGGCTGCGGCCGAACGTCTCCGCCTCTGCCAGCAACGTGGTGGCGACACCCTTGCGCCTGGCATCGGGGCGCACATAGAGATCATTGAGAATGAAGATGCGCGCCATGGCGACCGAGGAAAAGCTCGGGTAGAGCTGCACGAAACCCAGCGGGTCAGCGCATTCGTCATGGGCCACGAACAGGGTCGACTCGCCATGATTGAAGCGTGCCCGCAGAAAGCTCTCGGCCGCCGCGATGTCACTGTCACGGCCATAGAACTGGCGATACTCATCGAACAGGAGCGCCAGGTCAGCCACATCGGATAATGCCGCCTGCCGCACGGTGATCAGACTCATGCTCCCTGCCCTCCTGAAAGCCGCAATCCGGCTCATGCCGTCATGGTGCGGCACCCCGGCGCAAACCCCAAAGCACCAGGACCGTACCGGCGATGATGGCCAGCCCGACGCTGGTGAAACCTATCTGCACCAGATCCTCCTGCCAGCGGACGGCCTGCAGGCCAGGCGCCGCGACCGGTGACAGGGCACCCGTGCCGAAGACCGCAGCCAGCGTGGTGAATGCCCAGTTGGCGTAGGTTCCGTACAGGATGGCGCAGTATGTCGCGCCCTTGAGCCGTGCCGTCAACCTGACCTCGCCCCAGACGGCACCCAGCGCGAGCAGGAAGGTGCCGTTCATGACGCCCTCCAGGTGCGCCGCCAAGCCCATGCGGATATTGCTGAAGTGCGCCTCGACGAGCCCGGTCAGCAGACCGAGCAGAAACAGGAACATGCCGTGCCATAACAGGCAACGTCTGGATTCGCTCATCATTACCCCCCTTATGCATCGGAGCATCTGCCGGGCCGAAGGCATGACCGTCGGCCCGGCCTCTTTGTGTCGCCGTCAGTGATCAGCCCAGTTCCTGCAGGCCGCCGCGATGGACGGTCCTGCCCTGGCAAGGTCGGCAGGCAGCATGACCGGCATGAACTCCAGGTCAGCCTTCAGCCACAGGAAAAAAGGCTCGGCAATGGCCGGGATCTCCGAAGCGTCCTCCATGTTCACGACGATATAGCCGCCGCGTTGTCCGTTGATGGAGGTGAAATAGGCAGTCTCGGCCTTGATCTCGGCAAGAAGGCGCTGCATCTTCTCGCCGAACTGCGGGTCTGTTAGTGCGGAGTTGCCGGCATCCACCGGAAAACGAATCTTGAGCAGATAACGCATGAGAACCTCCGAAATGACATGTGCAGTTTCGGTACTTCCTTGCAAAACGCCCAACTCATGCTGAATGGCTGAACCACCGCATGAGGAACAACATCCTGAGGCCGAAACCCCGGCGGCAGGTCACGCGACACATCAGTCATCGGACTGATCGTGACACAGGCGCCCCGCTCCGGCAATTCGTGCGGCGGAAACAAAAAAGCCGCTGCAACCCTGGCGGGCGCAACGGCTCTTTCGTCTTGAATTCGTGGTCGGGACGGCAGGATTTGAACCTGCGACCCCCTGCACCCCATGCAGGTGCGCTACCAGGCTGCGCTACGCCCCGACACTTTCACGAAGCACGCATCATACTGAAATGCCGGGACTTGTCTAGGCCGAAATCAGGCCTGGCGGCTCAACATCTGAGCAATCTCTTCGAGATCGTCGATCATTTCCTCGACCGCCAGTTGCCAGACCGTATCCGGCGTCTGGCTGCCCAGGCTGGGCGCGACACGCGCCTCGCCGACAGCGATCGCCAGCTCCGGCGCACGCTCCTGCTGACGCGACTCCTGCAGCTGCTGACGCGCGCCCTGGATGGTGTAGCCCTGGTGATAGAGCAGATCGCGGATCTGGCGGATGAGTTCGACATCCTGACGCTGGTAATAGCGACGGTTGCCACGGCGCTTGACCGGCTTGAGACGGGCAAACTCCTGCTCCCAGTAACGCAACACGTGCGTCTTCACATCGCAGAGTTCGCTGACCTCTCCGATGGTGAAATAACGCTTGCCCGGAATTTCGGGCAGGATGACCTCAGGACGGCTGTCCGACATGGCCCTCTACCCGCTGCTTGAGTTTCTGGCCGGGACGGAAAGTCACCACGCGACGCGCGGTGATGGGAATTTCCTCGCCGGTCTTGGGATTGCGGCCGGGACGCTGACGCTTGTCGCGCAACTCGAAGTTGCCGAAGCCGGAAAGCTTGACGGGATTGCCATCGACCAGGGCCTGGCGAATCTCCTCGAAGAACTGCTCGACCAGCTCCTTGGCCTCGCGCTTGTTCAGCCCCAGTTCCTCGAAAAGACGTTCGGCAATGTCAGCCTTGGTCAATGAACTCATGTCCGCCTCGTCATCTCTCGGCATGCCGGCCTCCGGCACGCCCGATCATCAGCCGCGAATCTGCACCCCCAGACGGGTCTGCAAATCCGCCAGCACCTGTTCCACCCAGCCCTGCACCTCGGCATCCTGCAGGGTCCGCTCCACATGCTGCCAGGTCAGCGCGATGGCCAGGCTGTAATGCCCGGCCGCCATGCCCTGACCGCGATAGACATCAAACGCCTGCAGGTCACGCAGGCATACACCGGCGGCGGCACGAGCCTCGGCCAGGACGTCGCCGGCAGCAACGCTGTCGGGCACCACCAGCGCCAGGTCGCGGCGCACTTCCGGGAAGCGCGACAGCGGCTGGAAACGCGGCAGGCTGCCTTCGGCCAGGGCCGACAGCTCCAGCTCGAAGACGAAGACAGGACCGGCAAGATCCAGGGCCTGTTGCTTGAGCGGATGCAGCGCACCCAGCCAGCCCGCGCGTCGGCCATCGATCTCGATGGCGGCCGTCTGGCCCGGATGCAGCGCAGGATGTTCAGCGGCCACGAAACGTGTCCGCGCTGAAACCCCCGCTAGCTGCAGCAGTGCCTCAATATTTCCTTTTACATCAAAGAAATCAAGCGAATTCTTAGCGTTGTTCCAAGCCTCCGGCCAGGCACTGCCAGCGGCGATGCCGGCGAGCATGGGTTGCTGCACCAGACCCGCCTCGGTGGGCAGGAAACGCAGGCCGGTTTCGAACAGGCGCACGCGCAGCTGCTGACGGCTCTGGTTGTGGCGGGCAGCCAGGGCCAGGCCGGCCCAGAGGCTGGTGCGCATGGCCGAAAGATCGCTGGAGATGGGGTTGGCCAGCACCAGCGGGCTCAGGCCGGGATCGAACTGCTGCTGCAGGCCGGGCTCGACAAAGCTGAAGGTGATGGCTTCCTGCCAGCCGAGATCGACCATGGCGCGCTTGAGGCGGCGCACCGGCTGGCGAGCTTCGGGCTGGCCCTGCAGGCGGATGGGCGCCTGCGGTGCCGTCACCGGCAGGTTGTTGTAGCCGTAGAGACGCGCCAGCTCCTCGATCAGGTCGACCTCGATGGCGATGTCGAAGCGATGGCTGGGCGGCACCACCTGCCAGCCCTCGGCGGCGGCGCTGACCTGCAGGCCGAGACGGGTCAGATAGGCCGCGACCTGGTCATCCGTCAGGCTGAAGCCGAGAACCTGGGCGATGCGGCTGCGGCGCAGCGTGATCGCCGGGCGCGACGGCAGCTGGTTGCCGTCGGTGACATCGACCACCGGGCCGGCGCTGCCGCCGACGATGTCGAGGATGAGCGCCGTGGCACGCTCAATGGCCAGACGCGGCAGCTCGTAGTCGACACCGCGCTCGAAACGGTGCGAGGAGTCGGTGTGCAGGCCGTAGCGACGGGCTTCACCGGCCAGCGCCAGCGGCTGGAAGAAGGCGGCTTCGAGGAACAGGTCCGTGCTGGCATCGCCGACGGCGCTGCCCTGCCCGCCCATGACGCCGGCCAGCGCCAGCGCCTGCTCGTGATCGGCGATCACCAGGCTCTGCTCGCGCAGGCTCAGGGTCTGGCCGTCGAGCAGTGTCAGCGCTTCCTCGGCACGGGCGCGACGCACCACGATGCCACCGGCGAGCTGCGCGGCATCGAAGGCATGCATGGGCTGGCCGAGCTCGAGCATGACGTAGTTGGTGACATCGACCACCGGATGCAGGCTGCGCACACCGGAGCGACGCAGGGCCTCGACCAGCCAGAGCGGGCTGGCGACGCCGGTGCGCACACCCTTGAGCAGGCGGCCGACATAGCGCGGGCAGGCCTCGGGAGCGGCCACGGTGACCGGCAGCGTGTCGGCGATGGTCGCGGCTACCGGAGCAATGGCGGCCGGCGCATGGTCGAGACCGAACACCGCTGCGGCTTCGCGGGCAAGACCGCGCAGGCTCAGGCAGTCACCGCGGTTGGGCGTGAGGCCGAGTTCGATGAGGTTGTCGTCGAGGTTGAGCCAGGAGCGGATATCGGCGCCGATCGGAGCGTCTTCCGGCAGTTCCCAGAGGCCGTCGGAGGACTCGGCGAGGCCCAGTTCCTGCTCGGCGCAGAGCATGCCGAAGGAATCGACGCCGCGCAGCTTGGCATCCTTGATGCGGAAGTCGCCGGGCAGCACGGCGCCGACGGTGGCCACCGGCACGCGCAGACCCGGACGCACGTTGGCGGCGCCGCAGACGATCTGCAGCGGGCTGCCGTTGCCGATGTCGACCGTGGTGACACGCAGCTTGTCGGCATTGGGATGCTGCTCGGTGCTCAGCACCTGGCCAATGACGACGCCATTGAACGCCGGCGCGACCGGGGTGATGGCATCGACTTCGAGGCCGGCCATGGTGAGCTGATGCGCGAGCGCGGCGGTATCGACCGCCGGGTTCACGAGCTGGCGCAGACGCTGTTCACTGAATTGCATCACTGACTCGCTTGCCTGAGACCTCAGGCTGATTCTTCAAATTTTTTCCATTGCAAAGCAATGGCGAAACAATGGGTTACAGCACGAACCGGAAGGTCTGCTCAGGCAAACTGACGGAGGAAACGCACGTCATTGTCGAAGAACAGGCGCAGGTCGTTGACGCCGTAACGCAGCATGGCGAAACGTTCGACACCCATGCCGAAGGCGAAGCCCTGGTACTTGTCGGGGTCGATGCCGCAGTTCTTCAGCACCTGCGGGTGCACCATGCCGCAACCCAGCACTTCCAGCCAGCCGGTCTGCTTGCAGACGCGGCAGCCCTGACCGCTGCACATGACGCACTGGATATCGACTTCCGCCGACGGTTCCGTGAACGGGAAGTAGGACGGACGGAAGCGCACCTGCAGTTCCTTCTCGAAGAACACGCGCAGGAAGTCCTCGATGACGCCCTTGAGGTCGGCGAAGCTGACGTTCTCGTCGATCAGCAGGCCTTCGACCTGGTGGAACATGGGCGAATGCGTGAGGTCGGAGTCGCAGCGGTAGACACGACCCGGGCAGACGATGCGGATCGGCGGCTGCTGGCTTTCCATGACGCGAACCTGCACCGGCGAGGTGTGCGTGCGCAGCAGGCGATTGGCATCGAAATAGAAGGTGTCGTGCATCGCGCGCGCCGGGTGGTGCGACGGGATGTTGAGCGCCTCGAAATTGTGGAAGTCATCTTCCACTTCCGGGCCGTCGGCGACGGTGAAACCGACGTTGGTGAAGAAGTCCTCGATGCGTTCGAGCACACGGGTGACCGGGTGCAGACCGCCCGGAAGCTGACCGCGACCGGGCAGCGTGACATCCAGGCGCTCGGCCTGAAGCTGGGCATCAAGTGCAGCAGCATCAAGCACTTGCTTGCGATTGTTGAGCGCGGAGGTAATGGCCTCGCGCGCGGCATTGAGCTCGGCACCAAAGCTGCGACGCTCTTCGTCGCTGAGCTTGCCCATCTGCTTGGAGAGCTCGCTGAGCTGGCTCTTCTTGCCAAGGTACTGGACGCGCAGGGCCTCCACGGCGGCACTGTCGGCGGCCTGGGCGACATCGTTCCCGACTTGCGCCACCAGCGCTTGCAAATCACTCATGACAATTCCTTGGGCCGGTCCGGCATGACCGCGCCACACAACTCATGCCCTTGCCCACGGCAAGCGGCGCAGAAAACAAAAAGGGGAAGAACCTGACAGCCCTTCCCCTTCGTGCGTGCCAGTCGGTTTTACCCGGCAGACACTAACCGCTTAGGCAGCGAGGCCGGCTTTCGCCTTCTCGGCAATCGCGGTGAAACCAGCTGCATCATGCACGGCAATGTCTGCCAGCACGCGGCGGTCGATTTCGATCGATGCCTTCTTCAGACCGTTGATGAGACGGCTGTAGGACAGGCCGTTCAGACGCGAAGCCGCGTTGATACGGGCGATCCAGAGGGCACGGAACTGACGCTTCTTCTGGCGACGGTCACGGTAGGCGTACTGGCCGGCCTTGATGACCGCCTGGAACGCTACGCGATAAACGCGCGAACGGGCACCGTAGTAACCCTTGGCGCGATCCAGAACTTTCTTGTGACGACGGTGGGCGATGACGCCACGCTTTACACGAGCCATTTTCTATCCTCCGTCAGATCAGCAGTTCGGCAGCATGCGCAGCACGCTCGGCACGTCACAGGCAGCAACCTGGGACATGGGGCGCAGCTGACGAATACGCTTCGCCGACTTCTTGGTGAGGATGTGGCGCTTGTAGGCCTGCTTGCGCTTGAAGCCGTTCGCCGTCTTCGAGAAACGCTTGGCAGCGCCTCTCTTGGTCTTGATCTTTGCAGACATATCTACCTCGTTAGTGACCCTTGCAGCCATTCCCGGGAGGTCCGCAGACTGGACCCGGTTGACTTGGGGGTAAGCCGAAACTCAGCTTCCTGCCGAATTAACGCTTTTTCTTGGGGCCGATGAGCATGCCCATCATGCGCCCTTCCAGTTTCGGGTGTTGTTCCACAACCCCGATCTCGGCCAGATCGACCTCGATACGTTGAAGCTGCTTGAGACCCAGCTCCTGATGCGCCATTTCGCGTCCGCGAAAACGCAATGTAATCTTGCACTTGTCGCCGTCTTCGAGAAAACGGACGATGTTGCGCAGCTTGACCTGATAGTCAGCCTCTTCAGTACCAGGACGGAGCTTGATCTCCTTGATCTGCACCTGGTGCTGCTTCTTCTTGGCTTCCTTCTGCTGCTGCTTCTTTTCGAAAACGAACTTGCCGTAGTCCATGATGCGACAGACAGGCGGTTCGGCATCGGCAACGATCTCGACCAGATCCAGCTCGACGGCTTCGGCCGCGGCCAGTGCTTCGCGGATGGAGACTACCCCAACCTGCTCGCCATTCTGGTCAATCAGTCGTACTTCACGGTGCTTGATGTCCGCGTTGATGGGTGCGCGCTTGTCACGCCCCTGCTGTCTTTCCGGCTTAATGTTCGTTCTCCACGACTCGACCCTTGCGGGCAATGTCCGCGGCAAGCAGCTCGGCAAAGGCGGCCACGGTCATGACTCCGAGATCCTCGCCCTTGCGTGTGCGTACCGCCACGGTACCTTGTTCTGCTTCACGCTCGCCCACCACCAACAGATATGGGATGCGCTGGAGCGTGCGCTCGCGGATTTTATAGCCAACCTTCTCGTTTCTCAAGTCACTGAAGGCTCGGAAACCTTGTGATTTCAAGGCTTTTTCGACGTTCTGCACGGCTTCGGCCTGTTTGTCGGTGATATTCATCACGCAAACCTGCTGCGGCGAGAGCCAGGCCGGGAGAATGCCGGCGTAGTTTTCCAGCAGCATTCCGATGAAACGCTCGAAGGAACCGAGGATGGCACGATGCAGCATGACCGGGAACTGGCGGCTGTTGTCCTCGGCGATGTAGCTGGCATCGAGGCGCTGCGGCAGGTTGAAGTCGAGCTGCAGGGTGCCGCACTGCCAGGCGCGGCCGATGCAGTCGTGCAGGGTGAATTCGATCTTGGGACCGTAGAAGGCGCCCTCGCCCGGCTGCAGCTGCCAGGCCAGACCGGCGTCATCCAGGGCCTTGGCCATGGCGGCCTCGGCGCGATCCCATTGTTCGTCAGTGCCGACGCGCTTGGCCGGACGCGTGGACAGCTTGAGGCTGATCTCGGTGAAACCGAAGTCGCGATAGACATCCAGCGTGAGCTTGATGAAGTCCGCCGCTTCCTGACCGATCTGGGCCTCGGTGCAGAAGATGTGCGCGTCATCCTGCACGAAACCGCGCACGCGCATGATGCCGTGCAGCGCGCCCGAGGGCTCGTTGCGATGGCAGGCGCCGAACTCGGCGAGACGCAGCGGCAGGTCGCGGTAGGACTTCAGGCCCTGATTGAAGATCTGCACATGGCACGGGCAGTTCATCGGCTTCACCGCGTAGTCACGGCTTTCCGAGCTCGTGGTGAACATGTTCTCGGCGTAGTTTTCCCAGTGCCCGGACTTTTCCCAGAGGATGCGGTCGACCACCTGCGGCGTCTTCACTTCCAGGTAGCCGTGATCCTTCTGGATCTGGCGCATGTACTGCTCGAGCGCCTGATAGATGGTCCAGCCGTTGGGATGCCAGAACACCATGCCCGGCGCTTCTTCCTGGAGATGGAAGAGGTCGAGGGCCTTGCCGATCTTGCGGTGGTCGCGTTTCTCGGCTTCTTCCATGCGCAGGATGTAGGCGGCGAGCTGCTTCTTGTCGGCCCAGGCGGTGCCGTAGACACGCTGCAGCTGCTCGTTCTTGGCATCGCCGCGCCAGTAGGCGCCGGACAGCTTGGTGAGCTTGAAGGACTTGAGGAAGCGCGTGTTCGGCACGTGCGGGCCGCGGCACATGTCGACGTATTCCTCGTGGTAGTACAGGCCCATGGCCTGCTCGTCCGGCATGTCGTCGACCAGGCGCAGCTTGTAGTCCTCGCCACGCGAGGTGAACACGTCGATGACCTCGGCGCGCGGCGTCACCTTCTTGATGACGTCGTAATCCTTGGCGATCAGCGCGTTCATGCGCTCTTCGATGGCGGCGAGGTCATCGGGCGTGAACGGACGCTCGTAGGCGATGTCGTAATAGAAGCCTTCGGCGATGACCGGGCCGATGACCATCTTCGCGGTCGGATAGAGCTGCTTGACGGCGTGGCCGACGAGATGGGCGCAGGAGTGGCGGATGATCTCGACACCCTCCTCGTCCTTGGGCGTGATGATCTGCAGCGCGGCATCCGTGCTGATCAGGTCGCTGGCGTCGATCAGGCGCGCGTCGCCGCCAGCCGGAGTCATCCTGCCGGCCAGAGTGACCTTGGCAAGACCCGGGCCGATGCTGGAGGCGACGTCCATCACCGACACGGGGTGATCGAAGCTGCGTTGCGAGCCGTCGGGCAAGGTGATGACCGGCATGGAAACTCCTGAAAGCCTGGTATGTCGTGACGGCCTACGAACAGGCCGAAAATGCAAGCCGAGGAGTTTAGCGAAAGCCCCGGTCGCGAGCAAAAGACTTGTGTACAGGAATGGCAGTCGCTGCTCAGAAGCGCCAGCTGTAGAACAGCGTGATGGCAGATTCCAGTGACGTCACGGCCTCCAGCGACAGACGCTTGTTCATCTGGTAGCGCACCTTGAACGACTGCACGGGCGCGAACACGCCCATGCCGAAGCTGAGGTAGAGGTCGGGACGGATATAGCCGGAGACAGCGACCTGGGTCTGATCGCTCTCGCCCTGGGTGGCGAGCGCGAAGTCGCTGATGCCGAGGCGCTGACCGAGCCTGTCGAAGGCGCCGGTACGCCCGCCCAGCTTGAGCGCGGCACCGAGGGCCAGGGCCTGGCGTTCGGCCGCGGTCGGCGCCGAGGTATTGCTCAGCGAGCGACCAAGCACCAGCAGGGACAGCATCTCTTCCTGGGCCATCGGCTCGTCGGAGAAGAGCTCGGCCTGCGGCGACTGCGCACGACCGCTCAGACGCACACCAACGGTGACATCGTTGACCTTGCGTATGGCCTCGACATTGATGTTGGGACGAGTCACCGGGCCGGCGAACAGGAAGCGGCCGGTGCGGATCTGCAGGCGCTGGCCATAGGCCTCGTAGATGGCATCGTCACTCAGGCGCAGCTCGCCATTGGCGCTCAGCGCCTCATCCGGCTGCTGCATGAGCACGAGCTGGCCGAGCAGGCGCGAGGTCAGGCCCATGCCGGCGAGCTTGACCTGGTCGCCGAGCACGATGGTCAACGCCATGTCCAGCGGCAGGCCGGCAGCGACATCGCCCGGCTGGCGCGGCACGCGACCGGCGCGATCACGCACGATGCGGACATCGCCGGAGGTGACGAGCGCGGACGACTCCGGCTGGCGCAGCGTGATCAGGGCCTGCGGCACCTCTATCCGGCCACGCACCACGGCGCGCTGATCGCGCAGGTCGAGGCTGATGTCGGGATTGATGCCGGCCGTCGCCCAGGGTGCATAGGCCACATGCAGATTGCTGCCGGCGAGCCGGGCCTGGAGCTGGAAATCCGGCTGCAGACGGGCATTGCCGGTCAGTGTCGCCTTGCCGCCAGCGGCATCGCTGGCCGAGCCCTGCCAGTCGAGGCGATCACCGAGCAGGCGCCCGTTCAGCAGCAGCGGCTGCCAGTCCAGACCATAGGCCGGCATTTTCAGGCTGGCATGGTCGAGGCCGAAATCGCCGGTCAGCCAGGGGGCCTGCAGTGTTCCGGCCAGATGCGCCCGGGCATGGGCACGGCCTTGCAGGTCCAGGCCTGTCGGCAGACTGACCGGCAGCCGCGCGAGATTGACCCGATCGAGCACGAGATCGGCATCCAGTGCCGGGTTGGCCTGGCGCGGGTCACGACGCAGGGTGGCCAGGAGACTGCCATCGCTGCCGGCCTCGGCATGCAGCTTGGCGCTCCAGAGCGTCGGCAGCAGATCGGCATGGCCGCAGAACAGCCAGGGCTCGTGCTGCCAGCACTGCTCGGCCAGGCGGCTGTCGGCCTGTGACAGGCGCAGCGCCGCCGGCGCACGCAGCAACCACGGCCCGGATGCCGTGACCACGCGCCCGCGCTGCAGACTGCCGGTCCAGGCCGGCGTATCAAGGTCAATGCGGCCTTGCAGGCCGAGACTGGCCGCGATGCCACCGCGCCGCCCGTCGATCTGCCAGATCTGGCGCGCCAGACTGCCATCCACAATCACCTGCAACTGCTCGACCAGCGCCGTGCGGCCCTGCTGCAACTGCCGGGCCTGCAGACTGAAGCGGCCCTGACCTTGCTGCAGCCGGCCCCGCCAGTGCCCCTGCAAGCTGGCGGCACCACTGAACTGTGACTGGAAGCGCTGCAGGCGCGGCACCTGCAGCTCGCCATCAAGGCCGCGGGCGTCGAGCCAGCCGGCAAGTTTGAGGCGGGCATCGGCCAATTGCATGTCGAGCCGGCTGCGTTGCAGCTGCGTGCTGTCGATGGCGCCCTTGACCAGCCACGGCATGCTGCCGAAGCGACCTTGCCAGTCGACGCGGGCACTGGCACCCCCTGCCCCGGTCTGCCAGTCCAGCGGCCCGGCCAGCTCGGCGCGACGCGGCCAGTTCGCCGGCCACGGCAGGCCACCGCCGGCGAGCGGCACGGCACGCAGCGAGAGCACGGCCTTGCCGGCGGCAGCACTGCCCTTGAACGCCAGACCGCCGGCCTCGAGGCGCCAGTCCTTCTGCCCCGGCGGCTGCCAGCGCGGCCAGGTCAGGCGGCCCTGGAACGTCGGCTGCAATGGTCGCACATCGGCGGTCACCGCCAGATCCAGCGGCCATTGCCGGGGCCCGCGCGCGCGCAGACCGAGTGCCGACAGGTCACCCTTGATGCTGACGCGCTGCGCCGGCCAGACCTTGCTGGCCGGTGTCAGCACACAGCTCAGATCCATGGGCCAGAACGCCGCGGTGTCGAGCTGCCCGATCACGGAGGCCGAGCCCAGCTCGTGACGTGCCGAGAGTTGCGTGACGGTGATGTGGGTACCGGCACCCTCGCCGGCCAGCTGCGCATCCTTGATCACGACCGGAGAGCCGGAAAACGGCTGCCACTCGAATGTCGCCAGCTGCAGGTCGCGCACCGACCAGGCTACGGGCAGATCGATCTCGGGCAGCGACAGCGGCTCCGGCGGCGTGTCCACCAGCTTGCGCACGCGTGCCGCGCGCACCACGACCTGATCCAGGCTGACACGGCCCTGCAGCAGATCGGCCGCCTGCCAGCGCAGATGGATGTCATCGAGCTGCACCTGATATTTATCGTTCCGCCAGCGCAGCTCGTCGATATCGAGGCCGGTGGCGAAGCGGCCGCTGATGCCGGCGAGCTGCAGGGCCGGCAGCTGCGCCCCGAACTGCTGCCAGAGCCAGCCCGGCGCCGTCGTGCTCAGCGCCAGCCAGAGCAGGGCCGCGAAAAGCACGATGAGCACCTGCATGCTCAGGGTCCAGAGCGCACGCGCACCCCAGCGCAGGACGAAGGACAGCAGCGTGCCGACACGAGCCAGCAACGTCACAGTGGCGAGCCCAGGGTCAGATGCAGGCGCAGCGGCTTGCCCGGCTCGCTGATCGCGCTGGCAATATCGAGACGCACCGGACCGACCGGCGAGATCCAGCGCAGGCCGACACCGGCACCCAGTTCCAGCGGCTGCCAGTGCGTATTGAAGGAGTTGCCGGCATCGATGAAGACCGCCGGCCGCCAGGTCGGCCGCCAGCGCCAGTTGTATTCCAGCGAACCGGCAGCGAGGTACTGGCCACCGACGCTGTCGCCGGCGGCGTTGTGGGGTGACAGGCTGCGATAGTCATAGCCGCGCACGCTGTTGTCGCCACCGGCATAGAAGCGCACGGTCGGCGGCACCTCGTCGAAGTCCGGGCTGAGTATGGCGCCGGCATCCAGGCGAGCCAGCAGCATGTGGCGATCGGCAAAGGTGTCCAGCCAGCGCAGGCCGGCGCGCAGCAGAATGTATTCGGCATCCGAGAACAGGGCCGGATGCGTGCCTTCAATCTGATAGGTCTGGCGCAGGCCGGACCTGGGGTCGAGGCCGCCGCGACTGGTCAGGCGCGTGAAGGAGACACCGGGCACCAGCAGCAGCTGATCGCCGTGCTCGCCGCTGTCGCGCTCGAAACGCTCGTCCGACACACGCACGCCATAGGTGATCTGCCAGCCACGCGCAGGCTGGATGACGCGCTGCGCACCGACCACGACCTGATGTGTGATGGTGTCATCGATGTCGTCACGCTGCAGACCGAGGACGAACTGCAGCGTGTCCTCGACCGGGTTGGTCCACGGAATGCTGTACTTCAGCTCGCCCTGCTGCCGCACCCTGGACAGCTCGGTGCTGGCCTCGATGCCATGGCCATCGCTGTTCAGCAGATGGCGCTGCCACTCCAGGGTCACGCGCGGGCCGACATCGGTGGCATAGCCAAGACCGATCGACATCTTGTTGGGGTCGCGATTGTCGGCGCGCACCTCGACCGGAACCACCAGGCCATCCGCTTCGTCACGCTTCAGGGTCACGCGCACGTCGGCGAAATAGCGGCTCGCCAGCAGGTTCTTCTGGAACTGGAAGAGCTTGCGGCTGCTGATGTAGTCATCGGGCTTGAACGGCGTCAGGCTCTCCAGCCAGCGCGCATCGAGGCCGGTCAGCGGATGCCCGGCGAGATCGAGAAAGCGCACCTCGCCGAAACGGTAGCGCGGGCCGCTGTCATAGCTCAGGTCTATGTCGGCACGGCGCTGCTGCAGATCGATGGCGATGTCGTGGCGCAGCCAGCGGCCGTCGAAATAGCCGCGCTCCAGGGCGCGGTCGGCAACCTGCTGCTTGAAGTCCTCGTAATGCCCCTGATGCAGGATGTCGCCCTCGGCCATGGGAAACACCGGCGGCTGGAAGCGCTGATCGCCACCGACCTCGCCCAGCCACTCAAGCTTGAGCTCATGCACACGCACCGGCTCGCCGGCAGCGACATGCAGGTGCCAGCGACGCTCGTCGCGGCGCAGCTGCACTTGCGGGTCGTAATAGCCCATGGCCTTGAGGGCTTCGAAGATGGCGGCGACGGCATCCACCGCGATTTCCTCGTCGCGGTGCAGCGGCTGCTTGCCGCGCTTGTCATCGCTGGCGCGCCAGGGCTTCACGGCGGCCTCGATCTCCGGCTTGATGGCGGCCGGGGTCAGATCGAACTGCCAGGCGGTCTCGGCCCGGGCCGTCATGGCCACTGTCGCCAGCAGCAAGACCTGCATTCCCCGTGTCATCCACCCCGCCATGTACCGCATCCCTTTTCTGCACGCCTGAATGATAGCCAGTTTTGTTCGTCCGCCGCGCCTGCATGTTTTTCGCGAAAAGCGTTGATACTGTCCATATGGACAGTTATAGTCGAAACAACATCACCGCAGTTTCGGCAAGACTAACAACTGGCCTGCGCCAGGGAGGTTGCAATGAACTCGCTCTCTTCGTTCCTGACCCTGCTTCTCATGCTGATCAGCCTGCTGGCGCTGATCATCGACCCCGCCCTCAACGACCATGGCAACAGCGACGCCCCGGAAGCCGGCAAGCCGCCACGCCTGTGAAACGGCTTCGTTCGTGATGCAGCAGGCACGGCTCAGAGCCGGAAGGCCGACTCGAAGTATCGCGCCTGTCCGGTGACCGGGTCGGTGAATGCCAGCGTCCGCGCCAGCAGCTGCAGCGGGCGTGAATGATCGGCGCCGGCATCGTCTCCTGCTTCCGGCACGGTCAATTCCGGGTAGAAGCTGTCATTGACGATAGGCAGTCCCAGCCCGGCGAAATGCACACGGATCTGGTGCTTGCGACCACTCACCGGCTCGGCCCGGTACAGGCTCAGTTCGCCGCGCCGCTCGATCAGGTCGATGCGGGTTTCCGAGTTGGCCTCGCCGGCCACCTCCTGCATGCGGAAAAAAGGCTCGCCGGCTTCGAGGCGACTGCGGCGCCACAGCGGAAAGCTCAGGTCGTCAGCATGTGGCGCCAGCACATCGTAGGCCTTGTCGATGCGGCGCTCACGGAACAGCGCGGCATAGGCATTGCGAGTGGCCGGGTTGACCGAGAACAGCACCAGACCGGCGGTTTCGCGGTCAATACGATGCAGTGGTGCCAGGTCATCGAGGCCACCCTCACGGCGCAGACGCACCAGCAGGGTTTCCTGAAGAAAGCGGCCGGCCGGCATGACCGGCAGGAAATGCGGCTTGTCGGCGACCAGAATGTGATCGTCGCGGTAGATCACGCGCTCGCGGAAAGGAATCTCCGGCTCGTCGGCGATCTCGCGGTAGTAATGAATGCAGGCGCCGACCCGGTACGCGCTGGCGGGCGTCATCACCTGCCCGGCCTCATCCATCACCAGGCCGCGCGCCATGCGCGAACGCCAGGCGGCCTCGCCGATCTCGCTGAAACGCTCGCAGAGGAAGGCCAGCAGACCGGGCCACTGTCCGGGCGGCAGCCACTGGTAGCTGGGCGCCACGCCATTGACCAGCGGCAAGGGAGATTTCATGGCCGGCCGCCGCTCAGTCGAGCAGCGGCTGCTCCAATGCCAGGAACAGCCAGGTTTCACGGTTGGGTGCGCGATAGCAGCCTATGGCATCGATATGTGCCACTGCCAGCGCGGCCAGCTCCCAGGCCATGCCGGCATCGGCCTGTATGGGCTCGGCTTCGGCGAAGAGATCGTAGTCGGTGCGCTCGGCCAGCTCCTTGAACACGGCGGCCTTGTCGCGCAGGGGCTGTTCGAGATGACCGTTGGCCCAGGCCCACTTCCAGCTGTCCTGACCGGAGGAATAGGTACCTATCGGCGTCACCGCGAAGCTGACCTTGCGGCTGCCGTCGGCGGCGAAGAAATCGATGGCACCACGATGGTGATCAAAGAACCAGCGTCTCATGCCGGACAGGCCGAAATGCGACTCCAGCCGCGCCTGCTTGGTCTTCAGGGTCGCGCTGCAGTCGGCCAGCAGCTGATCGAATTCGACTTCGTTCATTTTGCCTGCCCGCCCGGATGACCGGCCTGCTCGATGGCGTCCTTGACCCGCGGCGGCATGTAGTTCTCGTCATGCTTGGCGAGCACTTCGTCAGCCTTGACCACACCATCCTGCCAGCGGCCGTTGGCCACTATGCCCTGCCCCTCGCGGAACAGGTCGGGCAGGATGCCCTGGTAGACCACATCGACGGTCTGCTTCAGGTCGGTGACGGTGAAGCGCACGGCCAGGCTGTCCGGCGAGCGGCGCAGCGAGCCCTGCATGACCAGACCGCCGACCTGGATGCGCTGACCTTCGGAGGCCTCGTGCGCGGCCAGCTGCGACGGCGTGTAGAACAGGTTGATGTTCTGGCGCAGGGCGTAGCTGGCCAGGCCCACGGCCACGCCGAGGCCGGCCAGCAGGCCGATGATCCAGAACAGGCGACGACGACGCTGGGGATGCATCAGGACGGATCTCCGGAAGAGGTTGGCTTGGTGCGCGCATGGTGACGCGCCAGCTGGCGGCGCTGGTCGCGCAGCCAGCGCTGCTGGCCGCGACGTGTCTGCGCGATCAGCAGCAGCAGGCCGAAGAAGACCAGACCATAGGACAGCCAGACGTAGCGGCCGTGGCCGCCCATGGCGAGAAAGTCATGCAGGGAAGCAAAGGCCATCATGCTCTCCCCGCTGCCGGGCCGGATGCCAGGATGATGTTCCTGACCCACTGGCTGCGGCGCTCGCGGCGAAGAATCTCGTGGCGGCTGCGCTGGATCACCAGCGCGCCGAAGAGCAGATAGAGGCCGAGCAGCATGACCAGCAGCGGCAGATACATTTCCGGCGGCATGGTCGGGCGCTCGGTGATGCGGAAGGTCGAACCCTGATGCAGGGTGTTCCACCACTGCACCGAGTACTTGATGATGGGCAGGTTGACGACCCCCACCAGCGCCAGGATGGCGGAGGCCTTGCTGCCCTGCGCGGCATCCTCATAGGCATTGTGCAGGGCGATCACACCCATATAAAGGAAGAGCAGCAGCAGCATGGAGGTCAGACGGGCATCCCAGACCCAGTAGGTGCCCCAGGTCGGCTTGCCCCAGAGCGAGCCGGTGACCAGCGCGAAAAAGCAGAACAGCGCACCCACCGGCGCCGCCGCCTTGGCCACCATCTCCGCCGTCTTCACGCGCCAGACCAGCGAAATCACGGCGCAGACGGCCAGCAGCAGATAGCCGCCCATGGCCAGGCTGGCAGACGGCACATGAATGAAGATGATGCGGTAGCTGTTGCCCTGCTGATAGTCGGGCGGCGCGAAGGCCAGACCCCAGACCAGGCCGACCGCCAGCAGCACGGCCGCCGGCCAGGCCAGCCAGGGCAGCCAGCGCCCGCTCAGCTCGTAGAAATGTCGCGGACTCACCGTCCGTTCGAAGGCAGCCCAGAGATCACGCAACCACTTCATGCCATGTCCTCGATTCCAGTTCAGGCGCCACTGACCGCCAGGCGCAACGCCGCCGCCGCCGCCAGCGGCGCCAGCAGCAGTGCCAGCACCAGGAAGGCGCCGAGCACGGCCACATAACCATCAACCGGCAGGCCGATCATGCAGGCCTGCACCGCCGCGGTGGCAAAGATCAGCACCGGGATGTGCAGGGGCAGCGTGATCAGCGGCACCAGCACGCCACCACGGCGCAAGCCTACCGTGAGCGCGGCGCCGATGGCACTGATCAGGCTCAGTGTCAGGGTGCCGAGCAGCAGGGTCAGACAGAGCACGGGCACGGCCTGGGCCGGCAGATTAAGCAAGATGGCCGCCAGCGGTGTCAGCAGCGTCAGGCTGAGTCCGGTCTGCAGCCAGTGCGCCAGCACCTTGGCAAGCACCAGCAACGGCAACGGCGCGGGCGTCAGCAACAGCTGCTCCAGGGTGCCGTCGGCGTAATCGCCGCGAAACAGGCTGTCCATGGCCAGCAGCACGGCCAGCAAGGCGGCGATCCAGATGATGCCAGCGGCCAGCTCGCGCAGGCGCGCGGGTTCCGGACTCACCGCCAGCGGCACCAGCGCGATGACCATGAGGAAGAACACCAGAGGATTCAGCCAGTCGCCACTCTGGCGCAGGCCGAGACTGAGGTCGCGCCGCAGCAGGCGCCAGGCGGTCAGCCAGATCATGCCCCGCCCTCCTGCTCGTCATGGCCCCAGTCGGCCTCTTCCGCTTCGTCATCTTCCGTGACCGGGCGAGTCAGCACGAGCTGGCGCAGCGGGCAGCGCAGCTTCAGGACATGATGGGTGGTCAGCAGCGCCATGCCGCCGCGCTCGGCGTGATCGGCGATCCAGCCTTCCAGCTCGGCCACGCCCTGCTGGTCGATGGCGGTGAACGGCTCGTCGAGTATCCACAGCGGCACCGGCTCGGTGAACAGGCGAGCGAGCGCCACACGGCGCTTCTGCCCGGCGGAGAGCTGGCCGCAGGGGCTGTCCTCGTAGCCGTCGAGACCGACCCGCGCCAGTGCCGCGGACAGATCGGCCTCGGTCAGCATCAGGCCGCGACAGGCGGCCAGGAAATTCAGGTTTTCCGCCACCGTGAGCGCGGCCTTGATGCCGGGCAGATGGCCAATGAACAGCAGATTGCGCTGGAAATCCTCGGGATCGTGTTCGCGCGGATGCTCCAGCCAGTGGACGTGCCCGTGCTGTGCCCGCCCCAGGCCGGCCACCAGATGCAGCAGCGTGGTCTTGCCGGCGCCATTGGGGCCGCAGACCTGCAGCACATCACCCGGACGCAGCGAGGCCGACAGTCCGCTGAACAGGCAGCGGTCGTCTCGCCAGACTTCCAGATGATGCAGATCGAGCAAGAGGGGTGTTCCAGATCAAAGATATGCACCATTGTAGCCCAAGCCGCCGGATTTTCTTATGATTTGGAAATGATCGGGAGCCAGGTCCGTCAGCACGACGAGGCCTGCCATGACAACAACAAGAAAATCTCCGACAAGGAATTCACATGCCCCGCCATTTCGATTCGCTCGACGTCTGCCTCGACAACATGCTCGCCCTCACCGGCCCGCGTGTGGTGATCGGTACACCACTGGGCATAGGCAAGCCCAACGCCCTGCTCAACCGGCTCTATGCCCGCATCAAGGCCGATCCGGCACGCAGCCTGCGCATCCTGACCGCGCTCTCGCTGCAGAAACCGCAGACCTCGAACGCACTTGAAGAAGCCTTCATGCGGCCCTTCATCGACCGCGTCTTCGGTGACTATGTCGAGCTCGACTACGTCACCGACCTGCGCAAGGGCAAACTGCCGGCCAATGTCGATGTCTCCGAGTTCTTCCTCAAGTCCGGCGACTATCTGCGCAACGATTACGCCCAGCAGAACTACATGGCGACCCACTACACCCATGCCGCCCGCGACATGCTGCTGCAGGGCGTCAACGTCGTCGCCCAGGCCGTGGCCATCCGCGAGCGCGACGGTCGTACCGAATACTCGCTGTCCTGCAACCCGGACGTGACCCTGGATCTGCTGCCGCTGTTCAAGGCCACCGGCGCCCAGGTCTATCGCGTGCTGCTGGTCAACCGCGAGCTGCCCTTCATGGAGAACGATGCCATTGTCGATCTCAATCTGATCGATGCCGTGGTCGACTGCCCGGAAGGCACGCACACGCTGTTCTCGGCGCCCAACATGAATGTCAGCCTGGCCGAATACGCCATCGGCCTGCACGCCTCGTCGCTGGTGCGCGATGGCGGCACGCTGCAGATCGGCATCGGCTCGCTCGGCGACGCCATCACCCAGGGTCTGATTCTGCGTGACCGGCAGAACGACGACTATCGCGCCATGCTGCTGGCGCTGGGCTCGCACCAGACCCAGGTCGGCCCGTTCGAGCAGGGCCTCTACGGCTGCAGCGAAATGTTCGTCAACGGCTTCATGAAGCTCATGCAGGCCGGCATCATCCGCCGCCCGGTCTATGATCATGCCGGTCTGCAGAACCTGCTCAACAGCGGCCGCATCAGCGAGCAGATCTGCCTGGACATGCTCGATGCCCTGGTCGAGCACGGCAGCATCCGCACCCTGCTCAACGCCGCCGATGTCGCCCTGCTGCAGCGTTTCGGCATTTTCCGCGAGACCGTGACGCTGGATGGCGAAACGCTGGTGATCAATGACCAACGCGTGCCGGCCCGTCTCGATGCCGTCGAAACCCGTGCCGCCCTGTCCGCCGCCGGCCTCGGCGAGCGCCTGCGTGGCGGCCATACCATGACCGGTGGCTTCTTCCTCGGCCCGCGCGACTTCTATCAGGCCCTGCGCGACCTCGACGACGACACCCGCGCCAAGGTCAACATGACCGCCATCGGCTTCATCAACCAGCTCTACGGTCAGGACGGCCTCGGCCGCGCCCAGCGCAAGGACGCCAGTTTCATCAACACCTGCATGATGATGACGCTGCTCGGCTCGGCGATCTCCGATGGCCTGGAGACCGGGCGCGTGGTCAGCGGCGTCGGCGGCCAGTACAACTTCGTCGCCATGTCGCATGCCCTGCCCGATGCCCAGTCCATCCTCATGCTGCGCTCCAGCCGCGAAGGTGGCGGCCCGCGTGGCGAGGCCAGCTCCAACATTGTCTGGAACTACGGCTACACCACCATCCCGCGCCAGCTGCGCGACATCGTCATCACCGAATACGGCATTGCCGACCTGCGCGGCCACACCGACCGCGAGATCATCCAGCGTCTGCTCGCCATCACCGACTCGCGCTTCCAGGAGCAACTGCTGGCCAAGGCCAAGTCGGCCGGCAAGATCGAGGCCGGTTACGTGATTCCGGCCAGCCAGCGCCAGAACCTGCCGGAGGTGCTGGCCGCGCGCCTGCTGCCGTTCAAGGACAAGGGCCTGCTGCCGGACTTCCCGTTCGGTTGCGACCTGACGCCGGACGAGCTGAAGATCGCCAAGGTGCTGAACCGCATGAAGGCCATCAAGGATGACAAGGTGGCCGTGCTCAAGGCGCTCTGGAACGGTCGCAACAAGACCGCGCCGGCGGGCTGGCTGCAGCGCATGCAACTGGACAACCCGCAAAGCCTGCAGGAAAAGATCACCTGTCGACTGTTCATTGCCTGCAGCTGAGCGCCATACTTGCGCACCGGTTATTCGCCTCCGCCCAGAGCCTCACGAATGATGTCCCGTCGCCAATCGTCCGCGCTGCTGCTTTTGCTGCTGTCACTGCTCCTGCAAAGCCTGCTGGTCATGCCGGCAGCGGCCAGAGGCCTGCTCTTCGATACCGGCAGAAAGGGTGACTTCCTGCCGGTCGAGGAGGCCTTCAAGCCCTCGTCACAGCTGCAGCCCGGACGCCTCGAGCTGCACTGGGCGGTGACTCCGGGCCACTACCTCTATGACCGTCAGTTCAAGCTGAGCTGGCGCGAAAGCGATCTGCCGGCACCGCTGTTCACCGCCATGCAGGCCGGCGAATGGCATGACGATCCCAACTTCGGCAAGGTCAAGGTCTATCGCAGCGATGTCGATCTCGTCCTGACGGCACCGGCCGACCTCAAGCGCTCCGGCACGGCACATCTCAGCGTCCGCTACCAGGGCTGCGCCGAGGCCGGCCTGTGCTACCCGCCGCAGACCTGGAACGTGGATGTCGATCTGGCCACCTGGACGGCAGCGCCCACCGCCGCTGACAAGGCCGTCACTGACAAGACAGTGACCGCAGCAAATCCCGGTACAAGCTCCGGCGCGGCACGACCCGATGGCGCCAGCGCTGGCGCACTCGCCGACTGGCTGGCGCATGCCTCCTTCCCGCTGGTGCTGGGCGCCTTCCTGCTTTTCGGCCTCGGCCTCTCCTTCACGCCCTGCGTGCTGCCCATGCTGCCCATCCTCTCGGCCATCATTGCCGGCAGCCAGGCCGGCAGTCAGGGACGCGCGCTCGACAGCCGCCGCGGCTTTCTGCTGGCACTCAGCTATGTGCTGGGCATGAGCGTCATGTACACCCTCGCCGGCCTGCTCATTGCCAGCCTGGGCGCCGCCGCCAACCTGTCGGCGCTGCTGCAGAAGCCGGCCGTGCTGATCACTTTCGCGCTGGTTTTCGTGGCGCTGGCCGCCCTCCTCATGCAAGGCGGCAATCTGCAGCTGCCCGGCTTCCTGCGCCGCCCCCTGGAGGCCATGCAGACACGCCAGCAAGGCGGCGCCTACGGCTCCGTGTTCGTCATGGGCGCGGTCAGCAGCCTGATTGTCTCGCCCTGCGTGTCGGCACCGCTGGCCGGTGTCATGCTCTACCTGAGCTCCACCCAGGATGCCGTGCTCGGCGCCGCCGCGCTGTTCAGCCTGAGTCTGGGCATGGGCCTGCCGCTGCTGCTGCTCGGTGCCGGCGGCGGTCGCCTGCTGCCGCGCTCGGGCCCCTGGCTGGATGCCGTCAAGCGCCTGTTCGCCTGGCTGCTGCTGGCTGTCGCCCTGAGCCTGGTCAACCGCCTGCTGCCGGCCGGCGTGCAGATGCTGACCTGGGCCGGCCTGCTGGCGCTGACCGCCGCGCTGCTGCCGGCGCTGAGCAGCCGCCGTGTCCCTGCCGTCATCGCCGCCCTGCTCCTGCTGACCTGGGCCGCATTGCTGGTGTGGGGCTCGGCACGCGGCGGCGAAGATCCGCTGCGGCCCTGGCAGACCGCTGTTGTCGCAGCCGCCACGGCAGGCGCGGACAGCACCGGCGGCAGCGAAGAGCTCTTCCGTCGCATCACCGACCCGGCAGTGCTGGATGCCGCCGTCGCCGATGCACGTCGCCAGGGCAAGCCGGTCATCGTCGATGTCTTTGCCGACTGGTGCATCAGCTGTGTCGAGATGGAGCACAAGGTGCTCAATCAGCCTGATGTGCGCGCCGCGCTTGCCAAGGGCGTGCGCCTGAAGTTCGACATTACCGCCACCGATGCCGCCCAGCTCGACTGGCTGCAGCGCCAGCGCCTGTTCGGCCCGCCGGCCTTCCTGGCCTGGAACAGTCGCGGTGAAGCACGCTCGCCGCTGATCGGCGAGAGCGACAAGAAAGCCTTCATGAAATTTCTGGAAACCGCATGGAACTGATTGATTTCATTCTGCATGTAGACGTTCATCTTGCAGAGTTCACGCGCGCCCACGGCGCCCTGGTCTACGGCCTGCTGTTCTTCATCGTGTTTGTCGAAACCGGGGTCGTGGTCATGCCCTTCCTGCCCGGTGACAGCCTGCTGTTCGCCGCCGGCGCCCTGGCCGCAACCGGCGCCATGGATCCCTGGCTGCTGACCGGACTGCTCTGGTTCGCCGCCGTGCTCGGCGACAACTGCAACTACGCCATCGGCCGCCTGCTCGGCCAGCGCGTCCATGCCATAGACTCGCGCTGGCTGCGTCGCGACTATCTGGACAAGACCCAGGCCTTCTTCGACCGCCATGGCGGCAAGACCATTGTGCTGGCGCGCTTCATGCCCATCATCCGCACCTTCGCGCCGTTCGTGGCCGGCATAGGCCGCATGCCCTACCGCCGCTTCCTGATCATCGACGTGCTTGGCGGCCTGCTCTGGATAGCCAGCTTCATCTGGCTCGGCTACGGCTTCGGCAACCTGCCGGTGGTCAAGGACAACTTCATGATCGTGGTCTTCGCCATTGTCGGCCTGAGCGTGCTGCCCGGCGTGATCGCCTTTCTGCGCCTGAAGCTGGGTCGCGCCGCCACTACTGGGCAACCGGACGCTTGAGCAGACGCCGCTGCAAGGTGCGGCGGTGCATGCCGAGACGGCGCGCGGTGGAGGAAATGTTGCCGCCTTCTTCCAGCAGCACGCGCTGAATATGCTCCCAGGCCAGGCGATCGACTGACAGCGCCTGGCCCTCGTCGGCCTCATCCTCCGCCAGTTCCACCACATCCATGACGCCAAGGGCACGCAGGATGTCATCCGCCGTGGCCGGCTTGGCCAGATAATTCACCGCGCCGCGCTTGATGGCCTCGACGGCGGTGGCTATGGAGCTGTAGCCGGTGAGCATGAGTATGCGCAGCCCCGGTGCGCGCTCCAGCAGTGCCGGCAGCAGTTGCAGGCCGGACTCGCTGGCCAGGCGCAGGTCGAGCACACAGGCCTCGGGCAGGAAATCGCCGAGGCGTGCCAGCGCGGAGGCACCGTCGGCCGCCGTGACCACAGCGTGGCCGCGACGCTGACAGGCACGCGCCAGGGTGTCGCGGAAGACCTCGTCGTCATCAACCAGCAGCAGGCGCATCGCGCAAACCTCCCTTGCCCGCCATGGCGTCAGCGCCGGCAGTCGCCAGCGCCGACAGCGGAATGCGCAGCTGAACCTCGGCGCCACCCTCATCGGCATTGCTCAGCAGCAACGTGCCGCCCAGCTCGGCGACCGTGACCTGGCTGAGAAACACGCCCAGTCCCAGGCCGTCGGGCTTGCTGCTCACCGCCGGCTGGCCTATGCGGCCCAGCAGCTCTTCCGGCCAGCCGTCACCATCATCGGCAATACGGCACAGCAGAGTCTGTTCGCGGATCTCGACATGCAGGCTGACCTGCCGGCGACTGGCGTCGGCGGCATTCTGCAAAAGGTTGTGCAGAACCTGCTGCAACAGCCAGGGCACGGCGATGACCTGCCCGGCCCCCTCGCCCAGGCTGAGCCTGAACTCGCGCTCCGGCTGCCAGACCTTGAGCGGCTGCAGCCAGCCGCCGGCATGCTCGCGCAGCGGCTTGCGCGGCATGGTGTCAGGCTGGCGCGCCTGCTCACGCAGATCGGCCAGTATCTGGCGACAGCGCTCCAGCTGTGACTGCAGCAGGATCACGGACTGACGCTGCGGACTGTCGTCGGGCAGGGTTTCGGCCAGCTCGGCGCCCACCAGCGTCAGTGTCGACAAGGGCGTGGCCAGCTCGTGCACGGCGCTGGCCGCCAGGGTGCCCATGGCCACCGCCTGATCACGCTGGAGCTGGCGCCGCTGCTGCTCGGCGAGATGCCTGTCCTGCGCGCGCAGACGGCGCTGCATGCGCCCGACGAAGACCACCAGCAGCGCGCCGCTGATGACGAAATTGATCCACATGCCGGCCAGATGCCCGGCGTAGCTGTGCCAGGGCCACTGCATGGCGCCAGCCAGGGCCGGGTTGCCCTGCCAGAACAGGCTGCTGTAGCCGAGCAGCATGAACACGGCGAGCGCGCCGGTCTGCAGCCAGCCCAGGGTCGAGGCCGCGATCGCCAGCGGCACCAGGTAGTAGGTCACGAAGGGATTGCCGCTGCCGCCGCTTTGCAGGAACAGCGCGGTCAGCAGCAGGACATCGAAGAGCAGCTGCAGGAACAGCTCGTCATCGCCGACGGTGCTGGCCGTGCGCAGGCGCAGCATGGTCAGCAGATTGATCAGCAGCAGGCCGGCCACCACCATGAGCAGACCGGATGGCAGGCTGCCAAGCTGGTCACGTCCCATGCCCATGGCCAGCGCCGTCAACAGCAGCAGGACCAGCAGCACGCCGCGCAGCAGGCAGAGCTCGACCAGATTGCGGCGACGGGCACTGGGAGCGGGATGACGGGCAGACACGGGCATCGGCGGACAGTCCGGGAAACAAGCCCCGATTCTAGCCACACAGGCATGAAAAAGGCGCCCGCAGGCGCCTTTTTCAACGAACATCTTCAGCGTTCATCACGGCAGCCGCGAGGCCGCCAGGAACATCAGCCGGCCAGGTTGGCGTTGGCGAAGTCCCAGTTGACCAGCTTGTCGAGGAAGGTCGTGATGTAGTCCGGGCGACGGTTCTGGAAGTCCAGGTAGTAGGCGTGTTCCCAGACGTCGATGGTGATCAGCGGCTTCTGGCCGTGCACGATCGGGGTGTCGGCGTTGCCGGTCTTGGTGACGGCGAGCTTGCCGTCGGCACCGACGACCAGCCAGGCCCAGCCGGAGCCGAACTGCGTGGTGGCAGCGACCTTGAAGGCTTCAACGAACTTCTCGTAGGAGCCGAAGTCGGCATCGATCCTGGCAGCAATGGCGCCGGTCGGCAGGCCGCCGCCGTTCTGCTTCATGCTGTTCCAGTAGAAGGTGTGGTTCCAGACTTGGGCGCTGTTGTTGAAGATGCCGGCCTTGGCGGCGTCGCCAGCGGAAGCGGCAACGATGGCTTCCAGGCTCTGGCCTTCGAGATCGGTGCCCTTGATCAGGTTGTTCAGGTTCACGACATAGGCGTTGTGGTGCTTGCCGTGGTGGAAGCTCAGGGTGTGAGCCGTGATGTACGGTTCCAGAGCGGTGCTTTCGTAAGGCAGAGCGGGCAGTTCGATCGCCATGACAGTTTCCTTATATCGAGAATGGGCGGGGCATTAGCCCTCGGGCCGGGTCATTATGCCAAGACCGTTCCGGCACGCAAGGGAAGCCCTCTGCCAATGCCGGCAAATTGGCCGCCTATTCGTCGTCGAGATTGAAATCGTAGTCGCGCAGCTCGCGACTCAGACGTCGTTCCTCGATGACATTGTCGAGCTGACGCCGCTTGAGCAGCGCATTCTTGGCCGCCTGGGCCTTGGACACGTCCTCGCTCTCGGATTCCGTGTTGTCTTCCAGAAAACCTTCTTCCAACGTTCAGCCCTCCGACGGCCATCGTTCAGAAAATCACTGTCAAAACCGGGGCATGCCCTCTTTCGCGCTATGTACGCCAAGATTTTTCACCTGTAAAGAGCTCCCTGACCAATAACCATGGTTCTCAGTTTTTTGTCGGCAAGGCTATACTTGCCGGCTTGCTAAGCCAGACCTCTCTGGCGCTTCACTCGAAATCTCGGATACCGGCACCATGCGTAGTCACTACTGCGGCAGTCTCAACCAATCCCACATCGACCAGACCGTGACCCTCTGCGGCTGGGTGCATCGTCGTCGCGACCATGGCGGCGTGATCTTCCTCGACCTGCGTGACCGTGACGGCCTGGTCCAGGTCGTCATCGATCCGGATACCCCCGAGGCCTTCGCCCTGGCTGACAAGTCGCGCTCCGAGTTCGTGCTCAAGGTCACCGGTCGTGTCCGTCAGCGCTATGCCGGCACCGAAAACGTCAACATGCCGAGCGGCCAGATCGAAGTCCTGGGCAAGGCCATCGAAATCCTCGCGCAGGCCGAAACGCCGCCGTTCCCGCTCAACGACGACTTCACCAACGTCGGCGAGGAAGTGCGTCTGAAGTACCGCTTCCTGGACATGCGCCGCCCGGAAATGCTGGAGCGCATGCGCTTCCGTTCCAAGGTCACCTCGCTGATCCGCAACTACCTCGACGAAAACGGCTTCCTCGATGTCGAAACGCCGATCCTGACCCGTGCCACGCCGGAAGGCGCGCGCGACTACCTGGTGCCGTCGCGCACCCAGCCGGGCAGCTTCTTCGCCCTGCCGCAGTCGCCGCAGCTGTTCAAGCAGCTGCTCATGGTGTCCGGCTTCGACCGCTACTACCAGATCGCCAAGTGCTTCCGCGACGAAGACCTGCGCGCCGACCGTCAGCCCGAATTCACCCAGATCGACATCGAGACCTCGTTCCTCAGCGACGAGGAGATCATGGCGATCACCGAAAAGATGATCGTGCAGCTTTTCGACGAACTGCTGAACGTGAAGTTCGATGCCTTCCCGCGCATGACCTACAACGAAGCCATGCGCCGCTTCGCCTCCGACAAGCCCGACCTGCGCATCCCGATGGAGCTGGTCGATGTCGCCGACCTGCTGCAGAGCATCGAGTTCAAGGTCTTCGCCGGCCCGGCCAAGGACCCCAAGGGTCGTGTCGTGGCGCTCAAGGTGCCGGGTGGCAACGCCATGCCGCGCAGCCAGATCGACGACTACACCAAGTTCGTCGGCATCTACGGCGCCAAGGGCCTGGCTTACATCAAGGTCAATGACGTCTCCAACATCCACAACGGCGAAGGCAGCGGCCTGCAGTCGCCGATCGTGAAGTTCCTGCCCAATGAAGCCCTGGTCGCCATCATCGAGCGCACCGGCGCGCAGAACGGCGACCTGATCTTCTTCGGCGCCGACAAGGCCAAGATCGTCAACGACGCCATGGGCGCCCTGCGCGTCCGCCTCGGCCACGACCTCAAGCTGCTGACCTGCGAGTGGGCGCCGCTGTGGGTGGTCGACTTCCCGATGTTCGAGGAAGTCGCCGACGGCCAGTGGACCTCGGTGCATCACCCGTTCACGCTGCCCAAGTGCGATGTCGCCCTGCTTAAGACCAATCCGGGCGAAGCCCTGTCGGTCGCCTATGACATGGTGCTCAACGGCACCGAGCTTGGTGGCGGCTCGCTGCGTA
>JAHFSA010000010.1 GCA_023265995.1 Perlucidibaca sp.
GCTCGCCTTCGTGGCGGCCGTGGCCTTTGCCACCATCGTGGCGGTGGTCGCCGGTCTCGTGCTGGCCTCGGCTTCGGCCATGGCGCATGACCTCTATGTCGGCGTCATCCGTGGCGAGCACGCCAGCCAGCAGGAGCAGATGAAGGCGGCACGCATCTCGACGCTGATCGTCGGTGCCATCGCCATCGTCATCGGCATTGCCGCCAAGGGCCAGAACGTGGCTCACCTGGTCGGCCTGGCCTTCGCCGTGGCGGCCTCGGCCAATCTGCCGTGCATCCTGCTGACGCTGTACTGGAAGCGCTGCAACACCGGCGGCATCATGGCCGGCATGGTGGTCGGCACCTTCACCGCGATCGCGCTGGTGCTGGTGTCGCCGAACATGACCTATCCGATCAAGGTCAGGGCTGAAGCCACCAAGCTGATCGCCGAAGCTCCGGAAAAGCGGGCCGGCCTCGAGCTCAAGCTGGCTGATCCGACACTGGCCGACAAGGCACGTGCGACCACGACCAAGGCGCTGGCCAAGCTCGACAAGGACGTGGTGAAGGCGGGCGAGGATCTGGTCAAGTACGAGGGCAGGACGACCTCGATGGTGGGTCTCGAAGAGCCGCTGATCAAGCTCAAGAACCCGGGCATCATCTCCATCCCCATGGGCTTCCTGTCGGTGGTTCTGGGCTCGCTGCTGTGGCGTCGTGATCGCCGTGCCGAAAGCAAATGGACCGAGCTCTACGTGCGCCAGAACACCGGCATCGGTGCCAGCAAGGCCGCAGCCCACTGAGGCTCTGGTTGTGAATGACAACAGGCGACCTCGGTCGCCTGTTGTCGTTTCAGCGGGCAGGCGGAGTCCCGGGGCAGGTCAGTGGCGACTCCGCCAGGGCCTGCCTGCTCCGGTGCTCAGGCCGGCCTGTGCTGCTGCGTGAACTTGCCGATGGCGTCGGCCAGCTCCTGCGGGCGGCTCAGCGGTGCCCAGTGCGCGGCATCGACAAAGGACTCGCTGTAGCTGGCGGCGCTGTCGCGGCAGCTCTCGAACACGGCGGGCGGCAGGAAGGGGTCGCGCTGCGCCATCAGCACATGCACGGGCACGCGGGTGCTGATCGGCTTGCCGAACAGGGTGCGCTGCAGCAGGTTGGCGCGGTAGATGCCGAGATAGCGGATGGCGTCGCCTTCCATGCCCTCGTTCTTGTGGAACTTGATATCCGGCTCGAAGTGGCCGACGAGGACGCGAAACAGGACATTGCCCAGACCGCTGAGAAAGAGCAGTTCCGGCAGCAGCGGCAGCGTGAAGAAGGTCATCAGGCTGTTGCGCACCAGCTGTCCGCCAAGCTGCAGCAGGTTGCGCGGCGTCGGGCGTGCCATGCGGCGGAGCAGATAGCTGCCGACATGTTCCAGGGCCGGAGACAGGGTCAGGAAGCCGGCGATGCGCTGCTCGCCCTCGCTGCTGCAGATGGCGTTCCAGCCGTAGATGCCGCCCCAGTCGTGACCGACCAGGTACACCTTCTGATTCGGGCTGACCGCGTCGATGACAGCGTAGAGATCGGCTATCAGCGGCTCGAAGCGGTAATGACGCATGCCGCGCAGATGCGTGGAGCTGGCGCAGCCGCGCATGTCGAAGGCCACCACGTAGTGGGTTTTCTGCAGCGCGATGGCCACCTTCTCCCAGAACAGCGCGCGATCCGGAAAGCCGTGGGCGAGCATCACGACATCGCGCGGATTGCCGGGGCCGGGCTTCTCGCCCCAGGTGTAGACGGCCAGAGTGGCATTTTCGGAATGTACGAACAGGTCAGGCTTGTGCATGTCGTGATGCTCCGGAGTCGATCAGTTGTGTTCGCGGGTGGCCTGGCCGTAAACCACGTAGAACATGGCCAGGAAGAGGAGGCCGCCGCTGAAGCCGACGGGAATGACGAAGCCCTGGCCGGCGCTGATGTAGTCGGCCGGCAGCTGTATCCAGCCCAGCACCTGCAAGGTGAGGGCGAACAGGGTCGGGAACGGCAGCAGGCAGAGCAGGAAGACCAGGCTTTCCTTGGCCTGCGCGATGCTGCCGTTGCGCGCGGCGGCCAGCAGCATGAGGCTGAAGCCGGTGATGACGAGGCCGTTGACCAGATACATGGTGCCGCCGGACAGCCAGAGGTTGCCCGGGGTCAGGCCGACGTGCCAGCCGAGCAGGCAGGCGCTGATGCCGGTGATCAGCGTCAGCAGCGGTGTTGCCAGGCCGACGTCGGCGGTCGTGCCGGGGGCGGCCTGAAACTGGCGG
Source organism: Perlucidibaca sp. (assembly GCA_023265995.1). Lineage (GTDB taxonomy): Bacteria > Pseudomonadota > Gammaproteobacteria > Pseudomonadales > Moraxellaceae > Perlucidibaca. The sequence continues at coordinate 2,249 of JAHFSA010000010.1, forward strand.
GCGAGGGCGCGCACGGCAGTCGGGAAGGCCAGGCTGATGCTCAGCGTGAACAGGGCCAGCAGCAGCGGATGAGCACTGAAGACCTCATGCTCGTGCGTGATCAGGGAGGCGGGCATGAGTTCGGCGGCGGCGCTCATGCCGGTCAGGCCCTGGCCGGCCAGATAGAACAGCACGTTGACGATGGCGAGCACCAGCGCCGCGACCAGCAGGGCCGGGCCTGCGCGCAGGAACAGGCTGGCGCCGGCCAGCGCCAGCGCAGCGGGCTTGCGCTGGGTCATCGGGCGCGGATTCTGACGGTTGATCAGGATCAGGGCATAGGCGATCAGCAGGCACTCCGGCAGCATGACCCCCACGGTGACCAGATTGAGGGTCTCCTGATCGAAGCCGGGAAACAGCGGCGCCAGCATCACCCAGTCGAGACGCAGCAGCGGGGCCACCAGCAGGCAGCCGAAGGACAGCGCCATCCAGGCCTGATGCTCGAACAGGCGACGCGCCTTCAGCGCCAGCATGGCCTTCACGATGGCGACGATGGCGAGCACGCCGAAGATCCAGAGGGCGATCCAGGCCACGAGATGGTCATAGATGTGATGGGGCGGTGTCAGCGCCAGGTAGAACAGGGCGATGAGCGTGGCGACCGGGGCGGTGGCGACGTAGGTCATGCCGATGGCGCGGTGCGCCTTCATGAAGCGCTTGCGGAAGGCCGGCCAGAACTGCAGGGAGCCGAACGTGACGCAGAAGACGCTGAGCAGCACGTGCAGCATCAGCAGCAGCTGGTTGGTCTTCGGCATGGTGCTGTAGTAGAGGCCGTGCTCCAGCAGGCGCGAGTCGACGAAATGCCTGACCGAGGTCAGCTTGGACAGTCCCCAGAACTCTTCGCTGTATTTGCGTGCGTTGGCCTCGGTGGGTTCGGCGCGCAGGGTGTCAGCAGTCTCTCTGGCCTGCTCGACGACGTTGTCGCTGGTGAACGGCAGCATGAAACGGTGGCTGCCTTCGTACAGGGAAACCCAGCCGGAAGCTGCCATCGCCACGATGAGGCTGAGCAGGAAGGCGAGCGAGAGGCCTTTGCCCAGCAGGCCCGGCGGCCGAATGGATGAGGCTGTGGCGGTCATGATGAGTCCTCCAGGCGCTACAGGTTCTTGTCCTGAATGGCGCCGGCTTTGTTGTCGAGTCGGGCAATACTAAGTTCTAAAAAAGAACTTATCAAGCGAACTGTGACACTGAAGACTGGCAATCAGGTGTGAGAGGCGTCGCGGAGGGGTGTTGCGAAAATAGGGGGGCTTCGAGAGGAGAAGCTTTCGAGGTTGTGCCGATGCGGGAGCCAGAAAGCAAAAAACCACGCCGAGGCGTGGTTTTTCATATTTGGTCGGGGTAGCAGGATTCGAACCTACGACCTCTACGTCCCGAACGTAGCGCTCTACCAAGCTGAGCTATACCCCGATTCGCATACGGCATGCCGTTTGCGAGGCGCGCATTCTAGCACGCGTTTTGACTTTGAAAAGGGGGTGTTGTTCTTTTCTTGGTCAGTTACGTGCTCAGTGATTGCGCACCAGGGCCAGTCGGGCCAGATGTTCCAGGCCTTCGCGATAGCTCGAGGCCGGCAGCGGGGCGAGGGCGGCGATGGCGGCCTCGGATTCCTGGCGTGCGCGCTCGTGGCTGTATTCGAGGGCGCCGCAGCGCTGCACCAGGGTGATGATTTCCTGCAGGTGATCGAGGCCACCGGTACGGATGGCTTCGCGCACCATGTCGGCTTCCGCCGGGGTGCCGAGCAGCATGGCCTGGATCAGCGGCAGGGTGGGCTTGCCTTCGGCGAGGTCGTCGCCGACGTTCTTGCCCATGACCTCGGCCGAGCTGGTGTAGTCGAGCACGTCATCGATGATCTGGAAGGCGGCGCCGAGGTGGCGGGCGTAGGCGGCCATGGCCGGACGCAGGGCCGGAGTCGACAGCGCGGCGGCGCATTCGGCGGCAGCCTCGAACATCTTCGCGGTCTTGCCGTGGATGACTTCCAGGTAGCGTGCCTCGGTGGTGTCCGGGTCGTGCTGGTTGATCAGCTGCAGCACTTCGCCCTCGGCGATGACGCAGGTACCGTCGGCCATGATGTCGAGGATGTCCTGGCTGTTCAGGCCGGCGATCATCTGGAAGGCGCGCGACACCAGGTAGTCGCCGACCAGCACGGCGGTCGGGTTGCCCCAGCGCGCGTTGACGGTGGCGCGGCCGCGGCGCAGCGAGGATTCGTCGACCACGTCATCGTGCAGCAGGGTGGCGGTGTGCAGCATTTCGATGATGGCGGCGACGTTGACATGCTGCTCGCCGGCATAGCCGCAGGCTCGCGCGGTGAGCAGGGTCACCAGCGGGCGCAGGCGCTTGCCGCCGCTCTGCACGATGTATTCGCCGACTTCGCTGACCAGTGGCACGCGCGATTGCAGGTTGGCAGTGATGCAGGCATCGACAGCGGAGAAATCGTCCCTGACCAGATGCAGAATGTCTTTGAAGTCCATGAGCGGGGAGTACGGCTGTCAGCGGGAAAATTGTCGCCAATGCTAACAGTCCGCGGCCACCATCACCACAGGAAAGGCTGCTCAGAAAGTGACCGTGGCCTGTATGGAGTCGCTGTAGCTGCCGGAGGGAGCGCTGCTCTGCCCGGCCGGTATGCGGCCGTAGACCGTGTAGTTGGTGGTGAACGGCGTCAGTATGGTGAGGATCTGCACGCTGCTGGCCAGGGCCTGGGCACCGCTGCCCCAGTAGTTGCTGTGCAGGATGTCCTTGTACAGGTTGTAGTTGAGCGCGTTGGCTCCGGCCTTGAGCTGGCGTGCCGCGGCATTGCCGCTGTTGCCGGCGGACAGCGCGATGCTGTAGCTGACCAGTTCGAGCAGGCCGGACTGGCAGGTGACGCTGATCGTGCCGGTGTTGTCGTTGGGCAGTGCCAGCACCGCGTTGTAGTTGCCGAAGGGCACCGAGGTGGCGGTCAGCGTGCAGGTCGCAGCCATTGCCGGCGCGGCCGACAGGAGCAGGCAGATCAGGGCTGGAGTACGCATGTCGCCTCCGTTGCAGGGTCGTCGGCGGGCAACGTGCCGATGTGGCAGCGCCTGCCGTCCGGCAGTGTGATGTCCAGTGTAGCGCCGGCCCAGGCGGCGGGGATGTAGAGCAGGCCATCCTGGCCGCTGGGCAGGTCGGCGCTTTCATCGTTGTGCCGGATGAGGCTGCCGGCGGGCAGCAGGCTGCCGCCATCCAGACGCGCATGCCAGGCATTCAGGCGACTGCCCGATGGCTGTCGCCAGTCGACACGGCCGGCGCCACGGGGCGGGCGTACGGTCTGCTCCAGGCTGGCCGGCTGGGCATCGAGCGACAGGTCATCCAGGCCCAGTGCCAGCAGGGCCGGGTGGTAGGGCTGCAGGTCGCTGACCAGGAGCTGGCCGTGGCTGTCGGTGCGGCCCACGATCTGGTTGTTGCGATACAGGGTGATGCCGGGCTCGCCGGCATCGACGACGATGAAGCTGTCATTCAGGCGCCGGCTCCAGAACAGGTTGCCGGGCACCCAGGCCAGCCCGGTCGACAAGCTGCCCTGCAGGCTGCGTCCGTCCGGGTTGTCGTTGACGCCGACGCTGCCGGCGCCGTATTCGCCGTTGTAGAAGGCGCCGATGCGGCTGGCGCTGCCGCGTGTGTCATCGGCCAGGTCGGCGCGCAGGCTCCAGGGATGCTCGTCCGGTTGCCAGGCCCATTGCAGCTGGCCGGCCAGTTCGCCATCGCTATCCTGTTGCAGCTGCAAGGCCAGGCTCTGCCGGCCGGGCAGGGCCTGGAACAGGCTCAGGCTGTGTGTCCAGCCCGTGCCCGGCACCTGGGTCGCGCTGATGACCCACTGACTGCCGGAGAACAGGTGGAATTGCAGCGCCAGATTGCGCAGCTCCAGGCTGTCGCGGTCACGACGCTGCTCACGCAGCCAGCCGGCCGAGGCCTGCACGCCGGGGGTCAGGTTGAGGCCGGCCTGGAACGAGGTGCAGGTGGCGATGGCGCCGGGCTCGCGTCCCGGCTCGGCGAAGGCGCTGCTGGCATGACGCCAGCTGCCTTGCAGGCTGAGGTCGCGCGACTGCCACTCCTGGCTGGCGCCGATCTGGTAGCCGCCGCCGGCCTGGTCATCACGGGAGACGCCTCCTGTCAGTCGCGACAGGCCGGTGCTGGTGGCGCTGGCCAGTATCTCGCCCTGCAGGCCCTGACGCCCGGCCATGGCATCGGCATGGGTGCCGACGGTGAGCTGGTCATTCAGGCCCCGGCGCCAGTCGCCGCTGGCATAGCCTTCGGCGTAGTGATCGTTGTCGCTGCCCATGCCGTGGCGCAGCCAGCCGGCATTGATGCGGTAGTCGTCGAGGCCGGCACGGAGCAGGCTGGAGCTGGTATAGAAGGGCTGGCTCAGACGGGTTTCGCGGCCCAGGGCATCGTGCGTGATGACGTCGATGCGGCCGAAGCCCTGCGGGATCAGCAAGGGCTCCATCTGATAGGGGCCGGGTGCCAGGCGGTCACGCTGGCGCAACTGGCCGTCGACATAGAGTTCGGCGACCGATGACAGCACGGCGTCACCGGAGAGCAGCGGCAGCGGGTAGCGCGGCAGCTCCGGGCGCTGACTGAAGTCGCTGCCCCAGGATATGCCGCCGAAAACGACGCTGTCAGCGAGACTGCCGCCGCTGAGCTGGTCGCCCAGCACTACGGTTTCCCCTCGTGTCAGGATGTCGTGACGGAACTGGCTGTCCAGGCGGTGGCTGCCATCGGGCTGAAAGAGCTGGCGTGTGCGCCAGTAGCCCATGCCGGTGCTGATGCCGAGCTCGCTCAGGGCATGCAGCTGAGGGCTGCCGCCGGAAGCGGCGTAGCCGGCCAGATCGAGGTTGAGCACGGCGCCGGTGGCGGCCGGCAGGCTGCTGGCGGTTGCCTGTGGCGCCTGTGCCAGACGCTGCACCGGGAGTCTGCCGGCAAGCTGCAGGCGGGCGCGGCAGGCATCGACGTGATGCGGGATGGCATCCAGCGGCAGCCAGCGCTCGCCCTCGCCGAGGCGAGGCGCAATCGTGGGTGCGGGTTGCCCGGTCCAGTCCTGATAGGTATCGGCGGGAATCCAGATGCGGCCATTGGCATCGATCAGGATGCGCCCGTTCAGGCCGCTGTCTTCCGCATGGCGCTGTATTTCGACCAGCTGCAGGCCGCTGCCCAGACTGCCGTGGCAGTCATGTTCGAACCACTCCGGCAGCACGGTGGCCATGATGCGGCTCAGGGAGCTGGCGCGGACAGCGGATAGCTGCGCGAGCCTTCGGCGTCGGTCACGGTCAGGCGGCTGATGCCGGGCGGGAAGGCGGCTGGCAGTTGGACGCGCTGTTCGGCACCGGGCAGCACATAGAGCAGGGTATTCAGCGTGGTGGTCGGTGCGCCGGCTTGCTCACCCCGAATGCTTGTGATGCGGGCATGGGCATGGCCATTGTTGCTGACGCGCAGACGTGCCGGATGATCCGGGCCGGCGGGCAGCCATTGCCAGTCCAGGCTGGCGGTGCCGGGCTGGCGGCCGGGCACGAACAGCGGTATGCCCAGGCGCAGGGCGACACGCAGGCCGTTGTCACTGCCGCTGTTGCCGGCCTCGGGAACCTCTTCGACGAAGACACGCCAGGCGCTTTCATCCATGCCGGGTTGTGCCTGGCGGCGCCAGCCGACGCGCACCAGCTGGCGCTGTCCGGGTGGCAGGCGGAACAGGGCGGGGGTGGCGATCATGGTGTTGTCGGTGCTGTAGCTGTTGTCGCCGCCTTCCTGGCTCCAGCGCTTGACGCCGGCCTGCAGCAGCAGGGTTTCGCTGCCCTGGTTGGTCACGGTGAGCACGGTCATGGCCTTGTTCGCCGGCAGATCCAGGCGCAGCGGGCTGACGGCCAGATCGCGCGCGGACAGGGAGCCGGCCAGAAGCAGGCCGGACAAGATCGCCAGCAGGCGCGGCAAAGTCCTCATGGCGATGCGGCTCAGAAGTTCAGCGTGAAGGTGAGCACATCGCTGTAGCTGCCGGAGCGCACGTTCTGCGAAGCAGGCAGGTTGCCAAAGATGGTGGTGGGCACGCCCAGGCCGGTGCCGACACCGGCAATCGTGGTGCCGCTGTCAGGCCACTGCGCGCCTGCCAGCAGGTTGGACACCGTGTAGCTCAGGGTGTCGGTCTGGGTGGCGTGCTTCATCTTGCGGTCGGCGGCGGTGAGACTGTTGCTGCCGTCGCTGATGACCATGGAATAGGGCGCCAGCAAGGTGCAGGTGACGGTGACGGAGGTCGTGCTGTTGTTGCCGATCAGCGGGTTGTACTGGCCGAAGGCCAGATCGCTGATGGTCGACAGGCTGCAGGCATCGACCACGCTGGCGGTGACGTTGAAGGTCTTGGTGTCCTGCCCGGCCTGGAGCAGCGGGCTGGCCAGCAGCAGCGTCAGTGCGACGGTGCGAATCGGGGCAGGGAGTCTGTGGATGGCCATGTTGCCTCTCCAATTAGTACGGGTCTTGTTCAGTATGCGCCGGCTGCATGGTGAGTCATGACGGGTTGTGTCGCGTTTTGTGGTCTAATTGTTGACCAATGCGGCGCTTGCGCGCGGTGTTGCGGGGCGCAGGCAGGGCTTGCGATGTGATCAGTTTTTGCCTATGATCGCGCCCCTCGAAATTTCTCGGGCCCGGGTGCGCACTTCAGCGCTCGAACGATGTCCTGCCGCACGCGGTATTGAGGACATGACCCGCCCCGATTGATGCTTATGGAGCAGTGTATGTACGCGGTTATCAAGAGCGGTGGCAAGCAGCACCGTGTGGTTGAAGGCGAGCGCCTCAAGGTCGAACTGCTGGCTATCGAGCCGGGTCAGTCGATCACTTTCGAAGACGTTCTGATGGTCGTCAACGGCGACAACATCCAGATCGGCACCCCGGTTGTTGCCGGTGCCAAGGTCACTGCCGAAGTGCTCGAGCACGGCCGTCACGACAAGGTCCGCATCGTCAAGTTCCGTCGCCGCAAGCACTATCGCAAGCAGGCGGGTCACCGTCAGTACTACACCGAACTCAAGATCACCGGCATCAGCGCCTGAGTGGCCCTGAAAGCGCATAGCTAGAGAGTAAGCAGACATGGCACATAAAAAAGCAGGCGGTTCCACCCGCAACGGCCGCGACTCAGAAGCCAAACGCCTTGGCGTTAAGGTTTACGGCGGCCAGCAGATCCAGGCCGGCGGCATCATCATCCGTCAGCGTGGCACCCAGTTCTGGGCTGGCGAAAACGTCGGCATGGGCCGTGACCACACCCTGTTCGCCACGGCGAATGGCGTGGTCAAGTTCGTGACGAAGGGCGCCCTCAATCGCAAGTACGTCGTGGTTGAAGCGGCGGTCTGATTGCGAAAGCGACTGAAAAGCCCCGCCTAGCGGGGCTTTTTTGTTTGGCGGCCTGGAGGAAGAAACATGCGTTTCGTCGATGAAGCTGTGGTCAAGGTGGTGGCGGGCGATGGCGGCAATGGCTGCATGAGCTTCCGTCGCGAGAAGTTCATCCCGTTCGGTGGCCCCGATGGCGGCGACGGCGGTCATGGCGGCTCGGTCTGGGCCGAGGCCGACATTGGCGTCAACACGCTGGTCGACTATCGTTACACCCGCCAGTTCCGCGCCGAGCGCGGCGGCAACGGTCGTGGCGCCAACTGCACCGGCAAGAGCGGCGATGACATCGTGCTGAAGGTGCCGGTCGGCACCACCCTGCTCGATGACAGCACCGGCGAAATGCTCGGCGACCTCACCGAAGACGGTCAGCGCATCCTGCTGGCCCGTGGCGGTCATGGTGGTCTCGGCAACATCAACTTCAAGAGCTCGACCAACCGCTCGCCGCGCAAGACCACCGACGGCGCCGCCGGCGAGCTGCGCGAACTGCGTCTCGAACTCAAGGTGCTGGCCGATGTCGGTCTGCTCGGCCTGCCCAATGCCGGCAAGTCGACCTTCATTCGCGCCGTCTCGGCGGCCAAGCCCAAGGTTGCCGACTACCCGTTCACCACGCTGGTGCCCAACCTCGGCGTGGTCGACGTCGATCGTCACCGCTCCTTTGTCATGGCCGACATTCCCGGTCTCATCGAGGGTGCTTCCGACGGCGCCGGTCTCGGCATCCGCTTCCTCAAGCATCTGGCGCGCACGCGCTTCCTGCTGCATCTGGTCGATGTCGCGCCCTATGACGAGACCGATCCGGTGCATGCCGTGCAGGCCATCGCCAACGAACTCGAGAAGTTCTCGCCGACGCTGGCCGGTCTGCCGCGCTGGCTGATCCTGAACAAGATCGACCTGGTGCCGTCGGCTGGCGAAGTCGACAGCCTCTGCGACGACATCGTGGAGCGTCTGGGCTGGACCGGTCCGGTGTTCCGCACCTCGGGCCTGACCAGGGAAGGCGCCATGGCGGTCTGCTATCGCCTCATGGATGCCATCGAGGAGCTGCGCGAGGCCGAAGCGGCCGATCCCGAGCTGGCCGAGGCCGAGCAGGCCAAGCGCGAGCGTCTGGTACAGGAAGGCCGCGAGCGCATCCGCGAGCTCGACGTGCGTCGTGCCGCCGAGCGTCGCGCCCGTCGTCTTGGCGTCGATCCGGCCCTGCTGTCGGATGACGACGATGATGACTGGGACGAGGATGCCGAAGACGCACCGGAGATCATCTACCGTCCGTAAGCGACGAACCGGTCTGGCGGCTTGAGCCGCCGGGCCGGAATCCGCACAATCCGGTTTCCCTGTTCGATACCAGCGCCAGAAGCCTCGCCATGTCCGTTTCCGTCAGTCCGCAACGTGTCCGTCTCCAGCAAGCCCGCCGCTGGGTGGTGAAGATCGGCTCGGCCCTGCTCACCAATGACGGCCAGGGTCTGGATCAGCTCGCCATGGCCGGCTGGGTGGCGCAGATGGTGCGCCTGAAGCAGCGCGGCATCGAGCTCATTCTGGTGTCGTCCGGTGCCGTCGCCGAGGGCATGGTGCGCATGGGCATACGCCAGCGCCCGGATGCCGTGCCGGCCTTGCAGGCCTGCGCCGCGATCGGCCAGATGGGGCTGGTGCAGGCCTATGAGTCACATTTCCGTGAGCATGGCGTGCGCACCGCGCAGGTCCTGCTCACGCACGATGACCTCGCCGATCGCCAGCGCTACCTCAATGCCCGCAGCACGCTGGGCACGCTCATGGACTGGGGCGTGATCGCCGTCATCAACGAGAACGACACCGTCGCCACCGACGAGATCCGCTTTGGCGACAACGACACCCTGGGTGCGCTGGTGGCCAATCTGGTCGAGGCCGAGGCACTGATCATCCTCACCGATCAGGACGGCATGTTCGACCGCGACCCGCGTCTCGACCCGGATGCCGTGCTGCTGCCCGAGGTCCAGGCCATGGACGAGCGTCTGCTGGCCATGGCCGGCGGCGGTGGCAAGCTCGGCCGCGGCGGCATGATCACCAAGGTGCGCGCGGCCCGGCTGGCGGCGCGCTCGGGCTGCGCCACGGTGATCGCCAGCGGTCGCGGTGACGACATCCTCGTGCGCCTGGCCGATGGCGAGACCCTGGGCACCTTGCTGCTGCCCGAGCAGGATCGGCTGGCGGCGCGCAAGCAGTGGCTGGCCGGGCATCTGCAGCATGCCGGTCGCCTGGTGCTCGATGCCGGTGCCGTGAAGGCGCTGCGCGAGGGCGGACGCAGCCTGCTGCCGGTCGGTGTGCGCCAGGTCGAAGGCACCTTCCTGCGTGGCGAGGTGGTGGCCTGCGTCGACGAGCAGGGCCGGCAGGTCGCCGTCGGCCTGGTCAACTACAGCGCCGACGAGGCCGCGCGCATTGCCGGCCAGGCTTCCGAGCGCATCGAGTCGCTGCTCGGCTATGTCGATGCTCCCGAGCTCATCCATCGCGACAACATGGTGCTGGTGTAAGCCGCCAGCGCCGGCTACGCTGCTTTCTGCTGCCGCACTTTCGCGGCGTCTGGAGCCGATATGACCGTCACGCGTGGACGCGTGTTGCTGGCGCTGCTGTCCGTCTATCTCATCTGGGGCTCCACCTACCTCGCCATGCGCATGGCCATTGCCGGCATGTCGCCGCTGTTCATGGCGGCGGTGCGCTATGTCATTGCCGGCGGCCTCATTTACGCCTTCCTGCTCTGGCGCGGCCATGCCCAGCCGACGCCCCGGCAGTGGCGCAATGCCGGCCTGGTCGGCATCTTCCTGCTGCTCGGCGGCAACGGTTCGGTCGGTCTGGCCATGGAGCGTGGCGTCAATTCGGCGCTGTCGGCCACGGTCGTCGCCATCACGCCGCTGTGTGCCGCGATTTTCGCCCGCTTCTGGGGCCACAAGCCGTCGCCACGCGAGTGGGCGGGTCTGGGCCTGGGTCTGCTCGGCATGCTCCTGCTCAAGCAGGGGCAGGGCCTGGAGGGCTCGCTGCCGGGCTTCCTGCTGCTTCTGCTGGCGGCGGTGAGCTGGTCGTTCGGTTCCATGTGGGGCAAGCATCAGGAGCAGCCCTCGATCTGGATGGCCAGCGCCGTGCAGATGCTGGTCGGCGGCGCCGTGCTCGGCCTCGTCAGCCTCGCCCGTGGCGAGCCCTGGACCTTGCCGGCCAGTCGCGAGAGCGCCTGGGCGCTGGTCTATCTCATCCTGATCGGCGCCATCGTCGGCTTCTCGTCCTATGTCTATCTGCTGGCGTCCGTGCGTCCTGCGCTGGCCACCAGCTATGCCTACGTCAACCCGCTGGTGGCGGTGGCCATTGGTGTCGGTCTCGGTGGCGAGGTAGTCGACCGCAGCGAGCTGATCGGGCTGGCGGTCATACTTTCCGGCGTCGTGCTGGTGTGCTGGCCGGTGGCGGAGAAGTCACATGACTGAGCTGCGTCCGCAGGCCTGGTCGGGGAGCAGGTCATGATAGTTCGCAAGCGTCTGCACTGGTTCCGCATGCTGCTGATCTGGCGCGGCTCGGTGTTGCCGCGCATTCTGCCGCAGCTGCTGGCGATCACCGGCCTGGCGCTGGTCGTGACCATTCTTCATGGCGAACTGTTCCGCTGGAAGATCACGCTGACCTTCGTGCCCTTCACCCTGATCGGCGTGGCGCTGGCCATCTTTCTCGGTTTCCGCAACGGCGCCAGCTATGACCGCTACTGGGAGGCGCGCAAGCTCTGGGGCACGCTGCTCAACGACTGCCGCACACTGGCCCGCCAGGCCATGACGCTGCCGCAGCCGCAGGTGGATGCCAGGCCCTTCGTACAGGGCCTGATAGCCTTCGTGCATGCCTTGCGGCATCAGCTGCGCGGCACCGACGCCAGCGCCGATCTCGCGCGCTGGCTGCCTGTGCGCGATGCCGAGCGCCTGGCCACGGTGCGCTTCAAGCCGGCCATGATCCTGCTCGGCCTCGGTGAATGGCTGCGCGGGCTGCGCCAGGACAACAGGCTGGATCCGCTGCTGGCCCAGGCCATGGAGCGTCCGCTCAGCGGCCTGACCGACTGCCTTGGCGGCTGCGAACGCATCGCCGGCAATCCGCTGCCCTATACCTATGCCGTGATCATCCATCGCACGGTCTATCTCTACTGCTTCCTGCTGCCCTTCGGCCTGGTCGATTCGATAGGCATGATGACGCCGCTGATCGTGGCCTTCGTGAGCTATACCTATCTTTCGCTGGAGGAGCTCAGCGAGGAGCTGGAAGAGCCCTTCGGCCTCAGTGCCAATGACCTGGCGCTCGATGCCATGGCGGTGATGATCGAGACCACCCTGCGCGAAATGCTGGGCGAGACCGATCTGCCACCGGCGCCGCAGCCGGTGGGCTACGTGCTGACCTGAGCCGCCGCGTTCGTGCCGGAACTTGACCTGGATCAAGGTCGCCCGTCAGCCATGATGATTTGATGAGCCTGAACCCAAGCAATGCGGAGATCAGGCCATGTGGATGGAAATCTGGGGAGAAATGATGGGGAGCTGGGCCGGAGTGGCCTCGCTGGTGGTCATCCTGCTGTCGGCGCTGGCGATCCCTGCCGCCATCCTGTGGGCCTTGCAGACCCATTTCAAGGGGCCAATCGAGCTCGCTCACGAGGCCGAACATCCGGCCCCGGAAAAGAGCCGGTCAAAGGCCCGTCGTGGTTACGCGCACTGAGCTGCGGCAATCGCCTGCAGGCCGCCGGCATCGAGAATGCGGATCTGCTTGCCGCTGACGGTGATCAGGCCGACATCGGCCAGTCGTCCCAGTGCCCGGCTGACCGTCTCCAGGGCCAGCCCGAGATGACTGCCGAGATCGGCGCGTGCCATGGGCAGCCTGAGGTTGTCGCCGGCAAGCCGGCGCCGCGTCTGGCGCGCCGACAGGCCGACCAGGAAGCCGGCGACGCGGGTATCGGCATCGGTACCTGCCAGTAGATGCATGCGCTGGTAGTCGGCGCGAATTTCCGTGCTCATGATCTGGAACAGATGCCCCTGCAGCTCGGGCAGCTGGCGTGACAGCTGGCTGACTTCGGCCATGGGCAGTGCGCACACGGTCGTCGGCTCCAGCGTCGTGGCTGTGCTCAGGCAGTGTTCCTGACCGAGGTTCTCCAGCCCCATTACTTCCCCTGGCAGATAGAACCCGGTGACCAGCTCGCGGCCATCGGGCAGCAGCATGCTGGTCTTGGCGGAGCCTGAGCGCACGGCATAGATTGTGTCGGCGTTGTCACCGCTGCGGTAGATGACATGCTGGCGCGGCAGCACGGGCGGTTGCCCGATGATGGCGGCCACGCTGTCCAGGGCTTCGTTGGAAAAGGTCGGCGGGAAGCACAGCTTGTGCAGGCCGCAATCCAGGCAATGCAGGGCGTGCGAGGCGGCGGCGTGTGACATGGCGACGAACCTGTGGGTTTCCGGGTGAATGAGGCGGGCTCTGGCGACGCCTGACCGGCATCAGCATAGCAGGGCGTGCGTCGGGCCGGCATGCCCGCCTTGTCGGCTTTTTGTGCCGGGGCAGGGACGCGGGCGGGAGCACAGGCTAATATCGCGGGCTGTCTGATTGCCCAGGATGTGCGCGTGAGCCCCCCCAAGACCTTGATCGCAGGCGTCGGCCTGATTCTGATCGCAGCCATGGCCGGCGGCTGTCTGGCGGCCTGGTGGCTGTTCCGTCATGTCGATGCCCGTGTGCTGCTGGCCGATCAGCCGGCCACCGTCACCTTGCCCGGACCCATGCGCGTCAAGGCCGACGTGCTCGATGCCCTCGATGTGCTCATCGACGGCGACATCGCCACCACGGTGCCCATAGACCAGACCCTGCAGGTGCCCATCAAGGATGTCCTGCATGTCATGACCACGGTCGACAGCGATGTGCCGATCAAGATGACCGTGCCCATCCGCAATGTCATTCCGGTTGATCAGATCGTGCATGTCGACACCAAGGTCCAGGTCGATGTCCTTGGTCGCACCCTGACCCTGCCGGTGCGCGGCGATATTCCGGTGAAGACGACGGTGCCGCTGAGCATCGATGTGCCGGTCGATCAGCTGGTGCGCATCCGCTTCACCGCGCCCACCGAGGTGCGCATCAAGGATGCCCTGTCGGTGCCGCTCAAGGCCCGGGTCGCGGCCGTGGTGCCCATACACAGTGAAATGAAGGTGCCGGTGCGCTCCGCGCTCGAAGCCGAGATCACGGTGCCGGGACCGATACAGGCGAACATCGTGCGCACCGATCTCAGGCTGCCGCTGCACACGCTGCAGTTCGGCATGAACGAGGCCGCCGGCGACAAGGCCGCTGGCGGGCGGACGCCATGAAGCGACGCTGGGGGCTGGCGCTGGCCCTGGCCTGTGTCCTGCTGGTGGTGGTTGGCGGGGCGCTGGGCTTCCTGGCCTATGCCCGGCTGGCTCTGGGCCTGTCGCTGCAGCATCAGGCCGTGCTGCTGGGTCTGCCGCCCGAGATACTGGTCAAGGTGAAGGCTCTCAACCAGGTCAGGGTGCGGCTGGATGGCGAGGTTTCGGCCAGCATGCCGCTGCGGCAGACCTTCACGTTGCCCATGCACGGCAGCTACGCGGCCGAGGCGGCCTTCGACGCCGAGATTCCCCTGCACACAGTCCTGCATTACCGCGGCGTGGTGCCGGTGGCGACGACGGTTGACCTGGCCGGCTCTACCGGTCTGGTGGTCGACAAGTCCTGGCTGCCCAAGTTTCCCCTGCGCGCCAAGGTGCCGCTGCGTTTCGACTTCCCGGTGGATCTCGTGGTGCCGCTGGATACGCGCATGCGCCTGAGCTATCGCGGTCCGGTGCGTTTCCGTCTCGACCAGAGTCTGGCGGTGCCGGTGGATACCGTCATCAACACCCGCTTCCATCTGGCCCGTGATGCCGAGGCGCCGGTGCGCACCGCGTTCCGTCTGCGTGCCCGGCCGCCGGCAACGCTGCCTGTCGTCATCGAGCAGGCAGCGCTGAATGTGCCGCTGAGCGCCGTGCGCCTGCAGCATCAGCCATGATGCGCCGGTCATGGCCGGCAGGCGTGGAGTGCTGAACGACAGGCACAAAAAAGCCGGCACTGGGCCGGCTTCCTGCTTCCACAATCACACGCTTGCGCGTGTGCGTCCGATCAGGCGAGAGCCTTGATCTGGGCGTTCAGGCGGCTCTTGTGACGAGCAGCCTTGTTCTTGTGGATGATGCCCTTGTCGGCGATGCGGTCGATGACCGGCACGGCGACAGTGTAGGCGGCCTGTGCAACAGCCTTGTCGCCGGTGGCGATGGCGTTGACGACCTTCTTGATGTAGGTGCGCACCATGGAGCGCAGGCTCGCATTGTGCAGGCGCTGCTTGTCGTTCTGACGGGCGCGCTTTTTAGCTTGTGCAGAGTTGGCCACGAGGCGACTCCTAGAAAATACGGTAATGAAATTCTTCCGGACAGGCTCGCAAACAGCGGCGTGCACATATCCAAAATCAGGCGCGCAATGATGCCGAGGTCATGCCAGCAAGTCAACTGCCGAACTGGCGATAATCACCCCGTCGGGCTACCATCACGCCGCGATCCAGGAGTTTCCATGTCCAGCAGCCCCACCCCCGTCAATCAGTCCCAAGGCCGCGGCCTCTGGCGATCCACCTTCATCGTCAGTGCCATGACCCTGTTGTCGCGCATTGCCGGCCTGGTGCGTGACATGGTGTACATGAATCTCTTTGGTGCCGGCGGGCTCATGGACGCCTTCCTGGTCGCCTTCAAGATTCCCAACTTCCTGCGCCGCCTGTTCGCCGAGGGTGCCTTTTCCCAGGCCTTCGTGCCGGTGCTGTCGGAAGTGCGCACGCAGCGTGGCGACAGCGAGGTGAGACGCCTCATCGATCATGTCGCCGGTTCGCTGACCGTGGTGCTGGGCGGCATCAGCGTCGTCGCCATTGTCTTCTCGCCGGCCATCATCTTTCTCTTCGCGCCCGGCTTTCGCGGTGACGAGCTCAAGTTCGACCTGGCCTCGGACATGCTGCGCATCACCTTTCCTTATCTGCTGCTGATTTCGCTGACCGCGTTCGCCGGCGGCATTCTCAACACCTACGGACGTTTCGGCGCCTCCAGCTTCACGCCGGTGCTGATGAACCTGGTCATGATCGGCACCGCGATCTGGCTGGCGCCCATGCTGACCCAGCCGGTGGTGGCGCTGGCCTGGGGCGTGCTGATCGCCGGCATAGTCCAGCTCGGCTTCCAGTGGTGGCCGCTGCGCCAGATCAATCTGGTGCCGCGTCTGCGTCCGGACTTCAAGGACCCCGATGTCCGTCGCGTGCTCAGCCTCATGGTGCCGGCCATGTTCGGCGTCTCGGTCAGCCAGATCAATCTGCTGCTCGATACCGTGCTGGCCTCCTTCCTGGTCACCGGTTCGGTGTCCTGGCTCTATACCGCCGAGCGCCTGACCGAGCTGCCGCTGGGCCTGATCGGCATCGCCGTCGCCACGGTCATCCTGCCGACGCTGTCGGCCAAGCATGCGCAGAAGTCGGATGACGAGTTCCGCAGCACCATAGACTGGGCGCTCAAGGTCATCGTCATGGTTGGTGTGCCAGCCTCGCTGGCCATGGGCATCCTCGCCGAGCCGCTGCTGGCGTCGCTGTTCCATCACGGCCGTTTCGACAGCCAGGACGTGGTGAAGTCGGCCATGGCGCTGCAGGCGCTGTCCGGCGGCATCCTCGCCTTCATGCTCATCAAGGTTTTCGCGCCGGCCTTCTATGCCCGCCAGGACACGAAGACGCCGGTGCGCATCGGCATCATCGCCATGGTCGCCAACATGGGCTTCAACCTCATTCTGGTCTGGCACCTGGCGCATGTCGGCCTGTCGCTGGCCAGCACGCTGTCGGCCTTCCTCAATGCCGGCCTGCTTTACCGCGGCCTGCACCAGAAGGGTGTGTACCGTCTCGAACGGCACTGGCTGAAGCTGTCGCTGCGTTTCGCCGCGGCCAATATCGTCATGGTCTGCGTGCTGCTGTGGATCACGCCGGATACCGCCTGGTGGCTGGCCGGGCAGGGCTGGAGCCGGGTCGGCTGGGTGCTGCTGATCTGCGCCGCCGGTGCCTCGGCCTATGGCGTGGCGCTGCTGGCGGTGGGTTTCCGTCCGCGCGAGATCCGCCATCCCTGATGCGCATCCTTTATACTTGCGCGTTTTCCACGCAATGACGGCTGTCCGCCCATGGAACTGATACGCGGTTTGCACAATCTGCGCGCCTGCCATCGTGGCAATGCCGTCACCATCGGCAACTTCGATGGCGTGCATCTCGGCCATCAGGCCATGCTGGCTGCGCTGCGCGCCGAAGCCGCCGCGCTTGGCGTGCCCAGCCTGGTCATGTGCTTCGAGCCGCAGCCGCAGGAGTTCTTCGCCGGCGAGCAGGCGCCCGGTCGCCTGATGACCTGGCGCGACAAGGTCGAGGCCCTGGCCGCCTGCGGCGTTGACCGTGTCCTGCTGGTGCGTTTCGACGAGCGCTTCCGTGCCTACAGCGCGCAAGGCTTCATCAATGACCTGCTGGTGCGTGATCTCGGCAGCCGCCATGTCCTGGTCGGCGATGACTTCCGCTTCGGCTGTGACCGCAGCGGCGATCATGCCCTGCTGCAGCGCCTGGGCGCGCAGGCCGGCTTCAGCGTCGGTCACATGCCTACGGTGACGGTGGGCGAGGGCCGGGTCAGCAGCACGCGTCTGCGCGCGGCCGTGGCGGCCGGCGACTTCGTGCTCGCCGAGGAGCTGGCCGGGCGTCCGTTCGCGATCAGCGGCCGCGTGGTCCATGGCGACAAGCTCGGCCGCACCCTCGGCCTGCCGACTGCCAACCTGATGATGCGGCGCAAGGTGCTGCCGCTGCGTGGTGTCTATGCCGTCGAGGTCAGCGAGGTCGCTGCCGGTGGCACTGCTCCGGCGCTGCCGGGCGTCGCCAATGTCGGCTCGCGGCCGACCGTGCAGGGCGTGCAGGCGCGTTGCGAGGCACATCTGCTGAATTTCCGCGGCGACCTTTATGGCCGCCGCCTGCGCGTGGTGTTCCGCCACAAGCTGCGTGATGAGCAGCGCTTTCCATCACTGGATGCGTTGAAAGCGGCCATCGAGGCGGATGTCGCCGCCGGCCACCGTTATTTTGCCGTTTGAAGAGCGTTCCGAAGAGCTATGGACTACAAGACCACATTGAATCTGCCGGAAACCGGCTTCGCCATGAAGGCCAGCCTGGCCACGCGCGAACCGGCCCGGGTCGAGGCCTGGAAGCAGCAGGATCTGTACGCGCAGATTCGCGCCGCCCGCGCCGGCCGGCCGCAGTTCATCCTGCATGACGGCCCGCCCTACGCCAACGGCGACATCCACATCGGTCATGCCGTCAACAAGATCCTCAAGGACATCATCGTCAAGGCCAAGACCATGGGCGGCTTCGACGCGCCCTATGTGCCGGGCTGGGACTGCCACGGCCTGCCCATCGAGCTCAATGTCGAGAAGCAGGTCGGCAAGCCGGGCGTCAAGGTCACCGCCAAGGAGTTCCGCCAGAAGTGCCGCGAATACGCGTCCTCGCAGGTGGCGCGCCAGTCCGTCGACTTCCAGCGTCTGGGCGTGCTCGGTGACTGGGACAAGCCCTACCTGACCATGAACTTCACGCAGGAAGCCGACATCATCCGCGTGCTCGGCCAGATCGCCGGGAACGGCCATCTGCACAAGGGCCTGAAGCCGGTGCACTGGTGCATGGACTGCGGTTCGGCGCTGGCCGAGGCGGAAGTGGAATACCAGGACAAGACCTCGGCCGCCATCGACGTCGGCTTTGCCGTGGTCGATGCCGCCGACTTCAATGCCCGCACCGGTGCCGCCGCGAGCGCTGCGGAGCTGGTGATCTGGACCACCACGCCGTGGACGCTGCCGGCCAACCAGGCGGTGTCGCTGCATCCCGAGCTGGATTACGTGCTGGTGCGCGCCACGGTCGCCGGTGGCGTCCGCCATCTGGTGCTGGCCGAATCGCTGTGGGAAGGCGCCGTGGCGCGCTACGAAGGCAGCGCGGCCGAAGTGCTGGCGACTTTCCCGGGCCGCAAGCTCGAAGGCCTGCAGCTGCAGCATCCGTTCTACGAGCGTGTCGTGCCGGTCATTCTCGGCGACCACGTCACCGCCGACTCCGGCACCGGCGCTGTCCACACCGCGCCTGGTCACGGCCAGGACGACTATGTCGTCGGTCGCATCTACGGTCTGCCGGTGGACAATCCGGTCGATGGCGCCGGTGTCTTCCTGCCGTCGACGCCGCGCTTCGCCGGCCTCCACGTCAACAAGGCCAACGACGCCATCCTCGACGCCCTGCGCGAGCCGCGCGCCGATGGTTCGTTCGCGCTGCTCTGCTACAAGAAGCTGCAGCACAGCTATCCGCACTGCTGGCGCCACAAGACGCCGATCATCTTCCGTGCCACGCCGCAGTGGTTCATCAGCATGTCGCAGAACGGCCTGCGTGATGCCGCGCTGGATGCCATCAAGCAGGTCGAGTGGCTGCCCGACTGGGGCCAGGCGCGCATCGAGGGCATGGTCGCCGGACGTCCGGACTGGTGCATCTCGCGTCAGCGCACCTGGGGCGTGCCGATCACGCTGTTCGTGCACAAGGAAAGCGGCGAGCTGCATCCGCGCACGGCCGAGCTCATCGAGCAGGTCGCGCTCAGGGTTGAAGGCGTCGGCATCGATGCCTGGTTCGATCTCGATCCGGCCGAGCTGCTCGGCGCCGAGGCGGCGCAGTACGACAAGGTCACCGATACGCTCGATGTCTGGTTCGACTCCGGTGTCACCCACACCTGCGTGCTCAAGCGCTTCGACGGTCTGCGCTACCCGGCCGACCTCTATCTCGAAGGCTCCGACCAGCATCGCGGCTGGTTCCAGTCGTCGCTGCTGGCCGCCATCGGCGCCAACGGCACGGCCCCGTACAAGACCGTGCTCACCCACGGCTTCACGGTCGACGGCCAGGGTCGCAAGATGTCGAAGTCGGTCGGCAACGTGGTGGCGCCGCAGAAGGTCATGCAGACCCTGGGCGCCGACATCATCCGTCTCTGGGTCTCGGCCACCGACTACCGTGGCGAGATGTCGGTCAGCGACGAGATCCTCACGCGCATGTCGGACAGCTATCGCCGCATCCGCAACACCATGCGTTTCCTGCTCTCCAACCTGAACGGCTTCGAGCCCGCGCGCGATGCCGTGGCGCCGGCCGACATGCTGGCGCTGGATCGCTGGGTGGTGGATGCCGCCGCGCGTCTGCAGGACGAGATCATCGCCGCCTATGACGATCTGCAGTTCCACCAGATCTATCACAAGCTGCACAACTTCTGCGTGGTCGAGCTCGGCTCGTTCTACCTCGACATCATCAAGGACCGTCAGTACACGACGCAGGCGCAGTCGCTGGCCCGCCGCTCTGTGCAGACCGCGCTCTGGCACATCGCCGAAGCCTTCGTGCGCTGGGCCGCACCCATCCTCAGCTTCACCGCCGAGGAAATCTGGGAAGTGCTGCCGGGCGAGCGCACCGGCTCGGTGTTCCTCGCCGAGTGGTACACCGGCCTCGCGCGCCTGCCGGAAGATCAGCCGCTGCTGACCCGCGCCTACTGGACGCAGGTGCTGGAAGTGAAGACCGCCGTCAACAAGCAGATCGAGGAGGCGCGCAACCGCAAGGAAGTCGGCTCCGGACTGTCGGCCGAGGTCGAGCTGTTCGTGTCGCCGGCGCTGAACGAGTTGCTGACGCCGCTGGGTGACGAGCTGCGCTTCGTGCTCATCACCTCGGCCGCGCGCCTGCGCCCGCTCGCCGATGACGGTGGTGTCGCCACCGATGTCGACGGCCTGCGCGTGGCGGTGATTCCGTCGCAGTACAGCAAGTGCGCGCGCTGCTGGCACTATCGCGCCGATGTCGGCAGTCATGCCGGGCATCCGGAGATCTGCGCGCGTTGTGTCGACAACGTCGCTGGTGCCGGCGAGGTGCGTCATCATGCGTAAGCTGGTTGCTCCGCCCTGGGGCTGGCTGTGGATCTCGGTCGCGGTCTTCGTGCTCGACTACTTCACCAAGATCTGGGCCAGCCACAGCCTGATCTACGGCTGGCCGCGCCCGGTGCTGTCGTTCCTGAGCTGGACGCTGGCGCACAACACCGGCGCCGCCTTCAGTTTCCTGCACGATGCCGGCGGCTGGCAGCGCTGGTTCTTCGTCGCCATCGCCTTGCTGGTCAGCAGCGCGCTGCTGGTCTGGCTCAAGCGCCTGCCGTCCGGCTCGCGCTGGCTGCCGATCGCCATCGCCCTGCTGCTCGGCGGTGCCCTTGGCAACCTCTATGACCGCGCGCTGACGGGTTATGTCGTGGACTTCATTCATGTCCATTACCAGGGCTGGAACTTCCCGGCCTTCAACATTGCCGATTGCGGCATTACCGTGGGGGCTGTCATGCTGATCATAGACAGCCTGTTCCTGGAAAGTCGCCGGGAAGGCAAAGGCCAGGAGCGTGCGCAATGAACGTGATCGGTCCGGGCAAGCGCGTGAGCTTGCATTTCACTGTCTCGCTGGCTTCCGGCGAAGTCCTCGACAGCACCCACGAGCGTGACCAGCCGCCGACCTTCGTGTTCGGCGACGGCAGCCTGCTGCCGGGCTTCGAGCAGGCCATCAGCGGCCTCAAGGCCGGCGATCAGGGCCGTTTCACGATTGCCGCCGCCGACGGCTTCGGGGTCTGGAACGAAGACAACGTGCAGCATTTTCCGCGTCACCAGTTCGGCGAGCAGATGCTCGAGCCGGGCATGGTCATGCATTTTGCCGATGCCAGCGGTGCCGAACTGCCGGGCGTCATCAAGGATCTGCCCGAGGGCGTGGTGGTGGTCGACTTCAACCATCCGCTGGCGGGACGTGAACTGGTATTCGAAGTGGACATCCTGCGTGTGCTGGATGCCGAAGCGAGTCCGGTGCTGCTGGCCGAGCCGGCACGCTGAGACGGACTGAAAAAGAGGTGAGCATCATGGAAATCAAACTGGCCAATCCGCGCGGCTTCTGTGCCGGTGTCGATCGCGCCATCGAGATCGTCAATCGCGCCCTCGAAGTCTTCGGGCCGCCGATCTATGTCCGCCATGAAGTCGTGCACAACAAGTTCGTGGTCGATGACCTGCGCAATCGTGGCGCCGTCTTCGTCGACGAGCTCGATCAGGTGCCGGACGATGCCATCGTCATCTTCTCCGCCCATGGCGTGTCCAAGGCTGTGCAGGGCGAGGCCGCCGCGCGCGGTCTCAAGGTCTTCGATGCCACCTGCCCGCTGGTGACCAAGGTGCACATGGAAGTGGCGCGCTACGCCCGTGCCGGCGTCGAGGCCATCCTCATCGGTCATGCCGGCCACCCGGAAGTGGAAGGCACCATGGGTCAGTACGAGCGCCAGTACGGTGGCGACATCTATCTCGTCGAGGACGAGCAGGACGTTGCCAGCCTGGTTGTGCGCAATCCGGAAAACCTGGCTTTCGTGACCCAGACCACGCTTTCGGTGGATGACACCGCGCGCGTCATCGATGCCCTGCGCGCGCGCTTCCCGACCATTCACGGTCCGCGCAAGGACGACATCTGCTATGCCACGCAGAATCGCCAGGATGCAGTGAAGACGCTGGCCGAGCAGTGCGAGGTGGTGCTGGTGGTGGGTTCGCCGAACTCGTCGAACTCCAATCGTCTGCGCGAGCTGGCCGAGCGCATTGGCTCGCATGCCTACCTCATCGACAATGCCGAGCAGATCGAGAAGGCCTGGCTGGATGGCGTCAAGGCAGTGGGCGTCACGGCTGGCGCATCGGCGCCGGAAGTGCTCATCAGGCAGGTGATCGATCGTCTCAGCAGCTGGGGCGGCGCAGCGCCGGAAGAGCTGGCCGGACGTCCCGAGCACATCGTGTTTTCCATGCCCAAGGAGCTGCGCATTCCGGTCAAGGCCGTGTGAGCTGCGCCGGGCCGCGAGGCCGCGAGGCCGCGTGTGATGCTGTTGCCAGGGCCCCGTTCGCGGGGCCTTTTGCTGTCTGCGCTCCGGCTCAGCCAGGCTGGCTGACGAGGGCGGCGAGCTGGCTGCGATACGGTTCCGGCAGCGGCCCCGACTTCTGCGTGGCGAAATCGAAATAGACCTGCACGGCCTTGCCGGTGGCGACCAGCACATCGTGCTGCCAGGCCTGATGCCAGACCACGAAGGACGAGTTGCCGATGCGTTCGATGCCGGTCTTCAGCGTGACTGCGCTGCCGTAGTGGATCTGCGCTACGAAATCGACCTCGATGCGGGCCAGGATCAGCGTCAGCTTCTTGATGTCCATCTCCGGCGTGAAGATGCGGAAGATCGGTTCGCGCGCGGTCTCGAACCAGCCGGCGACGACGGTGTTGTTGACGTGTCCGAAGGCATCGGTTTCGTAGAAGCGGGGCGATACGGTGGTGGTGAACATCGCGCATGGTCTCCAGTGACGGCTGCCCGATTCTATACGAGCTGCCGAGGCGACCGGATCTGTCTGCAACGAATTGGCGAGATGCTGTCGGCGTGTCTAGGCTTGTCGCAGGTGGCTGCGCTGCGGCCGTCAGGCAGGGAGGCCGGCCATGGTATCGGGCAGGGAGGTCGCGGTCATGGCCGCGCGCGGTCTGGGGCTGCCCGAGGCACTGGTGGCGCTGGCATTGCTGGGCGTGGCGTTGTCCGGGTTGCTGGCGGCGCAGTGGCAGGCGCGCGACCTGCAAGCGGATGCCCTGCAGAATCAGCAGGCACTGCTCATGCTGTCCGACTTCGGCCAGCGCATGGCGCTCAATCCGGCCGGGCATGCCAGCTATCTGGCCATGCTGCAGGCGGGTCTGCCGGCGACCATGCTGCCGGATGCCTGCGCGCGTGATGCCTGCACGCCGGAGGCGCGAGCCCGGGCCGACACCGGCTTTCTCGCGGGCGAGGCGCGGCGTCTGCTGCCGCGACCGGCCTGGCAGCTCGAGGCCTGTGTCGACAGCCCCGGTCACTGCCTGCTGCTGGCCTGGGCCGGCACGGTGCCGAGCAGCGGGCCCGATGGCGGTTGTCTCGATGCCTCCGGTCTGCATCGTCCGGGCGCGCATTGCCTGGTTCGGGAGCTGCCATGAGCCATTTGCGCGAGAGCGGGCTGGCGCTGGCCGAGTGGACGCTGGCCGCGCTGCTCGGGGTGCTCATTCTGGCGGCGGCGTTGGCATGGCTGCAGGCCTGCCTGCAGCTGGCCCTGCTGCAGCGCATGCCCTTGCAGATGGCCGAGGAGGCGGGCTGGCTGCTGCAGCGTCTGAGCCGCGCGGCCATGCTGGCGGGGCAGGGTGGTGTGCATCCGCTGGCGAGCGGCGATGCCCGTCTGGCCGCCTGGCCTGTCGGCGATGGCGTCGGTCCGGGTACTCCGGCCAGCGATCAGCTGCTGCTGCGACGCCGGCTCGCCGCCGACACGCTCGATTGCGAGGGCACGCGGGTGACGGCTGGCGACGAGCTGGTCGAGCGCTATTTCCTGCGCAGCGACAGCAGCGCGCCCGGGTTGGTGCTGGCCTGCGACGCCGGCTCCTGCGCTGCCGACGGCTGCCATGGCCTGGGCGATGCCGGCGCGCCGCTGCAGTCCGACATCGACAGCTTCCAGGTGCTTTACGGCATGGCGGCCGAGCCCGGGCAGGTCATCCGCTATGTCGATGCCACGGGCTGGCGTGCGCAGTCGCCACCACCACATCTGGCCAGCCTGCGCATAGGCCTGCTGCAGCACAGCCGCGAGGCGGCGGCACGAGTGCGGCGCTGGCCGCTGCCGGCGGACTGGCTGGGCCTGACGCTGACGGCCATGCCCGGTCATGCTGCGCGCTCGGCCTGGCAGCTGACCCTGGCGGTGCCCCATGGCTGAGTCTGCGCGCGGGCATGTGCTCTGGCTCATGCTGCTGTTGCTCGGTCTGCTCGCCGAGCTGGCGGTTGGCAGCCTGCAGCTGGCGCTGCAGAGCGCGCTCGACATCCGCGCCGAGATGGCGCGGCAGTCTCGTGATGCCCGTGCCGATGCCATGGCGGCGGCGCTGGAGGCCTTGCCGCTGCCTTCCGCCGGGGCGCTGCCGGGTGCCGGGCCCGTACCCTGGGCGCCAGCCACGGCTGTCGCCGACAGCACTATCCAGGGCTGTGGCGGAGCGCTGCCCGGCAGTTATCTGGCTGCATGCGCAGCACCGGTTGCCGGCGAGCTGTCGGCTGCCGCCGTCACCGCTGCCGGCTGGCACTGGCAGTTGCGGCGTCTGCCGGATGATCCGGGTGACGACGACGGCACCGACTACACGGCCTTTCCGGCACTGCGTCCGCAGCGCTGGCAGCTGCAGGTGGTGGTCGCCGGCCGTGACCGCGGTCGCAGTGCCTGGCGTTACAGCTATCGCCAGCAGGCGGCACCATGACCGGCCGCGAGCACGGGTTGCTGCTGGCCGAGCAGCTGCTCACGCTGGCGCTGACGGCCATGTTGCTGACGGTCGCGCTCGCCGGCTGGCAGGACTGGCGCGACATGGCTCGTGCGCGTCAGTGGTCGCAGCAAATGCAGCTCAGTCTCGCCGCCCTGCGGCGTCAGGCCATGCGCGAGGAACGTGAGCTGACACTGTGCGGCAGTGCCGACGGGCAGCACTGCAATGCCGTGGCGACCGGCGCCTGGCTGGTCTTTGCCGATACCGGCGGTGATGGTCTGCGGCAACCGACGGAGCCGGGCTGGTCCCTGCAGCCGGCCGTGCCGGCACACTGGCGGGCGCTCTGGCGCAGCTTCCGCAATCAGCCGCAGATGATCTGGCTGGCCAGTGGCGATGCCGCGACCGCCAACGGCACCTTGACCCTGTGCCCGCCGACCGCGCACGATGCCGCCCTGCGCCAGCTCGTCATCGGCAAGTCCGGTCGCGTCAGGCTGGTGCAGCCGGCCCAGGCCGGAGCGACAACGCTGAGAGCGGCGCGGGCGGTCTGTGGCTGGCCATGAACGAGGAGACGGGCATGCGGGTGGTGGTGGTCGGTGGCGGCATCAATGGTCTGCTGACGGCGCGCGAGCTGGTGGCGGGCGGCGCCGAGGTGGTGCTGCTGGAGCAGGGTGAATTCGGGCGCGAGGCCTCCTGGGCCGGCGGCGGCATCGTCTCGCCGCTCTACCCGTGGCGCTATTCGCCGGCGGTGACGGCGCTGGCGTCATGGGCGCAGCAGGCCTATCCGCAGCTGGCCGCCGACTTGCTGGCGGAAACCGGCATTGATCCCGAGCTCGAGCGCTGCGGCCTGCTCTTCATCGATGCTCCCGATGCCCGCGATGCCCGCGTCTGGGCGGCCGGCCATGACATGCCCGTCGAGGTGCTCGACCATGCCGCCCTGCATGCGCGCTGGCCGGGCCTCGCTGCCGATGCAGGCGAGGGGCTGTTTCTGCCGACACTTGCCAACATCCGCAATCCGCGCCTGCTCAAGGCCTTGCTGGCGGCTCTGCGCGCGCATCCGCGCGTGCAGCTGCGCGAGCATGCCGAGGTCGTCGCCATGCAGCCGGGCAGCAATGGTGCGGCGGTGACCCTGGCCGACGGCCATGTCGTATCGGGCGATGCCGTGGTCGTCTGTGGCGGTGCCTGGAGCGGGCGTCTGCTGGCGACGCTGGGCAGCAGCCTGCCGGTGCGGCCGGTGCGTGGCCAGATGCAGCTGTACCGGCTGGCGCCGGGTGCCTTGCCGAGCATGATCATGCGCGCAGGTCATTACGTGATTCCACGCCGCGACGGCCATGTGCTCTGCGGTTCCACGCTGGAAGAGGCTGGTTTCGACAAGTCGACCACGGAGCAGGCGCACGACATTCTGCGTGCTGCTGCGCTGCGGCTGTGGCCGGCGCTGGCGCAGGCGCCGCTGCTGCAGCAATGGGCCGGTCTGCGCCCGGGCTCGCCGAACGGCATCCCCTTCATCGGGGCGGTGCCGGGTCAGGATGGCATCTGGGTCAACGCCGGCCAGTTCCGCAACGGTCTGGTGCTGGCGCCGGCATCGGCGCGACTGCTGGCGGATCAGCTGCTCGGCCGGACGCCGGTCATCGACCCGCTGCCTTACAGTCTGGCTTATTGACGCGGGTGTTCGCGGAAGTAGGCGTCGCGATGCGCTTCCGAGCAGAACGTGTAGCCGCCCGACTGGGTGCTCTCGCCGGAGGGCAGATGCACGCCGCAGTGGGCGCAGCGCTGCATGAGCTCGTTGCGCGGAGTCTGCTTGGGCAGCTCCTGGGGGCCGCCCATGAGCTGGCGCACGAGACGGAAGCCGAACCAGGCCAGTGCCGCCAGTATGAGCAGGCGAATGATGAACGCCATGGGGATTCCTTCTGCTTGGACTTGTCCTCGACTATCCTAGGCAACTCCGAGCCGACTGCAAACTGGAAAAAATGCCTGCCGCCACTCTCCGTATCGCCCTGGCCCAACTCAACCTGCTGGTCGGGGACATCCCGGGCAATGCCGCGCGCCTGGTTCAGGCAGCGGAAACCGCGCGTGACCGGCACCAGGCCGACGTCATCCTGTTTCCCGAGCTGAGCCTGACCGGCTACCCGCCCGAGGACCTGCTGCTGCGTCCCAGCCTGAGTGCGCGCGTCGACGAGGCGCTGCTGTTGCTCAAGGCCGTGCGTGGCATCACCCTGGTCTTCGGCCTGCCCGAACGGGCGCCGCAGGGGCTGCTCAATGCCGCCTGGGCCCTGCGCGACGGCGAGGTGCTGGTGCGCTATGCCAAGCAGGAGCTGCCCAACAACCAGGTCTTCGACGAATGCCGCTATTTCGTGCCGGGTCACGAGGCCGCGGTCTTCAGTCAGAACGGTGTCAGCCTCGGCCTCACCATCTGCGAGGACATCTGGCATGCCGGCCCGGCACAGGCCGCCCGTGCTGCCGGCGCCGAGCTGCTGCTCAACCTCAACGCCTCGCCGTTCCATGCCGGCAAGCCGGCCGAGCGCCATCAGGTGGTGGCCAGCCGCTGCGCCGAAACAGGCCTGCCGGTGGTCTACTGCAATCTCGTCGGCGGTCAGGATGAACTGATCTTCGACGGCGGCTCCTTCGCCCTCCAGGCTGACGGCGAGCTGGCACTGCAGGCTCCGGTGTTCGAGGAGTCGCTGCAGGTGCTCGACTACGACGTCGCCAGCCGCCGCTTCCTGCCGGCCGCGCTGACGCCGCTGCCGAGCCTGGAGGCTTCGGTCTATCAGGCGCTGGTGCTGGCGGTGCGCGACTACGTCAACAAGAGCGGCTTCAAGGGCGTGGTGCTGGGCCTGTCCGGCGGCATCGATTCGGCGCTGACACTGGCCATCGCCGTCGATGCGCTCGGTGCCGAGCGCGTGCGCGCGGTCATGATGCCCTATCGCTACACCGCCGAGATGAGTCTGGAGGATGCCGAGGCCGAGGCGCGCACGCTGGGCGTGCATTACTCGGTGCTGAGCATCGCGCCCATGGTCGAGGCCTTCGTCGACACGCTGGCCGAGACCTTCGCCGGCCTAGGCAAGGACAAGACCGAGGAGAACCTGCAGGCGCGCTCGCGTGGCGTGCTGCTCATGGCGATCTCCAACAAGCTTGGCTACATGGTGCTGACCACCGGCAACAAGTCGGAGATGTCGGTCGGCTATGCCACGCTCTATGGCGACATGGCCGGTGGCTTCGATGTCCTCAAGGATGTGCCGAAGACGCTGGTGTTCCGTCTCTGCGAATGGCGCAACCAGCAGACGCCGGAGCATCCGCCGATTCCGCAGCGCGTCATCGACAGGCCGCCTTCGGCCGAGCTGGCGCCGGACCAGAAGGACGAGGACTCGCTGCCGCCGTATCCGGTGCTCGACGAGATCCTGCGTCGCTATGTCGAGCTCGACGAGAGCGCGGCGGTCATCATCGCCGCCGGCTTCGAGGCCGAGACCGTGCAGCGCGTGCTGCGTCTGGTCGACATCAACGAATACAAGCGCCGTCAGGCCGCCATCGGGCCGCGCATCACCCAGCGCGGCTTCGGCAAGGATCGTCGCTACCCCATCGTCAACGGCTGGCGCATCGGCAGCTGAGCGGCGGGCGGGCGCGAGCTCGCGAAAGCAGGCCATCGGGTCTATTCCTGAATACAGGGACCGTTTTCCGGTTCCGTTCGGGGAGACGACGCGATGGCCTTTTTCATGCCCGTCGACCGGCGCTGGCGCACGCTGATGCTGTGTCTGGCGCTGGCCTGGGCGCTGCCTGCTCCGGCACGTGTGGCTGGAGCCTATCTGCCGGCGACAGCCGAGGCCTCACCCCTGCTCTGGTGGGCCGTCGATACATCTCCTGCGACACAATCCGGGGCGCCTGCCACGGATGATCTGCTGGCCGCGCTGCGCGCCTGGCTGCAGCTGCCCCGGCCGGGCCAGCGTGTCTACCCGCCGGATGGCATCCGTCTCGGCCTGCTGGCGCTGCTTCCGGATCGCCAGCGTCATCTGGCCGTGCGCGAGCTGCATCCGCCGGTAGCGCTGGATGCCGTCAGCGACTGGCCGGCCCGGGAGCGTTCCCGCCTCTTCGAACTGAGCTCCGCCTCTGCTGTCATGCCCGATGGCCAGATGCTCACCGCCGCGCTGCCGGCCTTGCCGGCCGGCGAGCTGCAGGTGCTGGAACTGACGCTGCCGGTGCAGGCCGATGGCGGTGTGCCGGCGCATTTGCAGGTCGAGGTGCTGACTGGCGACGACAGCCTGCTCTGGCGCGGCCCGGTGGCGGTGCAGCCTGCCGCTGCCGGCCACTGGCGGCTGACCATGAGCGACTCCGGCCTGCACCTGCCGTTGCCGGCGACGCGCTGGCGGATTGCTCCTGTGCCTGCCGAGCCGGTGTCGGACTGGCGCTGGCTGCCGTGGTCGGCGCAGCAGCCGGCGCTCTGGTTTGCCGGCTGGCGTGAACCGGCCATCCGCGCCAGCGGACGCGCGCAGTTGCTGGCGGCCCTGGACAGTCTGCGGGCACCACCAGGCGGCAGCTTGCCGGGCAGTGCCGTCATGCTGGCAGAGGCTGTCGATACGCTGGCACAGGGGCTGCCGCTGCAAACGGCGGGGGAGGCCGGCATGAGCAGCCTGGCGCCCGGTTGCGCGTCCTGGTTGCAGCTAGGGCTCGGGCCCATGCCGGATGCACTCATGCCGGATGAAATGCGGCCGGCCGCGCCGACCATGCGACTGCCTGAGCGTCGTTACTGGCAGCTGCAGTCTCCGGGTCAGCCCTGGCCAGGCAGTGCCGCGCTGCTGTTGACTCCCGATGCCGTGCCGGCGGCACTGGACCGCTGGCGCGACGAGGCGCTGGCCGCCGAGCCAGTGCTCGACACCTTGTCGCCACGCTTTCTTGCCGGCCAATTGCTGGGTCTCGATGCCTTCTGGCTGCAGGCCGTGCCCGGACGGCTGGCCTGGCCCGGCGACCACGCTTTCCTGCCCTGCGCCACGCTGTCGGCCTGTCCGCGCGAGCCTCTGCCATCCGGTGATCTGGCGGCGCGGCTGCAGAGCGGGTCAGGGCAGATGCGCTGGCTGACCGATGCCGGTGTCGATCAGGGCCAGCCCCTGCGCGACTGGTCCGTGCATATGGCCGATGCCGCCGTTCGCGATGACCTGCTGCGCCTGCTCGATCTGCCGGCCGATGCCGAACACCGGGCGGCACTGCAGTCCGCTTTGCAGGATGTCCTGACGCACCCGCCATTGCCGCAGGGCAGCGGCATCTATCTCGATGACGGGCCGGACCCGCTGATGCCCGGAGGTCGTCATGGCTATCTCGCCATGGCGCATGCCGATGGCGGTCTCATGCTGCTGGCGGCTGATGGTCAGCCGCTGTGGCTCTGGCGCCCGCAACAGATGCTCTCGCACTGGCTGCGCCACAGGCTTGATGTGCCTGGCGCCGATCCGGCCCTGCTCAGGCCGGGCGACTGGCAGCTCTGGCCCACACCCGGCGAGACCGCAGGCACGATGGCGGGCAGCAGTCCCGGGCGTCATCTCTACGGGCTGGTCGATGGCCAGCTGCTGGCGCTGGACGTCAGCTCGCCGCTGAGCCCGCGCCGGCTGTTCAGTCTGACCTGGCCCGATGGCAGTCGCATAGGCAGCCTGACCACGTTCAGTCAGGCCGGCCGTCCGCGTCTGTTGCTGGCGCGTGGCAGTGCGGCCGCTGGCGCGCCGGTGAGCGATCAGGATGCGCTCTGGCTGGTCGATGGCGACACCGGCAGCGTGCTCTGGCGTGCCGCTGCCGGTGGCAGCTCGGCCGCGGCGGTCGATGCCCGCCTGCAGTCGCCCTGGCGTGCCGGCTGGCGGCTGCTGACTGCTGGTGATGGTCAGCTCAGGCTTTATGGTGTCGATCTCGCCGGCATGGTCTGGCGCCTGCTGCTGCCAGCCGCAGGCACTGCCGTGCCCGAGCTGCGGGCTGTCGCGGATCTGGCCGATCCGGCGCAGCCAGCGGGCCTGGAGCATTTCGAGGATGCGCCATCGCTGGCCTGGCTGGGCGATGCCGAAACAGGCCGCCTGCCCGTACTAACCGTGGCCAGTCGTGGTGGCGATGCGGCGTCGCCGGCGGGTGTTTTCGCCCTGCGTGATCGCATGGCGGCCGGCGGCGCATTCCTGCAGCGTGGCGATCTCGCATCCTGGCCCTTGCACAGCCTGCAGCCGCCAGCGCATGTGTGGGGCTGGCAGCGGCGCTGGCGGGATGCCGGCGAGGATCTGGCGACCGCGCCGAGCTGGTTGCAGGGGCAGGTGGTGCTGGCCACGGAAACACCGCAGCCGG
The DNA here is from genome assembly GCA_023265995.1 of Perlucidibaca sp. Taxonomy (GTDB): domain Bacteria; phylum Pseudomonadota; class Gammaproteobacteria; order Pseudomonadales; family Moraxellaceae; genus Perlucidibaca. The sequence goes on from JAHFSA010000010.1 coordinate 33,276, forward strand.
TCAGCGCCTGTGGCGCGCGGCAATGGCTGGGGCGGCTTTATCGACTGCCCTGGAAGAGAGGCACGGGAGGGCAGGCGGGTACGGGCGAGGAGGTGGCGCTGGCGGCGTCGGAGCTGCCTTTGTCTGCTCCGGTCATGGTGGCGGCAGACAGTCTGCGCTGGGCGGGAAGGGCGGGCACGGAGAGCGCCGGGCTGGTTCTGCCTGTACCGGTGGCGGGCAGGCAGCGCATAGGCAAGGAGGCCATGCCGGCGCCGCCGTGACGGCGCCGGCAGTCAGGCTCAGTTCGGCTGTGCCGCCTGGCTGCCGGCATTGCCGGACTGGCTGGTCTTGAGCAGGCTTTCGGCCTGGGCGGCGAGATCGTTCATGCCCAGCGCCTTGTAGTTCTTCACCAGCATGTTCAGGGCTTCCGGCACGGCGGCGCTTTCCGGGAAGTTTTCCACCACCCAGCGCGCACGGTTGACCACGGCGACGAGGGCGCCACGGGTTTCGTAGTAGCGCGCCACATGCATTTCCGACTCGGCCATCTGGTTGCGCAGATAGACCATGCGCTGACGGGCATCGGCGGCATAGGGGCTGTTCGGGTAGCGGCTGTTGAGCTGGCGGAAGTCGTCGAAGGCCACGCGGGTCTGGCCGAAGTCGCGGTGGGCCATGTTGATCGGCATGCGCTTGAGAATGCTGTCCTGGTCGATCGAGTAGTTCGACAGGCCGCGCAGATAGAGCACGTAATCGAGGCGCGGCGACTCCGGATGCAGACGCAGGTAGCGGTCGGCGGCGGTGATGGCGGCCAGGTATTCAGCCTGCATGTACTTGCCGTAGATCACTTCCAGCTGGGCCTGCTCGGTGTAGCGGCCGACCGGGTACTGCGATTCCAGGGCCTCGAAGCCGGTCACGGCATTGCCATAGTTGCCGGCCTTGAGCGAGGTGCTGGCTTCCTGATAGTACTGGGCTTCGGTTTTCACGCCGCCCTGGTTGGGGTTGGAGGCACAGGCTCCGAGGGTCAGCGGCAGGGCGAGCAACAGAGTGCGAAGCATCAGCTTTTTCATGGATTCATCCAGCGATGAGCACCAGACGTGGTGCGCGGGTACAATCCCGCTATTAAACACCAGCTCGACGAGCCCGCCAAACCATGTCGCAAGCAATTTCCCTGCACGCCGTTGTCCCGCCCGAACTGGCAGGCAGTCGCCTCGACCAGGCCGCCGCCCAGCTTTTCGGCGAATATTCGCGCGAGCGCCTGAAACAATGGATCCAGGACGGGACCCTGACGCTGGATGGCCGGCACGCCAAGCCCAAGGACAAGGTCATGGGCGGCGAGCGCCTGGACGTGGCCGTGCAGCTGCAGGACGAGACCGTCGCCGTGGCCGAGGACATCCCGCTCGACATCGTGCACGAGGATGACCAGATCATCGTCATCAACAAGCCGGCCGGTCTGGTCGTGCACCCCGGCGCCGGCAATCACCAGGGCACGCTGATGAACGCCCTGCTGCATCATGACCCGGCGCTGGCGCAGCTGCCGCGAGCCGGCATCGTGCATCGCCTCGACCGCGACACCACCGGCCTCATGGTCGTGGCCAGGACGCTGACTGCGCACACCCATCTGGTGGCGCAGCTGGCCGACAAGCAGGTCTATCGCGAGTACGAGGCGGTGGCCTACGGCAACATGACGGCGGGCGGCACGGTCGATGCGCCCATCGACCGCCATCCGCATGATCGCGTGCGCATGGCCGTGGTGCCGGGCGGCCGTCCGGCCGTGACGCACTACCGCATCCTGCAGCGCTACCCAAATCACACCCATGTCCGCGTTCAGCTGGAAACCGGCCGTACCCACCAGATCCGCGTGCACATGGCGCATATCGGCTTTCCCCTGGTCGGCGATCCGGTCTATGCCCGCCTGCGCTTCCCCAAGGGTGCCACGCCGGTGTTGCTTGATACCCTGCGCCTGTTCAACCGCCAGGCCCTGCACGCGCGTCGCCTGGGTCTTGTGCATCCGGCCACGGGCGAGCAGTGTCTCTGGGAGAGCCCGCTGCCGGAGGACTTCCTGCAGCTGCTGGAAGCGCTCAAGCTCGATGCCCTGCCGCCGGCCTGAGCCACGGAGCCCGTCATGACCCCCGACATCCTGCTGCAGCATGCGTTGCGCCCCGACTGGCCGGCCCCGGCCCATGTCCATGCCCTGGTCACCACCCGTCTCGGCGGCTGCAGCCAGGCGCCCTATGACAGCCTCAACCTCGGCGACCATGTCGAGGATGATCTCGCTGCCGTGACAGCCAACCGCGCCCTGCTCGAACAGGCGCTGCAGCAACTGGCGCCGGCGCAGGCGCCGCAGTGGCTCAAGCAGGTCCATGGTGTGCGCGTGGTGACGCCGCCGGCCGAGCCGACGCAGCGCCGTGTCTGGATTCCCGACGCCGATGCCGCGACCACCAGCGAGGCCGGCGTGCCGATCACGGTCATGACCGCCGACTGCCTGCCGGCCTTCTTCACCGATCGCGCCGGCAGCCGTGTGGCAGTGGCCCATGCCGGCTGGCGCGGTCTCTGCGATGGCGTGCTGGAAGCGACCGCCGCCGAGTTCGCCCGCCCCGAGGATGTCCTGGTCTGGCTCGGCCCGGCCATCGGCCCCGAGGCCTTCGAGGTCGGCAGCGAGGTGCGCGCCGAGTTCATCGCCCGTGATGCCGCCGCCGAAGCGGCCTTCCGGCCGGTTGTCGGCAAGCCCGGGCACTGGCTCGGTGATCTCTACCTGCTGGCGCGCCAGCGCCTGCAACGTGTCGGCATCACCTCGGTCCATGGTGGCGGACGCTGCACGTTCAGCGAACCGGAGCTGTTCTATTCCTTCCGCCGCGATGGCCGTACCGGCCGCATGGCGAGCGTGATCTGGATTGCCGGAGCCACGGCATGACGCGCGTGGTTGTGGTCTATCACAGCGGTTACGGGCATACCGAGCAGGTCGCCCGTCATGTCGCCCTCGGTGCCGCCGAAGTCGCCGGCGTCACTGCCGTGCTGATGTCGGTCGCCGATCTCGACTGGGATTGTCTCGATGCCGCCGATGCCATCATCTTCGGTGCTCCCACCTACATGGGCAGTGTCTCCGCCGCGTTCAAGCAGTTCATGGACGACACCTCGCGGGTCTGGTTCCGTCAGGGTTGGCAGGACAAGCTGGCCGCCGGCTTCACCAACTCGGGTGCGCTCAGCGGCGACAAGCAGGTGGCCATACAGCAGCTGCAGACCTTCGCCGGCCAGCACGGCATGCTCTGGGTCAACTTCCCGCTGCAGCCCAGCGGCACCGGCCCGGATGACGTCAATCGCCTGGGCTGCAACTCCGGCCTCATGACCCAGGCCGAGAACGAATCCCCGGAAGTGACGCCGCCGGCCGGCGATCGCCGCACCGCCGAGCTCTTCGGACGTCACGTCTCGGAAAGGGCGCTGCGCTGGTGTCGCGGCGCCTGACTTGAAAAACCGCCTCAGCACCCTGATCTAGTGTTCATGGGCGACATGTTGTCGCCGCGAATGCCCTGATCGAATCACCGGGTTGATGGAGGTTGTCATGCGTCTTGATCGACTGACCGCGAAGCTGCAGCAAGCCCTGGCCGATGCCCAGTCGCTGGCTGCCGGCCGTGACCACAATAGTCTGGATCCCCTACATCTGCTGGCGGCGCTGCTGCAGCCGGCGGACAGCACGGTGGCGCCGCTGCTGGCGCAGGCCGGCGCCAATGTGCCGGCGCTGAAGGCCAGCGTCACCCGCAGCATCGATGACCTGCCGCGTCTCGGCCATGCCACCGGCGAGGTGATTCCGAGCCCGGATCTGGTGCGCGTGCTCAACCTCGCCGACAAGCTGGCGCAGCAGAAGCAGGACGGCTTCATCGCCAGCGAGCTGGTGCTGCTGGCCCTGCTCGACAGCGACACTGCCGCCGGCAGACTGCTCAAGCAGGCCGGCGTGCAGCGCGAGCGTCTGGCCCAGGTGGTCGAGCAGCTGCGTGGCGGCGAATCGGTGCAGAGCGCCGGCGCCGAGGACCAGCGCGGCGCGCTCTCGAAATACACCATAGACCTCACCGCGCGTGCCGCTGCCGGCAAGCTCGACCCCGTCATCGGGCGCGATGACGAGATTCGCCGCACCTTGCAGGTGCTGTCGCGGCGCACCAAGAGCAATCCGGTGCTGATCGGCGAGCCCGGTGTCGGCAAGACCGCCATCGTCGAGGGTCTGGCGCAGCGCATCGTCAATGGCGAAGTGCCGGACAGCCTGAAGTCGAAGAAGGTGCTGGTGCTCGACATGGGCTCGCTGATCGCCGGCGCCAAATTCCGCGGCGAGTTCGAGGAGCGCCTCAAGGCCGTGCTGCAGGAGCTGGCCAAGCTCGAAGGCCAGGTCATCCTGTTCATCGACGAAATCCACACCATGGTCGGCGCCGGCAAGGCCGACGGCGCCATGGATGCCGGCAACATGCTCAAGCCGGCGCTGGCGCGCGGCGAGCTGCATTGCGTCGGCGCCACCACGCTCGACGAGTATCGCCAGTTCATCGAGAAGGATGCCGCGCTCGAGCGCCGCTTCCAGAAAGTGCTGGTCGACGAGCCCTCGGTGGAAGACACGGTGGCCATCCTGCGTGGTCTCAAGGAGCGCTACGAACTGCATCACGGCGTCGACATAACCGACCCGGCCATCATCGCCGCGGCGCGCCTGTCGCATCGCTACATCACCGATCGCAAGCTGCCGGACAAGGCCATCGACCTGATCGACGAGGCCGCCGCGCGCATCCGCCTGGAAATGGACTCCAAGCCCGAAGCCATGGACAAGCTCGACCGCCGTCTCATCCAGCTCAAGATGGAGCGCGAGGCGCTCAAGCAGGAAGAGGATGCGGCCTCGAAGCAGCGTCTGCTCAAGCTGCACGAGGAGATTGAAAAGCTCGAGCGCGAATACGCCAGCCTGGACGAGGTCTGGAAGTCGGAGAAGTCCTCGGTGGCCGGCGCCCAGCAGATCAAGGAGCAGCTGGAAAAGGCGCGTCTCGATTTCGATGCCGCCAGGCGCAGCGGCGACCTCGAGAAGATGTCGCGTCTGCAGTACGGCACCATTCCCGATCTCGAAAAGCAGCTGGCGCAGGCGCAGACCGGCGAGCGCCCGGAAGCGACGCTGCTGCGCAACAAGGTGACCGAGGCCGAGATCGCCGAAGTCGTCGCGCGCAGCACCGGCATTCCCGTGGCGCGCATGCTCGAGGGCGAGCGCGAGAAGCTGCTGCGCATGGAGCAGGTGCTGGCCGAGCGCGTGGTTGGTCAGGATGAAGCCGTGAAGGCGGTATCGCATGCCGTGCGTCGTTCCCGCGCCGGTCTCACCGATCCCAATCGTCCCAACGGCTCCTTCCTCTTCCTCGGCCCGACCGGTGTCGGCAAGACCGAGCTGTGCAAGGCGCTGGCGAACTTCATGTTCGACAGCGACGACGCCATGATCCGCATCGACATGTCGGAGTTCATGGAAAAGCACAGCGTCTCGCGTCTGGTCGGGGCACCTCCCGGCTATGTCGGCTACGAGGAGGGCGGCACGCTGACCGAGGCGGTGCGTCGCAAGCCCTATTCGGTGGTGCTGCTCGACGAGGTCGAGAAGGCGCACCCGGATGTCTTCAACATCCTGCTGCAAGTGCTCGAAGACGGTCGTCTCACCGATGGCCAGGGGCGCACGGTCGATTTCCGCAACACCCTGATCGTGATGACCTCCAACCTGGGTGCCGACCTGATCCAGGGTCTGACCCAGGCCGGCAGGCTCGACGAAGTGCGCGCCGCCGTGCTGGAAACGGTGGCTCGCCATTTCCGCCCCGAGTTCATCAACCGCATCGACGAGACAGTGGTGTTCGCGCCGCTGGACGAGGCACAGATCCGCGCCATCGCGGAAATCCAGCTCAATCGCCTGCGCGGCCGCCTGGTCGAGCGCGAGCTCAAGCTGGTGCTCAGCGAGACCGCGCTGGCGCAGCTGGTGACGGTCGGTTTCGATCCGCTCTTCGGCGCACGCCCGCTCAAGCGCGCCATCCAGTCGCGAATCGAGAACCCGCTCGCCGACCATCTGCTGCGCGGTGACTTTGTTGCCGGCGACACCATCCAGGTCGACGAGGAGCACGGTCAGTTCAGCTTCCACAAGGCCAGACTGCACTGAGCAGGGCAGGGCGCGTCACTCCGGTGACGCGCCTGTGCGTTTGCGTGATGGCTTTGTGAGCGGTATGTCCTTGACATTTCACGCGTCTGGATAAAAAATCGCCGCCTTCATGGTGGGTGCCGACCCGCTGAACACCCTCGGCAAAATCGGCGCCAGGACACAGGTTGTCCTGTCCGGTCACGCTTATGCGCGCGACCTCTCCTCCCGCTCGGCGGCTTGCTGTGCACACCCGTTGCCAGTACCCCGCGACCTCGACCACGAGGCCGACTGAGCTGAAGCATCGCCCCCATGAGATTTTTCTGATCGTGCTGGAGTTCGGCCCCCTCACGCGTATGCAAACGCGCGCCCGGGACGAGCCCGCGCTCTGGCCTGGCCATTCTTTACATCAGGGTGAATCGTGGAACAGTTATCCGGCGGTGAAATGCTCATCCGCGCCCTCGCAGACGAAGGTGTGGAATATCTCTTTGGTTATCCCGGTGGCGCCGTGCTGCACATTTACGACGCCATCTTCCAGCAGGACAAGGTCAAGCACATCCTGGTCCGTCACGAGCAGGCCGCTGGCCATGCCGCTGACGGCTACGCGCGTGCCACCGGCAAGGTCGGCACCGTGCTGGTGACCTCCGGTCCCGGCGCCACCAACACGGTGACCGCCATTGCCACGGCCTACATGGACTCCATTCCCATGGTCGTCATCTCGGGTCAGGTGCCGTCCAACCTGATCGGTGAAGATGCCTTCCAGGAAACCGACATGGTCGGCGTCAGCCGTCCCATCGTGAAGCACAGCTTCCAGATCCGTCACGCTTCGGAAATTCCGGCGGTGGTGAAAAAGGCCTTCTACATCGCTGCCAGCGGCCGTCCCGGCCCGGTGGTGATCGACGTGCCGAAGGATTGCACCAACCCGAACGAAAAGTTCCCGTACGAATACCCGGCCAAGGTCAAGCTGCGTTCCTACACGCCGCCGGCCCGTGGTCACGCCGGCCAGATCAAGAAGGCTGTCGACGAGCTGCTCGCCGCCAAGCGTCCGGTGATCTACGCCGGTGGCGGTGTCGTCCAGGGCAATGCCTCGGCGCTGCTGACCGAACTCGTGCGTGCCCTCGGCTGCCCGTGCACCAACACCCTCATGGGTCTCGGTGCCTATCCGGGATCGGATCCGCAGTTCATCGGCATGCTCGGCATGCACGGCACCTACGAAGCCAACATGGCCATGCATCACAGCGACGTGATCCTGGCCGTCGGTGCGCGCTTCGATGACCGTGTCACCAACAACACCGCCAAGTTCTGCCCGAACGCCCGCATCATCCACATCGACATCGACCCGGCCGCGATCTCCAAGACCGTGCGCGTCGACATCCCCATCGTGGGTGCCGTCGAGCCGGTGCTCAGCGAAATGCTGTCGCTGGTCAAGGCTGCCGATGCCGCCAAGCCGGATGCCGAAGCGCAGAAGGTCTGGTGGGATCAGATCAACCAGTGGCGCACCCGTCACGGCCTGCGCTACGAAGCGCCGAAGCCGGGCGAGATGAAGCCGCAGCAGGTTGTCGAGATGCTCTACAAGGTCACCGACGGCAAGGCCTACGTGACCTCCGACGTCGGTCAGCACCAGATGTTCGCGGCGCTGTACTACAAGTACGACAACCCGCGTCAGTGGATCAACTCGGGTGGCCTCGGCACCATGGGCTTCGGCCTGCCGGCGGCCATGGGCGTCAAGCTCGCCTTCCCGGAAGCGACTGTGGCCTGCGTCACCGGCGAAGCCTCGATCCAGATGAACATCCAGGAGCTGTCGACCTGCCTGCAGTACGGCCTCCCGGTGAAGATCATCAACATCAACAACCAGTCCCTGGGCATGGTCAAGCAGTGGCAGGACATGCAGTACGAAGGTCGTCATTCGAGCTCGTACATGGGCTCGCTGCCGGACTTCGTCAAGCTCGCCGAGGCCTACGGCCACGTCGGCATGAAGATCACCGACCCGGCGCAGCTGGAGTCGAAGATGCGCGAAGCCTTCGCCATGACCGACAAGCTGGTGTTCCTGGACATCTATGTGGACCCGAGCGAGCACGTGTACCCGATGCAGATCGCCAAGGGATCCATGCGTGACATGCTGCTGAGCAAGACGGAGCGTACCTGATCATGCGTCGTATCATTTCCGTGCTGCTGGAAAACGAACCGGGTGCCCTGTCGCGCGTGGTCGGCCTGTTTTCCCAGCGCAACTACAACATCGAAACCCTGACCGTGGCTCCGACCGATGACCCGACCCTGTCGCGCATCACGCTGACCACCAACGGCGACGAACACAAGATCGAACAGATCACCAAGCAGCTCAACAAGCTGATCGAAGTGGTCAAGGTCGTTGACCTGAGCGAAGGCCAGCACATCGAGCGCGAGCTCATGCTGATCAAGGTCAAGGCCGTGGGTGCCGCGCGCGCTGAAATCAAGCGCACCGCCGACATCTTCCGTGGCCACATCGTGGATGTGACGCCCAGCGTCTACACCATCCAGCTGACCGGCCCGAGCGACAAGCTCGATGCCTTCATCGAGGCGCTGTCGGAAACCTCGATCCTGGAAGTCGTGCGTACCGGTGTGTCCGGCATTGCTCGTGGCGAGAAGGTGCTGAGCATCTGATCGCTGAAGTGATGGTGGATTGACGAAAAGGCCCGCGATTGCGGGCCTTTTCATGTCCCGATCACCCCACCTGCCGATTCCAGAACGCACTCACCAGCGGTTCCTTCAGTCGCTTTTCCAGCGCGAACAGTCCGATGTCGTAGGGTGCCAGCGGCGGCTCGATGTCATAGCTGCGGATGCGGTTTGCCAGCGGGCTGCTGTCGAGCACGATCTGCGGCACCACGCCAATGCCGAAACCGAGGCTGACCATGCTGACGATGGCCTCGTTGCCGCTGACCTGCGCGTAGATGCGCGGGCGTATGCCATGGCGACGCAGCCAGCGCTCGATGCGGGTGCGCGCCAGACCTTCCTCGGACAGGATCATGGGCACGTCGCGCCAGTTTTCTGCCGTGGGCTGGCGAATCTGCTCCTCGCTCAGCGGCAGTGCGCCCAGGGGGCCGATGAAGCGCAGGTCGGAGCGCGCGATGGGCTGGAAGGCGACGCCCGCCGGCAGGCTGTCCGGGCGCGCGCCGATGGCGATGTCCTCGCGCGCTTCCTGCACGCGCTCGACGGCCTTGGCCGGGTCGCCGGTATGCAGCTTGATTTCGATGTGCGGGTGATCACTGCGGAAGCTGTTCAGGATGTCGTAGAGGAAGCTGTAGCTGGCGGTCACCGAGCAGTACAGACTGAGCTCGCCACGCAGCGTGTCCTGATCCTGGCGCAGGTTGTGCCGCAGCGCCTCCCAGGCGCGCAGCGTCTCGGCGGCATAGTCGCGGAAGTGCCGGCCCTCGCGGGTCAGGGTCACCGAGCGGTTGTCACGCAGGAAGAGCGGGGCGCCCGCGCTGTCCTCAAGCTGCTTGATGATGCGGCTCAGCGCCGACGGGCTGATGTGCTGCTCGCGGCTGGTGCGGCCGAAATGCAGGTTGTCGGCCAGTGCGAGGAAGAGGCGGAGGCTGCGGTCATCCATTCAGGGTCTCCCGTGATTCCGGATACGTCCCATTATTCGGCATATTGCGTTGCATATATATCATTTTACGCAATGCCGTGGATGTCGTAATGTGCGCGTCCCGGATGCTCCTGCATATGCAGGCATCCAACCGATCACTGACCCCAGGGGCTGACACCATGCAAGTTTATTACGATAAGGACGCTGACCTTTCCATCATCCGTGGCATGAAGGTTGCCATCGTTGGCTACGGCTCGCAGGGCCATGCCCATGCCCAGAACCTGACCGATTCCGGCGTCGACGTCACCGTCGGTCTGCGCAAGGGCGGCGCTTCCTGGTCCAAGGTCGAGGCTGCCGGCATCAAGGTTGCCGAAGTCAATGACGCCGTGAAGGGCGCCGATCTGGTCATGATCCTGCTGCCGGACGAAAACATCCCCGAGGTGTACGCCAACAACGTCGCCCCGAACATCAAGCAGGGCGCTACCCTGGCTTTCGCTCACGGCTTCAACGTGCACTACAACCAGGTCGTGCCGCGTGCTGACCTGGACGTGATCATGGTTGCTCCGAAGGGCCCGGGCCACACCGTGCGTTCCGAGTACCTGAAGGGTGGCGGCGTGCCGTCCCTGATCGCCCTGTACCAGGACAAGTCGGGCAATGCCAAGCAGATCGCCCTGTCCTACGCTGCTGCCAACGGCGGCACCAAGGGTGGCGTGATCGAGACCAACTTCCGCGAAGAGACCGAAACCGACCTGTTCGGCGAACAGGCCGTGCTCTGCGGCGGCGCCGTCGAACTCGTGAAGATGGGCTTCGAAACCCTGACCGAAGCTGGCTACGCTCCGGAAATGGCCTACTTCGAGTGCCTGCACGAACTCAAGCTGATCGTCGACCTGATGTACGAAGGCGGCATCGCCACCATGAACTACTCGATCTCGAACAACGCCGAATACGGCGAGTACGTGACCGGCCCGGAAGTCATCAACGAGCAGTCGCGTGAAGCCATGCGCAATGCCCTGAAGCGCATCCAGACCGGCGAATACGCCAAGATGTTCATCCTGGAAGGCAAGACCAACTACCCGTCCATGACGGCTCGTCGTCGCCTCAACGCCGCTCACCCGATCGAAGTCGTCGGTGGCCAGCTGCGTGCCATGATGCCCTGGATCCTCAAGAACAAGCTCGTGGACCAGAGCAAGAACTGAGTTTCATCCAGTTCCGACATCCGCCGCTTGCCGGCGGGTGTCACCGGAAAACGCGGCCTCGGCCGCGTTTTTCGTTTCTGATCTTCCTGTACACCCTTTCATCTACTGATGCTGGCGCCTGCCACGGCCTGTCATTATGATGCCGTGAAGAAAGGAGACCCTGCATGTCGCAAGCCCCGCACGATCACGATGACCACACCGGCCTGACCTTCGAGGTTGTTGAAGACGAGCATCACGAAAGCGGACAGAAGACTCGTCACAAGGGTATCTACCTGCTGCCCAACCTGTTCACCACGGCGGCGCTCTTCTCCGGCTTCTACGCCATCATTTCAGCCATGGGCGGGCGCTTCGAGGCGGCAGCCATGGGCATCTTCGTGGCCGGCCTGTTCGACGGCATGGATGGTCGCGTCGCGCGCATGACCAATACCCAGAGCGCCTTCGGCGCCGAGTTCGACTCCCTGTCCGACATGGTGTCCTTCGGTGTCGCGCCGGCCCTGGTCATGTTCAGCTGGTGTCTGCACGACCTCGGCAAGTTCGGCTGGATCTGCGCGTTCATCTACTGCGTTTCCGCGGCGTTCCGCCTGGCGCGTTTCAATGTCCAGATGGACGTGGTCGACAAGCGCTACTTCATCGGTCTGGCCAGTCCGCTGGCGGCAGCCATCGTCGCGGCCTGCGTCTGGGTCGGTGTCGACAATGACCTGCTCAGGCACTACGACGGCATTCCTGTCCTGGCGGCCTTCATCACGGTGTCTGCCGGCTTCCTCATGGTCAGCAACGTCAAGTACTACAGCTTCAAGGAGCTGGATCGCAGCCGCGTTCCTTTCGTTGTCATGTTGCCAATCGTGCTGGTATTCGGCATCGTGATGTACAACCTGCCCATCGGCATTCTCGCCATGTCTCTGCTCTATGCCGGCGCAGGCCCCGTTGCCGCCCTCTGGAACCGCTGGAGGGGCAAGACCGCCTGAGGTCGCCATGCTTATACGCCGTGCGGATTCCAGTCAGCCACAACCGAGTGAAATCACGCCGGAGACGGTTTACAAGGAACGCCGGCGCTGGCTGCAGCAGTGCGGTGTGGCCGGTCTGGGCCTGGCTCTGCCGGGCCTGCTGCCGGCGGCGGAGGCACAGCCGGCGCCATATGCTCCGGCACCTGATCGCGGCAATGTCCCGGCCTTCCTGGCCCAGTCCCTGAAGCAGCGTCAGCGCGCCACGCGTGCGTTCAGCGAATCAGTGACCCCCTATGTCGTGGCTTCCGGCTACAACAACTTCTACGAATTCGGCATGGAAAAATCGGATCCTGCGGCCAATGCCCAGGGTTTCCGTGTCGAGCCCTGGCGTGTCCGTGTCGATGGCGAGTGCGCGGCGCCCGCCGACTACACTCTGGAAGATCTGCTCAAGCCGCACGCCCTGCAGGATCGCATCTACCGTTTCCGCTGTGTCGAAGCCTGGTCCATGGTCATTCCCTGGGTCGGCTTTCCGCTGGCGGACCTGATACGCCGCATGCAGCCCACCAGCAAGGCGCGCTACGTCGAGTTCACCACCCTGCATGATCCTGCCCGCATGCCCGGCCAGCGCTCTCCAGGGCTGCCCTGGCCCTATGTCGAGGGCCTGCGCATGGATGAGGCCATGAATCCGCTGACGTTGCTTGCCGTCGGCATGCATGGCCGTTCGCTGCCGCCACAGAATGGCGCGCCGTTCCGGCTCATCGTGCCCTGGAAGTACGGCTTCAAGAGCATCAAGTCCATAGTCCGCATCCGTTTCGTCGAGCAGATGCCAAAAACCACCTGGAACGAGATGGCGAGCAACGAATACGGCTTCTATGCCAACGTCAATCCGGCGGTGGATCATCCGCGCTGGAGCCAGGCGCGCGAGCGTCGCCTGCCGACGTCGTTCTTTTCGCCCAACTGGCGCCCGACACTGCCGTTCAACGGCTACTCGCGCGAGGTCGCCGGTCTTTATCGCCAGCTCGATCTGCGGCGCTATTTCTGATTCCGGGGTTTCGCCAACGTGACATCCGCCGCCCGCCACATGCCTGCCACCCTGCCGGGCTGGCCCATAGTCCTGCTTGGTCTGCTGCCGCTGGCCTGGCCATTCTTTGGCGGCTCGCTCGATTATCAGATCGACCCGGCGCGAGCCTGGGTACATCACACCGGCAAGACCGCGACCTGGCTGCTGGCAGCCACGCTGTGCATGACGCCTTTGCAGCGCTGGACCGGCTGGGCAGGGTGGATACGCTGGCGCCGTGTTCTGGGTCTGCTGGTCTTCACCTATGTCACGCTGCATCTGCTGGCCTTTGTCGGGCTCTGGCAGGGTTTCGATCCGGCGCGCATACTGACTGAAACCGGCAAGCGCCCCTACCTCTGGGTCGGCCTCAGTGCCTGGCTGTTATTGCTGCCGTTGGCGCTGACCTCGACCAAGTCGGCCCAGCGCCGCCTCGGGCGACGCTGGAAAACGCTGCATCAGGCGGTCTATGTCATCACCCTGCTGGCGATCTGGCATCAGGCATGGGGTCACAAGGTCGGCCTTCTCGGGGTGTGGCCTGCGGCCTCGGCGCTGTCGATTCTGCTGCTTTGGCGCGTTTGGCAGCGTGTTTTGCGTAAAAAAGCGGCGGTCGGCAGATAAGTTTGAAATTACTGTTGACGCCTGCTCTGGCGTCCCTATAATGCGCCCCACACCGACGCGATGAGCGTTGATGATCTGAAAAAGCTGTTGAATATCAACGACTTGAGTAGGATGCTGAAGGTCCTGGTGGCT
>JAHFSA010000011.1 GCA_023265995.1 Perlucidibaca sp.
CGCGTAGCGATGTGGTGTGCTGGCTCTGGTTGCCATGCTTGGAATGTTGACGGATCTTGGCATCGGTGGACTACCGAGGCCGGATATGACGTGCACAGAAAAGCAGGTAAGCAGGTTGATGAAGTACGCGAAGACGCTGACGGTGGGAGCCGCAGCGGCTAAAGCAGGGATGTCGTTGAGAACCGCCCGGAAGTACATCAGGGCTGGAGGACAGATGGGCGAAGCGAAGGAATGGAAGTGGCGGCAGACCCACAAGGATGCATTTGCCGAAGTCTGGACTGATGTTGAATCGATGCTGTCCATCGGTCCTGGCTTGCAATCCCAGACACTGATGCAGTGGCTGATTGATCGATGGCCGGAGCAGTTCGACTGGAGTCATTTGAGAACGCTGCAGAGGCGCATCCGCAGATGGAGAGCACTACAGGGTCCGGACCAGAAGGTGATGTTTCCACAGGAGCATATTCCCGGCAAGCAGAGCCAGAGCGACTGGACCCACTGCGATGGGCTTGACGTGAAGATTGACGGCCAGCCATTTCCGCACATGCTGTTCCACTTCATGCTGCCGTACTCGCGATGGGAGACAGCGTTCATTTCGCGCGCAGAGAGCTTCGATTGCCTGGCCATGGGATACATGCGGGCAGTGACTGAGCTGGGCGCAGTTCCCGAGGAACATCGGACGGATAACTTGACGGCCGCGGTCAAGAATCATGGTCATCGGCACGTGTTCACTGAGCGCTGGAATGCGTTCCTGGATCACTATGGGACCAAGCCAAGCAAGAACAATGCCGGCGAGAGTCATGAGAACGGCTCGGTGGAAAAGAGTCATGACTTGCTCAAGAACGCCCTGAATCAGGCATTGATGCTGAGAGGGAGCCAGGAGTTTTCCTCTGTCGCCGAGTATGAGAAGTTCATCCGGCGCATACTCGATCAGCGCAACAGAGGCCGCCGGCAGCGACTGGCTGAGGAGCTGAAGGTGATGAGGGGGTTGCCTGGGCGGCACTGGAACGACCCGACCGAAGTGCGACCCACGGTGACATCGTTCAGCACGATATCAGTGGACAAGGTCGTTTACTCGGTACCCAGCCGGCTGATCGGTCGCGAACTCAAAGCTCTCGCCTATCCTGAGGTGGTGCGGGTATTCCTCGGCAACACTTTGGTCCAGGAGATGCCGCGGTTGGCGCAGGGATCCCGAAAGATCAACTACCGCCATGTGATTGCTCATCTCGTGCGGAAGCCCGGAGCCTTTGCGAACTACCAGTACCGAGAAGAACTTTTCCCCAGTGTCGTCTTTCGCCAGGTGTATGACGCCCTGGCGAGGAAGCGCCCTGAGCGAGCAGACAAGGAGTATTTGGCGATTCTCAACCTGGCGGCAATGACCAGCGAGCAAGACGTGGAGGCGGCGCTGGCTACGCTGTTGGAGGCAGACCAGCTGCCACTGCTAGCAGCGGTGAAGGAATTGGTTGGCGATACTCGGCCTACCGAGATCCCAGAAGTGTTCATTCCGGTGCCGGATCTTTGCTCCTACGATGACCTGCTCTCACATCTGTCACGCGCACAAAAGGAGGTGCACCAGTGAAGGAGACTGACCAGCTCGAGGCGCTACTGCGCTCATTCTACCTATCGTCCTTCGTCAGGAACTACAAGGACTTTGCCGAGAAAGCAGAAAAACAGAAGCTCGGGCATGTTGCCTACCTGCACGAGCTTGCGCACACGGAGAGTGCGGAGAGGCAGGGGCGACGAACAGAACGCCTGCTCAACCAGGCCAAGTTGCCGCGCGGTAAGACCCTCGATGACTTCAATCTCTCCAGGCAACCGTCGATTTCTCCCGGTCGTTTGAAAGCACTGGCTGAAGGCGAGTTCCTTGACCAGTGCGAAAACATCCTCATCTTCGGCATTCCCGGTGCCGGCAAGACTCATCTGGCCATCGGGCTGGCCCGGGAGTGGTGCCTGCGAGGCCGGCGCGTACTCTACACAACGGCTGCCATGCTGGTACAGGAGTTGCTGGTGGCCAAACGAGACCTGCGCCTGCACCAGCTCATCAAAAAGCTCGACCGCTACGAGGCCCTGATCATCGACGACATCTCGTACATCCCATACAACCGCGATGAGACGGACGTTCTATTCGTCTTGCTGGCCGAGCGCTACGAAACCCGCAGTGTGGTCGTCACCAGCAACCTTGTGTTCTCGCAGTGGGACGCCATCTTCAAAGATCCAATGACAACCAGGGCAGCGGTCGACCGCCTTGTGCATCATGCGACTATCCTGGAGCTAAAAGAGAGCTACCGCCAGGACGAGGCGAAACGCCGCAAGAAGGCACAGGACAAGGAGCCGCCGATGGAGGACTGACGACTCCGTTGGCTTGCCCAGCCAACGGTTCCGCCCCGGAGGCTACAGCCATCGCTATAGCCTCCGGGGCGGTTCACCCTGTGCGGAGGAGATGTCATGGTTAGAAATCACATGAGGCAACGGGGGGCGACGATGACTTGTCAGGCGGCACATTTAAACTGTCGCCGAAACCCGAAACAGCGTGTAGCTGGGCATTCCCGCCAACGACAGTTTAATGCTAGGCACAGGAGGACCTCGGGATGATCAAGCTGTTGGTCGCAATTGACTGCGACGAGTGTGGATTCGGCAACACATACTCGAGTAACGATACTGACCTGGCTAATTGGCAAACAGTCGCCTGTGATCTGGTGCATGTTGCTGCTGTATCTGGCGGCTTGCTTGTGACGACTCTACTGTCCTGATTGCTGGTCGCTCGAACGTCCTGTGCGCTTCTTTGACCACGATCAAACTTCGCCGAAATCACCGTGTTCCCGAGCGGCAAATTTAAACTGTCACGACCGGCAAAAAGGGTTGACGCCAGACA
>JAHFSA010000008.1 GCA_023265995.1 Perlucidibaca sp.
TCAGGAACAGTGCCGGCTCGATGCGGCCGCGTGCCAGCTCACCCCTGACCCCGGCCAGATAGCGCTCGAGCCACTCCACGGCGGCCTCGCCCAGCGGCACCAGCCGCTCCTTGCCGCCCTTGCCGAGCACGCGCAGATAGCCGCCGCGCAGATTGAGCGCCGCCAGCGGCAGACCGACCAGCTCGGAAACGCGCAGGCCGCAGGCATACAGCAGCTCCAGCATGGCCTTGTCGCGCAGCCCCAGAGCCCCGCTGATGTCCGGTGCCGCCAGCAGGGCCTCGACATCGGCCTCCGACAGATCCTTGGGCAGGGGCCGTCCTATGCGCGGCGAATCCAGCGCCAGCGTCGGATCCTCCAGCACCTGGCCGCGCGCCAGCAGCCCGCGCCAGCAATGACGCAGGGCCGATTGCAGACGGGCGATCGAACGCGGACTCTTGGCCATGACGCCCGGACTGGCGAGATAGGCCGCCAGATCCTCCGGCTGCAGCGCGGTCAGTGCCCGTGGTGCCGCCCACTGCGCCAGCGCGGCGGCATCGCTGACATAGGCCTTGCGGGTATGCGGGCTCAGGCCCTCGGCCGAGAGCTGGTGCCGGAACGCGGTCAGCGCCGCCTCGGAGGCCGGCGGCATCAGCGCTTGCGAGTCATCGGACATGCGAAGGGATCACTGAAGAAGATGCCCGCAGTGTATCCCAGCGCTTTTGCCTTTGCCTGTCTGGAGAGGCTTGCGGAGAGGGAGCAACCAGGCCGGCAAAAAAAGCTCATCACGCATTACCGGGGAGCGCGTGATGAACCCTCAAAATCCATTTGATGCCACCTGTGCTCCCTCCCTGAGACAAAGTCAGTTGTGAAATACCCTGCCCAGAGCTGAGAAGAACACCTGGTGCGGAAGCAACCGACTGGCCACATAATGCAAGCGATTGGGCAACCCTGGAATCGTCCGGTGTTTACCGGCCATCAGGCCTTTGTAGGCCGCCTCAGCAACCATTCGGGGACTCATGGCCAACTTCTGAGTGATATGGCCGACCGAACCGAATCTTGCGGAGGACTGCACGCCGGCCACACTCAAAAACTGCGTATCCGTGGTGCCGGGGCAGACGCAGCTCACAATCACCCCACGCGGACGCATCTCCTCCGCCAGGGCTGCGCTGAAGGCCACCACGTAATGTTTGCTCGCCGAATAGGCCGCGATGTATGGCATGGCATGAAAGGACGTGGTCGAGCCGATATTGAGAATGCGACCTTGATTCCGATCTGCCATATCCTTGCCAAAGAGGGAGCATAACGTGGTCAGCGTCACCATATTGAGTTGCAACATGGCCTTCATGCGAGCGACGGGCAGCTTGATGTGCTCCTCCCATAAACCAAAGCCCGCGTTATTGACCAATACGTCCACCTGGATATGCAGGCTTTTCAACTCGGCGTAAACCTCTTCCCCTGCAGAGGGAGTGGACAGGTCTTTTTGCAGAGTGACGACCTCAGCCATTGGATATTGCGTCAGCAACTCCTCTTTGACACTGCGCAACTCGGCCTCAAGCAGGCTGACAATGACCAGCCGGAAACCATCACGGGCAAACAGCTTGCACAATTCGCGGCCTATCCCCGAGCCACCGCCCGTTACCAGCGCCGTAGCAAGGTGTGTCATGTGCATTCCCCCAGGCTCTGTACATCACGCCGAAGAATGAAAAAGAACGGCTGCTCGACACCCTTCAAGTCCATGACACCCATCAGCGTATTTTCATCGACCTTGCGGAAAACATCGTGTATCGGCAGGTTGTCATAGATCATCGTAGCGCTGACCTTGCCACGATATTCCGTCAAGCGCAGACGGGCCTTGGACTTCGTAGTACGCAGCAAGGGGCTCAGCAACAGGAACAAGCCCTTGGCCGCTTGTGATTTCAGCGCGGGCAGGCGCATCGCCAGTGCCGTAGGCATGAACGCTGGGTTGACTTTGAACAGCTTGCCTTGCGCATCGGCAAACAGGAGCGGGTTCACATGATCCGCATCGACAAATTCCTTGCCATACCAGTTATAGGTTTCCAGCAGGCCGTCGAGCGGGTGATTGGTTGGCAGGCCCGAGCCATGCCAGCGACCCAGCATGAACTTCTGGTCCACAGTATCGAGCCGATCAAACAGCGCCAGAGCCTCGTTGCTTGTCAGCTCGCCTTTTTGCAGGATTTTTTCGAGTGTTGTCACAGGCTTTCCTTTGGATATTTCGTGCTGGAGAGGCGGAAGTCGATTCGCAGAGGCTGGCGTAACCGGCCATCGTGAATCCCCCCACCTTTTTGGGGTCCTGACGTGTCAGTCATTTTCAGCAGTGAAGGCGGTCGATTATTGATACCATCTGCCAATAATTTGAGAATTGTCGCCAAAAGGTATTCGGAGTATGCCCACCGCTCAGATATCCAGTTACTACCTGCACTGGCTCCATGACTATCTACGTCGGGAAGGCCAAGATTCGCAGGCCATACTGGGGGTGCTACCCGATCTGGAAAGCCGGCCCTACCTGCCCATGACGGAATGGAGGCAGGGGCTGGTCGTTGCGGCGACTTGGCTGGATGACCCTGATTTTGGGCTGCATTTCGGCCAGACCATCACCCCCGCCCGCTTCGGGCTGCTCGGCTACCTGCTCCATCATTGCGATACCCTGGGGCAGGCGGGGCGACGTATGCGGCATTATCTACCCCTGTTTTTCAGCCTCCAGCGCATGAGGTTTGAGGTCACTCAAGATGAGGTCAGGGTGGCCTGGCAGGCGGATGTTGTCTTTCCGCATTACCACGAGGAAGTATTTGCGGTGGTTTCCGTTGTCCAATTCGCACGCGCGCTGACGGGACAACACGTGCAACTTGCCGCAGTCGGATTTGCCAGTCCCGCGCCCAATGATTCAAGGGCGCTGCGAGATTTCTTGGGCTGCCCCATAGTGTTCTCCCAGGAAAGCACCTGGATGCAGGGGCCACTTGCCGCCCTGGCCTTGCCGACGGCATTGCCAGACGCCCTCCTCAGAGGTCTGTTAGAGCAGCAGGCCGAGGCCATGCTGGCGTCGTTAGCCGGTAAAGACGAATTCATGGTGGCCTTGCGTCAGAGCCTTTTCGCCTTGATGCAGGAGGGGGAGCCTACCTTGGAGCGAGCTGCAGCCCGTCTCCATCTGTCGGCGCGCACGCTGCACCGCCGGCTGGAAGAACGTGGCAGTCGCTTCCGCGAGGTATTGGAGCAAACACGCCAGCAACTGGCTGAGTCCTATCTGCCAGATGTTCGTCTGAGCATTGCCGACGTAGCGCTGTTATTAGGCTACTCCGAACAGAGTCCATTTACGCATGCCTTCAAGCGCTGGACGGGGAAAACCCCATATGCGTGGAGAAAACAGCTATCTGCATGACTGACCGCCCAAAAAAAAGCCCGCCATGACGGCGGGCTTTTCCAGCGGACTCGCTGCGGACTGAAGATCAGTTCGCGCGCGGAGCCAGCTTCTCCTTGATACGTGCGGACTTGCCCGAACGCTCGCGGAGGTAGTACAGCTTGGCGCGGCGGACGTCACCACGACGCTTGACTTCGATGCTGGCGACGACCGGGGAATGAGTCTGGAAGACACGTTCCACGCCAATGCCATTGGAAATCTTGCGCACGGTGAAAGCCGAGTTCAGACCGCGATTCTTGATCGCGATGACCACGCCTTCATAGGCCTGCAGACGCTCGCGGTCGCCTTCCTTGACCTTCACCTGAACGATCACGGTATCGCCGGGGGCGAAGGCCGGAATGTTGGACTTCAGCTGGGCGTTTTCGACTGCCTGCACCAGGGGATGCTTGCCACTCATGTTGTCTCTCCACTTCCTGTCACAGAGGCTATGGCGCTTGTGACCCATCAGACTGGTACCTGTCTGACCCGGGCGCTGCACAATGGCGCGACCTCGGGCGGTACCTTTTATGGATCGCAGAGGCTAAGGCGCATGCGATCCCCTCGTATCCCGCGGCTCAGGCCTTGTCGGCCTGCTCCAGCAGGATGCGTTCCTCTTTGCTCAGCGTGCGGCCGACCAGCAGATCCGGGCGGCGTGCGCGCGTGCGCAACAAACTTTGCTGCAGGCGCCAGCGACGTATCGCGGCATGGTCGCCACTCAGCAGCACGGCAGGCACTGCGTCACCCTCGTACACCTCGGGTCGGGTGTAGTGCGGGCAGTCCAGCAGGCCGTCCGTGAACGAATCCTCTTCGGCCGACGCGCCGGTGTTCAGCACCCCGGGCAGCAGCCTGGCCATGGCATCGATCATGACCATGGCCGGCAGCTCGCCGCCGGACAGGACATAGTCGCCAATCGACCATTCGGCATCGACCTCGCGCATGATCAGGCGCTCGTCGATGCCTTCGTAGCGACCGCAGAGCAGGATCAGACCCTGCTCGCCCTGCGCCGCCACCAGCTCCATGACCCCGGCCTGATCCAGCTTGCGGCCTTGCGGCGACAGGTAGATCACCGGCGCCTGCACGCCGCGCTCCGCCGCCGCCGCGCGGGCGGCACGGATGGCGCGGCGCAGGGGCTCGATCAGCATCAGCATGCCGGGGCCGCCACCGTAGGGACGATCATCGACCCGACGGTAGTTGTCCTCGGTGAAATCGCGAGGATTCCAGCTCTCCAGCGTCAGACGCCCGGTTGCCACCGCACGCGCCGTCACGCCCGACTCGCTGACTGCCCGGAACATGTCCGGAAACAGGGTGATGAGGCCTACCCACATGGCACTGCCCTCTCCTGCCTGCGACAGCGAATCGCTTAGAAATCAGGGTCCCAGTCGACCGTGATGCGTTTCTGGACACGATCCACGAAACGGATGACACGGCCCGGCAACCACGGCAGCAGACGCTCTTCAGCATCGACACTGCCTTCACAGGCGCGCACCACGATGACATCGTTGGCGCCGGTTTCCATCATGGCGTGCACCTGGCCGAGGAGGACACCCTGCTCGGTGATGACACGCATGTCGATGAGTTCGGACCAGTAGT
Organism: Perlucidibaca sp.; assembly: GCA_023265995.1. GTDB lineage: Bacteria > Pseudomonadota > Gammaproteobacteria > Pseudomonadales > Moraxellaceae > Perlucidibaca. The sequence continues at coordinate 4,982 of JAHFSA010000008.1, forward strand.
ACTCGTCCTCGTCCAGCGACGGCAGCGCGGACTTGGGCACCCAGATGCCGGCGCCGACCAGCAGGTCGGCCGAGTTGCGGTCTTCGCAACCGGCGAACTGGGCCACCAGGCCCTTGCCCTGGGCACGCTTGCCGGCCAGTTCGACCGTGCTCAGCGTGCCGGCACGATCCAGATACCAGGGACCGTACTCGAAAATGTTGGCAATGGGCTCGGTGCGGGACATCACCCACACCCAGCCCTTGATGCCATAGGCAGTATGGACATGACCGATCTGGATCAGCGACTCGCGCTCAGGAACGGCCTGCCCGATATCTGCCATGCTCATGTTCAGGCGCTCTTCTGAGCTTCCTTGACGAGCTGGGCGACGCGATCCGAAGCCTGGGCGCCGTTGCTGACCCAGTAGGCCAGACGCTCGAGGTTGACGCGCAGACGCTCTTCCTGGCCACGGGCAACCGGGTTGAAGAAGCCGACGCGCTCGATGAAGCGGCCGTCACGGGCATTGCGGCTGTCAGTCACGACGATGGAGTAGAACGGACGCTTCTTGGCGCCGCCACGGGCAAGACGAATGGTGACCATGATCTGGTTCCTTACTGGGTTTCCGTAGTCATTCGGTCCGCGCGGGCGCTACGGAAATCGACCCAGCGCGGAAGGTCGCGGATTGTACGGGAAATCACCGGCCGTTGCCAGCACCCGGAAGACCGGCCCGAAAGCCCCGCCACGAGCGGAATCTGCTAGGCTGCGCGCCTGTCCAAACAGGTGCCGTCATGCACTACCAAGCCCCCAGACAATCCGTGCTGCGCGGCCTCGCGCTGCTGACGCTGTCCGCCCTGCTGTTCTCGGCCATGGGTGTGCTCATCCGCATGGCCTCGCACACCGTCAACAACGAAACCATCGTGTTCTTCCGCAACCTGACCGGCTCGCTCATGCTGCTGCCGCTGGTGGCCGTGCACGGCCGCGGCCTGCTCAGGACCACGGTTCCGCTCAAGCATCTCTGGCGCGGCGTGGTCGGCCTCGCCGCCATGTATGGCTTTTTCTATGCCATCGCCCATATTCCGCTGTCGAATGCCATGGTGTTCACCTATTCCTCGCCGGTGTTCATCCCGCTGGTGGCCTGGCTCATCCTCAAGGAACACCTGACGCTGCGCATGGGCATGGCCGCCGCGCTCGGTTTCGTCGGCGTGCTCATGGTCTGTCGCCCGGACATCGAGGGCATGGGCTGGATCGCCATCATCGGGGTCAGCTCCAGCCTGCTCGCCTCGCTGGCCTTCGTGACCGTGCGCTCGCTCGCCGCCAGCGAACCGACCACACGCATCGTGCTCTATTTCAGCCTGATTTCAGCGACCATCTCGGCCATTCCCATGTTCTGGGCCTGGCGCCCGCTCAACCAGCACGAACTGGCGCTGGTGGTCGGCGCCGGCGTGCTGGCCACACTCAGCCAGCTCGCCATGTCCCGGGCCTACAGCCTGGCACCGGCCGGCAAGATCGGCCCGGCGGCCTATCTCGCCATCGTCTTTGCCGGCTTCTGGGCCTGGCTGCTCTGGGGTGAAGTGCCGGACCACTGGGCCCTGACCGGCATAGCCGTCATCTTCATGGCCACCCTGCTCTGCCTGGAACGGCCGCGGAAGAAGGTCGAGGCGCAGGATCCGGTACTGGAGGCTCCCGGCGTCTGACAGACGGTCGGCAGCCGTGACAGGTTCCGGTTTCATGCAGGTCATGGCAGGCGTAGACTGAATTACCTCTCTCTGACAAAGAGCAAAGGGGGAAATGTCATGGCTAATGTCGAATGGGTCATTGCCGGGCTGGGCTGGAACAACTGCAACTGTGCCTGGGGCTGCCCCTGCCAGTTCAATGCACTGCCCACGCATGGCGACTGTCGCGCACTGTGCTGCTGGCAGATCGAGCAAGGTCATCACGGCAAGGTCAGGCTGGACGGCCTGCACATCGCTCTGACCGCAAGCTGGCCAGGGCCTATCCACATGGGCAACGGTACCGCCCAGATCATCATTGACGAACGCGCAAGCCCCGATCAGCGAGCCTCTCTGGAGGCCATTGCCACAGGGCAGGACACCGACCCCGGCGGCTCTCTTTTCCAGATCTTCGGCAGCACGCTGACCAGCCTGCTGGAAACCCTGTATCGCCCCATAGAATTCGACTGCTCCCTGGCCAGGCACAGCGCGCGGCTGCGCATTCCCGGTCTGGTCGAGTCCAGCGGCGGCCCGATCCGCAACCCCATGACCGGCGAGGACCATCATGCCACCGTCAGTCTGCCGGGCGGTTTCGAGTACCGGGAAGCGGCTTTCATGAGCGGCAGCAGCCACACGGAAAACAGCGTTGCCCTGGACCTGCAGGAGACTCACGGCCATCTCGCCCGCTTCCACTGGAGCACGCACGGCTACGTGGACTGATCGCCACGCCATATGCAAGGACGGCCCATGAGCGCGCTGGAGCAGCTGTTGCGGCACGAGCGACTGATCACTCTCGCGAGTCTGGTCGCGATCACCGGCCTGGCATGGACCTGGCTGGTGCCCATGGCACAGCAGATGAACGCCATGCTGCCGGAGGATGCCACTGCCCCTGATTCATCCGCCTGGGGCAGCGCCTACTTCTGGATGGTGTTCTGCATGTGGGCGGCCATGATGGTCGGCATGATGCTGCCGTCCGCCACACCTGTCCTGCTGCTGTACTCCGGCGTCCTGCGTCGGAGCGCGCAGCCCGCTCTGGCACTGCCCGGCACCCTCAGCCTGGGTCTGGGCTACCTGCTGGCCTGGACAATCTTCAGCCTGCTGGCAACGACACTGCAGTGGCTGCTCAGCCAGCAGTCTCTGCTGTCCTATGCCATGGCCATCACCCGTCGCGATCTCGCCGCCGGTCTGCTCATTGCCACCGGCATCTACCAGTTCACGGCACTCAAGCAGACCTGCCTGACGCGCTGCCGCTCGCCTATCGAGTTCCTGCAGCGACGATGGAAGAAAGGTCTGACAGGAGCCCTGCGCATGGGCCTGCGCCACGGGCTCTACTGCATAGGCTGCTGCGGCCCGCTGATGCTGCTGCTGTTCTATGCCGGCATGATGAACCTGATCTGGATCGCCGGTCTCAGCGCGCTCGTGCTGCTTGAAAAGCTCACGCGCTGGGGCCCGGCCAGCACACGCATCTCCGGCAGTCTGCTGGTGCTGGCCGGCATGGGCATGCTGGCCAGACTCTGAGGCTCAGTGCCGCGCCGGGAAGTACTTGTCCTCGAACGCACACTGCCCCTTCGGCAGCCAGTCAGGGAACTGGTAGAAGCTGTCGCGCACGCTGACCAGCACCTGGTCGTGGTAACGGGCATAGTCGAAGCCTTCGCCCACCACGAAGTCATAGCTCTGGCCCTTGTACTGCACCGTCAGCGGATGACTGGCACGGAACCAGGCGGCCACCGTCGCCGCTTCGGTCGGGCGCTTGAGGAAGACCAGCACCGACTTGCCATCGAGGCTGCGGAAATCGGTCCAGAAGTCATCCTGGCGGGCGTACTTCGAACCCGCCCCCATCACCATGACCGGCTCCCGCGTCTGATAAGCCAGCACCGATGCCGGGGTGTAGCCCTGCGCCGCCAGCGGCAGATTGCCGGCCTGCGCCCGCGCCAGCGCCAGAATGGCCGGCGCCTCGCGCGCGGAGAGCAGCTCGCGCTGGACCTTGGCGTTGAACTTCCAGGCCTCGTGCGGCAAGGCCAGCAGAGTGAACAGCAGCACGACATGCACCAGGCTGATCCAGCCGATGCTGCCGAGCAGGCGTGACCAGCCCTCGCCCGCCAGCGGCCAGAGCAGCACCAGCACCATGGGATAGAACCAGAGCACCCAGTGCAGGCCTATGCTCTTGTGCAGGCTGACCAGCAGGAAGCCGGAGAAGGCCACGAGCACGATGACGCGCGCCAGCACCAGACCCTCGCGCAGCTCGCCGTCCGGCAGCCGGCGCTGACGCCAGAGCGCCAGCACGATCGGCGGCAGAACGACATACAGCATCATGCCGAGGTAGCTGAGCAGATCGGACGGGCTGAAACCGTCCTCGCCGCGATTGCGGTTGACCAGGTTGAACAGCAGGTTGCTCCAGCAATGGCTGTAGTTCCACTGCAGATTGACCAGGCCGAACGGAATGGCGACCAGCACCAGCACCACGCCCATGCGCCAGGCGCGCGCGTTCACGGCGAAGAAATAAACGAGGTAGGCGAGTCCGAGAAAGACCGCGAAATACTTGGACAGGAAGGCCAGACCGAGACCGGCGCCGGCAGCGGCGGCCCAGAGCAGGCGGCGTGTCAGCAGCGCCTGCCAGGCGCAAAGAAAGGACAGCGCGGCGAACAGGATACAGCCGGTATCGGTGAGCGTGAACACGAAGAGCAGGCTGAGCGGACTGAAGCTGAACAGCAGCGCCAGCCAGCGCGCCTTGTCGGCATCATGGCGCCGCAGCAGGGCATTCAGCGCGCAAGCGATGATCAGCTCGGTGGCAATGCCGGGCATGCGCAGCCAGACGCGATGATCGGATATCTGCAGCTGCAGCCAGGTCATCCAGCCAGCCATGGGCGGATGATCGTAATAGCCGTAGTCGAGATGACTCCCCCAGAGCACGAAATAGGCTTCGTCACCGGTGATGGGCAGCAGCCAGGCCAGCACCAGCTTGACGACCAGGGCGATGAACAGGCCCTGGAGCAGGGTCAGGCCGGCGATGCGGCTGCCAAGACCGGATTCAGGGCTCATGCGGACTCCGGTTGGTCAGGGCTGGCGGGCAGGGTCAATACCGACAATAAACCGAGAATCACGGCAAACCACAAGGTCGCCAGCCGGATGATGACGGTGGCCGCGACCGCCTCCGGCAGCGGCAGGCCCTGCAGCACCAGCAGGCCGGTCATGGTCGCCTCGGTACCGCCGAGGCCGCCCGGCATGAAGCTGAGCGCGCCGACCAGCATGCCGAAGCCGTAAATGAAGAGCGCCATGTTGAGGCTGATGTCCGGGCTCAACGCACGCAGGATCAGCCAGGCGCCGAAACCCTCTGCCAACCAGGCCAGCACGCTCATGATCAGCACCTGCCAGAGCAGCCCGCCACGCCAGAGCGGGCGGCTGCTGGCCGCCACCTGCGCCAGCCAGTGCAGGCCCTGGCGCTCGCCGGCGAGCTTGCGCAGCAGCTGCTCCGGCAGCTCCGTGCGCAGCAGCATGAGGCAGAGCACCAGCACCACGACCAGCCCGAGATAAAAGGTCTCGCCGTGCGGGAAATGGCCCAGCCCCGCCGCCGTCAGGCAGACGATGGCCACCATGTCGGCCAGACGCTCGCTGAAAAACATCGCGGCGGAATGGTGATAACGCACGCCATAGGGTGCCAGGAACAGGCTGCGTATCATTTCGCCGGCCTTGCCGGGCGTCGTGGTGAGGGCAAAGCCGGCCCAGTAGATGCGCGTGTTCAGCGCCCATGACATGGGATGGCCGACATGACGCAGATAAAGCCGCCAGCGCTCGCCGCGCAGCAGGTAGTTGACCAGCGACAACATGAGGGCAATGGCAATGGTCAGCGGACCGATACGCTGCACGGCATGCCAGACCTCGTGCCATCCCGACCAGAGGGCGAAGGCGAGATAGCCGGCGGCACTGAGGCCGACCGACAGCCAGAGCAGGCGCTGCTGGCGTGAGGTCAGCGTCATCCGGCCACCATGAGCAGCGTCACGATCAGCCAGGCGCCGCCAGCCACCAGGATGTGCGGATCACGGATGAGGTCACGCGAGGGATCACCACCGCCCTCCTGCTGATGCAGCAGATAGATGTAGCGGAAACAGGCGTAGATCACGAACGGCACGGTGTAGATCAGGTTGTCGGTGTCGTGGATGCGACGGACATCGACATCCATGGTGTAGAGGCTGTAGCTCAGGATCATGCCGGTACAGGTGATGCCGATGAGCTTGTCGAGCAGGACCGGACCATAGTCGCCCAGCACCTTGCGGTGGTCGGCCTTGCTCTCCTGCAGTGCGATGATTTCGGCGCGACGCTTGATGAAGCCGAGGAAGAGCGTTGCCCAGAGGCCGCAGAAGAGCAGCCAGTTCGACGGCGGAATGTCGACGCCATCGGTGCCGGCGAGGATGCGCAGCATGAAGCCGGCGGAAATGCAGAAAATGTCGAGCAGGACGATCTGCTTGAGGCGCAGCGTATAGGCCACGTTGAGCACGAGATAGGCGAGCACGTAGCCGGCCACCGGCGGACTGGCCCTCCAGGCCAGCAGCAACGCGGTAGCGGCGAGCGCTCCGGAGAGCAGCCGGGCCTGACTGACCGACACCGCGCCGGAAGCGATCGGGCGCTTGCACTTGGTCGGGTGCAGACGATCCTGCTCGCGATCGAACAGGTCATTGAGCACATAGACGCTGCTCGAGGCCAGGCAGAAGGCCACAAAGGCCATCAGCACGGCCTGCACCAGCGACGGCTCCTGCCAGCCATGACCGAAGATCAGACCGGTAAAGACGAAAGCGTTCTTCACCCACTGGTGCGGGCGCATCAAACGAATGACAGACACATAACCTCCAAAAAGCCGAATGCCGGCTGGCGCAAGATGCGACCGCCCCTCAATGCCAGGGGCGATAAAAAGCCTGCTCGGCCATGGCGAGCATTTCCGTATCCCCGGAGCTGTCGCCATAGGCGGCACGGATCTGCTCCTGACCGAATTTCTGGCGCAGGCGCGCGGCCTTTTCCGGGCCGTAGCAATTGGGCGAGGCCAGCTCGCCGGTCAGACGTCCGGCGGCATCGACCGCCAGCTCGGTGGCGAGCACGGCCTCGAAGCCCATTTCCCGCGCCCAGGGCCGCAGGTAGATGGCCAGCGTGGCGCTGACCAGCACACAGACATGCCCCTGCTTCTGGTGACCGCGCAGCTTGGCGATCGCCTCCGGTCGCAAGGTCGGCGCGATCTTCGTCAACGAGAAACGCTCGGCCTTGTCCTGGATCTCGGCAAGGGCGCGACCACGCAGGAAAACCTTGAGGACATGGATCTTGGCCGACTCGTTGTCCATCAGGCGTCCGACATAGAGCAACAGCACCGGCAGACTGCGCAGGAAGCAGAAGGCGAACCGGTACCAGGGCGTGGCAAATGCCAGGAAACGGAAGAAGGACTCGCCGCGCGTCAGGGTGCCATCGAAATCGAATGCCACCAGAGTCGGCTGACGGACAATCACGCTCACAGCTTCAGCCTTTTGAACAGGAACTCGGGCACATGGCGGATGATCAGCATGATCAGGCGCCAGAAACCGGGCAGATAGATTTCATTGCGACCGGCGGACTGGGCATTGACGATCTGCTCGCCGACCCAGAACGGATCCGCGACCAGGAACAGCCCGGGCAGGCCGAAGGTCATGCGGGTGTCGACAAAGCCTGGCTTCACCGTCAGCACCGGCACGCCGGCGGCATCGAGACGGTTGCGCAGGCCGGCCAGGTAAATGGCCAGACCGCCCTTGGCGGCTCCGTAGAGATAGTTGCTCTGGCGACCGCGATCGCCGGCCACCGAGGTGATGCCGACAATGAAGCCATGGCGGCGCTGCTCGCAGCGATCGGCAAAGGCATTGATCAGCGCAACCGGACCGGTCAGGTTGCGCTGCAACACCTGCAGCGCCGGCTCGCCATGACGCATGGTCTCGTTGTCAGGCATCCAGCCGGCGGCGCAGAGCAGGCCATCGATCGGGCCATGCTCGGCCTCCAGGGTGTCCAGCCAGGCTTCGCGTGCAGCGCTCTCGTCGAGATCGAGCGCCACCGGCTGCGCCGATGTCTTGAAGCGCACACGGATATCCTGGGCCAGGCGTGTCAGCTCGGCCTGATCACGACCGGCCAGAAGCAGGCGCTGGCCCTGGGCTGCCCAGGCAAAGGCGGCACCGCGCGCCATCGCGGAGGTCGCGCCGACAATCAGAATCTGGGTCATCAGCACATCTCCAGGCGCTGGCCGAGGGCCGATACAAACAGGCGGTCGGGGTCGAGCGTGGCACGAATGCGACGCCACTCATCCAGCTGCGGATACATGCGGACCAGGTTGCTCGCGGCGAGGCGGGCATCCTTGGCGAGATAGACGCGGCCGCCATGTTCGAGCACCACGGCATCGAGCGTGTCGAGCAGCGCCAGGGTGTCGTGACGCAGCGGCAGATCCAGCGCCAGCGTGTAGCCGGGTGCCGGGAACGACATCAGGCCTGAGCCGCCCGGACCGAAACGCTTGAGCACGGCCAGGAAGCTGGCATTGCCGGACTTCGCCAGACGCTCCAGCACGGACTTGAGACCGGCGGCGGCGGTTTCCGGCGGCAGCAGGAACTGGTACTGCACGAAGCCGGGCTTGCCGTAGAGGCGGTTCCAGTCGCGGATGCCGTCGAGCGGGTAGAAGAACGGCGCGATGTCGCAGTGGAAACTCTTCTGCTTGCGCCCCTCCCAGCGATAGTAGAAGGCATTGAAGGCCTTCACCGAGTAGCGGTTGAGCGCCAGCGTCGGCAGGTTCACCGGCAGCTTCAGCCGGGCCGGACCCGGGCCCGCGGTCAGCGGCCCTTCGGCGTGATGGCCGCGCATGAAGACGGAGCGGCCGAGGTGCTTGCCGCCGGCCAGGCAGTCGATCCAGGCCACGGTGTATTCGTCATCGTGCTCGGGCGAGTCCATGAGCGCCAGCGCGGTCGCCAGATCAGGCGCCGGCAGGTGCTGCACCAGCATGTTGCCGGACTGGATGCGCTTGAGCTGCAGAGTGACCTCGCCGATCAGACCGGTCATGCCCATGCCGCCGACGGTGGCATTGAAGGCCTCGACGTTCTCGCTGGCCGAGCAGGTCAGCGCGCCAGCGGGCGTGAACAGCTCGAAGGACTGCACAAAGGCACTGAAACTGCCGACATGGTGATGATTCTTGCCATGCACGTCGGCGGCGATGGCGCCGCCCAGGGTGACGTAGCGGGTACCCGGCGTGACCGGCAGGAACCAGCCCTGCGCCATCACGACCTGGAGGATTTCATCGAGCGTGACACCAGCCTCGGCGCGCAGCAGACCGCTGTCGGCGTCGAAGGAGATGAAACGATTGAGGCGGGTCATCAGCACCGTGGTGCCGCCGGCGCTGATGGCGGCATCGCCATAGGCCCGACCCATGCCGCGCGCGAGACTGGCCTCGCGGGCCCAGGCTGCGACCTCGGCATAGCGATCGGGTCGCGCCACCTGACTGGCTACCTGCGGATACCGACCCCAGCCTGCCAGGGTCTGCTTAACTGTAGCTGCAGTCATTCATGCATCCTGAAATTCTTGTTGTTTATCAGCGTTTCTTGAAACCGGGAGGCAGACTGCCCAGCCCGCCCGGCAGTCCGGGACCGCCCAATCCGGGCAGGCCGCCGGGAATCTGGCCAGGGCCGCCGGAGGCCGGTCCGCCCTTGCCGCCAGGGGCTCCGGGCAAGCCGTCGAGCATACCCGGTGGCAGCTTGCCCTGCATCCCCCGCAGCATCTTCATCATGCCGCTGGGGTTGGCGAATTTCTTCATCATCTTTTCCATCTGTCCGTGCTGCTTGAGCACGCGATTGACGTCCTGGATCTGCGTGCCCGAGCCGTTGGCGATGCGACGCTTGCGCGAGCCGTTGATGAGATCCGGCTTGCTGCGCTCGGCCGGCGTCATGGACTGGATGATGGCTTCCATTTGTTTCATCTGCTTTTCAGGCGCACCGCCGGCGAGCGCCTGCTGCACCGCAGCGGAATTCATGCCGGGCAGCTTGTCGAGAAGACCGCCCATGCCGCCGAGATTGCGCATCTGCTGGAACTGCTCGAGCATGTCCTGGAGATCGAAGCCCTTGCCCTTCTGCAGCTTCTTGGCGAGCTTCTCGGCCTTCTCCTTGTCGATCTTGCGCTCGACCTCCTCGACCAGCGACAGCACGTCGCCCATGCCGAGGATGCGCTGCGCGATACGGTCAGGATGGAACAGCTCAAGGGCATCGGTCTTTTCGCCGACACCGATGAACTTGATCGGCTTGCCGGTGATGGCGCGCACCGACAGCGCGGCACCGCCACGGGCATCGCCGTCGGCCTTGGCGAGCACGACGCCGGTCAGCGGCAGCGCGTCATTGAAGGCCTTGGCGGTATTGGCGGCGTCCTGGCCGGTCATGGCGTCGACCACGAACAGCGTTTCGATGGGCTTGATGGCAGCGTGCAGACGCTGGATCTCGGCCATCATCTCCTCGTCGATGGCGAGGCGGCCGGCAGTGTCGATGAGCACGACATCGGCGAACTTGAGCTTGCCCTCGGCGATCGCGTTGCGGGCGATGTCGACCGGATCCTGACCGGTGTGCGACGGGAAGAACATGACATCAATGTCGCGCGCCAGCGTTTCCAGCTGGGCGATGGCGGCCGGACGGTAGATGTCGGCCGAGGCCACCAGCACGGACTTCTTCTGGCCCTTGAGGTAGCGCGCCAGCTTGCCGACCGTGGTGGTCTTGCCGGCGCCCTGGAGGCCGGCCATGAGGATGACCGCCGGCGGCAGCGTGGCCAGGTTGAGACCCTCGTTGGCCTCGCCCAGCGTGCGCACCAGCTCGTCGTGGACGATCTTGACGAAAGCCTGGCCCGGCTGCAGCTGGCTCAGCACTTCCTGACCCAGGGCCTCGGCCTTGATGCGCTCGATGAAGTCCTTCACCACCGGCAGCGCGACATCGGCCTCGAGCAGCGCCATGCGCACTTCGCGCAGCGTGTCCTTGATGTTGTCTTCATTCAGACGGGCACCGCCGCTGATGGCGCGCAGGCTGTTACTCAGGCGTTCGGTCAGGTTGTCAAACATGTCTCGGATATCCGCTCGCGCCGTCGCTGACGGCAAATGTGTCCGATTATAGGCATGACGCGCGTCTGGCGCACCGTCACGAGCTTGTGCCAAACTGACGGATCACTCGACTGCCAGCACACCCGTTGTCATGGATGCCCTGCCCGCCATTCTCGCGCTGATCGCCATCGTGCTCTACCTTTCGTCCGCTGTCGCCGTCACGCGTGCGCTGGCGCGGCGCGAAGTCCCCGCGCGCGGCCCTCTGCTCGGCCTGCTCAGCCTCGCCCTGCTGCTGCATGGCGTGGTCATGCACGAGCTGCTGGTGCAGCCCGGCGGCCTGCACTTCGGTTTCTTCACCATTGCCGTGCTGCATGCCTGGCTGCTGGCTCTGCTGGCCCTGCTGGTCAATGTCTATCGCCCGGTCCAGGGCATCTATCTGGTGGTCATGCCGCTGGTGGCGTTCGAACTCAGCGCCGGCGTCATAGGCCACGAGCGCAGCCCCGTCCTGCACCAGCTCACCACTGCCATGCAGAGCCACATCCTGCTCTCCCTGCTGGCCTACAGCCTGCTCAGCATCGCCGCCCTGCAAGCCATCCTGGTGAGCTGGCAGGAAAGCGCGCTGCGTCGCCACCGGCGCGGGCTGCTGCTCGCCCTGCCAGCCCTGCAGACCATGGAAAAGATGCTGTTCGAGCTCATCGCCATCGGCTTCATTCTGCTCAGTCTGGCCATCGGCACCGGCTTCGTCGTGCTCGACAACCTGCTGGCCCAGCATGTCGCGCACAAGACACTGTTCTCGCTCATGGCCTGGCTGGTCTTCGCCTGCCTGCTCGCCGGCCGCCACTGGCGCGGCTGGCGCGGTCGCACCGCCGTCCGCTTCACGCTGGCCGGCTTCCTGCTCCTGCTGGTGGGTTTCGTCGGCTCCAAGTTCGTGCTCGAACTGGTGCTGGCGCGGGCCAGCTGAGTCATGGCGGCCTGGCTGCTACTCTGCCTCGGCATCGGCCTCGTCGTCAGTCTGCTGCTCATTCGCTACAACCCGCGCTGGCTGTCACGCCTGGCATCACAGCTCGGCCAGCGTCAGGTCGTCCGGCTCTGGCTGGGCCGACTGATCGGCCAGCTGCTGCTGCCGCCGCTGCATCGCCGTCTCCTGCTCGGCCTGCTCGAACTCGACCGCAGCACCGTCAACGACATCATGATTCCGCGCCAGGCCGTCAGCGGCATCGATCTCGAAGATGACATCGATGCCATCGTGCATGCCCTGCGCACCACCCAGCACACCCGCCTGCCGGTCTATCGCGGCGACCTCAACCAGACCGTCGGCATCCTGCATGTGCGCAATGCCACGCGCTTCCTCGGTCGCGGCGCGCTGAGCAAGGCCGAACTGCTGCAGTTCGCGCGTGCGCCCTACTTCCTGCCCGAGCGCACACCGCTGCCGACACAGCTGCTGGAGTTCCAGAAACACAGGCGCCGTCTTGGCCTGGTGGTGGATGAGTACGGCGATGTCCAGGGCATCGTGACGCTGGAAGCCATACTCGAGGAGCTGGTCGGAGAGTTCACCACACGTGCCGCCGACCGCCATCCCGACATCACGCGTCAGCCCGATGGCAGCTGTCTGATCGATGGCGCCGCCAGCCTGCGCACCATCAATCGCACGCTGGGCTGGTCACTGCCCACCGACGGCCCGCGCACCCTCAACGGCCTGCTGCTGGAGCAGCTGGAAACCATCCCGGAGGCGCCGGTGGGCATTGCCGTCGCCGGCTACCGCATCGAAGTGCTGCAGCTGCGCGGGCATCTGATCAAGTCGGCGAAGGTGCTGAAGATCGGCTGATTCGTTGAGTAGTGTGTCCCGAGTGGGAGGGGGTCGGCGCGAAAACCCGCCGTGAACCCGCCCGGCCAGCGCGCTGCATCGCACTGGCGTTCGCGCGGTCCGGAGCGTTGCTCCGGCAAAGCCCGCGTTCACCCCTGGGGGCTCGGGCTCGGCATCCCTGCCTCGCACGGTTTTCTCGCCGACCCCCTCCCTCTCGGAACACACTCAGCAGAAACCTCTGTTAGCTCCCGCGTGCGCCCTTCACAGAGAAACCTGAATCTGCTCGATCACCTGCCGGGCCTTGGCCCGCGCGGCATCAATGCTCTCGCCCTGAGCCAGCGCCACGCCAAGACGGCGCTGACCGGCGACTTCGGGCTTGCCGAAGAGCTTGAGATCGGTGTCAGGCTCGGCCAGGGCCGCGGCGAGATTGCCGTACTGCATCTGACGGGAATCCCCTTCGACCAGCAGCACGCAGGATGCCGTGGCGCCCTGCTGACGAATCACCGGAATCGGCAGACCGAGAATGGCACGGGCATGCAGGGCGAATTCGGAGAGATTCTGTGACATCAGCGTCACCAGACCGGTGTCGTGCGGACGCGGCGATACCTCGCTGAACCAGACCCGGTCGCCCTTGACGAACAGTTCGACGCCGAACAGGCCATGGCCGCCCAGCGCTTCGGTGACCTTGCCGGCGATGTCCTGCGCATGCGCCAGTGCCAGCGCAGACATCGGCTGCGGCTGCCAGGACTCGCGATAGTCGCCGGCGATCTGCAGATGCCCGATGGGGTCGCAGAAAGACGTCCCGCCCATGTGGCGCACGGTCAGCAGGGTGATCTCGTAGTCGAAGTCTATGAAGCCCTCGACGATGACCCGACCGCCGCCGGCACGACCGCCGGACTGGGCGTAGTCCCAGGCATGCTGAATGTCGGCGGCACTGCGCACCACGCTCTGGCCCTTGCCCGATGACGACATGATGGGCTTGACCACGCAGGGCATGCCGATCTCGGCGACACCGACCGCGAAGGCCTCGAAGCTGTCGGCAAAGATATAGGGCGATGTCGCCAGACCCAGCGTCTCGGCGGCGAGACGGCGTATGCCCTCGCGATTCATGGTGAGCTGGGCCGCGCGCGCGGTCGGCACCACATGCCAGCCCTCGCCCTCCAGCCTGACCAGTTCGTCGGTGGCGATGGCCTCGATCTCGGGCACGATCAGCGCCGGCCTTTCGAGCTCGATGACACGACGCAGGGCTGCGCCATCGAGCATGGAAATGACATGGAAACGGTCGGCGACCTGCATGCCCGGCGCATGCTCGTAACGATCGACGGCAATCACCTCGCAGCCGAGACGCTTGAGCTCGATGATGACCTCACGGCCAAGCTCGCCGGCCCCGAGCAGCATGACGCGGGTGGCAACGGACGAAAACGGGGTACCGAGCAGGGGCAGGCTCATGTCGACAGGCTCCGGGAAATCAGTCTTGCGGTTTCAGGTCATGGCGGAAACGGCGGGCGTTCTCGACATAGTGGCTGGCGCTCATCAGCAGGCCCTGCCGGGTCGTCTCGTCAAGCTCGCGCACGACCTTGCCGGGCGCGCCGACAACCAGGGAATTGTCCGGAATGACCTTGCCTTCGGCAATCAGCGCGCCGGCACCGATGATGCAGCCCTTGCCGATCTTCGCGCCATTGAGCACGACGGCCTGGATGCCGATCAGCGAGCCCTCGCCCACCGTGCAGCCATGCAGCATGGCCTGATGGCCTATGGTGACATTGGCGCCGATCTGCAGCGGAAAGCCGTAGTCGGCATGGAGCACGGCGCCATCCTGGACATTGCTGTTCTCGCCGATGGTGATGAGCTCGCAGTCGCCACGCACGACGGCGTTGAACCAGACGCTGGCATTGTTCTCCAGCACCACCGAACCAATGACGCTGGCGCTGTCGGCGATCCAGTACTCGCCACGGGTCTCGACCCGGCGATCGCCAAGACTGTATTTCATGAAGGTCTCCTGCGGAGTGGCGCCTCAGCGCGCCTCGGGAACGAGTATGCCGGGCATGATCGGCGGCCACGGATAATCGATGTGATGGTCGAAGCCCTGGCGCATGAACTCGACCAGCATGTAGGCCGTGAGCCCCCAGATGACATAGCCCTGATGGCGGAAGCACGGCACGACCAGATCGATGCCGCGGAAATTGATGCGATGGTCACGCACCGGCGCCTGCTCGAAGAAGAAGCGCAGGGGCACGCGGAACAGGCTCTCGACCTCGTCCGGGCTGCCGACCAGCTCGTGCTCGCCGCGCACCAGGCCAACCACCGGCAAGACCTTGATGCCGCTCTTCGCGCGCGCCAGCTTGAGCGCGCCGAGTATCTCCACGCTGTCAGCCGGCAGAGCCACTTCCTCGTGACTCTCGCGCAGAGCCGTCACCACCAGACTGGCGTCGCCGGCTTCGCGCTTGCCGCCGGGAAAGGCCACCTCGCCGGCATGCGACTTCATGTGCGCCGGACGCCGGGTAAGCAGGACCTCCGGCTCGTCGCCGGGGAAGATCGCGATCAGCACGGCCGCGTCGGCGCCGTCCTGCGGGGGTACATGCGCATGCAGATTGCGGCGCAGGGTCTGGATCAATGAATGCTCGGTCATGCCGGGATGATACACAGACAGCGATGTATACTGCGAACACGTCTCGGGAGCCTGTGCATGAATTTTTGCAGCCACTGCGGTCACGCCGTCGAACATCGCATACCGGAAGGTGACAGCCGCCTGCGCCATGTCTGCCCTAGCTGCCAGACCATTCACTATCAGAACCCGCGCATCATCGCCGGCTGCCTGCCTGTCTGGGATGGCAAGGTGCTGCTCTGCCGCCGCGCCATCGAGCCGCGCTACGGCTTCTGGACGCTGCCGGCCGGCTTCATGGAGAACGGCGAGACCATCGCCGAGGGTGCCGCCCGCGAAACCTGGGAAGAAGCCGAGGCCAGCGTCAGCGGCCTGCAGATCTACACCATCTTCAACATTCCCTACATCAACCAGGTCTATGTGCTGCATCGCGGCGAACTGGTAGACGGCAAGTACGGTGTCGGCGTCGAATCGCTGGAGTGCCGGCTGTTCGCGGAGGACGAGATTCCCTGGGACGAACTGGCCTTCCCGTCGATCAAGAAGACCCTGCGCCACTATTTCGTCGATCGCCTGGGCAGTGAATTCCCGGTGCGCGTCGAGGACCTGACCTGGTCCCCGCCGAGAAAAACCGAGGTCTGATCCGCTGCACGACGGCGCCTGCCGCGCCCACGCCCTCTGCCCTCTGCTGCTCCGCCTCCTGCCCTGCGGGCACTCATCGCTTTTCCTGCGACAGTTCATGACCGCCAGGTCGAATTGACGGAAACTCACGTCAATCCAGCCAATCGCGCCGCAACATCCTGTGCATTAATCCGCTGGGTCGCCAGTCAGCCGTCATCGGCCACCACAACATCGCAGGAGACACCAAAGATGAATGCCAACCAAATTCAGGGTCTGGGGTTGAACTTCCTCAACCGCTTCGCCCAGTCCGACTGGCCTGATCGCCTCAAGGTCCGCAAGCCCATCGAGAAGCTGCTCTACACCGGCAGCAAGACCGGCTTCCAGCTCCTCGGCGTCGCCACCCGCACCTTCAAGCCGGCCAGCGGCGCCGGCAAGCAGCGCCTGCCCGCTGCCGCCAAGGGCCTGTTCGACATCAGCCTGAGCGAAGAACAGCAGATGATGCGCGACACCCTGCAGCGTTTCGCCAAGGATGTCCTGCGCCCGGCCGCCCACAATGCCGACCATCACGCCGAACTCCCGGCCGGCCTGCTGGCCCAGGCCCAGGAACTCGGCCTGAACTTCTATGCCGTGCCGGAAGCTCTGGGTGGCATGGCCGCCGAACAGTCCGTGGTGACCAATGTGCTCGCCGCCGAAGACCTGGGCTACGGCGACTTCACGCTGGCCGCCGCCATCCTGACCCCGATGAGCATCGCCAACGCGCTGACGCGCTGGGGCACGGCCGCCCAGCAGGAGAAATACCTGCCGGCCTTCGCCGAGGAAAATCCGCCGGTCGCCACCTTTGCCATCCAGGAAGCCACCCCGGGCTTCAACCCGACGCAGCTCGCCACCACCGCCAAGCGTGCCGGCACCGGCTATGTGCTGAATGGCGACAAGAGCCTGGTGCTGCTCGGCAAGAATGCCGAACTGTTCCTGGTCGCCGCCCAGCTCGATGGCCAGCCGGCCGTGTTCATTGTCGAAGCCGGCGCTGGTGTCTCCTTCCTGGAAGACCCGGCCATGGGCCTCAAGGCCGCCGAAACCGTCAAGCTGCGTCTGGAGAACACCCCGGCCGAGAAGCTCGGTGAAGACGATTTCGACTACCAGGCCTTCCTCGACCTCGGCGCCCTCGCCTGGTGCGCACTCGCCGTCGGCACCTGCCAGGCCGTGCTCGACTACACCGCCCAGTACGCCAACGAGCGCATCGCCTTCGGCGAGCCGATCTCGCACCGCCAGAGCGTGGCTTTCATGATCGCCGACATGGCCATCGAGACCGATGCCATGCGCATCCTGGTATGGAATGCCGCCTCGCTGGCCGAAGCCGGCAGGCCCTTCCACCGCGAAGCCTATCTGGCGCGCCTGCTGTGCGCCGAGAAGTCCATGAAGATCGGCAACGATGGCGTTCAGATCGTCGGCGGCCACGGCTTCACCAAGGAGCATCCGGTCGAACGCTGGTACCGCGACCTGCGCGCCACCGCCGTCATGCACTCCGGCCTGCACGCCTGATCGCCCCACAGAATTCGAGGACACGACAATGAATCTTGAAAACCCGAAGAAATATCAGCTGCTGGTCGACCAGGCCCGTGAAGTCGCCGTCAACTTCTTCCGCCCGATCTCGCGCAAGTACGACAAGGCCGAGCATGCCTATCCCAAGGAACTGGACATGCTGGCCTCGCTGCTGGATGGCATGAATGCCGGTTCCGCCGAAGGCACCAGCTCGACCGCGCTGGGCAAGCGTGGCGCCAGCGATGACAACAGCATCAAGAACGGCGCCAACATGTCGGCCGCGCTGGGCGTGATCGAGCTCTGCTACGGCGACACCGCCTTCCTGCTCACCATGCCGCGCCAGGGCCTCGGCAACTCGGCCATCGGCGCCGTCGCCAACGAAGAGCAGCTGAAGCGCTTCAACGGCATGTGGGCCGCCATGGCCATCACCGAACCGGGCACCGGCTCCGACTCGGCCAACATCCGCACCACCGCGGTCAAGGATGGTGACGACTACATCCTCAATGGCGAGAAGATCTTCGTGACCTGCGGCGAACGTGCCGACTGCGTCGTGGTCTGGGCCACCCTGGACAAGAACCTCGGCCGTGCCGCCATCAAGTCCTTTGTGGTCGAACGTGGTACCCCGGGCATGGAAGTCGCGCGTCTGGAGCACAAGCTCGGCATCAAGGCCTCCGATACCGCCGCGATCAACTTCATTGACTGCCGCGTGCCGGCCGCCAACCTGCTGGGCAATCCGGAGATCGATGTCGCCAAGGGCTTCGCCGGTGTCATGGAAACCTTCGACAACACCCGTCCGCTGGTCGCCGCCATGGCCGTCGGTTGCGCCAAGGCCTCGCTGGAGCGCATCAAGGAACTGCTCAAGGATCAGCTGGACGCGAACTACGCGACGCCGATGCTCAACACCTCGAACATCGCCGCCACCATCTACCGCATGGAAGCCGAATGGGAGGCCTGCCGCCTGCTCACCCTGAAGGCCTGCTGGATGGCCGACAACAAGCGTCCGAACTCCAAGGAAGCCTCGATCGCCAAGGCCAAGGCCGGCCGCATCGGCAGCGAAATCACGCTGAAGTGTGTGGAGCTGGCTGCTTCACTGGGTTACGGCGAGGATGAACTGCTCGAGAAGTGGGCTCGTGACTCGAAGATTCTCGACATCTTCGAAGGCACGCAGCAGATCCAGCAGCTGATCATTGCCCGTCGTGTGCTGGGCAAGAGCTCGTCCGAGCTGAAGTAAGAGAAACAGTATCAGGCGTCGGGGCCGGCCAGTCTGGGCCGGGCCCGACACCCTGCTGCATCAGGCCGGCAACATCAAACCGGCAAGATCTTCCCTCCCGCGCATTGCCCGGGGTCAGCCGCCACGCTTGGCTGCCGCCCTCTCCTCCTGCTTGCGCTTGCGGTATTCGATCGGTGTCTCGTTGGTCCAGCGCTTGAAGGCACGATAGAACGTGCTGGGCTCGGCGAAGCCGGTGAGATAGACGATCTGCTCGATGCTTTCATCCGTGCGCGCCAGCAGACGTCGCGCCAGGCGTGAACGATAGTCGGCGAGCACATGGTTGAAGCTGGTACCGGCCTCCTCCAGCTCGGTACGCAGACGCCGTGCCGACATGTCGAGACGCTGCGCCACCGCCTCCAGACTGGTCTCGCCGGACTCCAGCATTTCACCGATGGCACGCTTGACCTCGCCGACGAGATCGAGGCGCACCAGCTCGGCCATCTTCTCGTTGGCCATCTTTTCGTGCAGGCGCAACAGGCTGGGCTCGGCATGCCAGACCTTGTGGTCGAGCACGGCCGGGTCGAAATAGACACGGTTCTCGCTGCAGCCCAGGGTCGCCGGGCAGCCGTAGACACGCTCGTACTCGGCGTTGGGAGCACCTTCGGTATGGGTGAAGTGCACCGCCAGCGGCTTGAAGTGGCCATCGGTGAGCGAACTGAAAAAGCGGATGGCACCAACGACCAGGGCTTCGGCAAAGTGGCGTTGCTCATCGGAGTCCGCCAGGTCACCGATGTAGGCGTTGTGGCCATCTACGATCAGGCGCGCGGTGATGGCATCGCTGAGCAGGCGCTGATAGGCCAGGGCACGACGCAGGCCTTCGCCAAACGTGGGACTGGACGAAATCAGGTACTCCAGCACCTGGCCGCGATAGACCGGCAGATGCTCGCCCAGATGCAGGCCGATGTGCGGGTCGCCGGAGAAATCCTCCAGGGCTTTCCAGAAACGGGCCTGGCCGGAGTATGGCGTACGCTCGGAGGCCTCGACGTCGAGCAGGGCCGGCGAGATCCGTGCCTGCTTGAGGATGGCATCCACGGGCAAGCCCGACTTGAGCATGGCCTGGTAGGCGAGCCTGAGCAGAATGGGCGCATCGGTGCGCTCGGCCATGAAAAATCGATCCTGATGCTACAAAACGGGCCTGCAAAAGAGCTTTTGCCGGAACTGGCCCTTTTTACCGTGAAACGCGTCAGATCGGCAACAGCGCGACCACGTCATAAGCCGGTGTTTCATACGGATGTGTAGATTTCAGCGCCGCCACGACCTCATTCACACATGAGGCCGGCAACACCAGCTCCACCCGCCACTCCGGCACATGCTCGACCGCGCCAACCTGGCCGATGTGCGGATCGGCGCCGGCGAGCGGCCGGAACTGGCCCTCGCCGAGCACCTGCCAGGCACAGCGGTCATAGTTCCCGACGCGGCCGGCGCCAGCATCGAAGAGCGCCGTCTTCACCACCTCCAGGTGGCTGTCGGGAATGTAGACCGTGAGCTTGAGCAGGCCGTCCATGTCAGTCCGGCATCAGCCCGTGAAGCGGCGGGCGTTGCGGAACATGCGCAGCCACGGACCGTCTTCCAGCCACTCGTCCGGACGCCAGCTGTGCTGGACGGCGCGGAACACGCGCTCCGGATGCGGCATCATCAGCGTCGCGCGGCCATCGGCCGAGGTCACGCCGGCAATGCCGAACGGCGAGCCGTTGGGATTGAGCGGATACTGCTGGGTGCGCAGACCGTCGTGATCGACATAGCCCAGCGCCACCAGACCGCCATCGACCAGACCCTGCACGCGCTCGGTGCTGTCCTGGACCCGGCCTTCGCCATGGGCGACGGCGATCGGCATGCGCGAGCCGGCCATGCCGGCCAGGAAGATCGACGGCGATGCCGGCACCTCCACCAGCGCCGTGCGCGCCTCGAAGACTTCGCTGCGGTTGCGCACGAAGCGCGGCCACAGCTCGGCGCCCGGGATCAGGTCCTTGAGCTGCGACAGCATCTGGCAGCCGTTGCAGATGCCCAGCGAGAAGCTGTCCGGGCGCGCGAAGAAAGTGGCGAACTGATCGCGCACGCGCTCGTTGAAGAGCACGGTCTTGGCCCAGCCACCGCCGGCACCGAGCACGTCGCCATAGGAGAAGCCGCCGCAGGCGACCAGACCGGCGAAGCTGCCCAGCTCGACGCGACCGGCAATGAGGTCGCTCATGTGCACATCGACAGCGGTGAAGCCGGCGCGGTCGAAGGCGGCAGCCATCTCGACATGACCGTTGACGCCCTGCTCGCGCAGGATAGCCACGCGCGGACGCACGCCGGTGGCAATGAACGGTGCCGCGATGTCGTCATTGAGGTCATACGACAGCTGCACGTTGAGGCCGCGCGACGGCAGCGCCAGAGCTTCGAACTCCTCGCGTGCGCAGTCGGCGTTGTCACGCAGGGCCTGGATGCGATAGCTGGTCTCAGCCCAGATCTGTTGCGCCTGGGCCCGCGGCAGCGCCAGCAGCTCGCCACCGGCCTTGACGATGCGCAGCGTGTCATCGCTGCTGAGCTGGCCGATGCTGTGCACGTGGCCATCCAGCGAGGTGCCGGCAAAGGCGGCCTGAACGACAGCGACATCGGCGTTGCGCACCTGCACGACCGCGCCCAGCTCTTCGCTGAACAGCGCCGCCAGGGCATCGCCGCCAAGACGGGTGAGGTCGGCGCGCAGGCCGGTGCGGCCGGCGAAGGCCATCTCGGCCAGGGTGGCGAAGAGACCGCCGTCACCACGGTCGTGATAGGCGATCAGCCTGCCACCGGCATTGAGCCTCTGAATGCCGTCGAAGAAATCCTGCAGCAGCGCCGGCGCATCGACGTCAGCCGGCACGTCGCCGGTCTGGCCGTAGACCTGAGCCAGCGCCGAGCCGCCGAGACGGTTCTGACCGCGACCGAGATCGATCAGCAGCAGACGAGTGTCGCCCAGATCGCTGCGCAGCTGCGGGGTGAGCGTACGACGCACGCTGGTGACCGGCGCGAAACCGGTGACGATCAGCGACAGCGGCGAGGTCACCGACTTCTGCTCGCCGGCATCTTCCCAGACCGTGCGCATGGACATGGAGTCCTTGCCGACCGGAATGGTGAGGTTGAGCGCCGGGCACAGCTCCATGCCGACGGCGTGAACGGCGTCGAACAGGTTCTCGTCTTCCTTGCCGGCGCCGGCAGCGGCCATCCAGTTCGCCGACAGCTTGATGTCGGACAGCTTGGCGATCGACGCCGCGGCGATGTTGGTGATGGTCTCGCCGACAGCGAGACGGGCCGAGGCGGCGGCATTGAGCACCGCCACCGGCGTGCGCTCGCCCATGGCCATGGCTTCGCCGGTCTCGGTCTTGAAGCCGGTCGCGGTGACGGCGACATCGGCCACCGGCACCTGCCAGGGGCCGACCATCTGCTCGCGGGCGACCAGACCGGTCACCGAGCGGTCGCCGATGGTGATGAGGAACTGCTTGGAGGCCACCGCCGGCAGGCGCAGCACGCGCTCGGCGGCCTCGCTGACGACGATGCCCTCGGCATTGAAGGCCGGCTGGGTGACGACCTGACGATTGAAGCTGCGCTGCATCTTCGGCGTCTTGCCGAGCAGCACCTGCATGGGCATGTCGACCGGCTTGTTGTCGAACTGCGGATCAGCCACGGTCAGATGACGCACCTCGGTGGCCTCGCCGAGCACGGCGAACAGGGCACGCTCACGCTCGCACAGGGAGCGGAACAGCGCCAGGCTGTCCGGGCGGATGGCCAGCACGTAGCGCTCCTGCGCTTCGTTGCACCAGATCTCGACCGGCGCCATGCCGGACTCGAGACTGGGGATGGCACGCAGGTCGAGCGTGGCGCCGAGCTCATGGTCATTGACCAGCTCGGGCATGGCATTCGACAGGCCACCGGCGCCGACGTCGTGGATGGCCACGATGGGATTGCCCTCGCCCATGCTCCAGCAGGCGTCGATGACTTCCTGGGCACGACGCTCCATTTCCGGGTTGTCGCGCTGCACCGAAGCGAAATCGAGATTTTCCGAGCTGGCGCCGCTGGCCATCGACGAGGCGGCGCTGCCACCAAGGCCGATCAGCAGGGCCGGACCGCCGAGCACGATGAGCAGGTCGCCGGGCTGGATGGCATTCTTCTGCACGTGGTCGGCGCGGATGTTGCCGTAGCCGCCGGCGATCATGACCGGCTTGTGGTAGCCCGCCACCTCGGCGCCCTGGACGCCGTTCACCGTCATTTCAAAGGAGCGGAAATAGCCGCACAGGGCCGGACGGCCGAATTCGTTGTTGAAGGCGGCGCCGCCGAGCGGGCCCTGGATCATGATGTCGAGCGCGGTGACGATGCGGCCCGGCTTGCCATAGACCTTTTCCCAGGGCTGTTCGAAGCCCGGGATGTTCAGGTTCGATACCGTGAAGCCGGTGAGACCGGCCTTGGGCTTGCCGCCGCGACCGGTGGCGCCCTCGTCGCGGATCTCGCCGCCGGAGCCGGTGGAGGCACCCGGGAACGGCGAGATGGCGGTCGGGTGGTTGTGCGTCTCCACCTTCATCAGGATGTGCACCGGCTCCTGGCTGTAGCCGTAGGCGGTCTTGCCGCCGACACGATAGAAACGCTCGGCGTCATGACCGACGATGACCGCGGCATTGTCCTTGTATGCCGAGAGAATGTCGGTGCTGTGATTCTCGTAGGTGTTCTTGATCATGCCGAACAGCGACTTCGGCGCCGGCTGGCCGTCGATGCTCCAGGAAGCATTGAAGATCTTGTGGCGGCAGTGCTCGGAGTTGGCCTGGGCGAACATCATGAGTTCGATGTCGTTGGGGTTGCGACCGAGCTGGCTGAAGTTGTCGACGAGATAGTCGATCTCGTCCGCGCTGAGCGCGAAGCCCTGCTCGCGGTTGGCCTGCTCCAGCGCGGCCTTGCCACCGCCGAGGATGTCGACCGATGCCAGCGCGCGCGGCGCCTCGTGGCTGAACAGCACACCGGCAGCCTCGGCCGAGCTCAACACGATTTCGGTCATGCGGTCATGCAGGCGCGCGATCAGCGCCTGCCAGGCGGCGTCATCGAGATCTTCGGCGCCGTCGAGCCAGTAGGCCGTGGCACGCTCGATGCGACGCACATCGACCAGGCCGGTGTTGCCGGCAATGTCGGTGGCCTTGGACGACCACGGCGAAATGGTGCCCGGACGCGGCACCACGACAGCCAGGCGACCCTGCTCGGCATCCGTGAAGTCGTCACCGTAGGTCAGCAGCTCAAGCAGACGGGCCGGCGCTTCGACGGCATCTGTCTCGACCAGATGCAGCCAGCGCGCGGACAGCGCCCGGAGGCCGGGAGCCAGCGCTTGCAGATCCTGCAGCAGACGGGTTTGACGAAACGCGGAAAGCGCGCGGGCGCCGGGCAGAATCAGCATGTGACGATCTCTCGGGTCATCGAGTGGGGTCGAAAAGGACGCGGTATTGTAACGAAAAACCTGGCTGGCCGGGCGTTCGAGTTCATGCCGCCACGCAGGTTCAGCCCCATATATTGTCAGACAATCCATCAGCACTCATCGGACCAGACTGGACTTTGCCACCCCGCCGGCTCTACAGTGCAGTCATACAGATGCACCGCTTGGTGCGCTTTACTGGCAAACAGCAACTGCAAGCCCCTTAAGGGAACACGCCAAGACAGCAGTCCCGGCCGCTACACCGCGCCGCTCGCAAGAGCCGGTCAGCGGATGCCGAAGACGATGTTGCAACGGTAAACCGAACGAGGTCCAGAGATGACTGGCGGCAAGAAAGCGCAGCGCGCGCGCCCCCACAAAAGAGCCCTGCGCCTGCTTCAGCGCATGAACCATCGCCATATCAAGCTGGCGATCGCCGGGTCTCTTGCTGCCACGACCCTGACGTTGCAGCCCGTGCAGAACGCCCTTCAGCAGGTGCGCAGCACCGGCGAACTGCATCTCGTCGGCATCAGCAGTCCCAGCACCTTCTTCCAGCAGGATGGCCACACCCATGGCCTGCAGTTCGAGCTCGCCCAGCAGTTCGCCAACGAACTCGGCGTCAAGCTCGTGGTCGACCCGGTCGACAACTCGCAGCACGTCATCAAGGCCATCAGCAAGAACCAGGCTCAGCTCGCCCTCACCGGCCTGACCTCGGATGACCCCCGCGTCAAGCGTCTGCTGGTCAGCGACCCGGTGCTTGAAGTCCGCCAGCTGCTCATCCAGCGCAGCGACGAATTCCAGCCGACCGACCTGGCCGATCTCAAGGATCATGTCATTGCCGTCGCCGCCAACAGCAGCGAAGCCGCCAACATCCGCAAGACGCTGGCCGGCGTGCCGGGCGTGCGCCTGGTCGAGATCCAGCAGGTCCAGCCGCTGGATCTGCTCGGCCTGCTCGACGAAGGCAAGGTCGACTATGTCGCCATGAATTCGCAGGAATTCGATGCCTTCCGCCCGCTGTTCCCGAAGCTGCGTGACGGCATGACCATGGACCGCACCGATGCCGTGTCCTGGGCCTTCCTCAAGTCCGATGACCAGAGCCTGTACCAGGCCGCCCAGGAATTTCTCGCGCGCAAGCAGGCCGATGGCACGCTCGAGCGTCTGAGCGCCTTCTACAGCAACGGCGAAACCTTCGACAACTATGGCGTGAAGAGCTTCAGCAACGACATCGCGCAGCGCCTGCCGCACTTCCAGAAGGACTTCGAGAAGCAGAGCACGGCCGTCGGTCTCGACTGGCGCCTGCTCGCCGCCATTGCCTACCAGGAATCGAAGTGGGACCCGAATGCGGTCTCGCCGACCGGGGTCAAGGGCATGATGATGCTGACCAAGAGCACCGCCGACATGATGGGTGTGAAGAACCGCGCTCATGCGGCGCAGAGCATCCAGGGCGGCTCGGCCTACTTCAAGCGCATCATGGATCAGGTGCCGGAATCGGTGCCGGAACCGGATCGCACCTGGATGGCGCTGGCCGCCTACAACATGGGCCCCGGCCACATGATCCAGGCCCGCAAGCTGACCCGTCGCCTCAACGGCGATGCCAACAGCTGGCTGGATGTGTCGCGCAACCTGCGTCAGCTGGCTCAGGAAAACCGTCGCCGCGGCAAGGCGGCACCGGATGTCGGCCAGGCCCTGCACTATGTCCAGCAGGTTCGCCGCTACTACGACGCCATCGCCCTCAACACCTCGGTGCAGCGCGACAGCACGCGCGTCGCTGCTCTCGACTTCAACGTCACCACGCTGCGCTGATCGGCGCGGCGCCTGCTCTCAGAACCGGGCCTTTGCGCCCGGTCTGTTGATCTGAATCACTCGCCCAGATAGGCCGCGCGCACGCGCGGGTCGGCAGCCAGCTCGGCGGCCGGCCCCGACAGGCTGATGCGGCCTGACTCCATGACATAGGCGCGACTGGCGATCTCCAGTGCCTTGCGGGCATTCTGCTCGACCAGCAGCAAGGCCACACCCTCGGACACGATCTGAGCGATGATGCCGAAGATCTGCTCGACCAGGATGGGCGCCAGCCCCATCGACGGCTCGTCGAGCAGCAGCAGGCGCGGCCGGCTCATGAGCGCACGGGCAATCGCCACCATCTGCTGCTCGCCACCGGACAAGGTGCCGGCGAGCTGGGCGCGACGTTCCTGCAGGCGCGGGAACATCTCCAGCATGCGCGCCAGGTCGGCCGCGATGAGCGCCTTGTCGCGACGGCTGTAGGCACCCATCTGCAGGTTTTCCAGCACGGTCAGACGCGGAAAGATGCCGCGCCCTTCCGGCACTAGGGCGAGACCACGCGAGACACGGGCATGCGCCGGCAGGGCCAGCAGATCCTCGCCGTCATAACGCAGGCTGCCGCCGGCGGGCTGCAGCAGACCACCGAGGGCAGCCAGCGTGGAGCTCTTGCCGGCGCCGTTGGCACCGATCAGCGAGACCAGCTCGCCCTTGCCCACGCTCAGGCTGATGCCGCGAACCGCCTGAATACCGCCATAGGCGATCGACAGGTCAGTGACTTCAAGCAGGCTCATCCGGCCTCTCCTCCCAGATAGGCCGCTATCACGCGCGGATCGCTGCGAACTTCGTCAGGCGTGCCTTCGGCAATGCGCTGGCCGAAGTCGAGCACGGCGACACGGTCGCACAGACCCATGATCAGCTTCACGTCATGCTCGATCAGCAGCACGGTAATGCCGTCGTTGCGTATGCGTTCGAGCAGGGCCTTGAGCGCCTCGGTCTCGGTCGGGTTCATGCCTGCGGCCGGCTCGTCGAGCGCCAGCAGCAGAGGCTCGGTGGCCAGGGCGCGGGCAATCTCGAGGCGGCGCTGGTCACCATAGGACAGCTCGGAGGCCAGACGCCCCGCCGTGCCCGCCGGCAAGCCGACATAGGCCAGCAGCTCCTGGGCGCGGGCGCGAATGGCAGCCTCCTCGGCGCGCGCGGCGCGAGTGTTGAGCAAGGCACCGAGCAGGCCGACACGGGAGCGGGTATGGCGCGCCACCATGACGTTTTCCAGTGCCGTCATGAAATGGAAGAGACGGATGTTCTGGAATGTGCGGGCAATGCCGCGGCGCACGATCTCGCTGGCCTTGAGGTTGAGGCGCATGGCTGTGCCGGCGAACTCGCGCTCGCCGCTGTCGGCTTGGTAAAGCCCGGTAATGACATTGAACAAGGTGGTCTTGCCGGCGCCATTGGGGCCGATGAGGCCGTAGATGCTGCCGGCGGGAATGCTGAGCGCGACGTCGCTGAGCGCGCGCACGCCACCGAAACGCTTGCTGATGCCGCGCAGCTGCAGCAGCGGCTGGCCCTGGGCCACGGACTCAGTCATGGCTGAGCTCCTGCTGGCGTCGACGCGACGGCCACAGGCCCGCCGGGCGATAGAGCATGACCAGGATCATGGCCAGCCCGAACAGCAGCATGCGCAGGTTTTCCGGATCGACCACCATGCGTCCGAAGAGCTCGCGCTGCAGCGGGTTGATGACCTCGCGCAGCAGCTCTGGCGTGATGGTGAGCAGGAAGGCGCCGAGCAGGACGCCGGGAATGTGGCCCATGCCGCCCAGCACCACCATGCAGAGCACCATCACCGACTCCATGAGGGTGAAGCTTTCCGGGCTGACAAAGCCCTGGAAGGAGGCGAACAGACCGCCGCCCAGGCCGCCGAAGCTGGCTCCCATGGCGAAGGCCAGGAGCTTGAGGTTGCGGGTATTGATGCCCATGGCGTGCGCGGCGATCTCGTCTTCGCGAATGGCCACCCAGGCACGGCCGATGCGCGAGTTCTCCAGGCGACGGCAGATCACCACCACCACGAACACCAGCGTCAGCAGGAGATAGAAATAGAGTTGCGCCGTACCCAGTGAGAGCGGGCCGAGATGCAGGGTATTGCTGAACGAGAAACCGGCGACCGACATCGGGTCGATGCCGCTGATGCCCTGCGGCCCGTTGGTGATATTGACCGGACGATCGAGGTTGTTCATGAACAGGCGCACGATCTCGCCGAAACCGAGCGTGACAATGGCCAGGTAATCACCGCGCAGACGCAGCGTCGGCGTGCCCAGCACGATGCCCGCGAAGCTGGCGACTATGGCGCCCAGCGGCAGGATGATCCAGCCCGACCAGTGCAGATTGAAGTGCGGCGACGCCAGCAGCGCGAAGACATAGGCACCGACGGCATAGAACGCGATGTAGCCGAGGTCGAGCAGGCCGGCATAGCCGACCACGATGTTCAGGCCGAGCGCGAGCACGGCATAAAGCAGGCAGAAGTCGAGGATGCGCACCCAGTAGGGCCCGAGCGTGGCGCCGACCCAGAACGGCGCGGTGACCAGCAGCACCAGCAGGATGACCTGGGCCGGACGCGAAGTCTGGAGACGATTGAGCAAAGCGGACATCAGAAGCGCTCCGTGACTCAGGGGCGATCGGCGAGACGCTCGCCGAGCAGGCCGGACGGCCGGAACACCAGCACCAGGATGAGCACCAGGAAGGCGAAGACATCCTGATACTGACTACCCAGGAAGCCGCCGGTGAGATCACCGATGTAACCGGCGCCGAGACTCTCGATGAGACCGAGCAGCAGACCGCCGACGACCGCGCCGGCGAGATTGCCGATGCCGCCAAGCACGGCCGCGGAGAAGGCCTTGAGGCCGAGCATGAAGCCCATGTAGGCATGCGCCTGGCCATAGTTGGCGCTGACCATGACACCGGCCACAGCACCGAGCACGGAGCCGATGATGAAGGTGCTGGCAATGACATGATCGACCGACACGCCCATCAGGCGCGCCACTGACGGCGCCTGCGCGGTGGCGCGCATGGCGCGACCGAGGCGGGTGCGGTGCACCAGCACCAGCAGACCGACCATGAGCAGCCCGGACAGCACCACGATGACGCCCTGCACCGGCAGGAAGGTGGCGGCACCGAGATGCAGGGGCTCATGCGGCAGGATGTCCGGGAACGGAATGTACTGGCGACCCCAGATGATCATGGCCATGTTCTGCAGCACGATGGAAACACCGATGGCCGTGATCAGCGGCGCCAGACGCGGCGCATTGCGCAGCGGCCGGTAGGCCAGACGCTCGATGGTGACACCGAGCAGGGCGCAGACTGGAACCGCCATGACCAGGCTGCCGGCAACCAGCAGGAAGGGCGAGACGTCGAGATGCAGCCCGAGCAGCCAGCCCAGGCAGGAAATGGTGACCATGGCGCCGATCATCACAACCTCGCCATGGGCGAAGTTGATCAGTCCGAGAATGCCGTAAACCAGCGTGTATCCCAGCGCAATCAGGGCGTAGATGCTGCCGAGGATCAGTCCGTTGACCAGCTGCTGCGTGAGGATATCCATTGAATCAGTTCGACTCGACCGTCTTCATCACCTGCCAGTTGCCACCGACCGCCTTGTAGACGGTGATGGCGCCCTGCTTGAGGTCGCCGTTGCCGTCGAACTGGATGCGCGCAGTCACGCCTTCGTAATCGGTCTTCTTCAGCTCGGGAATGACCTTGGCCGGCTCCGTGCTGCCGGCACGCTGCATGGCACGCGCCAGGACCTGCATGGCGTCATAGCAGTACGGGGCATAAAGCTGGATCTTGCCGAACTCCTTCTCGAAGCGGGCCTTGAAGTCGGGGCCGTGCTCCAGGCTTTCCAGCGGGCGACCCGGCAGCGATGCCACGACACCCTCGCCGGCCGGACCGGCCAGCTTCATGAACTCGGCGGTGTGAATGCCGTCGCCGCCGAGCAGCTGGCTGCCCAGACCCAGCGCCTTCATCTGCTTGGCGAGCGGAGCGCCCTGCCCGTCCATGCCGCCAAAGAACAGCAGATCGGGACTCTGGCCCTTGATCTTGGTGAGGATGGCGGTGAAATCGGAAGCCTTGTCGCTGGTGTATTCACGCACGATGATCTTGCCGCCGGCAGCCTGGGCCGCCTTCTCGAACTCGTCGGCCAGACCCTGCCCGTAAGCGGTGCGGTCATCAATGATGGCGATCTTCTTCGCACCCAGATCGGTCACCGCGAAGCGACCCAGCACCTTGCCCTGCTGGACATCGTTGGCCATGACGCGGAAGGCGTTGCCGAAACCCTGCTGGGTGTAGCGCGGCGTGGTGGCCGAAGGCGAGATCTCGACCATGCCGGCGGCATTGTAGACACGCGATGCCGGCATGGTGGTACCGGAGTTCAGGTGCCCGATGACCGCATGCAGGCCGTCATCGACAAACTTCTGCGCAACCGTGGTGGCCATGCGCGGGTCGGCCTGGTCATCTTCCGAGTCCAGCTCGAACTGCACCGGCTGACCGCTGATGGTGAAGCCCTCGCGATTGAGGTCCTCGATGGCCAGGCGCACGCCGTTCTCGTTGTCCTTGCCGATGTGCGCCTGCGAGCCGGTCAGCGGCGCGGCATGGCCGATGACAATGATGCGCTTGCCGTCGGGCGTGGTCTTCGGAGCTTGTTCGGTCTTGCTGCAGCCGGCGATGGCCAGGGCTGCGGCCAGCAAAGCCGTGGTAAAGGAGGCGTGTCGGGAGTTATACATGACTGGTCCTGGGCCGGAGCGGCTGGTGTGCTGCTGATCCGGCGAATTATTGCCTCTGCGGGCAGGCAAGGAAAGCCCGCCGGTACGGAATATCCGTGTCATCACGGCATGACGCTGACCACCGGTCACCGGTAGACTAGCGCCATTGCCCTGCCTGACATGCACTGCCCGTGCCATCCGGAGCCTCATGACTACTGCCGCCCCCCTGTCGCCGACCCTGGCACTGACCCTGGATCTGATCCGCGAGCCCTCGGTCACGCCGTTTGACGCCGACTGCCAGACCCTGATGATCCGCCGCCTGGAGGCCATAGGCTTCCGCATCGAGCGCCTGCGTTTTGGTGATGTCGACAACTTCTGGGCCCGGCGCGGCACGGACGGCCCGGTATTCTGCTTCGCCGGCCACACCGACGTGGTGCCCACCGGGCCGGTCGAGAAGTGGTCGGTGCCGCCATTCGAGCCGACCATCACCGACGGTATCCTCACCGGACGTGGCGCCGCCGACATGAAGGGCTCGCTGGCCGCCATGGTGGTCGCCTGCGAGCGCTTCGTCGCCGCGCACCCGGAGCACAAGGGCTCCATCGCCTTCCTGATCACCAGCGACGAGGAAGGTGTGGCGGTGGACGGCACCGTGCGTGTGGTCGAGACACTGGAAGCGCGCAACGAGAAGATCTCCTGGTGCCTGGTCGGCGAGCCGTCGAGCACGACAGAGGTCGGCGATGTCATCAAGAACGGCCGTCGCGGCTCGCTCGGCGGCATCCTCACCGTGATCGGCCGCCAGGGCCATGTCGCCTACCCGCATCTCGCCGACAACCCGATCCACCGTGCCGCGCCGGCGCTGGCCGAACTCGCGGCCGAGCACTGGGACAATGGCAACGACTTCTTCCCGGCCACCAGCTTCCAGATCTCCAACATCAACGCCGGCACCGGCGCCAACAATGTCATTCCTGGCGAGCTGGAGGTGGTGTTCAACTTCCGCTTCTCCACCGAGCTGACCGAGGCCGTGCTGCGCCAGCGCACCGAGGCCATGCTCGACAGGCACGGCCTGCAGTACCGCATAGCCTGGAAGCTCAGCGGTCACCCCTTCCTGACCGCTCGTGGCGAACTGGTGGATGCCGCTGTCGGCGCCATCCGCGCCGTGACCGGTCGCGAGACCGAGCTGAGCACCAGCGGCGGCACCTCGGATGGCCGCTTCATCGCACCCACCGGCGCGCAGGTGCTGGAACTGGGCCCGGTCAACAAGACCATCCACCAGATCAACGAATGCGTGTCGGCAGCGGACCTGGACACGCTGACGGATTGCTATGAAGGAATCCTCGTCCGTCTGCTGACCTGAATTCCGTTCATTACAAATATTTAACATCTCATCCGTTAAATGAAATATTCGGTTGGCCATTCCTGACATCCAGTGCTTAGCTGATCAAGGCTGTCGCTGCATCAGCACGCGACAGACCTGACCAGCCACCTACGTCACGGACTGACGCCATGCCCAAGACCGACGCCTTCGGTTGCTACCTCCGCGAAGTCAGCCGCCACGCCCTGCTCTCGGCAGACGAAGAACTGCAGCTGTGCCATGCCGTGCAAGCCGGCGACCTGCAGGCACGCCAGCGCATGATCGAGTGCAATCTGCGCCTGGTCATACGTATTGCCCGCCAGTATCAGCACAGTCACATGCTGCTCGACGACCTCGTGGAAGAAGGCAATCTCGGGCTGATGCACGCCCTCGGCAAGTACGACCCCGGTCGCGGCTTCCGCTTCTCGACCTATGCCATCTGGTGGATACGCCAGTACATAGAGCGCGGCATCATGAACCAGTCGCGCACCGTGCGCCTGCCCGTGCACATGGCCAAGCGCCTCAATGCCTGCTTGCGCGCCAGCCGCGAACTCGGTCAGCGCCGCTACCGCGAACCCGGCGTCGAGGACATTGCCCGTCACACGGGGCGACCGGTCAGTGAAGTGCGTGAGCTGCTGCCCTGGCGCGAGCGTCCGGCCTCGCTGGATGCTCCCCATGAAGATCAGGACTGGCACGAGACCATGCCCGACAAGGCCTGCCCGGGGCCGGCACGGGAGGTCGCCGCCAGCGACTCACGGCGGGCACTGAACACCTGGCTGCTGCGCCTGAAGCCGCGCGAGCGTGACATCCTGGCGCTGCGCTTCGGGCTCGGCGGCGGACCGGCGCTGACCTTCGAGCGCATTGCCGCGCATGTCGGTGTCACCCGCGAACGCGCGCGCCAGATTCATCTGGAGGCGCTGGCACAATTGCAGCGCTGGATGCGCGAGGAAAATTTCGAGCCCGACTTCCGGGATGACCTCTGACTTGCGCTAGAATCTGCGCCCATGCAACACGCATAGCCTTGGTAGCTCAGCTGGATAGAGCAGCCCCCTCCTAAGGGGCAGGTCGGACGTTCGAATCGTCTCCAGGGCGCCATAACATATTGATTTATATTGCAATAATATGTTTTCACTTGACTGCACTCGGCTTTTCCCTAGATTTTCCCTAGATTCAGACTGAATCGATCTGAAACGAACCGATAGCTCTTTCTGACACGGCATGCCCACCTCGGGCTCAGCCAGAACAGCCACAAAAAACCAAACACTGGTAATCAACGAGCATTGTCTTTGATTTTTACATGCTGTTATCCACGCTGAGTAAGCCCTCTCTGAAGTTGGACACCCGCTTTAGAGTCTGAAGAAGCAGCGTCGCAAGCACCATACACAGCTTATGGGAGATGCTCCATAAGGGCTAACACAACTAGATAGCAAAATTATAGCCAAACCCATCGCTAGTTATTATCTTAATTGACTCACTATCACTTTGAAACGTATACGAGGTATCACACTCTCCAAAATAATCAGAAGCGAGAGGCTGCCTATCGTTACTTACTCTGATAAAGAATAGCTTTCCAGTGCACGCTACTTCACTAGGGCGCTTTAATAAAAGAATATAATCAGCCCCAATCGCATGAAAGACTCTAGAAATACTATAATTTTCACCATCCCCACTCTTCACAAGGGTGTCATTCAAATACACCCCATCACCATTTCCGCCATGTATAATACTCAATGATCCATATTGTGTAGGCAAAATATCACCAGAAACCGCCTCTGTCTCTAGCTCCTCACGGCTCTCTATAGCTTGACTCACGTCACTTAAATTTCTTTTAACATCCGACCCTGACGGCACCACACTTACTGCCTCCGCAGCAACTGGGGCAACCAACTGGTCATTCTTTTCATAAGTCTCACCACCAAAAGTTGGCACAAAATTTACCGTCAAAATTGTCAATACGATAATCGTAATAACTTGGGGTCCATAAGACCAGAATAGTCGCTTAAATATTAGATCCCAAAATCCATTCCCAAAATACATGGCAGGAAGTGCATATCGCCTAACAAAATCTGCCAAAATCCACGCAAAAGGAGACACCACTGTTACAACAATTAATCTCACCACAATCCAAGATGAATCCGTCCCAAGCTCTCTCGAAAATATAAAAATCAGCCCGTACGACATCAACAAAATTAAATAAAATAGAGCCGGCAGCCGCGCCTTACCCGCCACTTGGCTTACGACCTCCCCACTACCCATGTCACCAGCCACTTCAGCCACAGTTGACTGCCCGGCAGACTGTGACTCCCCACAATATCTACACTTAATTGCAGCATCCTGAATCATTTCTGCACAAAAAATGCAACACTTCATAAGCATATCCTTAAATTTAGACTCTTCGCGACGGTCCACTCAGCTTAATATGACTTTTCTTGCCGTGGGTGAGATGAGGCAGAAGCATCTCGGATATTATTTTTGTGCCGCAAACATCAATGCCTAGAACATTACTTCACTTCTGAGCATACCGATTATGCTGCGGATTTGAAAGGGCTTTTACATGTGCAACAAATGCAGCCCCATGCCGGCCATACCAGGGCAACTCTGCACCCTTCCTGACCGCTTACAACTGATCTGCAGTTCCTTCGGCCAGCTAAGCCCGCATGCAAGCCAGTAGATCAAGCGATGCACTCGCGGCCAACCAAGCGACCATAAAATATTAGATAAAAACTAAAACCCCATTAATACTGGCGATCAAAATCCAGCTAAAACTCACTTGGCGCCCCGCCACACCCAACCGTAAACTCATTTATAATATCCATTTTTACTGGTGCGTCCTCGCCAATTTCCTCTCGTAATGCCGCCAATTTGGTCTGAACGCATGCTTCTACAGTATTTGCTGCCGTTGGCTCAGGAACCGAACTAGCATCAACTTGAGCACCATCACCATATCTTATAGCCTCTGATTCCGACCCCCCATCCGATAAACTAGCACCAGCTGCATCTGAAGAATTTCTTACAAAACCGAAAATACTCTCAACACCATCGCTAGATATCATCTTCAGATGAAAAGAACCATCCCCACTTTTATCGTAAACCTTCCCAATAACCCATAAGTTATTTTTCTCCGCCCCGAAATTAACAACTATCGAGCTATTATCCTCATCATACTCAACAACTTTGCCGGTAAATTTTTTATCTAGCAAAGCCAAAGAGATAATATCATCCTTGCCACCAATCTCAATAATTCCCACATCCTCAGATGACCATACCCCACTAATATCACCGATGAAGCTTGAGTAATCCTTATGATACAGCGGCGCAATCAGCAGTAAAGCAAAACAAATAGTCCAAACAAGAAGGTATGATGGCTTGTGCCCAAGCGCACGCGAACGCTTAAGCATATACACAGGAACAAACCACGCCCACTGGCTAAATTTTGAAGTATCATAGCCCGCCAAACGCAACCTTCTCTCATCTGCATAGCCAACAGCAACATTTAAAATAAACGTCACAAAGAAAAACTGACCAGAATACTTATCTAAAGCAGAGCCTCCCCCATAAACAGCCGCCGCAATTCCATACTCAACTAGCATCCCGATGATTGGCGCAAATGCAAGAATCCAAATCAATGAGCCATTAACTCCAGACGCATGAAGTGGTGGCGGTGAGTGACTGCAAATATAATCTGCAAGATCAGTTAACTCTGCCTTTTCCCAGCTCTTGCTCCCTCGCTTCCAAACCAAATCTCCATACGAGATAGTTCCAGCCTTAATAAGCTCATGCATTTCATCAAGACTAATAGCACCAACTCGTCGCCCATTTTTTTCATAAAACCAATTCTTATTTGAATAATCAATCACAACTGCCTCTGCCTCCATACAATTGCCTCTCTTATGCACACTAAGATAATTGGGCACGTTGAAACCAATAAGAGGCAACAATCTAAGCCACCAACTGCTAATCATAGTATGTAGAATCATGGTATGCAAGAAAGCACATTTTGCGGATGCCAATCCATCCAAATGACTGCCCTCTTGTCACTATCTTTGCCGCCAATGTGAAGCGCCTTCGTCTTGAGGCTAGCCTGTCACAAGAGGAGCTTGGCGAAGCCGCTGGCGTACACCGTACATACATTGGCATGCTTGAGCGCGGCGAGAAAAATGTGACTATCTACAACATTGAGCGCCTTGCGAAAGCACTCAATGTTGAAGCTCATGAGCTATTAGTGCCGTAGCTCACCTGCAAGCTTCGAGCGGCACCCTCCCACTATCGGACTCGTAGACATACCTACACTCGATCTGAGCTCATGCCTGACTACGCCAGCACTCACAATCTGCACACGACTATGGGACGCAGATAACCAGTCCGTCGCGGACTCACGCCCACTGTGCACTTGAGATCGCCCAACGAAGGGAAACGCTAACGTCGATCCAACGAATGCCAGGAAGCAAAAGGCCGCCCTTAGACGGCCCACTCAGCTCAACGACCGCGATCAGATCGCGAGATCTTCAAGCCTCTTGCCTTCGGCAATCAGCGCAGCCAACCACAGCGGCTGGCGACCACGACCACTCCAGGTCTGGCTGGCATCGTTCGGATTGCGGTACTTGGCAGCAACTGACGACTTGGCCTTGGCTGGCTTCTTGTCAGCAGTGATTTCAAACAGTTCTGCAAGGGAAACGCCCGCCTCGCGAGCCAACTTCTCCATATCGGCGATGAGGGACTTCTTGGCCTGCGCCTTCTTGCGCGTGATTTCATCCTGAACCTGAACAGCCAATGCTTCCAGTTGGGACACACTCAGACTCGAGACATCAATTGTCATAAGAGGTTACTTACGTCTAGTGGATCGGGAACAACCATTCTATCTGAAGATAGCGCACTCTGACGCCATCAAATATGTACCTCATGCGCCTTACATGCTGGCGAAGGCCGTGGGTACAGTCTATACCTTATAGACATATCACTGTGACGAGTACGAGATGCCCCTCGCTCCACGCTTTTATCTATCTATCCCTATCGCTTTGATCCGCCAGAACTATCCAAATGGTCTAGATGGTTGGATAGACGAGCATGCAGCCATGCTTGGTACAAAAAACCGCTTAGTTGCCCATTACCGTCATTCAAACTGACCACCAATCGCCAGCCAATATGACCAGCGACGCCATGGAAGCTGACTGGCACCACCGGGGAGCTGACCATCATTTTCAAGTCGCTGACCAGCAGTGCCAGCTAGCTGACCACTGTCGCCAGGTTACTGACCACTTTCGGCTTTCAATTTACGCATCGACTCGCCCTTCAAGGCGATTTTATGGCTGCTATGCACGAGCCGGTCCAGAATCGCATCGGCAAGCGCTGGGTCATTGATAAAGCCATGCCATTCCTTGACGGGCATTTGACCCAAGACAATCGTTGAGCTGGCACCCACACGATCATCAAGCAGCTCCAGAAGATCCGCACGCCCCCGGCTGGTCATCTGATTCAAGCCGAAGTCATCGAGAATCAGCAACTGCATCTTCATTAGCTGACTGCGCATTTTCCCGATGGAGCCATCCTCATGGGCGATGGCCATCTCCTCTAACAGTCGGGCTGTCCGACGATATGCCACAGTTAAACCGTGACGCGCGGCCTCCAGACCTAATGCACATGACAGGAATGTTTTTCCCGTTCCTGCTGGGCCAGTGATCAGAAGGTTCTGCTGCTTCCAGATCCATGCACAACCTAGTAGCCCAGCGACGACACTTTTCTCCAGACCACGGCCTGGCCGGTAATCGAGATCTTCTGGCAGGGCCTGCACCTTCAAACGCGCATTTTTCAGAATGCGCTTGAATCGCTGGGTATCGCGATGGCTGTTTTCTGCATCGACCAGCATCTGTATGCGCTGCTCAAAAGAAGCACCGCTGAAGGCGGGTTGGCTCAGCTGCCTTTCAAGCGCGATAGCCATCCCCTGAAGACGAAGTGTGCGAAGTTGTTCAATCGTGTTGACAGCATTCATATTGATTTTCCTGGATCACTGGTAGGTTTCTGGGCCACGGACGTTCTCGTGCGCCGGCAGCGGGCAGTTGCTTTCTTGCCCTCGGATTGGGGCGGTTTCAATGCGTCTTTTCAGCATCGAGCGGACTGAGCTTGGGCTGGTTGCCTGAATACGGATGGCGCGTTGGCAGGCCGCTTCGAGTCGATCAAGGCCGTACTCTCTGGCCATGTTCTTCAATCCCTGCAGCGCGCGGAGGGAGGCCAGTGGCCGCTGAGACCTTTCGATGTGATGCTGAGCAAACTGGTTGATGGCTGGGCCTGAGCGTGCCGCCCACGCAACCAGATCCCCAAGCTGTTCTTGTGAGTAAGCTCTGTGGTTGGCTGGTTGATGCCCCCAGTCGGTTGTGCTGCCTTGTCGCACGTTGCTTCTCAGGTGGGTGGCGACCGGAAACGATTCATGCTTGTGAAAGACCTCGATCAGTGTGGCCGTCACGCGGATGCGAACCTGCGTCCCGACCAGCCGATAGGGCACCGAGTAGTGGTGGTCATCCCAGGTGACGTGGTAGTCCTGCGGAACTGTCACGCTGAGCTTCCACTCGGCAAACTCATATCGCCGCTCAGGCAGTGGTTTCAGTGCTGGCCTGTCCAGCTCATCGAATAGCTGATTGCGTGACCTGCCGCCTTGGCTGCGCATGGGTTTGTCATTCATCTGTTGCAGCAATCGCGCGATTTCAGCGTTCAAGTCGCTCAGTGAGTAAAAGACGTGGTTGCGTAACTTGGCCAGAATCCAGCGCTGCACCAGCAGCACGCCGATTTCAACCGGTGCCTTGTCCTTGGGCCTTCGTGGTCGCGCAGGCACAACCACGGTGTCGTAATGCCTGGCTAGTTCGGCAAACGTGTGGTTGATGATCGCGCCCTCTGATTTTGAAACGCGATCCACGGCAGCCTTGAGGTTGTCGGGCACCAGGATGGTGGGAACACCACCAAAGAACTCAAGGGCTTTGACATTGGCCTTGCACCAGTCGTGCAGTCGCTGTGTCTTCGTGGCATAGGCAAACGTCTTGCGACTAGCACCCAGTACGGCTACGAATAGTTCGACGGGGCAACGTACCCCAGTCAGCGGGTCGGTGACTGATGGCCGCTTGCCTGAGTAATCGAGGAAAAGCTGATGACCTGGTTGACGGGGCTGACGCATGACCAGTCCCATCGAGCGCTCATAGCGGGCATGACGCCGCCTGAACTCGGTCTCTGACATGACCCCACTCGGGGTTGCAGCTGCATACTCTTCGTAGAGCAGCGTCAGGGTCACACTCGGCTTGCGCAGCTCCTCATGCACATAGGCAAAGTCGGGCTCGACAAAGCGCTTGCGTTGAGCCGCGCGACCGTTATTGAGCCTGGCGTCCAGTGCAGCATCCGAGAGCGGCTGAATATCCGCCCATGACAATCCCTCTTCGCGCAGTCGTGCCCGATATCGCTGCACTGTGTTGTGGGAAATACCCAGCGCCATGCCAATCTGGCGGCTGCTAAGCGCCGTATTCAACAGCTGGCGACACAAATCCTTCAGGTTCATGCCTGCATTCTCGTCAAAGTGGTTTTTGTGGCGCGGGCCTGCTGTGTTTCTCTGTCGAGGGGGTGAACACGCGCGTGAGCGTGCGAGGCGTTACCTCGGCCCTTGACAAAGAAGACAGGCACAATTGAGAATGCAGGCGTCGGCTAGTAATCGACTCTGCTTCTCAAGGCCTGTGTCCTGCAAAGACACGGGCCTTTTTGTTTTTGCCCGCGAGTGGGTCAGTAATTTTTGGCGCTGGGTGATGCACCTCCATGCAGCGGATACAGGGGCGTCGAAGACAGCAAGTTGGTGGGGCTAACAGGGTAGCGATCTCGCCACAATGCTTCTGGCAGCATGCCCAGCTTGGCTGCTATCGCATTTTCTATTCGGCGAGAGCGTCGATAGCCTTGGCTGACACTGGTGACCGTTGTTGCCGCCACATCCAGATCTCGTGCAATCTGTGCGAGCGAGCTGCCGGCTACGCGAAGACGCATTTTGATCTCCTCGTGTTGCTCAAGGGCGGGCGACATGTATACTCCCGAGTGTGGCACTTATGAGTCTCATGGTGGAGCTGTTATGAGTAAGCTGTCAAGCGAAGACAACAACATAACGAATGGCAAGCGCCTGCTCGCCATTCGTGCCGTCAGTCAGCTGTCTCAGCAAGACTTCGCGTTAAAGCTGGGTCTCTCGCATCGGGCTTACGCGAACTACGAGCGCGGGGAACGCGAGATGCCCACGAGTCTCTTCCAATCGCTGGTCGAGACTTTCCGCATCGACCCGCTCTGGCTTCTCACCGGGCAAGAAGATGAGCCTCTCTATCTCTCCGAGTCGAAGTCACTGGATGCCAGCCTGCTTGAGGGCATCGTGTGTCTGGTCGAGGAGTGGCTGGCCAAGTACCAGCGGACACTCAGGCCAGAGAAAAAGGCCAGGGTGATTCGGCTGGCATACGACCACTGCATCAGTCTGGGGCAGGTGGATGCAGGCTATGTGAGCCAAATGCTCGACCTGGCGGCATGAGTGTGTCATGACGCCTGCTGACCACTCCGATGCCAATGTCCGGGCGCTGCCAACAAGGCCGCCACGAGCCAAGTTAGATCCACGACTGGAGGAGCTACGTAGCATTCTCCAGGCGTCCGAGCCTGCGGAAGTACCGGCTGACTCCGACGCGGCCCTCATCAATGATGGCTATCTTTTCCAGAAACGCTTTGGGCCGGGCTTCAACTGGCCACGACGCCATCGCATGGCGCTACTCAAGCTGATTCAACAAACCGGGCTGTCTGATCGTGAGGTTCGCTTGTTCCGCCACACAGGCAACCTGCGGCGAACACCGCGTTCGGTCGAATTGGCGGCGACTGGAGGGATGGCGTTGATAGGAGCCTCTCAGATAGGCTTCTGGGGTGGGTTTGCCCTGATGCTGGCCATTGCGCTTGCCTTGGACTTTGGCAGCTCTTCTCGCCTGCCACTCCGTGTAGTTGCAGCTGTAGCTGTACTGTCAGGAGCCAGTTATCTTCTGTACATCTGCTCAATCAAACCGTGGATAACCCAACGACGGATCGAGCAGCGCTTGCAGGCTACATTGCCTGCATCAGAGGCCGATCATGATGGTCGTAGCGCCGGAAATTCTGCAAAGAGCAACCGAAGTATTCGGCAGTCTTGAGCATGCTCAAGCCTGGTTGGAGGCTCGTCTGCCAGTGCTCGACAACAGACGCCCTGTGGATGTCCTGACGGAGCCGGGTGGGCCGGCGGAGCTTCTGGATATCCTGGGGCGTATTGAGCACGGCGTTTTCTCATAGCAACGCTATGCAACGACCTGCCACGGATAGGTGACAGGTCGTAGTTGCTTCGCTTACTTCATCCCACCACACTTGCCTTCCATGGCCTTGCTGGATGCTTCTCCGGACTTACTGGTCTCTGTGTTAGTAGGGTCCATTTTCATGTTGCCACCACATTTACCCTCCATCGGCATGACTGGCTTGGCGGGCTGCTCAGCCGCTTTGGCAGGTGCCTTGGTTGTTTCAGCACAGGCTACCGTCGCGACAGACAGCACCAAGACACTGGCAATCGGGGTCATCGTCCTCAGTCTCGACATGTTTTCATCCTCTCGGGTTGGTGTTTGCATCAAAGAACTGGTCACGCGTCTCCTTGCGCCGCATGAAGTAGAAAGCACAGGGCACGATCAGCATCGACAGCACGGGGGCCGTCAGCATGCCGCCGACCATGGGCGCGGCGATACGCTGCATGACCTCCGAGCCAGTGCCGCTGCCCCACATGATGGGCAGCAGGCCGGCGACGATGACGGCCACGGTCATGGCCTTCGGACGCACGCGCAGCACAGCGCCCTCGCGGATAGCATCGAGCAGATCGGCGTTGCTGGTCTGACCCAGATCGACGCGCCGCTGCCAGGCCTGCTTCAGGTACAACAGCATGATCACGCCGAACTCGGCGGCGACCCCGGACAGGGCGATGAAGCCCACCCCGCTGGCCACCGATAGGTTGTGCCCGAGCAGCCACAATAGCCAGATCCCACCGGCCAAGGCAAAGGGCAAGGTCGCCATAATGAGCATTGCCTCATCGACACGACGGAAGGTTAGGTAGAGCAAGACGAAGATGATCATCAGCGTGCCGGGCACCACGACCTTGAGGCGAGCTGTCGCGCGTTCGAGAAACTCGAACTGACCAGACCAGGAAACCGCATAGGCCGGCGGCAGCTTCACCTGCTCGGTCACCGTCCGCTGCATGTCCTGCACGGCAGAGCGGAGGTCACGCCCGCGAATATCGACATAGACCCAGCCGGAGAGCCGGGCATTCTCGCTGCGCAGCATGGGCGGACCATTGGCGATGGACAACGTGGCGACATCGCCGAGGCGGATCTGCGCACCGCGTTCCGTGACCACCGGCAGATTGCGCAGACCATCCAGCGAGTCGCGGATCTCACGCGGGTAGCGGACATTAATCGGGAAGCGCTGCAAACCCTCGACGGTCTCGCCGATGTTGTCGCCACCGATGGCTGCCGACACCACGCCCTGCACATCAGCGATATTGAGGCCGTAGCGGGCAGCGGCGTCGCGGTTGATATCGACATCAATGTAGCGACCACCGCGCAACCGCTCGGCCAGCGCTGAACTGACGCCCGGTACCTGCTTCACCACACGCTCGATCTCCCCAGTGAGGCGGTCGATCTCGGCCAGACTGGCACCCGAGACCTTGATGCCGACCGGGCTTTTGATGCCCGTGGCGAGCATGTCGATGCGATTACGGATCGGCGGCACCCAGATATTCGACAGCCCCGGCACGCGCACCACGCGATCCAGCTCCGCCACCAGCTTGTCCGGCGTCATGCCAGCACGCCATTGCTCGCGCGGCTTGAAGCGAATGGTAGTCTCGAACATCTCCAGCGGGGCCGGGTCAGTCGCGGTATCGGCACGCCCGGCCTTGCCGAAGACGCTGGCCACTTCCGGCACGGTCTTGATGAGCCGGTCGGTCTGCTGCAGCAACTGTGCGGCCTTGCCGGCCGACAGGCCGGGCAGCGCCGACGGCATGTAGAGCAGATCGCCTTCATCCAGCGGCGGCATGAACTCGCCACCGAGACGGGACAGCGGCCACAGGCTGGCGACAACCACCAAGGCTGTGATTGCCATGGCTCGGCCAGGCCGGCGCAAGACCATGGCCAGTACCGGCTCGTACCAGCGAATCAAGGTTCGGTTGATCGGGTTGTCACGCTCGGCCGGGATGCGTCCGCGAACCAGATAGCCCATCAGTACCGGAATCAGCGTCACCGCCAGTCCAGCTGCTGCGGCCATGGCATAGGTCTTGGTGAAGGCCAGCGGCGCGAACAACCGTCCTTCCTGCGCTTCCAGCGTGAACACCGGAATGAACGACAAGGTGATTATAAGCAGCGAGAAGAACAGCGCCGGCCCGACCTCGACCGCCGACTCGCTGATCAGCCGCCAGTGCTCATCCGGGGTCGGCTCCCGCTCGGGATGCGCATGACGCCAGGCTTCGAGATGCTTGTGCGCGTTCTCGATCATGACCACGGCGGCATCGACCATGGCGCCAATGGCAATGGCAATGCCGCCCAGCGACATGATGTTGGCATTCACGCCCTGGTAGCGCATGACAATGAAGGCCGCGAGTATGCCCAGCGGCAGCGAAATGATCGCCACCAGCGCCGAGCGCAGATGGAACAGGAAGGCCAGGCAGACCAGCGCCACCACGATGAACTCTTCCAGCAGCTTGTAGCCCAGGTTGCTGACGGCACGCTCGATCAGCTGCGAGCGGTCATAGACCGGCACGATCTCCACCCCTTTGGGCAGACTGGACTTGAGTGACTGCAGCTTGGACTTGACGGCCTCGATGGTCGCCAGGGCATTGCGTCCGGAACGCATGATGATCACGCCCCCCACGGTTTCACCTTCACCGTCCAGTTCAGCGATGCCACGGCGCATCTCGGGGCCGATCTGCACCTGTGCGACATCGCCAAGACGCACGGAAACACCTGCCGGCGTGGTGATCAGAGGAATGCTGCGGAAGTCATCCAGCGTCTTCAGATAGCCGGTGGCTCGCACCATGTACTCGGCCTCGGCTAGCTCCAGCACCGACCCTCCAGCCTCCTGATTGGCTTTCTGCACGGCATCGATCACCCGTGTATGCGGGATGCTGAAAGCCCGCAGCCGGTCAGGATCAAGCACGATCTGGTACTGCCTGACCATGCCGCCGATGCTGGCCACCTCGGCCACATCCGGCACCGTCTTCAGCTCGTACTTGAGAAACCAGTCCTGCAGGGCACGCAGCTGCGACAGGTCGAGATGGCCTGTCCGGTCCACCAGGGCATATTCGTAGATCCAGCCCACACCCGTGGCGTCCGGGCCCAATGCGCTCCGGGCCTGAGCAGGCAAACGCGACTGCACCTGATTGAGGTACTCCAGCACACGCGAGCGCGCCCAATACGGGTCGGTGCCATCCTCGAAGAGGACATAGACATAGGAGTCACCGAAGAACGAGTAGCCGCGCACGGTCTTGGCGCCCGGCACCGACAGCATGGTGGTGGTCAGTGGGTAGGTGATCTGGTTTTCGACCAGCTGCGGCGCCTGTCCCGGCCAGGTCGTGCGGATGATGACCTGGACATCCGAAAGGTCGGGCAAGGCGTCCAGGGGTGTCCGCTGGATGGACCACAGCCCCACCCCGGTCAGCATCACGGTCGCCAGCAGCACCAGGAAACGATTGCGAATGGACCAGCGTATGCACTGAGCGATCATTGACCCATCCCCCGCATGTCCATCTTGCCGTCCATGCCAGCTGGCATGCTGTCAGCCTGCATACGACTGCTGACACCCTTCAGACTAGCCTCGGAGTCCACCAGGAACTGACCCGACACGACGACCTTCTGCCCCGCCCAAAGACCCGTCAGTATCTCGGTTTCGCCCCGGCTCTCCAGGCCTGTGGTGACATCCACCGGGCGGAAACTGCCAGCCGCATCGACGGTGAACACGACACTGCGCTGCCCGGTGCGGATCACCGCCTCGGAAGGCACCAGCAAGACATGGGCACGTGTTGCGCCCGCCAGACGCAG
Source organism: Perlucidibaca sp. (assembly GCA_023265995.1). Taxonomy (GTDB): domain Bacteria; phylum Pseudomonadota; class Gammaproteobacteria; order Pseudomonadales; family Moraxellaceae; genus Perlucidibaca. The sequence goes on from JAHFSA010000008.1 coordinate 49,913, forward strand.
GTTGGCAAACATGCCCGGCACCAGTTCGGCGTTCGGGTTGGTCAGCTCGATACGGGCCTTCAGGGTGCGTGTGGTCGGATCCACTTCTGGCAGCAGCGCGCTGACGCGCCCTGTGAAGACCTTGCCCGGCCAGGCCGATGTGGTGGCCTCCACCAGGTTGCCCGGGCGTACCTGCGCGGCCATGGCTTCAGGCACCTCGGCATTGACCCAGACGCTATCGAGTCCATTGATGCGAAACAGCATGGTTCCCGGCACGACAGTCATGCCCTCACGGATACCCAGCTCGACCACCACGCCGCTGACCGGGGCGACGATGGCCAGCCTGGGCTGTGTCCTGCCGCTGCGCTCAACTAGGGCAATCTGGGCCTCGCTCATGCCGACCAGACGCATGCGCTGACGTGCGCCCTGACGCAGCTCGGCACTGCCCTCGCCAGACATGCCACGCACCATCAGGAACTCCTCCTGTGCCGCCACCCAGTCCGGAACATACAGCTCAGCCAGCACCTGCCCCTGCCGCACTTTGTCCATCGCTGCGCGCACGCTCAGGCGCTCGACAAACCCCGAGGCCCGCGCCTGCATGACAGCGACTGCGCGCTCGTTCCAGGTGACACTGCCCACCGCTGTCAGCTCGGATGACAACTGCCCAGACATCACTTCAGCGGTACGAATACCCAGACTCTGTCGCACTTGCGAGGGAATGCTGACGCCACCCGCCCCAGGGCTTTCCCCGGCGCTCTCCTGGGCATAAACAGGCACCAGATCCATGTCCATGAACGGCGACTTTCCGGGCTTGTCGAAGTGCTGATCCGGCACCATGGGGTCATGCCAGTACAGCACCTTGGGCTCGGCCTTGCTGGCCTCGGCACTGGCCGGCGATGACATCGCTATGCCCTGGTGCATGCCCAGACTGTAGAGGCCCCAGCCGCCCAGCCCGAGCGCAGCGAGAGCAGCCACGGAAATCATCAAAGTTTTGCGCGTCATGGCGTGCTCCGGCTTTCGTTGGGCAGCAGAAACTCCAGATCAGCCCATGTCAGGGCTGTCTGCATCTCCAGTTGCAAGGCTTGCAGGCGGGTATCCAGCAGGGCGCGGCGGGCGGCCAGGACATCGCTCAAGGCGCCTCGTCCGCCGCGCCAGGAGGCCAATGCTGCCTGGGTCCGCGTCTTGCTCAGTGGCAACAGTTGTTCGCGGTAGCGCTGCAACCGATTCAGACCGGACTGCCAGTCATCCACCAGAGCGCGTACTTCCGCGACATGGGCGCGCAGCATGTCGTCACGCTCGGCTCTGGCTTGCTCGACCTGCGCCTGGCGTGCGGCCAGCTCACGATTCTGGCGTCGTGCCTGATCCCATTGCAGAGGCATCGACACCCCCACCGACACCATGTCGGAAAAAGCCGAGCCGCGCTGGGCGTAGCTGAGCTCGGCAGTCCAGTCGGCCTGCTTGTTGGCCTCGGCCAGGCGCACATCGGTATCCGCCAGGGCGATGCGGCGCTCTTGCATGATCAGGTCCGGGTGGCGAACCAAATGACTTTCCAGATCGCCAATATCCAGGTGCGTGCGATCAAAGTCCGGCTTGCCGAACAGAGTCTGTCGGCTCTGGTCATCGCCAACCCATCGCGCCAAGGCGGATTGCGCCTGGCTAAGCTGGCGATCCATGTCCTGCAACTGATCCTCAAGCAGCAGGATCTCGCCACGGGTATTGATCGTCTCGGTCTGAGTGGCACGGCCACCACGGTAGGAGGCCTCGCTGGCAACCAGCTGTTGGCGGGCCTGCTGCAGTTGCTCCTGCAACAACGCACGTCGCTCCTGCAGGTAATAACTGGTCAGCCAGGCCTTGCCGGCACGGCGCAGAACCTCACTCTGCACCAGGCCTTTGCCGGCATCGGCGACTTCGGCCTCGCGTTGCTGGCGTTCACGGCGCAGATCCAGCTTGCCACTGCGGGTGAGCTCCTGCGCCAGACCGATCTTGCGCATGGTCATGAAGTCGCGGGTCACGCTGAAGCGGTCGCTGCCATTCACCGGCAGGTTCTCGATGCCGATGCTCAGCATGGGATCAGGGCGCTCGCCAGCGGCCACCGCCATCTCGCGAGCCGAGACAATCGCGGCATCCTGGGCGACCAGCTGGCGCGATTGGCTCAACGCGATTTTCTGAGCCTCAAGAAAGCTCAGCGAGGCTGCCGGCAAGGCAGCAGGCGCCAACGCCATCAGCGCGAGCACCACCCGACACAATGGCCGGGAAATACGGAAATTCATGAGGTGTTGCCTCGTCAATCAGGCTCAATGCAATGAGCCATGCAATGAACAGCGCGTGCCATCACGACACACGGACTGATACGGCCAGGCGGAATGCCGGCCAAGACGAGGGCTTAATTCAGGAAGCGCTGAAAGCGGATGGACGGAGACGGATCTATGGCCGAGGGGTCAGGGGGACGATAGCCGGATGTCGAGACGTACTCGGCATCTGACAGTTCGAATGGCTGCAGGATGGCCAACAGCAGCGGTGAGGCATCGACCGAGGTGGCTTGCTTGGCAAAGTCCGGGTGGCCGCTCAAGTGCTGGCAGACGGTCGCGCAGCCTGTTCCAGCAGTGTCTGTCTTGTCCCCAGCCTCATGACAGCCCGGCATGGCCGACATGCTGGTTTCAGCCGAGGTTGGTCCGACAGCAGCCATGACCTGCGCCTGGCAGATCGTGAAGATCGCCAGAATCAGGCTCATGAGGAGCGACAGACGCTGTCGGTGGATGCGTTTCATGTCAAAAGTATCTGCCAGGTTCAGCCAAACGCCAAGGGCTCAGTGCTCACTCACCATGCCGGGCATAGGTCGTGGCTTCCTCGCCATTGAAGAGCAGGGTCTCGTAGGGCATGCGTTGATCTCCCACCTCCATGCCAGGTGATCCCACCGGCATGCCTGGCACGGCCAGGCCCTGAGCCCTGGGCTTCTCCTGCAGCAGTCGCCTGATGTCCGCTACCGCGACATGCCCCTCGATCAGGTAGCCACCGACCGTGGCGGTATGGCAGGACGCCAAGCGCGCCGGGATGCCCAGGCGCGACTTGACGGCATTCATGTCCCCTTCGTCATGGACCTCGACAGCAAAGCCCTCGGCCTTGAGGTGGTCCACCCATTTGCCACAGCATCCGCAGGTCGGGCTTTTATGAACCACGATGGTGTCAGCCGCCGCTTGGGCGATTGGCTGGGGAGCCTGGTCAGAAAGCAGACTGAGAGCACCCAAACCGCCAATGATCAAGACCAGCAGACCGATGGCCCAGAATGTGTTGCGTGATCGACTCATGGTGCCATGCCTTCCTCGGTATGCCCTGCGTGACCGGTCATGGGTTCCGCGCGGGCCGTCAAAATCTGATACTGGGTCTCATCAAGCTGAGGCAGCTTCTGCAGGAAGGCGACCATGGCCCAGATCCTGGCATCATCATGGGTTTTGCCCCAGGCCGGCATGCCGGAGGCCTTGATGCCGTGCTTGATGATCCAGAACTGGCGGGCAGCACTGGCTGCTGCGTCGCCATGATCATCACCACTATGGCCATGTTCAGCAGCGCCCTTCGCCAGATCAGGCGGTCGCGGGTACAAACCCATGGCCATGTCAGAGCTTTTCACGCCGGGTTTGAGATGGCAGCCCGCGCACATGTCATTGTAATCCGCGCCGCCACTGAGCAGCATCTGAGGGTCATCGAGAGGCGGTACGGCAATGTCTTTGCTGCGCACAGCAATCGACCGCTCACGCAAGGTCTCCAGCGCCCAGTAGACCGGCGTGGTGTGTTCGTCATCCGCCCCTATGGGATAGATACCGGAGTAGAGAAACCCCAGGCCTGCCGCCACACCCAGTGCGCCCAGCCCCAACAGGATCTTCAGCGTTTTCATGAGTCAACTCCTGGTTCAGCCGCCATGGCTTGAGTGATCCATGCCCGGCATATCGGGCATGCTTTCCGGTGCGACAGGCGGTTTCCGGGAGGGTGAGCCATAGGGATTACGTCGCACAGGCTCACCGAAATCAGGGCTCTTGCTGACACGCCGGGCAATCTTGTCCTTGGGGTAGCGATACCAGCCGGGGTCGGTGAAGTCATTGGTCAGCTGGTTATCGCGCACCTTGACCACCGTAAACATGCCGCCCATTTCGATGGGGCCGAACTGACCTTCGCCCGCCATCATCGGCAGCGTGTTCTCCGGACCCTTGAGCCCCATGGCGACATGACCACTGTGCTCGCTCATGCCATTCCGCCCCATCGCGCCATAGCCCGGTAACATTTTGCGAATCTCGGCCTCGACGCCGGACTGATCGACGCCGGCCGGGTTGGGTATCCCATGACCCATCGGCCCCATGGTGTGATGCGCCATGTGGCAATGCAGCGCCCAATCACCCGGCTCAGTGGCCACAAACTCGATGTCGCGCATCTGGCCCACGCCAACGATCTCGGTCACTTCCCTGCGCCACTGGGCTTTCGGCCAGCGCCCCGCATCGCTGCCGGTGACCCAGAAAGGATTGCTATGGAGGTGAATCGGGTGATTCCACATCGACAGGTTGCCCATGCGAATACGCATGCGCTCGCCAGTCCGCATGACCAGGGGATCAATCGCCGGAAAGACTTTGCTGTTGAAGGACCAAAGGTCGAAGTCCTGCATCACGGAGGGGTCTGGCCGATAGGTGCCAGGATGCAACGCCCAGTTGTGCAACAGGAAGGCGTAGTCCCGGTCCACGGGCACCTCTTCGCCCGCCTTGGGGTGGATGATGAACAGGCCCATCATGCCGAAGGCCATCTGGGTCATCTCGTCCGCATGCGGGTGGTACATGTGGGTGCCATGCTGCCTGAGCGTGAACTCGTAGACATAGGTCTCGCCAGCGCCAATGGCAGGCTGGTTGAGCCCCGCCACGCCATCGAAACCGGACGGCAGATCTATGCCGTGCCAATGCACACTGGTGGGCTCGCCGAGTCGATTGGTCACGAAGATGCGCACGCGGTCACCCTCGACCACCTCGATGGTCGGGCCTGGCGTGGTGCCGTTATAACCCCAGCACTTCGCTCGCGAACCCGGTGCGAATTCGTGCTCGATCTCCTCGGCAACCAGGTGGAACTCCTTGACCCCGCCACTCATCTTGTAAGGCAGCGTCCAGCCATTGAGCGTGCGCACCGGCAGATAGCCCTGCGGGTGTCGCTTGACCTTGGCCGGGCCGGGCGAGACAGGCGCGCTGGGCATCTTCATGCCCTCCATCCCCGTCATGCTGGACATGTCGTGGCTCATGGGCTGTGCCAACGCATGGCGGGAGGCGCCAGCCAGCAGGCCGACGCCGCCCACCCCCACCCACTGCAGCAAATCGCGGCGAGAAAGCATTAGTGGCCTCCGTGCTCCGGCATCGTCATGTCATGGCTCATGCCAGGCATCTTGCTGTGGTCCATGGGGGCAGCTTTGTTGTCAGCTGGCTTCTTGGTAGGCATGCACTTCATGTGCATGGCTTTCATCACCGGGTCATTCATGTCCATCTTCGACATGTCCATTTTGGCCATGGCGGCGCAGTCTGGACCGGCTTTGGCAGCAGCCGCTTCAGCCGCATGCATGGCAGGGTCATGAGCAAAAGCGCTCTGGGCAGCCAGCAGCAGCGCAGCAATCAGGGTGGTTCGGTTTGCAATTTTCATGATGTGACTCCTTGGGATTCCGTCGTTGTGAAGTAGTTTTCAATGGCCTGAGTGAGGCGATGTCGTGGGTGCAGTTTCAGGTGCAGAAGTTGCGGTTGCGTCCGGAGCCTCCATGCCAGTCATTCCGCTGTGGTCCATGTCTTCCATCGCCGGCATGTTGTGACCAGCATGCCCCGTACCGGCAGAGGCAGCCTCCGGCAGCATGATTGGACTGATGCTGAGCTCGCCGATGTGGGTGTCGCTGGGCAACGCACCGCCCACAGCCCGGGCCAGATCCACGCGCGACTTCCAGTAATCGCGCAAGGTCGCCAGGTAGCCCTCGTAAGCGTTGTATTCCTCACGCTTGGCCAGCAGCAGCTCAAACTGCCCCACGATCATGTAGTTCTGCAGCTCCTGCGTCCGGGCCACGATGGCCTCGCGCAGCGGTATGAGCCCGCGCTGATGGCGCAGGACACGGGTCCGGGCAGAAACCATGCGCGCATAAGCCTTGGAAATGCCGTTGGCGACTTCGCCCTCCAGCAGGGCGACATTGGCCATGGACTGCTCCTGCAAGGCTTCTGCGCGCAGAACACCACTGCCAGATTTACCGAACAGCGGTAATTCGAAGGCCACCGTCGGGCCGAGGGAGCGTGAGAGATCAAAGTCACGCTCGCCCTCGACGCCAACCTCCAGGAAGGGAATCCAGCGCATGGCCTTGGCTAGCCCCAGGACATCATTCGAGCGTTCGACCCGCATGCGCTCGGCAACCAGATCAAGACGCTGCCTCAGCCCAAGATCGATTAGCTCCTGCACCGATGACTCATCCGCTACCGGCAACGGAAGGCGCGCATCCAGATGCCACGGCTTGTTGCTGGGCAAACCCATCAAGGCATTGAGCGACACCCGTGCAGCCTCCGCTTCAGCCTGCACAACCTCCAGTTCCAGCTCGGCCTGCTCGGCTGCCGCCTGCTCGCGTGCCAGCTCCAGCGCATTGATGTTGCCGGCATCATGGAAACGCTTGGCGAGGTCGGCAGAAGCACGAGCGGCCCTGGCAATGACCGTACGCATCTGAGCGATCTGGGCACTGCCAACCGCCTCGAAATAGGCCTCATTCACGTCTGCAGCCAGTCCCTGCAAAGACAGGGCGGTTTCAGCCTGCAGGCGGGTCAGCTCGGCTTTGGCCAGACGGCTGCGACTGCGGATAAACAGGAGGTCAGTGAAGTTCTGTGCCAGGCCGTAGCCCAGTTTGGTCGCATCGCCGCTGACGTTGGAGTTCATGGCTGAAAACGACAGGACCGGGTTGGATAATCGGCTGACCTCCACCCAGTCCGCCTGGTTCAGACCAAGCCGGGCATATTCCAGGCGCACCTTGGGGTTTCGCAGTAATGCCACGCCAATCGCACGCTCCGATGTCAACGGCTGCGCCAGCAAGGTATCCACCTGTTGGTTCAAGTCCTCGTCTTTCGCTCGCATACTGGTGGGTTTGGCTGCCAGCCCAGGGTCTCGTGCATTGACCAGCGCGTTGACGTTCGCCAGTCCACGGTCAGCAGGCAGGGAGGCGCAGCCTGCCAGCACCAGCACAATCCCGGCCGGCAGTAGACGCATGCTGTGGCGAGCCAGCGCTGAAGCGCCTGTTGGCTGGGTCTGAAAAGACATGAACGACGGCATGCATAACCCCATCACGAACACTTGATGGGGTCATCATGCGACTGGCATCAGGACAGCAACCTGACCTCAGGATTACATTTTTGTCAGCATGACTTAATCTTCAGCAAACCCGTTAGTGTCCCATCAGAGCAAGCTGCAGAGAGAGGGCGGAGGTGAAAATCCTGCTGGTTGAAGATGAGGCCAAGACCGGCGAGTACCTCAAAAAGGGACTCACCGAGGCGGGCTATAGCACCGATTGGGTGACCGACGGCCTGAGCGGGCATCACCAGGCACTGACGGGTGACTACGATCTGGTCATCCTCGATGTCATGCTGCCCGAGATCACGGGCTGGCAGGTGCTGGCAGGTATCCGCAAGGCGGGGCTGTCGATGCCGGTGCTTTTTCTCACCGCACGCGACCAAGTGGAGGATCGCGTCAAGGGCCTTGAGCTGGGTGCTGACGACTATCTCGTCAAACCTTTTGCGTTTGCCGAGTTGCTGGCCCGCGTGCGCACCCTGCTGCGCCGGGGTCGCTCGCGCGACACCGACACGCTCAAAGTCGCCGATCTGGAGCTGGACCTGCTGCGCCGCCGCGCCATCCGGGCTGGTCGCCGCATCGACCTCACCGCCAAGGAGTTCGCGCTGCTGGAGCTGCTGATGCGCCGCCAGGGCGAAGTGCTGCCACGCTCTCTGATCGCCTCCCAGGTCTGGGACATGAACTTCGACAGTGACACCAATGTCGTCGAAGTCGCCATCAAGCGCCTGCGCACCAAGGTCGATACCGGCTTTGACACCAAGCTGATCAATACCCTGCGTGGCATGGGCTATGTCATGGAGGCCACGTCAGATGATGCGTCTGCTACCTGACTCCATCACCGCGCGCACCAGCGTTCTCTTTACCCTGCTCGCAGCCCTTGTCTTTGTGGTAATGGGGCTGGTGATTCAGGTATCGGTCAATCGGCATTTTGCCGAGCAAGACCGGGCGGCCGTGTCCGGCAAGCTGGAGTTGATCAGCAACATCCTGCTCAGCCCGACAACCGAGAATAATGAGACGCGCATACGCCGGCAACTCGCCAGTGCACTGGTCGGTCACCATGACTTGGTGGTGCGGGTGCAGGATGCCCGTGGCCAGGAGGTATTCGCATCGGGTCACGATGGGCTGCCGCCGCCGGCGCTACAGACTGTGACACCTGGTGCGACGTTGAAAGTCTGGTCGGATGGTGAGCATGACTACCGACTGGCCGTGGTCGATGTGGCGGGGCCGGAGCACCGCTGGCGTGTAGGCATCGCCATCAACACCTTGCATCATGAAGTCTTTCTCCGCGCTTTCGAGCGCGAGCTGCTCCTGATTGGTGTCGGTGGGCTGGTGCTCATGGCTGCGCTGGGTTGGTTGGCCGTCCGGCGCGGCCTGATGCCGCTGCAGCGCATGGCCGTGGTCGCCGAAGGTATCTCCGCCAAGCATCTGCAGGATCGGCTGTCCACAGCGACTGTGCCGGTCGAGCTGGAGACACTGGCCAGCGCCTTCAACGCCATGCTGGATCGCCTTAGCGACTCACTGGAGCGATTGTCAGCGTTTTCGTCTGATTTGGCGCACGAGCTGCGGACCCCGGTCAACAACCTCATGACACAGACACAGGTGCTGCTATCCAAGCCGCGTTCGGATGAGGACTATCGCGAGGTGCTGTACTCCAATCTGGAGGAGTTCGAGCGCTTGGCGCGCATGATCGGTGACATGCTGTTCCTGGCCAAGGCGGACAACGGCCTGATCATCCCGCATCGGGAAGCTGTGCAGCTGGCCGACGAGGTCACGGCCGTGCTGGAGTTCTACGAGGCCCTGGCCGCCGACAAGTCACTCGTCCTGCACGCCAGAGGGCAGGCGGTGGTCATGGGTGATGCCCTGATGTTGCGCCGCGTGATCAGCAACCTGGTGTCCAATGCTGTGCGCCACGCCTACCCGGATACAGTCATCAGTGTGGCTATCTCCACGCATGGACACGACGCCTGCCTCACCGTCCAGAATACGGGCGATACCATTTCCGAACAGCATCTGCCGCATCTCTTTGAGCGCTTCTATCGAGCGGATGGCGCGCGCCAGCGTACCGAGGAAGGTGTCGGGCTCGGACTGGCCATCACGCGATCCATCGTGATTGCCCATCAAGGAAAGATTGAAGTCAGCTCTCGACCAGGGGTGACGCAACTCACCATCAAGCTGCCGATGGCCTGATGGGCCAGCAAGCCGGCTTAAGTCTGCCGCATGGATAGCGAGCTGCGCCTGCACCACGAGGCGACTGCGCACTTTCGAAGTAGTCGCATGGGAGTCGAAGCCATTTCAAAACGCGCCCCTGAGACTCCGCTCAGGTTTCACTACCAGAACATGCCCACTCCAGCGTCTCTTGCAAGTCCTGATGCAACGCATCGAAGGTACAGCGGGCACGCAGACAAGCCTGCTCGACCAATGGCCGCTGCTCCCTATCGACGGTGCTCAACAGCGCTTCCAGCCTCAAGCAACAGGCATGTGCAGCATCCCGCTTGGCACGAAGGTCACTGACCGTCAGCTGCTCATTCAACTGACGCAAAGTTTCCGAGATTTCATGCTCGACACTCATGTTGCAGATCTCCAACCCATAACAATGACGGCCATGCCCACCAGTGCAATGCCCGCACCCACCCAGTCGCTGGCATGCAGCGTTACGCCATCCACCCAGCGCAGCCAAAGCAGCGCCACAACGACATACACACCACCATAGGCTGCATACACACGACCGCTGGCCTCCGGGTGCAAAGTCAGTAGCCAGGCGAACAGCATCAGACTGGCTGCGGCCGGTAGCAGCAGCCAGGGCGAGCCCTGCTTTTTCAGCCAGAGATACGGTAGAAAGCAGCCAATGACCTCGGCCAGGGCTGTCACCACGAACAGCCCCAGCGTTTTCAGGAGAATCAGACTGCTCATGCGATACCTTTCTCCTCACGAAGTTCGTGCAATGCCGCGCGCACGATTTGGACCGATCCAGAGATGGCCAGCATCGCCATGCCCAGCGCCACCACCACATCCGGCCACGCACTGGCTGTCAGCCAGACACCACCGGCCGCACACATCACCGCAATGTTGCCGATGGCATCGTTGCGGCTGCAAATCCAGACCGACTGCATGTTGCTGTCACCCGTGCGGTAGTGAAACAGCATCCAGGCCACACCCACATTCGACAACAGCGCGAGAAAGCCCACCACACCCATGGTGCTGGCCTCCGGCACTTGCCCTGCTAGCAGGCGCTCCACCGTCGCATACAGTACCCAGAGGCCGAATACACCCATCGTTGCCCCTTTCAGCAACGACGCGCGGGCACGCCAGACTAGGGCATGACCCAGCACATACAGACTGATGCCATAGTTGGCGGCATCGCCGAGAAAATCCAGGGCATCGGCAAGCAAGGCGCTGGATCCGGCCGCCGAGCCGGCTATTAGCTCGACGATAAACATCGCCAGATTGACCAGCAGCGCAATCACCAATATACGGCGATACTGGGGGTCAACGACGGGCACCTTGCTCGCACAGGAATCACCGCAATTATCAGACATTGCTTCTCTCCACTCGCCATTGCTCAATCATCCGGTACAGCGCAGGCAGCACCACCAGCGTCAACAATGTACTGGTGATCAGACCGCCGATGACCACGATGGCCAGCGGCTTCTGCACCTCGGCCCCCGTGCCGGTGGCCAGCGCCATGGGCACAAAGCCCAGTGATGCCACCAGGGCTGTCATCAGCACCGGACGCAGTCGCGAGATCGAACCCTCCTGCACAGCCTCGACCAGGTCTCTGCCATTCTCGCGCAGTTGATTGATGCGACTGACCATGACCAGACCATTGAGCACTGCCACGCCAGACAGCGCGATGAAGCCGATGGCGGCCGTGATCGAGAACGGAATGCCGCAGACCCAGAGCGCCAGAATGCCACCAGTCAAGGCCAGTGGCACCGCGCTGAATACCAGCAGAGCCTGACGCACCGTGCCCAGTGCCATGAACAGCAGCATCAGGATCAAGGCAAAACAGGCCGGCACGACAATCATGAGGCGGGACTTGGCCGCCTGCAGATTCTCGAACTGCCCACCCCAGACCAGCCAGCTACCAGCCGGCAACTTGACCTGCGTATTGATGCGCTGCTCGGCTTCCTCAACGAACGAGGCCAGATCGCGATCACGGACAGTGGCTTGCACCACGACACGGCGCTTGCCATTCTCACGGCTGACCTGATTGAGGCCATCGCGCAAGGTCAGGGAAGCGATGCTGCCCAGCGTCACGAAGCCTTGATCTAACTGCTCATCGGTCACCGGAATCGGCAAGCTCCGCAACAGATCCAGATCCGTGCGGACTTCCTCGGGCAAACGCACCACCACATCAAAGCGACGGTCGCCCTCGAAGATTTCACCCGCCTGACGCCCCCCAATGGCCGCCGCCACCGTATCCTGCACATCGGCCATGCGCAGCCCGAAGCGCGCCAAGGCATCACGGTCAAAGCTGATATCGAGCAGTGTCTGCCCTTCAACCTGCTCGACCTTGATTTCACTGGCCCCCTGTACGCCTCGCAAAGTCTGCGCGATCTGGTTGGCTGTTGCCAGCATGGTGCTGAAGTCGTCGCCAAAAACCTTGACCGCGACATCCGCTCGCACACCCGACAGCAACTCGTTGAAGCGCATCTGGATGGGCTGGGTGAACTCGTAGTTGTTGCCGGGCAACTGACTGACCGCGCGCTCGATACGCTCGATCACCTCAGCCTTGGTCAGGCTCGAATCCGGCCACTCCTCACGCGGCTTGAGAATGATGAAGGTATCTGACGCGCTGGGTGGCATGGGGTCGGCAGCCATCTCGGCGGTACCCGTCTTGGAGAAGACAAAGGCCACTTCCTTGAACTGCGCGACCGTGCGCTCAACCTGCAACTGCATGCTGCTCGATTGCTTGATGCCCGTGCTGGGGATGCGCAGGGCGTGCATGACGATATCCTTTTCATCCAGCGTGGGCACAAACTCCTGGCCCAGCTGAGTAAATACCACCAGCGCCACGGCGAACGCGCCAACGGCTATCGCCATTGCCTTCCTGTGCTGACGCATGGCCCAGTTCAGGGCTGGAACATAAAGCGCATGCGCTTTGGTCAGAAAGCGATTTTCCTTTTCCTCGATGGAGCCCTTGAAGAAGATGCCGACCAAGGCCGGGATCAGCGTCAGCGACAGAATGAACGCCGCAACCAGCGCCATGATCACCGTGGCGGCCATGGGGTGGAACATTTTGCCCTCGACGCCCTCCAGGGCAAGGATGGGCAAATAGACCGTAATGATGATGGCCTGCCCGAAAACCGATGGCTGCACCATCTCGCGGGTAGCATGCAGCACTTCGGACAAGCGCTCCTCCAGACTCAACAGCCGGCCGAGATGGTGCTGGCGCGCCGCCAGACGACTCAGGCAGTTCTCGACGATGATGACCGCGCCATCGACGATGAGGCCGAAATCGAGGGCGCCCAGACTCATCAGGTTGCCACTGATGCCAGCCTTGACCATGCCCGTGCTCATCAGCAGCACGGTGAGCGGAATGACCGCCGCCGTGATCAGCGCCGCACGGATGTTGCCGAGCATGAGAAAGAGCACGACGATCACCAGCAGCGCGCCCTCGCTGAGGTTCTTGACCACGGTCGTCACCGTGGCATTGACCAGCTTGCTGCGATTGAGCACCGTCTGCGCTTCCACATCCGGCGGCAGACTGCGCCGGATCTCAGCCATCTTGTCATCGACCGTCACAGCCACCGTGCGCGAGTTCTCACCGATGCGCATCAGGGCGGTGCCGACGACTACCTCATGCCCGTTCTCGCTGGCCGAGCCCGTGCGCAGTTCCTCGCCAATCTCGACGCGCGCCAGGTCGCGTACATAGATCGGTGTATTGCCGCGTGTTGCCACCACCGTGGCGGCGATATCTTCCATGCGCTTGAGGCGACCATCGACACGCACCAGATAGGCCTCGCCACGCTGCTCGACAAAGCCACTGCCACGACTTTGATTGGCCTTTTCCAGCGTCTCGACCAGATCGGTGACGGACAGATTGTAAGCCCTCAGTCGCAGCGGATCAGGCTGGATGTGATACTGCTTCTCGAAACCACCGATGCTGTCGATGCCGGCCACACCCGGCAGACCCTTGAGCTGGGGCCGGATGATCCAGTCCTGCACCGTGCGCAGATAGGCCGCCTGCGCCACTGGCGTGCGCAAATACTCGCCCTCCGGTGTCAGGTAGCTGCCATCGCTCTGCCAGCCCGGCTGCCCATCATTGACCTTCGCTCCTTGACCACCAGGGTGGGCGAATTTCACCGCCCACATGTAGATCTCCCCTAGACCCGTCGAGATGGCCCCCATGCGCGGTGATGCGTCCTGCGGGAGCATGTCCTTGGCTTCGCTCAGGCGCTCCGTGACCTGGTTGCGGGCAAAGTAGATGTCCACATCGTCATGAAATACGGCCGTGACCTGCGAAAAGCCATTGCGTGACAGTGAGCGCGTGGACTCCAGCCCGGAGATCCCGGCCAGTGCGCTTTCAATCGGAAAAGTAACCTGCTTCTCGATATCCTCCGGCGACAAGCCCGGCAGCTCGGTATTGATCTGCACCTGATTGTTGGTGATGTCCGGCACGGCATCGATGGGCAGTTTCTGCAATGAGAAAACCCCGAAGGCGGCCAGCAGCAGCACCATCACCAGCACGAGGTAGCGATGCGACAGGGAAAAGCCAATAGCGCGATCAAACATGGCTTCTCTCCTGGGAAAGGCGCAAACAATCAATCTTCATGTTCGGCCTCCCCCTTCTTGAGATCAGCCTTGAGCACGAAGACATTGCCGACGGCAAAGCGCTCGCCTGCCTGCAACCCGCTGATCACCTCCTGACGCTCACCACTGCGCCGACCGAGCACTACTGTGCGCGGCTCCAGACCATCCGTGTCAGCAACAAAGATGGTCGGTTGGTTCTCCAGCATCTGGATGGCGGATAGCGGAACGCTGAGTGCCTGCGACACCTCACCCATCTGGATCTGTGCTTGCACGAACTGCCCTGAGCGCCACAGCCCCTGACGGTTGTCGATTTGCACGCGCACCGAGCCGCTACGGCTGGCCTCATCAAGCTCGGGCTGCACGAAGATCACACGGCCTTCGGTGCTCATGCCCGCCTTGTCCATCACCATGACGGTCTGACCCGCGCGAACCTTGCCCAGGTCGCTGACTGACACGGCCAGGTCGATCCAGAGGGTCGAGAGATCAGCCAGCCGGAACAGCGGCTTGTCGGATGTCACGGTCTCCCCGATGGTCAGATCCTTGGACAGAACCGTGCCTGAGATAGGCGCGCGCAAGGCGTAGCTGGCCAACCGGCCGCCCGGCTTCAGCGCCCTGGCATCCTGCTCACTCATGCCCAGTGCCAGCAGGCTCTGCAGAGCACTTTGGGTTTCGATACGGGCATCGTTGAGCTCACGACGGGCAGCCAGATAATCCTGCTCGGCGCTGATCTTCTTCTGCCAAAGGCTTTCTTCCCGGACAAACAATGACTGCGCCAGGGCCTGACGCTCTCTCGCGGCCAGGTAGCGAGCGGCCACATCGGAGAGCTGAGTGCTTTCGATCACAGCGAGGACTGTGCCAGCCTTGACCTGTGCTCCAATCTGCACCGAGGTGGAGCGCACCATGCCGGTGATCGGAGACAGCACGCGTGCTTCGCGATCCGTGTTCAACACCAGCTGACCCGGCAGCGACAAGCCGCTGGCAAAGTTGCCAAGTGCTGCTGTCTCGATACGCAGGCCATTGGCGGCAAGTTGTTCGGCAGTGAGTTTGATGGCGCCGGCATGACCTTCCTCAGCATGGTCATCAGCTACTGGTGCAGGAGACTCCGCATGGCTTTCATAGCCATGGCTGGCTGGGCCGTACTCCATCAGGCCCCAGGTCGCACCCGCGCCCGCAGATGCAGCGATCAGCAACGGCAGGGTCTTCTTGAGAGCGATCTTCATGGTGTGTCCCCGGAAACAGTTGTACGACCCAGCAGCTCATCAAGCGCGGCATCGTTTTTGTGATAAGAGATACGAGCGGCGAGATACACGCCCTGAGACTCGATAAGGCTGCGCTGGGCATCGAGCAGGTCAATCAGCGAGAACTTGCCGGCGCGATAGCCTTCGCGGGTCGCCTCCAGCGCCTCGCTGGCTATGCGCAGCACCTCGTCTCGCAGTTGCAGTGCTTCCTGATAGCCGGCCTCACGCTGCACCAGCAGCTGGTCACGCTGGCGCTGCAGTTGCTGACGCGCCGCCACCAGACCTGCCTCGGCCGCTGTCAGCTCGGCTCGCGCGCTGCGCACAGTGCCCTGATTGCGATCAAACAAGGGGATGGGGATGGAAACACCAAGCAGCACGCTCTGCTCGCGAGTCACCGCCTCGCGCTTCATGCCAGCTGACAGCGTGAAATCCGGCAGACGCTGCGCTTCGGCCAGGTTGACCGCTGCCTGTTCACGCTGGATGCGTACCTGTAGCTGCTTCATGTATGGGCTGGTACCCAGCGTGTCCGGTTGAGCCGACAACGCATCCGGCAGCGTCAAGGTATCCAGCAAAGACGCTTCAAGCTGGCTCTCACCCCACAGGCTGGCCAGTTGTCGGCGAGCGAGCTGACTCTCCTGGGCCGCCTGTCGTGCCGCGCGGCGCGCGCCTGCCAGGGCGACATTCGCGCGCGACAGCTCAATGGGAGACACCTTGCCAGCCGTGACCCTGACAGCCACGGCATCTCGAAGCTGCTGCGCCAACACCAGATTTTGCGCAGTGGCAGACTGTTTTTCTGTAGCCGCCTGCGCATCGACATAGCTCTCTCGCGTGATGCGAATCAGGCGCAGCCTTTCGATCTCTGCTTCCAGCGCGGTCAGCGTACGCTCCTCTCCAGCAACAGATTGCCTGGCGCTGCGTTTGCCGGGCAACGAAAAACGCTGGCTCAGGCTGTAGGTCGTCGTGGCGCTGCCTGCCGAACGGCTGGTGTCACCGGCAAAGTCTTCCAGCAGGTAGTTCACTTCGGGGTTGGGCAGCACGCCTGCCTGGGTGACACGCCCTTCGGCGGCCTCCTGCAAGGCTTTGCTGAGCGTGATTTGCGGGTTCTTCTCCAGCACCCGGCGAGTGGCGTCCGACAGACTCAGGCTGTCGGCATGGAGCGGGCCAGCGCATAGCGCGGCTAGGAGGGATACAAATACAACAAAAATACGAGACATGATGACTCCCATGCAGACGGAAGAATGCAGGCCAAGGCCTGCCTCCAGCGATCAGCAAGAAGCATCAAATGAGCAGATAGGCGGTTTCGCGAATGACGACAGAAAACGAGGGGATCGGTGGCCCGGTGGCATCTGGTTTGGCAGGACGATAGGTGGATGGTGCGGGCAGCAGCCAAGTCAGCGCAGGAACAATGCAGGCGACTTGCAGGTCAGCGAGTTGCAGCTTCGAAGGAAGGGGGGAGTGATCGTCATGCCCATCCTGGGCGGGGAGATCAATGCAGGACTTGCCTGTGGCCTGCTCCAGTGCCTTGGTGGCGCAAGGCTCGCCAGCCTTCTCAAACGCCACATGCCCTGTCGGCTCCAGGCAGATGGTGTCTGCCAGAGCGGCACATGCGCCAAACGACCAATGCAGGAACATGACCACCATCAATGATAGTGACCAACGACGCTTGGCTTGTGGTCTGACAGTGGGCATTGGTTATATGGCTTCTTAACTGGCTAAAAGGCTAGCAGGCAACAGAGGATGTGTCACGCCATAAGCTGTTTGTTAATCCTTGGTGACGCCGTGGCAGAGTGCTCTGACCATGTGATTCGTATCACATACAGATTGGTCAGCTTCTGTGGCGGAGCTGGTCAGCGTCTATGATTAGCGGTGGTCACTTGAGTTGGCAGGTAGTGGTCAACTAACTGGCGATACGTACTTGGAGTCTCAGCTACATATGACGAGTCTTCGATCGTGCTGAGCTCACTAACGGCAGAGTCCATGCTTCACCTTCAGGAGATGTATCGAGCCATGGGCATCATAAAATGATGCGGCAAAATCCGTCGCCATAAATATATTTGAAATCTCCCCCTTGATTATTTGATTTCGACCACCATTAGTTAAGTTATGTAGGGAGGGAGAGTCGAGCCGACTAGCGGTGACTCAAAAACCTCCCCACTGCACCCACACATCTGCTCTTAAGCAATCTGCAGCTACCAACTTAGTCGGTGGCTTGCTGAAGCTTTGCCCGGATTTCGTGTGATGCCACATGATGACCCAGTCTGAACCTTAACGATCAAGTTGTGAAGATTAGTCCGAAGCACCGCGAGGACTGTGGCAGTCGAAGACTGCCACCTGAGTGGACCACATACAAATTAAACATATTAATAGGAATACATTATGCTTCAATCAACAACATCACGCCTGTCCCACGCCACAAGTCAGGCCACACAGACGATACATATGACCCATAGTGAGATGATAAAGCTCAAGTACAGAGGCGCTCTAATAGCAATGCTAGGATCATTCGCTCCAGACTACATGGTTACACTAACTTTTCGCAGAAAAATCAAACGAGACCTCTTCGACAAAATAATTAAAGATTTTACCTTTAGACTGCACAACACGATTTATGGAGATAAATCTGAAAAAGCCGTGTCAGCGTATCTCTGCTGCGAGTATAAAACCTCTACAAACCTGCACCTCCATATGCTGATTAAAGATCCTATGAGAACCATGTCGGCAGCCAGGTTAGAGATGTTTAATGTCCTGAAAAATCCGCTCTACCTTTCCCAGATTATTCGAAGATGCTGGATCGAAGCAGGAGAGCAGTATGGTCGTATCACTGGCGACCCAAAGAAAACATCTCGGCAATCAGAATGGTTTCAAACTGTAGATGACCCATTTGAGGCCGCAGAATACTGCACCAAGGAGGTCAAGTACGGCAACGAGGACCTGATTAACTGGATGTACTCGACACCCAAGGGGCGTAGGCACCGCAACAAACGTAGTCCCGTTACCCACTAACACGATCACAGCACACCTCAGCACGAAGCCCGCTCCTACGGGAGCTCGGTGTGCAACCGAGGGCCATCCAAACCAACGTGAGTCCTAGCTCGAACATCACGCCTCTAAAGGTGGACGCTTCGGGTCGTATGAAATGAACGCAAAAGGAGATAGAGCACTCCGGTCTACCAGTGTCCGCAAAAATGGGAATGCAGCCTCGCGATGCATCTGTAGCGTAGCAGCCTCTAAGTCAAATGGCAGAACCCACAACCTTAGCTTGTCGTCAAAGTCGAAAGGCTCAAAAGCACCTACAAAGCGACTATGCCCCGGGTAGATCAGTGCCATCTCACCCTGTCCTTTCAGATACTTCTGCCCATAGGCATATAGCTGATAGAAGTCCGCCTGGCTGAGGCTATAGTTCTTGCCTCGCTGCGTAGCATCGATGTGCTTCCACTTGGTATCAAGAATCCAGCGTTGCTCGCCCCGCTTAAGCAACAAGTCCGGCTTGAGACAGAACACATCACGCCCCTCTTGCTCGCACAGATACAGACTCTTAGCCTGTGTCGTCAGCGTTGTATCAGCAGCCAAGTTGCGCCTTACCCAAATGGCAACGTACTGCTCGAACAGCCTCTCCATGGGGAATAGCATGCTTATGCCTCTCCACTCTCCAGCCACTGCAAGTGGCATCTGCTGTCGAAGAATGAGCTCGCACCAAGGCTTCACCTGCTGGTAGTGCGCCATCAGTCGATCGCTTTGCCAGGCTCTAAAATCATTCTGAATTTGTCGACTGGTCGGAACCTCTTGAAGTAGCCCTCTCAGCTCATGCGCCAGACGCCAGTTCGTCGCATCTTGGGTAGATGCACAGACATGTTCTAAGGCTGTTTTGAGAAGACGGTTCTCGGCGCGATCAGGCGCGAAGACGTCGTAGCGGATCTGAAAAAGATGGCGACGTGAAGCCGGTTGGCGCATCTGAGCGGCAACATTCAATTGCCCCTTCAGAAAGCGCTCCTCTGCCTCGAGGCGCTGGTAGTCAAAGCGCAGGCCACGCTTGATCACATGATCGAGCGCCTCGAGAAATTGCCGCATGACCCACTCGGACAATGGCGCCTTGAACAGCGCCAAATCTGCAGGTCCGACCTCTCGTGGCTTGATGCTCACGCAGGCCTGGATCATGCGGCAAAGCAACGCGCGGCTGCTCACCAGCTGCTCTTGGCCACTTCCCTCGTCAATGTGCTTGGGGAGGATCTCAATGCGGGTGCCGCATGGTGACTCCAACACCCCAACGTAGCTATCAAGCTTTAACCACCGCCGACCACCTACCTGAACTAATGCAGCCCCAGCCCTCGTAAAGGACTCATTGAGCCGACATAGCCAGTCAAAGGCCGTTGTTGAGATCTGTGCACGATCAAGCGTCGACTCAACCACATCTGTGGTGAGCCGCGCGTACTCGCGTACCGTGATCGTCGGCTTCACTCCTTCTGAGCCTCGAGAGCATCAAGCACTTTGCGACCCAGAGTACGTGTGTTGAATCGAGCCCCAGTGCCACTAAGCAGCGATATACCAAGAGACGTTGCGACCCCCCGCAGGGCTGCTATCGAATTGGATTGCGGAACACCCGCCTGCTCAACTTCTATAGATCCTGTGCTGAGTTGACGGATCACAAAGTCACCATAGGCCAACTCACGCTCAACCCTTTGCAAAGCTACCGTTAGTTGGTGATCAATGATGCCCATATAGGCTTCTAAACGCTCAAAGGCTCCACCATTGACCACCCATGGCATGTTGTGCTCAGGCACATTCACGCCCGTCCCAAAGAGATCCTGAACACTCACCCGCTGCTGCGCCACGAAGCGATTCTGCTCAGTCTTTCGATGGTCGTTCAGCACCCATTGGATACGCTCCCAATCCTCAAAGAAGTACTCCTGCAACAACGGGAGAACCTGGTTGCGGAAAATGACCTCCAGCCGATCCAGGCTGGGATCATTTTTCAGTGGCATGAAGTAGGCATGCCCCAAGCAATGGTCTCGCCCCAACAGCACCTCGATACGCTGGTTCATGGCGCTCAACAGCTCAGGGATGCTGACCCCCTCCACACTCACTCCCTCCAGGCGGGTCGGATCAGGGAGCATCTCCCGAAACACAAAACGACGGCGCAGTGCGATATCGAGCCCAGCCAACGATCGGTCTGCCGTATTCATGGTGCCGATCAAGTAGACGTTTTCAGGGACACTGAAGGGCTTCTTCGAGTACGGCAACTCAACACTCAGCGCCTCATCTGCACCCTCACGCTTTGAAGGCTCAATCAACGTGATGAGCTCGCCAAAAATTCGCGACACATTGCCGCGGTTGATTTCGTCAATGATGAGGACGTGTGGCCTCCTCTCAACGGACACTTGCTCAGCGATTGGTTTTGCACCTGAGCGGTTCAGATAAGAGAGCACATCACCCCAGGTGAGCCTCCCCATGTCATAAACCGTTTTCTGCACAAACCTCCGACCATCGTTGATGGGCATGATGGGTAGGTTAAGGTCTTTATAAAGCCACTTCACCGGGCGGACATGCATATAGTCGCCAATCACTCCTTGCGGCGGAGATGGCTCAAAACGATAGTCGCCAGTGACCACCCCAACAGCTCCGACAGTCTCAGCAGTTCTGATACATAGCAAGATATCGCCCGCTTGAATTCCCTCTGCAAAGTAACGCAGAGTGCCTTTGTCACTGCTGCCCAGAGCGTCATACCTTGGGTTGGTTTCTATGCCCGTGGATAAGTCGCCGACCCGCCCCCAGCCAATGCGCGCCTCACCATTGGCCAAACAATACTTCTGGGTTGGGCTTGAGCCCGTGCCATCAATCGAAATCTTCCAGATCCTAGGATTGGAACCAATACCGACTGTAGAGTGCTCACCATATGTCCTCGCATCGTCACACAGGCGCTTGAAGACCCCAGACTCAACGGGATACTCGATCTGCCTTTCCTCATTGGATATCGCACGGATCCCCTCCACGAAGTCCTCATAGCTGAAGCTTTGATGAAACGTCACAAACCGGACTAACCCGACCTGAGACAACTCATCAAAACGTGCCTTGAGGCGTGTACGGTCGCCATGATGCTGGACCAGGAACTGTGGGTCTAAAACCTCCAGAGCGGCCTCAATCGTGGCGTAGGTCTTGCCAGTTCCAGGAGGCCCAAAAAGGATTTGGTTTAAGGCGGGCATAGTCTGAGCTACCTCTGATGGAGCAACTGGAATCGGTTCAGCGGATGGTTTTACTGGTGATGACAGAGCAGGTTGGCCAGCCAATACCTGCCCATAGCGGCGCATGACCCAGCTCAGATCAGTAATCACCTGGGCATTAAAGTCCGACGTGTCCACCACCTTGGATGCATCGGGGTAATGTGCCGCTACAAACGAATCGCCGTAGCGCCTGGCCTGCAACCCCAGGCTCTGCATGTGCTGAGAAACCTGAGGGCGACCATCAACCGCAGCACCCCACCCCATAAGCGGGCGCTCGGTTTCACTGACCCCGTAGGCCAAGATGAGGTGGTCACTACTCTTGTAGTAAAGAAAGACAGGGTAGATACCCAGCGAGACCTTCTGCCCCTGGCCCAAGATTGCGATCCAAGGAACCTGTGCAACGTTTCCCTGCCCAAAACTTACTTTTAGTTGGTACTCACCGAGCTGGCTGGGATAGCGCCCACTTGTTTTCAGCTCCCCCGTACCTGACTGCTTGATGAAGCGAGCCAAGACATCTGCAAAATCCAGCAACCCCGGCAAATCAGACGACTGATCCATCATTCCCTGCTCTTCTTACTCTCAATGGCTGGCCTAGCTCACTGGCGATCGAACTCTCACCCCCATCGCCGCTAGGTCACATCCCTGTTGGTTACCTACCCACGACTATGACAGGCGGAATGCCAAAATTGAAACCCGCAACATCATAAGCCGGTCGCATTGTGTCGGAAGCAAGAAATGGTATGTTCCTGTCATAGTGGGTACAAAGTTAAGACGGACAATGCCTGTCACAGGAAACACAATGCGCAATGATGCCGATCTCTCAAAGCTGGTAAATCAGTCTGGCTTCCCTCTTCAACTGGCACTAGACCATATGGTCCAGAGTAGATCCGGTGAGCTTGGATGGAGAGTTATCTACCGCGAACACGGCTGGAAAAACCCTGATGGCCAAAGCGGTTTTGCCGACCTTGTGCTCGAAGACAAATATCGCTCGTCAGTACTTGTTGTCGAATGTAAGCGCGTCATCGAGGCGGATTGGATATTTCTTGAGGAGTCCTCGACAACACCACTATCAAAGCGAACTAGGCTCTGGGCGACCAACACACCAAATCATGGCAAAGAGCACTGTGGCTACTACGATGCGCGTGCACAACCAGAGTCACGAGAGTCAATGTACTGCGTTGTTGCCGGCCAAGATCCAAAGGGGCGCCCAATGCTTGAGCGCGTCGCTGCGGAGACCTCTGCAGCAATGGAAGCCATCGCGATTGAAGAACACCCAATGATTGCGAAGCTCAACCATGGGCTAAGAATGTACGTCCCTGTGATAGTTACCACTGCACGCTTGGTTAGCAGCCGCTTTGATCCATCGCTAGTCGAACTGAAGAACGGAGAGGCTCAAGCTGTCGCTCACGAAGTCTTACCTTGGATTCGATTTAGAAAGCAGTTCTCGTCGGACTATGCCGTGCAACCCAAAGATGTAGAGTGGGACCTCATGGAGCTTGCATTGGCCAAAGAGAAGCTAGTCTATATCGTCAACGTTGAGTCGTTCGCAGACTTTCTGAAGAGCTGGTACGTTGCAAGCAACTCCCTTCGAGCGCTGATGTGATGGTTCACCTACCTTGCTGACGCACTACGACAAATAGAGCCCAGTCACCTATGTCACTTCCAACTGCAGTCTTTCTCGATACCAGCATTCTTGCTGGCCAACAGTACAACTTCACGTCAACGGCCTTATCAACATTCATCCCAATCGCCAGAACACACGATCTAAAGCTTCTCTTACCAGAGCCCACAGAGCGCGAGATCGTACGTCATCTTCGCGAGCGCTCTCAGGAAGCATTAAAAGCTCTTGAGGATGCTCGGAGGAAAGCACCATTCCTATCCGCCTGGAAACACTTCCCACCAAAAACAAACCCATATATGACAGATAGAGAGGTCATGCTTATAGCTACAGCCGCATGGCAGGAGTTCTTGAAAAATTTCAATTTCATCAAGCTTGACTACAGCTCAGTCAACCTAAAGGCAGTGATGCAGTGGTACGACAGCGTCACACCTCCTTTTCGCGAAGGGAAGAAACGAAAGGAGTTTCCAGATGCTTTTGCTATTGCAATCGTTGAGGCATATGCTCGTAAAACCGGCGACACTATTGCTATAGTGTCTGAAGACACAGACATGAAACTTGCGTGTGACAGATTCTCCTCACTCTTGTATTTCAAATCATTGCCAACGCTCACTGAGCTTCTACTTAGCGACAGCTCCAAGCTAGAAAAAATACGCCAATCTATCGAGGATGATCTAAGCACGCTTGAAGAGACAATATTCGAGGCTGCTGGCGAGTTAGAATTCCACCACTGGGATCGCGATTACAAGGTTAGAGAAACAAAGTTACATGATGCTTCAATAGGGGAGGTTCATATCGTCGCAATCGGATCCGGCGAATCAACATTAACCTTTGATTGCCTGATTGAAGTAGAGCATCTATTAGAGTGGGACGAATGGGATCACGACTACGAGGAATATCAACAAGAAAAATCTTGGGTGGTCGAACACGTGCCATTGAGCGGCACTGCCAAGGCCGCCCTCGACTCAAAGACCGGCTGCGTTAGCGACATTACGTTCTTTGAGTTAGATACGGGCAGTATAGAAATTTACGAAACTCCAAAGCGAAGATGGTAGTCAACACCCACCTTTCCCAAAGCACAAAAGCAGGACGCATATGATCTCTCCACCAAGCCCTGAGCTTAAAGATTGGATATCTGTGATCACAGATATAATAGTTGGGGTCGCTGCAGTATTTACAATTGCCCTAGGAGTTTATGGTCTACGGCAATGGAAGCGAGAACATAAAGGAAAAGAAGCATTTATCTTAATTAAGAATCTCATAAAAGAAAGCCATAGACTCTCTAGAGCATGCAACGCTGCAAGATCCCCAATATTTGATGGCGAGCGCCGAATATTTACACAAGAAGAGCGCATACATCTTACGAACAACGAGTGCTGGAAGATAAGTGAGAAAGAGGCTTACGCGAAGAAATTAGAAAAAATAAAATCCGCCTGCGATGCATTTAGCGAAGCCTCGTTAGAAGCACGAGCAGTTCTTGGGTCACACATCTATGCAGTATTTCAAGATTTTAACAAATGCGTCTCCGAAAACATCATCGCAATAAATGACTATCTTGCCGCAATTACTGACGATTCATTTATATATGCTCCATACAATATGGATAAACTAGAAAATATTCGCAATAAATTCCTAACCTTCACTGACACCACAAAACATGATGACTTACTTATACGAACAATGGATACACGAGAGGCCGGCGAGCAAGCGCTGCTAAAGTATCTCGGGAGAAAACACATACGAGAATAGTTTTCATACCGAAAGTCTCGCTGGCATACTTCAATTTCGTACGCTTCGTGCCCGTCAGACCTTCGGCAACATCATCTGACCTCACCTCGAACTCTACATCGCAAAAAAATGCAGCCTCCTCCCCCGCGTACGCCAACGCACTCATGAACTCCGGCGAGAGCTTGCCATCACGGCGATAAAGATCTCTGCGACCCTCCAACACGCATGTCTTCGCACCGATGCCAGCGATTCGGCAAACGGCGACTCATCCCACCACAGCACTGAAAAAACTTTCGCGAGACCACATGCAACCATGTGGAACAACAGCAGCATATCTGTGCACCCGACCCGCCCCTAAGATTGTTCTATCGTTCTAGGAGCGCTGAATGCAGCACATCACATCCTTTCCTGACACCTTCCGGCTTCGTGGCTCACTTTATGGTCTGATCCTCGGCGACATCATTGGATCGTACTTCGAGTTCACTGCTCCATCCTCACGCAGCTACCCCGATCTCAACGCCCTCAAACACGGTCTGAACGTCTTCAAGGCCAGATTCGGCTATACAGACGACACCATCCTGACTCTCCACTCGATGGAAGCCTATATCGATAGTGCCGGCATGTACCGCCCTCTCCTGCATGTCTGTGCATGGCACCAGTACCTAGAGGGTAGCTCCCCATGGTCTCCCACGGGGACCTGCTTCGACATCGGGCTCTCAACACGACGCTCACTGCAGGAGCCGGCGTGGGTAGGCAAAGATGCCCCCAAGCACTCTGGGAATGGTGTTCTCATGAAACTCCTCCCCTTTGCGTGGCACATGGCCTGCGACCCAAGAGGCATCATCAACCCCGATGAGTTTCTAGAGTCCATCGCTCGCATTACTCACGGCAGCCATGACACTGTGCGGACCGCGCAAATCATGGGAAAAGTGCTGGCTAGGCTTCTACAAGGCGTCTCGTGGAAGGTAGCTCGTGCTTGCATCAAGGATAGCTACCCCGCACAACACGCTCTTGATACTGATCGGCGATTTAGCGGCTACTGCGATGACTCCCTCACCCTCGCCTTCCATCTCATGGACCACAGCTATGACTGGCAAGAGGCTATTCGCACCATCCTCAGCCTAGGAGGCGATACTGATACGAACGCCGCTATCTTCGGTCAGCTATACGGTGCCGCTTACCCCGATGAAATGGCGCGCCTGTATCTCCCACACCGCTGCGACATTCATCGCGCAGATGATATCGAACAGTTGACGGACTCTTTTCTCGCGGCATTCGAAGAGGCCACCCCCATCCGCGCACGCGGATTTAGAACACATCAGCTCGACTCAAGGTGGCGCGCCAGGAAAACTACAGCCGAGACCGTTGAGGCCCGAAATGAAGGTCAGCACTACATCCTTGATTGCCCAAGAGACTGCGCTCACTACGCGGAAGGCTGCATGCTCGGCCACCCAGTACGACAGATGGCACACATGCGGAGGATGAACTCAATCTATCGAGAACGGATCCGAACTGTCCGCTCCGATGCCTTTCGCTCGTCCTGGCAGGAAACACTCGGTAGATGCCCGCCGAACGGAGCTGCACCGTGCTATCACACGAACACTGAGAGCTCAGAGTGCACTGCAAGCTGCTGTTGGCATGTTGGCAAAGGACAGCTCATGCCAAGGGCCAAAGGGTGGGCAACACTTCTTTAACTCGTGGTTACTGGCAGACGAGGGAGCACCCCTCATCCACCGCATCAAACCTATACAAAATCCTTCGGCCTAATTTGTGATGGGGAAGCCGGCCTCTTCGGTGCTGGCGCAGATGCGAAGATGTTACTTGCTGGCGTTGTACTATAGGAGTAGCCATTGTTTGTTGAGCTCCTTGACCGGACTCGAGCACACATCCATCAGCTCTAGGTGCTTCAATCGACTAGCTCTAGTTGTTGCTGGCGGCACATGTTACATCTGGGGTGAGCGAGCCGAGGCGCGCATGCCCAGTAAGACATCTATACTGCATCCATGTGAGCATGACAGCTTGGCCGAAATTCATCGGCCAATGGGCCTGCTCAACAAACTTACATCGAGGAAGTGATGGACTGGGCAGACTCAACGCTCCTGTCAGCAAAGGCGGTGAATACGCTTACGGAGCTTGGAGCGTACGAGCACCTCTGGAGTCAGCCGAACACCAGTACGAAGCGACTGGCACAGCTCTTTGAGGCTAATCCGGACCTGCTGCCGTCAGAGCTGGTTGATGAGGCCTCAGCCTTACAGGCCGCCGATGAGGTCTTGGCGCATTTCGCTAATAAGGGGATCAAACACTTCGGAGTGCGAGTGCATGGCATGCATGACTACCCGGAGCGTTTGCGAGATGCTGTTGATCCTATCGAGGTGCTTTACTTCTTAGGCTCTTGGGAGCTAGCAGAGGCTCCACGCAGAATAGCAGTGGTAGGGACGCGCAAGGTCTCACCAGAGGGAGCGGCTCGGACCCGAAAGCTTGTAAAGCAAATGGTTGAGCATGACTTCACGGTTGTGTCGGGGCTTGCACAAGGGGTCGATACCATCGCTCATGAAACAGCGATCGCTCTCGGAGGTCGAACCATCGCTGTCATAGGCACTCCAATATCTGAGGTATACCCTCGCGAGAATAAAGAGCTCCAGAGGCTGATCGCCTCTAAGTACTTGCTAGTAAGTCAAGTTCCTGTCCTTCGCTATAAGAGCCAGGGACCACAGTGGAATCGTCTCTTTTTCCCTGAG
This sequence comes from Perlucidibaca sp., assembly GCA_023265995.1. Lineage (GTDB taxonomy): Bacteria > Pseudomonadota > Gammaproteobacteria > Pseudomonadales > Moraxellaceae > Perlucidibaca. Next base: position 77,502 of record JAHFSA010000008.1, read on the forward strand.
CGGAACAAGACTATGTCCGCGTTGACGGAAGCAACCCTGATCGTTGAGGCAAGCGAGACTTCTGGCACGCTGATCCAGGCAAGGGCTGCACTGGATCAAGGGCGCAAGCTATTCATTCTGGAGAGCAATTTTCATAATCCTTTGATCACATGGCCGGCAAAATACGAAAAGCTGGGTGCGATCCGAGTCCGCGAATTCTCTGACATACAGCGTGAACTCGGATGACGATGCCACAACGCCTGACAATGGTTGGTGACATTGAGCGGCGAGATCATCACCACTTACCGCCCGATGCGCGGTGCTATTTCTGGGGCGACTACACGCCACATGAGCACACGAACGGTCTTAAGTGGCGTTACTCGCCGACAAATCAGCTCATCGCTAACTTCAAGAAGAAGATGGACCGAATAGGCATGGGTGATTGGCATCACAAAGCGGATGCTACAGCGACTATTGCGACCGCCTTCTCAGGATTCTGGCGTTGGCCAGAGGTTGCACAACAACACCGCGTCGCTTTGATCCCGATGCCACCCTCAAAGCAGAGGGACGACCCCATGTACGATCCGCGGATGCTGAATGTCCTGAGGGGAATCGCAACAAGAACTGGTCTGGCACTCGACATTCGGGACTGCTTGTCATCCGACGGTCGATATGCGGCAAGCCACGAGTCTGACGACAGGCCTACGCCTGATGAGCTGTATGACTCCATGACTTTTGATGCGATAGCGGGTCGCCCTGGTGATCAGCCCCGAATGATTTTTTTGTTTGACGATATGCTGACTACGGGCGCCCACTATCTGGCTGCAACTCGGCATCTCGGTGAACACTTCCCTGGAGTGCCTATAGTGGGGAACTTTGTATCGAGGAGGGTTGTGCCCAATCCTTTTGAGGATCTCGACGATCTTTAGCGACACCGTCCAGAGCTGGCTCCGTTCATTCAGACGATCAACCCGGTATCGATAAGTGGACAACGGTCATCAGACTCGACTGCCCAAGAGACTGCGTCCACCATGCAGAAGGCTGCATGCTTGTCTATTCGGTACGGCAGATGAAATACATGAGACGGATGGATTCGACGTACAGAGAGAATTCGTATCGTTCGCTCAGACACATTCCGGCTGGCTTGGACCAGCACGCTAGACTGCCCCCCGATAGGCTCACCACCCCGCTACCACACACCGGCTGACAGCACTGAGTGCACTGCAAACAAATGCCACCATACTCAGGCAGGACAGCTAATTCCGGTAACCCAGAAATGAAAAAGGGGCGATTCGCCCCTTTCTTCTTTATGACTGACAGACGAGAGCATTCCCCCTCATCCAATCAATCACTTCATCAACTTTGTAGAGCACTCTTCGTCCAATTCTATGATGTGGCAAACCTGCCTTTCGATGACGATAGAGTGTGGTTCGCGACACACCAACCTTCCCTTCTAATTTTTTCTCACAAACAAGGCTCTCAATATTTCGATAGGCTTCCATTTTAATCTCCAGAGGAGATCAATTTATACCACACAGCACAGTTTAAGTCAAGTTGCAAAACATTTATCTGTTAATGCGATAAGCCATCGTAAAGTCGGAAGTTGCATCGATGACCTCGAAAAGGAATGAAGCAAAACGCGTCATTGCCTCAGAGCTCAAGCGACCATCCACGCAGTACACATCCCGCCTCACTTCGACCATAACCGAGAACACATTGTCACTCACGCCCCAATGTTTCCCTGAGACGAGTGAGCCCGCAAACGGTGTATTCAATGCCACCTCACCATAGTGATGAGCCGCCACATCGAGCACGCATCTCACAAGCGCATCAGGGGTATGGGAGTTGTCAGTACCTATACAAACTTCAGGCCGCTTCAGTCGAGCGTCTTCATACGGTAATGGCTCCTTCGGGAACGAGTGACAGTCGATAATGCAGCATGCACCGAACCGATGTAGCACTCGATCAACCGCCTCATTGAGACGCTGGTGATGCGGTCGGTAATAGGTCTCGAAAAGAGCATTTTGCTCATCCGCACTAAGCTCGCGCCTCAAAGGCTCACCGCTAGAGGTCAGCATATAAAACATGCCCATGCCGAGCTCCGACATGGGCTCCGCATCATCCACAGGAATACGCTCAACATCCGTCACCAGCCTGCTGGCATAGGCAATCACCCTCTCCATTGATATTTCATCAGGTACCTGGAAGAGCTCATCAGTGAACCAATCTGTCATTAGCTCAATTTCACGCTGAAGCAGATCATCGCCCAACACGAACTGATCCCTTAGACCAGCAGGAATGAACGTACTCGCATGTGGGATGTGGAAAACGATCGGTACAACTCTCAAGAGACTGCTCCAGAAAACATAGGGCTTATGTTGTCGATGAAGTTTTCTGAATCAAACTTCAGGTAGAAGCTCTCAATCATCTGCATAGACGTGCCAGCGTACTTCGCAACCTCCATCGGAGAGCGTTGCTTGATTGCGTTAGTGATCCAGGCATGACGCAACGAGTAGAGAACGAACTCGTCATCAACTCCCGCCCGCTCCCTAGCTTTTCTGAACCACTTGCTCATCTGACAGCTATCGATTGGCTTACTTCCCTCACCAAAAATGTAGCTTTCTTGGCACTTACCTTTTGAGCAGGACTGGAGCAGATCCATCGCCTTAACAGACACTTTTATTGTGCGGCGCCCCGTTTTGGTGTCCTCAGGGATGCGAACAATGCGACTACTGGGATCAATATCCTGAACCTGTAGCTTGAGAGGCTCACCTGGTCGCATGCCAGTCTCGGCAAGGAACAACATCAGATCCTTGAGGACGCCCGCGCTTTGTGAATAGACCGCTTCAAACTCTGCCAGGGTCGGAATGTAGGAGCGACTACGGGATACACCCGAGTACTTCTTGATCTGAGCCCAGGCGTCATCCGCAATGAGCAACTTGTTGCTATGTGCCCAGTTCAGAATCGCTTTGAGCTGAGCGAGGCCTCGATTGGCACTCGCACAAGCACTCGTGTGCTTATCAGTACCTGCTCGAAGATCAGACGCGACATGCCCAGCAAGCCACGTTTCGATATCAATCCGATTAAGCTGGCTCGCAGACACGCCTCCAAGCGGCTTCCTGTCGATATGGCACCTGATAAAGCTCTCTATACGCCGGGTCTTATCAGGCTGAGTCGCATGCAGACGCTTTTTCTCTGATAGATATGCTGAGGCCAAAGCACTCACGTCTTTTCTTGGAAGTCCGTACCCGGAAGACAACCGCTCATGATGTGCCCGAGCGTATTCACACGCCTGATCAAACTTAGTGTCCTTGGACGGCACACTGACAAAGATCTCGGGGGGAACTTTTTCGGCGACATAACGGCCGGACACGCCAACACGTAGATGCCAACTACCCTCTCCATGAGAGACAGGCACTGAGTAGCCAACAGCAAGACCATTGGAGATGACACACCAATAGGGGTTTTTCTGATACGGAAGTTGTGCGCGTGCAGTTTTCGTTTTGATGTTGTGAGTGGCCAAGAGTCCTCTGGAGTCGTAGTCAAGCTCTCCTAACAACTATGCTAGTGAGCACAAGACCAACCCGCAAAAACTCCGTTGGTGCAGTTTGTTTCACAACGCACAATGGCTCTGACTTTTGAGGCTCGGACAGGAAAGATGAAGCATCATCGCATCGTGCTGCAAAGAGAGATCGACACACCGCTGACTGTAGCTCTTCCTTAGATTTTCCTTAGAGTACCTGCGGAAGCGCTCAGCAACCGCGTGAAACAAACAATAGGCACTAATTAGAAAATCATGATGTTAGCTGGTTGCACTATGTTTCACGGCGCACAGAAATTGCTCAGTAAATATGCAGAATTTCCCTCCTAAGGGGCAGGTCGGACGTTCGAATCGTCTCCAGGGCACCATATCATGTTGATTTATATATTAATTATATGAGTCAACCACGCAGCCACGCATCACTGCCGCTCCGGCGCGATCAGATGGGAAACCCTGGGCGGCTCGTCGCCGACATGAAAGACACGGGCCCTCTCCTGCATGTCCTGATCAGCATGCGTGACCCGCTCATGCTGACGCAAATGCTCCAGCCATGAAGAAACCAGGAAGTACTCCAGATAGCGTCCCGGCTGCTCGACATCCTCGAACAAGCCCCAGGCATAGGCTCCATCACGACGCCGCTGCCGGCTCATCTCATCCATGACGGCCGTAAACTCCGACGCGGAATGCAGCTCGATCCGATACTCGATGGTAATCATGACCGGTCCCCGGTCATGTCGTTGCTCATCAGCCGCGACCGGCGCAGGCCAGTGCATGGAGGGCGCAAGATTCAGCGGCCCACCCTGGTGCAGCTTGTGACGCCAGGTCAGAGGAATGAACAGCACGGCACCTGCTGCCGCCAGCAACAATGCTGCGGGAATACCCAGCACGCCGGCCGTCTGCCCCCAGACCATGCTGCCGATGGTCTGGGCACCAAAAAACACGGTGACGAAAATCGACAAGCCGCGCGCGCGTACCCAGTCCGGCAGCGCCACCTGGGCTGACACATTCAGACTGGTCAATACCGCGATCCATGACAACCCCGCGAGCATGCAGGCCAGCCCTGCCACAACAGGCAGGCGCATGAGCGCCAGACAAGACATGGACAGCGCCGTACCCAGGGTTCCGGCCGCCACCACGCCATCGGCACCCAGTCTGGCGCGCAGCCACGACAGACAGAATGCCCCACCGACGGCGCCCAGCCCGACACAGGTCAGCAACAGGCCATAAAGCTCGACCCCACCGGTGAGGATGTCCCTGGCAATCAGCGGCAACGTGGCCCAATAGGCGCTGGCAAAGATGAAGAAGCCCACCGCTCGTATCAGCGTGGCTTTCAGGGGCCGGCTGTGCCATGCATAGCGGAGGCCGCTACGCATGGCTCCGATCAGGTCCTCTGTCGGCAAGCGTCGCTGCGCCTGTACCGGCTGCCGCCACCACAGCAGGGCTGCGACAATCAGCAGGTAGCTGCCTGCATTGATCAGAAAAGGTGCAGCCACGCCAAAGGCGGTAATCATCACGCCCGCCAGCGCCGGACCTGTGGCGCGACTGATGTTGATGCCGACACTGTTGCTGGCCACGGCCTGCTGCAGGACATGTCTGGGCACCAGGCTGGGCACAATAGCCTGCCAGGCAGGAGCCGAGAGTGCCGCGCCCATGCCCATGACAAATGTGAACAGCAGCAGCACAAGCGGCGTGGCATGACCCGACGCCACCACAATGCCCAGGCCGGCGGCCACCAGCGCCAGCACGACCTGCACGCTCAACAGCATGCGCCGACGATCCACCATGTCTGCCAGAGCACCCGCCGGCAGAGCCAGCAGGAAGATCGGCAAACTGGTGGCCACCTGCACCAACGCGACCCAAAGCGGCGATGGCGCAAGCGAGGTCATCAACCAGCCGGCCCCCACGTCATGCATCCAGGTGCCTGTATTCGACAGTACCGTGGCCAGCCAGAGCACCGTGAAGGCGGGATAGGCAAAGGCTGCCAGCGGCGAACTGTCAGGAGCCGATCCGGGTGGGGCTGATGACATGTCACCGCTCATGACTGCTGCTTAGAAAGCAAAGCAGGAGCAGCCCAGGGCTCCCCAGAACGACGACTTGTCCTGATCACGCACCGGCACTGCAGATGCCCAGGAGTGGGCATGGCCATGCATGCCGCAACTCGATGCGCAGGAGCATGCCGATGCCATGGCCATGGCCCGGGTCGCCGATGCCGGACGCTTCTCCGATTTCCGCCAGTGTCCGCCATAGGCCTTGACCGGCGACCAGTCCGGAGATGGTGCCGGCGCTCCGGGATCCTGCCCGCGGAACTCCGCCGCCGCGTAGACGATCTTGCCGCCCATGACGGTCATGACCGACTCGATATGCTGAATGTCCTCGCCCGCCACCTGGAAGTAGTCATCCGACAGCACGCAGAGGTCGGCATATTCGCCTATGGTCAAGGCACCCTTCACGTCGGACTCGCCCGACAACCAGGCCGAGCCCTTGGTCCACAGGCGCAGTGCGGTTTCGCGATCGAGCAGGTTGCGCTCCGGTGCCAGATTGAGCCCCCCCAGGGTCTTGCCCTGGGTCAACCAGTACAGGCAGACCCAGGGGTTGTAGGAGGAGACGCGCGTGGCATCGGTGCCGGCCCCCACCGGAACACCGATCTCCAGCATCTTCTTGACCGGCGGAGTTGCCTCCGCCGCCTTCGCGCCGAAGCGCTCGACGAAGTATTCACCCTGGAAAGCCATGCGATGCTGAATGGCGATACCACCACCCAGCGCCTTGATACGCTCGATATTGCGCTCGCTCACGGTCTCGGCGTGGTCGATGATGAAGCGCGATGTGAATGGCTTGCGGCCGTTGACGCGCTCGAAAACGCCCAGGAAGCGGTCAATGCTTTCGTCATAGGTCGCATGGATGCGGAAGGGCCAGCCCTTCTCGGCCAGCAGCTCGACTATCGGCTCCAGCTCCTTTTCCATGGCCGGTGCCAGCTCGGGGCGAGGTTCCAGGAAGTTCTCGAAATCCGCAGCAGACCACGTCAGATTTTCGCCAGCACCATTCATGCGCAACCGGGAGTCACCGGCATAGGGTGTGGTCATCTCTGTCCAGCGCTGGTAGCTGTCCAGTTCTTCCCCTGCCTTCTGCGCGAACAGGTTGTAGGCCACGCGCACCGTCATCTGCTCGTCCTTGTGCAGACGCTGTATCACCGCGTAATCCTCGGGATAGTTCTGGCCGCCACCGCCGGCATCAATGACCGAGGTGATGCCGAGGCGATTCAACTCGCGCATGAAATGGCGGGTGGAGTTCACCTGATCATCCAGCTCCAGCTTGGGGGCTCGACCCAGGGTGGAATAGAGGATCATGGCCGATGGCTTGGCGACCAGCAGTCCCGTGGGCTCACCACGCACATCCCGCTCGATGACGCCGCCCGGAGGATTGGGTGTGTTCTTGTCGAACCCCAGGGTGCGCAATGCCGCCTTGTTGAGCAGGGCGCGTCCGTAAAGATGCAGGATGAAGACCGGGGTCTCCGGCGCCGCCGCATTGATCTCGTCCAGCGTGGGCATGCGGCGCTCGGCGAACTGGAACTCCGACCAGCCACCTACCACACGCACCCATTGCGGGGCCGGAGTACGTAACGCCTGCTCCTTGAGCAGACGCAATGCCTCCGCCACCGAGGGCACACCCTCCCAGCGCAGCTCCATGTTGTAGTTGAGGCCGCCACGGATCAGATGGGTATGACTGTCATTCAGGCCGGGGATGACGCGACGTCCCTTGAGGTCGACGATTTCCGTCTTCGCGCCGGCCAGCGGCATGATCTCTGATTTGCGGCCAAGCGCCATGATGCGGCCGGCGCTCAGAGCGATGGCCTCGACCTCGGGCTGTGATCTGTCGAGTGTCGTGATGCGTCCATTGGTCAGAATGATATCCGGGCTGGCCATGGCATTCTCCTTGATGAGTCTATGGCAACCGGTCAGACCGAGCAGGCCGGCGGCGACAGCAGATGAAACGAGGTCGCGGCGGGAAATGCTCATGGCAGGACTCCAGGCCAGTGCGACAGGAAAGGCCGGGTGCGCGATGCCGCACCCGGCAATATCGGTCGACCTTACCTGGCAGGTACCGGAGCGATCACTTCATGAGCGCCCTGGGCACGCTCAGGGGCCTTGTGCACCATGGTGTAGGCATAGTCGACGCCCATGCCGTAAGCACCGGAATGCTCCTGGACCAGCTTGATGACGGCATCGTAGGTTTCGCGATGAGCCCAGTCGCGCTGCCACTCCAGCAAGACCTGCTGCCAGGTCATGGGTACCACGCCGGCCTGGATCATGCGCTGCATGGCATAGTCATGAGCATCCTTGGACGTGCCGCCCGAAGCATCAGCCACCATGTAGATTTCGTAACCACCCTCCAGCATGGCGCTGAGAGCGAAGGTGTTGTTGCAGACCTCGGTCCACAACCCGGAAACGATGACCTTCTTGCGGCCGTTGGCGGCCAGCGCGTCACGAACCTTCTGGTCATCCCAGGAGTTCATGGAGGTACGCTCCAGCAGCTTCTGGCCGGGGAACACATCCAGCAGTTCCGGGTAGGTGTGGCCGGAGAAGCTTTCCGTTTCGACCGTGGTGATGATGGTCGGGACATTGAAGATCCTGGCCGCCTTGGCAAGTCCGACCGTGTTGTTCTTCAGTGTCTGGCGATCGATGGACTGAACGCCAAAGGCCATCTGCGGCTGATGATCGATGAAGATCAGCTGGCTGTTCTGCGGGGTAAGTACTTCCAGTTTCGGGTTGGTCATGCGAGGCTCCGGGCGGCAATGGACATCCCTGGGCGGTGGGCATCTACGCGCCCTGCTCGCATCAGGTGGGTCGATTATTGGCAAGCGCTCGCGAACTCAGCAACGATGTGTTCGGCATCCAGACTGTCTCCACACAGGAGACAGTGACTAATCCACTACCCAGTCCTGCCGCTGCGCGAAGCTCTGCACCAGAAAGTCGATGAGCATGCGCACGCGATTGGGCAAGGCCCGATTCGATGGCCACAGGGCATGCAGCTCCAGTGCCGAGCCCTGATACTCGGGCAGAACCCGCTCGAGACGGCCTTCACGCAAATGCGGCCCGACGATGAAACTGGGCAGCAGGACTATGCCGTGGCCGGCCACGGCCGCTTCTGCCAGCACATCTCCATTGTTGGCGCAAAAGCCGAACTCCGGACTCAGGCTCACCGCCCCTTCCGGGCCGCACAACGTCCACTTCTGCCCTGAGCGCTGACGGCCGTAATGCAGCACCTTGTGCTTGAGAACATCAGCCGGGCTCTGCGGGCGCCCCATCCTGTCGAGGTATTCGGGAGCGGCACAAAGCAGGCGATGCATGGGAGCCAGGCGCCGATAGATCAGCGTGCTGTCCTGAGGCTCGGCGATTCGTATGGCCAGGTCATAACTCTCCTCCATCAGATGCACGAAGCGATCGGTGAGGTTGAACTGAATCAGCACACGCGGGAACTCGGCCTTGAATGCTAGCAACACGGGCAGCATATGCATCTGCCCGAACGTCATGGGGGCACTGACCCGGATCAGCCCTTCCGGCTCGTTCTGCTGGCGTGTGAGCGCCTGGGATGCCTGACTGAACTCCGACAGGATCGCGCGGCTGCTTTCAAGGAAGTCCATGCCCTGACCGGTGAGGCTGACCTGGCGTGTCGTGCGGTTCAACAACTGCACACCCAGAGCCAGCTCAAGAGCAGCCAGGCGCTTGCCCACCACCGCCCGGGTCAATCCAAGCTGACGCCCGGCGGCACTGAAACTGCCGGTATCGGCCACCGCCACAAAAGCCTCCATACCCGCCAGCCTGTCCATATAACCCCCACTGTCTACGATCTGGAGACAGTAAGGCGACCGACGCCCATCTGACAAGGGCACGCCATAGCTCCTAGGCTATGCGAAACGCCACCCCGGACCTCATGCGCATGCGTGCACTACTCTGCCTCACTCCAGGACTGCTATGCGCATGCGCCCAGGCTGCCCTCCCGCCCCCAGCGCTGATCCGCGCCGACGAAAACTGGTACGCGGCACGACATGAGAGCCAGCTGCCTGCGTACAAGTTTCTTCCGTTGGGCACGGATGACCACGCATTCCTGAGTCTGGGCGGCGAGTTGCGCTGGCGCAGCGACAGCCTGAACGCCCCTCGCTACGGCCTTGGCGAAGCCGATGATGATTACTCCCTCAGCCGTGTGCTGGTCCATGCCGACCTGCATCTGAACCAGCACGCACGCTTGTTCATGCAACTGGGTAATGCCCAGGCTCATGGACAAGCCAGTCCCGGGCCGACGGACAGCAACCGTACCGATGTGCAGAATGCCTTTCTGGACTTCAAGCCGGACGAGATGACCAGCGTGCGCCTGGGCCGGCAGGAAATCCTGCTGAATCCCGCGCAACGCTTCGTGTCCGTACGTGAGGGGCCCAACGTACGCCAGAGCTTCGATGGCCTGCGTATCAGCTGGCAGCACGAGCAGCTTCAGGCTGGCGCATTCCTGACCCGCCCGGTGCGCTACGAGCCAGGCTCGTTCGATGACTCCGGCAATCAGGACCAGGTCTTCCATGGCGTCTACATGACCCGGAAACTTGCTGCCGATACCAGCCTGGATATCCAGTATCTCGGCCTCCGTCGCGACCAGGCCCGCCTTGCCGGCCGTCAGGGCCGGGAAGACAGGCACAGTGCGGGCCTGCGTCTGTCAGGCCGGCACGGCGCCTGGGATTACGACATGGAAGGCCTGATCCAGGGCGGGCACTTCGCCGGCAGCGACATCCGCGCCTGGGGAGCCAGTCTGCTCGCGGGGCATACCTTCGCCAGCGTGTGGCAGCCACGCCTGGGGGTGCAGCTGGATGCCGGATCTGGTGATGACAAGCAGACCGGCCGGCTGGAAACCTTCAACCCGCTGTTCCCGAAAGGGGCCTACTTCGATCAGAGCGGCCTGAACAGCTGGGCCAACTCGCTCATTGCCCGCACCAGCCTGGACCTCAAGCCTCACCCTCGCCTCAAGCTGCAAGCCAGTGTTTCAGAGCGATGGCGAGAAAGTCCGTCAGATAGCGTGTACGTCCAACCCTATGCCGCGCTCACCGCGACCCAGGCCAACCACTCCCGGCGGGTGGCGCAGACCTGTCAGCTGGATGCCAGCTGGCAGCTGACACCGAATGTGTCGCTGACCTGGCAGGCTGTGCACGCGAATGCCGGCCCCGCGATCACGAAAGCCGGCGGCCGGGATGTCGACTTCATGATGGGAATTGCGCAAATCAGGTTCTAGGGTGCCAGGCCAAACCATGGCCTGGTGACAAAGACCTCAGCCGATGACGCCACCCAGCATGGGCACGAACATCACCGGCTCGATGACCTCCTGACGGAGGCCCTCTTCCGTGCGTGTGACCAGCACCAGAGACTGCTTCTGGGTGCCACCCACCGGCAGCACGAGACGGCCGCCGACAGCGAGCAGATCGGTCAGCGCCGACGGCACGCCGAGGGCCGCCGCGGTACCGATGATGCCATCGTAGCCACCCTCGCCCGGCCAGCCCTGGAGACCGTCGGCATGACGCAGGCGGACATTGTGCAGGCCGAGGCCGGAGAGACGCTCGCGCGCCTTGTCCTGCAACGGCTTGATGCGTTCGATGGAGTGCACAATGCCGGCGAGCTGCGCCAGCACGGCCGTCTGATAGCCCGAGCCGGTGCCGATCTCCAGTACCTTGGTGAGCGGGCCGGCGGCCAGCAGCAGCTCGGTCATGCGCGCCACGATGTAGGGCTGCGACAGGGTCTGGCTGTGGCCTATGGGCAGTGCGGTGTCTTCGTAGGCACGATGCGCCAACGCTTCGTCGAGGAAGATGTGACGCGGAGTCTGACGCATGACGTCAAGCACGCGGGCATCGCGTATGCCCTGAGCCATGAGACGGGTGATGAGACGGTCACGCGTGCGCGCCGAGGTAAACCCGGAGCCGGTTAAATCGAAAGAGGAGCCAGTGTTCATGTAGGTCTTGTTCTGTGCGCGGCAAGCTCTGACTGTATCACGAGCCGCTCGGCGTGACAGCCGGCAGCCAGGCGGCGACGGTATCAAGCACGGCATAGCGGGTCATGTCGGAGTCCAGCGGCGTGACGCTGACATGGCCCTCGTGCACGGCATGGAAGTCGGTGCCCTCGGCATTGTCCAGCGGATCACCGGCAGCCCCTATCCAGAACACCTCATGACCACGCGGATCTCTGAGCTTTAGCACATCCTGACTGGGTGCGCGATGGCCGAGACGGGTCACGCGGAAGCCGCGATGGCTGGCCAGCGGGCCGGCCGGGACGTTGATGTTGAGCAACGTGCGCGGCGGCAGCTCGAGAGCGGGCCAGCGCTGCAGCAGCTCGCCGACACGCGCGGCGGCCGGGCGATAGGCCTCGATGCCGAGCATTCTGGCATTGGCGGCGACCAGCGACACGGCGATCGCCGGACGGCCGAGAAAGCGCCCTTCCAGCGCCGCCGCCACCGTTCCGGAATAGATGACATCGTCGCCCAGATTGGCGCCGGCATTGATGCCGGAAATGATGATGTCGGGCACGAAATCGAGCAGGCCGTTGAGCGCGACATGGACACAGTCCGCCGGCGTGCCGTTGATGACGATGAAGCCGTTGTCGAGACGCTGCGGCCGCAGCGGCCGGTCGAGGGTGAGCGCGCTGGAAAAGGCGCTGCGCTCGCCATCGGGCGCCACCACGGTCACCTCGCCGAGCTCGGCCAGCACCTCGGCCATCGCCGCCAGCCCGGGGGCATGGACACCGTCATCATTGCTCAGAAGAAAGCGCATCGGCCTGACCCTCCAGCAGCTCTGCCAATGATTGCAGCACGCTTGTGGCAAAGGCGCCAGAGGTCAGCTCAAAGGTCATGTGCAGCACCTGCGGCTCCAGCCAGCGCCACTGCAGATCCTGCACGCGCAGGCGCAGGGCACGGCGCTGCCCCGGCACGCGCAGCGCCGCGAGGTCATCGCAGATGCTCTGCCAGGGCGCCAGCACGGCGGCCTCCAGCGTCGCCACCTCGTCAGCGACAGCAGAGGCGCCATCGCCCGGCATGGGGCCGGTGACATGCAGCTCGCCGCTGCCCAGGCGCGGTTGCCAGCCGGCATCGTCGGGCTCCGGGCGGAAGAAGCTGCCACGCCCGTCGAGCTGCAGGACATCGCCCGGCAGGCAGCGATTCCAGCTGCCCTGGCGCACACGCTCGGCCAGCACCTGATTGAACAGGGCCGAGCGCAAGGCGGAAATCCACAGGCTCTCACGGTTGTCGCGGCGACGTCGGCGGCCGGCACGACGATCCGCCAGCAGCGTCAGACCCTGGGCAATGTTGCGGCCGCCATGGCCGAAACGCTGCAGGCCGAAGTAGTTGGCCACGCCCTCGCGGGCGAGCAGGTCGAGACGGGCCTCGATGTCGGCACGCTCGCCCGTGACATCGCGCAGGGTGATCTCGAAGCGGTTGCCGGCATGGGTGCCGCGGCGCAGCTTGCGACCGCAGCGCAGCTGGCTGAGCACGCGATAGCGTCCGGGCTCGTCGGCCGGATCACGCCCCGGCACATCCAGCCAGTCGCTGCCGGCGGACCAGCAGCCATCGCCATGCCAGTGCACGCTGAACCACTGCCGGGTCAGCGCGTGGCGATCCTTGAGCCCGGAATAGCTCACCAGCGAGCGCTCGATACCCAGTTGCCGGGCCAGCTCGGCGCCGGCCTGATCGGTATTGAGGCCACGCTTCTCGACCCACAGCCAGAGATGCTCGCCGGTCCCGGCCTCGGTGGCGGCCTCGGGCTCGAAGCCGAGCACCTCCTCGACCACGAAATCTTCCGGGACGGCCTTCAGGCGGGCCTGCGCCACCGGCCCGCCCCAGGGCGACGGGCACGGCCCCGAGGTCAGTTCTGCGGCCACAGCATCACCACGGCATGCGCTTCTATGCCCTCGCGGCGACCGACGAAGCCGAGCTTCTCGGTCGTGGTGGCCTTGACGCTGACCTGCGCCGCCGCCACGCCCAGATCCTCGGCGATGCGCTCGCGCATCAGCGTGATATGAGGCGCCAGCCTCGGGCGCTCGGCCAGCACGGTGATGTCGGCATTGCCGACGACATAGCCGTGCCGGGCCACCAGCGCCACGACATGGCGCAGCAGGCCACGGCTGTCGGCACCGCTGTAGGCGGCATCGGTATCGGGAAAATGCTTGCCGATGTCGCCCAGCGCCAGCGCGCCGAGCAGGGCATCGGCCAGGGCGTGGAGCGCGACATCGCCATCGGAGTGGGCGATCAGGCCCTGATCATGGGCAATCACGACGCCACCGAGAGTGACCTGGCTGCCCTCGCCGAAACGGTGAACATCGATGCCGTGGCCTATGCGGGGCCGCAGTACCTGCGCGGTCATGTCAGTGCTCCTGTCTGCCGCTGCGCCGCCAGCAAGGCTTCGGCCAGTGGCAGGTCATCGCGGAATGTGATCTTGAGATTGTCGCGTTCACCGCTGACCAGGCGCGGCTGCAGGCCCAGGCGCTCGATGGCGGCGGCCTCGTCGGTCACCAGCACGCCGTCGGCGCGCGCCGAACGCAGCGCCTGCAGCAGCGTGCCGAGGCGGAACATCTGCGGCGTCAGGGCATGCCAGAGCAGCTCGCGGCTGACGGTGGCGATGATGTGTCCGTCGTCATCGCTGCGCTTCATGGTGTCGCGCACCGGATTGGCGAGCAGGCCGCCGACGGCATCATCGCCAAGCTCGGCGAGCAGGCGACGCACATCGGATGGCCGCAGCAGCGGCCGCGCGACATCATGCACCAGCACCCAGTCGGCCGCGTCGACGCCGGCGGCAACCAGCGCCTCCAGCCCGGCCAGCACGGAGTCCATGCGCTCGCCACCACCGGTGACGAACTGCAGGCGCTCGGGACGGGCATAAGGCAAGGCGCGGGCACGGTCATCATCAGCGGCTATCGCCACCACAATGTGATCGAGCTCGGGCATGCCGGACAGTCGGTCGAGGGTGTGCTGCTGGATGGCCTGACCGGCCAGCGGCAGATACTGCTTGGGCAGGTCGGCGCCGAAACGCCTGCCAGCCCCGGCGGCGGGAATCACCGCATGGGCAGGCATGACTTACTGCGCTCCCGGCGTCGGCGCGGCGGGAGCAGTCGGAACTGGTGTGGTTGGAGCGGGTGCGGCGGGAGCAGACGCAGCCGGGGCAGCCGCCGACGCAGAAGCCGGATTGACCACCGACGGCGTGGCCGGATGCGCGCCGGACGTGGCCGAGCCCGCCAGCGCCTTGCCGGTAACCAGATAGAAAGTCTCGTCGTCCTTGATCATGCCGAGATCGAGACGGGCGCGCTCCTCAATGGCTTCGCGTCCGTTCTTGAGGTCATTGACCTCGGCCTCCAGCACCTGGTTGCGCTGACGCAGCCTGAGGTTCTCGGACTGCTGCTCGGCCACCGCCCGCTTGAGACGGTGGACATCGAGAATGCCGCCCTCGCCGAACCAGAGGCCGACCTGCAGGATGAGGAAGATGCCGGCCGCCAGCCAGAGCAGCAAACGGCCAAGGCTGGACGCCGGCGTCATGCTCAGTTGAGGCCCTTGAATTCAGCCTTGCCGCGGTACGGCGCGCTGTAATCCAGTTCCTGCTCGATGCGCAGCAGCTGGTTGTACTTGGCGACGCGGTCGGAGCGGCAGAGCGAACCGGTCTTGATCTGGCCGGCGCCGGTGCCGACGGCGAGGTCGGCGATGGTGGCATCTTCGGTTTCGCCCGAGCGGTGCGAGATCACCGTGGTGTAGCCGTTGGCCTTGGCCAGGTAGATGGCATCCAGCGTCTCGGTCAGCGAGCCGATCTGGTTGAACTTGATCAGGATGGAGTTGCCCACGCCCTGGTCGATGCCCTTCTGCAGTATCTTCGGATTGGTCACGAAGAGGTCGTCACCCACGAGCTGGACGCGGTGGCCGAGCTTGTCGGTGAGGATCTTCCAGCCGGCCCAGTCGGACTCGTCGAGACCGTCTTCGATGGAGATGATCGGATAGCGGTCGCAGAGACCGGCCAGGTAATCGACGAACTCGGCCGAGGTGAAGGACTTGTTGCCCTCGCCTTCGAGCACGTACTTGCCGTCGTGATAGAACTCGGAGGATGCGCAGTCGAGCGCCAGCATGACGTTCTCGCCAGCCTTGTAACCGGCGATGCCGATGGCTTCGACGATGACCTTGAGCGCCTCTTCGTTGCTGCTCAGGTTCGGAGCGAAGCCGCCTTCGTCACCCACGGCAGTGTTGAGGCCGCGCTTCTTCAGCACACCCTTGAGGGCATGGAAGATCTCGGCGCCGCAGCGCAGGGCTTCGGCGAACGAGGTGAAGCCGACCGGCTCGATCATGAATTCCTGGATGTCGACGGTGTTGTCGGCATGTTCGCCGCCGTTGATGATGTTCATCATCGGCACCGGCATGGTGAACTGGGTGTTGCTGCGCAGCGACGCGATGTAGGCGTAGAGCGGCTGGCCCTTGGCCTGGGCAGCGGCCTTGGCGGCAGCCAGCGAGACCGCGAGGATGGCATTGGCGCCCAGCTTGGACTTGGTTTCGGTGCCGTCGAGCTCGATCATGGCGTGATCCAGGGCCGACTGCTCGAACACGCTCTTGCCGACCAGCAGCTCGCGGATCGGGCCGTTGATGTTGGCGACGGCGTTGAGCACGCCCTTGCCGAGGTAACGCGACTTGTCGCCGTCACGCAGCTCCAGGGCCTCACGCGAACCGGTGGACGCACCGCTGGGCGCAGTGGCACGGCCGACGATGCCGTTGTCCAGGATGACATCCGCTTCAACCGTCGGGTTGCCGCGGGAGTCCATGATTTCGCGTCCGCGAATATCGACGATGGTAGCCATGCTCAACTCTCCATTACAGGTATCGGTCGCCCCGCCTCGGCGGGGGCAAATAAAAATCAGTGGGTATCGAGCAGCGGGAAGCTCTTGACCAGATCATCGACAGCCTTGACCTGGCTCAGGAAGGCTTCGAGCTGCGACAGGCGCAAGGCGCAAGGGCCATCGCACTTGGCTTTCTCGGGATCCGGATGCGCTTCCAGGAAGAGACCGGCCAGCTTCTGCGTCATGCCGGCCAGGGCCAGTTCGGTGACCTGGGCACGACGGCCGCCAGCGGCATTGGGCAGGCCGCCCGGCATCTGCAGGGCATGGGTGACATCGAAGAACACCGGGTAGTTGAACTGCTTCATGATGCCGAAGCCGAGCATGTCCACCACCAGGTTGTTGTAGCCGAACGAGGAGCCGCGCTCGCAGAGGATGAGCTGGTCGTTGCCGGCTTCCTCGAACTTGGACAGGATGTGCCCCATTTCCTTGGGTGCCAGGAATTGCGCCTTCTTGATGTTGATGATGGCGTTGGTCTTGGCCATGGCCACCACCAGATCGGTCTGGCGCGACAGGAAGGCCGGCAGCTGGATGATGTCGACCACTTCCGCCACCGGGGCGCACTGATACGGCTCGTGCACGTCGGTGATGATGGGCACATTGAAGGTCTTCTTGATCTCTTCGAAGATCTTCAGGCCTTCATCCAGACCCGGGCCGCGATA
Organism: Perlucidibaca sp.; assembly: GCA_023265995.1. Taxonomy (GTDB): domain Bacteria; phylum Pseudomonadota; class Gammaproteobacteria; order Pseudomonadales; family Moraxellaceae; genus Perlucidibaca. Next base: position 94,562 of record JAHFSA010000008.1, read on the forward strand.
GGAACTGACCGAGGAACGGTTGGCCTTGTCGAAGGAAGCCTTGAAGACATAGGGAATGCCGAGCCTCTCGGTGACCGTCACGTAGGTTTCGCAGATCTGCATGGCGAGATCGCGCGACTCCAGAACGTTCATGCCGCCAAACAGCACGAAGGGCTTGTCGTTGGCGATCTCGATGTCACGCAGCGTGATGGTCTTTTGCGTCATGATGGATTCCCTTGCTCTTGTGCTTTTACTTCTTGTGATCGGGGTAGTTCCGGACTGCACCCGCCCTTATCGGGGCGAATCGTCAGCCTGCTTATCAAGGGCGGCATGCACGAAACCCGAGAAAAGCGGATGGCCGGCACGCGGCGAACTGGTGAACTCCGGGTGGAACTGGCAAGCCAGGAACCACGGATGATCGGGGATCTCGACCATCTCGACCAGAGTCTTGTCGGCACTTCGTCCGGAAATGCGCAGACCGGCCGCCTCCAGCTGCGGCAGATAACGGTTGTTGACCTCGTAGCGATGACGATGGCGCTCGGTGATGCTGTCGGCGCCATAGGTGGCGTGCGCCAGCGTGTCCGGTTCGAGGTGGCAGAGCTGTGCGCCCAGGCGCATGGTGCCGCCCAGATCGGAGCTGGCATCACGACGCTCGACCTCGCCGGTCTCGGTCATCCACTCGGTGATCAGGCCGATCACCGGATGCGTGCAGCCCGGCTTGAGTTCGGTGGAGTTGGCATCGGCCAGCCCGGCGACATGGCGGGCGTACTCGATGACCGCGACCTGCATGCCGAGGCAGATGCCGAGGTAGGGAATGCGGTTCTCGCGGGCATGACGCACCGTGGCGATCTTGCCCTCGGTGCCACGGTCGCCGAAGCCGCCGGGCACCAGAATGCCGTCGACGCCGGCCAGTACCGAGGTGCCCTGCTGCTCGACCGACTCGGCATCGATGTAGCGGATGCGCACCTTGGCCTTGTTGCGGATGCCGGCGTGCAGCAGCGCCTCGTTGACCGACTTGTAGGCGTCGATCAGCTCGACGTACTTGCCGACCATGGCGATGGTGACTTCACGCTCGGAGTTGAGCAGACCGTCGACCACGGCATCCCAGTCGCTGAGATCGGCCAGCGGCGCACGCAGGCCGAGACGCTCGATGACGAAGTCGTCGAGGCCCTGCTCCTGGAAGCGGCGCGGAATCTGGTAAATGGTGCGGGCGTCCTCGGCGATGATGACGGCGCGCTCCTCGACGTTGGTGAACAGCGAGATCTTGCGCCTGGAGTCGTTCGGCACCGGGTGCTCGGAACGGCAGATCAGGATGTCCGGCTGCAGACCGATGGAGCGCAGCTCCTTGACCGAGTGCTGGGTCGGCTTGGTCTTCAGTTCGCCGGCGGAGGCGATGTACGGAATCAGGGTCAGGTGCATGAGCAGCGAACCCTGGTAGCCGAGCTCGATACGCAGCTGACGCACGGCTTCCATGAACGGCTGCGACTCGATGTCACCGGCGGTGCCGCCGATTTCCACGATGGCCACGTCATGGCCCTTGGCGCCGTCACGCACACGCTGCTTGATGGCATCGGTGATGTGCGGAATGACCTGCACGGTGCCACCCAGGTAGTCGCCGCGGCGCTCCTTCTGCAGCACATCGAGGTAGATGCGGCCTGAGGTGAAGTTGTTCTTCTTGGTCATCTTGCCATGACGCAGGAAGCGCTCGTAGTAACCGAGGTCGAGGTCGGTCTCGGCGCCATCGCTGGTGACGAAGACCTCACCGTGCTGATACGGGCTCATGGTGCCCGGATCGACGTTGATGTAGGGATCCATCTTGATCAGCGTGACCGACAGCCCGCGTGCCTCCAGCAGAGCGGCCAGCGAAGCGGCCGAGATGCCCTTGCCAAGGGAAGACACCACACCACCGGTGACAAAAATGAATTTGGTCATGAAGAATCCAGACAGCTTGCGTGATCACGGCGCACCCGCACAGCGGGTACAAAGACGGGACAGGATATTACCACGCAGCGCTTGAGGCGGGGAGTGGCGATCAGCGTGCGCCTGGCCCGGAAACGGCAAACCGGAAAAAGAAACAGGGGCCACTAGGGCCCCTGTTGTCAGGACAGCTGCAACGCCAGGCTTAGAACTTGTGTTCGAGGCCGACAGCGATGACCGACTGATCCTTGATGGTCTTGCCGGCGTTGTTGTCGGCATCCAGCTTGGTGTAGAAGGCCAGGGCCTTGGTCTTGCTGGTGAAGTTGTGATCGACACCGACCGACCAGACCTTGACTTCATCGTTGAAGTCCTTGGCCGAGCCCTTGCCGTACTGGGCCTTCAGCACTTCGTCACCGAGAACGTAGGAGGCGCCGACGGAGTAGCCGGTTTCCTTCTTCTTGGTGGCAGTGTTGACGCCGTCGGCGATTTCACTGCGCGTGTACATGGCGCTCAGGAACAGGTCGTCGATCTTGTAGGTGGCGACAGCGCGCTCGTTGTTGCGCTGCACGTCGTCGGAGAACACGGCACCCTTGCCCTTGACGTCACGATCCAGACCGATGGCACCGTAGAGACCGATCTCTTCGTTGCTGTAGGTCACCGAGTAGGAGCTGCCTGCTGCGTCGGAACCCTTGGTGCCGGCTGCGTCCTTGGTGGTGTCGTTGGTCTGGGTCTGCACGATGGCCTGGAAGCCGGCGTACTTCGGCGAGCTGTACTCGACCAGGTTCTTCAGACGGTTTTCGCCAGCCTGGACGGTCTTGATGTCGCCGAAGTAGTCATTGAACAGGTCGGCTTCGCCCTGGGCCAGCTTGAGAGCGGAGTCGAACTGACCCAGCTTGATGGCGCCGTAGGTGGCGTGCTTCAGACCCAGGTAGCGGTTACGCGCGGTGAGGTCGAAGTTGTCGGCGGTCGGATCGGCATCATCCGTGTTCACTTCCCACTCGATCTGGTAGATGGCGCTGAGATTGGCGGTCAGTTCGTCTTCGCCCTTGACGCCAAAGCGCGAGGCGTTCGAGACCAGACGCGAGGTGTCGGCGGAGCCGTCAGCCACTGCGTCATCCTTGAAATTTTCAACGGTGACGTTGAGCTTGCCATAGACCTTCGGGGCGGCGTTGGCCATCGGGGCCACAACGGCGGCTGCAACACCCAGGGCAATCAGAGTACGCTTCATTTTCTACTGTCTCCTTAAGACACGAGCAACGTGATGTGCAGTCGGGGTCATCCCTCAACTTGGCGCCAGTATCGTCACCAAAAATGACAGCGCGGCGTATTTTTTATGACGATTACGTGACAATCCGATCGGTTGACACATTTAAGTCGGATTTCGGTGATTTTTTGATCCGCCTGTCGCTCATACCCTACCGCTCATCCGACATGTTACAAGATGTTAATAATTGGCATTGCCCCATCATGTTGCAAGGGTCTAGGTTGTGCTTACCCACGGTGCGTGGGGACCGAAAAACAAGGAGATACTCCATGAAGTTCAAGCAAACCCTGATTGCCGTCGCCATCGCACTGACACCGATGGCAGCCATGGCCGCCGGCTCGCTCGACGTGTTTTATGTCAACCAGGATTTCAATGTGGACGGCTCGCCCGATGACAGCGGCGACGGCTTCGGCTTCCGTGGCCAGGCCGCACTGGGCCAGGGCGTCAGCCTGACCGCGCTGTATCAGGACGCGGATATTGATGATGCAGATTTCAACAGCAAGGAAACCCGCATCGGTCTGTCATATGACACCAAGCTCCAGGGTATCGATGTCGGCGCCGGCGCCGAAACAGTGACACTGGACCTCAACGATGGCGGCCCGGGTGACTCTTTCCGCGGCTACTCCATCAACGCCCACGCCAGCATGAAGGTGATCGACAACCTGTCGGCCTACGCCCGTGTCGGCTACACCGATATCGACGAATTTGACGGCGCTGAATACGAAGCCGGCGTGCACTACGCCTTCGACAAGCAGTTCGGTGCCTTCGTCGAATACCGCGTTGCCGACCTCAGCGGCAACAACGGCGCACCCGATCTGGAGCTGGACACCCTGCGTGTTGGTGGCCGCTACAACTTCTGAGCCACTGCGTCATCATGACCATGAAAAAGGGCGCCTCGGCGCCCTTTTTCACATCTGCGTCATCTAGCGGTAACCGACCGGCAGAAATGGCAGCAACTGCCCCTCGCTGACCGTGGTGCCGGTCTCCACCAGCGCCAGGCCATCAGCCCAGACCGCCGACGACAGCACACCGCTGCTCTGGTTGGCATGCGGCATCAGCCGGCCTCCCCCGCCATCGGCGACATGACGCACGCGCAGGTATTCGCGGCGCGACTGCGCGCGCGGCCTGGCAAAGCCGGCCGGCAGCCAGAGCGGACGCGCCAGCACATCCTGCTCGCCCTGCAGGCGGCGCAGGAAGGGCCGCGCCAGCACTTCGAAAGTGACCCATACCGACTGCGGATTGCCCGGCAGACCGAGGAATACGGCCGCACCGATGTGGCCGAAGGCCAGCGGCTTGCCGGGCTTGATGGCGACCTTCCAGAGATCGAGACTGCCGACAGTGCTGACGGCGGCGCGGACATGATCCTCCTCGCCGACCGAAACGCCGCCGGTGCTGAGAATGATGTCGGCACCGAGAGCCTGCGCCCGCGCCAGGGCGGCGGTGGTATCCGCCAGCGTGTCGGCGACCGGGCCGAGATCGATCACGGTCATGCCCAGACGCGCGAGCAGCGCGCTCACCACCGTGCGGTTGCTGTTGTATATGCGACCGCTGCTCAGCGGCAGCCCGGGCTCGACCAGCTCGTCACCGGTGCACAGCAGCGCCACCGTCAGTGTCGGCCAGACCGGCACCGTGGCGCGGCCAACTGCAGCCAGCAGCCCCAGATGCGCTGGCGTCAGACGTGTGCCGGCCTCGGCGACCAACGCTTCGGCGGCGATGTCCTGGCCGGCGGCGCGGACATTCTCGCCTGCATCCGGCAACTCGAGGATGGCAACCACGCCCTCCCCGCCCTGACAGTTCTCCTGCATGACCACGGTATCGGCGCCGGCCGGCATGACGGCACCGGTGAAGATGCGCGCGGCCGTGCCCGCCTGCAGAGGCTGTGGCGCCTGGCCAGCGGCGATGCGCTGACTCAGCGGCAGCGTCTGCGGCGCCTGAGCGGAGAGGTCGGCATGGCGAATGGCATAGCCATCCATGGCGCTGTTGGGTTCGGGCGGCACGGCGACATCGGCATGGATATCGACCGCCAGCACGCGGCCGTCGGCATCGGCCAGCGCCACCGTCTGCGCATGGGCAGCGCGCGTCTGGCGCCAGGCATCGGCGGCGGCCAGCAGCTGTGTCAGAGCATCATCGACAGGCAGCAGGGCCATGGTCAGCCGCGCGTGTCGCAGGCCGGCTGCAGCGCCTTCAGATGCGGCACCAGGTTGCACGGCCGCGTGCGGTTGTCGAGCTGCTTGGCCAGAATGCCTTCCCAGGCGGTGCGGCAGGCATTGGTCGAGCCCGGCAGGCAGAACACCGCCGTGCGGTTGGCCAGACCGGCGAGCGCGCGCGACTGCAGCATGCTGGTGCCGATCTCGGCCAGGGAGATATGCCGGAAGAGCTCGCCGAAACCGTCGATGGTCTTGTCGAGCAGCGGCAGGATGGCCTCGGGCGTGCTGTCACGGCCGGAAAAGCCGGTGCCGCCGGTGATGATGACCGCCTGCACGTCGCCGGAGGCGATCCAGGCCGAGACACGGGCACGGATCTGATAGATGTCGTCGATGACGATGGCGCGATCGGCCAGTTCATGACCGGCGCCGGTCAGCTGCTCGACCAGCAGGGCACCGGAGGTGTCGCTGTCGAGGTTGCGGGTATCGGACACGGTCAGCACGGCCAGCTGCAGGGGAACAAAGGGTTTTTCGGCAGCATGCGACATGCGTCAGCCTCCAGTCATGTTCATGAATCGGACGATTTGCGGTTCGCCGGCGAGCGCGAACTCGTGACGCTCCGGTTTGCGCATCATGGTGGCCGTGATCAGCGCCGCCAGCTCGGCATCGCTGGCTCCCGCGCGCAGCGGCTCGCGCAGATCGAGGCTGTGTTCGTGACCCAGGCACAGCAGCAGACGACCTTCGGCGGTGAGGCGGATACGGTTGCAGCTGGCGCAGAAATTCTGGCTGTGCGGCGTGATCACACCGACACGGGTATTCGAGCCCTGCAGACGATGATAGCGCGCCGGCCCGCCAACCTCCTGCGAGCTTTCCGGCAGCAGCACGTGCTGCGCCGCCACCATGGTCAGCAGCTCCTGGCCGGAAACATGGGCCAGACCGCGATCATGCTCGCTGATCACGCCCAGCGGCATTTCCTCGATGAAGGCCAGGTCGACGCCCAGACTGGCGGCATAGGCCACCAGCGCCGGCACTTCATCCTCGTTGCGACCACGCAGGATGACACTGTTCAGGCGTATGCGCGGGAAGCCGGCGGCCACCGCGGCGGCGATGCCGGCCTGCACGTCGGTGAGCACGCCGGTGCGGGTCAGCTCATGGAAACGCGCGGCATCCAGACTGTCGATGCTGATATTGAGCTGGCTGAGACCGGCCGCGCGCAGGCGCTGCGCCACCGGTGCCAGACGGGCGCCATTGGTGGTCATGGCCAGAGTCTCCAGGCCGGGCAGACGGCCGAGGCGCTCGACCAGTTCGGGCAGGCCCTTGCGCACCAGCGGCTCGCCCCCGGTGAGACGGATCTTGCGGATGCCGAGACTGACGAAAACACCAGCCAGCCGCTCCATTTCCTCGATGCTGAGCACGGCGCTGCGCGGCAGGAACTGCATGTCCTCGGCCATGCAGTAGACACAGCGGAAGTCGCAGCGATCGGTCACCGACAGGCGCAGATAGGTGATATCGCGACCAAAGCCGTCGACCAGCCGTGGCGCCGGCTCGGCGTTGCGCAGGGCGGTCATGATCATGGTCAGAGCCCTGCCCGCTTGGCGTCCTGCCAGAGTGCTTCCATGTCGTCCAGCGTCGCGCCGGCCAGAGCCCGACCCTGTGCCTGCAACTGCTTTTCGATATGACCGAAGCGGCGGCGGAACTTGGCAATGCCGCCGAGCAGGGCCTGCTCGCTGTCGACGCGGAGATGGCGGCCTATGTTGACGCAGCAGAACAGGATGTCGCCAAGCTCGTCCTGCAGATGCGCCTGCTTTTCAGGAACGCTCTCCGGCTGATCCAGCGCGGCTTCCAGTTCATCAATCTCTTCGCGCAGCTTGGCGATGACCGCGCGCGGATCGTTCCAGTCATAGCCGACCTCGCCGGCTCGCGCCTGCAGCTTCTCGGCGCGCAGCAGCGGCGGCAGGCCGTTGCCGACCTTGTCGAGAAAGGCCGGCGGCGGCAGCTCGGCGCCGGTGGCCTCACGATGGGCGGCTGCCTTGAGCGCCTTCTCCTCGGCCTTGATCACGGCCCATTGCGCCGACACCTGGCTGGCGTCGAGATCAATGCGCGGCAGGTCGAGGCGGTCATCGCGGAAAATGTGGGGATGGCGGCGGATGAGCTTGTCGCCTATGGCGGCGGCAACGGCATCGAAGTCGAAGTCGCCCTGCTCCTCCGCGACGCGGGCCTGGAAGACCACCTGCAGCAACAGGTCGCCCAGCTCCTCGCGCCAGTCGGCGGCATTGCCGGAGGCAATGGCCTCGACCACCTCGTAGGCTTCCTCGATGGTGTAGGGCGCCAGCGAGGCGGCATCCTGCTCGAGATCCCAGGCACAGCCCTGACGCGGATCGCGCAGACGCGCCATGATCTGCAGCAGGCGGTGCAGAGCCGGTGTTTCGGGCTCGGCCAGCGGCATGGCGACGACAGCGGTCTCATTCATGGCCGGATTCGCTCTTGTCGACGGCACGATGCCCGGTCAGGCGGCGCGCCTCGATGACATTGGGCAGCTGTTCGATGCGGGTCAGCACGCGCGAGAGCTTGGACAGACCCGGCACCTCCAGGGTCAGACGCATGGTGGCGGTGCCATCCTGCTTGTCGGACTGGGTCTGCACGCCGGTGACATTGACCTGTTCGTTGGCCAGCACCGACGTGATGTCGCGCAGCAGGCCGGTACGGTCCCAGGCGCGCACCATGATATCGACAGGATACGCCGCCGAATCGCGCGTCTGCCACTGCACATCGACCGTGCGCGCCGGGTCGTCCTGGGCCATGCGCAGGTAGTCCGGGCAGCCGCGGGCATGGATGCTGACGCCACGGCCATGCGTGACATAGCCGACGATGGGCTCGCCCGGCACCGGCCTGCAGCAGTTGGCGATATGCGTCAGCAGGTTGCCGACACCCTCGATGACGATGCCCGAGCCGGCATCGCTGGCACGTGAAGGCCGTACCGGGAACTCCGGCAGGGCCAGCTCCTGCTGCGCGGTCTGGTCAAGATCATCGGTGAGCGCATGGGTGATGCGCGCCAGCGGCAGGTCACCGGCGCCGAGCCCGACCAGCACATCCTCGCCGCTGCGCACGTTGAAACGCGGTGCGATGCGGTCCAGCTCCTGGCGCGACACCACCAGGCCGAGACGGCTGAGCTCGCGTTCGAGCAGGCTGCGCCCCTCGGCCAGGTTGCCCTCGCGATCCTGCTGCTTGAACCAGTGGCGGACCTTGGCCAGGGCGCGGCTGGTGCCGAGATAGCCCAGCGTCGGATTCATCCAGTCACGGCTGGGCCGGCCGCCGCGATTGGTCATGACCTCGACCTGCTCGCCGGTCTGCAGCTTGTAGGTGATCGGCACGATGCGGCCGTTGACCTTGGCGCCACGGCAGCCGTGACCGACCTCGGTATGGATGTGATAGGCGAAGTCCAGCGGCGTCGCCCCGGCCTGCATGTCGATGACATGGCCGTCGCGCGTGAAGACGTAGATGCGCTCGTCGTGAATGGCCTGGTTGATCTGCTCGGCGAGGTCATCCAGCCCCTGGTCACCGATGTCATCCTGCCATTCCAGCACCTGACGCAGCCAGGCGATCTTGTTCTCGTAGCGGGCATCGGACTTGGAGGACTTGCCCTCCTTGTAGGTCCAGTGCGCGCAGACGCCGAGCTCGGCTTCCTGATGCATGTCGAAGGTGCGGATCTGCACCTCCAGCGGCTTGCCGGACGGGCCGATCACGGCTGTGTGCAGCGAGCGGTAGCCGTTCTCCTTGGGCGTCGCGATGTAGTCGTCGAACTCCTTGGGAATGTGCTTCCAGAGCGAGTGCACCACGCCCAGCGCGGCATAGCAGTCACGCACTTCCGGCAGCAGGATGCGCACGGCGCGGACATCGTAGACCTCGTGGAAGCCTATGCCCTTGCGCTGCATCTTGCGCCAGATCGAATAGATGTGTTTCGCGCGCCCGCTGACCTCGATCTCGCCCATGCCCATGCGATCAAGATTGTCGCGCAGGGTCTGGATGACCTGCTGGATGTAGCCGTCGCGGTCGAGGCGCTTCTCGTCGAGCAGGCTGGCGATCTGCTTGTAGGACTCGGGCTCGAGATAGCGGAAGGACAGATCCTCCAGCTCCCACTTGATGTGGCCGATGCCGAGGCGGTGCGCCAGCGGTGCGTAGATGTCGAAGATTTCGCGCGCCACGCGGCGCTTGCGCTCGTCGCTGGCGTCCTTGAGCTCGCGGATGGCGAAGGTACGTTCGGCTAGCTTGATCAACGGCACGCGCACGTCGTCGATCATGGCCACCAGCATCTTGCGCACGTTGTCGAGCTGCTGCGCCTCGTTGCTGCCGGCGGCACGATGGTCCGGGTTGATCAGGCGGCTGATGGCCGCCATGCGCAGCACGCCGTCGATGAGATGGGCGATGTCCGGCCCGAAATCCTTTTCGACGCGCTTGAGCTCGACGCGGCCTTCACGCACCGAACGATAGAGCACGGCCGCGACCAGCGACTCCTGGTCGAGATTGAGCTCGGCGAGGATGTCGGCCATGGCCAGACCGGTGAGGAAGCTGGAGGTACGCGTCGACCAGACGTTGTGACGCGCCGCCGCCTCGCGGTCGAGCTGCTCGGCGAAACGGCAGGCGCGCAGAAGCTCGTCGGCGCTGTGCAGCTCGACCTGATCCTCTATGCGCGAGAGCCACGCATCCAGATCGACGCTGCCATCGCTCCGGGTCGGATAATCTGCGCGGACCTTTACCATGCTGGCTGCCTTGTGACTGCTGTTTGCACCAAGATGGGGCGCTTAACGGCGTTTTTCAAATACGGCGATCGATTCCACATGCGTGGTATGGATAAACATGTCCATGACACCCGCCTGCACCAGATCATAACCGGCCTTGGCCATCTCGCCCGCATCACGCGCCAGTGTCGCCGGATTGCATGACACATAGACCACGCGTCGGGCACCGAAGCGCGTCAGGTGCGGAATGACTTCGAGCGCGCCGCTGCGCGGCGGGTCGATCAATATCTTGTCGAAACCCAGTCCGGCCCAGGGCTGACTCTGGAAATCCTTGGTCAGGTCATGAGCATAGAACGAGACATTGTCCAATCCGTTGGCACGGGCGTTCTCGTAGCCGCGTTCGACCATGGCCTGCACGCCCTCGACACCAACCACCTCGCGCGCACGCGTGGCCAGCGGCAGCGTGAAGTTGCCGAGGCCGCAGAACAGGTCGAGCACACGCTCGTCCGGCTGCGGGTCCAGCAAATCCAGTGCCAGTTTCACCATGCGCTGGTTGATGCCGGCATTGACCTGGGTGAAGTCGTTGGGGTGGAAGGCCATGGTCAGACCTTCGCCCGGACGTGACGGCGCGCTGAAGTCCGGCAGACGGTAATACAGGCGGTCCACGCCCTGCTCCGGCCAGACCCTATGCACGGTCTCGTAATTGCCCGGCTGCAGGTAGCACTGCCAGCCGCGGGCGCTGCAGAACGCGACGAGGGCCGCGACATCGCTGGCATCCAGCGGCACGAGATGGCGGAAGATCAGGGCCACGTCGGCGACACCCGGCAGCTCGTCGCCGGCGGCGACCTCGACCTGGGCGATGTGATCACGCGCGATCAGGCCGCCGATCAGCTCGCGCAGCGGCGTGATGGCCTGGCCCAGACGCGGGTCCATGACCTCGCAGGCATCGAGATCGGCGAGATAGCTGGCCTGACGCTCGCGGAAGCCGACCAGCAGCTTCTCCTTCTTGAACACATAGCGGACGCCAAGGCGGGCCTTGCGGCGATAGGAGTAGTTGTCATGGGTCAGCGGCGGCAGCCAGGACTGGGGGCTGAGACCGCCGAAGTGCTGCAGGTGATCGACCAGCACGGTCTGCTTGAAGGCGATCTGCGCGGCCGGAGCCATGTGCTGCAGCGAGCAGCCACCGCAGACGCCGAAATGCGCGCAAGGCGGCGTGACGCGGTCGTTGGCGGCCTCGAAGACCTCGACCACGGCCGCCTCGTCGTACTTCTTGTGGGTGAAGGTGACCTGGGCCTTGACGCGCTCGCCCGGCAAGGCGCCATCGACGAACACCAGCTTGCCATCTTCGCGATGGGCAATGCCGCGCCCCTCATGACTGAGGCGGGTGATGGTCAGTTCGACGGGAGGCAGGGCCTTGAGTTTTTCTTTCTTGCTGATACGCGCCATACAGGACTCGGGTACTCGGTAAACGTCAGGCGATGGGCGCGTTGAGCGGCGCATCGTGGGTGGGCATGGCGGCTTCGGCAGCCTGCCACTGGCTCAGGAACTCGAGCAGATGCGGTTGCCCGGAGGCTTGCAGGGTGTCACGCACGAGCGTCAGCTCGCTGGCCAGGGTGGCGCTGTCGAGCAGGCCGCGCATGAGCTGGAAGCGCAGGAACACCAGCCAGGTGTTGAGCACGTCGGTTTCGCAGTACTGACGGATCCTGCCCAGCTCGCCGGCGAGGAAGGTCGGCCAGACCTGGCTGCCATCCATGCCCATCTTGCCCGGGAAGCCGAGCAGCGTGGCGACCTGGTCCAGCGGCTGCACGGCGCGCGCCTGGTAGCCGGCGAGCAGATCCATGAGGTCGGTGTGACGGGCATGGAAGCGGCCGAGGTAGTTGTTGAACTTGGCGTCGCGATTGAACTCGCCCTGATCCCAGTAGGCCGGCGCCTGGACACCATGCAGCAGGGCCCGGTAATGCAGCACCGGCAGGTCGAAGCCGCTGCCGTTCCACGACACCAGCGTCGGCTGGTAGCGCTCGAGGCCGGCGAAGAAGCGCTGGATCAGTTCGGCCTCGCTGGCCGACTCCTCGCCCAGCGACCAGACCTTGAGGCCGTCACGGGTACGCAGCACGGCCGAGATGCAGACCACGCGCTGCAGCGAATGGCGAATGAAGTCGGAGCCGCCGGTTTCCTGGCGACGCAGCTTGAACATGGCCTCGGCGGCAGCGGCGTCATCAAGCCCGGACAAGCCGTGGAGACGACGACCACCGGCGATGTCCGGCACGGTTTCGATATCGAAGACCAGCGTATTCATGGTTCGGACCGTCAGCTGGGTGAGGAGGTCGGCGTGAACACGCCGGTGGACAGATAACGGTCGCCACGATCGCAGATGATGGCGACGATGACGGCATTCTCCACGTGCTTGCTCAGCTCCAGCGCGGCCCATACCGAGCCGCCCGAGGACACGCCGCAGAATATGCCTTCCTCGCGCGCCAGGCGACGCATGGTCTCCTCGGCCGCGACCTGCGGAATGTCGATGACCTGATCGACGCGGGTGCGATCGAAAATGGTCGGCAGGTATTCCTCGGGCCAGCAGCGGATACCGGGAATCTGCGCGCCGTCGGCCGGCTGCAGACCGATGATCTCGATCGCCGGATTCTGCTCCTTGAGGTAGCGCGAGGTGCCCATGATGGTGCCGGTGGTACCCATGGAGCTGACGAAATGCGTGATCCGGCCGCCGGTCTGCTGCCAGATCTCGGGGCCGGTGCCCTCGTAGTGCGCCTGCGGGTTGTCCATGTTGCCGAACTGGTTGAGCACCTTGCCCAGACCCTCGGCCTGCATCTTCAGCGCCAGATCGCGCGCGCCTTCCATGCCCTCGGCCTGGGTCACCGAGATCAGCTCGGCGCCATAGGCGGCCATGGCATCGCGACGCTCCTGGCTCTGATTGGCCGGCATGATCAAGATCATGCGATAGCCCTTGATGGCTGCCGCCATGGCCAGGGCGATGCCGGTATTGCCGGACGTGGCCTCGATCAGGGTGTCACCGGGCCTGATCTCGCCACGAGCCTCGGCGCGACTGATCATGGACAGCGCCGGGCGATCCTTCACCGAACCCGCCGGATTGTTGCCTTCCAGCTTCACCAGCACGACATTGCTGGTATTGCCCGGCATGCGCTGCAGGCGGACCAGCGGGGTGTTGCCGACGGTATCGGCAATGGTGGGATAGGACATCGCGCAGACGCTCTGAACAAAGATGACCCGCGATTGTAATGGAAAGCGCCCGGCGACCATAACTGGTGCCGGGCGCTGCTGCCGCGAGTGCCGTCAGAGGCCGAGCGCGGAGATCAGCTGCGGCCCTATGACCGGGATCTGCGCCAGCAGGCCGGTCAGCGCCGAAGCGTCGGTGGGCACGCCACCCGCGCCGCTGCTGCCCGTGGGCAGGGCCGACAGGCCGGGAATGCTGTCCACCGGCAGGCCGGCAGCCGGCACATCACCGGCCAGCTTGGGCAGGTCGCCGAGCATGGGCACCGCCACCTCGCCCTGGATCGTCGCCACCACAGTGGCGGGGTCACGCGAGCTGGTCAGCAGGAAGCCCTGCTGATTGCCGTAGACCATGAGCACGAGCTGGTCGCCCGCCACCAGGCGCTCGGCCACGCCGACCATGTCGATATCGAAGTCACCGAAGCCGCGCAGCGGAATGACCTGCTCGTCGATCAGCTCGGGCAGCACCGGCAGACGCGAGTCCTTGGCCGCCAGCGGAATCACGCCGAGGCCGACGAAGACCGTGCTGTCGCAGCTGCCGATACGCAGCAGCGGGTCGGCGGCCGGCATGCACAGCGCATCCAGCGGCGCGGCACCGCGGCCGACATGGACCTTGAGATGCGGAATGCCGGCGATCACTTCACTGGCATGGCTGATGCCCGTCAGCGGCACGATGGTCGGTGCCAGCTGCGCCAGCGTGACCGGCGCCGGCAGGCCGCCCGGCATGGCGACCGGGAAGGTGGTGCCACCACGCGTCACCTTCGGCACCTGCACGGCATCGCTCTGGTTCAGCGAGAAGCAGACATTCTTGCCGGTCGTGATGACGCTGTCGGCCTTGCCCTTGCCCAGCAGCTTCTCGTTGAACCAGGCCAGCGTGGCGGCATCGGCGGCGATAGGACCACAGTTGCGGCCGAGGGGAATGGTCTGCTGCGCCACACCCTGCTGCACCAGTCCGACATCCGGCGCCAGCAGGCCGTGACCGTATTCGTAGCTGAGCAGGCGCACATCGCCGCCGGCACGCTGCAGGCACTCGTAGTTGGCCAGCGCCTCGTTGAAATTGAAAAGGTCATCACGCGGGCCCTGGAACAGCAGCGCATCGACCTTGGGCAGCGCCTTTCTGGATGGCGTGCCGATGGTGTAGCTGCCGCTGGTGAGGGGGACGTTGCCGAGCAGCGGACCCAGCGTGTAGGCGCCGACATCGGCCGTGTCACCGACCTTGAGGTTGCGCGGGTTGTCGCAGAAATAGCTCGGCGAGTGGTAGTTGAAGAACGGCAGCGCCGACTCCGGGAAGGCGCCGGTCACCGCACCTTCAAGCAAGGTGCCGCGAATGAACGGATCCTGGTGGAAATTGGTCTGGCCATCGCCGGCACCGGCCAGGAACAGCGCCCAATAGGACTTCACGACGCCATTGGGAGCGATGCTGTAGGTCAGGTCATGCCAGGTGATCTCGGGCACGATGGCATCGAGGCGACGATCCGGGTCGATCGCCAGCAGCAGCATCTGGTAGCCGCCGCCATAGCTGCCGCCGATGGAGCCCAGCAGCAGGTTACCGTCGCGATACTTGAGGTAGTCGAGGTGCTGCTCGGCCCAGTCGACCACGGCGACGATATCCTGGCCCTCATAGTCCGGATCCATGACGCGCACGGTGCCGCCCGATTCGCCGCTGCCGCGCTGGTCAATGCTGATGACGGCATAGCCGGCACCCGCCAGCTGCGCGATCTGGCCACCCTTCTCCGTCGTGCGCTTGCCGGCATAGCCATGCCCTTGCAGGATCAGCGCGTGCTTCTGGCCGCAATCAATGCTGTCGGGCTCGAAGACCTGGAACACGATGGCCTCGCCATCGACGCGCGAAGGGATGGAAACACGATAGACCTGGCCGCCGGCAGGATGCGCCGCGGACTGGCAGGAGGCCGGCTTGACGCCATCGGCCGTGCCCAGCGGCAACGTGCCACGGGCACTGCTGCGGGAAGCCGCCGGGCCGCTGGAGTCCGCCTCGGGCGAACTGCTGCCGCAACCGGCAAGCGTCATGGCGACAGCCATGACAGCAGGCAGAAACTTGCGCATGATGAACCTCGTTATTGTTCTTGTTGTGGTGCCATCACTCCCGCCCGGCCGGTCAGCGCCGCCTGATACGAGATGGCAGGCATCGTACCGTCAACTGACCAAAAAGCAAGCAATTCGGCACAGCCGAGGCCCCCATGCTAGGCTTGCGGAAAAGCCCGGAGGAGGCCCGGATGTTTCCGTGGACCCTGCACTATCGCCTGCTGCTGGCCGTGTTGCTGCCGAGCATCGCGCTGTGGATCCTGCTGCCCGTGATCACCTTCGTGCGCCTGCATCAGGACCTCGAAAACCAGCTCGCCCTGATCGGCCGCACCACCATGGCAACCAGCGCCTCGGCGCTGGCCCGCAGCGATGACAGCGGCCCCGAGCTCAATGCCTGGCTGGCCCGCCAGCTGCGCCACGACAGCCTGCGCCGCATCAGCCTCATCGACCATCAGGGCCATGTCATTGCCGAGGCCGGCAGCAGCAGCCTGAAGCTCCCCGATGTCCGCCTCCTGGCAGTGCCGGCACCGCGCGCGGAGCCGGCCATCATCACCCTCGACAGCGATGCCGGCGTGCAGTGGCTGTCGCATCTGCCTGATGGCCGCTGGCTGATTCTCACGGCCTCGCGCCAGCCGCAGACCGTGATGTTCTACGAGCGTGTCGTCGAGCGCACGCTGCTGCTGATCGTGGCCCTGGCCATGCTGATTTTCATGGTACGCATGCAGATCCACCGCTCGCTCAAGCCGTTGAGCCAGCTTGCGCATGCCATGCGCACGCTGCAGCCCGGCGTGCTGCCGGAGCCGAGCCCGGCCGCCCGGCAGATCTGGCCGGACTTCACCGATAACCTCGAACGCGGACTGGCAGCCTGGAAAACAGCCTTCGACGAGCTGCGCAACAACAGCGAGCGCGCCGAGGAAGAGCTGCGCGAAACCCTGGACGCCATCGAACGGCAGAACATCGATCTGCATGCCGCCCGGCGCAAGGCGGTGGCCAGCAACCAGCTGAAATCGGAGTTCCTCGCCAACATCAGTCACGAGATCCGCACACCGCTGAGCAGCCTGATCGGCTTTGCCCGCCTGCTCGAACGCTCGCCCCTGTCCGAGCGCCAGCAGGAGTATGTCGACTCGCTGGTGCATGCCTCGGAACATCTGCTGGCCATACTCAATGACCTGCTCGACCTGTCCAAGATCGAGGCCGGGCGACTGGTGCTCGACGAGACCCCGATCTCGCTGCGCGACCTGCTCGCCGACACCATGGCCATGCTCACTCCGCTGATTGGCGACAAGCCGCTGACGCTGAGCTGCGAAGTCGCCGACGACGTGCCCGCCAGCCTGCTCGGTGACCCGCTGCGCCTGCGCCAGATCATGACCAACCTGATCAACAACGCCATCAAGTTCACGCCCCGTGGCGAAGTCCGCGTCCGCCTCGGCTGCAAGAACCAGGGGGGCGCCGCACTGCAGCTGCAGCTGTCGGTGCAGGACACCGGCATAGGCATTCAGCCGCGCCAGCTTGACAGTCTGTTCGATGCCTTCGAGCAGGCCGACAGCTCGACCACGCGCCGCTTTGGTGGCACCGGCCTCGGCCTCACCATCACCCGCCAGCTGGTCCAGCTCATGGGTGGCGACATTGCCGTCAGCAGCACCCCCGGCATGGGCTCGACCTTCAGCGTGAGCTGGCAGGCGCGCATCGATCCGTTCCAGACCCTGGCCCTGCCCCGCGACACCACGCACCAGCTGCCCGCCCTGCGCCCCCTGGCCAGACTGGACCCGCCACTGCGCGTGCTGGTGGTGGATGACCACCCGGCCAACCTCAAGCTGCTGCAGACCTGGCTGAGCGACTTCGGCATCGAAACGAGCGCGGTCGACAATGGCCTGGAGGCCATCAATGCCGCCATTCAGGCCCCCTACGACCTGGTCTTCATGGATATCCAGATGCCCGGCATGAGCGGGCCGGAAACGGCGCAGGCCATTCGTGCCGGCGAGTCACGCGGACATCGCGTGCCCATCATCGCCCTGACCGCGCACGCGCTCAGCTCGGAGCGCGAATTCTGGCTGCGCAGCGGCATCGACGACTATGTCGGCAAGCCCCTGCAGGAATCACAGCTGCTGCATATCCTGCAGCAATGGACACGCTTCGTGGCGGCGCCGGTGCCGGTGGTGGACTGGGCCGAGGCGCGCCAGCTCGCGGCCGGCAAGGCCGATCTGGCGGAGGATGTGCTGAAGACGCTGGCTGCCGATCTGCCGCGCAGCCGCATGGTCATGCTCGAAGCCATGACATGTGGAGATGCCCCGGCCTGGTGGCAGGAGGCGCATCGTCTGCTCGGAGCCTGTCGCTATACCGGCGTGCCGGCGTTGCGAGCCAGCCTGGAAGAAGCCCTCGCGGGCCGTCACGGGCCGACGGCGCCCCTGCCCGAGGCAGAGGTCGCCGCCGCCGTGATCAGTGATATCGACGCGCTCCTGAACTGGAGCGCGGCGCATCTCGACCTCAGCGCGGCGCCATGCGGATAGCGCCGTCGATACGGATGGTTTCACCGTTGAGAAAGCTGTTCTCGACAATGTGCGTGGCCAGCTGACCGTACTCGTCCGGATGACCGAGGCGCTTCGGGAACTGCGTCATCTCGATCAGCGGCATCTTCACTGCGTCCGGAGCGGCATTCATCAGCGGGGTGTTGAAGATGCCCGGAGCGATGGTGTTGACGCGCACGCCGATGCTGGCGAGGTCACGTGCCAGCGGCAGGGTCATGCCGACCACGCCACCCTTGGATGCCGAATAGGCGACCTGGCCGATCTGGCCGTCGAAGGCGGCAACCGAGGCGGTGTTGATGATTACACCGCGCTCGCCGTCGGCGCTCGGCTCGTTCTTCGCCATCTCGGCAGC
Source organism: Perlucidibaca sp. (assembly GCA_023265995.1). GTDB lineage: Bacteria > Pseudomonadota > Gammaproteobacteria > Pseudomonadales > Moraxellaceae > Perlucidibaca. The sequence continues at coordinate 112,765 of JAHFSA010000008.1, forward strand.
AGCCAGACGGGTGACGTTGAAGGTGCCGATGAGGTTCACGGTGATGACCTTGTTGAACTGCTCCAGCGGCATCGGGCCGTTCTTGCCGACCGTGCGCACGGCACTGCCGATGCCGGCGCAGTTGACCGCGACATGCACGCCGCCCCACTTCGCCACGACTTCCGCCAGCGCGGCCTGCACCGAGGCCTCGTCAGACACGTTGACCTTGCAGAACAGGGCATTGGCGCCCAGCTCGGCGGCGACGGCCTGGCCGACATCGGCGTTGAGATCGAAAATGGCGACCTTGGCACCACGGGCCAGATAGGCCTTGATGGTGGCGAGGCCGAGACCGGATGCACCACCGGTGACGATGGCAATCTTGTCTTGCAGCTGCATGGCAAATCCTCTGACAGGGGGAATATGTAATCTCGACCGATCGGTCACGGGCGAGGAGAATACCACCCTGCCAGCGCTTGGCAAGACTCAGATCAAGCCAATGCCCGAGATTTCCCGCGCCAGCCTGGCGGCATGGTTGTCGGTCATGCTGCCGGCGAAATCGAGCACCTGCAGATAGCCCTCGTAGAGCGACATGCCCGGCCGCAGCGGCTTTTCCAGCAGCGCCAGCTGGGTGCGCTGGCGATGGCTGAGCGCATCCGGGCCATGCAGGCAGAACGCGCGCACGTTGGGAATCAGGTTGTCGAGCAACACACCCAGGCAGGGATAGGCCGCGATCTCGGTCACCACCTTGCTGCGATGGCGATAGACCTTGTCGCTCGCCAGCTGCTTGGCGGCATCGAGGGTTTCGCGCACTTCACCGCTGGCGCCGGCAATCAGGTCCTTGAGCGGCAATTCGCCGGCCAGCAGGGCGTCGTGATGACGCATGAAGGTATCGGACAGATCCTTGACGCAGCGGCCGACCATGGTGCCGCGCAGGGCCGCGGCATACTGGCGCGGATCACGGATCTGCCAGACCTTGTCGGGATCGACGATGGGCGCGAGCAGGCGCTGCAGCTCGGCCAGTTCGAGTATGCCGATCTCGACGGCATCCTCGAGGTCGACGATGGCGTAGCAGATGTCGTCTGCCGCCTCCATGAGATACGACAGCGGATGCCGGGCCCAGTGTTCGCTGCCCCTGACCAGCAGGCCGAGCTCGCTGGCGACGGCACGGAAATACGGCAGCTCGGCCTGGTAGATGTTGAACTTGCCCTTGTCCGGGAAGGTCTGCGACGTCCACGGATATTTCACCAGCGTGCCCAGGCTGGCAGCCGTCAGGCGCATGCCGCCCTCGCCCGCATACATCTCCAGCGATGCCACCAGACGCAGGCCGTGGGCATTGCCCTCGTAGGTCTGGATGTCATGACGCTCGCCGGTGGCGAGGCCGTCCAGCAGCGGCAGATGCGCCGGCTCGCGGAACCAGTCGCGCAAGGCATATTCGCCGGTGTGGCCGAACGGAGGATTGCCCAGGTCATGCGCCAGGCAGGCCACCTGCACGGTGGAGCCGATGTCGTAGGGCGTGTAAGGTGCCGGCAGATGCCCGCCTTCGCGCAGCATGGCGCCGACACGATTGCCCAGGCTGCGGCCGACGCTGGCCACCTCCAGACTGTGGGTCAGGCGGTTGTGGGTATGGTCGTGCATGGCCAGCGGATGCACCTGGGTCTTGCGACCGAGGCGCCGGAACGCGCTGGAAAACACGATGCGGTCATGATCGATGTGGAACTCGGAACGCAGACCGGCACTGCCATCCTCGCTGGCAGCCGCCCGCGTCGTCCTGATCTCGCCATCCTTGACCTTGAGACGGTGCGCCGAAAGCAGCTGCGACCAGGTCATGCGCGCTTGCGCCATTGGGTCAACTCTCTGTGTGATCCTGCCGCATCATCGACAAAAGCGGCACGAAAGGCCAGCCCGAGCTATGGCATACTGGCAAGCGTCAAGTCGCTGGGGGCGGTCATGCTGGATGAGCTGTTTCGCAACAACCGGAGCTGGTCCGAATCGGTCAAGGCTCGTGATCCCGAGTTCTTCGAGAAGCTGGCGCAACAGCAGAGCCCGCAATTCCTCTGGATAGGCTGCGCCGACAGTCGCGTGCCGGCCAACGAGATCATGGGCCTGCTGCCGGGCGAGGTCTTCGTCCACCGCAACGTCGCCAATCTGGTCATCCACACCGACATGAACTGCCTGTCGGTGCTGCAGTACGCCGTCGAGGTGCTGCAGGTGAAGCACATCCTGGTCACCGGCCACTACGGCTGCGGTGGCGTCAAGGCCGCCATGGAGAACAAGGGCTTCGGCCTCATCGACAACTGGCTGCGTCACATCAAGGACATCTATCGTCTGCACGAGGAGCAGTTTGTCGGCCTCGGCAGCGAGCAGCGCCTCGATCTCATGTGCGAGCTCAACGTCCACGAGCAGGTCGCCAACGTCTGCCACACCACCATCATCCAGAATGCCTGGCAACGCGGCCAGGATGTCTCCGTGCACGGTTTCATCTTCAGCGTGCGTGACGGCATCCTGCGCGACCTGGGTCTGCACTACAACGCCGCCAACCAGCTGCCGCCGATCTATCGCATGCTCGACGCCGACAGCAGCACGGGACGCTGAGCGCGCCCCCGCTGCCCCGGCGCGACATCAGCGCGCCAGCTTGCACTCGCTGTATTCGATCTCGACACGACGGTTCTGCGACCAGGCCGCTTCGTCATGGCCGTCCGACGCCGGCTTTTCCTTGCCGTAGCTGACCACCGCGAGACGGTCGTCGCTGACGCCGTGGCTGACCAGATAGCGCGCCAGGGCATTGGCACGACGCTCGCCGAGGGCGAGGTTGTAGTCATGCGTGCCGCGCTCGTCGGTATGGCCGGAGAGCTGGACCTTGGCCAGCGACTTGGCGAGCACGACGGCATGCGCATCGAGGCTGCCGGCATTGGCGGCGGACAGGTCGCTGGAGTCGGTGCCGAAATAGAAGGTGCGGGTCTTCAGCAGCTCGCCCAGGGCCGGATCGACGCTGGCGAAGAGCTGCGCCAGCTCGCCTTCGCTGCAGAGCTTGCGCTTGCTGCCCTCGGCATCGACCGAACCGACGCCGAGCACCGGCGGCAGGGTGTCGGAGCTGTACTCCGGGCCGTTCAGCGCATTCTTGTGCGGGAACAGCGAGCAGCCGCTGATGGCCAGCGTGAGCAGGCCGGTGGCAGCCAGTACGGCGGTCTTTCGGGTGTTCATGCGGATGTTCATGGATGTCTCCGGGTGTATGAGTTTCAACGCAGATAAGAGGACCATGCCGGCTCGCGGACCTCGCCCTCGACCGGCGGCAGGGTCAGGCGGAAGCGTCCGTCCAGCGACATGATGGCGAGCACGCCACGGCCGCCACGGGTGGTGCCGTAGACCAGCATGCGGTTGTTGGGGGCGAAGCTCGGCGAGGCATCCAGCGGAGTCGAGGTCAGACGGCTGAAGACGCCATTGTTCAGATCCTGAATGCCGATGCGGTACTGGCCGTCGCCGGACTCGTTGACCACGGCGAGATAGCGGCCATTGGCGCTGAGGTCGGCGCGGGCATTGAAGCGCCCGTTGAAGGTCAGGCGCTTGGTGTCGCCGCTGGCCAGCGTGACGCGATAGACCTGCGGCCCGCCGCTGCGGTCGGACGTGAAGATCAGGGCCTTGCCGTCAGCCGTCCAGCGCGGCTCGGTATCGATCGCCGGATGATTGGTGATGCGCGTCAGCTCGCGGCTGGCGAGATCCATGACATAGATCTCCGGATTGCCGTCACGCGAGAGCGTCATGGCCATGCGCTGGCCGTCCGGCGACCAGGCCGGCGCGCTGTTGAGACCGGGGAAATCGGTCAGTCGCGTACGCTTGCGGGTCGCCAGATCCTGCATGTAGATCGCCGGCCGGCCGCTCTCGAACGAGACATAGGCGATCTGTCGCGAATCCGGGGACCAGGTCGGCGCCATGATCGGCTCGCCGGAATCCAGCGCCGTGACATGGCGCTTGCCGTCCATGTCGGAAATGCCCAGGCGGTAACGTATCTTGCCGTCACGACGGTACTGGTTGACGTAGAGCAGATGCGTCGAGAAGAAGCCGGGGTCACCGGTCATCTTCTGGTAGACGCGATCACTGATGTAGTGACCGACATCGCGCCAACGTCCGCTGCCGGCGGTCAGCCGCTCGCTGAGCAGGGTCTCGCCATTCTGCCGCGCCAGGCTGTAGATGAAGGACAGACGACCGTCAGGCAGCGTGCTGACCGTGCCGCGCACGATCAGGCCGGCCTTGACCAGCCACTGCTCGACCGAAGACTCCACCGGCGGCACCGCCGGATTCTCCTCCGGCCCGATGGCACGGAAATAGCCCGAGTGGTTGAGGTCAGAGCGGATGATGCTGCCCAGATTCTCGCCGGCCTCGACACCGGTGAACGGCGTGACGGCGATCTCCGAGGCATCCTCGAGAGTCTGCGTGATCTCGATGGTGAGTTCGGCATGCGCCGCGCCACCGAACATGAGGGCACAAAGGAAAAGTTTGACGTGCGCGAACCGCATGCAGGTCTCCGTGCAAGGCCTGTGAAAGTACTGCGGTCACCGGGTCGATTCAGGACCGGGGACACACTTTGCACCAGACTGCCATGATCAGCAGACTGGAAGATGACAACGCCTTGAGGGCGCGCTCAGGATACCGCAAAAAAAACGCGCCCGAAGGCGCGTTTTCTCACTCGCCGTCAGCTTACTGCTGGGGCGGGTTGATGCGGACTTCCACGCGACGGTTCTGCGAACGGCCGGCTTCGTCGTTGTTGCCAGCGATCGGCTGGGACTTGCCGTAACCGATGGCCGAGACACGGCCGTCAGCCACGCCACGGTTGATCAGGTAGGAAGCCACCGAGCTGGCGCGATCCTGCGACAGCTTCTGGTTGTAGGCATCGGCGCCGACATTGTCGGTGTGGCCGCTGACCGTGATGGTGGTGTCCTTGTATTCCTTGAGCACGTCAGCCACGGCATCGAGCACCGGGTAGAAATCGGCGCGGATGGAGGACTGGGCGGTCGGGAAGGTGATGTTGCCCGGCATCACGAGGTTGATGGCGCCCGTGGTCTTGTCGCGCTGCACGCCAACGCCGACACCGGCCAGACGATCACGCAGCTTCTTTTCCTGGACGTCCATGTAGTAGCCAGCGCCGCCGCCGGCGACAGCACCGATGGCTGCAGCCTGGCCGCAACGCTCGTTGCGGTGACCGTGAGCGGTGGTGGCCATGGCCACGCCGCAACCCAGGGCGGCACCAATGGCGGCGCCGTAGGCGGCCTTGGAGCCTTGCTTCTCACCCGTGTACGGGTTGGTGGTGCAGCCTGCAACTGCAAGGGAACCGGCCACTGCGACCAGAACGAGCTTACGCATGATGAATCTCCTGATGAACGAACCCGAACACGGGTTTCCTAAGGCGCAATACGGCCGGGCGAGCCGACCGTTTACAAAGCACCGGAAAATTATCCCAGCAGCCCCAGGGGCTGATGAGTCACCGCTATGCTGGCAATGAAGGCGTAGGTTAGCAGACCGAGAACGAGCCAGCCTAGCTGAGACGACCGTTTGTCGGCGCGCTGGAAGGCCATGACGCCACAGAGAATGAAGAACACCAGCAGGATGAGCTTGCTGATGACCCAGACCGGCAGCGCCGCCGACACCATCACCATGCCGAAGCCGGATGCCAGCAGGAAAGCGCTGACCGCATGCGGCAGGATACGCAGCGGACGCGCCTGCAGCAGAGCCGAGCCATTCACCAGCAACACGCCGCGAAACAGGAAAAGCAGGCCGAGCAGGGCAACCGACAACATGTGCAGGTGTTTCAGGGCCAGAAAGGTATTCACGCGGCAGGACTCCAGTGGCGTGGGGGGGACGGCGACCTTTTTGGCAGAGCCCCGCGCGCTTGTAAAGCGTGACTTGCGACAGGCGACCGCGACCCGCTTTTTTTGCTATGGTCTGCCCTCCCCGTCCTGACTAGCGGTTGTCCGTCATGCTGTTCCGCGCCGTCCCGACACCTTGTGTCGGCATCTGCTCAACCACCTATGGCGATACCGTCTGCCGTGGCTGCCGGCGCTACCTGCACGAAGTCATCGACTGGAACCGCTACAGCGACCATGAAAAGCGGCTGATCTGGCAGCGCCTTGATGGTCTGCAGGCGCAGATCCTGCCCACCTACTTCCATCTCGTCGACGCCGAACTGCTGCAGCAAGGCCTGCGTGAACTGCGCATCCCCTTCCGCGAGGAGGCCGGGCCCTGGGTCTGGCTGCAGGTGCTGCTCAAGAACATGGCACGCCAGGAGCCCGATCTGGCCCGCTTCGGCATTGAGCGCCTGGATGTTTCCGGGCGCAGCCTGGCGGCGCTGCGCGAAGACATCAACGACGAGCTGCACACACTGGCCAGCGCCTATTACGACCGCGACCTGCTGCGTGCCGTCAGGCACCCCTGAGCAGAACCGGAAACAAGACAGAGCACATGCACAACGACTTCAGCAGCAGCCCGGAAGAACGCGAGGGCGACAACAGCGACAGCCAGAAGGCCGCGCACAAGAGCACGCTGGTCAGCGTTGCCACCAATGTGGCGCTGGCCTCCGCACAGGTCATCGCCGGCATCGCCTCCGGCTCGCAGGGCCTCATTGCCGACGGCATCCATTCCGCCTCGGACCTGCTCGGCGACTTCGTCGTGCTGGTGGCCAACGCCGGCAGCCACAAGGCTCCCGACCACGACCACAACTACGGTCACCATCGCTACGAAAACGCGGCCTCGCTGATCCTCGGCGCCCTGCTGCTGGCCGTCGGCATCGGCATGCTCTGGTCCGCCGTCGGCAAGCTCTCCTCGCCACAGGCCATCGCTCCCGTGCACGCCATGGCGCTGTGGGTCGCGCTGACCGCGCTGGTGGGCAAGGAACTGCTGTTTCGCTACATGCTGGCAGTCGGTGAACGGGTGCGATCGTCAATGCTGATCGCCAATGCCTGGCATGCCCGATCCGATGCCGCCTCCTCCCTGGTCGTCGCCGTGGGCATTCTCGGCAGCCTGCTCGGACAGACCATCCTGGATCCGATCGCCGCGCTCGTCGTCGGCCTGATGGTGGCCAGAATGGGCTGGTCCTTCAGCTGGGATGCCCTGCACGACCTGATGGATCGCGCTGTGCACGCCGAGGACAACGAACGCATCCGCGCGGTGCTGCTGGCGACCCCGGGCGTGGCCGGACTGCACGACCTGCGCACGCGCAAGGTCGGCGACCTCATTCTGGTCGACGTTCATCTCGAGGTGGAAGCGACCATGACGGTCCGCGAAGGCCATGCCATCGCTGTGGCGGCACGGGCCAACGTCATGGCGACGCTGCCGGTGCTGAACGTGATGACGCATATCGACCCGGTCTGAGCTGTCGGCAGCGCGACATCGCGGCAATGCCAACAGACCGGGAGCATGCGAAAGGAATGATGGTGCGCCAGATAGGACTTGAACCTACACCCCTTGCGGGACCGGAACCTAAATCCGGCGTGTCTACCAATTTCACCACTGGCGCGATCAGCCGGCGATCATAACAAGCGCCGGCTGATCACGACAGGGGAAGTCGCTCAGGATGCCCGCAGGCGACGGGTCTGCAGGGTTCCGCGCACGTTGCCGAGGACCGTGGCGGCGAGCGACCAGAGCGGCGACTCGTTGGGCTTGGGAGACTTGCCGACCGCCATGCGGTGCATCTGGCGGGCATACCAGCTCACTTCCATCAGCGCCATGCGATCGACCATGCCGATGCCGGTGACGATGGGCTTGACGCGATGACGCATCTCCTCGCCGGCGAGCAGGCGCAGCGATGCATCGGGCTCGATGCAGAGCGGACGTCCGAGACCGACCATGTCCATGGCACCCGACGCCAGGGCATTGCCCATGGCACCCAGCGAGCGGAAGCCTCCGGTGACCATGAGCGGCACCGACACGGTTTCCCTCACCTTCTCGGCGAACTCCAGGAAATAGGCTTCGCGCGCCAGCGTCGACTCCTTGGCCTTGACGCCCGCCATGGCCGGCGCCTCGTAGGTGCCGCCGGAAATCTCGATCATGTCGATGCCGACAGCCGCCAGCGCCTCGATGGTCGCCAGCGACTCTTCCTCGGTGAAGCCGCCACGCTGGAAGTCAGCCGAGTTGAGCTTGATGCCGACCGGGAAGCCGGGACCAACCTCGGCACGAATGGCGCGATAGACCTCGAGCACGAAACGGCGACGCTTCTCGGCCGTGCCGCCCCAGCCATCCTCGCGGATATTGTGCTTGGGCGACAGGAACTGGCCGACCAGATAGCCATGCGCACCGTGAATCTGCACACCACTGAAACCGGCTTTCTTGATGATGCCGGCCGTGACGGCGAAACGACGGATAACGTCTTCGATCTCGGCCTCGGTCATTTCGCGCGGGGTGTCGAAGAAGGCCTGCATGTCGGCCTTGAAGGGAATGGCCGAGGGCGAGATGTTCTGCTTGTTGAGACCCTTGGGCGACTGCTTGCCGGGATGGTTGAGCTGCGCCCAGATGGCGGCGCCATGGCGCGTGGCGCCATCGGCCCAGGCCTTGAGCAGGGCGAGATCGCGCTCGTCCTCGACGACAACGTTGCCGGGTTCGCCGAGGGCACGGCGATCGATCATGACATTGCCGGTGACCAGCAGACCGGTGCCGCCGCGCGCCCAGCATTCGTAGAGGCGGACCAGCTTGCTGGTGACGCGATTGTCCATGGTGCCCAGGGTTTCGCTCAGCGCCGACTTGGCCAGGCGATTGGGCAGTCGGGTGCCGTTGGGCAGGGTCAGCGGTTGTGCCAGCAGATCTTGTGCGCGTGCCATGTTCAGGCTCCAGCGTGAGGGAATGTGCCGGAGGCTAGCCGAGCACAGGCAGGCCGTCAATAATTAGACAACATTCCATGTCAAATGACCCGGGCTCAGGCGGCTCGTACCGCCGGATGCTCGGCACGGCTGGGCGGCAGCTCGGCACCGTGGAAGCCGGCCAGGGCATGGCGCATGACTTCCTCGAAGTGCAGCGCCAGCTCGTGCGCCGTGCGCTCGCCGGCACGCTCGGCAGCCAGGAACTTGAGCTCGACCTCGATGCGACCGTCCTTGAGGATGTGCAGCAGATGCGCGCCCATCTCGTCATCGCCAATGAACGGCGCGATGGGGTGCAGGCCGTCGCCGTCGCGGTAGCAGATCAGCACCGGCTGAACCAGGCACTGCGACTCCGTGGCGGCGACGAAGAGCTTGGAGAAGAAGCGCTTGATGGTATGGCCGTCGGTGGTTGTGCCTTCGGGGAAGAACAGCACGCGCTTGCCCTCCGCCAGCGCCGTCACCATCTGCGTGCTGACGCGGGCCGCATCGCCCGAGCCGCGCTGAATGAAGAGTGTGCCGCCGGCACGGGCGAGATGACCGATCAGCGGCCAGCGCGCCACTTCCGCCTTGGACAGGAAGTTGAGGCGACGCACACCGCCGAGCACCGGAATGTCCATCCACGACACATGGTTGCTGATCCACAGCGCCGAGGCATCAACCGGCTCGCCATGCACGGTGATGTGCAGATTGAGAATGCCGGTGAGGCGGCGCAGCCACCAGGTGATGACCGGCTGCTGCCAGCGCGCGTCGAAGAAGAACAGACCGATCAGGAAAGCGAGCACGAAGCCGAACACCATGTGCGCCAGCACCAGGGCGAGGCGCAGGGCCAGGAGCGGGGTCATGGGCGGTCGTGTCGTCACGGGAGGATGCACATTTCGTGTTCTGGGCGCTCTGCTCACATGTCCTCGGCTCAGGCGGTCTTCAGGAACCTCTGAGCATAACGCCCCGCCAGCGCTTGTACATCCAGGACGATGAAGACATCGGCGCAGTTGAACTCCGGATCCCAGCAAGCCTCGCCACCGATGCGGCAGCCCATGCGCAGGTAGGCCTTGAGCAGCGGCGGCACATTGACCGGGCCGGTACCGGTGGCGGAGAGGATGATTTCGCGGCTGGGGCTGACACGCAGCTCGTTGTCCACGAAGTACTTCTCGCGCAGGGTCGGCATGACGCTGGCCAGGGTCGTGCCGCCATCCGCCAGGCTGATGCTGGCGCAGCCGATGAGGTGGCTGAAACCTTCACGCATCAGGTATTCGGCCAGAGCCGACCAGAGCACGGTGATGGCGCCGCCGGAGCGGTAGTCCGGGTGCACACAGGTGCGGCCGACTTCGAGGATGCGGCCCTGCATGCGGCTGATCGCGGACAGGTCGAACTCCTGACCGGAGTAGAAGCCGCCGGCTTCCGCCGCCTTTTCCTGCGACAGCAGGCGGGTGGTGGCGATGAGCAGGTCGTTGGCGACATCGTAGACATTGAGGTGCAGGCAGAAGGCATCGTAACGATCAATGTCGAGGCCTTCCGGGCCATCGAATTGCACGCCATACTCGTCGCCGAAGACCTCGGCACGCAGACGCTGGGCATCGGCCACCAGGGCCGGCGTGTCAGCGAAGCGTGCTTCCAGGCGCGGTTTCTGCTGCAGGCGAACCGGAGCTTCCGTCGCCATCACATCATTTGCCGGGTGAGTCGCCTGCAGGTTGATGGTGTTGATCTGGGCGGAGTTCAGGGTCATTTTTTCGCTCGTCATGGTCGTTTTCATGAGAGCAGTGTCTTGCGGCAGCGTTTCCTTGCCGTGAAAGACTCGTGACAGTTTGGTGAATTTGCAGCCAGTCGCCCCGGAGGCGACGGGGAGTGTACGTGTTGTCTCTCGACCCGCTGGCCTGGGGCCTGTTTGCCATTGCCGGCGCCCTCGCCGGCTTCCTCGCCGGCCTGCTCGGCATAGGCGGCGGCATGATCATCGTGCCGGCGCTGATCCTCAGCTTCCAGTGGCAGGGCGTGTCCATCGACGTGCTGACGCATCTCGCTGTCGGCACCTCGCTGGCCAGCATCGTCTTCACCTCGATCAGCTCGGTGCGCACCCATCATCACAATCAGGGCGTGGACTGGCCGCTGCTCAGGCGCCTGGCCCCTGCCCTCATGATCGGCTCCGTGCTCGGCGCCCAGATCGCCCATGCCCTGCCGGCACGGGCCCTGCAGCTGATCATCGCCGCCTTCGCGATCTGGACCGGCGGCAAGATGCTGCTCGGCCGCAAGCCGGTCGCCGAGGACAGGCCGTTGCCGGACAGCACCCGTCTGACCGCGGCCGGCGGCCTCATCGGCGTGGCCTCGGCCATCTTCGGGATTGGTGGCGGTAGCCTCATGGTGCCCTACCTCGTGCATCACGGCGTGGCCATGCGCCGCGCCGTCGGCACCGCCGCCGCCTGCGGCTTTCCCATCGCCGTCGCCGGCGCCGCCGGCTTCATCTGGAGCGGCTGGCGCGAGCCCGGCCTGCCGGCCGGCAGTACCGGCTACATCTACTGGCCGGCACTGGCCGGGATCGCGCTGACCAGTATCGTCTTCGCTCATTACGGTGCCGTGTCGGCGCACCGCCTGCCGGCGGCCACGCTCAAGCGCGCCTTCGGCGTGGTGCTGATCCTGGTCGGCATCCGCTTCCTCTTCGGCATCCACTGACCGGACAGCTGCCGCAGCAGCGCTCAGCCGGCACCATCAAGCCAGCGCCGATCAACCGGTGTTGCGCAGCCCCGAGGCGATGCCGGTCATGGTCACCATGAGGGCATGATCGAACGCCGTCGGCTCCTCGGCCCGGCTCTCCGGACGAGCCGCCACCTCGGCGCGCCGCCGGCGCATGAGCTCGGCCTGCAGCAGGTGCAAGGGCAGCAGGTAAGGTGTGCGCAAGCGTATCGACTGCGCCAGGATGGGGTTGCGCGCATTCCAGTCCGGACCTGACTGCACCGCAGCCAGCAGGACCACCAGACGATCGCGGTCGGCACGCAGGCGGTCACCCAGGGCGCGCAGATCGGCGCGATCGGTCAGCGTCAACTCGTAATGACGGGCAATGGCGGCATCGGACTTGGCCAGCACCATCTCCAGCATGTCGATCAGGCCGGCGAAGAACGGCCACTGCTGCGCCACCTCATGCAGGGACAGCGCACCCTCGCCCGCCGCAGCATCCTCCAGCGCTTCCAGCACACCCAGCCAGGCCGGCAGCATGAGGCGTATCTGCGTCCAGGCGAAAACCCAGGGAATGGCACGCAAGGTTTCTATGCCGCCGCCGGCACGCCGACGCGCTGGACGCGAGCCCAGCGGCAGCAGCTGCAGCTCCAGTTCGGGCGTGACCGTGCGCAGATAGGCGATGAAGGCGGGATGCTCGCGCACCTGCTCGCGATAGGCATGCATGGAGGTCGCACTCAGCCTGTCCATGAGCTCGCGCCAGGCCGGCTGCGGTGGCGGCGGCGGCATCAGCGTCGCCTCCAGCGTGGCGGCGAGATAGCGCTCCAGATGCAGCCTGGCGACCTCGGGCAGGCCGAACTTCATGCGGATCATCTCGCCCTGCTCGGTCACGCGCAGGGCGCCATGCACCGAGCCCGGCGGCTGCGAGCGCAAGGCCTGGCGGGTCGGGGCACCGCCACGGCTGACCGTGCCGCCACGACCATGGAACAGCACCAGGCGCACGCCATGACGGTCGGCGACGGCGCTCAGCCCCTCCTGGGCGCGGTACTGCGCCCAGGCCGCCGCCACGAAGCCGGCGTCCTTGGCCGAATCCGAATAGCCGATCATGATTTCCTGACGACCATCGATGCGTTCGCGATAGGCCGGCAGCGACAGCAACGCATCCAGGCAGCCCGGGGCATTGGCCAGATCGTCGTAGGTCTCGAACAGCGGCACCACGCGCATGGGCCGGGGCACCTCGGCCTTGCGCTGCAGGAGCAGCACGGCGAGGACATCGCTGGGCTGATGCGCCATCGAGATCACATAGGCGCCAAGCGCCTCGGTCGGCTGCGTCGCCAGCATGCGGAAGGTCGCCAGCACCTCGCGCACCTCGGCGCTGAAGCTGGCCTCGGCGTCCGGCGAGAGCACCGACAGCGGCAGCAGCGGACGCGGATTGGCCAGCTCGGCGAGCAGGAAGCGCTGGCGCTCCGCCTCGTCCCAGGCCAGATAGCTGCCGAGACCGAGATAGCGGGTAATGGCATCCATGGCCTCGGCATGACGCGTCGATTCCTGGCGCACATCCAGGCGCAGCAGCGGCAGCCCGAAGCAGCTGATGCGGCGCAGGATGTCGATCACCGAACCCTCGGCCAGCTCGCCCAGACCGCAGGCCTTGAGATCGTCGTGACAGAGACGGATATCGTCGAACAGGCTGCGGCTGTCGTCATAGACCGTCAGCGCCGGATCCGGCACCTCACCGGCCAGCTCGCGATTGATCGCCATCTGCGTCATCTGCAGACGCTCGCGCACGCCCTTGAGCCAGTCCCTGTACGGTTCGCGCGAGCCGGCACCGACGCGCTCGCGCAGGAGTTCTCCGCAGCGTGACATGGACAGCTCGGCACGCAGGAGATCGATGTCGCGCAGATAGAGGTCAACCGCCATCCAGCGCGCCAGCAGGATGACCTCGCGCGTGACCTGATGCGTGACAAAGGGATTGCCGTCGCGATCACCACCCATCCACGAGCCCATGCGCAGCGGCGCGGCATCCAGCGGCAGGCGCTCGCCCAGCGTGACCTGCAGCACCTGGTCCAGCTCGCGCAGACAGTCCGGCAGGGCATGCCAGAGACTGTGCTCGACCGTGGTGAAACCCCATTTCGCCTCGTCCACCGGGCTCGGGCGCTGCGCCCGGATTTCGTCGGTCTCCCAGGCGGCGACCATGAGCCGGCGCAACTGCTGCTCTTCCTGCTGGCGCTCGGCCGGCGTCAGGCTGACCTGATCGAGGCGTTCAAGGCGGGCAGCGATCTCGTCATGCTTCTGGATCAGCGTGCGCCGCGTCACCTCGGTCGGGTGCGCGGTCAGCACCAGGTCTATGGCCAGCGACTTCACGGCCGCCAGGATTTTCTCGCGCGCCACGCCGTTGTCGAGCAGGCGCAGGATGAGGGCATGCACGGAGTCGGGCGGCGGCATGTCCGGCTTGCTGACGGCATGGACACGGCGCCGGCGGATGCGATGGTACTGCTCGGCGATGTTGGCGAGGTTGAGGAAGTGCCCGAAGGCGCGACCGACATCGCGCAGGGCCTGGCCATCGCACTCGGCGAGAAAGCCGTCGAGGCGGGCACGCGCCGCCGGATCGCCGGACACCGCCTGACGGGCCCACTGGCGGATTTCCTCGACCTGGTCATAGAAGGGGCGGCCCTGCTGGGTCAGCAGAGCTTCCCCGAGCAGTCTGCCGAGCAAACGCACATCGTCGCGCAAGGGCGCATGGTGATCCGGATGGGTAGACATGGCGTATCCCTGTGGCAGGCCGGTCAAATCGGTATACTTGTGCATCGTGACATGATGATGCGGCGCAGACGTCGCAGCCCGAGATTAGCACCCGTATGCATACCCCGACAGACACCCGCGCAGAGCATTTCCAGGCCGTAGACGCCAGATTGGTACCCCACGTGTTCAGCCCCCTGGAGCAGCGCTCGCTGCGCCTGCTGGCAGCCCTTCTGCTGGCTGCCTACAGCGTCCTGCAACCGGGACCGCTCTATGACCCGGCCTGGGCAGGCATGCTGCTGCCCAGCGTCTACGGAATACTGCAGCTGCTGCTGGCCATGATCGAGGAAAGGCGCGGACCGCGAGCCTGGCTGTCCGGGCTCATCGCCAGCCTCGACCTGATCCTGCTCGCCGCTAGCGTGCTCAATGATCCGGCGGCAGCTCCCCCCACCCTGCTCCTGCTGGTGCTGGGCGCCGGTCTGGCCGGCATGCGCCACAGCCCGCGCGCGCTGCTGGCGAGCATCCTGATCAGCCTGCTCGCCGCCGCTCTGGCACTGTTCGCACGCAGTCTTCTCGCTGGCCAGGATCCGCTGGCCGCACTGCCCACCGCCGCCGCCACCCTGCTCCTGCTCGGCCTCGCTCTGGTCTTCTGGCAGCACAGCCGCCGCCTGCGTCTGCAAGTGGAGCGCACCATCGCCGATGATCCCGCGACCGGCCTCGGCAACCGCTGGACGCTCTATGCCGCCGCGCAGATGCTGTGGCCGCTGGCGCATCGCCAGCAGCTGCCGGTGACCCTGCTCTATATCGTCATCGAGCCGACCGGGCTGAAGAAGGGACGTGCCGCCAGCATGGATCTGGCCAACCAGCTCATGCGCGAATTCGCCGAGGTCGCCCGCGCCCGCCTGCGCGGCAGCGATGTCCTGGTGCGCTACTCGCCGCTGGAATGCGTTTTCATGCTGCTCGACTGCCCGGGCTCCCAGGCCGACCCTATTGCCCTGCATCTGCAGGAGCAGTTCCATCGCTGGAGTCGCGATGCCGGCGTACCCGCCACCGCCCATATCGGTGCCAGCTGGCTGCCGGCCCAGCCGCTGGCGCTGGACCTCATGCTGGCGAGCATAGACGAGGCCCTGCATCGTGCCCGTCAGCACCGTCTGGGCGTTTCCGGCGCGGTCTATGCCGACCCCGAGCATGTCCGCAACAATGCGTCGCTGTCCTGACGATCAGCCGGTCTTGTAGGACAAAATACGGATGCAATCCGCTTTTTCCGGTGCTAATATGTTTCTCGTTCGGATGTGCCGCCTGACCTGCCGCAACAGGTCTTGTGGTTAACCCGGACAGGAAACTTAATAGTTCCAGTCCAACCTGAGAGAGAAATCATCATGCAGATCAAGAAGATTGCTGTTCTGGCCGCCGTTGCCGCTACCCTCGCCATCGCTGGCTGCGCCAAGAAGGAAGAAGCTGCCGCTGTTGAAGCTCCGGCCGCTGAAGAAGCTGCTCCGGCCGCTGCTGAAGCCGCTCCGGCTGCTGAAGCTGCCCCGGCCGCTGCTGAAGCCGCTCCGGCTGCTGAAGCTGCCCCGGCTGCTCCGGCCGCTCCGGCTGCCCAGTAATTGGGCTGAGGCTCACGCCTCACAAAAAGGGGTGCTTCGGCACCCCTTTTTCATGTCTGTCTGTTGGAGATTTCCATGTCCTGTCCTTGCGGCTCCTCCCTTGCCCTGGCCGAGTGCTGCGGCCCCATCATTGCAGGCGACAAGCCGGCGGCGACCGCCGAAGCGCTGATGCGCGCCCGCTACACCGCTTACACCCAGCACAACATCGATTTCATCATGAGCTCGACGCACCCCGACGGACAGGGTGACAGCGATATCGACGCCATGAAGGCCTGGTCCGAAGCGGCCGACTGGAAAGGCCTGGAAGTCGTGCAGGTGGAAGCCGGCGGCGAAACCGACAAGAAAGGTCTGGTAGAATTCATCGCGCACTACGAGCTGGGCGGCGTCAAGCAGCACCACCACGAAGTGTCAGGCTTCCTGCGCACAGAAGCCGGCTGGCAGTTCCGTGACGGCAAGGTCCTGCACAGCGGTCCTTCCGAGAAGCAGAAGCCGGTCGTCAACGAGCTCAAGATCGGCCGCAACGACCCCTGCCATTGCGGCAGCGGCAAGAAATTCAAGAAGTGCCACGGCGCCTGAGCCCGGCACCCAAGCCCGAGAGAACATCCATGAGTCATGATCCTGTTGTCATCGTCAATGGCGCCCGCACCCCGATGGGCGGCTTTCAGGGCGCCCTCGCCGGCGTCACTGCCACCGAACTCGGCGCCATCGCCATCCGTGCCGCCGTCGAACGCGCCGGCATCGCGCCCGAGCAGGTGCAGGAAGTCATCATGGGCTGCGTGCTGCCCGCCGGCCTGAAGCAGGGCCCGGCCCGCCAGGCCGCCATCGATGCCGGCATCCCGACCGCTGCTGGTGCCACCACCGTCAACAAGCTCTGCGGCTCGGGCATGAAGGCCACCATGCTGGCGCATGACCTCATCGTCGCCGGCAGCAACGACATCATGGTGTCGGGCGGCATGGAATCGATGACCAATGCTCCCTACGTGCTGCCCAAGGCTCGTGGCGGCTACCGCATGGGTCACGGCCAGATCATGGATCACATGTTCCTCGACGGCCTCGAAGACGCCAAGACCGGTCGCCTGATGGGCTCGTTCGCGCAGGACATGGCCAACACCATGGGCCTGACCCGTGCCGACATGGATGCCTTCGCGGTGGAATCGCTGCGTCGCGCCAATGCCGCCATTGCCAACGGCAACTTCAAGGCCGAGATCGTCGGCGTGCCGGTCAAGACCCGCAAGGGCGAAGCCCTGGTCGACACCGACGAGCAGCCGGGCAACGCCAGCCCGGACAAGATCCCGACCCTGAAGCCGGCCTTCGCGAAGGATGGCACCATCACCGCCGCCAACGCCTCGTCGATCTCCGACGGCGCCTCGGCGCTGGTGCTGATGAAGGAAAGCAAGGCCCGTGAACTCGGCCTCGCCCCGCTCGCCCGCATCGTCGGTCACGCCACGCAGTCGCAGCATCCTAGCGAATTCACCATCGCTCCGATCGGCGCCTTCAGCAACCTGTTCGCCAAGACCGGCTGGACTGCCGACTCGGTGGATCTGTTCGAGATCAACGAAGCCTTCGCCATGGTCACCATGGCCGCGATGATCAAGCACAACATCCCGCACGAGAAGGTCAACGTCTACGGTGGTGCCTGCGCCCTCGGCCACCCGGTCGGCTCCACCGGCTCGCGCATCCTGCTGACGCTGATCCATGCGCTCAAGCAGCACGGCAAGACCCGTGGTGTCGCCGGCCTCTGCATCGGCGGCGGCGAAGCCACTGCCATGGCGATCGAGATCATCTGATTCCGACCCCGGCAGTACCGAACGCCCGGCCCCGTGCCGGGCGTTTTCATTTACATGCGCATTTTTTCGGCACATGCCATCTGGTCTTGTTCACAGCAGCTATGGCAGCATCGGAGGCTTGCGGTCACGGATCGACCAAACCATCTTTTTGATGTCTGTACGCCCGGGAGTCCCCAGTGGCCCGAACAAGAATTTACACCCCTGCCCAGATTGCCCTGGGCTCCTTGTGGGGTGGCCCGATTGCCGCTGTCTATTTTCTCCACCAGAACTTCACGGCACTGACCCGCGCGCGCGAAGCCGGTCTCACGCTGGTCCTTGGCAGCCTGGCGGTCATCGCCTTCGTGCTGGCACTGCCACTGCTGCCGGAAAATTTCCCGACACTGCTGCTGCCGGCCGGCTATTCGCTGCTCGCCGTGGTGGTGGCCCTGCGCAATCATCCGAGCAAGGAAACCATCGCCAACGGCTTCCTCTATGACTTCCACTCCAACTGGCGGGTCGTCCTCAGCGGCCTGATCGCGCTGGGACTCATCATCGTCCTGGCCATTGCCGTCATGCTCGGACTGTCCCTGATCGGCGTGCTCGACCTGCGCTGACCGGCAGGCCCGCTCAGGCCGAACCGGGTCGCGCCGGATCGGGCATCGGACCACGGGCAGTGACGGGCCGGCCGAACGGCATGCCCCCGGCGCAGCAGCCGTGCTAGCGTGTCTGCCATCAGACAGCCTCAGCACGGACCGCCATCATGCACCTGATCAGGAATGTGATCCCCTACCGCTATTTCGCCTGGCTGTTCAGCGGCCTGGCCTTCCTGGCCTCGTTGCTGCTGCTCTGGTACAACCCGCTGATCGGTCTGACGCCAGTCGTCGTCTTCGGCGCACTGACCGCGCTCGGGGCACTGGACTTCTTCCAGACCAAACAGGCCATACGCCGGAACTATCCGATCATGGCGCACTTCCGCTTCCTCTTCGAAGCCGTGCGCCCGGAAATCCGCCAGTACTTTCTCGAATCCGACACCGAAACCATTCCGTTCTCGCGCGCCCAGCGCTCGCTGGTCTACCAGCGCGCCAAGAACGTCGTCGACAAGAAGGCCTACGGCACCCTCATCGATGTCTACGAAGAGCATTACGAGTGGATCAATCACTCGGTCAGCGCGGTCAAGATCAAGGATCATGACTTCCGCACCATGATCGGCTCCGCGCAGTGCAGCCAGCCCTACTCGCTGTCGGTCTACAACATCTCCGCCATGAGCTTCGGCGCACTCTCGGCCAATGCCATCCTGGCGCTCAACAAGGGCGCGAAGATGGGCGGCTTTGCCCATGACACCGGCGAGGGCTCGATCAGCCGCTATCACCGCGAGAACGGCGGCGATCTGATCTGGGAAATCGGCAGCGGCTATTTCGGCTGCCGCAATCCCGACGGCAGCTTCAACCCCGAGCGCTTCGCCGAGAATGCCCGCGATCCGCAGGTGAAGATGGTCGAACTCAAGCTCAGCCAAGGCGCCAAGCCGGGCCACGGCGGCATTCTGCCGGCGGCCAAGGTGACCGCCGAGATCGCCGCCGCACGCGGCGTGACCGAAGGCGAGGACTGCGTGTCGCCGGCCACCCATTCGGCGTTCTCGACGCCGGTGGAGCTCATGCAGTTCATTGCCCGCCTGCGCGAACTGTCCGGCGGCAAGCCGGTCGGCTTCAAGTTCTGCCTGGGCCACCCGTGGGAGTTCTTCGCCATCTGCAAGGCCATGCTGAAGACCGGTATCACGCCCGACTACATCGTGGTGGATGGCGCCGAGGGCGGCACGGCGGCCGCCCCGGTGGAGTTCACCGACCATCTCGGCACGCCCATGCACGAAGGCCTGGTGCTGGTGCACAACACCCTGGTCGGTCTCAATCTGCGTGATCGCGTCAAGATCGGTGCCGCCGGCAAGATCGTCTCCGCCTTCGACATTGCCCGCACCCTGGCGCTCGGTGCCGACTGGTGCAACTCGGGGCGCGGCTTCATGTTCGCGCTCGGCTGCATCATGGCGCAGACCTGCCACACCGGGCGCTGCCCGACCGGCGTCGCCACCCAGAGCTGGCTGCGTCAGCGCGCGCTGGATCCGGCCGACAAGGCCACGCGTGTCTTCCACTTCCACCAGAACACCATGAAGGCACTGGGCGAGATCGTCGGTGCCGCCGGCCTCAAGCACCCCAACCAGCTGCGCCCGCATCACATCGTGCGCCGTGTCTCGGTCAACGAGGTGGCGCTGGTGTCGGCACTGGTCAAGTACCTGCAGCCGGGCGATCTGCTGGAAAACCGCGCCGAACACCCGGTCTATCAACTGTTCTGGAAGATGGCCAGCGCCGACACCTTCGAGCCGGTGGCCGACTGCGTGTTCTGACCCGGAAAACGCCGGTCCGCTCAGCCCAGTCGCAAGGCCTGCATGGCATTGCGACTGAAGGCCTCGGCCAGCGTCTCGCGTGACTCCGGCCTGATCTCGGCGAAGCAGTCAAGCACGTCCGGCAGATAGGCCGGGCTGTTGCGCACGCGCTCGCCGGGCTGACGCTCGCGGCCATCGCCATGCTGGTCGCAATGGCGAAAAGGCACCAGATCCGGTGCATCGGTTTCAAGCACGAAGGCATCCAGCGGCAAGCTCGTGGCGACAGCACGCAGACGCGCCGACTGCGGATAGGTCAGCGGCCCGCCCAGGCCCAGATGCAGGCCGAGGCGACGGTATTGCCCGGCCTCTTCGACACTGCCCGAGAACGCATGCAGGATGCCGCCACTGACGTGGCGCGTGCGCTTCAGGCTGGCCTGGATGTCGGCATGACAGCGGCGGGCATGCAGGATGACCGGCAGATCGCGCTGCCGCGCGAGATCGAGCTGAGCCTCGAACAGGGCTTTCTGACGCGCCCAGGCGGCATCGGTAACGAGTTCGGGCAGAAAGCGGTCGAGGCCTATTTCACCTACCGCGACAACATCGGGAGAAGCTGCCAGCAAGGCCGCCAGAGCGTCGAGATCCGCGTCGACATGCGCGGCCAGATGCACCGGATGCAGGCCGAGAGCCGGCCAGAGACGGGGCGCGGCAGCCGTGGCCCGGCTGTGTGCGCGACAGAGTCGCAGCAGGCTGTGCCAGCGCGAGGCGACGTAGGCCGGCACCACGATGCCGCTGACACCGGCGGCCCGGGCCGCGGCCAGCACGGACTCGCGATCGGCATCGAACTCGGGGGCATCGAGATGGCAGTGACTGTCGATCAACTCCATGGCCTCTCTCCCGCTGCTCAGCGCGCCGGCAGGTACTCCGGCTTCAGCACGCCGACGAGACGGGCATAGTCCAGCCTGATCTCCGGCGTGCCCTCGGAGTATGGCCCGATGGCATAGGGCTGGTACTTGAGCACCAGGGCATCGGGCTTGAGCGCAAAGTTGCCGGTCTTGCCGAACGGCCAGCCAGCGCCCAGAGAAGCGGCATCCTCGCGGCTGCGCACCCAGGCCTGGTGGGCGTGCTGCGCCTCGCTCCAGAACGCGGCATCGCGGCCGGGCAGAATGACATCCGCCAGCTTGAGCACCTTGCCGAGACGACGATCCCAGTTGATGTACGCCACCGAGGTCATGCCGTGGGCACCCCCGGTATAGCTGTAGTTCTCGGTATCGATGAGCGTGACGTCATTGAGGCCGGTCAGCATTTTCGCGGCCAGCATCTGCTCCCATGGCTCGTTCGCCGCGACGGCATCGGCCAGGAAGCCCTCGCCGAGCAGACGCAGGGAGCCCTGCATGTCGGGGCCGGCCGGCGCCTCGGCGACGACGCGCAGGGCGGCATCCAGCGCCGGCTGCGGCGGGAAGGCCAGCCAGTCGGCCTTGAAGCTGGCGCAACGGATGCGGCACTTGCCGCTGGCCTGGATATCGACCTTTACCGGTGTCGCCACCAGTGCCGGAACAACGGCTGCGGGTGCCGCCGTCGCGACCGGCTTCCTGCGTTCGCAGGCGGTCAGCGCCAGTGCCGACAGCAGGGAGAGGATCAGCGCACGGCGCAGCAGCATCAATGTTCTCGTGTCGGGGAAAAGACGATATCCGGGTAGCGCTCCTGCATGATCTGCAGGTTGACGCGCGACGGCGCCAGATAGGTCAGGTAGCCGCCGCCATCCAGCGACAATTGATCATGCGCCTTCTTCTTGAACTCGGCCAGCTTGCGCTCGTCGTCGCAATGGATCCAGCGCACCGTCGAGACATTGACGTTCTCGTAGACACACTCGACCTTGTATTCCTCCTGGAGACGGAAGGCGACGACGTCGAACTGCAGCACACCGACAGCGCCGAGAATGAGGTCGTTGTTGATCTGCGGCATGAAGACCTGGGTCGCACCCTCCTCCGACAGTTCCTTGAGACCCTTCTGCAGCTGCTTGCTCTTGAGCGGATCCCTGAGGCGCACGCGACGGAACATTTCCGGCGCGAAATGCGGAATGCCGAGGAACTGCAGGTTCTCGCCCTCGGTGAAGGTGTCGCCGATCTGGATGGTGCCGTGGTTGTGCAGACCGATGATGTCGCCCGGCCAGGCCTCTTCCAGATGCGCGCGCTCGCCGGCCAGGAAGGTCAGCGCATCGGCGATGCGCACTTCCTTGCCGAGACGGACATGCTGCATCTTCACGCCCTTCTGGTAGCGGCCGGAGCAGATGCGCAGGAAGGCGATGCGGTCGCGGTGCTTGGGGTCCATGTTCGCCTGGATCTTGAACACGAAGCCGGAGAAGCCCTCTTCCGTCGGCGCCACAATGCGCTGCGAGGCATTGCGCGACAGCGGCGTCGGCGCCCAGTTCACGAAGCCGTCGAGAATGTGGTTGACGCCGAAGTTGCCCAGCGCGGTGCCGAAGAACACCGGCGTCATGCGGCCGGCGCGAAACTCGTCGAGGTCGAACTCGTGGCTGGCGCCCTGTACCAGCTCCAGCATGTCGCGCAGGTTGGCGGCATCGTCGCCGAGCGTGGCATCGGCATCGGGGTTGTGCAGGCCATCGATGGTCTTGTCGGCAATCAGTTCGGAGCCATGGCCCTGCTGGTACAGGTAATAGCGGTCCTCGACCAGGTGATAGACACCCTTGAAGCCACGGCCGGTGCCGATGGGCCAGGTCACCGGCGAGCACTTGATCTTGAGCACGGACTCGATCTCGTCCATGAGCTCGATGGGATCGCGGGTTTCGCGGTCGAGCTTGTTGACGAAGGAGATGATGGGCGTGTCACGCAGACGACAGACATCCATGAGCTTGATGGTGCGGTCTTCGACGCCCTTGGCGCCGTCGATCACCATCAGCGCCGAGTCGACCGCGGTCAGCGTGCGATAGGTGTCTTCCGAGAAGTCTTCGTGGCCCGGCGTATCGAGCAGATTGATCGTCGCCGTCTTGTACGGGAACTGCATCACCGAGGTGGTAATGGAGATGCCGCGCTGCTTTTCCATTTCCATCCAGTCCGAGGTGGCATGGCGGTCGGACTTGCGCGACTTCACCGTGCCGGCAACCTGGATGGCCTTGCCCCAGAGCAGCAGCTTCTCGGTGATGGTGGTCTTGCCCGCGTCAGGGTGCGAGATGATGGCGAAGGTGCGGCGCGAAGCGACTTCTGCGGCCAGTTGTTCGGTAAAGCTCATGGGGTCAGCGTGCTCGATCAGCGGATCGCGCGATTATACGGCATCTGCCGGATATCGGGGCGGCTCAGCCCATGCCCGTGGAGCAGGCCATGAGCAAGGCATCCTCGCTGCCGCCGGCATCCTTGTAGTAGTTCCTGCGGATGCTCAGCTCGTTGTAGCCCAGCGACTGGTAGAGCGTGATCGCCGGCAGGTTGGACACGCGCACTTCGAGAAACCAGATGCTGATGCCCTCGACCATGACCTCGTCCATGAGCCGGCGCAGCAGCTCACGCCCGTACCCATGACCGCGCAGCTCCGGATCTATGGCGATGTCGAGCAGATGCGCCTCATCGAGAATGCGCTGCACGAAGGCGAAGCCGAGCAGCCGGCCGCCAGCCTCCTCGAGGACAAAGCCATGGTGGCTGTCCAGCGACTCCTGCAGGCCCTTCATGGGCCAGGGTGAAGGATGCGACACCTGCTCGATGGCATGGACGGCAAACAGATCGGCACGGGTCATGGCCCGCAACGTCGCAGTCATGTCCTCAGACCCCGGCCGCCAGCTGCTGCCAGAGCGCGCGCTTGGCCAGCGGGCTGGCCAGCAGCTCCGCCAGCGAGGGCAGCAGACGATGCGGACGCTCGACGAAAGGCGCCAGCGCCGGGCCGAGCAGCAGCAGACGGTCACCACCATCGAGATCACGGCCCAGCCAGCCCTGCACAAAGGCACGCGCGGCATCGGCACCATTGCCGATCATGCCGGCCGACTTCCCGCTCGCGGTCAGCGGCCACGAAAAATCGGCCGCCAGCTGCTGCGGCGTCCAGGACAGGGCACGACAGATCGCCTGCCAGAGCTGACGCTCGGGCGCGCCGAGATCCGGGTAGGCGCCCAGATCCAGCAGCACCGCCAGCTGCGGTGCGACCTGAACCAGGCGGCAGGTGAAGCTGGGCGCCGGCTCGGCGGCCATGGCCGGAGACACGACTGCAGACACGGGAGTGGCGACAGGCGCCTCCGGGGTCGTCAGCGCCGGACGCCTGGGCGTCTGCTGCAGCAATGAAGCGGCCTCTGCCAGCGCTGGCAGAGGTGCGCGTGGCGCGCTGGCCGTCTGGAGTGGCACGGACTCGCGCACAGGCACGGCTGCCAGTGCGTGAGCCGGAGTCGCACTGATGCGCTCGCTCACCACTTCAGGCGCCACCGGCTCGATGACACTAGCGGCAGCGCCCGGCAGCGGCGCGCGCGCCACGAACAGGGGGATGCCCAGCGCGGCGAGATACTCGCGACGCCGTGCCTCGGGCATGACCGCTGCCTGCATCAGATTTCCTCGCCCTGCGGATGTGCGCGCGGGGTGCCGCTGTGCATCAGGTTGAGCGCGTTGAGATAGGCCTTGGCGCTGGCGATCACGATGTCGGTATCGGCGCCGTGACCATTGATGATGCGACCGGCCTGGCTCAGGCGCACGGTGACCTCACCCTGGGAGTCGGTGCCGCTGGTGATGGCATTGACCGAGTACAGCTCCAGCGTGGTGCCGGAGTTGGCCACCGCCTCGATGGCGCGGAAGGTGGCATCGACCGGACCGGAGCCGGTGGCGGTCACCGGCTTGTCGGCACCATGGACCGACAGCATCAGCTTCGCTTCCGGCGTGGTCCCGGTCTTCGACGTCACTTCCAGCGTCACCAGCTTGAACACTTCCTCGGCATTGGGCTGGGCATCCGAGACCAGGGCGTGGATGTCCTCGTCGAAGATCTCGTGCTTCTTGTCCGCCAGCTCCTTGAAGCGCACGAAGAGCTGGTTCAGCGAATTGTCGCTGCCGACCGGAATGCCCAGCTCCTCGAGACGGGCACGGAAGGCGGCACGACCGGAATGCTTGCCGAGCACCATGCGGTTGGCGTTCCAGCCAACATCCTCGGCGCGCATGATCTCGTAGGTCTCGCGGTGCTTGAGCACGCCGTCCTGATGGATGCCGGACTCGTGCGCGAAGGCGTTGGCGCCGACGATGGCCTTGTTCGGCTGCACCGGGAAGCCGGTGATGGACGACACCAGACGCGAGGTCGGCACGATCTCCGGCGTCCAGATCGTGGTCTCGACCGGGAACAGGTCGGCACGCGTCTTCACCGCCATCACGACCTCTTCCAGCGAGGCATTGCCGGCACGCTCACCGAGACCGTTGATGGTGCACTCGACCTGGCGCGCGCCGTTGAGCACGGCCGACAGCGAGTTCGCCACGGCGAGGCCGAGGTCGTTGTGGCAGTGCACCGAGAAGATGGCCTTGTCGGCATTCGGGATGCGCGCCAGCAGCTGGCCTATGGTCTCGCCGAACTGGCCGGGAATGGCATAGCCGACGGTGTCGGGAATGTTGATGGTGCGCGCGCCGGCATCGATGGCGGCCTCGATGATGCGGCAGAGGAAGTCGATCTCGGAGCGACCGGCATCCTCGCAGGAGAACTCGACGTCATCGACCAGGTTGCGCGCGTACTTGACCGCGCGCACGGCGTTCTCGACGACGGCATCCGGCTCCAGACGCAGCTTGTACTTCATGTGGATCGGCGAGGTCGCGATGAAGGTGTGGATGCGCGCGGCATTGGCCGGACGCAGCGCCTCGGCGGCACGATCGATGTCCTCGGCGCGTGCGCGCGACAGCGAGCAGATGCGCGAATCCTTCACCGCCGCAGCGACGGCACGCACGGACTCGAAATCACCTTGCGAGGCGATGGCGAAGCCGGCCTCGATGACATCCACCCGCATGCGCTCCAGCGCCTTGCCGATGCGCACCTTCTCGTCGAGGGTCATGGACGCGCCCGGGCTTTGTTCGCCGTCGCGCATGGTGGTGTCAAATATGAAGAGCTTGTCTTTGCTCATGGGCAGTCTCCCCGTCATTCATCGTTGCGCGAGCACTCGGCCAGCTCCTGGTTGATCTTGCAGCGCACGCGCTTGAGCAGCTTCATCATGCGCGGGTCGTAGTCACCCTCGCGCATCATGGCAATCCGCGCTTCGCGCATCATGTCGATATAGCGTGCCTTGTCGCTCGGCGTCAGATCCATCCAGTATTTTGCATCAATCCCTTTCTCTTCGCGCGCGACATATTCAAATGCGCGATCGATCTGGCTGAGCACGAACTCGCGCAGCTTCTGCCCGACATCCGGCGGGAAGCGATCGCGGCGGATGATCAGGGAGGCGCTCAGCATGGCCATGGGAAAGCGGTAGACCGCACCCTTGTCACCAATGCCGCGATAGATCTCCAGCGGCTTGAAGGCCACTGCCGGGGCGGCAATGATGTCGACCTGGCCGTTGTTGAACTTGCCGGCGAAGTTGGTGATGTCGGATGCCACCGGCTGAGCGCCCAGGCGCTGCACCATCTTGGCCTGGGACTTGTCCCATTCGAGCACGGCGACCTTCTTGCCGGCGGCCTTCTCGACGGAGTTGATGCTGCGGTCACGCACCATGACGAAGACCGCGCCCAGCGGAATGGTACCGACCACCTCGTACTGGCCGCTGACCATCAGCGGCGCCATCTTGGGGTCGGCCAGGGTGTTCAGCACCGCGCGCATGTGGGCATTGTCGGGAACCGCACCAACGGCATCGAGACTGCCGACAAAATGATTGAACTGCTTGGTGCGCAAGGTCGTGATGGCGACACCGTCGCACTGGCCGGCCTTGAGGTCCTCGGCGGCCACGCGCTCGTCGACATAGGCCTTGATCTCGGCATTGATGCCCCACT
This sequence comes from Perlucidibaca sp., assembly GCA_023265995.1. Classification (GTDB taxonomy): domain Bacteria; phylum Pseudomonadota; class Gammaproteobacteria; order Pseudomonadales; family Moraxellaceae; genus Perlucidibaca. Next base: position 139,657 of record JAHFSA010000008.1, read on the forward strand.
TGCGGGCTTCCAGCAGGTAGTCGCGGGCGTTGGCCACGGCCGGCCCGTTGGCGCCGACCGGGTCGAAGATGCAGAACTTGACCGTCTTGCCCTTCATGGCCTGCATGACCTGCTGCTGTTCCTTGGTCAAAACCTGATCAGCCATGACCGTCCCGGAGGCCAGTGCAAGCAATACCGGAATACTTTTGCTGACAGCGCTCAGCGTGTGTCGGAGCTGCTCAAAAAAATAGCCGGACATGGCTCCCTCCTCGCCTTAATCATTGTTATTGTGCGCGCAGTTTTACGCTGAATCTGACACCAGGAATGTGTATGAGTTTACCCACCCCTTTCATCGCCTACCCGACCACGAATGAACTGCAGAACAATGTCCGGGTACTGCATGACAAGCTCAAGGCCAATACCCGCGAATCGCAGTCCGTCGTTGCCACGAAACTCATCCAGGGCGCGGCGCACGAGCTGATCGAAACCTTTTTTGTCGGTCTGATTGCCGATCTGCAGGCTGCCGGCCAGGTCGCGGCCTATCGCGATGCCGAGTCCATGGTACGCGAGATCGACGACAAGCTGACATACTATCTCGGCTGGGCCTCCAGCTTCTTCAGCAACGATCGCATCCGCCCGGCCGTGGATCACTACCACGCCATGATGCAGCAGCTGCCGCTGGCCGGCGACATGCATCCGCACATCGCCTTCGCGGTCAGCCCGGCACTCATGCAGCGCGCCGAACAGCAGCTGCCGGCCCTGCTGCGTGGCGAAGCCGCCGATGCCCGCGAGTCGGTCGAAGTGCTGATTGCTGTCATCGACGAAGCCCTGACCGCACTGCTGATCAAGCCCAAGCAGCTGATGAAGTTCAACTTCGTGGTGGACAAGACCCTCAATGGTGTCATCTCGATGACCCAGAGCCTGGCCTACCGCAGCCTGCGCAAGGTTGGCGAACAGCTGCCGGCCGCGCACCAGCCGGTGCTGGCAAGGCATCTGCGCCGCTTCCTGTTCAGCGACATCGCGGCCCAGGCGGCCTGAGTCGTCACACGCTGCTGATAATGAAAAAGGCCTGTCGTGAGACAGGCCTTTTTCATTGCGTCGTCGTTGCCGCCGACAAGCGTCAGCGCGGGGCGTGCAGAAAGCTTTCGAGGTGATCGGCAACCGCCGGGAAGAGCTTGGGCGGCAGCTGCGTGCCAAGCTTGCGGAAGCTGCGGAAAACCAGGGCATTGGTGACGGCGATGACACCATTGAGGGTCTTGTCCACCACGAAGTTGAACTTCATGCGCTGCTTGGGCACATAGAGCAACGGCTCCAGAGCCTCCTCGATCACCCGGATCAGCACCTCCACACCGGACTTGATGTCGGCCCGTGCCGGATCGCGCAGATTGGTCAGCGCCGCCTCCGCCTCGCGCGCCAACCCCGGGCTGATGGCGAATGCCAGATGCGCCTGCTCGCCCTCGACCGTGCCCATGCGCACCAGCAGTCCCTGGTAATGCAGCACCACGGGAGCCAGACGCTCATTGCTGAAGAAGCTGGTGACCCAGCCGAGGTAATGACGCAGCTTGGCCTTGACCTCCTCGATCACCTCGTGGGCCTCGCGGAAGCCGGGATCACCGGTGGTTTCCAGCATGTGCCGGATCATGTTGCCGAAGAAGGAGTCGATCAGGTCGCAGGATGCCTCGGTGATGAGGCGCCCGGCCTCGGCGGCCTGCGAGGTCTTGCTGCCAGCCTGCAGGGTGGCGCTGAGGAGGGAAACATCCTCGGGCAGATTGTCGCTGATGCGGCAGGCAATGAACGGAGGCGTCGGCTGCATGGTCTTGTCCGGTCTGGCAGTGAGTGCAGTCAGAATAATATGACAATCCGCTGACATGCCATGAGCCCGGATGACCGATATTTCCGGCTCTGCGGTCAAGCGCCGCCGCAGCCCGGACATGAAAAAGCCCGGCACAGGGCCGGGCTTTTTCAAGCGCGACAGCCTGACTTACATCATGCCGCCCATGCCACCCATGTCCGGCATCGACGGGGCCGAGCCCTTGTCTTCCGGCGCATCGGTGATCATGCATTCGGTGGTCAGCATGAGGCCGGCCACGGAAGCGGCGTGCTCGAGAGCGGAACGCGAGACCTTGGCCGGATCCAGGATGCCCATGACCAGCATGTCGCCGTATTCGCCGGTGGCGGCGTTGTAACCGAAGTTGCCGGAACCTTCCTTGACCTTGTTCAGCACCACCGAGGCTTCATCGCCGGCGTTGGTGACGATCTGGCGCAGCGGCGATTCCATGGCGCGACGCAGGATGTTGATGCCGGCGGTCTGGTCTTCGTTGTCACCCTTGAGGTTTTCCAGGGCCTTGACGGCACGCACCAGGGCAACACCACCGCCAGCAACCACGCCTTCTTCGACGGCGGCACGGGTCGCGTGCAGGGCGTCGTCAACGCGGTCCTTCTTTTCCTTCATTTCGATTTCGGTGGCAGCGCCGACCTTGATCACGGCAACGCCGCCAGCGAGCTTGGCGACACGTTCCTGCAGCTTTTCACGATCGTAATCGGAGGTTGCTTCCTCGATCTGGGTGCGGATCTGCTTGACGCGTGCGTCGATCTCGGCGGCTTCACCGGAACCATCGATGATGGTGGTGTTTTCCTTGGCGACGATGACCTTCTTGGCATGGCCGAGGTCATTGAGCGTGGCGTTTTCCAGGCTCAGACCGATCTCTTCGGAAATCACGGTGGCGGCAGTCAGGACGGCGATGTCCTGCAGCATGGCCTTGCGACGGTCGCCGAAGCCCGGAGCCTTGACGGCGCAGACCTTGACGATGCCGCGCATGGAGTTGACCACCAACGTTGCCAGGGCTTCGCCCTCGACGTCCTCGGAGATCAGCAGCAGCGGCTTGCCCGACTTGGCGACGCCTTCCAGCACCGGGATCAGTTCGCGGATGTTGGAGATCTTCTTGTCGACCAGCAGGATGAACGGGTTGTCCAGTTCGGCGGTCAGCGTGTCCTGCTTGTTGGCGAAATACGGGCTGATGTAGCCGCGATCGAACTGCATGCCTTCCACGACTTCCAGCGTGTCTTCAAAGCCGGAGCCTTCCTCGACCGTGATCACGCCTTCCTTGCCGACCTTTTCCATGGCCTGGGCAATCAGGTCACCGATGGTGGTGTCGGAGTTGGCGGAGATGGAACCGACCTGGGCGATGGCCTTGGTATCGGTGCACGGCTGCGAGTTCTTCTTGATCTCGCCGACGGCGACGCGCACGGCCTTGTCGATGCCGCGCTTCAGGTCCATCGGGTTCATGCCGGCAGCGACGGCCTTGAAGCCTTCGTTGAGGATGCTCTGTGCCAGCACGGTAGCGGTGGTGGTGCCGTCACCGGCGATTTCGGCGGTCTTGGAAGCGACTTCCTTGACCAGCTGGGCGCCCATGTTCTCGAACTTGTCCTTGAGCTCGATTTCCTTGGCGACGGAAACGCCGTCCTTGGTGATGTGCGGAGCACCGAAGGACTTGTCGATGACGACATTGCGGCCCTTCGGACCCAGGGTGACCTTGACGGCGTCGGCGAGGACGTTGACGCCGGCGATCATGCGGGCACGGGCGTTGTCGCCAAACTTCACTTCTTTTGCAGCCATTTCTTTCTTCCTATTAACAGGTTTCAGTCACGACAGACCGTGCGAGCTGGTCTGTCCAGGGTGTGGCTCAGGCCAGCACCGCGAAAATTTCGGATTCCTTCATGATCAGCAGCTCTTCGCCGTCGACCTTGACGGTGCTGCCGCTGTACTGACCGAAGAGGACACGGTCGCCGACCTTGACGTCGAGCGGACGGACATCGCCGTTGTCCTTGATGATGCCGTTGCCGACAGCAACCACTTCGCCCTGCGAGGGCTTTTCGGCCGCGGAACCCGGCAGCAGGATGCCACCTGCGGTCTTGGTTTCTTCTTCAACGCGACGGATCACAACGCGGTCGTGCAAAGGACGAATTTTCATCAGAACCTCCTGGTTTGTGCGATGGAGCAAAGGGCTCAGGCGAGCCGCAGACTATCATTCATGCCGGCTGTGAACGCCGGCTTGTCTTCACTAATGGGGGTGGAAAGCGCGCCTTCAAGGGTCATGGCCGATTTTTTTATGGCAGCAATCGCCGTCGCGCCGGCAAGTCGCTAGAGTAAGGCCACGTTGCCGCGAGAGCCCTCATGACTGCCACCTTTCATACCAGCCTGCGCCAGGCCTTCGCCCAGCCGGCGGCCCTCACCATGTTCCTCTTCGGTTTCGCCTCGGGCCTGCCCTTCCTGCTGGTCGGCGGCACGCTCTCGGTCTGGCTCAAGGACAGCGGCATCTCGCTGGAAGACATAGGCCTCATCAGCCTGGCCGGCCTCGCCTACGCCTTCAAGTTCGTCTGGGCGCCGCTGGTGGATCGCTTCCGCCTGCCGCTGCTGTCCCGCCTCGGCCAGCGTCGCTCCTGGCTGCTCGCCGCCCAGCTCCTGCTCGCCGCCAGCCTGCTGGCGATGAGCTTCATCACGCCGGTCGGCGCCCTGTCGCTGTTTGTCCTGCTCACCGTGGTGGCCGGTTTCGCCGGTGCCACCCAGGATGTCGTGGTCGATGCCTACCGCATCGAGATCGCGCCGCCGGAAGTGCAAGGCGCCCTGGCCGCGACCTACACCCTGGGCTACCGCTTCGCGCTGCTGGCCTCGGGCGCCCTCGCCCTGCTGCTCGCCGATCACCTGCCCTGGGCGCTGATCTACCAGATCATGGCCGCGCTGGTCGGCGTCATCATGCTCGCCACCCTGCGCGCGCGCGAGCCCGAGGCCGACATTCGCCGCGATCAGGCCGGCCCGTCCGGCGAGAGCCTGGCCGAGACGCTGCGCGCCAGCATCATCGGGCCCTTCCGTGACTTCTTCCAGCGTTATGCCGGCGGCCTCGGCCTGGCCCTGCTGGTCTTCATCGGACTGTTCAAGATCTCCGACCAGATGCTCGGCGTCATGGCCCTGCCCTTCTATCTCGACTGCGGCTTCAGCAAGACCCAGATCGCCGCCGTGTCCAAGCTCTTCGGCGTCTGGATCGGCATTGCCGGCGCCTTCCTGGGCGGTGCCGTGGTGGTGCGCCTCGGCATCCACCGCACCCTGCTCATCGCCATGCTGCTGGGCGCGCTCAGCAATCTGCTCTATGTGGTGCTCGCGCACTTCCCCGGCGACCTGCGCGTCTTCGTCGCGGTCATCGGCGGCGAGAACCTGTCCGGAGGCTTTCTCGGCGCCGCCGCCATCGCCTGGCTGTCAGCCCTGGTCAGCCGCGACTACACCGCCACCCAGTACGCGCTCTTCAGCTCGCTGGTCACGCTGCCCGGCAAGCTGCTCGGCGGCTACTCGGGCTTCATGGTCATCGACATGGGCTATCAGGGCTTCTTCATTTTCTCGACGCTGGCCGTGATTCCGGCCCTGGCGCTGTTCTTCTGGCTGACCCCTCGTCTGGAAAAAGGCGCCAGCAATCGTCTTTTGTGACACCACCCCTGATCACTTGGTCACAAAAGTGCTACAAAACTGTGCATGAGCCGCCACTGCGTACCGCGTCAACGCAGGCTACTCTCTTACAAGTTGTTAACAAATACAGCGACATGAGGGGAACTACATGCACATCAATAAACTGGCACTGGCCATTCTGGCCGTCGGCATCGCCGGTCAAGCCACCGCTGGCGGCTTCGCACTCAACGATCAAAGCATCTCTGCTGGCGGTACCGCCAATGCAGGCCGTGCTTCCAATGCCATCGATGCCTCTGTCGTGTACGGCAACCCGGCAGCCATGATCAAGCTCAAGCAGGCCCAGTTCACCCAGGCCCTGGCTTTCATCGACGCCAAGACCGACATCAGCAATGCCAGCAATGCTCCCGTTGTTCCGACCGGGGTCATTCCCGGCACCACCAACAAGGGCGACATCGTTCCTCACACCTTCGTGCCGTCCGGCTTCTTCACCTCGGGCGACAAGGGCGGCTGGGCCTGGGGCGTTGCCGCCTACGGCAGCTTCGGCCTGAAGACCAATTACGAGCGCACCTTCTCCGGACGCCACCTGGGCGACAAGAGCAAGGTCGAAGTCATCACCGTCCAGCCGGTCCTCAGCTACCGTATCAACGACAAGGTCAGCATCGGCGGCGGCCCCACCATCAACCACCTGGATGCCTATCTGAGCCGTGCTGCCGGCGTCAACTCGCCGCTGACCGCCGAACTCGAAGGCAGTGACTACGGCTACGGCGCCAACCTCGGTGTTCTGGTCGATCTGGCACCGGACACCCAGGCCGGCCTGGTCTACCGCTCCAAGGTCGAATACAAGGTCAATGACGGCAGCGTGAAGGTCAAGAGCGGCCCGAACGTGGTTGCCACCCTGGCTGCCTCGGCCTCCACCGGCCTGAGCACCCCGGAAAGCCTCGAAGGCTCGATCTCGCACAAGCTCAATGCCAAGACCACCCTGCATGCCGGTGCCACCTGGACACGCTGGAGCCGTCTCAAGGATCTGACCGTCGTCAACAACGCCAACGGTGCCGTGGTGTCCAAGGAAGTCTTCGACTGGAAGGACTCCGTGGGCTATGCCGTGGGTGTGACGCATGCCTGCAGCGACAAGCTGGAAATGCGTGCCGGTCTCGCCTATGACAACTCCCCGGTCGCTCCGGAACACCGCTCGGTGCGCCTGCCCAGCGCCGACCGTCGTATTGCCAGCATCGGTGCCGGCTACAAGCTGAGCCCGACGCAGACCATCGACGTGTCCTACACCTATCTGGACGAGGAAAAGGCCCAGGTTCGCCAGGCCGCATCCGCCTACTCGGCTGACTACAGCAACAAGGCCAGCATCTACGGCCTGCAGTTCACCCAGAAGTTCTGATCTCCACTCACGCGACAGATCACGAAGAAGCCCGGCATCCGCCGGGCTTCTGCTTTCTGCGCCATTTGTCCGTCCGGCCCGCGGCCGGTACTGGTCAGCGCTGCCAGCCCTTGCAATACTCCTGCGATCGACCGCCAGGTCATATAACAAGACAGGTCGTGCCGCCGTCTCGCGGCACCCGACTGCCCGGAGCTCCCCATGCTAGGCCAGATGCAAGATCGCCCCCTCCTGATTTCCAGCCTGATCGACTTCGCCGAGCGCTTCCATGGCGATGGCGAGATCGTCAGCCGCCGTGTCGAGGGTGATATCCATCGCTACACCTACGCCGACGCCGCCGTGCGCTCGCGCCAAGTGGCCAATGCCCTCGACCACCTGCGCATAGCCCACGGCAGTCGCATCGGTACGCTGGCCTGGAACGGCTATCGCCACTTCGAGCTGTACTACGGCGTGTCCGGCAGCGGGCGCATTCTGCACACCATCAATCCCCGTCTGCACCCGGAGCAGGTGGCCTGGATCATCAATCACGCCGAGGACGAGGTGCTCTGCTTCGACCTCACCTTCCTGCCCATCCTCAAGGCCATCCATGCGCATTGCCCGCATGTGCGCCAGTGGGTCGCGCTCTGCGATGCCGACAGCCTGCCGGGCGACACCGGCATGCCAGGCCTGATCGCCTATGAGCAATGGATCGCAGGCCAGGGCACGGACTATGAATGGCCCATGCTCGACGAAAACACCGCCGCCTGCCTGTGCTACACCAGCGGCACCACCGGCAATCCCAAGGGTGTGCTCTACAGCCATCGCTCCAGCGTGCTGCATGCCTATGCCGCCGCCATGCCGGATGTCATGTGCCTGTCGGCGCGCGACAGCGTGCTGCCGGTGGTCCCCATGTTCCATGTCAACGCCTGGGGCATCCCGTACACCGGCGCCGCCACCGGCTGCAAGCTGGTCTTCCCCGGCCCGGCGCTGGACGGCAAGTCGGTCTATGAGCTGATGGAGGCCGAACAGGTCACCTTCGCCGCCGGCGTGCCCACGGTCTGGCAGATGCTGCTCGGCCACATGCAGCAGAACGGCCTGCGCTTCCGCACCCTGCAGCGCACCGTGATCGGCGGCTCGGCCTGCCCACCGGCCATGATCAGCGCCTTCAAGGAGCAGTACGGCGTGACCGTGCTGCATGCCTGGGGCATGACCGAGATGTCGCCGCTGGGCACGCTCTGCACGCTCAAGAACAAGCACCTCAAGCTCTCCGCCGAGGAGCAGCTGAAGATCCTCTGCACCCAGGGCCGGCCGGTCTTCGGCGTCGACATGAAGATCGTCGATGATGCCGGCCACGAGCTCCCGCACGATGGCGTTGCCCAGGGCGAGCTGCTGGTCAAAGGCCCGTGGATCATCCGTGCCTACTTCAAGGGCGAGGGCGGCGATCCGCTGATCGACGGCTGGTTCCCCACCGGCGATGTCGCCACCATCAATGCCGAGGGCTATCTGCACATCACCGACCGCAGCAAGGATGTCATCAAGTCGGGTGGTGAATGGATCAGCTCCATCGATGTCGAGAACATCGCCATGGCGCATCCGGCCGTGGCCATGGCCGCCTGCCTCGGCATGCGCCATCCGAAATGGGATGAGCGCCCGGTCGTGGTGGTGGTGAAGAAGCCCGACACGGAAGTCACGCGCGAGGAGCTGCTGGCCTTCTATCAGGGCAAGCTCAGCAAGTGGCAGATTCCTGACGACGTCATCTTCGTCGCGGCCATTCCGCTCGGCGCCACCGGCAAGATGCAGAAGATCAAGCTGCGCGAACAGCTCGCCGACTACGTCCTGCCCGGCCTCTGAGCCCTTCCCCGTCCTGCCCGCGATTGGACAAAGCATCGTCGGGCAGTGACAATCCGCGCTTCCAGAGTGCCCAGCCTTGTGCTGGCCGCTGCCCTGCCCGGGGTGGCGGACGGGAAGTCGGTGCCAATCCGACGCTGCCCCCGCAACGGTGAACCTGGTCAAGATGCCCGAACGCCACTGTCCGCATGGATGGGAAGGTGGGTATCAGCGGCTCCCCAGCCCGCCAGCCAGCCCGGAGACCGACTCGGGAAAACTACGGCCGGCGCGGTGGGCGCTCATCCGGCGCTGACGCCTGTCCGCCTTGTCGAGCAGGCGCGAGCACCGTGCTGGCTTTCCCTGACGCCTGTCTGCGGGGATGCAGACAGCATGAGAGATCGCCACATGAAACACCTGCCCTTTGCCCTCGCACCGCTGGCTCTGCTGAGCAGCCTGCCGGCGCATGCCAGCCTCGCCAGCGATGATGAAGCCACACTGCCTGCCATCGTCGTGACGGTCAGCCGCAGCGAAGACCAGACCACCGCGCAGCATCTCGTCACCATTGATCGCGAGCAGATCGAACGTTCGGCCGCCAGTGATCTGCCCGGCCTGCTGCGCCAGGTTCCGGGTCTGCAGGTCCGCCAGCTCTTCGGCAACATCAATTCCGAGGCCAGTGTCGACCTCGGCGGTTTCGGCGCCACCGCCAGCACCAACACACTGATTCTCATCGACGGTCGCCGCCTCAACGATGTCGACCTGGCGGCTGCCGATATCGGCGGACTGGCGCTGGACAGCATCGAACGCATCGAGATCATGCCTGCCGCTGGCGGCGTGCTTTATGGCGATGGCGCCGTCGGCGGCGCCATCAACATCGTCACCCGCAACAAGCGTGACAACAGCAGCGAGCTCAAGCTCGGCGTCGGCAGCTATCAGACCCGCGAGGCCCGCCTGAGCCACAACTTCAGCAAGGGCAACACCTCGGGCCGGCTCTTTGCAGGGCAGACCGACAGCGACGGCTATCGCAGCAACAACGAGGTTCGTCGCCTCGATGCCGGCGGCAAGCTGGCACAACGCCTGGGCAGCAGCGACGAGGTCTATCTCAACCTGCTCGGTTCCCGTCAGGACAGCGGCCTGCCCGGCGCACGGCGCGTGACCCCGGCCAGCAACCAGCTCAAGAATGATCCGCGCGGCACCTCGACGCCGCTCGACTTCGCCGATGAAAGCCGCCTGCAGGCCGTGGCAGGCTGGCGCCGCGAGCTCGATGCCGCCACCAGCCTGATCGTCGAAGTCGGACACAGGCACAAGGCACAGCAGGCCTACTACGATTTCTCCGGTTTCCCGTCCTACGTCGACACCACGCTGGCTACCACCTCCTTCACGCCGCGCCTGGAAACCCGACAGGACTGGGGCACGCTGAAGGGCCGCCTGCAGACCGGCATCGACCTCTATGACACGCGCTACGACTCGGATCGCAAGCAGAGCAAGAACAGCGCCGCCATTCACCAGCTCGGCATCCACTCGCTGTCTGCCAGCCTCTATGCGCAGCAGACCGTGAGTGCCGGACGCAATACGCTGACGCTGGGCGCCCGCGAGCTGCGCAACCGCTTCCGTGCCGCCGACCAGTACGATGCCAGCGCCCCCGGCGGAGCCTTCGACAATCAGGCGACACCCCTGCGTCAGACCCAGAAGGCCGGCATGTATGAAATCAACCTGAGCCGCCAGTTCAGCGATGACTGGCAGGCCGGCATCGGCTTCGCCCGCAGCGCCCGCCTGGCCACCGTGGACGAGCTCTACGAATACGACAGCAGCTTCCTGCACGTGTTCTCGCCGCTCAAGGTGCAGACCGGCAAGAACGTCTCGGTCTACAGCACGCTCAAGACCCGCCTCGGTGAGTTCAGCGGCAACGCCTGGTACAACCGCCTGGAAAACGAGATCCACTTCAATCCGGCCAGCTTCACCAACGAGAACCTGGACCCGACCCGTCGCCAGGGCATCACCCTCGCCTGGCTGGCCCATGTCGGCAGCAAGACCGATGTCCAGCTGCAGGGCACGGTCCAGGATGCCGAGTTCCGCGCCGGCCCGAATCGTGGCAACAGCGTGCCGCTGACCGCGCGTCACAGCGGTGGCGTGACACTGAACCATCAGCTGACCCCGGTCTGGATGCTCAGCGCCGCCAGCAACTATGTCGGTTCACGCTACTTCGACAACGACGAGAGCAATGACTTCGGCCAGAAGCTGTCGCGCTATGTGCGTACCGACCTGAGCGCGAAGTACCACGTGAAGAGCTGGTCGGTGACGGCCGCCGTCAACAACGTGACCAACGAACGCGACCAGGTCGACTATGGTGTGCGCAGTCCGTTCACGCCGGGCGTCTACAATGCCTATCCGCTGCCGGGCCGCAACGTCATGCTGAGCGCCCAGTACAGCTTCTGACCGGAGACAGCCATGGGCCACCGCCTCTCGAAGATCTACACCCGCACCGGTGATGACGGCAGCACCGGCCTGGGCGACGGCAGCCGGGTCCGCAAGGACTCGGCACGCGTCGAAGCCTACGGCACGGTGGATGAGGTCAATGCCCAGGTCGGCGTGTTGCGCGCGAGCCTGGCGGCGGACCATGGCGCGCAGGTCATGCTGGAGCACATCCAGCATGACCTGTTCGATGTTGGCGGCGAGCTCTGCATTCCCGGCTACAGCCTGGTGACTGCGGCCTATGTCGAGCGCATGGAAACCGCGATCGATGCCGTCAACGCCGAACTGCCGCCACTCAAGGACTTCATCCTGCCCGGCGGCTCGCTGGCGGCGGCGCATGCCCATGTTGCCCGCACCACCTGCCGGCGCGCGGAGCGACGCACCCTGACGCTGTCGACGCTGGAAGACATCAACCCGCTGGCACTGCAGTATCTGAACCGGCTTTCCGACTACCTGTTCGTGCTCGCGCGGCAGCTCGCGCGTGCCGATGGTGGCCGGGAAGTGCTCTGGCGCAAGCGCCCGGACTGAGCCTGGCGGCTGCGGCTGAGCGCTGCTGCCCTCAGGCCGAGGGCAGTGTCGACCAGCGCCGCACCAGCAGATGCAGCGACCTGTTGTTGCGCAGCTCGCGTCCGCAACAGACAAAGCCGGCACGCTGATAGAAACGACTGGCATCCGCCGATGCCGTCTTGACCAGACACGCTACCGGCCCCAGCTCGCGCAAGGCGTGCTGCAGCAATATCTGTCCTCCCCCCTGCCCCCGACTGTCCTCACGCATTGCCAGCAGCACCAGCTCGGCCGGCACCTGGCCGATCGGCTTCTGCAGACGCAGCGGCGCCGCCAGCACGGTCAGAGAGTGCAGCAGAATGAGCGGACGGCAGAGCAGGCGCGCCAGCATGGCGGCGCAGAAGGCGGCATCGGCATAGAACCCCAGACGCAGCGGCAGACGCTGGCAGGCCATGACGCAGAAACCGGCGAGCCGACGCTCGGCATCCAGCAGGATCCAGGTGTCGCAGTACGGCGAGATCAGCAGACGCGGCCAGAAATGCCGGGCCAGCAGTGACAGACCCAGACGCGGCAGCAGGTCATCCGGCATGGCAGCGAGATGCAGGGCGGCCAGTTCGCCGGCCAGTGCGGGAGTGGCGCGGGCAATGCGCCAGCCAGGCGGCAGCGCGGACCCGGACGCGACCGCATGACCGGGTCGCAGGACATGACGCGTGACGACACGAGGCTTGGCTGACAACTCGATACCCTGCGCGAGATAGGAGGATGTCGGCAAGCATGGCGCGCCAGGATGTCAGTTCGACGACATCCTGGCGGCAGATTGAAGACAGCGGCCGGAAACCGGCCGCTGCTCAGACCAGCAGACGACGGATATCCGCCAGCAGCACCGCCAGACGCGACGTGAAGCGGGCCGCGATGGCGCCATCGATGACGCGGTGGTCGTAGGACAGCGACAGCGGCAGCATCAGGCGCGGAACGAAGCCCTTGCCATCCCAGACCGGCTGCTGGCTGGCCCTGGACAGGCCGAGGATGCCCACCTCCGGCCAGTTCACCAGCGGCGTGAACGCGGTGCCGCCGATGCCGCCCAGTGACGAGATGCTGAAGGTCGCACCCTGCATGGCCGCCGGTGGCAGCTTGCCGGTGCGCGCCTGCTCGGACAGCTCGCCGAGCTTGCGCGCCATCTCGCTCAGACTCATGCGGTCGGCATTGTGCAGCACCGGTACCAGCAGGCCGTTGGGCGTGTCGACAGCGATGCCGAGATTGACGTAGTCCTTCACCACCAGGTTCTCGCCATCGCGACTGAGCGATGAGTTGAACACCGGCATCTCGCGCAGCAGATAGGCCACCGCCTTCGCCACCAGCACCGTCATGGTCAGCGACAGGCCATCCTTCTTGAAGCTGTCACGCAGGCTGATACGGAAGGCTTCCAGCTCGGTGATGTCGGCGAGATCGAACTGCGTGACCTGCGGCACGATCAGCGCCGAGCGCGCCAGGTTCTCCGCCGACTTGCGCTGGATGCGAGAGCGCGGCTTGAGCTCGATGACGCCCCACTTGCTGTAGTCGGGCTCGGGCGGCAGATCGAGATTGAGACCGCCACCGGCAGCTGCCGCCGGCGCGGCCACAGGCTGCGCCAGACGCTGCTTGACCCAGGCATGCAGGTCATCCTTGACGATGCGTCCCTTGGGCCCGCTGCCCGGCACCTGCGGCAGATCGACACCCAGCTCGCGGGCGAGACGGCGCACTGCCGGACCGGCATGGCAAGGCGCACCAGACGCGGCCGGCACAGCAGCGGATGCTGTGGCAACCACCGCTGCCGGGGCGGCAGCCAGGGCCGCAGGTGCAGCAGCGACGGGAGCAGTAGCAGGCGCGGCAGAAACCACTGGAGCAGCCGCACCCGCAGCGGCCGTCTGCAGCACCAGCAGGGCATCGCCCGCCTTCACCGCCTGACCGACCTTGACCGCCCATGACACCAGCACGCCATCCTCGGTCGCTGGCAGCTCCAGACTCGCCTTGTCCGACTCCAGCACGGCAATCGGTTGATCCTTCTTCACCGTGGCACCGGCAGCCACCAGCAGCTCGATGATCTCGGCCTGCTCCACCCCGAGGTCAGGCACCGCAATCGCCTGACTGGTTGTGGCAGCAGATGTGGCCGGTGCGGGCGCCGCGACAGCTGCAACAACGGCAGCAACCGGCTCGGCCACAGCCGCAGGCGCCGACGCGACGGCCGCCGGTGCCGCGGCAGCAGCTCCCGCCGCATCCAGCACCAGCAGGGCATCGCCCGCCTTCACCGTCTGGCCGACCTTGACCGCCCACGACACCAGCACGCCATCCTCGCTAGCCGGCAGCTCCAGGCTGGCCTTGTCCGACTCCAGCACGGCAATCGGCTGATCCTTCTTCACCGTGGCCCCTGCCGGCACCAGCAACTCAATGATCTCGGCCTGTTCGACCCCGAGATCGGGCACAGCAATCTGTGTCGCCATGTCGATCTCCTCAGGCCTTGGCCGCGGACGGCTGGCCGGGGTCTATGCCCCAGCGTGCGCGCGCGGCCAGGAGCTTGTCGGTGCTGATGTCACCGCTCTCGTGCAGAGCCACCAGCGCCGTGTAGGCGACATGGGCGGCATCAACCTCGAAATGGCGACGCAGCTGGCTGCGGGCATCGGAACGGCCAAAGCCGTCGGTGCCCAGCACGCGATAGCTGCGACCAGTCGGCAGGAACGCCCGGATCTGGTCGGCATGCACCTTCATGTAGTCGCTGGCAGCAATGATCGGGCCCTTGCTGCCGGCAAGCTGCTCGCTCACCCAGGCCGTCTGCGCCTTCTTGTCCGGATGCAGCGCGTTGTGACACTCGACCTCCAGTGCCTCGCGACGCAGCTCGGTGAAGCTGGTGGCGCTCCAGACGGCAGCACGCACGCCCTCCTCGGCCAGCAGCGGCACCGCCGCCTCGACCTCGCGCAGAATGGCGCCGCCGCCGAGCAGCTGCACCTCCGGCCCCTTGCCCTTCTTCGCGGCCTGCAGGCGGTAGAGGCCACGACGTATGCCCTCCTCGCAGCCGACCGGCATGGCCGGGTGCGGATAGCTCTCGTTGAGCGTGGTCAGGTAGTAGTAGATGTCTTCCTGCTCGCCGAACATGCGGCGCAGACCATCCTGCACGATGACCGCGATCTCGTAGCTGTAGGTCGGGTCATAGGACACGCAGTTCGGCACCGTGCCGGAGAGCACATGCGAATGACCGTCCTCGTGCTGCAGACCCTCGCCGTTGAGCGTGGTACGGCCCGAGGTGGCACCGACCAGGAAGCCGCGCGCGCGGCTGTCGCCGGCAGCCCAGGCCAGATCGCCGATGCGCTGGAAACCGAACATGGAATAGAACAGGTAGAACGGCACCAGCGGCTGGTCATGAATGCTGTAGGCCGTGCCGCAGGCGATCCAGGCGCTCATGGCACCGGCTTCGTTGATGCCCTCCTCGAGGATCTGTCCCTTCACGTCCTCGCGGTAGTACATCAGCTGCGACTTGTCTTCCGGCTCGTAGAGCTGGCCGACATTGGAGTAGATGCCGAGCTGACGGAACATGCCCTCCATGCCGAAGGTGCGCGCCTCGTCGGGCACGATGGGCACGATGCGATCGCCCAGACCCTCGAGCTTGAGCAGCACGCCCATGAGTCGCACCATGGCCATGGTGGTCGAGATCGGACGCTCGGAGCCGGTGGTGATGGTGCTGAGCTGATCCAGTGTCGGCACCGGCAGTTCGCGGCTCTGGACCCGGCGCTGCGGCAGATAGCCACCGAGCTTCTCGCGACGCTCGTGCAGATAGCGGATCTCCGGACTGTCGGCCGCCGGCCGGTAGAACGGCAGCTCTTCGAGCTGGGCATCGGTGAACGGCATGTCGAAACGGTCGCGGAACGTGCGCAGCGAATCGATATCCATCGACTTCAGCTGGTGCGACTTGTTGGCGGCCTGACCGGCACCGGTGGCATAGCCCTTGACCGTCTTGGCCAGGATGACCACCGGCTGGCCCTTGGTCGCCATGGCCTCGGCATAGGCGGCATAGACCTTGAACGGGTCATGACCGCCGCGATCGAGCCCGGCAATCTCCTCATCGGAGAGGTCCTTCACCAGCTCGGCCAGCTCCGGATACTTGCCGAAGAATTTCTCGCGCGTGTAGGCGCCGCCATGATTCTTGAATGCCTGATACTCGCCGTCGACAGCCTCGGCCATGCGCTGACGCAGGGCGCCGGTGGCATCGCGGGCTAGCAGCGGATCCCACTTCTTGCCCCAGACCACCTTGATGACCTTCCAGCCGGCGCCGCGGAACACCGACTCCAGCTCCTGGATGATCTTGCCGTTGCCGCGCACCGGACCGTCGAGACGCTGCAGGTTGCAGTTGATGACATAGATCAGGTTGTCGAGCTTCTCGCGGCCGGCGAGCGCGATGGCGCCGAGCGACTCAGGCTCGTCCATCTCGCCGTCACCGAGGAAGGCCCAGACCTTGCGATTGTGGTCGGGCAACAGACCGCGATTGATCAGGTACTTCATGACGTGGGCCTGGTAGATCGCCATGATCGGACCCAGACCCATGGATACCGTCGGGAACTGCCAGTAGTCAGGCATCAGCCAGGGATGCGGATAGCTGGACAGACCCTTGCCGCCGACCTCGCGACGGAAGTTGTCGAGTTGTGCCTCGTCGAGGCGCCCCTCCAGATAGGAACGGGCATAGATGCCCGGCGCCGAGTGGCCCTGGTAATAGATCAGGTCGCCGCCGTGGCTGTCGCTGGGCGCGCGGAAGAAATGATTGAAGCCGACATCGTAGAGCGTCGCCGACGAGGCGAAGGTGGCGATATGCCCGCCCAGCTCGTCATCATTCTGGTTCGCACGCATGACGATGGCCAGCGCGTTCCAGCGCACCAGCGAACGCAGTCGCCATTCGAGATTGGGGTCGCCCGGCATGAGCGGCTCCTGCTCACGAGCGATGGTGTTCAGATACGGGGTATTGAGCCTGTCGATGTGGACACCGAAGTTCGGTGCCTGACAGTTGAGCCATTCGAGCAGCTGTCGTGCGCGCTCGGGAGAATCGTTTTCTGCTACCGATGCCAGGGCATCAAGCCATTCCTGCGTTTCCGCGTGGTCGGGGTCGCCGTAGTGACGCAGCCGTGCCATGTTCCCTCTCCTTCCCGATGACGGGTCTCGACCTCTTGGGCCGGGCTATGGGCAGCCTAACGCCGGTCCTGGGTAAGAACAGGGAAGTGACCGCCCGGTCATCAGGATTTTGGCACGGCCGATCCCTTGCCACCAGCGCGCCAGACCTGCATTTGCTGACAAAACATGGGCAATGCCTGCAGTAGCGACAAACCGGGCCGGGTCAGCTCGCGATCCGGCACGGCCACGATGGCGCCACGACGTACCGCCGGCAGGCTGGGAAAGCGCGCCCAGAAGCGTCGGGCATCGGCGAGCTCGCCATGACCTACGAGAATGATGTCCGGCGCCGTCTGCAACACCAACTCCGGACTCAGCACCGGCGCCGCCAGCGGCGACGGCGGCACAATGCTGTCGACGCCGCAGACACGCATGGCCTGACTGACCAGATGATCCGGCGCCAGGCTGTAGAGCGGCGTCAGCCAGACCTGGTAGAGCCCCTTCAGACGCGGTCCGGCAGCATGACGGGCCGTGGTCTCGCGCAGCAGGCGCTGCCATTGCGCGGCCTGCGTATCGGCACGCTCGCCCTGCCCGGCCAGCGCGCCCAGCCAGCGCAGACGCTCGGGAATATCGGCCAGCTTGCGCGGCGAGATCGCCAGCAGGGCAATGCCCTGGCGCCGCAGACGCTCCTGCTGTGTCACCGCCAGCCCGGCTGGCCAGAACACAATGACATCGGGACGCACCAGACGCAGGCGCTCCTCGTTGATGAGGCCGGACTGACCGACGACGGGAAAACCGCTCAGACTGGTCTGCCAGCGCCCCGGCATGGCGTGGTCATCCTGCACGCCGACAATGCGCCCGGTGGCACCGAGCGCCTGCATCATGTCGACGAGATGGGGACCGAGCACGACCCAGCGCTCGGGCAGATGTGCCGGCACCTGCCAGCGCTGCCCCAGATCATCCTGCCAGGATGTCAGGGGCGCGGCGGCTGCCAGCAGAGGAAGGGAAAGCGTCAGGGCTGCCAGCAGACGCCGGCAGCGCCTCATCATCAGGCGCCCGGCCACAGCGTGTGCAGGGCCAGCATCACCATCCAGACTATGAGCGCACGCTGCATCAGCGACTGCAGACCGTCGAGAGCCTCGCCCAGGGCCGCGGCCGGTTCGGCCCTGGTGTCGATGGCTGCCGGCTCGGCCGCCATCGCGGCCTCGTCGATCAGCTCGTGCCCGGCGGCATCCGGCTTCAGCAGACGCTCGCGGATGACCTCCCAGGTCGCGGTGAAATTGCCGGCGAGAGCAAAGCTCAGCGCCAGCAGACGGGTTGGAATCCAGTCCGCCAAGAGCAGCCAGTTCTGCGCCAGCACACGCGTTTCCTCGCTGCCCCGACGTGCCGCGTGCCGCAGCAGGTAATAACCCACCGCCGCCACCGGCGTCGCCAGCAGGAACCAGAACAGCGGCGAGAACAGCTCGTGCAGCGACTCGCGCAGCAGCTCGCTGCGGGCCTCGGCCAGCTCGCTGCCCAGCGCCACGTCATCGGTCACCCAGTCAGTCTGCTCGGCATCGGCGGCAGGCTGCTCCCAGCCGCGCGAACGCCAGTGTTCAAGATGGCGCTGCGCCGCACCCGGCAGCGTGATGTCGCCGAAGACAGCCATGAGCACGAAGGCGCTGGGCAGGAACACCAGCAGGCTGAGCCCGACCTCGCGCAAGGCCTGCAGCACGATGGCCAGCACCACCATGGGAACCAGCAGCGTCAGCGCCAGACGCACGCCGCCGCCCAGCGACACCGGCAGTTGCGCCGCCCAGTCCAGCCAAGCCGCGGCAGGCCGGGCGGCCAGGCGACGCCAGTCATCCGGCAGGGCAAAGTAGGCAGCAAGGGCCAGCAGGGCCAGTAACAGCGTCATCTTCCAGTTCTCCCTGAATCATCACCTGATGATTCGTCACAGAATTCATGCTTAGCATCCAGTCCCGGCAGCGGGTGCAGACGCGCCCAGTCAAAGCAGGGACCGGGATCGGTCTTGCGCCCGGGCGCGATATCGCTGTGCCCGACCAGAGCCCCCCGGGTCGCCGGATAATGCGCCCACAAGGTTTCAAGCAGCCCCTTCAGACTGTCATATTGCCTGTCCTCGAAGGGCTGGTCATCACAACCTTCCAGCTCTATGCCGATCGAGAAGTCGTTGCAGTTCTCGCGCCCGCGCCAGGTCGAGCGACCGGCATGCCAGGCACGGGCATCGAACGGCACATACTGCACCACCTCGCCATCGCGGCGTATCAGCACATGTGCCGATACCTCCATGCCGTGTATCTCGGCAAAGTACGGATGCCCCTCGGGCGCCAGCGTACCGGTGAACAGCTGGTCGATGTAGGGACCGCCGAACTGGCCGGGCGGCAGGCTGATGTTGTGAATCACGGTCAAGCTTATCTCGCCCGCCGGCCGCACATTGAAAAATGGCGACGGACAGCGCCTGGCCGTGCTCAGCCAATGATCGGCAGTGATGTGCATCGTGCTTGCGGTCTCCGGCTTTCTGCCTGCTAGCCTACCCGATGCCTCATGACGGGCAAACAGGCGACGACATTTCGATTTATACTGCGCGCCTTGTCCACGGCCTGTACGGAAGCCCTGCATGAATCCCGAGTTGCTGAAAGCGGCACTGGCCGCGAATGTCGCCGCCGCCCTGGTGGAAGATATCGGATCCGGCGATGTCACGGCTCAGCTTATCCCGGCCGAGCGCCAGGCTACCGCCCGCATCATCACCCGTGATGACATGGTGATGGCCGGCAAGCTCTGGGTCGAATCGGTATTCATGGCGGTCGATCCGCAGCTGCAGATCCGCTGGCTGGCCGACGAAGGCGCCGAGATCACTGCCGGCTCGCCCCTGCTGGAAGTCAGCGGCAGCGCTCGCAGCCTGCTCACCGCCGAACGCTGCGCACTCAACTTCCTGCAGACGCTGTCCGCCACCGCCACCCATGTGCGCGAGCTGACCCGTCTGCTCAGCGGCACCCGGGCGCGCCTGCTCGATACCCGCAAGACCCTGCCCGGTCTGCGCGTGGCGCAGAAGTATGCCGTGCTCGTGGGGGGTGGCGAAAATCATCGCATGGGGTTGTACGACGCCTTCCTGATCAAGGAAAACCACATCATGGCAGCCGGCTCCATCGCCGCGGCCGTGGCTGCTGCACGCGCACAGGCGCCGGGCCGCATGGTGGAGGTCGAGGTGGAGAATCTGCAGGAACTGGAACAGGCCATTGCCGCCGGCAGCGACCGCATCATGCTCGACAACTTCGATCTCGAGCAGATGCGTGTGGCCGTCGGCATCACCGCCGGCCGCGCCCAGCTCGAAGCCTCGGGCAACGTCAACCGCAACACGCTGCGCGGCATCGCCGAAACCGGCGTGGACTACATTTCGCTGGGTACCATCACCAAGGACATTCGCGCCGTCGATCTGTCCATGCGCCTGATCGAGGCCTGAGCGCCGCCCTCAGGGCAGCACAATCCCTTCCGGCGCGCTCTCGCCTGCCCAGGCGAAACGCGGGCGCTCGCCATCGGCCAGCACCACGGTTTCGACAAACATGTCATAGGGGCGCACCCAGCGCCCCCAGTCGCCATAGCAGGTGCGATAGAGCACCAGCCACTCCTCGCTTTCGGAATGCCGGACCAGATCCAGGACCTCGTAGTACGGGCCCTTGTAGTGCTGGTAGAAACCCTTGCGCAGATCGGGTTGCATGCTGATTTCTCCTCGGCGCATTGGCGGATTTTGACTGCGTTAAAAAGCAAAAACCCCTGATCAGGTTTTGATCAGGGGTTCGTGCTATTAGGTGCCTGGCGATGACCTACTTTCACATGGCGAATGCCACACTATCATCGGCG
>JAHFSA010000009.1 GCA_023265995.1 Perlucidibaca sp.
GCATGAAGTTGCCCAGCATCGAGTCCGCACCACCGCCGAGGAACTGCGCCAGCAGAGGTGCCGCCATGTTGCCGCCCTTGTCGATGAGCGCGATGTCGGCCGCACCGACATGAATCGCGGCACCCATGCCGAGGAAGATGGTCAGCACGTAGAAGCCGCCGATGATGGCCATGGCCCAGACCACCGACTTGCGCGCCTCCTGGGCACTCGGCACGGTGAAGAAACGCATCAGGATATGCGGCAGGCCGGCGGTGCCAAGCACCAGTGCCATGCCCAGCGAGAGCTGATCGAGCGGATCCTTGAGGTACAGGCCCGGCTCCAGGAAACGCTGGCCGAGCTCGGCCGAGGTCATGTTGGCCGCGGCATCGCCCAGCACCTTGGCGACCTGCGCCTGGACCTTGCCGTCACCGACCACCGCGTCGA
Organism: Perlucidibaca sp.; assembly: GCA_023265995.1. GTDB lineage: Bacteria > Pseudomonadota > Gammaproteobacteria > Pseudomonadales > Moraxellaceae > Perlucidibaca. Next base: position 424 of record JAHFSA010000009.1, read on the forward strand.
GGAAGCCCGGCAGGCTGAAGCCGTACGGCGCCCACACCAGCATGACCAGCACCAGCGACGCGATCACCAGCAGAATGGCCTTGATGATCTGCACCCAGGTCGTCGCCACCATGCCGCCGAACAGCACATAGGCGAGCATGAGGATGCCGACCGCCACCACCGAGACCTCGTAATCGATGCCGATCAGCGTCTTCACCAGCACGCCGCCACCGACCATCTGCGCGGTCAGGTAGATGGTCGACACCGTGATCACCGAAAGCGCCCCGGCGACGCGGGTCTTCTTGGGATCGTTGCGATAGGCCAGGATGTCGGCCAGCGTGTACTTGCCGATGTTGCGGCAGGGTTCGGCAATGACCAGCAGCACCGTGATGTAGGCCATCAGGAAGCCCACCGAGTACATGAAGCCGTCATAGCCGTAGAGCGAGATCAGGCCGGCAATGCCGAGGAAGGACGCCGCCGACAGATAGTCGCCGGCAATGGCCCAGCCGTTCTGCAGGCCGGAGATGCCGCCACCGGCGGTGTAGAAGTCCGAGGCCGAATGCACACGCTTGGCCGCCATGTAGGTGACAAACATGGTCAGCATGATGATGGCGCCGAACACGAGGAAGGTCAGGAAGCGATATTCCGGCGCCACGGCACCTTCGGACGCCATCGCAGCGGCCGGTACGCCGAGCGCCAGCAGCGCCCCGAGCATGAGCTTGCCGTTCATTTCATCACCCCTTCGGCTTCGGCGACGATCTCGGCCGCCATGGCATCGAACTCGCGGTTGGCGACGCGCGAATAGATCACCGCGACACCCCAGGCCACGATGAACTCGGACAGGGCGAACAGCAGGCCGACATTGAGCGGCCCCCAGACCTTGCGGCTGAACAGCTCCTGGGCATAGGCCGCACCCAGCGGCAGCAGAACGTAGTAGCAGATGGAAAAGAGCATCAGGCCGGAGAGCACGCGCCGCTTCCTCCGTACCAGCTGCTGGAATTTCGGGCTGGCCGCGATGGCCTCCCAGACTTTTTCTTGTTGCATGGCGAACTCCTGGGTCTTCTCGCGAGACGCTTGTGGCAGGGAAAGGCCAGACGGCCCCTCTCACACTCACGAGACTATGCTTCGCAGCCAGGATAGCTACGCTACTTTTGGCGTAGACCGGAAGATGTCGGGCGACCGACGGCAGCGGACAGCGACCGGCAGGCATCCGGAAAGCAGAAAGCCCGGCTTGTGGCCGGGCTTTCCATTAGGCAGCGAGACGCGGAGATCAGCGTCCGCGACCACCACCGCCGCCACCGCGACGGCCACCACCACTGCCGCCGCCCGGACGCGGACGGCGCGGAGCCGGCTCGGCACCGGAGGCGCCGTGCACCACGGTCACCTCGGGCACGGCAGCGAGCAGCTCGGCCGGCGGATGGATGCAGTCGAGCTTGCGGCCGATGGCAGCCTCCAGCGCGGGAATCAGATGACCGTCATCCTCGCAGGCGAAGCTGATGCTGGTGCCGCTGGCACCGGCACGACCGGTACGGCCGATGCGGTGCACATAGTCATCCGGCTGTTCCGGCAGGGTGAAATTGACGACATGGCTGACACCATCGATGTGGATGCCACGGCCGGCGACATCGGTGGCGACCAGCACGTTGATCTTGCCTTCGCGGAAGTTCTCCAGCGTCTTCACGCGCTTGTCCTGCGGCACATCGCCGGAGAGCAGCGCGCACGACAGGTTGTGCGCCTTCAGCACGTCGGTGAGACGGCGGGTCTGGTCGCGACGGTTGGCGAAGACCATGACGCGCTCCAGCTTGTGCTGGGTGATCAGGTTGTAGAGCAGCGGAATCTTCTCGTCGGTGGTGACGATGTAGACCTTCTGTTCGACGGTCTCGGTGGTTGCATGCTCCTGTTCGATCTCGACCGTGACCGGACAGAAGGTCCACTGCGCCGCCAGGTTGAGCACGTCACGCGTGAAGGTGGCGGAGAACAGCAGGGTCTGGCGATGCGACTTCGGCGGCGTCAGACGCACGATGCGCTTGACGTCGGGAATGAAGCCCATGTCGAGCATGCGGTCGGCTTCATCGATGACCAGCAGCTCGACCTGGTCGAGATAGACTTCATGCTTGTTGGCGAAATCGATGAGGCGACCCGGCGTGGCCACCACGATGTCGACCGGGGTGTCATTGAGCTGGCGACGCTGCTTTTCGTAATCCATGCCGCCGACCAGGGTGACGACCTTGAGGCCGGCATGCTTGCCCAGATCCTCGGCATCACGGGCGATCTGCAGAGCCAGCTCGCGCGTCGGCGCCAGCACCAGCGCACGCGGCTCGCCGACAAAGCGCTCTTCGGTCTGCGGATTCTTCAGCAGGTCGGCAATGACCGTGATCAGGAAGGCGGCGGTCTTGCCGGTGCCGGTCTGGGCACGGCCGATGGCATCGTGGCCGGCCAGCGTGAAGCGCAGCACACGCCCCTGGATCGGCGTGCAGTACTCGAAGCCGAGGTCATCGACCGCGCGCAGGATCTGCTCGGGCACCGGCAGCTCGTGGAAGCGCACGCGCGGCTCGGCCGGGCGCTCGGGCGCCGGCTCGTCGGCAGCAGCTTCGGTCACGGCATCTGCCTCGACAACAGGCTCGGCAACGACAACGTCCGTCGCGCCCACGACAGCAGCCTCTGCCACAGTCTCGACGACCGGCTCCGCCACGGGCTCGGGCGCCGGTTCGGCGCTCAGGTCGGCGGCAGGCTCGGCGGACTCGGCAACCGTCTCCACGACGGTCTCCGCGACAGCTTCGCTGCTGACGGCCTCGGCAGCAGCCTCGGTCAGGGCTTCCGGTGCCGGCTCGACTTGCGTGCCGACCTGCGCTTCGGGCTGCTCTTCTTCAGGCAGTCGTGTATCAATGATCTGTTCAGACATCGTGTATGAATCTTTCCCGGTTGAAACGGATGCGTGGGTGATACACGCCATCCGGTGCGCGACGACCCGCGCCGATAATCATGGTAACGATGGCACCGCGCGGCAGCTTGAGCAGCCGTCGCACACGCACCTCGTCGAAGCCCTCCATGGGGCAGGTGTCATAGCCGTGGGCACGCATGGCCAGCATGAAATTCTCTGCTGCCAGCGCCGTGCTCTTGACGGCCCAGGTGCGCATTTCGGCACCCGTGTAAGGACCGCGCGGCACAGGCCGCGCCAGTCCGACGATCGAGAAGAAGGTCTTCTTGAACAACCCCTTCAGACCGAACAGCCCCTCACCATAGTGGAACTTGGCGTAGCGGCGGTAGTAGTTCTCGACGATGGCCGGCATGACCGGCAACGGCCAGTGTTCGAGATTGAGATCGGTGTTGGCATGCCAGGTGTCGGTACGCGCCACCACGGCCACCAGGGCCTGGGCCGTGCTGGCGGCATTCTGGCTCAGACAGGCCTTGACGATGCCTTCGCGCACGGCCGGCGTGCGCACGACATGAAAGGACCAGGGCTGCAGATTGGACGAGTTCGGCGCCAGCATGGCGAGATCGAGGCAGTCCTGAAGCACCGCCTCGGGCAGCGGCTCGCTGGTGAAACGGCGGACGGAGCGGCGGCTTTCGACGACCTTGCGGAACTCGGCGATATCCGTTTCCGGCACCGGCTCCTGGTAGCGCACCTTGCCCTCGCTCATGCTGCCCGCTCCTGTTTCAAGACCTCGCCTCAGGCATCGATCATCTGCACATCATCCGCCTGCAGACCCTTGTCGCCACGCTTGAGGAAGAACTCCACGCGCTGCCCTTCGCGCAGGGTACGGTGACCCTCGCCGCGAATGGCGCGGTAATGCACGAAGACGTCATCGCCGGTATCGCGGGTGATGAAACCGAAACCCTTGTTGGCATTGAACCACTTCACGGTGCCCTGCTCGCGCGGGCCTTTCACGCGCACGGTGCGCGGCGGCAGGCTGAGCAGCAGCAGAAGCAGGGCCGGCAGCACGGTCAGCACGACCGACGGGATCAGGCTGCTCAGCGCCAGCGGGCCGGTGGCCATGCTGATGACCGAGACCGCGGCAAAGCCGGTGGCCTGGATGGTCAGCGCGAGACGAATGGTGCGGCAACGCTTGAGGTTGCGGGCACACCAGAAAAACAGGGGGGCCAGACCGATATCCACCGTGCCGAGAAGACGGACGGCAAATTCACTGTCGGCATTGATGGTGGTGAAAGCGAGGGGGAAAAGCTTGAGCCAGAGGCCTGGAGCCACCAGCATGACGAGGCCGTTGAGGGCGTAGCCCAGCCCCATCAGGGAATAAAGCAGAGCAATACTTTGTTTGCTGCGCATGAACAGTCTCGACACAAACACTTCGGTTGGGCATCGGGCCAACACGCTACCAATACCTAAAGCCGAGAATGACAGGACTGACCCGGCTCCCGATGCGGCAGACAGATGAAAATATGCGGGGAGGAAATGACCCGCTGAAGGGTGTCACGGTGGGTCGGACGACCCACCGTGACCGGTGCATCAGTCCAGGGGCAGGACGTCTTCGGCTTGGAAGCCCTTCTGACCCTTGACCACGCTGAATTCGACCTTCTGGCCGTCCCGCAGGGAGCGGTGACCATCGCCACGGATGGCACGGAAGTGGACGAACACATCTTCACCGGCTTGACGCTGGATGAAACCAAAACCCTTGGCATCGTTGAACCACTTCACGGTGCCCTGCTCACGTTGCGACATAATCAACCTCAAAAAACGCTGTATCGGATGGCCGTGGTGCTGCCATCAGTCGTTGGCGCAAATGGGTGAACATGGCGTTTACGATGTGATGATGCCCACGGGCTTGTTGATTAGACACGGAAAGGGCATCTGACGCAACAAGCAAGAATGAAATCTTTTGTCAAGTGATCCGCAGCAGCCAGAGATGGTCGATCAGCAGGCCTGCGAACAGCCCCAGCAGGTAGACAATGGAGAAGCCGAAGGTCTTCATGGCCTGGCCCTCGCGCGCGCCGCGACGCAGCAGCCAGGCCTCGCGCATGAACATGGCAGCGAGCACGACGGCGGTCGCCAGGTAGATCAGACCGCTCATGCCGATCAGGTAGGGCATGAGCGAAACCAGGCCGAGCAGGATGGTGTAGTACCAGACCAGCGACTTGGTGAGCTCGATGCCATGGGTCACCGGCAGCATGGGAATGCCGGCCTTGGCGTAGTCATCGCGACGGTGGATGGCCAGCGCCCAGAAGTGCGGCGGCGTCCAGACGAAGATGATGAGCACCAGCAGCCAGGCCTCGGGCGCCATCTGACCGGTGACGGCCGCCCAGCCCAGCAGCGGCGGCAGCGCGCCGGAGAGCCCGCCAATGACGATGTTCTGCGGCGTCGCACGCTTGAGGAAGCGGGTGTAGATGCCGGCATAGCCGACCATGCCCAGCGCGGTCAGCCAGGCCGTCAGCGGGTTCACCCACAGCGTCAGCACCAGCATGGAGGCCGCCGCCAGGAAACCGGCCCAGAGCAGCGCCACACGGCCGCTGACACGCCCCTGCACCAGCGGCCTGCCCTGGGTGCGTGCCATGACGGCATCGATCTGCTGATCGACCCACTGATTGATCACGGCCGCCGAGGCCATGCCGGCCCAGAGCCCGAAGATCGCCGCCAGGCCGCGCAGCAGCCCGAGATCCTGATGCGGCGCCAGCACCATGCCGACCATGGCCGTCACCAGCAGCATGGCCACCACGCGCGGCTTGGTCAGAGCCCAGAAATCCCGCCAGCCCGCCGTTTCCGCAGTCATCAATGTTGTTGCCATGATCGCGGCACTCCTAGGAACGTTCGCGGCGCATGGCAAAGGCCAGCGCCACCAGAATCTGCAAAAGGATGGCGGCCCAGACATTGTGGACCACCGCATTCCACAGCGGCAGCTGCGCTGTGACATTGACCACGCCGAGGCCGACCTGCACCAGCAGCGCCAGCACCAGCACCACCGCGAAGCGCCGGTAGCGTCGGCTCTGCGCCTTCAGATAGAGGCGCGCCGCCAGCACCAGCAGCATGAACACCACAAGCATGGCGCCCATGCGGTGACTGGCATGGATGGTGATCTTGGCGGCCGCGCCCAGGTGCGGCGCGAATTCGTAGGAGCGGTCCTCGGGCCGGAACAGGCGGAAGGCCTCGCCCGGAGCCCAGGCCTGCTGCCAGCCAGCCTGGCAGACGGGCAGCTCGGTGCAGACGGCGGCGGCATAGTTCGACGCCGTCCAGCCGCCCAGCACGATCTGCAGCACGACAATGGCGATGGCGGCATGAACCCAGCGCTGCAGATCGGCCACACGCCAGTCACCCGTGCGCCGGAAGGCTCCGGACAGGCGCAGATAAAGCAGGAAGAGCGCGGTCAGGGTGGAGAAGCCGATCAGCAGATGCCCCGTCACCACCGGCGGATAGAGCTTCTCGGTGACCGTGAAGGCACCGAAGGCGCCCTGCAGGCAGACCAGCGCCAGCAGCAGCAGACCATGCCGCCAGGGCATGCCGGGCTCGCGCCGGCGCAATATCATCCACACCGCCAGGATGAGAATGACCAGACCTATGCTGCTGGCAAAGTAGCGATGAATGGTTTCCGGCCAGGCCTTGCGGGCCACCACTTCCTGATGCGGATAGAGCTCGTGCGCCCGGGCCAGCGCCTCGGGCGTGCTCGGCACGCTGAGATGGCCGTAGCAGGTCGGCCAGTCCGGACAGCCGAGACCGGCATCGCGCAGACGGGTCCAGGCCCCCAGCATGATGACCATGAGCGTCAGCACCAGGGCGAAACGGGCCCAGCGCACCAGTGTGCGCCTGTCATGTCTAGCCAATGCGGGATACCTTCAGCAGCTTCTGCAAATCATCGAGAACATCCTGCGCCTTCAGGATGGCGGCATCGCTGGCCGGCGGCGGCAGATAGGTGAGCATGATCCAGCCCATGGGATCCATGATGAACCAGCGCCCGATGGCCGGCGCCGGCACACCGGCACTGCCCAGGCGCGCGGCCAGCAGGCTGCGCTCGGCGGACACCTGACGCACTGCCGGCAGCCGGCGCAGGACCTCGGGCACCGGCGCACTGTCGGCGCTGGTCACCAGCAGCACGCCGACGCGACCACGCTCGCGACCGAGACCGGCATGCATGCTCGGCAAGGCCTGCCAGCTCTGCTGACAGGCGGCATCGCAGACATCCGGCACGACATAGACTATCCACCAGCGCCCGGAGAGATCGGCGGCTGCACCGCCGGCGTCACTCAGGGCCAGATCCCGCACCGCCAGCGGTGGCGTGATCAGTTCGCCCTTGTTGGTGACACCGCCACCGAACCAGCCGCGCTCGTAGGCCAGATGCCCGAACACGAACGGCAGAATGAAGCTGAGCGCCAGGGCCAGGATGACCCAGCGCGAGGAACGTCGCGCCGGCGACACGGAAGACGACATCAAACGATCTCCCTGCCGAGCTTGCGCCAGGCGTAGAACCAGCAGACGCACCAGGCCACAGCCAGGGCCGCCCACTGGAAAGCATAGGCGCGATGGCGCCCGGGACTCATGCGCATCTCGGCGCCGGCCTGCCAGTCGCGGACATAGCCACCCGGCACCTCGGGCGCCAGTCGCACCACCCAGGGCACCAGACTCACACCCCAGCGCTGCGCCCACACGGCTGGTTCTATGCGACCGGCACGCCAGAGACCACGGGTGAACTCGGGTTCGCCGACCGTGAGAAAAGCCGAGGGATAGACCGCCCAGCCGGTGATGTCATGAGCACCGGGCATGGCGGAGGGCACCGCCGGACCACCATCGCGATCGGTAGGCACCCAGCCGACATTGACCAGCACGCCATCAGGCGAGCCCTCGGGCTGGAACACGACATAGAGATGAAAGCCGGCGACACCATTGCGCATCTGGTTGTCGAGGGCGACATGAAGATCAGGGCGGAAGCTGCCGGAGAGTCGCACCGGACGATCAGCGACATCGGCGCCCAGCGCGCGCAGCTGTGCCCAGTCCAGCGGCTGCTGCTGACCACGCGCGGCCTGACGCGCGAGCAGATGTTCCTTTTCGGCCGCGCGCCCCCACTGCCAGCAGGCAAGCGAGAGCAGCGCCGCCGCCACGACCAGCAACACGGTCACAGCCACCAGCGAGGGCCAGAGCCTTCGCGTTCCATTCGTCGCCGGATGCACAGTCAACTACTACTCCACATCTATACTGTGGCCTCGACATTCACTGGAGTGACACGATGGCCGTCAAGATTCTGATTCTGTTCGCACTTGGCCTGGTGGTATGGCAGCTGTTCTCGGCACTGCGTGCCATGACCCGCGGCGGCCAGGGCGACCCTCAGCGTCTGCTGAAGGCCCTCAAGGCACGCGTCATCCTTTCCATACTGATCGTGGCAGCCCTGTTCGTGCTTGGCTCGTTCGGGCTGCTCGATCCGCACGGTCTATAACCAGTAGACCGTCACAAACAGGAACAGCCAGACCACATCCACGAAGTGCCAGTACCAGGCTGCCGCCTCGAAAGCGAAATGGTTTCCGGGCGTCAGGTGGCCCTTCATCGAACGCAAGGTCATGACCGTCAGCATGATGGTACCGATGGTCACATGCAGGCCGTGAAAACCGGTGAGCATGAAGAAGGTCGAGCCGTAGATGCCGGAACCCAGGGTCAGCCCCATCTCGGTGTAGGCATGGTGGTATTCGTAGGCCTGGCAGCACAGGAAGATGAGGCCCAACGCGGCCGTCAGAGCCAGGTAACCGACCTGGCGCTTGCGGTCACCCACCAGCAGGGCATGGTGCGCAACCGTCAGCGTCACCGATGACGTCAGCAGAATCACGGTGTTGAGGAAGGGCAGCCCCCACGGCTCCATGGCGTGCGTGGTCTGCCCGCCCGGCATGTGCACCAGTGGCCACAGGGCCTGGAACTGCGGCCACAGCACCTCGTGCGTCATGACGCCCTTGCCCTCGCCGCCCAGCCAGGGAACGCTGAGCACACGGGCGTAGAACAGCGCACCGAAGAAGGCGCCGAAGAACATCACCTCCGAGAAGATGAACCAGGTCATGCCCTGACGGTAGGAGTGGTCCATCTGCAGCGAGTTGCGGTTGCCCAGGCTCTCGCGGATGGTGTCGCGGAACCACAGGAACATCAGCGCGAAGACACCCAGTATGCCGATCGGCAGCAGGAAGTTGAGGTGTCCCTCATTGGGAGCGATGCCGGACTGGCTGTGACTCTGAATGACATTGCCGGCGCCGATCACCAGGGTGAACAGGATGGCGGAGCCCATGATGGGCCACGGGCTGCTGGCCGGCACATAGTAGTGCGATGGCTTCTGGCCCGGGTTGGTGCTTTCGGTGGTGGCGGACATGCAACACTCCTCTTCGGCGATAGGGTCCGGCTTCAGATCTTCTGCCCGGCATCGGGCTGGCGATAGAAGCGGTAGGCCAGGGTCACAATCTTGATCTGTCGCGGCAGATCCGGGTCTATGTAGAAAATCACCGGCATGTCGGCGCTGGCGCCGGCCGCCAGTGTCTGCTCCTTGAAGCAGAAACACTGTGTCTTCTTGAGATGACTGGCGCCTGCGGCTGGCGCGATCGAGGGCACGGCACGCGCGGTCACCGCCGTGCCGGCCTCGTTGACGACATGAAAGCTGACATGCTGGATCTGGCCCGGATGCACCTCGATGGAACGGGTGTCGCCGGTAAAGGTCCAGGGCAGTCCGGCATCCACCGAGGTCACGAACTCGACAGTGACGGTGCGATCAAGATCGACAGCGGCAGCCGCGCCCGCCGCCGTCATCGACGGCTTGCCGTTGAGTCCGGTCAGTTCGCAGAAGGCGCGGTACATGGGCGGCATGGCGAAGACCGCGAAGGCGAACATCATCAGCACCCCGCCCGCGAGATACTGCAGTTGCCGCTTCGGAATGCGCTCGCCGCTCATGCCTGCCCTGCCCCGCTCACTTGATGACCGGCGGTTCGGAGAAGGTGTGGTAAGGCGCCGGACTCGGCAGCGTCCACTCCAGACCTTCCTTCGCTTCCCACGGGTTAACCGGAGCCTTGGGCTGACGCTTGATGGTCAGCAGCATGGCCAGGAAGAACAGCTGGCTGGCGCCGAACCAGAAGCCGCCGATGGATATCCAGAAGTTCAGGTCGGCGAACTGCATGGAGTAGTCGGCATAGCGGCGCGGCATGCCGGCAAGGCCGACGAAGTGCATCGGGAAGAACAGCAGGTTCACCGACAGCAGCGAGCTCCAGAAATGCAGCTTGCCGAGCGTGGTGTTGAACATGTGGCCGGACCACTTCGGAATCCAGTAGTAGGTGCCGGCGAAGATGGCGAACAGCGAGCCGGTGACCAGCACATAGTGGAAATGCGCCACCACGAAGTAAGTGTCCTGATACTGGTAATCGGCCGGCGTGATGGCGAGCATGAGGCCGGAGAAGCCGCCGATGCTGAACAGCACCACGAAGGCCAGCGCGAACAGCATGGGCACCTCGAAGGTCATCGAGCCCTTCCACATGGTGGCGACCCAGTTGAACACCTTCACGCCGGTGGGCACCGAAATCAGCATGGTCATGTACATGTAGAACAGCGAGCCGGCCAGCGGCAGGCCGGTGGTGAACATGTGATGAGCCCAGACCACGAACGACAGTAGCGCGATCGATGCCGTGGCATAGACCATGGAGGCGTAGCCGAACAGCGGCTTGCGCGCGAACACCGGAATGATGGCTGAAATGATCCCGAATGACGGCAGGATCATGATGTAGACCTCGGGGTGTCCGAAGAACCAGAAGATGTGCTGGAACATGACCGGGTCGCCGCCGCCGGCGGCATCGAAGAAGCTGGTGCCGAAGTGGCGATCGGTGAGCATCATGGTCACCACGCCGGCCAGCACGGGCATGACCGCGATGAGCAGGAAGGCGGTGATCAGCCAGGTCCAGACGAACAGCGGCATCTTCATCAGCGTCATGCCGGGGGCGCGCAGGTTGAAGATGGTGACGACGACGTTGATGGCACCGAGGATGGACGAGATGCCCATGAGGTGCACGGAGAAGATGAAGAAGTCGGTGCTGGCCGGGGCGAACTTGGTCGACAGCGGCGCGTAGAAGGTCCAGCCGAAGTTGGGCGCCGAGCCGTGGCCGAGTATCGACATCGCCACCGAGCCGAGCAGGATGGTGAAGGCGAAGGGCAGCAGCCAGAACGAGAAGTTGTTGAGACGCGGCAGCGCCATGTCGGGCGCGCCGATCATCATCGGCACCATCCAGTTCGCGAAGCCGGTGAAGGCCGGCATGATGGCGCCGAAGACCATGAGCAGACCGTGCACGGTGGTCATCTGGTTGAAGAAGTCGGGCTGCAGCAGCTGCAGACCCGGATACATCAGCTCGGCACGGATGACCATGGCCGCCATGCCGCCACTGAGCAGCATGAGCAGGGCAAACACCAGGTACATCGTGCCGATGTCCTTGTGGTTGGTCGTGGTGAACATGCGCAGCAGGAACGGCTTCAGTTCATGATGATGCTCATGGTCGGCGTGAACTGCGTGCGACATCGTGTTTTCTCCGCTCATTTCGCCATCTCCGAAGGCTGGACGAGATCGCCGGTGGCATTGCCCCAGGCATTGCGCTCATAGGTGACCACAGCCGCCAGCTCACGCGGCGTCAGCAGTCCCTTCCAGGCCGGCATGGCGTTCTTGCCGGTAAGCACGAGGTGAATGTGATCGGCCTTGCGGGCCTTGTCGGCGGCGATCTTGCTGCCCTTCAGCGCCGGGAACATGGGTGGCAGACCGGTGCCGCCAACCTGGTGGCAGGCGGCGCAACGGGCACCGTAGACGCCCTCGCCTTCCTTCACCGCGGCATCCAGCGAGGGGAACTTGTAATCAACCGATGCCGCAGCCGCCTTGGCTTCCTCGGCAGCGCGCGTCTTGGCGGATGCCAGCCAGGTCTTGAACTCGGCCTGCGTCTTCGCCTCGACCACGATGGGCATGAAGGCGTGGTCCTTGCCGCAGAGCTCGGCGCAACGACCGCGGAAAACGCCTTCCTTGCCCTTGGGCACATCGGTCCAGACTTCGTTGATGTAGCCCGGCACGGCATCGCGCTTGATCGCGAACGCCGGCACCCACCAGGCGTGGATGACGTCATCGGAGGTGAGCAGGAAACGGATCTTCTGACCGGTCGGGATCACCAGCGGCCGGTCGACCTCGGACAGGTAGTTGGGATGATTCTTGAAGTCCGGCGTGTTGGCGGAATTCCAGCCCTTGCCCTGGCGCTCGTACTGCTCGCGCGGCGTCGACAGCACGGACAGGAAGCTGACTCCGACATCCTTGTCCTTTTCATAGGTCAGGTATTCGTAGTTCCACTTCCACTGCGAGCCGGTGACGCGGATGGTCAGCGTCGAATCGCCGGTGTCGTTCATGGCCACGAGCACGCGTGTCGCCGGAATCGCCATGCCGATGAGAATGATGAAGGGGATGATGGTCCAGATGATCTCGACCGTGGTGCTTTCGTGGAAGTGCGCCGCGACCGCGCCCTTCGACTTGCGATGATGCAGGATGGACCAGAACATCATGCCGAACACGGCCACGCCGATGGCGATGCAGATGAACAGGATGGTGCGGTGGAGATGGAACACCTGCTGGCTGATGTCGGTGACACCCGGGGTCATGTCCCAACGGGTCGCTGCATGCAGGGTGGTGGTGATCAACAGGAAAAGCACGCTCGCGAAGAGACGTACTACTACAGATTTCCGCATGCAACGGGCCCTCGTGTGGTGTCGTACGAACCGAACACGGTTGGACTGCGCATGAAGCGACGGCTGGGTGATTTGGCGAGCCGTACTGCGCGTCCACCTCTTGTTATCTCGACGGAGATTAGGTGCATCGCAGGCGCGTGTCCATACGGTCATGGCTGTTTTGCGTCGGCCGACGATGGTCGGCTTGCCGGCCTCGACAAAAGCGCCGAGCATGCCTCATGCAATTCGTCACAATTTCACGAGACTGTCATCCAGAGTGATTGCCTGGCCACCGGGCATTCGGTATCGTGCCCGGCAACATGTGGCCAAATAGCCGACAATTACTGCATTTCACCGCCATCCTGGTGATTGTTTAATGTCCGACCCCGCGCTTACCCGGCGCCCGGCCAGGAAAGAAGAAACTATGCCCGCGATTCTCGTCCTGCACGGACCCAACCTGAACCTGCTCGGTCAGCGCGAGCCCGGCATCTATGGCGCCGACACGCTCGACGCCATCAACAAGCGCCTGCAGACGCAGGCGGATCAGGCCGGCATCAGTCTCGGCAGCCTGCAAAGCAATCACGAAGGCGCCCTGGTCGACCGCATCCACCAGGCCGGCCTCGACGGCACGCGCTTCATCATCATCAATCCGGCCGCCTACACGCACACTTCGGTGGCCCTGCGCGATGCCCTGCTCGGCGTGAAGATCCCGTTCATCGAGGTGCACCTGTCCAACGTGCACGCCCGCGAAACCTTCCGACAGCATTCCTATCTGTCGGACAAGGCCGTCGGCGTCATCACCGGACTCGGCGCCATGGGCTACGAGCTTGCTCTGGCCTACGCCCTGCGCGAACTGCGCACGGCCCACTGAATTTTTTTCGAGGAGTACGTTCCCCATGGATATTCGCAAGATCAAGAAGCTGATCGAGCTGGTTGAAGAGTCCGGCATCGACGAGCTGGAAATCACCGAAGGCGAGGAATCGGTTCGCATTGCCCGCAACCGCGCGCCGGCAACCGTCAGCTACAGCCTGCCTCCCCACGCTGTCGCACCCGTCGCCGCACCCGTGGCCGCCCCGGTGGCTGCCGCGACTGCCGCCCAGACCAAGGGCACCGCACCGGCCGCAAGCGAACCCAGCACCCAGGGCTATGTGCAGCGCTCGCCCATGGTCGGCACCTTCTATCGTTCGCCGGCTCCGGGCTCCGCCCGCTTCGTCGACATCGGCTCGACCGTCAAGCCGGGCGACGTGGTCTGCATCATCGAAGCCATGAAGATGATGAACCAGATCCAGGCCGACAAGGGTGGCGTCATCGAGAGCATCCTCGTCGAAGACGGCCTGCCGGTGGAATTCGACCAGCCGCTGTTCACCATCGTCTAAGCGGAGATCACCGACATGCTGGACAAGGTGGTCATCGCCAACCGAGGCGAGATTGCGCTCCGCATCCTGCGCGCCTGCAAGGAACTGGACATCAAGACGGTAGCGGTCTACTCCAAGGCCGACCGCGACCTGCTGCACGTGCGTCTGGCTGACCAGGCCGTGTGCATCGGCCCGGCAGCCAGCAAGGAATCCTATCTCAACATTCCTGCGCTGATTTCGGCGGCGGAAGTCACCGACGCCCAGGCCATCCACCCGGGCTACGGCTTCCTGGCCGAGAACGCCGACTTCGCCGACGCCGTCGAGAAGTCCGGCTTCAAGTTCATCGGCCCGCGCGCCGAGTCCATCCGCATGATGGGCAACAAGGTTGCCGCCATCGTCGCCATGAAGGCCGCCGGCGTGCCGACCGTGCCCGGCTCCGATGGTGCCGTCTGCGCCGATGACGCCATCGAGATGGCCCGCAAGATCGGCCTGCCGGTGATCATCAAGGCCGCCGCCGGTGGTGGTGGCCGCGGCATGCGCGTGGTCTACGAAGAGCACGAAGTGCTGAATTCGCTGGCGATCACCAAGGGCGAGGCTGGTGCCGCCTTCGGCGACGACACCGTCTACATGGAAAAGTTCCTGCAGCATCCGCGTCATGTCGAGATCCAGGTCATCGGCGACGGCGAAGGCAAGGCCATCCATCTCTATGACCGCGACTGCTCGCTGCAGCGCCGCCACCAGAAGGTGGTGGAAGAGGCTCCGGCTCCGCTCATCCCGCAGCACCTGCGCGAAGAGGTCTACGCTTCCTGCGTGCGCGCCTGCGAACAGATGAAGTATCGCGGTGCCGGCACCTTCGAGTTCCTCTACGAGAACGAGCGCTTCTATTTCATCGAAATGAACACGCGCGTGCAGGTCGAGCACCCGGTCACCGAAATGGTCACCGGCATCGACATCATCAAGGAACAGCTGCGTGTGGCTGCCGGCCTCGGCCTGTCGGTCACCCAGGACCAGATCAAGCTGCAGGGCCATGCCGTGGAAAGCCGCATCAATGCGGAAGACCCCAAGACCTTCATGCCCTGCCCCGGCAAGGTCAACTACTACCATGCGCCCGGCGGCCCCGGCATCCGCATGGATTCGCACCTGTACTCCGGCTACAGCGTGCCGCCCAACTACGATTCGCTGATCGGCAAGCTCATTGCCTACGGGCCGACACGCGAAGTCGCGCTCAAGCGCCTGCACAATGCGCTCGACGAAATCGTGGTCGACGGCATCAAGAGCAACATCGCCCTCCATCGCGATGTCATCCTGCGTGACGATGCCTTCCTCAAGGGCGGCGTTGACATCCACCATCTCGAAAAGAAACTCGGCCTGAGCTGAGGCACCTGTGTCAAAACACAATGGAGATGCACCATGGGACTGTTGAGCTTCGTACAAAACGTCGGTGACAAGCTTTTCGGCGGCCACGCCCAGAAGGAAGTCACACCGGCCACACCCGGCCAGCCGACCAACCAGGAAGTGGCAAATGCCCTGCTCGCGCGCATTCAGGCGCTGCAGCTGCCGATCGCCGGCCTGAAGGTCATCTTCGGCAGCGGCAAGGCCACCATCGAAGGCACCGTGGCAACCCAGGAAGAGAAGGAAAAGATCATCCTGGCCCTCGGCAATGTCGACATGGTCGATCAGGTCGATGACAACCTGGTGGTGACCACGCCGGCCCCGGAAGCGAAATTCGTGACCGTGAAATCCGGCGACACCCTGTCGCACATTGCCAAGGAACAATATGGCAATGCCAACGCCTACATGAAGATCTTCGAGGCCAACAAGCCCATGCTGAGCAACCCGGACAAGATCTACCCGGGTCAGATGCTGCGCATTCCGGCCTGAGGCTGCTCCGGGGTGTCGCGCCCTGCACGACACCCCATTCCCTGCATTTCACCCCTCTCCAACGCGATTTCTGACTACAAAATCGCCAGCCGGAAGACTACACTGCGCGTCCTGTTTTCCGGAGGCCGTCATGTCCTGGCTGCAAATCAAGATCGAGACCCAGAAGGCCGACGCGCCGCGCTACGAAGAACTGCTTGAGACCGCAGGCGCCAGCGCCGTGCTCATGGAGGATTCGGCCGACCAGCCCCTGCTCGAACCGCCGCCCGGCGCACAGCCGCTGTGGGATGCCACCCGCGTCATCGGCCTCTTCGTGGTCGACTCGGAAATGGACGCTGTCGTCGACTTCCTCGAAGGCCAGCTCGGCCACGCCCTGCCGCCGCACCGCATCGAAGTGCTGGAGGACAAGGACTGGGAGCGCGCCTGGATGGACAACTACCACCCCATGCGCTTCGGCGAACGCCTCTGGGTGGTGCCGAGCTGGACGCCGCCGCCGCAGCCCGACGCCATCAATCTGCTGCTTGATCCCGGTCTGGCCTTCGGCACCGGCACCCACCAGACCACCGCGCTGTGCATGGAGTGGCTGGACGGCCTCGACCTCAAGGGCAAGGTCGTTGTCGACTACGGCTGCGGCTCCGGCATTCTCGCCGTCGCCGCCCTGCTGCTCGGCGCCCGCGAAGCCTGGTGCGTCGACCTTGATCCGCAGGCGCTGACCGCCACCCGCGACAATGCCGAACGCAATGGCGTGGCTGATCGCATCAAGGTCTTCATGCCGGAAGACATGCCTGTCGATTTCAACAACGGCCAGGGTGCCGATGTCGTGGTCGCCAACATTCTCGCCGGCCCGCTCGGCATGCTGGCGCCGACGCTGACCTCCTTCCTGCGCGCCGGTGGCGACATCGCCCTGTCCGGCATCATCCTGTCGCAGGTCGACGAGCTGCGCGAAATCTACGGCGAGTGGTGCGACATGGACGGCCTCGCCATCAAGGACGAGGACTGGTGCCGCCTGTCCGGACGCAAGCGCTGAGCTGATCATGACCACGCCAGTCACTCCGCAGAACCTGAACACCTTGCAGCTGCCGGTCGAACTGACCCGGCAGCCACTGGTGCGCAGGCGCGGACTGTGGCTGGCGCTGGCGGCGACCGGCTTGCTGGTGGTCGCCAGCGAGGCTGTCTGGCTGAGCCGCGACCTCTGGCTGCGCCAGCCTGTCGTGCGCAATGCCCTGAACCCGGTTCTGGCTGCCGCCGGCTACGAACTCGAACGCCCGCATCTGGCTGGCGCCTGGCAGATCTCCGCGCTGACGCTGCGCGCCGAGGCCGGTGTCCCCGGCGTCTGGCATGTCGATGCCCTGCTCCAGCACCACGCCGACATTCTGCAAACCTGGCCGGCCCTGACTCTTGAGCTGCGCGACTGGCAGGGACAGCTGGCCGGCCAGCGCACGCTGCAGCCGACGGACTATCTGCCGTCCGGCCTGCCCGCCGGCCTCGCCCCGCACCGGCTGGTCGCCAGCGAACAGCCGGTGCGCATCAGCCTGGCGGTGCGCCTGCCGGCACGCGCCGACGGCAGCATTCCCGTCTTCGAGCAGGCCGAGCTGAGGGCGCTGCCATGACCCTGCCCGACCTGCTCAAGCCGCTGCACATCGGCCCATACCGCATAGACGTGCCGCTGGCGCTGGCGCCCATGGCCGGCGTCACCGATCGCCCGTTCCGCCAGCTCTGCCGCTCGCTGGGCGCCGGCCATGTGGTATCGGAAATGGTCGCCTCGGAAACGCGGCTGTGGAACACCAGCAAGTCGCGCTTTCGCATGGATCATGCCGGCGAGCCCGGCCCCATCACCGTCCAGATCGTCGGCTACGACCCCGACATGCTGGCCGATGCCGCGCGCCAGAATGTCGAGCGCGGCGCCCAGATCATCGACATCAACATGGGCTGCCCGGCCAAGAAGGTGTGCAATCGCCTGGCCGGCTCGGCGCTCATGCAGGACGAGCCCCTGGTCGCCGCCATCCTCAAGGCCGTGGTCGCCGCCGTTGATGTGCCGGTCACCCTGAAGACGCGCACCGGCTGGGATCGCGACCACCGCAATGGCGTCACCATCGCGAAGATCGCCGAGGATGCAGGCATTGCCATGCTGTCCGTGCACGGCCGCACGCGTGCCGACAAGTACATGGGCGATGCCGAATACGAGACCATCGCCGCCATCAAGCAGGCGGTCGGCATTCCGGTGCTGGCCAATGGCGACATCGACAGCCCGGAAAAGGCATTGCGCGTCTTTGAGCAGACCGGCTGCGATGGTATAATGATCGGCCGGGGAGCTCACGGACGTCCGTGGCTCTTCGACGAGATCCAGCACTACCTCCGAACCCGCGAACGCCTTTCCTCCCCGGACATGGCGTCGCGACGCGACATCATTCTGGACCACCTGGCCAGCATGCACGCGTTCTATGGTCCGGATCTCGGCCTGCGCTTCGCGCGCAAGCATCTCGGCTGGTATGCCGAACAATTGCCGGACGGCCGCGCGCTGAGCCGGCAGTTCAATGCCCTTGCAGAGACTGACCAGCAGGTTCGACTGGTCAGCGAATATTTTTCAAACCGGGTTCAGGACCAGCGGCCGGATGCCGCTGCCTGACAGCCCCCCCAACATGAGCAGTGAAATCAGCATGGACATGTCCGTCGTCAAGAAACCTTTGACCAGCACCAGCACCCGCCCGAACCAGACACTGCGTGATCACGTCGAGATGGCCATGCGCAACTACTTCGCCCATCTCGATGGCGAGCGCGCCACCGATGTCTATGACATGGTGCTGGCGGAAGTCGAAACCCCGCTGCTGGAAGTCGTCCTCGAGTACACCCGTGGCAACCAGACCCGCGCCTCCGAGATTCTCGGCCTCAACCGCGGCACGCTGCGCAAGAAGCTCAAGCAGCACGGTCTGATGAACTGAGCGGCCACCCGCCCTCCGTACAGAATTTCCCTTTCAGCAACACGAGTTCCGCCATGACCCAACGCGTGCAGCGCGCCCTGATCAGCGTTTCCGACAAGACCGGCATTGTTGCCTTCGCCCGCGAGCTCGCCGCGGCCGGCGTGCATCTGCTCTCCACCGGCGGCACCTTCAAGCTGCTGCAGACTGAAGGCGTGGCGGTGACCGAAGTCTCCGACTACACCGGCTTCCCGGAAATGATGGATGGCCGCGTGAAAACGCTGCATCCGAAGATCCATGGCGGCATCCTCGGCCGTCGCGGCCAGGACGACGCGGTCATGGCCGAACACGACATCGGCGGCATCGATCTGGTGGTGGTCAACCTCTACCCGTTCGCGGCCACCGTCGCCAAGGCTGACTGCACGCTGCCGGACGCCATCGAGAACATCGACATCGGCGGCCCGACCATGGTGCGCTCGGCGGCCAAGAACCATGCCCATGTCGGCATCGTGGTCAGCGCCGGCGACTACGACCGCGTGCTGGCCGAAGTGAAGGCCACTGGCGGCCTGTCGTACGAAACGCGCTTCGATCTGGCTGTGAAGGCCTTCGAGCACACCGCCGGCTACGACGGCATGATCGCCAACTATCTGGGCGGCCTGGTTGGCGAGAAGAAGGGCGACCTCTCGGCTCGCGACACCTTCCCGCGCACCTTCAACACCCAGTTCTTCAAGGCCCAGGAACTGCGCTACGGCGAGAACCCGCACCAGCGTGCCGCGTTCTACACCGAAGCCGCGCCGAAGGAAGCGTCTGTCGCCACCTCGACGCAGCTGCAGGGCAAGGAACTGTCGTACAACAACATCGCCGACACTGACGCCGCGCTGGAATGCGTGAAGAGCTTCGCCAAGCCGGCCTGCGTCATCGTCAAGCATGCCAATCCGTGTGGCGTGTCCGTGGTGCTCGATGCCGAAGGCGGCATTCGCAAGGCCTATGATCTGGCCTATGCCACCGACCCGGAATCCGCGTTCGGCGGCATCATCGCCTTCAACCGCGAACTCGATGCAGACACCGCCAAGGCCATCGTCGACCGCCAGTTCGTCGAAGTCATCATCGCCCCGAGCGTGACGCCGGAAGCGCTGGCAGTGACCGCCGCCAAGCAGAACGTGCGCGTGCTGACCTGCGGCGCCCTGCCGGACATCAATGCCCGTGCCTCGCAGTGGGACTTCAAGCGCGTCACCGGAGGCCTGCTCGTGCAGGATCAGGACCTGGGCATGATCAAGGACACTGATCTCAAGATCGTGACCAAGCGCGCCCCGACCGAAGCCGAGATCCACGACCTCATCTTCGCCTGGAAGGTCGCCAAGTACGTCAAGTCCAACGCCATTGTCTATGCCAAGGGTCGTCAGACCATCGGTGTCGGCGCCGGCCAGATGAGCCGCGTCAACTCCGCGCGCATCGCCGGCATCAAGGCCGAACATGCCGGTCTGCAGGTGCAGGGCGCGGTGATGGCATCCGATGCCTTCTTCCCGTTCCGCGACGGCATCGACAACGCCGCCAAGGCCGGCATCGCCGCCATCATCCAGCCCGGCGGCTCGATGCGTGACGCCGAAGTGATCGCCGCTGCTGATGAGGCCGGGATCGCGATGGTGTTCACCGGCATGCGCCATTTCAGGCATTAATTCGGCCGCGCTGCATGGCGCATGGCAGCGTTGCAGGCAAAGCTGCCATGCGCCATGGATCACGACCTCTTGCAGGTGTGAGCCCGTAATTTCGGAGATCGCTACATGAAGATTTTGCTGCTTGGCTCGGGTGGCCGTGAACATGCGCTGGCCTGGAAGCTTGCCCAGGACGCGCGCGTCGAGACCGTGTTCGTCGCTCCCGGCAATGCCGGTTCGGCGACCGAAGCCAAGTGCCGCAATGTGGCGCTGGATATTCTCGACAACGCCGCGCTGGTGGCGTTCGCGCAGAGCGAGGGCATCGCGCTGACCGTGGTCGGCCCGGAGGCTCCGCTGGTCAATGGCGTGGTCAACGCCTTCCGCGCCGCCGGCCTGAAGATCTGGGGCCCGACCCAGCACGCCGCCCAGCTCGAAGGCTCCAAGGCCTTCGCCAAGGACTTCCTGGCGCGCCACGACATTCCGACCGCGTTCTACCAGGTTTTCACCGATACCGATGCCGCCCTCGCCTATGTGCGCGAGAAAGGCGCGCCCATCGTCATCAAGGCTGACGGCCTGGCCGCCGGCAAGGGCGTCATCGTCGCCATGACGCTGGCCGAAGCCGAAGAAGCCATCGTCGACATGCTGGCCGGCAACAAGTTCGGCTCGGCCGGCGCCCGCGTCGTGGTCGAGCAGTTCCTCGAAGGCGAGGAAGCCTCGTTCATCGTCATGGTCGACGGCAGGAATGCGCTGGCCATGGCCACCAGCCAGGATCACAAGCGCATCGGCGATGCCGACACCGGCCCCAACACCGGCGGCATGGGCGCCTACTCGCCGGCTCCGGTGGTGACGCCGGAAGTGCATGCGCGCGTGATGCGCGAAGTCATCATGCCGACCGTCAACGGCATGATCAGCGAAGGTCACCCGTACACGGGCTTCCTGTATGCCGGCCTGATGATCGATGACTCCGGCGCGCCCAAGGTGATCGAATTCAACTGCCGCTTCGGCGACCCGGAAACCCAGCCGGTGATGATGCGTCTGCGCAGCTCGCTGGTGGCACTGGTGGAGGCCGGCATCGCCGGTCAGCTCGATGCCATCGAGGCCGACTGGGATCCGCGCGCCGCGCTCGGCGTGGTCATGGCCGCCGGCGGCTATCCCGGCGACATCCGCAAGGGTGATGTGATCGCCGGCCTGAACCAGGAAGGCGCCGACGCCAAGGTCTTCCATGCCGGCACCGCCCTGAGCGATGGCCAGGTCATCACCAGCGGCGGTCGCGTGCTCTGCGCCACCGGCCTCGGCAACACCGTGTCCGAAGCCCAGGCCGCAGCCTATGCCGAGGTGGCCAAGGTGGGCTGGGAAGGCGAATACCACCGCAGCGACATCGGCTATCGCGCCGTCGCGCGCGAGCAGGGTCGGAGCTGACCGGCGCCAGTCACGGCGCACGTCGCGACACCATCACAAGGCCCTCCCCGCGAGGGCCTTGTCATTTCTGCCAGCGCCGCAGGACGGCCGACCAGCTGGTCATGCGCCTGACACCCGGATGCCCCAAGAATGCGCATGCAGGTGCTATAATCCCGCGCTTGACAACAGCACCCCGTACAAGCGAGAGACACTATGGATGAGGCACTGCGTAAAGCCGCTCTGGATTACCACGAATTTCCTCAGCCCGGCAAAATCAGCGTCACGCCCAGCAAGCAGCTGAGCAACCAGCGTGACCTGGCCCTGGCCTACTCGCCGGGCGTCGCCGCGCCTTGCGAAGAGATCGAGCGCGATCCGTCCACTGTCTCCCGCTACACCGCCCGCGGCAACCTCGTCGCCGTCATCACCAACGGCACCGCCGTGCTCGGCCTCGGCAACATCGGCCCGCTGGCCTCGAAGCCGGTGATGGAAGGCAAGGGCGTGCTGTTCAAGAAGTTCGCCGGCATCGACGTCTTCGACATCGAGATCAACGAGAACGATCCCGACAAGCTGGTCGACATCATCGCCTCGCTGGAGCCGACCTTCGGCGGCATCAACCTGGAAGACATCAAGGCGCCGGAGTGCTTCTACATCGAGCGCAAGCTGCGCGAGCGCTGCAAGATTCCGGTCTTCCATGACGACCAGCACGGCACCTCCATCATCGTCGGCGCCGGTCTGCTCAATGCCCTGCTGCTGGTCAACAAGAAGATCGCGGACATCAAGATCGTCTGCTCCGGCGCCGGTGCCGCCGCGATCTCCTGCCTCGACCTGCTGTGCTCGCTGGGTGCGCGCAAGGAAAACGTCTTCGTCGCCGACTCCAAGGGTGTCTGCTACCAGGGCCGCGCCGGCATGGACGAGTCCAAGGCCAAGTATGCCCAGGCCACCGAATCGCGCTCGCTCGCCGATCTGATGCACGGTGCCGACATGTTCCTCGGCCTCTCCACCGCCGGCATCGTCAGCCAGGCCATGGTCAAGACCATGGCTGACAACCCGATCATCTTCGCGCTCTCCAACCCGACCCCGGAAATCATGCCGGAGCTGGTCAAGGAAGTGCGTCCGGACGCCATCATCGCCACCGGCCGCTCGGACTACCCGAACCAGGTCAACAACGCCCTCTGCTTCCCGTACATCTTCCGTGGCGCGCTGGACTCCGGCGCCACCACCGTGAACGAAGCCATGAAGGTGGCCTGTGTACAGGCCATCGCCAAGATGGCACATGCCGAATCGGCGGATGCCGTGCTCGGCGAAAGCCTGCGCTTCGGTCGCGAATACCTGATTCCGCGCCCGCTCGATCCGCGCCTGATCATGGCCATCGCCCCGGCCGTGGCCCAGGCGGCCATGGACAGCGGCATCGCCACGCGTCCGATCCAGGACTTCGCGGCCTATCGCCAGCGCCTGTCCGAGTTCGTCTACAACTCCGCTTTCATCATGAAACCGGTGTATGCCAAGGCCAAGCAGCAGCCCAAGCGTGTGGTGTTCTGCGAAGGCGAGGATGACCGCGTGCTGCGCGCCGTCCAGATCGTGGTCGACGAAGGTCTCGCCAAGCCGGTTCTGGTCGGCCGCCCGGGCGTCATCCTCGGCCGCATCGAAGAACTCGGCCTGCGCGTGCGTCCCGGTGTCGACATCGAAGTCGTCGACCAGGACAACTACGTGCAGTACGAACAGTACTGGAAGCACTACCACAAGATGCTGGAGCGCAAGGGCGTCGGCGAAGAGCTGGCCAAGCGCGAAGCCCGCCGCCGCACCACCCTGATCGGCGCCCTGCTGGTCGAGTTCGGCGAGGCCGACGGCATGATCTGCGGTACCTTTGCCAACTACGGCCTGCACCTGCGCTACGTGCGTCGCGCCATCGGCCTGCGTCCGGAAGCCAAGGCCTTCGCCGCCATGAACCTGCTCATGCTGCAGGATCGCACGCTGTTCATTGCCGACACCTACGTGAATCCGGATCCGAGCGCGGAAGAGCTGGCCGACATGACCCTGCTCGCCGCCGAGGCCGTACGCAACTTCGGCATCACGCCCAAGGTCGCCCTGCTCTCGCACTCCAACTTCGGCAACGAGGACACCGCCAGCGCTCGCAAGATGCGCACCGTGTTCCAGATGCTGCAGGAGCGCGCACCGGAGCTGGAAGTGGACGGCGAGATGCACGGCGATGCCGCGCTCGACGAGCACATTCGTCACCGCCTGTTCCCGAACTCGCGCCTCAAGGGCTCGGCGAACCTGCTCATCATGCCCAACATCGATGCCGCCAACATCTCCTTCAATCTGCTCAAGACTGCCAGCGGCAATGGCGTCACCGTCGGCCCGATCCTGCTCGGTGCCAACAAGCCGGTGCACATCATGACGCCGAGCTGCACGGTCCGTCGCATCGTCAACATGACGGCGCTCACCGTCGCCGAGGCCGCTGCCCGCGGCTGATGCCTGCGACCAGTCCCGGATCCGTCCGGGGCTGGCCCGCTTTTCCGCCGGAACGCGTTACGCCACACCTGCCGCTGGTGTAGGCTCGCTGCCATGAACCGGCTCTCGCCCCGCCCCAGCCCAGCATGCATGCGCCTGCCTGTCGCAACGATCTGGCTCGGCCTGCTCATGCTCGTCTGTCTGCTGGCAGGCCCGGCACGAGCCGGCAGCGCGCTGGAGCTGGCCAGGCTGCCGGAACAGGCGGCCATAGGCCAGTGGCTGGATGTCACCTCATCTGCCGATGACAGCCTGCTGCCCGGCGAACTGATCAGCAACGGCAACAACACCGACTGGCGGCCCAATGGTCGCAACAGCCTTGCCATAGGCCTGTCCAGCCGCGCCTGGTGGCTGCGCCTGCGCGTGCACAATGCCGGCAGCGGCCAGCTGCGCGTGCTCCAGCTCAGTCGCGCCACACTCGGCTCGGTCGGCCTCTACAGCCGCGCCCCCAACGGCAGCTGGACCTGGCGCGAAACCGGAGCACAGGCGCAATCACCACGCGGCGATGTCGAGGCCCCTGGCTATGCCTTCAAGCTCTGGCTGCCGCCGGGCAATTCCGAGCACCTGATCCGCCTCAGGTCATCGTATGCACTGAACTCGCCCATCCTGCTCAGCAGCCAGAATGCCATCCTGCGTCAGGCCCAGGACAGCGCCGGCTGGTATGGCTGGGCTCTGGGTGCGCTCAGCGGCATGCTCGGCGCCTTGCTGCTGCTGCGCCCTGCTCATGTCAGCCGGCGCCTGGCCATCAGCTACAGCGCCATTCAGGCCGCACTGATCTTCTATGCGCTCGCCGACCGTGGCGTGCTCGGCAGCTGGTGGCTGGCCCTGCCCGGCGTCCAGCACGGATTGCTGCAGCTCAGCGTGCTGCTGCTGCAGATGTCCTTCGTCTGGTTCACCCTGGTCTTCCTGCATGAGCGCAAGTCACTGAGCGAGCGCTGGCATACCACCCTGCTCGTGGTGCTGGGTCTGCAGGCCATCGTGCTCATGCTCAGCGTGGTCATTGCCCGCTACGAAGTCGTTGCCGTCATGACGCTGCTGCCGGTGATCTCGGCCCTGCTGGTCACGGCCGCCTGCGTGGTGCCGATGCGCAACCGGGTGGCCGGCGCCACGCTGCTGTTCATTGCCAGTCTGGCCCTGCTGCTGTCTCGCCTGCTGCTGGCGCTCAGCATGACGCCCGTGCTGCCGCTGACCATGGAGCCGTATCAGTGGCTGCTGGGCTTCCATGTCCTGCACAGCGGCCTGCTGCTGCGGGCCCTGCATCAACATGAATACGGTCGCAAGACCACGGCCAACGGCAATGGCAAGCCGAAATCGGCCACTGGCGCGCTGGTCCCGGCAGCGAAGGCGACACGTCCCGGCAGCGTCGCAGCAGAGCTGCGGCTGCCGCTGCGCGTACTGGTGGTGGAAGACAATACCTGGGTGCAGCAGGTGCTGGTCGGCCTCCTGCGCAAGCTCGGTGTGGACACCGTGACCGCCGTCACCGGCATGCAGGCACTGACGCTGCTGGAGCAGGAAACACTGGATCTGGTGCTGATGGACTGCGACCTGCCCGAGCTGGACGGGTTGTCAGCCACACAGGTCTGGCGTCAGCGCGAGCGCGAACTCAAGCGCCAGCCGCTGCCCATACTGGCGGTGACGGCGCATGTCTCGGAACTGCAGCGCCAGCAGGCGCTGGATGCCGGCATGAACGACTTCCTCGCCAAGCCGGTCGACATGCGCACCCTGCGCGAGGCCATCATCAACTGGACCTCGCCGGCGACGACTCAGGCGGCGGACAAGGGTCCGCGCGACGTCACCTGATTGCCCGGAATGGCTGTCATCAGCAGACTGTTGTCACTGCGCAGATCCTGCAGCACTTCCTGGCTGCCACGCCGGAACAGGCGCAGCCTGAGCGTGGCATAGGGCGATATCTTGAGTACGCGACGACCACCACCGGGCAGCGTCTCGTTGAGCGCCAGCCAGGGCACCAGGCGGGCGTTGCCGCCATCGACCATGACCTGCAGACGGTAGTCGGCGTTGACCAGCGTGGCGATCCAGCGATAGTTGTCCAGACGCGGGGCATCGACCGTGGCCGCCGGCCACCAGCGCTCGAAGCGGATGACTTCATCGCCAAGCAGCAGGCGTCCCAGACTCAGCGCCAGCGGCTCGCGTGTCTGCCACTGCGGTGCCAGTGTCTGTCCCAGTCCGAAGAAGCTGACCTCCGGCCGACCCTCGAAATGCACGCCATGGACCATGGCCAGACCGGGCGACACCAGGCGTCCCCAGGACTGCCACTGGCCGCCATGAAAGCGGCCATCCACCGGCAGGCCGGCGACACTGGCGCCACCCTGCCAGCCGGCATCCTGCACGCTGACATGCCCCAGCGGCCAGGCCAGCTCGACAGGCTGGCTGCGTCGGGTGAGGTCGAGCTGGCAATGCGCCGAGCCCTGCGGCGTGAACAGCCGGCCCTGGACGCTCTCGGCGCAGGCGCCGAGAAAGCTGCCGCTGCTCCAGTTGTATTGCAGACGGCTCCACTCGCCACGATTGCGCCATGGCTTGCGCAGAATGCCCGGCAAGGGCTCGCTGTCCTGCACCAGGGCAGCCTCGCAGCCATTGCGCTGAAAGCTGGCGAGCGTGACCTCCATGGCCTGGGGCTGACCGAGACGGCGCCCGCAGGTCTGCTGACGCATCCAGAAGGCCTGGCCACTGACGGGGTCGACACCCCAACGCAGCAATTGGTCGAAGCCACCCGTCAGCGTCGGCTCACGGGCGGGAAAGGGAGTACTGATGGTCATGGCATGGGGGGATCGGTATTTTCTGTCCTGACAGGTCTGCCCGCCGGCATGGCGGGCCGCAGGCGGTCGCTGAAAGCCTGCGACGTGTGCTGCCCGAAAAGCACCTCAAGGCGCAGGGCGAGCGAGGGTAATGTATCCCAATCACGCTCGCGCGTCTGCGTCAGGCGCGGTTCGACCTCGTAGAACAGCCAGTCGCGCAGGAAGCGCTGACGGTAGCGCACCCAGACAAAGCGCGAAGTGGTTTCCCAGGAGGGCTGGGTCACGCCCTCCTGGCCAAAGCCGGTGGCCATGGTGGAGTTCTTGTTGAGCATGTGCGAGAGCAGCAGCCCGCGCGACCAGAACATGCCGCGATCGTTGTCCTCTTCCTGGTGATCGAGGTTGTGGTAGATGGTGCCGACCGTGTCGTCGTTGAAGGCATGCATGAAATCGATTTCGTTGATGGCACGCAGCTTCTCGCGCACACCATAGCGCACCGTCTGACGCACGCTGAACTGGTCGTCGCTGCTGATTGCCCAGGACTTGCGCACGCGCGCACGCGCGAAGAGATCGGGGCCCGAGCGCACGCCGGCATCGGTTTCGATCTGCAGACGTTCGAGATTGAGCACCAGCAGGCGCAGGGCCAGCACCGCCTCGTTGACCGTCGGCACGCTGCGCAGGCGGTTGCCGTCCTGGCTTTCATCCTCGAACACCAGGGACAGACGCCGGCTGATCTTGGGCAGGCTGAGACGGGCGCGCAGACGCACCGCCGGCGTCACGCGGCCGCGATCATCAATGACCATTTCGGTGATGGCACGCACGGCGGCCGTGGCCTTGCTGTCCGTGCCGACGTTGGGCTGGCCGAACCAGTCATCGATCCAGCGCACCGTCGACTGGGTCCGGTAGTCGACCAGGCAATGCGGGTAGTCGGCCCAGCCCAGCAGATCGCCGTGACGGTCGCGCGCCAGGCAGTCCTGCTCGCCGCTGGTCGCAGGCGCGACGCCGGCAACAGCTGATGTGGCAGCGGGTGCCATGGCGGGCAAGGTCGCTGAGGAGTCCGGAGCGGGATCGGTTGGCGAGGCTGAAGAGCTCGGGGTCGCCGTGACGGTCATCTCGGCAGAGGCTTCGGGCGAGCTGGCAGGCTCGGGCGCAGGGGCATACATGTCGGCGCAGACCACGGGGGATGCCAGCAGGACGAGCATGCCGAGGGCACCCCGTCCGAAAGACGCAACGATGTCCAAATTAGCCATGGCAATCGCCTCCTTGCCCCAAGACTGGCACAGCGTCCATTACACGTCGAGTTGCAGGCGACGAAACGCGGACATGAAAAAGCCCCGGCAATGCGGGGCTTTTTCATCACGGAGCCGGGCTTCAGAAGCTGGCGGCATCCATGGCCATGAGCGAATCCGAACCGGCGCGCAGCGAGGCCAGGCGGCTGTCCAGCTGCGGCAGCAGGCGGGCGAAGAAGAAGTTCGCCACCTTGAGCTTGTCGGCATGGAAGTCATCGGCCTGAGCGACCGAAGCCTGAGCCATGAGCAGCCACATGTGAGCATAGGCCAGGAAGCCGAAGGCATGCAGGAAATCGACGGCAGCGGCATTGACCTCGTCGGCATTGCCGGCGGCGGCCGTGATCACCCACTGGATCGCCGCTTCGATGCTGTCGGCGGCCTTGCCGGTGGCAGCGGCATAGCCGGCCAGCGCGGCATTGCCTTCGGTGGCAGCGACCAGCGCGCGCACTTCGGCGAGATAGCTCTGCGCATAGGCGCCCTTGTTGCGCACCAGCTTGCGACCGATCAGGTCCATGGCCTGAACGCCATTGGTGCCTTCATAGATCTGCGAGATGCGGGTGTCGCGCACCAGCTGCTCCATGCCCCACTCGCGGATGAAGCCGTGACCACCGAAGACCTGCTGGGCGTCGATGCAGGCTTCCAGCGCCTTGTCGGTGAGGAAGGCCTTGGCGACCGGCGTCATCAGTGCCACGCGATCGGAGGCGGCGGCCTTGATGCCGGCGTCTTCGCTGTACTTGGCGAGGTCGAGATACTTCGAGACGTACATCGCGAAGCAGCGGCCGGCCTCGTTGTGGGCACGGACGGAGAGCAGCATGCGGCGCACATCCGGATGCACGATGATGGCATCGGCGGCCTTTTCCGGCTGCTTGACGCCAGTGGCCGAACGACCCTGGATGCGGTCACGGGCATAGGCCACGGCATTCTGGTAGGCCACTTCCGAAGCGCCGATACCCTGCAGCCCCATGGACAGGCGCTCGTAGTTCATCATCACGAACATGGCGGCCAGACCTTCGTTGACCTGACCGACCAGCCAGCCGCGGGCGCCGTCGAAGTTCATGACACAGGTGGAGGACGCCTTGATGCCCATCTTGTGTTCGATGGAGCCGCAGCTGACGCCGTTGCGCTCGCCGACGGAGCCGTCTTCGTTGACCAGGAACTTGGGCACCAGGAACAGCGAGATGCCCTTGGAGCCGGCCGGCGCGTCCGGCAGCTTGGCCAGCACGAGATGGATGATGTTCGAGCTCAGGTCGTGCTCGCCGCCGGTGATGAAGATCTTGGTGCCGGTG
The DNA here is from genome assembly GCA_023265995.1 of Perlucidibaca sp. Classification (GTDB taxonomy): domain Bacteria; phylum Pseudomonadota; class Gammaproteobacteria; order Pseudomonadales; family Moraxellaceae; genus Perlucidibaca. Next base: position 30,074 of record JAHFSA010000009.1, read on the forward strand.
ACGGCGTAGGAGCCGTCAGCCTGCGGTTCGGCCTTGCTGCGGATGATGCCGAGATCGGTGCCGGCATGCGGTTCGGTCAGGCACATGGTGCCGGACCACTCGCCCGAGTAGATCTTCGGCAGGTAGCGATCATTGAGCTCGTCGCTGGCATGCTGCGACATGGCCAGGGCGGCGCCGATGCCGAGCAGCGGGTAGAGCGCGAACGACGGATTGGCGCCGAAGATGATTTCCTCGGTCATCACCGTGACCATCTTGGGCATGCCCTGGCCACCCCAGCGCGGGTCGGCGCCGAGACCGATCCAGCCACCCTCGCCGTACTGCGCGAAGGCCTCCTTGAAGCCGGCCGGCGTGGTCACCACACCGTTGTCGAACTTCGCACCCTCTTCGTCGCCGCTGCGGTTGAGCGGGAACACCACGTTCTCGTTGAACTTGGCGGCCTCTTCAAGGATGGCATCGACGACATCACGATCGACGTGCTCGGCCAGCGCCGGCAGCGACGACCAGACAGCACTGGCATTGAAGACTTCGTCGAGGATGAAGCGCATGTCGCGCAGGGGGGCTTTGTAGATCGGCATCTTGTTCTCTCGGGGCGGCTGGACCGCAGGTTCGACCGTATCGGGCCGGATATTCTAACAGGAGGCAGACAGACAGAGGCCCGCAAATGCGGGCCTCTGTCTGGCACAGGTCGGTTGTGACCTCAGAACGCGAAGGAATCGACGTCCATCTGCATCAGCACATCCAGACCACCGTCGATCGCTTCGACGTGAGCCTTGGTGCGCGGCAGGATCTTCTTGAAGTAGAACTGCGCGGTCTTGATCTTGGCTTCGTAGAAGGCCTTGTCGCCTTCGCCGGCGGCGATCTTATCCTGCGCGGTCTTGGCCATCAGGGCCCAGAGATAGGCCAGGGTGACATAGCCCGAGTACATCAGGTAGTCGACAGCAGCAGCGCCGACTTCGTTCGGGCTCTGCATGGCCTTCATGCCGATCTTCATGGTCAGGTCGCCCCACTCCTTGTTCAGGGTGGCCAGCGGCGCCAGGAACTGCGCCATGTCGGCGCTGCCCTGATTGGCTTCGCAGAACTTGTGGACAATCTTGGTGAAGTTCTTCAGCAGGCCGCCCTGGGTCTGCAGCACCTTGCGGCCGAGCAGGTCGAGAGCCTGGATCTGGGTGGTGCCTTCGTACAGCAGCGCGATACGGGTATCACGCACGATCTGTTCCATGCCCCATTCGCGGATGAAGCCGTGGCCACCGTAGACCTGGACACCGTGGTTGGCGGACTCGTAGCCGACTTCGGTGAGGAAGGCCTTGGCGATCGGGGTCAGGAAGGACAGCAGTTCATCAGCGCTCTTGCGCGCTTCTTCCGACTCCGAGCCCTGAATCACGTCGTTCTGGGTCGACAGCCAGTAGCAGAGCAGACGACCGCCTTCGGCGAAGGCCTTCTGGGTCAGCAGCAGCTGACGCACGGCCGGATGCACGATGATCGGATCGGCTTCCTTTTCCGGGTTGGCCGGGCCGGTCAGCGCGCGCATGGCGAGACGGTCACGGGCGTATTCGAGGGCGCCCTGGAAGGAGCCTTCGGCAGCAGCCAGACCCTGCACGGCGGTGCCGATGCGGGCGGTGTTCATGAAGGTGAACATGCAGTTCAGACCGCGGTTCGGCGGGCCGATCAGGAAGCCCTTGGCGGCGTCGAAGTTCATCACGCAGGTGGCCGAGGCCTTGATGCCCATCTTGTGTTCGATGGAACCGCAGCTGACGCCGTTGCGGGTGCCGTCCGGCATGAACTTCGGCACGATGAACAGCGAGATGCCCTTGGTACCCTTGGGGGCATCCGGCAGACGCGCCAGCGTGATGTGGATGATGTTCTCGGCCATGTCGTGCTCACCGGCCGAGATGAAGATCTTGGTGCCGGTGATGTTGTAGGAGCCGTCGGCGTTCGGTTCGGCGCGGGTGCGGATGAGGCCGAGGTCGGAACCGGCGTGCGATTCGGTCAGGCACATGGTGCCGGTCCATTCGCCGCTGATCAGCTTGGTCAGGTAGACCTCTTTCTGTTCCGGGGTGCCGTGGGCCTCAACCGTGTTGATGGCGCCGTGCGACAGGCCCGGGTACATGCCGAACGACCAGTTGGCGGTGCCCATCATTTCGCTCATGGCGATGCCGACGGTGGGCGGCAGGCCCTGGCCGCCGTGTTCCGGTTCGGCAGCGAGCGAGCCGAAGCCCAGCTCGACGAACTTGGCATAGGCTTCCTTGAAGCCCTTCGGCGTGGTCACGACGCCATTGTCGAAGTGGCAGCCTTCCTCGTCACCGGTACGGTTGAGCGGGGCCAGTTCGCCTTCGCAGAACTGGGCGCCGGCTTCGACGATGCTGTCGATCAGTTCGCGGTTGGTGTCGGCGAACTTCGGCAGGCCGGCGTAGAGATTTTCCAGACCGAGCACATCGTGCATGACGAACTGCATGTCGCGCTGGGGAGCTTTGTATTGAAATGCCATGATATTGACCTCATGAGGTTGTCGGGACCGGGCCCGGGCAACGGATATTTGTCTTCCCGAATCAACCTGGGTCAGGCGTACGGCGAGACCTGATTCGGATAAAAGCACTGAAGTGTAGTTAATAAAGGACCGTCAACACAGCAGGAAGTGTGACCGACCGTTCACGATGCCGGCGCAGCCCGTAATGTCTGTCGGTCAGCGCGGCGACGGCTGCGTCAGCAGAGGCTGCACATCGAGATGGGCGGCGACATCGGCGGCGGTCTGTCCCGGCAGCCAGGGCACCCGTCCCAGGCAGGGCGCCGGCAGCAGTCGCGCCAGGGTCGCCAGATTGTCATCGAGAAACGCCATGTCGGGATCAAGCACGTTGGCGACCCAGCCGGCCAGCACCAGACCGTCGCGCAGCACGGCCTCGGCGGTCAGCAGGGCGACATTGATGCAGCCGAGGCGAACGCCAACCACCAGGATGACCGGCAGCTGCAGTTCACGCGGCAGCGACGACAGCAGTTCACGATCGCTCAACGGCACCCGCCAGCCCCCTGCCCCTTCGACCAGGGTCAGTCCGGCACGCCGGGTCATGCTGCCACGGCAATAGCCGGCGATCTGGGCGATGGTGAGACGTCGGCCGGCCTCGCGGGCGGCGATATGCGGTGAGCAGGCAGCCGGCAGCGCCACCGGATTGACCTCCTGATAGTGCAGCGGCGTCACCGAGCTGGCCGCCATCAGCGCCAGCGCATCGTCGTTGCGCAGGCCGTCCGGCGTGTCATGGCAGCCGGCGGCCACCGGCTTCAGGCCCAGCGTCGAGACCCCGGCAGCGGAGGCGGCAGTGAGCAAGGCGCTGGCGATCAGGGTCTTGCCGACATCGGTGTCGGTGCCGGTGACGAAATAGGCGGGCATGTCAGGATATCTCCACGGCGGGCATCAGGCCGGGCGCAGGGTGACGCGCCAGGCCTGGTAGCGCAAGGGAATGCCGGCGCTCTCGCGGGTCGCCTCCAGGCGCTCGCGCAAGGCCGTCAGCGCGCTCCGGCCAGCCAGGCCGAGACCGGTACCGCGGCGGGCGGTGACGCCGATGGCACGCAGGGCCTGCAGCCAGGCATCGGCAGCGGCATGAAACTCGACATGGCTGACCAGCGCGTCGGTGTGCAGGCTCCAGCCGGCGGCCACGGCGGCCTGGCGCCAGTCCGCGAGCGGGCGCAGCGAGGCGCCGACGGCGGCGCCTCGGGCTGCCAGGCTGCCAGCCACCGGAATGACCAGACAGGCCACCGCGTCGGCGCTGACGACACGACGCAGCTCGCGCAGCAGGGCTGTCGGCTGCGGGCACCAGTGCAGGGCGAAATTGCTGACCAGGACGTCGATGCTGCCGGCAGCCAGCGGCAGCGCCGCGGCATCGGCACAGATCCTGTGCAACGAGGGAAAGGACCCGGACTGCCACCCCGAGGCTGACAACATGCCCTCGCTGAGATCCAGCGCCAGCACTTCGCGCACGCCGGCCTCCTGCACCAGCAGGCGCGCGAGGTAGCCGCTGCCGCAGCCGAGGTCGAGCACGCGCCCTTGCGGTGTCAGTGCGCGCAAATCGTCGAGCAGCTCATCCGCGCTCTGCCGCTGCGCCAGCGCCAGCTCCTGATAGACCGGCGCGGCGCGATCGAAACGGCGACGCAGCACGGCCTGCCAGCGGCCATCGCGTTCACGGGCATCAGCACAGGGCATGTTCACGGGCAAAATCCAGGAAGGCCTGCAGGAAAAGCTCCGGCTGCGCCAGGAAAGGGGCATGGCCGCTGCCTTCGATCACGGCCAGATCCATGTCCGGACGCAGGCGCTTGAGGGCATCGCCAAGTGCCGCCGGCACCAGGTAGTCGGAGGCGCCGATAATGGCCTGCAGTGGCTGCTGAGCACGCGCGAAATCGGCGCGCAGGTCGAGCTCGCCGAGCAGCTGCAGACCGGCGCGCAGGGCCTTGGGCGCCGGCAGTCCCTGCAGGTACATGATCTCCTGCAGGAAGCGGATGTCCTCCTTCATGCGCGCCGAACCCCGACACTGCAACGACAGGAAGCGGATGAGCGTGCCGTCGCGATCCTCGTCGAAGAGATCGCGGAACTGGCGGAACACCGACTCGGGCATGGCCGCCGGCCAGTCGCCACGCTGCACGAAGCAGGGATTGCTGGCGACCAGGCTGAGCGCGGCAACGCGTTCCGGGTGTCTGGCCGCAATCGCGGTGGCGACTTCGCCACCGAGCGACCAGGCCAGCCAGACCGCCCGTGCCGGAGCCACGCGCAGAACATGGGCAATGACATAGTCGAGATCGTAGTCACCCGCCGGCATGGGACTGCGGCCCAACCCTGGCAGGTCGATCACGGTGATCTGGAAGTGCTCCAGCAACGCCGGCACGACCGGGTCCCAGACCACCGAGTGCAGGCCCCAGCCATGCAGCAGCACCAGCTCCGGAGCCGAAGCTCCGGCGCCGCCGGTGCAACCATAGGTATCGTGATAAAGCATCAGGGCCGACATCAGGCGCTCTCTTCCTCGGCAGTATTCACAAAGGCGGGGGCCAGTTCGGCCAGCACCGCCAGCAAGTCATCGACCATCGCCTCGTCGTGGGCGGCGGTCAGGGTCAGACGCAGACGCGCGCTGCCGGCCGGCACGGTCGGCGGCCGGATGGCGCCGACCCAGAAACCGCGCTCGGCCAGTGCCGCGCTCAGCGCCAGCGCGCGCTCGGCGCTGCCGACGCGTATCGGCTGTATCGGCGTGCTGCTGTCCATCAGATCCCAGCCCTGGCTCAGCAGGCCGGCACGCAGGCGCGCGATCAGCACCTGCAGACGCTGGCGACGCCAGTCATCCTCGCGCACACGCACCAGCGCAGCACGCGTGGCAGCCGCCAGGGCCGGCGGCAGCGCCGTGGTGTAGATGGCCGTGCGCGCCAGCTGCTGCAGGGCATCGATGAGCACGCGCGGGCCGGCGGCAAAGGCGCCATAGACGCCGAAGGCCTTGCCCAGCGTGCCCATGCGCAGCGGCACGGCATCGGCGGCAAGACCGAAATGGCTGACAGTGCCGCGCCCCTGCTCGCCGATGACACCAAAGGCATGAGCCTCGTCGAGCATGAGCAGGGCCTGCTGCGGCTGCGTGACAGTCAGCAGCGCCGGCAGCGGTGCGATATCGCCATCCATGCTGAACACGCCGTCACTGATCACGAGATTCCGGCGCGCCTCGCCGGCAGCCAGACGGCGCGCCAGATCGGCGGCATCGCCATGGGCGTAGCGCTGGTGACGAGCCCCGGAGGCGAGGCCGCCATCGAGCAGGGAGGCATGATTGAGGCGATCCTGGAAAACCGCGTCGCCGGCGCTCGCCAGCCCTTGCAGAATGCCGACATTGGCCAGATAGCCATTGCCGAAAAGCAGCACCGATTCCACGCCCAGCCAGTCCGCCAGCTCCTCGGCCAGCGCCTCGTGCTCGCGGTGATGACCGCAGACCAGCCCGGCCGCGCCGGCCCCCACTCCGCTCTCGCGCACGCCGGCGATCAAGGCCTCGCGCAGGGTCGGTTCGGCCGCCAGGCCGAGGTAGTCATTGCTGCAGAAATTGAGCAGCCAGCGGCCCTCGACCTGCACGCGCGCGCCCTGGGCGGAATCCATGGTGCGGCAGCGACGCAGCAGGCTGGCTTCCGCCCGCTCGCTCAGCACCTGACCCAGCCAGGCCTGCCAGTCACCTGGCAGACCGCCGACGGGCCCGGCAGGCAGCATGGTCATGAGCTCCGGGGCTCAGTTGACCATGGCATCGCGCCAGAGCGGCTGGCCCTGGTGCGCGGCCGGATCGAAGAAGCCGGCGGCGGCCTGCGCGCGGGCCTGTGCCAGCAGCGCGTCGCCTTCCGGATGGGCAATGGCCTGCTCGACCTTGGGACTGAGGCCCAGGCGCTTGAACAGCAGGCGGTCGGCCTCGGCCTCGGGGTTGGTCGTGGTCAGCAGCTTCTCGCCATAGAAGATCGAGTTGGCGCCGGCCATGAAGCAGAGCGCCTGCAGGGCTTCGTCCATCTGCTCGCGACCGGCGGACAGACGCACCATGCTCTTCGGCATGAGGATGCGCGCCACCGCGATGGTACGCACGAATTCGAAGGGATCGAGGTCCTCGACATCACCCAGCGGCGTGCCGGGGATCTTCACCAGCTGGTTGATCGGCACCGAGTCCGGATGCGCCGGCAGGATGGCGAGCTGGGTGAGCAGGCCGACGCGATCCTCGCGGCTTTCACCGAGACCGATGATGCCGCCGGCGCAGACCTTCATGCCGGCATCACGAACACGCGCCAGGGTATCGAGCCGGTCCTGGTAGGTGCGCGTGGTGATGATCTGGTTGTAGTGCTCGGGGCTGGTGTCGAGGTTGTGGTTGTAATAGTCGAGACCGGCCTCGGCGAGGCGCCCGGCCTGATCGCCATCGAGCATGCCCAGGGTCATGCAGGTCTCGAGGCCGAGCGCCTTGACCTGGCGCACCATCTCCAGCACGTAGGGCATGTCCTTCTCGCGCGGACTGCGCCAGGCGGCACCCATGCAGAAACGCGAGGCGCCCTTTTCCCTGGCATTTTTCGCTTCCTCGACTACCTTTTGTATGGCGAGCAGCTTTTCCTTGTCGAGGCCGGTGTCGTAATGCCCGGACTGCGAGCAGTACTTGCAGTCCTCGGGGCAGGCGCCGGTCTTGATCGACAGCAGTGTGCTGACCTGCACGGCATTGGCGTCGAAATTGGCGCGATGCACCTGCTGGGCCTGAAACAGCAGATCGTTGAAGGGCAGCTCGAAGAGGGCGCGGACTTCCACACGCGTCCAGTCATTGCGGACAGCAGACGAAGGCAGGGACATGGAATGTTCCATCATGACAAGAGGCCGCAGGCGGCCGGGACAGGCGCCATTCTGGCGGCATGGCAACGGAAACGTCAACTTTTCGCAGCAGCTTTGGTTGACAATATAAAGGCCAGCCAGTGCCTGCTCTGCCTGGCTCGCGGACGCCGGCACTGCCTATGCCCGGACTGTCTGCGCGACCTGCCGTGGCTGGGCCGCGCCTGCACCGGCTGCGCCCTGCCCTTGCCCGAGACGGCCGCGGACCACCGCGCCGGGCACGACAATGACGAGGACCGTTGCCAGGACTGCCGGCTGAATGCGCCACCCTGGCAGTCCGTGAGCGCACTCTTCCGCTACGAATTCCCGGTCGACCGCCTGATCTCCGCATTCAAGTACCACGGCCGCCTGGCTCTGGCCGACGCCTTCGGCAGCCTGCTTGCCGATCAGCTGCCGCCATCCTGGCGACCCGACCTGCTGCTGCCGGTGCCGCTGCACGAGCACCGCCTGCGCCAGCGCGGCTATCACCAGACCGCGCTGCTGGCCGGCGTCATGGCAAGGCGACTGGGCAGCGCCTCGGACTGGCGTGGTCTACGCCGCCTGCGCGACACCGCCATGCAGAAAACCCTGGACCCGCAGGCGCGCCTGGCCAACCTGAGCGAGGCCTTCGCCTGGCAGGGCGGCACGCTCGCCGGACGCCATGTCATGCTGGTCGATGACGTCATGACCACCGGCGCCACCTTGCGCACGCTGACACTGCCGCTGCTGGCCGCCGGTGCCGCCAGCGTGCGCATTGCCGTGATCGCACGCACCCTGCCGCCATGAGTGCACGGCACTGACATCAAACTGTCAGCGTTTTAAGGAATAGTCGCTGGCTGGTTGCTCGGCGGCGTTGCTAGAATGCCGGCAACTTACGGGAGATGCTCACGCCATGCTGATGGCCTTCACCCTGAACAAGGGTCTGCTCGAGCCGGTGGCGATCAATGCCGCCGAGGATCTCATCGATGACATCCTCTGGATCGACCTCATCAACCCGTCCGACGAGGAACGGGAATGGGTGCGCATGGCCTACAAGCAGGAACTGCCGAGCATCGACGACCTCTACGAGATCGAGGCGACCTCGCGTTTCTACGAAAACGATGACGGCCTGCACATCAGCTCCTACTTCCTGAACTACGCCGACCAGTCCTCGACCAACATCTCGGCGGCCTTCGTGTTCAACGGCGATCGCCTGTTCACGCTGCGCGAAGAAGAGCTGGCCGCGTTCCGCCTGTTCCGTCTGCGCGCCCGCAAGGGCCTGGTCAACGTCAACAACCCGAAGTCCATTCTCATCGGCCTGTTCGAGACCAAGGTGGAAAACCTGGCCGACATGATCGAGCGCATCGCCGCCGACCTCGAAGTCACCAGCAGCCAGGTGCTCGGCAATGCCGAGACCGACGACATGGAATCGCTGCTGACCGAGATCGCGCAGCAGGAAGACATCATCGGCAAGGTCCGTATCTCCATGGTCGACCTTCAGCGCATGCTCTACCTGCTGCTGCGCTCGGGCATGCTCAATGCCGAGCTCAGCGAGCGCCTGCGCGACATCATCCGTGACTCCGAGTCACTGATCGCGCATACCTCGTTCCTGTTCGACAAGATCAAGTTCCTGCTCGACACCACGCTCGGCTTCATCAACGTCAACCAGAACAAGATCATCAAGATCTTCTCGGTGGCGTCCGTGGTGTTCCTGCCGCCGACCATGATCGCCAGCATCTACGGCATGAACTTCAAGTACATGCCCGAGCTCGACTGGCATGCCGGCTACCCCTTCGCCATCCTGCTCATGGCCCTGTCGGCGGTAGCGCCCTACTTCTACTTCAAGCGGCGCAACTGGCTGTGAGGCATCTCGCCGACAACCCCGAGTTGTTGGCGCTGGATGCCCTCATAGATCGCGCCGGTTCGCGCCTGGTCAGCGAGGTCGTCACCAAGATCGATGTCGACGGCCACAGCCTGCCGCTGTGGTGCATATCGCTGGGCAACCGCAACCCCAATGTTCCGGCCATAGGCTTCTTCGGCGGCGTGCATGGGGTCGAGCGCATCGGCAGCCAGGTGCTGATCGCCTATCTCGGCAATCTGGTCGAGCGCCTGCAGTGGGACATCACCCTGCACCAGCTGCTCACCCAGGTGCGCCTGGTGTTCATTCCCATCGTCAATCCCGGCGGCTTTCTGCGCGGCACCCGCGCCAACCCGGCCGGGGTCGACCTCATGCGTCACGCTCCGGTCGAGGCCGAGCATGACGTGCCCTGGCCGCTCGGCGGCCAGCGCCTGAGCCCGCGCCTGCCCTGGTATCGCGGCCGCGATGACGGCACGACCCAGCCCGAGGCGGCGGCCCTGTTCAAGGTCGTGCGCGAGCGCCTGCTGCCGCACAAGTTCTCGCTCGCCATAGACTGCCATTCCGGCTTCGGCTTCCGTGACCGCATCTGGTTTCCCTATGCCGGCAGCAAGCGACCGCTGCCGCATCTGGCCGAGGCCTGGGCGCTGCGCGAGCTGTTCACGCGCACCTATCCCAACCACAGCTTCTACCTGATGGAGCCGCAGTGCCTGAGCTACACCACGCATGGCGACATCTGGGACTATCTCTACGATGAAGCGCGCACGGCCCATGGCAATCGCATGTTCCTGCCGTTCACGCTGGAGATGGGTTCATGGGCCTGGATGAAGAAGAATCCGCGCCAGCTGCTCGACCCGCTGGGGCTGTTCAACCCCATGCTGCCGCATCGCCACGAGCGCGTGCTGCGCCGTCACGTCACCTTCTTCGACTTCCTGCAGCAGGCCGCGCTGGCGCACGCCAACTGGCTGCCGCAGGGCGCCCGTCGCGACGAATGCCTGCGTCAGGCCTGCACCACCTGGTACCCGGAACACAACGCCTGAGCGGCATCACACCCGCAGCGCAGCGCCTTCCCTGAGCACGCTGAACTGCACCGGCGGCACCTGCTGCTCGGCGAGCGCGGCGGCGAGATCATGCACCGGCGCATCGACAGCCTCGTCGGTGAGCTGGAAGGTGTTGAAGTGGATGGCCAGCGAACGGCGTGCGCCGAGGTCGCGATGGGCGCGCACGGCATCATCCGGATTCATGTGCACCGGGCCCATGAACCAGCGCGGCTCGTAGGCGCCTATCGGCAGCAGTGCCAGACGCGGGGCGCCGAGCCGCTCGCGGATGGCAGTGAAATGCGGGCCGTAGCCGGTGTCACCGGCGAAGAAGCAGCTGCCCGACTCCGAGGTCACCACCAGACCGCCCCAGAGCGTGCGGTTGCGGTCACGCGCGCCACGTCCGGAGAAATGCTGAGCCGGCACGTAATGGATCTGCAGCGGCCCCAGCTCGACACTCTCCCACCAGTCGCACTCCCTGACATTCTGTATGCCATGGCCCTGAAGCAGCGCGGCTATGCCGAGGCCGGTCACCACCAGCGGATTGTCGCGGCGCGCCAGCCACATCAGCGTGCGCAGATCGAGATGATCGTAATGATCATGGCTGAGCAGCACGGCATGGATGGTCGGCAGATCATCGAGAGTGACGCCGGGATTGCGGATGCGGCGCGGACCGATCTGCTGCAAGGGGCTGCAGCGGTCGGACCAGACCGGATCGGTGAGCAGGTTCCAGGGGCCGATCTGGATGAGCACGGTGGCGTGGTTGACGAAGGTCACCTGCCAGTCCTCGATGCGCGAGCTGAAGCGCTCCGGCGGACGGCTGGTCGTGCCTGTCACCCACTGCGGCCAGAGCGCCGGCTTGCGCGTGCGCATCCAGCGCAGGGCGGCCTTGAGGCCGTGCCCGGTGTGCAGGTCGGGATTGTGGAAGCGGCGACCATCCCAGTGATCGTTGTGTGGGAGCTTGATGACCGGCTGCGCGAGCAGGCCGAGACGGGCCGGCATGAGTCGCAGCAGGGCTTCGGCAGGATTGCGTTCACGCTTCATGAAAACGAGGCCTCGCTGACTTCGGGGGCATGGCGACAGCTATCAATGAGCGGCCGGATGTTCAGTGCTGATGGACATGCGCTCCGTCATCGCCATCGCTGCGTCTGACCACGGCGGCCACGGTCAGCGCCGGCTGGCGCTCGAAGCGGAAGATCAACGGCACCTTCGCACCCACAGCCAGCGACTGCCTGACACCCAGCAGCATGAGATGACTGCTGCCCGGCTGCAACTCGACACGGCTGTGCGCCGGCAGGATGATGCGTGCCCGCACTTCCATGCGCATGACGCCATCGTTCATGGTCATGTCGTGCCAGTGCACCTTGCCGGCCAGCGGGCTCTCGATGGCGGTCACCCGCACCGGCTGATCGCCATTGTTGACCAGGGTCACGAAGGCCGCGGCCACCGGGCTCGATGGCGGCACTTCGCGCACCCAGGCATCTTCAGCCGTGACCGCGGCCTGCGCCGAGGCCGCCGCCAGCAGCCAGGCCAGACCGGTCAGGGCACACCAGCCGGCCGTCCGGTGTTGCAGATCAAAACAGTTGTTCATGACAGCTCCGTGATGCCTTTGACACATTGGGGGTCAGCGCCCGCCCGCCTCGCGCAGCAGATCGCGAGCCTCGCGCACGATGTCGCGCACCGACGCCTGCTGATCATAGAGCCTGCGCACGCGACCGAGATCATCGATCAGGTAGAGATAGCCGCTGTGGCTGACTTCGCCAGCCTCGCCCGCCTCCGGCACATTGACGATGGCGCCGTACTGGCGCTCGATCAGCGCCAGCTGCGCGCGCGTCCCGGTGAGGCCGAGTATGCGGCTGTCGAAATAGCGGACATAGGCCGCCAGCTTCGCCATGGTGTCACGCACCGGGTCGACGCTGATCATCACCGGCTGCAGGCGAGCGGCATCGGGACCCAGCTCGGCGAGCACGGCACGATAGCGCGCCAGCGTGAGCGGGCAGATGTCCGGGCAGCTGGTGAAGCCGAAGCTCAGCAGCACCAGACGACCATGCTGATCCGCCAGATGGAAAGACCGGCCGTCGCTGCCGGCCAGCGTGAAGTCGCCACCCAGGCGCAGCACCGGCAGATCGCTGGTGCGTGGCGCCAGGGCATGCCAGGCCGCCATGCCGGCGACCAGCAGGACCAAGCCCAGCAGCAGTCCCCAGATGACCAGGCGCAAGGGCCGCAGCGGGCTCTCCGGTGTCGCCGTCGTCATCTCAGGGCCCCTCGATAGGCGTCATGATGCGCGCCGGGATGGTGCCCAGACGCACCGCCAGACGGGTCTCGCCCTCGCCGAAGGCACGGGCGTAATGGACGGCATTGGTCATCACCTTCCTGACGTAGTCGCGGGTCTCGCCGAAGGGAATGCTCTCGATGTAGCGCGCCGCCTCCATGTCCTCGTCCGACTGCCATTCGAGGGCGCGTCGGGGACCGGCGTTGTAGCCCGCCGTCGCCAGCACCGGATGGCCGAGCTCGGTCAGCACATGATTGAGGTAATAGGTGCCCAGACGCACGTTCTGCCCGATGTCGTTGACGATTTCGGCGTGCCAGGGAATGCCCAGGCGATTGGTCACCCACTGCGCCGTGCCCGGCATCAGCTGCATGAGGCCGCCGGCGCCGGTGCCGGAACGGGCGACGGTGACGAAACGGCTTTCCTGGCGGATGAGACCGTAGACCCAGGCCTCGTCGAGGTTCATTTCCTGGGCATAGCTACGGGTGACCTCGCGATAGGGCGTCAGGTACAGATAGCGCGGATCATGCAGGGTCTCGGTGCGCTCGGCGGCATAGATGGCGCGGTCATACCAGCCGAGGCCGTTTGCCTGCTCGGCCGCCGCCAGCAGCATGCGGTCATCGGCCGTGCGCACGGCCCAGTTCCACTCGCTGGCAGACTCCCAGCGCTGGCCCAGGCCGTAGAGCAGAAAGGCGCGGCGGAAGCCGGCGTTGCGTGCCAGGCGATCGCGATCGGCGTCATCGAGATGCACCGTCTTCGCAGCCGGCGCCATGACATTGCCCAGGGACTCGGCGGCGAGCAGACCGTAGTAGTCCTCGTCGCTGCTCAGGCGCGCGAGGATGCGGCGCGCCGCCGAACCGCTGCCGCCGGCCTGCAAGGCCCGCGCCTGCCAGTACTGCCAGCCGCGACTGTCCTTGAGGCCGGCCGGCAGCTGCTCATAGACCTTGAGATAGGTCGGCCACTTGCCCATGCGCACGAGCAGACGCAGGCGCGTCTCGCGCTGGCTGTCCGGCCACCAGGCCGCCTCGCTGCGCGCGAACAGGTCTTCGCTCTCGGGATCGAACTGGCGCGCCGCTGCCATGGCGAGCTGTCGCCAGGCCACCGCCGCCTGCTCGCGCAGACCCGACGCCTGCGCCTCCAGCTGCGTGCGCGCCGCCATGTAGTCCTGCCGCGCCCAGCGGCCGTAGGCATAGGCCGCCAGCTCACGCTGGCTACGCGTCGACAGGTCGGCCGCGCTGATGAAGGTATCGGGCTGGTCCTGCAACGACTTCAGCTGCTCCGCCGAGAGTTCGTTGCCGAGGCCGGCGAGCAGATGGCGGGCCAGCCCGCCGGCATTGGCATCCAGCGCCAGACGCAGGCGCAGCCAGCGATCCTCCTCGCTGACCACACCCTGGGCCTGCATGGCATCCAGCGCCGGCGTGCAGGCCGCGACCTGATCCTTGGCGGTCATCCACAAGGTCGCCTTGGCGGGCGCCAGCGCGCTGCTGTCACCGGCCGCCAGGGCCGCCTGCAGCTTCAGGCAGAGCAATTCGATATCGCTGCTGTCGACCAGCTTGGGATATTCCTGACGGAACAGTTCCCAGTCCTGGCGCTTGGCGATCTGACGCAGCCATTCGGAGCGGAGCTTGTCAGCCAGATAGCTGCCCTTCTCGCGATCCAGGAAGACAAGCACGTCGGCTGGCGGAGCATCCTTGAGACGACGCCAGAGCATCCAGAAGTCGCCATAGACGGCGAGCGGAGAGTCGGCCAGGGCCTGCCGGGCCGCCAGCAGCCCGGCATCGTCGCCACGGCGAAAGGCATCGCGGGCGGCCAGCCAGTCGCTGTCGGCCGCAAGCGCGGGCACGGAGAAGCTGGCAAGAATGCCTGCCATGAGCACGACACGCCTGCGCATGCCTCGTAGAACCGGAAACATCCCCACTCCCTGCCCGTCCGGGGGCGACTGCCACTCCCCGCGCCGGAACCTAGCATACCTGTATAATGTTGCCCTCATGCAATACCGGTAACGCTGGACATGGCCAGAAAGCTATACATCGAAACGCAAGGTTGTCAGATGAACGAGTACGACTCGTCGCGCATGCGCGATCTGCTCGGCGACTCGCACGGCTTCGTGCGCACCGACAATCCCGATGAAGCAGACGTGCTGCTGCTCAACACCTGCTCCATCCGCGAAAAGGCCCAGGAGAAGGTGTTCTCGGAGCTCGGCCGCTGGCACAAGCTGAAGAAGTCGCGACCGGATGTGGTCATAGGCGTCGGTGGCTGCGTGGCCTCGCAGGAAGGCGAAGGCATACTCAAGCGCGCGCCCTATGTCGATCTCGTGTTCGGCCCGCAGACCCTGCACCGCTTGCCGCAGATGCTCAATGACCTGAGCGGCGACGGCGAGCGCAAACGCATCTCGCAGGTCGATGTCAGCTTCCCCGAGATCGAGAAGTTCGACTTCCTGCCGGAACCGCGCATCGAAGGTCACAAGGCCTTCGTGTCGATCATGGAAGGCTGCTCCAAGTACTGCACTTTCTGCGTCGTGCCTTACACACGCGGCGAGGAAGTCTCGCGCCCGTTCGACGATGTCATTGCCGAGGTCGCCCAGATCGCGCGCCAGGGCGTGCGTGAAGTCACCTTGCTCGGCCAGAACGTCAATGGCTACTACGGCAGCTTCCATGACGGCAGCATCTGCAACTTCGCCGCCCTGCTGCGCGCCGTCGCCGCCGTGCCCGGCATAGGCCGCATCCGCTACACGACCTCGCATCCGCTCGAATTCAACGATGACCTGATCGCCGCCCACGCCGAACTGCCGCAGCTTGCGGCGCATGTGCATCTGCCGGTGCAGAGCGGCTCCGACCGCATTCTCGCGGCCATGAAGCGCAACCACGAGATCAGCGTCTACCGCGACACCATCACGCGACTGAAGGCGGCGAAGCCGGGCATCGAACTGTCGTCCGACTTCATCATCGGCTTCCCCGGCGAGAGCGAGCAGGACTTCCAGGACACCATGGATCTGGTCGACTTCGTCGGTTTCGACCACTCCTACAGTTTCATCTACTCGAAGCGTCCGGGCACCCCCGCCGCCGAGCTGCCGGATGACACACCGGAGGCGCTGAAGAAGCAGCGCCTGAACATCCTGCAAACGCAGATCGCACGCAACACCGGACGCAAGACCGAAGCCATGCTCGGCAGCGTGCAGCGTGTGCTGGTGGACAGACCGTCGACGCGCTTCCCGGGCTGGCTCATAGGCATCGCCGAGAACACGCGCTGGATTCACTTCCCGGGCGATGCCGCGCTGATCGGCCGCTTCGCCGATGTGCAGGTGACGGGCGTGGAGTCGATCAACGCGCTCAGTGCCGGTGCGCCGCTGTGGGTGGAGTCGGAAGCGGAAGCGCAGATCGGCATGGCCGTGCTGCCCGGTCGTATTCCGCTCTGGCACGAAGCCCGCTGAAGCTCAGGGCGCCTCGCGCTTGTGCAGGCGCCTGAGCATCTTCACATACTCCAGCACCATGACCTGATGATCGCCGCTCAGCTCGAGGAAGCCGCGCAGCAGCCGGCGCACCTCCGGGCCGTAATACGCAGGCGGCTCGCTCAGCGCGCCCGCCTCGCGGCCCTCGGCAACGGCGTAGATCTCGCTGACGCTGACCCCCAGGGCGTGCGCCATGCGGTTGAGCAGATCGCCGGTAGGCTGACGCTGCCCGCGCTCGATACGCGACACATTGCTGGTCGCCACGTCGGCCTCCAGCGAGAGCTGCTCCTGGGTCAGTCCCCGCTCGATGCGTAATGCTTTCAATACTTGCCCGATATCCATAGGCAAAGTCTTCGCGACTGCTTGCCAGTCAGGCAAATGCACAGAGGCAATACGGCTGACTTTTAGTTGCCTTAATGGCAATTTCATTTATTTTCTTTAAACGGCAATTTCTGTAATTAAAAGCCGGCCGCAGGACAGCCCGGCGGGCAGCTGCTATGTTCGCGGCACCCGCGTCCCGTCCACCCGCCTTCCGCAGAGAGCCGCCATGCCCCATGTCGTCACCGCTTCCGCCCGCGTGTCCTACACCCAGGAGGGCAGCGGCCCCGGCCTGGTGCTGCTGCACGGCACCGGTGGCGACGGCTTCTCCAACTGGGGGCCCCTGGTACGACATTTCAGCGCCAGTCACAGCGTGATCTGTCCGGACTACGCCGGCTCCGGCACCACCACGGACCATGGCGGCCCGCTGGCCCTGCCCGAGCTCGCCGAACAGGTCCTGGCCGCCGCCAGTGCCGCCGGCCAGCAGCGCTTCGATCTGGTCGGCTTCTCGCTGGGTGCGGTGGTGGCGGCACATATCGCCGCCGAGCACCCCGAACGTGTGCGTTCGCTGGTGCTGGTGGCCGGTTTCGCCGGCGGACCGGAAAGCCGCTCGCAGCTTCAGTTCGGACTCTGGCGCGACCTCATTGCCCGCGACCGCGAGGCCATGGCCCGCCTCATCCTGCTCACCGGCTTCAGCCCGGCCTTCCTGTCATCGCTGTCGCACGAGGAACTGGCCAAGCGTCAGGCCGCCGTGCTCAAGTTCACCAACTGGCCCGGCATGCTGCGACAGACCGAGCTCGACCTGCGCCTGGACATCCGCAACGAGGTCGCGCGCATCGGCGTGCCGACACGCGTCATAGGCTGCGCGCAGGATCAGATGGTGCCGCCGGCGCTGGTGCGCGAACTGGCCGCGAGCATCGCCGGAGCTGATTATCTGGAAATCGACAGCGGCCATCTGGTGCCGCTGGAAAGGCCGCAGGAACTGGCCGAGGCCATCCTGGCGTTTGTCGCGCCAGGCTGACCGGGCGTCGACTCAGACCACGTCGGTACGCGCTTCCGGGCCGTAGCGGTTGTCACCCGGCAGGCCGGCGCGGGCATAAAGGAACACCAGCGCGAAGAGGCCGATCCACGGCACCAGGCCGATCAGCTGCCACCATCCGCTCATGCCGGTGTCATGCAGACGCCGCGAGCCGACGGCGAGCGCGGGAACCAACACGATCAGCGCATAGCCCATGACCGCCGACTCGATGCCGGCAACATGACCCACCTTCACCATCGTGAAGGAGACCAGGGCATTGATCAGCGTGAACATCCAGAATTCGCTGCGGCCGGCGCGGCCGCCAAACTCCGCGTAGCGCTTCAGGACATCAAAATACCAGTTCATCGCGAACATCCTTTTTCAGAGTGGGAAATGACACGGAACGCGGATGCTACGCGCACGGCAGGCTGGCGTCACACCCGGCGACGCGAGGCCGTCAGCGCGGCATCGGCATTGGCGCGACGGGTCGCGGCGGCGAACTCGCTGGTGACGATGGTCTTGCCTATCGGTGTCAGGGCAATGCCGGCCAGCTTGAGATGCTGGATGCCGAACGGAATGCCGATGATGGTCACGAAGTTGAGCAGCGCCGATGTGACATGACCGATGGCCAGCCACACGCCGGCAAAGAGGAACCAGATGATGTTGCCGACGATGCCCAGGCTGCCGGTGCCGATGTCATCGCGGCCATTGATCTCGCGGCGGCTGATCGCCTCACGACCGAACGGGAAGAAGGTGAACTGGCCGATCACGAAGCAGGCCTTGCCCCAGGGAATGCCGACGATGGTCAGGAAGGCCAGCAGACCGGCAAACCACCAGGCCAGCCCCATGAACACGCCACCCAGAATGAACCAGAGAAAATTGCCGATCGCGCGCACTGTTGCGCTCCTTTTCAAGTCATGACGCCCGGCGGCTGCCGGGTCGAATGTCCCTAGCCCCGGCGCCAGAGATCCAGCAGCACGGCGGTTGCCACACCGGCATTGAGCGACTCGGCCTGGCCGAAGCGCGGGATGGTCAGACGCCGCGTCAGCTCCTGCTGCACCGCATCCGACAAGCCGTGCGACTCGTTGCCTATGACCAGGACACCACCGGCAAACGGCGCCTTCAGCCGGTGCGTGCTCTCGCCATCGAGCACCGCCCCGGCGATGGTCGCACCGGCCTCGCGCTGTGCCGCCAGCCATGCCGGCAGCTCGACCTCATGCACCGGGACGCGCAGGAACGAGCCCATGCTGGCGGCGATGACCTTGGGGTTGCAGAACTCGGCCGTGGTTGGCGAACACAGCACCTGCGTGACGCCGTACCAGTCCGCCAGACGCAGGATGGTGCCGAGGTTGCCGGGATCGCGAATGTCGTCCAGCGCCAGTGTCAGCTCGCCGGCGCGCAGAGGCTTCAGCGGCCAGCTGCGCTGACCGGCAATGGCGATGGCGCTGTCATTGTGCTCGTAGGTACCGAGACTGGTGAGCAGGCTGGCGCTGACTTCGATCAGGCGCAGGCCGCGCCGCGCCACGGCAGCACGCAGATCAGGCGCGGCCTCGTGGCTGGCATAGACGGCCAGCACCGGCCAGTCGCTGGCCAGCAGTTCGGCGACGCTCTTGCCACCTTCGACCAGGAAGGCATTGTGTTCGCGGCGGCCCTTCTTGCCATGCAGATCGCGGACGCGCTTCTGCTCGGCACGGGTCGGTCCCAGGGGGGTGTCGGAATATGTGCTTGTCATGAGCGCGGATGCTACTCGCGTGACAGCGACTCGTCACGCCGGCAAGACATGACATGCGCAGAACATGGCTAGCTACCGCGAAGCATCCAGGCTCGCGGGTTGTACTCGAAACCAAGCTTCGGGTAGTACTCATTGGCCATCGGCGCTGCAAGCAGAACGATCATGCACTCCGGCTCCAGACGTCGTCTCGTCTCCTCGATCAGGCGCTTGCCAATACCCTGCTTCTGATACTCCGTATCAACGGCCAGATCGGCAAGATAGGCCACATAAGTGAAATCGGTAAGCGTGCGCGAGATACCAACCAGATGATCGCCGCTCCAGGCTGTCACTGTAAGACTGGCATTCCTGAGCATGCCCTCGAAGATATCCGGCCTGTCGACAGGCCTGCGCTCCCCCAAGGTTGATCGCTTGTAGAGGTCAATCGCCTGCTCCACACCAATATCTGCGTTGTCGCGGTATTCAATTTCCATTTGAGTCTCGTCAAGGCGCTGGTCTGGCTCGCGGCACCAGCAACTAAAGGCCCGATGCAGGTCAAATACATGGAGTGTCCTCACCTCGCGAAACCCGCCAACCGGGTCTAGCCTTGTTATACACAGGCCACCACAAGGTGTGGTCAGCATGGCAAACAAGCCTCCATGCGACAACACCAATACCAGCCTCACCAGCAGGAGCCGACATGCACCTCGCGAACCAACTCATTGACATAAAGCCCCTTCTGGAACTACGCTCAATATCGTCTTACACACGACTTACATCGAGCGTCGCCATCATGGAAACCACAAAGCTTTCCAGCAAGGGCCAGGTGGTCATTCCCAGCAGTCTGCGCAACAGCAACCACTGGAAGGCTGGCCAGGAATTCAATGTTACCGACACCGGCAACGGCGTGCTGCTGACACCACGCGCGCCTTTCTCTGCCACCGTGCTGTCCGAGGTCGCCAGCATGCTGAGCGACAAGCTGAAGCCACGCAGCGATGACGAGATCAAGGCCGCGCTGCAGGCCGACATGCGGAGAAAATGGCGTGGTCGCGATTGATACCAATGTACTTGTGCGCCTGCTGACCGGCGACCATGCCGCGCAACACCGGGCCAGCCTGAAGCTGTTTTCGGTGGAGCAGGTTTTCATTCCCGACACAGTGATACTGGAAACGGAATGGGTGCTGCGCGCCGCCTATGATCTGGCACCCGTCGAGGTCTGCGCGGCACTCAGGGGCGTTTGCGGACTGGAAAATGTCGTGCTCGCCAACCCTACGCAGATGGCGCGCGTGATCGACTGGCACGAGCTGGGACTGGACTTTGCCGACGCCATGCACCTGGCGCTCAGTCAGGATCAGGATGCACTGAAGACCTTCGACAGCGACTTCATCAAACGTGCCCATGCACTGGTCAGCTGCCGCGTCGAACGCCCCTGAGGCACAAGGCAGCACAACACCTCGGCGCGGCTGACACTCGTCACGCCGCCAGCGCCACCACCCTGCGTTCCAGCGCCTGCACGAAGCGCGCAATGTGCCTGAAGGCGCTGCGTCCTTCCGGCAGCACAGCGGCGAAGATGGGAAACACATGCGGCATGCGGTGCCACTCCTCGTAATGCACCTCGACGCCGGACTCGCGCGCGCGCAGCGCGACACGGCGGGCATCGTCACGCAGCACTTCGGTGCTGCCGACCAGCAGGCACAGCGGCGGCAAACCGTGGAAGTCGCCATGCAGCGGCGACACCAGCGGGTCGTAGGGGCTGCGGTCGCGTGCCAGGCGGCCGGACAGCAGGCGCACGGCACGCGCCGGAATCATGGGGTCGCGCCAGGCATTGCTGTGCCGCGACGCCGATTCGTCGCTGAGGTCGGTCCACGGCGACAGGCAGATGCCGCAGGCCGGCAGCGGCAGGCCGCGATCACGCAGCGTCTGCAGCAGCACCAGGGTGAGATGGCCACCAGCCGAATCACCACTGACGATGATGTCCCGGCTGGCATAGCCGCGTGCCAGCAGATACTCGTAGGCCTGCACGGCATCATCGCGCCAGTGCTCGAAACTGTGACGCGGCGCCAGGCGGTAATCGATGGCCAGCACCGGCCGGCGCAGCACGCGCGACATGCGCCAGGTCATCTGGCGATGCATGGAAGCCGAGCCGAAGAAGTAGCCGCCGCCATGCAGATAAAGCATGACCTGACGTGCCGAGGTGGCCTGCGGCGCACAGACCCATTCACCGCGCACGGCCGGGGTCTGCACCGGGGTGATATGGACATTGCCCGGCGTGCGCTCGAGCACGGCGCCGGTCAGCCGGAACAGTTTGCGGACGATCATCATGGCGGCGGGCGAATCGGTGGCCACGGTGGCAATGGGGCGTATGGACAGCGACATGGCCCAGTCGAGCAGATAGGCCTGCGGACTGATGCTCTGACGCGGACGTTGCACCTGCTCTGACATCGGGGACATGTGTAACTCTCCTGCGTTGCACCACGGCTGCGGCTGACCATCCGGTCATTTTCCGACCTTACCAGACATTTGTCAGACTGCAAGCCCGCCGTGATGACAGCTGTCACGCCGCGCCCGCCATGACGCTGGCACCGCTTTTCGGTTATTCTTCAGACAAGCCATGGCCGGGAATATTCCCCACTTGAACAGTCACGCCGCGACCCGTCGCGCCTTGCATCTCGAACCGCATGATCCGCGCCGCCTGTCCATTCTGTGCGGCCAGTTCCACGAGCACCTCAAACTCATCGAGCAGCGCCTGCAGGTGCAGGTGAATCAGCGCGGCTATACCTTTTCGGTGAACGGCAGCGACCAGGCCACCGCCATCGCCGTGCAGGTGCTGGAGCGGCTCTACGCTGAAACCGAGGACAGCGACGAACTGGCGCCTGAGACCGTGCATCTGGTGCTGCAGATCGCGCTCGGCGGCGAACCGGCGACGACATCGGTCCAGCTCGCCGATCTCGGCGACGGTCCGGTGCTGATCACCAAGAAGGGCACCATCCGCCCGCGCGGCCAGAACCAGCAGCGCTACGTCGAGCAGATCCTCAGTCACGACATCAGCTTCGGCGTCGGCCCGGCCGGCACCGGCAAGACCTATCTCGCCGTCGCCGCTGCCGTCGACCAGCTGGAAAAGGACCTCATCCGCCGCATCCTGCTGGTGCGTCCGGCGGTCGAGGCCGGCGAGAAGCTCGGCTTCCTGCCCGGCGACCTGTCGGAGAAGATCAATCCCTATCTGCGCCCGCTCTACGACGCCCTCTACGAGATGCTCGGCTTCGAGCGCGTGGCCAAGCTCATCGATCGCCAGGTCATCGAGATCGCGCCGCTGGCCTACATGCGCGGACGCACGCTCAACCACTCCTTCATCATCCTCGACGAAGCCCAGAACACCACGCCGGAGCAGATGAAGATGTTCCTCACCCGCCTCGGCTACGGCTCCAAGGCCGTGATCACCGGCGACATCACCCAGGTCGACCTGCCGCGCGGCACACCCTCGGGCCTGGCGCAGGCGCTGCAGATCCTCGACAACGTGCCGGGCATACACATCACCCGCTTCCAGTCGCGTGACGTGGTGCGTCATCCGCTCGTCATGCGCATCGTCGATGCTTACGAGCGTTGGGATGCCGCCCGCGAGCAGGACAAGGCCGTCGTGCGCCGGCCGCGTCAGCGCCCGGACAGCGAGGATGAGGCATGAGCCTGAACCTCTGGCTGGAGATAGACGAAGCCCTGGTCGCCGCGCCGCTGGCAGCGGGCGGACTGCCCTCGGAAGCCGATTTTCAGCGCTGGGGCGAGGCCGTGCTGGCCTTGCTGCGCGAACGCGCCGTGGTGCTGGACGACGCCAGCCTGAGCACTGCCGTGCAGTCCGGCGAGCCGCTGGAGCTGGCCATACGCGTGGTCGGCGATGACGAGAGTCGCGCCCTCAACAACGATTATCGCGGCAAGGACAAGCCCACCAATGTGCTGTCGTTCCCGGCCGAGCTGCCCGAGATGGTGCTGGCCGAGCTCGACGAGCGCCCGCTCGGCGACCTCGTGATCTGTGCCCCGGTGGTGGCGCGCGAGGCCGACGAGCAGGGCAAGCCGCTGGCTGCGCACTGGGCGCACATGACCGTGCACGGCATGCTGCATCTGCTCGGCCACGACCACATCGAAGCCACCGATGCCGCTGTCATGGAACCGCTGGAAATTGCCATTCTCGCCCGCCTGGGCTGGGATGACCCGTATGATGACGAGCCCGCCGGTACCCCGGCGGCAGACGAGAGGAATGTCACACCATGAGCGAAGGTCGATCGTCGGGCGAAAATCCCAAGTCCTGGCTGAGCCGCCTGACCGACGCCTGGAGCGGCGAACCGAGCACACCCGAAGAGCTGCTCGAGATGATCCGCGATGCCGCCGGTCGCGGCCTCATGGATGTCGAGGCCCAGCGCATCATCGAATCGACCCTGCAGGTGTCCGAGCGCCAGGTGCGTGAGATCATGATTCCGCGCGGCCAGATGATCGCCATCCGCGCCGATGACGAGCTGCGCGAATTCCTGCCGACCATGATCGAGTCGGCGCACTCGCGCTTTCCCGTGCTCGCCGCCGACAACCCCGACGAGGTCGTCGGCATCCTCTTCGCCAAGGATCTGCTCAAGCTCATCCTCGACGTCCGCGCCGAACGTCTGGTGCTCAAGGACTTCCTGCGCCCGGTCTTCTTCGTGCCGGAGTCGACCCATCTCGACAAGCTCATCCGCGAGTTCCGCAGCAAGAAGAGCCACATGGCCATTGTCGTCAACGAATACGGCGGCATTGCCGGTCTGGTCACGCTGGAGGATGCCCTCGAGCAGATCGTCGGCGAGATCGACGACGAACACGACTACGAGGACGATGCCGACATCATGATCCGCGAAGTCGGACCCAGGGAGTGGGTGGTGAAGGCGCTGACGCCCATCGCCGACTTCAACGAGCACTTCGGCAGCCGCTTCAGCAACGACGAGTTCGACACCATCGCCGGCATCGTGCTCAACGCCTTCGAGCGACTGCCCGAGAAGGATGAGCAGATCGAGCTCGAGCGCTGGCGTTTCACCATCCTCGCCGCCGACTCGCGCACCATACGCATGCTCAAGGTCGAACCCAAATAAGCCCTGCCTGACATCCTGCCTGAAGCCCGTTCCATGACACGTTTCCTGCAATCGCTCGACGCCCTGCGCCAGACGCCGGCCGCCATCTGGCTGGCCGTGCTGCTCGGCGCCCTCATGCCGCTGGGCCTGGCTCCCCTGGACTGGTGGCCGGTCTCGCTGCTTGCCGTCGGTCTCCTCGGCGAACTGCTGCGTGCACAGACACCACGCCGCGCCGCCGGCATCAGTTTCGGCTTCGGCTTCGGCCTCTGGGCCCATGGCGGCAGCTGGCTGCTGGTATCCATGCACGACTACGGCAGCACGCCGTGGCCGCTGGCCCTGCTGTTGCTTGCCTTTGTCGCCGCCGCCATGGCCCTGCTCTTCCTGCCTGTGGGCTGGCTCTACTCGCGCCTGCGCCTGCAGCGTCTGGGCTGGCTGGCCCTGCCGGCCCTGCTGGTGCTTGGAGAATGGCTGCGCAGCTGGTTGTTCACCGGCTTCCCCTGGCTCATGCAGGGCTACGGTTTCATCGACACCCCGCTGGCCGGCTGGGCACCGCTGGCCGGCATCTACGGTGTCAGCCTCGCTGCCGGCATCAGCGGCATGGCGCTGGTCGCCGTCGCCCGCGAGGGCCGGCGCGCGCTGGCGCCGCTGCTGGCATTGCTGCTGCTCTGGGGCGCCGGCGCCGTGCTCGCGCCGCTCAGCTGGACGCACATCGACAAGTCACAGCCGCTGTCGGTGAGCCTGGTGCAGGGCAATATTCCGCAGGAGTCGAAGTGGGCGCTGGAGTGGCGCGACAAGACCGTGAAGATCTATCGCGACCTCACCGTCAAGGAATGGGGACGTGATCTGGTGATGTGGCCGGAAGCGGCGATTCCCATGTTCGCGCACGAAGCCAAGGATGTCCTGGCCGATATCGAGAACGATGCCCTCAAGGCCGACAGTGCCTTCGTCACCGGCATTCCCTTCGCGACCTGGAACCGTGAACGCACCAACGTGCTGTTCTACAACAGCATTGCCGCCATGGGCGACGGCTTCGGTCTCTATCACAAGCAGCAGCTGGTGCCGATCGGCGAATACATTCCTTTCGAGGGCCTGCTGCGCGGTGCCATCCCGTTCTTCGACCTGCCCATGTCGAGCTTCTCCTGGGGCCCGGCCGAGCAGCCGCCGCTGACCGTGAAGACCCACGCCATGGCGCCCTTCATCTGCTACGAGATTGCCTATCCGTCGCTGGTGCAGCGACTGTCGCGGCAGGCCGACATTCTCGCCACGGTGAGCAATGACGGCTGGTTCGGCCGCTCCATCGGCCCCGACCAGCACTTCGAGATGGTGCGCATGCGCTCGCGCGAGACCGGACGCTACATGCTGCGTGCAACCAACAACGGCATCACCGCCATTCTCGACGATCACGGCCGGGTCATTGCCGAGGCCCCGCGCTTCACGCGCACCGTGCTGCGCGGCGAGGTCTGGCCGGCACAGGGCCTGACGCCATGGCAGCGCTACGGTGTCACGCCGGTGCTGACGCTCTGCGTGCTACTGCTGCTGCTGGCCTGGCGCCAGGGCCGACAGTAAGGCCTGCTCTGCCGCAGCCCAGTCCACGGGCTGCGTGCTGATGGCCTCGACCCGGTTGTCGGCTCGGTACTCGCTGGATTTCACCGCCAGATCCAGCGCGGTGGCGTTGAAATGTATCCAGCCGCGATCGGTGTGAAACACGCCCTTGAGACGCTCCAGCCCGCGCCAGGCCAGCAGCACGTTGAGCAGGTCATCGTGGCGGAAGCACCAGTCCGCCGGCAGTATCCAGCCCCCCACCCAGCGCTCCAGCGCCTGCTCGTGATAGTGATACGGCGGCTCCTGCGGCGGCGTTGACGGCAGCTCCGCCGTCCGGACCTCCGGTCGCAGATGCAGCAGCGAGCGACGTTGCCGCGCCGGCTGCCGGGGTGGCACATCGAGCCAGGCCGGATCGACCGCACCAGC
Organism: Perlucidibaca sp.; assembly: GCA_023265995.1. Taxonomy (GTDB): domain Bacteria; phylum Pseudomonadota; class Gammaproteobacteria; order Pseudomonadales; family Moraxellaceae; genus Perlucidibaca. The sequence goes on from JAHFSA010000009.1 coordinate 56,085, forward strand.
CTGTCCGGGCGCGGCGCCGGCACTGACCCGGGCAACCAGCGCCTTGGCCGGCTGCAGGCCGGCGGCAAAGGCATCGGCGCGCGCGAGGGCATCGGCATCGAGCAGATCGGCCTTGCTGAAGAGCAGCACGTCAGCGACCTCGACCTGGGCCCGGAAGGTCTCGTGCGAGGTCACGCGGGCATCGTCGAGCTGACGCGCATCGACCAGACAGAGCGTGGCCGCCACTCGCAGATGCGCCTGCCAGTGCGGCTCGCGCAGCGTCTCCAGTATCTGTGCCGGATGGCCCAGACCGGTCGGCTCGATGAGCAGACGATCGGCGCCGGTACGGGTGGCGATCTGGCCCAGGGCGATCTGCAACGGCAGGTTCTGCGCGCAGCAGATGCAGCCCCCGGGAACCTCCTTGATGACCACGTCCTCGCCGGTCCAGGCCGCCTGGTCTATGCCTATCTGACCGAACTCGTTGACCAGGATGGCCCAGCGCTCACCGACCGGCTTGCGCGCCAGCAGCGCAGAGATCAAAGTGGTCTTGCCGGCACCGAGAAAGCCGGTGATGACATGGGTCGACAAGGTCATGCCAGACCTCGCGCGAACCACCTTGCAGCGAATAAGTGTTTCAATTTTCAGCGCACTCTTTCAAACCGGGAAGCGGGCTGGCTAGACTGCCCGCCTAACGATCATGACACGAGGCCTGCGGGCATGGACATCCTCATCACTGGCGGCACCGGCTTCATCGGCAGCCTGCTGATTCCGACCCTGACCGGTGGCAGCGATGGCGACCCGGGCGATCGCGTGACCCTGCTCACCCGCAACCCCGACAAGGTCGCCGCGACATACCCGGAGCAGATCGCCAGCGGTCGTGTCCGCGTCATCCGCGCCTTCGACGAACTCGGGCGCGATGCCCGTTTCGATGCCGTCATCAATCTCGCCGGCGAGGGCATTGCCGACCGCCCCTGGAGCAGCCAGCGCAAACGCGAGCTGCATACCAGCCGGGTCTCGCTGACCGAGGCTCTGGTCGACTGGCTGCGCCTGGCCCGGCACAAGCCTTCGGTGCTGATCTCGGGCTCGGCCGTGGGCTGGTACGGCAATCAGGGCGACCGCCTGCTGGAAGAGCAGGCACCGGCGCATGACGAATACACCCACCAGCTCTGCCAGCAGTGGGAGCAGGCCGCGCTGGCCGCGGAGTCGCTGGGCATTCGCGTCTGCATCGTGCGCACCGGCGTGGTCATCGGTCCTGGCGGCGGCATGCTGCGACGCATGCTGCCGCTGTTCAGCCTCGGCCTCGGCGGCCCGATCGCCGGCGGCGAGCAGTTCATCTCCTGGGTGTCGCTGGCCGATGTCGTGCACGTCATCCTGCGCCTGCTCTGCGATCGCGACATGCGCGGCGTCTACAACCTCACCGGGCCACGCCCGATCAGCAATGCCGAGTTCACCCAGACCCTGTCGCGCCTGCTGCGCCGGCCGGCCTTCCTGCCGGTGCCGGCCACGGTGCTGAAGATGGCCATGGGCGAGATGGCGACGCTGCTGGTCAACGGCCAGCGCGTGCTGCCCAGCCGCCTGTTGCAGGCACGCTACAACTTCCTGCATGCCACCCTGGAGTCGGCCCTGCGTGCGGCCCTGGCCAAGCGCGCCTGAGGCGCGCACCAGCATCCGGGCCGAATCCTCGCAATCTCCACAATTGTCACGCCAGCAAGGCATCGTCTTTCGGTAACATTCAGCGCAGATACTGTGCTGTCATCCCCGGGAGTCCTGTCTTGACCCGCAATCGTTTACCGCTGGCCATGCTGCTGGCCACCGTGCTCGCGCCGGGCCTGCTGGAGGCCGCCGAAGCACCTGCCGGCAGCGCCGGCGGACAGTGTCCGGAACTGACCGGCAAGACCGCTGTCAGCCTGGCCGAACTGGTCGATCGCGCCCTCTGCGCCAACATCGATACCCGCACCGCCTGGCAGCGCACGCGCACGCAGGCGGCCCAGGTCGGCATCGCCCGCGCGGCCTACTACCCCAGCGTCAACGCCAGCGCCAGCCGCAGCCGCGACATCGGCGACCGCCTGCCTGGCAGCGATCCCGAACAGACCCGCATGGGCGTATCCGCCGACTGGTTGCTCTGGGACTTCGGCGGTCGCCACGCCAACCTGAAGCAGACCCGTGCCACCCTGCAGGCGCTGCAGGCCAGCTACGACGCCCGCAGCCAGCAAGTGGCGCTGTCCGCCGTGCAGGCCTACTACCAACGCCAGGCCAGCGGCGCCGCGCTCGACGCCGCCCGCTCCTCGGTGGCCGCCGCCGAGGAAACCGCCAAGGCCGCGCACCAGCGTGTCGTGGTCGGTGCCGGCACCCGCGAGGATGAACTGCAGTCCGCCACCGCCCTGGCCCAGGCCCGCCTGACCGAGATCCAGCGTCAGGGTGAACAGGCCTCGGCTGATGGCCAGCTCGCCGTGGTCGCCGGCTATCCCGCCAGCACCAGCATCCGTCTCGACCACAGCCTGCCGGCGCCGGAAGCCAGCCCGGCACCGCCGCTGCTCGACAGCCTGCTCAAGCAGGCCATGGACCTGCGTCCCGAACGTCTGGCGCAACAGCGCAACATCAATGCCGCCGAGTCCGACCTCGACCGCATCGCGGCGCAATCGCTGCCGCGCATCAGCGTCAGCGCCAGCCGTGGTGACAGCCGCGACAGCGACGGCCGCAGCGACACCGGGCAGGTCGCCCTCAATGCCAGCCTGCCGCTGTTCACCGGCTTCCAGCAGCACTATCAGGAGCGCGCCGCCGAGTCGCAGATCGAGCAGCAGAAGCTGGAGCTGCAGCGCATAGAACAACAGGTCAGCCTTGATGTCTGGCTGGCCTGGCAGGCGCTCAACACCGCCCGCTCGCGCGTCGACGCCAGCGACAGCCTGCTCGCCTCGGCCCAGGAATCCAGTCGTGCCGCCCTCGCCCGCTACCGTGCCGGCCTCGGCAGCCTGCTCAATGTGCTCAATGCCCAGAGCAGCCTGGCCGATGCCCGCCAGCAGCAGGCGCGAGCCCGCTACGACTGGGCCGCCGCCCGCCTGCAGCTGGCCCAGGCCAGCGGTGTGCTGGTGCGCAACCCGGAAAACATTCTCGTCACCCCGACTGCCCAGGAGCCGCGTCCATGAAGCGCCCCGACATTTCCCGCAAGACCGTGCTGCTGATCGCGGGGGCCGTGGGCATCACGCTGCTGGGCTTCAAGGCCTGCAGCGGCGACAACAGCAAGCTCAAGTACAACACCGAGGCGGTCGACCGCGGCGACATCGCGCAGAGCGTGTCGGCCAACGGCCAGCTCAGCCCGGTCACCCTGGTCTCGGTCGGCACCCAGGTCTCCGGCATCGTGCGGTCGTACTCGGCCGACTTCAATGACCGCGTCAGCGCCGGCCAGGTGCTGATGCAGCTCGACGACGCCCTGCTGCAGGCGCAGATCACCCAGTCGCGCGCCAACCTGGCCAGCGCCGAGGCCGCGCTGACCCTGGCACGCAACAACTGGGGCCGCATCCAGCCGCTGGCGCACGAAGGCTTCGCCTCCATCCAGGAAGTCGACCAGGCCCGCCAGGCCCTGCAGGACGCCACCGCGCGGGTGTCGCAGACCAAGGCCCAGGTACAGCGCGACCAGGTCAACCTCGGCTATGCCGTGATCCGTTCGCCGGTCGCCGGCGTGGTGGTATCGCGCGCGGTCGATGTCGGCCAGACCGTGGCCGCCAGCTTCCAGACCCCGGAGCTGTACAAGATCGCCAAGGACCTGCGCGAGATGGTCATCGACGCCTACTTCACCGAATCCGACATCGGCGAAATACAGGTCGGCCAGAAGGCCCGCTTCCGCGTCGACGCCTACCCGAACCGCTCCTTCCACGGCATGGTCAAGCAGCTCCGTCTCAATCCCAAGACCGAGCAGAACGTGGTCACCTACGACGTCGTCATCGCCGTCGACAACAGCGACGAGAAGCTGCTGCCGGGCATGACCGCCTACGTCAACATCGACACCCGGCACAGCCATGACGTGCTGCGCGTGCCCACCGGCGCGCTGCGCTTCCATCCGCCTGAAGAAGCGAAGATTGTCGATGACGGCAGTGCCGCCAAGGCCGCGGCCGAGAAGAAGAACGCCCAGGCCGACAATGCCGGCGGCGGCGAAGGCCAGGGCAAGCGCCGCAACCGCAATCGCAACACCGGCAAGGTCTGGGTCCAGGTCAGCGGCGGCCTCAAGGCCATCCCGGTCAAGCTCGGCATCACCGATCGCCGCTACACCGAAATCACCGGCGGCGAGCTCAAGGCCGGCGACGAGGTCATCGTCGAGCAGGTCATCAGCGAGCAGGACGAGATGAAGAAGGGCATGAAGTTCAGGATGGGCGAGTGATGTCCGACGTCATCGCGCTGCGCGCGCTGGTCAAGGACTACCCTAGCGGGCTGGGCCCGGTGCGCATCCTGCACGGCATCGACCTCGACATCGACAGCGGCGAGTTCGTCGCCATCATGGGACCGTCTGGCTCCGGCAAGTCGACGCTGATGAACATACTCGGCTGTCTCGACACGCCCACGGGCGGTGGTTTCGAGCTGGCCCGCCAGACCGTGACCGCGCTCGACACCAATGCCCTCGCCGACCTGCGCAACCGCTACATCGGCTTCGTCTTCCAGGGCTTCAACCTGCTCGCGCGCAGCAGCCTGCTCGACAACGTCGCGCTGCCGCTGATCTATGCCGGCGTGCCGCTGGCCGAGCGCAACCGCCGCGCCGCCGAGATGCTCGCCAAGGTCGGCCTAGGCAATCGCGTCGACGCCCTGCCCAGCCAGATCTCCGGTGGTCAGCAGCAGCGCGTGGCCATCGCCCGCGCCCTGGTCAACACGCCGGCGCTGATCCTCGCCGACGAGCCCACCGGCAACCTCGACACCCAGACCAGCATAGAAATCATGGACCTGTTCACCCGCCTCAATCGCGAGGAAGGCATCACCCTGGTGCTGGTCACCCACGAACCTGACATCGCCGCCCATGCCCGCCGTCTGGTGCGCCTGGTCGACGGTCACAAGGCCTATGACGGCCCGGTGGCGGCAGGCCTGGCGCAGGCCGCGAATGCGCATGTGCTGCTGGGAGGAAACGCCTGATGTGGCTGGTCATGTTGCGTGAGGCCCTGCTCGCCCTGCGCGCCAATCGCATGCGCAGCTTCCTGACCATGCTCGGCATGATCATCGGCGTCGGCTCGGTGATCGCCATGCTGGCCATAGGCCAGGGCGTGCAGGCGCGCGTCGAGCAGTCGATCAAGAGCATGGGCTCCAACCTGTTCATCATCCTGCCCGGCGCCACCAGCGCCAACGGCGTGCGCACCGGCTCCGGCGGCGCCCCCAACCTCACCGTCGAGGATGCCCGCGCGCTCTCCGGCACGCGCGAGGTGCTGGCCGTGGCACCGGTGGTGCAGTCCAACTCACAGGTCATCTACGGCGCGCAGAACTGGAACACCACGGTGATCGGCTCCACCGCCGACTACTTCACGCTGCGCGACTGGAGCGTGTCCGAGGGCTATGCCTTCGACCAGCCCGAACAGCAGGCGGCGGCGCAGGTGGCCCTGATCGGCAAGAAGATCGCCAGCAACCTGTTCGGCGACGAAAGCCCGATCGGCGAGACGCTGCGCATCCGCAACGTGCCCTTCCAGGTCATCGGCGTGCTCGGCTCCAAGGGCCAGAGCCTGGACGGCCGCGACCAGGACGACACCGTCGTCATCCCGATCACGACGGCGCAGCGCAAGCTCACCGGCAATCGTTTCCGCACCTCGGTGCGCATGATCATGATCCAGGCCGAGAGCGAGCAGGCCATGCCGCGCGTCGAGCAGGACCTGCGCGACACCCTGCGTCAGCGTCATCGCCTGGCCGAGGATGCCGACGACGACTTCACGCTGCAAAACCTCACCGCCATCGCCAAGACCGCGGCAGAGACCACCGCCATCCTGTCGCTGCTGCTCGGCGCCATCGCCGGCATCTCGCTGCTGGTCGGCGGCATCGGCATCATGAACATCATGCTGGTGTCGGTCACCGAGCGCACCCGCGAGATCGGCATCCGCATGGCCATAGGCGCGCGTCCGGGCGCCATCCGCATGCAGTTCCTGCTCGAGGCGGTGATGATTTCGCTGGTGGGCTGCCTGCTCGGCGTGGTGGTCGGTGTGGTCGGCGCCTACGCCGCCGCCATGGCCTTCGACCTGCTGGTGATCGTGACCATGAGCTCCATGCTGCTGGCCTTCGGCGTGGCCGGCGCCATCGGCATCTTCTTCGGCTTCTACCCGGCCAACCGCGCCGCGCAGCTCAAGCCCATCGAAGCCCTGCGCTTCCAGTGAGTCCGTCCCGTCGCCATCGCGGCGACGGCGGACTCGCCATGCTCAGACCGCCTCGCCGACCATGGGCAGCTTCATGCCCAGGTTGTTGACCACGTCCTGCCGGTGCGCCTCGTCGAGGGCACGGACCTTGTAGTCCTGCACCAGCAGTTCCTGAATGAACAGCTTGTTGTAGATGAACATGAAGATGATGTTGGTGAGGCCGGCACTGAACAGCCAGAGCGCCAGGATGATCAGCCCCCACTTGATGTCGCCACGCAGAAACGGCGGCACGAAGCCGAAAAACAGCACAGTCCACGACACCCCTACCGGCGCCTCCTTCTGCGCACCGGTCTGTGCGTTTTCCATCAACATCTTGGTGAATGCCATGTCCTGCTCCTGGCTTGCGATCATGTCGCCATTCTAACCGCATCCGGGACTCGGTGCAGACGGTCACGCAACATGCCCAGCCACTCGTGCAGGGCGCGGCAGCTGTCGCCGAGCGCCTCCTGCTGCGGCAGCCAGCGCTGCAGCCTGCCCATGGCGGCGGCATCGGGGGTGAACTGGGTCGGCGCCGGCAACACATCGAAGCCGGCACGGCGGAAGTCCGCCATGGCGCGCGGCAGATGCGAGGCATGACTGACCAGCACGATGCGGCGCAGGCCCAGCGGGTGCAGCTGGCCGGCACTCAGCTCGGCATTCTCGCGCGTGGTGCGCGCCATCGGCTCGAGCCAGCGCACCGGCACGCCGAAATCGTCACGCAGGCTTTCCGCCATGAATTCGGCCTCCGCTCGCTGACCGCCGAGCGGGCTGCCGCCAGTGACCAGCAGCGGCAGACCGGACTGGCGCTGCACATGCGCGGCATAGCGCAGGCGCGTCAGCGTCTGCGGGCTGGCGACATCCTGACCGGCGAATTCGGGCGCCTGCGGCGTACGACCGCCACCCAGCACCACCACGGCCTGATAGCCGGCGGCCTTGAGCTGAGCGAGATCCTGCAAGGGCAGCACGCGCGCCTCCAGCGGACGCGCCAGCCAGCCAGCCCCCACCGGGGTCGCCAGGACATAGAGCGAAGCCAGCGCCAGCACGGCCATGACTGCCGCCAGCCGGCGCCGGCCGCGCCAGGCCAGCAGCAGCGCGAGCAGCCCGAGCAGGAGCTGGCTGCCGGGCGGCAGCAGGAAAAGATGGACGATCTGGGTGAGCAGCATGAAAAGTCCTCGTGCAGTCTGCCGATACCGTGAAGACGGCGGCTGGAGTATCCTATCGGCCATTCTGCAGAGCCGCACCACATCAGTGGCCGGGGCCCTGCAACAACCCTGGTGAATTTTCCGGGACCCCACTGGCGTGGCGTTGTCCCGCAGAGCCTTTCGTCATGCAAGAACAGTATCAGCCGAGCGCGGTCGAAGCCGCTGCCCAGACCGAATGGAACCGCGCCGACGCCTTCCGCGCCGATGATGTCAGCGACAAGCCGAAATACTACTGCCTGTCGATGTTCCCCTACCCCAGCGGCAAGCTGCACATGGGTCATGTGCGCAACTACACCATCGGCGACGTGCTCAGCCGCTACAAGAAGCTGAACGGCTTCAACGTTCTCCAGCCCATGGGCTGGGACGCTTTCGGCCTGCCCGCCGAGAACGCCGCCATGAAGTCGAAGAGCGCGCCGGCACTGTGGACCTACGCCAACATCGACTACATGAAGACCCAGCTCAAGTCGCTCGGTCTGGCCATCGACTGGTCGCGCGAAGTCACCACCTGCAAGCCCGACTACTACCGCTGGGAGCAATGGCTGTTCACCCGCCTGTTCCGCAAGGGCGTGATCTACAAGAAGTCGGGCACGGTGAACTGGGACCCGGTCGACCAGACCGTGCTCGCCAACGAGCAGGTCATCGACGGCCGCGGCTGGCGCTCGGGCGCACTGGTCGAGAAGCGCGAGATCCCGATGTACTACTTCGGCATCACCCAGTATGCCGAGCAGCTGCTCGCCGACCTCGACCAGCTCGACGGCTGGCCGGAGCAGGTCAAGACCATGCAGCGCAACTGGATCGGCAAGAGCTTCGGCGCCGACATCCAGTTTGACTACGATGCCGCCAGCACCGGCATTGCCGGTCAGCTCAAGGTCTACACCACGCGTCCGGACACGCTCATGGGCGCGACCTATGTCGCCGTCGCCGGCGAGCACCCGCTGGCCCTTCGCGCCGCTGAAGGCAATGCCGAACTGGCTGCCTTCATCGCCGAATGCAAGGCCGGCTCGGTCGCCGAAGCAGACATGGCGACCATGGAAAAGAAGGGCATGGCCACCGGCCAGTTCGTCATCCACCCGCTCAACGGCCGCAAGCTGCCGGTGTTCGTCGCCAACTACGTGCTCTGGGGCTACGGCGAGGGCGCGGTGATGGCGGTGCCGGCGCATGACGAGCGCGACTTCGCCTTCGCCAACAAGTACGCGCTGCCGATCGAGCAGGTCTACCGCCCGGCTGCCGGCGACGACAGCTTCAGCAGCACGACATGGCAGGACTGGTACGGCGACAAGGCCGGCCTGGTCAGCATCAACAGCGGCAAGTACGACGACCTCGATTTCGCCGCCGCCTTCGATGCCATCGTCGCCGACCTCGAAGCCGCCGGCCATGGCGCCCGCAAGACCCAGTTCCGCCTGCGCGACTGGGGCATCTCGCGCCAGCGCTACTGGGGCTGCCCGATTCCCGTCATCCACTGCCCGAGCTGCGGCGACGTGCCGGTGCCGGATGACCAGTTACCCGTAGTGCTGCCCGAGCATGTCGTGCCCGATGGCGCCGGCTCGCCGCTGGCGCGCATGCCCGAGTTCTACGAGACCACCTGCCCGTCCTGCGGCACCGCCGCCAGGCGCGAAACCGACACCATGGACACCTTCGTGGAGTCGTCCTGGTACTACGCGCGCTACGCCTCGCCGCAGTGCGACACCGGCATGGTCGACCAGGCCGCCGCGCAGCAGTGGCTGCCGGTGGACCAGTACATCGGCGGCATCGAGCACGCCATCCTCCACCTGCTCTACGCGCGCTTCTTTCACAAGCTCATGCGCGACGAAGGCCTGGTGCAGGGCGACGAGCCGTTCAGGAATCTGCTGACCCAGGGCATGGTCGTCGCCGACACCTTCTATCGCGAGCAGGACAACGGCGGCAAGGACTGGATCAACCCCGCCGACGTCGACCTCGCGCGCGATGACAAGGGCCGCATCACCGGCGCCCTGCTCAAGGCCGACGGCCAGCCCGTCGTCCACGGCGGCATGGAGAAGATGTCGAAGTCGAAGAACAACGGTGTCGATCCGCAGTCGCTGATCGACCAGTTCGGCGCCGACACCTCGCGCCTGTTCATGATGTTCGCGGCACCGCCCGAACAGTCGCTGGAATGGTCCGATGCCGGCGTCGAAGGCGCCCACCGCTTCCTGCGCCGACTCTGGAAGCTGGTGCACACGCATCTCGCCAAGGGCGCCGTGCCGGCACTCGACACCGCCGCGCTCGGCGCCGACGAGAAGGCGCTGCGCCGCAAGCTGCACGAGACCATCGCCAAGGTCGGTGACGACTACGGCCGCCGCCTGACCTTCAACACCGCCATCGCCGCCGTCATGGAGCTGCTCAACGCGCTGCAGAAGCTCGATGCCGGCGCTGGCCAGGCCCTGGCGGTCGAGCGCGAGACGCTGCACAGCACCGTGCTCCTGCTCGCCCCCATCGTGCCGCACATCGCCCATGGCCTGCTGCAGGCGCTGGGTCATGACGACGGACTGCTCGCCGCATCCTGGCCGGCGGTCGATCAAAGCGCGCTGACACGCGACGCCCTGACCCTGATGATCCAGGTCAACGGCAAGCTGCGCGGCCAGATCGAGGTGCCGGTGGATGCCGACAATGCCGCCATCGAGGCCGCCGCGCTGGCCAACCCGGATGCGCAGCGTTACATCGCTGGCGCGACGCCGAAAAAAGTGATTGTGGTCAAGCAAAAACTGGTCAATATCGTGGTCTGATGATCGCCGCCGATCCTGGAGAACACCGCATGCGTATCTTTTGGCTGTCCCTGCTGGCTCTGGTGCTGAGCGCCTGCGGCTTCCACCTGCGCGGCAACTACGCGCTGCCGCCGCAGCTGAGCCCGATCGCCGTGAAGACCTCGGTGGTGCCCCTCGAGCGCGATCTCGTCGCCGGCGTCCAGCGCATGGGCGGCGTCGTTGCCGCCGACGCGCCGCTGGCCCTGCACGTCATCAACGAGCGCATCAACCGCCAGACCTCGACCATCGACAGCCGCGCCAAGGCCGCCGAGTACACGCTGTTCTATGAAGTCGAATGCCAGCTCAAGTACGCCAGCGGCATTCCGGCCGAGCCGTCGCGCACCATACGTCTGCGTCGCACCTACCAGTTCGACAACACCCGCATCGTCGGCAAGTACGAGGAAGAGAACAACCTCGTCGACGACCTGCGCCAGCAGGCCGTGGGTCAGATACTGTCGCGCCTGGCACGCATCAAGGTCAGCGAACTGAGCCCGGACTCTCCGGCAGCGGAGGCCGCTCCGGCTGCCGCTCCGGTCGCGCCCTGATCCGTCAGGCCAGGGCATGAAGCTGCGTCCCGAGCAACTCGAACGACACCTGCGCGAACCGCTGCGGCCGGTCTATGTCGTCAGCGGTGACGAGCCCCTGCTGCTGCAGGAAAGCGCCGACGCCATCCGCAAGGCCGCCGCCGCCCAGGGCTACAGCGAACGCGAGCGCCACAGCATCGAGCGCGGCTTCGACTGGAATGCCCTGCTCGCCGGCAGCAACTCCCTGTCCCTGTTCGCCGAACGCAAGCTGCTCGAGCTGCGCTTCTCCGGCAAGCCCGATGCCGCTGCCGCCGAGGCGCTGATCGAGCTCGCCCGGCGCCCGCCGGAAGACACCGTGCTGCTCATCCTGCTGCCCAAGCTCGATGGCGCCGCGCAGAAATCGAAATGGCTGACCGCGCTCGATGACGCCGGCATCAGCATCACGCTCTACGCCGTCGATGCCGCCGCCTTCCAGGGCTGGCTGCAGACGCGCGCGCAGCAGCTCGGCCTGCGCCTGCAGGCGGATGCCCTGCAGCTGCTAGCCGAACGCACCGAAGGCAACCTGCTGGCCGCGGCCCAGACCCTGGAAAAGCTGCGCCTGCTGAGCGACAGCGATGAAGTCGACATCGAGGCCGTGGCCAGCATGGTCAGCGACAGCGCGCGCTACTCGGTGTTCGACCTCGCCGATGCCGTGCTGCTCGGCGACGCGCCGCGCGTGGCCCGCCTCATGCTCGGCCTGGAAGCCGAAGGCCAGGCCGAATCCGTGGTGCTGTGGGCACTGCAGAAGGATCTGCGCGCGCTCACCCTGGCCGCCGAACAGATGCACAGCCAGGGTCAGCGCTCGCCTTCGCCGCAGCTGCTCGGCCAGCTCGGCTTCTGGGCCAAGCGCCAGGGTCCGGCCCAGCAGGCGTTGCGCCGGCTGTCGCTGATCCGCCTGCAGCGTCTCAGCAGCGGCATCATCGAGGTCGACAAGGCGATCAAGGGGCAGTCTCCGGAGCGCGCCTGGGATGCCCTGCTGCGGCTGGGCATGGCCATGGCCGGCCGGCCGCTGTTTGCCGGCTGAGCAAGACCGGGTAACCTGCGGCGACCACGACACGGGAGCCGCCATGAGCCTGCAAACCATTCTCGACAGCCTGACCAGCCAGCCCGGGCAAGCCGAAACCGTCATCACCATTCCGTCCGGCTGGACCCAGGGCCGCGCCACCTTCGGCGGTCTGGTCGCCGCCATCATGCAGGCGCATCTGCAGCGCAGCCTGGGCGAGGAGCGCCCCCTGCGCTCGGCCAACATCATCTTCGTCGGCCCGGCCGCGCCGGGCGAAGTCACCCTGCGCAGCGAGCTCATCCGCAGTGGCAAGTCGGTGCTGCAGGCCGAGTGCCGCATGCTCCAGAACGGTGCCGTGGTCGGCCTGATGACCGCCTGCTTCGGCAACTCGCGCGAGTCCAGGCTGCACATTCCGGCAGCGCCGGCGCCGAGCTTCCGCGCCCCCGATGACTGTCGCACGCAGCCCTTCATTCCCGGTCTCACGCCGGAGTTCCTGCAGCACTTCGATTTGCGTCGCGATCGCGGCGATCTGCCCTTCACCGGAGGCACTTCTGCCGAGATCGCCGGTTGGGTGCGTCTGCGCGAGCCCGTCGCCGACATCAATGCCGCTGTGGTCATGGCCCTGATCGACGCCTGGCCACCGACCGTCATCGGCATGTTCGATACCCTGGCGCCGATCAGCACGCTGAGCTGGTCAATGGAGTTCCTGGCGCCGGCACAGGCCATCGCCGCGGATGGCTGGTGGCAGTATCTGGCCGATACCGACTGCTCGCGCGACGGCTATGTCAACGCGCACTCGTCGCTGTGGTCGCCGACCGGCGAGCTGGTGGCCATCAACCGCCAGACCGTGACGATCTTCTACTGAGCGCAGGACACGCGGCGGGGGGCTTCAGGGCATTTCGCTGACGACGAGACGCGCCAGCACGGCATCCCCGTCACGCAATTCGAGAACGTTGCCGACCACACGGTAATCGCGGGTGGCACGCAACGCGGCCAGCAAGGCCTGCTCCTGCTGCTGCAGGGCGGCCGGACAGGTCATGCGCGTGATCATAGGGCGCGGCACGCTGAGGCGGTTGCCATCGCGCTGATAGGCGGCCTGCATGCGATTGCAGCCGGTGGTGCCGGTCAGGCGACCATCCTGACGCAGCCTGAGCAGCGGCGGCTCGCTGATGCTGCCGGTGCGCACCCCGCTGCCATGCAGTTCGATCAATACCCAGCTGGTTTCCAGCAGCGGCTGCGCCGGCGATATCAGGTCACGCCGACACAGGCTGTCCGGCCAGAAGCGCTCAACGGCATCGACGTCGAGATGCTGCACCCGACCACCCGCCTGTGGCAGCTCCGGCCGCCCGCGCACGGCCAGCAGCCGCGCCGGGCGCGTGCCGGCACGGGCCGCCGCCAGCTCGTTGAATTGCGTCGCCAGCTCGGCACTGCGCGGAGACGGCTGCAGACGCCAGCGCTGTCCGGTCAGGCATTCGCTGAACCAGGCGCCCTCGTCATCCGGCTGATAGAGGCCGAGCAGGCGCATGGGTGCGCTGAACAGATCGACCTGAGGCTGACGCGCCAGCACATACTCGCGGATGGAGCGGATGTCGCGCCCCTCGTCATCGAGCAGCTGCAGGCTGCCCTCGTCGCGCAGGCGCAGCTGACGCGGCAGACGCGTGCCGCCACGCAGAATCAGGCGCGGGTCGTCATCGAGTTCGAGACGCCAGAGGCCGATGTCATGGAAGATTTCGTCGCCGCTGCCGGGGCTGCCGGCATAGCGGTCGCGCTGGCGGAAGCTGCCATCGCCGAACAGGGTCAGGGTCATCGAGTGCCCGGTGCAGCCGGGACAGGAAATATCGGCGGACCAGGTCTGCGGCAATCTGGCGCGCAGCCGGCTGCCGGCGTCGCCATCGGCCCCGGCCGGGCCCAGCGTACAGCCCGCCAGCAGGGTCATGACCGCCAGGCAGATCAGCGATCTCGCGCGCACGACAACATCTCTCATTGACTACATGGCTCCAACACCCGTCCCTGAGCGTGACAAGTCCCTGTTTCCGAAAGCTCCCATGCCCGCCGCCGACTGTAAAGAAGTAGTGATCCGAAAAAGCCCGCCACAGCGATATAATGGTTGGATTGCTGCCGATTCCTGGAGACGTCCGCATGGACATCAACGCCTACATGCAAACCCTCGGTGCCGCCGCGCGCCAGGCATCCCGAGTCATTGCCCGCGCCTCGACGCTGGAGAAGAACACAGCCCTGCAGGCCATATTCGATGCCCTGGTCGAGGACCGCGCCCACATTCTCGTGGCCAATGCCCGTGACGTCGAACAGGGCAAGGCCGGCGGTCTCGACGACGCCCTGCTCGATCGCCTGGCGCTCAACGAGGCGCGCTTCGAAGGCATGCTCGAAGGCCTGCGCCAGGTCATCGCCCTGCCCGACCCGATCGGCGAAATGAGCGACTTCACCTATCGTCCCTCGGGCATACAGCTGGGCAAGATGCGCGTGCCGCTGGGCGTCATCGGCATCATCTACGAGTCGCGTCCGAACGTGACCCTGGAGGCCGCCTCGCTGTGCCTGAAGTCGGGCAACGCCACCATCCTGCGTGGCGGCAGTGAAGCCCTGCACAGCAACCAGGCCATCGCCGCCGGCATCCGCAAGGGCCTGCGCGCCGTCGGCCTGCCGGAAGCCGTGGTGCAGGTCGTGGAAACGGCCGATCGCGCTGCTGTCGGCCAGCTCATCACCATGCCCGAGTTCGTCGATGTCATCGTGCCGCGCGGCGGCAAGGGCCTGATCGAGCGCATCTCGCGCGAAGCCCGCGTGCCGGTGATCAAGCACCTCGACGGCAACTGCCATGTCTTCCTCGACCGCGAGGCCGACCCGGTCAAGGCCGAGCGCATCGCCATCAATGCCAAGACCCATCGCTACGGCGTCTGCAATGCCATGGAGACGCTGCTGGTCGACGCGCCGGTGGCCGGGGCCCTGCTGCCCGGTCTGGCTGAGGCCTATCGCGCCAGGGGCGTGGAGCTGCGCGCCTGCGAACGCACCCGCGCCATCATCGGCGATGCCGTGGCGGCGACCGAGGAAGACTGGTACACCGAGTACCTGGCACCGGTGCTGGCCATCAAGATCGTCGACAACCTGGATGAGGCCATCGCGCACATCAACCAGTACGGCTCGCACCACACCGATGCCATCGTCACCGAGAACTACAGCCGTGCCCGTCGCTTCCTTGCCGAAGTCGACTCCAGCTCGGTCATGGTCAACGCCTCGACGCGCTTCGCCGACGGCTTCGAATACGGCCTCGGTGCCGAGATCGGCATTTCCACCGACAAAATCCACGCCCGCGGTCCGGTCGGCCTCGAAGGCCTGACCTCGCAGAAGTGGATCGTGCTCGGCGACGGCCAGATCCGGCAGTGATGCCGACCACATGACCGCGCGCCCGTGATCCTCATCTTCGGCGGCTCGTTCGACCCCGTGCACCGGGGCCACGTCGAGACCGCCCGCGCGGCACAGCGGGCCGTGGCGGCCACACGCCTGGTCTGGCTGCCGACCTCGCGCTCCCCGCTCAAGGATCGCAGCCGCAGCACCCCGGCGCAGCGCGAGGCCATGCTGCGCCTCATGCTCGCGGCCAACGCCGGCGACGCCGGCTGGTCTCTGGACCTCGGCGAACTGCATGCCCCGCCACCTGCCTACACCATCGACAGCCTGCGCCGCTGGCGCGCCGAAGTCGGCCCGCAGCAGCCGCTGGGCTTTCTCATGGGCCGCGACAGCCTGCAGGGACTGATGCAGTGGCGGCATTGGCAAGCGCTCACCGACGTCGCCCATCTGGTCATCGCCAGCCGGCCGGGACACGCCGTGGCATTGCCGGAAAGCCTGCAAAACTGGCTGGAAAATCGACAAATTTCGCGGCCGGAGCTGCTACAATCGCGCCCCTTTGGCCATGTGCTCCTGCTCGACACCCCGCCCTGGCCCGTTTCCAGCACCGACCTGCGTAGCGCCCTGACTGACCAGCGGCCCACCCGGGACTGGCTGGAACCGGCCATCCGGGACTATATTGATCAGCACGGCCTGTACCGTTCACCGGAGAACCCAGCAGCCTCATGAATCCGCTCGATGCCGACACCCAGCGTCTCTACGACACTGCCCTCAACGCGCTCGCCGACCTCAAGGCGCAGCATGTCACCACTCTGGACGTGCGTCCGCTGACCAGCCTGGCCGACATCATGATCATTGCCAGCGGCACCTCGACGCGTCACGTCAAGGCGCTCGCCGATGAAGTCCAGGTCAAGGCGAAAGCAGCGGGCTTCATGCCGGTCGGCGTCGAAGGCGAGAAGGAAGGCGAATGGGTGCTGATCGACCTCGCTGGCGTCATCGTGCATGTCATGCTGCCGGCCACCCGCGTGTTCTACGATCTCGAACGCCTGTGGACCGCCCAGGGCGCCTCCAGCCAGACTGCCTCGAACTGATCCGTGAAGATCCGCCTGCTGGCTGTTGGCAGCAAGATGCCGGACTGGGTCACGACGGGCTACGAAGACTACGCCAAGCGCCTCACCGATGATGTGCGCCTGGAGCTGGTGGAAATACCCGCCGGCAAGCGCGGCAAGAACGCCGACGTGGTCCGTCTCACCGAGAAGGAAGGCGAGGCCCAGATCGCCGCCATCAACGCCCAGGATTACGTGGTTGCCCTCGAAGTCGGCGGCCGCGCCCTGAGCACGGAAGATTTGTCGCAAATCCTCGGGCGCTGGCTGCAGGAAGGCCGTAATATCAGCCTGCTGGTCGGCGGCCCCGAAGGGCTCTCCCCCGCGGCGCGCGCCCGCGCCGACATGCAATGGTCACTGTCCCGCCTGACCCTGCCGCACCCCATGGTGCGCGTGCTGCTGGCGGAGCAGATCTATCGTGCCTGGACCCTGCTCAAGGGCCACCCCTACCATCGCTGAGCCATGAATCAGAACAACAAGCAGACGCGACTGACGATCAAGGACCAGCAGCAGGAAGTCGAGCTGTTCCGCACCCGTGCGGCCTTCGTCGGCGGCTTCGTGCTGTTCGCCTTCAGCCTGCTGCTGCTGCGCTACGGCTATCTGCAGCTGCTGCAGCATGAAACCTACGCGACGCTGTCGGAAAACAACCGCATCCACCTCGAGGCCATCTCGCCTCCGCGCGGCTTCATCTATGACCGCAACGGTGTGCTGCTGGCCGACAACCGCCCGGTCTTCGCCCTCGTCGTCAATCGCCAGCAGGCCGGCGACCTCGATGACCTCATCAAGCGCATGACGCCCGCGCTCAGCCTCACCGAGGACGAGGTGCTGCGCTTCCACAACCGCGTCCGCGCGGCGCGCCGCTACGAGCCGGTGATCATCCGCAGCCGCCTCAGCGAAGAGGATCTGGCGACCTTCTCCGAGCTGCGCTATGCCTTCCCCGGGGTCACCGCGGAAATCGAAGTCTCGCGCTACTACCCGTTCGGCGACCTCTTCGCCCATGTCCTCGGCTATGTCTCGCGCATCTCGGAAGAGGAACAGAAGACCCTGGATCCGGCGGTCTATGCCGGCACCAACCTGATCGGCAAGCTCGGCATCGAGAAATACTACGAGGATGCGCTGCACGGCCGCGTCGGCTATCAGCACGTCGAGACCAATGCCTACGGCAAGCAGATCCGCATTCTCAAGCGCACGCCGCCGGTACGCGGCACCGACCTCAAGCTCTACCTCGATGCCAAGCTGCAGCAGATCGCCCACGAGCAGCTGGCCGGTCGTCGTGGCGCGGTGGTCGCCATCGACCCGCGCAACGGCGGCGTGCTGGCCTTCGTCAGCAACCCCGGCTTCGACCCCAACCTCTTTGTCGGCGGCATTCCCGGCGCGCTCTATCGCGGCCTGCGCGACCATGAGGACCGCCCGCTCTACAACCGCGCCCTGCAAGGCATCTACCCGCCGGGCTCGACCATCAAGCCGTTCGAGGGCCTGGGTGGCGTGCACTACGGTCTGGTCGCCTGGGACTATCGCATTTCCGACCCCGGCTTCTTCACGCTGCCCGGCGACAGCCACCGTTTCCGCGACTGGAAGAAGGGTGGCCACGGCATTGTCGACCTCTATCGCGCCATCGAGATTTCCTGCGACACCTACTTCTACCAACTCGCCGACCGCATGGGCGTGGACCGCTTCCATGACTGGATGGATCAGTTCGGTTTCGGCCACAAGACCGGCATCGACCTGGTCAACGAGAAGAGCGGCTCGCTGCCCTCGGTGGCCTGGAAGCGCAAGCGTCTGAAGGCGCCATGGTATCGCGGCGAAATGATGTCGGTCGGCATCGGTCAGGGCTACTTCACGGTCACCCCGCTGCAGCTCGCGCTGGCCACCGCCATCATGGCCAACAAGGGCCATCAGCTGACACCGCATCTGCTCATGTCCAGCCAGGGGCCGACCGCCATACAGCCGCCGACACAGTCGAACAAGACCGTGGCCTTCAATGGCCAGCCGGAAGACTGGGATCGCATGCACGAGGCCATGCGCCGCGTGATCCATGGCGCCGGCACCGCCACCAGCCTGGCGCGTGGCCTGGTCGGCTACCAGATGGCCGGCAAGACCGGTACCGCCCAGGTCAAGGGCATCAAGCAGAACGAGAAATACGACGAGTCGCGCACCGATCCGCGCCACTGGGACCACGCCTGGTTCATGGGCTT
Source organism: Perlucidibaca sp. (assembly GCA_023265995.1). GTDB lineage: Bacteria > Pseudomonadota > Gammaproteobacteria > Pseudomonadales > Moraxellaceae > Perlucidibaca. The sequence goes on from JAHFSA010000009.1 coordinate 74,593, forward strand.
CGCGCCGGTCGACAAGCCGACGATCGCGGTCGCCGTGCTGGTCGAGAACGGCAAGCACGGTGGCAGCGCCGCCGGCCCGATCGCGCGCGCCCTGTTCGACTACGAGATCAACGGCATCATTGCGCCGCCACCAGCCATCGCCGGCGAAGAAGGGGTCGATGAATGAAAGAGCAGCAGAGCCGCTTTCTGCGCCAGGCTCCGCAAAGCGGCGCCGAATTCCACAAGAGCGCCGACATCTGGGGCATCCTGCGTCTTGACCCGACACTGAGCACGCTGCTCGCGATCGCCGCCAGCCTCGGCCTGATCGCGCTCTACAGCGCCAGCGGCGCCGACCTCGACATGACGCTGAAGCAGGCCAGCAGCTTCTTCATCGGCTTCCTGGTCATGCTCGTCTTCGCGCGCATTCCGCCCAACACCTACGCCTACATCTCGCCCTGGTTCTACAGCACCGGCGTGATCCTGCTCATGGCCGTCGCCGTCGTCGGCGAGGTGCGCATGGGCGCGCAGCGCTGGCTCAGCATTCCCGGCGTGACCAGCGTGCAGCCCTCGGAATTCCTCAAGCTGGCCATGCCCATGATGGTGGCCTGGTACCTGTCCAACCGTCCGCAGCCGCTGCGCGCCGGCGATATCATCGTGAGCATGGTGCTGACCCTGCTGCCGGTCGGCCTGATCGCCGAGCAGCCTGACCTCGGCACCGCCATCCTGGTCTTCGCCAGCGGCTTTTTCGTGCTCTTTCTCGCCGGTCTGCCGTGGAAGCTCATGGGCATCATGGCCGGGGCCTTCGCCGGCATCGCGCCCATCGCCTGGCACTTCCTGCACGACTATCAGCAGCGCCGCATCCTGACCCTGTTCGACCCCGAGTCCGATCCGCTCGGCAACGGCTGGAACATCATCCAGTCGAAAACCGCCATCGGCTCCGGCGGTCTCTTCGGCAAGGGCTGGCTGGATGGCTCGCAGTCACATCTGCACTTCCTGCCGGAAGGCCATACCGACTTCATCATCGCCGCCTATTCGGAAGAGTTCGGCTTCATCGGCGTCATCGTGCTGCTGGCGCTGTATCTGGCCATCCTCATGCGCTCCTTCCAGATCGCCACCATGGCGCAGAGCTCCTATGCCCGCCTGCTGGCCGGCGCGGTGACGCTGTCGTTCTTTGTCTATGTCTTTGTCAACGCCGGCATGGTCAGCGGCATTCTTCCTGTCGTGGGAGTTCCGCTGCCCTTCATCAGCTATGGCGGCACCGCCATCATCACGCTGATGTCCGGCTTCGGTGTTTTGATGTCCATCCAGGCCCATCGCAAGCTGATGGGCTGAATCCAGGGAGCAGCAGGATGAGAACAGGTATCTGGCAGGCCGGTCTGGCCGCCCTCGCACTGGTCAGCGGTCACAGCCAGGCTGGCGACTTCTCGCAATACGAGGAGCTGACCGCCATGATCGAACAGCTCGAAGCCGACAAGGTCTACGCGCCCGGCGAGCTGACCGGCATCTTCAGCACGGTGACCCGTCAGGACAAGATCCTCGAGCTCATCGCCAAGCCGGCCGAGAAGAGCAAGGAGTGGAAGGACTATCGTCCGATCTTCATGACCGAAGGCCGCGTCAGTGCCGGCCTGGCCTTCTGGGACCAGTATCGCGACGCCCTCACCCGCGCCGAGCAGACCTATGGCGTGCCGGCCAGCATGATCCTCGCCATCCTCGGCGTGGAGACCAAGTTCGGCGCCAACAAGGGCGGCTACAAGGTCATCGAGGCCCTGTCCACGCTCGGCTTCGACTATCCGCCACGGGCGCCGTTCTTCCGCAAGGAACTGCGCGAGTTCCTCGTGCTCAGCAAGCAGAGCGGCATGGACCCGCTGGCCGTGCAGGGCTCCTATGCCGGCGCCATGGGCTTTCCGCAGTTCATGCCGTCGAGCTGGCGCCGTCTCGCCGTCGACTTCGATGGTGACGGCCGCATCGACCTCATCAACAGCCCGGTCGATGCCATCGGCTCCATCGCCAACTACTTCAAGAGCAACGGCTGGCGCAGCGGCGAGCCGGTCGTGGTGCGCGCACATATCCAGGGCCAGGATTACGACAGCGCCACCACCAGCAAGGAGCTGAAGACGGTGTCCACGCTCGGCGAGCTGGCACGTCAGGGCCTGAGCCCGCGCGATCCGCTGGCGCAGCCGACTCCGGCCAGCACTGCCGCATCCGGGCTGCGTCTGCAAGGGATGAATGGCGGGGAATTCTGGATAGGCTTCAACAACTTCTTCGTCATCACCACCTACAACCGCAGTATCCTCTATGCCATGGCCGCGCATCAGCTGGCCGAAGCGCTCGATACCGCCAGAAAAGAACGCGACCAGGCAGTGGCAACCGCCACCAAGGGAGTCAGTCTCCTGCCCTGAGTCGCGCAGGAGCAGGCATGACCCGCATGCAAAGACTGGCCCTGCTGGTCGCAGCCCTGGCTGCACCAGCTGTGCCGGCATTGGCCGATGACCAGATCGCCGAGGCCATCCTCGCCGAAAGCACACCCTTTGTTCCGGACCCGGTGGAAATCGCCACCATCAACTGGCAGCAATGGGGAGATGCGACCGAGTCCGCACGCCATCTGGTGGACTCGCCCATAGGCAGCTGGGGCCTGCTGCCGGACCCGGTGCCCGACGACTACCCTGCCCTGCCCCTGCCCGGCTACGACGATGCCACGGGCTTCTATGGCGCGCGTGCGCCCTGGCTGGTGCATGGCGAGCGCTACGAGGTGCACAGCCTGACGCTGGGTCATCGCCAGGAAGGCGAGGCATCCTGGTACGGCCCCGGCTTCGATGGCCGCAAGACCGCCAGCGGCGAAACCTTCGACATGCATCAGATGACCGCGGCGCACCGCACGCTGCCGCTGCCCAGCTTCATACGCGTCACGCATCTGGAGACGCAGCAGTCGGTCATCGTCAAGGTCAATGATCGCGGGCCCTACCACAGCAACCGCATCCTCGACCTGTCCTATGCCGCGGCACGACGTCTGGGCATAACCGGCACCGCCAGGGTGGCCATCGAGCCGGTCGAAGGCGGCCCGACCGGGCAGGCCCGCGCCGGCAAGCAGCTGCCGGGGGAAACCGTCTACACCGTCCTGCTCGGGGAATTTGGCGATGGCGACCAGGCGCACCAGTTGCAGACGCGCCTGCTGACCCGTTTGCCGCCCGGCATTCCGGTCAACGTCAATGCTCTGCCCGGGCCGCTGCAACTGTTGCGGGTGGAGATCGGGCCGCTGCTGTCGCGGCTCGAGGTCAATCTGTTGATTCGCAGCCTGCGCGCCGTGCGCAGCGGGCTCGCCGTCGACGTGCCGAGCCTGCGCGCGGGGCGCTGAGTCAGCGCTGCACGCTGCGCGGCAGGAAGCGCACGATACCCTTGCCCTGCACGGCCTTGACGGCCTGACGCTGGTTCTTGCCGACCAGCAGGCGCAGCTGATACCAGCGTTCGAGGCGGAAGGCCTTGGCCACCGAGGCCGGCCAGGCGCGCTGGAACAGCAGCTTGGTCGATGCCACCGAGTCCGGCGAGCGTGTCGCCAGCTGCGCCGCCAGTTCACGCGCGGCGGTCAGCGGATCGGCCATGGTCTCGGTGATCAGGCCCAGCTCACGACCACGCTCGGCGCTGAACACCTCGGCCGTCATCGCCAGCTTCTTGGCGACATCCAGCGGCAGCACCTCGCGCAGCGTGACCGTGCCCGACATGTCCGGCACCAGACCCCACTTGGCTTCCATGATGGACAGCTCGCACTCCGGCGTGGCGAGACGGAAGTCGGCCGCCAGCGCGATCTGCAGGCCGGCGCCGTAGCAGCGACCATGGAGCACGGCGATCACCGGCACCGGCAGCTCGCGCCAGACCCAGGCCACTTCCTGGAAGTTGTTGGTCTGACGCCAGAACGGACGCAGGAAATGCCGCAGGATGTGCTTCGGCTGCGTCATGAACGAGGGAATGTCGAGACCGCTGCAGAAGCTGGGGCCTTCGCCACGCAGGATGACAGCGCGCAGGTCACGATCCTTGCGCAGCTGATTGCCGATGGCGATGAGCTCGGTCAGGGTGTCCCTGCCCACGGCGTTGTGCTTCTCGGGGCGGGCGAGAATGACCTCGGCGATATCGCCCTGACGCTCCAGGCGGACTGCAGGCATGACTAGCTCCAGAAATGAAAACGCCCGCCAGCCTAGCAGGACTGACGGGCGTTGCCCATGACCGTGGTGACGCGCTCAGGCAGCGTGCGAGACAGCCTCGGCAGCGACCAGAATGCTGCCTGCGCTTTCCTGCACGGCATAGACCGGAATCGACACCGAGGCGTCTTCCAGGCAGATGCCGGTGGTCAGATCGAAGTGCTGTTTGTACACCGGCGAGGCCACCACGAGATGGCCCTGCAGGTTGCCGACCAGGCCACGCGAAATGACATTGGCGGCGGAGAACGGATCGAAGTTGCCGACCGCGTGCAGCGAACCATCGCGCAGGCGGAAGATGGCGACCTGGTGGCCGTTGACCAGCGCGGCCACGCCAACGCCGGGGATCAGTCTGTCAGCTGCGCAGACGGTAACGAAATCGGTCATCTTGTCTCTCCTCAAACCGTCACGGTGTCGATCAGATCGGCACGCTTCTCGCTCGCCGTGGCCGGGCGGATCTGGCCGCGCTCCTCGACGAAGACGATGTTCTCGTCCTTGGCATCGCTGTTCACGAAGCTGGCGAAACGGGCACGAACTTCCGGCGTTTCGATGGCGGTCTTCCACTCGCACTGGTAGGTGTCGGCGACGTGCTGCATGTCGGCTTCAAGTTCGGCCGCCAGACCCAGCGAGTCGTCGATGACGACCTGCTTCAGGTAGTCGAGGCCGCCCTCCAGGTTCTCGCGCCAGACGCTGGTGCGCTGCAGGCGGTCGGCGGTGCGCACGTAGAACATCAGCACGCGGTCGATGTACTTCACCAGGGTCTCTTCATCGAGATCGCTGGCGAACAGCTCGGCATGACGCGGACGCATGCCGCCGTTGCCGCAGACATACAGGTTCCAGCCACGCTCGGTGGCGATGACGCCGATGTCCTTGCCCTGCGCTTCGGCGCACTCGCGGGTGCAGCCGGACACGCCGAACTTGATCTTGTGCGGCGAGCGCAGGCCCTTGTAGCGATTCTCAAGGCGGACAGCGAGGCCGACCGAGTCGCCGACGCCGTAACGGCACCAGGTCGAGCCGACGCAGGACTTCACCGTGCGCAGCGACTTGCCGTAGGCGTGACCGGTCTCGAAGCCGGCAGCCACCAGCTCTTCCCAGATCGACGGCAGCTGCTCGACGCGGGCGCCGAACAGGTCGACACGCTGGCCGCCGGTGATCTTGGTGTAGAGACCGTACTTCTTGGCCACGGTGCCGACGGCGATCAGGCCGTCCGGCGTGACTTCACCGCCGGCCATGCGCGGGACCACCGAGTAGGTGCCGTCCTTCTGCAGGTTGCCGAGGTAGTAGTCGTTGGTGTCCTGCAGGCCGGCGAGTTCCGGCTTGAGGATGTGGTCATTCCAGGTCGAGGCCAGGATGGACGCGGTGGTCGGCTTGCAGATGTCGCAGCCGTCGCCCTTGCCATGCTTTGCCAGCAGCTCGTCGAAGGTCGTGATCTTCTCGACCTTGATCATGTGGAACAGTTCCTGGCGCGAGTAGGCGAAGTGTTCGCAGAGGTCCTTCTTGACCTCGACGCCCTTCTTGGCCAGTTCGCACTTGAGGATCTGGCCGACCAGCGCGGTGCAGCCGCCGCAGGACGTGCCGGCCTTGGTGGCGGACTTGAGATCGCCGATCTCGCAGGCACCGGCCTCGATGGCCGCGCAGATGTCGCCCTTGCTGACGCTGTTGCAGGAGCAGATCTGCGCCGTGTCCGGCAGGGCATCGGCGCCCAGCGCCGGCGCACCGCCTTCGCTGGCCGGGAGGATGAAGCTTTCCGGATTGGCCGGCAGCTCCATCTTGTTGAGCATGAGCTGCAGCAGCGTGCCGTAGGCCTCGGCTTCGCCGACCAGCACGGCACCGAGCAGCAGCTTCTTGTCGGCGGAGACGACGAGCTTCTTGTAGGTCTCGGCGACTTCATCGACATAGGTGTAGGACAGCGCACCCGGCGTGGCGCCGTGAGCGTCGCCGATGGAGGCCACGTCGACGCCCATGAGCTTGAGCTTGGTCGACATGTCGGCGCCCTGGAAGGCGTTGTCGATCTTGCCGGCGATGTGATCGGCGGCGACCTGGGCCATCTGGTAGCCCGGAGCCACGAGGCCGAAGATCTTGCCGCCCCAGAGCGCGCACTCGCCAATGGCGTAGATGTCCGGGTCCGAGGTCAGGCACTGGTCGTTGATGACAATGCCGCCACGCTCGCCCATGACCAGACCGCACTGGCGGGCCAGCTCGTCACGCGGACGGATGCCGGCGGAGAACAGGATGAGGTCGGTTTCCAGGCTGGAGCCGTCGGCGAAATTCATGGCATGGCGGGCAGCCTTGCCGTCGACGATCTCCTGAGTGTTCTTGCCGGTATGGACCTTGACGCCCAGGGTCTCGATCTTGCGGCGCAGCAGGCGACCGCCGCCATCGTCGACCTGCACGGCCATCAGGCGCGGAGCGAATTCGACGACATGCGTGTCGAGGCCGAGGTCACGCAGGGCCTTGGCGGCTTCGAGACCGAGCAGACCGCCACCGACGACGACGCCGGTCTTGGACTCGGCAGCGCCGGCCTTGATGGCTTCGAGGTCTTCGATGGTGCGATAGACCAGGCAGTGTTCGCGATCCTTGCCCGGCAGCGGCGGCACGAAGGGGAAGGAGCCGGTGGCCAGCACGAGCTTGTCGTAGGGCACGTTCTCGCCGCTGGCGACCTTGACCACCTTGGCGGTGCGATCGATGGCCACGGCCCGGGTATTCAGGTGCAGGAAGACACCGGCGTCGGCGAAGAAATCGCCCTTGACCAGGCTCAGGTCTTCCGCGGTCTTGCCGCTGAAGTACGCCGACAGGTAGACGCGGTCATAGGCGGCACGAGGCTCTTCGGCGAGCACGGTGACTTCGATACCGGCGAACCCGACGCTGTCTTCGACCAGCTGCTCCAGGAACTTGTGACCAACCATGCCGTTACCAATGACAACAACACGCTGCTTGCTACTCATGAACTCTCTCCGCATGTGGCCAGAATCTGCTTCAGCTCCGGCTGACAAGAACCGCAATTGGTGCCTGCCTTCAGGCAGCGGCCAATTGCGGCCACGCTATCAAGACCCTCGGCGGCAATGGCGCGCCGTATGGTCTTCTCCCCGACCGCGAAGCAGGCGCACACGGTGCGTCCGACATCGCTGGCGGGATCGGCGGGACGGCCCGAAAGCAGCCCGCGTCGTGTCTGGTCATCGAGCACCTGGCCCATCTGGCTGGCAAGCCAGGCACGCTCCGGGACAGAGGCCGCATCGCGTGCCAGCATGAGCACGCCGAGCAGACGCCCGTCCTTCAGACAGGCTCTACGATACAAACCGCGTGCCAAGTCTGCGTATTCCAGCCATTCCAGGCCCTCCACAGGCAGCCAGGCATCCGCCAGAGCCAGCAGATCCGCGCTTTCGGCGCCTGCCAGCTCATGCCGCCAATGGCCGTCACCACGCACTGCCACGGCATAATCGACCTCCGGCAGCGCCACAGCCTCCGCGCTCAGCCAGAAACCCTGCCAGGCCGGGGCCCAGGGCTTGATGGCCACAGGCGTGTGCTTGTTCTCGGGCTGCCCGGAAACCGGGTCGGTGACCGGATTAACCAGCGGGCCGACACGGCCGGCGCGGCTCAGTGCACCAGTCCAGTGCATAGGCACGAAAACCGTGCGCTTGAGCTGACCCGTACTGGACTGCACACGCGCCAGCATGCGACCCCAGCGTGTATGCAGCTCGGCGATGCCGCCATCGTCCAGACCCAGCGCCGCAATGTCGTCCGGATGCAGTTCGGCGAAGGGTTCGCTCAGGTGCGCGAGCAGGCGCGGCGTCAAACCGGTGCGCGTCATGGTGTGCCACTGGTCGCGGATACGGCCGGTATTGAGCACGAAGGGATATTCGGCGCTGGTGGCGTTCTGCGGCAGACGCGGCTTGATCGGCAGCAGTCGGGCCTTGCGATCGGGCGTGAAGAAGCCGCCGTCAGCGAACAGGCGGGCCTGGCCATCGGGACGGCCGCGACGCACCGGCCACTGCACCGGCATCATGGCGTCATAGTCTTCCGGGCTGAAACCCGCCATGGCGCTGATGTCGAAGTCACGCAGGATGCCGCTGGCGGCATCGTTCTCGAAGCCCGACAGCTCGGCATGCTCGACGAAGACCTCGGCGGCGCTGTGGAAGGCGAAGGCCGGGCCGAAACCCAGTGCCTGGCCGACACGGGCCAGGATCCACCAGTCCGGCATGGCTTCGCCGGGCGGAGCCAGGAAGGCGCGCTGACGCGAGATGCGGCGCTCCGAGTTGGTCACCGTGCCATCCTTTTCACCCCAGCCCCGCGCCGGCAGCTTGATGTGCGCCAGACGGCTGGTGTCGGTATCGGCGATGCAGTCGGACACGATGACGCACTCGGCACCGGCCAGCGCCGCCTTGACGCGATCGGCGTCAGGCATGGAGACCACCGGGTTGGTACCGATGATCCAGACCAGCTTGATCTCGCCGCTGTGCACGGCCTCGAACAGGTCGACGGCCTTGAGGCCGTTGTCCGTGGCCAGCGCCGGCGCCTGCCAGAAGCGCTGCACGATGTCGCGATGGGCCGGATCGGTCAGCTCCATGTGCGCCGCCAGCTGGTTGGCGAGACCGCCGACTTCGCGACCGCCCATGGCATTGGGCTGGCCGGTGAGCGAGAACGGGCCGCAGCCCGGCTTGCCGATGCGGCCGGTGGCGAGATGGCAGTTGAGCAGGCTGTTGACCTTGTCGCTGCCGGCGCTGGACTGGTTCACGCCCTGCGAATACAGCGTCATGGTGCGCGCGGTGGCGACGAACCAGCGATAGAAGGTGGCAATGTCGGCTTCGCTCAGACCGGTCACGGCCGCGACCTCGGCCAGCGAGCCGGCGCCCAGGCGGGCCTCGGCCAGCGCCACGCCGAAGCCGCTGGTGTGCTGCGCCAGATAGTCATGATCAATGGCGCCCTGCTCGGCCAGCCAGACCAGCAGGCCGTTGAACAGCCAGACATCGGTGCCCGGCTTCAGCGCCAGATGCAGGTCGGCGATTTCATTGGTCGCGGTCGCGCGCGGGTCGATGTTGACCACGCGCAGGCCCGGCCGGCGCTGCTTCTCGGCCTTGATGCGCTGATACAGGATGGGGTGGCACCAGGCCGTGTTGGAGCCGGTGAGGATGATCAGATCCGCCAGCTCCAGGTCTTCATAGCAGTTCGGCACGGTGTCGGAGCCGAAGGCGCGCTTGTGGCCGGCGACGCTGGACGACATGCACAGACGCGAGTTGGTGTCGATGTTGGCGCTGCCGAGAAAGCCCTTCATGAGCTTGTTGGCGACGTAGTAGTCCTCGGTCAGCAGCTGGCCGGAAACGTAGAACGCCACCGAGCCCGGGCCGTGCGCGGCCTGCACGCGGCGAATCTCGCCCGCCACCGTGGCAATGGCGTCATCCCAGCTGGTGCGCTGGCCATGAACCTCGGGGTGCAGCAGGCGACCTTCGAGGTGAATGGTCTCGCCCAGCGACGAGCCCTTGGAACAGAGCCGGCCGAGATTGGCCGGATGGCTGCTGTCACCCTCGATGCGGACATGCCGGGTATCGGCATCCTCGACCGTGGCCAGCACGCCGCAACCCACACCGCAGTAGGCGCAGGTGGTCTGCACACTGCGCTCGTCCGGCGCTGCCGCGAGACGGATACGTTCCTGCACGAGCACAACCTGCCCGCCCGTCTTTTCAGGCTGCAATGGCATCTTCGCCCTCCTCAACCACCTTTCCGAACATCAGCCGATCACGCCAGGCCGAGACATCGGTGCCCTCGCGGATCAGATCGAAATACCACGGACCATCCTGGGCGTCGCCATAGAGCACGGCACCCACCAGGCGTCCTTCATGCACGCAGAGCTTCTTATAGACACCACGCGCCGGGTCGCGAAACACCAGTATATCGGCCTCGGCATGGTTGAAGTCGCCAGCCGAGAAGAGCTCGACGCCGCTGACCTTGAGCGTGGTCGCGGTCGGCTTCTGCACGAAACGACCGATGCCCATGCCGGCGAGATGATTGGCGCAGACCTTGGCCTGCTCGTACAGCGGTGCAACCAGACCGAACAGTGCACCACGATGCTGCACGCACTCGCCCACGGCATAAACGCGCGGGTCGAAGGTCTGCAGCGTGTCGTTGACCAGGATGGCCTTGTCGACCTGCAGGCCCATGGCACGCGCAAGCGCCACATTGGGGCGGATGCCGACGGCCATGACCACGAGATCGCAGGCCAGGAAGCTGCCATCCTTGAAATGGACGCCCTTGAGCTTGCCGGTTTCCGGGTCGTGCTCGATCGACGAGCTCAGCGCCGAGACCTTGAAGGCGATGCCCTTGGCTTCCAGCGCGGAGCGCAGCAGGCCGGCGGCCTCGACGTCGAGCTGGCGGTTGAGCAGATAGGCGAAGTCGTTGACCACGGTCACGTCGACACCCTGCCGGGCCAGGCCGTTGGCGGCCTCGAGGCCGAGCAGGCCGCCGCCGATGACGGCCACGCGCGGCTTGCCGACGGCGGCGCCAAGCAGACGATGGACGTCGGCGATGTCGCGGAAGCTGACCACGTCGGCGTGATCGTGGCCGGGCATGGGAATGATGAAAGGCACCGAGCCGGTGGCCAGCAGCAGGCGATCGTAGGCAATCGCCTCGCCCTGGTCGGTGTGCACGATGCGCTTGACGCGATCGACGGTATGCACGGTATGACCGGCGAGCAGCGTGATGTTGCGCTCGGCATACCAGCTCAGCGGATGAATGACGATATCCTCGAAACGCTTCTCGCCGGCAAGCACCGGCGACAGCATGACGCGGTTGTAGTTGCCGTGCGGCTCACGGCCGATGACGGTGATGTCGTACGTGTCGGGAGCCAGCTGCAACAGCTCCTCGACAGTGCGCATGCCTGCCATGCCGTTACCGATGACCACCAGCTGCATTCGGGCCATGTGCCCAACCCCTGCCAAACCTGAGATGGCATGCTCCAAGCAAGAGCCATGCCACGCACTGACTTGGTGCTGCATGGCATGGCTCTTGCTTCATGGGCTCACCGCCAGCATTGGCAATACTTCCGGAGTATCCGTCTCATGGCCTTCCGCTTCCCGCTGCCCTTGTTCAACTGGCAGGAGCCGCGAATCCGCACCCTCCATTTCACCTGGATGGCGTTCTTCGTCACCTTCCTGATCTGGTTCGCGCATGTTTCGCTGATGCCCATGATCAAGGAATCGATGCACCTCACCGACAAGCAGGTGAAAGCATTCCTCATTCTCAACGTGGCGCTGACCATCCCGGCCCGCATCCTCATCGGCATGCTGGTCGACAAGTACGGTCCGCGTCGCAGCTACAGCCTGCTGCTGCTGCTCTGCGGCTTCCTCTGCCTCGGCTTCGCCGCCGCCCAGACCTTCGAGCAGCTCGCCGTCATGCGCTTCCTGCTCGGCCTCACCGGCGCCGGTTTCGTCATCGGCATCCGTCTCGTCAGCGAATGGTTCCCGGCACGTGAAGTCGGCATCGCCGAAGGCATCTACGGTGGCTGGGGCAACTTCGGTGCGGCAGTGGCCAAGATCAGCATGCCCATCATCGCCGTCAGCGTCTTCGGCGGTGAATTCGGCTGGCGCTACGCCATCGCCCTGACCGGCGTGCTGGCCATCCTCTACAGCGGCATCTTCTATCGCAACGTGCGTGACACGCCCAAGGGCGCGACCTACTTCAAGCCCAAGAAGACCGGCGGCCTGGAAGTCACCAGCAAGGGCGACCTCGTGTTCTACATGCTGGTCAACCTGCCGATCTACCTGATCCTCTACGTGCTGGCCTGGCGCCTGTCGCCGAACGGCCTCGGCATCATCAGCCTGGCCTTCGCCGATGTCTGCTACGTCATCGTCACCATCCTGATGGTCTGGCAGTCGTGGAAGATCTGGCAGGTCAACCGTCACCTGATGAACGAGGAAATCCCGGCCACCCAGCGCTACAAGTTCAAGCAGGTCGCCATCCTCAACATCGCCTACCTGGCCTGCTTCGGTTCGGAAATCGCCGTGGTCTCCATGCTGCCCATGTTCTTCGGTGAAACCTTCGGCCTGTCGCCGATGGTGCTCGGCCTCGTGGCCGGCTCCTTCACCATCATGAACCTGGTGGCGCGTCCGGCCGGCGGCCTCATCTCCGACCGCATCGGTCGCCGCAAGGTGCTGGCCACCTGCCTGGCCGTGCAGACCCTGGGCTACGCCCTGCTGTCGCAGGTCAATGCCGGCTGGGGCCTCGGCCTCGCCATCGCGGTCACCCTCGGCACCTCGGTGTTCGTGCAGGCCGCCTGTGGCGCCGTGTACTCGGTGGTGCCGCTGATCCAGCGCCGCATGACCGGCCAGATCGCCGGCATGGCGGGCGCCTACGGCAACGTCGGTGGCGTGTTCTTCCTGACCGTGCTCTCCTTCGTCAGCCCGATGACCTTCTTCTTCGTCATCGCCGGCATGTCCGCCGTGGCTTTCGTCGGTGCCCAGTTCCTCGACGAACCGCGCGGCCACATGGTCGAAATCGACGAAGATGGCAACGTCCAGATGATTGCCGTGGAGTGACATGGTCACCAACCTGAAGATTGCGGTCGCCCAGCGCTCGCAGGCCGGGCGCAAGCCCGGCAACGAGGATGCCCTCGGCATCCGCCTGCCCGCAGATACCCAGCACGGCAAAGGTGCCGTGCTGGTCATCGCCGACGGTGTCAGCAGCGCCGAAGCCGGCCGCCAGGCTGCCGAAGCCGCCGTTCAGGGTTTTCTCAGCGACTACTACGCCACTCCCGACACCTGGTCGGTGCAGACCTCGGGCGAACGCGTGATGACCGCGATCAACCGCTGGCTGCATGGCCGCGGTCAGCAGCACGCCGAAAACCAGGGCTGGCTGACCACCTTCACCGCGCTGGTCCTGCGCGGTCGCAGCGCCCACATCCTGCACATCGGCGATACCCGCGTGTACCGCCTGCGTGACGGGGTGCTGGAGCCGCTGACCCAGGATCACTGCACCCGCATCAACGCCGACACCATCTATCTCAGCCGTGCCCTCGGCATGGACTGGCGCATCGACATCGACTACCGCCATACCGACCTGCTGCCAGGCGACCTGTTCCTGACCAGCAGCGACGGTGTGCATGGCCACCTGTCGTCCGCCGACATCAAGCGCCTGCTCGGCGAGCACGGTGACGATCTCGAAGCCTGCTGCGATGCCCTGCTGGAAACCGCACTGGCGCAAGGCAGCCAGGACAACCTGTCATGCCAGCTGGCACGCATCGAAGGCATAGGTCTGGATGATCACAACGAGATGGGCCTGCACTCGGCGCGTCTGCCGGTGCCGCCGCTGCTGCGGCCGGGGCAGATTCTCGACGGCTACCAGATCGAAGCCGAGGTGCATGCCAGCCCGCGCAGCCAGCTCTACCGCGTGCGCGACATCCGCAGCGGCAAGGTCTATGCGCTGAAGGCGCCGAGCGCCCAGTTCGAGAACGACGAGGACTATCGCGCGCACTTCGCCATCGAGGGCTGGATAGGTCAGCGCATCGATCATCCGCACATCATCCGCATCCATCCGCCGGTGCGCTCGCCGCAGTGCCTGTATCACATCATGGACTGGGTCGAGGGCGAATCGCTGGCCGGCTGGTACGCGCGCCAGAGTCATGTCGACATTGCCACCGTGGTCGGCTTCGCGCGCCAGATCGTCGCCGGCCTGCGCGCCCTGCATCGCCGCGACACCCTGCACCAGGACCTGAAGCCGGACAACATCCTGCTCTGCAAGGATGGCAAGCTGAAGCTCATCGACCTCGGTTCGGCGCGCGTCGCCAGCCTGCAGGAGCAAGGCCCGCGCGACGTCCTCGACCGCCCGGGCGCCGCCGACTACGCGGCACCGGAATATGCCCTCGGCCTGGCCCGCGACGAGCGTGCCGACCAGTTCTCTCTGGCCATCACGCTCTACGAGCTGCTCACCGGGCAGCATCCGTATGGCGAGGACTATGACCAGGCGCAGACGCCGCAGGCATTCCACCGCCTGCACTACGGCAGCGCCAGCCGTCACAACCCGCATGTGCCGCTGTGGCTGGATGCCGCCCTGCGCAAGGCCTGCTCCATCAATCCGGAAAACCGCTACGAGGCCCTGGGCGAGTTCCTGCTCGACCTCGAACGCCCCAATCCGGCGCTCACGCCAAATCAGCGCCTGCCCTGGATAGAACGTGATCCCGTGCAGTTCTGGCGCTGGCTGGCGCTGCTCGCAGTGGCCGGGCACGTGGCCTGGGTCGCGGCACTGCTGGCACGCTGAAAAACGCTGCCGGCAACGACGGCAGAAGGCAGAAAACAAAAGGCCCGCAAACTCTGCGGGCCTTTTGCTTGCCGTGGTCCGTCCCGCCGCGCAGACAAAAAAAGGCCGCTGCCAAGGGCAGCGGCCAATGACGCGGTGGCCGGTGTGTCAGAACTTGTAGTCGATCTGTACCCAGGCCTTGTTGAGGTCCTTGCTGTATGCCTGCGCGGTGGCGGCACCGGTCTTGATGTCGCCGCTGCCGTCGAAGTGCGCCACCTTGACCATGGCCGACCAGTTCGAGGTGAAGGTCTTGCTGACGCTGGCATCGATTTCGTTGCCGAAATCGGTGTTGCCGGTATCTGCCTCGAAATGGTGCAGAGCCAGTGCCAGGCCGAGGCCGGCGGCCTTGCCGCTGAACTTGACGTTGCGGTCGACGAGACCGCCGGCCGGCGTGACCAGGAAGCGGTCAGCCCAGCCATTGAAGGCGTGCAGCGTCGCCAGCGGCGTCTGGAAGCCCTGCTCCAGCGTTTCCTGCTGCAGCTTCACGACCACCGGTCCGAAGTCGTAGCCGAGCTGGATGTCGCTGTAGTCGGCATCCGGCGCATTGGCCACGGTGCCATCGCCATAGCGCTTCTGCTGACCCAGCGACAGGTCGTAGAGGAAGCTGCCCTTCTTGCCGTCGACGCGCACGACACGGTATTCGCGACCCTTGTCGCTGCCGGCGTTGGCGATCAGACCGGCAGTCGCCGCCAGGCCCTTGGCTTCGCGGCCATCAAGACCGGCCCAGAACAGCGTGACATTGGCGCCCACCGGCGTGCGTGCCTTGAGATTGACCACCGGCATGCGGATGTCCGCCTCCTGGCTGTTCACCATGGACACCTTGGTGGCATAGGCGGTCTGCACGTCGAGCCAGCTCAGCAGCTTGGCCTTCTCGTAGCTGAGCGCGGCGAAGGTCTGGTCATCCTGGCGCCAGGCGACATCGCCGATGAAGCGGGCATTGTTGAAAATCAGCTTCTGCTTGCCGAGCTTGAGGCCGTAGCCGGCCAGCCAGGCCTGGTTGATCGCCGTGCCTTCAGGGTCGATGACATTGGCGAAATGGGCATTGGGCTGTACCGCCGGCACGTTGTAGTCATCGGCCAGGGCACGAATGTCTTCGGCTTCGATGTAACCGGTGATGCCTTCGATCGGCGCCGTCTTGTAGCCGAGCACGGTACGCACGGTGAAGGCCTTGGCCGGGTCGGCCTTGGCCACGCCGTCGTCATCGACGAACTCGAAGCGCGGGCGCACCTGGAAGGTGGCCTTGCCATTCTTGATGGCATCGGTGACGACATCGGCGGCATGCACATCGGCAATCGCCAGGGACAGCAGGGATACACTCAGCAGCAGTTTCTTCATGATCTTCATAACTCCATGGGGCAATGCAGAAAGGGTCGGGCAGTTCAGGCCGCCGGGCGCTTTTCCTTCTGGTAGAGGAATTCGAGCACGCCGGAGCGCAGGTGGTGGTAGGCCGGATCTTCGGCCAGGGCGAGACGCTCGCGCGGGCGCGGCAGGTCGACGCTGAGGATGTCGCCGATGGTGGCCGCCGGGCCGTTGGTGAGCATGACGATGCGGTCCGACAGCAGCACCGCCTCGTCGACATCGTGGGTGACCATGACCACAGTGGACTGGGTCTTGGCGACGATGCCGAGCAGCTCGTCCTGGAGATGGGCACGGGTGAGCGCATCGAGGGCGCCAAAGGGCTCGTCCATGAGCAGCACGCGCGGCTCCATGGCCAGGGCGCGGGCAATGCCGACGCGCTGCTTCATGCCGCCGGAGATTTCATGCGGGCGCTTGTGGGTGGCATGCGTCAGGCCGACCAGGGCCAGCGCGGCCTCGGTGCGGGCCTTCAGCTGCGCCTTGCTTTCGCGGTCGGCAAAGACGCGCTCGACGGCGAGATAGATGTTGCCGTAGCAGGTCAGCCAGGGCAGCAGCGAGTGGTTCTGGAAGACCACGCCGCGATCCGGACCGGGGCCGGAGATTTCGCGGCCGGCGCAGATCAGGTGCCCGGACGTGGGCTGCGTCAGGCCGGCGATCAGGTTGAGCAGCGTCGACTTGCCGCAACCCGAGTGACCGATCAGGGTGATGAACTCGCCCTGCTGGATGGTCAGGTCAATGTCGCGCAGCGCCGTGAAGCTGCCCTTGGGGGTGTCGAACTTCATGCCGACATCGGTGATCTCGACGAATTTCTTGCTGAGGCTCATGACGATTCTCCACTCAGTACTGGAAGCGACGGGCGAGCAGCACCAGGCCCTGCTCCAGCAGCAGCCCGATGAAGCCGACGATGAAGATGGCGATGATGATGTGAGCGACGTCGAGGTTGTTCCATTCGTCCCAGACCCAGAAGCCGATCCCGGTACCCCCCGTCAGCATTTCGGCCGCGACGATCACCAGCCAGGCGACACCAATGGCGAGGCGCACGCCGGTGAGCAGGTAAGGCAGCACGGCCGGGAACAGGATGGTGGTGAGGATCTTCCACTCGCTCAGGTTGAGCACACGCGCGACGTTGAGATAGTCCTGCGGGACCTGGCGCACGCCGGCGGCGGTGTTCAGGATCATCGGCCAGATGCTGGAGATGAAGATGACCCAGATCGAGGCCGGACCGGCCTTCTGGAACACCAGCAGGCCTATCGGCAGCCAGGCCAGCGGCGACACCGGACGCAGAATGCCCATGATCGGGGTGAGCATGCCGGAGGCGAAGGCGGAGCGTCCGATCAGGAAGCCGAGCGGAATGCCGACCAGTGCCGCCAGGCCGAAGCCGAGACCGACACGGCCGAGCGAATGCAGGATGTTCCAGCCTATGCCCATGTCATTGGGGCCGTTGACGTAGAACGGATGGGCGAAGAGCTCGACAGCGGAATCCCAGGTCGCGCCCGGACCCGGCAGGTCGGGGCGGAAGTTGGCGAGCATCTGCCAGCCAAACAGGAACATGAGCACGCCCAGCATGGGCGGCACGACCTGCATGGTCAGCGCCTGCAGGCGACGGCGCCGCAGGCGGATCTCTTCCAGGCTGCGCACCGGGGCGGTCGCGGCAACCACCTTTGCTCCATGAACAGCGGGAGTCTGGGTGAAATTGAACATGAGTCTCTCCTGCACCGGGGCGAAAGCGCCCCGGTGTCTTCAGTCAAACGGGTAAAACCGGGCTTCAGGCCTTGATGGCGAAGCTCGCGGCGTAGGCCTTGGGATCCTTGCCATCCCAGACCTTGCCGTCGATCAGCTTGCTGCTGCGCATGAAGCTCTTCGGCACCGGCACGCGCGCCTGCGAGCAGGCCTGCTTGTAGATGTCGATCTGGTTGATCGCCTTGGCGACGCCGAGGTAATCCGGGTCTTCGGCGAGCAGGCCCCAGCGCTTGTGCTGGGTCAGGAACCACATGCCGTCGGACAGGTAGGGCGCATTGACCTGGCCATCACGGAAGAAGCGCATGTAGTGCTTGTCTTCCCACTTGCGGCCGATGCCGTCCTCGTAGTGACCGAGGAAGCGGCCGGCGATGACCTCTTCCGGGGCATTGACGTAGGACTTGTCGGAAATCAGCTTGGCCACCAGCGGACGGTTCTTGGGGTTGTCGATCCAGCGCGAGGCGTCGAGGATGGCGGCGGTCAGCGCGCGCGCGGTGTTGGGATTCTCCTTGACCCACTTGGCGGTGGTGCCGAGCACCTTCTCCGGGTGATCAGCCCAGATGTCCTGCGAGGTGGCGATGGTGTAGCCGATGTTGTCGGCGATGGCGCGCGCGTTCCAGGGCTCGCCGACGCAGTAGCCGTCCATGTTGCCGACACGCATGTTGGCGACCATCTGGGGCGGCGGCACGACGATGGTCTTGACGTCCTTGAGCGGGTTGACGCCCTGCGAGGCCAGCCAGTAGTTCAGCCACATGGCGTGGGTGCCGGTCGGGAAGGTGTTGGCGAAGGTGTATTCGCGCGGGTTGGCCTTGATGTGCTTGGCCAGCGCCGCACCATCCTTGACGCCGAGGTCGAGCAGCTGGCGCGACAGCGTGATGGCCTGGCCGTTGTTGTTCAGGTTCATCAGCACGGCCATGTCGTTCTTGATGCCGCCGATGCCGAGATGGACACCGTAGATCAGACCGTAGAGCACATGCGAGGCATCGAGTTCGCCGTTGACCAGCTTGTCGCGCACGCCGGCCCAGGAGGCCTCCTTGCTCGGGATGATCTCGATGCCGTACTTCTTGTCGAAGCCCATGGCCGCGGCCACCACCACCGAGGCGCAGTCGGTCAGCGGAATGAAGCCGATCTTGACCTGGGTCTTCTCCGGCTTGTCGCTGCCGGCCGCCCAGGCCGACGCCGACGTTGCCATGCCGACACCGCCGGCCAGTGTGGCGGCACCCACCAGGGCGCTGCCCTTGAGGAAATCACGGCGGCTGCTGACCAGTCCGCTGCTGCTCTTGCTGTCTTCGCTCATCATGCACTCCGATCACCAGGCAAAAAAAAACGCCCGCACCGCTTTCGCGATACGGACGCCGTTGTCCGAAAGTCGCCCCCTCTGGAGGAGGGCACGACAGATCAAATTGTGTGTCAGCCGCCACTAGCGGATGACATCAGAGCTAAAGCATTTAGCGTGCCAACTTTTTCCAGCGCACATTTTCACGTGCGCGCCCAGCCCCGTGAAACTCAGGCCTGACGCAGGATTTCGCGCGCCACCACACCCAGGCTGCAGCCCCGTTTCATGGCCAGACCACGCATGGCCTCGAAGGCCGCCTGTGGTGCACAGGCCTGCTGCTGCGCCAGCACATCCTTGGCGCGCTCGATGTCGCGGCGATCGCTGAGCGCCTGCTTGAGACTGCTGACTTCCTCGCGCAAGCTGCTTTCGCGCGACACCAGGACATCGAGCACGGGCAGCAGCGCGGCGAGGTGCACGACATCGGACTGAAAACCGGCATAGACGGCAAAGCCGGCACGGGTCACGCGCTGTGCCAGCGCCTTGTCGAGGCCCTGCCCGAGCAGCAGCAGCGGCGTGTCGAGGCCGAAAGGCGCATAGCAGAGCTGCTCCACGCTGTCGCGCAGCGGGTCGGAGTAGTCCACAAGCACCACATTGGGGCGCATCTGGGTCACCAGTGTCTCCAGATGCAACAGACGGGAAGCCGGCAGCGTGACAACCTCGTGGCCGGCGTCAACCAGCAGCTTGCCGAGGTCGTCTGAGCGGGTGCCGGGCTCTCCCATCAACAGGACACGCAGCATGGAATAAATCCTGGATGAATTTGTTCGAGCCAAGCAATCGCTGTGCCATGCGGCATCAAACCTGCATTAGAATGAGCCCCATGCGCGTGCGCCGAGCGCCCTCGAGCAGCGCGCAACCCGTCAACGCATCGCTCCAGGATTCACGATGAAACGCCTTCCGTTACTCTCCTACGCCCTTCTGCTGGGCACCGCCCCGGCCTTCGCCTTTGTCATCCCGGCTCCGCCCGTGCTCGAAAACAAGGCCTACGTGGTCATGGACTTCGACTCCGGCAAGATCCTCGCCGAATCGAACTCGCACATGCAGCTCGAGCCGGCCTCGCTGACCAAGATGATGACCAGCTACATCGTCGAACGCAGCCTGGAAAGCGGTCGCCTCAAGGAAACCGATCCGGTCAGCGTCAGCGAATATGCCTGGTGCCGCGGCACCAGCACCGAGTCCTGCATGTACCTGCCGCTGAACAGCCAGGCGCCGGTCATCGACATGCTGCGCGGCGTCATCATCCAGTCCGGCAACGATGCTTCCAAGGCGCTCGCCGAGCACATCGGCGGCTCCGAACCGGCCTTCGCCGAAATCATGAACTCCGAAGCCAAGCGCCTGGGCATGAAGGACACCCACTTCATGAACGCCACCGGCCTGCCGGACCCGGCTCACCTGACCTCGGCCAACGACATGGCAGTGCTGGCTCGCGCCATCATCCATGACAACCCGAAGTACTACCCGATCTATTCCGAGAAGGAATTCAGCTGGAACGGCATCAAGCAGGGCAACCGCAACGCCCTGCTCTACACCGACCCGACTGTCGACGGCCTCAAGACCGGTCACACCGACAACGCCGGCTTCTGCCTGACGGCGTCGAGCAAGCGCGCCGGCATGCGTCTGATCACCGTGGTCATGGGCACGCCGAGCATGCAGGCTCGCGCCGACCAGACCCGCGCCCTCTTCAACTGGGGCTTCAGCAGCTATGAAACCGTGAAGCCGCTGCCGGCCGGCAAGGTCCTGGCCGATGCCCAGGTCTGGTTCGGCACCGAGTCCACGGTCAAGGCCGGTCTCGATCGCGATCTCGCCATCACCCTGCCGCGCGGCAAGAAGGAAGGCGTGCAGGCCGTGACCCGCATCAACCCGGACATCGAGGCTCCGCTCGTCAAGGGCCAGCAGATCGGTGAAGTCGTCGTCACCCTGGAAGGCAAGACCATCGCCACCCAGCCCGTGGTGGCCATGGAGCCCGTCGAGGAAGCCAACTTCGTGGTGCGTCTGTGGCACCACCTGAAGCGTTTCCTGAGCCACCTGTTCTGAGCCGAGCGCACGAGAAGGAGCCCGCAATGACCCGCAAGCCGACCGACATTGGTAACGAGGAACTCTGGGAGTTCCCCATGGATTTCCCGCTCACGGTCATGGGCGAGGCCCGCTTCCCGCTGGCCGAAGTGGTGACCGCCATCGTGCTGCGCCATGTACCTGACTTCAACCCGGCCGTGATCACCGTGCAGCCCTCCTCCAAGGGCACCTATGTCTCGGTGCGCGCGACCTTCCGGGTTGTCAGCAAGGAACAGATCAACGGGCTCTACGCCGATCTGGCGGCCGAGCCCATGGTCAAGATGGCGCTCTGATGCAGCTTCCGGTCGACATCCGCTGGCAGGGCCAGGCCGACTATCTGGCGACCTGGCAGGCCATGCAGGACATCACGAACCATCGTGGTGCAGAGACCACGGATGCGCTCTGGCTGCTCGAGCACCCGCCGGTCTATACCCAGGGGCAGGCCGGCAAGCCCGAGCATCTGCTGCTGCCCGGCAACATCCCCGTCGTGCAGACCGATCGCGGCGGCCAGGTCACCTACCACGGCCCCGGCCAGCTGGTCGGCTACCTGCTCTTCGATCTCGCGCGCATGGGTCTCGGCCCGCGCCTCTTCGTCGAGCGCGTCGAGGATGCCCTGGTGCAGGCCCTGCATGCCTTCGGCGTGCCCGCTGTCGCCAACCGCGATGCTCATGGTGTCTACATCGACGGTCGCAAGATCGCCTCGCTGGGCATGCGCATCCGTCGCGGCTGCAGCTACCACGGCTTCGCGCTCAACGTCGACATGGATCTGGCGCCCTGGCGCGGCATCAACCCCTGCGGTTACGCCGGTCTGCAGATGTGCCAGCTGCGCGACTTCGTGCCCGTGCGCGCCAGCCTCATGGCGGAAATCCGCGCCGCCGTCCTCGGTGGCCTGCAGCAGCAGTTCCCGGAGCTCGACTTTGGTCGCAGACAGGGCGCCTGAGGCGCTCCGCAGTCTGGACGCCCCCGCAGCCTTGGACCATAGTCGCAGCCACCCCCTGGCGCGGAGTCCGGCATGCCGCAATGGTTGCTTCCTGTCGTATCCATCCTCTACATCGCCCTGCTCTTCGGGGTGGCGTACTGGGGCGACAACCACAGCCCGCGTCTGAGCCGCCGCCAGCAGGGTCTGCTCTACAGCCTGACCCTGGCCGTCTATTGCACCTCGTGGACCTTCTACGGCGCGGTTGGCGCCGGCATCACCGGGGGCTGGGCCTATCTGCCCATCTACCTCGGTCCGCTGCTGTTCATCTGCCTAGGCCGGCCACTGCTGGAGCGCCTGGTGCTGACCAGCAAGGCGCAGTCGATCACCAGCATCGCCGACTTCATCGCCGCCCGTTACGGCAAGGCCCAGCACCTCGCGGCCATGGTCGCGCTGGTGGCCATCATCGGCGCCCTGCCCTACATCGCCCTGCAACTGAAGGCGGTGGCGATGAGCGTGCGCGTGCTCTCCGATGCCGGCCTCGGCAGCGCCTTCCCGACCAGCGACACCGCGCTCTGGACCAGCCTGCTGCTGGCCGCGCTGGCCATACTCTTCGGTACCCGCCAGCTTGATGCCACCGAGCATCACCAGGGCCTGATGCTGGCCATCGCGCTCGAGTCCGTGGTCAAGCTGCTGGCCCTGCTCACGCTCGCGGTCTTCGCCTGGCAGGGCCTGCAGGCGCTGCCGGCGGGCTGGCAGCAGGATGTCCGCCTCGACAAGCTGCTGCGCCCGTCCAGCCTGCCCACCGGCTTCATGGCGCAGGTGCTGCTGGCCTTCCTGGCCATGATCTGCCTGCCGCGCCAGTTCCATGTCGCCGTCGTCGAATGCAACGATGTCGGTCAGGTCCGGCAGTCGCCGCTGTGGTTCGGCGCCTACATGGCACTGATCATTGTGGCCGTGCTGCCCATCGCCAGCCTGGCCCTGCTCGACCCGCGCGTGGCCGGCGCCCACCCGGACAGCACCGTGCTCGCCCTGCCCCTGGCCAGCGGCAACGAGGCGCTGGCCATGCTCGCCTTCCTCGGTGGTTTCTCGGCCGCGGCCGGCATGGTCATCGTCGCCACCGTGGCGCTCTCGACCATGATCTGCAACGACCTCGTGCTGCCGCTGCTGATGCGCCTGCGCAGCTTCGGCCGCCAGCCGGTGCCACGCCTGCTGCTGCTCATACGTCGTCTGGCCATCGTCGCGCTGGCCCTGCTCGGCTACGGCTACTACCGTCTGCTCGAAGAATACGAACAGCTGGCCGCCGTCGGCCTGCTCGCCTTCTCGGCCGTTGCCCAGTTCGCGCCGGCCCTGATCGGCGGCCTGTTCTGGCGTGGCGGCAGTCGTCAGGGCGTGGCCGCCGGCCTGCTCGCCGGCTTCGCCGTATGGGTCTACACGCTAATGCTGCCGGCGCTCATGCCCGCCCTCGGCGGCGACCAGGCCTGGCTGCATGACGGCCCGCTGGGCATCGTCTGGCTGCGCCCGCAGGCGCTGTTCCAGCTCACCGGCTGGGACCCGCTCACGCATGGCGTGTTCTGGTCGCTGCTGGTCAACATCAGCCTGTTCGTGCTGGTGTCGCTGCGCTTCCGTCCCGGCATCAGCGAGCAGCTGCAGGCCAGCCAGTTCCTCGACCCCTACAGCAGCCAGGATCAGGCCCTGCAGAGCGCGGAGTGGCAGCGCCTGCCGCTGGGCGAGCTGCATGATCTGGTCGCGCGCATACTCGGCGAGGACGCCACGCGTCAGGCCTTCGAGCAGTTCGCCCGCGGCCGCATGCAGCTGCTCGATCTGCGCCGCCCGGCCAGCCGCGCCTGGGTGCAGTTCTCCGAACGCCTGCTGGCCGGCGTCATGGGCACCGCCTCGGCGCGCGCCCTGCTCACCACCGCCCTGCGCGGCAGCGGCCTCGAAATCGGCCAGGTCGTGGCCCTGCTCGACCAGAGCTCGCAGCAGCAGCGCTTCAATCGCGGCGTGCTCAGCACCATGATGGAGCACATCGAGCAAGGTATCAGCGTGGTCAATGCCGACATGACCATGGTGGCCTGGAACCGCCGCTACCTGGAGCTGTTCGACTACCCGGAAGGCATGGTCTACGAAGGCTGTCCGGTCGCCGACCTGATCCGCTACAACGCCGAGCGCGGCGAGTGCGGTCCGGGAGACATCGAGGCGCATGTCAGCAGGCGCATCGCCCATATGCGCCAGGGCAGCCCGCACGCGTTCGAGCGCATACGGCCGGATGGCCAGGTGCTGGAGATGCGCGGCCGGCCCATTCCCGGCGGCGGCTTCGTCACCACCTACGCCGACATCACCCATTTCAAGCGCACCGAACGCACCCTGGCCGAGGCCAAGGAGGAACTGGAGGTGCGTGTCGCGCAACGCACTGCCGAGCTGGAAGCGGCGCTGCACGCGCAGGAGCAGGCCAAGCAGCAGGCCGAACAGGCCAACCAGTCGAAGACCCGTTTTCTCGCCGCCGCCAGCCACGACCTGCTGCAGCCCATGAATGCCGCGCGGCTGTTCTCCTCTGCGCTGAGTCAGCATCCCGGTCTGGGCAACGATGCCTGCCAGCTGGCGCAGCAGGTCGACAGCTCGCTGCGTGGCGCCGAGGAGTTGCTGTCGGCGCTGCTCGACATTTCACGCCTGGACGCCGGCGCGCTGACACCGGCGCCGGAGCCTCTCTGCCTCACCGACCTGGTGCGCGAGCTGGGCGAGCAAGTGGCACCGATCGCGGCACAGCGCCTGCTGGACCTGCGCGTGCATGTCCCGCGAGACGCCGCCTGGGTGCTCAGCGACCGCCAATGGCTGCGACGCATCCTGCAGAACCTGCTCAGCAATGCCCTGCGCTACACCCGCGAGGGTGGCGTGCTGATCGGCATACGACGCTGCCGGAGCGGCGCCGGCTGGCGTGTCGATGTGCGTGATACCGGGCCGGGCATCGCGCCCGGCAAGCAGGCGCAGATCTTCGAGGAATTCCAGCGCGGCGGCGAAGCCTCGCCCTGGGGCGAGAAAGGCATGGGGCTGGGTCTGGCCATCGTCGACCGCATGGTGCGCCTGCTCGGCCACCAGATTCGCGTCGACTCGATTCCCGGCCGTGGCGCCTGCTTCACGCTGACGCTGCCGGCGACAGCGGCGGTGACACGTCCGGCGCTGACGTCAGAAGCCCAGAGTCAGGGCAGCGGCAATCTGCAGGGACTGGTCGTGCTCTGCATAGACAACGAGCCGGACATCCTCGCCGGCATGCAGGCGCTGCTCGGGCGCTGGGGCTGCCAGGTCATCACCGCCGGCAATGGCGAGGTGGCGCGCACGCTGCTGGCTGCGCATGACCCGGCCGTGGTGCTGGCCGACTACCATCTTGGCGATGGCGAGGATGGTCTGGCGCTGCTCAGGGAACTGGCGCCCGGCCGGGCCGGCGCGCTGGTGACGGCGGACCACACCGACGAGGTGGCGGCGGCCGTGAAAGCCGCCGGACTGGGCCTGCTGCGCAAGCCGGTGAAGCCGGCGGCACTGCGCGCCTTTCTCAGCGCTCAGGCCGCGGGCTGAGGCGACTCCACGGCAGCGGCATTCTCGCTCACCAGGCGATCGCGCCTGGCCAGCTGCGGGAACCAGTACATCCACAGCGCCACCACCGCCAGCGTGCCGACGCCGCCAAGCACCACCGAGGGCACCAGACCCATCAATGCCGCGCTGACACCGGAGCGGAACTCGCCGAGCTGGTTGGAGGCGCCGATGAACACGAAGTTCACCGCGCTGACACGGCCGCGCATGGCATCCGGCGTTTCCAGCTGGATCAGCGAGGAGCGGATGACCACGCTGAGCATGTCGGCGCCACCGAGCACCAGCAAGCTGGCTAGTGAAAGCAGGAAGGACTGCGACAGGCCGAGCACGATGGTGGCCAGGCCGAAGACGGTGACACCGGCGAACATGACATGGCCGACACGCCGCTCTATGGGCCGGCGCGCCAGCCAGAACGACACCAGCAGCGCTCCGGCCGCCGGTGCCGAGCGCAGCATGCCCAGCCCTTCCGGACCGACATGCAGAAGATCCCTGGCGATGATGGGCAGCATGGCGGTGGCGCCACCCAGCAGCACCGCGAACAGGTCCAGCGAGATGGCGCCGAGCACCACCGGCTGACTGCGGATGTAGCGGAAGCCGGCGAACACGGAGCGGTCCTCCGGATTGCCCGCCACCGGCTGCGCCCGCTCGGGCTGGCGTATCAGGCCGAGCAGGACGATGGCGATCAGGAACAGCAGCGCGCCGCTGCCGTAGACCGCCGCCGGGCCGGCAACATAGACGAAGCCGCCAATGGCCGGACCGAGGATGATGGCGGTCTGCATGGCGGCGCTGGTGGCGCTGACCGCACGCGGCAGTTCCCGCGCATGCACCAGGGCTGGCAGCAGCGCCGACAGCGCCGGCGACGAGAATGACTTGCCTATGCCCAGCAGGAACACGCCGACGAAGATCCAGGTCTCGCTCAGCCAGCCCTGCATGCTGCCCACAGCCAGAGCCCCCGCCACCAGGGCCTCCAGCACATGCCCGGCCTGCACCACGCGACGGCGGTCGAAACGATCGGCCACCTGCCCGGTCACCAGCACCAGCAGTATGGACGGCAGGAAGCCGGCCAGGCCGACATAGCCCAGCGCCAGGGCACTGCCGGTCAGGTCGTAGACCTGCCAGCCCACCGCCACGGCGAGCATCTGGAAGGCCATCATGGAGCAGACGCGGATGCACCAGTACAGGGAGAAGTCGCGGTTGATGAAGAGTCCGGAGTCAGCGGAAGCCGTCATGAAAAGCTCGATCAGGGCAGGCGGAAACGGCAAGCATACGCCGTGGGACAGCTCACAGACATACGCAGCACAAGACGTCATGTCACACAACTACGCAACAAAGGCTGCATCGATCCCGTGCATGCGCTGTGCTAGAAGTCAGTAATGCTCAATGACCGCCACAACCTCCACATGCTCTACCTCATTCTGCGAGACGCTATTTCCAGTCCTCGATACTGGTCCCTACGCGCTACCCTGTACTTCATGACCGGCATAATCATGATATTAATCACTGCCGTCGGTACCTGGTGGTCATATCTCGAAAACAGTCCTTATATCGGGGTCGAAAAACGAACCATACAACTGCATCTGGATGCATCAGATCACGCCAGCCGTGAACCATACAGCCTGACGCTCACTATCCCAGGTGCTTACTTCGAGAGAGACGTCAGTCACGATGTCTTTGATGGCAAGCCATCGGCCACCATCATCCTGAACACACTTTTTCCAACCATGGTTCCTGAGCCGGTAACGTCGCAACAGAACCGCCTACGAGCCGACGCCATCAGAATCATTCTGTCCCCTATCACCGCTCCTGCTGGTGTCAGCAAGGATGAAGGACTTGCCTGGCTTAACATAAACTTGCGAGGGGTGGACCGGCTATATGAGTACGGGCACCCGGAAGGGACACCACAGATTCAACAATACCTCTCGAAGGATGGACGCAGAGCCGCGTATACCTTCGTAGATGACCACGGCAATACGGTGTACTTGGATTGCTTTATCAGAACGTGCGAAGCACGCAGAACCTGGAAAACCAATTACAGAGTCAGCTATCAAATCAGCAAACATCTGGAGCGCCGGTTTGCAGATGTCGACCAACATGTCCTCTCACTGCTTGAGCGCTTTACCTCGAAAAGCCACTGACCTGCGGAAACACCGCCAGTAGTCCGCTCAGTCCTCCTCCACCACATCGACAATGCGCATGCTGGGGTCGAGCTGCAGACGTGCCGCGGCCACCACGGCCTGGGTGCGATTGGATGCCCCCAGCTTCTTCAGGATGGCCGTCATGTGCGCCTTGATGGTGGCCTCGGAGACATTCAGCTCGTAGGCGATCTGCTTGTTGAGCAGACCGTCGGCCAGCATCATGAGGACGCGGAACTGTTGCGGCGTGAGGTCGCGCAGACGCCTGGCGATGTCGGCCTCGTCCGGCGCCAGATGCGTCGGCTGCGCGCTGGCGGCACCGGCCGGCAGCCAGATATCGCCATCGAGCACCTGGCGGATGGCCTGCGCCATGTCATCCAGCGATGACGACTTCGGGATGTAGCCGCTGGCGCCATGAGCGACGGCACGGCGCATGACACCGGGCTCCTCGTTGCCGGAAACCACGATCACCGGCAACGACGGATAACGGGCACGCACATGCACCAGCCCGGAGAAACCGGAAGCGCCGGGCATGTGCAGGTCGAGCAGCAGCAGATCGGGTTCGGCCACGGACTCCAGCACAGTCTGCAGGGACGCCGTGCTGTCGGCCTCGGCGATCACGGCCGCCGGAAACAGGCTGGCGACCGCGCGCCGGAGGGCATCGCGGAACAGCGGATGATCATCGGCAATCACGAACTGCATGGCAGCCTCCCCGGCCAGGTCTCGCGCCGTCGCCGGCTCAGCCGGCCTTGCGGCCGCTGATCAGGTTGTCGACCACGGCCGGATCGGCCAGCGTCGAAATGTCGCCGAGACCGTCGAACTCGTTGGCGGCGATCTTGCGCAGGATGCGGCGCATGATCTTGCCGGAACGGGTCTTGGGCAGGCCCGGCGCCCACTGGATGGCATCCGGGGCGGCGATCGGACCGATCTCCTTGCGCACATGCGCGACCAGTTCCTTGCGCAGCGCCTCGCTGGGCTCGGCGCCGGCCTGCAGCGTCACGTAGGCATAGATGCCCTGGCCCTTGATGTCGTGCGGGAAGCCGACGACAGCGGCCTCGGCGACGGCATCGTGCGAGACCAGCGCGCTCTCCACCTCGGCCGTGCCCATGCGGTGACCGGAGACATTGAGCACGTCATCGACGCGGCCGGTGATCCAGTAGTAGCCGTCGGCATCGCGCTTGGCGCCGTCACCGGTGGTGTAAACGCCGGCGAAGGTCTTGAAGTAGGTGTCGATGAAGCGCTGGTGATCACCGTAGACCGTGCGCATCTGCCCCGGCCAGGAATCGAGGATGACCAGATTGCCCTCGCAGACGCCGTGCAGCTCGTTGCCCTCGTTGTCGACGATGGCCGGACGCACGCCGAAGTACGGGCGTGTCGCCGAGCCCGGCTTGAGCGCGGTGGCGCCCGGCAGTGGCGTGATCAGGATGCCGCCGGTCTCGGTCTGCCACCAGGTGTCGACGATGGGGCAGCGGTGATCGCCGACGACGCGGTGGTACCACTCCCAGGCTTCCGGATTGATGGGCTCGCCGACCGAGCCGAGCAGACGCAGCGACTGGCGCGAAGTGGACAGCACCGGCGCATCGCCCTCACGCATGACGGCACGGATCAGCGTCGGCGCGGTGTAGAGGATGGTGACCTGGTGCTTGTCGACGACCTGGCCGACACGCGACCAGTCCGGGTATTGCGGCACGCCCTCGAACATCACCGTGGTGGCGCCGTTGGCGAGCGGACCGTAGAGCAGATAGCTGTGGCCGGTGACCCAGCCGACGTCGGCGGTGCACCAGTAGATGTCGTC
Source organism: Perlucidibaca sp. (assembly GCA_023265995.1). Lineage (GTDB taxonomy): Bacteria > Pseudomonadota > Gammaproteobacteria > Pseudomonadales > Moraxellaceae > Perlucidibaca. The sequence continues at coordinate 103,946 of JAHFSA010000009.1, forward strand.
ATCGCGGATGTCGAAGACATTGGCGAAGGTGCTGGCGGCATAGACCAGATAACCGCCGGTGGTATGCAGCACGCCCTTGGGCTTGCCGGTGGAACCGGAGGTGTAGAGGATGAACAGCGGGTCCTCGGCATTCATCGCCGCGGCCTGATGTTCGGGACTGACGCCGGCCATGAGGTCGTGATACCAGTGGTCGCGCTTGCTGTCCCAGTTCACCGCACCGCCGGTGCGCCGCACCACGATGACGGTCTGCACGCCGGCACCGGCCGGAGTGCGGATGGCATTGTCGACGTTGGCCTTGAGCGGCACCGACTTGCCACCGCGCAGACCTTCGTCGGCGGTGATCACCACGGTCGACTGGCAGTCCTCGATGCGACCGGCCAGCGAGTCCGGCGAGAAGCCGCCGAAGACCACGGAATGGATGGCGCCAATGCGGGTGCAGGCCAGCATGGCCACCGCCGCCTCGGGAATCATGGGCATGTAGACGGTGACGCGATCGCCTTTCTTCACGCCTTGCGCGGTCAGCACATTGGCGAAGCGGCAGACCTCGGCATGCAGCTCGCGATAGCTGATGCAGCGGCTCTCGGCCGGGTTGTCGCCTTCCCAGATGATGGCGGTCTTGTCGCCACGAACGGCCAGGTGACGATCCAGGCAATTGGCCGAGACATTGAGCTGGCCATCCTCGAACCAGCGGATGTGCAGGTCGGCGGCGTCGTAGGAGACATCCTTGACGCGGGTGAACGGCTTCATCCAGTCGATGATCCCGGCCTCCCTGGCCCAGAAAGCGTCCGGATTGTTCACCGACTCGGCGTAACGGCGCTCGTAGCCGGCCTCGGTGTTGCGCGTGCTTTCGGCAACGCGCGGCGGCACCGGATAGGTTCTGACTTCAGACATGGATGACTCCCTGATTCGCTTCTTGTGGCAGCGGCCGAGTATGCGCACGAATGAGCGCCGGCCGGCATTAGCCATTGGTAGTGACCCTATGGTCTTAGAGACCAATGGCTAATGGAAGAGGTTTGTGGCCCGACGCTATACCGGAGTCACTGACATCGCGCTGGAGAACAAGAAAATGCAACGCCTCACCGGACTCATGCCGCAGACACACCACCCGATTGCCGCTCTCAAGCTCAGGCTCAGGATAGCCCCGCTGGCGCTGGCCCTGATGCCGACCACACTCTGGGCCGACACCGGCAGCGAGATTGCCGAGCTCAAGGCCCGCCTGGCGCAACTGGAACAACAGGTGCAGGCCGCGCGTGCGGAGGCCGCCGCCAGACCCGCGCCGGCACCGGCAGTCGCCGCGACCCCGGCCACCGCGCTGGCCGGCGGCGTCGGCGACACCAGGGTCAGCCTCAAGGGTTACGTCAAGCTCGATGCCCTCTCGAGCACCTTTTCCGAAGGCGAGGTCGGCCGTGTCACCGGGCGCGATTTCTACGTGCCCAATGCCATTCCGGTCTTCGGAGCAGCCGGCAGTGGCGCCACCACCGGCGCCAACGGCAAGTCGCGCAACTTCTACGACATGCACGCCAAGCAGACCCGCTTCATCATCAACACCGATACGCCGACCACCGGCGGCCCGGCCCTGAAGGGCCACATCGAGGTCGACTTCCTGAGTTCGGCGCAGGGCAACGAGAACGTCACCAACGGCTACAGCCCGGAACTGCGCCAGGCCTTCTTCAGCTACGGCAACTGGATGGCCGGCCAGGCCTGGACCACCTTCCAGGACCTCGGCGCGCTGCCGGAAACCATCGATTTCGTGGGCGCCTCCGACGGCACCGTGTTCGGCCGCCAGCCACAGGTCCGCTACAGTCGCGGCCCGTGGCAGGTCGCCGTGGAAAACAGCCAGACCGTGACCGGCACCACGACCTCGGCCACCGCCATCGAAAGCAATGACAACAGCATGCCCGACCTGGTCGCGCGCTATACCCGCAAGGGCGACTTCGGCCATGTCTCGCTGGCCGTGCTCGGCCGCCAGATCAGGAACAAGGACAACACCGTGTCCGACAGCGCCAACGGCTACGGCGTGTCGTTGTCGGGCAAGATCAAGGTCCTGGGCACGGATGACGTGCGCTTCATGATCACCCATGGCCAGGGCATAGGCCGCTATGTCGGCCTCAACTCCGCCAACGACGCCGTGGTCAATGCCGCCGGCGCACTCGACACCATCGACATCACCGCCGGCTATGCGACCTATCGTCACGCCTGGAACGAGAAGCTGCGCTCCAGTCTCCAGGTCTCCGGCTTCCATGCCGACAACCCCGTCTCGGCCTCGGCCGACGCCACCCGATCGGTGCGCTCCGGCCTGGTCAACCTGATCTACAACGTCACCCCGAAACTGGAAGTGGGCGTCGAGGCCATGCACGCCGAACGCGAGGTCAAGGGCGGCGCCGACGGCAGCATGGATCGCCTGCAGTTCATGGCCAGACACAGCTTCTGAAACACCGCGACAGATCACGCCGAACGGCCGAGCCAACCGCTCAGCAGCTTGCCCCGCACCCGCGGGGCTTTTTTTTGCAATGCTTTCCGGGGCTTCCGCCAACTAGCCAAGCCGGTCATCCGAAACTTACAATTTGCCTACGACGAGGGGATGGCAAGCTTCATGGAGAGTGACTAGCTTGGGAGACATCCACTCGCGAAAACGCTGGAATACGGACATGCAGCGACTGCGCAAACATGCGGACCGGGGCCTCAAGGTTCTCGACACAATCACGGATGGCCCGCCCTCGGGCAAGCACCCGCTGCTGGGTACACGCGGCGCCATCGAGCGCCTCGACACGCCGGCATCGCTGCGCGGCGAGCGCCCGCCAGCCATCATCCATGCCGCCAGCGGCTCGGCCGTCATCGCCCTGGCCTGGGCCGCCTGGGGACTGTTCTGCATCACCATGATCGCCGGTGGCGGTGGCGGCGGCTGGGTCGCCTGGCTCTGCCTGGGCCTGCTCGGCAGCCTGCGCCAGGCCTCCAACCAGATCACCATCAGCACCTTCGGCGTGTCCTTCCGCGACGGCGTTGCCGGGCATCGTGACCGCCATCTGCCCTACACCGAGATCGACGCCGTCTGGGCCAGCCGCAGCCTGCTCGGACGCTGGTTCGGCTACGGCCGCATCGGGCTGCACCTGAAGAGCGGAGAGATCATCTGGAGCCCGGTCATCCACGCGCCCTACGTCGCCAAGCAGGCCGTGGTGCAGGCCGTCACCGGCCGCCGCTCCCTGCTCCTGCCGGTGGTGCAGCAGCTGCCCATAGGCCCCGTGCCTCCCCGCCCCGACCCCATCCGCGAAGCCAGCTGATCCGCCTCAGAACAGCCGGTTGAGACCGTTCAGCGCCGCCACGCGATAGGCCTCGGCCATGGTCGGGTAGTTGAAGGTGGTGTTGGCGAAGTAGTCGATGGAGTTGCCGGGCAGATTCATCACCGCCTGACCAATGTGGACAATCTCGGCGGCATTGTTGCCAAAGCAGTGTATGCCGAGGATCTCGCGCGTCTCGCGGTGGAACAGGACCTTGAGCATGCCCACGGTATCGCCGGAGATCTGCGCGCGCGCGAGATGGCGGAAGAAGGACTGCCCGACCTCGTAGGGCACCTTCTCGGCGGTCAGCTGCTTCTCGGTCTTGCCCAGGCAGGAGATCTCCGGAATGGTGTAGATGCCGGTCGGCACGTCATCGACATGCGGCACATCCTGGCTGCCGGTGATGTGCGCGGCGGCGCAGCGACCCTGGTCATAGGCGGCCGAGGCCAGCGCCGGCGGCCCGATGACATCGCCGACGGCGAACACATGCGGCGTCACCGTGCGGTACTGCTCGTCGACCGTGATCTGGCCACGGCTGTTGGCCTGCAGACCGACCGCCTCCAGCGCCAGCGTTTCGGTGTTGCCGGCGCGGCCGTTGCACCAGAGGATGGCATCGGCCTTGATCTTCTTGCCCGACTTCAGATGCAGCACGACATGGTCGTCGTGCGTCTCGACACGCTCGTACTCTTCCTGGTTGCGGATCAGCACACCGAGATCGCGCAGATAGTGCGAGAGCGCATCGGCGATTTCGTCATCGAGATAGGACAGCAACTGCGGCTGCGTGTTGACGAGATCGACCTTGTAGCCGAGGCCGACGAAGATCGACGCGTATTCGCAGCCGATCACGCCGGCGCCGTAGATGATCAGCTTCTGCACCGGATAGTCGAGCGTGAGGATCTTGTCGCTGTCGAACACGCGCGAGTGCTTGAAGTCGATATCCTTCGGCTGATACGGACGGCTGCCGGTGGCGATCACGGCATGCTCGAAGCCTATGCGCTCGTTGATGCCCTCGCTGGTCAGCACCGAGAGGGTGTGATCGTCCTCGAAGCGGGCCTGGCCGAAATAGAGATCGACGTCATTGCGTTCGAAGAAGCGGTGGTGCGTGCTGACCTGGGTCTCGATGACCTTGTGTGCGCGCGCCAGCACCTGTGACAGCGGCACGCTGCGGATCTCGGCCATGCGCGACAGCAGCGGGTCGCGGCGGAAGCGCATGAGGTTGTAGACGGTCTGGCGCAAGGCCTTGGAGGGAATGGTGCCGACATGGGCGCAGTTGCCGCCGACTTCCCCGAGGGCATCGATGACAGCCACGCGACGACCTTCCTTGACCAGCTTCATGGCCGCCCCTTCACCCGCCGGGCCGGCACCAATCACCACCACATCGTAACGCGCAAGCATGCTCAGCCTCCTGTCCATGGCCATAGGTTACGGATTTAAGAAGACTTTGTCCGGCACAAGGCGACCAAATCGATGCCAAAGTTGTAGCCTGCGGCCATCGTCTTTTCGGCCAATATCCATCGAATGCGCTACACTCGCGCCATCGAGCGAGGTCCGCCATGAGCCAACAGATCAACCCTCCCACAAGCACCAGCCAGTCACCGCGCCCCGCGCCCGTCGAAGCCGGCGTCAAGCTGCGCGGCGCCGAGAAGATGGCGCGCATTCCGGTCAAGATCATTCCGACCGAGGAATTGCCGCGCAAGCCGGACTGGATCCGCGTGCGTGTGAAGAATCCGGGCGAGGTGCAGCGCATCAAGGCGCTGCTGCGCGAACAGAAGCTGCATACCGTGTGCGAGGAAGCGGCCTGCCCCAACCTCGCCGAGTGCTTCGGCGGCGGCACCGCGACCTTCATGATCATGGGCGACATCTGCACCCGTCGCTGCCCGTTCTGCGACGTCGCCCACGGCCGTCCGAACGCGCTCGATGCCGACGAGCCGCGCCATCTCGCCGAGACCGTCGCCAACCTCAAGCTCAAGTACGTCGTGGTCACTTCGGTCGACCGCGATGACCTCAAGGACGGCGGCGCCCAGCACTTCGTCGACTGCATCACCGAAGTGCGCAAGCTCAACCCGACCACGAAGATGGAAATTCTGGTGCCGGACTTCCGCGGCCGCATGGACATCGCCCTGCGCCTGATCAGCGAATGCCCGCCGGATGTCTTCAACCACAACATCGAAACCGTGCCGCGCCTGTACAAGGCCATCCGCCCGGGCTCCGACTACCAGCACTCGCTGCAGCTGCTCAAGCGCTTCAAGCAGGAGCGCCCGGACATCGCCACCAAGTGCGGCCTCATGGTCGGCATCGGCGAGACCGAAGAGGAAGTCATGGCCCTGCTCGACGACCTCAAGGCCCACGATGTAGACCTCGTCACCATCGGCCAGTACCTGCAGCCGTCGAAGACGCATGCGCCGGTCGACCGCTTCGTGCATCCGGACGAATTCGCCCGCTACGCCGCCTACGGCCGCCAGCTCGGCTTCCGCAACATCGCCAGCGGCCCCATGGTGCGCTCGTCCTATCACGCCGACCTGCAGTTCGACGGTGTCGATGTCGTCGCCCGCTACGAAGCCGGCGTGAAAACCTTCCAGCCCGACCAGGCCTGACCGCCGCGCTATGTCCCTGAGCGAGACGTGGTGGGCCTGGCGTGACTGGCTGATGCAGCATCCGGACTGGATACTGCTGCTGATCTTCGGACTCGCCGCCCTCGAGGCGGTGGCCGTGATCGGCTCCATCATCCCCGCCGTGCCCATCATGCTGGCGCTCACCCTGCTCGCCGGCAGCTCCGAGCTGCATCTGCCCACGGTGCTGGTCGCGGCCATGCTCGGCGCCATGGCCGGAGATGGCGTCAGCTATGCCATAGGCCATCATTTCAAGCATCGCATCGAGGATGTCTGGCCGTTCCGCACGCACCCGCACTGGCTCTCCGCCAGCGAGGCCTTCGTGCAGAAGCACGGCGGCAAGAGTCTGATCTTCGGCCGCTTCATCGGCCCCATACGCGCCTTCGTGCCCATGGCCGCCGGCATCTTCCAGATGCCCTTCCGCCGCTTCCTCTGGTTCAACTTCATTTCCGCCGTGGCCTGGGCGCCACCCAACATCCTGCCCGGCTACATCGCCGGCGCGGCGGTGACCAATCACTACATGCCGGGCCGCCTGCAGCTGGCCTTCGTCGGCAGCATCCTGATCGCGGTCGCGCTGCTGCTCTGGCTGCTGCCCTGGATGAAGTCGAGCACGCGGCGCTGGCGCCAGGGCCATGCCCCGCGCAATGCCGGCATCTACTTCGCCGCCGACGGACGCCCGGAAAACCAGGTCATGTCCGGCCTCCTCGCGCTCATCGGCGTGCTCGGCTTCATTGCCATCGCGGTCTCGCTGCCGGCACTGCGCGGCTGGGACATGACCATCGCACGCGAACTCATGCATCTGCGCCAGCCGGCCATCGACTATCTCTTCCTGGTGTTCTCGCTGCTCGGCGACCGCAACGCCCTGCTCACCCTCGGCGGCCTGCTCGGACTCTGGCTGGCCCTGCGCCGGCAATGGCGCATGCTCGGCTTCCTGGTGGTCATTGCCGCTCTCTGCCTGATCCTGCCCAACGCGCTCAAGCAGCTGTTCACGGTGCCGCGTCCGCAGCTGGCCGCGCTGCCGCCGGCCTCCTGGTCCTTCCCCAGCGCCCATGCCTTCAATGCCACCGTGATCTGGGGCTTCCTCTACGTCATGGTCAGCCGCCAGATGCACGAAAGCCTGCGCCCCTGGGCGCTAGGCATCAGCCTGACGCTGATCATCTTCACCGCCGTCTCGCGGCCCTTCCTCGGCGTGCACTGGACCACCGACGTGATGGCCGGACTCAGCCTCGGACTGGCCTTTCTGGCGCTGCTGCGCTGGGCCTGGTATCGCGGTGACGGCCTCACCGACCTGCCGGTCTGGGAGCCCCCGCTGGCCATCCTGATCAGCGTCATGATCACCGCGCAGATCTGGATCTGGCCGAACTGGCCGCACGCCCTCATGCGCTTCGCGCATCTGCCGGAACTGGGCCCGGCCTGAGGGCCATCGCCAGGGCCGGTACGCGACAGCACCGGCATGACGTTATAGTCTGAGCCATTCCGCTGACTGCCAGCCGAGACACCATGACGCGACGCGCAACCCCTCTTGCCCGCCAGAGCGCCGCTCCGGCGACCACGGCCGACCTCTTTGGCGGCCTGCATGTGCACACGCCGGAAGGCGACCTGCCGGCGGCCAGAATAGACATAGGCTGGAGCGCCTGGCGCACCGCCCTGGCAGCGACGGCCGGACGCTGGCAACGCTGGCGCTTCTGGTTCGCGCTGTGGCGGCACTTCGGCAAGGCCCGCTATCTCGTTCAGGTCGACAGCCAGTACCGCATCGCCACCAGCCTGCGCATATGCAAGCGCGTCGGCGGGCCGGGCATGGAGGTGTTGCTGCTGCAATCGGCGACGCCCTGGCAGGGCCTGTGGCAGCGTCTGCACCGCAGCGGCGGCGGAGGTCAGCGCATCAGTCTGCAGGGCAGCAGGGTCGTCGTGTCACGGCATCCGGCAGGGCTCGCCGCGGCCGTGCTGCCGCCGGCCTCCGCTGCCACGGCGACTGCCGACTGCCCCGAGGCAGTGCTCGATGGCGAGCGCCGCTGCAGCCTGCCGCTGGACATCAGGGATCACTGACCAGTAATCCCTGAGCAGGGATCAGTGGAGATCGGCTTCGACGGCGCGCAGGGTATCGCGGATTTCCGCACGGTCAGCCTGCTCCAGCGCGCGCCGCACCAGTGGCAGCGCCTCGCGGGCACGGCCGTCGCGACGCAGCAGATCGGCCAGGTTGTTGAGCAGCCACGGTTGCTCGGGCATGGCCACCAGGCCCTGCCGCAAAGCCCCCTCTCCCGCCTTCAGACCGTGCTCGCGTTCGCTCACCTCGGCCAGCGCCAGCCATAGCGCCAGCCCCTGCGGCCAGCGCTGCACGGCGCGCTGCAGGCCGGTCAGGGCCGGCACCGGCGCCGGACGCGCCATGGCCAGCAACTGACGAGTCACCTCGACCTCGGAGACCGAGGCCGGCCAGTCGCCATCCACCGGCAACAGGCGGATGGCCCAGCGCTCGCCACGCGTCCAGGTGCGATCCAGCACAGACCAGGTCTCGACCAGGCGACGCTGACTTCCGGAGCGCAGCACGACCTCGCCACGAGCGGCATCGACACCGATCAGCACCGCGTAATGCCAGACCGGCAACCACGACAGACCGTTGTTCTGCAGCACGATGACCGGCGAGCCTTCGGCCACGGCATCGGCCAGCGCCCGCAGGGTGGCGGGCAGCTTTTCGGGAATGAAGCCGCGCAGGCGTGACTGCGCCACCAGCTCGTCAGTCAGCGAGCCCTGGCGGCCAGGAAGATAGAGATCGGGAGCCAATGCTTCCGGCGTGACAGGATGGCCGAGATAGCTCATGACCATGGCCAGCGTGGCCGGCCCGCACTGGTAGTCGGCCTGCGGGTAGAACGGCACCCCGGTCAGTTCCGCCGAGGTCGGGGGATGTTCGCGCATGACCAGCGCCTGCGTGGTCATGCAGGCGCTGAGCAGGAGCGGCAGCATGGCCGCCAGGATGAGCACCAGGCGGCGCATGATGCGAAACCTCAACGCATGGAGCGGGTGAACGGGAAGACCTTGGTCAGGCCGAGCAGGTCGGTCACCAGCAGCAGCACGAAGATGAAGACCAGAGCGCCGACGAGGCCGTCGCCCGCGGCCTGGGCCTGGTCAATGCGACCATGCAGGCGCAGCACTTCCTCGTCGGAGAGCGCGGACACACGCTCCACGGCCTGGGCGCTGTCGACGCCCATGCGGGTCAGTTCCTGACGGACATCATCACGCTGCAGCCAGGACACCACTTCGGCGCGCTGCTGGCTGGTGGCGGCACTGATGCTCATCTGCATGGCCTGGTCGGCCGAAATCGGGGCGGCTGCGGCAACCACGCTCCAGAAGCTGGTGGAAAGCATGAGCACGCCGGCAGTGGCGGCACGAAAGGTCTTGTTCATGAAGATGTCTCCTTTGAGATGGCTCGTTGAACATACACGAGACGCATCGGTTCCTGATACTCAGCCGCGACGATCGGCCACGAAAGGATTGTGACGCCGCTCCTGGCCGATGGTTGACATGGGACCGTGGCCCGGCACGAAACGCATGGCGTCGGGCAGCGACCAGAGCTCGCGGCGGATGGCATCGATCAGGGTTTGATGATCGCCGAGCGGGAAGTCGGTGCGGCCTATGGAGCCGGCGAAGAGGACATCTCCGACAAAGCTGACACCGGCGGACTCGGAGATGAACACGACATGTCCGGGCGTGTGCCCCGGGCAATGACGCACGCTCAGGGTCTCGGCGCCGACATTGACCTCATGGCCCTGATCGAGCCAGCGCGTGGGCTGGAACGGACGCGAATCCGGGAAGCGGAACATGCGCGACTGGTCCGCCAGGCGATCGATCCAGAACTGGTCGCCCGTATGCGGGCCCTCGACCGGCAGCTGCAGACGTTCGGCCAGCTCGGCGACCGCGCCGGCATGATCGATGTGGGCGTGGGTGACGAGCAGCTTGGTCAGCGTCACGCCTTCGGCCTCGACCAGCGCCAGCAGCTTGTCGATGTCGCCGCCGGCATCGACCAGGGCCGCCTCGCGCGTCTTGTCACACCAGATCAGGCTGCAGTTCTGCTCGAAGGCGGTCACCGGCAGGATACGAAAACGCAAAGTCATTCAAGGACTCTCCGACAGGGGTTGCGCGGATGCCTGGCTCGCCGCCGACGGGCGCAGCGCCGGCTTCAGGCGGACATAGCGGGTCTTGTGCACGCGCGCCACGATCTTGCCATCCTCGCCCAGCACAGCGACGTCGAACTCCGGGCGATGCGCCAGGCCATCGGCGGCGGCGGCGCGGATCGCCTCGACACGCGCCGCATCCAGTCTGAAAGCGGCATGCACCGTGCCCTGCCCCGGACTGACGAACTCGATGTGCGCGGACTGGTCCCAGACCAGATAATCGGGCCCGAGAATGCGCATGAGCATGAGCATGTAGAACGGGTCGACCATGCTGTAGAGACTGCCGCCGAAATGGGTGCCGACGGCGTTGCCGTTCCACGGCCGCATGCGCATGACGACATCGATCTCGAGGAAGTCGGCGCTGATGCGTTCAACATGGACGCCGGAACCCAGATAGGGCCCGTACAGATTCAGCCACCATCTCATCAGCCTCTCTCGCACAAACATCTCCTCGGGTATGATGTGGGCCTGTTTTCAGGGGAGAAATCTATCATGCCGTCCATGGATGTCGTCTCGGAGCTTGAAGTCTTCGAGGTCAACCACGCAGTCCAGAACACCATCAAGGAAATCGCCACCCGCTTCGATTTCCGTGGCTCCGACGTCAAGGTCGACTACAACGAGAAGAACAAGGAGATCAAGCTCACCGCCGACTCCGACTTCCAGGTCGATCAGGTCCGCGCCATGCTGGAAGCCCACATGATCAAGCGCAAGGTCGATCCGCAGGTGCTGGATGCGCAGAAGATCGAGCCCAGCGGCAAGACCATGAATCAGGTCATCAAGCTCAAGGATGGCCTCGACTCCGATACCGCCAAGAAGGTCGTCAAGCTGCTCAAGGAAAACGGCTACAAGGTGCAGGCCAGCATCCAGGGCGACAAGGTCCGCGTCAGCGACAAGAAGCGCGATGCCCTGCAGGAAGTCATGTCCTTCCTGCGTCAGCAGACCCTCGGTCTGCCGCTGCAGTTCAACAACTTCAAGGACTGACGAGCGCGACGCTGCCGGGCAGGCGCCACGCCGCGCCCGGCTTCAGTCCGGGCTGCCGGCCTGGCGATAGTCCAGAGGCGTCATGCCGGTCCAGCGCTTGAACACGCGCGAAAAGTTCGAGCTCTCGCGGAACCCCAGCCGATAGGCAATTTCCTTCACCGATACCTCGCTCTCGCGCAGCAGCACGCAGGCCTGTTCCTGGCGCTGCTGATCGAGCAGGGCCTGGAAGCTGCTGCCCTGCTGGCCGAGGCGGTTGCGGAAGGTGCGCACCGACAGGCTGAAGGCATCGGCCACCGCGCTCATGCGCGGCAGCGGCCCTTCATGACGCTGCAGGTACTGACGCACGGCCTCGACGAAGGAGCCGCGGGTCATGAGCTGATCCATGCGCTGGCTGATCTGCTGCAACAGCACGGCATGGGTCTCGGCATCGGCGGACGGATTGGGGGCATCGAGCAGCGACAGCGGAATGCTCAGGCCGTTGAAGCTGGCATTGAAATTCACCGTGCCCAGGCAATGCGCCTGCAGGCTGGCAGCATAGGCCGGCGGCGCGCTGGCCAGATGCAGCCCGAGCTCGCGCACGCGCGGTCCCAGCAGGGGCTCGATGATGTTGAAGGCGGTGGTCAGCAGCAGCTCCATGACGAAGGCTTCATGCGCCGGCAGCTCGGTGATCATGTCCAGCACCAGCACCAGCTGGTTGCGGCGCTGCTCGCGATGCAGCAGCACGAACGGCGCCACCACGGCCATGTACTGATAGTAGAGATCGATCACTTCACGCAGCGACGCCGCTGTCAGCGTCGCCATGCCGAGCTGGCCATGGCTGCTCGGCGGCAGACAGCGGGCATAGCGCAGCGCCAGATCCGGCTCCGGGCACAGGCGCGCGGCGTTGTGGAAGACCAGAAAGACATCGACCAGGGAGACCAGGCGATCAGGACGGTCGAGTTGCTCCATGGTCAGGCGCGTGCCTTCCAGCAGTTGTCCGGCAGCGATCTGCCACTCCGACTCGAAAAGCTGGATGAGCTTGCGCGGGTAGGCCGCGATGGTCACATGTCGATTGCTGCTGGGCACAGGAAAAATACTACATGAATCAATCAGACCTGCAGCATAACAGACGAATACCGCGCTTTTCCCTAGCCTGCGAGCCGGTTCGGGACTGTCATTTCGGCTACATGCTTGACCATGCTCCGGGACAATCGCGTCATTTCGGCCTACTCCTCGCGCGCCAGCTGCGGCATGCTCCCGGCATCGGCCCGAAAACCGGGACTGCCCTGCCAGCGAGGAATCCACCGTGAGCTTCAGCAACAACATCACGCGCGCCCTGCGCCCCTTCGAGAAACTGCCAGCCGGCCTGCGCAGCCGCGCCATTTCGCTGATCTTCGGCAACGTCGTGCCCTTCGTCGGCACCTCGGGCCTGATCTACGAGGAAATCACCTCGGAGCGCGTGGTGGTCAGCGTGCGCAACAAGCGCAAGGTGCAGAACCACATCAAGAGCGTGCATGCCGCCGCCATGGCGCTGCTGGCCGAAACCGCCTCCGGCTTCGTGGTCGGCGCCAACCTGCCGGATGACAAGATGCCGCTGATCAAGTCCCTGCACGTCGACTACAAGCGCCGCTCCACCGGCGACCTGCGCGCCGTCGCCACCCTGAGCCCGGAGCAGATCGCGAAGATCCGCAGCGAGCCCAAGGGCGAGGTTCTGGTGCCGGTCACGCTGACCGACGCCACCGGCGAAGAACCGGTGCAGTGTCAGATGCTCTGGGCCTGGACCAGCAAGAAGAAGTGATGCCCGGCGCTGGCCGCCTCAGTAATGGGGCGGCGGCGCCTCTTCCGCCGGCATGGAGATCAGCGACGGCTGCATGGCCTTGAGCTGGTCATAAAGCACGCGGATTTCACCCTGCAACAGGTCGATATCGCGCTGCTGCTTCGCCACCACCTGATTGAGCGATTCCAGCAAGTCGTCCTGGAAGGCCACCTTGACCTCGAGATTCGTCAGGCGTGTGTCCATGATGAGTCTCCCGGCTGTTCATCAATCACAAGTATGGCACGAACCGCGCCCCGGCACGCTCCGCCATGCCCCCGGCAGCGAGCGGATTTGCTAGACTGCGCGCCCTAGTTTTCCTGTCCAGGCTGGTTTCCATGGCCCTGCTTTCCCTGCGTGATGTCTCTGTTGCCTTCGGCGGCCCGCACCTGCTCAACAAGGCCGCGTTCAGCCTCGACCGTGGCGAGCGCGTCTGCATCATCGGCCGCAACGGCGAAGGCAAGTCGACCATGCTCAAGGTCATTGCCGGCGAGATCCTGCCCGATAGCGGCGAGATCGTGCGCCAGCAGGGCCTGCGCATCGCCACCATGATGCAGGAAGTGCCGCGCGACTGGACCGGCACGGTGGAAGACATCGTCGCCGCCGGCCTGCAGGACCACCCGGACATGGTCGGCCACCTGGAGGACTGGGAAATCCAGACCAAGGTCGCCAAGATCACCACGCGCCTGGAACTCGACCCCTACAGCGAGTTCGCCAGCCTGTCCGGCGGTCGCAAGCGTCGCGTGCTGCTGGCGCGCGCGCTCATCACCGAGCCCGACATCCTGCTGCTCGACGAGCCCACCAACCATCTCGACATCCGCTCCATCACCTGGATCGAGCAGTTCCTGCTGGGCTGGAACGGCACGCTGCTGTTCATCACCCATGACCGCAGCTTCCTCGGCACCGTGGCGACCCGCATCGTCGAGCTCGATCGCGGCACGCTGCGCAGCTTCCCGGGCAACTACACCGCCTACCTCGAGAACAAGGCCGCGCAGCTCATCGCCGAAGAGCATCAGAGTGCTGTCTTCGACAAGAAGCTGGCGCAGGAAGAGGTCTGGATCCGTCAGGGCATCAAGGCCCGCCGCACCCGCAACGAAGGCCGCGTGCGCGCCCTCGAACAGCTGCGCCGCGACCGTGCCGCGCGCCGCGAGCGCACCGGCAATGCCAGGCTCGTCATCAGCGATGCCGAACGCTCGGGCAAGCTCGTGCTGGAGGCCACCGGTCTCTGCAAGACCCTCGGCGGCCTGAATCTGGTGCAGGACTTCAGCACCGTGGTCATGCGCGGCGACAAGATCGGCCTGATCGGCGACAACGGCGTCGGCAAGACCACGCTGATCAATCTGCTGCTGCAGAAGATCGAGCCCGATGCCGGCAGCGTGCGTCACGGCACCATGCTGCAGGTCGCCTATTTCGACCAGCTGCGCGCCCAGCTCGACCCAGAGGCCAGCGTCATCGACAACGTCGTCGAGGGCTCCGACTTCATCGAGGTCAACGGCCAGCGCAAGCATGCCCTGTCCTATCTGCAGGACTTCCTGTTCTCGCCGCAGCGTGCACGCACGCCGGTGAAGGCGCTGTCCGGCGGTGAGCGCAACCGCCTGCTGCTGGCCAAGCTGTTCACCCGCCCGACCAACCTGCTCATCCTCGACGAACCCACCAACGACCTCGATGTCGAGACGCTGGAACTGCTCGAAGAGCTGCTGGTGAGCTATCAGGGCACGCTGCTGGTGATCAGTCATGACCGCGCCTTCCTCAACGAGGTGGTGACCAGCACCTGGGTCTTCGAGGGCAATGGCGAGATCAATGAATACGTCGGCGGCTACGATGACTGGCTGCGCCAGCGTCCGACGCAGACCTCCGTGTCGCTGCCCGGCAAGCCGGCGGCACCTCTGCAGCCCGAACCCGTGGCGGCCGCCAGCAAGCGCAAGCTCAGCTACAAGGAGCAACGCGAGCTCGACGCCATTCCGGGCGAGATCGCCAGTCTGGAGAGTGAACAGGAAGCAGCCCAGGCCGCCCTCGCCGATGGCTCGCTGTTCGTCAGCGACCTCGGTCGCGCGAACGCCCTCACCCTGCGCCTGAGCGAGATCGAGGAGCGCCTGCTGCATCTGCTGGAGCGCTGGGAAGTCCTTGGCAACTAAGGCTTGACCGACCGGTCACGAACAGGCAACCTCCTGCGTCGTTCCCCTGCGACGAGTCCTGTTCATGACCGCCACTGTTGCTCCAGACCACCCCTTCATTGACGCCCCGGCACCGTGGACCCTGCGCGGCCGCGGCTACATCCTCGCCATCAGGATGCCGGAAGCGGTGCTCGCCAACTGCCAGCACACCCCGGCCGAACTGCGTGCCAGCCGCCGCAGCCCGCTGTCACTGGCCATGCTGGTGGATTACGCGGAAAGCCCGGCCGGGCCTTATCAGGAACTGCTGTTCATTCCCGGCACCTTCGACTTCAAGGGCCTGCGCCGCCCGAGCATTTCACGCATCTTCGTGTCGACCATGGACTCGGTGATCAACGGCAGGCGCAACTGGGGCATCCCCAAGGATCGCTGCGACTTCAACATCGACTGGCAGGAAGATGGCATTGATCGTGCCGAGCTGACTGGCGATGACGGCAGCAGCATCGCCCGCCTCGTGCTGGCCGCGCGCGGCCCGCGCCTGCCCATGCCCGGGCACTGGCTGCCGAAGCGCCTGCGCACGCTGTCACAGCTCTGGGAAGGGCATCAGTTCACGCTCGCGCCCAGCGCCCGCGGCAGCCTGCGCCGTGCGCGCGTGCTCGACTGGGCCTTCGATGCCGAGCAGTTCCCGGACCTGGCGCAAGGCCGCTGTGTCGCGGCCTTCCAGATACCCGAGTTCGAAATGCTCTTTCCCGAAGCCAGCGTGCGCCGCTGGCACGACTGAACGCGCCCTCTTCCGGTCACGGCGGCCAGCCCGGCTGTCGCGCTCAGTCGCGGTGGCCGCGCTCGGTCCACCAGAGCTGGGTCAGCATCCACAGCCAGTAGCCGGTGCAACCGAGCAGGCTGAGCAGCCCCAGCACATGCATGCCGAGCACATGCGGACCGTCCTCCAGCTGCAGCATCATGCCGCTGACCAGGAACAGGCCGGCGAGCAGCACGGCACGGGCCTGGCGGTGGCTGGCGCGCTCCAGGCGCCCGACCAGGCGTGACAACTCCTCGATCTGCATGGGCGGCGGCCCGGAATAGCCGCCATGGCCATTGCCGTTGCCCGGCACGGTGCCGGGATGATAGAGGCGCTCGACGGCATCCAGCGCCCGCGAGCGCACCGCCCGCGCCAGCACCTTGGGGCTGTAGCGGTTGGCCAGGGTCTTGCGCAGCAGCGGCATGGCCTCGTCCATGAGCTGGAAGTGCGGATCGATCAGGCGACCGAAACCCTCCAGCGTGACGCAGGCCTTGGCCAGCAGGGTCAGCTCGCTGGGCAGACGCAGCGAGTAGTTGCGCAGGATGGCGGCGATGGCCGTGAGCAGGGCATTGATGTCGAGCTCGGCCATGGGCACGCCCTCGAACTGCTCGATGAGATTGGTGACCTCGGCCACCAGGCCGTCACGATTGACATAGCGCCCGGCCGACCACTCCACCAGCACCTGCGTCACCGTGTCCGGCTCCTGCAGCGCGACTCCGCGAATAAGACGGATGAGCTGGTCGCGCCGGGTCGCGGTCAGGCGCCCGACCATGCCGTAATCGAGCATGGCGATGCGGCCACCGGGCAGGATGAGGAAGTTGCCGGGGTGCGGATCGGCATGGAAGAAGCCGTCTTCCAGCATCATCTTCCAGACCGCGCGGGCGCCGCGCCGGGCCAGCTGCTTGCGGTCGAGACCGGCGGCATCGATGGCCTCGACATTCTTGGCAGGAATGCCGCGAATGAACTCCTGCACATTGAGGTCGTCGCAGGTCCACTCCCAGTAGATGCGCGGAATCACCAGCCAGTCGAGCTGACGCAGGTTGTCGCGCATGCGGTCGGCGCTGCGTGCCTCTATGCTGAAGTCGAGCTCGCGCAGCAGCGACGCCTCGAACTCCTGGATGATCTCTATGGGCTGGTAGCGACGCAGCTCGGCCGACTGCGCCTCGGCGATCTCGGCCAGCTTCTGCAGCAGGCGCAGGTCGGCCTGGATCTTTTCCTCGACGCCGGGGCGACGGATCTTCAGCACCACTTCCTGGCCGATATGCGTCACCGCCCGGTAGACCTGGGCCATGGAGGCGGTGCCCACGGGCTTCTCGTCGATCTCGCGGAAACAGGCGCCGACCTTGGCGCCGAGGCTGCGCTCCAGCTGCGGCTTGAGCTGGGAGAACGGCACTGCGGCGGCCTGGTCCTGGAGCTTCTCGAACTCGCTGATCCACTCCGCCGGCAGCAGGTCGACGCGGGTGGCCAGGATCTGCCCGAGCTTGACGAAGGTCGGCCCCATCTCTTCCAGCGCCAGCCGCGCCCTGGCCTCGCTGGGCAGGCGGCGGATGTCGGCCGGCAGGTCCTGGCGCACCCAGCGGCGCAACCAGCCCACGCTGCCTTCCAGGTGCAGCCAGCGCACGATGTCATCGAAGCCGTACTTGAGCAGGATGCCGATCAGCTCACGCAGGCGGGCGAACTCGCGGGCACTGGAAAAGAGGTTCATGGGGCATTCCGGATCTTGTCGTTATGCCCCGAGTGTAGCGGAAGTCAGCGCGCCTCGTGATAGCGCGCCGACAGCTCGACGACGGCCTCGATGAAGGCGCCGGCATGGGCCGGATCGACATGCTGCTCGATGCCGTGACCGAGGTTGAAGACATGACCGCTGCCGGCGCTGACGCCCAGCTCCGGCGTCCACACCCCGGCATGGCTGGCGAGGATGCGCTCGACCTCCTGACGGATGCGCGCAGGCGGCGCGTAGAGCATGGCCGGGTCCATGTTGCCCTGCAGGGCGACGCGGGCGCCGACACGCTGACGCGCCAGGCCCAGGTCCGTGGTCCAGTCCAGGCCGAGGGCATCGGCGCCGGTATCAGCCATGGCTTCCAGCCACTGGCCGCCACCCTTGGTGAAGAGGATGACCGGCACGCGGCGACCGTCATGGTCGCGGATCAGGCCGTTGACGATCTGCTGCATGTAGGCCAGCGAGAACTCGCGATAGGCGGCATGCGACAGCGCCCCACCCCAGGAGTCGAAGATCTGCACGGCCTGGGCGCCGGCCAGGATCTGGGCATTGAGATAGGACGTCACCGATTGCGCGAGCTTGGCCAGCAGCGCGTGCAGGACCTCGGGCTGCGTCACCATCAGCGTCTTGGCGGCGCGGAAATCCTTCGACGAACCGCCCTCGACCATGTAGGTCGCCAGCGTCCACGGGCTGCCGGCGAAGCCGATCAGCGGCACGCGGCCGTTGAGCTCGCGGCGGATGGTGCGCACGGCATCCATGACATAGCCGAGATCCTTTTCCGGATCAGGGACGGGCAGCGCCGCGACCTCGGCCATGGTGGTCACGGTGTTGCGGAAGCGCGGGCCTTCACCGGTCTCGAAATACAGACCCAGACCCATGGCGTCGGGAATGGTGAGGATGTCCGAAAACAGGATGGCGGCATCGAGCGGATAGCGGTCGAGCGGCTGCAGGGTGACCTCGCAGGCCAGCTGCGGATTCATCATGAGCTTCATGAAGTCGCCGGCCTGGGCGCGCGTGGCGCGATACTCCGGCAGATAGCGACCGGCCTGACGCATCATCCACACCGGAGTGCGGTCCACGGGTTGACGCAGCAGGGCGCGCAGGAAGCGGTCGTTCTTCAGCTCGGACATGGGCAGGCTCGCAGGAGACAGGCTTGAGGTCGATATTCAGGGGCCGTATTGTAGCATCAGGCGGGGGCAATCCTGCCTGCGCAGCGGCGGCGTATGCAGCACGCCGGACGACCGCGTTATCTCTATTTGCAGCACAGGGCTGCAACCATCCGGGGAGCGGACATGAAAGCCTTCCTGCCGCGCGCGCTGATCGTTCTGGCTCTGACCCTGGCCACGACAGCCTGCGCCACCCGCGAGCGCTACGAGAGCCAGCTGCAACGCTGGGTCGGCGCCAACATCAGTGTCGTCATGGATGCCTGGGGCTATCCGTCCGGCAGCTTCGAGGCGCCCAGCGGCAATCTGGTCTATGTCTGGGATCGCCAGGATGCCTACGAGGTCGAGCCGGCGATCTCGACCGGCATCTACGGCGGCAGCGGCCGCTACGGCAGCGCCATCGGTTTCGGCTTTGGCAGCCAGACCCACATGATGCGCTGCCAGACCTATTTCGAGGTCGACAAGAAGAAGACCATCCTGAGCTGGCGCACCCAGGGCAACAACTGCCGGCAGTGACGGTCCATCCAGACGTGAAAAAGCCGGGACATGCCCGGCTTTTTCATGCCCGCGAACAACCTCAGACGTCGAGGAAGTCCAGGATGCCTTCGGCGGCCTGACGGCCTTCCCAGATGGCGGTCACCACGAGGTCGGAGCCGCGCACCATGTCGCCGCCGGCAAAGACCTTGGGGTTGCTGGTCTGGAACTTGAAGCTGCCGGCTTCCGGCGCGGTGACGCGACCGGAGGCATCGGTGTCGATGCCGAAGCTGGCGAACCACGGCGCCGGGCTCGGGCGGAAGCCGAAGGCCAGCACCACGGCATCGGCCGGGAGGATCTGCTCGGAGCCCGGGATGGGTTCCGGGCTGCGGCGACCACGGGCATCGGCGGCGCCGAGCTGGGTCTCGACAACCTTGACGCCGGTGACCTTGTGGCCGTCGCCGACGATTTCGATGGGCTGACGGTTGAACAGGAACTCGACGCCTTCCTCGCGGGCATTGCGCACTTCGCGCACCGAGCCCGGCATGTTGGCCTCGTCACGGCGATAGGCGCAGCTGACGCTGGTCGCGCCCTGGCGAATGGAGGTGCGGTTGCAGTCCATGGCGGTGTCGCCACCACCCAGAACCACGACCTGCTTGCCGGCCATGTCGACATAGTCAGCCGGGTTCTTCTCGAAGCCGAGGTTGCGGTTGACGTTGGCGATCAGGAAGTCGAGCGCGTCATGCACGCCCGGCAGGTCCTCGCCCGGGAAGCCGCCCTTCATGTAGGTGTAGGTGCCCATGCCGAGGAAAACGGCATCGAACTCGGCCTGCAGGCTCTCGAAGCTGACATCGGTACCAACTTCGGTATTGAGACGGAACTCAATGCCCATGTCGGTGAAGATCTGGCGACGACGGCTCATCACCGTCTTCTCCATCTTGAACTCGGGAATGCCGAAGGTCAGCAGACCGCCGATTTCCGGGTTCTTGTCGAACACCACGGCCTTGACGCCGGCACGGGTCAGCACGTCGGCGCAGCCGAGGCCGGCCGGGCCGGCACCGATGATGGCGACGCGCTTGCCGGTCGCCTTCACGTGCGACAGGTCGGGGCGCCAGCCCATGGCGAAGGCGGTGTCGACGATGTACTTCTCGGTGTTGCCGATGGTGACCGCGCCGAAGCCGTCATTGAGCGTGCAGGCACCTTCGCAGAGGCGGTCCTGCGGGCAGACGCGGCCGCACACTTCCGGCAGCGTGTTGGTCTGGTGACAGAGCTCGGCGGCTTCGAAGATGCGGCCTTCCGAGATCAGCTTGAGCCAGTTCGGAATGTAGTTGTGCACCGGGCACTTCCACTCGCAGTAGGGGTTGCCGCAACCGAGACAACGGTGCGACTGACCTTCCACTTCCGGCTTGGCGAAGGGCTGGTAAATCTCGACGAACTCGGCCTGTCGCACATCGATAGGCTTCTTCGTCGGGTCCTGGCGCGGCACGTCCAGGAACTGGAAATCATTGTTCAGGCGTTCTGCCATGATCTTGCCTCAATACCTGTACGTGCTTACTGCGGGTTCGACACCGTGTTCTTCAACAGTTCCTTGATATTCGCCGCCTTCGGCTTCACCAGCCAGAATTTGCGGGAATACTCGTCGAACTGTTCAAGAACTTCGCGACCCCAGTCGCTCTCGGTTTCCTGCACGTATTCCTGCAGAACGGCCTTGAGATGCTGGCGATGCGGGCCCATGGGCTCGGTGCTGATGCGGTGCAGCTCGATCAGCTCGTGGTTGCAGCGATCGAAGAAGTTGTTGTCCAGGTCCAGCACATAGGCGAAACCGCCCGTCATGCCGGCACCGAAGTTGAGGCCGGTCTTGCCGAGCACGGTGACCAGACCACCGGTCATGTATTCGCAGCAGTGATCGCCCGCGCCTTCGATGACGGCGTGGCAGCCCGAGTTGCGCACGGCGAAACGCTCGCCGGCCGTACCCGCCGCCAGCAGCTTGCCGCCGGTGGCGCCGTACAGGCAGGTGTTGCCGATGATGGCGGTGTCCTGCGACTTGAACGGCGAGCCCTTGGGCGAGCGGATGACGACGCTGCCGCCAGCCATGCCCTTGCCGACGTAGTCGTTGGCATCGCCTTCGAGATACAGGTTGAGGCCACCGGCGTTCCAGACACCGAAGCTCTGGCCGGCGGTGCCGGTGAACTTCAGGGTGATCGGCGCGTCAGCCATGCCCTGGTCGCCATGACGCTGGGCGATCTCGCCGGACACGCGGGCACCGATGGAACGGTCGCAGTTGCCGATGCGGAAGTCGAAGCTGCCACCGGTCTTGCCTTCGATGGCAGGCAGCACGGCAGCGACGATCTTCTCGGCGAGCACGCCCTGGTCGAAGGGCTCATTCTTCGACTGCTGGCAGTACTGCGGCTTGTCGGCCGGGATGTGGTCGTTCTGCAGCAGCGGCATCAGGTCGAGACGCGACTGCTTGCCGGTCTCGCCGGGCAGCATTTCGAGCAGATCGGTACGGCCGATGAGCTCGGCCAGCGAGGCCACGCCCAGCACCGACAGCCACTCGCGGGTTTCGATGGCGATGAACTTGAAGAAGTTCATCAGCATTTCCGGCTCGCCGATGTAGTGGTCCTGGCGCAGCTTGTCCTGCTGCGTGGCGACACCGGTGGCGCAGTTGTTGAGGTGACAGATGCGCAGGTACTTGCAGCCCAGCGCGATCATCGGCGTGGAGCCGAAGCCGAAGCTCTCGGCGCCGAGGATGGCGGCCTTGACCACGTCGAGGCCGGTCTTGAGACCACCGTCGGTCTGCACGCGCACCTTGCCGCGCAGGTCGTTGGCACGCAGCGCCTGCTGGGCTTCGGACAGGCCGAGTTCCCACGGCGAGCCGGCGTAGTGGATCGACGACAGCGGCGAGGCCGCGGTGCCACCGTCATAACCGGAAATGGTGATGAGGTCGGCATAGGCCTTGGCGACGCCGGCGGCGATGGTGCCGACACCCGGCTCGGAAACCAGCTTGACCGACACCAGCGCCTTCGGATTGACCTGCTTGAGGTCGAAGATCAGCTGCGACAGGTCTTCGATCGAGTAGATGTCGTGATGCGGCGGCGGCGAGATCAGCGTGACGCCCGGCACCGAGTGGCGCAGGCGCGCGATCAGCGCGTTGACCTTGCCGCCCGGCAACTGACCGCCCTCGCCCGGCTTGGCGCCCTGGGCGACCTTGATCTGCAGCACTTCGGCGCTGGCCAGATAGGCCGGCGTGACGCCGAAGCGGCCGGAGGCGACCTGCTTGATCTTGGAGTTGCGCAGCGTGCCGTAACGGGCCGGATCTTCACCGCCCTCACCCGAGTTCGAGCGACCGCCGAGCGTGTTCATGGCGATGGCGATGGACTCGTGGGCTTCCGGCGACAGCGCGCCCAGCGACATGCCGGCAGAGTCGAAGCGCTTGAGGATGGCCTCCAGCGGCTCGATCTGGTCGATGGCCAGCGGCTGCGCAGCAGCCTTCAGCGCCAGCAGGTCGCGAATGGTGGCGACCGGACGCTTGTTCACCAGCCCGGCATAGGTCAGGTAGTTCTGGTAGTCACCGGTGCGCACGGCCAGGTGCAGGGAGTTGATCACGTCCGGATTGAAGGCGTGATATTCCTTGCCGTAGACGAACTTGAGCAGACCGCCCTGGTCGAGGGCCTTGCGGGCCTTCCAGGCGTCGTCGGCGAGCAGGCGCTGGTCGCCTTCGATGTCGTCGAAGTTGGCGCCCTGGATGCGGCTCGGCACGCCCTTGAAGCAGGTCTCGACAACCACGCTGTCGAGGCCGACAGCCTCGAACAGCTGCGCGCCACGGTAGGACGCGATGGTGGAGATGCCCATCTTCGACATGATCTTGAGCAGACCCTTGTCGATGCCCTTGCGGAAATAGCCCTGCGCTTCCAGCGGATCGCCGAGGATCTCGCCGTTACGCGCCATGTCGGCAATGATGTCGTAGGCCAGATACGGATAGACCGCGCTGGCGCCGAAACCGATGAGCACGGCGAAGTGATGCGGGTCACGGGCGAAGCCGGTTTCCACGATCAGGTTGGCATCGCAGCGCCAGCCGGCGTTCATCAGGTGGTGATGCACGGCACCGGTGGCCATGAGCGCGCCGATCGGCAGGTAGCCGGCCTTGATGGCGCGGTCGGACAGCACCAGCTGCGAGCGACCGGCCCTGACGGCGGTTTCGGCCTGGGCGCAGATGCGCTGGAGGGCAGCCTGCAGGCCCTCGGCTTCCGGATAGTTGAGGTCGATGACTTCAAAACCGTAGCCCGGCAGGTCGACCTGCTTGAGCTGGGCGAACTTCGAGTGCGACAGCACCGGCGACGACACGATGACGCGGCGGGCGTGCTCCGGCGTTTCCTCGAAGATGTTCATCTCGGGACCGAAGGCGGTCTCCAGCGACATCACGATGGCTTCACGCAGCGGGTCGATCGGCGGGTTGGTGACCTGCGCGAACTGCTGGCGGAAATAGTCGGCCTGGTGACGGACACGACGCGACAGCACGGCCATCGGGGTGTCGTCGCCCATGGAGCCGACGGCTTCCTGGCCGGACTCGGCGAGCGGACGGATGATCTGGTCGCGCTCTTCGTAGGTGACCAGGAACATCTTCTGGTAGGTGTTGAGAGCGTTCTTGTCGACCTGGCCAAGCAGCTGGCGCTCGAGCTCGGCATCGGTCTCGACGCGGCGAGCCTCGGCACGCAGCCACTGCTTGTAGGGCTGCGCCGTCTTCAGCAGGTTGTCGACGTCCTCGTTCTTCAGCAGCTCGCCGGTCTGGGTGTCGACGGCCAGGATCTTGCCCGGACCGACACGGCCCTTGGACACGACATCTTCCGGCGCGTAGTCCCAGACACCGATTTCCGATGCCAGGGTGATGTAGCCGTTCTTGGTGATGACCCAGCGCGCCGGGCGCAGACCGTTGCGATCAAGCATGCAGACGGCATAGCGGCCGTCGGTGATGACCAGGCCGGCAGGACCGTCCCAGGCTTCCATGTGCTTGGCGTTGTATTCGTAGAACGCGCGCAGATCGGCGTCCATGGACTCGACGTTCTGCCAGGCCGGCGGAACCAGCATGCGCAGGGCGCGGAACAGGCTCATGCCGCCACCGAGCAGGATCTCCAGCATGTTGTCCATGCTCGAGGAGTCGGAGCCGGTGCGGTTGACCAGCGGCGTCAGCTCGGTCAGGCCCGGCAGCAGCGGGCTGACAAACTTCGGCGTGCGCGCGACCGCCCAGTTGCGGTTGCCGCTGACCGTGTTGATTTCGCCGTTGTGGGCGAGGTAGCGGAACGGCTGGGCCAGCGGCCAGCGCGGCAGCGTGTTGGTGGAGAAGCGCTGGTGGAACACGCAGATGTGCGTGGCCATGCGGTCGTCGCCGAGGTCCTTGAAGAAGTTCGGCAGGTCGGCCGGCATCACCAGGCCCTTGTACGAGATGACCTGGGTCGACAGCGTGGTGATGTAGAACAGCGGGTCGTTCTTGAGCTGCTGCTCGGCACGACGACGGGCCAGGAACAGCTTGCGATTGACGGTGACGTCATCGAGGCCGCCGGCATTGACCAGCACCTGCTCGAACACCGGCAGCGAACGCAGCGCGATCTCGCCGAGGATGCTGTTGTCGGTCGGCACATGGCGCCAGCCGGCCACGGTCAGACCCTCGGCGGCCACTTCGGCGGCGAGGATTTTGCGGGCGTTGGCGGCCAGGGCCGGATCGGTATTGAGGAATACCAGACCGACGGCGAAGGTGTCATCCAGCGTGACCTTGAGCTCTTCCTGCGCGACGGCGCGGAAGAAGGCACGCGGCATGGCCAGCAGCAGGCCGCAGCCGTCGCCGGTCTTGCCGTCAGCGGCAATGGCCCCACGATGGGTCATGCAACTGAGTGAATGAATCGCTGTCTGAACCAGATGGTGACTGGCTTCACCCTTCATCTGCGCGATGAGGCCGAAGCCGCAGTTGTCACGAAACTCATCCGGGTGGTACAGACCCGCGTGGACGACCGGCTGCTCTTGCATCAGGTTTACCTTGGGAAACAAAGGTTTATAAATCTCTTGCGCAGGCACAACAGGCGCCGTGCACAAAAAAGGGACGCGTATAGTAGGTGAAAAGCGGGGTTCACTCAAATGCCGAAGGGCATCAGCAGCCCTCGCCACCCCGTATCACGATGAATCTAGGCAATTTTCACGCCAGCGCGAGCCGGCGCACGACCTGCCCGGTCGCTTACAGGGACGCCGAAGCCTCCGCCGTCACGGGCTGGCCGGCATCATCGCCGAGTCCCTGTGGCGGCAGCGAGGTCACTGGCGGCGCGACTTCAGCCGGAGCCTCGGACGGCGCTTCCGGTGCCGCGCCCGGGGCCGGCACCAGCGGCACCGGCGTCGGTTCGGGCATGGCGGCATAGATCGCCTGGTAGCTGCCCCAGGTACGCAGCAGCACGCCACCGGACAGGCCGGTCAGCGCGGAAGCGACATTCTCGGCCTCTTCGCGGCTGGCGAAGTTGCCGTAGCTGATGACGAAACGCATGACCACCGGCGCGTCCGGGGTGGCCGGGTCCGGCAGCTCGGGCAGCTTGAAGTAGACAAACTGGTCACGATCGCCACGCGCCGACAGGAAGTTGCCGACCGCGCGCTCATCGGACAGCGACATGACCTGCAGGGTCCAGGCCTTGGCATCCTGCGAGCGCAGCCAGGCCACGCCGCGATACTGCGGCAGACGCAGCGGCGCCATGGGCTCCAGCGGCACCGGCTGGCTGCCGCCCTGATCCTTGACCAGCTCGGGGAAGGCGCCGAAGCGCTCGTCGAAGCCGTCCTCGCGCGACAGCGCGATGTTGCCGAGCAGCTTCTCGGTGATCAGCGTACGCACCGGCGTGATCAGCCAGAGCGCGACGATCGCGACGACGAACGCGATCAGCAAGCCCTTGCCCAGTTTCTGCTGTGTCTGCCAGTACATTGCCTTGTCCTCAAGCCATCATGCCGAGCGCAGCGCCGGCTTCCAGGGTCGCACGCAGATGCTGCGGGCTGGCCGTGTCGGTCACCCAGGCATCGCCCAGGCTACGCAGCAGCACCAGACGCAGACGCCCGTCGACATTCTTCTTGTCCACCGCCATGTGACGCAGGAATTCGTCCGCCGACAACCCGGCCGGCGGCAGCACCGGCAGGCCGGCGCGCACCAGAAGGGCGCGCACGCGGGCGACATCGGCCGCGCTCAGCCAGCCCTCGCGCCAGGACAGGTCAGCCGCCATCAGCATGCCGGTGCCGACCGCCTCGCCGTGCAGCCAGCTGCCATAGCCCATGCCGGTCTCGATGGCGTGGCCGAAAGTGTGCCCGAGATTGAGCAGCGCGCGCACGTCGTTCTGCTCCAGTTCGTCGGCGGCCACGACCTCGGCCTTGTTCTGGCAGGAGCGGCGGATGGCCTCGGCCAGCAGCGCCGGATCGCGCGCCATCAGGCCCTCCATGTGCTCTTCCAGCCAGGCCAGGAAGGGTAGATCGCGGATCAGGCCGTACTTGATGACCTCGGCCAGACCGGCCGACAGCTCGCGCTCCGGCAGGCTGCGCAGCACGCTGGTATCAGCCAGCACCGCGCGCGGCTGCTGGAAGGCGCCGATCATGTTCTTGCCCAGCGGATGATTGATGCCGGTCTTGCCGCCCACCGAGGAGTCGACCTGCGACAGCAGCGTGGTCGGGATCTGTATGAAGTCGACGCCACGCTGGTAGCAGGCCGCGGCGAAGCCGGTCATGTCGCCGACGACGCCGCCGCCGAGCGCGATGAGCGTGACCTTGCGGCTGAAACGCGCCGCCAGCAGGGCATCGAAGATCAGGTTGAGATGCTGCCAGTCCTTGAACTGCTCGCCATCCGGCAGGGTCACATCGGCCACGGCCAGACCGGCGTCGCGCAGGATCTTGAGGATCTGCGCCGCATACAGCGGCGCCACCGTGGCGTTGCTGACCAGCAGCACCTGACGGCCGCGTATCCACGGCAGCAGGCAGTCCGGCTGCGCCAGCAGCGATTCGCCGATGAAAATCGGGTAGCTGCGCTCACCCAGTTGCACTTCCAGCGTCTGCATTGCGTGTTCTTCCGTTTGCCAGCCGGCTCAGCGCAGGCCCAGGGACTGCAGGATGTGCCAGGCCACATCGCGGGCACTGGCGCGTTCGGTCGGCATGATGTGGTGTGCGACCTCGCGATACAAGGGATCGCGGATACGCAGCAGTTCGGTCAGGCGCGCGCGCGGATTCGGCGTCTGCAGCAGCGGCCGGTTGTGGTCGCGTGCCGTGCGCTCGAGCTGGCGCTCGACCGGTGTTTCGAGATAGACCACGGTGCCGCGCTCGTGCAGATGACGGCGGTTCTCGGCGCGCATGACGGCGCCGCCGCCGGTGGCAAGCACGATGTGGCGGCGCTGGGTCAGCACGTCGATGACATGCTCCTCGCGCTGACGGAAGCCCTCCTCGCCCTCGATGTCGAAGATCCAGGGGATGTTGGCTCCGGTACGCGCCTCGATCTCGTGATCGGAGTCGACGAACTCCCAGCGCAAAAGATCAGCCAGCTGGCGGCCGATCGTGGTCTTGCCGGCGCCCATGGGCCCGACCAGGAAAATGTTGTGGACTGTCTGACCCATCTGCCATCTCTGCCTGCGCCGGCGCGTCATCGGCAACCAGTCGCGGCGTCACGAAAATCAGGAGCTCCTGCTTGTCCTCGCGCAGCATCTGGCGGCGGAACAGGTAGCCCAATAGCGGGATATTACCCAGTCCGGGCACCTTGCTGACACTGTTGCTGCGCTGAGTGCGAAAAATTCCGCCCAACATGAGGGTCTGACCGTCACGCAGGCGCACCTGGGTGCTCAGGCGATTGGTGTCTATGGCCCTGGCCCCGGAAGGCTGGATCTCGCCCGGACTGTCCTGACTGAGGTGCAGATCGAGGGCGATCTCGCCGTCGGGCGCGATCGCCGGTGTCACCTCCAGACTGAGCTCGGCGTTGACGAAACGCGTAGTGCCGGCGCCGCTCTGCGTCGTTTCCTGATAGGGAATCTGCTGGCCGGAGGCGATGCGCGCCGTCTGCTGCTCGGCCGTCATGACGCTGGGCCTGGCGATGACCTCGCCCTCGCCGGCGCCCTCCAGCGCCGACAGCTCCAGATCCAGCGTGCGGGCATCGACGGCGATGAGACCGTAGCGCAGCGCCGACGCCTCTGCTCCCGCCACGGCCAGAGGCACCTGCCCGCTCGCGCCGGGGCCGGCCAGCCGCCAGCTCACGCCGAACTGGCGACTGTGGTTGCGCGACACCACCGCCAGCCGGGTTTCGATCAGGACCTGGCGGGCCGGGCGATCAAGCGCCGCCAGCCAGTCCCGCCAGCGCGCCAGACGCCCCTCGTTGTCGGTCAGCAGCAGGGTATTGGTGCGCACATCGACCTCCAGCCGTCCGCGCGGCCCGAGCAGACGCTCGCCGCCGCCACCAGCCCCGGACTCCAGCATTTTCGCCAGCTCGCCGGCACGGGCGTGATGCAGCGGCAGCAGCACGGTGCGCACCGGCTGGCCGGCCTCGCGCATCTGCTCCCAATCGCGGCGCTGGCGGGCGTCGGCAGTAAGCGCATCGAGACCGGCGATGCGCAGCGTGGCGCCCGACTGCTCGCTGCCGAGGCCGCGCGCACGCAGGATGTCCTCCAGCACGACCAGCGCCGGCTGCTGCCGGACATGCAGGCTGAGCCGGCCCTGCACGGCATCATCGAGCAGCAGATTCAGACGGGCGGCATGGGCGATCTGGTGCAAAACCTGACGCAGGTCGGCATCCTCCACGGACAGGCTGAGCTGCGCCGGCGCGGCCAGGGCACAAGGCCCCGCCAGAGCCCCGGCCAGACAGGACAGAAACAGGAAGATGCCGGCAGCATGCCTGCGGCAGCCGTGCACCATCCGCTCGCCAGCGCGTTTCCATGCACACATGCCGGACCTCCTTGTCACTGTCATGCTGCCTCAGATGTAGCAACGCTCCGGGAGTTGCGCAAACGCGATGAACTCTCCCGGCCCCACGGCTTATACTGTCGGCCCCGTCCGTGGCCGGACTGTTTCCAGGTTGCCTCGATGACTGCTGCCCCGACCCCGTTCCGTCTCCTGCGCTGGCTGGGCCTCGCCCTCACCGGCATCACCCTCGGTGCCAGCGGCTCCTATCTGGCCCTGACGCCGGAGCTGCCGGACATCTCCACGCTCAAGAAGGTGCAGTACGAAACCCCGCTGCAGGTCTACACGCGTGACGGCAAGCTGATCAGCGAATTCGGCGTCAAGCACACCATTCCGCTGCGCTACAAGGAAATTCCCAAGACCTTCGTGCAGGCCTTCCTGGCCGCCGAGGACGACCGCTTCTTCCAGCATGAAGGCATCGATTACAGCAGCCTCGGCCGCGCCTTCGGCGAACTGGTCACCACCGGCAGCATCCGCTCCGGCGGCTCGACCATCACCATGCAGGTGGCGAAGAACTACTTCCTCAGCAGCGAACGCACCTTCAGCCGCAAGTTCACCGAGATCATGCTGGCCAAGCGCATCGAGGACTCGCTGACCAAGGAGGAGATCCTCGAGCTCTACCTGAACAAGATCTACCTCGGCCAGCGCGCCTACGGCATCGGCGCCGCCGCCAAGATCTACTACGGCAAGACCGTGAACCAGCTGACCCTGGCCGAGATGGCCATGATCGCCGGTCTGCCCAAGGCGCCCTCCAAGTACAACCCGGTGGCCAACCCCGAGCGCGCGCTGATCCGCCGCGACTGGATCATCGGCCGCATGCTCAAGCTCGGCTACATCACCCAGGCCGCGCACGACAAGGCCATCCAGGCGCCGGTGGGGCTGAACTTCAAGGGCAGCCTGCAGGATGTGCAGGCGCCCTGGCTGGCGGAAATGGTGCGTGAGTCCCTGCTCGAGCGCTTCGGCAAGGAGGTCTACGACACCGGTTACAAGGTCTACACCACCATAGACTCGCGCAACCAGAACGCCGCCAGCGATGCCGTCATCAACGGCCTGCTCGCCTATGACCAGCGCCACGGCTGGCGCGGCGTCGAAGCCAAGGCCGCCACCACGGAGCTGAAGAGCCTGAGCAGGGTCGGCAACCTGGAGCCGGCGAAAGTGGTCGCCGTGAGTTCCCAGAGCATCAACGCCGAGCTGCGCAGCGGCGAGCGCATCACGGTGGGCTGGAACGACATCCGCTGGGCGCACAAGTTCATCAACGTCAACAGCATCGGTCCCGAGCCCCGACGCGCCGGCGACCTGGTCGCCGTTGGCGACATCATCCGCCTGCAACCGGTCGGCACGCGCTGGCGCCTGGCGCAGATCCCCAAGGTCCAGGGTGAGCTGATCGCACTCAACCCGGAAACCGGCGCTCTCGAAGCCGTGGTCGGCGGCTTCGATTTCGGCCAGAGCAAGTTCAACCGTGCCGTGCAGGGCTGGCGCCAGGCCGGTTCGACCATCAAGCCGCTGATCTACAGCAAGGCGCTGGAGCGCGGCTACACGCCGGCCAGCCTGATCGATGACGCGCCGCTGACCTTCGGCGACTGGACGCCGAGCAACTCCGACGGCGAATTCATGGGTCCGATCACCCTGCGCCGCGCCCTCTACCTGTCGCGCAACCTGGTCTCCATCCGCCTGCTGCAGGCAGTCGGCATCGATTCGGCACGCGAGTACCTCAGCCGCTTCGGCCTCGACAAGGACAAGCTGCCGCAGAACCTCACCCTCGCCCTGGGCGCCGCCGAAGTGCTGCCGATCCAGATGGCCACAGCCTATGCCGCCATCGCCAACGGCGGTCTGCGCGTCAACCCGTACTTCATCGAGAAGGTCGTCGACCGTCAGGGCAAGATCGTCTTCCAGGCCACGCCCAAGCGTGTCTGCCGACCCTGCGAGGATCCGGCACCGGCACCCGTGATCACCGCCGACGGCAGCGCCGAGCCGCCCGAAGTCATTCCCGGCGCCGGCGACGGCGTTGCCGGCAGCATCAGCGGCAGTGGCGGCGACATCGCCGTGACGCAGCCGACGGCCAGCGCGCCGGGCTATCCGGTGGCACTGCGCATCATGCGTCCGCGCGCCGCCAGCCAGATGTACTCGATCCTGCAGGACGTGATCCGCCACGGCACCGGGCGCGGCGCGCTCAGCCTCGGCCGCAACGACCTCGCCGGCAAGACCGGCACCACCAACGATGCCCGTGACGCCTGGTTCGCCGGCTTCAACGCCAACATGGTGGCAGTGACCTGGGTCGGCTTCGATGAGCCGCAGAGCCTGGGCAAGGTCGAATACGGCGGCTACGCGGCACTGCCGCTGTGGAACCAGTACATGGCCACGGCCCTGCGCGGCATGCCCTACAGCATGCCGCCGACACCGGCCGGGCTGACCACGGCGCGCGTCAACCGCATGACCGGCCAGGCCGCCGGCAGCGATGACCCGGATGCCATCGACGAGCTCTTCCCCAGCGAACAATCGCCGGCAGCAGCCGACGGCAATGTGCCGCCCCCCGCCGATGCCCCGGTGACCATCCCGGTCGTCCCGGCCCAGCCCTGACCCTCCGCCGGTCCGCTGCCCTCACGGCGGCGGACCGGCCCTCCCCGGCTCCGGGCTCAGCCCAGCTCCTGCGGATCGACATCCACCGACCAGCGCACCTGACGCGCCTCCGGCAACTGCTCCAGCCACGGCACCAGCACATCCAGCAAGGCATGCAGGACGCGCCTGTCCTCGCTCTTGAGCAGGAGATGGACGCGTGACTTGCCGGCCTTGCGCGCCAGCGGCGCCGGCACCGGCCCCCAGGCCTGCACGCCGTAACCGCCCTGGACTATGGTCATGGCCGCCTGCTGCAGGAAGGCCAGCGGCAGTTCCGGCCGCGTCGCCTCGGCACGCAGCAGCGCCAGATGTCCGGCCGGCGGCAGACCGAGCAGCCGGCGCTCCTGCAGCAGGTCGCGAGCGCAGGCCAGATAGCCGCGATTGAGCAACGTCTCCAGCAACGGATGATCGGGCTGATGCGTCTGCAACAGCACCTGGCCGGCACGCTCGGCGCGACCGGCACGCCCGGCGACCTGCACCAGCAGCTGCGCCAGCCGCTCGGGAGCGCGGAAGTCCGCGCTGAACAAGCCGCTGTCGCTGTCGGGAATCACCACCAGGGTGACATCGGGAAAATGATGGCCCTTGGCCAGCATCTGGGTGCCCACCAGCAGGGCCGCACCGCCGGCATGGATCTGCCCGATCAGCGCCTGCAGCGAGCCCTTGCGGCGCGTGCTGTCACGATCGACGCGATAGACCGGCACCCCCGGAAACAGATCGACGAAGGCATCTTCGAGACGCTCGGTGCCGACACCGACCGGACGCAGGTCGGTGCTGGCGCATTGCGGGCAGCTGCGCGGCGGCGGACGCTCGGCGCCGCAATGGTGGCAGTGCAGGCGCACGGGGTCGCGATGCAGCGTCGGACGGGCATCACAGCGCGGGCAATCGGCCTGCCAGCCGCAGTCGTGGCAGAGCAGCACCGGGGCATAGCCGCGCCGGTTGACGAAAACCAGCACCTGCTCGCCGCGCGCCAGCGTCTCGGCCATGCGCGCGCGCACCGGCGCGCTCAGGCCGTCGACCAGGGTCTGACCACGGATGTCCACGCACTGCACCGTCGGCGGCTTGGCGCTGCCGGCACGCTGAGTCAGGGCCAGGCGGCGGTAGCGACCGGCCTGGACATTGGCCAGGGTTTCCAGCGCCGGCGTGGCGGTGCCGAGGACGATGGGAATGTCTTCGAGCTGGGCCCGGCGCACGGCGACATCGCGGCCGTGGTAACGGAAGCCTTCCTGCTGCTTGAACGACAGGTCGTGCTCTTCATCGACGATGATCAGGCCCGGGCGCGCCAGCGGCGTGAACACCGCCGAACGCGTGCCGATGACGATGCCGACCTCGCCGGCGCGGGCGGCGCGCCAGGCCTGCAGACGTTCGCGATCACTCAGACCGGAATGCAGCACCGCCAGCGGGCAGCGGAAACGAGCCTGGAAGCGCGCCACGGTCTGTGGCGTCAGGCCGATCTCGGGCACCAGCACCAGCACCTGCAGGCCAGCCGCGAGCACGCGCTCCATGGCCTGCAGATAGACCTCGGTCTTGCCGCTGCCGGTGATGCCCTGCAGCAGCCAGACCCGGAAGCCGTCGCCGGCCTCGGCCAGGGCGGCGATGGCCGCGGCCTGCTCGCCACTGGCGGTCAGCGGCGTCTCGGCCAGCAGCGGGCCCGGCGCCACCGCCGCGCCAGGCTCCTGCGCATGGGCATCGGCGAGCAGCACCAGCTCCTTGGCGGCCAGCGCCTGCAAGCTGTCACGGCTGACACCCAGTGCCTTCAATGCGGTCTCGCCCAGCCCCTGCGGATGCTCGCTGAGCAGCTGCCAGGCCTGCTGCTGACGACGGGCACGCTGCAGCGCATCCGGCGCCAGGGCCAGGCCGCGCGGGGTCAGACGCCAGACCTGCGGCGGCCGGCTCAGCAGCGGTTCGCCCTGGCGCACCAGCACCGGCAGCATCTGGCTGAGGGCATCGCCGAGCGGATGCTGGTAGTAGCGGGCAGTCCACAGCGCCAGGCGCCAGAGTGCCGGCGGCAGCGCCGGCTCGGCATCGAGCACCTCGATAACCGGCTTGAGCTTGCCCGCCGGCACATCGCTGTGCTCGCCATGGCCGGTGACCAGACCGATCAGTTGCTGACGCCCGAACGGCACGCGCACGCGCACGCCCGCCGCCGGCACCGGCAGGCCGGGCGGAAGCCGGTAATCGAAGAGCTGTCGCAGCGGCGACGGCAACGCCAGGTGCAGGATGGTCATGGGCGGCAAGCGTAGCATCCGGCACTGCCCGGCGCGCAGCGGCACTTGGCTATTTACTGCGCAGCCCCTATAATCCGCCGCCTTGTTGTGCCTGGCTGTGATGAAGAGACCTTCACGGTAGGCCAAGAGAATGGTCCGGTCTCGTGCCTGTGTGTATGCCCCGCGTCAGCCTTGCGGCCTCTGGCGGGACCCGCCGGGAATGCGAGACCGCCTCAACCCGTTCCTTGAGAGAGAGAAATCATCATGCGTGATGTGCACCCGAAGTACGAAGAAGTTACCGCCACCTGCTCGTGCGGCAACACGTTCGTCACCCGTTCCACCCTGTGCAAGAACTTCCTGATCGACGTCTGCTCGGCCTGCCACCCGTTCTACACGGGCACCCAGAAGGTCGTCGACACCGGTGGTCGCATCGACAAGTTCAAGCAGCGTTTCGGCGCCCGCAGCTTCAAGAAGTAAGCGGCAAGCCCGCCACGCTCGTCGTGGACAGGCCGGAAAAGGCGGACTCTTCCCCTCGCGGAAGGTCCGCCTTTTTCATTGCCGTCATCTTT
Source organism: Perlucidibaca sp. (assembly GCA_023265995.1). Classification (GTDB taxonomy): domain Bacteria; phylum Pseudomonadota; class Gammaproteobacteria; order Pseudomonadales; family Moraxellaceae; genus Perlucidibaca. Next base: position 138,364 of record JAHFSA010000009.1, read on the forward strand.
TATTGCTACAATCGCCGCCGATTTATCGCCTCACCGGTCCGGATTCCCTGATGAAGCACGCGCTCGATACCCTGCTCTCCACCGCCCTCGCCAGCCTGCGCGCGGACGGCCTGCTGCCCGCCGATTTTGTCCCCGCCATCCAGCTCGATCGCACCCGCGACAAGAGCCACGGTGACTGGGCCACCAACCTCGCCCTGGTTTCCGCCAAGGCGGCCGGCCGCAAGCCGCGCGAAATCGCCGAGGCGCTGGTGGCGGCATTGCCGGTCGAGGCTCGCGAAGCCGCCGGCGTGACCCGCATCGATATCGCCGGCCCCGGCTTCATCAATTTCTTCCTGTCCGCCGACAGCCGCTTCGAGGCCGTGCAGCGCATCCTCGCCGATGCCACCGCGTTCTCGTCGCCGGACATCGGCCGTGGCGAAAAGGTGCTGCTCGAGTTCGTCTCCGCCAACCCGACCGGCCCCATGCATGTCGGCCACGGTCGCGGTGCCGCCTACGGCTCGACGCTCGGCAACCTGCTCTCGGCCACCGGCTACCAGGTGCATCGCGAGTACTACATCAACGATGCCGGCCGTCAGGCCGACATCCTCGCGGTCTCGGTCTACCTGCGTTATCTGGAAGTGCTGGGTGAAAGCGTACGCATCCCCTCGCGCGCCTATCCGGCCGACTACATCCGCGACTGCGCCCGGGCGCTGGTCGAGCGCGACGGCCGCCGCCATTTCCACGCCTACGCCGACATCATCGCCGGTGTATTGCCGGATGGCGAAGGTGACGACGAGGCCGCCAAGAACGCCAGGGAAGCCCATCTCGACTCGCTGATCGAGCGTGTCCGGAGCATGCTCGGAGACGACTACCGCGCGGTTCTGGACTTCGGTCTCGGCACCCAGCTGACTGCCATCAAGGAAACCCTGAAGGCCTTCAACGTCGGCTTCGACCAGTGGTTCTCCGAACGCAGCCTGGCCGAGAGCGGCGCCATCGAACACGCCATTCAGCGCCTGCGCATGCGCGGCCACGTCTATGAAAAGAATGGCGCGATCTGGCTGGCGACCTCGCAGCTGGGTGACGAGAAGGATCGCGTGCTGGTCCGTGACAACGGCATCCACACCTACTTCGCTGCCGATGTCGCCTACCACCTGAACAAGCTCGATCGCGGCTTCGATACCCTGATCGATGTCTGGGGCGCCGACCATCACGGCTACATCGCCCGTGTCCGCGCCGCCATCGAGGCCCTGACCGGGCATGGCGACAAGTTCCATGTCGCCCTCATCCAGTTCGTCACGCTGTCGTCGGGCCGCATGGGCAAGCGCTCGGGCAACTTCGTCACGCTGCAGCAGCTGATCGAGGAAGCCGGCAACGACGCCACCCGCTTCTTCTACCTGACGCGCTCGCCGGAACAGCACCTGGAATTCGACATCGACCTGGCGCGCTCGCAGACCGCCGACAACCCGGTGTACTACCTGCAGTACGCGCATGCGCGCATCTGCAGCATGCTGCGCGAGCTGACCGTACGCGGCTGGACGCTGGACACCGCAGCCGGCCTGACGGCACTGCCGAACCTGCCGGATGCCGGCATCGAGGATCTGGTCAAGCGCCTGTCGGCGTGGCCGGAAGCTGTCGCCGCCGCCGCCCGCAACCGCGCGCCGCACCAGCTCACTCACGTCCTGCGCGAGCTGGCCCAGGACTTCCACACCTACTACAACGGCAACAAGATGCTGGTCGACGATGCCGATCAGCGCAACGCCCGCCTGACCCTGAGCCTGGCGGTACAGAAGATCCTGGCCAACGGCCTGACCCTGCTCGGCGTTGCCGCGCCCGAGCGCATGTGAGCCCTGAGCCAGCCGGAGTCCGACCGACATGAGCAATCGCCGCCCGGCTCCCCGTGGAGCCAGCCGCTCGCCCCGCCCGGGTGCAGGCAACAAGTCCCGCGCCAGTGGCGGACGCACCCCGGCCGCGCGTGCCAAGACACCGGCGCGCCCGGCTGCCGGAGGCATCCGCAAGGGTCGCCTGATCCTGGCGCTGCTGCTGATCGTCGGCCTCGTCGGCCTGATCTGGTTCGTCAAGCACCGGCCGGCAAAGCCGGTGGCTACGGTCCCGCCGGCGCTCGCCGAAGACCAAGGCAAGGGCGACAAGGACAAGACCGGCAAGCCTGACAGCAAGCCCGATCCGGCCGCGAATCCGGAGCGCTTCGAGTTCTACGACATTCTGCCCAACCAGCAGGTGCTGCCGACCCGCCAGGTCGACAACAGACCGCCGCCGCGTCCGCTACCGGCCAATGCCGTGTCGCAGCCGCCGGCCTCGGCCGTCAACGATGGTCCGCGCTGGCTGCAGGCCGGCGCCTTCCGCAATGGCGATGAAGCCGACCGCCGCCGCGCCCAGATCCGCCTGCTCGGCCTGCCCGCACGCGTCCAGGAAGGCAGTGATGGCCAGGGTCAGCAGCTGCAGCGCGTGCTCGCCGGCCCCTTCAATTCCGCCGACAGCCTGGATGCCGCCCGTCGCACCCTGGCCGCCGCCGGCCTCGATGCCATCCCCCTGAGCAATCCGACCGAGAGCTCGACAGGAGCGCCGCAACCATGACGACCATTCTTTCCGTACGCCGCGGCAACACCGTCGTGCTTGGCGGCGACGGCCAGGTATCGCTCGGCAACACCGTCATGAAGGGCAATGCCCGCAAGGTCCGGCGCCTTTACCGCGACCAGGTCATCGCCGGTTTCGCTGGCGGCACCGCCGATGCCTTCACGCTGTTCGAATACTTCGAGGCCAAGCTCGAAAAGCATGGCGGCCATCTCAGCCGTGCCGCCGTGGAAATGGCCAAGGACTGGCGCACCGACCGCACCCTGCGCCGCCTCGAAGCCCTGCTCGCGGTGGCCGACAAGACCGCCTCGCTGATCATCACCGGCAGCGGTGATGTGCTCGAGCCCGAACACGGCATCATCGCCATCGGATCCGGCGGCAACTATGCCCTCGCCGCCGCGCGCGCCCTGGTCGACCACAGCCAGCTTTCGGCCGAGGAGATCGTCAGGTACGGGCTCACCGTGGCCGGCGACATCTGCGTCTACACCAATCATCACCACACGCTGGAAAGCCTGAGCTGGTAATCGCCATGACCGCCATGACCCCGCGCGAAATCGTCCACGAACTCGATCGCCACATCGTCGGTCAGACCGCTGCCAAGCGCGCCGTCGCGCTGGCGCTGCGCAATCGCTGGCGCCGCATGCAGCTTGACGAGGCCATGCGTCACGAGGTGACACCGAAGAACATCCTCATGATCGGCCCCACCGGCGTCGGCAAGACCGAGATCGCGCGTCGTCTCGCCCGCCTCGCCAACGCGCCCTTCATCAAGGTCGAGGCCACCAAGTTCACCGAGGTCGGCTATGTCGGCCGCGATGTCGAGACCATCATTCGCGACCTCACCGACATGGCCCTGAAGATGGTGCGTGAACAGGCCATCGCCGAAGTCGGCCAGCGTGCCGACGATGCCGCCGAAGATCGCATCCTCGATGTCCTGCTGCGCCCGGCGCGCGCCGGCCATGCCTGGGACACCACGGCGGCACCGCCCGCCGGCGAGAGCGACAACGCCACGCGCCAGCTGTTCCGCCGCAAGCTGCGCAACGGCGAGCTCGACGAGCAGGAAATCGAGATCGAACTGAGCGCCGTCGCGCCCCAGGTCGAGCTGATGACGCCGCCCGGCATGGAAGACATGGGCAACCAGCTGCAGAAGCTGTTCGCCGGTCTCGGCGGCGGCAAGCAGAAGAGCCAGCGCATCAAGGTCCGCGAGGCGCTCAAGCGTGCCCGCGAGGAAGAAGCCGGCAAGCTGGTCAGCGAGGACGACATCAAGGCCCGCGCCCTCACCGCCGTCGAACAGCAGGGCATCGTCTTCATCGACGAGATCGACAAGGTCTGCCGCCGTGGCGAGACCCAGGGCGCCGATGTCTCGCGCGAAGGCGTGCAGCGCGATCTGCTGCCGCTGATCGAGGGCTGCACGGTCAACACCAAGCACGGCATGAT
>JAHFSA010000001.1 GCA_023265995.1 Perlucidibaca sp.
AGCGTGAACGTCTGTGCAACCACGTCATAGCTCACGCCCGCCGGCAGCGAGCCCGGCAGGTTGGTCACCATCAGCGTGGTGCCGGCATCGATGTCGCTGGCATGGGCCAGGGCATCGAGCATTGAAGAGGAAGAGTCTTCCGTAGCGGTGCCGGAAACAACACCGGTCACCACCGGGGCGTCGTTGGTGCCGTTGATGGTGATCGTCGCCGTCTGCGCCACCGTGGCACCCTGGGCGTCGGTGACGTTGTAGCTGACCACAACCTCCACCGAGTCACCCACCGCCAGGCTGTCGTACGCCGTGTCCGTCGGGTCCACGCTCAGCGTGCTGTCGGTCAGCGTAAAGCCGGCCGGCAGACCGGAATCCGCACCATTCACCGTGTAAGTCACATCAGCCACGACCAGCGTCGCGGTCTCGCCGTTGTCGACATCCGCCGCACCACCGAGCAGATCGACATCGAAGCTGTCATCGCCTTCATCAGCAGCGCTGCTCAGCGCTGCAACCACCGTCGGCGCATCGTTGGTGCCGTTGATGGTGATAACGAAGTCCTGATCGTGCGTGCCGCCGTCCTGGTCATCGATGACGACGTTGTAGGTCAGCGTGACCGTTTCGCCTTCTGCCAGATAATCGAACGCCGTCGAATCGGCCGAGAATGCAATATCCACCGAGCCGGCAGCTGCGCCAGCCTCCTTGGTGACCGCACCGGCAGTCACCAGCGCCAGCGCATCGAAACCTTCCGACAGACCGGAGGTGTCGCCATCCACGCTGACCGAGGTCACCGTGGCCGTGTGGCCGACATCGCTCAGGTCAACATCGGTGAACGCCACCGAGACCGTGGCAGCAATCGCCGTCGTGTCAACGGTCTCGTCCAGCAGGGTATCGGCAATGGCCGACACAACCGGGGCATCGTTGGTGCCGGTGATGGTGATGGTCACCGTGCGCTCGATGCTGCCGCCTGCACCATCTTCAATGCTGAACGTGAAAGTCTCGACCTTGGGTTCGCCGTCTGCCAGATACTCCACGGCCGAGGCAGCGACACTGTAGTCCCAGGTCACCACACCACCCAGGCCGGTGCCCGTAGTGTCGGTGGTCACCGAGGCGGTCAGCACGCCGAGAGCTCCTTCGGACGGAACCACGGCAGTCACCGTGTGGGCATCCGTCAGGTCGACATCGGCGAAGCCGATCGTGCCGCTGTCGGTCAGTATCGTGCTGCCTTCATCGATTACCAGTGACCAGTCCAGCAGCGTGCCGACGTCAGCACCCGCATTGTCACTGATGGTCAGAGTCCAGGTGCCGTTGGGATTAATGCCGTCGAACACGGCAAGGGACGAGACCGGGCTGTACGTGCCTGTCGTGGCGCCAATGGCAGTGATGGATGTTGCCGCTTCGTCATCGAAAGTGACATGCAAATCATCTGCTGAGTTGCCATTGCGGCTGAACAGCACATCCGCCGTCGTGCCGTCTGGCGCCGTCAGGGTAATGATCAGATCACCGATCCAGGTGTGCTGCAGGTCCACCACAACATCCAGGTCGGCGATAGCCAGGGTGGAGTCAACACCTGCAATCACGATCGTGGACGACTGTGTTGCGAGATCGGCAATGGGCACTTCCGTCGCATTGCTGAAGGTCTCATCCGCCACGCCGGTCGCTTCGATCAGTTCGGTAACAGCGCCCGCCACATCCGTCGCTTCTGCCACCGGGGCATCATTGGTGCCCGTGATGGTGATAACGAAGTTCTGATCGTGCGTGCCGCCGTCCTGGTCATCGATGACGACGTTGTAGGTCAGCGTGACCGTTTCGCCTTCCGCCAGATAATCGAACGCCGTCGAATCGGCCGAGAATGCAAGATCCACCGAGCCTGCAGCTGCGCCAGCTGCCTTGCTGACCGCACCGGCAGTCACCAGCGCCAGCGCATCGAAGCCTTCCGACAGACCGGAGGTGTCGCCATCCACGCTGACCGAGGTCACCGTGGCCGTATGGCCGACATCGCTCAGGTCAACATCGGTGAACGCCACCGACACTGTGGCCTCGATGGCCGAGGCATTGGTGGTTTCGTCAACGAGCGTTTCGGCAATCGTTGCCACCACCGGCGCATCGTTCGTGCCGGTGAGCGTGATCGTCACGGACTGGCTGACACTGTTGCCGGCGGAGTCAGTGAGCGTAATCGTGAAGGTCTCGGTCGCCGTCTGACCTTCAGCCAGCGCCTGCACGGCGGCCGAAGCATTGTTGACCGCATAGCTCAGGGTCAGAGAGCCCGTGCCCGTGCCGGCCGAGTCCGGATTCGGCACCGCCGTCAGCGTGCCGCCAAAGGTATTGCCAGCGGCGGCAACGACCGCCACGGTATGCGTGTCAGCGGTATTGGCATCGCTGAAGCCGAGCGCGCTGCCGGTAGTCAGCTTGCCGTCTTCGGTAACAGCGACATCTTCCTTGACCGCGCCGCTGGCCGGCTCGCCAGTGAACTTGGGAGCAACATTCTGATTGCCAGCGCCCGCTGCAGGAGCCGCGCCGCTACCGCCACCACTACCCCCGCCACCACCTGCTGCCGCGGCAATGCCGGCAGCAGCCACACCAACACCGGTCCAGAGCCAGGAGAACTTGCTGCCCCCCTCTTCTGCCGGCGGCGCCTGCTCACCCGAACCGGCCGTGGCGCCGGCATTCAGGGCAACAGCCGCCGGTGCCGCTTCACCCGGCTGCGCAGCTGCCGCACCCTGGGCTTCATCAATTTTTTCGTCCTGAGCCAGCTGTGCCTCATCAGGCATGGCGACTTTCTTGCGCAGCAGCTGTGCCAAGGCAGACCCAGGCTTGGCAATGGCCGGCTTGCTCACCGAAGAGTTCTTTGAATTGCTGTGATTAGACATACGGGAAACCATCCTTGTTAAGGCTCAAGAAGCAGCGAGGGGGGAATGCCGCCAGAGCGCCGTGCAAGCTCAGGAGTGAGCGAAGGACTGTTACGTGCGGGCCAGGCAAGAGCGCTGGCACCATGTAATGGCACGTAATAAGTCGTACGAGCTTTGTACTAGGAATGTATAAATCGCGCAATCAGTCAAAAAATATATACATAGATAAACAACAAAAAGCCCTGTGCCGGGATACGGCACAGGGCTTCTGTTGGTCTCGCGGGTAGCTCCCCCAAGACAGGAAGTCAGCGGGTAATGATGACCTTTACTTCCCCACGGGCACTGGCGAGCACGCGACGATTGATGGCACGGCCCTCGGCCGTGGCGTTGTCGGCAACCGGCCGGGACTCGCCATAACCCCTGGCGGTGATGCGATTGGCTGCGACACCGAACCTCCTGCGCAGAATGTCGGCGATGGCGTCGGCTCGCGCCTGACTGAGTTTCTGGTTGTAGGCATTGGCACCACGGGAATCGGCATGCCCCTGCACCTCAACCATGGCATCCGGCGTCTCCTGCAACAGCTTCGCCAACGCCGCGATCTCGTCTTCATATTGCGGTTTCACGACAGCCTTGTTGGTATCAAACATCACTTTCAGCTCATGCGTGACCGGCTGGCTACGTGTGCCATGACAGCCACGAGCATCCACGGCGGCATTGGCCGGAGTACCAGGGCACTGGTCATTGCCATCGAGCACACCATCGTGATCGGCATCGCCGGCAGCCGGTGCGGCACCCGCTGCCCGGACAACAGCGTGCTCGCCAAAAGCGTAGAGCAGGCCTAGCGAGAAGATACCGTCGTGATTGCTTTCCTGCAGGTCTTCCACGCCGCGCAGCTCGGCACGCAGAGACAAGTTGTCTGCCAGCCGGTAGAAGGCACCGACCGCGACATTGGCAATGGTGTGCTGGACATGGCCCTGATCGGTGCCACGCGCCAGGCCACCACCTATCAGGGCGTAAGGCTGCAGCCGCCGCTCAGGCATGAAACTGTAATAGGCATCCAGTGTGACAGTCTCATAGCGTGCATTGCCGGGAGCGTGCTTGTTGTCCGGGTTGGACTGGGCATAACGCAGCTCGGTTGCCACCTGCGGCGTGAGACGGTAGCCCAGTGCCAGCGAACCTTCGCTCTGGTTTTCGACATCGAGATCACTATCGAAGACATGCAGGCCCACCATGGGACTGACGGTAATCCCGGCCTGTGCCAGCGAGCTGGTCAGCAGCAGAAGAGCAGTTGTCAAAGACTTCATTGAGGGCACTCCATAGCAGTTCAGGTAACAATCTCAGCGTTCGTGCAGCGACTCGTCGAGACCGCGACGCAGCGGCTTGAGCACGAAATTGGCCAGCGAACGCTCGCCAGTGATGATTTCGACACTCGAGGTCATGCCCGGCCTGACATCCAGCATTCGCCCGGAGGTCGTCTTCTGGCTGTCGGTCTGGATATGAACCCGGTAATACGGCCGCTCGTCACGCTTGAGATCCTCCTCCAGCGTGTCCGGACTGATGTAGACCACCTTGCCCGGCAGCGAACCGTAGATGGTGTAGTCATAGGCATCGAGCTTGACGTTGGCACGCAGGCCGGTACGCAGGAAGGCGACATCCGCCGGCCTGACCTTGGCCTCGATCACCAGCGGATCGTTGCTGGGCACGATCTGCAGCAACTCGTCGCCGGCCTTGAGCACGCCGCCAATGGTGGTGACACGGACATTCTTGACGATGCCGGTCATGGGCGCGCGCAGCATGGTGGAGTCGAGGGCGCTGCTGCGCTGGGTGTAGACCTGCTCGCTCTGCTCGTACTCGGCACGAGCCTTGGCGAGCTCGGCCTGGGCATCCTGACGGAAGCCGTTGCGCTTGTTGTTGGCCTGGGCACGCAGGTCGTTGACCTGACGCCGGGCGCGCAACAGCTCGGACTCCGAGGCATCGCCACTGCGCGCCAGGCGCTGCAGCGAATTCAGCTCTTCCTGGCTCAGGCGCGCCGATTCGTTGATACCGGCGACCTCCTCGTTCTGGGCCTCGCGCCGCTTGCGATGAAGATCCATCTGGATGGCAATCAGATCGGGATAGTCCTTGAAGGAGCTGTCGAAGGCAGGAACACGCCCGGCGAGCTCGGCTTCGAGACGGATGATGTTGGCGCGCAGCGAGGCGATCTTCGCACCCACTTCGTCACTGCTGGCCTGGAAGCGCGAGCGGTCGAGCTCGGCAATCAGGTCGCCGGCCTTGACGTGGTCACCTTCCTTGACGTGCAGCACCTTGAGGGTGCCGCCATCGACGACCTGGACCACCTGCGAGCGGCTGGAGGCGATGACGCTGCCAGCGGCACGGACCTGCTCCTCGATGCTGCATGCCACGGCCCACAGCGTCAGCACCAGGACAAAGGCAGCGAAGGCCTTGAGCAGCATGTCATAACGCGTGAACTCCAGCGGCTCGACACGGGCGAAAAGCTGACGACGCAGGCTCATGCCTCACCCCCGGCGGCCTGGACGGCTGCAGGAGCGGCACTGGCATTGGCGGCGACCGCCGGTGGTGCGCCATGGCGCACACGCTCGGTCGGCACGTCGATCTTGATGCAGGCGCTCTCGACCACCAGGGTTCGGCGCGACAGCGCCAGCCAGCTCTTGCGGTGTGTGGTGAAGATCACCGTGACTTCCTCGGGCAGGCTGCGGATAAGCTGCGCAAGGCGCTCCTCTGACTCGGAGTCGAGGCTGGCCGAGGGCTCGTCGAGCAGCCAGATCTTCGGCTGCTGCAGCCAGATGCGGGTAATGCCGATGAGCTGGCTCTGGCCGCCGGAAAGACCGGCGCCGCCTTCGCGTATCGGGCAGTCCAGCCCTTGCGGATGCTGATCGACAAAGCGGTCGAGACCGGTCGCCACCAGGGCGGCGCGCAGACGGGCCTCGTCCGGCTGAGCCAGACCCAGGGTCAGGTTGTCACGCAGGGTGCCGCCAAAGAGACGGACTTCCTGCGGCAGATAGCCGATGGTCGAGCGCAGCCAGCCCTGACGACAGGTCTGCATGTCGAGACCGGCAAGACGGACTTCGCCGGCATTGGGCGTGGCCAGACCCGCCAGCAGCTTGAGCAGGGTGGTCTTGCCGCTGCCGTTGCGACCGAGCACGGCAACGCGCTCGCCGGGAGCGATGACCAGCCTGTCGACGCTGAGCTGCACGCCCTGGGTTTCCTGGTAGGCGTACTTGACGCCTTCGACCTGAAGGCTGAGCGGAGCCGTCTGGGTGCTGGCCTGTTGCGCTTCCGGCACGTCGGAGGGCATGGACAGCATGCGATTGAGGATATCGAGCGCGTGCCGCGTGTGCTGCCACTGCACCAGCAGCTGGGTGAGCTGGGAGATGTTGCCGAGCACGCGACTGCCGAGAATAGAGCAGGCAATCAGTCCGCCCATGGTCAGCGCGCCGGCCTCGATGCGGTAGACACCGACAATGAGAATGCAGACATAGGCCATCTGCTGGAAGTTGCCGGAAAGAAACTGGGCACGACTGGACAGCCTGCGGATCTGCTCGCCATGGACCGCCAGCTGGCGCGTCATGGCTTGCCAGATCAGGCTGAAACGCCACTCGCCGGACAGCGACTTGACGCTTTCGGCACCCTGGATGACTTCGATCAGCACGCCATGACGGCGCGCCGACTCGTCGATCTGCTTCTGCTGCAGCCTGGCCAGCGGCCGCTGCACGGCCAGACCGAGGCCGACGCAGATCGGCAGGAACAGCAACGGCACCCAGGCGACATGGCCGCCGATGTAGGCGATCACCAGAATGAACAGCAGCACGAAAGGCATGTCGGCAATGCTGAACAGCGTGGTGGAGGTAAAGAAGGCCTTGATCGACTCGTAGTCACGCACCTGCGCCACCAGCGTGCCGGCACGCGACGGTCGGCGATCAAGCTTGAGCGCCATGACCTTCTCGAAGAAGAACTGCGACAGGGCCTCGTCGGCACGGCGAGTCATGATCTCCAGAAAGAGCAGACGCACCCACTTGAAGACAAAGTCGAAGGACACGGCGATGACCATGCCCAGGGCCAGCACCCAGAGTGTGGCGTAGGCGAAGTTGGGCACGACACGGTCATAGACCTGCATGGCGAACAGCGAGGTGACGATGGCCAGCAGATTGATCAGCAGCGTGGCCAGAGCCGCGCGCACGAAGATCGGCTTGTGTTCCTTGAGCGCCTCGACGATGGCCGCGGTCGCCGGCTTGCGTTCGATCTCCTCTTCCAGCGCCTGCGAGATGCGGTGCGGCACCCAGACCTGGGCCGGCATGAGCGAGCTGTTTTCGTGCTGACCGTCGCGGCGCAGCAGGGACACGGGCTTGCCCTCCTCCGGCATGCTGGCGAGCAGGCCGCAGGCATCTTCATGCCAGACCAGCGCCGGCAGATGCTGGCCGCCGACCAGCGACCAGGGCACCGAGGTCAGGCGTTCGCCGGGAAACAGCCAGGCCCAGGCGCCTGCCATGAGCGCATCCGGCGACTCGCCCTCGGCCTGCAGCAAGGCCTGTTCGACCTCGTTGTCGGTGACGGCATGTCCCCACTGCAAGGCGCAGGCGCGCAGGCAGTCACGGAAATTTTCCCGGCGTGCGGGTTTGACAGCGAGCAGGCTCATTTCGTCACCTTCTTCGGGCGCTTGTTCTTGCCCGCCACTTCCACGACGGGGGCATCGATGCCTGCCAGCAGACGCTCCCAATACAGGCCCTGCAAGGCCAGACGCGTGCTCGCCGCCCAGTAGCTGCGCTTCTGCTGCACCAGGGCGAGTCGGGTTTCATGCGCCTCGCGCTGGGCATTGAGCACTTCCAGCCAGGTCTTGCGACCGGCCTCGAACTGACGCACGAAGCTGCTCATGACGGCGTCGGCAGCGGTCACGGCCGCGCTCTGGAACTCCATCTGGGCAGCCGCCGCGGCACGCTCGGCCTGCGCGGCACGAATCGATGACTGCACTTCGCGTCTGGCGGTTTCCACGCCCGACTGCGCCGCGCTCGAACGCAGCTGGCCGGCACGCCAGGCCTGGTAGCCGCGCAGGCCGTTGTCGGTCTGGTAACGCAGAACGACGCGCGTCTCCTCTTCGCTGAGCTGCTTCTCGTCGCCCAGCGGCTTGTCATGCTGCAACAGCACTTCGGGCGACAGGGAGGCGCGGCCGACGCGGGTTTCCGCCTGCTGCTGCGCCAGCCTGGCCTGGGCATAGAGAATTTCGGGATGGTTGTCGGCCGCGCGCTCAAGCGCGACCGCGGCTTCCTTGTCGGTCACCGCGAACACCTGTGCCGGCCAGCCGGCAGCGATGTCCTGCGGGCCCAGCAGGGCCGAGAGCTGTGCCCGCGAGGTCTCCAGCACGGAACGGTTCTGCGCTGCCAGAGCCTCGGCCTGACGGACACGGGTCAGGGCGTTGATGACATCGGCATAGGGCGCGGCGCCCTGGTCGGCACGACGCTGGATGACACCTTGCAGCTTGCCCAGGGTATCGATGTAGGTCTGCCAGTAGCCATCCTGCTCGGCCGCCGCCGCTGCCGCGAACCAGGCATCGGACAGGCGCAGGCCGAGACGCAGGCGGGTGCGGTTGACGTCGGAGAAGGCGGCCTCGCGACCAGCCTCGGCGACATCGACGCCGGCAACCGTGCCACCACCACGCCAGAGCGGCAGCACGAAGCTGAGCATGGTCGAACTGGCCTTGCTGCTGGCCGAGCTGTTGACCTGGGCATAGGGATAGAAGCCGGTATAGGCGGCATCGACATCGTAGCCTGCCGCCTGCAGGTTGGAGCGCGCCATGCGTACCTCGGGATGGGTTTCCCAGAGGTGTGCCAGGGCATCGGCAAAGTTGCCATAGACATTGCGCCGCTCGGCCGACGGATCGGGCATGGCGGTCGGATAGCTGTCCTTGAGTGCGGGCAGCGGCTCTTCAGCGTGAGCCACTAGCGGAGGCAGGAGCGCACCGAGCAGCATCGCGACAGGAAGGAAGCGGTAGTTTCTGCGGCGCAGGAAGCCTGGAAACCTGGTGTAACCAGGGCGATACATTGTGTTCATGCGCAGCTTCCATACCTCTGTTTTCCATGCGCCACGGACAGCGGGCGCCAGCTGAATTAACAATAATCACACAAAAAACAGCCTGCCGCATGTCAGGCAGGAAACATTAGGAAGGCCCCGACCGGCCTGCCGGGCACTCAGCCCATGAAGATCATCTGCTCGCGCAGCTGGTGCATTTCGTCGCGCAGGCGTGCGGCCTCCTCGAACTCCAGATTGCGCGCCTTCTCCAGCATGGTCTTTTCCAGGCTGGCAATGCGCTGCGCCAGCGCCTTGGGATCATGCAGCAGCTGCTCGACCGCCGCCCTCGCCGCGCCCGGTCGCTCGCCGCGGCCGCCACGCTTGCCGCCCTTGCCACCATTGGCCGCGGCCGCGCCGGCATAGGTCTCGAGAATGTCGCTGACGGCGCGAACCACCCCTGTGGGGGTAATGCCATGCTCGACGTTGAAGGCCTGCTGCTTGGTCCGGCGCCTTTCGGTCTCGCCTATGGCGCGCTCCATGGAACCGGTCATGCGGTCGGCATAGAGAATGGCCTTGCCGTTGAGATGGCGGGCCGCACGACCTATGGTCTGGATCAGCGAACGTTCGGAGCGCAGGAAGCCCTCCTTGTCGGCATCGAGAATGGCCACCAGCGACACCTCGGGCATGTCCAGGCCCTCGCGCAGCAGGTTGATGCCGACCAGCACGTCGAAGACGCCGACACGCAGGTCACGGATGATCTCGACGCGCTCGACGGTGTCGATGTCGGAATGCAGATAGCGCACCTTGACGCCATGATCGGTGAGGTATTCGCTGAGATCTTCGGCCATGCGCTTGGTCAGCGTGGTGACCAGCACGCGTTCCTGCACGGCCACGCGCGCGGCGATCTGCGACAGCAGGTCATCGACCTGGGTCGCCGCCGGCCGCACCTCCACCTCGGGATCGACCAGACCGGTCGGGCGCACGACCTGCTCGACCACGTTGTCGGCCTTCGCCTGCTCGTAAGGGCCGGGCGTGGCGGAGACGAAGATGGTCTGCGGCGAAATGCGCTCGAACTCCTCGAACTTCATGGGTCGGTTGTCCATGGCCGAAGGCAGGCGGAAGCCGTAATTGACCAGGTTTTCCTTGCGCGAGCGGTCGCCGTTGTACATGCCACCGATCTGCGGGATGGTCACATGCGACTCGTCGACGAAGAGCACGGCATCCGCCGGCACGTAATCGAACAGGGTCGGCGGCGCCGAGCCGGGCTCGCGCCCGGACAGATAGCGCGAGTAGTTCTCGATGCCCTGGCAATAGCCGAGCTGCTGCAGCATTTCGAGGTCGTACTTGGTGCGCTGGTCGAGACGCTGCGCCTCGACCAGCTTGTCATTGGCACGGAACCATTCCAGGCGCTCGCGCAGATCGTTCTGGATCTGTTCGATGGAGCCATGAATGCGCTCCAGCGGCGTCACGTAGTGCGACTTCGGGTAGATGGTGACGCGCGCGACACGCTTGCGTACTTCGCCGGTGAGCGGGTCGAACCAGCAGATCGACTCGACCTCCTCGTCGAAGAGCTCGATGCGCACCGCCATGGCCTCGGATTCGGCCGGGAAGATGTCGATGACATCGCCGCGCACGCGGTAGTGGCCACGGAAGAACTCGACATCATTGCGCGTGTACTGCAGCTCGGCGAGACGGCGCAGCAGGGCACGCTGGTCTATGCGATCACCGCGCGCGACATGCAGCAGCATCTTCATGTAGGCCTCGGGATCGCCGAGACCGTAGATCGCCGAGACCGTGGCGACGATGATGGCATCGCGCCGCTCCAGCAGCGCGCGCGTCGCCGACAGGCGCATCTGCTCGATGTGCTCGTTGATGGCGGCATCCTTCTCGATGAAGGTGTCCGAAGACGGCACATAGGCTTCGGGCTGGTAGTAGTCGTAATAGCTGACGAAATACTCGACGGCGTTGTTCGGGAAGAAGTCCTTGAACTCGCCGTAGAGCTGCGCCGCCAGCGTCTTGTTGGGCGCCATGATGATGGCCGGCCGCTGCAGCTTCGCGATCACGTTGGCCATGGTGAAGGTCTTGCCGGAACCGGTGACGCCGAGCAGGGTCTGATGACTGAGGCCATCCTCTATGCCTTGCACCAACCCCGCGATGGCAGTCGGCTGATCGCCTGCCGGCTGGTATCTGGAGACGACCTCGAAGCTCTCACCCTGAAAAGCGCCTTCGCTCATGACACATCCCGCTCGCGACTGACCACAGCCGACCAGTGTAACGCGTCCGACCTTTTTTGCCCGCGAACTGTTGCAAACAGCCCGGTTACGCCGTCTATGTCATGCAGGTACCTTATATATGGAGATATCGCCATGACACGCCGCAAGCTTCTCGCCCGTGCCCTCGCCGGCCTGGCCCTGCCCGGCCTGCTGCCGCTGCTGGTCGCCTGCACGCCGCGCCAGGTCATGACCGGGCCGCTGGGCAGCCTGCGCCAGCCGGCCGGACACTGGCGACCGCTGCTCGCCGAGGATGCCTTCAACGTGCTTTTCCGCGAAGACACCGAGTCGCCGTTCTCCAGCAGCCTCAACTACGAAAAAGGACACGGCACCTATCTCTGCACCGCCTGCCGGCAGCCGCTGTTCAGCAGCGCCAGCAAGTACGACAGCGGCACCGGCTGGCCGAGCTTCTGGCAGGCCCTGCCGGACGCCATCGGCATCCGCGAGGATCGCAGCGACTACATGGTCCGCACCGAATACCACTGTGCCCGCTGCGGCGGCCATCAGGGCCATGTCTTCGATGACGGTCCGCCACCGACCGGGCAGCGCTACTGCAACAACGGCGTGGCCCTGAGCTTCGTGGCCGTCGGCGAAGCCTTGCCGGCGCTGCGTCAATAAGCTGCATCAATAATCAGGAGACCGTCATGACCATGCGCTCACCACGACTCGCCGCCTGCCTGCTGATGCTGCTGCCCTGGCAGGCCGCGCGGGCGGAAATCGCTGTCGCCACCTTTGCCGGCGGCTGCTTCTGGAGCACCGAATCCGATTTCGAGCATCTGCCGGGCGTGGTCTCGGCGGTTTCCGGCTATACCGGCGGCACCTACGCCAACCCGACCTATGTCCAGGTGGCCGGTGGCGCCACCGGGCATCTGGAAGCGGTCGAGGTGCGCTATGACACCACGCGGACCAGCTACCAGGCCCTGCTCGATCATTTCTGGCGCAATCACGACTACACCGACGCCCGCGGCCAGTTCTGCGACCGTGGCTCGTCCTACGGCACCGCCATCTTCACGCACGACGCGGCGCAGGCAGCAGCAGCCACGGCCAGCCTGAAGGCCTTGCAGCGGCATGTGCGCGAACGCGTCGTGACACGTGTGCTGCCGGCCGGACCGTTCTATGTCGCCGAGGCCTACCACCAGGATTTCGCCGCCCGCAACAGCTTCCGCTACAAGCTCTACCGCCTCGGCTGCGGCCGCGATGCCCGTCTGCTCGAATTGCGCGGCCAGCTGCGCTGACAGCCGCCATGTCGCCGTCCGTGCAGGCCGTCGGCGGCTGTCATGAAAGCGTGAAGGCTTTGTGGCAGCATGCCGATTCCGACTCCGCTGACCGGATATCTGTCCATGTCGCTGCTGAAACGCCTGCTCGGCCTGCAACTCGCAACACCGCTGCCTTACCGGGAACTGCCTCCACCGGACAATCAGGCGGCGGATGCTCCCCTGCTCGACATCCAGTATCTGGGCACGGCCGGCTTCGTGATCCGCAACCATGAGCGCACGCTGGTGCTCGACCCCTACGTCACCCGCCCCGGCCTGCTGACCTCGCTGACGCAGCCGCTGCAGCCCGATGCCGAGCTGATCCGCCGCCTCATTCCGCATGCCGATGACGTGCTCATAGGCCATGCCCATCACGATCACATCCTCGACGGCCCCGACCTCTGCAAGCAGACCGGGGCGCGCCTGATCGGTTCGCACGCGACCTTCCAGGTCGGTCTCGCCGCCGGTCTGGCGCCGGAGCAGATGGTGGCCACCGACGGCCGCGAGAACATCGTGTCCGGGGCATGGACGGTGCGCGGCCTGCCCTCGCGCCACGGCAAGATCTTCGGCCGCATCCCGTTTCCCGGCGACCTCACCGAGCCGCCGCCCTGGCCGCCGCGCATGTCCGACCTGCGCCACGGCCTGGTGCTGAACTGGCTGGTGGATACCGGCACGCTCAAGGTCATGCACATAGATTCCGCCGACTTCATTGACGAGGAACTGGCCGAGCATCGCTGCGACGTGCTCTGCCTCTGTGCCATCGGCCGCCAGGCGCGACCGGACTATGTCCGCGACGTGATTCGTCACCTCAAGCCGAAGTGGGTCATCCCCTGCCACTGGGACACCATGATCACGCCGGTGGAGGCCGAGCCGGACCTGCTGCCGGGTGTCGATCTGCCCGGCTTCATCGCCGAAATCGAGGCCGAAGGCGTGATACCTTTGTTGACCCCGATACTGGGCCGCCAGCGGTTTCCGTGCCGGTAGCATTCCGGTAGAATGCCGCCGTTTTTGCCCCCAGCCTGACCGTGCCCGCCGGCACGAGGAGTCATCCGTGGATATCCAGCTCTCGCAACGCGTCCTCAGCATCAAGCCCTCTCCCACCCTGGCCGTCACCAAGAAGGCCGCCGAGCTGAAGGCTGCCGGCAAGGACATCATCGGCCTCGGCGCCGGCGAGCCGGATTTCGATACCCCGGAGCACGTCAAGGCTGCCGCCGTTGCCGCCATCGGCAAGGGCTTCACCAAGTACACCGCGGTCGACGGCACCCCGGGCCTGAAGCAGGCCATCATCGCCAAGTTCAAGCGCGATCAGGGTCTCGACTACGCCGCCAACCAGATTCTCGTGTCCTGCGGCGGCAAGCAGAGCTTCTTCAACCTGTCGCTGGCGCTGCTCAACAAGGGCGATGAAGTCATCATCCCGGCACCGTTCTGGGTCTCCTACCCGGACATGGTGATCATTGCCGACGGCACCCCGGTGATCGTCGAGTGCCCGCAGTCGCAGGGCTACAAGATCACCGCCGCCCAGCTCGAAGCCGCCATCACACCGAAGACGCGCCTGCTGGTGCTGAACTCGCCGTCGAACCCGACCGGCATGGTCTACTCCAAGGCTGAGCTGCTGGCCCTGGTCGAGGTGCTGCGCAAGCATCCGCACGTCATGATCGCCACCGATGACATGTACGAGCACATCATCTGGACCGCCGAGAAGTACGAGAACATCGTCACTGTCGCGCCGGACCTGTACGACCGCACCATCGTGCTCAACGGCGTGTCCAAGGCCTATGCCATGACCGGCTGGCGCATCGGCTACTGCGCCGGCCCGCAGAAGCTCATCGCCGCCATGACCAATGTGCAGTCGCAGTCGACCTCGAACCCGACCTCAATCTCGCAGGTCGCCGCCGAAGCCGCGCTGAACGGTCCGCAGGAAGTGCTGGTGCCCATGGTCAAGGCCTTCAAGGAGCGTCATGACTATGTCGTGGCCACCCTGAACACCATCGAAGGCGTGTCCTGCTCGCCGGCCGATGGCGCCTTCTACGCCTTCGCCAACGTCGAGGGCGCGATCGCCAAGCTCGGCCTGAAGAATGACCTGGAGTTCTCCGAATACCTGCTCAACACCGTCGGCGTCGCCGTTGTGCCGGGTTCGGCCTTCGGTCTCGACGGTCACATGCGCATTTCCTACGCAACTTCCCCGAAGGTGCTGGAAGATGCGCTGGCGCGCATCAAGAAGGCCATCGAAGGTTGATGCCGGGCTGATTCGCGGCCACTGCCGGGCGGAAACCGCTCGGCTTTTGCACAACAGAGAAGCCGTCTGCTCCCGCCCGGGAACAGACGGCTTTTTTATGAGCAGATGAGCGTCCGGCAGCTTGACCGACCCTGCCCTCCTCTCTATCATTCGCGCCCACGACATTCCCCGATAGCTCAGTCGGTAGAGCAACGGACTGTTAATCCGTGGGTCACTGGTTCGAGTCCAGTTCGGGGAGCCACATTTAACAAGCAAAAAGCCGGTCAGGCCTCCTGACCGGCTTTTTGTTTTTCAGGGCCGGCGTTTCCGGACCCTGCCCCGACCGCAGGCATGCGGCCGTGCGCCTCACCCGGTCAGATGTCTCAGACACCCGCATGTATGCGCAGGATATGCTCGCGCACCAGCGCTGCCGTGGCCGCCGACTGCTCGAACGGGAACATGTGCGCGCCCGGCGTCTCCAGCAAGGGCACGCCCTGGGTGGCGGCGAGCCTGTGCATGGTGCCGCGCGTCTTGAATTCGCTGGTTTCGCCCGTGATCAGCACACGCGGGATACTCAGCTGACGGCGGTAGCGCCAGGTATCCGACGGCGTATTGCGGAAAACCTCGACTTCGCGTGCCGCCTCGTAGGTCAGGCGCACGCCCTCGTCGCAGTCGCTGAGCCCGTGGCGCAGATAATCCTCGAAGCACTCGTCCTCGAAGTTGCGGAACAGCCCCTTGTTGCGCAAGGTCGCGCGCGCCTCGTCACGGCTCGGCCAGACCTCGCGCCGCCCGAGACTGCGCCCGGCCGGGGTGATGTCATCTATGCGGCCGATGAGCTTGTACCAGCCCATCACCATCGCCCTGGCGGGATTGATGTAGGCAGGGTCCATCAGGATCAGGCCCCGGAACAGGTCAGGCTGACGATAGGCCGCCATGAACGAGGTCATGCCGCCCAGCGAATGTCCGAGGCCGATCACCGGGCGACCGTCGCTCTGGCGACGCACGGATTCGGCAACCTCGTCGGCCAGGCGATGCCAGTTGCCGGCAATCGGAAAGCGCGGGTCATGACCCAGCCTGGGGATCATGATGATGTCGATGTCATCGCCCAGGGCCTTGAAGAAGCGCTGGTAGCAGGCGCCGGGAAAGCCGGTGGCGTGGGCGAAATGCACCAGGGGACGGGAAGACATGCCGGACTCCATGAAGGTCTGGCCTTCTGTTTACTGAATCCGTCACCCGTTGACCATGACCACGGCGCCCAGCTGACTGACCAAAACTGACAACGCTGCCCCGGTCATTCATCGCCGCCGTCATGCTGATGGCACAGGACTTGCTGAAACTCATCGGTCATTACCGACATTCATGCGCTGCCAGCCTGGCAGACAGGAGTCCGTCATGCTTCAGTCCTCTCCCCGCCCGCCCGCCATGACCGGCCTCGTGCTCACCGCCGGCGGCGCCCGCGGCGCCTATCAGGCCGGCGTCATCAAGCGCATCAGCGAAATTCCGGCCTTGGCGGGCAAGCCCTCGCCGTTCCAGATCATCACCGGGGCCTCGGCCGGCGCCATCAACGGCGCCGCCATTGCCGGCAACAGTGCCAGCCTGCAGGATGGCGCCCGCCTGCTGGTCAAGCTCTGGTCCAATCTGCAGGCGCGCGACGTGTTCCGCACCGACAGCGGCGCGCTGGCGCAGAATGCCGGCCGCCTGATCCTGGACTTCGCTTTTGGTGGCCTGTTCGGTGCCGGCCGCGTGCAGTCGCTGGTGGATTCGGCGCCGTTGCGCGGCTTTCTCGGCAAGCACTTTGACGACCTGCTCGACAACATCGGCACCGCCATAGACGAAGGTCACCTCTATGCCTTCGGCGTGACAGCCACCGGCTACCACTCGGGACGCGCCTTCACCTTTGTCCAGGGGCGGGAAGGCCATCCGCTGTGGAACAAGAGCCGGCGCATGGCCGTGGCGACCCGGCTGAGCCTGGACCACATCCTGGCCTCGGCGGCCATTCCCATCGTGTTTCCGCCGGTGGCCCTGCACAACGGTCATTCCACGGCCTGGTTCGGCGATGGCGCGCTGCGCCTGACCACGCCGCTGAGCCCGGCCATCCGCCTCGGCGCCGAACGCCTGCTCGCCATCGGCGTGCGCTGCCAGGAGTCGGCCGACAGTCTGCTGCGCACCGAGCTGTCGACCTCGGAAGACTTCGAGTCCGATCTGCAGCGACCGCCGCTGTCGCAGATCTGCGGCACGCTGATGAACGCCATCTTCCTTGATCACCTCGATGCCGACCTCGATCACCTCAAGCGCATGAACGAATTCGTCGCCGCCTATCAGGACATGGCGGCGCAGTTGCCGGAGCGTCAGCAGCTGGAGCACGAGAACCTGCGTGAGCCCATGCGCAGTGTGCTGCCGCTGGTGATTTCGCCGTCGGCGGACATCGCCGTCATTGCCAAGACCCTCGCCCACCGCATGCCGCGCAGCGTGCGCTATCTGCTCGACGGCCTCGGCTCGCCGGATGCCCAGAGCGCCGACCTGCTCAGCTTCCTGCTCTTCGACTCGGCCTTCACGCGCGAGCTGATCCAGCTCGGCTATCGCGATGCCGCCCAGCGCATCGACGAAATCGAGCACTTCCTGGTGTCGGCGGCAGCCACGCGGCAGACATCCTGACGTATCATGCCGACGAGGCGAGAGCATTGATCCCGCCCGCCGCCATGGCCCAAGGGAGTCGCCCATGCATCGCAACGTCATCAAGACCGTGCTGCAATCCCTGCTGGCGCTGGCGCTGGTGGCCATGGTCTTCGAGGGCACGCAACGTCTGCGCCATCAGGATCCGCCCCACCCCGCTCCCGTCGCGGAAGCAACCGACGAGACCGACACGCCGGCCGCTGCCGACCATCATGCAAGCCTGCCGGCCAGCCCTGCCAAGTCCGGTGGCGGCGGTGACATAGGCTCATGGCGCCCGGATGTAGACCAGGTCATAGACCAGCTCGAAGACATCCTGATCAGCGATATTCCGCAGCAGCAGATGAACTACACCATGGCCAACCTCGACGCGGTCTATGACACCAAGCTCTATCTGGTGTTCATCGACTACCTCGCCAGCCTGTCGCCCGATCAGGTCAAGGTCGCGCTCAAGGAACAGCAGGACTGGCTGCTCGCGCGCAAGGAAGAAACCGCCAAGGCCTATGCCGAGAACGAGGATGCCAGCCTGGCCTCCTACAACGCCGGCGAAACCTACCTGCAGACCACCCGCCAGCGCCTCGACGACCTCGAAAAGAAGCTGCCGCAGTAAGCGCTCACAGCTCCAGCTTGTAACCCACGCCATAGATGGAACGGATCAGCTCCTGCTCGGGGCTGGCCTGCTCCAGCTTGCGACGCAGGTTCTTGACGTGGCTGTCGACGGTGCGATCGGTGACGATGCGGTGGTCGCTGTAGAGCTTGTCGAGCAGCTGCTCGCGCGAGAACACCCGCCCGGGCGCCGCCACGAAGGTTTTCAGCAGACGGAACTCCACCGGCGTGAGATCCAGCGGAAGACCATGACAGCGGGCGATATGGCTGCTGTCATCGATGACCAGCACGCCGGCCCCCTCGGGTTGAGCCTCCGGCTGCCGGCGCAGCCGCCGGCTGACCGCCTTGACGCGAGCCACCACTTCACGCGGACTGTAGGGCTTGCAGATGTAGTCGTCGGCGCCGAGCTCGAGGCCGAGCAGACGATCGATCTCATCCACCCGCGCCGTCATCATGATCACCGGCAGATCGCTGAAGCTGCGGAGCTCGCGACAGATGTCGAGACCGTCGCGGCCGGGCAGCATGAGATCGAGCAGCATGACATCGGGCGCGGCGGCACGCACGGCGGGAATGACCTCGCGACCATCATCCAGCCTGTCGACAGCGTAGCCGGCGGCCTTGAGGTAATCCTCCAGCAACGCCGCCAGACGCGGTTCGTCCTCGACCACGAGGACGCGCAGCGGAACCTCACTCGTCATGATGCGGCTCCCGGTGACAACGGAAAGGTCAGCAGCAGGCAGAGACCGCCTAGCGCCGAGGCCTGAGCCGTGATGTCGCCACCATGGGCCGCGACAATGCGCTGGCAGAGCGCGAGGCCGAGACCGGCGCCGCCGCTGGCGCGATTGCGCGATGACTCGACGCGATAGAAGCGCTCGAACAGGCGCGGCAGCAAAGCCTCCGGAACGCCGGGCGCGGAGTCCGCGAACTCGACGACCAGGGTCTGCTCCCGGACTCGCGCCGTGATTTGCAGACATCCGCCGGCATCGGTGTAACGCAGGCTGTTCTCGCAGAGATTGGCGAAGAGCTGGCGCAGACGGCCCTCGTCGCCCTGCATCGGCAAGGGCCGGGCCGGCAGCGTGCAGGTCAGTGTCAGGCCCTGCTGCTGGAAACGCTCGCGGAAGCTGTCGACGCTCTGCTGCACGACCTCGCGCAGATCCAGCGGCGTCATGCCATAGGTCAGCGCACCGACATCCGACAGCGCCAGCTCGTAGAGGTCATTGACCAGCTTGCTGAGCATGCCGACCTCACCCTGCAGGGACTTGATGGCCTCAGGCGTCAGCGGTCGCACGCCATCCTCTATCGCCTCCAGCTCACCGCGCAGCACGGCCAGCGGCGTGCGCAGCTCATGCGAAACATCGGCCATGAAGTCGCGGCGCTGGCGCTCGGCACTGTCGAGGGCGCGCGCGAGCTGGTTGAAGTCGCCCGCCAGCCCGCCGATCTCGTCACGGCTGTCGACCTCTATGCGCGTGCTGTAATCACCGGCGGCCAGGCGGCGGGTCGCACGCGCAATGGCCTTGACCGGAGCCAGGAAGGTGCGCGCCAGCACCATGGCCAGCAATGCCGCCAGCACCAGCACCAGAGCAAGTATGAGCGCATTGGTTTTCAGCAGACGCTCCTGGAAGGCCAGGCCGGCAGCCGTGGCGGCCTGCTGGAATGGCACCAGGGCCAGCCAGCCGACCGTGCGCCCGGCGACCACGACCGGCCGCAGCAGGGAGTCGCGACCGGCGCCGGGATTGCCGTTGACCAGTCTGAAGTCGACATCGAGCAATGCCATGCGCAGGGTCAGGCCGGTCAGCTCGGACTCAGGCGGGGCCGGTCGCTGGCTGCGGTCAGCCGGTCGCGGCGGCCTGACCAGTCCGAACCAGGCGCGGCGATTGTCGCGCAGATGCTCCCAGCCCCCCTGCTCGACATAGGCCCTGGCCAGCACCGGTTGCAGCTCGTCCAGACGCTGCCTGCCCTGCTCGTTGAGATAGCCCACGAAACCGCGCTTGAAGCTCAGGTGCGCGCCCAGCCCCATGGCTGCCGCCGCCAGAATGCTGGCCGCCAGAATGGCAATGAAGAGCTTGAAGGTGATGCCCGGCTTCATGAATGTGTCCGTCGCGCGCGATGCGCCTATGTAACCCTTGTCCCGCACGCCCCGGCAAGGCGGCACGGGCAATCTTCACAACTTCTTGCGAATTGCCGGGTGTCAGCGGATGACACCGGCACAAGGATCATCGCGACTGACCGCGGGGATGGTCACGATCTGGTCGTAGCGTCCGTCGGCAGGCAGCACGGGCGCCTCCAGGAAACCTATGCTGCGGCTGCCGGACAGCCAGCGCGGCACACCGATGTCGCTGCGTACATGTCCGTTGCCGGCAAGCAGCACGACACCACGCTGGCGATACGGCAGGATGGTCTCGGCCATGACCACATCACGGGCGATCTGCGCCCTGGCCATGGCCGGCAGCAAGGTCTCCGGCAACTGCCGGCAATGCCCCGTGGCCACCGCCTCCTCCTGGCCTCGCTGCAGGTCCGGCGGAATCGTCGCCAGCAGCTCGCGCAGCCGGGCATCCGATGCCGGCAGCGCCTGCACACCCTCGCGCACCAGGCGACCGGCATCGGCACGCGACAGATTGGCGGCCAGCAGCGGCAACCGGTAACGCTGAGCCAGCTCCAGCACCGGCTGGTAAAGACGCCATTGCCAGTCGACACCCTCGCCGCCACCGGCCCGGATCAGGCAGCGCGTATCGCTGCCACAATCCTGCTGGGCCTGCGTGAGCGCGGCCTGACGCTCGCGGTCAAACTGCTCGAGCGCGATCGCCGGCCGCCAGCCAGCCTCGACGGACTGACGCAGCACCGCCAGACGGCGGGCATGCCCCGAGGCATTGTCATGCACCTCGCCGAGCAGCACGACCTCGCTGCCGGCCAGCACCGGCAACGGCTGCGGCGGCACCGGCAGATGACTGCAGGCGGCCGGCAGCAGAGCGGCCATCACCAGCAAGGCGCGCGGGCGGCGACGCATCAGAGCTGTGCCAGCTCGGCCAGCAGGCGGTCGAGCAGACGCTCGCGCACGGCCGGATGCACGCGCTCGCCCGGATAGCAGCGCGCCATGGCGATGTGATCTATGCCCAGGGCATCGGGAAAGAAGATGTTCTCGACCAGTTCGGCGTGGCCGTTCTGCGCCACCAGATTGCGCTCATGCGGCTTGTCGGTGCCCATGAAGTCGACACCGGAGAAGGCATTCAGGCAGCGCCGCACGCCGGTGGGCAGCAGGCGCGGATTGAAGCCCCACTGCGGCGGATACCAGCGCCCGACGCCGCCGGAGGCATAGCTGACCAGCAAGGCCACGGGCAGCCGGCGCTCGCTCAGGCGCTGCGCCACCTTGAAGGCCTGGAAGCCGCCCTGGCTGTAGCCGATGAGGGCGACGGCACGACCATCGGCAAGGGCTGCAGCCAGATCATCGGTAATGGCCTGCACCGAGTGATGGTTGCTGTAGAGCGTGACATCGGCATAACCGGCCTCGCGCAGGAAATGCAGCAGATGCTTCTGCATGTGCGCGCCGGCAAGCAGACCGTGAATGAGGGCGATGCGCGGACCGCGATAGCCGGCAGGCACCTGCGGGCGCCAGGGCAACAGGGTCGGTGACGCGACAGCGGTCATGAACAGCGCTCCAGGCAAATACGAGCCGGCAGTATAGGATTGGCCGGGATGGCACAAAAGCGCGAAGTTTCAGTCACTCGCCGCGCCGCTGACCAGCCTATACTCGCTCACGACCCTGCAAGAAGAGACCTCTGCCGTGACCGCGGAAGGCCCCCTGGACAAGCCGTCGGCAAGCGCCCGACAGACCGGCTCCGATCACCTGAGCGGTGCCCAGCTGCCGGCTGCCTACGGCTACTTCCTGCTGTCCCTGCTGGCCGAGGACGGTCATGACGATGCCGACATCCTCGCCGGCACCAGCCTGACGCGCAGCCAGTTGCAGGACCAGAGCCAGCGCATCAGCGGCTTCCAGTATGCCGCTCTGCTCGCCAATGCCCTGCGCATCACGGGCGACCCCGGCATAGCCTACGAACTCGGGCTGCGCAGCCAGCTCACCAAGCACGGCTTTGTCGGCTTCGGCCTGATGAGCTGCGCCACCCTGCGCGACGCCCTGGCACTCAGCCAGCGCTATCTGGAAGCCCGCGTGCCGCTGTTCACCAGCCGCATCCGCGTCGAGGCCGATCAGGTCGTGGTCGAGCTGCGCGAGACCGTGCCGCTGGGCATGCTCTACGCCTGCATATTCGACATGGTGCTGGTCGAGCTCTGCTGCCTGTTCAGCCGTCTGATTTCCGGCGACAAGCCGCCGGCGACCTGGCGCAGCGAGATCTGGGTGCCCTACCCGGAGCCGGCGCACTACGCCCGCTATCGTGACCGCCTGCCACGCTTCCGCTTCGAGCAGGAATGCACGCAGATCCGCTTTCCCGTCAGCCTGCTCGACACGACCATAGCCACCGCCAATCCGGTCACCGCGCAGATGGCCATTGCCCAGTGCGAACAGGAGCTGGCCAGCCTCGGCCAGAGTGAGGCCGGCATCCGCGAACAGGTCAGCCGCCTGTTGCTCCTGCGTGATGGCCACTATCCCGATCTCGCCAGCGTGGCCAGCCAGCTGCTGCTGTCGGAGCGCACGCTCAAGCGTCGCCTGCAGGAGCAGAGCCTGAGCTTCCAGCAGCTGCTCGACCAGGCGCGCGAACAGGACAGTCGCCGCCTGCTCGCCAATCCGCGCCTGTCCATAGAGCAGATCGCCCTGGCCACCGGCTATGCCGACCCGGCCAACTTCACCCGCGCCTTCCGCAAATGGACCGGCCTGTCACCGCGCGCCTTTCGTCAGAAACTGGCCAGCACTGGCCCGAATTGACAGATTTTCGGCATCATCTCCCCTCACGATCCGATCTGCCGCCGCATAGTCTTGCCAGCATGCCCCGCATTACCACCGGCCCGGCCGCGGATGGGGCAGCCCTCTCCCGAGGAAACGAGGTTGCACATGACACAACGTATTGACGCATCGACCATGACCGATGCCCAGAAAGCCGAGCACATCAAGGCCACCGTGCTGGCCGCTGGCGTCACCCTGCGCACGCTCCACCCCTGGCTGCGCTACCAGAACACCATCGGCGCCAGCGTCATGCTGCTGTCGCTGCTCGGCATGATCACCAGCGGCGTGCTCTATGTTCAGGGCGTGATTCCGTGGTGGGTCTGCGTGCCGGTCACCACGATCTTCGCCTCCTTCATTCATGAGCTGGAACACGACCTGATCCACCTCATGTATTTCCGCAAGACACCCTGGGCCAACGACCTCATGCTCGCCCTCGGCTGGCTGGCTCGCGCCAGCACGGTGAATCCGTTCGTGCGCCGCAAGCTGCATCTGCATCACCACAAGTTCTCCGGCACCGAGTCCGACCTCGAAGAGCGCGGCATCACCAACGGCGAACGCTGGGGTCTGCGCCGCTTCCTCATGCTGGGCGACAACATGCTCGCCGTGGTGCTGCGTCCGAAGACCATGGTCAAGGCCACCAAGGCCTACATCAAGGCCCAGAAGCCGGCCACGGCAGCTGAAGCCAAAGCCATGGGCAGGCAGCAGCTGCATGCCTACTTCCCGCTTGGCACGATCTACTACGCACTCTTCCACACCTGGGTGGTGAGCCATGCCGTGCTCTTCGCGGCCACGCTGCTGGGTCATCCGCTGACCCTGCCGGCGTCGCTGCAGGAAGCTCTCGGCTATCTCGACATCTTCGCCGTGGTCTATGCCCTGCCCTGCGTGCTGCGCACCTTCTCCATCCACACCATCAGCTCCAACATGCACTACTACGGTGATGTCGAAGCCCGCAACGTCATGCAGCAGTGCCAGGTGCTCAACCCCTGGTGGCTGATGCCGCTGCAGCTGTTCTGCTTCAATTTCGGCAGCACCCACGCCATCCACCACTTCGCCGTGAAGGAGCCGTTCTACATTCGCCAGTGGAACGCCAGGATCGGCCATCAGGTGATGCGCGAGATGGGCGTGCGCTTCAACGACTTCGGCACCTTCCGCCGCGCCAACCGCTTCCGTCTCGATGCGCAGGCGGACGCCGCCGTCGTCACACCGGCCCAGGCAGTGAACTGAGCCACACGACAATATGAAAAGGCCCGGGCATGTCCCGGGCCTTTTTACATGTGGCCGGCACCATCCCTGGAAACCGGCTCAGTTGCCGATGGGGCGGACAGGCGGACTGTACATACGGCAACGGCCCCGCCCAGAATGGTGTCGGCATGACCCATTTCAGAGTGGAGTCCGACGCGATGAGCAGCCAGCAAAGCATTCCCCACCACGACGTTGCCATCATCGGCAGCGGTTTCTCCGGCCTCGGCATGGCCGTGAACCTGATGAAAGCCGGTCGCAATGACTTTGTCCTGTTCGAGAAGGAACACGATGTCGGCGGCACCTGGCTGGTCAATCACTACCCCGGCGCCGCCTGCGACGTACCCTCGCACCTGTACTCGTTCTCCTTCGAGCCGAATCCGAAGTGGTCGCGCATGTTCTCGCCGCAGCCGGAGATCCTGCGCTACCTCAAGCACTGCGCCGACAAGTACGGTGTCTCGCAGCGCGTGCGCTACAACAGCGAGATCGTCGAGTGCCGCTGGAACGAGGAGAAACAGCACTGGGCAATCCGTGCCGCCGACGGCTATCAGATAACCGCCCGTGTCATGGTGTCGGCCATCGGCGGCCTCAGCCGTCCGGCCATGCCCAGGGTGCCCGGCCTGAGCAACTTCAAGGGCACGGTGTTCCACTCGGCCGAGTGGAATCATGACTACGACCTCACCGGCAAACGCGTGGCCGTGATCGGCACCGGCGCCAGCGCCATCCAGTTCGTGCCGCAGATCGTCAAGCAGGTCGGCCAGCTCAACCTGTTCCAGCGCACGCCGCCCTGGATCGTGCCCAAGGCCGACGGCTCCATGGCCTCCGGCATCAAGGCCGCCTTCACCGGCATCCCCGGCCTGCAAAAGCTGCTGCGCGCCGCCATCTACTGGCAGAACGAGGCCTTCGCGCTCGGCTTCGTCAATCCGCGTCTGATGAAGGCCTTCGAGCTGATTGCCAAGTGGCACATCTCGCGTCAGGTCAAGAACAAGGAGTTGCGCGCCAAGCTGACGCCGAACTACACCATCGGCTGCAAGCGCGTGCTGCTGTCGAACAACTACTACCCGGCGCTGACCAAGCCCAACGTCAACGTCATCGCCTCCGGCGTCTCTGCCGTGCGCGAGCACAGCGTGGTCGACAGCGAAGGCCGCGAGTACGAGGTCGATGCCATCATCTGCGGCACCGGCTTCGATGTCGCCGACCCGCTGGGCCCGCTGCGCATCTTCGCGCGCGGCGGCAAGGAAGTGCACAAGGATATCTACCCGGAAGGTCTGAACGCCTACATGGGCATCACCATGCACGAGCTGCCCAATGCCTTCTTTCTGCTCGGCCCCAACACCGGCCTCGGTCACACCTCGATCATTTTCATGATCGAGGCGCAGATCAACTACATCATGCAGGCGCTGGCCGCCATGGACAGCCGGAAGGCACGCGTCATGGAGGTGAAGCAGGACGTGCAGGACGCCTTCAATCACAAGACCCAGGAAAGCCTGAAGAAGATGGTCTGGGGCGCCGGCGGCTGCAAGAGCTGGTACGTCGACGAACAGGGTCGCAACCTCACGCTCTGGCCCGGTTTCACCTGGAAGTACTGGCTCGATACCCGCAAGCTCAATGTGCGAGACTTCACCCTCGGCAAGGCCTGAACAGGCCACGCGCAAGCGGCCCCGGGAGCCCGGCTCCCGGGGTCTGGCAATCACCCGCCCCGGATCTCCGATGTCCCCGCAAGCCTGGCATGTCTATCTGCTCGAATGCCGCAACGGCCGCCTCTACACCGGCATAAGCACCGACCCGGCGCGCCGCTTCCAGCAGCACCTGTCCGGCAAGGGCGCCATGTTCACGCGTCTGAACCGGCCCGAGCGCCTGCTCGGCAGCTGCCTTTGCAACGACCGGGGTTCGGCTCTGCGCCTGGAATACGAGATCAAGCAGATGTCGGCGGAGGCCAAGCGCCGATTGGCGGCGTCATGGCCCGGATCGGTCAGCGCGGCAGCACCTGCTCCAGATAGCCTGTAGCCGCCAGCGCCGCCTGCTCCATGATGTCCTCGCTGATGGCACCATCACGGTAGTAGCCGTACTTCAGGCAGGCAAAGGCCAGCTCGGTGACGATGGTGGCGACATCCGGCGTGCTGGCGAGCTCGACCGGGGGATCGAAGGCGCGGAAGATGTGACGCAGCTCGTCACCGATGTTCTCGATGGTGACTTCCTGGGCCATGTAGCTGGCCCGGCTCATGGGCCAGCCCAGGATCAGGATGCCGGCCACCGGATTCTGGTTGTAGTAGTCGGAGGCGGCACGCACCAGCAGCGGCACGCTGTCACGCCACTTCATGCCGCGCAGCGCCTCGCCACCCTGCTTGACCACCGCAGCCACACGCGCGAGATGAATCTCGGCGATGGCGGAAAAGAGTTGATGCTTGTTGGCGTAGAACTGGTACAGGCTGGCGCGCGGTACGCCGGATGCCTCGGCGATGTCCGGAATGGAGACTTCCTCAGGCCCGATCTCTATCAGCAGCTTTTCAGCCGCCTGGATGGCACGCGCCACCCGATCCTGGGTTCTGGCTTGCGCCGGCTTGCGCAGCCGGATCGAAGTCTCCATGACGCCCCCTGTTGCATGAGAAGGCTTTTATGTTGCCGGAGTGCCTGAGGCTTGGCTAGATGGACAACTCGCTGGCAATCTCTATTTCATCACTTGCAGCCATCGTGCGCCAGACACCATGAAAAATGCCCGCATATGCGGGCATTCTTGCTCCATCCCGGCTTATTCGCCGTCGAGCGAGGGCTTGCCGGCGCCGGTGCGGACGAAGGCGAGCAGACCGCCAGCCATGGCCAGGTTCTTCATGAACATGATCTGCTGCATCTGATCGGCGCTGCCACCATGGAAAATGATGCCGCTGATCACCGAGAAGCCGGCCAGCGCAGCAGCTGCGACACGGGTCTGGAAACCGAACAGCAGAGCGAGACCGCCACCCAGCTCGACCAGGATGACCAGCGGCAGCATGAAGCCGGGCACGCCCATGGATTCCATGTAGCCCTGGGTACCGGCATAACCGGTGAGCTTGCCGTAACCGGCGGTGATGAAGATGAAGGCCATGAGTGCACGTGCGGCCAGAGCCAGCAGGTTGTTCAGGGCGGGGGTGGCGACCAGGCTGGCAACCTGATTCTTGACGGTGCTGTGCAGTGACATGAGTGTGAACTCCGCTTGTAGGCATTGGGTTGGTACGGGCACAGATTAGCGTGGCTTGCGCGACTTGCAGAGCCCCGCTGGCGGCATGTACTGTTGTCATCAGTGCAACAATCAGCAAGAACCCTCTGAACAGGAAGCGGCACGATGAACCTCAACGACCTCGCAGTCCTGGTCCGGGTGGTGGAAGACGGCAGCCTCACCGCCGCCGCCGAACGCCTGGACATTCCCAAGTCCTCGGTCAGCCGGACCATCTCCCGTCTCGAAGCCGATCTCGGCGTGCGCCTGCTGCAACGCACCACGCGCAGCCTGCATCTGACCGATGCCGGACGTCAGTTCTATGATCGTGTGCGCCGCAATCTGGAAGACATAGATGATGCCGAGCGCGCGCTCAGCGAATGGCAGAGCAGTCCGCGCGGACATCTGCGCATCACCATGCCGGTCGAGCTGGGCATGCGCTTCATGGGCAGCGTGGTCGCCGAGTTCATGCAGAAGCATCCGGCGGTCAGCCTCGAAGCCGAACTTTCCGGGCGGCTTGTCGATCTCGTCGAGGAAGGCGTCGACCTCGGCCTGCGCATCGGTGAATTCAACGATGCCAACCTGATCGGCCGCCGCCTCGGCCAGCTCTGCGGCCGCTTCTTCGCCAGCCCCGGCTACATTGCCCGCTGCGGCATGCCGGACTCGCCGGAAGCCTTGCAGACACACGACTTCGTGCTCTTCCGCCAGGCCCGCGAAAATCATGCACTGGTCAACCACCCGGGTCCCGACGGCGCCATGAAGCAGACCCGGATCACGGTCAAGGGCCGACTCACCGCCAACAACGCCCACCTCATGATGGATGCCGTCAGCGCCGGTCTCGGCATAGGTCTGCTGCCCGCCTTCCTGACCGATCAGGCGGTGGCGAGTGGCCAGCTCGTGCCGGTGCTGCCTGGCAGCCTGGTGCGCCTCGGCGACCTCTGGGCCATGACACCCAGTCGCACGCACATGTCCTCGGCCCTGCGCGCCTTTCTCGACTTTCTGGTCGAACGCCTGCGCGAACACCCCTGGTTCACCGCCTGAGCCCGAAATGACCCCGAAAATGACAAAGGGCCGCAGATGGCGGCCCTTTGCTCATGTCACACGCGCGCTCAGGGCTTGAAGCCGATGCTGTGCGCCGAAATCATGTTGACGATGAAGCGCGGCGAGAGGCGCACCGAGAAGGCCATGATCTTCATCAGCCAGCGATGCAGGGAAACCCCGCGCTTGGCCTTGAGCGAGGCATAGGCATAGTCGGCCAGCTTGTCGAGCGTGGAGATCATCGGCCACTTGAAGGCGGCAGCACCTTCGGCGTTGGCGGCGGAGGCGAAGCCGGTGTCGGTCGGGCCCGGGCACAGCGTGGTGACCTGCACGTTCTTGCTGCGCAGCTCGTAGTTGAGCGCATCCGAGAAGCTCAGCACATAGGCCTTGGAGGCGTAGTACACGGCAGCGCCCGGGCCCGGCATGAAGCCGGCGATGGAGGCCACGTTGAGGATCTGGCCGCCACCCTGCGCCGCCATGCGACGACCGAAGGCATGCGCCAGCGCGGTCAGCGTGGCGACATTGAGCTGGATCATCTGGTTGAGACGCTTGATGTCGGCATCGATGAAGGTGCCGAACTCGCCGAAGCCGGCATTGTTGATGAGCATGTCGACACGACGGTCGCCGAGCTTGACCATGAGTTCCTGGGCACCGCCATCGAAACCCAGATCCTGGCCGATGACATCAGCCTGGATGCCGTGACGCTGGCTGAGCTCGTCGGCAATGGCCTGCAGCTTGTCGACGCTGCGCGCGACCAGGATAAGGTTGTGGCCGTCTGCCGCCAGGCGCCGGGCCAGCTCCAGTCCGATGCCGTTGGATGCCCCAGTGATCAATGCCGTGCTCATCTGCCCTGTCTCCCTCATTGTTTTTTTGTCGGGTCATGCCCGCCTGAAAGTGCACCAAAGTTCGTCTGAAAACCACTGCCTGTCAGGGTTTTTCGACGCACCCGATTAAACTGGTACTATAGTGCCATTATAGCGCCCCATCGACAACAACCGTTCGTCGGAAAGCCCCCGCAAACGACCCTCTTGCGCCGAAGAGCAAAATAAGCCTCGCTTTCTGCCACGACTATCCGTATGATTCGCCCGCCGCTACATGCGGCCCATCGTGCCCGCCTTTTAAGTACTGCCTCGGTCTCCTTGACCTCTCGCGCAGTCTCTCTGGTCTGGTTGGCGACGATATTACCGTCAGCCACCGCCGTATCTCGTCGGTTTGCTGTTTACTCATACTCACCGCGGGCTGCCCGCGAGGATAGACTTGTGTCTTTGACTTTTGCTGACCTGTCGCTGCATGACGCCCTTTTGGCTGCGCTCAATGAAGCCGGCTACAACGAACCCACCCCGATCCAGGCTCAGGCCATTCCCATTGCCCTCACCGGCAAGGACCTGATGGCATCGGCCCAGACCGGTACCGGCAAGACTGCCGCGTTCCTGCTGCCGGCTCTCCACCGCATGACCATGACGCCTGGCGGCAAGGGCAAGGGCCCGCGCATCCTGGTGCTGACCCCGACCCGCGAACTCGCCCGTCAGGTCGAAACCGCGGCCCGTGTCTACGGCGCCCGCCTCAAGATCCGCACCGCCAGCATCCTCGGCGGCATGAACTACCAGCAGCAGGCCAAGCAGCTGATTCGCCCGGTCGACGTCATGGTCGCCACCCCGGGTCGTCTGCTCGACCTCATGAATCGTGGTCAGATCTCGCTCGAGCGCGTTGAAATGCTCGTCCTCGACGAAGCCGACCGCATGCTCGACCTCGGCTTCATCGACGACGTCGAACTGATCGCCGAGAAGGCTCCGAAGGAACGCCAGACGCTGCTGTTCTCCGCCACCCTGGAAGACCGCATCGCCACCCTCGCCGCCCGCGTCATGAACAACCCGGAGCGCCTGCAGATCAGCGCCCAGCGCGACAAGCACGAGAACATCACGCAGGGTCTGTATTTCTGCGACGACATCGTGCACAAGAAGGCCATTCTGCTGAAGCTGCTGGCCGATCCGGAAGTCAACCAGTCGGTGGTCTTCACCGCCACCCGTCGCGACTCGGAAGAGCTGTCGATCGAACTGGCCAACTTCGGCATCCAGACCGCCGCCCTCCATGGCGACATGAAGCAGCCGGCGCGTAACCGCACCCTGCGCGCGCTCAAGGATGGTCAGGTCAAGTGCCTGGTCGCCACCGACGTCGCCGCTCGCGGCATCGACGTGGTCGGCATCAGCCACGTGTTCAACTTCGACCTGCCGATGGTGCTGGAAGATTACGTCCACCGCATCGGTCGTACCGGCCGCGCCGGCCGTACCGGCAATGCCATCAGCCTGGTCAACCGTCGTGACCGCGGCAAGCTGCAGCGTCTCGCCGCCTACACCGGCAACAGCATTCCCGAACTGACCATCCCCGGCATGGAACCGCGTCCGGCGCCGAAGTACCGCGAAGGCGGCCCGAGCCGTGATGGCGGTCGTGGCGGCTTCGGCGGCCAGCGTCGTGAAGGCGGCTACCAGGGCAACCGTGACCGTTCCGCTGGTGATCGTCCGTCCTACGGCGACCGTCCGGCTTATGGCGATCGTCCGCGCAGCCCGGGTTTCGGTGAGAACCGTCCGGAAGGCGCACGTCGTGAAGGTGGTTACCAGGGCAATCGCGACCGCTCTGCCGGTGATCGTCCGTCCTACGGCGACCGTCCGGCTTATGGCGACCGCCCGTCCTACGGTGCTCCGCGCGGCGATCGTCCGTCCTATGACCGTCCGGCCTACGCTGATCGCGCCGCCGCTCCGCGTGGCGACCACGCTCCGGCTCCGCGCAGCTTCGAAGGCAACGACGAGTCCATCGGCAACCGTGCCGGCGTAGCTACCCACGAGCGTTCGGCTTTCGATCGCACCGCCCTGCGCGGTGATCGCGGCGGCTACCGTGGCGGCGCAGGCCGTCCGGATTTCCGCAGCGCGGGTGCCGGCGAACGTCCGGCCTACGGTGACCGTCCGGCACGTCCGGCCGGCGACCGCCCGTCCTATGGTGATCGCCCGGCCCGTCCGGCCGGTGATCGTCCGTCCTACGGTGCTCCGCGTGGCGCGCGTGAAGGCTTCAGCGCAGACCGGCCGCAACCTCAAGTTCGCGAATACCGTGCTCGAGATAATCGAGAAGGCGCTGCATCGAAGGAAGGGTTCGACGGCAAGCGGTCAGACCGAACTCCAGGTGGCCCGCGTAACTGGTCAAAGTGATGTTTAGCGCGACCTGATCGACCGGTATCGAAACCGGATACATGCCGGTCAGGCGCGCGCCATTCCAGTACAAGGGCTCCTTCGGGCCCGGCACATTGGAAATGATCACGTTGAAAGGCTGCAGGCCGGGCGCCAGCCCGGTCAGCAGCTGGACAGCGGCCGGCGCCATCATGAGCGCCGTGTAGTTGAGAATCTCGGCCGGACTCATGGCCTTGTAGCGGCACTTGGCTTCCTCGATGGATGCCTTCACCCTCTCCAGACGCAACGTCGGATCCGCCACCTCGGTCCCGAGATTGGCCAGGATCATGGCGATCTGATTCCCCTCCGCACTGTCATCCCGACGCAGTGACACCGGCACCATCGCGATCAACGGCTTGTCAGGCAGCGCCTGCTGGCTGATCAGATAATTCCGCAACGCACTCCCGCATACCGCCAGCACCACATCATTGAGCGTGGCTCCGAAGACCTTGCCAACCGCCTTGAAGCGTTCGATCGGCCAGCTCTGCGCGGCAAAGCGGCGCGAGCCGGTGATCTTGCTGTTGATGAGGCTGGGCGGCGCCTGGAAGAAGGTCACGAAGTTGGGATCACGACGCGACTTGCGCGACACCTTGGCGATTTCGCCAAGCACCGCCGGCATGGTCGCGACCTGCTTGCTGAGGCCGGCGGTGAAGCGCGCCAGGCCGGTGGCGACATCGACCGGATTGGGCAGACCGGCGGGTTTGCTGCGACGTGGCGGCATGGCCCAGATCGGCGGCAGATCACGTATGTCCATATCGGGGGAGAGAGCGCGCGCGCCCATGCGCATGGCGGCAATGCCGTCGAACATGGCGTGATGGACCTTGGTGTAGAGCGCGAAACGGCGCCCCTGCACACCCTCGATCAGATGCACTTCCCAGAGCGGGCGCTGGCGATCCATGAGATTGCTGTGCGCGGCCGAGACATAGGACAGCAGCTCGCGGATGCGGCCCGGCTTGGGCAGCGCACGATGACGGAAGTGATGTTCGAGGTCGAACTGCTTGTCGGTTTCCCAGAAATACTGGCCGAAACGGCTGACCAGACGCTGGTTGAACGGCGACTGCGGCTCCTTGAAGCTGCGCAGATGCTCGACCAGGTCACGGATGTATCTGGGACCGGCATCCTCGGGGTAGCTGAACAGCTGCAACCCCGCCACATGCATGGGCTGCTGGCGTTTTTCCAGCCACAGGAACATCTGATCAGCAGGCGAAAGCGGCTTCATGGGCGTGGATCCTTCGAGTTGTTATGCCATGGGCGCAGCAAGAAGCGCGCCACCGGATGACTCGTAGGCTACCCCGCAACAACGGGTTTGTCAGGGGCCTTTGAGAGCTGCCGCCGACAAATCCTGCACCAGCGCACCGGCCTTCAGCAGCTGCATGGCGACGACCTGACGGTCGCCGAGATTGACATAGTAAGGCCCCCCCTGCCCGGCCGCCGCCGCATCGGCGATGACCGCCGACACCAACGGCAGATGCTCGCGCCCGCGGTTGCTCAGCACACCCAGACCCAGGTCGCTGGCCGCCACGGTGGCCGGGGCGAAATCGACCTTGCGCACATCCCAGCCCGATGCCGTGCGCGAAACCTTGAGCCAGCGCGCGCTGGTCGTCGAGGTCGGTGCAGCCTTTGTGCTGCCCGGGACCGGCGTGCGATAGGACATGGCCGCCAGATAGCCGCGGTCGGAGCTCCACTCCTTGTCGCAATAGGACATGAGATCGCTGAACAGCGGCTTGCCATCGCTGCCCATGCGCTGGCTGGAGAAATAGAAGCCGCGCAGGCTGTCGTAGCCGGCGCCGCCATCAAGACGGCCATCGGCGTAGAGACGCGGGTCGGTGCCATCGGCACCACCGCAGGCAGCATGTTGCAGATCGAGCAGATGCCCCATCTCGTGCGCCACCGTGACCGCCCTGAACTGCAGCCAGTCCTGGCTGTCATAGGGCGAGGTCACCGTCATCACGTCAACACTGTCGACCGACTCGGTCAGCATGGAAATACCACCGACATACGCCAGGCCGACCACCTTGCCCCTGGGATCGCCGGCCGGCCGAAACACCAGATTGTCCGGAAACACGGCCAGGCACTTGGGTGCCGTGCTGGCGCTGGCCTGCGAGCCATTGAGGTCATGACAGCGGTTGTCGACGTCATTGAGCACGGCCTTCATGGTCTCGAAGGTGGCATTGCCCGAGACACCCAGCAGCGAGGGCGGCGAGAACACCGATTCAAAACGCGTGCTCACGCTGCTCAGCGGATGCATGCGCACCAGCAGGGCCGCCAGTTCCTTGGGGGAGTTCACATAGCCATCAAAGCCCTGATAACGCACAGGGATGATGCGCACAAGCTCGCTGGTGGCTGGCGCCACGTCGGCGGCCAGCACACGGTAGGTCTGATCAGCCTCGCTGGCGCTGCGACCATTGTCATCATCAAGCACAATGGACAGCTGCAGGCCTGGCTGCACGAGGGCAGCCGGGATATCGGCCGTGTAGGCGGTCTGCAGGCTGTCGCGATCAATCGCGGTCGGCGTCTGCGCCGGCCCGCTCAGGCTAATGCGCTGGCAGGCTCCGCTGCTGTCCCGCACCAGCAGATCATGACCGGACGGCAGCGGCGCACCGTTGTTCGACAGGATATCGACACGCACACGCACGCTCTTGCCGGCCATGAGACGGGTGTCACCACCTGCCGGATCAAGCGCGACGGTCTGCAGCCAGTTCACGGCGGCAATGCGCAGGCCATCGCCCCTGGCGGCACCGATGTTCTGGGAGAACGGGCAGGCGGCGGCAATGCTGCGCTGACTGCCGGCAGTGGCCAGACGACTGGTATTGGCAGGTGCCGGCTCGCTGGCGGCCGAGGCCGGCTGACCACCGCCGGCGCCACCACCACCGCCTCCACAGGCACTCAACAGCAGGAACAAGGGGGCAAAACGAAGAACTCGGGGCATGACGGGTCCGGGCGCGCGGCAGACTGCTGGGCAGCGGTCTTTCTGTTGCTTTTTTAGGCTGATGTAGGCTGGCGCCTACTTTTCCCTAAAACGCCGCGTTTGGCAAACCCATACGGAACTGGTGACTGACTGTACAGTCACCAGTTCCTCGGGCTTACAAGTCGGAGCTGCCCCAGCGCGTCATTTCGACGCCGTCGGAGAGCAGGCGCAGCGAGGACACATGGCGATCGCCGAGGTTGATGTAGAAGGGACCGAAGCCTGCCGTGTCATGGTGCTCCGAGATCACGGCGCTGAGCACGGACAGGGTTTCGACGCCCTTGTCGCTGCTCACCTCCAGCTGCATCTTGCTGGTTTCCAGCGTCGACGGCGCAAAGCCGGCATGACGGATCTTCCAGCCCTTGGGCGTGAGCGCGATCTTCAGCCACTGCGTGCTGGTGCTGCCGGAGCTGTCGGCAGACGTCGTGCGTGCAGCCGCCTGATCGGCACTGCCGGCGCGATAGGCCATGGTGGCCAGGTAGCCGCGATCGGACACCCACTCCTTGCCGCAGTAGGACATGACGTCGGAGAACATCGGCTGGCCGCCGGCGTTCAGGTGCGAGCTGGCGAAGTAGACATTGCGGGTGGCGTCATAGCCCGGCACGCCGCCCAGATGTCCATCCGCATACAGGCGCGGGTCGATGCCGGTGGCGCCGCCACAGGCTGCATGGTCGAGGTCGAGCAGATGACCATATTCATGCGCCACGGTCATGGCGTTGTAGGTGATCCAGTGCGAAGCGTCATAGGGGCCGCTGACGTTGGTGATATCTACCGAGGCCACCGAACGGGCCACCATGGCGATGCCGCCGACATAGGCCAGGCCGGTGGTCTGGCCGCCGCCGCTGGCGCTGAAGATCAGGTTGTCGGGAACCAGGGCCAGGCACTTGGGTGCCGTGCGCGGATTGGTCTGGCTGCCGTTGAGCGTGGCGCAGAGGTCATCGACGGTATTGAGCAGGTTCTGCATGAGACCGACGGTACCGCTATAGATGCCACCGCTGAGGGTCAGGCTGGACAGCAGCGAAGTGGTGATGTTGAGCGGAGACTCGACATGGACCTCGACTTCGCTGACCGGATACAGGCGGGTGATCAGCTCGGCGATCTGGCTGCTGTTGTAGCCGGTGCTGCCGAGCAGGGTCAGCGGAATGATGCGCAGCACTTCCTTCACCGCCGGCGCCACGGACGGCACCAGCACGCGATAGGTCTGGTCGGCCTCGCCGGCGCTGCGGCCGCTGCCATCGTCAAACACCAGCGATGCGGTCATGCCGGGCTTGACCAGGCTGGCCGGAATGTTCGCCACAAAGGCGCTATTGAGAGTGTCGCCATCACGGGCGGCAGGAACACGGCTGGGGCCGTCGACCGGGATGACGGTGCAGCTGCCATCGGCCGGGTTGTAGACGCGCAGCTCGCGGCGTGTCGGTGCCAGCTGGTTGTCGCTGGCCAGCAGGTCAATGCGGACCTTGACGGCCTTGCCGCCGGCGAGACGGGTATCGGGCGCATCGGACACCATTTCCACGGTCTGCAGCCAGCGCACGGAATCAATGTGGAGATTGTCACCACGAGCCGCACCCAGATTCTGCTGGAACGGGCAGCTGGAGCTGATGGTACGACTGCTGCCATCCGGCGTGACCGTTGCCGGAGGCGGTGCCGAGGTGTTGCTGGTACTGGTGCTGGCTCCGCCGCCACCACCGCCGCCACCACCGCCACAGCCGGTCAGAACCAGCGTGGAGAGCACAGTTGCCAGGAC
Source organism: Perlucidibaca sp. (assembly GCA_023265995.1). Lineage (GTDB taxonomy): Bacteria > Pseudomonadota > Gammaproteobacteria > Pseudomonadales > Moraxellaceae > Perlucidibaca. The sequence goes on from JAHFSA010000001.1 coordinate 36,155, forward strand.
AGCTCGCTTGAATTGCATGATGATGTTCACCCTTATCCTCCCGCCGGCCATGGGGAGCCGACCCTCGCGACCAAGGCTAGGGAGGAAAAGGAGGCTTTACCGTGCAAGCACGGTTGCGGTTTTGTTCAACTATCACTCGTGCACAGGCTTAAGGTTTCAAGCTGCCGAGCTATGCAATTTCATGTAATGAAATGCATCCGGTCAGCCAGGCCGGAACTGCGTACAGCCTGTCTGGAAACCGCCAGACGCCAGGTGGCCAGCTCGCCAGGCACCAGATCGACCTGGCTGCGTGCACGGGTCAGCGCCGTGTAGACCAGCTCCCGGGTCAGCACCGGCAAGGCCTGCGTGGGCAGCACCAGCGCCGCCCGCTCGAACTCCGAACCCTGGGCCTTGTGCACGGTCATGGCATAGACCGTCTCCACCGCCGGCAGGCGACTGGGCAGCAGCCAGCGCAGACCGGCAGCCGGCTCGCCGGCGCCATCGACACCGGCACGGAACACCACGCGCAGACGCCGTCCGCCGGGCGCCTCGGCATCCGGGCGCCAGAGCGTGATGCCGACATCGCCGTTCATGAGGGCCAGGGCATAGTCATTGCGCGTGACCATGACCGGCCGCCCGGCATACCAGGCGGCATGGCCCTGGATGCGGCCCAGCCGGCGCTGATGCGCCTCGCAGTCGGCATTGAGACCGGCCACGCCCTGCCCGCCCTCGCGCACGGCGCAGAGAATGCGGTAGCGATCGAAAGCGCTCAGCACGGCATCGGCCCAGGCATCCCAGGCCGTCTCGGCTGCACTGTCCTCCGGCGCCTGCGCGAGCAGCTGCCAGTAGGCCTCGTAACCATCGAGCAAGGCCGTGCGATCCACCTCCCGCACCTCCGGTGCAAAGGCGGCGAAACCGTCAAGCCCGGCAGCCTGACCATCCTGCAGCATGCGCGCCAGGCGTCCGATGCCGCGACCGGCATCGAAACGATGGCTCTCGCGCAACATCACCACATGCTGATCCAGCAGGCGCGCCTGCGTCGCCGGCACAGTCCAGGCACTCAGGTCGGCGCCGGTCTGGCCAGCCAGCCAGGCCGCCAGCTCCGGCGCATAGCCACCGGCGGCGGCACCGTTGCAAAGATCGCCCAGCACGGCACCGGCCTCGACCGAGGCGAGCTGCTCACGGTCGCCGAGCAGGATCAGGCGCGCCTCGGACGGCAAGGCGCGCAGCACCGAGGCCATCAGCTCGAGATCCAGCATGGAGGCCTCGTCGATCACCAGCACATCAAGCAGCAGGGGCTGACGGGCATCGTGACGAAAACGCCGGCTGCCGCCCTGCACACCGAGCAGACGGTGAACGGTGCTGACCTCGGTCGGGATGGCAGCCCTCACGTGCTCGGCCAGCGGCAGGCGCGAGACCGCGCCGGCAATGGATTCGTTCAGGCGTGCCGCGGCCTTGCCGGTGGGTGCCGCGAGGGCGATGCGCAGGGGCTGGCCACCGGCAGTCAGGGTCAGCTCCTGCAACAGCCCGAGCAGACGCACCACGGTGGTGGTCTTGCCGGTGCCCGGGCCGCCGGTGATGACCGTAAAGCGCTGACGCGCGGCCAGGGCACAGGCCAGCTTCTGCCAGTCGGTGGCGGCCGCCGTCGGGAACAGGCTGGCTAGCACCGGGCGCAGATCCAGGCCGTCGGGCAGCAATGATGGCGCCTGCATGCGCGCGTGCAGTGCCGCGGCGACCAGGACTTCATCGCGCCAGGCCCGGCGCAGGTAGAGACCATGGCCATCGAGCACCAGCGGTGTCGCGCTCTCCAGCCCGGCATCGGCGGCAGCGCTCACCAGTCCCGAGGCCAGCAGGCGCGCGGGCAGAGTCTGCAGTGGCTGCGCGCGCAGCAGGCGCATGAGCTGTCGCCCGGCCGGACCATCCAGGCCGAGACGCTCGGGCGCCTCCAGCAGCAGATCAAGGTCGAGACGCAGATGGCCCTGACCATGCTGGCTGCTGGTCAGCGCCGCCAGCACCAGCACGGCGTCATCGTCACTGCCGGCGTGGCGCGCCAGCCAGGCCGCGAGCGCGGTGTCGAGCGGACGCAGGAGACCCTCGGCTTCGGCGGCGCCGAGAAGCTCATCGAGTTGCCGGCTCATGCCCTGCCCTCCACGCCCGCGAACAGCGCATCCAGTGCCTCGATCAACTGCCGTGGCGGACGTTCGACGTGCACGCCATGCCCCTCGCCATCCCAGCCACGCAGGTAAAGATAGACGGCGCCACCGATGTGGCGGTCATAGTCGTAATCCGGCAGACGCGCGCGCAGCTGGCGATGCAGGGCCAGCAGATAAAGCACGTACTGCAGGTCGTAGCGATGCTTGGCGATGTCGGCGGCAAGCGCCTCCGGGTGGTACTCGGCGACATCGGCGGCCAGATAGTTGGACTTGTAGTCGGCCACGTAATAGCGGCCCTGATATTCGAAGACGAGATCCATGAAGCCCTTGAACAGACCGTTGAGCCGCGCCGCCGCCATGGCCGGACGCGCCCGCCCGGACAGGGTGTGGCGACAGACCAGGGCATCGACGGCGACGACATCGACACCATGGCTGGCCAGCCAGAACTCCAGCTCGACCTGATAGCTGCGCAGCTGCTGCAGCGCCAGCGGCGCTGGCAGGCTGCCGTCCGCCTGCGCCGGCAGCGTCATGACATGGCGCAGCCAGCCGCGCAGCGCCTGCTGCAGCGGCACGGTCTGATCCGTCCACTGGCGCTGCCGGCACTGACGGGCAATGAAGTCATCGAGCACCGCCGTGCTCTCCGGGTCGGTGGCAAAGCCCAGCGCCGCCGCCTCTTCCAGCAGGCTGTGCCAGAAGCTGCCGATCTCGGCGCCACGCGGCAGCGCGGCGAGACCGGACAGCGTCTGCTCGCGGAAGGTTTCCGCCTGCGCCGTATCCTCGGCGGCCGGCGCCTGACGCGGAGCCAGCGGCAGGGTTTCCTCGCGTGTCTTCAGGCCGCTGTAGCTGCTGATGCGCCAGGGCTCGCCACGCAGGCCGCGAAACGCCAGCGCCGGCTGCCAGTGCGGTGACTGCGGCGGCGCCTGCCAGGCCATCACCTCGGCAGAGGCCGGCGACCAGTAATGCGCCTGTACCTGTGGCACCTCGGCGAGGAAACGCGCCAGCGCCGCCGGCAAGGCATCGCTGGCCAGTTCGGCCGCGCCGGCGAGCACATGCGCCCAGGGCGTCTGTTGCAGCAGGCTGTCCTTGCGCCCGCCCTGGCTGACCGGCAGCAGGGCCAGCCAGAGCAGGTGGCGAGCACGGGTGAGTCCGACATAGAAAAGACGCAAATCTTCCTGCAGCTGCTCGGCCGCCGCCTGGCGGCTGGCATTGCTGTCCTTGCCGGTATCGAGGTCGAGCACCAGCTCGCCATCCGGCTTGTGATAGCGGCGCCAGGCATCGCGATGCTGGCCGCCGGGCAGCGCGGTGAACGGCAGGCAGACCAGCGGATACTCCAGCCCCTTGGACTGGTGCAGCGTGACCACGCGCACGCGCGCGCTGTCGCTTTCCAGACGCACCAGGGCATCCTGGCTGCCGGACTGGTCACCGCCGTCACGGCACTCGGCGAGGTGGCGGATGAGCGCCTGCTCGCCATGCAGACCGGTCGCCGCCGACTGCAACAGCTCGGCCAGATGCAGCAAGTTGGTCAGGGCGCGCTCGCCATCTAGCCAGTCCGGATGCAGCAGACGCGCCGGCACACGATGATGGAACAGCCACTGCCGCACGGCCGCCAGCACACCCTGCGTGCGCCAGACCTCATGGCACTGACGCACCTGCTCGACCTCATCTTCCCAGGCGCGCTCGTCGCGACGCAGATGCGCCAGCGCCGCCCAGTCACGGCCCAGAGCCGGGGTCGCCAGGGCCAGTCGCAGCCTGTCCTCGCGCGCCGGCTCGGCAAAAGCCTCCAGCCAGATCTGCAGCTGCTCGGCCTCGCGGCTGGCATAGACCGAATCGCGGTCGGAACCGTAGACACTGGGAATGCCGCGCGCCTGCAAGGCCCGACGCAGGATGCGCGCCTCGCGGCCCTTGCGCACCAGCACGGCGATGTCGCCAGGGCCTATGGCGCGCAGCGTGCCGACCTCCTCGAAGCCGAGCTCGCCACGACTGCCCTCGCCCAGCCAGCCGGCGATGGTGTCGGCACAGCGGTCGGCGAGCAGCAGCTCGGCGCGGCTTTTCGGCAGCAGGCTGAAGTCATCGGGCAGCGCCAGTTGCAGGGCCGGCAGCTCGCTCAGAGCACCGGAGGCAGTGCGACGGCGCAGCGGCGACTGTCGGCGCTGCGCTCGCACCGGCTGGAACGGCAGGGCATCGCCGCCCTGGCCAAAGGCGCCATCGGGCCACTGCCCGGCATAGCTGAAGACGGCATTGACGGCATCGACCAGGGCCTGGTCGGAGCGGAAGTTGGTATCCAGCGTGTGATGCGGCGTCTGCGCCAGCTCGCGCGCGGCCAGATAGGTCGGCAGGTCGGCGCCGCGAAAGCTGTAGATGGCCTGCTTGGGGTCGCCGATCATGAGCAGCGCCGTGTCCGGCCTGTTCTCGTAGAGGCTGCGGAAAAGACGGAACTGCAGCGGATCGGTGTCCTGGAATTCGTCGATGAGCGCGACCGGATACTGCTCGCGCAGGCGCTCTGCCAGGCGCTCGCCATGCGGGCCGCGCAAGGCGGCATCGACACGCTTGAGGAGATCGTCGAAACCCATCTCGGCGCGCTCGCGCAGACGCGCTTCCAGGCCCGCGCGAACCGCGCCGGCGAAGTCGTCGAGCAGGGCCAGTTCGAGAGCCTGACGCGGCGCCTGCAAGCTGTCGGCCAGCTGCAGATAGTCGGCGACCCCGGCGAACCAGCCATGCTCAGGCGTGATGCCGCCCTTGCTGGTACCCGCCGCCAGCGCCTCCGGGGTCAGCTTGTCGAGCTTGGCCGGCGCCTCGCCGCCCTGCTGCCAGCGTTGCATGGCCGGCGTCAGAGCGTTCAGCCAATCAAGCTTGTAGCTGGTGTTCTTGAGCTGCTTGCGCTCCGTGGCCGCGATCAGCATGGGCAGTATTTCCGCCCCATGCGCATCCCAGCCCTGCCAGAGCCGGACACGTGCCGCGCCCAGCAGATCCTGCGTGCGCGCCAGCGCGGCCCAGGCCGCCCGCCAGTCGCGTGCAGCCGGCACGCCATCGCGGCAGAGTCCGGGTTCGCCGGCAGCGAGCAGCGGCTGCAGCTTGCGCGCCAGCCGGTCGGGGTCGCCCAGCAGCTCGGCGATCAACGCCGCCTGTGGCGCCGGCAGCGGATAGAACCACTGGCGCCAGACATCGCGCACGACCTGGTCGCGCAGCGCGGCCAGATCCTGCACCAGCGTCTGCGAGAACAGGCTGCCGCTGTCGAAGGCATGCTGCTGCAGCACACGCAGACACCAGGCGTGGATGGTGCTGATCGCGGCCTCGTCCAGCCATTGCGCGGCCTGTTCGAGCAGAAAGGCGGCCTCGTCATGACGCGCGTCCGGATAATCCGCGACCAGCTCGCGCAGGAGCGCATCGCCACCCTCGCCGCCCTGGCGGAACACCGTGGCAGCCTCGGTCAGGCGCTGGCGGATGCGGTCGCGCAGCTCGCCGGCGGCGGCATCGGTGAAGGTCAGCACAAGAATGTCGGGCGGCAGCAGACGCCGGCCCTCGAATGGCGGCAGATCGCGCTGATGCCCTAGCACCAGACGCAGGTAAAGCATGGCGATGGTGTAGGTCTTGCCGGTACCGGCACTGGCCTCGATCAGGCGCAGGCCGTCCAGCGGCAGCGCCAGCGGCTGCAGGATGGCGCTGCTCATGAGCCCTCCTCCGGCAGCACCGACTCGCCGCGACTGGCGCGCACCACGGGCAGGAAAAGCTCACGCGCGAGCGCGACAAAGTCGCCACTGGCGGACAGCGCCGCGAAATCGGGCCACAACCAACCCAGCGGACTGCTGTCGGCAGGCGCCGCGAAGGCGCTGAAATCACTGCCCTCGTAAGCCGTGGCGGCTGCCTCCAGCGCCTTGCCGGCAGCCGCATCCGCAGCGCTGGCGGCATGCTCGGAGCCATGGCCGGCAGCATGATCGGCGGCAGCCCAGGCGAATGCCGTCTTCGCATCCAGCGGCAAGGCCCGGTTCTGGCCCGCCAGCCAGGCCGCCAGCAGACGCTGCCAGCACAGCAGGGCCGTTGCCGGCGCCAGCGGTGCCCAGTCCAGCGTGCCCGAGGGAGAAATGATACGGGTCGGCAGCGGATCACCAGTGACCGCCAGCAGCACATGCTGCAGCCAGGGTCGCAGCAGCGGATGCCAGCGCGTCACCCGGCGTCGCTCATCGTGCAGCCTGGAGGCGGTGAACTGCCAGAGCCGGCGGCTGCCATCGGCACCCATGCGGATATCGCCGGCGCCATGCTCGACCGTCAGCACGCGACCGCCCACCTCGCCCTGCCAGGCGAGCAGGCGCGGAGCCTCCTCCGCGGCCAGACGCCAGTCGGCGGACGCCTGCCAGAGCAGCTCGGCGACTTCGCCCAGCTCGCGCCGGGGCGGATCGGCGAAACCGGCCAGAGGCCACTCGCCGCGCCCGACCCGCTCGCGCACCACACGCATCAGCGCGGTGCTGCCATCGGGCTCGCGCAGGGCATCCAGCAGCGCCTCGACGGACTGGTGACGCGCCAGCGCATCGACAGAGAAGGGCTCGTGATCGGGCACCGCCATCACCGTGTCGCGCATGCTCACGCCGAGACGATCACGGTAGAACTGCCGCGCCGGCTCGCGCAGCCACTGCGCCAGCGTCAGCAGGTTCAGCGCCGGCAAGTCCTCGCCCGGTGCCAGCGCCACCGGCTCGCGCGGTGCGAACTGCGCACGCCCGGCCAGCCAGGGGGCGGCCCAGGGCGCGGCATAGCTGCGCAACGCACCGGGCCGGAAATAGCGCTCGCTGAACGGCTGCAGGGCATGCTCGGTGGTCAGCTGCGCCAACAGGTCGGCATTGGCATCCTCGCCACGCCAGCCGGCGCGGAGATAGTCCTGCAACTGCGCCACCAGCAACGACGGCGGCAGCGTCTGGTTGTTGCGCGCACTGCGCCCGACCCAGCTCAGCAGCAGCTGCTCGCGCGCCGACAGCAAGGCCTCCAGGAACAGGTAGCGGTCATCGTTGCGGCGCGAACGATCGCCGGCGCGCTGCTGCCCCTTCAGGCTCATCAGATCGAAATCCACCGGCGGGCGCTGGCGCGGGAACTCGCCATCGTTGAGACCGAGAATGCAGACCATGCGGAACGGGATGGCGCGCATGGGCATGAGCGTGGCGACATGGATGGCGCCGGACAGGAAGCGCTGGCTCATCGAGGCCTCGTCCAGGCGCGACAGCCAGCCCTCGCGCACCACGGCGAGCGCCAGCAGGGCCTCGCCGGCGGCGGCATCCTGCGCCTCCTCGGCCCAGGCCAGCAGAGCCTGCTGCAACTGCTCCAGCAGCCAGGCCTCGTTGTCATCCGCCGGCGACAGAAAGTCCGCCAGCAGGGCCTGCAGGTCATCCAGCCACTGCGCCACCGGACGCGGCTGGCGCAGACGCTCCGACCACCCGGCCAGAGCCGTCAGCACCTGGCTCATGGGCCCGAGCGCGGCCGCCTCCAGCGGGCTCAGGTCAGCCTGCGGCAAGGTGCCGGCAAAGACCTGATCGAGGCTGCTGTCATCGCCCACGGCATAGCCCAGCAGCAGGCGGTCGAGGGCAAAGCGCCAGGTGTTCTGCTCCATGCCCTCCGGCACCTGCCAGTGTGTGCGATGCCGCGCATCCAGCCCCCAGCGCGCGCCGGCGGCCTCGAACCAGCGACGCAGACGCGGCAGGTCATCGGCGGCCAGGGCGAAGCGCGTCGCCACCGCCGGCACATCCAGCAAGTCCCATACCTCGGCGGCGGTGCAACGCGCCTCGGGCAGGCCGAGCAGCCACTCCAGCGCGGTCAGCAACGGCTGCTCGCCACGCTGCGGGCGGTCGAGGATGGCAAACGGCAACCGCGTCGCCTCGTCACGATCGAACACCGCCTGCACCAGCGGCGCGTACTGGCGGATGTCCGGCACCATGACCACGACATCCTGCGGGCGCAGCGGGCGGGCGCTGTCGCGACTGGCATCGAAGGCCGCCAGCAGATGATCGTGCAGGGCCTCGACCTCGCGCAGGCGGCTGTGCGCCACCTGGAAACGCAGCGACGCATCGCTGCCGGCCACAGGTCGTCGTTCATCGGCGCTGTCGGGCGCCGGTTCGAGATCGAGCACGGCCAGCTGCAGCTGCGCCAGCAGCGACCGTGCGTCATCCTCGCTGTCGAACAGATCGATACGCTGACCCATGGCCTGAAAGCGCATCCGGTAGCTGTCGGGGTCGTCGTAGACCTCCAGACGCTTGAGATAGTCGCGGCCCTGCTGGCCCCAGGCCAGCAGCAGCGGATTGGCGTGGCGGCTCAGCTCCTGCTCGCTCAGCAGCGCCGGCAGCGAGGCCTTGCGGGCATGGCGCAGACGCTGACGCGGCTGCAGCAGATCGGCCCAGTAATGGCGGCAGGGATTGACCACGGCAAGAATGACCTGGACATGGCGACCGAGCTCGGCGAGGCCCTCCAGGACATGGCCGGGCAGCGTCGAAAAGCCCCAGACAATGACGCGTCGCGGCAGGCCGGCCGGACGCGGACCGCCGGCACGCAGGCGGCTGGCAAAACGCGCCTGCAAGCCGGCGCGATGCCCCGCCAGACCACCCTCGCCGGCCATCCCGTCCGTCCCGGCAATGTCGGCTTCAAGCGCGCGCCAGAGCTGCGGCTGCCAGCGCTCGCGCTCGGGCAGCGGCCATGGCTCGCGCCCGCTCTCCGGGGCCTGGCGCAACACATCCGTCTGCTGCGACCAGTCCGCCAGCCAGTCGGCGCGATAGACCTGGTACTGGTCGAACAGGTCGGCCAGCTGCGCCGCCAGCTGCCAGGCCTTGCGACCGTCGGCGTCATCATCGAGGTAGTCGCGCAGGGGCAGGAAATCAGCGCCGACAAGCAGGCCCGGCAGCAGACGCAGGATGCGCCAGCGCAGGCGCTCCTTGTCGAAGGGTGAGGTTTTCGGCACCGCCGCCGGCCCCAGCACGGCGCGATAGGCCTCCCAGAAGAAGCGCGCCGGGAACTGCATCTTCACCGCCGCGCAAATGCCGAGACCGGGCGCGCTGTCATCCCGCGGTTCCGGATCGGCGGCCAGGGCGGCCTTCAGCCACTGCGCCATGCCGTTGCTCTGCACCAGCACGATCTCGTCTTCCAGCGGCGCCAGCGGATACGCCTGCAGCCACTGCACCAGCACATCGCGCAAGCTCTCCAGGCGATGGCTGTGCAGGACAAGAAAGCCCGGGGTGATGTCAGCGCTCATTGTGGTGCGATCACCCCAGCTCACGGGCGAAATGCGCCAGCAGCAGGCAGATCAGATCGACGCTGGCATGCAGCGGATGATCGTCCTCGACCACGGTGACCACGGCCTGCCAGTCGGCCCCCGCCTTCAGCGAAGTCGCCAGCGGCACCACGTCATCATGACGACCATGGACGAGATGCACGGCCTTGCCGCGCAGCGGCTGCGGCGGCCTGTCGAGCGGATAACCGGGCAGATCGAAGGCGGGACAGAGCAGGAACAAACCACGGATGTCCGCCGCCGTGCCCTGTGCCAGTTCGGCGGTGCGCGCGGCGACATAGCCGCCGAGACTGGAGCCGACCAGCAGCACCGGCTCGCCCTCCGGCAGGCGCGCCAGCAGATGGCTGGCACGCGCCTCGGGGTCGGGGCTGAAACGGAAGTCAGGGGCCTCGGTGGCAAACCCCAGGGCTTCCACGGCACGGCGCATGGCCTGGATCTTGAGACCGTCCGGACCGCTTTCCTTGCCGTGAATGAAAAACACCGTGGTCATCGCGCACTCCCTCGACATGGTCGGCCTGCAACGCAGGAAAACGACCGCAAGGCGCGATTAAAGCATGCCTCGGGAGGCTGGCGTCAGCCCGCCGAACTCCTGGCCATCTGCCGGTAACGCGTGCGGCGCCCGAGCAGCACATGCACGGGCAGCACCAGCACCACGGCCACGCCGACCACGACATGGGTCCACTTGGTCAGCTCGCGCCAGTCCTCGCCGCCGTAATACAGCCCCATGGCGGTGACGATGAGCACCAGCAGAACCAGCGCCGACACCACCCCGGTGAGTACATTGCGGCGCTGGCGCCAGGCCAGGCGCATGTGCGTGGGCAGCAGCGAGCCGACCGCCATGAGGGTGAGAAAACTGAAGATGCCATGCGTCTTCAGCAGCAGCTGTGGCAACGGACCGGGCCCCTGCATCAGCCAGTCTTCGAGCACGGTCCAGGCAATGCCGCTGCCGGCAATGACGATCAGGGCCAGATAGACCAGCCCGCGATGCCAGGGATGCAGCCTGATGGTCGCGATACCGCGATGACTCGACATGACACCACTCCCCTACTACAAAACGATGCCGACCGCGCCGAAACGGCGCAGCAGCGGACTTTGCCCATCGCCGACCTGGGCCAGCACCTTGGTCAGCGCATCGGCGACCATGCAGGTCGGCGCCAGCACCGTGCAACTGCGCGCCTGCAGCAGCGGCTGGCGCGAGCGGGCATCGACGAGGGCGCTGACATCGCGCCCGGCGTGCGTGCGCGCGGAATAATAGATGCCCGATGTGGCCATGGCGCCGCGGGCCAGATGCCCGAGCGCGATCAGCCGTTGCGGATCATCGGGGGCGCGGGCATGGATCAGCTGCTCGCGGCCGCCCATGACGCGCAGATCGCCACCGGCATTGACGCAGGCCTCGCGCACGCCGGCGCGACGCAGCGCCTGTATCGCCATGTCGACGGCAAAGCCCTTGGCGATGCCGCCAAGATCCAGCGCCAGCGGCTGCCGGAAATGCACGCGGCCATCCGCCAGCAGCTGCACATCCTGCATGCCACCCGGCAGACGCTCGGCCAGGCCCTGGTCAGGCAGCAGCGACCAGTCGACCAGCTCGCGCGCCACCGTGCAATCAAACAGGCCATCGCTGGCAGCATGAAAACGCAGCGCCGCGCGCACCACGGCATAGGTCCACGGATGCACCGGCAGCGGGGCCTGCACGGCCAGTCGATTGAGCCGCGACAGCTCGCTGTCCGGCTCGTGGAAACTCATCAGGCCATGCACCTGCTCGACCGCCGCGAAGGCCTGCTCGATGGCGCCGTCAGGAGCGCCGGCAGCCGAAATCTCGACCAGCGTGCCGAGCAGCGGCCGCGCCCGCATCATCCCGCGTTCTTCAGCGCCATGCCGTAGAACTGCAGGATGCGGCGCACGCCATCGGTGATGTGCTTGGACGACAGCGTCGCCCCGCTGATGTTGCGGATGTCGGCATTGAGCTTGACCGGCGAGGCCGCCGTCTTGCCCACGAACTGATGCCGCCAGGCCGGATCACGCACTTCGTAGCCATAGGACTCGTTGTACTCGAGGATCTCGACCTGACGCACCGAGCCGTCGCCATTGAGGCCGACGGCGAAGGTGATGGTCTCGTGCTTGCCGACAACCTTGTCGACCACGAAGTAGCCGCCGCCCGCCACCTGCCAGACCATGTCGGTCTGCATGGGCTGCCAGATGCCCGAGCTGGCGCGCAGCGCCTTGGCCTGATCCGGGCTCAGGCTGACCGGCACATGCGTCAGCTTGCTGCCCGGGAACATCAGCTGCTGGGCCTGCACCACATTCAGGTAGGCCTGGGCATGGGCTGCCACCGGCAGGCAGACAGCCAGCACCGGAGCCAGCGACAAGGGTCTCCACTGCATGACCGGACTCCCTTAGAACGGCACGCCGACCTTGAGCATGAATTCGTCGCGGGCGTGTTCATCGCCATAGATGCGATTGCCCTGGACTACATCCTTCTGATCGTCGCTGAAGGTCTGCACCATGGGCAGCTGGTGGCGCCAGGCCGCCGTCACCCACCAGTTCTTCGCGGCGTAATGCACGTTGGGGCCGATGAAGTGCGCCGAATGCTCGCGATCGGAGAAGTGGTAGCCGAGGAACTCCTGGTGATTGCGGTATTCGAGACCGGCCGACCAGTTGTCGACGAAGCGGTAGCTGAAGCCGACGCTGGTATCGAGAGCCGAGGCGCGCTCGATCTCGTTGTCGGCGCCCTCTTCGCGCTCCGACTTGGCCATCAGGTTGCCGGCCACGATCAGGCGGTCATCCAGATAGTTCTTCTGCACGATCACGCGGGTTTCCAGCTCCAGCACATCGGGACCGATTTCCGGCTCGACGTAGAGCGCCAGACCGATCGGGTCGGTGAGCGGATTCATGACGCGGTAGATGTTCTCGACCGAGACGCTCTCCAGATGGCTGCGGTGACGGCTGGCATAGGGATCGTTGCCGGCCGGGATATCCGTGCCCGGACCGCCCGTGGTGCCATCGAAGTTGTTGTTCTTGGCATTGACGATGCGGTTGTTGAGGTAGAGCGCAGCCTGGTAGTTGTCGGTGACGCCGTACTCCAGCTCGGTCTGCAGCAGCACATTGTCATACTGGCCCTGAGCCTGGCGGTGCTGCAGCCAGGCCTTCTGTTCGAGCTCGAACTTGCCCTTGGGCTGAATGTCGGCGGTGTAGATCCAGCCGAAGGATGACTCGCCGGCCTGGGCGGTGGCTGCAACGCTGGAGAGCAGGAAAACGGCAAACGACAGCTTTTTCATGGACATGGATCGGCTACGCAGGGCTGGTGGCAATTGATAACGATTATCAATCATGCATACATGAGCCAAGATTAATTCTTGTTAATGTTGCCTCCTGAACATGCGCCGACAACCTCCATGCTAGGCTCGGCGCACACCCACAGCCCATGAACAGAGGCCCTGCCATGCCCGACAATGCTGCTCACACCTGGCGCTGGCGCGGCGGCCGCCCCCGGCTGACCAGCCTGCCCACGCGCATGACCGACAATGAACGCGCCGACCTGCCGGAGCTGCCGGCTCTGCTCATCGGCATGGAAGAAGCCCAGCGCAAGCTCTGGGCCAATCGCCGTCATGCCGTGCTGGTGGTGCTGCAGGGCCTGGATGCCAGCGGCAAGGACAGCCTGATCCGCGAGCTCTCCGAAGGTCTCGACCCGGTCGGCTTTCATGCCTGGTCATTCGGCCGCCCTACCCCGGAAGAACTCGCGCACGACTTTCTCTGGCGCATCTCGCGCCGCCTGCCGGCACGCGGCGAGGTGGTGTTCTTCAACCGCAGCCATTACGAAGCCCTGCTCGCCGAACGTTTCGTGCCCGACGCCCCCACCCGCCCGGCCTTCTGGAAAGCGCGCGGAGAACTCATACGCACCTACGAGCAACACCTGACCGCCAGCGGCACCCGCATCATCAAGATCTGGCTGCACACCAGCGAGAACGAGCAGCGCGAGCGCCTGCTCAGACGCCTGGACGAACCGCGCAAGCGCTGGAAGTTCGACCCTTCCGACATCGAGACCTTCAAGCAGCGCAAGCTCTACCTCAAGGCCATGGAAGATGCCGTGCGCGACACCCACAGCGACGAGGCGCCCTGGCATCTGATCCCCAACGATGACAAGGGCGACGCCCGCCGCGCCGTCGCGCATCTGCTGCAGCAGACGCTGGAGGAGCTGGCGCCGGAATATCCGGCGTTTGACGAGAAGGTCACCGACGAGTATCGGCGCCTGTTGCAGAGGGCCTGACGACGCGGCGTCAGACCTCGTCGCGGAGTATGGCCTCGCCCTTGGTCAGCCACGACAGACCGAAGGCGAGTATGGCGATGGTCTCCAGCCAGAACACGGGGTCCAGCCTCGCCAGCGGGGTGTGCTGGAAAAAGCCGGCATAGAGGCCGAGCAGACCGACGCAGATCAGGATGGTGTACCCGCATACCCTGTAGAGCACGTTCCGGTGACGCTTTCTGCGCGTCATGGGCTTGCGCGCATCGGTCTTGCAGAACAGCACCAGACAGAAATAGGCCAGGGTCAGGAAGAACGCCAGCGCGCAGCCATAGTGGACGTGACCCGCCAGCACCTGCTGCGACGACGGATGCAGCGCCGGGCGGGTCGGGAACAGCGCGACACCAATGGCGAAGACGCAGGCCAGATCGCCGGCCCTGTCGTCCTTGCGGGCATAGCCGCGATACGACAGCAGAAAAACACCGATGGCGCAGAGGCTGCCGACAAGGACATCGCCCATCGCGCTGTAATAGTAGGCGCTGATCGACGACAGAATGCCCGGGCTGTCGAGCAGCGACTTGCCGATGACCAGCACGAAGGGTAAGGCCAGACCGATGATGCCTATGGCCTTGCGCAGACCCAGATAGGAAAGCACGAGCGCACGATCAGCGGCGGGCATGTCGTTCATGGCGTCCTCGTCGTCACAGAGAGTCTGCGCAGCTGACTGCAGCGTAGAACGACCGGAGCGCCAAACACAGCACCACCCGACGGGATGGCCACCGCAAATCCGGAGCGGCTTCAAGTCAGGCTAGCGCAGACCCGGCACCATCACGCCGCCGCCCCACCCGGCCTCGTTGCGGCTGTAGCGGTTCAGCGTCAGCCCCTCGCGGTCGATCTCCGGGCGCTGCCCGGTCAGGCTGTCGGCGAGCAGGCGCGCGGAACCGCAGGCCATGGTCCAGCCCAGCGTGCCATGGCCGGTGTTGAGCGAGAGATTGGCGATGCTCGTGGCGCCCACCAGCGGCGTGCCGTCCGGGGTCATGGGCCGCAGACCGGCCCAGAACTCTCCACGGCCGGGGTCGCCGGCGGAGGGAAACAACGTCTTCAACACACGCTCCAGAGCGGCGCGACGCTCCGGCCGCAGTGTCAGGTCGTGGCCGCAAAGCTCGGCCATGCCGCCTATGCGCACGCGGGTATCGAAGCGGGTAATGGCGACCTTGGAGGTCTCGTCGAGCACAGTCGACAGCGGCGCGCCGGTGACATCGCTGATCGGCAGCGTCAGTGAATAGCCCTTGACCGGATAGACCGGCAGCTCGATGCCCAGCGGCAACAGCAGCTCGCGACTGGCGCAGCCGAGAGCGACAACGTAGTGATCCGCGATCAGGCGCTCGCTATGGCCATCGACCATGACATCGGCACCAGCAATGCGACCATGCCCCGGACCCTGACCAGGCAGCAGACGCTCAATGCGGGCATCGAGCAGAAAGCGAGCACCGAGCTCGCGCGCCCGCTCCGCCAGCTCCTGGCAGAAGCGGTAGCAGTCGCCGGTTTCGTCATTGGGCAGGTGCAGACCGCCGAGAACATGGCCGGGCACGCGCTGCAGCGCCGGCTCCACCGCCATGCAGCCGGCCTCGTCGAGCAGCCGGAACGGCACCCCAAAGCGCGTCAGCACCTCGGTGTCACGATTGGCAGCATCAAGCTGCGCACGGCGCCGGAAAATCTGCAGCGTGCCGCCCGTGCGCGCCTCGTAGTTCAGATAGAGCTCGTCGCGCAGCGCGCGCAGACAGTCGCGGCTGTACTCGGCCAGGCGCATCATGCGGGTCTTGTTGACAGCATAGGAACGGGCATTGCAGTTGGCCAGGAACTGCGCGATCCAGCGCCACTGGAAGAGCGTGCCATCGGGCCGGATGGTCAGCGGCGAATCCTTTCTCGGCAGCCAGGCCAGCGCCTTCAGCGGCAGACCGGGCGCGGCCCATGGCGCGGCATAGCCGGCCGAAACCTGACCGGCATTGGCGAAACTGGTCTCCAGCGCCAGGCCCCGACGGCGCTCGACCAGCACCACCTCGACCCCTGCCTTCGCCAGGAAATAGGCGGTCGTGACACCAATGACCCCACCACCCAGCACGAGCACTTTCATGACGGCCACCCGAATTGCTGGCCCAGAGGATAATTTAAGTGTATGCAGGAATTGCCAGCATCTGTCGCCAAGCTGATGGCCGTATACAGGGGAAAACCCTGTGCCATGCCAGGCTGACAGGAGAAACCACGGGAGCCTCGCCATGCGTGAACTCGACCGTACCGACCGCCGCATTCTCGTGCTGCTGCAGCAGGATGGCCGCATGGCGCTGAGCGAACTGGCCGAGCGTGTGGGCCTGTCCGCAACGCCGACCGCCGAGCGCGTGCGCCGCCTGGAAAAGGATGGCGTGATCCAGGGCTATCACGCCCGCATCAACCCGCGCGCCGTGGCCTGCGGCCAGCTCGTCTTCGTCGAGCTGCGCCTGGCCACCAAGTCCGCCGACCTGTTCGAGCAGTTCCGCCACGAAATCATGAAGCAGCCGAACATTGTCGAATGCCATCTCGTCTCCGGCGACTTCGACTACCTGGTGAAGGCGCGCATAGCCGACATGAGCCAGTACCGCGCCCTGCTCGGCGACATCCTGCTCAACCTGCCCGGCGCCGTGGAGTCACGCAGCTATGTGGTGGTCGAGGAGGTCAAGGAGACGCAGACGCTGCCGGTGTTGGAGGGGTGTTGAGAGAGTGACTCCGCGATGGATGACTGCTAACGGCCAGAAGCGGACGGTCAACACTCAAGTTAAGTGGTGCAATGAAGCCGCGTCCGCTTGAGTGCCTAGTTGGGCTGTGCCGAATACTGCACGCGACCAAAACTTGTCGAGACGCGAACCGAGCTTGGTTCTTTGACGATTTGAGCTGGGCTAGGTCAGCTTGAGTGCTCCGTTGTTCGCCAGATTCTGTAAGTCCCAAACGCGGCGGGCATCGGAGATTTCGTCGGCACTCATCTCAAGCGGCGAGAACTCGGTGCCGCTTCTGATAAATGCAAGCACGGCAGTGGCACACCAATCCGCACGTCTGATCATCACGTTCCGAAGATCGTCGCCGACATCTGCTGACGCATAAACAATGTCGAACTGCTCGGGCAGCTTGTGATCACTGTAGTAGGGAAGTTTTCGATCATTGATAGCGCGCAACTCTCCAAGGTGAGCGTCCACGATCAGGCAGTAGCGCTTCGTGCTGTCGAATCGTGGCGACCTCATGAAATTGAATAGAAGCCAGTGCCAACCATATTTCTCCGACGGAGCTCTAGATGCTCGCAGTTCGAGCGCAAAGCCAGGGTTGATCTTCGGCTCCAAAGTCAAAAGATCGGCAGGAGCGAACGTGGTCGTTCCGGTGACTGTTATGCGGACACCATCGATATTGTCAGTGTTGCTGTCTACCGCAATGCAGAGGTCGTAGGGCGAGAGTGCTCGCACAAGGTCGAAGTGAGGGGAGCCTCCGTCCACGAGGGCGGTAGTGTTCACCTTCTCGCCTTTAGCTCGGGAGTAGTTGCGCTCGATCTCGACTTGGTCGAGTGGAACCTTCCCACCTTCACTCTCTACCCCAATATTCCGCGAGAAAGGGTCTAGCATGACTACTAGCTGTGGGGTGTCTCCAGCTCGGATGGAGATCGGCGCGGCCGGACGAAGCGTGATTTTCTCCTGCCGCGGCTTCGAGTCGATTGGTGGCGGAGCACCATGGCACTTTTTGTACTTCTTTCCAGACCCACAAGGACAAGGCGCGTTCCTGCCTTCGGCGGGCTGATTGATTGCTGGTCGAATTGCCGGCATCTGAATCGACAGCTCGCGAATCTCGGCTATCGGTGACGGCTCCACCTCATGGTCGGGTTTCTTCATGACTGTGCTCTGGGCCTCGATTGGAGCGGAATTGGTCGAAGTACGGATGGAGCTTTCGCGCGTGGACTCTCATTCGCAAGCCGTCTGGCAGTCCGCTTGAAGGAAGGGTTACCCGCCCTCTCGCTGTCGCCTCATTGCTTGCGTCCACTGACGAGGCTGCGCACACGCTGCCCTGACAACGGAGCCGACCAGGATCACGGAAATCAACTACCCTCGCCATGCTCCTGGCAGGCCCGGAACACCGCCTCCGCCGTGTTCCCGGCCTGCATCACCGTCACCGGGCAGTAGATCGCCTTCGGCAGATAGTCCCCCATCACCTCGCTTGGCGGTGTGCCCTGCGGGATGTTCTGGATGGCCTGGCGGAAGCCCGCTGACGGCAGCATGTGGCGATAGATCAGCACCGAATCCGGATACGCGCCCCAGGGCAGCCAGCTCAGGCCGGGCACCCGCGCCAGCCAGTCCGGCTTGTGCGCGGCATCGGTCACGATCAGCGTGTAGAAGCCCTCGGCATCCACCGCTACTTCGCGGTCGTAGAGGCAGTCCACGAAGCGCTGGCTGAAGAACTCGTTGGTGCACAGCGACCAGTAGCGCAGCTGCGCCGAGCCATTGGGCGCCTCGCTCGGATGCCGTGCCGCCACCGGCGCGCGTCCGCGCACGATGTAGGCGTCGCCCAAGCCGCGATCGAGCACGGCGAAGACATAGGCGTTGTCCTTGTTGCTCAGGAAGCCGCCGGAGCTGTCCTGCGTGGCCGGGTTGGCCGGCAGCGGCTGGCCGGCGCGGCTGCCGAAATAATCCGCGAACGCGCCGGGGATGCCGTAGAAGCGGAAGAAGTCCGGCGTGGCATCGCCGCCTGTGCTGATCAGCGGCAGCGTCGGATAGCTGCTGTCACGCAGGGCGGCGTTGACGGTGTCGAGCTGATCCACGAACGGCAGCGTGTTGCAGTCCGACAGCGTGGTGATGGCCCGGCTGCCATCCGCCGTTTCCAGCGTCAGCCTGGGCAGCGGCGCACTGCCCTGCACATCGCCCTCGCCGAGATAGATGCGGTAGGCCAGCTCGATCTGCGGATTGACCGGCGCCGACTGGCCGGCCGGCAGACGCGTCATGGCGGCGTAGATGGTGCCCGGCTCGCGCTGCTCGGGCAGCGCCTCCGGCTTCACGAAGGCGACGTAGCGGCCATCCTGCGCGGCGTTCCTGTCGGCATAGGGATTGCCGCCCGGCGGCAGCGCCAGCATTTCGTAGTCGGCGAGATGATCGACCGGCCGCTGCGCGGCGTCGTAGGCATTGAACGAGAAGTAGCGCGCCCGCGGGTACTGCCCCTCTATGCGCACACGCGTGCCGGGAATGGCGGGCACGCTGGCGATCCAGTAGGTCGCGGCCTTGTCCGGATAGAACACGTTGAGCATCTTGTCGCTGAGCACAGCCTGCCAGCTGCAGGTCGGCGACAGCACGGCGGCATCCTGCAAGGACGCGCCGCTGTAACGCTGCGTGCCGGCCCCCGCGCCAGTGGAGCCGGAGTCACCACCGCCGCCCTGCCCGCCACCACAGGCCGCGAGCAGCAGGGAGAGTGTCGCCGCGGCCATCAGGGCTCGGCGGGAAAGCATCAGACCTGGTGTGCGCATGACTCAGCTCCCCCTGCTCTCCCGATACTGCCGTGGCGACTTGCCCGTCCAGCGCCTGAACGCGCGCCCGAAATTTGATGGATCCTGATAGCCGAGGTCGCTGGCGATGTCGTCCACCGAGCGTGACGAGTGCAGCAGCAGCTCCACGGCGCGGCCGCGACGCAGCTGCTCGATGATCATCTGGTAGCTGGTGCCGAGCTCGTTGAGGCGGCGGCGCAGCGTGCGTGGCGCCAGGTTCAGGCAGCCGGCGATGTGATCCAGCGAGGCATCCTCGGCCATGTGCTGCTTGGCGAGACGGCGCACGTCGGCGAGCAGCCCGCCGGCATCGTGCAGATGCCTGAGCTCTTCCTCGCACTGCGCCATGGCCATCTGCAGCAGCTGCGGGTCGGACTGGCTGATGGGCAGTTGCAGGCCTATGCGCGGGAAGCGGAACTGGTTGAAGGCGGCGTCGAAGAGCACGGTGGCGCGCGCCATTTCGGGCCAGTCGGCATGGTGCGGCTGGCGCGGGCTGGCCAGACGCGTGATGCCATTGAAGTCGCGCCCAGTGACCTGGCGGCCGCAGACCGCGATCAGCGTCATCAGGGCATCGACCAGCAGGGGGCCGAGCGGACCCAGCGGCACGCGCTCGTCGAGCTGCACCACCGCCATGTCATCCTCGCGGAAAAGGCGGATCTCGAACAGGCTGGTGCGGGTGCGGAAGTAGCGCACGCCGAGGTCTATGGCCTCGCCTATGGTGCGGCTGGAAAGGATGGCGTAGCCGAGGAAGCCGTGGCTGCGCAGGTTGAGCTGGCGCCCGAGGGCGATGCCGAGGCCGGGATCGGGGTCGAGCTGCAAGGTGTTGGCGAAGATGCGCAGGCAGGTCGCCATGGGCACCTGGCGTCCGGGCTGGTCGAGCTCGTCGCGGCTCAGGCCGGTGCCGGCCAGCAGCGCGGCCGGGTCGTGGCCGCGCGTCAGCGCATGCTGGCAGAGCAGCGCCAGATAATGCCCGGACAGGGTTTCGTCACCGCTTCGTCTGCTGACTGTCATCGCTCCCGCTGGCCTCTGATGACCGATCAACGGGCCACGATAGCCCGCTCGCGCGCAGCGCGCCAGTGCCGGCGCAACAGGCGCGCGGTGACCTGCGGCGTCTCGACCATGGGCAGATGGCCTATGCCTTCGAGTCGCGTCACCTCGGCATGCGGAATGAGCGCCTTGAAGGTGTCGGCGCAGGACACATGCAGGGCATTGTCCTCGACACCCCAGAGCACCAGGGTCGGCGCGCTGACGCTGGAGAAGGCCGGCAGCTCGGTGTCGGGCTGATGCTTCATGAGGTGGCGGAACAGGTGTTCGTTGACGTGGCGGCGCGCCACCATGTCCGGGTACATGGCCGGCGCCATGAGGACCGCCAGCGTGCGGCTGGACATGACGGTGGCAAGCAGCTGGAAGACGCCCTTCATGTTGCGCGCGACCAGACCGTTGCGCCCTTCCATGAGACCGAGCTCGAACGGCGTGCGGCCCTGGCCGGCGACCCCGGCGGCATTCATCAGCGTGAGCGTGTTGACCAGCTTGGGATGGCGCGCCGCCAGCAAACCGGAGATGCCGCCGCCCATGGAGCTGCCGACCAGATGCGCCGGCCGGCCCAGACGCATGCGCAACCAGGCCGCCAGGCGTTCGACCTGATGATCCATGCCGTACTCGGCATTGGGGTGGAACTGGCTCTCGCCCCAGCCCGGCAGATCGACCAGCAGCAGGTGATAGCGCCGCGCCAGGAACGGCAGCAGCGGCAGCCAGTTCTCCTTGCTGGCGCCGAAACCATGCACCAACACGACCGGCTCGCCGAGGCGGTTGCCGCCCTCCAGCCAGACCATGTGGTGGTCATCTATGCGGGCGCGATGGCTGGACAGCCGCGTGACCGGGGCATGCAGACGGTTGAGCAGCGGCAGCAGGCTGCGGTTGCGCCAGCTGCGCAGGCTCTCGGGACGCGGCGCCTTCGCCCGCGCCAGATAGGCCGGGCCCACGGTTTCAATGAATTCCCGCTCAAGGGCGAGGGTCTGTTCAGTCATGCTCTGGCTCGTGAATTCCTGACCACCCGGTCAGATCGTCACGGAATGTGACATGGCGTGCTGTCCAACGAAAGATGCCGGCAGCGTTCTGGCCGGAAATGACCGATTTTCGGCTCGCAATCACCTTCAGCGCCAGCGACTGCCGGGTCACAGTGGCATCACGGGCATTTTCCCTGCCCTTTCATGAATGCCGCACCGACACACAGAGAGACCGTCCATGGCCAGCAAGACCCTGATTCCCATCCGCGTTCGTCGCATGGACTACGACATGAGCGGCCTGCGCCGCTACTGGTATAAGGACAACCCCTGGATCACGCATTTCCTGAACGCGCTGTCGACCACCTTCCCGGATGGCGAACGCTTCTTCATCCACTCGGTGCGCAACTTCGAGAAGCAGATCACCGACCCGGAACTGCAGGCGCAGATCCGCGCCTTCATCGGCCAGGAGGCCAACCACGGCAAGGAGCACGAGGCCTTCAACCAGGCCCTGATCGACCAGCACGGGCTACCGCTGGAGAGCAAGCTGAAGTTCATGAAGGGCGCGCTGGCCTGGGCCAAGAAGCAGTGGTCGCCGCGCCAGCAGCTGGCCATGACCGCCGGCTTCGAGCACTTCACGGCCATCCTCGCCAACCTGCTGCTGGAGCGCAAGGATGCCATCGCCGACATCCCCGGGGTCTATTCCGACATGTTCCTCTGGCACGCGGTCGAGGAGACCGAGCACAAGGCCGTGGCCTTCGACGTCTATCAGGAAGTCGATGGCGACTACTGGCTGCGCGTGCGCTCCATGGCGATGGCCACCTTCTTCTTCATGCTGGTGACCCTGCGCATGCAGCACAGCCTGCTCAAGCACGACGGCAAGCTGGGCGACTGGCGCAGCGCGCTCGGCTTCGCCAAGTTCATGCTGTTCAAGCCGGGCATGCTGACGCGCATCATCCCGCAGTACCTGGACTACTACCGTCCGGGCTTCCACCCCTGGCAGCACGACAACCGCCACCTCATCAACGAGCTGATCGAGACGCTGAGGTCGCATGAACTGCGTCCGGCCGAGGCGGCCCAAGCCACCCAGGCCGGTGTCATGGCCGCGTCGGGAGCCGTTGCCGCCGCCTGAGCGGCAAGACACCCGACCGGACAGTTCTCTGTCATGCGCGAACAACCCGAGCCAGGCGAGCCACACCAGCCAACGAAGTGACTTGCCAGGCATGGTGTGGCGGCTGAAGCTGACTACTTCTTCGAGTGGAATCCGTTCATGTCCTGGTCCGAAATCCTGGCCGACGTCCAGCAGAACTGGATGCTCTATTGCGCCATGCCGCTGTTCGGCGGCTTCGTCGGCTGGTTCTCGGACTGGCTGGCGCTGAAGATGGTGTTCAGCCCGCGCGAACCGAAACGCTATTTCGGCCTGTTCACCTGGCAGGGTCTGTTCATCAAGCGCCGCAAGGAAGTCGCCGCCGAGTACGGCGCGCTCATCGCCGACGAGATCATCACCGCCCGCAACATCTTCGCCGCCGCCCTGCGCGGGCCGCTGTCGGACCGTCTGTTCCAGCTCATCAACAAGCACACGCAGGACATGGTCGACGAACAGGCCGGTATTGCCCGACCACTGGTGGTGTTCGCGATCGGCAGCACGCAATACCGCCAGATGAAGGCGGACATCGCGGCCAAGCTGATCGAACGCCTGCCCGCCACACTCGAGCATGTCGAGCAGTACGCCGACGACGCCATGGACGTGCGCAATACCCTGATCCAGAAGATGGGGGAGATGACCGCCGAGGAGTTCGAGGGCGTGCTGCGGCCGGTGTTCGAGCAGGATGAATGGAAGCTGATCGCGACCGGCGCCATCCTCGGCTTCCTGGTCGGCGAGCTGCAGGTGCAGATGCAGATGCAGATGATGCTGCACTGAGGCCGTCACACGGCCACGGCAACAACCGGGCCGGGGCTCAGTCCCCGCCCTGCTCCGCCACCAGCAGAGCGGCCTTGCGCTCCAGACCCCAGCGATAGCCGGACAGCGAGCCGTCACTGCGCACCACACGATGACAGGGAATGGCCACGGCGATGGCATTGGCCGCGCAGGCGCCAGCCACCGCGCGCGTCGCGGATGGCCGGCCGAGACGCGCGGCCAGCTCGGCATAGCTCACCGTGACGCCGGCCGGGATATCGCGCAGGGCCTGCCAGACCTGGCGCTGGAAGGCCGTGCCGCGCACATCCAAAGGCAGCTCGCAGGCTCGGCCGGGATGATCGACCAGACCCACCGCACGCGCCACCAACTCCTCGAAACCGGCATCGCCGCCGACCAGCTCGGCCTGCGGGAAACGATCCTGCAAGTCGCGCAGCAGGAAGTCCGGGTCGTCATCGAGCAGGATGGCGCAGACGCCCTTGTCGGTGGCCGCGACCAGGATATGACCCAGCGTGCAGACGCCGATGGCGAAGCGTATGCGCTCGGCCGCGCCGCCCTGGCGATAGCGCGTCGGCGTCATGCCCAGCATGCCGCCGGTCTGCTCGTAGAAACGGCCGCTGGAGTTGAAGCCGGCGCCGTACATGGCGGCGGTGATCGTGCCCTCGCCCGTCAGCGCGACCCGGGCGCGGGCATCACGCCGGGCGCGGGCATAGGCGGCTGGCGTGACGCCGGTGACCCGCTTGAACAGGCGATGGAAATGGAAGCGGCTGAGTCCGGCCTCGCCGGCCAGGGTATCGAGGTCGGGCGGGGTTTCGCTGGTCTCGATCTGTCGGCAGGCGGCCAGCACCAGCGCCGTGTGCTGCTCGGCCAGGGATTCGCGATCCGGGCGGCAGCGCTTGCAGGCGCGAAAGCCGGCACGCTCGGCGCTGGCGCAATCGGCATGGAAGCTGACGTTCTCGCGCCGCGCCGGCCGCGACGGGCAGGATGGCCGGCAGTACACGCCAGTGCTGCGCACGCCGTAGACGAAGCGGCCATCGGCACTGGCATCACGGCTCTGCACGGCCTGCCAGCAGGCTTCGGCATCCGGCATGGCGGTGGCGGGCTCGTGCCCGGCCCCGGGCCTGGATTCGGACATGGTTTCGATCACGGACAAGGACATGGTGGCGCTCCCGACAGAACCGGACAGTGGCTGACGGGTTCATGGTGAGCAATGACGCAAGCATGGCCAATCCGATGCTTGCTGTCGAATTCCGCCGCCGTCTGGGCTACGCTCGATGGCAGCCCAAAACCGGCCAGCGGCCGGCAGCCCCCTCAGGAACCGTCGTCATGAGCGATACCCCGCAAGACAACAAGCCCGCCACGCCCGAGCCCGCATCCGCACGGCCGGTCGGTCCCCTGGGCGGGATCAGCAGCGTGTTCCGCGCCTGGTTCGGCGTGCAGAGCGAAGCCCGCCGACAGCGTGACTTCAGCAGCGGCGACGCCAAGTCCTTCATCATCGCCGGCATCATCTTCGCCGTGATCATGGTGGTCGGCGTCATCATGGCGGTCAATCTGGCGATCTCCGCCACCGGCAAGTAGGCAGCACTCCACGCGCGCGGGAGCGGTGGCACTAGTGCTGCCGGTACTCGGCCTCCGGCCAGTTCGAGAACAGCCGGCCCGAATAGTCGCTGAGGCTGTCCCCCGCCGCCCGGGTATCACCCATGGCGGTTTCCCTGACCAGCAGCACCGGCCGCGTCGACAGCCTGACCACCTGCTCCGCCGCGCTGCCCAGAAGCATGCGCTTGAAGCCGTGGCGTCCGTGCGTGCCCATGACGATCAGGTCAGCCGGCCAGAGCTCGGCCTCGTGCAGAATGGCCTGGGCGATGCCGCTGTCCTGGATGCGCGAGAGGTCGACCAGTCTGACCTCGGCGGTGATGCCGCGCTCGGCGAGATCCTTCCTGATGCCGGTCAGCAGCGCCTGCGCGCTCTCCAGCAGGACCTTGCGCAAACGCTCCTCGTCGTAGAGCTCGCCATACTCGGCGGGCATGATGCTGCGGAACGGATTTTCCACCACCGTGATCACGCGCAGATCAGTTCCCGGCGCCGCCAGCCCCGCCGCCTCGTTGAGCGCCTGCTGCGCGCCGCTGCTGCCATCCACTGCCACCAGAATGTGCTTGTACATGTAAACCTCCTGCCATCCGCCATGATCTGCCAGCCAGCGCACCAGGCGCTGAAGCCTTGATGCTGCCAGCGTGACAGATGGGGCCGGGACTGCCTTGACGCCGGTCAATTCACCAGCCGGTTTCACTCACATGTCGAACCGAACTCTATGGCCGCCTTGCTGAAGAAGACGTCCACCCCCTCTTCCTTCAGATGCTTCAGGAAGCGCTCGGCATCCTCGCTGCTGACCGCCATGGTCACCTCCAGCGGCTGGTCACCGAGCTCTATGAAGTGCGCGGCATGCATGGTGCGATGCTGCCCGAAGCCTTCCGCGGCCGCGATCAGCGTGGCGCCGCCCAGCTCCATGCGGCGCGCCTCCTGCAGCAGCCAGTCCGCCAGCACGCGACCGCCATGGCGGCGGTTCTGCTGCATGAAAAACGTCAGTTGATAGCCGTGCATGATCACCTCCGTGCCGCGTGCATATGCAGGGACTGCGACAGATAGCGCGCCATGGTGGCGGCATTGAAATGCGTTCCGGCCAGACCTATGTGGCCATCCGGCCGCAGCAGGTAGAAGGCTCGCTGCGGAATCTGCCAGCGCGCCAGCTGACGACGGTTGCCGGCGTCATCGGGCAGCGTGTGGACACGCACCATGTCGGCATGCGGCACATCGGCCGGCGCCTCCTGCCCGATCAGGATGAGGTTGAAGCCGCTGTCATCGAGCCGGGCAAAACCATCCTCGACCTCGCCGCCCGGCCGCAGGACCAGCCGCAACCAGGGCCAGCGCTCGCCCGGACGCGGCCCCTGCGCCGGCATATCCGCGGCGGCGCAAGCCAGGCTGCTGTCACGATAGGCAATGCCGATCTGCGAAATGGTGCGGAACGCCAGCAGCCTGACACGCTCGGAGCGCATGGCCAGCGCCACGACCCTGGCCAGCAGACGGGTGCGCAGCAAGGCCGCGATCCGGCGCTCGGAGACGATCAGCGAAAACGCCCTGTCCGTGGTCTCCAGCAGACGCCGCGCCACCGGCAGGCGCTCGGCCTCATAGGACTCCAGCAAGGCCTCGCCGGCCCGCCCGGACACCACCAGCGCCAGCTTCCAGGCCAGGTTGTAGGCGTCCTGCAGGCCGGTGTTCATGCCCTGGGCGCCGACCGGGCTGTGAATGTGCGCGGCATCGCCGAGCAGGAAGCAACGGCGGTCGCGGAAGCGCGACGCGCAGCGGTGATGGATGCGATAGACCGAAAACCAGCTGCAGGCATGGAAGCTCAGGCCGGCGCCGGCCTCGCGCAGCAACGCCGGCAGCACATCGGCCATGGCCAGGTCAGGCTTGTCGCGCAACTCCGGCGGCACGATGCCGACCAATCGCCAGTGGTCCTGCCCGCGCATGGGAAAGAACAGATGGAAGCGCTGGTGCCAGAGAAAGACATTGAGCTCGTCCGGCACCATGTCGCCGCTGAGCTGCACGTCGGCGACGAAGAACACCTGCTCGTAAGGAGCGCCCGGAAAGTCCATGGCGTTGAGATGGCGCACCGCGCTGTGCGCACCGTCGCAGCCGGCCACCCAGACCGCCGAGACCTCGCTCCAGTCGCCATCGCTCGTACGCAGCGTGGCGCGGACATGGTCCGGGTACTGCGTCAGCGCCGTCAGCTCGGTGTTCCAGCGCACCTCCCCGCCCAGCTCGCGCAGCTTCTCGCCCAGCAGACGCTCGTTGTCGTCCTGGCCGAGGATGAAGAGATAAGGATAGGGACTGAGGTCGCGGCCTATGTCACCCAGCGGCACGCGCGCGGCGTGACGGCCCAGCGACCAGAGGTTGGCGGCCTCGGCGCGCTGGCCCAGCGCCAGCGCCTGTTCGACGATGCCCAGGCGGGCGTAGATCTCCAGCGTGCGCGCCTGCACACCCAGCGCCCGCGTTTCGCGGGCCGGCCCGGCATGACGGTCGATGATGAGCGCACGCACGCCCCGGCGGGCGAGCTGGCAGGCCAGCATCAGTCCGGTCGGTCCGGCTCCGACGATGAGGACGTCAGTATCCATGGACGCATCCCCCCGATGCTTGATCGTGGCACAGGGGATGGATGCGGTAAACGGGGGATCAGAGCAGGCCGGCGCGACGCGCGCAGATGAGCGCGCCGGAACGGTTACGGGCGCCCAGCTTGCCGTAGATATTGTGCAGATGCCATTTGAGCGTGCCCTCGGAAATGAAGACCGACTCGGCGATTTCGCGGTTGCTCATGCCGGAGTCCAGCCGCTTGAGCAGCTCTATCTCGCGCTTGGTCAGCTCGCCAAGCAGACCTTCCTGCCGTGGCGCCACGGCAGGCGTGGCTGTGGTCCGGGCACGAAGGAGACGACGGACCAGGGGCAGCGCTTCGGCATGCTGACGCCGACAATGAAGATCCGTCGCAATGTTCTCGAAAAGCAGTACGAGCAGAACTTCGAGGATTGGCAGGGTCGCGGACGCAAGGTGCTGTGGGTCTGATCGAGCTTGAGCCGGCGTCCTGACGCCGGCTCAGGCCACCAGCCCTGCCTGGCGGACTATCATGCCGACCAGTATCAGAAAGCCGATCACCTGCATGAAGAACAAGGTGAAGCGCAGTGCGGCCACGGCATTGGTCTGGACCAGGCACACGTGCACCAGCGATTGCAGGATGCGCGCGCCCAGAATGCCGATGCAGACGTGATTCACCACCGGCCCGCCGACCTGGCTGACGAACAGCGCGAACACGATGACGGCGAACACCGGCAGGTTTTCCACGCAGTTGGCGTGCGCCCGCATGGCGCGCCGATACCACTCTTCACCCTCCACCTTGTCAGCGCAAAAACCGCTGATCGGCACCCGCCCGGTCAGAATCCGGCTCCAGCGATAGACGCCGATCGTGAACATCAGCAGCAGTACGGTCCAGGTCGCGAACCCGAGCAACGTCCAAAGCGGCATGGTCATCTGTCGACTCCCGAAAGCTTGTCTGGCGACAGCCGCACTCAGCGCCTGCCCCGCAGGGCCGCCCTGACACCCACGCGCAGGGCATCGAGCAGATCCAGCGGCACGCTGCGACGGATGTAACGGATCAACGACTGGCGTATGCGCCGCTTGGAAGCAGTATGTGCCGGCATGTCGAGTTTGGCGAACTCGCTCGCCAGTTCTCGGGCGCGCGGCATGAGCAAGGCAGCCTCGCTCAGCTCATCGAAGAAACCCGCCTTGAGGGCATCCTCGACCGGGAAATATCTGGACAGCGTCACCGCCGTCTGGAAATCGGCAGGAGTCAGCCGGTGTCGCAGCATCGCCGCGGCCACACGCGGGATGGTCAGCCCGATGGCGACCTCGTTGGCGGCAATGCGGAACTCGCCGCGAGTCCCGATCACATAGTCGGCCGAGAGCATCAGGAACACGCCCATCGCCAGCACATGGCCGTTGCAGGCGGCGATCACCGGATAGGGATAGGCCATGACCCGCGCCGTCAGCGAATAGCCGGCATGCAGCATGCGCAGGGCATCCAGCGGCGCCCCCTTCATCACCTTGAGATCGAAGCCGGCAGAGAACACCTGCTCCCTGCCGGTGATGATGACGATGGCACGATCCGCTTCGGCGCGATCGAAGGCGGCATAGATCTGTCGGAACATTGCCGGCGACAGCGCATTGCGGTTGCCGTCGTCGAGCTGAATGGTGGCGACGCCATTGGCGAGACTGTAGTGAACGAGATCGGTCATGGCGTTGCGAATCTCCGGCGGTTCGAGTCAGCCGCGAAGCGCGGCCTCAATGGCACTGACATCGATTTTTGTCATTTCCATCATGGCATCGAAGGCGCGCCGGGCAGCAGCCGGATCGGGGTCGGCAATGGCTCGCATCAGCACCACCGGGGTGATCTGCCACGACACACCCCACTTGTCCTTGCACCAGCCGCAAGCGCTTTCCTGACCACCACTGCCAACGATCGCGTTCCAGTACCTGTCCGTCTCGGCCTGATCCGTGGTCGCCACCTGGAACGAAAACGCTTCGCTTTGCTTGAATGCAGGCCCGCCGTTGAGTCCGAGGCACGGGATACCCATGACCGTGAACTCCACGGTCAACACGTCGCCCTGCTTCCCCGACGGAAAGTCTCCCGGCGCCCGGTACACGGTGCCGACGAAGGAGTCCGGAAAGGTATCGGCGTAGAACCGCGCGGCAGCTTCAGCATCGCCGTTGTACCAGAGGCAGATCGTGTTCTTTGCTGGCGTGGTCATGTCACTTCTCCCCCCCTCAGAAATGCTTGCCCTTCAGCACGTTGGCCAGCACGGTCTGCTCCAGCGTCGGCTTCTCGCCGGCACGCCGACCCTTGGCCGCGGTCGATGACGGGAAGGCCCGGAAGGTGCGGTTGAGCACGGTGTCGTTGATGCGCGGCCAGAGCGCGTAGGACAGCTGCGCGGCCGTGCCCAGCGCGGTCGCCACCGACTTCGGGCGGTTCAGGATGGCCTTGAGCACGGTATCGGCGGCGTGCTCCGGGCTCCAGGCCGGCGCGTAGTCGTAGACCTTGGTGGGCGCGATCATGGGCGTGCGCACCAGCGGCATGTAGATGGCGGTGACCTCGATGTTCTTGTGCTTGACCTCGGCCGACAGGCAGCGCCCGAAGGCATCGAGCGCGGCCTTGCTGGCGACGTAGGCGGAGAAGCGCGCGGCATTGGTGAGCACGCCTATGGAGCTGATGTTGACGATGTGTCCGCTCTTCTGCGCCGTCATCGACGGCAGCAGATTCATGATCATGCGGATGGCGCCGAAGTAGTTGAGCTGCATGGTGCGCTCGAAGTCGTGGAAGCGGTCATAGGACTCGACCACGGCACGGCGGATGGAGCGCCCGGCGTTGTTGACCAGCACATCGACATGGCCGAAGTCGGCCAGCACCTGCTGCGCGCACTCGTCGATGGCTTCCATGTCGTTGAGGTCACAGGAATAGACATGAGCCTCGCCACCGGCCATCTCGATGATGCGCTTCGTTTCTTCCAGCTTGTCGCGGTTGCGCGCCACCAGCACCACGCGGGCGCCGGTGGCGCCGAGCTTCTTGGCGACATGGAAGCCGATGCCGGAAGACGCGCCGGTGACCATCACGACCTTGCCGGCGAGGTCGCGCACGGCGCGCCGGCTGACCTTGGCGTGAATGTCGAGATAGAGCTCCCAGTACTGCCAGAGCTTGTCGGCGTAGTCGCGGATGTCCGGGCATTCGATGCCGCTGCCGGCCAGCGCCGCGCGCGCCTGGCTGTCGTCGTATTCGGTCTGCGCGAAGCCGGCGGTGATGACCGAGGGCGGTGCGCCGACGAGACGCTGGAAGACCTTGTCGAAGGCCGGCAGGCGCTGGCTGAGGCTGCCGGTGACGCGACGCATGGGTGTGTGCAGCGCCTTGATGCTGAAGTTGCGCGCCACGTCGGGACCGTGCGCGGCCTCGAGCAGGATCTGCATCATCTGCCCCATGGTCGGCGACGGCGACTGGATGAGGAAGAAAGCCTTGCCGTCGAGACCGGGCTTGTGGGCGATGTGGTCCATGGCGGCGGCGACATAGTCGACCGGCACCAGCGTCACGCGCCCGCCCTGCACGCCGAGCAGCGGCAGCCACTTGGGCACGGCGTAGCTGAGCCGCTGGATGGTCTTGAAGAAATAGTAGGGGCCGTCGATCTTGTCCATCTCGCCGGTGCGCGAGTCGCCCACCACGGCACCCGGCCGGTAGATGCGGAACGGCACTTTCGCCTCGTCGCGCACGATCTTCTCGGACTGGAACTTGGTGCGGTAGTACGGGTGATGCAGCGGCTGGCCCTCGTCGAACATGTCCTCGCTGAAGCGGCCGACGAAGTCCTCGCCGGCGACCGCGATCGACGACACATGATGCAGACGGACATCGCCGCCCAGCGAGTTGGCGAAGGCCACGACATTGCGCGTGCCCTCGTTGTTGACGCGATCCGCCGTGGCGTCATCCATGGCCATGTCGTAGACGGCGGCGAGATGGAAGACATGATCGATGTTGCCGGCCAGACGCACGAAGTCGGCGGGAGCGACAAGGCCGGGCACGGTGATGTCGCCGCTGACCAGATGCAGGCGTCGCGACAGCTCGCCATAGCGCTCGCAGAGGTGAACGAACTTCTCCTCCGAACCCTCGCGCACGAGCACGTGGATGTCGGCATCCGGCCGCGCCAGCAGGCGCTCGAGCAGGAACTTGCCGATGAAGCCGGTGGCACCGGTGACGAAGTAATTCATGACGCTAACCTCAAGACAGTCTTGTCCCGATTATTGGTGAGGCGACATTCACTCCACAGCGGGAGGCAGGCCAGAAAGCTGTCTTTTCAGGCCAGCCACCGCCCGCGCTCAATGCGCCTCGCCAGCTCCCAGCTCATCGAGTATCGGACATTCCGGCCGGAAGTCGCCATGACAGCGTGCGGCCATGTCGGCAATGGCATCACGCATGCGGGTCAGCTCGGTGATGCGGGCATCGAGCTCGGCCACCTGCTGCAGGGCCAGCGCCTTGACGTCGGCGCTGCTGCGCTGGCGATCCTGCCAGAGCGACAGCAGCGCGCGGATGGTGTCCAGCCCGAAGCCCAGCGTGCGCGCCTGATGCACGAAGCGCAGGGTGTCGATATCGCCCGTGCCGTAGTCGCGATAGCCGCTGTCGCGGCGCGTCGGTGCCGGCAGCAGGTCTATGCTTTCGTAATAGCGGATCATCTTGGCGGAGAGGCCGGAGGCGCGGGCGGCGGCACCAATGTTCATGACGGCTTCTCCGTCCTGCCGGCCTGGCCGTGCCAGTCGCGCAGCAGCAGGGCATTGCTGATGACGCTGACGCTGGACAGCGCCATGGCCGCGCCGGCGATCACCGGCGAAAGCAGGCCGAAGGCCGCCAGCGGAATGCCGACGATGTTGTAGATGAAGGCCCAGAACAGGTTCTGGCGGATCTTGGCGCGGGTGCGTCGGGAGATGTCGATGGCATCGGCGATCAACGCCGGATTGCCGCGCATGAGGGTGACGCCGGCGGCCTGCATGGCGACATCGGTGCCGCTGGCCATGGCCAGACCAATGTCGGCGGCGGCCAGGGCCGGCGCATCGTTGACGCCATCGCCGACCATGGCGACGCGGCGACCGTCCTGCTGCAGGGAGCGGATGACGGCTGCCTTGTCTTCCGGCAACACGTCGGCAATGACCCGGTCCAGCCCCAGCGCCTGCGCCACCGGGCGTGCCGCGGCTTCACGGTCGCCGCTCAGCAGCACGGTCTCCAGCCCCATGGCCTTGAGCGCGGCAACGGCGGCCGGCGCCTCCGGGCGCAGACGGTCGGCAAAGGCCGCGACCGCCAGCAGGCGGGCCGGACCGGCGGTCGTCACCTCGGCCAGCCAGGACAGCGTGGCAGCCTCCCCGCCCGCCGACGGCAGCTCTTCCGTCAGACCGAGCTCCTGCATCAGGCGGCGATTGCCCAGGCGCAGGGTTCGGCCGGCCACTGTCGCGGCCATGCCACGACCAGGCAGGGCACGCAGCCCGGTCGCCGTCTGCAAGATCACACCGGCGGCCTCGGCATGACGCAGCACGGCACGCGCCAGCGGATGCTCGCTGCCCTGTTGAATGGCCGCGAACAAGGCCAGCGCCTCATCCGCGCCGGCCGCCACAGTCTTCAGCTCGACCAGTTCGGGCCGGCCTTCGGTGAGCGTACCGGTCTTGTCCAGCACCACCACCTGCACGCCCTGCAACAGCTCCAGCGCTTCGGCATCGCGGATCAGGATGCCGCGTCGCGCCGCCACCCCGGTGCCGGCCATGAGCGCCGCCGGGGTCGCCAGACCGAGCGCGCAGGGGCAGGCAATGACCAGCACGGCAACGGCATGGATGATGGCCGCCTCCAGATCCCCAAGGCGCAGCCACCAGCCCAGACCGGTCAGCACAGCCAGCACCAGCACCACCGGCACGAACACCGCGCTGATGCGATCGACCAGGCGCTGGATGGGCGCCTTGCCGGCCTGGGCGTTCTCGACCAGCCGGATGATGCGCGCCAGCGCGGTCTCGGCGCCGATGGCCAGCACCTCGACGAGCAGCCTCCCCTCGCCATTGATGGCGCCGGCCGTGACCCGCTCGCCGCCATGACGCGCCACCGGCAGGCTCTCGCCGGTGATCAGCGACTCGTCGACATGGCTGGCCCCGTCACGGATGACACCATCCACCGGAATCCGCTCGCCCGGCAGAATGGCCACCTGATCGCCAACGGCAATGCGCTCCAGCGGCACTTCCTGCTCGCCCCCGGCAGTGACCAGACGCGCGCTCTCCGGGCGCAAGGCCTGCAAGGCCCGGATGGCCGCCGTGGTCTGGCGCTTGGCACGGCTCTCCAGCCACTTGCCGAGCAGGACCAGGGTGATGACCACCGCCGAGGCCTCGAAATACAGATGCTCATGTCCCCTGAGCAGCAGCCACAGCGACAGCCCGTAGGCCGCCGAAGTGCCCAGGGCCACCAGCAGGTCCATGTTGCCGCTGCCGGCACGCGCGGCGCGCCAGCCGGAACGGTAGAAGCGCGCGCCCAGCCAGAACTGCACCGGCGTGGCCAGCAACAACTGCAGCCAGCCCGGCGGCATGACATGGATGCCGAACAGCCCGGCCAGCATGGGCACGATCAGCGGCAGGCTGAGCGCGGCCGCCAGCGCCACGCGCCAGCCATCGCCAGTCGGCTCGGCACGCGGAGGAGCCACCGACAGATGCACGCTGGCCTCGTAACCGGCCGCCGTCACCGCCGCGATGAGATCGCTGGTCGCGACATCGCTGCCGGCGCGGACACTGGCAGTCTCGGTGGCCAGATTGACACTGACCTCGCGCACGCCGGGCACGCGCTGCAGCGCCTTCTCGACATGCGCCACGCAGGAGGCGCAGCTCATGCCGGTGATGTCGAGCTCGACCACCGCGGCGGCCACGGCAGTATCAGACATGACTGTTGTCCGCTGTCGCGGCCTCGTAGCCCTGGGCCCGGATGGCCGCGATCAGCTCGGCCTCGCCGGCACGGCTGGCTATCTCGACCTGACGACGGTCCGTGCTGAAACGCAGACTGGCGGCGGCATCCAGCGCCTGCACCGCACGCGTGATGCGAGCCTCGCAGCTGCCGCAGCTGACACCGGAAAGAGTGAGTGTGGTCATGACGTCTGCCTCTATGGTGAGTGGATACATATACACCATCCACCTTGCCATGATGGGAAGGTCAAGCCGCCGGGTCAATTTTGCGGCATGCCCGTATCACGCGCGCAAAAAAAAGCCCGGCGGGGAGGACCCGCCAGGCAACAAACCTTCACACCCGGTTCAGCGGACATGTATTCAGTAAGCTTGGGGTCAGTCTACTGATTCCGGGCTTATTGATAAGGCGCAAAAAGTGCACTGCACTGTTGCGCGATGAGCATTAATCGCGCGGTTCGTTATCTACCCGCGAGCTCAGCACCTCACCCTCTATGGTGCTGCCCTGTCCACCCGCGGCGGAACCCGGGCCTTGCTGGCCAGACTGCTCGCGACCATGTGTGCCGGCGCCCCATCCACCCTGCCCGCCCATGCGCTGCAGCTTGCGGCGGAACACCAGCGCCGAGAGCACGCCGGCCGTGCCGACGCCGACCAGTGCCGCCAGCGACAAGGCCAGACCGGGCAGGAAGACGATCAGCGCCAGCCACCAGGACCAGGCCCAGACCTTGATGGCGCCGATGAAGCCGAGCACGGTCGCCACCAGCGGCAGGAAGGCCACCAGCAGCACCGAGACCACGGCCGAGGCAAAGCTGCCCCAGCCCAGGTATTGCGAGAAATAGGCGAGCAGGCCGGCCATCTGTATGACCAGCACGGCGAAACGGAGCAGCAGGAACAGGACGGCGCGCAAGGCGTTTCCCCGACAGTGACGAAAAGCCGATTCTAGCGCAGTCAGGCGGACGTTGCCGGACGCCAGCCCTGACGCCCCAGCTCGACGGCGCGCCAGAGGTACCAGGCCGCGACCGAGCGATACGGGCTCCAGGCCTCGCCCAGCGCCGCCAGCTGCTTCGGTTTCGGCTGTTCATCCATGCCCTTGAGCAGGCGCCAGCCCTCGCGCACGCCGAAGTCGCCAACCGGCAGCACGTCGGGACGACCCAGGGTGAACATCAGCAGCATCTCGACAGTCCAGCGGCCGACGCCGCGCAGGGCGGTGAGGCGTTCGATCAGCACCTCGTCCGCCAGCGTGGCCGCTTCCGCCGCCGTCGGCACCAGACCGCTGCGGGCGCCATCGGCGATGCCGATGATGGTGGCCACCTTGCTGCCGGAGAAGCCGCAACCGCGCAGGACATCAGGATCGGTACCCAGCACCTGCTCGGGAACGGGGAAGTATCCCGGACCGGCATCCGCGCCGTAGAGCGCCAGGAAGCGGCCCAGTATGGCCTCGGCGGCGCGACCGTGGATCTGCTGGTAGGCGATGGCGCGCACCAGCGCCTCGTAGGGCTCGCACTCGGACTTGAGCGCGAGGCCGCAGGGGCCGACCTGGTCAATGAGCGCCGCCCAGAGCGGATCGGCGGCGGCCAGATGGCGAGCAGCGGCAGCCTGCTGCCGGGATGACCAGAGTGCTGTCGACATGCCCGCCTCCTGGTGCTGCCGCCGACTTACTTCTCGACGAAGGCGCGTTCGATGACGTAGTCACCCGGGGCATGGCTGGTGCCCTCGACGAAGCCCCTGGCTTCGAGGATGTCGACCAGATCCTTGAGCATGCTCGGGCTGCCGCAGATCATGATGCGGTCGTTGGCCGGATCGAACGGCGGCAGACCGATGTCCTTGAACATCTCGCCGGACTCGATGAGGTCGGTGAGACGACCCTGCTGATCGAAGTCTTCGCGCGTCACCGTCGGGTAGTAGATCAGCTTCTCGCGCACCAGCTCGCCGAAGTTCTCGTCTTCCGGCATGTCTTCGGTGATGTGCTCGAAATAGCCCAGCTCGCTTTTCCAGCGCACGCCATGGGTCAGCACGATCTTGTCGAAGGCTTCGTAGAACTCGGGGTCGCGGATCACGCTCATGAACGGCGCCAGACCGGTGCCGGTGGAGAGCAGATAGAGGTTCTTGCCGGGCTTGAGGTTGTCCATGATCAGCGAGCCGGTGGGCTTGCGCGATACCAGCAGGGTGTCACCAACCTGGAGATGCTGTAGGCGCGAGGTCAGCGGACCGTTCTGGACCTTGATGCTGTAGAACTCGAGATGGTCGCTGTAATGGGCGCTGACCACCGAATAGGCGCGCATCAGCGGCTTGCCTTCGACCTGGAGGCCGATCATGACGAACTGGCCGGTCTTGAAACGCAGGCTCTGGTCACGCGTGGTGGTGAAGCTGAACAGGCTGTCATTCCAGTGATGGACTGACAGCACCTTTTCCTCGTTGAACGCCGACATGTCTTTCCTCGAACGTATTGAACTGTGCCGCACTGCGGGGGGTTGCGGCATATTTTACGACAAGTCGGCATCGCTTAGCCCATCAAGATCCTGCAAAGCATTACCAGCAAGTTGCACAAGGTGTGCCCGGCGTTGGCGCAGACGTGCCGAAGCCGCTGCGGTCAGGCTGCCGGCCTCGGCCAGCGCCACCCGCAGCAGATCGAGGTCGCGCAGGTCGCCGAGCACCTGCTGCGCCGCGCGCAGGGCCGGCAACGCCGGGGCTTCCAGAGACTCGATCAGATAACGCAGGTGCTTGCAGTCCAGGCGCAGGACATGGATGGCATCGGGCAGTTGCAGCAGCAATGCGGGCTGGCCGAGGGCACACTGGATGCGGAAAAGCAGGCGCCGGGCATGGGCGTCGCGGACGGCGATCAGGTCGTCGGCATCCTGATCGCGCCAGATCCTGGCGAGCCGGCGGTTCAACCGGGCCAGCAAGGAATCGGGGACATCGGGCGCAGGGCGCAGGGCCGTCGTCACCGTCATGGCGGTCGCTGCAGCCGGCGACAGCAGTTCGCGCAGGCCCTGCTGCTGCACCTCGCGATCACGCAAGCGCCCGCTGCCGGCCATGGCCCGCGCGAGTTCGCGCAAGGGTCGGCGCAAGCTGCGAAAGCCGCGCCGGTCGCGCCACGGCGCCAGGCTGGCACGCAGGCGGCGGACGGCGACACGCACATCATGCAGAGCCATGGCATCGCCAAGCCGCAGGCGCAGCAGGCTGTCGCGCAGGACCATCACGCGTGCCGCCAGCATTTGCTCCAGCTGCTGCCTGCCATCGTTCATGCCGTCATTCTAGGCCCCGGCTGCGGCAACGGGAAATGCTCCTGCAAGCGCCGGCCGAGAGCCAGCAGACGCAGGTCATCGCCCATGGCCCCGTGAATCTGCACGGCAATCGGCAGGCCGCTGCGCGCCACCCCGATCGGGAATGTCAGCGTCGGCGTGCCGAGAATCGACGTCGGCAGCAGGAAGCCGCTGAGGAACACCGAATAGTCCCAGGAGCGGCCCTCGAACGGTATGGGGTGGCCGATCTTCTGATGCAGGATGGCCTCGCCCGGGGACACCGGGGTTATCCAGAAATCATGATCGCGGTAGAAGCTCTGGTATTGCGCCTGCAAATGCTCGCGCAGGGCCATGTCGTCGCGGTAGCTGTCGCTGTCGCGGCTGCGCCGCAGCCCCTCGACATAGCTGTCGACCACCCGGCTGTTCTTCCAGAAGGTCCAGCGGAACGAGCTCGAAATGATCTGGCGCAGCAGGCGGGTGCGGAACACGGCGGGATAGAAGCTGATCGACTCGGTGCCGGCCATGCGCCCCCATAAATGGAAGGCGGTTTCCATGTCGAGCTCGGGCGCCGCTTCCGTCACCGTCAGGCCCAGCGCCGGCAGTCCGGCCACGAAGGCCTCGATCATGTCGCGGGTTTCACTGCCGGCGGCGACAAAGCCGAAGGAAGTGGCGTAGGCGATGCGGCCGCCATCCGGCTCGCGCGACAGGGCGGCATGGCGCTGCGGATCGGCGACCGCGCGCAGGCCGAGATCAAGGTCCTCCATGCTGCGCGCCAGCGGGCCGTTGACCAGCGAATGCTGCCAGGAATTCTTCACCAGCGGCGGCAAGGTGCCCTCGTTGGACACCAGATCATCGCTGGGACGCAGGCCGTAGACGCCGCAGCAATGCGCCGGATAGCGGATGGAGCCGCCGACATCGCTGCCTATCTCCAGCGGCGTCATGCCGGCGGCCAGCGCGGCGGCGGCGCCACCAGACGAGCCGCCGCAGGTGCGCGAGACATCCCAGGGGTTGTGGGTGAGACCGAAGATGGGGCTTTCGCACTGCCAGTCGAAACTGTAGATGGGCACGTTGGTGCGCCCGATGATGATGGCCCCCGCCGCCCGCAGCGCCGCGCTGACGGCCGAATCGGTGCGCGGCTTGTAGTGCGAGAGCATGGGAATGCCGTAGGTGGTGCGCACGCCGGCGAGACGGGTGGCGTCCTTGAGCGTCATCGGCAGGCCTTGCAGAAGCTGCGTCGGACCGTCGCGGTCGAGCGCCAGGTCAGCCTTGCGGGCCGCCGCCAGGGCCTGCCGGCGCAGCACCGTGGGCACGGCATTGAGCCTGCCGTCGACGGCGGCAATGCGGTCGAGACAGGCACGGGTGACCTCCAGCGAGGTCAGTTCACGTCGATGGATGCGTTGCAGCAGCGATGTTGCCGAATCGAACAGATAGTCCATGTCGCCTCCTGGGTTTCGGAGACGATGCTAGAAGGCAAATATGTCGGAATGACTGCCTGGCAGTCCGCGGCCTCAATCAGGGGAGGAAGTCAGTGTCGACACCGGACGTTCCTGGCCGCCACGGGACTCGGGCACGCTGCCGGTGAGCAGGTAGTTGAGAATGCGCCGGGAGGCGAAAGCCGGCAGATTGGCCGCGCGCATGTACTCCAGGGCCACCACGGCGATATCCGCCCGGCGCAGGCTTTCCTGATGCCGCTCGGACCTGGCGCCTTGCAGATGACCGAAGAGATAGCCCGCCAGAGCGAGCGCCACGCATGCGATTGCCCATTCGATTGTCATCGTTGTCTGCCCTGCCCGGTGTATATGAAAGCGGAATGGCTAAAAGGTAGCCGCTGGGCAGGCAGATGTGGATTCGAGTTGGGTAGGCTTTTACGAGCTTTGTGTTGCCTCGCGTCAGCCGATGTATGTGGCTTGCACCAGGCTGTAATCGACCAGACCCGAACGCTGCAGATAGCGACAGAAGTCGGCGCTCAGGCTGATCTTGCGCCAGCCCGGTGACAGTCGCCTGTACCACGGCAGAGCCGGCCCGCGCCGGGCCGCGAAGGCGGCGAATCCGCCCAGGACCTCGGCATTCAGATGACTGATGCCGACATTGGCGAAGCCCTGCCGCGTCAGGTCATCGGCGAGAGCGGTCGGCGCGGCCAGGCTGGCCGCGGGCACACCCGCCAGCGCCAGCAAGGTGCGCAGACGCCGGCGCTGCCAGCCGCTCGCGGCCTCGCCTGCCGGCGCCAGGGTCAGCGTGGTGAAGGCCAGGCGGCCGCCTGTGCGCAGGCCGGCGGCGGCATGCGCGGCAAAACCGGCCAGGCTGTCGGCATGGTAGGCGGCATCGACACAGACAACGGCATCGAAGCCATGGGCCGGCACGCCGTCCGGCAACGGCAGACGATCGAAGCGACCGGCATGCATGCCGGCCAGCGCCGCCGGCGGCTGCGCCCGTATGGCCTCCACGCAGGCGAGCTGATGCTCGATGCCGGTCACCGCCTGCACGGCGAAGGCCTGCGGCCACAGATGCAGGCTGGCGCCCCGGCCGCAGCCGACATCCAGCACCCGGTCACCCGCGGTCAGCGCGGCCGCCTTGCCGACCCGCAGCGCCAGCTCGCGACAGGCCTCGACATAGCCCGCCTCGCGGCCATCCGTGGGCCAGCAGCCGAGATTGGCCCAGCCACCGGCACCCTCGTCAGCCAGCAGGTCGCTGGCAATGGCAAAGCGGCTGCCGTCATCCGGGGAGGCCGACATGCGCTCAGCCTGCCGCGAAAGCGACCGGCACCTGCAGATGCCCGGCCACGGCCATGGCCGAACGCACGGCCGACTCCAGCAGCGGCACGCCCTGGTAAGCCCAGGAGCCGCAGAAGAACACGCGCCGGCCCGGCTCGGCATGCAGCGCGGCCAGCCCGGCCTGGGCCTGGCGGGTACCGGTGTGCACCACCGCGCGCGCCAGCGGCACGTTCGCGATGACCTTGTCCGGATCGGGCGGGAACAGCGGATTCCAGGTCTGCAGCACCGGCGGCGCATGCGCGATGCTGGGCTCCACGGCATTGACCCAGACCGTGAACATGGCCTCGCCGAGATCCTCGCGCATGAGGTAGTTGAGCGCCGTCCAGTCGGCACGACGCGCCGGCAGGAAGCGCGTGTCGCTGTGCACCACCAGTTCGCCGTGATCGAAGCGTATGGCCTTCAGCGC
This sequence comes from Perlucidibaca sp., assembly GCA_023265995.1. GTDB lineage: Bacteria > Pseudomonadota > Gammaproteobacteria > Pseudomonadales > Moraxellaceae > Perlucidibaca. The sequence continues at coordinate 76,707 of JAHFSA010000001.1, forward strand.
CGCCAGCTCGCGGGCATATTGATGGCTGTCGAGGAAACCGAGCTGGTTGGCCTGGGTGGCGACAATGACGCGGTCGAAGCAGCCGCCCTCGCCGCGCTGGTTGAGCAGATGCACGCCGTGCTCATCCTGGCGCACCTGGATGACCGGGCTGCCGCTGACGAAATCGAGACCGCGGGCGAGACCGTCGACCAGCGCCGGGGTGCCGCCGCGCAGGCGCAGCAAGGTATCGCCGTGGATGATCTTTTCCAGCAGCGTCAGCAGGTCGAGCGCCGGCCAGGCCAGCAGATGCTCCTCGCGGCAGGTGCAGATGGTGGTCAGCACCGGCAGCACCAGACCGCGCCAGAACAGGTCATCGAAAGGATTGGCGGCGAGAAAGCCGGCCAGTGTGATGTCGCTGTCCTGCTCGCGCTTGAGCGCCTCCACGGCGCGCGAGAGCTGCATGAAGCCGCGTGCTATGCGCAGCGACTTGCCGTTGAGGTAGCGCCAGGAACCGATCATGGGCCAGCCCGTGAACGGCACCCGGCTGCTGCGGAACCAGGTGCGCTGGTCGAGCCAGCTGCAGGAGGTGAAGGTATCGACCTCGAAGGTATCGACACCGACCTGTGCCGCCAGCGCCAGCACGCTGCGCCAGGCCAGCGGGCTCATGACACGCAGCGGCACATCGACGAGACCGCCGTGCAGATGCACCGTGTGCGCATCCATGCCGCGTTGCGATTGCGCCTCGAAGACCGTGACGCGATGCCCGCCATCGTGGCAGATCCTGGCGGCGGCCAGGCCGGCCATGCCACTGCCGATGACAGCTATCGACTCTTGCATATCGGGTTTCCACAAAGGTGGTTATTCATGGCTGGAGATTATGGCAGGGATTGCGCGGCCCTGCCGACATGGCAGCATAGGCGGACACCCCACGGGAGTTCGCATGCCCTCGCCTCGCCGCCCCGTCCAGAACCTGTTGCAGAAGCTGCTCATGCTGCCTCTTCTGCTGCTGTCGCCTGCCGACATGCCGGCGCACGCCTCCACGACAGCGGCCGTCAGCACATACCGCATCGACACCCGGGTCATCAACGAGTCGAGCGGGCTGGCGCGTTCGCAGCGCCGCTCCGATCTGCTGTGGACGCTCAACGACAGCGGTGGCGATGCGGCTCTCTACGGCATCACGACACACGGACATCATGCCGTGACCCTGCAGCTGCAAGGCGACCAGGTCGGCAACATCGACTGGGAGGACCTGTCCAGCTATCGGCGCGACGGCCACGACTACGTGCTGATCGGCGACATGGGCGACAACTTCGCCTTCCGCTCCAGCCTCGTCTTCTATCTGATACGCGAGCCCCGCCTGGGCCACCTGCCGGCTCGGGTACGCAACCTGCCCGTCAGCGTGCAGCAGCGCTACGAAGTGATCTATCCCGATGGCGCGCGTGATGCCGAGGCGCTGGCCGTGGACGGTCGCGAGAACATGGCCTATGTCATTTCCAAGCGCGCCGAGCGGCCCGCGCTCTACCGCTTTTCGCTGCGCCCCGGCCAGACCATGCCCATCACCCTGGAGAAGCTGGCCGAGATAGACATTCCGCGCGCGCCGGCCGACTACCCCGGCAACCCGAACTCGTTCAACTGGGTCACTGCCATGGACTTCGACGATGCCCTCGACCGCGCCTATGTCGGCACCCTGACCACCGGCTACTTCTATGACCGTCGCCCCGACGAATCCTGGGCGCAGGCCCTGTCGCGGCCACCCCGGGCCTTCGATCTGCCGGAATTCCCGCAGATCGAGGGTGGCTGCTTCGGACGTCGCCAGCGCGACACGGTCTACATCAGCAGCGAGCAGCTGCCGGCACGGATGGCGCGGCTGCGGCCCTGAGCGGCCACCTGTCCGTGGCGACCGCCACCGCGCGTGCTCAGTCGGCGCAGCGGAAAGTGAGGTTGATGCGCTGCTCGCCGAATAGCGGATGCCGGCCCGGCTTCAGCGCCAGCACGCCATGAAAGCGCAGGCGCGCCGGACCGCCCCAGACCAGCACGTCGCCATGCTGCAGCGGCACCCGTGCCGAGCGCTCGCCACGCGTCATGCCGCCGAGGAGAAAGGTGGCCGGCAGACCCAGTGACACCGAGACGATGGGCTGCTCGAAGTCACGCTCGTTGCGATCCTGATGCAGCGTCATGCGCGCGCCCGGCCGGTAGCAGTTGAGCAGGCAGGCATCCGGCCGGAAGCCGGCAAAGCCGGCCTCGGTCGCCGCCGTCACGGCCAGCGTCCGCAGCAGCTCGGGCAGCGCCGGCCAGGGCCGTCCGCTGTCGGGATCGATGGCATCGTAGCGATAGCCGTGGCGATCGCTGACCCAGCCCAGGTCGCCGCAATTGGTCATGGCCACCGACATGGTGAAGCCGCCGGGCGTGACCATGTGGCGCAGCGGGGCCTGAAGCATGATCTCCGCCAGAGCCCGCGCCAGCGCGGCCTCGTCAGCGAGGGCAAAGCCGCGCAGCAGCACGACGCCCGGCGCCAGCAGCTCGCGCGCGGGCAGGCTGTCATGGCCGAACAGGTCCGCGTTCATGATGCGCTGCTCATGATGCTCTCCCCGGCCTCAGGCCCAGCCGTCGAAAAGGCCGGGCTGCTGCCGTTCCGGCAGACTGTCCGCGACCGCCTGCTGGCCCGGGCGCGCCAGCGAGCCGACGCGCACACCGAGCAGTCGCAGGCGGCGATCCAGCGGCACCCGCTTCAGGCATTGCCCGGCCAGCGCGCGTATGGTGCGGGCGTCGGCGGTATGGCACTCGACCGAATGATCGCGCGTGGCGGTCTTGAAGTTGTCGTAGCGGATCTTGATGCCTATGGTGCGGCCGACGTAGCCCTTGCGCTCCAGGTCCGCCGCCAGGCGCTCGCACAGCCGGGTGAAGATGGCGCCCAGTTCGGCCTTGTCATGCACGGCATGCAGATCACGGCCGAAAGTGGTCTCGCGGCTGATCGACACCGGCTCGCCATGACCCTGCACCGGGCGCTCGTCGCGACCTTGCGCGGCCTCGTGCAGCCAGGCACCGTAACTGTTGCCGAAATGCTCGCGCAGCCACTCCGGCGCTCGCGCCGCCAGCTCGCCTATGGTGGCTATGCCGAAAGCCTGCAGCCTGTCGTCGGTCTTCGGGCCTATGCCGTTGATCTTGCGGCACGGCAGCGGCCAGATCGCGGCCTCCAGATCGGTCTCGTGCAGCAGGGAAATGCCGTTGGGCTTGTTGAACTCGCTGGCCATCTTGGCCAGCAGCTTGTTGGGTGCGACACCGATCGAGCAGGTCAGCCCGGTCGCCGCCAGAATGGCCGCCTGCAGGCGCGCGGCCAGGACACGTCCGCCCTCTTCCTGACCACCCTCGGCCGCGCCGAAGTCGATGTAGACCTCGTCGACACCACGATCCTCCATGACCGGCGCGAGCTGACGGATCTCGGCCTTGAACAGCCGCGAGTAGTGCCGGTACTGGTCGAAATCGACCGGCAGCAGAATGGCGTCGGGACAGAGCTTCGCGGCTTTCATCAGCCCCATGGCCGAACCCACGCCGAAGCTCCGGGCGGCATAGGTGGCAGTGGTGATGACGCCGCGCCCGACATAGTCACGCAGGCGCGGAAAGGCCGCGACCGGGATCTCGTGCAGGGCATCGGCGCCATGAGCGGCGAGCAGCTCCTCGTCGGCCGGGCGCCTGCCGCCGCCGATCACCACCGGCAGACCGCGCAGCTGCGGATAGCGCAGCAGCTCCACCGATGCATAGAAGGCATCCATGTCGAGATGGGCAATACGGCGTGGAAGCGCGCTCATGAGGCCACACGAATCACTGTCATTAAGAACAGTATATTACTGTCATGGCAAAACCGGAACCATCACCCGGAACATGACCATGAAACGCTGATCGGCTAGCTCTTGCCACCTGCCGGGAGAGCACATCATCATGGCTGCTTCGTGACCAAGACCGCCACCACAGGAGTCCGCCGTGCGCACCACGCCGCTCAATCATCTGGATGATGCCTTCCTCAACATCGAACGCGCGGAAGATCCATGGAGCGTCCATCTCGAAGTCCGCGTCAGCGGCCGCATTGACGAACAGCGCCTGCGCCAGGCCCTGGCGGCCACACTGGCCTGCCACCCCATGGCGAGAGCGCGCCTGCAGCCCTATCACGAAGGCACCTCGATCTATCAGTGGGAAATCGCCGACGACTGGGACCGCCTCGGCCTCGACGTGGTCGATGCCGCCAGCATGGCCGACATCGCCGCCGCGCGCGAACGCCTGATCAGCATCAAGATCCCGGTCACCGTGGCGCCCGGCTTCTACACCACCCTGGTGCACCATGCCGATGGCGACTGGCTCATGCTCAGCGTCAACCACACCCTCGCCGACGGTCTCTCGACCTTCCGCCTGATGACCTCCATCCTGCGTCGCTACGCCGGCCAGGATGACGTCGTGCCGGCCTTCGACCCGCTGCGGGTGCGCAACCTCAAGGACCTCGCCGGCGCCAAGTCCATGCCCGAGCGCATCGAACGCATCAAGCACCTGCTGACCTATCTGCGCGATGCCGCCACCACGCCGCCAACGCGCGTCAGCGGCAACGCCGGCGTGCGCGAGCACCTGATCACCAACCTGCGCGGTTACGGCACGGTGCAAATGGCGCTGAGCGCCGAAGCCAGCGCCAGCATCATGGCCTTGCGCGAAAAGCCGGCGACCATCAACGACCTGCTGCTGGCCGCGCTGGCGCTGACCATACAACGCTGGAACCGGCAGCAAGGCGAGGATGGCGGTCGGGTCTCCATCATGATGCCGGTCAACCTGCGACCCCAGGCCTGGTGGTACGAGGTGGTGAGCAACTTCTCGTCCTATGTCACCGTGTCGCTGCCCGACAACAACGCTGGCAGCCTGAGCTCGGCCATGCGCGAGATCACCGCGCAGACCCAGCGCCTGAAGGAGGCCGGTGCCGCCGGCACCCTCATCGACCTGCTCGATCTGCCACGCTGGATGCCGGCCATCCTCAAGGCGCGCCTGCGCGACATCCTGCCCATGGTGCGCAAGAGCCTGGTCGAGACCACCTGGCTGTCCAATCTCGGCCGCCTCGCCGAAGCACCGGACATGGGCGATGCCGGCCGCGTGCAGGAGCTCTTCTTCTCGCCGCCGGCGCCGCTGCCCATGGGCGTGTCGCTGGGTGTCGCCAGCGTCGGTGACCGCCTGTTCCTGACCCTGCGCTACCGCAAGGCCCTGCTCGACCAGGGCATGGCTGAAGACTTCGCGCGCATGCTGCGCGAACAACTGGGCGTGAGCTGAGCGCGCACTACTCCTCGGCGCGGAACCGCAGTATCAGCACCTGGAAGCTCTGGCGAAACAGCGTCGGATCGGCGGGTACCGGCAGGGGGCTGGCCCGCTGCACGGCCTCCACGACACTGGCATCGAGCTCGGGGCTGCCGCTGCTGCGCGCCACCGCGACCTCGCGCACCGCGCCGGATGACATCAGCGCCACGCGCAACTCGGTGGCCTGGGCGGCTTTCGCCTGCTCGGGAACATGCCAGTACGAACGCACCTTGCTCATGATCTGCAGCGACAGGTCGCGCACCTGCTGCGCCTGCTCGCGGCTCATGCCCTGGCGCACCATGTCGAGCAGCTGCCAGCGCCGGGCAGCCTCCAGATGGCCACGGGCCCGGGCCTTGTCGAACCAGACCAGCGCCTGGCCGGCATCGGCCCTGGTGCCACGCCCCTCTTCGTAAGCGCGCCCGGTCAGGAACTGGGCATCGACATCGCCCTGCTCGGCCGCGCGCAGATACCACTGGAAGGCCAGGACAGCATCCTGTGCAACGCCAATCCCGCGCTCATGCAGCTGGCCGAGATGGAGCTGCGCCACGGCCAGCCCCTGACCGGCCGCCTTGCGCAACCAGTCGGCTGCCAGAACAGGATCGGCCGTGGCGCCGCCTTCACCACGCAGCAGCATGAGCCCGAGATTGAACTCGGCCGATGCTTCGCCCAGCGCCGCCGCCTTGCGATACCACTGCAAGGCCTTGGCGGGACTGGGACGGGTGCCCTGACCGACGTAGTACATGTAGCCCAGATGCACCATGGCCATGACATGGCCCTGCTCGGCGGACTTCAGACGCCAAGACAGCGCCTCGTCATAATCCTGGGGAACGCCGACACCATCGTTGTAAAGACCGGCGAGCAGCTCCTCGGCATCGGCATTACCCTCGCGGGCGGCCTTGGCGGCCCAGTAGGCCCCTGCCTTCTCGTTCTTGTCGGTGCCCAGACCGAGCAGATAGGACAGCGCCAGATTGAACTGCGCGTCGGCTTCATCCTGGCGGGCTGCCAGGTAATACCAGCGGGTGGAGAGAACCGGGTCGGCGCTGACACCCAGACCCTTGCGATAGAGATAGCCGGCGACATTGCGGGCACGGGCATGGCCCTGCTCGGCGGCCTTGAGAAACCATTTAGCGGCCTCGACGTAGTCCTGCGAGGCGAAGAGCATGCCGAGCCGGTACTGCGCCTCGACATCGCCAGCTTCGGCCAGCGGCCGCCACTCCGCCTCGGCACGCACATAATCGTTGCCGGCGAAGGCCTCCAGGCCTTCCTTCAAGCCAGCCCCGGCATGGCCGGCAAGAGCCAGCAGCACGGTCAACAGCAGAATCCTTGTCTGCACTGGTCACCCCTGACAACACGTCGACACGGCCTCTGCCCGGCCGGCATCTTCATCGTTGCATAGAAGTGTTCAGCGCAAAAGATGGCAGGCGCCCGGCCCTGCCGCAGGCTCAGGCGCTGACGGCATCCATGGCCAGGAGGTCGTCGAGCAGAGGCTGCCAGCTGGCCAGCAGCTCGCTGTCGTCAACATTGCCGGGGTGGAAGTCGCGCCGGAAGAAAGCCAGGTAACCGGGCAGCGCACGCCGGAAATAGCCGGCCTGACGGCCGCTGCCGAACATCCACCACAGGCCGCGCGCGATGGCGCGGAAATCGCGGATGGAGCCATCCTGCCACATGAAGATCAGCTGTCCGCGCGCGACCAGCGACATGACAAGCAGCGTCGCCCTCAGCAGCCCGAGCACGCGCTGAAGATAGTCGCCATCCAGCGCCTCGTAGAGATCGTAGGCCACGGCCTTGTGCTCCAGCTCCTCCAGCGCATGCCAGACAAACAGCGGGCGCAGCGCGGGATCGACCAGCTCGGCGACCTCGGGATGGCGCATGACCAGCTCGCCGAACAGGGCCGTGAAATGCTCGACCGCACCGGTGACGGCCACGCGTTGCCGTGGCGGCAGCGCCCGCATCCGCTCCAGTACCTGCGTGGCCATGCGCTCCAGACGATCTATCGATACCCCCATGGCCTGAAATCTGGCATTGGCCTCGCGATGGGCACGGGCATGGAAAGCCTCCTGGCCGATGAATCCGGAAATGTCCGCCTGCAACGGGTGTTCGGGCGGCAAGCTGGCACGACTGTCACGCACGCTGTCGATCATGAAGCGCTCGCCTTCCGGCAGGATGGCCGAAAAGGCATTCATGAAGTGCGTCAGGAACGGATTGCCGGCAAACCAGTAGCGCGGAATCTCCACGCCCGGGCGCAGGACATAAGGCCGTGGCTTGAGTCCGGATTGCTGGCGTGCGTTGTGCATGGCATGTCCTCTGATCATGACGAAACAGCAAGTAAAACACAGTTATTACACTGTTATAGCACTATGATGCGCAGTGTCAAGCCGCCACATAATGCAGGAGATCGCAATTGCCCAAGTCCCAGTCGAACATGACTGACCGCCGTGAACGCCTGATCAACAGCGCCCGCGACCTGGTGCGTCAAGGTGGTCTGGCGGCACTCAGCATGCGCGTTCTGGCTGACCGTGAAGACACCTCCACGCAGGCGATCTACACGCTTTTCGGCGGCAAGAGCGGTCTCCTCCAGGCCGTCTACAGCCACTGGATGGATGATCTCGAACAAGGCCTGCTCACGGCCGCCATGGCCGGCCACCCGCCCGAGGTCATGATCTGGCTCAGCGCCCGCCTCTATCGCGAGCATGCCCTGTCCGATCCGGCCCTGTTCCTGGCTGGCTGCACCGACAAGGATGTGTTTGCCCTGCTCACCCGCTCCAACGCCTTCCGCGCCTTCGCCGCGCTGGTCAGCGCCGGCATCGCCAGCGGCGCCCTGCGTCACAATGACGACCCGGAGGCCACCGCCTGCGCGCTGTGGAGCGCGGCCCATGGCGCCGTGCTGTTCGAGATCCAGTCCGGCGGCAGGAGCTATCTGGAAGAACTGCTGCAGGCGCTGCTGCGCGGCATCAGTGCCCCCTCGCCGGCCTGAAGCGGACAACTCAGCCGCCATGCCGGGCCCCTGGCTGTCACTACACCGCTGGCTGCAAGCCATCCTGCCCGGGCGCGGCGCCAGTCGGCGCCAGGCCAGACTCGACGCTGCTGTCCGGCACTTCCGGCCCGGGCAGGATGCCCCGGCACGTAGCGACCTGCCTGTAGTGGACTGCATCGATCCCGCCCTGCTGCAACTGGAGCGCGACAAGGCCTATTTCTGGTGTACCTGCGGGCGCTCGCGTCAGCAGCCCTTCTGCGATGGCAGCCATGCCGGCACCGGGTTGCAGCCGCTGCGTTTCTCGCCGGCGAAAAGCCAGACCTTCTGGCTGTGCAACTGCAAGTACACGCGCACACCCCCCTATTGCGATGCCGCCCACAACCGGCTGGTGGAGCTGCGGGCACGGCGCGCGGCCCCGTGACAGGAGCGGACTGGTCACCCTGACGCACAGGACAGACACCTGAGCTGTCACTATTTGCCCCTTTTTTGGCACTAGACGCACTCTACAAGCGCAGCCCGAAATGCGACCGTCCGGTCATGACGTGCTGACCACCCGCCGTGCCGCCCTCGGCATGCCCCTCCCGCTACGGCCAGCACGGGAGATCCGACATGATTCACGAGCAAGCGCTGCAAAGTCCGGACATTGCCGCCCTGGAGGCGACCTTCCTGCGTCAGCAGGCAGCTTTCGCCGACAGCCCCTTCTTCACCGCCGAGCAGCGCATCGCGCATCTGCGCGCGCTTGATGGCGCCATGCGCAAGCATCAGGACCATCTCGCCGCCGAACTCAGCGCCGACTACGGTCACCGCTCGCTGGACGAATTCAAGATGGCCGAAATGCTCTTCGGCCTCGAAGGCATCAAGTACTGCATCAAGAACGTGAAGCGCTGGATGCGTGCCGACAAGCGCCATGTGCCGGCGCTGCAGATGCCGGCCAAGGCCCGTGTCGAGTACCAGCCGCTGGGTGTGGTCGGCATCATCGTGCCGTGGAACTACCCGGTGTTCCTCGCCGTCGGCCCGCTCATGTACGCGCTCGCCGCCGGCAACCGCGTCATGATCAAGATGTCCGGCTACACGCCGCGTCTGGCCCAGGCCTTCAAGGCCATGCTGGCCGAGATCTACGACGAGGATCATGTCGCCGTCATCACCGGCCAGGGCGCCATTTCCGAAACCTTCCCCAGGCTGCCGTTCAACCAGATCACCTTCACCGGCTCGACCAACGTCGGCCGCATCGTCATGCAGGAGGCCGGCAAGAACCTGACGCCGGTGCTGCTGGAGCTGGGCGGCAAGTCGCCGGTGCTCATCCACTCCTCCTTCCCGATCGAGGATGCGGTCGCGCGCCTGGCCTTCGGCAAGTGCTGGAACGCCGGCCAGACCTGCGTGGCAGCCGACCATGCCTACCTGCCGACGGGCAAGGAAGAGGAGTTCATCAGCAAGTTCAGCGCGCAGATCCGCGAGATGTACCCGACGCTGCTTAACAACCCGGACTACACCTCGGTCATCAACGACAAGCAGTACCGGCGCCTCCAGGGCTATCTGCAGGATGCCCGCGAGCGCGGCGCCCGCATCATCGAGATCAACCCGGCCAACGAGGACTTCAGCGGCAGCCGCAAGATGCCGGTGACGCTGGTCACCGGGGTCACCCGCGACATGCAGCTCATGCAGAACGAGATCTTCGGGCCGGTGCTGCCGCTGCTCGAATACAGCGACATCAACGAGGTGCTGAAGTACATCAACAGCCAGCCACGTCCGCTCGCCCTCTACTACTTCGACTACGACAGAGCGCGCATCGAGCATGTGATCGCCAACAGCCACTCTGGCGGCGTCACCGTCAACGATGTCATGAGTCATGTCGCCGTCGACGACCTGCCCTTCGGTGGCGTCGGTGCCTCGGGCATGGGCAAGTACCACGGCCACGAGGGCTTCCTGGCCATGTCCAACGCCCGCAGCGTGCTCATCAAGTCACGCTTCAACGGCCTGAAATACATCATGCCGCCGTTCAACAAGCCCGCACACGGCTTCATCAAGCGCTTCCTGCTGAGCTGAGCCCGGCAGGCCACGAAACACGAGATCCGAGATCCGAGAACAGACATGAGCAAGACCGTACTCATTACAGGTGGTGCCGGCGGCATCGGCCGCGAATTCTGCAAGCTCTTCGCCCGCGACGGCTATCGCGTGGTGGTGTTCAGCCTGCTGCAACACGAGCTCGACGAGCTCGGCCGGCTACTGCAGCAACAGACGCCCGGCTGCAGCTATCTGCCGGTGCAGATGGACCTGTCCGCAGCCGACGCCGCCAGCCGCATCCACGCCTGGCTCCAGGAACAGAAGATCACCCTCGACGTGCTGGTCAACAACGTCGGCTTCGGCCTTTTCGGCGAGCACGTCGAGCTCGATGCCGAGCGTCTCGGCAAGATGCTGCAGATCAACAACTCGCTGATGAGCCAGCTCTGCGTGCTGATCGGACGCGACATGAAGCGGCGCGGGCGCGGCCACATCCTCAATGTCGCTTCGCTGGCCGGTTTCTCGCCCATGCCGTTCTTCGCCGCCTACAGCGCCAGCAAGTCCTATGTGGTGTCGTTCAGCGCCGCGCTGGAGCAGGAGCTCAAGGAGTTCGGCGTCGGCGTCACCTGCCTCTGTCCGAGTACCACGCGCACGCAGTTCCTCGACACCGCCCAGGGCAAGCACCAGTCCAGCCAGGGCATCACTCGCTTTGTCTCGGCCAGCATCGCCACCCCGGCCTCGGTCGCGCTGGCCGGCTATGACGGCATGAACAAGGGCAAGGGCATTGTGCTGCCGACGTCGGCGCTGACGCTGCAAAGCATCATCATCCGCCTGCTGCCGCTGCGCCTGATGGCCTGGTTCGTCTACCTGCAAGCCAAGAGGGCCTGAGCGCCATGACACAACCGATCCGCCGCGCCAACCAACTCTTCCACGACACCTGGCTACCGGAAGAAACCCGCCGCATTCGTGCCGAAGTGCGCGAATTCGCCGAGACCCATGTGCGCCCGGTCGCGCACCGCCTCAACACGACACCGGAGTCACGTGACGCGTTCCCGCGCGACGTGTTCAATGCCATGGCCGCCGCCGGGCTCTACCAGATTCCCTTCCCAGCCGATGTCGGCGGTCGCGGTCTGGAGTTCCCGACCCTGGCGACACTGACCGTGCTCGAAGAACTGGCCTACTACTCGCCGGGTCTGGCCTCGGCGCTCTACGACGGCCAGGCCATCCTCGTCGGCAAGACCCTGGAGCGTGCCCAGGAACCGCTGCGCAGCCGCTATCTCTCGGCACTGGTGCGCGGCGAGTTCGTCGGCTCCTTTGCCACCAGCGAACCGGCCGCCAGCACCGATCTGTCGGCAGCCTCCATGCAGACCATCGCCACCCGCGTCGAGGGCGGCTACCGCCTGAGCGGCCAGAAGCGCTGGATCACCAACTCGGTCGCGGCCGATCACATCGTGGTGCTCTGCCGCAGCGGCGAGCGCCTGACCATGTTCCTCGCCGACATGCATGCCGAGGGCGTGCGCGTCGGCGAGCCTGATCGCAAGATGGGCAACCACGCCCAGCTCACCGCCGACGTCCATTTCGACAACGTCTTCGTACCCGAGGACCACGTCATCGGCAGCGATGGCGGCGGCCTGCGCGTGGCCCTGGGTGCGCTCATGCTCGGCCGCATGGGCATTGGCGCCATCGGCGTCGCCATGGCCCAGGCCGCCTTCGACTTCTCCGCCGACTACATGAGCAAGCGCAAGGTCTTCGGTCAGGAGCTGGCGCGCTTCCAGCACTGGCAGTTCACCTTCGCCGAGCACGCGCTGGGCATCGAGAACGGTCGCAACCTCTATCAGAAGGCGGCCTACCGCTACGACCGCGAGGGCGACGCCGACATCGAGGCGGCCATGGCCAAGTTCTTCGGCAGCCGTCTCGCCGTCGATGTCGCGCGCGATGCCATCCAGGTCTGCGGCGCCTACGGCTTCGTGCGCGAGCTGTCGGCCACCGGCGAGACCTTCCCGCTCGAAGCCATCTATCGCGATGCCAAGATCGGCGAGATCTACGAGGGCGCCAACGAGATCCAGCGCTGGGTCATTGCCCGTCACATCTTTGGTCGCGAGCTGGCGGGCTGAGCCGCCGGCAGGCATGAGGAGCCGTCCATGGCCCTGGTAGAACTCGAACGCGATGCCGCCACCGGCATCGCCACCATTTCCTTCAATCGCCCCGAAGTGCTCAATGCCCTCGACGTGCCGACCACGCGTGCCCTGCACGACGCCGTGCTGCCGCTCAAGGGCGACAGCAGCGTGCGCTGCATCATATTGCGCGGCAATGGCCGGGCCTTTGTCGCCGGCGGAGATCTGACCGGCTTCGCGGCCGACTTCGATGCCGCCGCGACCGTGGTCGATGACATGCTCGATGCCCTGCATCCGGTCATAGAGATTCTGGCCGCGCACAATGCCCCGGTGCTGGCCAGCGTGCATGGCGCGGTCGCCGGCGCCGGCCTCAGCCTGATGGCCGGCTGCGACCTCGTCATCGCCGCCGAAGGCACGCGTTTCATGATCGCCTATGACCGCATCGGCGCCGCACCGGACTGTGGCGGCACCTATTACCTGCCGCGCCGCCTCGGTCTGCGCCGCGCCGCCGAGTTCATGCTGCTGGGCGAAACCTGGGATGCCGCCACCGCCGAGCGCCATGGCCTGATCAACCGTGTCGTGCCGGCCGAGGCACTGGCTGCGGAAACCGCGCTGCTGGCACGACGCCTGGCCTCCGGCCCGACCCTGGCCTACGGACGCTACAAGCGCCTCGCCGCCAGCGCTCACACCCTGCCTCTGGACGAACAGCTGGAGCTGGAACGCAAGGCCTTCAAGGCCGGCACCAGCAGTCACGACTTCCGCGCCGGAGTCACTGCCTTCCTGGACAAGACCAAAGCCGACTACCACGGTCGCTGACAGGCTTCAGGCTGCAGTCATTTATTCACATGAAATGCCAATTTCATTATCATGCCATGTGAATAAACGACTGCGCCGTCGTCGGCGTCCGGGGAACTCATGATCGCCATACTGGAAGCCCGCCGCGCCGGTCTGCTGCAGCGCCGTCACTGGGCCGGCAATCTGGTCGCCGGCGTCATTGTCGGCGTGGTCGCGCTGCCGCTGGCCATGGCCTTTGCCATCGCCAGCGGCGTCAAGCCTGAACAGGGTATCTATACCGCCATCGTCGCCGGCCTGCTGGTGGCCCTGCTCGGCGGCAGCCGGGTGCAGATCGCCGGCCCGACCGGCGCCTTCATCGTCATCCTCGCCGGCATTACCGCGAAGCACGGCATCGACGGCCTGCAGATCGCCACGCTGATGGCCGGCATCATGCTCATCCTGCTCGGCGTCGCGCGCCTCGGCAGCATCATCAAGTTCATTCCCGACCCGGTCATCGTCGGCTTCACCACCGGCATCGGCGTCATCATCTGGGTCGGCCAGTGGCGCGACTTCCTGGGCCTGCCGGCCAGCGGCGGCGAACACTTCCACGACAAGCTGCTGAACCTGCTGCAGGTCATGCCGCAGCTGCATCCGGCCACCGCCCTGCTGGGCTGCCTGGGACTGGCGCTGGTGCTGCTGGCACCGCGCCTGCCCGGACTGACACGCGTTCCCGGGCCGCTCACCGCCATGGTGGTGGTCACCCTGCTGCAAGCCTGGCTCCAGTTCGATGGTGTCGCCACCATAGGCAGCACCTTCGGCGGCATTCCGCGCAGCCTGCCCTCGCCGGCACTGCCCGAGGTCACCCTGACACGCGTCATCGAACTGATCGGCCCAGCCTTCACCATCGCCATGCTGGGCGCCATCGAGTCACTGCTCTGCGCCGTGGTCGCCGACGGCATGGCCGGCACCCGCCACGACTCCAATCAGGAGCTGATCGGCCAGGGCATCGCCAATGTCGTGACTCCCCTGCTCGGCGGCTTTGCCGCCACCGGAGCCATCGCCCGCACCGCCACCAATATCCGCAACGGCGGCACCAGCCCGCTGGCCGGCATCACCCATGCCGTCACGCTGGTGCTCATCGTGCTCTGCCTGGCGCCGCTGGCTGCCTACATACCGCTCGCCGCACTTGCCGCCATCCTTTTCGTGGTGGCCTGGAACATGAGCGAGCTGCCGCACTTCCTGAAAATCGTGCGCAAGGCTCCGCGCAGCGATGTCGGCATCCTGCTGGTGACCTTCGGACTGACCGTGTTCGCCGACCTGGTGATTGCCGTCAACATCGGGGTGGTGCTGGCTTCGCTCATGTTCATGCGGCGCATGGCCGGCGCCGTCGATGTGCATGCCCAGGACGAGGCCACGCTGAGCCACGAACTGCATGACGCCGGCCTCGACAGCCTGCCGCCGGGAGTCATGGTCTATTCGATCGAAGGGCCGTTCTTCTTCGGCGCGGTGGAGCACCTGGAGCGCAAGCTGGTCGAGACCCACACCGAGCCTGGCCGCCTCATCATCCGCCTGGGTCGCGTGCCCTTCATGGATGCCACCGGCCTGCAGGCTTTCGAGGAGGCCCTGGACCTGTTCCACCGGCGCGGCACGACGGTCGCGATCAGCGAGGCCGGCACGGCGGTGCTGCGCAAGCTGGCTAAGTCGGGACTGGTGGAGAAGATAGGTCGGGAAAACTTTCACGCCAGCCTGGCCGGCGCCCTGCGTCAGCCGGCGGCAGCGCCATGAGGCCGGGCGCTGCGACCAGACAGTGAACCGTTACCGGCGCGCTCAGGACTTCCTGGCGCTGGCCGGACTGCGCGAGGCGTAGGAAACGCCATGCTGGTCGAGATAGTCGCGGATGAGCTGGCGCACCACCTGCGAAGGCGTGATGTCCTGCGCGCTGCAGAGGGTCTCGAAGGCCTGCTTCTTGTCCGGGTCGATCAGGACAGTCAGGCGCGCGGTCTTCTTTTCCATGGCACTCATGATAATCAAATTACAATTTGATTATCATAATTTCGAGCTGATGTCCGGGCAAGCCCCCTCCCTCCGATCGGCCTGTGCGCAGTGACTCAGCCCCGGTTCTCCGTCCAGTCGAAATCCATCTGGCGCGCCGTCCGCTCGGCCAGATCGCGCCCGGCAAGACGCGCGACCAGATGCAGGCTCATGTCGATGCCGGCCGAAATGCCGGCGGAGCTGACGATCTCGCCCTGATCCACCCAGCGCACGCCGGTGCGCACATCCAGGCCGGGGCACATGGCGCGCAGGTCGGCGACATCCTCCCAGTGGGTGGTGACGACCTTGCCGGTCAGCAGCCCGGCCCTGGCCAGCAGGAAGGCTCCGGTGCACACCGAAGCCGTGATGACCGCGCCCTCGGACTGGCGAGCCAGCCAGGCAATGACCTCGGGCTGCTCCAGCTCGGCATCGACCACACCACCGGGCACGATCAGGACATCGATATAGGGGTGCTCCGCCATGGCATGATCCGGCAGCACCACCAGCCCCGCCCGCGCCAGCACCGGTACCCGCTCGCTGGCCACGGTGAAGACCGCGAAGGGCAGCTCGTCCTGCGGATGCAGCCGCCCGAACACGCGATTGGCCGTGGTGAAGACCTCATAGGGGCCGGCGAAGTCGAGGACCTCGACATCCGCATACAGATGAATGGCAACGGCAAGGGTCATGATGCGGTCATCCCTGATGCACTGGGCACACTGTCTCCGCAACCGCCCATGGCCAGCAGCAGCTCCGTCAGTACTTGGACATTGCCCGCTTTCTCCTCCTGGCGCCAGAGCCGCCGGGTCACGTCACGTCACGTCGCGACGCGACGCGACAAGCAGATCATGCACACTGAGCCGGGCCGGCTTACTTGCCGGCGGTCAGCGTGCTGAAGCTGGTCATGAGGTTGCGGTAGTCCGGGATGTGGCTGGAGAACAGCGCACCCAGGCCTTCGATGTCATTGCGCCAGTCGCGATGCAGCTCGCAGGCGGCACCGAACCAGGTCATCAGCTGTATCCCGGCAGCCTCCATGCGGCGCCAGGCGGAATCACGGGTGATCTCGTTGAAGGTGCCGGAAGCATCGGTGATGACGAAGACCTCAAAGCCCTCCTCGATGGCAGACAGTGCAGGAAAAGCCACGCAGACTTCGGTGACGACGCCGGCAATGATCAGCTGTTTCTTGCCGGTGGCCTTCACGGCCCTGACGAAGTCCTCGTTGTCCCAGGCGTTGATATTCCCCGGACGGGCAATGTAGGGCGCCTCCGGAAACTGCTCTTTCAATTCCGGCACCAGCGGGCCGTTGGGACCGGTCTCGAAGCTGGTGGTGAGAATGGTCGGCAGCTTGAAGTATTTGGCGAGATCGCCGAGTGCCAGCACATTGTTCTTGAACTTGTCGGGATCAATGTCACGAACCAGCGACAACAGGCCGGCCTGATGATCAACCAGCAGAACAGCGGCATTGTTCTTGTCGAGACGGACGTAGGGTTTGCTCATGAAGATGCTCCGGAAGGTCAGCGAGCGGCGTGAGGTCACCGGTCGCAAGTGCCTGGAAAATCTATTCCTTTGCCATCAAAGTCTGTAGCCGCCAGGACGAGAACACGGTGTTCGGCAATCCGGAACACCATTCGCCGCACCGTTCCGTCACCATGTGGCCGACCGCACAAACAGGAGCTGACATGCGCTTCCGACTCAACGACATAGAAGCCTTCATCACTGTCATGGAGGCCGGCAGCTTCAGTGCCGCCGGGCTGAGGATGAATCTGTCCAAGTCCGTCATCAGCAAGCGTATCGGCGACCTCGAACGAGCACTGGGCGCGCAGCTGCTAAGCCGCTCCACACGTGGCGTGCATGCGACCGACTCGGGCCAGGAGTTCTACCTGCGCGCACGCGACCTCATGCAACAGCTCGATGACGCCGTCGAGTCGACCATGGAAAACAAGACCCGGCTGTGCGGGCAGCTGAAGATCTCTGCCCCCATGAGCTTCGGCACCATGCATCTGGGCCCCATCCTGTTCGAGTTCCTGAGCCGGCACCCGGAGCTGGAGCTGTCACTGCATCTCGATGACCGCAAGACCGACATCGAGGCCAGCGGCTTCGATCTGGCCATACGCATCACACAGATGAAGGACTCCACCCTGATTGCGCGCCATTTGACCGCAAGCCGGCGTGTGGTCTGCTGCAGCCCGGGTTATGCCGCCAGGCACGGACTGCCGGACTGCGTCGAGGACATCGTCAACCATCGCTGCATCGGCTACAGCAATGTCTACTCCGGTCAGCTCTGGCAATTCGAGCCGGCCGCCGGCAGCGAACGCACACGCTCAATCCCGGTCAAGGCCGGCTTCGTTTTCAACAATGGCGAAAGCATGCGCGATGCCGCTATTGCCGGTCTCGGTCTTACCCTGCTGCCACGCTTCATAGTCGCCGATGCCTTGCGCGACGGCCGTCTGATCAATGCCACCCCAAACGACGAGCCAACCGCGGACACCATCTATGCCATGTATCCGCAACAACGCTACCATCCACGCAAGGTACGCGCCGTCATTGATCATCTCGCCGCCAGCTTCGCGCAGACTCCGGCCTGGGAGCGCTGAGCCATCCTGTGGCAACAGGTGCCGTGCAGCTCCCGGCAATATCCGCATAGCGCTGCCGCGACAGGAATCGCTGCCATGAAAAATCTCGCCTTTGTACAACGCAACGATGCGCGCTCGGCCGTGGGAGACTTCTCACCCGTGCTCTCGGTCTTCTCGCATTACGACTTCGGCAACACCATCTCCCCGTTCCTGCTTCTCGATCACATCGGCCCCGGCCGGCTGCTGCCATCAACCCGGCGCAAGGGCGTCAACGACCACCCGCATCGCGGCTTCGAGACCGTCACCATCGTCTACGAAGGCGAAATCGAGCACCGCGACTCGACCGGTGGCGGCGGCGTCATTCATGCAGGTGACGTGCAGTGGATGACGGCGGCGGCCGGCATAGTGCACAGGGAGTTGTTCAGCGAGGCGTTCTCGCAACGTGGCGGGCGATTTGAAATGGCGCAGCTCTGGGTCAACCTGCCGGCGGCCGACAAGATGAGCCCGGCCGGCTATCAGAGCCTCTCCAGTGCCGACATTCCGAGAGTCGAGCTGCCCGCGGGCGCAGGCTTTGTCCGGGTCATCGCCGGTCAGTTCCAGGACACCTCAGGGCCTGCCAGGACACATACCCGCATGAACGTCCTGGACGGACAGCTGGGCGCGGGCCACGAGTTGATCTTTGACACCGAGGCCGGCGATACCGCCCTCGTGTTCCTGCTTTCCGGGCGCCTGCAATTTGCCCCGGACGAAGTGCTGGAAGAAGAAGGACTGGCCGTCATGTCGAGCCGTGAGGCCGGGTTTGCGATGACCGCGCTGGAAAACAGCCGCTTCCTCGTGCTCACCGGTGCACCGCTCAACGAACCCATCAACGGCCACGGCCCTTTTGTCATGAACAGCTACGAAGAGATTCTTCAGGCCTATGATGACGTAAAGAACGGCCGTCTCGGCTAGCCACCCATATCGGAGAAGTGCCATGAGCCACTGGACCCCCGCCCGGATACCGGACCTCAGTCACAAGATAGCCATGGTCACCGGTGCCAACAGCGGCCTCGGCTACCACACCGCCACCGAACTCGCCCGTCATGGCGCGCATGTCGTGCTCGCCTGCCGCGCGCGTGAAAAGACCGAAGCCGCCATGCGCCAGATCCGGCTCGCCGTGCCGGACGCCAGCCTGGAGTTCATGCGCCTGGACCTCGCCGACCTCGATGCCATCGCGGGCTTTGCCACCGACTTCAAGAGTCGCCATCCGCAGCTCGACATCCTGCACAACAACGCCGGCGTCATGGCACTGCCGCTGGTGCGCACACGCCAGGGCTTCGAGATGCAGATCGGCACCAACCACCTCGGCCACTTCGCGCTCACCGGCCATCTGCTGGCCGCCCTGCAGGCCACTCCCGGCTCGCGCGTCGTCACCACCTCCAGCATGGCGCACACCTGGACGCGCGGCATGGATCTCGACGACCTCAACTGGGAGCGCAAGCGCTATCGGAAATGGGATGCCTACGGCAAGAGCAAGCTCGCCAACCTGCTCTTCGCCTACGAGCTGAGACGGCGTCTGGACAACGCGAAATACCCGATCAGCGTCGCCGCGCATCCGGGCTACGCCGCCACCAACCTGCAGAGCGCCGGCCCCGAGATGGCGAAGTCGACACTGGCTGGTGTGTTCATGCGTGTCGGCAACACCCTGCTGGCGCAGCCGGCGGAAATGGGCGCCTTCCCGCAGCTCTATGCCGCCACCATGCCGGATGTGCACAACGGAGATTTCTACGGTCCCGGCGGACTCGCCGGCATGCGCGGATACCCGGTGCAGGCCCGCTCCAACCGCGCCTCGCACGACCCGGACGTGGCAAACCGACTGTGGGCGCTGTCGGAAAAACTGACCGGCGTGCGCTACCTCAGCGACTGAAGCCGGCAGCCCCCGGAGACACGGGGGCTGCCGCGAGCCGTCACGGATAGAGCAGTTCGCCCACGCCCATCTTGATGACATGGCCGCCAATGCGGCAACGCACTTCCCTGCCCGGACGCTTGTCGAACTCGGCGTGCAGGATGCTCTTGCGCGACGTCAGGCTGCCGCGATCAATGGAAAAGATGTGCGTGCCCGGTGTCGTGTCCGGCTGTTCGGCGAGGTAGGCAATGAACTCCGGCATGATGCTGCCGATGGGCGGAATAACATCCCGGCCCAGATCGAGATTGAGCAGGCGGCCGTGGAACTGCGTCTGCCCGGTGATGCTGCCGGGAGCGAACAGGAACAGCTGCGGGGTGTAGACATGGCCGGCCAGATCGGCCCAGCGCTCGGCATTGAGGCTGGCGGCCAGCACATGCTCGGGGCGGGTGAACGGAATGATCAGCACCGGGTGATCGACACTGACCACCATGGGCTTGTACTTGCTGAACGAGATATGACGCTCCTCGGTGTTCAGCATGGCCGCCAGCTGCGTAATTTCCGGCGTGTAGCGATCGATCGTCGGCGTCAGCGTGCGCGAGAACTGGATGGCACCGGGACCATCGTCAGCCTTGTCGATGAAACTGTCGATGACCTGCTTCTGCTGCGTGAATGACAAGGTGCTGTACTTGCCCTTATCCGTCACCAGGCCTTTCTCATAGGCCATGTAGGAAGCGGCGAGAATGGTGTGCGCGCCAAACAGGCAGCGCCCCTTGCTGTTGTAGACGCTGGCAGTCTCGCCCTGGGATGTGGGATCGATGAACACCGTCTCGGTTTGCAGGAACTCGCTGGCCAGAGCCTGCTTGTGCTCATCGGACAGCGTGTGGCCATTGAGCCATACCACCGGAACCTGCACGCCCTGGAAAGGCGAATCGGCAAAGACATCCAGCAGGGAGTACGCAAGCGCCATGATTTACATCCTGAGTTATTGCTGTTGTTCGGACCCTGACTGAATGTAGCAGCCCTGTTCGCGGCAAGGAATGCATTCCACCGGCCAGTTGATGTCTGGTCGTCTGATCAGGCGCCTGGAGGCTTTCCCTGCATGCCATATCAGTTCCTATATGGAACCAGTCATGCTAAATACGACGCCAGCACATGTTTCCACCGGAACCCAGGACATGATCAGAACCGCTCGCGCCACGCTATTCATCGCCGCCCCGCCCGAACTCGTCTTCGATGTTTTCACGCACCATGAGACCTATCGCGAGTTGAGCATCGTGCGCGGCACCACACTGATCGCACCTGGCAGCCCCGAGGCGGCAAACGGCACCGGCGCCATCCGCGAACTCGATCTCGGCATGGCCCGCATGCGTGAACTGGTCACCGACATGCAGAGACCCTCGTACTGGGATTACCGCTTCATCGCATGGCCGCTGCCGCATAGCCATCAGGGCGGGCGCATGAGTTTCGAGGCCGAGGCCGGCGGTACGCGCCTGACCTGGGTGTCCACCGTGGAGGCCGACGGCCCGCTGGGCCTCACCGTGCCGCTGCTGGCATGGAGCAGCAGCGCCGGACTGTGGCTGCTGGCCTGGCAGATGCGGCGCATAGTCATGCGCCGCCTGCGCGAGCGCTGAACCGGGAGGCTCAGGCCACCAGCTTCTCCTGCTCCGCCAGGAAGGCGTCGATCTGCAGCAGATACTCGCGGTTGTCGTGATCCCAGGGATGGAAGCTCGGGCGGTAGTAGTCGATGTAGTCGCGCAGCTGAATGCGCAACAGACCGACATCGCCCAGGATGAAGGTGTAGAACTTGCGCCAGGCCTTGACGTCGGTGAGCTTGCCCTCGGTGCGCAGCACCTCCAGGAAAGCCGGGATGACCAGGGCCCAGAAGATCACCGTGGCCGCCGTCATGCCGAAGGCGCGGATGGCGTAGGCTCCGGGACCACAGCCCATGACCGCGGTCCAGGTATCGAAAGCCACCGCCTTGTGCTCGGTCTCCTCCAGCGCATGCCACTTCCACAGCGCGCTGTAATGCGGCTCGACATCCGTGGTCAGGCGCGGCTCGCGCAGCACGCTGTCGGCCAGCAACGCGGTGAAGTGCTCGAGCGCGATGGTGGCGCTCAGGCCGAAAGGCTTGGGCAGGTATTTGGTGACGCCATCGAGGATGCCCTTGACCATACGCTCGAACTTCGGCGCGACCGGTGCGACCGCGAACAGCGCGTTGTTGTACTCCTCGTGCTCGCGGCCGTGCATGGCCTCCTGGCCGATGAAGGCGGTGATGGCCTGCTTCAGCTCGGGGTCGGTGATCTGGTCACGGTAGGCGCGCACGCTGTCGATGAAGAAACGCTCGCCGATCGGCAGCACGATGGAAAAGGTGTTGAGGAAGGCGGTGAAGATGGGACCGCCGGCATAATGCCAGTCGCTGATCCTGTCAGCCGGCAGATTGAATTTCAGGTCGCGACGGATCGGCAGGATGGCCGGCAGGCCTCCGAACAATGCAGCAGTCTTTGCAGAACTCATGTGAATCAACCCTGTGTGAAGATGGAGAAATTTAATAACCTGGCGGACTGAGCCAGTGACCAATGAGTCAGTCACAGTTCCTGTTCATTTTCAACCGCCATTGGTCATTAAATATCCATCTTCACTCATCGCCTTACAGGGGCAGCACGATATTGGTCAGGCGCCAGCTCAGGCCATCGCGCGTCAGCACGAAGTCCAGCGGCCTGCCCTTCCTGTCCGTGACACGCGCGACAAACCTGCTCGTGCTCCTGAAGTGATAGGAGGCATCCGCCAGGAGCTCCTTCTGCTCGGTGGGCTGATCCCCGGTCTCGCTCTTCTGCGCGCCGCCAGTCTCACCGTCCTGCTCGCCACCTTTGGCCGGCCGCACGGGCACTTTCTCGCCGGCCATGAGGCGCGCCAGACTCGCCGGCGTCACCAGCGAATCGACCATGACATCGACCAGCTTGTCGGCCAGCATCATGCCGAACATGGCGAAGGCATCATTCGACTTCGACGACGCCATCTCGCCCATCAGCTGCCCATTGAGCTGCTCCTTGAGATTGCCGCGCAGAACAGGGAAGTCGACATGTTCAGCCAGGGCCTCCTGGTCGCGCTCCTTGATGGCGCCCTTGATCTGGTAGACCGCGAGGAACGGCCCGGCCATGACGTAGCCGATCAGCAGGACGAGAACACCCGCAGCAACCCAAATGCCCTTCTTCACAGGCCGCTCCCTGTCATCGTGATGGACCGAGCATGCCATGCTTTGGTATGGAGACATATTGCCGCCCAGAGGCTGTTCGCCTCTCCCGATGGAAGCGTTAAGCTCATTCTTCCTCGACAGCAAGGACACGCCATGAAAACCAGTGCACGCAACCAGCTGCAAGGCACCGTGATCGCCATTCATCGTGGCGCCGTCAATGACGAGATCGAGCTGGAGCTGCTCGGCGGCACCCGCATCGTCTCCATCATCACGCATCGCAGCACCGAGGCCATGGGGCTGACCATGGGCTCGACAGCCATCGCCCTGATCAAGGCACCCTGGGTCATCCTCGCCACGGACCTGAGCGATGTCGTGCTGTCCACGCGCAATGTCCTCACCGGCACGGTGTCTGTCCTGCAGCCGGGCGTGATCACCAGCGAGGTGCATCTGACCCTGAGCAAGGGCGGCACCATCGTCGCCATCGTGACCAATGACAGCGTTGCGGAGCTGGACCTGAAGGTCGGGCGGGAAGCCGCCGCCCTGTTCAAGGCATCACACGTCATTCTGGGTGTGCGCCGGACGTAACGTCAGGGAGCCTTGACCCTGTCGAGCCAGGCGGCCAGATACGGACGACGTTGCAGCTCGGGGCGCAGGCGACTGCTCGTGCGCTGTATTTCCAGCAACTGGCTGCCGACAGCGATGTCGGCGATTGTCTTCGCCGTGCCCACCAGCCAGACCGAGTGACTCAGCACTGTCTCGATGCGGTCCAGATGACGCAGGAGTTCGGCCCCCACATCCTCCGGCTGCATGCGCCCCAGCCCCTGGCTGTTCAGCTGGAGTCGCAGCCCGAGCCTGAGAGCGAGCTTTATCGGCAGCCGCTCGACAGCCGGCCGGCCGGCGCAACTCATGCGCACGGCCTCGTCCAGCGCCTCGGGGTCGTTGACACGGAAATAGACCTCGAACCAGTACAGCAGTTCGTCTGCCCAGTCCTCCCACAGCTCAACCTGCGCACGCTGCTGCGCGTCAGCCGGATACAGCGATGGGTACGGGTGAGGGAAATTCGCGTCCAGCCAGCGCGCAATACGAGTGCTGTCCTGAATGCTCTGCCCGTCGACATCCAGCACCGGCAACTTGCCCACCTTGCTGAGGCGACCGACCTTGGCACCGAGCAAGCCGTTGTAGTTGACCGTCTCGAAAGCCAGCCCCTTGTGCCGAAGCGCGCGTGCAACCTTCTGGCAGAAGGGAGAAATCTCCCACTGGTGCAGCACGATGCTGGCGGGCATCTGATTGAGCTCCATGACGACGGCCCGCCCTTACACCGAAGGACGGCTGATCAGGCACGTTGTCGTGCCATGGGCCAGCAACTTGCCATCCTGCCTGCGGATCGTGCCTTCGGCGACCGCCATGCGTTTGGAGACATGGACAACGCGAGCCTCGGCGTACACCTCTTCATTCATGGGCATGGGTGCCAGCATTTTCACCGCGAGATCGACGGTACCGTAACCGGCGCCCGGCTCCAGCTCCGTGAAGATGGCGTTGCCCAGCACGGAGTCGAGCACCGTGGCGAAGAAGCCGCCATGCACACCACCAGCCGGATTGAGATGACGCTTGTCGGCCCTGGCCGTGAACTTCACGAAGCCCTTGCCCAGCTCGGCGATCTGCATGGGCATGATCTCCGCGATCGAAGGCGCCGGGATCTTGCCGGCCGCGATGGCCTGGAGAATTTCCAGCCCGGTCATTTCGGATGGTTTCATGAGGAGTCCTGCAGGTTGTTGTCAGCGATGGGCAATATTAAGTTCCAAAATGGAACCATGTAAAGCGCAGTGGACAGTCACTACCGCTCTCCCGTGGCGACTGACGCCTACATCCGGGTGCCGAAGACCTGGGTCCAGTAGAGCGCGGGCTCGTCATTGGATCGAGCCACGGCCACTCCCGTTTCGCGCAGGGAGCAATCGACGATATTGGCCCGGTGGTGAGGGCTGCTCATCCAGCGGCTCACGACTTCTTCGGCATCCATCTGGCCGGCGGCGATGTTCTCGGCCACAGCCAGGTAGGCATACCCGACATCCTCGAGCCGGGCCGCGAGCTGCTTGCCGTCGTGGCTTTCGTGGCGCAGCTCATGATAGCGCGCCATGTCATCGCTCTGCCGGCGGGCCACCAGGGTCAGCGTGCTGTCGGGACGCATCGGCAGGCAGCCGACCTGCTGGCGTTTGGCGTTGATCAGGACGAGAACCTGATTGGCGAGGATCAGCATTTCCCGGTCGACGAATACCGTTGCCGATGTGTTCGGATAGGGGTCGGCTGCGTGACTTTGTCCGCCTGCCAGCAGCAGCACGCACAGCAGCATGGTCAGGTGTTTCATGAGTGGTCTCGGACGGCGCGAAGCCCTAACCCTTGGTGGTGCAGACATGGAGCAGCTGCGCCCCCCCTGGCATCACGCAGATTCTCGAGGATCGCGATCAGCACTTCAAGATTGTGACGCGTCCAGTGCAGCTGGGCACTGCTGGCGCGACTCAGCCACCCGGCATCGTTGCGTTTGCACGGGGTTCTATGCGTGCATTCGGAGGTGACACCAGACCCGGAAGGTCGGGATGGATCTCCCTAAGTACTGACGACCACCGTGACTCCGGGAGGCTACCGGCTCTCAACATGAGCCTGATCAGCGGGGGAGACACATCACCCAGCTGGCTCTTTGCAAGATCTGCATTAGCCTCCCTTGAGTTCCTCATCAGCTGATGGCAACCACATAAATATTACAACCATCATATTAATGGATGAAAAAATGGCACCCCCGTCGCAGATGCCATTACGATTACTCTGGAGCCAAGTGCTTAACCGCTGCCTTGAGCAACCCATCAGAAAGACTGGCGTCATCGACAGCACGCGACAAAATCAAAGCTCCCACCATAGTGGACAGCGTCGCAAGCGCCTCCTCATGCGCAGCGGGCGTCCCCCAACCCTGCGACTGACGGGCAACCACATCAATCATCTCCTTGATGCGGCGCGTAGCAGCACGTCGGACTTCAGGTGCCTGGCGAGGCATTTCCGAACCCAAAGCTGCCACAGGACAGCCAACCTCGACGCCTATCCGATGTGCCTCGGAGAGATACGCACTCACTAGTGCATGCAACTCCTGTCCCGGAGGAGCGGCATTGGCAATCCCGGCCGCCAACGAAACTGCTTCGGCTCCAGCATGATCTGCCGCCTCGGCAAGCAATGCCTCGCGGGATGCAAAATGGGCGTAAAAGCCGCCATGTGTCAGGCCCGCCGACTTCATGAGGTCCGCGATACCCGTCCCGTCGTATCCGCCTCGACGAATAGCTCGCGATGTCACCTCGACGATCCGATCGTGCGAGGCCTGCTTGCGATTAGTGCCGCTTGAGCCTGATGTCTTCATGACGGTCATCATATACGCTTTTATATTGGACGCAATATGGTCTCACCCAGCCCACGCTGGTCAGGGTGCATCAAGAAACTGCCGCTCAACCGGCGTCACCACCACATCAAGGCTTCGACCCACCCTGCACCTTCAGGTATGCCACAGTCTCGATGGCCTGGACCTTGATATTCACTTTGAGCTCATCACTGACAATGGGCGCGTACTTACCCATCCCGAAGTCTGAACGCTTGAAACTGGTATTCGCCTCGAAACCCACGGCTTGGGCACCCTCATAGGGCGGAGATGGCGGGCGCATGTCTAGCTTGGTCGCCAAGGTGACAGGCCTCGTGATGCCGTTAACGGTCAGATCACCAACCACAGTGAACGTACCTCGGCGAACATCACCATCGGTAATCGCCCTGCTCTTGAATGTCAGCTCCGGGAACTGCTGACTTTTGAAAAACTCACCGGAATTGACCAACAAGTTGTTGAGCGTGGAAAAGGACGTATCCAGTGACTTCACCTTCATGACGACCTCGGCCCGGGAAAGCTCTGGATGATCCTGATTACCCCAGATAGCCCCCGAGACAGCCTTGAAGACGCCACCCGATGTGGTAATGCCCCCATCGCGCCACGTGAAGCGAACCTGGGTATTGGCCGGATCTATGGTGTAGACCACGACCCGGTCAGCGTGAGCCGACATGGCTGCCAGCACCAGGGCAGCAGCCGTCAACAGCTTCGAAATCACATTCATGCAACCTCTCACCGCATCTTGATGACGACCTTACCTTTCGCACGCCCTGACTCCGCGTAATCCAAAGCATCCTTGGTCGCTGCAAACGGCACGACCCTATCAATGGTCGGCTTGATGATGCCGGCATCGATGAGCGACGTAATTTGGCTGAGCTGATCCCCACTGGCGCGCATGAACAGGAACGAATAACTGGCATCACGTCGCTTCGCTGCACGCCTGACACCGTAGCTCAATATGCTGAATACAAACTTGAGGAACCACGGCGCGCCGGATGCATCCGCGAAATCGGGGTCAGGCGGCCCTGCGATCCCGATGACCTTGCCACCAGGCTTGAGCACTTGCAGAGACTTCTTGAGCGTCTCCCCACCTTGCGTATCCAGCACCACGTCAAAGTCTTTCAGGACAGCGGCAAAATCGTCCTTCTTGTAGTCGACGACGATATCTGCACCAAGACGCTTGAGCATATCGGTGTTCGACGCACTCGCAGTGGTCGCAACGGTAGCGCCCAAATGCTTGGCCAGCTGAATGGCAAAAGTACCAACGCCACCAGAGCCGGCATGAATAAGGACTTTTTGCCCTTTCTTCAGCTTGCCCTTCTCAACCAGTGCCTGCCAGGCGGTCAAACCCACCAGAGGAATAGAGGCCGCCTCCTCCATGGATAGGGCCTTGGGCTTGAGAGCCAGGTCATCCTCCTTGATGGCAATACGCTCGGCAAAGGTACCGATACGATCCTGATGCGGTCGTGCATAGACCTCATCACCCGGCTTGAATCGTTTGACTCGCGGCCCGACACGCACAACAACCCCTGCGAAATCATTCCCCATGATCAGCGGCAGGCGATAAGGCAAAAGCAGCTTGAAGGCGCCGTCCCGGATTTTCAGGTCGAGCGGGTTGATGCTCGCCGCATGGATCTCGACCAGGACATCGTCAGCCTGCAATGTTGGCTCTGGCATCTCTGCCAGGTGCACCACATCTGCTTTGCCATATTTTTCAATGATGAATGCTTTCATTAAGTGATCTCTACTCGCTAACGACTTTGTGCTCATCTTGCCCAACCGACGCCGATGAAAACCTCCATCACCTGCGTTTGGGCGAAGCGCTTACCAAGAAATATGATAACCATCATATAAAATGTCAATCAGAAAAGCCGCCACTCATCCATAACGCACCATCAACCAAGATGAATCCATTGCCCGACCCTCGGTCTGCATGACCAACACTCACCTACTTCCATAAATAACCAAGTTATGACACCATGCCTGCATGCTTACAGATAACACCTCCACTGATGTTCGTACTCGTCTCGTTGACGCGACGATCCGCGTTCTGGCAACGCACGGCCCCTCCGAGATCAAAGCGCGATCGGTCTCGAAAGAGGCCGGCCTCTCGACCATGGGTGTCTATACCTATTTCGGGGGCGTTCCAGAGCTTCTGCAGGCCGCTGCAGATGAGGGATTCAAGCGTCTGGCTACTGTCTTCGAGCGGTCCCTGACCACAAGCAATCCTGTAACCGACCTCTGCGCCATGGTGTTGGCTTGCCGCACGTTTGCTCGCCGCAATCCTCATCTGTATGACTTGATGTTTGGTCTGTCCATTGATGGCAGGTATAGCTCCTCGCATGGCAGCTCTGCGATGACGCCAGGGCAGTCCGTAGCATTCAGAGCGACCTATACAGTGCTGGTCGATGCCTGCACCCGTTTGGTAGATAGCGGGTTTGTTCCCAAGGTCGACCCGGTCTTGATCGCACTTCAGCTGTGGAGCGCCGCGCATGGCTTCATCATGCTTGAGCTCTCCGGTTACTTTGCTGATGTCATTGATCCGCCGGCGGAGATTCTGGTGCCGATGTGCAACCACGTAGTGATCGGCATCGGCGCAAATCCGGAAACGGTAACATCTGCCACTGCCGCCGCACTCTCCAGCCTGCAGGCCGAGCTCAATACCATACCAACCTAATATGCACAGCCTCGGCATGACTTCCCGGAGTCATGCCTCCGGGATCTGTGCCATCGCATACTCGGCCAGTGCCGTAATCGTCAGCGCCGGATTGACCCCAGGATTCGCCGGCATCGCCGCCGCATCACACACCAGCAAGTTCTGGTAGCCAAAGACACGCAGGTTTCGATCAATCACACCGCTGGAAACATCACTCCCGATGACAGCCCCACCCAGCATGTGAGCAGTGGTCGGAATGTTTCCCAGCGCCTCGAGCACGTTGCTTTGGGCAATGCCACCCGTGTGCTGCGCCAACCATTGAGCGGCCTGGTTCCCGGCCTCGATGTATGTCGGATTTGGCTTGTCGAGGCTCTGCTCAGTCGCCATGCGGTAGCCTCGCCCAAACCAACGCTTGCGCGCACGCAATGCGATCGCGTTATCCAGCGTCTGCATAACCAGCAACAGCACCGTGCGGCGACTCCAGCCACCAGGCCACAGCGTCTCCAGCCATTGAACCGGATGCCGCAGGATGCGACCCAGCCACTTGAGCGGCCGGGTGAGGCGATTACCCTCTCCCACCAGCACCGTGTAAAGCAGACTCAGGAAATCCGCATTACGACCGTAGGTGAGAAACTCGATGTGGGTGTCCTGATTGACATGCACGCTGCTACTGGCGGTGACGTCATTCCAGGTTTGCCGATCCTCAGGCAGGCGCACGGTCAGGATGGATTCACTGTTCGTGCGAACCAACTCACCGAGGCGGTCACTGATTCGGGGTAATGAGCCGCCATGCTTGCAGTTGGCCAGCAGTTCGTTGGTACCCAGTGTTCCACCCGCGAAAACCACACCGCGGGCAGTATGGGTCTGTCGCCCAGTGGCAAACCATTTGCCCGGTCGCTGCGTGGTCACGCGATAGCCATCACTGCCATCGGTGGCACCGATCGGCGTCACGTCAACGACCTCGCGCTCGGCCAGTATCTGCACGCCGCGCTTTTCTGCGAACCACAGATAGTTCTTCGTCAGTGTGTTCGCGGCACCCGTACGGCACCCCACCAGGCAGGCACCACAACGTGTGCAGCCGGTACGATCAGGCCCCTCTCCGCCGAAATACGGATCCTTTACGGTCTTGCCCGGCTCGCCAAAAAACACACCCGTGGGTGCCCGGGTAAACGTGTCCGCACTCCCGAAATGCTCTGCCATCTCACGGATCAGTTGCTGGTTTGGCGAGTCGAAAGACACCGTCCTGACGCCAAGCATATGCTCGGCCATGTCGTAGTGCGGCTGCAGTTGCCCACCCCAATCACCCAGCATGTTCCATTGCGCGTCCTCAAAGAACTCCGGCTTGGCGCGAAGCAAAACGCCACCGTATACAACGCTGCCACCACCCACGGCGATCTGGCAAAACGTGAACACATGACGAAACATCCGCATGCGCATGATGCCTTTCATACCCAGCAGAGGCGCCCAGAAGTATTTGCGGAACTGCCAGGTCGACTGAGGCAGGTCTTCGTCACGGTAGCGCCGCCCGCGCTCCAGCACGCCAACGCGATAGCCCTTCTCCGCAAGGCGCAGGGCGGAAACACTGCCTCCAAAGCCGGAGCCAATCACCAGCCAATCAAAGTCAAAAGCACTGCTTGTCATCATGCACACCCCGTATTAAGTGCTAGTTTCCAGCCACCGCATGCTCTGACTTCCACAGGCCTTTCAACTTCATCTTGTCGATCTTGCCCACGGCATTCTTGGGCAGTGCCTCGATGATGCAGATCTTCGAAGGCCTCTTGAAACGTGTCAGTCGGTCGGCACAGTGTTCACGCAGTACTTCCGCAGTCACCGTGAACCCAGGGCGAGGCGCGACAAAGGCCACCACGGTTTCACCGAATGTCGCATCGGGAACGCCGATCACCCCTGCCTCGAGCACACCTGAAAACTCGGACAGTGCATCCTCGATTTCCTTGGGATAAATGTTCTCGCCACCACGAATGATCATTTCCTTCAGGCGCCCGACGATCGAGAGATAGCCATCCTCGTCGATACGCCCAGTATCTCCCGTTCGCAGCCAGCCATTGACGATGGTCTTCGCCGTTTCTTCGGGCTTGCCCAGATAGCCGCGCATGACATTCGCCCCTTGCACCAGAATTTCGCCAACTTCTCCTTGTGGCAAATGCTTGCCGTCGGGATCCGCAATCGCAATGCGCTGGCCAACGAAGGGCAATCCAACGGTGCCGACTTTGCGCAGGCCATCGAAGGGGTTGATGGTGGATGCGCAGGTGCCTTCCGACAGGCCATAACCTTCCACCAGCGGGAAGCCGTAACGTGTCTCGAAGCTCTTGAGCAGCTCCGCCGACGCAGGCGCCGCCCCGCAGATACCGTAGCGAAGGCTGGACGTGTCTGGCTTGATCTCGACCGGCAGTGCATTGAGCAGCGTGTAAATTGTCGGCACGGCAGAGAAATAGGTCGGGCGCAACTGCTCGACATCCTGGAAGAAGGTGTTGAGGCTGAAACGTTCCCTGATCGTGACGTGACCGCCAGCGGATAACGGCGTCAGGATGCTCACCACGATGCCATTGACATGAAACAGCGGGAGCACCAGCAAGCAATGGTCGGCCCGCGTGATCTTGAGTGATTGCCGTCCCATCTCCGACATGGCTTCGATGTTGGCATGGTCAAGCATCACACCCTTCGGCAGGCCGGTGGTGCCACTGGTGTAAATCAGCAGCGCCAGCGCATCGCTGTCCTCGACTGGCGCTCCCCTATGAGCAGGCCCGACGGCCAGCCAGGCAACCGGCAAGGACTTCACTTCTGACGAGGCGAGCTGGTCGCCATCATGGACGACAAGCTTCGAACCTGAGTCGATGATCTGATGGGTAGCCTCCTTGACGGTCAACCCGGGATTGATCGGCGTGACCGCTGCACCCAGCCGCCAGGCGGCAAACATCGCCACCACAAACTCCACCTGGTTGGGCAACATCAGAGCGACAACATCGCCAGCTCCGATACCCAGCCCGGAAAACACTCCCGCCGCCGCCAGCACCCTGGAATGAAATGCGCTGTTGGACAAGGTCGTGCTGGCATCTGCAATACACGGCGCATCAGGCGCGGACGCTGCACGCCAATCCGATAGCTTTGAAAATCGCATGCTGACTCCCTCCTCGCTCCGGCTCAATTGGCAACCCCAAGCAGATGCTTCGTCAGGAACGCGGTCTGATCCGTTGCCAGCTCCTCAAAGGCCTCGCCCAGGTAGAACGCGAAGTGGCCTGCGGAATACCGCTTGATTTCGCCATGTGGCGCACGACTCGCGAGGGCGATTGTCTGCTCCGGTGGCGTCACCGTGTCGGTGGTGCTGACACAGAACAGGATGGGCATTTTGACTTTGGCTGCAGAGCGCCCCGGCCGATACGTGGCAATCTCCGGAATCACTCGGGCGGCGACATGATTGACGAACTTATGTCCCTTCGGAATGAGCGCCAGGTAACCCTCAAGGGCATCATGTGCATTCATCAAGGCAGGCTGTCCCGGTGCAGCGGCAATCGGCACCATCACCGGCGGCCGCCCAAACAGCTTGGCCGCATAATCGCGAAAGATGACGGGCATCATTTTTACGGACTCGCCAAAACCCAATGCGGCTGCTGACGCCAGCCCGTCAGTGAACGGGCACTGGCTGATGGCTGCCTTGAGTTCGGGATGTTTGCTGGCCACTTGAATCGCATGACCGCCACCAAACGAGCTCCCCCAGACTGCGATGCGACTACCGTCGACATCAGGGTAGCCTTTGACATAGTCCAGAGCTGCATCCCAGTCTGCCAACTGACGCTTCACGGACATCAGCTGACGTGGGGTACCGCCGCTGTCACCAAAATAGCGGTACGTGAATGCCAGGGAAGCGATCCCTGCTGCGGCAAATCGCTCAGCATAGGCATCCAGACGCATTTCGCGAACCGCACCCAGGCCATGGCCAAGAACAACAACCGGTGGCCGCTTGACGCCTGCCGGCAGGTATAGCCATGCCGAGCAATAGGTCTCACCCGAATTGAAGCGGATGTCCCGACGCGTGAACTCGCGGGGAGCCTGGCTCCCGTTTTTCTGAGATTTGGTCATTGCTCACTCCCGTTGCTTATCGAGGAAAACCGACCGCCATTCAACACAGCGTCATAGGTGGCCGGGGTATACAGCGGCAAGTCACCACGGCGATCGGTGTCCGCCATGTAGTCGAGCATCAGGTCCTGCGCCTCTTTGGTCGGCAGCACCTTGAGGAACTCGGTACGCTCCACATGCAAGCCCTCCTCAAGCGACATAAATCCGCCGATGTTCACCGAGCGCTTGATCGCCGTTATCCCCCCTCTCGGCCTCGAGCCCAGGTATTGCCCAAGAGCAACAGCCCGCTCGATCAGCTCTGCCGGCGCCACCACTTCGTCGACATAGCCAATCTCAAGCGCCTTCTGGGGAGATGCAGGGCGCCCCTCAAGCATCATCATGAGGGCCCGGTGGGCACCGATCAGTCGCGGCAGACGTTGGGTACCGCCACCGCCAGGATTGAATCCAAGGAGAATCTCGGGCTGGCCGATGAAGAAATCCCCATCCGCCATCAGACGCACGTCGCAAGCCAGAGCAAGCTCGCTCCCGATCCCCAATGCCGAACCGTTAAGGGCCGCGATGAAAATGACGCCGCTGGTGTTCATGCGGAAAAGTGTGTTGTGAAACCGATCAAGCTCCACCGCGCCCGATAGCGGCGTCATGGCTGCCACCGCCGATAACCCTGGTGTCCGGCGGACCGTGGAGGCCGTCCGGGCAATCGCCGATGCCGCGCTACGCCCAACGATCGGAGTGGCCTTGCCTCCCTCTTGCAGCCAGCGAACATCGGCGTGGCCAATGAAACGACCAGGATGTGTCCCGGTCAGAATCACCGCCGAAACGGATGTATCAGACTCGACCCGGTCCACCAGCGTGGTCAGCGCATTGGCAATGTCTGGCCCCAACTCTCCACGAGGGCCTCCATCCAGTCTTGCGATCAGAACAGAGCCTCGGGTCTCTAAAGCAATCGGCCCTAGCTGTGTATGTGTCTTCGTCATGTCTTCGATCCTCTTGTTGGGAGAGCCCTACGCCCTCCTTGGATAACTCACTGCCTTCGATCATGAATAACTTGGTTATTTGACAATAACCAAGTTATTCATGAAATGCAACATGCCCGCCATAACGCACGCTTATGCAACTTTTGGGGCGCCTGCACCGACGTAGAGCGCCTCCAGGCGATCAATAGCCTGGCCGATGCCGACCGCCATCTGCTGCATATGCGGCAGGCTGTCGCGGCAAGCCGTCAGGCCGAAATTGAGCGTTCCCGCATGGCTTAGGCAGGTGACATTCAGCGCCACACCGTGAAAAGGGATGCTCACCGGATAGATATGAGCCAGGCGCGCTCCATAGAGATAGCGATCCTCACTCGTACCAGGGACATTCGACACCATGACGTTGAAGCTGGGCCGGATGCGCCCGCCCAGCCCCGTCACCAAAGAGGCAATGAACGGCGAGAAGACGAGAGAGACCTGGGTCTTGCGCAATGCCGGCGGCAATTTCTGCAAGCGTGCCTTGGCATTCGCTGCCGACGCCTTGATGACTTCAAGCCGTTTGCGATCATCCGCAATGTGGGTGCCCAGGCTGGCGAAAATCATGGCCACGGCATTGCCGGCACTCTGATCATCGGCATCACGAAGCGAAACAGGGATGGATGCCACCAGTCCTGTACCTGGCAGCGCATCACGATCCGTCAAATAATTGCGCAGCGCCATGCCGGTTGCTGCCAGCACGATGTCGTTGAGCGAGGCATCCGCTGCCTTGGCAATTGCCTTCAGGCGAGAGACCGGCTCGGCATGAGTCGCAAAGCGACGCTCCGCATGCACACGCTCATTGAGAATGGATCGAGGCGCTGTGCGCAAGCTCACATCATGGTCATCTCCGCGCGCAAACCAGATGCGCCCCGCCTCACGAACGAGCGTTGCATAATCACCCAGCTTGATCGGCGCAGGCTTTACAGAGGACGCTTTGAGGCCGCCCGCACGCTCAGGCGTCTGAACAGCCCAAAACGGCAACTGATCCGGATCATCGGCACGGGTTGTCAGGGCACGCAACAACATGCGAGTCGCCGACACGCCATCCGCCATGCAGTGGTGAAGCTTCAGATAGATCGCAAAGCGTCCCGCAGACAGTGGCGAGCCACGGACTGGATCAATGGCCGCACCCAGCCCCTCAATGATATGGCACTCCCAGAGCGGCTTCCTAAGATCCATGGCCTGGCTATGCAGACGCGCGATCAATTGCCCCAGCTCACGCTCTCCCCCTGGACGCGGCAATGCCAGGTGTCGAACGTGATACTCCATGTCCAGGTCATGTACCTCATGAACCCTTGTCAGCAACTGCCGGCGACGTGGCGTTACCAATGCCTTGTTCCAGGGTGCCGTGAAGACCGTACTGGCACGGAAACGCTGCACGATGCCAGCCACAAAGTCAGCATCAGCACCCTCCGGAAGATCGAACACCATAAGGCCAGCGACGTGCGTTGGCGTTGCATCCGACTCGACCTGCAGAAATGCGGCATCCAGCGGTGAAAGCGCGCTCAGCTTCATATCGTTTCTCCTGACATTTGACGTAACTCGGGCAGCTGTCTCCCAGACACTTCACAGGCAGCAAAAATATAATAACCAAGTTATTGCTACAATAACCAAGTTATCGTACGGTGGCAAGCCTACCCATCCAGCCCTTCTGACCGGCACCTCATTGAGGTGACGACCCGAAGAACAAGAAGGAAAAAATGATGAACCCGCAGACTGTCAGGAAGCCGTACGCACAGATCCCCACCACAGATGGCCTCGTCTCCCCAGGAAGGCGACCGGCGATCTTTGTGACAGGTGCTGCATCAGGCATCGGCCGTGCCTGTGCCGAGCTGTTTGCCCAGCGCGGCTGGTTCGTTGGTCTTTACGACATCAACGCGGATGGTGTTGCCGCCATTGCCGCCTCCCTCGGTCAGGGCAATGCAACCTACGGCGTGCTTGATGTAAGCGACGCAGATGCATGGCAACAAGCACTTGCCGACTTCTGGACACAAAGCGGACAACGACTCGACGTACTGATCAACAACGCCGGGATACTCTCTGCGGGATCGTTTGCAGCAGTGCCGCTGGCAAAGCACTACGCCATGCTTGATGTAAATATCCAAGGGGTCGTCGCGGGCTGCCACTGCGCCTTCAACTATCTGCAGCGCACACCGGGCGCCCATGTCATCAACATGGCCTCGGCCACTGCAATTTATGGACAGCCTGATCTTGCAACCTACTCGGCAACCAAATTCGCTGTCCGCGGCCTGACCGAAGCACTGGATCTGGAGTGGAGCAAGTTCGATATCCGCGTCAGCGCCATCTGGCCCAGCTTTGTCAGAACCGCAATGGCTGATGGCTTCGAACAGATGCCCAGTGCCAAATCCCTTGGCATCCGGCTCACACCAGCTGACGTGGCATCGACCGTATGGGCATGCGTTACGGAAAAGAGATTAGTTCACAAGACTCACTGGACCGTCGGCCTGCAGGCCGGGCTGTTGTCACTCGCCACACGTCTCGCGCCATCGGCACTGAGTCGGTGGGTTGTACGACACATCGCACGATAGCAATCAGCGCCTTGTGGTCAAGCCTGTGTATCCCAGGATGCTGAAGGCACGAACAAATTGCGAGACCGTGCCCACCTGAATCACTGCCCGCTGCTCGAGCACTGCCTGCTCGGGCGCGAGCTCACGCAATGCCAGCGCCATGAAGGTTTCAATGTCGCATACCACGGATACATCGGCACCCGAGGGCGCCGAGCCGGCGCGCGGCAGTACACGGCCATCATCCACGATGAAATGAAGCCTCTCATCCCCGACATGAAACTCGTAGACCTCATGAACCCCGACGCTCGTCGAGGCCCCGACCGCACCCGCCAGGCTCAGAGCGATGAGCTCCGCCCGGGCACTCGCCGCCTCGATTCTTTCATCCACCGGGAGCTTCAACCCCCACAGACTGAGTGCAATCAGCGGATCGCGCAGTTGCTCACCCAGCTCGGTCAGCTCGTAAACAGGCATCGACGCAGGCGGCGGGAGAACCGACTTTTTGACCACGCCATCGGTTGTCAGGGAGGCGAGCCTCTCTGACAACCGGTTGGTACCCATGGCAGGCAGCACGGCCAGCAGGTCCTTGAACCTTCTGGGGCCGAGCAACAGCTCTCTGATGACAAGCAGCGTCCAGCGCTCACCAAGCACATCCAGACTTCGCGCAAGAGGACACAACTGACCATAGGTTTTGTTCGACATGGGCTAATTATGACGCCTTCTCAACGAGTGACACCAGCAAGGTAGACGGGTTGGGCCGTCGACAGGCTCTGCTTGACCTGCTGCGTGATCTCATCCGCCAGAACCTCTTCCGCACCCGACTCCAGGCCGTCGAAGGCAGCAGCCACCACATCTGCCGGACTCGATTTGGGTGACGGAATATCCCGGGTCAAATCAGTATCGACAAACCCCACATGCAAGCCCACGACCTGAGTGCCCTGCCCATTCAACTCCAGGCGCAACGCGTTGGTCAGGCTCCATGCCGCCGACTTGGTGGCACTGTACGCCGCCAACATCGGGGAGCTCAGCCAGCTCGCGACCGAAAGCACATTCAGCACTGCGCCTCCGCCATTGGCCGCCAGGATCGGCGCAAAGGCTTGCGTCATCCGCAACGGGCCATAGAAGTTCGTTTCCATCTGCGCGCGCGTCGACTCGATGCTCCCGGGCTCGAGGAAACTCCCGGGCTGGGCAATACCTGCGTTGTTGATCAGCAGCGTCACATCGGCACATTGACTCAACAGTGCCGTGATACTTTCAGGCTGGGTGACATCCAGACGCACCGGAACCACACCCGGCAGATCGACGGTCGCCGGATCACGGGCAGCGGCATAAACCTTGCGCGCACCCCGCTCAAGCGCGGCCCTGGCGAAGGCCCTGCCAATACCACGATTGGCGCCGGTGACGAGAACCACGGAATCTTGAATCTGCATTTTCCTGCTCCAGGTTAGAAATGGCCTGCTTGCTCAAGCATGCTGGCCATCATCAGTGGGTTGAGAAAATCGAGCGCGCGTAGGGAGATATGACTTTCGGAGGCTGCAGGAACTCTGTCAGGCCCTGAAACCACATCACCTCCAGAAAGTCGCCGCTGATGACCAGGTCACGTTTGCCCAGGCCTCTAAGGAATGCAGGCTGGCTATCTTTCGCCGACAAGATCGCGAACCCCTTGGCTGCATCCTTGAACGTCAGGGTGAAGCCGGGATCTGCAGTCAGTCCGGCGAATGAGCGTATCTCGCCATTACCAATGACGAAGTAACGGCCAACGCCACTACTTGTCCTGATTTGGAAAGTCAGCTTTTTCCCTGCAATGTACTTGGCGCAATCAGGGTTCTTTCTGACTTCCCTCCGCAACAACTGAGTGAAGGCCCAGAGCAGAAATTTGAACTTGAGCATGAAGTGCTACCTCTTTTGTGCCGGCCTCAAGAAAGTGGACGACTAGTGAAAACCTTGCCGTGCACGCCGCCCTTTACTCGCCCAGGAACTGAATGGCGTGCTTCAGGAAGCGCTCCGGGCACTGGAACTGCGCTGCATGGCCACAATCCGGATAAATGAACAGCTGAGCATTCGGGATGTTTCTGGCCATGTAGAAGGAATTGACCGTCGCGACCATCACGTCGTTCACGCCATTCAGGATGAAGGTCGGCTGCCTGATATCGCGCAGATGGGCAAAGGGATCCTCCTCTGACAGCCTCGGCAGGTAGAGCATGTTCGCCTCTACTTGCGCCTGCGCGACAGCCATAGACGATGGCGGATCCTGATCCACCCGTTGGTGGCGACGCTCCCAGAATTCGCGCGCGGCCCGCTTGGCATCGTCTGAGCGGCCAAAGAACAGATACTGAAAGTCTTCAAAGACAGGAACAGGCCGAGGCGCCGTCTCCAGCACGGCATGCTCCATCTCCGGGTCGCCGCCACGAGGGCCTGTGCCCAGCAACATGAGCTTGCGCACAAGATCAGGATGGCGTCTGGTCAGATCCTGAGCCTGAAAGCCACCCAGAGAAAAACCCAGCACATCCACTTTGCTCAAGCCCAGTGCGCGAATGACAGCGGCAGCATCATCCGCCATGTCTTCGATCCGGCGACGCGGCTCGCCGGACGATGAGGCCACCCCACGGCCGTTATAGAGAATGACCTCCCGGCTCTCCGCCAGGCCATCCGTCATGAGCGGATCCCAATGATCCATGCCGCCACGGAAGTGCTGGAGGAAAAACAGGGGCGGCTGATCTGTGCTGGCATTGCCCCAGCGACGATAGGCAAAGCGATCTCCGTCCACATCAATGAACTGCGTCCGGACGGTCAGATGAGTAGCGGTCATGTGCATCACCTCTTATGCGATCAATGCTTGACGCCAACACCCGCCAAACCTCAGCACGCATCAACGCCGCAAAATCACTATACGAAAGATATAGCATTAATGCAATACATATCGTATAGTGAAATCGTCAATCCACTCGCGAGCAACCGCCATGGCCGAATCCGCCCAGTTCATATTCAACCCATTGAGCCGCCCCCTCCCCTTGAAGAGCGGCCGCGTTCTGCGCAACCGCCTTGCCAAGGCCGCCATGAGCGAAGCCTTTGGCACCTACGACAATCATCCGACGGCAAAGCATGTCGAGCTGTACCGACGCTGGGCCTCATCCGGGATCGGTCTCGTCATCACCGGCAATGTCATGATCGATCGCCGTGCCCTGGGCGAGCCGGGCAATGTGGTTATCGAGGACGAACGCAGCCTGCCCACTCTCAAACAGTGGGCGCGAGCAGTCACTGATCAGGGTGCCGATATCTGGGTGCAGCTCAATCACCCGGGCAAGCAGGCAACCAAGGGCCTGAATACCGGCACGATTGCGCCCTCCGCTGTTCCGTTCCGTGAGGATATGCAGGCGCTGTTCGAGACGCCGCGTGCAGCCACCTCCGCAGAAATTGAAGACATTGTTCAGCGCTTCGGGCGTAGCGCCGCCATCTGCAAGAAAGCCGGCTTCAGCGGCGTGCAAATCCATGCCGCGCACGGCTACCTGATCAACCAGTTCCTGTCACCGCACCACAACACACGCGAAGATGAATGGGGCGGCAGCCCGGAAAAGCGCCGCCGTTTCGTATTGGCCGTCTATGCCGAAATACGACGCCAGGTCGGTCCGGACTTCACCGTAGCGATCAAGATCAACTCCGCTGACTTTCAGCGCGGTGGATTCACCGAAGAGGAGTCCATGGCCACGATCCAGGCGCTCGCCGA
The DNA here is from genome assembly GCA_023265995.1 of Perlucidibaca sp. Taxonomy (GTDB): domain Bacteria; phylum Pseudomonadota; class Gammaproteobacteria; order Pseudomonadales; family Moraxellaceae; genus Perlucidibaca. The sequence goes on from JAHFSA010000001.1 coordinate 116,960, forward strand.
TGCCGGTATTGATCTGATCGAGATCTCAGGTGGAACGTACGAAGCACCCGCCATGAGCGGCACGCTCGAGAAGGAGAAAAAAGCATCCACCGCTACCAGAGAGGCCTACTTCCTGGAGTTTGCCGAAAAGGTGCGCGCCTCGGTGAAGGTGCCCTTGATGGTGACCGGCGGCTTCCGCTCCGTCGCCGGCATGAACGCCGCCCTGAACTCGGGAGCTCTTGATCTGGTCGGCGTCGCGCGCCTGCTCGCCATCGACCCGAATGCCCCGGCGAAGCTGCTGCAGGGTCAGGACAGCACGCATCAGGTCAGGCCGATCAAGACCGGCATCCCACCGATCGACCGCATGGGTGTCATGGAAATCTTCTGGTACACCCTGCAGCTCAACCGAATGGGCAAGGGAGGCAACCCGAAACCCCATGAGAGCGGGCTGCTGGCATTCCTGAAGTCGCTGCTCCGAAGTGGCTGGGGAACTTTCCGCACGCAGCGCATGCGCCCCAGCTCAAAGGCTGCCTGAGACCCCTTCCTTACTGTCAGAAATGGGGTCTCTCAATGCAATCGACTTACGACTTTGACTACATCGTCATTGGCTCGGGCTTCGGCGGCAGCGTATCTGCTCACCGGCTGACAGAAAAAGGCTACGCCGTTGCCGTCATGGAAATGGGGCGGCGCTGGAAGGCGGAAGACTTTCCCAAAACCAACTGGGACACGCGCCGCTGGATGTGGCGGCCCGGACTGAAAATGTTCGGCTTCTACAACATGCGCATGTTTCGCCACGTGATGGTCGTCAGTGGCAACGCCGTTGGCGGGGGCTCCATAACCTACGCCAACGCCTTGCTCACGCCAGCAGACAAAGTCTGGGACGAAGGATCATGGGCCGGCCTGGCTGACTGGAAGCAGATCATGCCGCAGCACTACGCCACGGCGGAGAAAATGCTGGGTGTGACCGAAAGCAAGATCATGGGCGAGGCTGATCTGCGACTCCGGAAAATGGCAGAGCTGCATGGCGTGGCGGATACCTTCCATCCGCCACGCGTCGGAACCTTCTTTGCGGCCGATGGCGAGGAAAGTGGCAAAACCTATCCGGACCCTTACTTCGGCGGCGAAGGCCCGGATCGCGGCACCTGCGTGGGGTGTGGCGGCTGCATGATGGGCTGCCAGCACAATGCCAAGAACACCCTCGACAAGAACTATCTCTACCTCGCCGAAAAGCGGGGAGCGAAAGTCTTTGCCGAAACCCGAGTGGTGGATGTCCGCCCATTGAATGGCAAGCCGGATGGCAGTGACGGCTATGAAATCCACACAGAGTGCTCGACATCCGGACTCGACAAGAGGCGGCAGGTTTTCCGTAGCCGTGGCGTGATCTTCGCCGCCTCTTCGCTGGGCACCATGGAGTTGTTGTTCAAGCTCCGGGACAAGGGCTCATTACCGAGGATCAGTGAAGACCTGGGCAAGCGCGTCCGCACCAACGCAGAGTCGCTCATCGGTATCCGCTTTCCTGCCGGGGACAAAAGCATGTCGCCGGGGCTGGCTGGTGGCGCCAGCTTCCACCTGGATGAGCGCACGCATATCGGCGTCGTGCGCTACCCGGAAGGATCGGATGCCATCGGACTGATGATGACCGTGCTGAGCGGTGGACGGGCCGGCTGGAATCGCATCCTGGTCTGGCTGCTGACGCTGCTGCTACATCCGTTGAATGCCTTGCGCGTACACAATCCCATCGGCTTTGCGCGTCAGACCATGTTGCTGCTGGTCATGCAAACGGCCGATGCCCATCTCGACATGCGCATGAAACGTCGCTGGTACTGGCCATTCGGAAAGCAGCTGGCTACCGAAGGCGGCCCCATTCCCACCTTCATCCCTGAGGCGAATGCCTTCGCAGAAAAGAGCGCCAAAGCACTCGGCGGCATCGCGACCACCATGTTGACCGAGATTCTGTTCAACATCCCGACCACGGCGCACTGCATGGGCGGTTGTGCGATGGCGGACTCTCCGGAGCGCGGGGTGATGGATGTGAAAAACCGCGTTTTCGGCTACCAGAACATGCTCATTTGTGATGGCTCGATGCTCAGCGCAAACCTGGGCGTCAATCCCAGTCTGACCATCACCGCGCTGACCGAATATGCGATGTCGCACATTCCGATCAAGTCAGCGGATTGGTCACGCCCTCAAGAGAGCTCACACATAACCAACCGCTCCATGGAGTAACCGATGACCAATTCCAAGAAGTACCCTGAGTCGGGTACGACCTACGCCAACGCCGCAAACCAATCCATCCATGTGGGAGGGACTGTGTTCGCGTACCGTGACCTGGGGCCTCGCAAGGGAGTACCACTGATTCTCCTCAACCATTGGGGTGCGGTGCTGGACAACTTCGACCCACGCATCATTGATGGCCTTGCCAAAGAGCATCGCGTCATCGCCACCAATTATCGCGGGATCGGTGCATCGGGCGGATCAGCCCCCGTGACTATCGATGAAATGGCACGGGATGCGATCGCGCTGATCCACGCACTAGGCTTCGAAAAAGTGGATCTCCTCGGATTTTCCCTCGGAGGATTCGTGGCACAGGATATCGTGCTGAAGGCACCAAACCTGGTACGCAGGCTCATTTTGACAGGTACGGGTCCGGCAGGCGGCACCGGCATTGCAAAGATAACAGCAGTCTCCTGGCCATTGATGCTCAAGGGCTTGCTGACGCTTAGAGACCCAAAGACCTACCTGTTTTTCACATCCACGGCCAATGGTCGCCAGGCCGCGCAGGCCTTCCTGAAGCGGCTGAAAGAGCGCAAGGTGAACCGGGACAAAGGACCAACTCCCAGAGCCCTTCTGCGGCAGCTGAAAGCAATCATTGCCTGGGGTCAGCAAGCAGCCCAGGATCTCGGCAGCATCCGAATCCCGGTGCTGATCGCAAATGGTGACAACGACATCATGGTGCCAACCAGCAACAGCACCGATATGGCACGCCGCATTCCGAACTCGCAACTGGTCATCTATGAAGATGCAGGGCATGGCGGGATATTCCAGAACCACGCCAATTTCGTATCGACAGCCCTGTCCTTCCTCAAGGACTGACAGAGAACTACTCCCGGCGGCGCGGGACCACGAGGTTGCCCACGGACACCTGGACGACCTCATCGCGCTGGTTCAATGTCGTCGTGCGCACCTTGACCAGGCCCTGCTCTGGTCGCGACTTCGACGGACGCACTTCCAGCACTTCGCTTTCCACCCGCAGCTCATCGCCGGGATATACCGGGCGCGGCCAACGCAACTCGTCGAATCCTGCGCCGACGATGCCGCCAGCCGGCTGGAAGTCGCTGTCCACAAGCAGTCGCATCGTGACCGCCGCCGTGTGCCAACCGCTCGCGGCAAGGCTACGGAAGATCGAGGCGCTCGCAGCCAGCTCATCAAGATGAAATGGCTGGGGGTCGAACTCAGCGGCAAACGCCTTGATCCGATCCGTCTCAACTCGCAACCGTGTGCTTCCGAGGAATCGCTGCCCCGGGGCAAGGTCATCAAGGTAATGCAGGCTCATTACTGTCTCCTTCGTCAGATCATTTCAAGCGCGAGTGCGATGCCTTGGCCACCACCAATGCAAAGGGTCACGATGCCACGCTTCAACCCGTCGCGCCGCATCGAGTGCAGCAATCGCGTGGTCAGCACCGCACCCGTGGCACCAATCGCGTGGCCATGAGCAATCGCCCCACCCTCGACATTGACAATGTCTTCCGGCAACTCGAGTTCGCGTAGACATGCCAGACTGATCGCTGCGAATGCCTCGTTGATTTCCACGCGATCAATGTCCGAGCGCTTCCAATTGGCGCGCTCCAGGACTCGCTGAACAGCCGGGATCGGCCCGAGGCCGAACATGCCCGGCTCGACCCCCACAACGCTATGGGAGACCAGTCGGGCTAAAGGCAGGAGTCCGTGCTTTTCTGCGAAACCTCGCTCCGCAACAATCATTGCCGCTGCGCCACTGTTCAGCCCAGGCGCGTTGCCCGCAGTGATCGTGCCATCCTTGCGGAATGCGGGCTTGAGTCCGGCCAGCGTTTCCGCTGTCGTGTCCGGTCGGTTGGCCTCATCCCTGGAGAAGCTCATCAGCCCTTTACGACTCGACAATTTGATCTCGACGATCTCCTCGTCAAACTTTCCTGCAGCCTGGGCCGCACTGAATCGCTGCTGCGATCGTGCAGCCCAACGGTCCTGATCCTCACGGGTGATACCGTACCGGCTGACCAGGTCCTCGGTGTGCCAGCCAGAATGCTGGCCGCTGAAGGCATCATTCAGGCCGTCGCGCAACAGACTATCGAGCGCCAGCGCGTCGCCCATGCGATAGCCCCAGCGCCCACCGGGAATCAGATAAGGCGCCTGGTCCATGTTCTCCATGCCGCCAGCGATCACGACCGAGGCGTATCCCGCCGCGATCTCCTGGGCCGCGCTCGCGACCGCCTGAGCACCCGAGCCACACACACGATTCACCGTCAGAGCAGGAACCACCACCGGCAGACCTCCACCAATGGAGGCTTGCCGTGCAGGGTTCATCCCGGCACCGGCCTGGATCACCTGCCCCATGACAACCGTATCGATGACATCCGCCGAGATACCTGAGCGTCGGATCGTCTCGCGGATCACCGCAGCTCCAAGACTGGACGCAGGCCTGTCCTTCAATGCACCGCCAAGCGTGCCAATAGCCGTACGGACAGGACTGCAAATTACGATTTCGGGCTGAGACATGAGTATTCTCTAAAATCAGCGTGGACTTCGATGGGAGCGTGCCCCTGACAGCTGGTTCAGCTCACGCTCGAGCAGCTGAACTCTGCGCTCCAGGCGCTCGAGAGGCGAAAGGCCAGAGTCCTCAACCGCCAATTTCAACCGGTCCCAGAACCCGGAAACAGCGTGATCATCCTGGGAGTCTCTTTTGTGCATTTCATTAACCTCTTGCATGGAAATGAAGCCCGCCAAGTACTGCCTTCGAGTCTCTAAGCCGGCAGCCTGCTGAACTTTCGAAGCCCCTTGTCGACCATGGACTCAGGGAAGAAACGGCGCATGAAACGAATCTGGTTCGCCTTTTTGCCAGCGGGATAGCGCCTTTTCGGCAAGGCATCCGTGGCAGCCCTCAGCACGGTATCTGCCACAACCTCAGGCGAATCACCGGACTCAACCACCTGCCGCATCAACACCTCAATGCGAGAGCGCATCGCGTCGTAAACAGGTAGCGGCTGATCAGGTCTGATGATGTTTTCTTCGAACGCTGTACGCGTAGCACCCGGCTCGACGAGCACAACCCGAATACCCAGCGTACGAACTTCGTGGTCCAGCGACTCGGAATAGCCTTCGACAGCGTGCTTGGTCGATGCATACAGCGCATTGTAGGGAGACGGTATCAGCCCAAACACGGAGCTCATGTTGACGACCCGGCCCCGCCCTTGCTTGCGCATGACTGGCAGCACCGCATTGGTTACACGGATGACGCCGAAAACATTGACGTTGAACAATGCCTGGGCTTGTGAAATGGAAGACTCTTCAGCGCCAGCAAGCAGGCCAATGCCGGCATTGTTGACCAGCAGATCGATGCGCCCTGCCCGCTTCAACAGCTCTGCCAGCATGCTCTGTACCGAAGCATCGTCAGTCACATCGCAAACCAGCATCTCAAGGCCATCAGCACCGTCGGCCACTGCCTTGCGGCTGGTGCCGAACACACGGTAACCCGCCTGTCTAAGCGCCGTGGTCGTTGCCCGCCCGATGCCGGAGGATGCCCCTGTGACCAGGGCTACGCGCCTATCGTTCTTGCTCATGAATCAGATCTCATGCGAAGTGGCTTGTGTACCGTCGATAGTGTTACTATCATTTCGATATCAACACTATCACCACCCTCAAGGCAAGTCACTATCAGAACAGTATGAACAAAGAAAATAGTTGTGATGACCCCTGCCCGATCGCCCGCAGCCTGGCCTGCGTTGGTGATTCATGGAGCATTTTGATCCTTCGGGACGCACATGCTGGTCTCACGCGCTTTGACCAGTTCCGCAAGAGTCTTGGTATCGCACCAACGATCCTGACGCGGCGACTGGCCGCCCTGACCGAAGAAGGGTTGCTGGAAAAGCAGCTCTACTCTGAGCGCCCTCCGCGTGAGGAGTACTTGCTGACTGCCGCCGGCCGCGACTTTCTGCCAGTGCTGTTCATGATTGGAACATGGGGACGCCAATACCGTGGCGGAGGTGAGTTGATACGCTTCCTTGATGCTGAAGCCGGAACGGAGATCAAGGCGGTGGTTGTGGATGAGGTCACAGGCGCAAAGATCGGGACTCGCCCGATACGCATCGTGACACCCCGGGAAGATTGAGACTCCACTTGCAATAGATCAGGAACCATCATGGCACTCAATCGTCTCGCCGAGTCCGAGGCCGTAACACGAGCTGAACTCATCAAGGCAGCTCGTCAGCTGTTCATCAGCGACGGCTATGACGCCACACAAATGACCAAGATTGCTGTCAGTGCTGGTGTCGGGCCAAATGCCATCTACTGGTATTTCGCGGACAAGGATGCGCTGCTACTGGCGGTGCTCAATGAGGTGCTGGTTGAAGGCCTGAAGGAACACGAGGCCCGTGAACATCTCACAGCGATTGAGCAGCTTGTATGGCTGGTGGAAAACCTGCGCCACATCAGCCAACTGGTCTCTGTCGTACACAACCGCCTGACGCTGTCGCCGCAACTACGCGAATGGCATGACCGTTTCCATGCCTTGCTGGAAGGACTGATTGCAGCTCGGATGATGGCCGACACGCAGCTGGCTGATGTTGCCATCGAAGCACGCATAGCTGCGTATACCATTGAAGGACTGATAAGCCATGGGGATGACCCTCAAACCATTCAGCGTGCGTGTGTAGCGTTAGCTAAATACTGTGCCGCTTGATATGGGCTCTACCCCTGGATCAGAGGTGGCTGGTTGCAGTAAGCCACCATGCCATGAGTATCTGGCTAGACCGCATCCATCACCTGCGGCCATCGCTCCTGGACGTGCCTGAACTCTTCTGGCGCATCGACTGTCACCACATAAACGCGCTGCTCATTTCCCCAGGCTGCCAAAAGCCCCTGTAGGTGAGCACCCTCGCCGGCCCTCACCCAATACGGCTTGCCGCACTTCACCATCGCGTAGCAGGACGGGCAGCTGTACCTCATGATCTTTCCACAGGTGCATCTGCTCTTGGTACTCGATACCGCTACACATCAGCCAACCATATCGAGCGGATGTGGTGGCTCCTGATCAGGCATCGGCGCCTCAGCAATGTCGAGCGCGTCGGGCACATACAGCAGCCAGCCGGGCCTTCGCTGTGCACGGCTTTGAAGCAGGCATGGGGAGTCAGCATGGCGGACGCGCCCGCACGCTGATGCAGGAAAAGCACAAACGCATCTTCGGTCAGTCGATAGCTGAGGACTGCCTGACACGTGGGAATGGCATTGGCACCATTTATCTCCTAGTTGTCCGCATCCATGCTCACGGCTAGATCAGCTTCCATAGGACAGTCGATGCATCACAGGAGGAGCCCTGACATGAAAAACAATCAAGCTGCCCCGGTCGATGACTCGGCCACCCTCCTGCGCTCGCTGCGCACCCCGCCACCGGTTTCCTGGCCTGCGGTCATCATCATGATCGTCGCCAATCTGCTCATTGCCTGCATCAGCGCGCTCTGCGTCCTGGGCTATCTGCCGCTGTGGGCCGGCACGGTGATCAACTCCATCGCCATCTACCTGCTGTTCACGCCGGCCCACGAATCCATGCACCGCTCGGCATCGAGCAACCCCAGGCTCAATGAGCTCATCATGGCGGCCAGCACCTTCATCGCCATCCCGTTCGGCAGCGGCCGCTTCATGCGCATCATGCACATGCGTCACCACCGCTTCACCAACGAAGAGAACGACCCGGATCACTTTCTCTCCAGCCACTTCAAGCTGCTGCCGCTCTGGGGTTTCTGGCCCTTTCTCTATCTGTTCCAGTTCGCCCGTGACCCGAAGAAATTCAGCGGCATCGATGCCCGTGGCACCTGGCGTGAGGTCATCGTCGGTCTCGGCACCGTCACCGTGCTGTTCTTCATCGCACCGGAACAGATGCTCTGGCTCTGGCTCATCCCCATCTATGTCGGCTTCTTCCTGATGTGCCTGGTGTTCATGGTGCTGCCGCACTACCCGGCCATCGTGCGTGAAAGCGAGAACCCCTATCGCGCCACTCTGCTGCGCCAGGGTGCTGAATGGCTGCTGACACCGGTGCTGATGTACCAGAACTATCACCTGGTTCATCACCTCTATCCGACCGTGCCTTTCTACCGCTACGGCAAAGCCTGGAAGGCGCGCCTGGCGTATCACCAGTCCCACAACCCTGCGGTGGTCGCTCCCTTCGGCATCGGGCCCCGCCAATGACAACGGCGACCCAACCGCGGCGCGGGCGCATCTCGACGAGACGACGCTGAGCATCAGCGAAATTGGTTTCATGCTGGGCTTCGGCAGCACCGGATCCTTTCAACACACCTTCAAGCGCTGGACCGGCCTGGCGGTGGGAGAGCATCGCCGCCGCATCATCGAAAAGCGCAGGCAACGCATGCTGCAGAGTCCGTTACAGCTACCGGCCACAGTCATGACCAGGCCGGCGTAATGCGCTCCCCTCTGCCCTGCCGTGATAGCGCAGGATCACGGCAGGGCTCATAGCGCGATGCCCAGTGCGGCTTCGAGCTCCTCCAGTGCCTCGCCGGTGTATACCGCCAGGCGCTGCATGCTGGGCAGCGAACTGCGGCAGCCGGTGAAGCCGATATTGATCTCGTCGACATAGCTGGACATGGTGATGTTGAGCGCCTGCCCGTGAAACAGCACGGAAGGTCCGTAGATCTGTTCGACGCGGGCACCGTTGAAATAGAGCCGCTGCCGCGGGCCGGTGACATTCGAGATCACCAGATTGGCGGATGGTCTGAGGTATCCGCCGAGGCCGAGAATGATCTGCATCATGTAAGGACCGACGAGCAGCAAGGTGAAGGTATCGATGGCGCTCGCCGGCAGGGCCTCGTGACGCGCCTTGCCCGCCTCCATCGAGGCGCGCACGGCATGCAGGCGTGCCACCGGATCAGCGATGTCCGAACGCAAACGGGCATAAATGAAGGCAATGGAATTGCCCACGCTGGCATCGCCGCTGGGGCGCACGCTGACCGGCACCTGGCCGACAAGGGACTGCGCCGGTATGGCGCCGAGCTCGCCGAGATAACGCCGCAAAGCCCCACCACTGATGGCCAGAAAAACGTCATTGATGGTCACGCCGCCAGCCCTGGCGACGGCCTTGAGACGGGACAGCTCATAGCGCTGGGTGGCGAAGCGGCGCTGCGAGCCGATGCGGCCGTTGAACGGTGTGGCCGGCGCCTGGAATGGCGCCGCCAGATCAGGGTGCCGGCCCGAGCGTGCATCACGCTTGAGTCGCGACAGCGCCATCACCGCCTTGCCCAGCGACAGCAGACGCGGCAGCCAGCCTATGCGCGGGCGCCGGCCGGTACGGCTGCCAGCCTGAACCGCAGGCCCGACCTCAGACCGGGCGGTCTCCGTCTTGCGCCGCGCCGTGCTCATACCCACGCACCAGGGTGGCATGGCCCCGCGCTGCGCCGGGTCCTCACTGAAGATGCGCGCGATCAGCCGCGCCGCTCCCATGCCGTCGAGCTGGCCGTGATGCAGTTTGAGATAGATCGCGAAACGACGGTTCTCCAGACCCTCGATGACATGGCATTCCCACAGCGGCCGGCGCCTGTCGAGCCGGTACGATTGCAGACGCGAGATCAGTGTGCCGAGCTCACGCTCGCCCCCCGGTGCCGGCAGCGCCGAATGCCGGAAGTGGTATTCAAGATCGATCTCATCATCCGGCAGCACCTGCCATGACGGCCACAGACGCCGGCGCAGAAGATAGTTGAACGGCGCCTGGAACTGCTGGCATTGCCGCCACTGCTCGACCAGGTCACGGACATAGGTTGGCGGCGCATCCACGGGTAGCGACAGGATGATGAGCGGCCCGAAATGCGCCGGCGCGTCCGGCTTCTCGACGTAGAACCAGCCGGCGTCGAACGGCTTCATCATGACTGCCATGTTTCTCTCCCCGCCCTGCGCCGCGCCGGATCAGAACCGCTGATTCAGCTGCAACCCCAGGATGTGCGCATGCGTGTTGTAGTAATGGGCCCGGAATGTGCCGCCATTGGCGGTGCATTCGCTGGGCCCGTTGTCACCGCTGCCATCGCTGTCGTTCTCGTAGTACGTGCCGCTGCAGGGATCGTGGAAGTTCGAGTCGGAAGGCAGGATGTAGAGGTAGCTGTAGGCGAGATCCACCGACGTGTTGCGGTTGACCTGATAACCGAGGCCGAACGAGGCCATCCAGCGGTCGTTGTCCGCCAGCGCCGGGTGACGGTATTGGGCGGATGGCACCGGCGTCTGATCGAACTGCAGACCGGTCCGCAGGGTCAGCTTGTCGCTCCAGTGGTAGTTGAAGCCCGCCGCGATCGTGGAGGAGTCACGCCAGTTCTGCGTCAACACGACATGCCCCTGCTTCACGGCAACGTTCTGGCCGGGCAGGTCAACCGTCAAATTCTGGATGGCCGAGGTCTTGTTGAAGGTGTAATTCAGCATGAAGTCGATCTTGTCGGTGAGCTCGGTGAAGAAACCGACATTGAGCTTGGCCGGGATGGTGAAAACCAGACGGGCATCGGTATCCGGGCGATAGTTCTTGACCAGGAAATCCTCCAGGTCCCCCACCACGGCCTGCCCCAGCGCCGACGCGCGGGCACCGGAGAAGTCCCAGTCGAGATCACCGTTCATGCGGATGTCGGACTCGGAGCGATAGGAAATGCCGAGGCGGGTCTTGTCGCTGAACTGGTACATGTAGCCGGCATTCCAGCCATAGCCGAAGCCGATGGTCTCGACCGTGCCCGATGCCGTGCTGGAAGGATCGATCAGCGTCACCCCGGACAGCACCGGATTGAGCGCTTCGAGTCCTGGCAGGCCCTGTCCCGCGAGCAGACTGCCCAGCAACCCGGTGAGCTGTTCCGGCGTGGCGGATATCAACGAGTCCACCACCTGCCCCAGCACATCCGCCGGCAGCAGGCCGCCGAGCTGGGCGTTGAGCGCATCGACCACCGACTGCGGCGTCTTGATCACGCCGGCCAGCAGATATGGCGCGACCTTGTTGACATCGATCTGCAGCTTGAACTTGGCATGACCGACCAGCGCCGATACACCCAGACCGATGCTGTGCTTGTCATCAAAGCGAATGGACATCGACGGATTGATGTTGATGGTCTCGATGGCCGCGCTGTCGATGAAATGGCGCCCGAACCAGTTCGACTTGTAGTTCAGATTGCCGCCGCCCGGTGCGAACACGCCAATGCCCAGCGTGACCATGTCGTTGTACGGCGTGGCCGCGAACAAAGCCCCCAGCGGCAGCACCGCCGGGAACAAGCCGTCACCACTGGGGCCCAGGGCCGGCATGGCGGGATCGGGATGGGCCGCGCTCATGCAGTCATAGCTACTGCAGTTGGCGGTGGTGCCGGTATCCGGCGCCTGGCCGACATCTTGCACACGCGTGGTGCCGGTATCACGCACATCCGTGGTGGCGGCCAGCAGCGTGAACGGCAGCGAGACACTGGTGCCATGCAGCAGCGCCATCCCGGCCGGGTTGTAGAAGATCACCGAGGCATCGCGGGCTTCCGCCGAGTTGGCATTCGAGGTGCCCTGGCTGCTGGTGGCGATGACCGGCACTTCGGCACCAGCAGACCAGGCCAGCGGCGACAGACAGGACAGCATGAGCGCGGCGCAGGACGAGCCACGCCATGAAAAGCAGGGGCTGCGCATGAGCATCTCCTGAGTGCGTACTTATTGTTCTGGAGTCGGGAAGGGCATCAGCCGGGATGAGGAAAAAAGCGCCAGCCTCGGGGCGGGGCCGACCCGAGGCTGACGCAAGCTCAATTCCAGGTTTCGCTGTTGCTCGTGCACTCGGCATCGGCGGCATTGATGCTGCAGCGGATGCGCTTGAGAATTTTCAGGCCCTGCTTGTCGTAAATTCCCTGCTCGGCGGCCGCGATGCGCGATTCGCGCAACAGCACGGTGTAGTCGGAGAGAATCTTCTGCGACACCTCACTCCAGCTCGCCTTGGGAATATCCCGCTCGGCCTTGCGAATCAGCGCCACCGCGCGCTCGTTCTGGGTCAGCCAGTACTGGCGCGACTTGATGCCGAAGCCTTCCGGGAAGCTGTTCTTGTTGAGGATCAGCTGATAGGTCAGCACCACGAACGGGAAACGGTGGATGGTGCCGTTGGTGCCCAGGCCGCGATAGAGCTCGAGCGGACGATAGGCCGCTGCGGGCGCCGCAATCAGATCGACCGCGCCATTATTAAACTTGGCCGCGAAATTGGTGATGTCGGCAGACACCGGCTGGGCGCCGATCTTCTGCGCCAGGATGGCCTGGGTCTTGTCGTAATCGAAGGTGGCGATCTTCTTGCCGGCCAGATCCTCGACGGTGTCGATATTGCGGTCGCGCACAAAGGGGTAAGCGGTACCGAAGGGGATGATGCCGCCGACTTCGTACTGACCATTGACCATCAGCCTGGCCGTTGCCGGGAGGCTGAAGGTCTGCACGGCCTTGCGCACGACATCGTAGCCGGCCTCGATATCGATCTTGCCGTTGCGGCCGACGGTGGATACGCCAAAGGCATCCATGGCGCCGCTGATCGGGTTGAACGGACGCGTGCGCAGGCCGGTGGCAAACACGGCATCACATTGTCCGGCCTGGAAATCCTGAGTGGCCACGCGCTCGTCGGTGTAGCTCTTGAGCGCGAAGCGGACGCCGTCGCGCTGGGCCGCCACGGCATAGTCCTTGGCCATGTTATAGATGTCGCCAGCACTGCCAAGCAGGTCGTAGACGCAGAGCCTGGGCTCGGGCTTGAGGCCAGCCTGGGCTGCCGGGGTCGCTAACAGTGCCGAGCCGGCCAGCGCCAGCAACGTCGCCTTCTTGAACATGCTCACCTCTTCTTGTCTCGTTATGTCATGACTGACAAGTCAGTGACGACATTTAGACCGAGAGGCGACGCAGGCGGTGAGCATCCAAGAGGTCAACCGAGGGACGTTTGGTGACAGCAGCGCTCAATGGCTGTGCCGATACTCCGAGGGGGTGACACCGAACAGGCGGCGAAAGGCGCGCCGGAAACTGACCGGCTCGGCATAGCCCAGCTGTGCCGCCACCGCCGCCACCGTGGCACCCGGCAGACTCATCAGGAAGACTGCGCGCCGGCTGATCTCGGCATCGAGCAATTGCTGATAGCTGGTGCGCTCATCCTTGAGCCGGCGCAGCAACGTGCGACGACTCAGGTTGATCTGGTCGGCGAGCTGATCGAGCGTGAGCAGACGACCCTCCTCGGCCCGCAGACGATTGCGCACCAGCTCGACGATGGAACCTTGGCGCTTGAGCACGTCACGCAGGGCCTCACACTGCTGCAGCGCCATGTTCTGCATCTGGCGATCGCGCGAGATTAGCGGATGCGAGATATAGGCGCGCGGGATCAGAACGGCGTTGCGTGGGGCGTCGAAACAGACCCTGCTGCCATGAAAAGCCTGCTCGAACTCCGCCGCGTTCGACGGCGGCGGAAACATGAAATGCACCTCGGCGCCCGCCATGGCCTGGCCGAGCAGGAACTCGGTGCAGGTGAACGCCGAGGCCAGGATGGCCACCATCAGGAAGCGCAAGGCGTCATCCGGCTCGGGCAAAAACTCGAAGGACATGGTGCTGAAACCGTCATCCTCCTCCCCATAGCGCATGGTGAACATGTGAGAGCGCGTGGACATGTAGCGCTGGAACAGGCCCAACGCCTCATCCAGCGTCCCGCTGGTCATGGCGGCGATGCCCATGGAACCGTGAATGGAGGGCAGCGCGCGCAATCCCGACTGCAACGCCAGACCAGGATCGCGATTGATGCGCAGGATATTGCAGGTCAGCTGGTGCAATTCGCCCCAGGAAAGATAACCGTCGCCCTCCAGGAACTCCGGCACCGTCAGGCCCGTGTCGCGCACGACCTCGGCCAGATCCGCCCCGGAGGGATCCATGGACACCACGATAAGCCGCAGGGCATTGAATGGCAGCGCGGGCGCCTGACGCAGGGACATGGGCGACACTCTTCTTGTGCGTTGATCGACTCTACTCCCGCCGTCCACCCGTGGTCACTTCCCCTATAGGCACGGCAATCGCCATTGTTATGGCAAAAACTGACAGCATATGTCCCGATGCTGGCGCCTTATGTCCCGACCAATCTGACCGGTACGGCCTCGCGACCGGCATCCGCCACCGACAACCGCGACTGGCGATAGCAGCCCGGTGGATGCCCGGCCCAACCTGACCTTGATCACATGATCACGCCGGGCTGCACTCTCTGTCTTTATTGCCACCATCTTCAGCGCCCTCACAGTGGGGAGACGTCGAAGGCTCCAGCAATTTGACAGTCATCTCCGAGTCCGGCCTCTACAAGCTGGTCATGCGGTCGGACAAGCCGGAAGCCAAGGCGTTTCAGGACTGGGTGACCAAGGTGGTCCTACCGGCCATCCGCAAGGACGGTGCGTACATCGCTGGTGAGGAGAAGGTTGCCAATACAAGGCCTTATGGCGACACTCGACAGCCAAGCAAGCACACCAAGGATGGAACGCATGAATGGATGGATACGGCTTTGGGCTCTGACCTCGATTATCTGGGCGCTACTGGCCGGCTCACTCACCGCGCCTCCCCTCTATAACCACATTACCGAATGGACAGAGCAGTTCACGATAACCGAAGACCCCGAAGACCACATGTGGCAGGTGCAGGGCTGCTTCATGTGTGGCCGATACGAGTCAGTCTCGGGGAATGAGACGAACATAGTGGTCAACCGCATCCATGCCTACAACATGGAGCTTGCGGACAAGAGGCAAGGCTTTATCACGGCAATTTTCTTTCCGCCGCTGGTCCTGCTGTTGTTCGGCTACGGTGTGGCGTGGGTCCGTGCCGGCTTCAGGAAAACCTGATAGAAGCAGGGACACTTCAGGAGACCCTCATGTCAGTGCCCGCAGCGTTTGTCCTGGCCGACTACTGGCCCCCACTCCAACTACTCCTCACAGGCCTAGTTCTGTTCATCGTGAGCCGCTTGCGGGGAGCAGTGACTAGCTACGCCAACGAGAAAGGCCGGAACCTCGCAACTAAGGAAGACATTGCAGGCATCACCGATAAAATCGAAGGGGTGAAGGCTGACTACGCCCAGCAACACCAAGAGCTAGTACACCAGCACCAGTTGACCGTAGAAGCCATGAAAGCGCATACCCAGTTGAGCCTTGCCGCCGTCGAGAGCCGACTGGCCGCACATCAACAAGCGTTCGCGCTGTGGCGGAAACTACTGAGGAACATCCACGAAGAATCCGCCCACGATGTTGTTAAAGAATGTGAGGCATGGTGGAACGACAACTGCCTGTATCTGAGCCCGGAGGCACGGCAAGGTTTTCTGGAGGCATTCTGGGGGGTGTATGACCACGCCGCCCTGCTGAAGGACCGGAGCAACCCAACCGCCGCCACCGAGAACTTCGACCGAATCATGAGGGTTGGAGAGAAAATCACAGGTGGTGTTGCCCTGCCCCCGATTGGTGGACGCGAGCTGAAAAGTGTTACAGACCCCACCCCGTAGCGTGTGGGAAAATGAAAAAGGCCGCCGCCTGCAAGTTATTGTTTTTACCGAGAAAACGGCCTTAATTTTCATTTGGCGGTGAGAGAGGGACTCACCTAGTCATAAAAATCAACAGCTTGAGCATAAAAAATTCAAACATGCCGACAGGAATGCCTACAAAAGAATTCGCAGAATAGTCTGCATGACCTCAAAGCCGCCCGATGTTCGCCCGGATCCGACCAAGCACCTCATCGAACGGTGGCTGCCCCTGATAGTAAAGCGCAGCACTTTGCTCATATGCCCGCCCGAACCGATCTCGCTCCGCCGGATCATCCAGCAGGAAGGCAGGATTCCTGGCGATGACCAACTCATCCCCTTGGCGGAAGCGTTGTGCCTTTCGCGCGTCATAGGCAGGCGTGCCGATGAACGCCTGAACCTCATCCAAGGCCAACAGGCAGTAAAGGTCGTAATAGTGCCGCATGAAGTTTCTCGGCAACGCCACGCTGCCTGACTGCGTGCGGTACTTCGTCGAGACCGTCTGCAGCTTCTCGACAAACGTGTGCGTGGGGGCGTAGCACGGCACATCCTGAGCACGATTGTCAGTGACTGGCACCCCTGCCCTCGTTGCTGTCTCCCAAGCCCAGGACGATATCGTCACCGGCCGGTTGGGCGTCGTGTCATCAAAGCCCAGCTCCAGCAAGATGCCATCCTTTACGCCCGCCAGACTGCCGGCACGCGCCTGATAGATCAGCCGTATACCTGCGCTGCGCAACTGGGGCATGTCATCGAACTCGGTATCGCGAATCGCCTGCTCGATCCCGGAAATTCGAATACGCCTGGCGGTTTCGTCGTAAAACATCCGACGACTCTCCACATGTGCGGGCTTGCTGTGGTTTCGCCCCTGCTTCACATCCTGGCCAGCTTGCGGCTCGATACGAAGATCTATGTCTTCCGAGAAGCGATGGATGACCCCGAACCCCTTGGACAGCGACGTGCCGCCCTTCAGCTCGAAGTGAAAACCTTGCTGCTGCAGCCCCCAGAGGCAATGCATTATCCAGTAGTCCTTCTCAACCAGCACCGGATCCATCCCGCGCTCGGATGCGACCAAGCTCAGCAGACCCTCGAAGTCAGGATGGTCATGCAGCAGCACGGAAAACGCCCTCCAGCCGCTTGCGCGTGGTCACATTGCCATAGGCACGCAACGCCTGACTCAAGCCATCGCGATCAAACTGCTTCAACTTGCTTGCCGCGCATGCCCAGACAGCCGATACATCCTCAGCCAACTCATCGACATTGTTGAGCAGATCCACGAACAGGAACTCCGCAGACAAAGCATGCGGAAACCGGGGCTTCACCCGGAAATCGAACTCGCGATTGCCCAGCCTGAAGTGCCCATGGCGCTTGCGGTTGTAGACGACCGTGCGGTTGTAGAGCTGCGTGGTGCCCAGCCCGACCGTGTTGTAAGCGGAGGGAGAGAAAAGCAGGAAGTCATCATCCCGCAGAAAGCTGCGCACGAGTTCAGCATCGTCAGGCGGCAGCTCGCCAAACACAGACTTGCGAGGCGCGTAATAGAGTCCCTGTGCCAGCTTCCGCAGATCACCCGCCTGCACCAACGCTTGAAGGTGTCTATCAACCGAGGTTGACACAGCCAACAGGTCGGCGCGACGGTACACACGCCCAGGCTTCAGAACCTGCCGGACTTGCTCTAATGCACTGGGCTGCTCATGATCGGCCATGACGCATGACTTCTCATTGAAAATTCATGCAATCAAGGTAACAGATTGGGTGACTTCTGACCAGCTCAAGCCATTCCGATGCGCAACATCGACGACGACAGCCGGATAGAGCACGCAAGCGTCATAGACTGTCGTGAATGGCGAGCTGCTCACTCCTAACGTCATGAAATTTATTTTGACTCAACCTCACGAAAATCTTTGACTCCGCGCCCCAGCTTGCGTCGCAGAAGGGCGCGCAGTGTCACCCCGTCGGCGTACCCGACCTGCGCGGCGACTTGATCAACGCTTCCACTTCCGGTGCGCAGGAGCTGGACCGCACGTTCGACGCGCAAGCCCTGGAAATACGACAGCGGTGTCTTCCCGAGCACACTGTGTAAACGCCGTGCCAAGGTGCGCTCGCTGGTCCCGGCCGCTTTTGCCGCCTCGCTCAAAGAAAATCCGTCCGCCAAATGGCGCCTGGCCCAGTCCTCGAAACGTTCGACTACCGGATCAGCATGGGCCAGGTGGTCCGGAATGATGAACTCCGCTTGGGAGCCACGCGCCTCGACCAGCAAGTAACGGGCAACCAGCGCTGCCAGTGCCGGGCTGCTGGCTCTGACAATGCTCAAGGCCAAGTCCACATGAGCAAGCGCTGCACCTGCTGTAGTGAAGCCATCCGCGTTGACGAGCATGCGCGACTCATCAAGCTTCACCCTGGGATAGCGTTGCCTGAACATTGGACCCAGCCACCATGAGGTCGTTGCGCGTCTCTCGTCCAGCAAACCACTTTCGGCTAGCAAAAAACTTCCTGAGCAAGCGGCACCCAGATGAGCCCCGGTGGCAGACCATTGGCGCAAGATTGCCGCTGTATCCGCCACGTCGGGTCGGACCAGGCGATCCGCCAGTGTGTCGGGCATCTTGTCTCCCAGCGCAGGAACGAACACGACATCAGGCGTCGGCGCACGGTGTGCAGGCACGACGGGGACCGTCAAACCCTGAGCGGTTCGGACATGGCGCCGCACACCGACCAATGCCAGGTCAATCGGCGCCGGGGGCTGCGGCAAAGAGACGGCCAAAGCGTTGGCGAGACTCAACGTGTCAGTGAGCGCCGCCAACCCCAGATCGAATACGCCATCAGATACCAAGAGATGAATTTTCATGGCAAGAATAATATCAATATTGTCGTTCTTGTCACTAGCTTGGCCTGTCACCCAGTCCCAGACTGTCTGCAGGCCCAATGCCTGCACAACCCGTCCACTGCTAGGAGTTCACCATGACCAAACTTGCCCTTTTCGTTCGCCTTGAAGCCAAACCTGGCCAGGAAGCTGCCCTCGCCGAATTCCTGGCCAGCGCACTCCCGCTCGCCAACGAGGAGTCCGGAACTACCGCATGGTTTGCACTGAAGTTCGGCCCATCGACTTTCGGTATTTTTGATGCCTTTGCGAACGAAGCGGATCGTGAGGCCCATCTGAATGGCGCCATCGCTGCTGCCTTGATGGCCAACGCCGCCACACTGCTGAGCTCGCCGCCCAACATCGAGAAGGTCGAGTTGCTTGCTGCCAAGCTGCCTGGCTAACAGCACTTTTTCAGCATTTCGCACCGAAACGAGATGGGGGGCTTTAGCAATCCATCTCTTTTCAATTTGTAGACGCTGTTGTGGACACGACGTTCCCCCGTATCACCCGCTGCTCCATCCGGGAACATGAGCCAAGCCCACAGATTTCTTCCCAGAAAAGCAAAAAGCCCTTGATTTTATCAATAAAATCAAGGGCTTATATGATCTGGCGGTGAGAGAGGGATTCACTACACCTTAAATATCAATAACTTGAACCAATCAAAATCTACGATACCGACAGGAATACCTACACATCATCAGCACACTTGGCTGTACAAATTTGCACGCTCACAGCAACGCGCCATAGCCCGCCAACAACTTGGTCGTCTGCACCAGACCTTGCTTGCGCAACACATCCAGGAAACGATCAACCTCCATCGGAGGATGCCTGAGCGTCGCGCGCTGACGACGCGCAGCATCGACGACTGCCGCCGGATCAAGATCGAACAGGTTTTCGATGAACTCGTCAGGGTGCTGCGCTTCCACACCGTAGGCTGAGAGCGCGCTCGCAGGAAAGTCCTTGAGGTTGAAGGTGACGATCACGTTGGCATGGCAACGCACCGCAGCGGCGACCACTACAGTACGTGATGGTGCTGTGCGGGTGAAGGCGGTGTATCTGGCGCTGGGTATCAACATGTCTGGCGAGAAGGAGATCCTGGGCATCTGGATCGCCCAGAGCGAAGGCGCCAAGTTCTGGCTGCAGGTGGTGACTGAGCTTCGCAACCGGGGCGTGCAGGACATCTTCGTCGCCTGCGTCGACGGCCTGAAGGGCTTCCCCGAGGCCATCGAGGCGGTGTTCCCGCAGACCAGCGTGCAACTGTGCATCGTGCACATGGTCCGGCACAGCCTGAACTATGTGTCCTGGAAGCGTCGGGCCGAAGTGGCTGCCGATCTGAAGCGAATTTACCAGTCCAGCACCGCCGAGGAGGCCGAACTGCGGCTGGGCGAGTTCGAGGACAAATGGGACGAGGACTACCTGCCAATCGGCCAGTCATGGCGGCGCAACTGGGCGCGGATCACGCCGTTCTTCGACTTCCCGCCGGAGATCCGCAAGGTGATCTACACCACCAACGCCATCGAGTCGGTGAACATGAGTCTGCGCAAGATCACCAAGAACCGGGGCTCGTTCCCGAGCGACGAGGCGCTGCTGAAGCTGTTCTACCTGGCGCTGCGCAACATCAGCAAGAAATGGACGATGCCGATCCGTGACTGGAAGGCGGCGCTGACCCGGCTTACGATCAGCTACGCGGACAGGCTGCCACGGCAGTAACCGAAATCCCGGTTACACAAAATGCTGCACACCCTCCACTGTGTAAATCAATGATCAGGAAAAGGCCTGGTCCTCCAGCGTGCCAAGCGTCGACGTATCCTGCACAGCGTGCCCCGTAGCACCGATTCACCTTGCCCGGCCAGCTGAATCGGCTCGCATCGAGCAACACTGCATTCTACGCAACTAGTTCGAAACATTGCAGATCAGCTGGTACGACGCTGTTCGCGCTCTTCAAGCACCGCACTGCGGATCATTCGCCAAACAAAATCTCCGATATCTTCGAGCGAATAGCGACCTTCCTCACGAAACCAGGTTGCCACCCAATTGAGCGCCCCGAGGCCGATCAAACGCAGCAGCTCCAGATCCATATCCTTCCGAATCACTCCCTGCTCAGCCAGCAGTTTCAGCATCGCGGCCCACAACGACTCATAGCGGTCACGCAGCTTTATCATTTCCCTGCGTGCCTCGCCGCGCAGGGAACGCCACTCGAACAACAGCACATAGACCATATCCGAACCACTGACCAGCATTTGCAGGTGTGCATTGATGCCGCGGCGCAACTGCTCGGCAGGCTTTGTCGCACCCGCCACAGCCTGGGTGACGGCTATCGAGGCCTGCTCCAGACCCAGCCGCATCAAATCGACGAGAATGTCTTCCTTGGCCTGATAACGGTAATGAAGGCTGCCGGGCAGCATGTTGCACGCCTCAGCAATCTCCTTGACCGTGGTCCGGTCATAACCTTGCTCCCGGAACAGACGCGCGGCAGAACTCAACACGAAATCACGATCAGACTGGGCAACCGGCCTGACTTGACGACTTTTCTTCACGGCATCCTCCCGAGCAACGGAAACGCTATTCTAGCCTGAGTACCGCTCGGCACGCCTATATTCGATCCCGTCCCGCCCACGATCAGCGTCTTTACAACCTTGTCGCCGCTGCCTACTCAGGCGCCGACGGCGCCTGATACAAATTTCAGGTCTATGTTCATATGGCAGGATTGACATTTGGTTGACCAACCAATTACGTTGATTGGCATGGTTGCTACAGCGGGAGAATCCAAATGGCCCTGGCAAATCGTAAGATCGGTTACGGCGAGGTTGTGACGCGTGACCTCCACTTTTCGATGAACCGTGAGACGGTCGTCCGCCACTGGTTCAACAACGACCCCTGGAGCACGCACTGGATGAACGCCATTATGGCGGCCGTACCGGATGGTGAGCGCTGGGTGATGAACTCGGCCCGCCGACAACTCGACAAATTGCGCGACCCGGAGGTGCGCAAGGCTGCTGGCGAGTTCATACGCCAGGAGCGCATTCATGCTCGCGAGCATGACGAGATGAATGCCATTTGCGTACAGCAGGGCGTCCCTATTGACAAGGTCGAAGCCACCCGACGTCTCCCCGCATTTGAGTAGCACGTAGCTTTGGAGTCCAATCCCACCCTGAGGAGATTGGACATGAAGAAGCGTTTCACCGAAGAGCAGATCATTGGCTTCCTGCGCGAAGCCGAGGCCGGATTGCCGATCAAGGAGCTGTGCCGTCAGCACGGCTTCTCCGAGGCCAGCTACTACCTCTGGCGCAGCAAGTTTGGCGGCATGACCGTCCCCGACGCCAAGCGGCTGAAGGAGCTGGAGGTCGAGAACAACCGCCTGAAGAAGCTCCTCGCCGAGTCGATGC
The DNA here is from genome assembly GCA_023265995.1 of Perlucidibaca sp. Lineage (GTDB taxonomy): Bacteria > Pseudomonadota > Gammaproteobacteria > Pseudomonadales > Moraxellaceae > Perlucidibaca. The sequence goes on from JAHFSA010000001.1 coordinate 138,918, forward strand.
TGGAGAACGAGGTCACCCGCGAGGCGCTCCGAAAAAAGTGGTGAGCGCACCGTCACGCCGTGATCTGGTGCGCAGCATGATCAGACATGGATTGAGCGAGCGCCGTGCCCTGCGGGTGATCGGCATGAGCGCCAGTGCCTATCGCTACCGGCCTGCACCGGATCGCAATCAGGCCCTGCGAGAACGGATCGTGGCCTTGGCACAGCGGCATCGCCGCTACGGCTCGGGGATGATCTACCTGAAGCTGCGTCAGGCCGGCCTGACGGTGAATCACAAGCGTGTCGAGCGGTTGTATGCCGAAGCGAAACTGCAGGTGCGTCGTCGCAAGCGCAAGAAGATCCCGGTATCGGATCGTCAGCCGCTGGGGCGTCCACTGACCGCCAATCAGGTCTGGTCTATGGACTTCGTGTTCGATCGCACGGCCGAAGGCCGTGTGATCAAGAACCTGACGGTGGTCGACGATGCCACACATGAGGCGGTGGCCATCGTGCCTGAACGTGCGATTGGCGGGCAGTCACTGACACGGATACTGGATCGTCTGGTCTTGCGTCGTGGCCTGCCGCAGGCAATTCGCACCGACAACGGCAAGGAGTTCTGCGGTCGGGCGATGCTGACCTGGGCGCATGCGCGTGGCGTGAAGCTGTTCCTGATCGAGCCGGGCAAACCGAACCAGAATGCCTACATCGAGTCGTTCAACGGGCGCTTCCGCGATGAATGCTTGAACGAGCACTGGTTCACCAGCTTGCCGCACGCCCAGGTGGTGATCGAGGCGTGGCGGCGGGAATACAACGAGGAGCGGCCGAAGAAATCGCTGGGCGGAATGACGCCCTCGGTCTATGCCAGACAACTGGCGGAGAAAGCGGTTAAATTACCCTTGGACTCTAAAGCCGGGTGCTACTGAAACCGGGGGGACGTCGGGTTGATATGATCTAGGCGTATTGTGTCCCGACCGCCCTCCAAGAGTATGAATAGCGCGTAGCCAAGCTACTTACTATTCACTATCGGAGTTGTCATCCATGGAAGACGCCGCACACCCAGTAATCACTGCGGAGTTTACCGACTCGGTCTTGTTGGCGACAGTTACTCCCCGGCGTTGCGCCGGGAGCATATTTCAGACCAGAGACTTCAAATCGGTACCCGAATCACTCAATGCTTCAGCGCTGACGCTCTTACGGTGCTGGACCAGCTGTTTGCCGACCATGAAAGCAATGGGCAGATTGACCGCGTCAACAGCAATGACACAGCCCTCGCGGAGATAGAACACCGCAAATTCCTTATCCTCGGGGCTGCCGCGCATCACCCGCTGATCATGATTTTGCGACAACCCCACCATCTGCAGGCGAACGTCGTACTGGTTCGACCAGAACCATGGGACGCTATCGTAAGGTTTCTCCTCTCCCATCAGGGTCGTCGCCGCAATACGAGCTTGATCGACAGCGTTGGCGACAGACTCAAGCCGTTGCATCTTCTCGAAGAAAAGATTCCGGTGGCGGGTACAGTCGCCAATCGCCAGGATGGCGGGATCGCCGGTGCGGGTAAACTCGTCGACAACAATACCGTCATCACAGGGCAGGCTGGCGACCTCAGCCAAAGTGGTTTCCGGTATGACGCCGATCGAGACGAGCACGATATCGGCCGGCAAAGTGCCTCCATTCGCCAACGTCACGCCAGCCACACGACCCTGATCATCCGCTTCAAAGCCGGTTACCGCTGTGTTCAGGCGTACATCCACGCCAGCGCCACTGTGTTTGGCGTAAAAGAACGCCGACATCTCCGGGCCCGTAACGCGCTGCATAAGACGCTCGGCGGCTTCCAGCACCGTGACATTAACGCCTTTTTTGATAGCGCTGGCTGCCACCTCAAGGCCGATAAAACCGCCACCCACGATGACCAGACTCTTCCCCGGGACTAATTGTTCACGCAGTGCATCTGTGTCAGCTATGTCATGCAGATAATGAATGCCTTTCAAGTCAGCCCCGGGCGCTTTCAGACGTCGGACGTGTGAGCCCGTGGCCAGAACCAGTCGATCGTATTTTAACGTGCTCTTGTCCGACAAGCTGATGGTCTTGTTGTCTCGATCAATTTGTTCGACGCGCACACCGAGCCGCAACTGATGGCCTGCCTTCTCGTACACCGAGCGCGGCTTCAGGTACAGCGACTCCTGATCAACATCTCCTGCCAGGTAATTCTTGGACAAAGGCGGTCGCTGATATGGTGGATGGGGTTCTTCGCCCACCAGAACCACCTCATGTTGATATTTTTTTTGCAGCAAGGTTGTCAGGAGCGCACCTGCTGCGTGCCCGCCGCCAACGATGACTGTGGTCTCTTTTCGTTTGTTTACCATAGCCTCTCTCTTTAGCTGTGCCTTGGGATCGGGTTGTTCAGGAGTCGCCATCCGAGATGAGCACAAGGTCGGCTGACACGGTGATGTCAACCGCGCCCCGCGACACCCCGCACGCGGCTCTCAGCCGCCGGAGGTCTCGGCATCCTCAAGCATCATCGCGGCGCCCTTCTCGCCGATCATGGTCGCCGGCTGATTGGTGTTACCGCCGACCAGCGTCGGCATGATGGAGGCATCAATCACCCGCAGACATTGCAGTCCATGCACGCGCAGACGCGAATCGACCACCGCCATCGGATCCACACCCATCTTGCAGGTGCCGACAGGGTGATATGCCGACTCACCGCTGCGCCGCACCCATTCGGCGAGGTCGTCGTCATTCTGCAGCGCCGGCCCAGGCGACATCTCGACCTCGTGGTGCGGGGCGAAGGCCGACTGCGCCAGAATCCTGCGCAACAGGTGAACCCCGCGAACGAGTTGCTCAACGTCGGCGGACTCGGCCATGTAGTTGGGGTCTATCAGCGGCGCCGCGAACGGGTCGGCACTGTGCAGACCGACGCGGCCACGCGACAATGGCCTGAGCCCGTAGATCATGACTATGTAGCCATAACCACTCATTGCGGTCCTCAAGTCCCGCCCGTGATCGGCGTACAACATTGGCCCAAAGTGCAGTTGCAGGTCGGGTATCGGCTCCTCCGGCCGGGAACGGATGAACCCGCCGGCCTCGGCGCCGTTGCTCGACAGCACTCCGCGTCTATTACTCAGGTATTGCAGCAGGGCCCGCAGGCCCTTGAGCCAGTAGCTCGGATGCATCGAGATGCTCTGGCGACTGCGCGCTCTGACGCGCACGAACACGTCGATATGGTCTTGGAGATTCTGCCCAACACCCTCCAGCGCATGATGCAGTTTGATGCCGTGCCGGGACAGCTCCTCCCGCGGACCGATCCCGGATAGCATCAGCAGTTGCGGCGAGTTGAACGCGCCGCCGCAGAGCACAACCTCGCGCTCGGCACGGACCTGCACCAGCCCGGTCGCGCTGCGGTACTCGACACCGGTGGCGCGGGTGCCTTCGAGCAGCACACGGGTAACATGCGCACCGCTGCGGACTGTCAGGTTGGAACGCCCTGCGGCAGGTTCGAGATAGGCGCGCGCATTGCTGCAGCGCGCGCCGTCCTTTTGGTAGGCATAGTAGAAACCCACGCCCTCCTGCTCACTGCCGTTGAAATCCGTATTGCGCCGGTACCCCGCCTGTGTCGCCGCCTCGACGAATGCCGCGCTCAGCGGATTGGTATAGCGGCGCTCGGCAACATTGAGCGGACCACCCTGGCCGTGAAACGCTGCCTCGACCGGCGTCAGTTTCGGCTCGAAATGTTCGGACCTGCGGAAGTACGGCAGTACCTCTGCGTACGACCACCCGTCGCAACCCAGCCGCGCCCACTCGTCGTAGTCCCAAGCATGCCCGCGGATATAGACCTGCGCATTCATGCCGCTGGAACCGCCGAGCATCTTGCCCCGCGGCTGGAACAGCGCGCGGTCGTACATGTTACGCTGTGGTTCGGTATTGAACTGCCAGTTGTAGCGGCGGCTGAACATCAGTTGCAGGAAGCCCAGCGGCATGTTTACGAAAGGATTGCGGCGGCTCTCCGGACCGGCTTCGAGCAGCAGTACCGAATAGTGACCGCTCTCGGACAGGCGGTTGGCCACCGCACACCCCGCCGAGCCCGCGCCGACCACCACATAATCGAAGTGTTCGGACTCCACTCCGCTCGGACGACTCATTGACTTTTTGCCGTCAGCTTGACCATCAGCCTGGAATAGCCCCGCACGAAGTTGGACTGCACACGTTCCGGCTCACCAACAACTTCGATGTTATCAAAACGCTTGAGCAGTTCTTCCCAGAGAATGCGCAGTTGCAATTCGGCCAGACGGTTGCCCATGCAACGGTGAACGCCGTAACCAAAAGAAATATGGTTACGGGCTTCCTTGCGATCAATAATGAGCTGATCCGCATTTTCGAACTTGCGTTCGTCCCGATTGCCCGAGGCGTACCACATCACCACGCGATCACCCTTCTTGATGGTCTGACCACGCAGCTCCACATCCTGCGTAGCGACCCGGCGCATATTCGCCAGCGGGGTTTGCCAGCGGATGATTTCCGAGACCATATTCGGAATCAGCTCCGGGTTCGCCTTGAGTTTGGCGAATTCTTCAGGGAACTGGTTCAGAGCCAGTACACCGCCGCTCATGGAGTTGCGCGTAGTGTCATTGCCACCAACGATAAGCAGCGCCAGATTCCCGATAAACTCCATCGGACGATTGATCAAGTCCTTTGTATCTTCGTTGCTCTGCAACATACTGATCAAATCGAAACCGGGCTCTTCGCCGGCTGCACGACGTGCTTCCTTGTCGCGCCATAGCTTGGAGAAAGCCCTCGCCATGTCTGCGGCGTCGTCGAACATGCTGTCTTCATCTGTAAACTCACCGCCGGTCGCTGATGCTGCGCCGGACAATCGATCCGACCAGTCAACCAGCTTGTGACGCTCCTCATAAGGGAAATCCAGCAGCGTCGCCAGCATGCGCCCCGTCAGTTCCTTCGACACGGCCGGCACCCAGTTAAAGGGTACGCCCAGAGGCAGGCTGTCGAGCACTTCCCCGGCGCGCTCGCGGATCAGCCCTTCCATTTCCTTCAGGTTCTTGGGCGCCACCACACCCTGAACCGCCTGGCGCTGCACGTCATGCTTGGGCGGGTCCATGGCGATGAACATTTCTACCGATAGTCCTTCCGGGGGGTCACCCAAAATGATTTGCGGCTCGGACGAAAACAACTCGTGACTCTTGTCCACGAACAGAATGTCTTCATAGCGCGTTATCGACCAGAACGGCCCGAATGGACTTTTCTTCTGGTAGTGCACCGGCGCCTCATCACGTAGCCGCTTGAAATAGGCGCGCCACTGGTCTTGACGGTACAAAAATGGGTTGCTTACGTCGATGTCTTCAAGCGCCAGTGTGTTGACATCGGGCACAGGCGTTTCGACAAAATTGAGCAGGGGGCGCTGCCTGCCGATGATCTTCTTTTTTGCCTTCATCACCATCTTCAGTGCCTGGATTTGCAAGTGCATTGGCACTACTTTGGATGTGGCATTGATCACTTTAGTCTGGACGGCATCAATTGCGCTTGATTTCGTTGACATGGCGTTCTCCAATACTTACATCTGGAATTCGGGTAAATGAACGGTGAGGCCGTCCATTGCATCTGTGGTCTTGACCTGACAGCCCAGTCGCGAGGTTTTCGCCCGCTCCGGGGTCATGGACAGCATCTGCTCTTCAGCGTCGCCGATCGATCCGGTCTTGCCGAACCACTCATCCGCAATGATCATGTGGCAGGTGCCGCAGGCGCACTCCCCGCCACAATCCCCGTCGACGCCTGGAATGGCGTTATCGGCGGCAATCTGCATCAACGTGGTGCCAACCTCGAATTCTGTGACATGTTCGGTGTTGTCATGCTCAATAAAGGTGATCTTGCCCAATGTCTCTCTCCTGCGAGTAACTTATGCTTGGATAGTGATTCCACGCCGGCATGACAGCGAGGTCATTTCTTGACATGCGCGGGTCACTTAAAGACAATATCTCCCCCTATGCAATGGGCCGCGCCAATGACACAACAGGCAGATGGTTGGCAAAATCTGGCAGCCAATATTCCGTCGAACTATTCGCGGCTTATCGCCCGTGAGCTGGACATGACGACTAGGCAATTGCCCGTTTTACTGCGAGGCACCGGCCTTGACGTCGTGCAGTTCCTGAGCGAGGACAGCATGATCACGCCGGCTCAACAGGTACGGATTCTGAGCAACGCGCTATTGCTGTCAGGCCAGCCGGCATTCGGATTGCGGCTGGGCAAGCGACTGACCCCGGCAACCCACGGTGCGATGGGCTTTGCCGCTTCCAGCAGCCCGGACCTGCTCAGCGCACTACGGGCGATACAAACCTTCCTGCCCACCCGCGCCAGCGTTATCCAGTTGCATTTACGGCAGGTTGAAGAGCACCTGGAATGCAGGCTGGATTTCCAGGTACCGCTAGACGCCGACCTCCAGCGCTGCCTGGCTGACACGATGATCAAGGTACTGCTCGAATTCGGCGAATTCATTGTCGGCCGCCCTCTGTATGAGGCTGAAATATGCTTTACCCATCCGGCGCCCGAATACCACGCGATCTATTCCGAGTATTTGTCCGGGCGGATTCGCTTTGGTTGTAATCAGTTGACGCTTAAACTGCCGATGACGTTGTGCCAGGAACCGAACGCCTCCGCCAATCATGAAAACTATCGTCTGGCCCTGCAGCAGTGCGAAGCCATGCTTGCGCAACTTCAAACCCAGAAACCGAGCTACCAGACCCGGCTCAAGAAGATGATGTTGTCCCGCCCCCCCGGCACGCTCAGTGAAGAAGAAGCTGCGGCCTCCCTGTTCATGAACAAACGCACCCTGGCACGCAAGCTGAAACAGGAGCACAGCAGTTTTCGTCAAATTCGTGACGACATCCTGTCCCAGCAGGCGGCGAGCTACCTGTGTGACAGCAAACTGTCCGTCGAGGCCATCGCCGCGTTGATGAACTATCACGACAGCGCCAATTTCAGACGTGCCTTCAAACGCTGGTTCGGCCATCCGCCCGAGCAGTACAGGCAGCGTTTCAGTTCACGAGACTCCCTGCCACCTGCCCCCTGAGAATGCTCTGAATAACTCCCAGCCTGACCGGTAGAAACGCTTTGCCATCTGACATGCCTTGGATTATTATTTGGTTGGTCAACCAATCATGCATTGTTGTGCTCAAACAAAATAAATAGAGGTGGCCATGACATCCAGTTACACCTTGTCCAGGCGCTGTTGCGCAATTGCCGCTCTGAGCGCAGCTACCCCTTTCCCCAGTCTGCTCAGGACACACGTATCGTGTGTGGCGTGCCCAAGCGCGTGAACTGGTTCAGGATCGCCGCGCGCACCTGAAGCTCCGTCACCTGGCGGTCGAAATCTCGGGCCATGACCCGCTCGCCCAGCAACTTGAAGCAACCCATCTTGGTTTCCACCAGGCTGCGCCGGTGGTAACCACTCCATTTCTTCCAGATCGTCCGGCCCAGGTGCCGGGTTGATCGCAAGGTTTCGTTGCGAGCCTCGACGCCCGCGCTGCTGCCTTTCCAGGTCTGCGCATTCTTGCGGGTCGGGATCACGGCGGCGGCTCCGCGTGCCGCAATCGCGGCATGACAGGCCTTGGTGTCATAGGCACCATCGCCGCTCACCGTCGCCACGGCTTCAGTCGCCGGGATCTACGTCAGCAGCTCAGGCAGCATCGGCGCGTCGCCGATGCGGTTGTCCGTGACCTCGATGGCCCGGATCTCCAGCGTCTCGGCATCAACGCCCAGATGCACCTTGCGCCACTGCCGACGGTATTCCGAGCCATGTTTCTTCGTTTTCCATTCGCCTTCGCCCAGCATCTTCACGCCGGTGCTGTCGACCAGCAGATGCAAGCCACCACGACTGGGGCGATAGGGTATGTTCACGGTCAGCGTTTTCTGGCGGCGGCAGACCGTGCTGTAGTCAGGCACGGGCCAATTCAATCCCGCCAGATGCATCAGGCTCTGCACGAAACCGATGACTTGGCGCAACGGCAGGCCGAACAGCCCCTTGATGGTCAGGCAGAACTGGATGGCGGCATCGCTGAACGTCGGTGATCGACCGCGACGACCGGTGGGCTGGCCGTGCCATTGCATGTCACGATCCAGCCAGACCGAGAGCGAGCCTCTGGCCTTGAGGGCTGCGTTGTAATCTTTCCAGTTGGTGGTGCGGTATTGGGCGGCAGCGGGCTTGGTCATGGGTGCGCTAGCCTACAGACTCGGGACGTTTGTGCAACAACGCCTAAAGCACCGGCCCTACCATCGCCACGCCGAACGGACTTGTCGGGGGCGCGCCAGCCATGGCTCGCTCCAGATCAAAAATATAACGCTGTGTCGCCGTCCAGCCTGGCCCGCCATACTGTTTCGGCCACGTCAGTGCCAACCAGCCCTGCTTGCCGAGCAAACGCTCCCACTTTTGCTGGAGTTCCTTGCCGCTCATCTCACCAATCGCCGAGCAGCGCTTGATATCGTCTGGCACATTCACCTGCATCCAGTCACGAATGGATTGCTGAAACTCCAGCTCTTCCCGAGTAAACTCCAGATTCACGAGTTATCACCTCTTGCTAGCCATCGATCGCCGCTTTCAAAATTCATTCAGTTGACCCCACGGTCTTTGTTTTCCCAAAAAGGCTGCCTCAGTTCGTTCTTGAGAATCTTGCCCGCACCACTTACCGGCAGCGGCTCACTACGAAACTCGATGCTGCGCGGCAGCTTGTAACCGGCGATCAGCGCACGGCAATGGGCCAGGAGCTCGCCTTCATTGAGACCATGTCCTTCTTTGAGCACGACAATCGCATGAACCATTTCACCCCACTCATCATGGGGAATCCCCACGATCGCACATTCCTGCACCGAAGGATGGCTGTAGATGGTACCCTCTACCTCGACCGAGAAAATATTCTCTCCGCCACTGATAATCATGTCCTTGGCACGATCAACGATAAAGACAAACCCGTCTTCATCCATATAGCCGAGATCACCGGTATGCAGCCAGTCATGGCGCAACGTCTCGGCAGAGGCCTGTTCCATTCCCCAGTAGCCCAGCATTACGTTCGGGCCTCTGGCACATATCTCACCTACCTTACCACGCGGTAGCTCGACATCATCCTTATCCATAATGGCAACTTCGACGCCCAGTGCTGCCCGGCCAGCACTGCGTAGCTTGGCGCCGCCCAGCACATGAAACTCCGGTGCCAGCACAGTAATAATCGGCGACGCCTCTGTCTGCCCATAACCCTGGGCAAACAGAGCGTCTGGCATCTGCTCCATGGCAGCGATCAATACCGCTTCAGGCATCGGCGATGCGCCGTACAGCATTCGCTTGACGCTGCTGACATCAAAATCCTTTATCTTGCCGGAAGACACCAGCAAGTTGATCATGGTTGGCACGAGCAACGTATGGGTGATTTTTTCACGCTCCATGAACGACAGCACACCACCCACATCGAAACGCGGCACAATACCGTGTGAACCACCAGCCAGGGTCACGGCAAAAGTGCTTGCCATGTCGGCCAGATGAAACATCGGCGCTGCATGCATATAGATGGTGTCAAATCCGTAACCCATTTCCGGGACAACGTTCAGGGCATTAAACACAAGATTGTCGTGGCTCAGCATCACGCCCTTTGATCGTCCGGTCGTGCCGCCGGTATAGAACAGGCCGGCAAGCTGTGCGCCACCTTCGCTTCTGTCGGCCAAGGGTGTGTGCTGGTCGATCAGCGACTCATAGGCGACGCACCCCTCCGGCAAGTCACCTTCACCCATGAACACCACATGACTGACGCTTTGCAGCAATGGGCGCAGGACCGGGAGCATGGCACTGAATGCGTCATCCACGAACAGCACCGATGACCGGGAGTCATTCAGCGCATAAGCAATCTCCGGCGGTGCCAGCCGGATATTGATGGGATTAAGCGCCATGCCGGCCCAGGGGATGGCATAGAAATATTCCAGATAGCGATCGCTATTGAGTGAAAGAATTGCCACACGATCCCCGTCAGCAATCTTCAATGAGCGAACGCCGGCGGCCAGACGAGCCACCCGATTCTCAAGCTCACGCCAGCTTTGTTTCCTGTTCGCGTAGATTGTGGCCACACCGTTCGGGTTCAACTGGACCGCCCGACGCAGCGTCTGAGAAATAAACATATCAACCTCCTTGGCAGCCTGAAGATGTCAGATGAATAAAACGTCCTCAGCGTGCGTAGATAAAACGTCCCGTCGAGACATGACTCTTATCCAGAAAAATATCGACAGAAACGACAATAAAGCGCCGGCCCGCACGTACGATCTGCGGCACAGCACGAATCGTTCCGGCAAAGGCCGGCCGCAAGTAATCAAACGTCAAGCTGGTACACAATGGCTGCTGCTGCATCCTGGTCTCTTCCACCACATGCAAGGAGGCGGCGACTTCGCCAAAACTCGCAAGAATGCCGCCATGAAAAGTACGCAGAAGCGGGTTGCCTATATGCTCTTCGCGGAAACATAATTGATAATAGACAGTGCCGTCATCTTCGCGGCTAACCCCCAGACCAAGGAAATGCACATAGGGCGTGTCATCAATAACTTTCTTCTGCAGTTCGCTCAACCCGGCACAATCGGTTGCTAGTGGCTCGATTCCAGAGGCGGTCACTTTATTCAGCTCCTTTCGTCACAGCCGTATCAAACGCCGGGCCGAGTGTCCCGACAGCAAATGACCCCGATACTGAAGCCAGCAGCGAATCATCTGAACAAACAACCGCCTTCCCCTTTACATAGGCAATATCGCCTTGCACCGCATAACACTCCACTTCGGCACGCACATCCTCACCCGGAAGTGCTTCCCTGATGAAATCCACACGCAGATCAATCGTTGCAATCGGTCGCATATTCCCCAGACGAGAAAATATGGCAAGACCGCAAGTGGTATCGAGCAAGGTAACCACAACGCCACGATGTAGCCCCCCGTTGCGATCAGATAACGCCACACTACAAGGCATCCTCATAACGGCGCGCCCCTTGCCAATCTCCTCAATTTCAATTCCGAACGCGTTGAATAACGGATGAGAGGAACCGAAGAACGTTTTAGCCATTGTCAAGTAGCGGTTTGTGGCCTCAGATTGGGCAATCATTTCTCCCCCCTCATTAAATGCAAAATACCAATAGCCCAGACCGCCAACATGGCGGCCAACAGAAGCATACGCGTTACAATCTGCTTATTGCCTTATGAACATACTGCGATTCCAGTGTCCTGACATGAAGAATGGCGCCCTCAATTTCACGAATGGGAAACAAATCCGACTCCGACGCCATCTTAAGTAATGCTGCCAGACCCGACCAGGCCGCAGCTGAACGCTGCATCAGCTCCACCAGTTTCGCAGCCCGCACGGCTGGCAGCATCTCGCCGGCCTCAAGCAGAAACTCGGCATACATCGTCCTGAAACCACCACCACCGGTACCACGCTTTTCAATCACCTGATAAGCAAAACGCAACAACCAGCGCCAGTTGTCATTTGCCTGCCACTGAGGCAGCGATGCGATCCAGGTATCCAGTGCGGCCAGACCGCTATACGGCCCGCCGTTTGCCAGTGCACGGGCATTATCAATAATGGCGTCTCCCACCCGCTCCGCACTGACTTCCACCTTCAACGACTGCGGGGCAAACAGGCTTCCGTAATGAATAAATGGCGGCGAGGTTGAAAAGCGTGCATCAGCAAGATTGGTTGCCGGCACAGGGATCAATCCGGGACGCTCAGTATCACTGACCAACACTTCGTCACGTGCTTCATCCAGCTGCCATGCGACAATGGCATGACCCGGAAAATGGGTTTTACTTCCGAAATAGGGCAAGTGGTAAATGTCGGTGAGCAGCAATGCAGGCACGCCATCACGCAACGCCTGATGCAAGTCATTTGTTGCCGCGCCCTTATCCGGATAGCTTGACCATGCAAACGGCACACCCAGTGTGTGAAAGACTTTTTCCTCAAAGCCCATTGAACGCACGTGAACAATGAATGGAGTGGCGGAATCAGGAATCTCCACGTAGGTGATACCCAGCCCGGCACCCAGCCCGAAGCAAAACGCCTCGGTCATCTCAAGTCCATGATACTCCAGCAGATCGCGTATCGCCGAGCTGCCGCAATGGACACCAGTCCTGTGGCAGTACTGCCTGACCGGCGCAGCACTGCTGACGTCAGACTCCATCTCTGTGTCGGTCACCTTCATCAAGCCGCCGCCTCCAGATGCTCGCCGTCGTAAACAGCAGCAGAAGCTCGCATCGGATCCCCGTGACGACCATACTCGTCAAGCCAAGCAGCCACTTTCTCAGGCATCCCGGTTTCCCACGGATGAAAGCCGGGGCGGAACCAGTCAAGAAACTCCGGCATCATGCGGATAAGAATACCTCGGCGACCATAAAGGCGATTCAAGCCGCGCAGTATCACTCCGGGTTGGCGGGTCACGCCATCCAGCTTCAGCATATTCCAGAACACTGGCGCTACCACCAAATGAATCATCAGGGTGCCGACTACCAGAGCCGATACGCGCGTCACATACCCACCGCCCGCCACCGTCTGATAAAGATCGTAAGCCACCGCTTTATGCTCCACCTCTTCCACTCCATGCCACAGAAACAAGGCGCGCATTACCGGATCTGCCTCCCGAATCATATCGGAATCTTCCTTGAGCATGGCCTCGCCCAAGGTCGCGGTGAAGTGCTCAAAGGCGGCCGTCATCGCCAGCTGATATTTTTTCGGAAGGTATTTCTGTGTGGTACGAATAAAACTTCGCAAATTGGCCGTAGCCTTCTCGACATCAACGCCCTGCCCGGCCATCACCTGGTTGAATCTGTCATGAACTATGCCGTGCTGGCCTTCCTGACGGATAAAATGGCGAATATCGTCACGCAAACGCTCATCCGTTACCTGATCCTGAAAGTTGCGAACCGACCGGATAAAGAATCTCTCGCCCTCAGGAAAATGTACCGATAGCGCATCAAAAAAGCGGGTCAGAACCGGATCACCACCGTTCCAGTGGCGGGGAACGGCCTTAACATCAAAATCAACCTTTCGAGTCTGGATCGGCGTCAAATTCATAAGTCTCTCCATGATGGATTCGGGCCTTGAAAAAGCCTCTTACCAGTCTGATCATTGGACTGTAATTGGTTGACCAACCAAATGTCAATCGGTAATCCCCCCATTTTCCACGGGGTCCAGAAGTAGAGTTACGCGGCCATGGCCAGCCGCTGTTTCGGGGTGATACCGCCCAAGGCCATGTTCGGGCGTTCGTGATTGTAGGTCCACATCCACTGCGTCGCGAAGTCCTGCACCTCGGCCAGCTTGTCGAACTCGTATTGCGTCAGCCAGTCGTAGCGCACCGTACGGTTGAAGCGCTCGACATACGCGTTCTGCTGTGTAGTGGTCAACTAATCCCGGACACGGCTTTAAGTTTTTCTTCCGCAACAGCCGGTGCCAGCCCGTCATTGAACTGATGCGGCCGTATCCAGTTGTACCGGTGCATCAGGTAATGGCTGATGTCCCGATGGGCTTCCTCTGCGGTCATGTAACCTACGTTCGGCACCCATTCCGATTTCAGGCTCCGGAACAGCCGCTCCATCGGTGAGTTGTCCCAGCAGTTGCCGCGACGACTCATGCTCTGCGCGATCCGGTAGCGCCACAGGCGCTGCCGGAACTTCCGGCTTGCATACTGGCCGCCCTGATCTGAGTGGAACATCAGACCCTGCGGACGGCCGCGTTGCTCGTAGGCCATGTCCAGCGCCCGGACCACCAGATCAGCGTCAGGGCGCGTCGAGAACGCCCAGCCCACGACCCGCCGTGTGAACAGATCCAGGACCGCCGCCAGGTAATGCCAGCGACCCTGCGCCCAGACATACGTGATGTCGCCGCACCAGACCTGATTGGGCGCATCGACCACGAACTGCCGGTTGAGACGGTTCGGGATATCGATCCGCTCGACCGTGGCCTGCTTGTAGGCATGGCCACCGGGCGAGGGTGTCCTAGATTTTGTGTAACCGGTCCATCAAGCGACACTGTCGCACCAGACCGGAGTCACCATGAGCAAGGACAAACACCCCATCACCGACGCGCTGCTTGATCAGCTCCTCGCCAACTACCAGAAGCCCGAAGATCTGATCGGTACCGACGGCATCCTCAAGCAGCTAACCAAGAAGCTGGTCGAGCGCGCACTCGATGCCGAGATGACCCACCACCTCGGCCATGACCGCCATCAGCCGGTCACCAACCCCGTTGGCAACACCCGCAATGGTTTCAGCCGCAAGAAGCTCAAGGGCGAGTTCGGCGAGCTGCCCATCGAGGTGCCGCGTGACCGGCATGGCAGCTTCGAACCGCAGATCGTCGAGAAGCACCAGACTCGCTGGGCTGGCTTCGACGACAAGATCCTGTCCCTGTATGCGCGTGGCATGACCGTGCGCGAGACCCAGGAGCATCTGCAGGAGATGTATGGTGCCGAGGTCTCGCCGAGTCTGATCTCGTCGGTCACCGACGCCGTCGCTGACGAGGTGAAAGTCTGGCAGTCGCGGCCGCTCGATCCGCTGTACCCCATCGTCTATCTGGATTGCATCCACACCAAGGTGCGTGATGGCACCGTGCGGGTGAAGGCGGTGTATCTGGCGCTGGGTATCAACATGTCTGGCGAGAAGGAGATCCTGGGCATCTGGATCGCCCAGAGCGAAGGCGCCAAGTTCTGGCTGCAGGTGGTGACTGAGCTTTGAACCAAGCCGGGTTTCGTGGAGGCCGTTTCGTTTAAGTCAGGCCGCCATGGCCTGACCTGCTTGCTGCCGGTAGAAGTTTGCCTCAGCTTCTGCCGGCGGGATATCACCCAGTGGCTCCATCAGACGCTTGGTGTTGTACCAGTGAACCCACCGCAATGTCGCCATCTCGACCGCCTCCCGGCTTTTCCAGGACTGGCGGTGGATGACCTCCGTCTTGTACAGCCCGTTGATGGTTTCGGCCAGTGCATTGTCATAGCTGTCGCCCTTGCTGCCCACCGAAGGCTCGATACCGGCCTCGGCCAAACGCTCCGTATAGCTGATGGAGACATATTGGCTGCCCCTGTCGCTGTGATGAATCAGATCGCCTGAACGGTCGAAGCGACGGGCATGCAAGGCCTGCTCCAGCGCATCCAGCACGAAGTCCGTGGTCATGCTACGGCTGACGCGCCAGCCCACGATCCGGCGGGCGAACACATCGATCACGAAGGCCACATACAACCAGCCCTGCCAGGTCGAGACGTAGGTGAAGTCCGAGACCCAGAGCTGGTTCGGGCGGTCAGCTTTGAACTGACGCTGCACACGGTCCAGCGGGCAGATGGCCTTGCCGTCCGGGATCGTCGTCTTGACCACCTTGCCACGGCGGATACCTTCGATCTTGAGCTGCTTCATCAGGCGAGCCACGGTGCAGCGCGCTGTATAGATGTGTTCACGGCGCAGCTGCTTCCAGACTTTGCGAGCACCATAGCAGGACATGTTCTCCTCCCAGACGCGCTGGATCTCCGGCATCAGGACCAGGTCGCGCCGGCGGCGTGCCGACAGCCGCTCGGGCTGCCGACATTGCGCGGCATGACGCCGATAGCCAGACGGGGCGATCTGCAGCACGCGGCAGATCGGCTCGACCCCGAAACGGTCACGATGCTTGTCGACGAATGCCTTCAGCTCTTGATGCGGCGGTCGAGCTCCGCCTGGGAGAAAAACGCGCTGGCCAGCTTGAGGATCTCGTTGGCGCGACGCAGTTCACGAACTTCGCGCTCGAGCTCCTTGATGCGCTGGCGCTCCTCGGTGGTCGGGCCGGGAATGACGCCGGCATCGGTCTGCTGACGCCGAACCCAGCCGTGCAGGGTCTGGGGAACGCAGCCGATCTTGGGTGCTATCGATTCGATCGCAGCCCATTCCGAGGGGTAGTCATCACGGTGCTCCATGACCATGCGAACGGCACGATCACGGACTTCGGGGGAGTAGCTGTTGGATTTCTTCATGCCTCATTCTCTCAAGAGTTGAGGCCACCACGAAACCCGGCTTGATTCAATCGTGGTCTGGAAAATCCCTTTCCGTGAGAAGACAACGATCGCCTCGTCCATTCTTGTCTTTCCGTTATGACGATACGCCCGCAAACTTGGTGGTGCCATCCAGCTTGCGGTGAATCAGCGACACCAGCGTCAGGATGTCCAGTGCGTCCTGCTCGGACATAGGCCAATTCATTTTGGGTGCGTGGGCCAGCGGATTGCGCACAGCGCCGAACAGGCCGATCAGCAGGTTAGCAAAGCCTTTCTGCTCGCTTTTTTCAGACTCAGTGGCAAGCGGCCCCAAGGCGAGAACAGGCTGCTGGCCTGCGAATGCCTTGTTCACCAATTCCGCGCCATCACCGTTCAGACCCGACAATAAGCGAATCCGCTCGGCAACACCCTTCGTGGCCTCGAAAACGGCGTGGAAGTAGTTTTCATCCAGCAACTCAGCACGGCAATAGCTCAGTACCTCCGCATGCACTGCGCGACTTTCCAGCACAGCTTTGAGGCGACCGACACGAGCGCGAGCCGCATTGAGCGTCATTACCTTGTCAGCATATCCAACTTTGCCGTCTTCACGCACGTAGAAACCCGAAAAGGCCAGAACGACACTAAGCTCATCGCGGAGCCAAGAAAATTTCACCGGATCGCCAACGTAGTTCACTGGGTTCATCGCGCGGTTGATAAACATAATCAGGTGGTTGCCGACTTGATGTTGGTTTTGCACGCCAGCCAGTGCATTGAACAGCCGCTTCCACTTGGTCATACCGGGCGAGATGTCAGTAACTTTCATCTCCTGCAGCAATCGCTCAATTTGGGTACCGCTTAGACCACGATCCGTATCAGCCAAGACACGGCAAGCCGCTTCAAGGTGTTGGGAACTGAATGGGGTAATCCGCGTCGCCAATTACTATCTCCTCGCGAAGCATCAGGCTGTGTAGTGCCCTACCGATCTCGCCGCATGCATCAAATGATGCATGAACTCTCCCTGCATGACTTCGTAGCCTTCTAACCCATGACCTCATCCCGGAAACGCTGGTCTGGCCAGAAGGTCACATTCCGCCCCTCAACCTTCTGCCCCGCCGGCCGGTACTGCAGCAGCTTGTGTGAGAGCGCCTGCCAGGCGGGCAAGCTGTGGGGCAAATAGTCGGCCTCATCTGACCAATCGAAAAATTCGATACCCTGGCGGATATGGGACTGGATGCTGCGGTTGATCCCGCCGACGTAGGTGATAGCGTCGGGCAGCTCTCTTTCCAGCCAGCCCTGTACCAGATCCCCTGGCAACTGCATCGCAGCCCCCGTATCACGCACCAGCTCTCTGAGCAGGTCAGGCAGGTGGGGAAACTCCGACTTGCGGAGGTTGGGCACAAACCATCCCATGCGCGTGCGCTCGTGCATGGCCACGACCAGATTGCTGCGATGACGCCTGACAACATGGAAGGCCCAGGTCGCATCTGCCCCAAGCCCCTTCTCTGGGGACACCAGCTTTCCCAGCATGGCGGCATAGTCTGCCGTGCAGGCAATCATGGTCATCAGCGCTTCACTCGGTTGAACTGGCCACTCATTCGCAAGCCGTCTTAATCAGACAAATTTGACCCGCAAACCAGCCGGCAGATACCAAATCCTTGTCCTGTGTAACACAAAGACACAAGACAAGCCCGGCGACAACACTATTATTTCTTATATAACAAGTATTTACATATATTTCGCATGGATATTCTACCCGTCTGGGCAGAAGGAAGGACAGCATGGAGTTGCGTCACCTGCGGTACTTTGTCGCCGTTGCCGAGGAGCTACATTTTCAACGCGCCGCCAGGCGCCTCCACATAGAGCAGTCCCCGCTCTCGCGAGCCATCAAGGATCTCGAAAACAAGCTGGGCGTCCGCCTGCTGGAACGCACAACCCGCAGCACCAAGATCACCAAGGCCGGCCAGATATTCCTGATGGAAGCACGCCGGATACTGGCCTCGGTGGAGCAAGCCCAATCGGCCATCCAGTCCGCTGCCTTAGGCTACTCACAGCAGCTGCGCATCGCCCTGACCGAAGGCGTGCCCATGCAGCGCGTGACCGCTCTGGTCGCCAAGCAGCGACGCATGAACGAGGAGCTGGATATCCGGCTCTATGAAATGTCGCCAACCCGAATACTGCAGGCAGTGCAGTCGCAGGAGGTCGATCTCGGACTCGCGCTGCAGGGGTTCGAAGAACACCCCGGCATCACGTCATCCAGCCTCTGGCACGACGGCCTGTGCGCCCTGCTCCCGGCGACTCACCACATGTCACGCGGCAAGTCTTTCTCGCTGACCGAGCTGACCCACTACCCGCTGATCCTGCCGGCAGCGCGTGGCTCAAATTCCGTGCATCAGCAAATTCATCGTCTGGTGCGGCAGCACAACCGGGCGGTGAACATCGTCCAGCTCACCGACAGCGTCAGCCTGATGCTCAGTCTCGTGAAAGCCGGCCTGGGTGTCGGCTTCGCCACTCAGGCGCAACTGCGTGGACATGACAACCCTGAAATCGTGGTCAGGACGCTGGACGGGATGGCACCAGTGATCACCACCCACATGCTGCATCACGCCGAGCATCTGCCTGATACGGTGCTGCCCTTCATGAAGCTGCTGGAGGACGATGAGCCGGACCTGTTGCCGGAAACCTCTCTGTGCTGAACCTGTCGTAGCCAGTGCGGACAGCAGGGACTGGATCATTGATCCCCAGTTGATGCAGGCAAACAAATCGCCACGCAGGCTCAATCCATGAGCCTGCCCTATCCGATCATCAAGCCTCGAAAGGTACTGACGGAGGCATGCGCAATGGGAACCTTCCTGCTGATCATGGTGATCCTGTTCCCCCGCTTCACGCTGGGGACACTGGGCGCGATGCTCTACATGTTCTTTCGTGATCTGAACAAGAGCTGAGCCATCAAGCCAACAGAGCTGACGCCCCATAACGGCGTACCAAACGCTCCAGCGCCCCGAATGCATCCTGAAAGGTGATGGCATTCTCGGGGCTCGCATAACTCACCTGACGCACAAATTGCTCGTACTCGGCGAACCACAGCGGATCAGAGCTCAAGCGCTTCAACATTTCTTCAAAACGCTCCCGTGGGTCGACTGGCGCCAGCCCTCTTCCACGACTACTGTCTGCCAGTACGTTGGCATGGACCATCCGGGTGAATACCGCATCATCCATGATCAGATGCTCCAGTGCCGCCAAGTCATGCATGTGCCGCACGACCGCAGGATCATCATCAGCGGCTTCACGATCTCGAGTACAGGCCCGCCAAGCCAACGCACTCAGCTTGTCAGCCGCCGTTTCAAGGGGGTCAACACACGGGAAAGCGGCTACCTCAGGGATGGCCTGCTGGGCCTGGGACACAAAGGACTGCAGTGGCCTATCAACGGCAGGCAGCAAAGGTGCCTCGAAGCGCATCTCCATCCGCAAATGAGGGCGCTGACCGGGGCCGACAGGAAAAAGGGTCTGGTACTCGAAGTTCGCTTGGAAGAACTTGCTGCCATCAGCGACCAGCGGAGGCTCACTCAAGGCGAAACCACCACCCTCCAATGTCGATATCACCCGTTTCCTGTAAGCGCTCATCAGCTGCTTGCGCGGGGCATCTCCAGGGATGATTACCTTGAAATCAATGTCCTCAGAAAAGCGACTGATCAGTTGCCAGCCCTTGGAGAGCGCGGTGCCGCCCGAGAAAACGGGCGTGGCCTCGCCATGATCCATCTCGGCCAGCAGGCCAAGCGCCTTGATTACCTGCCAGTCTTTTTCGATGAAACCGGGGTGTGTACCCAGTTCGATGGCAATTGCCTCGACGAGCGCCTGATCAAGCACGCTCGTAACTCAGGGAAATCCCGTTGTAGCCCAGCTTGCGACGCAACCGCCCCTGAACAGCCACAACACGTCCGGTCGGAACCTGAGTCGTTTTGCCAGCGCTGTAGTCCTGCTCCAGTCGGGTAGGCATGGTTTTGTAGCCCAGCCGAACCACTGCCTCAGTCAACGTGGCCAGCCCTTTGGGTGGTACCGGCCTGCCACTGATCGGGCTTTTGACCGCACGCGCATAGACGCCATAGCCGATCTTGATCAGCTGCCCCTTTTCAATCAGCTTGCGTAGACCACGTCCAACCTGGTCGTATCCACCCAGATCTTCAAAATCGGCGCGCAGGAACACATCGCCTCGCTTGCGGGCGATACGCTTCTCCAAACGGGTCTCAAGGGTCATGGTGCCCATTTTGACAGCCTGCCTACTTATTGATAGTGCCAACATACGACATCATCTCGCGAAATCACCATGCCAGGCAATAGCTTGCATGCTACTAATGCTTTCACTTGAGGAGAGAGAAATCACGCTGCGTGGCCTCCCCTCGCACTTTTCTTGAACCCCCGATCCCGCGCCATGAACGCCTCCAGCATGTGCGGGATCAGTGCCGTGGCATCGACGGCATCGCCCCAGGTCTGGCTGTGCAGCTCGGCATAGCGGTCGAGCTGCTGCTTCAGCTCTGTGGTCAGCATGATCGTCAGCTTTACCGCCTCCGTCTTGGGCAACGGCCCTAATCTCAGGGTTGTCATTGTGGCAGCCCTCTTGCGTAGAACAGCGGTTGATACGGTCTCAGCACCAGATCCTTGTTCACCATCACCCGCACCGGGAATCCCGGCCGGATGGTGAGTGTCGGCTGGATGCTCAGGTTGCGACGGGTCAGCTCCTGCCCCACCGTGTTGATGGATTGCTGCAGACCCTCACGCGTGGCAACGATCACGCGACCATCCGCGCCGTTGTTCGTGGGTGCGGCCAACTCGGCACCCACACCCAGCAGCGTCGACAGCGCGGCACCAGCGATGATGCGATCCCAGTGCCAATCCACGTCATCCTCCAGACCGGCATAGCCAGCGGCATCCACGCCGGGCAGACGGTCCAGCGCAATAGACGAAGTGTCCGGCAGGATGACGCGCTGCCAGACCAGCAGCACGCGACGCTGGCCGAAGGCCACCTGGCTGTCATAGCGACCAATCAGACGCGAGCCCTGCGGGATGAGCAGATGCCGCCCCGTGGCCGTGTCGTAGACCGGCTCGGTAGTCGAGGCGATGACCTGCCCCGGCAGATCGGACTTGAGGCCCGTGATCAGGGCAGCCGGGATCAAGGTGCCGGTCATGACCTGATACGGCGAGGCCGGCAATTTCAGTGAAGACGGATTTCCGGTTTCACTGGAATCCGCTTTGTCCATAAAAGCCTGTTTGCGGTCCTGCAGGTTCTGCGACACCGTGGGATCGACCGGCTGACCTGCTGCGCCCGCGCCCATGGCAGCGGCCGACAGCGCATTCAGCGCAGAGGCATCCGCCGGTTGGGGCATGGCACCCGAGGCAGGCGCGCCCTTGCCCTGCCCCGTCTGGCTGCTGCGGAAGAACAACGCCGACTTGGCGATGTCATCCCGGCTCTGGCCCAGGTTGCCACTGGCCATGGCCTGCGAACCGCCGTGATAGGTCGGTGTATAGGTCCCTGCCCGCTGGGCATCAAGCATGGGCTTGGCCAGATCCCCCGGCAGCGGATCACCCAACACCGGCACACCGGGCGGCAGGCCCGTGTCCGACATCGGCAGCTGGCTGTACTCCTGCGGCAAGGCATCAATGGTCTCGGCACGCGCGACACGCTCGACGTTGTGCAGCTCAGGCTGCTGCTCGGCGCTCTTGCGTTGCACCGGCTGCAGCGACCAGACCGTGATACCCAGCAGCGCCAGCGAGACCGTGCCGGCACCCGCGATCAGCACCTTGCGATTGAGTCGTGTCACCGGCTTGGGTTGCGCCCGCAAAGCCAGGCTGTCGGGATCGACCTTGGGCGGCAGGCTGCCCGTCTCAGTCGGCGCTGTCGTCATGGCGACCTCCCTGCTTCAGGTCATTGCGCGCGATACGCACCACCTCGGCCTTCTTGCCACCCAGGCGCAGTTCGGCCGCGCCGAACAGGCGATCTACGACGTAGTACGGTGCCTTGAAGCGGTAGTTCACCAGCTGGCCATCACCCTCGGGGCCGACCACGAACAGCGGCGGCAGCTCGCCTTGGGCGATGCGGGCCGGGAACTGGATGTAGACATGCTCGCCATCATCGAAGGCACGCACCGGCCGCCAGGCCGGCTTGTCGCCACTGATGTCGTAGCGAAAGCGCAGCTGCTCCAGACTCAAACCCTCGGCGACCGGCGCCTTGGCATCAGCGATGGCTGACTGACGCTGCAGAGCCAGCGCCCGGTCCTTCGGATACTCCCAGGACGCGGAAGCCATCCAGGCTTTCTCGGTCGAGGTCATCTCCAGCAGGTAGGTACGCCGCGATGTGGTGATGACCAGATTGGTCCGCAGACCGCTGCGGATGGGTTTGACCAGCACGTTCACACGCTGGCTGGCGCCACTGCCGCTGACGGTATCCCCGACGATCCAGCGCACGGTGTCACCGGCCGAGAACGCCACCAGCTCCTCGCCCTCCTGCAAGGCGACCACGGTGACGCGGCCGGGGCTGGTGTAGAGCTGATAGAGCGCACCATCGGCGTAGGGCCAGACCTGGATCGCGTTGATGTAGCCCTCGCGCGAAGGCACCACACGCGCCTCCTGATTGACGCGGGCGACCCGCACCTTGGCATCCAGCGGCTCCTTGATGCTTTCCTGCCCCTCGGCCGGCAGCCGCTTGAGCTGGTTGGGCAGCGGCAACGGCCGGGGCACCTCAATGACCTGCAGGGGTTTGGGTATCTCCGGCAACGGTTCGGCCTTCACGGCCGTATCCAGCGGGACCGGCGGCTGACTGGCGCAACCAGCCAGCACGAGCACAGCAAACACGGGGGAACGCTTCATGGTGTCACTCCTGACGGGAAGTCATGGCGTCGGCCGAGCCCAGCTCGCGGCTCCAGCTCAGACCGTTGATGTAAATACCGAGGGGGTTCTTGCGTAGACGCGCCTCATCCCGAGGCGGCTGCTGCACGGTGGACAGCATCGCCGTCCAGCGCTCCTGCCCGGTGGGCGTGCCGCTGTCGTAGTGGCGCTCGATCCAGCGCACCTGGAAAGAGCTGTCGCTGGCGCGCACGACGCTGGTGACCTCGACCGACACCGACTTGCGCCCGACGCTGGCGAAGGGATCGTTCACGCGCGCGTATTCGTTGAGGGTGGCCGCGCCCTTGTCGGTGGTGTAGTCATAGGCCTGCAGCCAGTTCTGACGCACCACCACCGGGTCAATGGCCAGCGAGCGCACGTTGTTGATGAAGTGCGCCAGATGGAAGGCAATTTGTGCATCCGTCGGCTGATACGGCGTGAGCGCCTCACCAACCGCCCTCACCTGCCCGGTTTTGTCGACCTCGACGACATAGGGCGTGACCAGCGACTGGCCGGCTCTCCAAGCCAGAGCGCCGGCCATGATCAAGCTCAGCGACAGGCAGCCAAAGGCCATCAGCCGCCAGTTCTGAGCCTGCACACGGGCTGCTCCGAGCCGCTCATCCCAGACCTGACGCGCCGCCTGATACGGCGTGGCCGGCACCGGGGTTTCCGCATAGCGCACTTGCGCGCGTCTGAATCGCATCATGACTCTCCTTGATCACGCAGACTGGGGGTGGCGCCGCTGCCGCCGTGATCGGCGGAGCGCATGACATGAGCGGTCGTGGTGACGCCTTGCGAGATACGCTGATTGCGCTGCAGGCGTTGCGCCCACGCCGGCTGCTGGCCGGCTTGCCCGGCATCCGGCGAGGCATCGCCGCCCTTGAGGTGGTCTTTCACAGCGGAGGCGCCGGAGCGCGCGACATTGGCCATGCCGGCGACT
Source organism: Perlucidibaca sp. (assembly GCA_023265995.1). Lineage (GTDB taxonomy): Bacteria > Pseudomonadota > Gammaproteobacteria > Pseudomonadales > Moraxellaceae > Perlucidibaca. The sequence continues at coordinate 162,711 of JAHFSA010000001.1, forward strand.
GCGCCGCGCAGCCCGCCATCGGTGGTGGCGCGACCCGCTGAATAGGCCTCGCGCGCACCGGAGGCCATGGAGCTGGCCGACTTCACGGCCGAGCTGCCGGCGGCACCGGCCAGCTTGCCGGCCCCCATGGCCGCTGCCGCGCCACCGACCGCGACAGCCGACGCGCCAAGCGCGGCTCCGGCGGCCGCACCTGCACCCAGTTGGGGAGCGCCAGCGATCAGACCGCTGGCGATGCCGGGACCAAAGATCCCCAAAGCGAAGAGCGACAGCGAGGCCAGCATCAACGCCAGCGCCTCATCAATGGATGGCTCGGCTCCGGCCGGGGCCTGGAATTCGCCAAAGATGGTGGTACCGATGCCGACGATGACGGCCAGCACCAGCACCTTCACACCGGACATCATCACGCTGCCGAGCACGCGCTCGGCGAGGAAGCTGGTCTTGTTCCAGAGCGCGAACGGCACCAGCACGAAGCCGGCCAGTGTGGTCAGCTTGAACTCGATCAGCGTGACGAAGAGCTGCACCGCGAGCACGAAGAAACTGATGATGACGATGACCCAGGCGAAGAACAGCACCGCGATGGTGTCGATGTTCATGAAGAAATCCGGGAAACCGGACAGCGTGCGGATGTGCTCCATGATCGGCCGACCGGCGTCGATGCCGACCTCGGCCAGTCGGCCGGGCTGCAGCAGCTGAGCCGGCGTCATCGCGCTGCCGGAGGCCATCAGACCCAGGCCCGAGAACGAGTTGAAGATAATGCCGGCAAGCTGGTTGAAGTTGGTGATGATGAAAGCGAAGGCACCGACATAGAGGATCTTCTTAATCAGCTTGCCCAGCACCTCGTCGCCGGCCATGGCCCAGAACAGACCGGCCAGCGTCATGTCGATGACGATAAGGGTGGCACTGAGCCAGGCCACCTCACCGCCAACCAGCCCGAAGCCCGAGTCGATGTAGCGCGAGAAGACATCCAGGAAGCGGTCGATGACCCCGATATCATTCATGACTCGCCCCGCCGCCCGGCGTGTAGCGGGTCTTGCCGTTGCCCCAGAAGCGGCGATGCTGCGCCTCACTGACGGTCACACAGGTCTGTGCGCTGACCGTGTCACGCGCCAGTCGGCATTGCTGCTGCAGTGCCTTCAACTCCTCCGGATGCGCCAGCAGATACTCGACAGTGACATCGGGTGCCGGCTGACTGCAGCCGGCCAGCCCGATAGCCACGAAAAGGCACAGCGATATGTGACATTTGGTCACGATTCGTCCCTCCTCAGCGGCCATAGAAGTTCACGGACTGCGGCGTATAGCGCGTGCTGCCGCTGTCAAAGCGACGGCGCACCTCGCGCGCCCGCTCCTCGGCGGCGACGTTGCGCGCCTGCTCCACCGCTTCCGCCCGCCCCTGCGTGACCTGCAGCTGCTGCGCCTGAATGGCCTGACGCGCCTGCAAGGCCAGCAACTGGTTGGTCGCCTGCGTGGCCTGCAGATGACCGACCGCGCCCTGACTCTGGGCGACCAGCTCGGTCAGCATGGATTCGTCAGCGGCGAAGTTCTGCGCCGCCTGCGCCTGCATCTGCAGCGTGGTTCGCAAGGCCTGCAACGAGTTGTTCCAGCGCTCGCGAGCATCCACGGCCATCTGGTTGCCCGAGACCGAGCCGGCGTAGGCCTGCGGGTACAGACGCGCGAAGGTGGCGTCGGCCTGCGAGACCTCGTAGGCCACGCCCTGCGCCTGCTGGATGAGTCGCGCCGTGGTCGCCAGCGTGCTACGCAGCTGCGCGCTGGCGTTGTAGTCGAGGCCGGAAAGGTTCCTGGCGTCATTGCTCAGCATCTGCGCCTCGTTCTGCAGCTGCCGTATCTGGTTGTTGATCTGCTCCAGCGTGCGAATGGCAGTCAGCAGGTTTTGCGCAAAGTTGCTGGGGTCAAAGACCGTGAATGCCGCCGCTGGCTGGGACAGGCCCAGGGCGATGGCGAGAGACAACGCGAGACGAGTCTTCATGAGGATTTCTCCGGGTTGCGGGGATAGCGGGCCAGCAGGTCTGCGGCCCAGGTCAGCCCGCTGCGTTGCAGCCAGACCAAGGCGAAGTCAGTGGACGGGATGTGCCCCTGCAAGGCATCCATGGCTTTCTTATGTTCAGGGGAAGAAGCACCGGCAAAGGCCAGCGTGACCGGCCCCAGCCCCAGCTCGAAGACACGATTGCCGAGCCGGGACTGGTAGTAGTACTCACGCTTCGGCGTCGCCCGCGCGATCAGCTGAATCTGCCGGGCATTGAGGCCGAAGCCTTCGTAGACCTCGCGCAGCTGCGGCTCCACTGCCTGTGGGTTGGGCAGGAAGATGCGACTCGGGCAGCTCTCGATGATGGCCGGGGCGATGCTGGAGCGCTGGATGTCGGCCAGCGACTGGGTCGCGAAGATCACCGAGACGTTGCGCTTGCGTAGCGTCTTCAGCCACTCGCGGATGCGGCCGGCGAAGGCCGGATCATCGAGAAAGACCCAGGCCTCATCGAGAATGAGCAGCGTCGGCGCGCCGTCGAAACGCTCCTCCAGCCGCTTGAACAGGTAGCTCAGCACCGGCAGCACAGCCGCCGGGCTGTGCATCAGCTCCTCCATCTCGAAGCACTGCACATCCGACAGCGCCAGCCGGTCGGCCTCGGCATCCAGCAGGCGACCGAACGGGCCACCCAGCGTGTAGGGCTGCAAGGCCATACGCAGCGGATTGGACTGCAGCAACACGCACAGACCAGTCAGTGTGCGCTGCTCGACCGGCGCGCTGGCCAGACTGCCCAGCGCCGACCACACTGCATCCTTGATCTCGGGCGTCACGATCACGCCCTCGTGCTGCAGTAGCCCGGCCAGCCATTCGGCGGCCCAGCTGCGCATGCCCTCCTCGTCGACGCGCGCCAGTGGCTGGAAGGCGATGGCACCCTCCTGCCCCAGATCGTAGTGGTCACCACCGAGACCCAGCACAGTGGCGCGGGCCGAACCACCCTTGTCGAAGACGAACAGGCGCGAGCCGGTGTAGCGGCGGAACTGCAGCATGAGCGTGGCCAGCAGCACCGACTTGCCCATGCCGGTCGGTCCCACCACCACGGTATGACCGACATCGCCGACATGTGTGACCAGCCGGAACGGCGTCGCGCCCTCGGTACGGGTCACGATCAGCGGCGGCGCATCGAAATGCTCATTGCGCTCGGGGCCGGCCCAGACTGCCGAGATCGGCAGCAGGTGGGCCAAGTTGAGCGTGGAGATCAGCGGCTGCCGGACATTGGCGTAGGCATGGCCCGGCAGCGAGGACAACCACGCATCCACGGCATTCAGGCTTTCCGTAATGGTGACAAAGCCCCGGCCCTGGATGACGCGCTCGATGGCGCGCAGCTTCTCGTCGGCGGCCGTGGCATCGGCATCCATGACCACGACGGTGGCCGTGACATAACCGAAAGACACGGCATCGCTGCCCAGCTCCTGCAGCGCGGCGTCGGCATCCGCCGCCTTGTTGTCGGCGTCAGAATCAACCAGCGGGCTTTCTTGCTGAAACACGGTTTCCCGTAAAAGCGTGAGTACGCCTTTACGCTTGGCGAACCACTGCCGGCGCAACCGGGTCAGCTCGCCCTCGGCCTGCGCCTTGTCCAGACACAGGAAGCGCGTGCTCCAGCGGTAGGCGAAGCCCAGCCGGTTGAGGTCATCGAGCAGGCCCGGCCAGGTCGAGGTCGGAAAGCCTCGTACCGACACCACGCGCAGATGCTGGTCACCCAGGCGCGGCGCCAGCCCGCCGCTAAGCGGCGCATCAGCCAGCAAGGCATCGAGGTAGAACGGCACTTCAGGAACGGCGACCGGGTGACGCTTGGGCGAAACCGTGGCGTGCAGATAGGTCAGCGTCTCGGCATCGCTGAGCCAGGCCAGCTCAGGCATGACGCCATCGAGCAGGTTATAGAAACGTTCGGCTTCGGCCGCGAAGCCGGCCAGCTGCTCGCGCCAGTCGACCCCCTCCTGTCGGCCATGCTCATAGAGCAGCTTGGCCGCCTTGGCGCGCGACTCCTCCGGCGGCAGATACAGCAAGGTCAGGTGGTAGCGGCTCTCGAAGTGGCTGCCCGCCTCCTCGAACGCCGCCTTGCGCTCCTGCTCCACCAGCCAGGACAGCGCCTCGGGAAACTCGGAGACCGGATACCCGGCTGCCGGCTGGCGTTCGGCATCGACAAACAGCGCCCAGCCCGAACCGAGACGCCGCAGCGCGTTGTTGAGACGCGCCGTGGTGGCGACCAGCTCGCTCTCGGTCGCGCTGTCTAGGTCGGGGCCCCGAAAGCGCGCCGTGCGCTGAAAGGAACCATCCTTGTTGAGCACCACACCGGGTGCCACCAACCCCGCCCACGGCAGCCAGTCGGCCAGTTGGGCGGGACGCTTGCTGAACTCGGCGAGATTGATCATGGCGACCTCACACGTCGAGCAGCGACTTGTGCTTGAGGTGTCGGGCGAACACCTCCATGAACTGCACATCCTGCTTGGCGCCCCAGACCGCGAGCGTGTGGCCGGTCAGCCAGAGGATCAGGCCCGGCAGCCACATCTGCAGCCCGAGACCGACCGCCGCCGCCAAGGTGCCGTTGACCACGGCCACGGTACGCGGCGCGCCGGCCATGAGGATGGGCTCGGTCAGCGAGCGATGCAGGGGCACTTCAAAACCCTGGGCGATGGGCAGGCTCATGACACCACCGCCCCGCCGGAGAAGCTGAAGAAGGCCAGGAAGAACGATGAAGCCGCGAAGGCAATCGAGAGGCCGAAGACGATCTGGATCAGCTTGCGAAAACCGCCACTGCTGTCGCCAAAGGCCAGCGTCAGTCCGGTGATGATGATGACGATGACTGCCATGATGCGAGCCACCGGCCCCTGCACGGAGTCAAGCACCGACTGCAGCGGCCCCTCCCACGGCATGTTGGAGCCGGCGGCGTGCGCCTGCGCGGACACCAACAGGCTCATGGCCATGAGACCGACGTAGCGACCGATACGGGAAAACGGATTTACGGAAAGACGTGGAACCGTCATGACGGATCTCCTGATTCAAGGGGAACAGCAGTGAGGGAATAACCGTGCGCATCAAAGCCGGTGACGTAGGCGATCTCCTGCACGCGGCGCTCGCGGCCACGTCCGGCGATGAAGACGATGACGTTGACCGCCTCGGCGATCAGCGCGCGGGGCGGCGTCAGCGCCACCTCCAGAATCAGTTGCTCCAGGCGCGTGAGCGCGCCCATCGCGGAGCCGGCGTGGATGGTGGCGACGCCACCGGGATGCCCCGTGCCCCAGGCCTTGAGCAGGTCCAGCGCCTCGGCGCCACGGACCTCGCCGACCACGATGCGATCCGGACGCAGACGCATGGTCGAGCGCACCAGATCACTGATCGTGGCCACACCCGGCTTGGCACGCAGCGAGACGTGATCCGGCGTGCTGCACTGCAACTCCAGGGTGTCTTCGAGGATGACCACGCGATCACCCGTGACCGCCATCTCGGCCAGCAAGGCATTGGCCATGGTGGTCTTGCCCGAGCTGGTGCCGCCGGCAATCAGGATGTTGAGCCGGCCGCTCACGGCCTTCCTGAGAAAGTCGGCTTGATGTGCGGTGAGAATGTTGTCGGCGACATAGTGATCCAGCCGGATCACGCTCACCGCGCGTTTGCGAATCGCGAATACCGGGGCTTTCACCACAGGCGGCAATACGCCCTCGAAGCGCTCACCGGTCTCCGGCAACTCGGCCGACAGGATTGGAGCGCCGGCATGGACTTCGGCACGGACATGGGCCGCGACCAGCCGGATGATGCGCTCGGCATCGGCCGGCGACAGCGAGAGTCCAACCGGTGCCCGCCCCGATCCCAGCTTGTCCAACCAGAGCGTACCGTCCGGGTTGAGCATCACCTCGACCACATCCGGATCATCCAGCGCCTGCGTGATGATCGGCCCCATGGCCGTGCGCAGCATGCGGATGCGCCGACTCAGCGACTGCGACTCGCTGCTCTCCGGCAAGCCGCTGACGGCGCTGTTCATGCCAGCCGCTCCTCGTCAGGGGCGCCTGTGCCGGGTGCGGCCGGGTCATCCATCGCGAAGAACTGCCCGGCATCCGGGAAGACTTCCTCGTGGACCTCCTTCACCAGGCTTCGACCCCGCATCAGGTTGCGACCCAGCTGCTCGATGAACTGCTGAAAGCGCAGACGCCCCTGCGCCCTCGCCGCCTCCTGCTGCGCCTCAGGCACGGGGGCCGAGACCGTCAGGAAGTAGCGGACATAGAGCGCCAGTGTCTCGATGAGGATGGTCTGGTCGCGCTCCAGCTTGTCGAACTGATTGGACAGGCGATCCAGCCGTTTGGCGAAGGCCGCATCGCGACGATCTGCAGCATCCGGCGACAGAAAGGACGCCAGCGCGGCAGCGATGATCGAGGACTTGGACAGGCCTTTCATGGCGGACAGCTCATCGAGCTGACGCGCATGGCCTGGCTCGATGAAGATATTCAGGCGAGCACGGCTCATAGCGAGATTCCATCGTTGGGGTCGAGGGCAGCCATCCGTGCGGCACGGTTGGCCTTGAGGGCGGGTCGTGATGTGGCAACGGCCTCGTCGTCATCGAGCAGGGCGACATCGGTGGCCGGTTTGCTGGCCGGCCTGTTAGCCAAAGCAGGCAGATCGCTGTCGCCGGGCAGGCCCGAGGCCAGCAGCGCGCCATCGCTGTCGGGGAACAACGCGAGCTGGCCAGACCAGTCGTTGGAGCGAGCCTCGGGAGCGTCGCGGTAGTGGCCTTCAACCAAAGCCGGAGGCGGCAGCACACGGCCGGTGAAATTGCGGTCGGCGTAGTAGCGAATCTTCTTGGCCTGAATCGGCGGATGGCCGGAGACCATCACCACGGCGTCATCCGGCGGCAGCTGCATGACCTCACCGGGCGTGAGCAGCGGCCGTGCTGTCTCCTGCCGCGAGACCATGAGATGCCCCAGCCATGGCGCCAGGCGGTGGCCGGCGTAGTTGCGCTGCGCTTTCAGCTCGGTGGCCGTGCCTAAGGCATCGGAGATGCGCTTGGCCGTGCGCTCGTCATTGGTGGCGAAGGCGATTCGCACATGGCAGTTGTCGAGGATGGCGTGATTGGGGCCATAGGCCTTGTCGATCTGGTTCAGGGACTGCGCGATCAGGAACGCACGCAGGCCGTAGCCGGCCATGAAGGCCAGCGCACTCTCGAAAAAATCGAGCCGGCCCAGTGCCGGGAACTCGTCCAGCATGAGCAGCAGCTTGTGCTTGCGGGCAATGCCGTCGCTGCCATCCAGCGATTCGGTGAGACGACGGCCAATCTGGTTGAGCAGGAGACGGATCAGCGGCTTGGTGCGGCTGATGTCGGACGGCGGCACGACCAGATACAGCGACACCGGATGCTCAGCGCTGATCAGGTCAGCGATGCGCCAGTCACAGCGCGAAGTGACCTCGGCCACGGTCGGGTCACGGTACAGACCCAGAAAGCTCATGGCCGTCGACAGCACGCCCGAGCGCTCGTTCTCGCTCTTGTTCATCACCTCACGGGCGGCGGATGCCACCACGGGATGCGGCCCCTCCGGCAGATGCCGGGTGGTCATCATCCGATGCAGCGCGTTCTCGAAGGTGCGTGCCGGGTCGGAGAGAAAGTTGGCGACGCCGCGCAGCGTCTTGTCGCTACCGGCATAGAGCACATGCAAGATGGCACCGACCAGCAAGGCATGGCTGGTCTTCTCCCAGTGGTTGCGCTTCTCCAGTGCGCCCTCGGGGTCGACCAGAATGTCAGCGATGTTCTGCACATCGCTGACTTCATGCGCACCGCGCCGGACTTCCAGCAGCGGGTTGTAGGCCGCCGAGCGCGCATCGGTCGGGTTGAACAGCACGCAGTGCGAGAAGCGCGAACGCCAGCCGGCGGTCAGCGTCCAGTTCTCGCCCTTGATGTCGTGAATAACAGCCGAGCCCGGCCAGGTCAGCAGCGTGGGCACCACCAGACCAACGCCCTTGCCCGAGCGGGTCGGCGCGAAGGCCATGACGTGCTCTGGGCCTTCGTGCCGCAGATAGCTCAGTGATGTACGCCCCAGGAACACACCAGCGGCATCCGTCAGGCCGGCCGAAGCGACCTCATCATCCGAGGCCCAACGCGCTGAACCATAGGTGGTAACCAGTTGGGACTGCCGGCTACGCCAGACTGACAGCGCGATGGCCACAGCCACCGCGACCAGACTGCTGCCAGCGGCAATCAGCCCACCTGTCGCGAAGACGTGCGGCGCGTAGACATCGTAGAAGTACCACCAGTGCAGGAACTGCCAAGGGTAGAAGACGGGATGATCAGCGAGGAGAAACCACGGGGCGCCGAGTTGCGCCTGATAGGCCAGTGCCGAGGCGACGTACTGTGTTGCCCCCCAGGTCCCCAGCAGCACAATGCCGAGAACCAGCAGCACCTGACCAACCAGCACACCGGACGCCTGCATGGCGACCTCCCGACCCGTACCATCCGGCACAGGAGGTCTGTGCCGTCACGGCAGGGTCAGGGGCCTGGGGAGTGCTGGACAAATTCCGATGCAGCCAGAATTCATGCATTTCTAGTCTCAATGCATGGAGGAAATTGGCACGAAAATCACGAGGGCATTGACGAAATTAAGAGTTTGTGTATTCTTACATGGCCTTGCTCAAAATATTAATCTGGGCTGTTAAAATGCAGTCTAAACCAACAAGGGCAGTAGCTACACTCGTGCTGCACAATGTTTACAACTTGACGTACTCCTCGCGCTCCGTAAAGTGAAATAATGAGCAAGGCACCAACCCTCCCTATATTTGATATAAAACTGATGACCCCATCAGATCTTGCCATATTTCTCGGAACGAGCTACGGCAAGATAAAGCACCTATACTACAATAATGACATAAGCGGGCATTATGAAACATTTACCATCCCAAAGAAAAATGGATCGCAAAGAGAAATAAAATCACCAAGCAAAAAGCTCAAGCATCTACAGGAAAGGATGCTACCTCTACTAGATAGCATCTATGCGCCTAGGGACTGCGTAAAGGCTTTTACAAAAAAGACGTCCATTTACGATAATGCAAAGCCTCACACATCCAAAAGCTTTGTTTTCAATATTGATCTAAAAGATTTCTTTCAGACAATTACATTCCCTAGAATAAGGGGAATGCTCGTATCCCCACCTTATGAAATTCCAATTGAGACTGCAACCGTCATTGCTCACCTATGTACTTTGCAAGGTTCATTACCTCAAGGCGCACCCACGTCACCCATTCTCTCCAACATGATATGCTCAAGACTTGACAGAGAACTAATAAGGCTTGCGTCATCAAAAAAAGCAACTTACACACGATACGCTGACGACATAACTTTCTCATTTTCCTGCCCAGCGCAATTCATTCCAAATGGCATCGTTAAGCAAAGTATCGAATCCAGTCACTATTATTGCGCCCCAGGCTTTGAGTTAGAGCAAATAATTAATGGCAACGGATTTTTCATTAATGAAAGCAAGACACGACTACAGAGCCGAAACGAGCGTCAAGTAGTAACCGGACTCACCGTCAACAAGAAAGTCAATTTAAACAGGAAATATATCAGAAAAACCTCAGCTATAATTCATAGCATGGAAGTAAGTCAGGGCTTCCCGCAGGACCCTATTTTGTCCATGAAAACTGAGAAACACACATATGGACGCCTGCTTTTCATAAAACAAATTAGAGGAGAAGACGATGAAATTTATCGAAAGCTAGCAATACGCTTCAATCATTCATCAAAAATATGCAAAGCGCCACTTGCCAAAAAGAAATCAAAGCCAAAAGATCACAATATAATATATGGCGAAGCATTCTCAATGCGATGCTGGGTTCTGGAAAGCGATGAAAATATTATGCAAGCCACTGGCTTCATGATAAAAGGAAACAAGCTGATAACTTGCGCCCACTTCTTGACGCCAGGAACCGATACCCCAATAGATAAATGCACTGGCTTTTTACCGGGAAGCCCACACATCAAATTTGAATTCAAAGTTGCAGAAATGCACGCCGTGTATGATATTGCGATTTTGGACTTTGAAACGAAGCAAGAATATGAACACCCATTTTTTGAATTAGGGGACAGCTCACAACTAGAAATTGGACAAAAAATATCAGTCCTTGGATATCCAAACTTCAAAGCCTCATCAACTCAAGTTTCTAGGCAATGGGCAAAAATAACAAACTTCTGTACGCTGAGCACAAAAAGACTAGCTGAAATTGATAAGAATATATATAGCGGAAATAGCGGTGGCCCCGTATTAAATGATGAGCAAAGTGTTATTGGCATTGCGGCACGCGGGGCGGACGACGACACTCATCATAACGCCTTCATACTGTCAAACCATATCAGCACCATGACCTCATCTGGCCTAAGTGATACCAAAAAAAATATTGCGTAATTTTAATAAATTCGCATTATTTCGCAATCCTTGGATCGTAAAATGTGTGCTTGGGCATCTAGGCCATGTAGCCTCATCTTGATATCTACACCCAACTGCCATACCTGTCCTGAAATTTCCTTGCACAGCCCCATACCCTCCAGGTACTGCAGCCGGCCGATCAGCAACCTTCGGTAGCGCTGATCCCGGCACTGCTCGGCGAGCCCCTGCAGCGTCACTCGCCCGTCCGGCGCCATGCGCTGCAGCGCACGATCCAGCCCTGTCCAACCCGGCCGCTCGACCTCTCGCTGCTGCTCACGCTGGATCTCCAGCTCCGTCTTCGGGCCCAACCAGCGCGTGGCGATTTCACTCCCACGCTGCCGCATCCCGGAGCCGATGTACTCCCGTGCAATCACCAGGTCGCGGCCATCCGCCTGCTTCCCGCGCAGAACGATATGCGTGTGCGGGTTGTCGGTGTTCCAGTGGTCCACCGCCACCCAGTCCAGCGGCGTGCCCAAGTCGGCCTGCACCTGCGTCATCAGCTCGCGGGTATAGCTCTTGAGGTCGCCCAGCTGGTCCGCATCGGCCGGCGAGACGATGAACCGGAACTGGTGTCGGTCATCGCGCACGCGGCGCTCGAAGGCGTCCATGTCGGCCTCATCCGTATGCGGCCCATAGGCCTGTCCCTGTTCGCCTTCCGGCCCGACACCCTCGCGCTTGATGTAGCGCAAATGCGTGATGGTCGACCGTGCGCCAGCTCGTTGCAGATTAACCAGACGCGTCTTGATGACCACGCGCCTGGCCTTGCGACCAAGCCCCTGTCCCATCATCCGTGAAGCCACTTTGCCGCGCCCCAGCGATGCACCCGTGCGCGCCGCTGGCCGGTTCAGCGCACGGCCTCCGGCCTTGCTCGCCTCACGGATCACCTGGCTGACAAAGCGCTGGTGCCGCCCCTTGGGCGTGCCCGGCCGGACATCGAAGCCATCCTCATTACGCCCTGACATGGTGCAGGCTCCAGCGTGCTTGAGCGCGCTCCGTCGAAGACGGCACGCGCTTGGCCCAGTGTTTGCCACGTGTCCGCGCTTTCTGCGGCACGCGGTTGATGTGGTGTCGTGCTGCGTGAAGCGGAGCACAGGGAGGGCATTGAGCACGGCCACGTGCCGTCCCCTTTTATCTTGCCCTCCCGCTTTTCGCTCGCTCCCGCTCGCTCAATGACCGCCTGAGTCATCAGGCAGCCAGGTCCACAGGGGGCGAGCACGGCCAATCACGCGCGCTCGCGTAACCGGGCCGAAGTAGCGGCTGTCGTAGGAAGCGGCGCTGGTCTCGCTCAGCAGGAACAGCTCATCAGCCGCGAGACGACGACAGCCACGCCAGGCAAAGAGTGGTCGCCCCTGCGCGTCGGCGGACAGCAGACGCGCAACCGGACGACCATCAATCAGCACGGCATCCGCTCGCACGCAGACATGCTGTGGTGCGCGAGCCGCAATGTGCTTCACCAAGGGAATGCCTGACGGCAGGTAGCCGCGCTGCGCAGCAAGTGCCGCTGCTGCGTCAGGCAAGTGCACCAGTACATGCTCACCGACCTGCAGTTGCTCCGCAGGGTCGATGGCATACAAGCCTTCAGGCGCACTACTGCTCGGGTTGTAGATCACGCACGAAGGCATGGTGGCGGTCGTCACCACGGCCAGCGCACTGACAGCCAGCGACATGCTGGTGAGGATCAGCCGATTCATCGCAGCATCTCCCGTCGCTGGGCTGCCTCATGGCGCGCTGTCGTGTAGATCGGCAACGGCTGACGCGCCGCGATGTGGTGCTGCACCAGTCGCCAGTAATCGACGGCGACATGCGCAGGCGGCATCCCTGATGCCTCCAATCGGTCTATCAGACCCAGCAGCTCCATCACCCGTGTCTGGCCGGAGCCGCGCAACAGGATGTGCGCGCCCGGCTGCACGCCGACGACCTGACTCATGCTTTCATCAGGCGCCGCAGCCTGCATGACCATGAGCACCCAGCGCGTTGTGCCGTAGCGATTGGCCTGCCACTCGACACGGCAGAACACGCTGCCCGGTGCGAAGTCCGCCACGCGCCGTTGTGCATCGATGTCATGTACAGCCACCGGATCACCAAAGCGCAGCGAGACATTCACGCAATCCGGGACGAAGACCAGCTGCACCCGCGTCAGCGGCAGGCTCATGTCTCGTCCTCGGGAAAGTGCTTTTCCAGCAGCTCACGCAGCAGGTAAGTCACCGTCCTGCCCTGCTTGAACGCCGCAACCTTGATGCGGGCGCGCATCTCCGGCGTGACATCCAGCGTCATGCGGGCGGTGTAGATATCTGCTCGCTGCGGCCCAGGCTGCAGTGCCGTGTGTTTGTCCTGCCGCACCCAAGCTTCCAGCGAGGGATCGGCAGACGGCCGCTGGCCGAAGGGCATGCGCCGGCTCATGACGACCTCCAGAGCATTTCAGCCGCGAGGAGACGGATCTCTTCGGCTGCCCTGCCCTCGGGCTCCATTTCGCTCGCCAAGGCCCCTGCGGCGACGCTATCGGCGAAAACGATGCGTTGCCGTACCTCGGCCGCGAGTGCCGGCAAAGGCTGCTCAGAGAGCGCTTGACGCACTTCCCGGCCGATGACGGTATGACTGACCCGGCGATTGATCACGAAAGCGGCCTGCATGGCTGGCTTGAAGATTCTCGCCTCCTGGATCAGGGCGACCATCTCGGCACTGGCCCAGATGTCGTAGGGGCTGGGCTGCACCGGGATCAGCACCAGATCGCTGGCCAGCAGTGCGGAACGCGCCAAGGCAGCAACTCGGGGTGGCCCGTCGATGATCACGTGGTCGACACCACGGGCCATCGCAGGTGCTTCCTGATGCAAGGTCTCGCGAGCGAGTCCGATCACCGTGAAGAGACGTTCAAATCCGCTCTGGATGCGTCGCTGTGACCAGTCCAGTGACGAACCCTGTGGGTCGGCATCGATCAGCAACACCGACGCGCCTTGGCTCGCCAACTGGCCTGACAGGTGGGTCGCCAACGTGGTTTTGCCGACACCGCCTTTCTGGTTGAGCAAGGAAATGATCATGTCGACCACCCCGCTGCCGGCATGACTTGTCCACAGCAGGGGTTGGTCCCTACTACTGTTATGCTTTTATAGTTATATAAGTTAAGGAGAGCTGGAACGCAGGCAGCACAAGGGCTGCAGACCGAGTCGTGCGCCTGATAGCACGAGTGGTTTGCGCCTGATAGCACGACCTCTGCTGCGCCTGATAGCACGAACGCTTTCACAGGATGTCCTCCGTTTTGTCTACCGACCAGCTACGCCTGAGTACGATGCTCAGGCTGCGGCGAGAAGGTCAGGGTTTCGTGTCCGTCACGGCGCACGCGCACAGCCAGCCGATACCCCGGCAGGGCCTGACGCAATGCAATGCGGCGGATGTCCAACGCGAAATCGGAATAGCGAGCCATGGAGCCCGACTTGAGATAGAGGTGCTGAAAGCTGAAATGCCAACCGCCGGGCTGGCGCCCGCCGTGCTTGCGCACCAGCCGGTATAGCCAACGCTCAATGCCGCCCAGCAGCCCGAAATAGGCCCGGTCGATGGTGAGCACCAACGAGTGCTCCAGAACGCCTGCGTAAAACCAGTCCGGCAGGATCAGCTCCAACCCCAGCGGCTTGCCGCTGAGATCGGCCAGCTCCTTCCACTCGTTGATCCACGAGAACCGGTGCATGCGCCGGCCGGTGGTTTCTCGGATGGTGGTCGCCACGCTGGTGGATTGCAGACGATCCAACGCTGATTTCAGACGCTGATAATCCCGCGCCGAGGTATTGCGCCCCATGAAGGTGAGCATTTCGTGCGGCGTCGAGCGCATCAGTCGCGATGTGCTCAAGCCATTATCGCGGGCATCCATCAATTGGCTGGCCGCCCAGATCAGGATATCAGCATCCCAGATCGTGGCGATGCCATGCTCCAGTGTGCCCTCGACACGAATGCGCACTCCGCCCGTTTCAAACACGATGGGCCGAATACGCCGCGACTTGCCCAAGGCAAAGAACGGATGGGCCATCAAGTCCTGGGTATCGCGCGGCGTAGTCACCGATGGGCTGGCATGGAATAAAACCAATTGCCCGCTTTCATCCGAGACCGCTGGCGCGTTATGCGCTTGAGGTAGCATGCGGATGTACTCAATGCGCCGGATAGGTCGGGCCGAACTCGAAATCAGCGGTCATCTGATAACCCCGCGCCGTTGCCCAGCGGATCAGATCCTCAATGTCATAACGCACAGCGCGACCGAACTTGAGGAACCGTGGGCCACAGCCCAGGACGCGGTGCTTTTCCAGTGTGCGTGGCGACAGCCGCAGGTAGGCTGCCGCCTCGCTGTTGGTGAGATATCTGCTTTCAGACGCGTCGTAGGTGGTCATGGTCCATCTCACTAGGGATGACATGGGAGCAGCTGGTAGTGCTGCCTCATCGTCATCAAAAGCGAGCGCATGTGGTGTTCGAATTGGTTGTGCGATTGGAGGCCCATACACCGAAGTCAGGCCATTGAGATGGGACTCGTCAATGAGACCCAGTGGGCATTAATCCAAGCCATCAATGCATGAATGCCCATCGCCACTTGAATTCATAATCGGCAGGCCATATAAAAATGAAACCGCCATAACACCCACCAAGGATTAAGCATGTCCATCGACCTTTCCGTGTATTCCGTGCAACAGCTCGAAGAGCTGGCGACCCAGATTCAGGACGAAATCAAGCGCAAGAAAGCGGCCGTCAAAAAGAACCTGATCGCTGATCTGGAGCGCATTGCCCGCGAAGCCGGCGTGTCGCTGAGCGATCTCTTTGGTGACGGTGCCAAGGCTGCCCCGGCCAAGCGCCAATCCAAGGTTGCGGCCAAGTACCGCAACCCGAACAATCAGGACCAGACCTGGTCCGGTCGTGGTCGCCAGCCGCTCTGGCTGGCTGCTCTGCTCGCCGAAGGCAAGCAGCTCGAAGAGCTGGCCATCTGAGGCAAAGCGGCAGCGGAGTCGACGACTCCCTGCCTGCCTTGTACGCCCCCAAGGGGCTCATAAGAGCCCCTGTTCCGCGAACGACACCGACCTGAAGCCTCCGACCACGATGTGGTCGAGCACTCGCACGTCCACCAGCAACAGCGCCTCCTGCAGACGCTTGGTGATTTGCCGATCCGCTACGCTCGGCTCCGGGTGCCCGGACGGGTGGTTGTGCGCGATGATCATGGCGCCCGCGTTCAGCGCCAGCGCCTCCTTCACGACTTCGCGCGGATGCACGCTGGCACTGTCGAGCGTGCCCCGGAACATCTCGCGATAGGCGATCAGCCGGTGCTGGTTGTCGAGGAAGAGCGCCGCGAAGACCTCGTGCTCCAGGCCTGCCAGCTTCATCTGCAGGAAATCCTTCGTCGCTTGCGGCGAGGTGAACTGCTCGCCCCGCTGCATTTTCTGGTCGATGACCTGACGAGCCACTTCGAGGATCTCCTCCGGAGTGGCTGCCGCGTAGCGGCCCTTGGCGTCACGAACGAGGAGCTTGGCGTGAGACTGAGCGATGCGATTCATGGTCTTTCTCCGATCTGCGGGCGGATTTGCCCGAGACCGGCGGAACACATCGCAGCGGAGCAGTCAGGGATCGCAGACGGCGTAGCCGCGAGCATGCAGAGCACGCGCAGTCCTTGACGGCGAGAACGGTGTGGTACGGTGAAGGGATCAGCAAGGCCGACCCACTGCCCTCTGAAGCAACCACGGATTTGAACGAAGGTACGGATACGTTTTTACGGGCTTGCGTGACCGCATGCGATCGCTGCTAGCCCCAAACATCGCGCAGATAGCTGATCAAACCTGATCTTAGCTACTTGCGACCAAGTCCGGACGCTCCCGTATGACGGCTTACGGCCAGAAGCGGACGCACGGTTGGCCACGCTGAAAGCGGGCATTGGTAGAGTGGGCTAATGCGAGCGGTAGGGTGCTCACAAACCATACTTGCTAGACAGCCATCCACAGCCGCAGGCATGATAGGAACCTTTTCTCTACAAGTCTGTGTCTATACATCGTCCAAGTGATAGATGACTAGCGCTCGTTCGAGGTAGAAGGGATGTCTGACTACAAAGACCTGAACCTGAATCGAGAGACTCTGGATGCGAACATCCAGAGCTTCATGGTGTCGAACAGCTACACGCTGGACGGCGGGATTCAGTCGCTCGAAAAACGCAAACGCGTCGTCTTTGGTGCTGCGGGCTCTGAGTATGCTACCGTTGATCTGCACCTGAACGGGACAGGTACAACTACTGTCCAATGGAAGATGGGGAAGAACCAGTCAGTAGGCGAGCAACTTGCCGCCCACTTGAAAGCTACAATCAACCCTGCCGAGTTTGAGAATGTAAATTATTCCCTTAAGGGAATAACTAGTGATTCATTTGATCCGATTCTGGAATGCCTTAAAGAGTCGGCCGACATTGAAATAACCCCCGTTCGAGATGAAGCGATTTGCAAGCAGGTGACACTGAGAAGCGCTTCCCATCAGGATAGTCTAACTCTTACCCACCATCGCACGACAAGAGTTTTGCAGATTCAGGGAAAACCTCTTTCTTGTTATCGACGAGTTATATTTATGCTCACCGACCTTCTGGACTTGAAGGGGCTTGAGCAAGTTTTGTATAGAAAAGATGACAGCAGCGCGGAAATTGTCCGGAAGGAGATGGCAGAAGATTACCTGAAGGGTTTTTTCCCTCGCTGCTATGGCGATCTTCCGGAGGCAGTGAAAAAACTGTTAATTTCTAGCTGCTGCGTTAAGTTGGCAGCTCCGAAGCTGCCAGACTATTGTCTATTGCTTTATCCTGACCTGCGCTCCCTGGAAGGCATCCTGAAACAGGAGATGAGCGGCTACTCGATGTCCGTTGAAGACGCCAACGATGGCTTTGGTGAATTCTTTGACGTTAAGGGTGGCATATGTACGCTGAAGCCTGAGTATGAAGCCGCTGTTGGGCACGCGGCGATGGTAGATGCCTTTAACAAAGGCTATAGTTTTTTCAGGAAACACCGTCATACAATATTCCACATGGAAGAATTTCCTGACGGCAGCAGAATGATAGATACGTTGGATAAGGCCATTAGTCTGTCAAAAGCTGCTTATGCAGCTATCGACGGACTTTATACAGCAAGAATGTAAATGATTAAGATAATTCGCATTGTCGGTGAAATCGCAGTGATTACAGCCACAGCTGATTTTCATCCTTTGCGCCAGACAAGACAACTCACCACAGAACTCGTCCGTTTAGATTTCGAGGGCTTGGTGCTGTTCGACTTGCTAGCGGTCAATGGGCTAGCCCCAAATCGTTTCGCCTCGATGAAATTTGGCAAGAACGGGTTTGATCGCTCCTCATTTGCAGTTGAGTCCGACGTTAGTTTAAGCATTCAGGATGAACAAGACTTGATTGCCAAGAGCGATCCGACATTCCTTCTCGGTAGCGTCCTCTCGTCTAGCGAGTTGAAAAAATTCGCACACTAGCCTGCCAATCTCATTAGCGTTGTTATCCGCACTTACGTATACAGTGCCAGTAATAGGCTTTCCGAGCTAAAAAAGCGCTTGCCGGGCAAGTTCAGAGAGACGTGGCCGATCTTGAGTCCGGAAGAAGGCAAAGCAGAAATCCGGGGGTTTTTCATTCCATCAGAGGCTGGCTCCCGGATTACGCTTTGCCACATTCTGGCTTCGTTTTGGCCTAATTTTCTTTTCACGACCGTCCGCAGCTGACCGGGTGCGGACAATAAATACCGACGCACATCAGCACCTCAATCCTGCAACAAATTTCTAGACCTAAGTGAACGTGCCAAGGCTTCAGAATGGGATATCAGCGTCTTGAGAGTTTGCGAGGTCTACAAAATAAATTATTTGCGAAGCACATACCGCTAATACGTACTCTGTTACCTCAGCCGTTGCGGCTCCTCCAGAAGAGCCTCCATGGCCTACGCCGTTTCCGCCGCTTCTATAGCCATAAGTTCCCGAGATCGTTTGAACTAGGGCCCTTGGCATTGATACTTCACTTGTCGTGGCGAGCCACTTAGCTAGATCTCCTAGGGTAGCAGCCTTAGCAGAAGGAAATAGCGCCTTCCCGGCTGCCTCGACAGCGCAGACCGCTTCTTTCACTGAATTCTCGTAGTCCGGTTTCGCCGGATGACGGAAAAAGCTCATGGCCTTCTCATAGTGTCTCCTAGCACTCCCCAGTTTTGGGTCACCAAGAACCACCTGAGCCCGAGTAGTGACTTCGACGGTGTGTTTTCGACCTCTCCGATTTACCTTTCCACTTGAGAACTCAAAAGCAAGTGACTCCTCAGTAAATATGCGTTGCAGCTCATCCGCGATATATGCCTGTGCTTCGGCCTTAGAGGTCGTTTCCTGATACTCGTTATCCCACTCGTAGCCTACCGAGGTGGCTAAGTGGCTATATAGCCTTTCGCAGAAGTCATAGACCTTATCCCACTCTAAATCCTGAAGTATCGACTCGGCGTGGTTCTTTGCTGCCTTGAGATCAGATGTCTTACTGCGTTCGTACTCAATAGGCGGTAGGCGCCCAATGCGCTGAACCTCACGCGATATGGGAATCCATGAGGGAACGTACTGGCGCTCAACCAAGTCGAGCAGAAGATGTAGCAGTGCATTCCGTGCGCTTGCAGGGAACTCCTTATCAATTTGACGATGCGCGCCTCTGTTCCGAGCTGAAAAAGGTGCTTCTGACATATCGCCTCTGGGGTCTAACGCTCAAATGCCAGCTTTCGCTATCAGCCGCACATATCGCAGGTCAGTAGATGGTTGGTGTAGGGGCGGCGCCCTTGATGGGGGTCGATGATCCGTTCCGGATGGTAATGATCTCGAACGCATTCGGGAGGGATATTTTGGCGCACGACATAGCAAGGGGGATCATCCCCAAATGGCATGGGGCGTCGAGCGGCTAATTGCCCCCATTCGGATAAGATCATCTTCGCTACCTCTACGTGCTGCGTCGCAGGTACGAGGCAAACCGGGACATCAACTTCCAGAATCGTCGGGATACCGTAGTTGCGAAGTCGGAAGCGGTAGTCCTCGCCGCTAGGAGAGTGGCCTAGGTGTGCCGCGAGCGCCATCACATATTCACTGCCCTGGATGAGGTAGTGGCCGCACTCCTTAATCAGAAACTGATCACTGCCCACGAGCCACATTGCGCCACGCTCTCCATCGCTGCGGTCGGAAAATTGCTTGATGACACTTTCCACGTGTGCCTTGGGCGCATCGGAAAAAATCTTGCGGAACATGTCGCACAGAAGATCACTATTCTGTCCAAGCAAGCCTTCTTCGTAGTAGCTGCTCAACCGTAACGGGCGGCAGCCATGAAAGCCTTTGAAGTGTGTGTAGTAGCCGGTTAGACCACTCACAAACTCGGACAGAATGTATCGCGAATCTGGAAGCCAAGACAAATTGTCAGACCAGCATTCTGGTCGCTCTTGCAAGAGATATCCCCGTAGTTCGGCGGTGAGTACATGGCCTGCATAGTGGCGAATGCTGGCCAGCCAGCTACGGCGCTTTCTCCAGTCAAAAATCTTGGTATTTGTCACAGGCAATAGTGAGCTCTTGGGTAGATGGAATGTAGCCGAATTTTTCTTTGTAAGCTAACTAGATGGCCGCTCCGGGTCGAAATGAGCCACACGCAGCCCAGCAAGAGACCTCCCCGATCACCCATCTACGCCGTTCTACGCCTCAGCATGTTGGGCATGCATCATATGGTTGGCCAACATGGCAGACATCTCCCCACGATGAGATGGAATGCCGCCATGTTGCCCAAGCACGAAGACCGCGTGATTTTTCGTCCAGAACTGCAGGAGCTGCTGCATGTCAGTAGCGAAACCATTCGGCGCTGGCTGCTGGCTCACAAGCTGCCAGCACCCGACGTGGCTTTGACCCGCAAGACTGTAGGCTGGAAACGCTCCACGCTGGAAAGCGCCGGTATCAGACTGGCGTGAGCCCGCAACCGTTCAGCCAGTCGGCCCAGTCCTGCAGCATCGTCTTGCGATCAGACAGATACTCGGCGCGGTTGTAGACTGCCCGAATCTTGTTGTCTGGCACATGCGCCAGCTGGCGCTCGATGGCATCTGGCGAGTACCCATTTTCATTGGCCCAGGTACTGGCCACCGACCGCCAACCATGCCCCGTCATGCGGCCTTTGTAACCCATGCGCGCCATCAGGTAGAGCACGGCATTTTCGGACATGGGTCTATCCATACGATGCGGCGCCGAGAACACATAGCGGGCCTCAGGCCGGCAACGCGCCCTGAGCTGCTTCAACACTTCAATGGCCTGCAGCGACAGCGGCACCAGATGCTCCCGCTCCCGCTTCATCTTGCCCGCCGGGATCAGCCAGGTTTGAGTGGCTTCATCAATCTCCGACCACTCCATCATGCGCAGCTCATTGGTGCGCACCCAAGTCAGCGCCAACAGTCGGCAAGCCAGCACGCTCTGCAAGTCACCCTCCAGCGCCAGGCGCTGCAGGAACTCGGGTACCTCTCGCAGACTGAGCGCGGCGAAGCTGGTGGTCTTTGTGCGGCCGAATGCTTTTTCTGGCCGGATCAACGCTGCTGGGTTGCTCAATGTCAGACTATTTTCGACAGCCCATTCGAAGACCTGACCGATCCACATACGCACCTTGCGGACATAGACATGCAGGCCAGCCGCATCCATACGCAGCAGCTCCCCTAGCAGATCCTCGCGCGTGATGGTGGAGATAGGCCGGGCCAGCAATCGCGAGAGGTGCATTTCGATGCCCCGCTCCGCGTTGCTGCGATAAGAAGCCGACACATCCTTGCGACCAGCCCAGTAAGCATCCGAGGCCTCTTTCAAGGTCATGGCCTGACGACTGATGCGACGCGGAGCCATCGGGTCCTTGCCATCGATCAAGGCCTTCTTGGCCTCATCCCGCTTGGCCCGCGCCTCTGACAGCGAAACCTCAGGATACGGCCCCAGACTCATGGTCTGCGGCTTGCCCGCCACGCGATAGGCCAGACGCCAGGTGCGTGAGCCGGTGGCAGAAACATAGAGATGCAAACCACCGCCATCGAAGAGCTTGTAGGGCTTCTCGGCGGGCTTGGCGCCCTTGCAACGGGCATCGGTCAAGGTGTTTGTAGGCATCGTGCCGCCCTCTCCCGACTCATACCTACAGCGATACCTACAGACTGGCTGTGGTGAACCGTGGTTTTCGGTGGTGAAGCGAGGGCTACCGTGCAAAAGAAAACCCCCGGAAGCCTTGATAATACTGGGCTTTGCGGGGGTTATCTAGGGGTATTGCCAACCATGTTGGACTTGATCTGGCGGTGAGAGAGGGATTCGAACCCTCGATACGGAGTTACCGTATACACGCTTTCCAGGCGTGCTCCTTCAACCACTCGGACACCTCACCGGGGACCGCATCAGTGTACTGCTGCTGCGGCGCGCAATCCTAGCGGATGGCACCGGGCTTGGCAAAGGCTTTTTCGCCGGTCGACAGCTTGGCTGCCGGCAGGCGCACGGTGCTAAAATCGTGGCCCGAAAACGAGGTTGTCGACGTCATCCGGCCCGGATCGACGCACACCATCGAGGAATGTATGCAAGCAGTGTCAGCTGGCCAGGATAGCGTCAAGCGCCAGTTTGCGTTGACTGCCGGAGCACTGGGAGTGGTGTTCGGCGACATCGGCACCAGCCCCCTCTACGCCCTCAAGGAATGTTTCCACGCCGCTCACGGCCTTGCCATCACGCATGACAACGTGGTCGGCATTCTGTCGCTGATCTTCTGGTCGTTGATGATCATTGTCTCGATCAAGTACATCGCCTTCATCATGCGTGCCGACAACCGTGGCGAGGGCGGCATCATGGCCCTGCTCGCGCTGGCGCTGCGCGCGAACTACCGGCACACCTGGCTGCGCCCGGTGCTGATCGGCATCGGCCTGTTCGGCGCCGCCCTGTTCTTCGGCGACGGCATGATCACGCCGGCCATTTCGGTGCTGTCAGCGGTCGAGGGCCTGAATGTGGTGTCGCCGGGGCTGGAAGACTTCGTCATTCCCATCACCGTGGCGGTGCTGATCTCGCTGTTCCTGATCCAGCGCCATGGCACGGCGTCGGTGGGCGCGCTGTTCGGCCCGGTCATGCTGGTCTGGTTCAGCACGCTGGGCGGCCTCGGGCTCTACAACATCCAGCAGTTCCCGCAGGTGCTGGAGCTGGTCAATCCGTTCTGGGCCATGCACTTCATTGCCCAGAACCATGTCACCGCCTTCATCACCCTGGGTGCGGTGGTGCTGACCATTACCGGTGGCGAGGCGCTCTACGCCGACATGGGCCACTTCGGGCGCAAGCCCATACGCCGCGCCTGGTTCCTGCTGGTGCTGCCGGCGCTGGTGCTGAACTACTGCGGCCAGGGCGCGCTGCTGCTCAGCGATCCTAGCGCGGTGGAGAATCCGTTCTATCGCCTGGCGCCCGAATGGGCCCTGTATCCGCTCATCATCCTGTCCACGCTGGCCACGGTGATCGCTTCGCAGGCGGTGATTTCCGGTGTCTTCTCGCTGGCCCGTCAGGCCATGCTGCTGGGCTATCTGCCGCGCTTCCAGATCCGCCACACCTCGGATCGCGAGATGGGGCAGATCTACATTCCGTTCTTCAACTGGACGCTGCTGGGCACCATCATCCTGCTCGTGCTGACCTTCAAGTCGTCGAGCAACCTGGCCTCGGCCTACGGCATTGCCGTGACCATGACCATGATCTGTGATGCCCTGCTGCTGCTGGTGGTCGCGCACAAGCTCTGGGGCTGGCACCCGGCGGCGGCGGTGCTGGCCACCCTGCCCTTCCTGGTCGTCGACTTCGCCTTCTTCGGCGCCACGTCGCTGAAGATCGTGCAGGGCGGCTGGTTCCCGCTGTCGATAGGCATGACGGCCTTCTTCATCATGGCCACCTGGAAGCGCGGTCGCGTCATTCTCAGCGAGCGTCTGAGCGCCGAGACCATGCCGCTCAACCTCTTCGTCAACAGCATAGGCGCCAGCGCCGGCCAGACGGTGCCGGGCACGGCGGTGTTCATGACCGGCTCGCATCAGTATGTGCCGCATGCCCTGCTACACAACATGAAGCACAACAAGATCATCCACGAGCGCAATGTGCTGCTGACCCTGGTCACCCGCGACGTGCCCTTTGTCGATGATGGCGAGCGTCTGCGCGTCGAGCGCATCGCCCACGAGTTCTATCTGGTCACCGCCGCCTACGGCTTCAAGGAACAGCCGGACATTCCCGAGCTCTTCAAGCTTTCCGCCAGCCAGGGTCTGCTCGACTTCGACATGATGGACACCAGCTTCTTCGTGTCGCGCGAGCGCATCATGGCATCCGGCACGCGCGGCATGTCGCTCTGGCGCGAGAAGCTGTTCGTGGCCATGGCGCGCAATGCCGTGTCGGCCACCGACTTCTTCCACATTCCCACCAACCGCGTGGTCGAGATGGGCACCCAGGTCCAGCTCTGAGCCCTGCCTCGGCGACAACGAAAAGGCCCCTCACGGGGCCTTTTTCATTTGCCGACTGCCTTTTGCCTGACCGACGCTGGCGACCGCTCAGGTGTTGATGTCGGACAGGATGCCGTCGGCGATGTAGCTGGCCAGCGCGTACACGGTGATCTGCGGATTGACGATGATGCTGGTCGGCAACAGGCTGGCATCGGCCACGTACAGACCCTTCACCTCGTGCGTCTCGCCACGCGGACCGACCACCGAACGCTTGCGGTCGGCGCCCATGCGACAGGTGCCCTGCGGGTGGTAGGACACCATGCGGAAGGTATGCGGCTGGTTCTTCAGGCCGGCCAGCGCGGCCTCGACCTCGGCGTCATTGTCGCCATGCAGCTGCTCCACGGTGGGCAGCCAGACGCGCGTGGCGCCGGCGGCGAAGTGCACTCTGGCCGCCGCCTTGATCGCCGCCAGCATGGCCTTGAAGTCAGCGTCGTCGAGCCGGTAGTTGATGGTCTTGAGGCCATCCTTCTCGCTGATGTCGCCAACGTTGCGGTCATGGATCAGCGTCACCAGGCCGGCGAGATGACCGACACGGCGCATGTAGTCCATGAAGGCCCGGCCGGTGCCCGGATCGGCCACGCCGGCCAGCTCGACCGGACCGGCGCCTCCGCCTTCGAGCAGGAAGCCGCCCTTGTCCGGGTGCGCCCATTCATCGATGGAAATGCCCAGCAAGGCGCCCTGCCAGGAGTCGATGCGCTCGGGATAGTCACCGACCACCAGCGTCGACGGATGGCAGGCGAAGTTGCGACCGACCTGGCCGGAACCGTTGGCCAGTCGCGAACGCTGCAGCAGCAGCGGTGTCTGCACGGCACCGGCAGCGAGGATCACGCGCTCGGCCGTCACCGTCAGCCTGGCGACAACCTTGCCGCTGAGCGGATCGCGCACCTCGGCCTCGACGCCGCTGACACTGCCGTCGCGCGCCAGCACACGCGTGACGCGGGTGTCGGCATGAAGCTGCGCGCCCTCGGCCAGCGCCCAGGGCAGATAGGTCACCAGCATGGACTGCTTGCGGTCGCTGGCGCAGCCGGACAGGCAGAAGCCGGTCATGGCGCAATCCTTGATGTTGCGCTGCAGCGGCTGCCAGGAAATGCCGAGCTTGTCGCAGCCCTGCCCCAGCACCTGTGAATTGCGGTTGATCTCCCAGGCCTGGTTGCGATGCACCGACAGGCGCTTTTCCACCTTGGCGAAATACGGCGCCAGACGTGCCGGCGTGAGATCGGTCAGGCCATGGTCGCGCTGCCAGTCGGCCAGGATGTGATCCGGCGTGCGGAATGCCACGCAGCCGTTGACCACGGTGGAACCGCCAACACAGCTGCCCTGCAGCACCAGCAGATCGCCATCGGCATTGGTCTGGGTGCCGCGGTCGGCATAGAGCGTGCTCATGGCGTGGTCGAAGTCTTCGCGGAACTCGCTGCTGGGCACATAAGGCCCGGCCTCCAGAATGATGACCCTGAGCCCGGCCCGGGCCAGCTCGTAGGCCGTGACCGCGCCGCCGGCACCGGAGCCGACCACAACCACATCGGCGCTCAGCGTGACACGGTCACTGCCGACATCCTTGGCCTGAATCACCTTCAGGCCTTCGCGTTGCAGATGGATATTCATGACGAAGCCGCCGGCAGCGGCGCATTGCCGAGAGCAGGAATGCCGCGCGCACGCGTCACCGGCCCGGCATAGCCCAGCGCCGCCCAGGTTTCGTGATGCGTCCAGTAGCCGGTCTTGACCAGTCTCCCGGCCGCCGAGGCGACGGCCCGCAGCGGATACAGGCTGCTGTTCATCCAGCGGTCGACATAGGCCGCCGCCGCGTCATCGGGCAGATCGACGAAACGGCCAAGATGGCCACCAGCGAGCAGCGAGAGGTTGTCGAACAGCGTGAAGCCGGCAAAGAGCTGGGCACGGATGTCGGGACGCACGCCGGCCAGCAGCTGATCGACCTTGCCTGCCACATCCACCTGCTCCGGCAGCGGCAGGGTCGTGCCGCCGACCGGCAGCATGACGCGGGCCAGCTTGGCCAGCAGATGATAGTGCGCCGCCGACAGCAGCTTGATGCCCTGCGGCAGCGGCAGCTTGTCCAGCGGCGAACGGCGCAGCAGGGCCAGGCCGCCAACGGCCAGCGTGGTGATGCCGGCGCCCAGCCAGAGCGAGCTTCGGAGGAAACGGCGGCGGGACAGACTGGCGCTGATGGCGGCGAGTTCGCTGTCGGCAGCGGCTGGCTGCCGACTGTCGGTGTTCGGGGGAGTGGTCATGCTTCAGCTCTTGCCGACTGATTGGTCACAAGGATCCGACTATACCCGCTGGTCACGCGTTGCCAAGAGGAATTCGCGCCAACGCTGCAGGCCCGCGCGGGACTGTCCGTACCAGACAGCCTGACACACATGCGCTATATTTCCGCAAACATAGTGATACCCCTCGCAAGGAACCGTCGCGCATGCTCAACCTGACCCCCGAAGAACAGTCCGCGCTCTGGCTGTCGCTGCAGGTCGCCGGCTGGTGTACGCTGGCCAGCCTGGTGCCCGGCGTGTTCTGCGGATGGCTGCTGGCGCGTCGCGACTTCCCCGGCAAGGCCCTGGTCGATGCCGCCATCCATCTGCCCATGGTGCTGCCGCCGGTGGTGCCGGGCTATCTGCTGCTTGTGCTGTTCGGCGCCCATGGCGTGCTCGGTCGCTGGCTCGACGCCTGGTTCGGCGTGTCGTTCGCGTTCAACTGGAAAGGAGCCGTGCTGGCCTCTGCCGTGATGGGCTTTCCGCTCATGGTGCAGGCCGTGCGCCTGGCCATCCAGATGGTCGACCGACGCCTGGAGGATGCCGCCAGCACGCTCGGCGCGCGCCCGCTCGGCGTGTTCTGCAGCATCACGCTGCCACTGGCGCTGCCCGGCATCGTGGTCGGCGCCCTGCTCATGTTCAGTCGCGCGCTGGGCGAGTTCGGCGCCACCATCACCTTCGTCGGCAATATCGACGGCGAGACCCGCACGCTGCCGCTGGCCATCTACAGCGCCATCCATGTCCCCGATGGCGAGCACATGGCCAGCCGCCTGATCATGATCTCGCTGACGCTCGCCTTCGCCTCGCTGCTGCTCAGCAACCATCTCTCGAAACGCGCCGCCAGGCGCCTGGGTTATCAGACGCATGCTGGCCATTGACCTCGAACTGCACCGGCGTGATTTCCGGCTGACACTGGCCACCACCCTGTCGGCGCCGGTCACCGGCATCTTCGGCCCCTCCGGCTCCGGCAAGAGCACCCTGCTGGCGCTCATCGCCGGCCTGCTCAAACCGACCCGTGGCCGCATGACTCTCGACGACACCGTGCTGGTCGACAGCGAACGCGGCATCTTCCTGCCACCGCCGCAGCGCCACATCGGTCTGGTCTTCCAGGATGCCCAGCTGTTTCCGCACCTGAGCGTGCGGCAGAACCTGCTCTACGGATGGCAGCGCCTGCAGCCGGCACAACGCCGCTTCGAGCTCGATGCCGTCTGCGCCCTGCTCGAAATCGGCCACCTGCTCGAACGCCAGCCGCGCCAGCTCTCCGGCGGCGAGCGCCAGCGCGTCGCGCTTGGCCGCGCCCTGCTCTACAGCCCGCGCCTGCTGCTGCTCGACGAACCCCTGGCGGCACTCGACGAGCGCCTCAAGGAACAGATCCTGCCCTTCCTCGGCCGCATCCGCGACGAGACCGGACTGCCCATGCTCTATGTCAGCCATGCGCGCAGCGAGATCGAGTATTTGACGGATGTGGTGTTGCGGCTGGATGGCGGGCGGGTGGTGACGTAATTGGGAATGGCGTGACGGCAGTTGTTACGCGGGAGTGGCGTGACGGCGTGGTGGTCATGTAGCTGGAGCTGCTGCGAGAAAGCTTTCTTTGTGCCGCGCCACGATGCGCGTCAAAAGAAACTTTCTCTCCGCACTGCCGGCGTACCAGCTTGCTACGCAGCCAATCTCTCATTACGAAAGCGCTGAAACGTCTGCCTCTGTGCTCAGCTCTGCACGGAGGTCGAGTGTCAGCGAGGCCGGGGCTTCAAAGCTCGGTCACCGTCGGAATGTGTGGGAGGTTAGGAGCGCAACGACTTCAGCAATCCTGGCAATACGGTGTGCGGAACAAATGTTTATCGGCGGACATCGTAGTCCGCCGAAAACATTTGTGCAGCGCGCCGGTCACTGGCGCAGGTTGTCGCTGGTCATTGTCCCTAACAACATCCTTCCCACCATCAGAACCGTCCTTCGCGATAATCCACGAAGGCCTGCTGGATTTCCTCCTGCGTGTTCATGACGAAGGGACCGTAACGGGCCACCGGCTCGTTCAGGGGCACACCGGCCACGAGGATGAGACGGGCACCTTCGGTGCCAGCCACCAGCTCCAGCTCCTCGCCTTCGCCGAGCACGCCCAGCCAGCTGCGACCGACGGGCTTGCGGGCATCTTCCGGTCCGGCGACGAGATCGCCACCAAAGACATAGATGAAGCCCTGATGCGTGGCAGGCAGCGGCGCCGTGAAGCGGGCGCCCGGGGCCAGCGTGACATCCCAGTACACCGGCTGCGTGGCCACACCTTCGATGGGACCGCGCACCCCCTGCAGCTCACCGGCGATGATCTTGACCTGCACACCCTCGCCGGCCGTGATCACCGGCAGGCTTTCGGGAGCGAACTCCTGGTAGCGCGCCGGCTTCATCTTGTCGCTGGCCGGCAGGTTGACCCAGAGCTGGAAGCCCCACATCAAACCTTCCTCCTGCTCCGGCATCTCCGAATGCACGATGCCGCGACCGGCGCTCATCCATTGCACCGAGCCCGGGCCGAGCACGCCGCTGTGGCCGTGGTTGTCACCGTGGCGCATGCGTCCGGCGAGCATGTAGGACACCGTCTCGAAGCCGCGATGAGGATGGTCGGGGAAGCCGCCAACGTAATCGGTCGGCTCGTCCGAGCCGAACTCGTCGAGCATGAGGAACGGGTCCAGCGCCGGCAGCATGGGGGTGCCGATGATACGGGTCAGCTTGACGCCGTCGCCGTCGCGGGTTTCCTGGCCGCGCTGCAGACGGGCGATGGTGCGGGAACGTGTCGTAAGACTCATGGTGATCTCCGGGTCGACCTCAAATGTCGATGGAGTCAGTATGCTCGTGAGAAAACTGAACATAAACAGTCATGGCGACATGTCTAAGTTGCCATAAAAGCAACAATTCCAGGAGTTCACCCACGCAGAACACCGAGTCACTCTGCTCAGAGTCCTGCTCAACTTACAACGTAACAGTTGACACTGTCACATAGAGCTCGTAAGTTCAGGGCGTGACTATGCCGTCACGTTTTCACGAGGTTGCCATCATGGCCCGCAACGCCAAGACTGCCCATGTCCCGACCCCGGACGTCATCAGCATCAAGCCGACCCGCATGGATTTCGTGTTCGGCGACAACGTCCCGCGTCACTGGGCTTTCAATGACCCGTTCTGCACCCACTTCATGGGCGCGCTGTCCACCCTCTTCCCGGTTGGCGAACGCTTCTTCGTCGACTCCGTGCGCGCCCTGCGCGAGCACGTTGGCGAAACCGTCACGACCCAGGACATCTCCGGCTTCATCGGCCAGGAAGCCATGCACTCGCTGGAACATGTGAGCATGAACAACATGCTGGAGGCCAAGGGCCTGCCGGCGCTGAAGGGCGAGAAGTTCACCCTCGGCCTGCTCAATCTCGGCCGCCGCATCCTGACCAAGCGCCAGCAGCTGGCCGTGACCGTGGCACTGGAACACTTCACCGCCATCATCGCCAACCGCCTGCTCACCGATACCAACATCATGGACAACCTGTCGGACGAGATGCGCCCGATCTGGATGTGGCATGCCATCGAGGAAACCGAGCACAAGGCAGTCGCCTTCGACCTCTACCAGAACGTGCCGGGCAGCAGCTACGCCGAACGCGTGGTCTTCCAGGTCGTGGCCACGGTCATCCTCGCTGCCGTCGTCGCCGCCTTCCAGGTCTGGTTCATGGCGCGCGACAAGCAGCTGTTCAACCTGAAGAGCTGGGCCTTCGGTCTCAACACCCTGCTCGGCCGCAACGGTGTGGTCAGCGGTCTGGCCAAGGAATACCTGGACTTCTTCAAGCCCGGCTTCCACCCCTGGGAACATGAGAACAGCGCGCTGGTGGCCTACTGGCGCGAGAAGCTGAACGGCGAGGTGGCCAAGGCCGCCTGAGTCACGTTCGCTGCAAGATCTGCTGAACCCCTTTGACATCCCCCGGCTCACCCCCGGGGGATTTTTTATGCGCGGCCGAGGTACTCGCGCAGCGCCTCTATGGCCTGGCGCACCTTGGCCGGCTGCTCGTCGCGGCGCGGGGTGATGGCGAATACGCCAAGCTCTGGCAGATGCCAGTCCGGCAACAGGCGCACCAGACTGCCCTGACGCAGCTCGTCGGCGACATCCATGAGCGGCTGCCGGACGATGCCGAGGCCGGCCAGCGCCAGTTCGCGCAGGGAGCTGGCACTGTTGCTGGCCAGTCGCGACTCCAGACGCAGACGTTCGCTGCGTCCGCCAGGGCCGCTGAGCTCTACATGCACCGGCTCCGCCAGCACGGTCAGGCTCAGCCAGTCATGCGCGAGCAGATCGGCCGGCTGTCGCGGCTGGCCGCGCCGGGCCAGATAGGTCGGTGCCGCGCACAGCACCTCCTCCCAGGTTCCCAGGCGGCGCGCCACCAGGCTGGAGTCCGCCATGTGGCCGACACGGATGGCCAGGTCCATGCGCTGCTCTATGAGGTCGACACGCTCGTCGCTGGCGAACAGACGCAGGCTCAGGCGCGGATGCGCCAGCAGCCAGGGCGCCAGCGCCGGCGCCAGGTGGCGACGCGCGAAGTCGGCCGGTGCGGTCAGGCGCAGCTCGCCGACCGGAGCATCGCGCAGGTCGGCAAGACGCTGCTCGGCACTGCGGGCGGCGGCGACCATGGCATGACAACCTTCGAGAAATACCGCGCCGGCCTCGCTGAGACTGAGCTTGCGCGTGGAACGATGAAGCAGGGTGACACCGAGATCGGTTTCAAGCTGACGCAGCTGCTGGCTGACCGCTGATGGCGTCAGGCCGAGCTCGCGGGCGGCCGCGCTCATGGACCCGGCGTCTATGACCTGGGCGAACAATGCCATTTGCCGCATGCGATCCATTTGTTAGCCACACTTAATAGTGATAGCCATTTTTAGCGTCTTATCAGGAAATTTTGAAGTGATTTAATGCAGTCATGGCAACGACGCCATCCCATGCGAGGAAATGACCATGAAAATCGCCCTGATCGGTGCCAGCGGCTTTGCCGGCAGCGCCATCCTGACCGAGGCTCTGGCCCGCGGCCATGAAGTCACCGCGCTGGTGCGCAATCCGGGCAGGCTGGAGGCCCGCGGCGGACTCGACAGCATCGCCGTCGATGTACTCGACAGTCAGGCCCTGGCCGATGCCCTGACCGGCCATGATGCCGTCATCAGCGCCTACAAGCCGGCACTGGATGCCGCCGATGTCGAAGACCGCTTCGCGCTGGCCGCCGACGCGCTGGTGACCGCCGCCCGCCTCTCCGGCGTCAGGCGCGTGCTCGCCGTCGGTGGTGCCGCCACCCTGGAAGTCGCGCCGGGCGTGAAGCTGCTGGATACAGCGGAGTTCCCGGCGGAATGGCGGCCGGTCGCGCTAGGTACCGCGCGCGTGCTCGCGGCCCTGCGTGCGGCCGATGATCTGGAATGGACCTTCCTGAGCCCGTCGGCGCACTTCGAGCCGGGCCCGCGCACCGGCAACTTCCGCCTCGGCAAGGACCAGCTGCTGGTCGCCGCCGATGGCAGCAGCGCCATCTCCAACGGAGACTACGCGGCCGCCCTGCTCGACGAGCTGGAACAGGGACGACATCTGCGCCAGCGCTTCACGGTCGGCTACTGAGCATCGACGCCGGCGCGCCTGTTCAGGCGCGTTTGGCGTTGACCACCAGGGCGTGGGTGATCTTGTCCCAGACGCCCGGCGGCAGGTCATGCCCCATGCCCGGAATCAGCACCAGACGCGAGTCCTTGATGGCACGGGCGACCGCCTTGCCGCAGGCCGCGCGTACCAGCGGGTCGTTGAGACCATGAATGACCACGGCCGGCTTCTCGATGCGCCGGGTGAACGGACGCAGGCTGCCGGTGCCGAGCACGGCGTTGAACTGGCGCACGACGCCGGCCGGGTGATAGCTGCGGGCATTGGACTCGGTCGCCATGGCAGTCAGCTCTGCGTCGCTGAAGGGATACTTCGGGCTGCTGATGATGCGCATGAACTTCGCCGAGTGGGCGATGATCTGCTCGCGCGTGGCGCCCTTGCCGGGGCCGGACATGAGCGGCTTGAGCGCCTTCGGGCTCGGCGGCGGCAGCATGGCCTGGTTGGTGCTGGAGAAGATGATGCCGACCGAGCGCACGCGCTCCGGGTACTTGCCGGCGAAGACCTGGGTGATCATGCCGCCCATGGAGGCCCCGACGATGTGCACCGACGGCAGCTGCAGGAAATCGAGCAGGCCACGGACATCTTCCGCCATGTCGTGCAGGGTGTAGGGCACCGGGCTGGGCAGGCCGAGCTGGGCACGCACGAAGCGCTTCCAGACCGGACCGGTGACCTTCAGGTGCGAGAGCTTGGTCGACAGGCCGATGTCGCGGTTGTCGAAACGGATGACACGAAAGCCCTGCTTCACCAGCTGCTCGCAGAAGCCAAGCGGCCACATCGTGAGCTGGGCGCTCAGGCCCATGACCAGCAGGAGCGGGGGATGCAGGACATCGCCCATGTCTTCGTATGCCAGTTCCAGACCATTGGCCTCGGCTACACCACGACGAATTTCCATCGACTTACCTCTTGTCCGTGACATTGGGGCAGACCCAGCCACCCAGTGATTTTTCCAGTGCCAGCGCGCCGGCCAGACCGAGATGGTCCATGCCTTCGCTGGCGATGAGCTGCACGCCGGTCGGCAGGCCGGCGGCGTTGAGGCCGGTCGGCACCGAGGTGGCCGGCAGCGAGAGCGCATTGAAGATAGCGCAATTGACGAAATTGAACGGCGGCAGCAAGGCCTGATAGTGCTTCGGCGCCACCGTCGGATACGGCGATGTGATCAGGATGCCGTCATCACCGAGCACATCCTCAAGCTGACGCTTCAGGGTCAGCGCCTGGGCGCGCAGCTTCTGCGTGCGCGCCGGTGTCAGCTCGGGCAGACGCTCGAACAGGGTCAGCACCACCAGCGGGAGGGTGTGCTGCGAACGGCGCAGCGCCAGACGGCCGAACTCCTTGAGCGGCACGAGCGGATCACGCGAGCCGAACATGTGATCGGAGAAGCTGTGCGTGCTGCCGGCACTGGCCAGCATGGCGCTCCACAGCTCCAGTGCCTTCGCCATCAGCGGCAGGTGCACTGCCTCGACCCTGGCGCCCTGCGCCATCAGCGCCTGCACGGCGCGATCACGTGCGCCGAGCTGATCGGCATCCGGCGTGATGGCCAGTTCACGGGCGAACTGCACGACACGCAGCTTCGACACATCGACCGACGACACCGCCGGCATGCGCGCGGCATCCGGACCGCCGAGGATGCGCAGCAGCGGCTCCAGGTCTTCGGCACGGCGACAGATCGGGCCGGTGCCGAGATGCCGGTCAATATCTCCGGACGGCCCCGGGAACTGGCCTTCGTTGGTCACCAGACCAGGCGAGCACTTGTGCCCGAAGACACCATTGAAGAAGGCCGGCATGCGGATGGAGCCGCCGACATCGCTGCCCAGCCCGAATGGCGAAGCACCGCTGCCGACAATGGCACCCTCGCCGCCGGACGAGCCGCCGACGGTGCGTTCCGGGTCGTAGGGGTTGTTGCTGCGGCCGTAGACCTTGTTGAAGCTTTCCATCCACATGCACAGCTCGGAGGTGTTGCTGACCCCGAGCGGGATGGCGCCGGCAGCGCGCAGGCGCGCCACGGTGGGGGCGTCGTCGGCGACACGCAGGCCGACACGCCGGACCAGCCCGGCGGTGTTGGGCATGCCGGCGAAATGGAAGCTTTCCTTGATGGTGCAGGGCACGCCGAGCAGGGGCGGCAGCTGATCAAGATTGCCGGCAGCACGGGCGGCGGCGACCTCCTCGTCAGCACGCGCGGCCTCGGCGCGGGCCTCGTCGACACGTTCGACGACCACGGCATTGAGCACCGGATTGACCGCGAGCAGACGGGCCACATGGGCATCCACGACAGCGGCCGACGTCAGCTCGCCAGCACGGATGCGCTGCGCCAGAGCGGTGGCGGAGCTCAGCAAAAGATCAGACATGAAACATTGCCAGAATAAAGGACCGCCCGACTTTGCCGCAGTCGTCGGCGCGATGCAATAATCCCGCACACATTCGCTCCCTGCGCTGCCCTGTCCCCATGCCCGACGCCAAGCTGATTCGCCTGATCGATGCCCTGCTGCCGCAGACGCAATGCGGCCAGTGCGGACATCCGGGTTGCCAGCCCTACGCCGAGGCCATCGCCGCCGGCGAAGCCATCAATCATTGCGTGCCCGGTGGCCAGACCACCATCGACGCCCTCGCCGGGCTGCTCGACAAGCCGACGCTGGCGCTGGATCCGGAATATGGCGTCAGCCCGACCCATCGCCTGGTGGCCTACATCCGCGAGGCCGAATGCATAGGCTGCACCAAGTGCATACAGGCCTGCCCGGTGGACGCCATCGTCGGCGCCGCCAAGCTCATGCACACGGTCATGATCGATGAATGCACGGGCTGCGACCTCTGTGTCGCACCCTGCCCGGTCGACTGCATCGACATGGTGCCGGGGCCGGACATTCCGGTGACCTGGCATCGCCCCGGTCTGATCGACCCCGCCAGCGGACATGTGCAGCCCTCGCCCCCGGCCCCGGCCAGCGCGCTCGAAGAGGCATCACGCGAGCGTGCCGACCGTGCCCGCTCACGCTTCCTCGCCCACAAGGCCAGGCTGGCAGCCATCGAGGCCGACCGGGCGGCACGCCGCGATGCCCGTCAGCAGGCGGCCGGCACGACCGCCACATCGGCCGCCGACCTCGGCCCGCTCATGATCGCCGCCGCCATGGCACGCAGCCAGTTGAAGAAGGTGGAGAAACAGCTCGCCGCCCTGCAGGCGCGTGCCGCCGACACGACCGAGCTCGATGCCGCCCTGCCCGGTCTGCGCGCCACCGCCAGCCAGGCACAGACGGCGCTGGAGCAGGCTCAGCGCGGAGAGGCGCCAGATACCACGTCGCCGTCCTTCAGCACGCCGACCGAGCCGGAAGCGCAGCAGGAAACGGCGCCGGAAGCCGCCGCGCCGGTGAAGACAGGCCCCGGCAGCAAGCGCGTGCGCACGACAGGTGATATCCGTTAAGGTTGCGCATCTCGAACCGACATGGAGTCAGTAATGCGCACGCCCTTATCCGCCAGCCTCGTCACCACTCTCGCCCTCACGGCCCTGCTCGGCGGCTGCGCCCACATGGATGTCATCCAGACCACGTCATCGCAGCTGAAAGGACTGGAGCAGCAACCCCTCACCGTCATCAACTATGACAAGAAGCAGGACTTCGTCGCGGTCACGCCGACCAAGGCCATGTTCGGCGCCATAGGTGCGGTCGCCATGGTGCATTCCGGCAACCAGATCATCGAGGAAAACGCCGTTCCCGATCCTGCACTGGACATCGTCAGACAGCTGGCTCCGCTCTACGTCGAGCGTCTGAAAACCGCACAGGCGAGAATCGCCAAGGCCTGGAAAGGCTCCGACGACATCCCCGAGCTGGTGCAGAGCGTCAAGTCGAAGGGCGCCATTCTGGATGTCAAAACCATGGGCTGGAACATCGGTTACTTCCCGACCAACTGGACCCACTACCGCATCACCTATGTCGCTCGCGCCCGTCTCATCGATGCCACCTCGGGCACGCTCATTGGCCAGGCTCCCTGCACCTATGTGTCAGATGACGAGAGCACGGCGCCCACCTATGACGAGCTGATGGCAGACCAGGCGGCCTTGCTGAAAAGCAAGCTGGCGACTGCCGCTACCAGTTGCTCCAGCGTGATCTCGGAAGCCTTGCTGAAGAGCTGACACCCGCCACGGCACCGGCACGCGGCAGCTAGTGCGTCGTGCCGGCGCCGCTGCAGCAGCAGTCGCGATTGTCGAGAGCCTCCAGCAAGCGACAGTGACCGGCATGCTCGGCATTGCAGCCTGACAGCTTGACCAGCTCGCCGCGCAGGGCCTTGAGATCGCGGATGCGGGCATCGACCAGATCGAGATGCTCCTGCACCAGACGGTCGGCTTCGTGGCAGGGACTTTCAGGGTGCGCCGCCAGCTGCAGCAGATTGCGGATTTCCTCGATGGTGAAACCGAGCTCGCGGCCGCGACGGATGAAGGCCAGGCGTCTGGCCGCCTCGTCACCATAGAGACGGTAGCCGGAAGCGCTGCGCGCCGGCTCCGGGATCAGCCCGATGCGCTCATAATAGCGGATGGTCTCGAGATTGACGCCGGCATCCTTGCTGAGCACGCCTATGGTGCGGGCCTTGGCGCGGGCTGCCGGCAGCCTTTCTGCCAGTCGCGGATTTTTCATCGTCATGCTCTTGACCCCGTAGCAGCTACAGGCTTCAGCATACACTCATCGCGCCACCATGGCGCCATCTCCCCCTATCACGACAGGAGCTGAACATGGGTGCCAACTGCTGCGACCACAACTCCGGCTGCGACACCAGCCGCAAGATGCCGGCGCGCTACCGACGCGTGCTCTGGATCGCCCTGGTGGTGAATGCCGCCATGTTCGGCGTGGAGGTGCTGGCGGGTGTCAACGCCGGGTCGGTGTCGCTGCTTGCCGACTCGCTGGACTTCCTCGGTGATGCCGCCAACTACGGCATCAGCCTCTGGGTGCTCGGCCTCGGTCTCGCCATGCGCGCCCGTGCTTCGCTGCTCAAGGCCGGCACCATGGCCCTGTTCGGCACCGGCGTGCTGGTCACGGCGATCTGGAACGCCGCGCAGGGTCAGGTGCCCGACGCCCCGACCATGGGCGTGATCGGCGCGCTGGCACTGCTGGCGAACCTGAGCGTGGCCGTGCTGCTCTATGCCTGGCGTGATGGCGACAGCAACATGCGCAGCGTCTGGCTGTGCACCCGCAACGATGCCATCGGCAACCTCGCCGTGCTCGCCGCCGCGCTGGGCGTGTTCGGCACCGGCAGCGCCTGGCCCGACCTCGCCGTCGCCGCCATCATGGCCAGCCTGGCGCTGAGCAGCAGCCTGCAGATCCTGCGCCACGCCCGCAGCGAGCTGGCGGCGACCTGAGACCGGCTTACTGCACCATGCGTGCGCGCTTGCCGAAGAGGTAGCGCAGACGCTCGGGCAGATGCTTGGTGAACGAGGCCACGGCCTTGTTCACCACGCCCGGAATGCACACCGGCTCGCCGCGAGAAACGGCATCCCAGCCCGCCTTCACCACCGTCGGGGCATCCTGCCAGGCGAAGGCCGGCAGCTGGTTGGCCCACTCGCGGGTGCCCTGGGTGTCATGGAATTCGGTCCAGGTGAAACCCGGGCAGAGCGCGGTGACATGCACGCCGGAAGGCTTGAGCTGCATGTCCAGAGCCTGCGAAATGTTGAGCACGTAGGACTTGATGCCGGTGTAGAGCATGCCCGGCGAGTTCGGCGCGAAAGCCGCCAGCGACGATACGTTGATGATGCGGCCCCAGCCACGCGCGGCCATGCCCTGACCGAAACGGTGCGAGAGCTCGGTGAGGCCGGTGACCATGACCTCGATCATGGCGCGCACATCCTCGGCCGGGTAGTTGAGGAAGGACACCGGCTCGGCGAGACCGGCATTGTTGATCAGGATGTCGACCTGGAAATTCTGCGCCTCGGCCTGGTGCTGCAGATAAAGCGCCGAGGACGGCTTCGACAGGTCGGCAGGGCATACCAGCACGCGGATGCCATGCGCCGCCGCGAGCTCGTCAGCGAGCTTCTGCAGGCGCTCGGCGCGACGCGCCACCAGCATGAGGTCATGCCCTTCCGCCGCCAGCAGGCGGGCGAAGGCTTCGCCCAGTCCGGCCGATGCCCCGGTGATCAATGCGCCTCTGCGTTCGCTCGCCATGCCATCTCTCCAAATGCTCACAAGGTCTGGCGCGGGTCGTCGCGCGCCGTGAAATGCCCTGTAGAATGCCGTAAAAATCTCCGCGATGTCGCCATGAACGCCGCCAAGCGCCACGAAATCTTTGTCCGTCTGCGTGACCACAATCCCGAGCCGACCACCGAGCTGAACTACAGCTCGCCGTTCGAGCTGCTGATCGCCGTGCTGCTGTCAGCCCAGGCCACCGATGTCAGCGTCAACAAGGCCACCGACAAGCTCTTCCCCGTCGCCAACACGCCGCAGACCATGCTCGACCTCGGTGTCGACGGCCTGAAGTCGTACATCAAGACCATCGGCCTCTTCAACACCAAGGCCGAGAACACCATCAAGACCTGTCGCATCCTGCTCGAAGAACACGGCGGCGAGGTGCCGCAGACGCGCGAGGCGCTGGAAAAACTGCCGGGCGTGGGCCGCAAGACCGCCAATGTCGTGCTCAACACCGCCTTCGGCCACCCCACCATCGCGGTCGACACGCATATCTTCCGTGTCTCCAACCGGACCCGGCTGGCGCCTGGCAAGAATGTCGACGAGGTCGAGGCGAAATTGATGAAGCATGTTCCCGCCGAATTCCGGCAAGATGCTCACCACTGGCTCATCCTGCACGGCCGCTATACCTGCATCGCGCGTAAACCGCGTTGCGGCAGCTGCGTGATCGAGGATCTGTGCGAATACAAGGAGAAGACCCATGACTGAGGCCCCCGTCCAGGCCACCGCCAACAGCGCGGCACCAGTGGAAGTGAAGAAGCGCTGGCTCTGGCGCGGACTGGCCGGCTTCATCGTCATCTGGATGAGCCTGGTCACCGCTGCCGAGTTCTACTGGCCGGGCTGGGTGGAGCGCACCCTGTCGGAACAGCTGAGCAAGAAGCTCGGCGTCACCATCACCATGGACAAGGTCACCACCGATGCCTTCGACGGCATCCTGCACATCTACGGTTTCAAGGTGCAGGACCATGACCAGCCGCTGATCGGCTTCAAGGAGCTGCATCTCGACTACTCCTGGATGAGCATCTTCAGCCCGACCTGGCTGATCGAGGATGCCCGCCTCGTCGGCCCCGAGATCCATGTCGGCCTCTCGCCGGAAGGCAAGCTCAACCTGCTCAAGATGCTGCCGGAGCCCAGCGCCGAGAAGACCGAAGGGCCGCGCTGGCATGTCAGCAAGCTGTCGGTGGTGAACGGCACGCTCGACTTCCGCGATGACCGTGTCGCCCCGGCCCGCACCTTCCTGCTCACGCCCTGGGCCTTCGATCTCAAGGACATCGGCACCGACTCCGCCAACGGTCAGGCCGAGCTCCATGGCGACCTCAATGGCGGCGCACGCCTCGACTGGATCGGCAGCATCAACCTGCAGCCGCTGCAGTCCAAGGGCCGTCTGCAGCTGCAGCGCCTAGACCTGCCCGACCTCATGCGCTGGGTACCGTCCGACCTGCCCGTGCGCGTGACCGACGGCCGCTTCAGCATCGACCTTGATTACGAGGCCCTGCTCGATCCCGAGATATCGGTGACGCTGAAGAAAAGTGGCATCGCGCTCGACAAGCTCAAGATCCAGGCCGGTGGCGAAGCGCTGGCCCGCCTCGACGAGCTGCGCGTGAACGGCATCAATGTCGCCTATCCGGCGGCACGCTGGGGCGTCGACTCGGTGCGCATCAACGGCGGCGAATTCCTGCTTGAGCGTGCACGCAACGGCGAGATGCGCCTGGCGCAGATCCTGGCCGCGCAGCCCAAGCACAAGTCGGTGCCCGTGAAGCGCAGTGACGCACCCGCCGAAAAGCCCATGGTCTGGGCCGGCAGCCTGAAGTCGGCCGACATTGACGACATCAATGTCCGCTTCAGCGATGCCTCGACCTCACCGGCCACCCAGCTCAGCCTCGGCCCGCTCAGCCTCAAGGCCGTGCCCGCCGTGCAGAACGGCCAGGACACCCTGAGCCTGGACCTCAAGACCCCGCTCAACGAGCAGGGTCGCCTCAGCGTCAACGGCCGTGTCGGCATGCCCTCCGTCCGTGCCGACGGCAGTGCCGCCCAGCCGTTCTTCAAGGGCCGCATCGAAGCTGACGACCTCGGTCTCGATGCCTTCGCCGGCTATATCCGCCAGGCCGCGCAGGTACACCTGCCCAGCGGCCGCCTCGGCCTGCAGGGCGATGTCAGCTGGCAGCCGGAAGCCCAGCCGCTGTGGTCGTGGAACGGCGACATCCGCCTGTCCGCGCTGCGACTCGAAGATGCCCGCGACAACAGCCCGCTGGTCGTGGCCGATGCCATCACCGCCAGCGGTCTGAACGTGCAGGGCTCGCCCAACCGTGTCCGCCTCGGCAGCCTGCTGCTCGACAAGCCCTTCCTGCGCGCCGTGCTGCGCCCGGATGGCCAGCTCAACCTGGCCACGCTGAGCAACACGCCCGCTGCCCCGGCCGCCGCGACAGCGACCAAGGCCGCGCCCGCCACCAGCGGCAGCAGCGACTGGCCGGCACGACTCGATAATCTGGTGCTGCGCAACGGCACCCTGGTCTTCATTGACCAGGGCCAGAACCCGCCCTTCAGCCAGGCCATACGACAGTTCGGCGGGCACATCAGCAATATCGAAATGCCGGGCAGCAAGCCGGCGCTGATCGATCTCAAGGGCGAAATGCCGCCGCTGGGCAAGCTCGCCATCAAGGGCAGCGTGGTGCCGGCGGATGCCATGACGCTGGACATGGCCGTGACCGGCAGCGACATCGACCTCTCCGGCCTGAGCCCGTACTCCGGACGCTATGCCGGCTACCGCATCGACAAGGGACGCCTCGACACGCAGTTGCACTACAGCGTGCAGCAGCGCCAGCTCAAGGCCGAGAACAAGGTGCTGCTGAAGGAGTTCACCTGGGGCCAGTCGGTGGATTCACCGGATGCCACCGGCCTGCCGGTGCGCCTGGCGACCGCCCTGCTCAAGGACGTCAGCGGCAACATCGACATTGATCTGCCGCTGTCCGGCAGCCTCGACGACCCCAAGTTCCGGGTCTGGCCGCTGGTCTGGCAGGCGCTGGGCAACATCATCACCAAGGCCGCGGCAGCACCGTTCAAGCTGCTCGGAGCCCTGGTCGGCGGCGGTGACGAAGATGTCAGCCAGATCGGCTTCGCCGCCGGCAGCAGCAGCCTCGATGCCGAAGCCAGCGCACGCCTGGTCAAGCTCGCCGGCGCGCTCAAGGCCAAGCCCGGCCTGCAGCTGGAGGTGCGCGGCCTGAGTGATCCGGAGGCCGACAAGGCCGCCCTGATCAAGGCCGGAAAGAAGGAAAAGGAAGTCACGCCGCAGTTGCTGCAGCACCTCGCCAGTGAGCGCTCCAACACCATCATCACCAACCTCACCGGTGCTGGTGTGGCCAGTGGCCAGGTGTTCCCGCTGGAGGCCGGCGAGACCACCGCCAGCAACGGTCAGATCATGATCGGCATGAGCGTGAAGATGCCCTGACGCGGCAGCGGTGGCCGGGGTCGCTCAGACCCAGGCCACCAGCGCTTCGCGACGCTGTGCTTCACGCGCGATGACATCGGCATAGCGCGCCTCGACCTCGCCTCGGCGGATCTTCAGCGTCGGCGTCATGAGGCCGTTCTCTATGCCCCAGTGATCCTTGACCAGCAGCACCTTGGCGATCTGCTCGTGGTCTTCGAGACGCGCGTTGACGCGCTCCATGTCCGCCAGCAGACGCGCCTCGACCGCGGCACGCGGCTTGCCCAGCGCCTGCGGCGACAGGCTGGCCACCAGCACCGGCTGGGTCAGGTTGATGCCGATCAGGCAGAGCTGCTCAAGATCGTCGTTGCCGGCCATGGCGCCCTCGATGGGTGCCGGCGCCACGTACTTGCCCTTGGCGGTCTTGAAGATGTCCTTCACGCGTCCGGTGATGTAGAGGAAGCCGTCGGCATCGAACTCGCCCTTGTCGCCGGTACGCAGCCAGCCATCTTCCGTGAACACCTCGGCGGTGGCCTCGGGGTCCTTGTAATAACCCATCATCACGCCAGGATGACGCACCTGGATCTCGCCCTCACCCGACAAGCGCAGATTGGCATCCGGGAAGGGCCGGCCGACGCTGCCGATGCGGGCGTGGCCGGGACGGTTCATGCTGCAATAGAGCGCCTCGC
This sequence comes from Perlucidibaca sp., assembly GCA_023265995.1. Classification (GTDB taxonomy): domain Bacteria; phylum Pseudomonadota; class Gammaproteobacteria; order Pseudomonadales; family Moraxellaceae; genus Perlucidibaca. The sequence goes on from JAHFSA010000001.1 coordinate 204,796, forward strand.
TCTGGCCGTAGCACTCGTAGATGTCGATGTCGAAGACATCGCGGAAGAACTCCAGCGTGGAACGCGGCACCTGGGCACCGCTGCTGAGCACGACACGGGCATTGCCGAGACCGATGCGACTGACCAGGCGACGCTGCAGCAGGCCGCCGATCCAGCGCCGGTTGACCAGCCGGCGCAGCTGCGCCTCCGGCATGCGCATGGTGTAACCGGCCTGCATGCGCGCCAGCACCAGCGGCACCGCGACGAAGCGCGTCGGCGAGGCCTCCGGCAACTGCTCGGCCATCTTTTCGATGCGCTCCAGGAAGAAGACTTCCGAGCCCCAGTACAGGCTGGCCATTTCCACCGCGGTACGTTCGAGCAGATGCGCCAGCGGCAGATAGGAGAACAGGCGCTCGTCCGGCTGCACCGGCAGCGTGGCGCGGAAAGCCGCCGAGCTGAAAACGAGATTGCCGAAGCTGAGCATGACGCCCTTGGGGTTGCCAGTCGTGCCCGAGGTGTAGACCAGCGTGGCCAGTGTGTCGGGGCTCGGAGGCTGATAGCTGGCCAGCGGCGCATGCGCGGCGACCAGATCATCCCAGGAGGCATCGCCCGCCGGCGCGCCGAGATACGGCAGGCCGATCTTGAACAGGCCATCCGGCAGGGACTGCAGCAGATCGGCGCCCGTCATCGGCCCCATGAAGATCGCGACAGCCTCGCAGTGTTCGAGGATCCAGACGGCATTGCGGCTGATCTGGCGCGGAAACAGGCCGACCGGCACCAGGCCCGCCATCTGGATGGCGAGATCGGCCAGCATCCAGTGCGCGGTGTTGAGGCCGGCGATGGCGACACGGCTGCCCTGCGGCCAGCCTCTGGCCTGCAACGCCGCCGCCATGCGCCGCACCTGATCGGCGGCCTCGGCCCAGCTCCAGCGCCGCAGGTCGCCCTGCCCGGGCTGGATCAGCCAGGTCGCGTCGGGCTTGCTGGCCGCCCAGTGCAACAATTGCTCGACCGGATAGGACGGGTGGAATTCGGACATCTCGGTGCCTCTCCTGGCAATGACGGTTGCAGCCATGGCTGATGCAGCGTTGATCACAACGTCGGGTCTTCGGCGCGGCGGCGCGACTGCACGCGCTGCATGGCGTTCTCGGTCACGCGCGACACCTCGTCCGACACATCGAGGTCACTGCGCGCATCCAGCCACTGCGCACAAGGCTCCCAGACCATCTTCTGCGCCTTGCTGCCGAGGATGACGCCCATGTGGCCGCCCGGAGCAATGCGGAACTCCTTCTCCTCGCCGCCCACCAGTTCGACACTCTTGCTGGCCACCGGCACCGGCACGATGTTGTCGCGGTCGCCGGCATAGGCCAGATAGTCGGCCTTGATCGCCGAGAAATCCGCCGTCTTGTCACCAAGCTCGATATGGCCTTCCGCCAGATGGTTGTCGAGCAGCACATGCACGAACATGTCCTGAATGACGCCGACCGGATAGACCAGCATGTGATCCAGATAGTCGGCCGTCGTGCTGTGGCTCTCGACGAACTCGCGATCGGCCAGACGCTTGGCGAGATCCCAGTAGGTGGTGACGCTGCCGATGGGATCGGTGAGCTTGAAGCCCAGCGTGGTCACCCAGCCCGGCGTCTGCCAGCGCATGGGGTCGAACTTGTGCAGACGGATGTTGGTGTAGCGGCGTACCAGATGCGCCGGCGTGCTCACCAGCGCCGCCAGCCGGGCCGGCATGCCGCTGCCGCGGAAGTCGATGGGGCTGGCCACGGTGATGAGGTTGCGCACCTGAGTGTCGCCACTGGCGCCGGCGTACATCAGGCTGAGCAGTCCGCCCATGCACCAGCCCATCAAGGAAACATCCTGCACGCCGGAATGACGGCGCACCTCGGCGACCGCCTCGGAGAACATGTCGAGGGCATAGTCCTTGAGTGTCAGACGGGCATGGCGCAGCTCGGGCTTGCCCCAGTCGATCATGTAGACATGGAAGCCGCGCGCCGACATGTAGCGCACCAGGCTGCGATGCGGCATGAGGTCGAAGCTTTCCGTGGTCACGCCCAGAGGCGGCACCAGGATCAGCGGCACCGGATGGCGCTGGCGCTGCACCGGCATCATCTCGCCGTCCGGCAGCGGAATCTCGTTTTCGTAGGGTGGCGGGTAGTAGCGCAGCGACATCGGGTCGCCGGTCAGCAGGGTTTCGTAAGGCGTCAGCCCGGACTGCACCAGGCTGCCGCGCAGAAACATCCAGTCCACGGCGTTGGTCGCCACGACCTCGGCATGCTCGCGCAGGGCCCTGGCCCTGGCCAGTGCGTTACTCAAGGGATTGCTCATGTGCTGCTCCTGCCGCCTCTCGAACCGTCATCGATATCCTGCCTGATGACCAGCCAGTATTGGGCACAAATTCTATACAAAATATATGTACGAAAGTACCACTATCGGATGAAGTGCATAAAAAAGCCCCGGACATGCCGGGGCTTCTTCTTGTTGCGGCGACCCGGGCTTACTTGCCGAGCAGTGCGCGACCGTTGTTGGCGGCGATGCGCATGCGCAGGGCATTGAGCTTGATGAAGCCGGCGGCATCGGCCTGGTTGTAGGCGCCACCGTCATCCTCGAAGGTCGAGATGCGGGTGTCGAACAGCGAGTTGGCTTCCGACTTGCGGCCGACCACGATGACATTGCCCTTGTACAGCTTCAGGCGCACGACGCCGTTGACATGCACCTGCGACTCGTCGATCAGGCCCTGCAGCAGCAGGCGCTCCGGCGACCACCAGTAGCCGTTGTAGATCAGCGAGGCGTAGCGCGGCATCAGCTCATCCTTGAGATGGGCGACTTCGCGGTCCAGGGTGATCGACTCGATGGCACGGTGGGCTCTGAGCAGGATGGTGCCGCCCGGGGTCTCGTAGCAGCCGCGCGACTTCATGCCGACGTAGCGGTTCTCGACCAGGTCGAGACGGCCGATGCCGTTGGCGCCGCCGATCTGGTTCAGTCGGGTCAGCACCGTGGCCGGGCTCAGCGCCTCGCCGTCGATGGCGACGACATCGCCGTTGGCGAAGGTCAGGTCGATGTAGGTGGCGACATCCGGGGCCGCTTCCGGGGCCACCGACCAGCGCCACATGGACTCTTCGCACTCGGTCCACGGGTCTTCCAGCACGCCGCCTTCATAGGAGATGTGCAGCAGGTTGGCATCCATGGAGTACGGCGACTTCTTGCCGGCCTTGGCGAAATCGATGGGGATGTCGCGCTTCTGGGCATAGGCCATCAGCGTTTCACGCGAGGTCAGATCCCATTCACGCCACGGTGCGATGACCTTGATGCCCGGCTTCAGCGCGTAGGCGCCGAGCTCGAAGCGGACCTGGTCGTTGCCCTTGCCGGTGGCGCCGTGCGAGATGGCATCGGCGCCGACTTCGTTGGCGATCTCGACCAGACGCTTGGCGATCAGCGGACGCGCGATCGAGGTGCCGAGCAGGTACTCGCCTTCGTAGATGGTGTTGGCGCGGAACATCGGGAACACGAAATCGCGCACGAACTCTTCGCGCAGGTCTTCGATGTAGATGTCCTTGATGCCCATGGCCTGGGCCTTGGCGCGCGCCGGCTCGACTTCCTCGCCCTGACCGAGGTCAGCGGTGAAGGTGACGATTTCGCACTGGTAGTTGTCTTGCAGCCAGCGAACGATCACGGAGGTGTCGAGACCACCGGAATAAGCGAGTACAACTTTCTTGATGTCGGCCATGTCGGGACTCACGGACAGAAAATAAGGGAGCTCTTGTCGCCAAAAGCAGGTCGCGAATTGTACGCGAAAGCAGACGCCGGCGGTATTGGCCTGAAATCAGGTCGGATGGTTTCAGCAGCGGTCGCAGAGCACCACGCGATGGCGACCGCTCTCCTTGGCCTGGTAGAGCGCGGTATCGGCGCGATCGATCAGCTGCGCCGGCGCCAGATGCACATCCGGCACCACGGCCGCGACGCCTATGCTGATGGTGACATGCTTGCCGACCGACGACGCCTTGTGCGGCAGCGCCTTGGCATCGACGGCACGCAGCAGCTGCTCGGCCACCTCGCCGGCCCCGTCGAGATCGGTATTGGGCAGCAGCAGGACGAACTCCTCGCCACCATAGCGCGCCGCCAGATCGCCGGGGCGGGTGGCCACGCGCTGCAGCACGGCGGCCACCGCCGCCAGCGCACGGTCACCCTCGAGATGACCATGGTTGTCGTTGTAGGCCTTGAAGTGATCGACGTCGGCAAACACCAGGGCCAGCGAATGGCGCTCGCGCCGGGCGCGCTCCCACTCGAGCAGGAAGGTGTCGTTGAAGTGGCGACGGTTGGCCAGCCCGGTCAGACCGTCCTCGCGCGACAGCTGCACCAGGCGCTCGGAAAGCTTGTTGAGCTGGCGTTTCTCCAGCTCGAGCAGACGCGACTGCAGGAACAGGCGGCGCTCGCGCACCTCCAGCACATAGCCGTTGCCGAGGCCGACCAGATTGGTGAGCAGGAAGTACTGCAGGAACAGGCCCCAGTCGAAACGCACATCGAGCCGGGACGCCACCAGCGCCGAAATGCCCATGCTGCCGAAGCCGATCAGCGCCGCGCGAGCGAGCGGCATGTTGGCCACGCCATAGAGAATGAGCAGGGTATAGATCACGACATAGGTGCTGCGCTGGCGCAGGGTCTCGTCGAGCAGAAAGGCCGGCGCCACGGCCAGCACCACCAGCAGGGTAATGGCCACTGGCGCGACATAGTAGTCATAGTAGGGATCGAGCGCCGAGGCCTTGGCGCAGATGGTCATGATCAGCAGGGCCGCCGCCGCGATGGCGCCCATGCGCAGCATGACCTGCAGGTCCTCGATGGGGCCTATCCAGTTGCCGGCCACGGTGAACTGCATGAGGATCACCAGGGCGACGGCACCGGCCATGATGAACAGCATCCAGTAGTTCTCGCGCAGCGTGGTGATGGCACGCCGCTGCATGCGCTCGCGCAGCTCGGTCTCGAGGCGGGCGGGAAAACTCAGACGCATGAATTTCTGCGCGAGCAACTCGCGCACAAGATCGTACTCAGCTTCCCATGCCGGGGCTGCCGTAGTCCTGGCGGTCTTGTCAGAGCCCATGCTCTCTCCATCTATGCCCAAACGGCCGCATCCGGTAGCCTATGCGCCTTTACTGCTTTTGACGATACCCGGACCGGCCATGACTTCTCTCACCATCACACGTCCCGACGACTGGCATGTGCATCTGCGCGATGGCGAGCTGCTGCTGCAGACTGTGCCCGCCATGGCGCGCTACTTCGGCAGAGCAATCATCATGCCCAATCTGGTGCCGCCGGCGGTGACGCCGGAACAGGCCGGAGCCTATCGCGAACGCATCCTGGCGGCACGCCCGGCCGGCTCGACCTTCGAACCGCTGATGGTGCTCTATCTCACCGAAGGCACCACCCCGGACGACATCCGACGCGCCAAGGCCACCGGCTTCGTGCACGCGGTCAAGCTCTACCCGGCCGGCGCCACCACCAACTCGCAATCCGGCGTCAACGTGATCGAACGCGTCGACGAGGTGCTCGCCACCATGGCCGAGGTCGACCTGCCCCTGCTCGTGCATGGCGAGGTCACCCACAACCACATCGACATCTTCGAGCGCGAGAAGGTCTTCATCGATACCGTACTGGCGCCGCTGGTACAACGCCACAAGACGCTAAGGGTTGTCCTCGAACACATAACTACCGGCGATGCTGTCGATTTCGTGCGCAACGCCCCGGAACGCGTGGGCGCCACCATCACCGCGCACCACCTGCTGTTCAACCGCAATCACATGCTCGCCGGCGGCATCCGTCCGCACTTCTACTGCCTGCCCATACTCAAGCACGGCCGTCATCAGGAGCGCCTGATCGAAGCTGCCATCAGCGGCAATCCGAAGTACTTCCTGGGCACCGACAGCGCCCCGCACGCCCGTGGCGCCAAGGAATCCGCCTGCGGCTGCGCCGGCTCCTATACCGCGCATGCCGCCATCGAGCTCTATGCCGAGGCCTTCGAGGCAGCCGGTGCGCTCGACAAGCTGGAAGCCTTCGCCAGTTTCCACGGTCCCGACTTCTACCGCCTGCCGCGCAACAGCGACACCATCACCCTGGTGCGCGACGCCTGGCCGGTGCCGGCAAGCTATCCGTTCGGTGCCAGCGAAGTGGTGCCGGTGCGTGCCGGCGAGAGCATCGCCTGGCGGGTGACAGCATGAGCGATGCCGTCAGCGCTGACGCCCTGCCCGGCCTGACGGCCATCAAGGATCGTTTCCGCGGCTTCCTGCCGGTGGTGGTGGATGTCGAGACCGCCGGCTTCGAGTCCGGCCGCCATGCCCTGCTTGAAGTCGCCGCCGTGGCCGTGCTGCCGGATGCCGACGGCCTCTGGGTGCCGGGCGAACGCTTTCACGCCCACCTCAAGCCCGAGCCCGGCCTGGAGCTGGACCCGGCTGCGCTGAAGTTCAACGGCATCAACCCCAGCCATCCGCTGCGCCTGGCCGTGAGCGAGGCCGACGGCCTGCGCGAGATCTTCCACGGTCTGAAAAGGCTGCAGAAGGACGCCGGCTGCAAGCGCTGCATCCTGGTCGGACACAATGCGCATTTCGACCTCGGCTTCATCAATGCCGCCATTGCCCGCCAGAACCTGAAGAACCAGTCGCCCTTCCATCCCTTTTCGGTCTTCGACACCGTGACCCTGGCCGGCATGGCCTACGGGCAGACGGTACTGGCCAAGGCCTGCGAAGCAGCAGGCATTCCCTTCAGCCAGAGCGAAGCGCACTCGGCCCTCTACGACGCCTCCGTGACCGCGGAACTGTTCTGCAAGGTGCTGAATGCCTGGACGGCAGGCGTCGGCAGTCCGCGTCAGGACTGACGCGTCCAACCTCCCACATACTCCGTCTGTGCCTGAGCTTTGAACTCTGTGCAGAACTCAGCACAGCGGAGGACGTTTCAGCGCTTTCGTAATGAGAGATTGGCTGCGTAGCAAGCTGGTACACCGGCAGTGCGGAGAGAAAGTTTCTTTTGACGCGCATCGTGGCGCGGCACAAAGAAAGCTTTCTCGCAGCAGCTCCAGCTAAACAACCACTGTGCCGTCACGCAGCTCCAGCTATCGAGCCACCACGCCGTCAGCGCTCGGCCCAGTCCGGATCAGCCAGGCGCGCAAAAGTATCGCGCAACCCCTGTGACCAGGCCTGACGGATCATCTGGTAGTAGGGATCATCTTCGTTGATACGCTGGCGATTGGTCAGCGTCAGGCTGTCACGCCGGTAGAGCACGACATCGATGGGCAGGCCGACGGAAAGATTGGAGCGGATGGTCGAGTCGAAGGAAATCAGCACGCACTTGCTGGCCTCCTTCAGCGAGGTGTTGAAGCCCACCACGCGATCGATGATGGGCTTGCCGTACTTGGCTTCGCCGATCTGGAAGTACGGCGTGTCGATCGTGGACTCGATGAAGTTGCCTTGCGGATAGATGTGGAACAGGCGCGGCGCCTCGCCGGCGACCTGGCCACCGAGCAGGAAGGAGCTGCCGAAGTCGACGCCGCTGGCGCTCTGCCCGGACTGGCTGTCGCGCGCCACCACCTCGCGCAGCAGGGCACCGATCTGCACGGCAGCATCGTACAGCGACGGCACATGCAGGATGAGCGGCAGGCCATCGTCGCCGGAGCGCTGGCGCAACAGGCTGATGACACTCTGCGTGGTGCCGAGATTGCCGGCCGACATCAGCACCATGACCGCGCGCCCGGGGTTCTCCAGCACGGTCATCTTGGCAAAGGTGGCAATGTGATCGACACCGGCATTGGTGCGGGTGTCGGAGGCCATCACCAGGCCTTCGGCGAGATTGAGAGCAACGCAGTAGGTCATGGCAACTCCTCGCCTGGATCAGGCGCAGGGCAGACTGTTCGGGGCGCGAATTCTACTGCTGCTGTTGCTGCGAGGCCATCACATGCGCCAGCGGCTCTTCGCCGCGTCCGGCGACCGGGATCATGGCACCGGCATGCAGACGTCCCTGCCCTATGCAGCGCAAAGGACAGGCATCGAGGTAATCGCGCCCCAGCGCCAGTCGAATATGACGCGCACCCGCCTGGCACTGCAAGGCCACATCGGCACTGTGCCACTCATCCGCCAGCCAGACCTCGGCCCAGGCATGCGTGCTGACACGCAGTCCGGCGGTCTCCTCGCGAAAGACATAGCCACTGACCAGACGTGCCGGCATGCCCAGCAGCCGGCAGGCCGCCAGCAGGACCTGACTCTGCTCGGCACTGCCACCCTGCCCGCTCTCCCAGCACTCGGCCACGCTGGCGACACGCATGCCGGCAGGCGACGGCCGCGTGAACTGCTCGTGCACGGCCGCCGACAGATCGCGCAGACGTGCCGGTGTCAGTGTCCGGCCGGCGAAGCGCAGGCTGAAGTCATGCAGACCATCACCGGCCTCGGTCAGCTCAGTGGCTGCCAGGAACAGCAAGGGTGAGAGGCCGTCACCGGCACGCACCGGCATGGCTTCGGTATCGACCGTGCCGAAGGCCTGTACATCGACCTGCTGATGCTCGCCGGAAACAGCGAGCAGATGCATGCGATTGCCAAAGCCGTCGAGGCCGAGATCGCGCAGCGCCTCGGGACCGCGCAAACGCCAGGCCACCACCTGCTGCCCGGGCAGATCGGGCGGCGCAAGACGCAGCACCTGGGTGCTCTGCACCACGGGCCGGTCATGGCGATAACTTGTCTCGTGCACCACCGTCAGGCGCATGGCAGCACCTCCGCGAGCTCCGTCCGGGTCGTGATCACGGCCTCAGGCGTCTGCCCAGAAAGCCTGTTGAACACTGTCGCCGATAGCCTCCAGCTCGAGCAGTATCTGATCCAGCACCGCAATCGGGTCGGCGGCAAAGTCGCTCTCCCAGCTGCCGAAACGCAGGCGCGCATAGGTTTCGGCGATGAGACGGCGCACTTCACGCCCCTGATCGCCCTCGATCCGGCCCAGGGTCTGGTCCATCTCGGCGAAGCAGGCATGCAGCGAGCGTGGCAGATCCTCGCGCAGCACCAGCAGTTCGCCGATGTGATTGACGCTGAGGCTGTCGCGATAACTGTCGCGATAGGCCTCGAAGGCCGACAGCGAGCGCAGCAGCGCGGCCCAGGCGTAATACGACGGACGCCCGGTCTGGTCCGGTTCGGCAAAGGCTTCGAGGTGGTAACGGAACAGGCGCGTGGTGTTGTCGGCGCGCTCCAGATAGGTGCCCAGGCGCGAAAAATGGAAGGAGTCATCACGCAGGCTGGTGCCGACGAGAATGCCGCGATACAGGTGCGAGCGTTCCTTGACCCACTCCAGGAAGCGGCTCTGGCCCATGTGGCGAATCTTGATGCGATTGGCCTGCTTGGCCTCCAGCCAGGTCGCGTTGACCGACTCCCAGAGTTCGCTGGTGATGGTGCCACGCACCACATGCGCGTTCTCGCGCGCCTGACGCAGCGAGCTGATGATGCTCGACGGGCTGTCGGCATGCAGCATGAGGAAATAGGCCACTTCCTCGGCATTGAGCGGGCGGCCGGTCTCGTCGAACATGTCGCGCAGATCGATGATGTCCAGCGGCATGGCCACGACACGCTCGCCGGCGCCGGGCAGCAGCGCCAGCTGCTGGCTGACATCGAGCAGACGAGCCAGATTCTCGGCGCGCTCCATGTAGCGCGCCATCCAGAACAGGCTGGAGGCGGTACGACTCAGCATGCGCGATCCTCCACGATCCAGGTGTCCTTGGTACCGCCACCCTGTGACGAATTGACGACCAGCGAGCCCTCCTTGAGTGCGACCCGGGTCAGACCGCCCGGCACCATCACCACGTCCTTGCCGGACAGCACGAACGGGCGCAGGTCGAGATGACGCGGCGCCACCCCGCTGTCGACAAAGGTCGGACAGGTCGACAACGACAGCGTCGGCTGCGCGATGAAATCGGCCGGATTGGCCAGGATGCGCTGGCGATAGGCCTCGATCTCGGCCTTCGAGCTGGTCGGCCCGATCAGCATGCCGTAGCCACCGGAGCCGTGCACTTCCTTGACCACCAGCTCGGAGAGATGGTCGAGCACATACCTGAGGTCGTCCGGCTTGCGCAGCAGCCAGGTCGGCACGTTCTGCAGGATGGGCTCCTCGCTCAGGTAGAAGCGGATCATGTCCGGCACATACGGGTAGATGGACTTGTCATCGGCGACGCCGGTGCCGACGGCATTGGTGATGGACACCTTGCCGGCACGATAGACCGAGAGGATGCCGGGCACGCCCAGCACCGACTCCGGCTTGAACGCCAGCGGGTCGAGATAGGCATCGTCGATGCGGCGATAGATCACGTCGACGCGCTTGGGCCCCGCCGTGGTGCGCATCCAGACATAGCCGTCGCGCACGAACAGATCCGGACCCTCGACCAGCTCCACGCCCATCTGCTGGGCCAGGAAGGCATGCTCGAAATAGGCCGAGTTGTAGCGCCCCGGCGTCAGCACCACCACCGTGGGACTGCCGACGCCCTCCGGCGCCGCCGCCTGCAGGGTCTCCAGCAGCAGCGTCGGGTAATGGTCGACCGGCGCCACCGAATGCTTGGCGAACAGCTCGGGGAACAGACGCATCATCATCTTGCGGTTCTCCAGCATGTAGGAGACACCGCTGGGTGTGCGCAGATTGTCCTCGAGCACGTAGTAGCTGCCGTCGTGATGGCGGACCAGATCGATGCCGGCAATCTGGGCATAGACCTGGTTGGGCAAAGTCACGCCCTGCATGGCCTGCTGGTAGTCGGCATTGCCGAGGATCACGTCGGCCGGAATCACGCCGGCCTTGAGGATGTGATGCTCGTGATAGATGTCGTGCAGGAACATGTTCAGCGCGGTCGCGCGCTGCCGCAGGCCACGCGCCAGGACCTCCCACTCCGAGGCGGGAATCATGCGCGGGATGGCATCGAACGGAATCAGTCGTTCCGCGCCGGCTTCGTCACCATAGACGGCGAAGGTGATGCCGACGCGACGGAACAACAGATCCGCTTCCTGTCGCTTCTGCGCCATCTCCTCCGACGGCCGCTGACTGAGCCAGTCGTGGTAATGACCATAGTGCGGACGCACCAGCTCGGGGCCGGCGAACATTTCATCAAACGGAGTTGCGATCACGCTCATGGCTGTCCATCCAGGTTTCAGGTGGATGTAGCAAGCGGTGTGCCATGAATCGGGGCGGACTGTCCAGTGCGATCACGGGCAGAACAGGCGCCTGAAGGCGACCAGTGGCGAGCTGATGGGGCCACTAGAGGCTGAGCACAGAGGCAGACGTTTCAGCGCTTTCGTAATGAGAGATTGGCTGCGTAGCAAGCTGGTACGCCGGCAGTGCGGAGAGAAAGTTTCTTTTGACGCGCATCGTGGCGCGGCACAAAGAAAGCTTTCTCGCAGCAGCTCCCGCTACATGACCACCACGCCGTCACAACAACCCCAGAAAACCAGATGCCCTGAAACGAAAACGGACCCCGAAGGGCCCGTTTTCATGCACATGAAGCGCTCAGCGCATCAGAGCTTGTCGGCGTTGGCCGACAGGTAGGCGGCAACGCCTTCCGGCGAGGCGTTCATGCCGGCATCGCCCTTCTTCCAGTTGGCCGGGCAGACTTCGCCGTGTTCGGCGTGGAACTGCAGGGCATCAAACAGGCGCAGCAGCTCTTCCATGTTGCGACCCAGCGGCAGGTCGTTGACGATCTGCGAACGCACGATGCCGTTCGGATCGATCAGGAAGGCGCCACGGAAAGCCACGCCACCGGCGGACTCGACGTCATAGGCCTTGGCGATTTCGTGGGTGATGTCGGCTGCCAGGGTGTACTTGACCTGACCGATGCCGCCGTCGTTGATGGCGGTGTTGCGCCAGGCGTTGTGGGTGAAGTGGGAGTCGATGGAGACGCCGACCACTTCCACGTTGCGGGCCTTGAAGTCCGGGATGCGGTGATCGAGGGCGATCAGTTCCGACGGGCAGACGAAGGTGAAGTCCAGCGGGTAGAAGAACACCAGGGCGTACTTGCCCTTGGTGGCAGCGCTGAAGCTGTAGTCTTCGACGATGGAGCCATCAGCGAGGACGGCGGGAACGGTGAAATCCGGGGCGGGCTTGCCAACGAGAACGGCCATGAGGCACTCCTGTTCTGATAGGTGGAGAAAAAGGGGTCAGTCACGAGGACGAAGGATCGCAAGCATGCGGCGACCCGATCAGGTTTTCAAGCACTCAGACCGCAATCGGCTCGACCACCAGCACATTGCCCTCGATGGCAACGATGCGGACCTGGGCACCGGCCGCGCAGTCCGGGCCGCGCACGGTCCAGAAGCTGTCATCGACGGAGACATGCGCCACGCCACCCTTGAGCCCGTCCGGCAGCACGATGACACGGCCCAGCCAGCGCGCGCTGCCGCGGTTGAGCTCGTTGCCGGCACGCTTGAGCAGACGCGGACGGTGGCGATACCAGAGCGCGCACAGGCCCAGAGCCAGCAAGGCGTAGAGGCCGGCCTGCAGCGGCCAGTCATGCAGTCCGAGATGCACGGCCAGAGCCGTGGCCGCAGCCGCCAGCGCCAGCATGAGCGCGAAGAAGGTGCCGCTGAGCAGCTCCAGAACCGCCAGCAGCAGTGCCAGTACCCACCAGGTGATTGCGGTCATGCCCTTCTCCTGCGCCAGCCTCAGGCCTTGCGCTCGCCCTGGATGGCCTTGACCAGCTCGCCGATGCCGCCGACGGTGCCGACCAGCTGCGAGGCCTCGATGGGCATCATGATGACCTTGGTATTCGGCGAGGCCGCGACCTTGCCGAAGGCCTCGACATACTTCTGCGCGACGAAATAGTTGATGGCCTGGATGTTGCCCTTGCCAATGGCGTCGGACACCACCGCGGTGGCATTGGCTTCGGCCTGGGCCTGACGCTCGCGCGCCTCGGATTCGAGGAAGGCGGCCTGACGTTCACCTTCGGCCTTGAGGATTTCGCCCTGCTTCTCGCCCTCGGCGATGAGGATCTCGGCCTGACGCTTGCCCTCGGCTTCCAGGATGAGCGCGCGCTTGGTGCGCTCGGCCTTCATCTGCGAGGCCATGGCCTCGATGAGGTCGGTCGGCGGCGTGATGTCCTTGATCTCGACACGGGTGATCTTGACGCCCCACGGACTGGTGGCCTGGTCGATGGCAGCGAGCAGGCGACTGTTGATGTGGTCACGCTGCGACAGCATTTCATCGAGGTCGAGCGAGCCGATCACGGTACGCATGTTGGTCTGCGCCAGATTCTGGATGGCATAACCCAGACTCTGCACCTCGTAGGCCGCCTTCGGCGTGTTGATGACCTGGTAGAAGCAGACGGCGTCGATGCGCACCATGGCGTTGTCACGCGAGATGACTTCCTGCGCCGGGATGTCCAGCACCTGCTCCATGACACTGAGCTTGCGACCGATCTGGTCGAAGAACGGCATGATGAAATGCAGGCCGGGGCTGAGCGTGGTCGTGTAGCGACCGAAACGCTCGACCGTCCACTCATAGCCCTGCGGCACCTGCTTGACACTGAGCAGGACCACCAGCACGGCGAGGAACAGCAGCGCCATCAACAGAATCTGCAACATGATCACTCTCCTTGTTCAGTGTTGCGCAGCGACAGCGACAGCATGGTCAGGAAGCGTGACGGGCGCATGACCGCGCCACGCCGGCAGCGCTCAGGCCTTGGCGGTGGCTGCTGCTTCCTTGATGAGGGGGGCCAGCTCGCCCTTCTGCACCATTTCCATGACGATGTCGCAGCCGCCGATCAGCTCGCCCTTTACCCACAGCTGCGGGAAGGTCGGCCAGTTGGCGATGCGCGGCAGGGTGGCGCGGATTTCCGGGTTTTCCAGGATGTTGACGTAGGCGAACGGCTCGCCGACCTGCACCAGAGCCTCCACGGTACGGGCCGAGAAGCCGCACTGCGGGAACTGCGGGGTGCCCTTCATGTAAAGGATGATGTTGTTGTCGGCGATCTGCTTCTTGATCAGGGTTTCAATATCCATGGCGACTCTCGGACAGATAAGGATTGATGATGCATCAATGTTAGCAGAACCGCAGTCTCCTTGGCGAAAACCGGCATGGGCGCTACACTCGGGGTTTGCCTTGGCGGCCCTTGCGCAGCCCTTGCAGACACGCATTTCCAGTCGCGACATCGAGCTTTTGCCATAATGACCACGTCGAACAGCCAGGCGCCCAGCGCCCTCATGCCCACCTATGCCCGGCAGCCTGTCGCCTTCGTGCGCGGCGAAGGCATCTGGCTGTACGACACCGCCGGCCGCCGCTACCTCGACACCACCGCCGGCATCGCCGTCTGCGGCCTCGGCCATGCCAATCCGGTGGTGGCGGAAGCCATCGCCGACCAGGCGCGCACGCTGGTGCACACCTCCAACCTGTTCCAGATTCCGCTGCAGGAGCAGCTCGGCGCCGCCCTGCGCGATGTCTCCGGCATGGACCTGTGCTTCTTCGGCAACTCCGGCGCCGAGGCCAACGAGGCCGCCATCAAGCTGGCCCGCCTCTACGGCAACAAGAAGGGCATCGCCGAGCCGACCATCATCGTCATGGAAAACAGCTTCCATGGCCGCACCCTGGCGACCCTGACCGCCACCGGCAACGCCAAGGTCCAGGAAGGCTTCGGCCCGCTGGTGCAGGGCTTCGTGCGCGTACCGCATGACGACCTCGCCGCCATCGAGCGCGTGGCCGCCGAAAACCCGAACATCGTCGCCATCCTGGTCGAACCGATCCAGGGCGAAAGCGGCGTGCGCATGCCGAAGAACGGCTTCGACTATCTCAAGGACCTGCGCGCGCTCTGCGACCAGCACCACTGGCTGCTCATGCTCGACGAGATCCAGACCGGCAACGGCCGTACCGGCAAGTATTTCGCCTACCAGCACGCCGGCATCCTGCCCGACGTGCTGAGCACCGCCAAGGGCCTCGGCAACGGCTTCCCGATCGGCGCCTGCCTGGTCAGCGGCAAGGCTGTCGACCTGTTCAGCCCGGGCAAGCACGGCACCACCTACGGCGGCACGCCGCTGGGCTCGCGCGCCGCGCTGACCACGATACAGGAACTGCTCAAGGGCCCGATCGACAACGCCGCCGTCATGGGTGAGCGCATCATGAACGGCTTCCGCGCCAACCTCGGCGACCTCGGCGTCACGGTCGAAGGCGCCGGCCTCATGATCGGCGTCGTGCTGCCGGTGCCCTCCTGCACCGAGCTGGTGGCGCGCGCGCGCGACGCCGGAGTGCTGCTCATCGTCAGCGCCGAAAACCGCATCCGCCTGCTGCCGGCGCTGATCATCACCGCCGAGGAGGCCGACCTGCTGGTGTCCTCCATTTCGGCGCTGGTGCGCAGCTTCCTCGCCGAGCAGGGCATCACCGGCAACAGCAGCAAGGTGTCGGCATGAGCACGCGGCACTTCCTCACCCTGCTGGACTTCACGCCGGCCGAACTGCAGGCGCTGCTCGAACGCGCCATCGAACTCAAGCGCATGCTGCGCGAAGGCGTGGTCTATGAGCCGCTGAAGAATCGCGTGCTGGCCATGATCTTCGAGAAGTCCTCGACGCGCACACGCGTGTCCTTCGAGGCCGGCATGGCGCAGTTCGGTGGCTCGGCCATCTTCCTGTCGCCGCGTGACACCCAGCTGGGCCGCGGCGAACCGGTCGAGGATTCGGCGCGTGTCATCTCGCGCATGGTCGACGCTGTCATGATCCGTACATTCGAGCACAGCACCATCGAGCGCTTCGCCGCCTACTCGCAAGTGCCCGTGATCAACGCCCTCACCGATGACCATCATCCCTGCCAGCTGCTCGCCGACCTGCAGACCTTCCTCGAGCATCGCGGCCCGCTCGCCGGCAAGACCTTCGCCTGGATCGGCGACGGCAACAACATGTGCAACAGCTATGTGCACGCCGCCCACCAGTTCGGCTTCAAGCTCAAGATCGCCTGCCCCTACGGCTTCGAGCCCGATCCCGAGCTGCTGGAGCAGTATGCGCACTGCGCCGAGCTGGTGAAGACGGCCGAGGAAGCCGCCGAAGGCACCCATCTGGTCGCCACCGACGTCTGGACCAGCATGGGCCAGGAGTCCGAGCAGAGCGTGCGCAAGCGTCGCTTCGCCATGTACCAGGTCAATCCTCGCCTGATGGATCTGGCCGACAACAGCGCCCTGTTCATGCACTGCCTGCCGGCGCATCGCGGCGAGGAAATCTCGGAAGACATGCTCGATGACCCGCGCGCCGTGGTCTGGGACGAGGCCGAGAACCGCCTGCACGCGCAGAAGGCGCTGCTGGAGTTTCTGCTGGTGGGAGGACGCTGACATGATAGTGCGCCTGCCGCTGGCGCTGTCACGGAAGGCACGCAGAACATGACTTTTTACGGCGGCTTGCTGCTGACCCTCGCCTTCATGGTCATACTGGCGCGCCGGCTCAGCCTGGCAACCCGCACAGGCAATGCCGTCGGCTTCATTCTGAACCCCACGCTCTATCTGCTGGTCATCGGCTATTTCTACATGGTCGTTGGCTCCATGACTGCCGAAGCCGGGCAGCAGACCATGGGCTTCTCGTTCCGGGCCGAGGCCTCCGACACCGCCTCCCTGCTCTGCTACTACTACTTCTTCATTTTTCTGCTGGCCTATGCGCTCAACAAGGACCGCTTCCTCAAGCTGCGTCCTATCGAGCTGGGCGTGATCGGCAACATCGCCGGCATGTCCCTGCTCTTCGTCGTGCCGTTCTCGTACTTCATCCTCGCCACCTACGGCCCGGGACTGGCCGCGCTGCAGGACAATCGCTACAGCGCCATGACGTACTACATCGACAACTTCCTGCGCGCAGGCTTCTACGGCCAGCTCTACTGCATCGGCCTGCTCGCCTCGCTGCTGTTCATCTTCAAGCACCAGAAGCGTCTCTGGGGACTGCTGCTGTTTGTTGTCGTGGCCTTTCCCTTTGTCGCGGCCGACTTTCTCCAGAACGGCCGCGGCACCATCACATCGATCTTCCTGTGCTTCTATCTGCTGATCACGCTGCGCACCGGCAAGATCTATGTCATGCCCATCGTCATCTTCGTCCTGCTGCTGGTCGCCTTCGGCATCTTCTACCGCCTCGACTACGCGAACAGCTCGATCGGAGACTTCCTGCTCTTCTCGTCGTCCGAGTTCTTCCTGACCCGATCGAGCCTGGACCTGATCATCGATGCCCAGCCCAATACGCCGTTCTTCGACCTCATCAGCTCCTGTCTGACCAAGGTTCTTCCGGGTGCCATCCGTGACTTCTTCGACCTGACCTATGTCTCGTACACCGACTACGTCAAGCGCACCATGAGTCTTTCCTTCGGCCTGGCGGGCAACATCGCGGCTGAAAGCTACTTCTTCGGCGGCATGACCTTCTCGCTGATATCGCCGCTCATCATTGCCAGCTTCTACACCCTGGTTTATCGCTGGCAGGCCTTCAAGAGCCTGCCCGGCTTCATCCTGGCCATCTACATCATTCTCTCGACGCAAAACATGGTGCGCACCTCGTTCTACGAGAACATGGCGCTCCTGCTCGGCCTTTTCCTCATACTCTTCAGCTATCTGCTGATCTTTGGCCGGCGCATCTGGATTCTCCGCGAATACGATCCGCGCCACCCCGACCCTGAACCCGCATACAACGAGCAGTCCCCGAAAACATGATTAAGAAACCCCTGATCAGCATAGTCACCGCGACGCTCAATTCGGAGAAACAGATCGGCGATCTCATCGGCGATCTGGAGCGTCAGACCTTCAGGGATTTTGAATGGGTCATCGCCGACGGGCTGTCTTCGGACCGGACCGTCGAGCTGCTGCGTGCCGCTCGCGGCATTGACATGAAGATAGACCAGGCCAGGGATTTCGGGGTCTATGACGCCCTCAATCGCGGCCTGCGCATGACGTCCGGCGAGTATTACCTGGTGATCGGGTCCGATGACCGTCTCGACCATGATGCCCTCGCCAACTATGCCGCCGCCGTGCAGGAGTCGCAGGCCGACATCATTTCCAGCCAGGTGCGCATCAACGGCCGTACGGTCGCGCGCAAACGCAACCACGCCTGGTTCTGGGGCATCCGATCGTGCGTCTCCAGCCACTCCATCGGCGCCCTCATCCGCACCAGCCTGCATGACAAGCATGGCTACTATTCGCGCCGCTTCCCGATCTGCGCCGACCAGCTCTTTCTCATGCAGGCACGCAATGGCGGAGCCCGCATTCATGACAGCGACTTTGTCGCCGGCGAGTTCTTCCTGACCGGCCTGACCGGCAACGATCCGGCCGGCATGATCTGCGAGTCCTATCGCGTCAACATCGCCGCCGGTCACGACAGACTGCTGCAGATGGCGCTGCTGCTGCTGAGACTGGTCAAGAACTTCCGCAGCATCCGATGATGAGCAGGCTTGGCCCACTGAAACAGTACCTTGCCAGTACCAACACCCGGCAGCTTCTGGCCAACACGGTCTGGCTGCTGGGTGACAAGAGCCTGCGTCTGATCGTCGGCGTGCTGGTCGGCGCCTGGGTGGCTCGTCATCTGGGGCCGGCCGAATACGGCGAGCTGGCCTACGTTATCGCCTACATGATGCTGTTCAGCACGATTGCCCAACTGGGACTCGATGGCATTGTCATTCGGGAGCTGGCGTCGACACGACAGCAGGCGGGTCATATTCTCGGCTCGGCGCTGCGCCTGCGGCTGCTCGCCGGATTCGCCTGCTGGCTGGCCAGCCTGCTGGTCATCTGGCTGATACGCCCGGGCGATACCCACACCCTGTTCCTGGTCGCCATCATTTGCAGCGCCACCATCTTCCAGGCCAGCGACACCATAGACCTGTGGTTTCAGAGCCAGACCCGCAGTCGCATCACGGTTGTCGCCAAGGGCGCGTCCTTCCTGATCGTCAACGGGCTGCGCGTCGCCCTCATTGTCAACGACATGCCGCTGACCTGGTTCGTGCTCAGCTATCTGATCGAGGCCATGCTCAATGCCCTTCTGCTGGCATTCAGCTACCGTGGCACAGGCGTGGTGACCGGCCGCTGGCACTGGGATGCCGATACGGCACGGAACATGCTGCGCGATGCCTGGCCCTTCCTGATATCAGCCGTCGGCATCATGCTCTACATGCGCATTGACCAGATCATGATCCGCGAGCTGCGAGGCGAGCACGACCTCGGGCTCTACTCGGCCGCGACCCAGATATCCATTGCGCTGTTCTTCATTCCAACCTCCATCTGCATGAGCCTGGGTCCGGTCATTTCACGCAAGCTGACCACCGACCCCGCCGGCTACTACCGGAATCTCGGCCAGATGTTCACCTTGATGTGGTGGCTGCTGCTGCCCATATGCCTGACTATCTGGCTGCTTTCCGGCAGGCTGATCGCCCTGCTCTATGGCGCCTCGTACAGCGGCAGCGCCCCCATCCTGGCGCTGCATGTCTTCTGCAACCTGCCATTCGCGCTCGGCATGGTGCAGGCGCGCTGGGCCTTCGATCATGGTCGCGGCATGCTGTCGCTGCAAAAGACGCTGACCGGACTGGTGCTCAGCATCGTGCTCAATCTCTGGCTGATCCCGACCTACGGGGCCCTGGGGGCCGCCATGGCATCGCTGATCTCGGCACTGAGCTCGTCGATCCTGATCAACTGCCTGCTGGCCCGTCCGATATTCCTGATGCAACTGGGCAGCCTGTTCGGCCGCCAGCCCCCTCTTTCCTCACATATGCAGCAGAAGACTTCTCATCCATGAAAAAAAGAGTCGGCATACTGACCTTTCACGACGGCATCAACCATGGCGCCTTCTTTCAGGCCTACTACCTGCAGAACTTCCTGCACAGCGCGGGCTATGACGCGACCATCGTCAACTACAAGAACCGGACCCACAGGCTGGCCGAGCTGAAGTCCTTCTTCCTGACCAAGCGCCCGATGCGCCTGCTCAGGAACATCGTCAAGTTCCGCAACTTCCGGCGCGACCACCAGTTGTTCAAGCTCGACGGCCCGCTCAAGACCCGCGTTGATGCCATCCGTCAGCAGGACTTCGACGCCTACGTGATCGGCAGCGACATTGTCTGGAACTACACCTTCGACTGGCTGGGCAACGACCCCATCTATTACGGTCACGGCCTCGAACGCCCGCGCATTTCCTATGCCGCCAGCTGCGGCCCCATCGATGGCGGCCAGATCCCGGAGTATGTGCGAACCGGTTTCCGCAACTTCAGCCACATCTCGGTGCGCGACCGCTATGCCGCCGAACTGGTCGATCGCTGCCACGACCAGCCCGCCGTGCGCGTGGTCGACCCTACCCTGCTGGTCAACGACATCATGCCGGCACGGGCATCATCCACAGCCCTGTCCCAGCCCTATCTGCTGGTCTACGCCACCATGCTGACAGCGGCGGAAATCGCCGAAACCCGCCGCTTCGCCAGCGAGCAGGGCTTGAAGACTGTCTGCGTCGGCTACCAGCATGACTGGTGCGACATAGACCGGACCACCGTCGGCCCCGTGCAGTGGCTGAACTGGTTCGAGCAGGCCAGTTTCATTGTGACCTCGACCTTCCACGGCACGATCTTTGCGATCAAGTTCCGCAAGCCTTTCATCTGCTCCATGAATCCGGCCATTCTCAACAAGGTCGGCAGCCTGGTCAGCGACCTCGGCCTGGAGGACAGGCTCTCGCGTGATGACTTCGATCGCCGCAAGATGCTCGAAGCCATCGATTACGATGCCGTTTTCGCGCGTCTGGAAGTCCAGAGCTCGGCCTCCCGCGACTTCCTCAAGCAATCACTTGCCAAGCTCTTTGAATGACATGAAGACCTCACTGAAAACCCGTCTGCTGACGATACGTTCCAACGTGTTCTCGTATCTTTTCATTACCCGGGAGTTCCTGCTGGACTGCCTGCGCTATCTGCGTCACGCCCGGACCTTCACCAGCGATCCGGGCAATCGCAAGAGCCTCGAAGCCACGATCATCGCCCACTACCATGTGCTCGAAAAAGGCTTGTCGATGCCGAATCCGAGCCCGGGGCACTCGCTGGACACCGCGCGCTCGCTCGCGGCCCTGCTCAAGCGCTGGGCCGCGCAAGGCAACCAGCCATCGAGCCAGGTCGATTTCGCCCATGGCGTTCTGAGCGCCTTCACCGAGTTCCAGCACAACCATGGCGTTGATGTCGCGGATCTGCGCACGGCGCTGGCAGCACTGCATGCCAGCGCGGTCGCCAGCGGGGAAAATGTCTATCAGCTCAAGCAGAATGCGGCACTCAAGCACAACTGGACGAGCTTTGCCGACTTCGCCATGTCACGCCACTCGGTCCGTGTCTATCGCCCGGAAGCCATCAGCGACGACGACTTCGAAGCCGCTGTGCGGGCCGCTCAGCACACGCCGTCGGTCTGCAACCGCCAGGCGTTCTACGTCAAGCGCCTGATCGATGCCGAGCAGATCCGTGGCGCGCTGTCCTACCAGAACGGCAATCGCGGCTTCGGCCATCAGGTGCCGACCTTGTTCGTCATGGGTGCGGACATCCGCGCCTTTGGCGGACGCGTGGAGCGCAAGCAGCCGCTGGTTGATGGCGCCCTCTTCGCCATGTCCTTCATTTACGCCCTGCACGGCCGTGACATCGGTTCATGTCCGCTGAACTGGTGCGTCTCGCATGACAACGACCGCAAGCTCAAGCAGCTGCTGAACATCCCGGACTATATCGAGATCGTCATGCTGCTTGCTGCCGGCTATCCCGACCCGGCGGGCAAGTCGCCCGCCTCCAATCGTCACGAAATCGCCGAAGTCATCCGCTAACCGCGGATGACAGCGCACAGACCTTTGGCATCCATCGGATAGGCGTGATAGCCGGCAGGCAGGACCTGCGTCAGGCGATCAAAGGGCATCTGGTGGCAGGCCATGATGGCGACCCGCGCCGGATCGTGCGGCAAGGTGTCGAGACAGACCGCCTGCAGCTTTCTGCCCCGGCCATCCAGCGCCTGCAAATAGAAGTTGTTGATGGCGGCATTGTTGTAGACACCAATGCTGTGGCAAGGCTCGAGGAAATAACCGGCATAGCCCTGATCCAGCAGCCTGACCATCTCCTGCGTGGCTCGCCTGTAGTTCTCCACTTCGGAATGCTTGTGGCGCACGAGAATGGCGCCCGATGCCAGCTGAACGAGCAGCCAGACCAGCATGGCCGCAGTCATCAGCCGACCGGGCAAGGCATCGCTGCCTATGCGAAAAAGCACCCAGGTCAGCAATGGCAGAACAACAATGAAGTTGCGCGGGGTCGACATCGGCACCACGAGATCGACCACCACAATGCCCACCACGAAAGTGGCCAGAGCCAGCGTCAGCTGCAGATCAAGCGCGGACACCGCATGTCCGCGCAAGCGGCGCCAGGGGAAATAGCCCAGTACGGGCAGCAGCAGGAGCATGTAGCCCCAGGACAGCAATGGCCAGAGACGGGCAGCCTGCTCGAAACCCGGGGAGATGGTGCTGAAGAGGTTGGCGATGCTGTCATCCGGGCCGTCAACCACGATCCAGAAGCCGCCTGCGGCATGCTTGAGCAAGCGCCCGAACGCCATGTGAATCGGCATCCAGAGCAGCATGGCAAACGCCGTCAGGCACTCCGCCAGGGACAGGCGGCGACGCATGACCACGCGCGCGAACAGCAGCGAGAGGCCGAGGAAAAGACCGAAGTAATGTGTCCAGGCCAGCAGGACCAGCGCCACCAGAAAGCTGCGCTCGCGCTCCAGCAGGGTTGCCTGCAGGGCGAACAATGCCAGCAGGTAAATGAAGACGTAGGACCTGACCTCCTGGGCATTGTAGGCAACCCAGGGCAGCACCAGCAGCATGACGGCGAAGCCCGCCATGTCCGGACGGCGCCGGGCCAGGTTCACGGTCAGGGCCACGGCGGCCAGCGCCCCGGCCAGGCTGAGGCTGCGCGTGGCCGCTTCGCTGGTGCCGAAAAGGGCGACCCAGCCATTGAGCAGGAGCTGATACAGCGGCGGATGCACATCGCCCAGGATCCAGCGCGAGAACATGTCGTGCACGCTTTCGCGCGCCGCCGCCACCGAGAAGATCTCGTCGACCCAGTACGAATAGGGTCGCCATATGCCCCACGCCGAAAGCAGGGCAACCACCAGCGCCAGGGGCAGCAGCAGCCGGGATGGCCAGCTCGCGGAGTCATCGCGAGTCGCCGCCCGGGGCACTGCCCCAAGCGTCATGCCAACCTCACTCATGCCTTCGCCACCGTCATGGCCAGGGGACGGCGTGCGCGCAGCCAGTTGCTGAAGACGGTGACAGCGGGCTTGTAGAAGTAGAGGTCGATCAGCACGCCCACGAGAAGACTCAGGACCATGCCGGTGACCAGGCCGGGCAGAGAATGGAGCTCAAAGCCGTCGATCAGGCGCGGCAGGATTTTGCGCAGGAACTCGACGACGAAGACATGTGTCATGTAGATGCTGTAACTGGCATCGCCCAGCAGGACACCCAGACGAATCAGCGGGCCCTTGCCGATGTGCGGCTCGTACAGCAGGGCCAGCCAGACCAGCAGCATGGAGGGACCGGCAAACAGCCACAGGCGGTCAACCACGCCATTCCAGCGGGCATCGGCATAGGTCATCAGCACGATCAGGCCGATGATGGCGATCAGACCGGGAATCTTGGGCAGGCTGACCTGGCCATAACGCTGGTAAAGCGCCCAGATGATCATGCCGGCCGGGAACTCGAGCATGTAGTAGCTGGAGTAGAACTCGGCGGCGGCGCCACTGCCCTTGAAAAGATGGGCGACGCCATAGACCGCCAGCATCGCCGCGGTCACGACGGCAAGGCGCTTGGGGACCCTGACCAGGAAGGAAAGCGCGCAAAAACCGTAGAACAGGATCTCGTAGTTGAGCGTCCAGGCCACCGGCAGGATTGGAGAAATGACACCGTTTTCCTTGTAGTACGGTATGAAGAACAGGGACTTGAGCAGATTGACCGGGTTCGGCGTGGTCGAATTCATCAGTGACGGCGTCACCATGGCGAGCACGAAGACGGCCAGCGTCAGCGGCCAGATCATCGGCAGCACACGGGCGATGCGATCCTTGATGAAACGGTCCTGGGTCTGCTTGGGGCGCGTGATCAGCAGCGCCATGACAAAGCCGCTGATCAGGAAGAACACATCCAGACTGAAGAAGCCGACCATGTGATCACGATTTATATGTGCCTGCAGCACAAAGAGGCAGCCCATGCAGCGCAGCAGCTGCAATCCTGTCAACGTCATTTATTCCACCCCGCCCGAAAGAAGAAAACAACAAACGCCAAGGCCAGCACGCCACGATCGCGCCAGTAGCGACGCATGTGATGCACGCCAAACAGCAGGCGCAAATAACCCATCCGGCTGTCGTCCGCCAGCCAGCTCACAGGGGACTGCCCCTGACGCTGGCACAGCTGGCCGATCAGCAACACCTGGCCACGATACCAGCCATCGAGAATCTTGCCGGTGCGCGAACGCACGGCACGCCAGCCCTGATTGGCACCGATGACATTGCCATCATGCTGGCGATAGTTCATGACCGGCCTCTCGTCGATATGCCAGCGCCAGCCATGGGTGCGTGCATAGCAATAGATGAACCAGTCATGAAGACTGACGCCGTCCATGGCCGCGCCACGCGCCCGCAGCACCTGCTGCAGCTCGCGCGCCAGCGCCACGGACAGAACATAGGTGCAGCCCGGACCGGCAGCCTCGAAATGATGGTCCCAGCGGCACTGCGCCTGACTCTTGCGTATCAGGCGGCGGCGACCGTCCGGCCAGAAGGCCTCGACATTGCCGGACACCGCATCGACACCAAGGGTCTCCATATGTTGCAGGGCCCGCAGCAGCTTGTCGCCATGCCAGACATCATCCTGGTCAGCGAGTGAAATGGCATCGAAGCCGGCAAAATCGACATCGCGCAGGAGCCGGAAGAAGTTGCCGGCCGCCGAGCCGCAGCGCACGGCCTGGGGCAGGATGCGCAGGCGCGCGTCATCGCGAGCCTGCAGCAAGGCCAGGGTGTTGTCGGACGAGTGATCGTCACTGACAAAGACCGTCACCTCGACACCCTGCTGCGCCAGCAGGCTGTCGAGCTGCTCGTCGAGCCAGCGACTGCCATTGTAGGTCGCCAGCAGGATGGCCACCCGCTTCATGTTGTCGCTCCTGTCGCCCGCCATGACCTGACCTGTGTGCGCAGCGACCAGAGGTGCTTGAGCAGGGAAAATGCCAGCAGCCCCGGCAGCATGACAAGCAGCCGCACATCCTGGCGCGAGGCCTTGATGTACATGTGCAGCTCGCCCTTGCGCATGGCCCAGCGGCGGCCGCTGAGCCCGCCCGGACTCATTTGCGGACGCCCGAGCTGAGTCAGGGTCAGGCCGTCGAGGCAGACGGCCGCCTGCTGTCGGGTCAGGCGCAGCCACAGATCATGATCTTCGGTATAGCGCATGTCGGTATCGAAGCGCAGTGTCACCGCCCTGGCGACGACAATGCACGAGGTCTGGGCGATGTTGCGCAGCAGGAGCTGCCAGTACGACATGAGCCGCACACGTGCCGGCTCGGGCTCGGGGCGGGTCTCGCCCAGCTGGCGATGCGGGTGACCGAGCAGCAGCGTCTCCGGATTATGTTGCAGGTACTCGCGAATGTTCGCCAGCTTGTCCGGATCCCAGCAATCGTCGGCATCCAGAAAGGCCAGATAGCGGCCGGTGGCCCTGTCCCAACCGAAATTCCGGGCCCGCGCCGGGCCGCCATTATTCTGCAGACAATGCACATGAACCTGCATGTCCGCAGGGGCCGCCGCCGCAAGCTCGGCCAGCAATGCTGGCGTGGCATCGCTGCTGGCGTCATCGACAAGCAGGATTTCGACAGAGCGCTCGCTCTGCAGGAAACATGACTCCAGCGCACGACGCACCGTATTGACCGCGTTGAAGCAGGGAATCACCACAGAAAACAGAGGTGATTGCGGAGAGGTGACCGGTGTCATTGTACGGGCTTGCTCCTGTGCGGAAAGAGAGTCTGGCTGGCTCATTTCGGGTCGGTATCCGGTTGCGTCAACGGCGCGGGAACCTGGTGCAGGCGAGCCAGCCAATGGTCGAGATGGGCCAGGCGCTCGGCCAGGCCTTCCGGCCTCAGCGCCCTGGAAAGCTGGAAAAGCTGTGCGCGGGAATTGACCTCGTTGGCCCAGGCCATCAACGGCTGGGGACAGGTCATGCGCTCGGCATAGTCGAATCTCAGACGGGAGAAGTCGTCGCCCTGCTGCTCGTCGAGCACGGCGAACTGCGGGAAGCAATAGATCAGGACATGGTCCTGCCAGAGTCTGGCGCGAACAGGCTCTATCACCAGATAGACCCGATCGCCACCATAATGCATGGTCGGCAGCCACGGTCTGTCGACCACCAGCGCATCAACCGCATGGTGGAGATCAATCCACTCCCCGCCCCGGCCATGTCGCATGCTGTTCATGAAGGCCGGCGGCATGCCGCGTCCATCGGGCTGCACGACACGCGCGCTCGGCACCCAGAAACTCACGCTGCCGGCATGTTCACCCATGATGATGGTCTTGCCGGCAAAGACGCCGGCGGCAATGTCGCGCTGATTGCGGACCATGGCGGCATCCGCCGGCCCGCCATACCAGCCCGGCAGCGCGACGCCCGCCCCCAGCAGCAACACCAGCGACAGCAGTCGCCGGAGCGCGAGGCGACCGCCACGAACAGCCTGCCCTGCCACGCCTGAAGCGAGGGCATGCACGCGCAATATCATGGCCAGCAGGACCGCGACCATCAGATAGGCATCCGCCTCCGCCAGTGCCCAGCCCGAGCAGGCGGCATACAAGCCGACCTGCACGAACAGGGCCAGCAGACTCACCCCCAGCAGCGCCAGAGCATGGCCGGCAGGTCGGCGGCGCCGGTAAATCAGCTCGGCCAGCAGCCAGACAGCGCTCAAGGCCAGAATGCCCGGCTTCATCCACCATGACAGCATGTCGGCATAGACACTGAAATTGGCCAGCCAGGGCGTACCCAGGGCACGGGTCGCAAGACTGGCCGGCAACAGCGCGCCGTAACAGGCCAGATTGATTGTCGCCAGCGACAGCAGCGCAAGCGCCGACGGCAACATGAGCACCAGCATGGCGCGCCAGCCTGGTCGCAGGCACAAGGCCACCCAGGCCAGCAACACCAGCACCAGCACCAGACTGTCGAGGCGAACCAGCACAAGCCAGGCCAGCGCCAGACCCAGGGTGACCGAGTCCCGTGACTGCCAGGGCATGCCCCCCGCGCTCAGCCGGCAAAACAGCAGATAGAGTGCCGGCAGCAGCAGCACGGTTTCGCTGCCGCGTATCGTGATTTCCGGCAGCGTCACCATGATGAACAACAGCGCCAGCAACGCGGACTGATACCCCAGTCGCTCGCCGAAACGCCGGCAGAACACATACAGCACGGCCGTGTTGATCGCCGCCAGGGCGATCATGACCAGCAGGAAGAAGGCCGTCGGCGAGCCTCCGGAAATCAGGCCGAGCACGGTCACCGGCAACAGCCACAGCGATGGCACCCCATTGCCGGGAACACTGCCGTAGCCACGACCGAGCAGGCTGCCGGCATGCCTCATGGTGTCGTAGGCAGCATCATCAAGCAGCCATTGCAGCATCTCTCCGTTGCTGCGCCAGGCCAGCAGCAGGTGCAGCAGCGGCAAGGCCGCGATACCGATCGCCAGCAACACGCCCGCCGGGTGCAACCCGGGTCGAGGCAAGGTTGCCGGACGCCACATCAGCCGCGAACCTCGTCGGCATGCGCCAGGAACCAGCGGTAGGCATCGGCCAGGCCTTCGCGCAGCGCAGTCTTCGCACGCCAGCCCATGCCGGCCAGGCGCGAGACATCCATGAGCTTGCGCGGCGTACCGTCGGGCTTGGTGGTGTCGAACACCAGGCGGCCACGGAAGCCGGTGACCTCGGCGATGGTCTCGGCCAGTTCACGGATGGTGACATCGGTACCGGTGCCGACATTGATGTGCGACAGCATGGGCTCGGTATTGGCCAGATAGCTTTCGCGATCCAGGTCGAGCACGAACAGCGAGGCCTCGGCCATGTCATCGACATGGAGGAATTCGCGCATGGGCGTGCCGGTGCCCCAGATCACCACTTCATCCGCCCCGCTCTGCACGGCCTCGTGGAAACGGCGGATCATGGCCGGCACGACATGGCTGTTGGCGGGATGGAAGTTGTCATGCGGGCCGTAGAGATTGGTCGGCATGACACTGCGGTAATCGCTGCCGTACTGGCGGTTGTAGGACTCGCAGAGCTTGATGCCGGCGATCTTGGCGACGGCATAGGGCTCGTTGGTCGGCTCCAGCGTGCCGGTCAGCAGGCAGGACTCCGGCATGGGCTGCGGAGCCAGCTTGGGATAGATGCAGGAGCTGCCCAGGAAGAGCAGCTTCTGCACGCCGGCCTGATGCGCCTCATGAATGACATTGCATTCCATCATGAGGTTTTCGTAGATGAATTCGGCCGGATAGCTGTTGTTGGCCATGATGCCGCCGACCTTGGCGGCGGCCAGGATGACCACTTCGGGCTTTTCAGCGGCAAAGAAGGCGCGCACGGCGGCCTGATCGGTCAGATCCAGCTCGGCGTGGGTACGCGTGATCAGGTTCGTGCAGCCACGGGCCTGCAGCTGACGCACGATGGCCGAGCCGACCATGCCGCGATGACCGGCGATATAGATACGCTCATTGTTGCTCATGCAGAAACCATCCGGATAATTCATCAATGACTCTGCTCAATGCTCGCGAGTCCAGTAGATATTGCTTTTGAGATGCCGTGGTGGATTGCCGACATACAGGGCCGCCGGCTCGGTCAGCGGCTTGGCGACTACCGAGCAGGCACCGACGATGCAGCCATCGGCAACCTGAGTCCCCTTGAGCAGGGTGGCACGCACGCCGACCCAGACACGATCGCCCAGAATCACATCACCAGCCTTGTTGATGCGCTCGTTGCTGGCGCCATCGTAAATGGCATGGGAGTCGCCATTGCGGATATCGACACCGGGGGCAATCATGCAGTGCTTGCCCATGCGGATCGTCGAGCCGCTCTCGCTGAGACCCACACCCGTGCTCTTGATGATGCTGCCGTCGCCGATCTCCAGCAGGCTGTTGTCATCCTCGATGTAGAACACGCCACTCAGAATACGCACATCCTCACCGATCACGATCCGGTTGTTGCTACCCAGAATGACCAGTTTGAGATCATTGATCACAGTCCACGGGCCTATGCTCAGGGTATTGCCACGGCCCGTCACGGTGCAGCGAATATTGCGCGCGGCGCTGATGTCGGCCTGTACTGTCAGGCCGGCGGGCACACGCATCTGCATGAGTTTCTGCCAGTGCAGCCTGAACATCAGCTTGGCCAGCCAGGGCAGCCTGTCCTTCAGTCGCAGGTAAAACGCTCTCAACATCACCCTCTCCTCACGCGATCCGCGCAGCGCTTGCCAACAGCCTGCATCGGGAGCTCAAGCCAGTAATAGGTCATGGCGGACACCACGATGATCAGCATCATCGACAGCGCCATGAACAGACTGGTCTGCCAGGGCTGGGCGAAGGCCAGCGAAAACCCCAGCTCGCCATGCTGCACCTGCAGGGCGACCAGCCCCTTCTGTGCCAGCAGCATGAGCACACGAATCAGGAACACCATGACCAGGTAGTGCACCAGGTAGACCGAATAGGAAATGCGCCCGAGGAAGGCCATGACCGGCGTCGTCATCAGACGCGCCAGCAGACCCTCGTCACGGGCGAAAACGATGATGAAGGGCAGAAAGACCAATGGTGCATAAAGCCCGAGGGGGCCGTTGTTGACCAGCCACAGGAAGAACATGACTGCGATCAGGGCCGGCAGCTGCAAGGCGCTGATCCAGCTCGACCAGCCAGGTCGCCGTAGGGACAGCCAGGTTGCAGCGCGATAGGCCAGAACGCCGGTGAAGAACCCCATCACGCAGCGCAGAAAGCCCTGATCAACCGTTATGTCCATGCTCTTGAGATTCTGCTGCAGCAAAAACAGCAGGATGCCGGTCACGATCACCATCGACAGCCGCACCAGCCATGCCGCACCGGCGACGCAGACCAGCAAGGCGAAGACCAGGTAGGTGTAGAACTCGGTGCTGATGCTCCAGCTCGGCACATTCCACACCGGGGCATCGAACAGGCCCAGCGCATGCACGAGAAAGACGCTCGCCGCCAGACCGTCCCAGGAATACATGCCGGCAAATGCCTCATTGCTGGCGCTGACGCCCGTGCGGGAAACCATGTACCACTTGACCGTCTCGAGCAGCAGCAGGCCGAGCAGAACCAGCGCGTGCAGGGGCCAGACACGGAAGAAGCGGCGCAGCATGAATATGCCGACATCCTGCGGCGAACGCAGACGATCGGCATAGGCATGCGCAATGACGAAGCCGCTGAGCACGAAGAACACGTCCACCATCAGGTAGCCGCTTTGCAGCCAGCGCCAGCCCTTCAGTGGCGATTCCAGCAGAGTCATGAAGTGATACAGCACGACAACGAGAGCGAACACGCCACGCCAGCCATCGAGCGCATCGAAACGGGTGCTCGCCAGCGCTTTCGCCGAGGCGGGCTCGACCGGGCAGGCGATATCCAGGGCCGGGCTGGTCATGATTACTCGTGGCTCACCGAGACCGTGAACCCAGCCTGCTTCAGCGTGGCATGCTGCTTCGCCTTGTCGAGGTCATGCGCCACCATCTCCACGATCAGCTCGTCGAGCGTGATTTCCGGCACCCAGCCCAGCTTTTCCTTGGCCTTGGTCGGGTCACCCAGCAGAGTCTCCACTTCCGCCGGACGGAAGTAGCGCGGATCCACCTTCACAATGACATCGCCAACCTTGAGTGCCGGCGCCTTGTCACCACTGATGGCGGCCACGATCGCCTGCTCGTCGACACCCTCGCCCTCGAAGCGCAGCGTGATGCCGAGCTCGTCGGCGGCGCGGCGGATGAACTCGCGCACCGTGACCTGCACGCCGGTGGCGATGACGAAATCATCCGGAGTGTCCTGCTGCAGCATCATCCACTGCATGCGCACATAGTCCTTGGCATGACCCCAGTCACGCAGCGAATCCATGTTGCCCATGAACAGGCACTTTTCCAGGCCCTGGGCGATGTTGGCCAGACCACGGGTGACCTTGCGCGTGACAAAGGTTTCACCACGGCGCGGCGACTCGTGGTTGAAGAGGATGCCGTTGCAGGCATAGATGCCGTAGGCCTCGCGGTAATTCACCGTGATCCAGTAGGCATACATCTTGGCGACCGCGTAGGGGCTGCGCGGATAGAACGGCGTGGTTTCCTTCTGCGGCGTCTCCTGCACCAGACCGTAAAGCTCGGAGGTCGAGGCCTGGTAGAAGCGCGTCTTCTTTTCCAGCCCGAGGAAGCGGATGCCCTCGAGCAGACGCAGGGTGCCGATGGCATCGACATCGGCGGTGTATTCCGGAGACTCGAAGCTAACCGCCACATGCGACTGCGCACCCAGGTTGTAAACCTCGTCCGGCTCGACCTCGCGCAGGATGCGGATCAGGTTGGAGGTATCCGTGAGGTCGCCGTAATGCAGCTTCAGCTTCGGATTCGGCTCATGCGGATCCTGGTAGATGTGGTCAATGCGCTCGGTGTTGAACGACGAGGCACGGCGCTTGATGCCATGCACCTCATAACCCTTGGCCAGCAGGAATTCCGCCAGATAGGAGCCGTCCTGGCCGGTAATGCCGGTGATCAGTGCTTTCTTCATGTTGTCGTTCTCGTTTTATGGGCAGCGACCAGCTCCTGATAAAGGGACTGGTGCGCACGCGCGGTCAGGCGCTGGTCAAAATGCTGCAGGCAACGTCGGCGCGCCTGGCCGGAGAGCGCTTGGTGGCGTTCATCATCAGCCAGCACCCAGCGGATGCCGGCAGCAAGATCGGAGGATTCATAGGGTCTGGCGAGATAGCCGGTTTCACCGTGCGCCACGACATCAAGCAGGCCGGTAGCCGCAAAGGCCACCACCGGGGTACCGCAGGCCATGGCCTCGGACGCCGTCTGCCCGAAGGTTTCCTGCAGGGATGGCACGACCATGACATCGGCTGCGGAATACAGCAGCGCCAGCGCGACATCGTCATGGAGGCGGCCGACATAGCGGATGGGCAGTGCCGCCAGCTCGGCATTGGCCGGCGCGCTGGCGCCGAACACGACATAGGCCGGCTCCTGGCCGGCAGGCCAGCCCTCGGCTTCGAGCTGGCGTATGGCGGCGAGCAGCAGATGCGAACCCTTGCGCTCGTCGCCCAGGGCATTGAGCGCGCCGAAGAGTATGACCGGTCGCTCGGGCGGCAGATTGAAGGCCTGCCGGGCCATGACGCGATCCAGCGGCTGGAAGCGATCTATATCAAGGCCGTTGGCGATCACATGCACCGGGCAGTCGCCGATGAGACCGCTGGCGCGGGCCTCGTCGGCCATCCAGTGACTGGGACTGACGAAGCTGACATCGGCCTCGCGCATGACCTCGGCCTTGAGCTCGAACTGGCGGGCGCTGATGTCACGCGCTTGTATGCTGCCCAGCTGCGGGCAGCTGCCGCAGCCATGATGGAAACCTTCGCAGCCGGCCGCGTAATGACAGCCGCCGGTGACCGGCCACATGTCGTGCAGGGTCCAGACCACGGGCTTGTGCCAGCGCAGGAGCTGGCGCGGCGAGACATAGCCGAAGCCCAGCCAGTGCAGATGCACGAGATCGACCTCGGCAACAGCGCGATCCACGGCAGGGTAAGGCAGCCAGTTGACACTCCAGGCCTGGCTGCTGCGCTGGCGATAACGCCGCAGCGGCAAGGTGTCGAGCAGAGGCCGCGCCAGACCCTGCAGCTTGCCGAGAGTGCCCGCTTCGGACTCGGCCCAGGGCAGGTCCGTGGTCTTGCGCAGGACGCGCAGACGGATGTCGGTGCCGACATCACGCAGGCTCTGTGACAACCGGACAGCCGCGCGTGCCGCGCCGCCATCGGCGTCGAATGTGTTCAGCGCCAGCACCTTCATGAAAAGGACTTCCAACTGGCCAGCGCACCGGCAAAAAGATACCGGCGCAAAAAGAATGAATGCATCGTCAGTACATGGCTGACGACGCTGGCGCCGACGATACCAGCGACACCGGATTTGTCCACCAGCATGAACTTCACTGACCGCGCGATCGCGCAGAGAATAGGCATGCCGGCATATGGCATGCCCGCCGGCCCGATTTCACATCCCTTCCCGGCGGCCTGACTGGAATATCCCTGCAGTCGGCACCACGTCGTCATGACCCCTCGTAACCATGAGGATTGCGCGACTGCCAGCGCCAGTGATCGCGACACATGTCGGCCTGATCACGGCTGGCCTGCCAGCCCAGCTCGCGGCGCGCCAGCGACGGATCGGCATAGCACTGCGCGACATCTCCGGGGCGTCTCGGCGCCATGACATGGGCAATGCTCCTGCCCGACGCCGCCTCGAAGGCCTTGAGCATGTCGAGCACGGAATAGCCGCGCCCGGTGCCGAGATTGACGGTGATGAGGTTGCCGGTCGCCTCGCCGCCCTCCACCGCAGTGCCACGCTCCAGCCGCTGCAGGGCCTTGAGATGCCCCTCGGCCAGATCGACGACATGAATGTAGTCACGGACACCGGTGCCGTCCGGCGTCGGATAGTCAGAGCCGAACACGCTCAGGCTGGCCAGCTTGCCGGCGGCCACCTGGGCGATATAGGGCATGAGATTGTTGGGAATGCCGCTGGGGTCCTCGCCGATCTCGCCGCTGGCATGTGCCCCGACCGGGTTGAAATAGCGCAGGATGGCGATCTGCCAGAGCTCAGGATCGGTGCGCTGCAGATCGCGCAGCATGTCCTCGATATGCAGCTTGCTGGCGCCATAGGGATTGGTCGCCGACAGCGGGAAATCTTCGCGTATGGGCACGGCGTGAGGATCGCCATAGACCGTGGCGGACGAACTGAAAACCAGGCGATGCACACCGGCCGCGGCCATGGCCTCGCACAGGCGCAGGCTGCCGACGACATTGTTGTCGTAGTAGCGCAGCGGTTGCGCCACCGACTCGCCTACCGCCTTGAGGCCGGCGAAGTGAATGACCGCCTCGATGTCGGGATGTGCCGCGAAAACGCCATCCAGCAGGGCACGGTCACGGATGTCACCCTCGATCACCGTCAACAATGCCGCATCACCGGCCAGGCGTCGCACGCGCACCAGCGCCTCCGGCCTGCTGTTGCTGAAGTTGTCGAGCACGACCACGTCATGCCCGGCCTGCAGCAGCTGCAGCACGGTATGCGAACCGATATAGCCGGCGCCGCCGGTCACGAGAATGGAACTCACATCAATATCCCTGCCTGTTCACTGCCGCTGCACAACGGAGCAGCCTGCAGACTACCCGCATTTTGCTGCAAACGCATGGCAGCCGGGCCGCCGGCGCGCACGCCCCGGCTGCGCCTGCAAGCGCCTTGCCAACACGCCGAAAACCAGTGCTCAGACCGGCTGGGAGGCGACACGGCGCACGGCATCGAGCCAGCCGGCATAAAGCTGGCTGCGGCGCTCGCCGGACATGGTCGGCGCAAAGCGGCGGTCGCAGTGCCAGAGCGCGGCGATTTCGTCGAGCGAGGCAAAGATGCCGACCTGCAGACCGGCCAGGAAGGCCGCGCCCAGCGCCGTGGTCTCGGTCACCCGCGGACGGTCGACAGGCACGCCGATGATGTCGGCCAGAGACTGCGATACCCAGTTGTTGACCACCATGCCGCCATCGATGCGCAGCGTGGTCACCGGCGCGGCGCCATCACGCGTCATCGCCTCCATCAGGTCACGGGTCTGGAAGCACACCGACTGCAGGCCGGCGGTGACGATCTCGCCTATGCCGGTGTCGCGGGTGAGCCCGAAGATGGCGCCGCGCGCGCGCGGATCCCAGTATGGTGCACCGAGCCCGGTGAAGGCCGGCACCATGTAGACACCGCGGCTGTCGCCGGTGGCCTCGGCGATGGCCTGGGTCTCGGAGGCCGAGCCGATGAGCTTGAGGCCGTCACGCAGCCACTGGATCGTGGCGCCGGCGACAAAGATGGAGCCCTCGACGGCATAGGTCGGCTTGCCCTTGAGACGATATGCCACCGTCGAGAGCAGGCGGTTGCTCGACTGCACCACATTCGGGCCGGTATTGAGAATCATGAAGCAACCGGTGCCGTAGGTGCTCTTGACCATGCCCGGCTGGAAGCAGGCCTGACCGATCAGGGCCGCCTGCTGGTCGCCGGCGACACCGCAAATAGGGATCTGGGCGCCGAGAAAGTCGGGCGCGCTCTGACCGAAGTCATCGCTGGAGTCGCGTACCTGCGGCAGCAGACTGGCCGGGATGTTGAAGAGCTGCAGCAGCTCCTCGTCCCAGCTCTGGGTATGGATGTTGAACAACAGCGTGCGCGAGGCATTGGTGGCGTCGGTGGCATGCACCTGGCCGTGGGTCAGCTTCCACAGCAGCCAGCTGTCGATGGTGCCGAAGGCCAGTTCGCCACGTTCGGCGCGCTCGCGCACACCCGCCACATTGTCCAGCAGCCAGGCCAGCTTGGTGGCCGAGAAATAGGGATCGAGCAGCAGGCCGGTCTTGGCCTGGATCATGGCCTCGTGGCCTTCGGCCTTGAGGCGCGCGCATTCGGCGCCGGTGCGACGGTCCTGCCAGACTATGGCGCGATGCACGGGCATGCCGTTGCGCCTGTCCCAGAGCACGGTGGTTTCACGCTGGTTGGTGATGCCGATGGCGGAAATGTCGCGGGCATGCAGACCGCCCTTGCGCAGGACATCGCGGCAGACCGTCTCGGTCGCCCACCAGATCTCCATGGCATCGTGCTCGACCCAGCCATCGGCAGGAAAGTGCTGTGCCAGCTCGACCTGGGCCATCGACAGACGAGCGCCGGTGGAATCGAACACGATGGCACGCGTACTGGTCGTACCCTGGTCAATCGAGAGAATGTAGCGCGTCATGGCAGCCAGGCTATCCGTTGTTATTGTGCCGGCAAGTGTAGCGAATCCCGGGCGCGGCCGGCAGGCCTGATCCGCCCGCCGAAGCCGATGTCTGCAGACTCAGAAGGTGACGGTGGCGACCACCGTGTCGGCATAGTTGCCGATGGCCGGCGCGGCCTGTGCCGGCACCCGTCCGTAGACTGTCAGCGACTGGCTGCCGCCGGTGCCGGTGCCTGTGCTTTCGTTGCCGGCACCAGAGCTCCAGGTCTGGCTGCGGGCGGCATCACGATAGAGGCCGTAGCCGACATAACTGCTGGTGGACGCCAGACGCATGCGGCGCGTGCCGCTGAAGTTGCTGCCATTGCCAAGACCGACGCTCCAGGGCGCGGCATTGGTGCAGGTCACGCTCATGGTGCTGGTCTGGTCGCGGTTGCCGACCAGCGCCGAGGTCGTGCCGAAGGCCAGATTCTGGGTATTGATGGCACAGTTGGCCACGACCGTTGCAGTGACGTTGAACGTGGGCATAGCACTGCCGCCAGAGGCCGGGCAAGGCACATCGCCGCTGGCAAAGCGCACCAGGGTGTATGCCGCCGTGAAGGAGCTGGTGTATGTGCCAACCGGTTTCGTCGTCTGCCCCGGGTTGATGCTGGCATAGATGGTGTCGCTGATCGTCGAAGTGCCGCCCAGGATGATCAGCACCGAACCCGAATTGAAGACATAGCGCTTCGGTCCCGAGGCTGCGAAAACAGCCGTCGAGCCCCAGATCTGAGTGCGGGCGGCGTCCTTGTAGAGGTTGTAGCCCAGGGTATTGGCGCCATTCAGCATATAGCGCTGGGTGCTGCCATCCCAGCCGCCGGACCCTTCGTTGATATAGACGCAGACCGTGGCGTCACCCGGCAGCTCCAGCAGCCCCTTGGAGCAGGACACGGAAACCGGTGCCGAAGCCGTGGCGAGCGGATTGGCTCCGCTGAGCACATTGACGTTGCCGAAGCTGACGTTGCCGACACTGGCCGAGCAGGACAGCGCATGCGCAGGCATGGCCAGGCCCAGCCAGACCAGCAGCAGGCTGGCGACCAGCAGGGCGGTCTTGCGCAGGCGGGCAATCACGGACATGTCAGCTCCAGGACAACAGTATGCTGCTGATCGGCAAGCAGCGCGGCCGGCACCGGCACCGGGCAGCGGCTGGCTTCGGACAGGACCTCGAGGGTCTTGCCGGCGAGCGCGGCCGGCACCAGCACCTGACCATCATGACCAAGCACGCGCTGCTCGCCGCCCGGCAGCAGCAGGCGCGAGCCGAGCGGGAACCAGCTGCCATCCGGGCGCTGCAGTGCCAGCAAGGCCTCGCGGTTGCGCTCGACATCGAAATGCACGCGCAGCCCGGAGTCGCGCGCCGGCACAACGCGACGCTCGGCATCGCCAACGCTGACATTCAGCGGCAGGTCCAGAGCTTCCAGGCTCAGCTTGTTCTGCTGATAGGCATTGAGGTCGTTGACGAGCAGGAAACCGTCGGCATCGGTACGACCTATGGGCCGGTTCTCGAAGAAAATAGCGACATCAGGATAACCGAGGTCGACCAGGGCATAGGAGTCGTTGATGCGGCGCCCGGCCTGCACGGTACCTGGCATCCAGGCCAGTGCGCCGATCATGCCGAGACGCGCGATACGGCCGGACTCGCCATCCTCGACCAGAGCGCTGACATCACTGATGCGGTTGCGGTTGAGCAGCTCGGCGCGGCGATAGTCGCGCTGACCCTCGGCGACGTCGAAGCGCCATCCCCAGCCGGCATCCATGGGCAAGGTCGACTGCGCACTCAGCACACCGGTGCTGCCGGTGTCATTGACCTCGTAATAGGCGCTCACGCTCTGGCGTTCGGCGAGGAACCAGTTCACCCCGATGCTCGCGCCCCAGCTCTTGTCATTTT
This sequence comes from Perlucidibaca sp., assembly GCA_023265995.1. GTDB lineage: Bacteria > Pseudomonadota > Gammaproteobacteria > Pseudomonadales > Moraxellaceae > Perlucidibaca. Next base: position 242,618 of record JAHFSA010000001.1, read on the forward strand.
CCAGCGACTGCCAGCCGGACAGGCTGACATAACCGCGCGCGGCAATGTTGCGGGCAGCCGTGAGCATGACCGAACTGAAGCGGGTGTCATCGAGGGTACGCTGGCGTATCCAGCTCAACGCCAGCGTACCGCCGCTGTCGAAGCCCTGGCTGAGCGCCAGCTGCTGGCGCGAGCGCGTCAGGCCGGGGCCGCTGTCCAGGCTGGCGACATCGCGGAAACGGTCGCTGGCCTCGCTGAACGAGCCATTGAGAATGAGCCGGCGCCCGAAGTAATAGTCGAAGCGACCGCTGACCTCGGTACCGAAATCACCCTGGTAGCGGCTGCCGGCCAGGTCGACGCCGAAGGAGCCGTGACGGCCGATCAGGCTGGACATGCCGGCGCTGAGCAGACTGACCTCGCGGGCATACTCGCCCTGCCCTTCCAGTGTGATCTCGGGTGTCAGACCGTAACGCAGCGAGCCGATGGCCAGCGGATCATGATCATAACGGTCATCGGCGGAGGCGTAATTGTGGCGGCTGAAGCCGGCCTGCACAGCGAAATCGAACAGCCCCGGCCGCAGCAGCTGCGGACTGGTGAACAGATCGAGGGTGGTGACCTGGTCACGACCAAGGGCATCGCGCACGACGACCTGGACCTGACTGGGCCCGGTCAGCACCGGCAGTTGATTGAGGGTGAACGGCCCCGGCGGCACATCGACCTGGCTGCGGCGGATCTGGTCGACATAGACATCGACCGAGGTCGGCACGGCCGAGCTGCCGGTGATCGAGGGCACCGGGAAGGTCACCAGATCAGGCCGCAGGCTGAAGTTGCGCCGCCACTGCACACCGCCAAAGCGAATGGCCGGACGCGATGACAGGCCGGCGGAGACGGCATCGCCGACCTGCCAGCTGGTCATGCCGACCGGGTCGTAATAGCGGTAGCTGGTATCGAGACGACGCACCGAGGCCTCGCCGCCAAGCGCCGGAATCTGACTGATCAGACTCTGATTGAAACTGCCCCAGTCGCCAGCCAGGCGGCCATCAAGCAGGCCGGCGAATTCGGTGCTGGCGCCGGAAGAGAATGGCGGCCGGGCATGCTGCACGAAAATATCGTAATTGAGCGTGGCATTGAGCGAGGCGGCATCCGGCAGATGGGCCGGCTGTCCCAGCATGTCCACGACATTGCCCTTGAAGCGCGTAGCCGGCAGGGTCAGCTGCAGGCGCTGGTTGCCGGCGTCATAGAGGGGCTGCACATCGCCAAGACGGGACAGGGTAACCCGCCCCTGGGCATTCACTTCACTCGCCGATGCCACCAGCCCCAGTCCCTGCCAGTCGGCCAGCGCGATGCTGATGCCGTCACCGGTCGCGCCGTCACCAGCACCACCGGCAATACCGGCAGCCGCTGCGGGCATTTCCACTTCAAGCAGATTGCCGGCGGCGCGGCCATTGAGCGAAACCTCCAGCCACAGATGCTGTGCCGGCAACGGCTCGCCGGGCAGGGCCGCCATGGCCTCGCCGGTGTCCGTGCCGCGCCCGCCATGACCCGGCGTGGCCAGTGCCAGCTGAGTCGTCGAGGCCAGCTGCAGCGCCGGATCCAGCGCCGCGATCTGGAGAGGACGAGCCTCTTCGCCCCGGGCCGACGCGGCCAGGATGAGCAGGGCTGCTGCCAGCGGCGTCAGTTGGGGGCGACGGGGGGCTGGCATGCGGCCGGCTCGCTGGGCGGAGAAACATCAGCCTGCCACGGGCCCAGATCGGTCTTTGCCTCCAGTCTTGCCGCCTGCGCCGGCCAGACCATGCCGGCCGGCAGAGGCAGGGCCAGTGCACTGCCAGGCAGGACATAGCCGGCCAGACCCGGCTGTCCGGTCAGCACCTGCTCGCCATTCCGCAGATGCCAGTCGGCCAGACGGGCCCGACGCTCACCGGCATTGCTGACCATCAGACGCTGACGACCATCCTGGCATTGCTGCAGATGCAGGCTCAGCTTTGGCAGGCCGGCGACACGGGGTTCGAGAAACAGCGGCAGGGAATAGCGGGTGAGAACCTGGATCTGATCGCGCGAGGCGCTAGCACTGCTCGGCAGCTCGTCGACCAGGAGACGATAGTAGCGTTCGCCACTGTCCGCCGGCTTGCGCGCCAGCACGCGCACGAGCTGGGTCGCGCCAGGCGCGAGCGTGATCATGGCCGGGCTGAGGGCGACATCCATCGTCGGCCCCAGCAGCATGCCGGCGTCGACATCCTGCTGCCAGGAGAAGACACGCACCTGCAGCGAAACCGGCGCAGCAGCCTCGTTGCGCAAGGTCAGCGTGGCTGCGCGATGATCCGGAGTGAGGCTGAGGCCGAGCGGACTGATGCGCACCTGCCCGGCGTCAGCCGTCACTGGCAAGGCGACCAGGCAGAAAGCGGCGAGCCATGCACGGGTCGCAACCCGTGCACTCAGGCGGCAGATCATGTGCCGCGACTCAGAAGGTCAGCGTCGCCACCACGGTGTCGACATAGGAGCCGACAGTGACACTGGTCTGGCCACCCGGAACGCGACCATAGACCGGAACGGTCTGGTTGGCGCCATTGCCGGTACCGTTGTAGCAGTTGGCGCCGGTACCCGGAACCGTGGTGCAGACGTTGTCCCAGACCGTGGAGCGGGCCGGCAGCACATAGAGGCTGTAGTTGACCGTGCTGTTGTCAGCACTGTTGGTCATCTTGCGCACCGACGCGGTGGCACCGGTGCCGACGCCGTTGTTGAGGCCGATGCTGTAGTCCTGACCGCTGGTGCAGTTGGCCACCAGGGAGGACTGCGCATCAATGTTGGCGGCAATGGCGCCATTGTTGACACCGAAGTCGAGCGGATTGGCCGTCAGCGTGCAGGCACCGGTAATGGTCAGGGTAACCTGGAAGTTGCTGGAGGCCGTGCCGGCAAATGCGGACACCGGCAGCAGGGCGAGCAACGGCAGGGCGCGAAGAATTTTCATGAGATGCCTTCCATGTAGTACGACATGATCAACGTCATAGAACGTTGTTATTTTTTTACACAGTGCAATCTACATGAATCGGCGTGTATTCAAATATTTCTTTTTGTAACATTGTTATACTTTTTTGTGACATACGAGGGCTGGCTGGCAGCCCTCGTCGCCCCCCTGCTCAAGCGCCAAGCAGCTCCTGCAGCCAGCGCGTTCTCGCCTGCATGAGCGCGGCATCGCCACGAGCCTCGACGTTGAGGCGCACCACCGGCTCGGTATTGGACATGCGCAGGTTGAAGCGCCATTGCGGGAACTCGCGCGAGACACCATCGAGAGCCGACTCCGCCACCAGGGTCTCGCGACCGCTGGCGATCTCCTCGGCCACGGCAGCCTGCACACGCGCCAGCGCCGCCCGGGCATCGGATACGGTGAAGTTGATCTCGCCGCTGCAGGGATAGGCGCTCTGGGCGTCCGCCACCAGCGACGACAGGGTCTTGCCGGGATGCGCCAGACGCTCTTCGCAAAGCCGCTCGAGCACCAGCAGCCAGGGAATCATGCCGCTGTCGCAGCAGAAGAAGTCACGGAAATAGTGGTGTGCCGACATTTCGCCACCGTAGATCGCGCCGGTCTCGCGCAGCGCCGCCTTGATGAAGCTGTGGCCGCACTTGCTGATCAGGGCCTGGCCTCCGGCGCGCTCGGCAGTGGCGATGGTGTTCCAGGTCAGACGCGTGTCGTAGCAGACCGTGGCGCCGGCATGATGGTGCAGGATCTGCTCGGCGAAGAGGCCGACCAGGTAATAGCCCTCGATGAAATCGCCACGCTCGTCGAAGAAGAAGCAGCGGTCGAAATCACCATCCCAGGCAATGCCGAGATCGGCGCCATGCTCGCGCACGGCAGCCGCGGTGACGCGCTGACACTCGTCGAGCATGGGATTGGGCACGCCATTGGGGAAGTTGCCGTCCGGCTCGTGGAAGACGCGCACCACCTCCAGCGGCAGCGGACCACCCTGCCCGACCCCGTCGAGAATGGCATCGAAGATGGGACCGGCGCTGCCGTTGCCGGCGTTGACGACAACCTTGAGCGGGCGCAGGGCCGCGACATCGATGAAGCTGCGCACCTTGGCGACATAGCCGGCAAGAATGTCCTGCGTGCCATGCAGCGCCGGGTCGGTGGCAAACTCCACCGGGATGGCAGCGGGGTCGGCCAGCAGACGCAGGGTTTCCTGCTCGATGTCCTTGAGGCCGTCATCGCCGCTGATCGGACGCGAGCCTTCGCGCACCATCTTGAGGCCGTTGTAATCCTTGGGGTTGTGGCTGGCGGTGATCATGATGCCGCCACCCATGCCGCCCTGTCCGGCGGCGTAGTAGACCATCTCGGTGCCGCCCATGCCGATGTCGCGACTGGCCACGCCCTCGGCATTGAGACCGGCCGCCAGGGCCAGGGCGAAATCCTTGCTGGTCAGACGGATGTCATAGCCGACCGCCACCGGTCCCTGCGGGCGGATGACACGGGCATAGGCCCGGCCTATGCAATAGACCATGGCGGCATTGAGCTCGTCGGGCATGCGGCCACGGACGTCATAAGCCTTGAAGGCAGGCAGGCGGCCGGCAACGGCAGGCACAACGGATGGATTTGCGGACATGTGTTCACACCAGAATGAGGTAAAGGAAAGCGGGTCGACCGCGCTCAGACCACCGTGCCGCGACCGATGCCGACATAGGTGATGCCGATGTCGGCGAGATACTCCGGATCATAGACATTGCGACCATCGAAGATCAGCGGCTGCTTGAGCGCCGCTGTCAGCAGGGCGAAGTCCGGACTCTGGAACTCCTCGCAGGCAGTGACCAGGATCAGGGCATCGGCACCCTCGGAAGCCGCATCGGAGGCAGCGGCGCCATCCGGGCAGCCACGGACCGCATCATAAGGCTGCGCCACCACGGTCAGCAGCGGCTGATCCGGGTAGTGCTCGGCCAGGCTGCTGCCGGCCAGCGGATCATAGACACGCGTACGCGCGCCCTGGGCCCAGAGGGCATGCAGCAGAGGATGCACGGCGGAATCCTGGACGCTGGCCGAGCCCGGCTTGTAAGCCGCGCCCCAGATCGCGAAGCAGCGCCCTTCCAGGCGGCCCTCGAAATGGCGCCAGAGCTTGCGGAAGAGCAGCTCGCGCTGGCGCTCGTTGACGCTGATGGCGGTCTCGATCAGGCTTTCGCGATCCAGCGTGCTCTTCATGGTGCGGGCGAAGCTGAGCAGCTCGCTGGAAAAGCTCGGGCCGCCGAAGCCGCAGCCCGGCTGCAGGTAGTCACTGCCGATGCGGGGATCGGCGGCCATGCCCTGACGCACCAGCTCGACATCGATATCCAGCCGCTCGCACAGCGAGGCGATCTCGTTCATGAAGCTCATGCGCGTGGCGAGCATGGCATTGACGCTGCTCTTGATCAGCTCGGCCGCGGCCAGCGGCACGATCATGACCTCATGCGCCCGACGCGCGATCGGACGCAGATTCTCGAGCAGGCCGCTGCCCTGCAACGCGTCATCACAACCGATCAGCAGCAGCTGCGGCTGATTGAAATCACTCAGCAGGCTGCCGGCACGCACGAACAGCGGCAGCGCACAGACCAGCGGCGGCCGCTCGGGCACCGGGCGCTGGTCTGCGCGAGCCTGCTGGCGCATGTAGTCGGCAATCTGGTGCAGATAGGTCTGCAGACGCGACAGTGTACCGACCGGGAACGGCGACAGCACGCAGAAGGCCGGCAGCTCATCCACATCGGCACGCACGAAGGCCGCGTTCAGCAAGGCCTCGCACTCCTTGTTCAGGCGCTGCAGCGAAGCATCGTGGGCGATCCAGAACTGATCAGGAGTCGCAGTCTCCGGCAAGGTGAAATCCATGCCGCAGGCCAGTCGCAGGCGCCCGGCCCGCAACTGCTCCTGACGCAGCATGGCCAGGCCTGGCTCGCGCAGCAGCTCGTCATCAGGATCGCTGACGAGCACGCTCCAGGACGGACAGAGCGTGACCTGATTGCCGAAGGCCGCCATCTGGATGGCCGCCACCCAGGCGAACGGGGTATTGCCATGTATGACCAGATTCACTTGTGCACCGCCCGCAGCAGCATGCGTGTGGATGGGTCGAAGCTGTCCAGGGAACCGTCCTTGCTCATGGCGGCGTAGGTGGTGCCGGCAATCTTCTTGCCCAGTTCCACCCCCCACTGGTCAAAGGGATTGATGTTCCAGATCACGGAGGCCACGTATACCTTGTGCTCGTAGAGGGCGATCAGCTGCCCGAGGCTGTAGGGGGTGAGCGCATCCAGCAGCAACGTGGTCGATGGCTGATTGCCGCGATAATGCTTGTGACCCGGCTCCTGGCTGACACTGGCAGCGGCCTGATCGCTCTCGCTCAGGCAGGCATCACCGAGCATGAGCACGCGGGCCTGGGCAAAACAGTTCGACAGGGACAGCAGGTGCTGGGTCTGCAGCGCGCTGCCAGCCTCATCCTCGCGCTGGTAACGTGCAATCGGCGCGATGAAGTCGCAGGCCACGGCCTGGGTACCCTGATGCAGCAGCTGATAGAAGGCATGCTGGGCATTGGAGCCGACATCGCCCCAGAGCACCGGGCAGGTGTCATAGTCCAGCGGCTGGCCATGACGATCCACCGACTTGCCGTTGCTCTCCATCTCCAGCTGCGTGAGATAGGCGGGGAACAGCTTGAGACGGGCATCATAAGGCAGGATGGCCTGGGCATTGATGCCGAGGAAGGTCGAGTTCCAGACCATGAGCAGGCCCATGAGCACCGGCAGGTTCTGCTCCAGCGGGGTTTCGCCGAAATGGCGGTCCATGGCATGGGCACCGGCGAGTAGCTGCTCGAAGCCCTTCATGCCGAGCTTGAGCGCGATCGGCAGCCCGATCGCGGACCACAGGGAGAAACGTCCGCCGACCCAGTCCCAGAAGGCGATCTGGTTGCTCTCCGGAATACCGTATTCGGTCATCTTGGCCGGGCTGGCCGAAACACCAATGACATGATGGCGCAGCACGCGCTCGCGATCGGGGATGCGCGCCAGCATCCAGGTCAGCGCGGTCTCGGCGTTGGACAGCGTGTCGATGGTGGTAAACGATTTCGAGGCGACGACGAACAGGGTGGTCGCCGGGCGCAGAGTGTCGAGCAGGTCGGCGATCTGGGTGCCGTCGATGGAGCTGACAAAGTGCAGCTTCAGCTGCTGCGCCGCGGCCGGAGCGAACTCGCCGAGGGCATTGGTGACCAGGAAGGGGCCGAGATCGGAACCACCCACGCCGATGCTGACGACATCGGTGATGGGCAGGCCGGTGACGCCGCGCCACTGGCGGGCATGAATGCGCTCGACAATGCTGCGGACCCTGGCGAGGCTGGCATGCACGGCGGGCACGACATCCTCTCCATCAATCAGCAGGCGTGAGGTGCCAGGCAGGCGCAGGGCACTGTGCAGGGCTGGCCGGCCCTCGCTCTGATTGACCTGGCTGCCGCTGAGCAGGTGCTGGATGGCCTTCTCCAGGCTGCACTCGCGCGCCAGCTGGAAGAGATCGGTGAGCACGTCGTGATCGAGACGCTGCTTGCTGTAGTCCAGCAGCAGGCCGTTCTGGCGCAGGCTGAGGCGGGTGGCACGGGCCTCGCCCTCCTCGGCCCAGACATCACTCAGATGCCGGCTGGCCCATACAGGTTGCCGGAGCTGCTCCAGCCGTTGCCAGGCAGGCAGAGCACGACGCCCTTGCGGAGAAACGCTCATGAAGCTTCCTGTATCGTGATCGGGGACTGCTGCAGCCAGGCTGCCAGCGGAGCCGCCAGGTCGGGGTCACGCAAGGCCAGCGCGATATTGGCCTTGGCATAGCCGAGCTTGCTGCCGCAGTCATAGCGTACGCCGGCAAAGCGGTGGGCACGAATATCATGGCTGGCGAGCAGCGCGACTATGCCGTCGGTGAGCTGGATCTCGCCACCAACGCCCGGCTGCACATCCGCCAGTGCGGCAAAGATGCTGCCCGGCAATACATAGCGCCCGACCACCGCCAGGTTGCTGGGTGCATCCGCCGGCTTCGGCTTCTCGACCATGGCGACGATGCGTGCGCCGGCATCGGCAGGATTGCTGGTCAGCGAGACCACGCCATACTTGTCGGTCTGCGCGCGCGGCACCTCCTCCACGGCCAGCGACCAGGCGCCGGTGTCGCGATGCAGAGCCACCATGTCGGCGAGACAGCCCTGGCTGCGCTCGTTGACAGGCGCATCAATGAAGTCATCGGGCAGCATGACCGCAAAGGTCTGCTCAAGACCGCCAGGCATGGCCGCCAGCGCATCACGAGCGCAAAGCACGGCATGACCGAGCCCGAGTGCCTGTTCCTGAATGACCACGGTCAGCGTCAGACCAGGCGGGGTCGCTGACTGCAGTGCCGCCAGCAGCTCATGCTTGCCCCTGGCCTCAAGGTCGGCCACCAGGGCGGCGTCGGCCGGCTGCAAATGACGCGGCAACGTCGGCTTGGTCCGCGAGTTGACCAGCACGACATGACGGATGCCGGCGCGCCAGGCCTCCTCCACTGCATATTGCAGCAGCGGCTTGTCGACCACCGGCAGCAGCTCCTTGGGAACCGCCTTGGTGGCCGGCAGAAAGCGGGTGCCGAGACCGGCAACGGGTAACACTACGGTAGAAATCACTATCAGAAACCCTGGTCAGTCAACGCGTCACATTGGCAGTCATCCGACTGATTCATGTCTTGCCTGTTATTTTCGAGTCGTGCGCGCTCAAGCGCCGTAAAAATGACGCAAAGGCAGGCCCCAATCAAGACGCCTGCACAAACCGGTCACCTCTCAGCTACCGGCACGGCCATACCTGTCCTCGAAGCGCACAATGTCATCCTCGCCGAGATAGGGCCCGACCTGGACCTCGATCAGCTCCAGCGGGATCTTGCCGGGGTTCTCCAGGGCATGGACGGCGCCCACCGGCAGATACACCGACTCGTTCTCGCAGAGCAGACGGGTCTCGCCATTCAGCGTCACGCTGGCCGTGCCGCATACCACGACCCAGTGCTCGGCGCGATGGTGATGCATCTGCACCGAGAGCTTGGCGCCGGGCTTCACGGTAATGCGCTTGACCTGGTAGCGCTGGGCGGCATCAATGGAGTCGTACTTGCCCCAGGGGCGGTAGACCTCACGATGAACCTGGTGTTCGCTGCGGCCATCGGCCCTGAGACGGCTGACGATCTGCTTCACTTCCTGCACGCGGTCACGCGCGGCGACCAGCACGGCATCCTTGGTCTGCACGATCACCACATCTTCCAGGCCCACGGTGGCCACCAGCGCGTTCTCGGCGAACACCAGGTTGTTGCAGCTGTCATGACTGAGCACATCGCCGCGATGGACGTTGCCGTCAGCATCCTTGGGCAGCACATCCCACAGCGACGAGAAGGCGCCGACATCGCTCCAGCCGGCATCCATGGGAACGACCACGGCGGCGGCGGTCTTTTCCATCACGGCATAGTCGATGGAGTCGTCCGGGCAGGTCCGGAAAATAGCGGCATCAACACGCACGAAATCGAGATCGGGCTGCGCGCCGGCCAGGGACTGGCGGCAGACCTGCAGGATGTCGGGGCGGAATTTCTCCAGCTCGGCCAGGTAGCGACTGGCGCGAAACAGGAAGAGGCCGCTGTTCCAGTCGTACTCGCCGGAAGCCAGATAGGTCTCGGCCACGGCCAGGGCCGGCTTCTCGACAAAGGCGGAAATGCGATAGGCACCCTCGCCCACCGGCTCGCCACGGCGAATGTAGCCATAACCCGTCTCCGGGCGGCGCGCGACAATGCCGAAGGCCACCAGAGCACCGGACTCGGCATGCGGAACAGCCCGGCGAATGGCGGCCTGGAAGGCGGCGGTATCCTGAATGACGTGATCGGCCGCCAGCACCAGCAGCAGCGGGTCATTGCCGTCGGCAACCGCCTGCAGCGCCGCCAGGGCGATCGCCGGAGCGGTATTGCGACCGACCGGCTCGAGCAGGATGTTGCCGGACAGCATGTCGAGCTGACGTAGCTGCTCGGCGACCAGGAAACGATGATTCTCGTTGCAGATCACCAGCGGCCTGGCATCGCAGAGACCCGCCAGACGCTCGATGGTGACCTGCAGCATGGTGGCGTCACCCTGCAGCGGCAGGAACTGCTTGGGAAACAGCTCGCGCGACAGCGGCCAGAGGCGGGTGCCGGAACCACCAGCCATGATCACGGGCAGAAAACTTGAAAGGCTCACGGCAGACTCCTCTGCGGGAAAGGTTGCGACTTACCGGCCAGGGACTGACCGGGAGGAGCGAAGTCCGACTGGAAATACCAGCGGGTATGCAGATGCACACTCGCATCTGCCAGCAGCTCGTCAGGCTGCCACCAGCGATAGGCGTCATGCTGCTCGCAAGGCAGCGTCGTCAGCACCGGAGCCAGCACCAGCTCGTAGGCCAGCACGACATAATGGGTGGTGAAGTCGTCGCCAAAGACATTATCCGCGTAATGATGCTCGTAGACGCCACGGAAGATCGCCTGCTCGAACGCCTGCTCCTGCCCCAGTTCGTCCAGGCACAGGCGCCGGAATGCCGCGGCCACGGACTCACCCTTGCGCACGCGCCCACCCGGCACGAACCAGCTGCCCTGCGCCGGTCGGCGGAGACGTTGCCCGAGCAGGACAGCCCCGTCCGGACTGCGTACCAGCAAGTCTATGGAGATCAGCGGTGCATGTCTGACAACGGCGGCAAAGTCCGCATCCGGCAGCCAGGCCTGAGACTGCGAAGGCAGTGTCATCAGCGTGCCCCGGCCATGGCCAGGCGGCCGGCCCAGCTGGCACAGCCGGCTTCGATCCGGGCATGGACACGGGCAAAGAACTCCGGTGAGCGGCGGTAAGGGTCAGCCACCTCAGGCTCCGGCAGTCCCTGGCAAAGCAGAAAGGTCTTGCCTCGCGCCTCCGGGCAGAGACTGGCGACACCTTCGCGATGATTCCCCTCCATGACCAGGATGAGATCGGCCTGGCGACACAGCTCGCGCGTCAACTGGCGCGCCCGGTGCGCGGAGCCATCAAGGCCGCCGGCCTCCACCAGCTGGCGAGCCGTGCTCTCCATGCCGGCGCCCACGACTGCCGCCAACCCTGCCGACTCGACCCGGCAGGCCGGCAAGGCATGGCGCAGCATGAGCTCCGCCACCGGGCTGCGGCAGATGTTGCCGACGCAAACCACCAGAATCGATTTGTAGGACATCAGGTCTCAGTACCTTCCATGACCTCAGGCCGGAGCCCGGTAGTAGTCATAGTGATAGCGATAGCCACCCACGCGCTCGACACGATTGAGCACGATGCCGCCAATCACGACACCCGCCTGTTCGAGGCGCTTCTTGCTCAGATCCAGCTCGGCCAGCAGGCTGGCGCCGTAGCGGGCGACCATCAGCGTCACTCCGCACTGACGGCCGACAATGACGGCATCGGTCACGGCAATGACCGGCGGTGTGTCGATGAGAACATGGTCATAGGCCGCCGACACCTCTTGCAGGAGCTGGCTGAAACGCTTGTGCAGGAGCAACTCCGAAGGGTTGGGCGGCAGCACGCCGGTGCTCAGGAAATCCAGGCCCTCGACGGGTGTCGAGCGCACAGCCTGCTGCCAGGGCAGATTCTGGGCAATCACCTCGCTCAGCCCGCTTTCACGCTGGCCGTCGAAATAGTCATGCATGTGACCGCGACGCATGTCGGCGTCGATCACCAGCACGCGCTGACCATTGGTCGCCAGCAGCGCCGCCAGGTTCACCGATAGGAAGGTCTTGCCGATCGACGGACTGGGACCGGTCAGCACGGTGCAGTTGTTCTGGCGATCCAGGGAGGAGAAGTGCAATGCGGTGCGCAGACTGCGCACACCCTCGATGGCCAGGTCCTGTTCATTGCGCAAGGCCAGCAGGCGGCCATCGCCAGGCAGGGAGTCACGCAGCAGACGCTGCTGCTCGCGGCTTTCCGGAATGGTTGCGAGCACCGTCAGGCCGAGGCGGCTTTCGATTTCGGCGGCATCCTTGACACCCTTCTGCAGCCAGTTGCGCACCAGCACAAAGGCGATACCGAGGAGGATGCCGGCAAGCAGGCCCAGCGACAGCATTTTCTTCATGACCGGACTGGACGGCTCGCTCGGCCGCACGGCGTAGTCGATGACACGCACGTTGCCGACCGTGCCGGCCTGAGCCACACGCAGCTGCTGCGTGTCATTGAGGATGCTGTTGTACATCTCGGTGTTGACCTTGAGGTCACGCGTGAGACGAAGGATTTCCTGCTGCGTCTTGGGCAGGTTGTCGACGCGGCCGCCGACACGGCCACGACGATTTTCCAGGACACTGATCTGGGCATCGAGCGCGCTCACGCGCGGATGCTCGGGGCCGAACTTGGACAGCAGATCCTTGCGCTGCGACTGCAGCTCGACCAGCTGACGCTCGACATTGACCGACTCCGCCAGAAGGATCTCGCCCTCCTTGTTGACATCGACGGCACCGGCGCTGGCACGATAGGAGTTGTAGCGCGACTCGGAGTCGTCGAGCTGGCGCTTGATGCTGGGCAGCTGCTGGCTGAGGAACTTGAGCGTCTGCTCGGCCTCGGCCGACTTGCGCTCGACATTCTGGCGCACATAGTTGCGGGCAATCTGATTGACCAGCTCGGTGCCCAGCACCGGATTTTCGTCACGCAGGCTGAGCCTCAGGATATTCGACAGCTTGACCTTTTCCTGCACCTTGAGCTGCTCGCGAATGGCATCGACAGCAGCCGCCTCGCTCACCGAGCGCAGGCGAAACTCGACTCCCGGACGTGCGACGATGTCACGCACGAACAGCTCGATCGGACCCTTGGCCGTCTTCAGCAGAATGCCCTCGCCAAGCCGGCCGCGAACGAGATGGTTGCCCAGGCCGGGCCCCTTGAGCAGAAAGCGTCCGCCCGCTTCCGCCTTGATCACATAGCGCTCGCCCTGATAGTCCTCGGGGACATCGAAACGACTGACCTCGATACGCTCGCCGCCCCAGCCGAACGGGCCGAAACCGCCGGCCGGCTTGTCATCGTCGTGCATGCGGGCAAAGAAGCCGCCAATGACGGGAAAGCGTCGCACCTTCGCCTCGATGGTGAGGCCGAGATCGCGCACGGTGCGACCCAGCACCATGCGCGACTGGATCAGTTCGATTTCGGTCGTGGCCTCGGAGTTGCTTTCGAACAGCGAACGCATCTCCTGAAGGCTGGCGCCAATGGCGCCACCGTTGGTGCTTTCGACCTGAACCAGCGATTCCATTTCGTACACGGGCCTGGCCAGCAGGGCATAAAGGCCGCCGAGCGCCACGCCGGCAACCAGGAACAGCGCCAGAATCAGGCGGTTCATCCAGAGCGTATCGACAATATCCGCAAGTGAAATGACTTCGGACTTGTCGTCAGCGAAAGGACGCGGTGTAGCAGTCAAGGACATCTGTATTACCTTGCAGGAGTAAGACCCAGGGTACGCGGGTGCCGCGTGTCCGTGAGGCCGTAAAGAGTGAATTCGCGATTGAGCACGGCACCGCCGTCACGGGTCAGCGGCGACCAGCCGAAGCTGGCGACGCCACGGGAGCTCTTGCTGAGCACCGTGTCGAACGGCATGAAGACGTAGACACCCTTGGTGAAACGACCTTCGCCATATTCCGCGGCCGAGGCATCGGTGAATGTGGCATAGGCGCCCATGGTCACGCCATTGCGGAAAATGCGCGAGAAATCGAAGGTGATGCCGTTGTCTCCGGCCAGGTAGCGGCCGACCTTGACCACGCCCAGGATGTCCTGGAACCCGGTATCCCAGTAGAACGTGACATGACCTGTGGTGACACGGTAGTCACGCAGATCGAAGCCCTGGTCGAAGCCGCGCTGCTGGACCCGGTTGACGTCCACGCCAACCGCCACGGCACTGCCGAACGGACGATACATCCACTCGCCGCCGAAACCCGCGAACATGCGTTCGAGCAGACCGCCATAGACCATGACGTACTGGTCCGAGGCCGGCTGCATGGTATGGGTGAACTGCAGGTTGCGCACATTGACGGGGCTGTCCGTCAGGTACTCGCGCTGGAATGTGCGCACACGCGGCAAGCCGCTGGGCGCCGTGTAGTGGAAGTCATCGAAGTTGTCGAACAGGCGGACGCTGGCAATACCGGAGAACCAGGAGCTGTCATCGATGTTGTAGCGGGCGCTGCCGACGGCATCCAGATTGAACAGCACGAAGGAGTCAGGACCGCCGAGAATCTGGTCGAAGCTCAGGCCCACCGTGGTCTGCAGCTTTTCCGGCTTCTGCTCGAAAACGACATTGCCAGCCGGCTCGGGACGCACCGGCTCCTCGGCGGACATGACCATGGCTCGACGATCCGCCGGCTGCCACTCGGTAGCACGCTGCACCAGCGCGTCACGATTGATGGCCACATCCTGCGTGGCCAGGCCGGCATTATCGAAGCCCAGCGTGAGCCAGTCGGCCGAGGCCGGAGCCTCGTTGTGCAGGACACGGGCAATTTCCTCGGCCTTGGGGCGCAGGAAATAGCCATTGGGCGTGCCGAGACGCAGACGAACCTCATCGGCACTGACCCGAACCTCCTCGACTCTGGCCCCGGTCTGCGCCTCGATCGCCTGCGCCACTCTGGGCCAGTCGGTCTGACTGTCGGCCGCCGGCCGCTCCGGATTGACCGGGACAGGTGCCGGATCGCCGCTCTTGTCCATGCCCTGGCGCGCCAGGTTGGTGTAGAACGTCAGCCCCAGGCTGAGCGTATCGCCGCGCTCCAGAGCCGCCTGCAACTCAATGCCCTCGGTGACACGCCAGGTGGCGCCGAAGTTGAGCGGCAGACTGGCATCGAAGCGATTCTGCAGAGGCTCGTTGCGGTAATCGTTGCCGTCGTATTCCAGCTTCAGGCTGAGCGGCAGGCTGAGGCTGTGCCACTCGAAACCACCAAACAGGCTGACCGGTCCCCTGAACCAGTCACCGCTATTGCCCTCGCCCGCCACCGGACGATCACGGTCACTGAAGTTGTCGCTGAGGAAACCTATCGGATTGGCGATGTCGCCACGCGCACCGACATAACCCCAGCCGAGACCCAGGCTCAGATCCCATTGCTGCCAGCGTTTGCTGGCCACGACATACTCACCGGAAAACAGACCCGTGCCAGCGACATCACGCAGACCGAGCGCCAGTTCAGGTTGCTGCGCAGTCTCCTGCAGCAGACGCACCTTGGCATCGATGCTCTTGTCCTTGTAGCTCTGGCCGCCGCTGAGGCTGGCCGGACCGTAGTCGCGATTGCTGATGTCGGTGTAGCGGAAGCCGGCCTCCAGCCAGTCCAGCGGCTGCAGCATGACATTGAGACGCGTGTAGGGCTGGGCATGGCTGAGGGTCACCGCCACCGAACCGGTCTCGCGCATGCGCGCGGTCGGAGTCTGCAGCAGACCCACCCCACCCCAGTCGCTGCTGCTCACCGGCAGCTGCTGCAAAGCAGCGGCAGCCTTGGCCGGCTCAGCCTGAGCGGCGCCCATGTAGGGCCCGAAAGTGCCGACCTGACGAGCCAGCAGCATCTGGTCATCGCTGCGGATTCCGGGCAACGGCAGCCAGATCCAGCTGCCGGGCAGGATGTTCGGCTCACTGGTGGCATTCCAGTCAGCCACCGCCACCTTCGTGACCTGGCCATCAGGGCTGATCAGCAACAGTTCGGACAGCGCCACACCCGGCTGACAAACCTGCAGATAGGCGCGGATCGGAGCCCCTACCTGATAATCGACACTGCAAGGGGCGCCATTCTCGCCCAGCACGGCAACCGATGTCGGTACGCCGGACCAGCCCAGCTGGTCATAGGCGCCAAGCACCGGATCAAGGTCAGGGCGGGCCTCGAGATAGCGCGGATCAGCCTCGGGCACGAACTCGCGGCCGGTCACCGGCTGCGCCGCCAGCCAGTCGATCAGTGCCTGGCGACGCGGCAGCGCCCCCGTGGCAGGCATTTTCTCGCGCAGCATGCCGAGCAGCGCCTGGCGCTCGGCACTCTGGTCATTGATCAGATCGGCGCGCTGCCAGACCAGACCGGCCGGAAATGGCAGTTGCGTGGCGCCCAGGGCGACCAGAGCCTGGCTGAGGCGCTGCTGCTTGCCGACCATCTGCAGGGGCAGACCGGCAGCATTTGCTGCAGGCAGGGTCAGCAAGGCAGCCGCGAGCACGCCGGCAGCAATGGCATTTCGCCTGACAAACAGGGAACTCATCGCACTTTCCTCACAAACCCGCGCGGCTGGCCAGGCACCACACGTTCGTTATTCGTTCCGGTGGCGGAGGCAGGCTCGGGCGACGGCGTCGGCGTAGGAGCGGATGCAGGCGCCGGCACGGACTCAGGCTCGATTGCCGGGTCCGGGATCGCCTCGGTTGACGGAGCAGGTTCGGCATTCGCAGCGACAGGCTCGACACTTGCTTCGCTCACCATCGGAGCACTCGGCGCAGCGACGGGTTCCGCGGCGACAGGGGCCGGCGCGACCTCGTCACTGGCAACCGGTGCCGGCGCGGCTGAAGCAGAAGCCGGCACTGGAGCCGCCGGAGCAGGAGCCACGGGCACATCCGTCACGGGCTCCACGGCAGGCGTGGTCGCGACGGTCGGCACAGTGACCGGGCCTTCACGACCCACGGCAGCACTGATGTCCATCCAGAAATCGGGCGCCAGCCACTGCCGGCTGCGCAGCAACTGGCCTTGCATGGAAAAGAGGTAGTAGCTGCCCGGCAGGTCGCCGGCGAGAACCTTCTCGCGCACGAGCAGCAACGGGCCCGGCAAGTCTTCCCAGTTCGCCGACAACAGACGGGGAGGATCGATGCGCACGCTCTGGCGCAGGCCGAAACCGCTGGCGCTGTTGCGCACCAGTTCGCAGGTCACGGAACGGGTCAGCTTCGGATAAGTCGTCACCGCCGGGCAGCTGCCGGCATCGAGCCAGTGCAGATCGCGGGCAAAGCCGCGAGCGCCGACAAGACGCCCGCCTTCAGTGCGCAACATGAGATCAGGCTTGGCATACCAGACCAGCACCGGCGTGCTGGCACCAGGACGGCTGTCGGCATAGGCCCGCACCATCCAGGCCGGACCGCGCGGTGTGCGCACCGGCAGGTATTCCAGTCCGGGCTGGTACTCGGGGGGAGTCTCGGGCGACGCAAGCTGGGTACGCACGAAATTCCCGGCCTGCTGCACGGTACTGCAGGCCGTCACGGCGAGACCGCCGGCAACGGCCAATAACACGGGCGCCAGGCCACGCATGGGCAACATACGGGCCTCAGTTAGTCGTCAGGGCCTGCGAGGCCTGGATGATCGATGCCGACGGCAGAAGCTGCGAAATCAGGCGATTCCAGCGCGTGACGCCAGCCGGGCTGACATAGACGACATCGCCAGGCTGCAAGGCGAAGCGGCTGGCCAGCACCCAGGACAGCGGCTGGTTGGCATCCATGCGGTAGATATCGGCACTGGACGGCACCTGCTCGCCTTCGGGAGCACGGATGACATAAACCTGGGTTGCCTTCGAGGTTTCCGGACGCAGGCCGCTGACCGTACCCAGCGCCGAGGCCAGGCTGATGCTGTCGGCCTTGAAGCTGAGCGCGCGCGGGGCGGCGACTTCGCCCATGACATAGATTTTCTTGCGGTCGGCAAACGGCAGGAAGAGGCTGTCGCCAGCCTTGAGATAGACCGTCTGCAAATCCACGCCACGGCGGGTCAGTTCGTCGAGGTCGAGCGTGACATGCTGACCATCTCGCCGCAGTTGCAGCCCGGACAGATCGGCATCCGTCGTGTTGATGCCGGCCTTGCCGATGGCCTCGGCCAGGCTGGTCGGCACATTGGTGAGTGTCTGGGGGTCGTTGCGCATGAACGCACCCGACAGGGATACGCGCTGGTTGCCGTAACGCAGCACCGAGACATCGACCTGCGGACGATCAATGAACGGCACCAGACGGCGGGCCAGCTCGGTACGCACAGCCTCGGCCGTCATGCCGGCAGCGCGCACGGCGCCGACATAGGGATAGAAGATGGTGCCGTCGTTGCGCACCAGGCGCCCGTTCGACTCGCTGGTGAACTGGGTGCCCGCCGGGACGGTCAGCTCGGGATGATCCCAGACCGTGATCTGCAGCACATCACCCGGGCCGAGCAGATAGGTGTCGGGCACATAGCTGCGCAGCCAGTCAGGCAGCTCGGTGCTTTTCTCGTGCAGGGACTCGAGCTTCGCGACCAGGCGCGGCGTGATGTCATAGAGATGAACCTGCGTTTCCGCCGAGGTTCCGGACTGCCAGCCGTCATCAACCTTCAAATGTTGACCTGGCCCGAGGGCACACCCGCACAAGGACAGCACACCCAATACGGGCAAACCCAGACGACGCATCAAACTCTCACCTGCAACTTCTAGTTATGAAACATCAATTGGTGCCGCTGGCACTCCCGCCACCGCCACCACCGCTACCACCGCCGCCGTTTCCGGCACCGCCACCACCGCCGCCACCCGCATTGACCAGGCTGCTATTGCCCGAGTCGGCTGCAAACAGGCTCGCCGCAAGGGCTGCACCGACAAGGCCGGCAGACAGCTTGAGCCCGGTGAGCTTGCTGCTCGATGCCGACAAGGCCGTCCGGACCGGTGCTGCCGGTGCCGCCGGCGCAGGTGCCGCAGCGGCCCTGGCTGGCGCGGACGAACCACCACCGGCATTCGACATGACCGCGGCGGCTGCCACCAGCGGCACAGCCGCCAGAGCAGCCGGCATCGCTGTTGACGACGCAGGTGCCGCAGCGGCAGCCACTGGCGCGGCCGTCCTGGAGCTGCGGGCAGCCATGAAGACAGGTGCCGCAGCAGCCACAACGACGGGAGCGCCACCGGCCCTGGTCAACACACCCGGAGGCAGAACCGTGCTGGCAACCACCGGGGCGCGCGCACGTGTGGCTCTCGCAGCCAGCACTTTCTTGGGCTTGGCCCTGGCTGCAAGCATCGGCTTCTTGCTCACGACAACAGCACCAACGTCTCGCGGATCAGGCACATCGGCAAAACAGATGGAAGCGCAACCGAGAAAGGACATGGCAATGGCAAGAAACGGGGCCGGACTCATCGAGAAGTCTCCTATTGTTGTTTTCTGTCATCCGACACGAGTCGAAAGACATACTTGCCGCTAGGAAATCCCAGTAACGTGTCCGATTCAAGACCGGCCGGTTACCGTCTGTCGCCTTTGCTTACGTTCTAACCCAGAAATTTGCACAAAAACGCAAACTTACGGTGTCGTGCCCGAAGCAGAGCCGCCGCCACCGCCACCGCCGCCACCATTGCCGTTGCCGTTGCCATTACCGCCATTGCCATTGCCGCCATGGCTGAGGTTGCTGATGTTGCCGCCATTGCCGCTGCCGGAATGACCGACCACGCCGGCAAGCACGGCAACGCCAACCAGACCGGCCGAAAGCTTGGCGCCGATGAGCGCACTCTGAGAAGCTTTCATGGCCTGCTTGGCGCCCGGGTCCGCCATGACCTGGAACGGCAAAAGCGCCATCAGCACGCCCATGATCAACACATACAATCGTTTCATTTTTCTCACCACTCCAACTTCGCTTCCTGTGCCGATACTAGCATCGGCACAGGGGATAACAGGGGGAATTCTCTCGCATCTTCAGCGCTTATTGCATGCTCTTTTGTGCACGCACCATGCCAGCCAGCTCCTGCTCCGGCATATGCGCCGGCACCCAGCCCAGCAGCTCGCGAGCCAGCCGACTGTCGACTTCCAGGCTGGAACACAGGCGGCTGACCCAGGCCTGACGCCTGAACAGTTTCCCAGCCATCTCCATAATGACAACTGGACATGACCAGATTCTTGCAGGACCGGCGCCCGCCGCAGACAAACGACGCACCAGCTCAGAAGTTGACCAGTGGCAGTCCGCCATCAGGAAGCAGCGACCGGCGGCTTGCGGATGATCCGCGCAGAGGACGAGGAAGTCACAGAGATTGGCTCGCGCCACCATGCTGCGACGATTCCCGACCGACCCCAGCGGCAGTGGCACCCCCAGACGCATGACCTTCATCAGGGACGCCAGATTACCCTTGGCGCCCGGACCGTAGACCAGCGTCGGCCGCACCACGACCAGCTCCAGGCCGGTTTCACTGGCCAGGGCCTGCAAGCCCTGCTCGGCCTCCCATTTGGACTGGCCATAAGGGTCCACCGGGCGCGGCAGGTCATTCGACACATACGGATGACCCGGCTCGGTCGCCTCGCCATTGACCTTGATCGAGCTCACCAGCACGAAGCGCCGAACGCCACTGTCCCGCGCCAGGCGGGCAAGCCGCAGCGTGGCATCGACATTGCTGCGCCGGAACTCGACCAGCGGATCGGCCGCCTGCTCGGACATCACATGCACACGCGCCGCGGCATGAATGACCACATCGACACCCTGCAGGGCCGGCAGCCAGCACTCAGGTCCGGCATCGAGATCGAGTCCGGAAAAACAGGTGACCGGCCCGGCCCCGGCAGCAAGGTCATGCATCGGCTGCCGGCTGGTCGCATGCACGGCATGGCCGGCCGCCGACAACTGTCGCACCAGCTCGCTGCCGACAAACCCTGAGGCGCCGGTGACCAGAACACGCATCATGCCGTGGCCCTGACCATGACCATGGCCGGCTGCATCTCGACCTCAGCCGCTCTCGCCTGATCTCCTGCCGCCACCGCCGGAATCCCGTTCGGCACGGGAGCCGACACGTTCTGAGGAGAGCACTGCTCCGTCAGTGGCTGGAGAAAAAGCGTGTCGACACACAGTCCGACCGCATCCATGTCCGGCTTGTAACCCGCCACCACATCACCCAGCAGGGCTTTGAGACCGGCGACATCCTGGTTGTCCCAGAGCAGCTGGAGCTGATCCAGAACCACCATCAATTCAGTCAGCGGCAGACGAATTTCACGTGCGGAGCGAATGCGCGGATGCGGCGTCACCACCACATCACCACCGATCAGCAATTCCTCATAAAGCTTCTCGCCCGGGCGCAGACCGGTGAACAGTATCTCGATCTGCCCGCCCGGCTGCTCCGGCGAGCGCACGGTGCGCCCGCTGAGCTGGATCATCTGCGTGGCCAGATCGACGATGCGCACCGGCTCACCCATGTCGAGCACGAAAACCTCGCCGCCCTGCCCCATGGCACCCGCCTGGATGACCAGCTGGCTGGCCTCGGGGATGGTCATGAAATAGCGCGTGATGTCGGGATGCGTGACCGTGACCGGGCCGCCGCGGGCAATCTGGGCGCGAAACAGCGGCACCACGGAACCGGAGGAGCCCAGCACATTGCCGAAGCGCACCATGACGAAACGCGTCGCCTCCGGCTGTTCGGCGGCAAGTGCCTGCAGGAACAGCTCGGCCAGTCGCTTGGAAGCACCCATGACATTGGTCGGACGCACGGCCTTGTCGGTCGACACCAGGACAAACGTCGGCACGCGCGCGGCACGGGCGGCCAATGCGGTATGCCAGGTGCCGAGAACGTTGTTGCAGAGGCCGTTGAAGGGATTGGTCTCGACCAGCGGCACATGCTTGTAGGCCGCGGCATGGTAGACCGTATCGACCGACTGCTGGCGCATGATGCGCTCGAGGCGCCCGCCTTCGAGCACCGAGCCGAGCACCGGCATGACTTCCAGTTCGGGCCACTGCCGGCGCAGGTCCTGCTCGATGGCGTAGAGCGCGTACTCGGTGATTTCCCAGAGAATGATCTTGCGCGGTGCGCAGGCCGCCACCTGGCGGCAGATCTCGGAGCCGATGGAGCCGCCGGCGCCGGTGACCAGCACAACCTGGCCGCGGGTATCGCGATGCAGCAGATCAAGATCGGGGGCGACCTGGTTGCGCCCGAGCAGGTCGACGATGTCGACCTCGCGCATGTCGCTGACCTGGATCTGCCCCGAAGCAAGCTGATCCACCGCCGGCATGGCGCAGACCTTGATCTGCAGATGCTCGACCTCGGCGACGATCTCGCGCAGACGCTGCGGCGACAGCGACGGCATGGCCAGCAGTATCTTCTTCACCGAAACGCGATCAAGCACGGACAGCATGTCGCGGCCGCTGCGCACGCGCAGGCCGGCGACCGTGGAGCCGATCAGTTCGGGATCATCATCGAAAAGAGCAATCGGGTGCAGCTCGGTGCTGCGCAGGGCCGAAATGAGCTGGCGCCCGGCGCGACCAGCGCCATAGACGAAGACCGGATCGCCCTGACCGCGAGTCTCCAGCGTCACCATGGCACGAATCAGGGTGCGGCTGCCCCAGAGCCAGAAGAAGGCCAGACAGGCAAAAATGAACGGCACCGTCTTGGGCAGGAAGATGGTCGGCATGAGCAGGTTCATGACCTGAAGATTGATCGCCACCATGATCAGGCCGATCACCATGTCGCGCAGCAGCGACTCGTTGAAGGCGCGCACGACAATCTTGTAGACACCCACCAGCGACAGCATGAATACCGTCATGAATGACAGCAGGGCATAGACGCTGGCCGGCACGGTCTCGATCGGCAGCAGGAAGCCGAGA
Organism: Perlucidibaca sp.; assembly: GCA_023265995.1. GTDB lineage: Bacteria > Pseudomonadota > Gammaproteobacteria > Pseudomonadales > Moraxellaceae > Perlucidibaca. The sequence goes on from JAHFSA010000001.1 coordinate 265,068, forward strand.
CGCAGGACATAGGCGAGGTAAAGCACCACCGGCATGGCCAGGGCATCCATCGCCCCGAGGCCGACCTGTTTCAGTCGCCTCGGCATCAAGGACAATTTCAGGAAAAAAGACACTGGGTCCGCTCCAAATCAAGGCAGTGAGCGCTGATTCCCATCCATGGCAGCTTGTTGTTCTTTATCCGGCAATCCTGCTCGGTAATACACAGCCAGTCCCAGCAGCGGAACATAGGCAAGACACGTGGCAAGGGCTCCATCCACCCGGCCCGCGGCGACCAGCAGAGCCCAGAGGCCCAGCCAGCCGACATTGATGCACAAAACCGCCAGCGTCACCGGGCGATGCGCCCCGTGCAGGCGACTGGCCTGCTGATAGGCATGCGAGCGATGCGCCATGAACACGGCCTCGCCGCGACGCAGGCGACGCACCAGCGTCAGCGTGGCATCGACCACGAACACGCCCATGAGCAGCACCCAGCACCAGAACAGGCGACCATCGCCCCAGGCCGCCGTCAGCGCCAGGGTTGCAATGAAGAAGCCGGTGAAACCACTGCCGGCATCGCCCATGAAAATCCGCGCCGGCGGCCAGTTCCAGCACAGGAAACCGGCAGCGGCAGCCGCCAGTGCCCAGGCCGCCAGCATCACGGCAGGAGCGGCATCGACCACACCGTGGCAGATCGCCGCCAGGACACAGACGCTGACCGCCTGCACGCCGGCAATGCCGTCGATGCCGTCCATGAAATTGAACAGGTTCAGCAGCCAGATCAGGAACAGCCAGCCCAGCGCATACCCCGCCACGCCGAGATCCCACTGCATGCCGAATACCGGCAGGACTGGCAGACCGCCAAGCCCGTACATGACCATGGCCGCAGCCAGACCCTGAAAGAGCAATCGCCATGCCGGCGGCAGGTCACCATGGTCATCAATCAGCCCGACCACGGCCACCAGCGCGGCGGCCAGCAGCAACAGCAAAGGCAGCGCCTGTGCCGGCGCCAGCAGATGCCAGCAGCCCGCCGCCAGCAAGGTGGCCAGCACGATGGCGACACCGCCGCCACGAGGCGTCGGCACAGCATGCGAACTGCGCGCATTCGGCACATCGAGCAACTTTATTCTTATGGCGTAGCGCCTGACCGCACCTGTCGCCGCGACTGCGACGAGAAATGCGACCAGCGTCAGCAGTACTGCCCTGATCACGTGAATCAACTGCCCTGTGAACACATGTAACGAAGAGTAGGAATTTACCTACTCTTCGTAAAGAGAAAACTGCCGATTCGCGCAAATTAATCCGAGCTGGCCGCATGTAGCTGCAAGCCAGCTATTACAAGGGTTTGCGCTGCTCGCGACGGGTGCGAAAGAAGTGCTGCAGAAGATCGCGCGCCTCATTTTCGAGCACACCCCCCTGCCAGGCAAAACGATGGTTGAAATAGCCGGACCTGTCCGCATCCAGCAGTTGCCGGGCACTTTGCAGCGAGCCGGCCTTGGGCTCGCTGGCGGCAAACACGACACGCGCAATGCGCGCATGCACCAGAGCGCCCACGCACTGGGTGCAGGGCTCCAGCGTGACATAGAGCGTGCACTGCTCGAGACGGTAGTTCTGCAGCGCCTGCCCGGCGGCACGGATGGCCACTATCTCGGCATGCGCCGTGGGGTCATGGCTGGTGATGGGCTGGTTATGGCCGCTGGCGATGACGGTTTCGCCATCCGGCCCGACAATCACGGCACCGACAGGCACCTCACCCTTGGCCGCGGCGATTTCCGCTTCGGCCAGGGCAAGACGCATGAAGTGCTCGTCGTTCATTGTGGCTGGTCTTATTCCCACTCGATGGTGGCGGGCGGCTTGCTCGATACGTCGTAGGCGACACGCGAGATGCCGGAGATCTCGTTGATGATGCGATTGGAGACCTTCTCCAGCAGCTCGTAGGGCAGATGCGCCCAGCGCGCGGTCATGAAGTCGATGGTCTCGACGGCACGCAGCGACACCACCCACTCGTAGCGGCGGCCGTCGCCGACCACACCCACCGACTTCACCGGCAGGAACACCACGAAGGCCTGCGAGGTCTTGTGGTACCAGTCGGCCTTGTGCAGTTCTTCGAGGAAGATGTGATCGGCTTCGCGCAGGATGTCGGCGTATTCCTTCTTCACTTCGCCGAGGATGCGCACACCCAGGCCCGGACCCGGGAACGGATGACGGTAGACCATGTCGTAAGGCAGGCCGAGGGCGAGGCCGAGCTTGCGGACCTCATCCTTGAACAGCTCGCGCAGCGGCTCCACCAGCTTCATCTTCATGTTTTCCGGCAGACCGCCGACATTGTGATGCGACTTGATGACATGGGCCTTGCCGGTCTTGCTGGCAGCGGACTCGATGACATCCGGATAGATCGTGCCCTGGGCCAGCCAGTTCACGCCACCGGCGGCGAGCTTGGAAGACTCGCGGTCGAAGACGTCGATGAAGGTGTTGCCGATGGCCTTGCGCTTAGCTTCCGGGTCGGACACGCCGGCCAGCTTGCCGAGGAACTCGGCTTCGGCATCGACGCGGATGACCTTGATGCCCATGTTCTGCGCGAACATGGCCATGACCTGGTCGCCTTCGTGCTTGCGCAGCAGACCGTTGTCGACGAACACGCAGGTGAGCTGGTCGCCGATGGCCTTGTGCAGCAGCGCCGCCACCACGGAGGAGTCGACACCGCCGGAGAGGCCGAGCAGGACCTGGTCGCTGCCGACCTGGGCACGGACACGGGCGATGCTGTCCTCGATGATGTTGTCCGGCGTCCACAGCGCCTCGGTACCGCAGATCACGCGCACGAAGCGCTCGAGCAGACGGCCGCCCTGATGGGTGTGGGTGACTTCCGGATGGAACTGCACGCCGTAGAAATCGCGGGCCTCGTCGGCCATGGCGGCGATCGGGCAGCTCGGCGTGGCGGCGGTGACACGGAAGCCGTCGGGCATCGCGGTGACCTTGTCGCCATGCGACATCCAGACATCGAGCACCGGCGCGCCGTTGTCATCGCAACGATCTTCGATGCCCTGCAGGAAGGCATCGAAAGCCTGGCCGGCGGTGTTGTTGACGGCAACGCGATCGGCCTGCACGGTGACTTCGGCATAGCCGAATTCGCGCACATTGGAGCCCTCGACACGACCACCGAGCTGCTGCGCCATGGTCTGCATGCCGTAGCAGATGCCCAGCACCGGCACGCCCAGCGTGAAGACCACGCCCGGAGCACGCGGAGTATCTTCGGCCGTCACCGTCTCCGGGCCACCGGAGAGGATGATGCCCTTGGGATTGAAGGCGCGGATCTCGTCCTCATCCATGTCAAAGGCACGCAGCTCGCAATAGACGCCGAGCTCGCGCACGCGGCGCGCGATGAGCTGGGTGTACTGGGAGCCGAAGTCCAGAATGAGGATGCGGTGGGCGTGAATGTCCTGGGTCATGCTGCTCTCGCTGGCCTGCGTGGCAGGCGCTTTCTGCAAAACGGCAACGGGGCCCTGAAGCCCCGCTGCGGATGAATGTCGATCCGGATCAGCCGACCCGGTAGTTCGGCGCTTCCTTGGTGATGGTCACATCGTGGACATGCGATTCCTTCATGCCGGCCGAAGTGATCTTGACGAACTTCGGATTGCTGCGCATGTCTTCGATGGTCGCCGAACCGGTATAGCCCATGGAGGAGCGCAGGCCACCGATGAGCTGGTGGATGATGCCGCTCATGGGACCCTTGTAGGCGACACGACCTTCGATGCCTTCCGGCACCAGCTTCTCGACGCCGGCGGAGGCATCCTGGAAGTAGCGGTCGGCGGAACCGCCGCCACGCTGGGCCATGGCACCGAGCGAACCCATGCCGCGATAGGCCTTGTAGTAGCGACCCTGGAACAGCTCGACCTCGCCCGGCGCCTCTTCGGTGCCGGCCAGCAGCGAGCCGACCATGATCGAGCTGGCGCCGGCGGCGATGGCCTTGGCGATGTCGCCGGAATAGCGGATGCCGCCATCGGCGATGAGCGGGATCCGGTTGTTGAGGGCGCGGGCGACCATGTCGATGGCCGAGATCTGCGGCACGCCGATGCCGGCGACGATGCGCGTGGTGCAGATCGAGCCCGGGCCGATGCCGACCTTGACGGCGTCGGCGCCGGCATCGAGCAGGGCCAGTGCGGCGTCGCCGGTGGCGATGTTGCCGCCGATGACCTGCATGTGCGGGAAGTTCTGCTTGATCCAGCGCACGCGATCGATGACACCCTGGCTGTGGCCATGAGCGGTGTCGACGACGAGGACATCGACGCCGGCTTCGATCAGGGCTTCAACGCGGGCCGGAGTCTCGGCGCCGGTGCCGACGGCAGCGCCGACACGCAGACGGCCATGCTCGTCCTTGGAGGAATTCGGGAAGCGCTCGGCCTTCTGGAAGTCATTGACCGTGATCAGGCCCTTGAGGCGGAAGTCGTCATCGATGACCAGCACCTTCTCGATGCGGTGTTCGTGCAGCAGCGCCTTGATGCGCTCGGGCGACTCGCCTTCCTTGACCGTGACCAGCTTCTGCTGCGGCGTCATGATGGCCGACACCGGCAGATCCATGCGGGTCTCGAAACGGAGGTCACGGCTGGTGACGATGCCGACGACCTGGTCGCCCTGCATGACCGGCACGCCGGAGATGCGGTTGGCCTTGGTCAGCTCGATGAGCTCGCCGACGGTGGTCTTGGGGCTGACCGTGATCGGGTCCTGCACCATGCCGGCTTCGAACTTCTTGACGCGACGGACTTCAGCCGCCTGGGCGCCGATATCCATGTTCTTGTGCAGGATGCCGATGCCGCCTTCCTGGGCGATGGCGATGGCCATGCGCGCCTCGGTGACGGTATCCATGGCTGCCGAAACCAGCGGCACATTGAGCTGGATGCCGCGCGTGAACTGGGTCTTCAGGCAGGCGTCCTTGGGCAGGACGTTGGAGTAGGCGGGCAGCAGGAGCACGTCATCAAAGGTGAGAGCTTCCTGAACAATATCGAGCATGGCACCACTCCAGGACCGAAACCGTCACTGACGACAGTCAGCAGGTCTCACGGGATCAAAAGTAGCCGCGCAGTATACATCGTCATGGCGAGTTCGTCAGCGCCCGGTTTTGGTGTAAACATATGTTGTACCCTTCGCCTGTCAGTCCCGAGCCTCAACATCAACATGAGTCACCCGCCCTCACCCACCGTGCTGACCGTCAGTCAGCTCAACGGCAGCGTGCGCGAGCTGCTGGAGTTCAACTACGGACGCATCTGGCTGCGCGGCGAGATATCCAATCTGTCGGCGCCCAGCTCGGGACATCTCTATTTCACGCTCAAGGATGATGGCGCCCAGGTGCGTGCCGCCATGTTCAAGGGCGCCCGCACGGCCGCACGCCTGCAGCAGCCGCCACAGAATGGCCAGCAGGTGCTGGTGCGCGCACGTGTCAGCCTTTATGCCCCGCGCGGCGACTATCAGCTGCTGGTCGAACACCTCGAAGATGCCGGTCGTGGCGCCTTGCAGCAGGCCTACGAGATGCTCAAGGCGCGCCTGGCCGCGGAAGGCCTGTTCGCGCCGGAGCGCAAGCGGCCGCTGCCGGTCAGCCCGCGCGGCGTGGCCGTGGTGACATCCGCCAGCGGCGCCGCCGTGCGTGACATCCTGCATGTGCTGCAGCGACGCGCGCCGGGCCTGCCGGTGAGCATCGTGCCGGTGCCGGTGCAGGGCAGCGAGGCGCCGCCGGCCATTGTCGCGGCCCTGCAATTGCTCGCCCGCCTGCATGCCAATGATTTCCGCGATGACAGCGATGTGCCGGTGCCGGCCTTCGATGTGGTCATCGTGGCCCGTGGCGGCGGATCGCTGGAGGACCTCTGGGCCTTCAATGACGAGTCGGTGGTGCGCGCGCTGGCAGCCATGCCGGTGCCGGTGGTCAGCGGCGTCGGCCACGAGATCGACTTCACCATCGCCGACTTCGTCGTCGACATGCGCGCGCCGACTCCCTCCGCCGCCGCCGAGATGGTCAGCCCGGATCAGCAGCAGTGGCGCGACCAGGTCAGTCAGGCCGGGCTGCGCCTGCAACGGGCCATGAGCCGCGAACTGCTGCGTCAGCAGCAGCGCCTGCAAGGCTTGCAGCGTCGTCTGCGCAGCCCGGCGCGCCAGCTCCAGGACCAGCGTCAGCGCCTCGACGAACTGGAGCTGCGTCTGACCGCTGCCCTGCAACGCAGCCAGCGCCTGCGCCGCCAGCAGCTCGAGCAGCTCGCCGGCCGCATCCGGGCCCAGCATCCGGCGCGCCGTCTGCAACTATTGCAGGCGCAGTTGCTGCAGTTGCGCCAGCGCGCGGAGCGCGGCCTGCGCCTGCGCCTCGACAGACATCGCCGTGATCTCGCGACACTGGCGCAGCGCGCGCAGTCGGTGAGTCCGCTGGCCGTGATCGCACGCGGCTATGCCATCGTCAGCGACGCGCAGGGCCAGGTGCTGCGTCACACCGCCGACGCCCCTGTCGGCAGCCGTATCCAGACCCGTCTCGCCGATGGCGTGCTGCACGCCACGGTAGACAGCCATCAGCCCCTGCCGGAGTTCGATCCGAAATGAAACGTCTGCCGCTGGCAATCGCCATCAGCACACTGAGCCTGCTTGCCGGCGCCTGCGCCGCCCAGGCCACGAGCCCCGCCACCATCCTGCCATCGGCCATGACCGCCAGCACCAGCCTGGCCGATGCCGTCGCCACGCCGCGTGCCGACATCCGCAGCGGCAGTCCGCGCAACGCCGCCATCAACGGCGGCCTGCTGGTGCTGCCCCTGCCTGCCGATGCCCCCGCCCCGCTCTACTATCACGGGCAGCCGGTATGGACAGGCCGTCTCGCCAGCGGCAGCCAGCCGGTGGCCATCGTCGGCATCGGTCTGGAGGCTGCCGGCGAGCAGGTGCTGAGCCCGAACAAGGATGGCAGCCAGCCCGTGCTGCACTTCAATGTCACGCCGCAGAGCTATCCCGAGCAGCGTCTGGTGCTGACCGAGACCAAGTACGTCACGCCGGACCCGGAGCAGCTGGCACGCTTCGAGCGCGAAGCAGCCGAGCAGAAGACCGCCTACCGGGTCTTCACTCCCGCCACCACGAGCGCAGCGCGCTGGCCCGAATTCCGCTGGCCCCTGGTCGGCCACCTGAGCAGCCCCTTCGGCCTGCGACGCTTCTTCAACGACGAGCCACGAGCACCGCATCTCGGCCTCGACATTGCCGGCGAAACCGGCATGCCGGCCCTGGCGCCGGCGGATGGTCGCGTGGCACTGACCGGCGACTACTTCTTCAATGGCCGCACGGTCATCATCGACCATGGTCAGGGCCTCTACTCCATGCTCTGTCACTTCAGCGAGATTCTGGTCAAGCCGGGCGATGTCGTGCGCGCCGGCCAGCCTGTCGGCAAGGTCGGCTCCACCGGCCGCGCCACCGGGCCGCACCTGCACTGGACGGTAAGCCTCAATGATGCCCGCATCGACCCTCGCTGGCTGATGCCCGGCGATGTCGCGGCAGCGCCCGTGGCAGCACCGGCACCGACAGCAGCGACACCCTGACGGTCATCAGCCGCCGCTGGCGATCAGCGGCGTCAGCACACTGAGCAGATGGCTGCGGCGCAGCGGCTTGTTGAGCACCGGATCAAGTCCGGCCGCCCGGTAGCTGCTGATGCGCGCCGGATCGCTGTGCGCCGTGATGGCCACCAACGGCGGCATGTGCTGCAGCATGGCGTCCTCGCCTGCCGCGGCCATCCAGGCCTGCGCCAGGGTGGCCGCGTTCATGTCGGGCAGCTCGCCGTCGACCATGACCAGATCCCAGGGCTGCCGGCGCAGCTTCAACGCTTCCTCGCCACTGCCGGCGCATACCAGCATCACCCCCCAGGGTTCGAGAATGCCGCGCAGCAGATGCTGACTGATGAGGTCATCCTCGATCAGCAACACACGCTTGCCACGCCATTTCGACTCGGCCCTGGCCAGCGCCCTGGCATCCCCGAGCACGCCGGTTGCCGCCGGCGGCAAGGGACTGCTGCGCAGACTGTCCTCCATGGCCCGGGCCGCGGCGCGCGCCTGCCCGAGATAGTCCTGCTGCTCGGCATCAAGCTCGGTACCGGCGAGCAGCTCGAGCATGCCCGATACACCATGCAGCGGCGTGCGGATGTCATGCGACCACTTGCCCCAGGCCTGCTGCCTGTCCTGCTCCTCCAGCCAGCGCAGCTCCAGATCCTGCGGCAACTCCCGGCGCTCCCCGGCCTCGTCGACCTGGGCGCCGGAAAATTCGCGACCAATGCGGGTCACCACCAGCCAGGCCATGATGCCGATGAAGATCAGCGCCGACACGCCGATCAGCACGAGCTGGAAGAACAGCGCCAGCTCGCGCCGCCAGAGGCTGTCGGAGTCGAACAGGAGCTGGACCTCACCAATGATTTCACCACCGCCCTGCTCCGACTCGGCACTCAGCCAGTCATCGGGGTCCGGTACCGGGCGCGCCCGCTCGATGGGCGCGCTGAAGCGCTGGACATGGCCGCCACTGTGCGCCCAGCCGGCAAAGTCGCCGCGGATCAGCCAGGACTTGCCGGCCTGATCCAGCACCCGGATGGCGACCACGCCGGGCTGGTTCATCAGGCGTCGCAACGAGGTATCAAGCAGTCCGGGCTGATTGGAAATGATGGCGTAATCAATGCTGGCCGCGAGCTGGCTGGTCATCTGCCGGGCACTGCTCTCGTTCTGGCTGACCTGCTCGTCAAGACGGGCGAAGGTGGTCGTGGTCAGGATCACCAGCAGCAGGCAGAAGGCCGGCACCGTCGCCAGCAGCACCAGTCTGAGTCTCAGGTGACGAGGCATCATCACTCCCTCCCGCCCTGGCAGCCGAGAGCCGGCGCCAGATTCAGGCCCAGCGAACGGGCCACTTGCTGATTGCAGACCACGGAGTCTGCCTGCAGCTGCTGACTCGCTCCCAGGCGATGCTGCTGCCATGTCCGGACTTTCTCCACGATGGCGCGCAGCAGGGCCTCCTTGCCGACTGCGCGTGACGCCAGGGCACCGGCCGTGACGAAGGCCGGCGTCGGACCTATCCAGGCCCGCTGATGTCTGTAGGCGGTGAGCAGCACCAGCTTGGCGCTGTCACGATTGAAGAGCTGGTCATCATTGCTGGCGATGAGCATGTCGCTGCGCTGCGCCAGCTCGGAGATGTCACGCGCCTGCAACGGCGGCTCGACGGCGCGCGCCAGGATGTCGGCACCGGCGCTGCGCTGCAGCGCCTCGATCTCGGCGTGCTGGGCGCTGCGATAGAGGATGCCGATACGCAGCAGGCCGGGATTGATCTGGCGCGCCAGCTGGATCTGCTGGGCCAGCGACGGCCCCCAGGTCAGCACGGCATCCTGCGCGCGCAGACTGAGGCCGGTCATGCCCTGGGCAAGCAGCAGCACCGGCTGGGCGGGGAATTGCGCCGTGCCACGGCCGTAGGCATCGGCCTGCCAGATCAGGGTGAGTTCGGCGTCGGCGGCATCGGCCGGCAGCCAGTCGACATCAGGGGCCAGCGCACCCAGGGCGGTCACCGCGGCCGGAGGCGCGGCCAGCACGCGGACACGGGTGTTCGCCGCCACCGCGAGACCGGACAGCACCAGCAGCACCGGCAGCAGAAGCTGCCAGGCGAGTCGTCGTCCGGGTTTCGCGGTAGAGGCTGTCATCCGTGAGAGCATCCCTTCCTGGACATGGGTTTGGTCGACCTCCGGTTTCGGGTCAGTAGCGCCAGGCGGCACTGGCCCAGATCTTTTGCGGGCTGTCGACGCCGTTGATGGAGCGCAGCTCCGGATCGTGAGTGAGACGCACCTGGGCCGTCACGCCCAGATCAAGCTGCTGCCTTTCACCCAGCGGCAGCACACGACCGAGATGAAGGTCGAGGCGATCAAAGAACAACTCCCTGTTCAGATCATTGTAGAAGCCGTAGGTCGCCGAGGCGCGCCAGCCATCCGGATCAAGTCGCGCCCAGGTCAGGCTGCCGCTGTGGCGGGGCACCAGATTCATGTTATCGCCGCTGCCGGCATCCTGCGAGGTAATGTTCAGACGCGCATAGTTGAGCAGCAGGCGCTGAAACGGCGTGATGCGCCACTCGCTGCCGATCTCGCCGCCACGCATGAGGTAGTGCTGATAGTCGCTGAGCAGGAAGCGGTTGATCTCGAGCCGGTTGCTGACCAGATCAAGCTCGTCGCGGAACAGCCTGACATCCAGGCTGAAGCGATGGAAGCTGCCGAAGTAGCTGATCTCGCTGGAGCGGATGTGCTCGCTGCGCGCCGTGCCATCGGACTTTGCCGACATGTAGAAGGTGCCGTCGTAGCGGCTCTGGCTGCGGTCATCGGCAGTGGCGTAGTAATGCCAGTCGGCCTGGTTCTCGAAAATGTCGGGCGTGCGCACCGCGCGCGAATGCACCAGGCGCAGCACCTGGCCGGGCTGGAACTGCCAGGACAGCGCCGCCCGCGGCGAGAAGAAGCGGCCGGCATGCTCGTCATCCTCGACGTTGCCGCCGAGGTTGAGCAGCCAGTCCTCGGCCAGACGCAGCTCGCCGTGACCGAAGGCCGACAGCACGGTATTGCTGGCCGTGCCGTTCAGGAAAGTGCGCGATGACGCCTCGGAATACATGCCCTGGACGCCACCCACCAGACGCAGACGCGGGTGCGGCACCCAGGTATCGCTGAGCTCGATTTCGCTGCGCTGCTCGTCGTAGTCCTGATTCGTGGTGTAGTTGATCTCGCGGGCCAGCGACGGGTCGGTGATCAGGCGCGGGCACAGGTTCTGCAGATAGCTGCTGGTGAGAAAGGCCGAGCTGCCGCAGGTCGCCACCGGGTCATCGACAAAGGCATCGGCCAGTGCCTGGTCCTGGCGCCAGAACGCCCCCATTTCGGGCGATACCGCCAGATACGGGATATGCACATACCAGGGCTCGTCATGCTGCTGGCGATTGAAATGCAGCTGCAGCTGCAGGCGATTGTTGTCGGCCCAGGGCTGCTCCCAGTCGAGCGCGACATAGCCGCCCGTGGTGGTCGCCACCGGCGGCCTGCGATAGATCGAGGTGTCGTTGAGGCGCTCCTGCTGCGCCTCCATGCGCGAGGCGCCGAGCGAGAACATGACCTGACCATCACGCGGGGTGTACCAGACGCCCTTGCCGTAGGCACCGGTCACCGCCATGTCATCGATGGACGGGCGATGGCGCTTCAGATTGGTGTCGTAGCCGTCATCCTCGCGATGAAAGGCCGACCATGACCAGTCGCCGCCCAGGCCGCTCAGCGACAGGCGGCCGAAGGCGTCGGCGACACCCTTCTCGCCGCCGCGCACCATGGCTTCGGCATTGGGCACATCCTGCGGATGACGGGTGATGATGTTGACGACGCCGAGGAAGCTGTTGGCGCCATAGGTGGCGGAATTGGGTCCGCGCACGACCTCGATGCGCTCGATGTCCTCGACATCCAGCGGCAGGCCGATCCAGTCGACCAGCGCCAGGCTGGCCTGATAGATCGAGCGGCCGTCGACCTGGACCTGCATGCGGCGACCACCGAAGTTGGACATGCCGTGATAGCTGACATAGGCCTCGGACGCCGACTCGCGACCGACCACCATGCCCGGCACCAGACGCAGGATGTCCGGCAGCTCGCGCACACCGGAGGCGCGGATCAGGGCGCGGTCGATGACGGTGACCGAGGCCGGAGTATCGAACAGGGACTGCTGCAGGCGGGTGGCGGCAATGACCACCGGCACCTCGGGCGTCTCGAAGCCGAGGCTGTCAGCCCCGGCCGTGGCTGGCACGGCCAGCAGCAGGCCCAGAAGCAGGTGCTCAGCGGTGTTTCTTTTCCCGCTTCTTGTGGAATTGGACATGGCGTCGTCGTCGATCCGCTTGCGCTTCCGTGAGCTTGTTGACGCGATCCTTGAACGGGTTTTCGCTGGTCTTGAACTCCAGATGCACGGGCGTGCCCTGCAGTTTCAGCGCCTTGCGGAACACGTTCTCGAGATAGCGCTTGTAATCCTTGGGTACCGACTCGGTCTGGTTGCCATGAATGACGAACAGCGGCGGGTTCTGGCCACCCATGTGGCAATAGCGCAGCTTGATGCGGCGACCGGACACCAGCGGCGGCTGATGCTGCTCGATGGCATCGGCGAGCAGCTCGGTCAGGCGATGGGTCGGCACCTTGATCATGGCTGAATCATAGGCGCGACGGATCGACGGATAAAGATCGCCGACAGCCGTGCCGTACTTGGCCGAAATGAGGTGAATCTTGACGTAGGGCAGGAAGTCGAAACGACGCTGCATGTCGTTGCGCAGCTGCTGCTTTTCGTACTCCGTCATGCCATCCCATTTGTTGATGGCGATCACCAGCGCGCGTCCGGTCTCGAGCACGAAGCCGAGCAGGCTGAGATCCTGATCGACGATGCTTTCGTGCGCATCCATCACCGCCACCACCACATGCGCGTCCTTGACGGCCTGCAGGGTCTTGATGACGGAGAACTTCTCGACGGTCTCGTTGACGCGGCCGCGACGACGCACGCCGGCGGTGTCGATCAGCGTGTAGCGCTGGCCCTGACGTTCGTAAGGAATGTAGATGCTGTCGCGGGTGGTGCCCGGCATGTCGTAGACCACCACGCGGTCTTCGCCGAGCAGGCGATTGACCAGCGTCGACTTGCCGACATTGGGGCGTCCGATGATGGCGATCTTGATGCCCTGCTCGGGATCATCGACCACTTCCTCGTCTTCCGGATAGTCGGCGAGGACGTTCTCGATCATCAGCGATACGCCGCGACCATGACTGGCGGCAATGCCGTGCAGCTCGCCGAAACCGAGGCGATGGAATTCGGCCAGCGCCACTTCTTCCTGGATGCCGTCGATCTTGTTGACGACCAGATGCACACGCTTGCTCAGCGTGCGCAGCTCGGTGGCGATCTGGACATCGGCAGGCGTCAGGCCGGCGCGCGCGTCGACCAGGAAGAAGACAATTTCAGCTTCCTCGATGGCCAGGCGGGACTGCTCGGCCATAGGCGCATCGATACCCTGCTCGGACTCGCCGATGCCACCGGTATCGATGACGATGAAAGACTTGTTCTCCACACAGGCATCACCGTACTTGCGGTCACGGGTCAGGCCGGGCAGGTCAGCCACCAGGGCATCACGGCTCTTGGTGAGCTGGTTGAACAGGGTCGATTTGCCCACATTGGGGCGCCCGACCAGGGCAATAACAGGTTTCATCTAATCTCTTCTCGGACCGGCCGTTGGATGCCGGTCATCTTGTACCGGCAAGCCGGTCAGGGTCGCATGTCCCAGGCACGCAGCTTGCCCTTGACGGTAAGGGTAAGCAGCTGGGGCGCGTCCACGATCACGCTCATGAGCGCGTCATGGGCTGCGCGCTCGCGGCCGCGGGGGGAGCCGTCAATCGGGCTGAACAGGTGCAGCCAGCCTTCGCTGTCGCCGACCACCACCAGACCGCGCCAGATCACCGGCGTCAGCAGCTTGCGGCCCTTGAGCGCATCCTGCTTCCAGTCGAGGGCGCCGGTGATCTTGTTGATCGCGGCCATGGTGCCGTCGGCATCGACGGCATACACGTGAGCGGCGTCATAGGCCACGCTCTGCGAGGTCGAGACATTGATCTGCCAGCGACGACGGACCTGCTGGGTATCGGTGGCGGTCAGCTGCGACTGGTAGCCGGCGGTGTAGAGCGTGCCGTTGCTGTCGAGCACGAGATCGCCGTCGATGTCCATGAGGCGTTCGATCTCGCCACGACCGCGCGAGGTGGTGACGCGGGTCTGCCAGACCGGCAGGCCGTTGCCCAGATCGAGCTGATAGAGGTCGCCCTGGCCGCTGACGGCGAAGAGCTTGTCACCGCTGAGCACCGGCGAGGCGTTGCCACGCAGGGACAGCGGCGGCACCGGGGTATCGAACTTCCAGCGCGGCTTGCCGGTGGCGCGCTCGAAGACCTGGATACGGCCATCATGCGTCTGCACCACGACCTCGTTGGCGGTCATGCGCGGCACCGAGAGCAGCGCGGCGCCGAGCGGAGCCTTCCAGATCAGCTTGCCGTTGCGGGTGCTGAGCAGCTGCAGTTCGGCCTGGTCGGTACCGACCGCGAGGGCATCACTGGAGACGGCCACACCACCGGTGATGCCGGCATCGAGCTTGACCTTCCAGCGCACGGTGCCGGTGGCACGGCCGATGGACTTGATGACACCGTCGCGGCTGGCGGCATAGACCGCCGGCGCCTGCACGGCCGGTTCGAGATTGACGGCTTCCTTCTCGGCACCATCGCCGACGCTGACCGACCAGCGATCATCGAGGTGGATGGCCTTGGCCGGCAGCTCGGGCAGCGCGCCGGAGCCCGCCTTGGCAGGATTGCTGCTGCAGGCCGGCAGAGTGAAGGCTGCGGCAATCGCGACCGTCAGGGCGCAGACGACACGGGCATGCTTGTTCATTGTGCGCTGGCCTCCCCGGCTTGCGACTGACGCTTGGCAGGCAGCAGGCCGACATCGGCCAGTTTCAGGTCGAGCACCGGACGCGCCTCGTCACGGGCAGCGAGCGCGGCATCGGCGGCGCGATAGGCATCGGCAGCCTTGGCGCGATCACCCTTGCCCAGGTAGATGTCGCCACGAATTTCGTCGACCAGCGGAGCCAGGCCCGGATCGTTGACGTCCTTGAGCAGGGCCAGGGCCTCGTCGCTCTTCTTCTGTGCGACCAGGACGCGCGCCAGGCGGGTCTTGATCAGCATTTCGGTCTCGTTCGTGCCGGCGTTGTCGAGAGCCCACTGCAGCTGCTTCACGGCCTCTGCCAGGTCATTGCCCTCGACCGCGCGGCGCGCCAGCAGCATGGCGGCATCGACGGCATAAGGGGTGCTGCCGTAATCGTCGATGATCTGGTGGCCGATACGCTGCAGGTCGGTGTTCGCCGCCTTGTCATCCGGGTTGCCGCTGACGCGCTGCATGGCAATGATCATCTGCTGCTGCAGGACCTGGGCCGCACCGGCATCGGTCAGACGCTTGCCGCTCCACCAGTTCCAGCCGGCAAACGCGAGCGTGACAATGGCGACGGAGAACAGGGCCGGCGTGCCGTAGCGCTGCCACCAGCTCTTCAATTGTTCGACGGTTTCATCTTCGTTGTAAGCCACACCCATCCCCTCGTTTCTTATTCGTTGCCGGCCAGAGCCAGGCACACCTGCGATGCTGCCTCGGCGAGCTGGCAGGAAAGCTGTTCGCGCGTTTCGCGCAGCCACTTCAGACCGACCACGCCGGCGGCCAGCTCGGCCTCGCCCACGATGAGGGCGAGACGGGCACCGGACTTGTCGGCCTTGCGGAATTGCGACTTGAAGCTGCCACCGCCGCAGTTATACACGATTCGTGCCGATGGCAGGGCATCGCGCAGCTGTTCGGCCAGACCCATGGCCGTCACCGCCGTGCCCTCGCCCAGCGCCATGACGAAAACATCGGCTTCCGCCGTCGCGGCCTGCGGCTGCACGGCTTCCAGCAGCAGCACCAGGCGCTCGAGGCCAATGGCAAAGCCGACGGCCGGCACAGCCTGACCGCCCAGCTGGGACACCAGACCGTCATAGCGCCCGCCGGCACAGACCGTGCCCTGCGAGCCCAGCGCCGTGGTCACCCACTCGAACACGGTCTTGTTGTAGTAGTCGAGACCACGCACCAGATTCGGATTCACCGTGTACTTGACGCCACAGGCATCGAGCTGCTGACACAGCGCGGCGAAATGAGTGCGCGACTCCTCGTCGAGGTAATCCGTCAGCTTCGGCGCATTGACCAGGATCTCGCGCGTGGCCGGATCCTTGCTGTCGAGAATGCGCAGCGGGTTGCTGGTCAGGCGGCGCTGGGAGTCATCGTCGAGCTGGGTGCGGAACTGCTCCAGGTACTGGATCAGGGCACGACGGTATTCGGCGCGCGCTTCCAGTTCGCCGAGACTGTTGATCTCCAGGCTGACGACGGCGCTGAGGCCAAGCTCGCGCCACAGGCGCGCGGTCAGCAGGATGAGCTCGGCATCCATGTCGGCACCGGCCTGGCCGAAGGTCTCGACGCCGAACTGGTGGAACTGGCGATAGCGGCCCTTCTGCGGACGCTCGTAGCGGAACATCGGGCCGGTGTACCAGAGCTTGGGGCTCTGGTTGTGCGTCAGGCCGTGCTCGAGGCAGGCGCGCACGCAGCCGGCGGTACCTTCCGGACGCAGCGTCAGCGACTCGCCGCTGCGATCCTCGAAGGTGTACATCTCCTTTTCCACGATGTCGGTGACTTCACCGATGGCGCGCTTGAACAGCGGCGTCGGCTCCACCACCGGCAGGCGGATCTCGCTGTAGCCATAGCGCTGCATGAGGCCGCGCAGGGTGTTTTCCAGCTGCTGCCAGCGCGGAGTGGCTTCCGGCAGGATGTCATTCATGCCACGGATGGCATTGATACGGCTCATTCAGCAAATCTCGTTTTCGGTGCGCTTACTCGGCAGCAGCCTTGATGATCAGTTTGGCCTGTTCGGCCTCTTTCTCGGCGACCTTGGCACGCACCATGGCCTCGATCTCGTCGACCAGGTTATTGGTATCAATGAGATGGCTCTTCTCGCCATTGCGATAGACCAGGCTCTTGGGCAGCGCGCCGACGACACCGATATCGGCTTCCTTGGCTTCGCCCGGACCATTGACCTTGCAGCCGATCACCGACAGGTCCATGGGCGTGCGGATGTCTTCGAGGCGGGCCTCGAGGGCGTTCATGACGCGGATGACATCGAACTCCTGACGCGAACAGCTCGGGCAGGCAATGAAGTTGATGCCGTTGGAGCGAATTCCCAACGACTTCAGGATATCGAAGCCGACCTTCACCTCATCTTCCGGCTCCGCCGCCAGCGACACGCGCAGGGTATCGCCGATGCCGTCGAGCAGCAGGCCGCCGAGCGCGATGGCCGACTTCACGGTGCCGGAGCGGAAGACGCCGGCCTCGGTGACGCCGAGGTGCAGCGGGTTGTCGATCTGCGCCGAGAGCAGGCGGTAGGCATCGAGCGTGAGGAAGACATTGGATGCCTTCACACTGACCTTGAATTCGTGGAAGTTCAGGCGATCGAGGATGTCGATGTGGCGCATGGCCGATTCCAGCAGGGCCTGGCCGGTCGGTTCGCCGTACTTCTTCTGCAGGTCCTTCTCCAGCGAACCGGCGTTGACGCCGATACGCATGGAAATGCCGTGATGACGGGCGGCCGCCACGACTTCACGCACCTTGTCATCGGAGCCGATGTTGCCCGGATTGATGCGCAGGCAGTCGACGCCCTTCTCGGCCACGGCCAGCGCGATGCGATGGTCGAAGTGGATATCGGCCACCAGCGGCACGTTCGGCACCCGCTTGCGGATGAGGCCGAAGGCCTCGGCCGCCTCCATGGACGGCACCGAGACGCGCACGATGTCGGCACCGGCATTCACGCAGCGCTCGATCTGCGCAACGGTGGCGTCGACATCACAGGTTTCCGTGTTGGTCATGGTCTGCACCGTGATCGGTGCATCCCCGCCAACAAAGATGTTGCCGACGCGGATCTTCCGGGTCGGGCGGCGCTTGATCGGTGACTCGTGCATGGGGTCAGGCTCCTTCAGTCAGCCGCCGGCAGTTCAGCGTGCCAGGCGGAAGCTGGCGATTTCGCCACGGGTATAGGGCTTGAGGCTTACCACTCGACCATTACGGGTCAATGTCGTGACATTGACGTTGCCGATGTTGATCGAGAACGGCGCCTGACCGGTGACCGTCACGGTCTGGCCCGGGTTCTTGAGGCCGTAGACCAGCTCCTGGCCAGTGGCATCACGCACGCTGATCCAGGACTTGCCGGTGAAATTGAAGCTCAGGCTGTCGATGCGCGGCGCGACCGGAGCAGCGACCGCTGTCGTGGTCGTCGGCGCGACAGGCACGACGGTGGCAGGAGCCGGAGCACTGCCGGTGCGAACCGGAGTGGCCGGCAGAGTGATCACCGGCACGGTCGCGGCGGCCGGCCTGGCGGCTGCGACAGGCTGACTGCCCGGCGTCAGCGGACGGCTGATCACCGGCACGGTGGTCGCCGGAGCAGTCGTGCCAAGCGGCTTGGTGGCCGTCGGAGCCGCCGGAATCACGCTGCTGCCGGGCGCTGCCGGAGCCTGCGGACGCACGGCCGGAGCGGCGGCCGGCGTTGCGGCCGGGGCAGCAGTCAGCGGCGCGGGCGCACCGGCTACAGGTGCGGCCGGCTTCGCTGCCGGAGCAACAGCCGGCTGCACACCGGTCTGCGGAGCAGGCTGGCCAGCCGTCGGCGCCACGGCCGGAGCCGGTGCCAGGGTCTGAGCCGGAGCCGGAGCCGGAGCCGGCACGGCGGCAGCACCTGCCGGAGAGACAGGCACGCTGCCATCAACCGGAGCTGCCACCGGAGCAGCGGCATCGACTGCCGGAGCCGGAGCAGGCTCGGCCGGAACAACCGGCTCGACCACATCGCTTTCCATGTCGAGCGTCATCGGATCATTGCTGTCGATGTCGTTGTTGTCGCCATGACCGTTCCAGAACAGGGTGCCGACCAGCAGCAGCAGAAGCAGCGCCAGCGAACCCCAGGACAGGATGCGGGCCACGCTGATGCGCGCCGCGCCCTGACCGAACAGCTCCTTGCTGGCCTGGCCCAGGCCCGAGACCTTGACCGGACCACGCGTGGCCGGACGGGCTTCGGCGAGCACGGCGGCAGCCGGCGCGCGCTTGCGCCAGATGGCATCGAAGTCGGCGACCATCTCGTCGGGCGACAGCTGCACGAGCTGCGCATAACGGCGCAGATAGCCGCGAATGAAGGCGGCACCAGGCAGCGCATCGTAGTCGTCACTTTCCAGCGCCTGCACATAGCGCGGCGACAGATTGGTCTCGCGTGACACCTGATCGACGCTCAGACCACGCTGTTCGCGGGCCTGGACGAGACGGGCGCCAGGAGTGGCCACCGGAGCGGCCACGGGTTCAACTTGCACGGATTCTTCGGACGGCTTCACGGGGTTCATTCCTCGATCACTAAGGCGTCAATTTCTGGTTCTGATGATTTCGTTGGCGCGTGTCTGCGCCTGCCAGCGCTCGGCGCGGCGTGTACGATCCTTGACCTGCCCCACCAGCTGCCCGCAGGCGGCATCGATGTCATCACCGCGAGTAGCGCGGATGGTGCAGGTAAATCCGGCGCGGATCAGCTGATTCTGGAAATCGACGATCCGGCTTCGCGGCGTGCTGCCATAAGGCGCATGCGGGAACGGATTGAAGGGAATCAGGTTGATCTTGCTGGGCACGTCCTTGAGCAGCCGGATCAGCTGCTCGGCATGCTCGTCCTGGTCATTGACCCCGTCGAGCATGACGTATTCCATGGTGACCTTGCGGCGACCGACTTCGCTGCCCTGGTGATGGACCAGATAGCGCCGGCAGGCGGCCATCAGTTCCTTCAGCGGATACTTGCGGTTGATCGGCACCAGCTCGTTGCGCAACTCGTCGTTGGGCGCATGCAGCGACACCGCCAGCGACACATCGATGGTCTCGGTGAGCTTGTCGAGCATGGGCACGACGCCCGAGGTCGACAGCGTGACGCGACGCTTGGAAATGCCGTAGGCATAGTCATCGAGCATGATGTCCATGGCCGGCACGACAGCGTCGAAATTGAGCAGGGGCTCGCCCATGCCCATCATCACGACATTGGTGATGGCGCGCGTGCGCGTCAGCTCGCCATCGGCCGTGCGGCCGCTGAACTCGCCTTCATCAAGATAGGAGCGATTGGCGATCCAGACCTGGCCGATGATCTCGGCGGCGGTCAGATCACGCGAGAAACCCTGCTTGCCGGTCGAGCAGAAGCTGCAGTCGAGCGCGCAGCCGACCTGCGAGGACACGCACAGCGTCTTGCGCTCGCCATCGGGAATCAGCACGGCCTCGACCATGGCATTCTCGCCGACCTTGATCACCCACTTGCGGGTGCCATCGGCGGAGAAATTCTTGTAGGTCACTTCCGGAGCGCGCACTTCGGCGTGCTGCTCGAGCTTGACGCGCAGGGACTTGGCCAGATTGGTCATGGCCGCGAAATCGCTGACGCCATGCTGATGGATCCAGCGCATGACCTGGCTGGCACGGAACTTCTTCTCGCCGATCTCGGCGAAAAAGGCTTCCATCTGCGAGCGGCTGAGGCCCAGCAGATTGACCCTGGCGCGTGCCGGCGCGACGGCATCGTCGGCGGCAGAGGTAGCCGTAACGACGGCTGGCGAATACTCGTTCATGTGCATCTCGACCGGTTGCTACACCAATTACGTCGGCGCCGTTTTACTGTCTTGCGGTTGTGCGAAGGCCGCGGTACGAAGTACAGCGGCCCTCACCTCCGACCCGGACGACGGCGCGCCGCCCGGATGCCTGGCTGGTCAGCTCAGGCTCTTGCCAATCAGTACCTTAGCGGGTACGCGGGCAAAGTTCCAGCGCGCTGAAGAAGTACGAAACTTCGCGAGCGGCGGAGGTGGTGGAGTCCGAACCGTGAGCGGCGTTTTCATCGATGCTGACGGCGAAGTCGGCGCGGATGGTGCCCGGAGCGGCATCCTTCGGGTTGGTGGCACCCAGGATGTCACGGTGAGCCAGCACGGCGTTCTCGCCTTCCAGCACGCTGATCACGACCGGACCGGAAGTCATGAAGCCGACCAGATCCTTGAAGAAGCCGCGCTCGCGGTGTTCGGCGTAGAAGCCTTCGGCTTCGGTCTGCGACAGATGCTTCATCTTGGCAGCAACGATCTTGAGGCCAGCGCCTTCAAAACGGCTGTAGATGGCGCCAATGGCATTCTTGCCAACTGCGTCCGGCTTGATGATGGACAGGGTGCGTTCGATGGCCATGACGGGCTCCAGTGCAACAAGGTTGAAAAGTTCGGTGCCAGGCCGCGAGCGGCCGACAATGGGCGCAAATTATACGCGGGCTTTGATGCAACCGCCATGACTGTTTGCTTTCAGCCTGGACGCATCAGGAAGGGTTGTTCTTTGCCTTGGCAGACACGCTCAGCCGGGAGAGAGGGGTGTGCGTCAAAACCCGCCGTGAACCCATCCCTGGGGGCTCGGGCTCGGCATCCCTGCCTCGCACGGTTTTGCCACACACCCCTCTCTCCCGGCCGCGCTTGGCGCGGAAACGCAGGACCAGCTGACTCAGACCTCGTCCATCCACGCCATCTGGATGGCTTCCAGGATCTTTTCGCCGCAATGCCCGGGATCGTCCTTGAAGTCCGGCAGATCCATGACCCACTGG
Organism: Perlucidibaca sp.; assembly: GCA_023265995.1. Classification (GTDB taxonomy): domain Bacteria; phylum Pseudomonadota; class Gammaproteobacteria; order Pseudomonadales; family Moraxellaceae; genus Perlucidibaca. The sequence continues at coordinate 286,275 of JAHFSA010000001.1, forward strand.
CGCAGGTCGGTGAAACGCAGGGTCATGGGATTGACCTCGGGATAGGTTTCGCTGAGCGCGATCGCGATTTCTACGGTATCAGTCCATTTCATGCTCATGGTGCATCCCCGGGTCAGTGCTTCTCGGAAGCATGATTGAGCGTGTAACGCGGAATTTCAACGACCAGATCCTCGTCGCCGACGACCGCCTGGCAGGACAGGCGCGATTCGGCCTCCAGACCCCAGGCCTTGTCGAGCAGGTCCTCCTCGAGCTCGTCGAGGTCGTTGAGCGAATCGAAGCCCTCACGCACGATGACGTGACAGGTCGTGCAGGCGCAGGACTTCTCGCAGGCATGCTCGATCTCGACGCCCTGGCGCAGGGCGGCATCGCAGATGGTTTCGCCAGGCTCGGCTTCGATCACGGCACCCTGCGGGCAGATCTCGTGGTGCGGCAGCAGAATGATCTGGGGCATGATCAGTGGTCCTCGAGCTGGGTCAGCGTCTTGCCGGTCAGGGCCTGGCGTATGCCGGCATCCATGCGGCGGGCGGCAAAGGCCTCGCTGGCGTGATTGAGCGCTTCCGATGCGGTGGTGATTTCAGCGGCGTCATGGCCGCCGGCCGCCGCCTTGAGACTGTCGATCTGGGCGCGCAGGCGAGCGGACTCCTCGTCCGCCAGCAGGCCGGCATCGACCGCCAGCGCCGCCTCTATGGCCAGCCACAGGCGCTCGGCCTCGGCCCGCGCCTCCTGCAGCGCCCTCGCCTTCATGTCGGCGGCAGCGGCCGCCTGCGATTCGCGCAGCAAGCGCAGGATGTCGTCATCCTGCAGCCCCCAGGACGGCTTGACGACTATGCTGGCGCGCACGCCGGAAATGGTTTCCTCGGCACTGACGCTGAGCAGGCCGTCGGCATCGACCTGGAACAGCACGCGAATGCGCGCGGCACCGGCCACCATGGGCGGAATGCCGGTGAGCTCGAAGCGCGCCAGCGAGCGGCAGTCGGCAACCAGCTCGCGCTCGCCCTGCACGACATGCAGGCTCATCGCGGTCTGGCCGTCCTTGAATGTGGTGAATTCCTGGGCGCGCGCAACCGGAATGGTGGTATTGCGCGGCACGATCTTCTCGGCCAGACCGCCATAGGTCTCGAGGCCGAGCGAGAGCGGAATAACGTCGAGCAGCAGCAGATCGCCCTCGCCCTTGTTGCCGACCAGCACATTGGCCTGCACGGCGGCGCCGATGGCGACGACCTGATCCGGGTCGAGATGATCCAGCGCCGGTCGGCCGAAGAACTCGGCGACACGGCGCCGCACCAGCGGCACACGCGTGGAGCCGCCGACCAGCACGACCTCGGCGAGATCGGCCGGCTTCATGCCGGCATCGCGCAGGGCGCGGCGGCAGGCGCGCAGGCTGTCATCGACCAGCTCCGCGATCAGCGACTCGAAGTGTTCACGCGTCAGCGTGCCCTTCCAGTCGGCCGGGGCGCCGCCGGTGCCGGCCGCCAGATTGAGCGTGACCGACTCGCGGCTGCTGAGGGCTTCCTTGACCTTGCGGGCGGTCTGCAGCAGACGGCGCTGGGCCTCGGCATCGGGACTGCTGATGCCGGCTTCGCGCATCACCCATTCGGCGATGGCGTGATCGAAGTCATCGCCGCCAAGAGCCGAATTGCCGCCGGTGGCCAGCACTTCGAAGACGCCCTGATGCAGACGCAGGATGGAGATGTCGAAGGTGCCGCCACCGAGATCATAGATGGCATGCACGCCTTCGGCGGCGTGGTCGAGGCCATAGGCCACGGCTGCCGCGGTCGGCTCGTTGAGCAGGCGCAGCACATTGAGGCCGGCGAGCGTGGCGGCATCCTTGGTGGCCTGGCGCTGGGTTTCGTCGAAGTAGGCCGGCACGGTGATGACGGCGCCGGTCAGTTCGCCACCCAGGGTGTCCTCGGCGCGCTGACGCAGCGCCTTGAGTATCTCGGCCGAAGCCTCGACCGGGCTCTTGTCGCCGGCGACGGTGCGGAAATACGGCACGCCGTTGTCATGCGTGATGATCTGCCACGGCGACTGTTCGCCGAGCTGCTGCGCGGCTTCGGCGCCACGCCCCATGAAACGCTTGACCGAAACCAGGGTATTGAGGGCATCGCCGGCGGCAGCCTGGCGCGCGGTCTCGCCGACACTGACCGAGCCATCGGCCAGATAACGCACCACGGAAGGCAGCAGCACGCTGCCCTCGGCATCGGCGAGCACACGCGGCAGGCCGCTCTGCATCGTGGCCACCAGCGAATGCGTGGTGCCCAGGTCTATGCCTACCGCCAGCTTGTGCTGGTGCGGGGCCTGGCTCTGCCCCGGTTCGGCGATCTGCAGCAGGGCCATCAGAGTTCGTCCAGTTCGTCTTCGAGACGTTCACGCTGCTCGCGGATTTCCTCGAGCAATCGCGTCATGAATTGCATCTTGCGCAGGGTATCCGCCGCTTCCAGCCAGTCCTGCGACTGGTAGTCGAGGGGAAACTCTCGCAGCAGGCTGTCCAGCCAGTCCTGCGCCTCGTCCTCGAGGGCATCCATTTCCTGCAGCGAGCCGGCTTCGTCGAGCTGTTCGCGCAGGTCCATCTGGGCCATGAGGAAGTCGGTGTCGGCGACCGTGCCACGCTCGCCATCAATGCCGTGTCCGGCCAGTTCGAGCAGGTAGCGCGCACGCTTCACGGGATCGCGCAGGGTTTCATAGGCGGTGTTGATGCGTGCAGCCATCTGCACGGCCTGGCGCTGGCCGGCGGCATCGGCCTGGCCATGGCGATCGGGATGGTGCTGGCGTTGCAGCTCGCGCCAGACCGACTGCAGCGCCGCTGCATCGAGGGCGAAGGCGACCGGCAGGCCGAACAGGCTGAAGTGGTTCGTGTTCTGATCCACGGCGGGGACTCCGGTCAGCGACTCAGGGGGGCGTCAGACGGTGAAGGACTCGCCGCAGCCGCACTCGCCCTTCTGGTTCGGGTTGCTGAACTTGAAGCCTTCGTTGAGGCCTTCCTTGACGAAATCCATTTCGGTGCCGTCGAGATAGACCAGGCTCTTGGCATCAACAATCACCTTGACGCCGAAGGACTCGAAGACCGAGTCACCGGTATCGACGGCATCGACGAATTCGAGCACATAGGCCAGACCGGAGCAGCCCGAGGTCTTGATGCCAACGCGCACGCCGACGCCCTTGCCGCGCCCCTGCAGGCAGGCTTCCACATGTCGTGCAGCGGATTCGGTCAGGGTGATGCCCACGCGTATCTCCTCAACTCATGCGCCGGATGGCGGCGCTTATTCGCCGTGCTTCTTGCGGTAGTCGGCAATGGCCGCCTTGATGGCGTCCTCGGCCAGCACCGAGCAGTGGATCTTCACCGGCGGCAGCGCCAGTTCCTGCGCGATCTGGGTGTTCTTGATACCGGCGGCTTCGTCGAGGGTCTTGCCCTTGACCCATTCGGTCACCAGCGAGCTGGAGGCGATGGCCGAGCCGCAGCCATAGGTCTTGAAGCGCGCATCTTCAATGATGCCCTGCTCGTTGACCTTGATCTGCAGCTGCATGACGTCGCCACAGGCCGGTGCACCGACCATTCCGGTGCCGACCGAGACATCCTGCTTGTCGAGCTTGCCGACATTGCGCGGGTGCTCATAGTGGTCGATGACTTTTTCGCTGTAGGCCATGATGTTCTACTCCTCTGTGCGGAGGCATCGCGCTCAATGCGCGACCCACTCCACGGAACTGATGTCGATGCCGTCCTTGTACATGTCCCAGAGCGGGGACAGGTCGCGCAGGCGGTTGACCGCCTGGCTGGCATGGTCGATGACGTACTTGATGTCATCCTCGGTGGTGAAGCGGCCGAGGGTGAAACGTATGGAGCTGTGCGCCAGCTCGTCGCTCAGACCCAGCGCGCGCAGCACGTAGGACGGCTCCAGGCTGGCCGAGGTACAGGCCGAACCGGACGATACCGCGAGATCCTTGAGCGCCATGATCAGCGACTCGCCTTCGACGAAGTTGAAGCTGACGTTCAGGTTGCCGGCGATGCGCTGCACGGGGTCGCCGTTCAGGAACACCTGTTCCAGGCCCTGCAGACCGGCCCAGAGCTGATCGCGCAGCACGCGCAGACGCGCCTGTTCGGCGTGCATTTCTTCTTTCGCGATGCGGAAGGCTTCGCCCATGCCGACCAGCTGATGCGTGGCCAGGGTGCCCGAACGCATGCCGCGCTCATGACCGCCACCATGGATCTGGGCCTCCAGACGCACGCGCGGCTTGCGGCGCACATAGAGCGCGCCGACACCCTTGGGACCGTAGGTCTTGTGGGCGCAGAAGCTCATCAGGTCGACCTTCATGGCGTCGAGATCAATGTCGATCTTGCCGGTCGACTGGGCGGCATCGACATGGAACAGGATGCCGCGCGCACGCGTGATCTCGCCGATGGCGGCGATGTCGGTGATGGTGCCGATCTCGTTGTTGACGTGCATCAGCGACACCAGCAGGGTGTCGTCGCGCAGCGCGGCCGCGACGGCGGCCGGGTGGATCAGGCCGGTGCCCTGCTCGGGATCGAGATAGGTGACCTCGAAGCCTTCGCGCTCAAGCTGGCGGCAGGCGTCGAGCACGGCCTTGTGCTCGATCCTGGAGGTGACGATGTGCTTGCCCTTGCTCTTGTAGAAGCCGGCAACGCCCTTGATCGCCAGGTTGTTCGATTCGGTGGCGCCGGAGGTCCAGACGATTTCACGCGGATCGGCATTGACCAGCGCCGCGACATGGCCGCGCGCGTCCTCGACCGCTTCTTCCGCCTGCCAGCCATAGACATGCGAACGCGAAGCCGGGTTGCCGAAGTTACCCTCCATGCGCAGGCAGTTCATCATGGCCTCGGCGACACGCGGGTCCACCGGCGTGGTGGCGGAGTAGTCGAGATAGATGGGACGCTTCATGAATGACCTCTGTTGCTCAATTCGTCGGGCCGCCGGGTTCAGAAGGCCGAAGCCAGCTGATCCATGCCGCGTTCGGCGCGCAGGCGCCGTTCCTGTACTTCGCTCTGGCGGATGGCAACCGCCTGTACTTCACGCCGGCTCACCAGCTCCTGCAGGCTGATGCCGGCCAGGAAGTGATGTATCTGCTGGCTCAGATCGCTCCAGAGCTCATGCGTGAGACAGGTCGCGCCCTGCTGGCAGTCGCCATGACCGCCGCAGCGCGTGGCATCCACCGACTCATCGACCGCATCGATGATTTCGGCGACATGAATGTCATCCGTGGCGCGCGCCAGCTGGTAGCCGCCACCGGGGCCGCGTACGCTGGACACCAGGGCGCCCTTGCGCAGCTTGGCGAAAAGCTGCTCAAGATAGGACACCGAAATCGACTGACGTTCCGAGATGTCGCTCAGGCTGACAGGCCCCTTCTGGGCGTGCAGCGCGAGATCGAGCATGGCGGTGACGGCGTAGCGACCTTTGGTGGTCAGGCGCATGATTCTGCTCCGGGCAAATCCGAGTTCTTTGGTAGGATATGTATTCCCTACTGATTTAGTCAAGTATTTAGCCTAGCAAAGCGGTCGGAATTTTAGGGAGGTCAGGAGCGGATTGCCAGTGGCTTGAGGGTTAATTTTCTGCTCCCGGCATGACTTGCCGACCACCCGCGCCGACCGCTAGCAGCCGGGCTACGGTTTGCCAACAGCGCCCCGCAGGCACTGAGGCTATACTGGCCGAACGTGCAAAACCGGAGCCGGACGTGAGTTTCTCGCAGCAACTGCTCATCATCCTGATGCTGATCGTCGCCAGCGCCTTCTTTTCCGTCTCGGAAATATCGCTGGCGGCCGCCCGTCGCCTCAAGCTCAAGATCATGGCCGATGACGGCGACATTCGCGCCCTGCAGGTGCTGGCATTGCAGGACAAGCCGGGGCATTTCTTCACCGGCGTGCAGATCGGGGTCAATGCCGTGGCCATACTCGCCGGCATCTTCGGCGAATCGACGCTGACACCCTGGTTCCGCTCCGTCATCGCCCTGCTCTATGAGGGCCCGCTGCTGGAAAACCTCAGCCTGGGCAGCTCCTTCGTCGCCATCACCGCCCTCTTCATTCTCTTCGCCGACCTGCTGCCCAAACGCCTGGCCATGGTCGCGCCCGAGCAGGTCGCCGTGCGCGTGGTCGCGCCCATGCAGCTCTGCATCACCCTGTTCAAGCCGGCGGTATGGTTCTTCAACGGCGTTTCGGACTATCTGCTGCGCCTGCTCGGCTTCTCGGCGCAGCGCAGTGACGACATCACCACCGATGACATCTACGCCATGGTCGATGCCGGCGCCCAGGCCGGTCTGGTGCCGCGCCGCGAGCACCATGCCATCGAGAACGTGTTCGAGCTGGAGTCACGCCTGGTGCCCTCGGCCATGACCACGCGCGAGAGCATCATCTACTTCACCCTGCAGGAGTCCGAGGCCGAACTGCGCCAGCAGATAGGCATGCATTCGCACTCGAAGTTCCTGGTCTGCGACGACGTCATCGACCGTGTCGTCGGCTATGTCGAATCCAAGGACCTGCTCAATCACATCATCGCCAACCAGCCGCTGACGCTGGAGGACTCACCCGCCATCAAGGCCGTGCTCACCGTGCCCGACTCGCTCAGCCTGTCCGAACTGCTGGCGCAGTTCCGCGCCAGCCGCGAGGACTTCGCCGTGGTGCTCAACGAGTATGCGCTGGTGGTCGGCCTGATCACGCTCAACGACGTCATGAACACGGTCATGGGCGATCTCGTGGTCGCGCACCAGCATCAGATCGTCAAGCGTGACGACCAGAGCTGGCTGATCGACGGCTTCACGCCGGTCGAGGATGTCATGCACGCGCTGGCCATCGCCGAATTCCCGGACGACAACAACTACGAGACCATCGCCGGCTTCATGATGTACATGCTGAGGAAGGTGCCGAAGCTGACCGACTCGGTCAGCCATGCCGGCTACAAGTTCGAGGTGGTGGACATCGAGAATCACCGCATCGATCAGCTGTTGGTGACGCGGCAGCCGGAGCAGCCCGGCCAGGCCAACCTCAACCACGCCTGAGCGGCGCGCCGATCAATAGGGCTTGCGCAACGGCTCGGACAGCACTGCAGGCTTTGCCGCTGGCTGGCTCTGCGGCGCAGCCTCACCACCGGACTTCACCGTGGCCAGGGTTTCGGCGCGTATGGCCTCGGGCTTCTGGTCGCAGACATTGATGCCGGCTTCCTGCAGGGTCTTGCAGAGCTTGTCCATGCGGGCATCGCTGGCCTGCAGGTGATCGAGCAGATCGCGCATGGCCTCCAGCACCGGATCGGGCAGATCCGGGTTGGCGGCATAGGCCTGAAAGCCGATCTTGGCGGCAAAATCGCGGCGCGCCTGTTCCTGCGGGTCTTCGGCATTGCGCACGATGAGGCGGCCGGCCGGCCCCACCACCGAAGCGCCCGCCGGCACCGGCTTGACCACCACGGCATTGGAGCCGATCTTGGCGCCGGCACCGATGGTGATGGGCCCCAGCACCTTGGCGCCCGCCCCCACCACCACACCGTTCTCCAGCGTCGGGTGACGCTTGCCGCCATCCCACGAGGTGCCGCCCAGGGTCACGCCGTGATAGAGCGTGACGTCGTCACCGATCTCGGCGGTCTCGCCGATCACCACGCCCATGCCATGGTCGATGAAAAAGCGGCGACCGATCTGTGCGCCGGGATGGATCTCGATGCCGGTCCAGAAGCGCGACAGCGTCGACAGGAAGCGCGCCAGGCCCTTCCAGTCGGCCAGCCAGAGGCGATGCGCCCAGCGATGCGCGAGCGCGGCATGCAGGCCGGGATAGTTGAGCAGTACCTCCAGCCGCGTGCGCGCGGCGGGGTCGCGGGCGAAGACGGAATCTATGTCTTCCTTGATACGCGAGAACATCGTGACTCCTGAATCCGGGTGGTCAGCCGGGGCGCATCATGCCCCGCGACGCGGCCTGCCCTCGGGGCGGCCATCAAGACTGTCGGCCAGTTCCAGCACGCGCTTGTAGAAGCCGCGCAGCAGGTTGTACTCCGGCCGGTCGAGGCGCGTTCTGCCATAGAGGCGTCGCAAACGCGTCATGATCTGACGAGGATTGTCACGGTCCAGGAAGCCGACTGCAACCAGCGCGCGCTCGCAATGCTCGTAGAACTGCGCCATGTCCTCGCCGCTGACCAGCTCCTCATCCCAGGGCACCAGCGTCACCGGCACCTCGGAAACCACCTCGGGATGGGTATGGCTCACCGGCTCGGCATCGGCCTCGACATGCGCCATGCGCGTCTCGTAGGACAGCACCTGCACGGCGGCGGCGACGTTGAGCACGCCGTATTCGCTGTCAGTGGGGATGAACACGTGGCTGTGACAGAGCTGCAGCTCTTCGTTGCTGAGACCGCGATCCTCGCGGCCGAACACGAAGGCGACCTTGGCGCCGGCGGCACCCTGGGCCTGCGCGGCGCGTCCGGCCGTGCGCGCATCGACCTGCGGCAGGTTGATGGTGCGGTTGCGGGCACTGGCACCGAACACCAGCTGGCAGTCGGCGATGGCCTCCTCCAGCGTGTCCACCACGCGCGCATTGGCGAGCAGGTCGGAGGCGCCGGAGGCCAGGGCCGTGGCGTCTGCGTGCGGAAACAGTTTCGGCGCCACCAGCACGAGATCGGCCAGGCCCATGGTCTTCATGGCGCGCGCGGTCGAGCCGATATTGGCTGGTAGCGAGGTGTTGACGAGAATGATGCGGGTCGTGATGTTCATATGGCGCAGTATCTTACACCAGGCCGGCGCCCCGGGCGGATGTCGCCGTTGATGGCGGACACCGGGCAAATTCCGCCGGCCTGATGATTTTCCCGGCGCAGATCGTTAAACTCTGCGTCATTCAGGGGCCATGGCCCCAATCCCCGTTCTTTATACAGAGTCTGATCCCATGCAACCCATGCTGACCATGGCGCTGCGCGCCGCCAATCTGGCCGGAGACATCATCGCAAAGGCCGGTGACCGTCTTGATCTGGTCGACGTCGAAGCCAAGGGCCTCAACGACTACGTCACCCAGGTCGATCGGGCCGCCGAGCGCGCCATCGTCGAGTTCGTGCGCAAGACCTATCCGACCCACGGCATCCAGGCCGAGGAATCGGGCAGCATTGCCGGCAAGGGCGAGGGACAGGACTGGCTCTGGATCATCGATCCGCTCGATGGCACCACCAACTTCATTCACGGCTTCCCGCAGTACGCGGTGTCCATCGCCGTGCAATACCGCGGCGCCACCGAACATGCCGTGGTGCTCGATCCGCTCAAGCGCGAAGCCTTCTCCGCCAGCCGTGGCCAGGGCGCCTCGATGAACGGCCGCCGTCTGCGCGTGTCCGAACGCAAGAGCCTGGATGGCGCGCTCATCGGCACCGGCTTCCCCTTCCGTCCGAACCAGATGCACGCCATGGACGGTTATCTCGGCATGTTCAAGGCTGTCGCTTCGCAGACCGCCGGCCTGCGCCGCGCCGGTGCCGCCTCGCTGGATCTGGCCTATGTCGCGGCCGGCCGCCTCGACGGCTTCTTCGAATTCGGCCTGGAGCCGTGGGATATCGCCGCAGGCGAACTGATCATCCGTGAAGCCGGCGGCCTGGTCTCCGACTTCGTCGGTGGCCATGGCTATCTGCAGAGCGGAAATATCGTGGCCGGCAACGCCAAGGTCTTCAAGGGCCTGCTGACGACCCTCGCACCGCACCTGCCGGAAGCGCTCAAGCGCTGACGGCAGCGGACTCAGAGTCCGGAAAACTCGCGCGAAATGCCGATGCGGACGTTGCTGTATTCATAGCCGCTGTCGAGACGCTGCTGATTGTCCATTTCGGCCCAGCGCGCCTCGACAAAGGCCTTGGACTTGCCCAGCGGCGTCGAGACCCCGAACAGGCCCTCATAGCCGCTGCGCGTGTTGAGCTGCAGCATGCCGGCGCTGGCATAGCAGTTGAGGCCGCCGCCAAAGCGGTAGGCACTGTCCAGACCCAGGCCGACGCCAACGTCGGACTCACGTCGCGTCTGTGACAGGGTACTCATTTCATAGCGTACGAATTCGGCCTTGGGCGCGAAACGGAAGTTGTCCCCCGAGGACAGGTTCCAGGCCAGACCGCCACGATCCTGGCTCATGCTGACACCGTCGAGGCTGCTGCAATTGGGCAGGGAGCAGACATAGGACTCCACGTCCTGCTCGCTGCTGACCAGCGCCACCCCGCCACCCCTGTTCTTGATGCCACCCTCGACACGCTCGAATTCACTGCGCAGGCGGCGTTCCTCGGGGCTGAGAAAGCCCAGTCTCTCGGGCACCTTCCGGAACAGCCCCTTGAGGGAGACGATAGGCTCCAGCTCCTCTGCATGTGCCTGGCTCGCCGACAAGATGAGGGTGAACAAAAGCTTTCGCTTCATATCAGGGCATCGAAACTGGAGGTACGTCCGCAGCGTTGCGCACAAAACGTGCACAGGCAAGGGCGGACTGGCGGTTTATTGTACAGTTCAGGTAACACCAGTGCACCGGATATTTCCGCATGAGGCCTCGCGCATCAGCTCCGCAGCAACTCGTAGGGACCGCCCTGCACCAGCGCTCTCTGGTAGGCAGGACGATCATGCCAGCGCTGCAACAGCGCCGACAACACCGGATAACGCTGATCCAGGCCGCCCCGTGCACTCGCCGCCTCAAGCGGGAAGCTGAGCTGGATGTCGGCAGCGGTGAACTCGTCGCCGGTGCACCAGCGCCGCCCGGACAGCTCGGCCTCGAGGAAATCGAGATGCAGCCTGATCTGAGGGCTGATATAGCTCTTCTGCACACCATCGGCAATTCTGCGCGCGATTGGCCGGATCAGGGCCGGCATGGCCGACGCCCTGGCGAGCTGGCCGAAGACCAGCTTGAGCAGCAGCGGCGGCATGGCCGAGCCCTCGGCATAGTGCATCCAGTAGGTATAGCGCAGACGCTCGGGAGAGCCGGCAGGCGGCTGCAGGCGACCGCCGCCATGACGCTCGAGCAGATACTCGATGATGGCGCCGGACTCGGCCACGGTGATGTCACCGTCGGTGATCACCGGTGACTTGCCCAGCGGATGGATCGCACGCAGCTCCGGGGGAGCCAGCATGGTGCGGGCATCACGCTGATAGCGCACGACCTCGTACGGCAGCGCCAGCTCTTCGAGCAGCCAGAGCACGCGTTGCGAACGGGAGTTGTTGAGGTGATGGACACGGATCATGCGGGGGCCTCGGCAAGTCGCTGGAACTCCGCCGCGCCAGGGATGGCAGGCGGGATGCAGCGACTATGAACCGGAGCTGTTGGCCAGGGAAGTGGACAGCGGCAGAGGCCGCCGCCCTGCCCCGGCTGGCGGCCAGGCCATGCCGGGGTCGGACGTGCCGCGCTCAGGGCAGGTCGTCTTCCGCCCTTTTCACGGTGACGATGAAGTCTTCCTTCGACAGACCCATGCTCAGGGCATAGCTGGTGGCGATGTAGATCGACGAGTAGGTGCCGGCGAAGAGACCGATCAGCAGGGCAATCGAGAACCAGTGCAGTGCCGGGCCGCCGAGGAAGAGCAGCGAGAGCACGACCAGCACCACCGTAGCCACGGTCATGATGGTACGGCGCAACGTTTCGGTCAGCGAAATGTCGACGATCTCGACCGGGTCGGCACGACGCAGCTTGCGGAAGTTCTCGCGGATGCGGTCGAACACCACCACGGTGTCATTCAGCGAATAACCGATCAGCGCCAGCACGGCGGCCAGCACGGTCAGGTCGAAGGGCAGGCCGAAGAGCGCGAACATGCCGACCGTGAAGAGCACGTCATGGAACAGCGAGATGACGGCGCCGACGGCGAACTTGAAGCGGTAACGCATGGCGACATAGAGCATCATCATGGCCAGCGAGACACCGACAGCAAGCAGCGACTGGGCATAGAGCTCGTCACCGACCTGCGAGCCGACGCTGTCGATCTGCATGACGCGCGCCTGGTTGCCCGGCGTCGACACGATCTCGGCGATGTGCTTGCCGACCTGGGCTGCTTCACCCGGCTGCGGCGGCAGACGCACCTGGATGGAGTTGGCGTCGCCAAGGTACTGCACAACGGCCTCGCCGATGCCGGCCTTGGCCAGGGCATTGCTGACCTGCGACTGCTGCGCGGCCTGGGCGAAGCGCAGCTCGATCGAAGTGCCGCCGGTGAAGTCGAGACCGAGGTTGAGACCCTTGGTGAACAGGGCGACGACACCGATCAGCACCACCAGTGCCGAGAAGATGGCCATGCCGCGCCGGAAACGCATGAAACGGATGATGCGGTCTTCAGACATGACAGTTCCTCAAATGCTCAGGCGGGCCACGCGACGGCCGCCGTAAATCAGTTGCACGACACCGCGCGTCACCGTGATGGCAGTGAACAGCGAGGCCAGGATGCCGATGAAGAGCGTGACGGCGAAGCCCTTGATCGGACCGGTGCCGATGGCGAACAGGATGACCGCCACCACCAGGGTGGTGACGTGCGAGTCGATGATGGTGGCGAAGGCGCGATCATAGCCGGCGACAATCGAGGACACCGGCGACATGCCGCGTCGCAGCTCCTCGCGGATGCGCTCGTAGATCAGCACGTTGGCGTCCACCGCCATGCCGACGGTGAGCACGATGCCGGCGATGCCGGGCAGCGACAGCGCGGCGCCGATGGCACCCATGGCGGCAACGACGATGGCGACGTTGACGAACAGGGCGATGTTGGCGACCAGGCCGAAGACGCGATAGAACACCAGCATGAAGACGGCGACCAGGGCGAAGCCGATCTGCGTCGACATCATGCCCTTCTCGATGTTGTCCTGACCCAGGCTGGGACCGACCGTGCGCTCCTCGACGAAGTACATCGGCGCGGCGAGCGCACCGGCGCGCAGCAGCAGCGCCAGTTCCTGGGCTTCCGCCGGCGAGTCGAGGCCGGTGATGCGGAACTGCGAGCCGAGCATGGACTGCACGGTGGCGACATTGATCACACGTTTGTCGATGTACGGCTCGCGCACTTCCACCTGCTTGCCGTCGGCACCCGGCTGGTAGCTCACGCGCTGCTTGTTCTCGACGAAGAGCACGGCCATCTGGCGGCCGACCGAATCACGCGTGGCATCGGCCATGAGGCGACCACCACGCGAATCCAGCGTGATGTTGACCTGCGGGCGCGAGAACTCGTCGAAGCTGGACTGGGCGTTGGTGACGCGTTCGCCGGTGACGATCTTGCGCTTTTCCAGCAGCACGTTGCCGCCACGGGAGAAGGCGAAGCGTTCGCTGCCCGGCGGGGTCATGAAGCCGCTGTCCTGCTCCTGGCTGGCGAAGCGGAATTCGAGACTGGCGGTGCGGCCGAGAATGCGCTTGGCCTCGGCGGTATCCTGCAGGCCCGGCAGTTCGACGACGATGCGGCTGGAGCCCTGACGCTGGATGACGGCTTCCGCCACACCGAGCTCGTTGACGCGGTTGCGCAGCGTGGTCAGGTTCTGGCCGACAGCATAGTCGGTGATTTCACGACGCTTTTCCGGCTTGAAGTCGAGCTTGAGACCGGCGCCTTCATCGGCCGCGATTTCGCTCATCAGGAATTCGGGGAACTGGCGACGCAGCAGCTCTTCGGCGGCAGTGCGATCCTGCAGGGAGGCAAAGCGCAGCTCGAACAGACCGCCGGGCAGCTCGCTGACCGCGCGATAGGCCAGATTGGCATCACGCAGCTGCTTCTTGATGTCGGTGACGTAGGACTCCTGGCGCTGTTCCAGGGCCTTGTCGACATCGACCTCGAGCTTGAAGTGGACACCGCCGCGCAGGTCGAGACCCAGCTTCATGGGCTTGGCGCCGATGGCATGCAGCCAGGCCGGCGTGGTCGGCGCCAGGTTGAGCGCGACCACGTAATTCTCGCCGAGGGCGCGACGCAGCACGGCCTGGGCCTGAACCTGGGCTTCCGGGGTGTTCAGGCGCAGCAGCACGCCCTTCTCCTGGATTTCGTCACCATGATGCGGCAGACCGGCCTGATCGAGCGCGAACACGGCGCGCTTGCGCAGCTCGTCATTGATCGGCGTGCCGGCCTGGGCACCGGAGACCTGCAGGGCAGGTTCGTCAGGATAGAGATTGGGCAGGGCATAAAGCACGCTGACGATCATGACGATGACGATCAGCGCATATTTCCAGGCGGGGAAACGCATGCGGGCACCTGTTGGGGCATTCAACGGACAGGAAACCCCCGGACGTACCGGGGGCGGATCGCTCAGAGGCTCTTCAGCGTGCCCTTGGGCAGACTGGCGAGAACGGCGGCCTTCTGGATCTTCACTTCGACAGTGTCGGTCAGCCCGACCACGGCGAAATCGCCTTCGAGCTTGATGATGCGACCGAGCAGACCACCGGCGAAGACCACTTCGTCACCCTTCTGCAGGCTGTCGATGAGGCTCTTCATTTCCTTCTGGCGCTTGGCCTGCGGACGCCAGAGCAGGAAGTAGAAAATGACCACGAAGCCGACCAGCATGATGATGTTGGCAGCGCCACCGGGCTGACCGGCCACCGGGGCGGCGGCATAGGCATCGGCGATGAAGAAGCTCATTGAATACTCCAGGTTTTTCAATTCAGAGGGGGTGTGGTCAGGCCACGGCGGGCATAGAAGTCATCCACGAAGGCCTGCAATCTACCCTGTTCGATTGCCTCGCGCAAACCGGCCATGAGGCGCTGGTAGTAGCGCAGATTATGGATGGTGCCGAGCTGGGCACCGAGCATCTCGCCGCACTTGTCGAGATGATAAAGGTAGGCGCGCGAGAAGCCGGTGCAGGCATAACAGTCGCAATGCGGGTCGAGCGGACCGGTGTCGGTCTTGTACTGGCTGTTGCGGATGCGGACCACGCCGTCGGTGACGAAGTAGTGGCCGTTGCGGGCATTGCGGGTGGGCATGACGCAGTCGAACATGTCGATGCCGCGGCGCACGCCCTCGACCAGATCCTCGGGCTTGCCGACACCCATGACATAGCGCGGCTTGTCGGCCGGCAGGTGCTCGGGCAGGAAATCGAGGATGCGGATCATGTCTTCCTTGGGCTCGCCCACCGACAGGCCGCCGATGGCATAGCCATCAAAGCCGATCTCTTCCAGACCCGCCAGCGACTGCAGGCGCAGGTCCTCGTACATGCCGCCCTGGACAATCCCGAAGAGCGCATTGGGGTTGCCCTCGTGCGCCTGCTTCGAGCGTTTCGCCCAGCGCAGCGACAGCTGCAGCGACTTCTCGGCCTGCTCGTGGCTGGCCGGATACGGCGTGCATTCATCGAAGATCATGACGATGTCGGAGCCGAGCTCGCGCTGGATGCGCATGCTCTCCTCCGGGCTCAGGAATACACGACTGCCATCCACCGGCGACTGGAACTTCACACCCTCTTCCGTGATCTTGCGCAGCGCGCCCAGGCTGAACACCTGGAAGCCGCCGGAGTCGGTGAGGATGGGGCCCTGCCACTGCGTGAAATCATGCAGGTCGCCGTGCTGCCGGATGATCTCGGTGCCCGGGCGCAGCCAGAGGTGGAAGGTGTTGCCCAGGATGATCTCGGCACCGATGTCCTTGATGTCGCGCGGCAGCATGCCCTTGACCGTGCCGTAGGTGCCGACCGGCATGAAGGCCGGCGTCTGCACCGTGCCGCGCGCGAACGTGAGCTCGCCGCGACGGGCCTTGCCATCGGTGGTTTTCAGGGTGAATTGCATCAGGACTCCTGGTCCGGCGCGATGACATCCGATCGCGTCACGAACATGGCATCGCCATAACTGAAGAAGCGGTAACGTTCGGCCACGGCCTCGGCATACGCCGCCAGCACGCGCTCGCGTCCGGCCAGCGCCGACACCAGCATGAGCAGGGTCGATTCCGGCAGGTGGAAATTGGTCACCAGGGCATCGATGAGCTGCCAGCGATAACCCGGCGTGATGAAGATGCGGGTGTCGCCGGCGAACGGCTTGAGCGCCGCCACGGCATCGCCACCGGCAGACGCGGCCGGCTGCTGCAGCGACCACAGCGCGGGATCGACGCCCTGCCCGGCCCAGGCCGCCGACTCCAGGGCACGCACGCTGGTGGTGCCGACGGCGACGACACGATTGCCACGCGCCTTCGCGGCCTGCACGGCGGCCACCACGTCGGGCCCCACGGTCAGCCATTCGGCGTGCATGACATGGTCACGGACATTGTCGGCGCGCACCGGCTGGAAGGTGCCGGCGCCGACATGCAGGGTCACGAAGGCGGTCTCGACGCCCTTGGCGCGCAGATCCGCCAGCAGCGCCTGATCGAAGTGCAGGCCGGCGGTGGGCGCGGCCACCGAGCCGGCCTCGCGGGCATAGACGGTCTGGTAGCGCTCGTTGTCAGAAGCCTCCGGAGCACGCCCGAAATACGGCGGCAGAGGCATTTCGCCAAGGCGGGCCATGAGGCCCAGCCAGGGCTCGGCAGCGACCAGCAGGAAGAGGTCACCGACACGTTCGCGCATGACCACGCGCGTGCCGTCGGCCAGCACCAGCTCGCTGCCCGGCTTCGGCGACTTGCTGGCGCGCACATGCGCCAGCGCCGGCCAGGCCCCGTCCACGGCGTCCGGCAGGCGCTCGATCAGCACCTCGGCCTGGCCGCCAGAGGCCTTGTGCGCGAACAGGCGTGCCGGCATGACGCGCGACTGGTTGAACACCAGCAGGTCGCCCGGCTGCAGCAAGTCCAGCAGATCGCGGAAGCGGCCATGGCGGCAACCGGCGCCAGCGCCGTCACGGCCCGAGTCGTCAAGACCCGAATCATCGAGACAAAGCAGGCGCGAGGCGCTGCGCTCGGCCAGCGGATAGCGGGCGATCAGCTCGTCGGGAAGCTCGAATGTGAAATCGCTGCGGTGCATGCCAGGTCCGGCGGATAAATCAGGGCGCGCATTATAGCAGCGAACAGGCCGGCCACGGGGCCTGCAGGTCAGGCTTGCCTTGACGCCCCCCAGACCACGGCTATAATCCGCCGACCCTCCCTGCCGGGATGGCGGAACTGGTAGACGCAGCGGACTCAAAATCCGCCGGTGGAGACATCGTAAGGGTTCGATTCCCTTTCCCGGCACCAATTCCTGCTCAGGTCCTGCTCAGGCCGCACCACCCGGAGGGTACAGCCCCTGTCCGGAGTGCATGACCATGGCGCGTTCCAACAACAGCTTCCGCAGCCGCAGCAGCAAGTCGCCGGCCCGTCCGGTCGCGGCACCAGCGGCCGTCAGCCCGGAAGCCCTGCCCCGTGCCGGAGTCGGCCTGCGTCTGATCACCCTGGTCTATGACGGCCTGCTGCTGATCGCGCTCACCGCCGTCCTCAACACCATCCTGATCGCTTTCATCACGCCCGGCGCGGCCTCCGACAGCAGCACGCTGACCGTGCTCTCGCCCGCCGTCCGTCACGGCCTGATCTTCCCGGCCACGGTGCTGGTGATCTTTGCCTTCTATGGCTACTGCTGGACACGCAGCGGACAGACCCTGGGCATGCAGACCTGGCGCCTGGAAATCCGTCGCGACGACGGCCGCCTGATGGGCTGGGGCGACAGCCTGCTGCGCTGCGCCGCCGCCAGTGTCGTGCCGGTGTTCTGCGGACTGGCGTCCTGGCTGGTGCGCGGCGATGCCACCGCCTTCGGCATCAGCGTCGGCGTCGGCTTCTTCTTCAACTATGCCTGGCGCTGGCTGCCGCTGAATCAGGCCATGCAGGGCCGCTGCCTGCACGACCTGATGTCGCACACCAATGTC
The DNA here is from genome assembly GCA_023265995.1 of Perlucidibaca sp. Taxonomy (GTDB): domain Bacteria; phylum Pseudomonadota; class Gammaproteobacteria; order Pseudomonadales; family Moraxellaceae; genus Perlucidibaca. The sequence continues at coordinate 303,934 of JAHFSA010000001.1, forward strand.
GTGCGCCTGCCGCCGAAGCCGAAACAGCGCAAGGCCTATCGCTTCCTCGGACTGTTCGGCGACCGCGAAGACTGATGACGCCGGCTCAGAGCGAGCCGACGTAGATGAAGGTTGCCAGCGCGAACAGCAGCAACAGGGCCCACAGCGGCAGACGCAGGGACTTCAGCGCCGGAACATGATGGCGCCAGCCGGCAACGGGCTGAGCCGTCGCGGCATCGGCAGCCGTCTGCGCAGAGGCCTCGGCCGTGGCAGCGCCAGATTCAGCATCGGCAGTCTCGGCGGGCGCGGCATCTTCCACCAGCGTATCCCAGGCGGCTTCCACCGACTCCAGCATGTGTCTGCGCTCGCGCCAGGCCACCTCGGCCTCCAGCTCGCCGGTCAGCTGCATGCGCACGAGCTCGCGCAGGGCGTGATTGACCGCCAGCAGGTCATCGCGACTCGACATGATCACCTCCACCCGCCGCATCCGTGTCTTCGCCGATCTCGAGCAGGATCAGGCTGAGATTGTCACGCCCGCCAGCGGCCAGCGCCTCGGCCACCAGTTCGCGCTGGGCCTGGGCCGGATCGCGTGCCAGCCAGTGCGCGAGGCGGGCCTCGCCCAGCTCGACATGCAGACCGTCGCTGCAGAGCAGATAGCGGTCGCCGGCCTGCACACGCAGGATGGCCATGTCCGGCAGCAGGTCCTCGGCACCGATGAGTCGGGTCAATTCGTTCTGCATGCCACCGACATGATCTTCGCTGAGCAGGCTGAGCTGACGATTGCGCCAGCGATAGAGCCTGACATCGCCAACCCAGGCCAGCAGGCCCCAGGTCTGGGTCAGGCGCAGAATGGCGACGGTGCAGCCGAGCATGCGCGGCGGCTGCATCTGGGCGGCGAACGCATGCAGCTGCTCATGCACGGCCAGCAGCACATCCTCGATCTGGTCGGCGGCATCGGCCAGCGCCGGCGCCAGCTGCAGATGCTCTAGGGCATGCGCCAGCGCGGCACTGGCGACATTGCCGGCATCGAGACCGCCGAGGCCGTCGATCACCGCCCACAACCCCTCCTCGTCACGCAGTACCAGGGCATCCTCGTTCTGGGCACGACGACTGCCGATGTCGGTGGCGGACCAGCGCTGCCAATGGGTCATGTTCAACGCACTCTGTACAAGGCATAGCTGCCGAAAAGCAGGCACACGGCTATCGGCAAGGCAACGGCCGCCAGCGGCGACCAGTGGAACAACAAGCTGGCGAAACCGACAGCGTCCTGACCATAACGAAAAACCAGGCCAACGAGTACACCGGTGATGATGCGAAGTCCGAGCGTGACCGAGCGCAGCGGGCCGAAAATGAACGAGCAGGCGATCAGCACCATGGAGAACACCGCGATCGGACTCAGCACTTTCTTCCAGAACTGCAGCTCGTAGGCGCCGGCATCCTGTGCCTGCTTGCGCAGGTAGCGGGAGAACTGGCGCAGATCTTCGAGGCTGAGCTGGTCGGGAGTCGCCGAGGCCACGGTGAGGAACTCGGGCGTCAGGCTGACCTGCCAGTTTTCGTCGGCCTGGGTCTGCGTGCGGCTGCCACCCTCAACGGCGTAATCGGTCTTGCGGATGTCGCGCAGCAGCCAGACAGGCTTGTGGTATTCACCCGTGGCGGCATAGGTGGCCGAGACCAGACGCCCTTCGGCGTCATAGCGGTAGCGGCTGACACCCAGCATCTGGCCCTCGGGCGTCACCAGCTGGATGTTGATGAGCTCGTTGCCTTCACGCTGCCAGTAACCGGTGATGCGCCCCGGCTGGTAGTCCTGACCGAGCGCGCGGGCCTTCAGGGCCTCGGCGTGCTGATCGGTGACCGGCACCACCTTCTCGCCCAGCACAAGACCGAAGACGATGATGACCAGCGCTCCGCGCATGACCCACCAGACCACGCGCAGGGTGCTGACGCCGGCGGCGCGCATGACGGTGATTTCCGAGCTCGACGCGAGGCCGCCGAGTCCGACCAGGGCACCGATCAGGGCCGACATGGGCAGGATGTCGTAGATATGGCGCGGCAGCGTCAGCAGGACATTCTGGAAGGCCTGCCAGGCGCCGTAGTTGCCACGCACATTGTCGAGCTCGCCGATGAACGAGAACACCAGATCAAGACCGAGCAGCAGCACCTGCACGAGCAGCATGGCATTGAGCACGGTGAGACTGACGTGACGCGAGAGACGGGTCATGTCGCGGCCCTCCGGCGCGGTGTGCCATGCAGCAGCACCAGTGCCAGCACCAGGTAGATGGCATGCGCGCCCCAGAAGGCATAGCTCTTGAGGTCACCCTTCTCGACGGCATTCTTGACCGCCACGATGAGCACGACATAGCTGAGATAGAGCACGATGGCCGGCAGCAGCTTGAGGTAGCGGCCCTGGCGCGGGTTGACCTTGGCCAGCGGCAGCGCCAGCAGCGACACCACCGGCACCAGGAAGATCAGCGACCAGCGCCAGCCCCACTCGGCCGCCGCCATCTTGTCGCTGTCGGCACGGGTGCGGATGTCCGTGGTCGGAATGGCGCGATAGGTGCCGACTTCGCGGTCGGACAGATCGACCTGCTTGAAGCGCATGCGGTAGCTGTCGAAGCGGATGCGCTGGTAGGCGGCATCGCCCGGTCGCACTTCCCAGCGCTGGCCGTTGCGCAGCTCGACGGCCTGCGCCCCGAGCACCGGATCGTTGACGCGACGACCCTCGGCGGCCTCGAGCAGGACCTGGCGATCACCGCTGCCGTCGGGGCCCGGACGTGTCTCCAGGATCAGGATGTCGCGCAGCACCGACTTGTCGTTGCTGAGGTCGGCATAGAGCATGCGGTCGCCGACGCGCTGGAAGCGGCCGGGCTGGATGAGATCGAAGGTGCTGCGCTCGGCCTGTTCGGCATAGAGCCTGTCGGCCTCGGCGAAGCCCTGCGGCGTCCACCAGGTCGACATCAGGGCCGTCAGCGCGGTGACCAGCACGGTGGACGGCACCAGCCAGCGGATGAGCTGGGTCGAGCCGACGCCGGCGGCGGAGAGGATGGCCATTTCATTGTCGAGATAGAGCCGGCCCAGCGCCAGCAGCAGGCCCATGAACAGACCCAGCGGCAGAATCAGTTCGAGGAAACCGGGCAGGCGGTACCAGAGCACGGCCGTCAGCAGGTTGACCGCGATCTTGCCGCTGGCGGCCTTCTCGAAGAACTGGATGACGCGGCCGCTCATCAGGATGATGGTGAGCAGCCCGGCGACCGCCAGGGTGGTCGCCAGCACCTGTGAGTTGAGATAACGGCGGATGATCACGCGGGCATCCTTTATGTGTAGGGGGTCGCGAGAGCGGCCTTGCCATGTGATGCGCAGTCTATCCATCCTGCGATGGCAAAAGCGCGGCCGACCAGTAAACTAGCTGCAGATTATAAACAACCATCAGGCTTTGTCTTGCCAGGCACGACGAGCCGCCTACCCGAGGCTACTCCATGGATCTCGCTGTTGCCGTCGTGGCGCCGCAGGCGCTGGCTGAAGACAAGACTCCCGCCATCATTGTTGCCGCTCGTGGCAAGACCCTGAGCGACAGCGCTGCCGCCCTCGATGCCGCCAGCTCCGGCGCCCTCGCCGCCGCGCTCGCCAGTGCCGGCTTCGACGGCAAGCCGGGCCAGACCCTGGCGCTCTACGCCCTGCCCGGCATCAAGGCCGGCCTGGTGCTGGTGGTCGGCGCCGGCGATGCCGCCGAGATTTCCCTGCAAGCCTGGCACAAGCTCGTGCTGGCCGCCGTCAAGGCGCTGCCGGGCAGGATGGGCAAGGCGCTGTCAACGCTGGCCGAGCTGCCGGTCGCCGGCCGTGATGTCAACGAACGCATCAGCGATCAGGCCCGCTTCGTGCTCGAGGCCGGCTATCGCTTCGACGAATACAAGTCCAAGAAGCCGGCCGCCGGCGATCTGCTGAGCAAGCTGACCCTGGCCATCGCCGACAAGGCCGGTCTCAAGGCCGCCAAAGATGCCCTGGTCTGGGGCCAGTGCATCGGCACCGGCCAGAGCTTCGCGCGCGACCTCGGCAACCAGCCCGGCAACGTCGCCTATCCCGGCTATCTCGCCGAAATGGCACGCGCCATCGGCGAAGACGGCGACGTCAAGGTCGAGGTCATGGGTGAAGAGGAGCTGCGCAAGCTCGGCATGCACTGCCTGCTCTCGGTCTCCGCCGGCTCGCAGCACGACGCCCAGCTGGTGACCCTGAACTACCAGGGCGGCAAGGCCAAGGATGCGCCCGTGGTGCTGGTCGGCAAGGGCATCACCTTCGACACCGGTGGCATCAGCCTGAAGCCGGGTGCCGGCATGGACGAAATGAAGTTCGACATGTGCGGCGCCGCCTCCGTGCTCGGCGTCATGGCCGCCATCAAGCTCGCCAGGCTCAAGCTCAATGTCATCGGCGTCATTGCCTGCGCCGAGAACATGCCGTCGGGCACCGCCACGCGTCCGGGCGACATCGTCAAGACCATGTCCGGCCAGACCGTGGAGATTCTCAACACCGACGCCGAAGGCCGCCTCGTGCTCTGCGACGCGCTGACCTATGTCGAGCGCTTCAAGCCGGCCGTGGTGGTCGACATCGCCACCCTCACCGGCGCCTGCGTGGTCGCGCTCGGCAAGGTCGCCTCCGGCCTGTTCTCGCCGCAGGACGAGCTCGCCGAGGAACTGCTTGCCGCCGGCCAGCGCGTCGATGACCGCGCCTGGCGCCTGCCGGTCTGGGACGACTACCAGGAACTGCTGGACTCGCCGTTCGCCGACATCGCCAACATCGGCGGTCCGACTGCCGGTTCCATCACCGCCGCCTGCTATCTCGCGCGCTTCACCAAGGCCTACTCCTGGGCGCATCTGGACATCGCCGGCACGGCCTGGCTGAGCGGCGCGCAGAAGGGTGCCACCGGCCGTCCGGTGCCGTTGCTGCTGGAGTTCCTCCGCGCCCGTGCGGCCGGCTGACCCGGCCTTGGAAATCACCTTCTATGTGCTTGCCGCCGATGCTCCGCTGTCGGCGCGCGTGACCACCGCCTGCCGTCTCATCGACAAGGCCTGGCAGCAGAACCGCAAGGTCCTGATCCAGGCCGGCAGCCGCAGCGAGGCGGAAACCCTGGACGAGCAGCTCTGGTCGTTCCGGGCCGAGGCCTTCATTCCGCACCATCTGGTCGGCGAAGGCCCGACCCCGCCGCCACCGGTGCGCATAGGCTGGGAGGCACTGCCGGGTGACAGCCGCGACATCCTGATCAATCTCGGTGCCGACATTCCGGCCGGCTTCGAGCGCTTCCAGCGCATCATCGAAATCGTCGCCGGCACTGACAGCGAGCGCGAACAGGCGCGCAACCACTGGCGCGAGTACAAGAAGCTGGGCTACACCGTGCAGGCCCACGAACTCAAGATCTGAGCCCATGTTCATCGCCCACGCGCCGGCCGGCTACATCACCTCGAGACTGCTGGCACCGGCGTTCGCGCGCACCGGCGCGAGTTATCGCAGCTTCGTGCTCTGCGGCATGCTCGGTGCCGTGGCGCCCGATATCGATCTGCTCTGGTTCGTGTTCGTGGACCACAGGCAGCACTCGCATCACAGCTACTTCACCCATCTGCCGGTCACCTGGCTGCTGGCCATGGCCCTGTCGCTGCTCTGGATGCGACGCCGACCAGCCACCGGCGTGCTGGCCTTCAGCTTCAGCCTCGGCGGCTTCGGCCACATGATCCTGGATACCGTGATGGGCGGCATCCGCTGGCTGGCACCGCTCTCTGACCAGACCTATGTGTTCTTCACACCGACGTCGGACTTCGTCGGCATGTGGTGGTTCTATTTCCTCTTCCACTGGAGCTTCAAGCTGGAACTGGCGATCACCCTGGCGGCGCTGCTGTTCTGGCTGAAGCCGCACCGGACTTCGCAGCGATGACGATGCTGACCGTGCTGTCGCCGCTCAGCGCCTGGCTGGTCATGCTCGCGCTCAGTGCCCAGGCCTGTCGCCATGGCGAGGCCGGCGGCGGCCACTTCCTCACCGCGCGCCACCTGCTGCTGGCCTATGCCCTGCCCATGTCGGGGATTATCGCCCTGCCGCTGCTGCTGCCACTGAGCCCGGAAAGCCGGCTCGGCCTCATGATCTGCGTGCTCTCCGGCTGCGGCACCTCGGGCGCGGCCATCGCACGCTCCGCCGGCGCCCGCCCCGACCGCATCATCGCGCTCATGCTCGCCAGTGCCGCCATCGCCCTCATCGGCCTGCCCCTGGCCGTGCTCCTGCAGACCGACAGCAGCCACTTCCTCGGCAGCGCCGGCACCATCCTGGCCGTGCTGCTGCTTGCCCAGTGGCTGCCGTTCCAGCTCGGCAGCCGGCACTTCCGCCGCCACCGCGACCAGCAGCAGATCGAGCGCCTGCTCGACAGGCTGGCGTCCATTTCGGTCATCGCGCTGATTCTGCTGATCGCCTGGCAGGAGCTGCCACGACTTCCGGCGCACCCCGAGATCGCCCTGGCCGGAGCACTGACCGCCGTCATGCTCGGTCTCGTCAGTCGTGTCGCCACGGCGCCGACACCGGGCCTGGAAACCCTCATCGTGGTGCGCAACCTGACCGCCGCCACGCTGGTCACCACACAGCTGCCGATGGCCGCCGAAGCCATGACCGCGCTCTGCGCCTTCGGTCTCGCCATGTATCCGGTGGCGCTGACCGTGACCTGGCTCGCACGCCCACCACGAGCAGGCCAGTCCCCGCTATAATCCCGCCTTTGTCTTGCCACGCTGCCCATGTCGCCATGGCCGGCGCCCCGATCTGCACGAGTGAACTATGGATTCGACATTCAACCCCGCCGACATCGAACGCCGCTGGGCCGAACGCTGGGAAGCCGAGGGCTGCTTCAAGCCGTCCGGCACCGGCACGCCCTACTGCATCATGATCCCGCCGCCGAATGTCACCGGCTCGCTGCACATGGGTCACGGCTTCAACAACGCCATCATGGATGCGCTCGTGCGCTTCAACCGCATGCGTGGCCACAACACGCTCTGGCAGCCGGGCACCGACCACGCCGGCATCGCCACCCAGATGGTGGTCGAGCGCCAGCTCGCCGCCAACGGCGTCAACCGTCATGACCTCGGCCGCGACAAGTTCCTCGAAAAGGTCTGGGAGTGGAAGGAAGAGTCCGGCGGCACCATCACCCGCCAGATCCGCCGCCTCGGCTCGTCGGTGGACTGGTCGCGCGAACGTTTCACCATGGATGCCGGCCTCTCGCGCGCCGTCCAGGAAGCCTTCGTTCGCCTGCACGAGGATGGCCTGATCTATCGCGGCAAGCGTCTGGTGAACTGGGACCCGAAGCTGCACACGGCGATCTCCGACCTGGAAGTGCTGTCGGAAGAAAAGACCGGCTCGATGTGGCATTTCCGCTATCCGCTCGCCAATTCGGCCGCGGGCACCCAGGGCGAGGCCGGCAAGGACTACCTCGTGGTCGCCACCACGCGTCCGGAAACCATGCTCGGTGACACCGCCGTCGCCGTGAATCCGGAAGACGAGCGCTACCAGCATCTGCTCGGCGAGATGATCCGCCTGCCGGTCACCGGCCGCCTCATCCCCATCATCGCCGACAGCTATGTCGACAAGGAATTCGGCACCGGCTGCGTGAAGATCACGCCGGCGCACGACTTCAACGACTATGAAGTGGGCAAGCGCCACGACCTGCCGCTGATCAACGTGCTCGACCGCGATGCCGCCATCCTGGCGACCTTCGAGGTCATGGCCGGCGGCAGCTTCGCGCCGCTGCCCGCCGAGGCCTGCCCGGCCGCCTACGCCGGTCTCGACCGCTTCGTCGCGCGCAAGGCCGTCGTCGCCCAGGCCGAGGCCGAAGGCTGGCTGGACGAGATCAAGCCGCATGCGCTCAAGGTGCCGACCGGCGACCGCTCCGGCGTGGTGGTCGAGCCCTGGCTCACCGACCAGTGGTATGTGAAGGCTGCCGTGCTCGCCAAGCCGGCGCTGGAAGCCGTCGAGGACGGCCGCATCAAATTCGTGCCCGAGCAGTACCAGAACATGTACTACGCCTGGATGCGCGACATCCAGGACTGGTGCATCTCGCGTCAGCTCTGGTGGGGTCACCGCATCCCGGCCTGGTACGACAACAGCGGCAATGTCTACGTCGGTCGCGACGAGGCCGAAGTGCGCGCGAACAACGGCATCGCCGCCGATGTTCCCCTGCGCCAGGATGACGACGTGCTCGACACCTGGTTCTCCTCGGCGCTGTGGACCTTCTCCACGCTCGGCTGGCCGGACAAGACGCCGGAGCTGGCGACCTTCCACCCGACCAATGTGCTGGTCACCGGCTTCGACATCATCTTCTTCTGGGTCGCGCGCATGATCATGATGACCATGCACTTCATGAAGAACGAGGACGGCACGCCGCAGGTCCCGTTCAGGACTGTCTACGTGCATGGTCTGGTGCGTGATGGCGAAGGCCAGAAGATGTCCAAGTCCAAGGGCAACGTGCTCGACCCGCTCGACATCATCGACGGCATCGCGCTCGACGACCTCGTGGCCAAGCGCACCACCGGCCTCATGCAGCCGAAGATGGCCGAGAAGATCGAAAAGGCGACACGCAAGGAATTCCCGGAAGGCATCCGCGCCTTCGGCACCGACGCCCTGCGCTTCACCAACTGCGCACTGGCCTCGACCGGCCGCGACATCAAGTTCGACATGAACCGTGTCGAGGGCTACCGCAACTTCTGCAACAAGCTCTGGAACGCGGCGCGCTACGTGCTGTCGCAGACCGAAGGCCAGGATTGCGGACAGAATGAGTCGCTGCCGCTGGAGCGCTCGGTGGCCGACTGCTGGATCATCTCGCGTCTGCAGGAAACCGAGGCCGCGGTCATCGCATCGATGGCCGAGTACCGTTTCGACCACGTCGCGCAGACCATCTACGACTTCGTCTGGAACGAGTACTGCGACTGGTATCTGGAACTGACCAAGCCGGTGCTCGCGGCCGAGACCACCTCCAGCCCGGCCGCGCAGCGCGCCACCCGCCGCACCCTGGTGCGCGTGCTCGAAGCCATCCTGCGCATCACGCACCCGCTCATGCCCTTCATCACTGAAGAGATCTGGCAGCGCGTGAAGCCGCTGGCCGCCGTCGAGGGCGAGTTCCTCATGCTGGCGCGCTACCCGGAGCCGGACCTGTCGCGCGTGGATGCCGACGCCGCCGCCGAGGTGAACTGGCTGCAGCAGGTCATCGCCGGTCTGCGCAACATCCGTGGCGAGCTCGGCATCTCGCCGGGCAAGCCGCTGGCGCTGCTGGTGGCCAATGCCTCCGCCGATGATGCCGCCCGTCTCGATCGCCAGGCTGCGCTGCTGCGCTTCCTCGGCCGTCTCGAAGCCATCACCGTGGTCGCCAGCGAGGCCGAGCTGCCGCCGGTGTCGACCGCGCTGGTCGGCAGCATGACCCTGGGCGTGCCGCTCGCCGGCCTCATCGATGTCGGTGCCGAACTGGCCCGCCTCGACAAGGAAATCGCGCGTCTCGGCCAGGAGGTCGGCCGTGTCGAAGCCAAGCTGTCGAACGAGTCCTTCGTGGCGCGTGCGCCGGCCGAGGTGGTCGCCAAGGAACGCGAGAAGATCGCCGACAACCAGCGTGCCCAGGCCGCTCTGCAGGCACAGCGCGAGAAGATCGCCACCCTGGCTTGAAGAGCCGGCCTGAACAGCCGGTCTGAAGAGCTGGCCTGAAACGGCGACTCGCGTCAGAGTATGGGGTCGGCCCGGTCATTGACCAGGCCGGCCCCTTTGCTTTCAAGGAGCCGGGTATGCCCCGACACCTCAGCCTGCTGCGCACCCGCAGCGGCCATGCCCATCACCGGGTCACCTTCGTCGAACTCTTCTTCGACCTCATCTTCGTCTTCGCCGTCACCCAGCTCTCGCACGGCCTGATGGCGCACTTCAGTCCGCTCGGGCTGCTGCACACCGGCATGCTCATGCTCGCTGTCTGGTGGGTGTGGATATTCACCTCCTGGGTGACGAACTGGCTGGATCCGGAAAAGCTGCCGGTGCGCGGCCTGCTGCTGGCCATCATGCTCGCCGGCCTGGTCATGTCGGCCTCGCTGCCCGAGGCCTTCGGCGCGCGCGCCTGGCCCTTCGCCATCAGCTATGTCGCCATGCAGGTCGGGCGCACCCTGTTCATGATCTGGGCCATGCGTGGCCATCACGCCCTGGAACGCAACGCCTGGCGCATTCTGGTCTGGCTCAGCGGCACCGGTCTGCTCTGGCTGGCTGGCGCCGCCAGCGAAGGCGAGACCCGTCTGCTGCTCTGGGGCGCGGCCCTGGTCATAGAGTACGTGTCACCCTCGACCGGCTTCTGGACGCCCGGCCTGGGCCGCTCCAGTACCGCCGACTGGGATGTCGAGGGCGGGCATCTCTCGGAACGCTGCGCGCTGTTCATCATCATCGCCCTTGGCGAGTCCATCCTGGTCACCGGCGCCACCTTCAGCGATCAGGCCTGGGATGCCACCACCGTGGCCGCCTTCGCCAGCACTTTCATCGGCAGCCTGGCCATGTGGTGGCTGTACTTCGACACCAGCGCCGAGGCCGGCAGCCAGACCATCTCGCACTCGGACGATCCGGGCCGGCTGGCGCGTCTGGCCTATACCTACCTGCACCTGTTCCTGGTCGCCGGCATCATCGTTTCCGCCGTCGGCGACGAACTGGTGCTGGCGCATCCGCTGGGCCATGTCGGCGTCACGACCAGTGTCTCCGTGCTCGGCGGCGCCGGCATCTATCTGCTCGGCAACACCCTGTTCAAGCACGCCATCATGGGCCGCTGGCAGATCTCGCCGCTGCTCGGCATCGCTGCCCTGATCGCGCTGGCGGCGGCCGCCCCGGTGCTGACCCCGCTGCTGCTGAGCATATTGTCCAGCCTGGTGCTCTGCGCCGTGGCCACGTGGGAAGCGCATGTCCGCCGGCACTGTCCGGAGCCGACACTGGGCTAGCACCGAGCCCGCGCGCAGACATGAAAAAGCCGGCTGATGCCGGCTTTTTCATGCTCCCGATGTCACCCCCGCATCACCAGCTCTCGCTGTTGGTCGAGCACTCGGGATCGGCTGCGTTGATGCTGCAGCGCACACGCTTGATGATCTTCAGACCCGGCTTGTCGTAGATGCCCTGCTCGGCGATCGTGATACGCGACTCACGCAGCATGATGGTGTACTTGAGCATGTTCTCCGGCGTCAGATCACCCCAGGTCGCGGCCGGAATGTCCCTCTCGGCCTTCTTGATCAGCGTCATGGCACGATCGAACTGACCCAGCCAGTACTGACGCGACTTCTCCCCGAAACCCTCCGGGAACTTGGTCTTGTTGAGAATGATCTGGTAACTCAGGATGACGATGGGAAAGCGGTTCATCGCGCCCTTGGTGCCGATGCCGCGATAGAGCTCGAGCGGACGGTAGGCCGCTGCCGGCGCCGCCACCATGTCCACCGAACCGTTGTTGAACTTGCCGGCGAAACTGGTGATGTCGGCCGAGACCGGCTGCGCGCCGATCTTCTGGATCATCACCGACTGCGCCTTGTCGTAGTCGAAGGAAGCGATCTTCTTGCCCGCCAGTGCCTCGACGGTCTTGATGTTGCGATCGTTCACCACCGGATAGGCGGTACCGAAGGGAATGATGCCGCCGACCTCAAAGTTGCCCCTGACCATGAGCTTGGCGGCGGCCGGCGAGCTGAAGGTCTGGATGGTCTTGTGCACGACCTCGTAGCTGGCCGGCATGTCGACCTTGCCATTGCGCAGGATGGTGGAGACACCCAGGGAATCCAGCGCCGCGGCGGTCGGATTGAACTGGCGGGTACGGAAACCGGTGGCCATGACGCCATCGCACTGGCCGGCGAGCAGATCCTCGGTGGCCACGCGCTCGTCGGTATAGCTCTTGATGGTGATCTGGGCGCCGAGGCCCTGTGCGGCCACGGCGTAGTCCTTGGCCATGTTGTTCATGTCACCGGAAGCGCCGAGCAAATCATAGACGCAGAGCTTCTGGGCAGATGCGGCCTGGCCGGCCAGCAGGCCGGCGGCAAGCAGAAGGGTGGAGGCTGTTCTGTTCATGCGGCTGTTCTCGTTGTTGTTGACCGTATGACTTTTCTACTACATCAGGCAGCATGATCATACCTTGGCAGATTACAATTTCTTCACATACCCGACAGATGTCGTGTGTCGCATGATATCTGCCAGTCACCGCCAGCCACCGGAGCTCCCGATGCCCGAAGTCGTCATAGTCGCCGCCACCCGTACTGCCATCGGCAGCTTTCAGGGCACGCTCGGCCAGATCCCCGCACCCGAACTGGGCGCCACCGTCATCCGCAGCCTGCTGGCACAGACCGGACTGGCCGCCGACCAGGTCGATGAAGTCCTGCTCGGCCAGGTGCTCGCCGCCGGCAGCGGCCAGAACCCGGCACGCCAGTCGGCCATCCTCGCCGGACTGCCGCATGCCGTCCCCGCCATGACGCTGAACAAGGTCTGCGGCTCCGGCCTCAAGGCCGTGCATCTCGGCGTCCAGGCCATACGCTGCGGCGACGCCGAAGTCATCATCGCCGGCGGCCAGGAGAACATGAGCCTGTCGCCCTATGTCGTGCCGGGCGCCCGCACAGGCCTGCGCATGGGCCACGCCAAGCTGCTCGACACCATGATCCACGACGGTCTCTGGGATGCCTTCAACGACTATCACATGGGCATCACCGCCGAGAATCTGGTGACCCGCTACAGCTTCAGCCGCGAAGCCCAGGATGCCTTCGCCGCCGGCTCGCAGGCCAAGGCCGCCGCCGCCATCGCCAGCGGCCGCTTTGCCAGCGAGATCACCCCGGTCATGGTGCCGCAGCGCAAGGGCGAGCCTCTCGCCTTCGCCACCGACGAGCAGCCGCGCGCCGGCACCACCGAGGCCACGCTGGCCGGACTCAAGCCGGCCTTCCGCAAGGATGGCAGCGTGACCGCCGGCAATGCCTCCGGCCTCAACGATGGCGCCGCCGCCGTGCTGCTGATGAGCGCCGACAAGGCCCGCGCGCTCGGCCTGCCGGTGCTGGCACGCATCGTCGCCCAGGCCAGCGCCGGCGTCGATCCGGCCGTCATGGGCATAGGTGCCGCCTCCGCCACGCAGCGCTGCCTGGCCAAGGCCGGCTGGCAGGTCGGCGATCTCGACCTGATCGAGGCCAACGAAGCTTTCGCGGCACAGTCGCTGGCCGTCGGGCAGGAACTGGGCTGGGATGCCGCGCGCGTCAACGTCAACGGCGGCGCCATCGCGCTCGGTCACCCCATCGGCGCCTCGGGCTGCCGCGTGCTGGTGACGCTGGTGCATGAAATGGCGCGTCGCGATGCCAAGAAGGGACTGGCGACACTGTGCATCGGTGGCGGCCAGGGCGTGGCACTGGCGCTGGCTCGCGACTGAGTCAGAAAGGCAGAAACGAAAAAAGCGCCTTCGGGCGCTTTTTTTGTGCCTGGCGAAAAGCCAGGGCGGAAGATGGTGCCGGAGATAGGAGTCGAACCTACGACCTTCGCATTACGAATGCGCTGCTCTACCAACTGAGCTACACCGGCAGCACCGCCAACGGAAACCCGCCAGCGTGGCCGGCGATTCTAGCGATACCTCATGTCACTGACAAGCCGCTCGCGAACGACATCCGGCTGCTCTGTTTTTTGCTTGTCGCCGGTGGCGAAAACCGCTTTCCGTTCCTAGCCTTGAAACGACGACGGCTGGCAGCAGCCGCTGCAGGAAGCGTCCCGCCCCGGGATCGTCATGGCAAGGATGCCACCCATGAAATACAGCGAACGAGGCTTCAGCCTCATCGAACTCATGATCGTCGTGGCCATCATGGCCGTGCTTTCCGCCGTGGCCGTGCCGCAGTACCAGGACTACGTCACGCGAGCACGCTGGAGCGTCAACCTGACCCAGCTCGAGCCGCTCAAGCTCGCCATTGCCGAATGCCTGCAGAACGGTGGCGATGCCGCCGCCTGCGACAGCCCTGGCGAACTCGGCCTGACAGCCCTGCCGCAGCCGCAGTACGCCAGCGCGCCGGTCAGCCTGGCCGCGACCAGCGGCGAGCTGACTGTGAGCCTTATTGGCAGCAGCACGGCCGGAGCCTGCAAGGTGGAGCTGGTCGGTCACCTCGGCGATGGCCTGCTGAACTGGCTGGCAAGCAATGTGGCGAACGGCACCCAGGCCGCCTGCGCACGCCAGAAGACCGGCATCGGGGCCTGAGCGTGGACATGCCGACGGTCGCCCTGCCGCGCTCGGATCAGGATGTGGTGGCCTGGGTCACGGACCTGCTCTGTCAGGCCCGCGCCCTGGGCGCATCCGACCTGCATCTCGACCCCGGCCCGGAGGGCGCCTGTCTGCGGCTGCGCGTGCACGGCCTGCTCGAGGACTGGCTGGATATCCCGGCGCAGTGGTTGCCACGCCTGGTCTCGCGCCTCAAGGTCATGGCCCAGATGGACCTTGCCGAGCGGCGCCTGCCACAGGACGGCCGCCTGCTCGCGGCCGACGGTCTGCCCTGCAATGTCCGTGTCGCCAGCCTGCCGACCCTGCATGGCGAAAAGCTCTGTCTGCGCCTCGGCGATCCCGGGCCGCTGCACGACCTCGCCAGCCTGGCGCTGCCGGCCACGGTCGCGGAGGCTCTGCATCATGCCCTGGCGCGACCGGACGGACTCATCCTCATCACCGGCCCGACCGGGTCGGGCAAGACCACCACACTCTATGCCTGCCTGCAGCAGCTCAATCAGCGCAGCCGCCACATCGCCACGGTCGAGGACCCTATCGAGCGCATGCTGCCCGGCATCAGCCAGACCGCCATCCAGCCGCGCATAGGCCTGGACTTCGCCAGCGTCCTGCGTGCCCTGCTGCGTCAGGATCCCGATGTGCTCATGGTTGGCGAAATCCGCGACCGGGCCACCGCCGAAGTCGCCGTGCAGGCTGCCGAGACCGGTCATCTCGTGCTGTCCACCCTGCACACGGCCGGCGCCCTCGATGCGCTTCACCGCCTGCGCCATCTCGGCATAGCCGACTACCTGCTGGCCGACACCCTGCGTCTGGTGCTGGCGCAACGCCTGGTGCGCCGGCTCTGTCGGCACTGTCATCCTGCCGGAGCCACCGGCGACATGGTCATGGCGGCAACCAATGGCTGTTGCCGGCATTGCCACGCTGGCTACGACGGGCGCACCGGTCTCTACGAATTCATCGCCATGACGCCGGCATTCAGTCAGGCCTGGCTGGATGGCCATGACCATCAGCACCTGCAGCGCATGGCCGCCGAGGCCGGCTGGCCGACACTGGTGGACAGCGCCAGCGCCGCCTGGCGGCAGGGCCTGACCAGCCAGCACGAGATTCGTCGCGTGCTGGGGCCACAGGCGCTCTGCGCCCTTGCCGATGCACCACCATGCTGAGCCGCCACCGGCAGCCGTCGGCCGCTGCCCGCCAGCGCTGGCTGCAGCAGCTGGCGATACTGCTGGAGGCCGGCATTGCCCTGCACCCGGCCCTGAGCTTGCTGGCACTGCAGCAGCCGGACAACGAATGCGCCTACTGGCAGCCGGTGCTTGCCGGCATAGAACAGGGCCTGCCGTTGTCACGGGCGCTGGCGCAATGTCGCGGCTTCAGTCATGGCGACCTGGCACTGCTGGCCATCGCCGAGCAGGCCGGCCGGCTTGATCGCCAGCTGGCGCGCCTGGCCGGCCTCCAGGTACGGCGCCTGGCCCTGCACGCGCAGATCCGGCGCACCCTGCGCTATCCGCTGCTGGTGCTGCTCGCCGCCCTGCTGGTCAGCGGCTTTCTGCTGACCAGCGTCGTTCCCGGTTTCGCCAGTCTCTATCGCAGCTTTGGCGCCGAGCTGCCATGGCTTACCCGTCAGGTGCTGGCGCTCAGCGCGCTGCTGCAGGCGCTCTGGCTGCCGCTGCTGCTCATGTTCGCCGGTCTGCTGGGCGCGACCGTGTGGCTCTGGCGGCAGCGGGCCGGCTGGCGTCGCGGGGTGCACCGGCTGCTCTGGCATCTGCCGGTCACCGGTGCGCTGGCGCAGGCGGCGTGGCTGGGACAGTGGCATCGCGCCCTGCACGAGACCCTGCTCGCCGGCCTGCCTTTCGTGAACGCGCTGGAGCAGGCCGAACGCCTGGTCTCGGAGTCGCCGCTGGCAGCCGCGCAGAGCCGTCTGCAGCGAGCCGTGCATGGCGGCCGGCGTCTGTCCGAGGCCATGCGCGAGGAGCCCATGTACCCGCCGGCATGCGCCCGGATGATCGCGATAGGCGAGGAATCCGGTATGCTCGTGGCACTGCTGCTCGCCCTCGCCGGACAGTTCGAGGAAGACCTCGACAACCGCTGCGGGCAAGCCATGAAACTGCTCGAGCCCTTGCTCATGGCCGGGCTCGGCATACTGGTGGGAATCATCGTGATGGCGCTTTATCTACCGCTGTTCCAGCTCGGACAGGTGATCTGATGGATGCATACGTGCTGGTTCTGGCCGGCCTCCTCGGCCTCGTCATCGGCAGCTTCTGCAACGTCGTCATTCACCGTCTGCCGCGCATCATCGAGCAGGAATGGCAGGATGAACTGCATCTGTATCAGCAGGAACAGGCCGGCAACGAGGAGGCGACACCCGCCACCACCTATCACCATCTTTCCCTCAGCCACCCGCGCTCGCACTGCCCGCACTGCCAGACGCCTCTGCGCTATCGCGACCTGGTGCCGGTGCTGAGCTGGCTGGCCCTGCGCGGCCGCTGCCATCACTGCCACGGCCGCATCCGCCTGCGCTACCCGCTGGTCGAACTGATCAGCGCCATCCTCGCCGTCGCCAGCGTGCGCTACTTCGGCACCGACAATCTCAGCCTCGCCGTGGCCAGCTATGGTCTGCTCGTCACCCTGCTGGTGGCGACCCTGGTCGACTGGGACAGCCAGTGGCTGCCCGACCGCCTGACCCTGCCGCTGCTCTGGGCCGGGCTGCTCATCGCCAGCCTCGATATCAGCCCGCTCGACATCAGCCTGCACAATGCCGTCTGGGGCGCCATGGCCGGCTACCTCTCGTTCTGGCTGGTTGCCACCGGTTTCCGCATCTTCACCGGACGCGACGGTCTCGGCGGCGGCGACAGCAAGCTGCTGGCCGCCCTGGGCGCCTGGCTGGGCGGCCTGTTGCTGCCGACACTGGTGCTGCTGGCAGCGCTGATCGGCCTCGGCATTGCCGTCTGGTTCCGCTGGGCGCGCGGTCAGCATGGCACCTTCCCCTTCGGGCCCGCGCTCGCCGCCAGCGGCGCCCTGCTGTTCTGCCAGCAGGCCCTGCTGCGCTAATCCCATTCAACCCAGGAAATCCGTACGCATGTCACTCTGGATACTCGGTCTTGCCGGCGGCATCGGCTCCGGCAAGACCGCCGCCACCGACCACTTCCAGCGCCTCGGCATCACCGTGGTCGATGCCGACGTCGCCGCCCGCACCGTGGTCGAGCCCGGCCAGCCGGCACTGGCCGCCATTGCCGCCCGCTTTGGCGACGACGTCATCGATGCCGAAGGCCGTCTGCGCCGCCCGGTGCTGCGCGAAATCGTCTTCTCCGATCCCGAACAGCGCCGGGCCCTGGAGGCCATCACGCATCCGGCCATACGCGACGAACTGACGCGCCAGCTCGCCGCCGCCAGCTCGCCCTACGCCATCCTGGCTTCGCCGCTGCTCTGGGAAAGCGGCCAGGTCGGGCTGGTCTCGCGCACACTGCTCATAGACGCCCCGGAGGCACTGCAAATGGAACGTGCCTCGACACGCGATGGCGTCAGCCGCGAACAGATCGCCGCCATCATGAAGGCGCAATGGTCGCGTCAGCAGCGCCTCGACCATGCCCATGACGTGCTGGTCAACGACGGCTCGCTGGAGCAGCTGCAGGCGGGTGTCGAGGAGCTGCATGCCCGCTATCTCGACATGGCAGGCAAGCAGGAGAAGTCGTCGTGAGCCAGACTGAAGCGGGTCAGAACGTGACCATGGTGAATTGCCCGACCTGCCGCAAGCCGGTGCGCTGGGAGGCGGCATCGCTGCACCGTCCCTTCTGCAGCGAGCGCTGCCGGCTCATTGACCTGGGTGCCTGGGCCTCCGAGCGCTACAGCATCCCGGTCGACACCCCGCCCGATCTCGATCAGTTCGACAGCCCGTCGGAGTCCTGAGCCCGGCTCAGAAGCCCGAAATGCCGGCGACGCCCTGACCGCCCTGGCGGCGGACCTCGGCGCAGAGCTGCGGCGTCATGCCACCAAGGGCATAGACCGGCACACGCGCCGCCAGCACCAGCCCGGCCCAGGATGCCCAGCCCAGCCCCGGCTGCTCCGGATGCGATGGCGTCGGCAGCAGCGGTGACAGCATGGCGCAATCGGCGGCCAGGGCCTCGGCCAGCTGCAGCTCGGTGGCATCGTGCGCCGCCACGGAAAGGAAATGTGTACGCGGCCATGGCCGGCCGCCACCCTGCCCGGCCAGACGTCCGGCCTCGGCAGCCGGCAGATGTATGCCGGCCGCCTCGGGCAATGCCGCCAGCCGCGTCAGCCCGCCATGCAGCAGCACGGGAATGCCGGCCGGCCGGGCCAGTGCCAGCACCTGCGCGGCGGCGGCCAGATAGTCCGCTTCCGGCCAGTCCGGCAGACGCAGCAACCAGCCGGCATCAGCCACTTCATCGGCCGTATCACTGCCGGCATTCGCCGCCGCAGCCATGGTCAGACGCGCCTGCGCCCAGGCCATCAGCGCCGCGGCATCCGGCAGCGCCGGCGTGATACGCCAGCATGACGGCAGCCGGGCGGCAGCGACTATGGGGACATTGGCGGCGGGGAAATCCAGGTCGACGAGCTCATGCGGGTCAAACCAGGCAATGCGCTGACCTTCGCGCCCGGTCTCACCCTGCACCTGGTCGTGACCGAGAAAGCGGTCGACCTGCCAGACCGAGAGTTCGACCAGCTTGTCGGGGTAGTCATGGCGTATGCGGATCAGCGGATGGCTGGCGACGGGCGTGATGCCCAGCTCCTCTTCCAGCTCGCGCACCAGGGCATCGGCCTCGGGCTCGCCGGGCTCGACCTTGCCGCCGGGAAACTCCCAGAGCCCCCCTTGATGGGCTGACTCGGGCCGGCGCGCGAGCAGGATGCGCCCCCGGGCGCCACGGATCACCGCAGCCACCACCAGGATGCGTTTCTTGCTCAAGGCAGGAACGCCGTGACCAGCATCAGCCCGGAAGCGCGCGAACGCTCAGGAACGATAGTCGGCGTTGATCTTGACGTAGTCATACGAGAAATCGCAGGTCCACACGGTGTCGGCGAAGCTGCCACGACCGAGGTCGATGCGGATGGTGATCTCCGGCTGCTGCATCACCGCGGCGCCCTGCGCTTCGGTGTAAGTGGCGGCGGCACCGCCGTTCTCGCAGAGCAGCACGTCATCGAGCCAGACATTGATCTTCGAGACATCCAGCGCCGGCACGCCGGAACGGCCGATGGCGGCGAGGATGCGCCCCCAGTTGGGGTCGGAGGCGAAGAAGGCGGTCTTGATCAGCGGCGAATGCGCGACGGCATAGGCGACATCGCAGCATTCCTGGATGTTGCCACCGCCCTCGACGCGCACGGTCATGAACTTGGTGGCGCCTTCGCCATCACGCACGATGAGCTGGGCCAGGCGCAGGAACACGCGCGTCAGCACGCTGCGCAGCGCTTCGTAGAGCTCGCCCTCGGCGGCAGTCAGCGAGGCATTGCCGGCCTTGCCGGTGGCGATCAGCACGCAGGCATCGTTGGTCGAGGTATCGCCGTCGATGGTGATGCGGTTGAACGAGCCTTCCACCACCTCGCGCAGCAGCGACTGCAGCAGCGCCGGCGCGACAGCGGCGTCGGTGGCGACATAGCCGAGCATGGTGGCCATGTTCGGGCGGATCATGCCGGCACCCTTGGAGATGCCGGTCACGGTGTAGGTTGTGCCTGCGACGGTGAACTGCTCGCTGGCGCCCTTGGGCAGGGTGTCGGTGGTCATGATGCCGGTGGCGGCAGCCGACCAGTTGTCAGCAGCGAGCGCTTCCAGGGCGGCCGGCAGACCGGCCTGCAGACGCGCGACCGGCAGCAGTTCGCCGATGACGCCGGTGGAGAACGGCAGCACCTGCGCCGGTGCCACGCCGGTCAGATTGGCCAGCTCCTCGCAGGAGACACGGGCTGCGACCATGCCGGGCTCGCCGGTGCCGGCGTTGGCATTGCCGGTGTTGATCACCAGGTAGCGCGGCGAGCCGGCAACCAGATTGGCCTTGGCGACATGCACCGGTGCGGCGCAGAAGGCATTGGTGGTGAACACGCCGGCCGTGCTGGCGCCTTCGGCAATCTCGAAAACCACCAGATCGCGGCGGTTGCGGTAGCGAATGCCGGCTTCCGCGATACCGATGCGCACGCCGTCCACCGGGTGCATGACGGGCAGGGACAGATCACCCACGGCCATGTCGAACTCCTTTCTGCGCTGCTGAGGTCAGGCCAGCTGGCCGTGACAGTGCTTGTACTTCTTGCCCGAACCGCAGGGGCAGAGATCATTGCGGCCGACCTTGGCGCCATCGCGCACGAAGGTCTGCGCCTGCTCGGCCAGCTTCGGTTCCGGTTCCGGCAGCGGCAGACCGGCCTCGACGGCGGCCAGCTCGGCTTCGGCCGTGGCGGCATCGGCATGTTCGAAATGGATCTGCATGGCCTGGGCCTCGGCTTCGCGCTGGGCTTCCATGGCCGCCACTTCCTCCTCGGTCGGCACCTGGATGCGCGCCAGAGTCTGGATCAGCTCGAGCTTGACGGCATTGATCAGCTGCTCGAAGAGCTGGAAGGCCTCGCGCTTGTATTCCTGTTCCGGGTTGCGCTGGGCATAGCCGCGCAGATGGATGCCCTTGCGCAGATAGTCCATGGCCGCCAGATGGTCCTTCCAGTGGCGATCAATGATCTGCAGCATGAGCTGCTTCTCGAGCTGGTTGGCCACGCCCTCGCCCATGCGCGCGCGCTTGCTGTTCCAGGCGGCCAGAACGGCCTCGCGGACGCGGGCACGCAGGCCGTCCTCGTGCAGCTTGTCGTCGCTGTCGAGCCAGTGCTGGATCTCCAGCGTGATGCCGAAGTCGCTGCTCATGGCCTGTTCGAGACCGGCGATGTCCCACTGTTCGTCCAGGCTCTGCGGCGGCACATAGGCATTGATGACGCTGTCGACGACATCGTCATGGATGAGCGAGATGTTCTGGCCGATGCTCTCCGACACCAGGATGTCGTCGCGCTGGCTGTAGATGGCATGACGCTGCTCGTTGGCCACGTCGTCGTACTTGAGCAGGTTCTTGCGGACGTCGAAGTTGCGCGCCTCGACCTTGCGCTGCGCGCCTTCGATCGACTTCGACACCCACGGGTGCTCGATGGCCTCGCCCGGCTGCATACCCAGCGACTTCATCATGCCCTTGACGCGGTCACTGGCGAAGATGCGCATCAGGTCATCCTCCAGCGACAGGTAGAAACGGGTCACGCCCGGGTCGCCCTGGCGACCGGCACGGCCGCGCAGCTGGTTGTCGATACGACGCGATTCGTGACGTTCGGAGCCGACGATGTGCAGGCCGCCGGCCGCCATCACCTTGGCATGATCATCTTCCCAGGCCTGACGCAGCGCTTCGGTCTGTTCCGGCGTGATGGCCTCGCCGAGCTTGGCGGCCTCCGCCTTCCAGTTGCCGCCGAGCAGAATGTCGGTACCACGGCCGGCCATGTTGGTGGCGATGGTGACCGTGCCGGAACGACCGGCCTGGGCCACGATCTCGGCTTCCTGCTCGTGGAACTTGGCATTGAGCACGCGGTGCTGGATGCCTTCCTTCTCCAGCAGGCGCGACAGCAGCTCGCTGGCCTCGATGGTGGCGGTACCGACGAGGATGGGCGCGCCCTTCTCGCGGAAAGCCTTGATGTCACGCACGATGGCTTCGTACTTCTCCATCGGGCTGAGATAGACCAGGTCTTCGAGGTCCTTGCGCACCATGGGGCGATGGGTCGGGATCACGACCACGTCGAGACCGTAGATCTGGCGGAATTCCGGAGCTTCGGTGTCGGCGGTGCCGGTCATGCCGGAAAGCTTGCGGTAGAGACGGAACAGGTTCTGGAACGTGGTCGTGGCCAGGGTCTGGTTTTCCGCCTGGATATCCACGCCTTCCTTGGCCTCGACGGCCTGGTGCAGGCCTTCGGACCAGCGACGGCCCGGCATGGTGCGGCCGGTGTGCTCGTCGACAATGATGACGTCGCCGCCCTGCACGATGTAGTGGACATCGCGCTGGAACAGCACATGCGCGCGCAGCGCGGCATGCACGTGGTGCAGCAGGCTCAGGTGCGCCGGCGAGTACAGACTGTCGCCTTCGGCCAGCAGCTCCATCTCGACCAGGCACTGCTCGACGAACTCGTGGCCGGCCTCGGTCAGTTCGACCTGGCGCCCCTTCTCGTCGATCCAGTAGTGACCGCCGTCCTCTTCATCCTCCACGGCCTGACGGGTCAGACGCGGAATCAGGGTGTTGATCAGGGCATACAGACGCGAGGAGTCTTCGCTGGCGCCGGAAATGATCAGCGGCGTGCGCGCCTCGTCGATGAGGATGGAGTCGACTTCGTCGATCAGGGCATAGGCATGACCACGCTGGAAACGGTCTTCGAGACGGAAGGCCATGTTGTCGCGCAGGTAGTCGAAGCCGAATTCGTTGTTGGTGCCGTAGGTGATGTCGGCACGATAGGCGGCGCGCTTCTGGTCGGACGGCTGCTGCGAACGCACGATGCCGACACTGAGGCCGAGGAACTCGAACAGCGGACGGTTCCACTCGGCGTCACGCGCGGCCAGGTAGTCGTTGACGGTGACGACATGGACGCCGGCACCCGACAGGGCATTGAGATAGGCCGGCAGGGTCGCGGTCAGCGTCTTGCCCTCACCCGTGCGCATTTCCGCGATGCGGCCTTCGTGCAGGGTGATGCCGCCAACCATCTGGACATCGTAATGACGCATGCCGAGCACGCGCTGGGCGCCGGTGCGACAGACCGCGAAGGCTTCCGGCAGCAGGGCATCGAGGCTCTCGCCAGCCTGGAAGCGCTTCTGGAACTCGGCCGTCTTGGCTTTCAGCTCGGCATCGCTCAAGGCGTCGGTGGCTGCCTCAAGGGCGTTGATGCGCTCGACGATCAGTCGCATGCGCTTGAGCTCGCGGTCATTCTTGGTACCGAACAAGCCACTGACAAGACGTGAAAACATGGTCACTACTCAGAGGAAAGGCAAATCAGCGCGACATTCTACCTGCTTTCCCCTGTGACGTAAGCCCGCTGGTGCCAGAGAGCAGAAACCCGGCACTCGGGCCGGGTTTCCAGGACAGCGGACGGGGACGGACTCAGCGTCGGGCGACGCGAATGAAGCCGGCCGGATCGATCTGCTTGCCGTTGCGCAGCACCTCGTAATGCAGGTGCGGGCCGGTGGAACGACCGGTGGAGCCCATGTAGGCCACCAGCTGATCCTTGCTCACCACATCGCCAACCTTGACCGCGACCGAGCGGGCATGGGCATAGCGCGTCACCAGGCCATCGCCATGATTGACCTCGACCACGTTGCCGTAGCCGGTGCGCGGACCGGCATAGGTGACCACGCCGTCGGCGACCGTGAAGACATCGGTGCCTTCGCTGCCGGCGAAGTCGATGCCGCCATGGAAGGCGGTGCGGCCGGTGAAGGGATCGGTGCGATAACCGAAGCTCGACGTCATGTAGCCATCACGCACGGGCATGTTGTCGAGATTGACCTGCTGCTGGCTGCGCGACTGCAGCACGCTCTGCAAGGCCATGAGCTGCGCTTCGCGCACCAGCATTTCCTCGGACAGGCTGCCGATGCGACGTTGCACCTGGTCGCCGTCGAGGCTGGCGCTCAGCGGCTCTTCCGGACCGCCCATGGGCGGCTTGCGCGAGAAATCGAACTCGTCGCCCTTGAGCTTGGCGTCTTCGGCCAGGTGCGCGCCGAGAGCATCGATTCGCATCATGTGCGCCTGGATGTCGGCCATGCGCGACGACATGGCACGCAGTTCTTCCTGCTTGAGATCATCGGCACGGCTGACCTCGGTCGTGTCACCATGCGCGAAGACATGGGAGCTGACCCAGTAACCACCGGCACCGACCACGGCCGACAGGCACAGCAGCCCGGCGAAGGCGGAGGCCAGCAGACGCGGTTTCAGCTGCAAAGTCAGCGGACGACCATGCTTGCGACTCAAAAAGATGATATTCATTGCCATACTCACCTCATCGATCCGGAAGGCAACTTTCCGGAATCAAATGGCCGGAACCGACATGCGCTTCAGGAACCCCACAAAGCTGTCAGACATACTGAGCAGCTCTTCCCTGTCCCGCATTCATCAATCCAATGAATTGCGGAAATCGCATGAAACGGTCTGGCAGAATCAAATTGACAGTACGATCCGGTCTTCCTGCCGGCTCCATCAGCTGCGTGAAGGCACTCTGACCATTGCGGCGGACCATCAGACCGTCGCCAGCCAGCTGCGCTACCTCAGCCGCATCATTGTTCAACAGCTGCAATGTCATGCGGAATTCCGCAATCTGCAGCGTCTTCGCATCATCGTGCGTCCCGCACTTCCGGCACCGAAAAGACAGGCAAACAACCTGCCAAGACTGAGCGCGGCCACCGCAAAACACCTCAAGGATGTTGCAGATTCCCTAGGAAATTCGGAGCTTAGCGGACGTTTGCGCGCCTTGGCAAGGCATGCCGAGGGCGGCCGGAAGTGAGCCGGAGCCGTTTCGTGGAACACGAATAGTTCCACACGATCCGGTTTATTGGTTGAATTTCAATCAGTTAAGCGGGCAAAAATGGCACATTTCAGTGCACTGCATCGGCCTTGATATAGGAGATCGGGGTCAGGCTTTCGTCATCAAATGTCACAATTTCCCAGGCATCGGGCTGTTCGGCCAGTGCTCTGAGCAGCTTGTTGTTCATTGCATGACCGGCCTTGTAGCCTTCATAGGCGCCGAGAATGCCGATGCCGAAAAGGTAGAGGTCACCGATGGCGTCGAGCATCTTGTGACGCACGAACTCATCCTCGAAACGCAGACCGTCCTGGTTCATCACGCCCTGGTCGTCGACCACGATGGCGTTGTCCATGCTGCCGCCCAGCGCCATGTTGTTGGCACGCAGGTATTCGATGTCACGCAGGAAACCGAAGGTGCGGGCACGGCTGACCTCGTTGACATAGGCCGTGGTCGAGAAGTCGACGCTGGCCCACTTGTGGTCATCGTGGAAGGCCGGATGATCGAAGTCGATGGTGAAGGAAACCTTGAAGCCTTCGTAGGGGTCGAAAGCGGCGATCTTGTCGCCGTCGCGAACCTCGACGCGGCGCTTGATGCGGGCGAAGCGCTTGGGCGCTTCCTGCTCGGCGATGCCGGCGGCCTGGATCAGGAAGACAAAGGGGCCCGCGCTGCCATCCATGATCGGGATCTCGGGGGCGCTGACATCGATCACGGCGTTGTCGATGCCAAGGCCCGCGAGAGCCGACATGAGATGCTCGACGGTCCCGACACGCACATCCTCGCTGACCACCAGGTTCGAGGACATGGTGGTCTCGCGTACCAGATCGGCGCGTGCGGGCACCTCAACCGGTGGATCCAGGTCCGTGCGGCGGAACACGATCCCGGAGTCCACTGGTGCCGGACGCAGGGTGAGGAAGACTTTCTCCCCACTGTGCAACCCGACGCCGCTGGCGCGGATGACTTGTCTGACCGTTCTTTGCTTGAGCATTTGTTACAAATTATTTCCTGATTCAGGGCATCGTAACAGACCCGCCCCGCTCTCTCAATCAGCCTGGCGACGCAGGAAGGCCGGAATGTTGAGCAGGTTCATGTCGCTGCGACGCGGCGCACCATTGGCCACCTTCTGCTGACGCAGATAGGCCGGGGTGTCCAGATCGGCATACGGATCATGCGTCGGTGCCACGTTCTGGCCGTTGACCACCTGCTGAGCCGGCTGCTGCACCGGCTGCGGCTGGCTGACCGGAGCGGCAGCTGCGGCGGCCGACGG
Organism: Perlucidibaca sp.; assembly: GCA_023265995.1. Classification (GTDB taxonomy): domain Bacteria; phylum Pseudomonadota; class Gammaproteobacteria; order Pseudomonadales; family Moraxellaceae; genus Perlucidibaca. The sequence continues at coordinate 329,914 of JAHFSA010000001.1, forward strand.
CACCAGGCTCATGCCGAGCTTGTTCGGCACCTGGCGACCGGCGGCGCTGGCCTTGGGCAGACCGGTGGCGACCACGGTGACACGGATCTCGTCGCCCAGGGTCTCGTCGAGAATGGTGCCGATGACCACGGTGGCGCTTTCCGAAGCGAACTCGGCAACGATGTCGCCGACCGTGGAGAACTCGTCGAGGCCGAGGCTTTCGTTGGCGGCGATCGACACCAGCACACCACGGGCACCCTTGAGCTGCACGTCATCGAGCAGCGGGCTGTGGATGGCCATTTCGGTGGCGATGCGGGCGCGTTCTTCACCCTTGGCGGAGCCGGTACCCATCATGGCCAGACCCTGCTCGGACATCACGGTGCGGACGTCGGCGAAGTCGACGTTGATCACGCCCGGGTTGAGGATCATGTCGGCGATGCCCTGGACAGCGCCCTGCAGGACGTTGTTGGCGGCCTTGAAGGCGTCGACCAGGGAAACCTTGCCGAGCACCTGCAGGAGCTTGCCGTTGGGAATGGTGATCAGCGAGTCGACATGGTGCGACAGCGACTCAATGCCCTGCTCGGCGACATCCATGCGCTTCTTGCCTTCGAACGGGAACGGCTTGGTGACCACGCCGACCGTCAGGATGCCCATTTCACGAGCCACTTCGGCCACCACCGGCGCGCCGCCGGTACCGGTACCGCCGCCCATGCCGGCGGTGATGAAGACCATGTCGGAGCCGGCCAGCGATTCGCGGATGCGGTCGCGATCCTCGACGGCAGCCTGACGGCCCACTTCCGGATTGGCACCAGCGCCGAGACCGCGGGTAACGCCGTCACCGAGGTGCAGCAGCGTCTTCGCGCTCATCTTGTTGAGCGCCTGCTTGTCGGTGTTGGCGCAGATGAAATCGACGCCCTGCACCTGGCTGTTGACCATGTGCTCGACGGCATTGCCGCCGCCACCACCGACACCGATGACCTTGATGACAGCCGTGCCGAGTTCGGGCAGGTTGTCAGCGAATTCGAAAATGTTTGCCATGATACTTCTCCAGTCCTTCCGGACTTCCGCCGTTTTGTTTTTTACGTGATTGCCGTGAGGCATCCATTCCAGTCACAAGAGCCTCCGAGGCTCCCTTTGTTCAAAATCGCGGCACGTTGACATCAACGCGCCAGACGCTCAGAAGTTGCTGGCGAACCAGCCCTTCATGCGCGACATCATGTCGCCGAAGCCTTCACCGCCACTTTCGCGGCGACGGCTGCTGCTGGCCGTGCCCTGCTGCGCCAGGCGCTGCTTGCCGTAGACCAGGAGGCCGATGCCGGTGGCATAGATCGGGTTGTGCAGCAGCTCTTCCATGCCGCCGAGCTTGAGCGACTTGGGCATGCCGATGCGCACCGGCAGATGGAAGATGGACTCGGCCAGCTGCACCGCGCCCTCGATCTTGGCCGAGCCGCCGGTCATCACCACGCCAGCGGCGAGCTGGTCGGCAAAGCCGCTGCGCTCGAGCTCGTACTGGACCAGGCTGAACAGCTCCTCGTAGCGCGGCTCGACGACGGCAGCCAGGGTCTGGCGTGCCAGCGTGCGTGCCGGGCGGTCGCCCATGCCGGGCACGCTGACGGTCTGCTCGGGATCGACCATCTGCGGCACCACGCAGGCGTAGCGGGTCTTGATCTCGTCGGCCGCCGGGGTCGGCGTGCGCAGGGCCATGGCGATGTCGTTGGTGACCTGGTCGCCGGCAATGGGAATCACCGCCGTGTGACGGATCGAGCCGCGCACGAAGACGGCGATGTCGGTGGTGCCGCCACCGATGTCGATCAGGCAGACGCCGAGTTCCTTTTCATCATCGGTGAGCACGGCATGGCTGGAGGCCAGCTGTTCGAGGATGACGTCGTCGATCTCGAGGCCGCAGCCGCGCACGCACTTTTCCAGGTTCTGCGCGGCATTGGCCGAGCAGGTCACCATGTGGATGTGACCTTCGAGGCGGACACCGGCCATGCCCAGCGGGTTGCGCACATCGCCCTGGTCATCGACCACGAACTCCTGCGGCAGCACATGCAGGATGCGCTGGTCGGCGGCGTTGGCGCCGGACTTGGCGGCATCGACGACACGATCAATGTCGGTCTGCGCCACTTCGCCATCGCGGATCGCGACCACAGCCTGCGAATTGCGGCCGCCGATGTGGCTGCCGGCAATACCGATGTAAGCGGAATGGATGCGGCAGTCGGCCATCAGCTCGGCCTCGGCGACAGCACCCTGGATCGCTTCCATGGTCTGCTCGATATTGACCACCACGCCCTTGCGCATGCCGCGCGAAGGCCGGGTGCCGACACCGACGATCTCCAGGGTCTGCTCGGACTGATTGACCTGCCCGACCAGACAAACAACCTTGGAGGTGCCGATATCCACAGCAACGATCATGGGTGCCTGTACGTTGTTGTTCGCCATTTTTGCCATCCTGGTCACCTCGGGTGACCGCCAACTGCCTTGAAAAATTCTGTTGTCAGCTGTGACGCCAGCCGATTGCCACACCATTGCGATACCGCAGATCTATGCTCGCGATGCTGCCGACATCGCTGGCGAGCTGACGGTCATACAGCACCGTGAAGCGCTCCAGCTTGGCCAGCGTGTCCTGGGCGTCGACCAGGACACGGACACCACCTTCGAGACTCAGCACCCAGCTCATGCGCTCGGTCAGCTGCAGACCCTCGACGCGCAGGCCGATGCGGCGCAGCAGACCATCCATGGCCTGGTACTGCTGCAGCACGTAGCGAGCCTGCGCGCGCGGTCCGGACAGCACCGGCAGACGCTCGGTGCCGTGCGCCAGACGCGGGCGGAAGACTTCGCCGTCGCGGCTGACCAGACCGTCATTGCTCCAGCGCGCCACCGCCTGCTTTTCCTCGATGACCACACGCACGCCATCCGGCCACTGGCGGCTGACCTGCGCCGTCGCCACCCAGGGGAAGCGCAGCGCCACCGCCTGCATGTCGCGCAGATTGGCGCTGAAGAAGCTGCCACGCACGGTACGTTCGAGCGCGGCCTGCAGCTCCGGCTTCTGCACCTGATCGAGGTGACCGCCGATGTCGACATGACGGATCGGCGTGGCCCGCTGCCAGTCACGAACCATGGTCACGCTGCCGGCCACCACCACGCCCAGCGACAGCAGCGAGGCCAGCGCGAGCAGGCGACCCAGCCAGCGGCCGCGCACCACGGTGCCGTCGGCAGCCGGCGCGGCGGCCGGTTTGCGCGAGGTGGCAGCGATGGGACGGCGGGTGGCCTGGCTCATGGTCAGGCTCCCTGATCCATGGTCTGGTCGAGAATGGCCAGCACCAGTGCCGTGAAATCGAGACCGGCGGCGGCCGCTGCCATGGGCACCAGCGAGTGGTCGGTCATGCCCGGCACGGTATTGATTTCCAGCAGCCAGAAGCGGCCGTCGCGATCACGCATGGCGTCGACGCGACCCCAGCCGCGTGCGCCCAGAACATCGAAGGCCTCGACGGCGAGACGCTGCAGCTCGGCTTCCTCGGCGGCTTCGAGGCCGCAGGGAATCTTGTACTGGGTGTCGTTGCGCTGGTACTTGGCTTCGAAATCGTAGAAGTCCTTGGCCGGGATCATGCGAATCACCGGCAGCGCCTGACCGTTGAGCACGGCCACGGTGTATTCGCTGCCTTCAATGAAGTGCTCGGCGATGACTTCGCCATCGTGCTCGACGGCGACATCGAAGGCCTTGGCCAGGTCAGCGCTGTTGTAGACCTTGGCCATGCCGATGCTGGAGCCTTCACGCGAGGGCTTGACCATGAGCGGCAGGCCGAGTTCGTCGGCCACGGCCGCGAAATCCATGCCGGCGCGCAGGCGGCGATAGGTCGGCGTGGGCAGGCCGCAGCCGAGCCAGAGCTGCTTGGTGCGGGCCTTGTCCATGCCGATGGCGGAAGCCATGACACCGCTGCCGGTGTAGGGCACGCCGAACTGTTCGAGCACGCCCTGCATGACGCCATCTTCGCCGCCACGGCCGTGCAGCACGATGAAGGCGCGATCGAAGCCCTGCACTTCCACGATGTCACGCTCGGCCGGATCGAAGGCATGGGCATCGACGCCCGCTGCCTGCAATGCCTTCAGCACGGCGGCACCACTGATCAGGGAGATCGGGCGTTCGGCTGCCGTGCCCCCGAAAAGCACTGCCACCTTGCCGAACCGCTTCACATCCATCGCACTCATGTCTTCTCTCACTTCCTGGAATTGCCGAGGTAGAGGCCGTTCTGGGCCAGCTCGACAGCAATGGCGCCGACCGTGCCGGCACCCTGGGTCAACAGCACATCACCCGGCTGCAGCAGGCCGGGCAGGAGCTGGGCCAGCTCGTCGGCATGCTCGATGAAGACCGGATCGACGACGCCACGGGTGCGGATGCTGCGCGACAGGGCGCGGCCGTCGGCACCGGGAATCGGCTTCTCGCCGGCGCTGTAGACGTCGAGCAGCAGGAGCTGGTCGACCGTCGACAGCACGTGCACGAAGTCATCGAAGCAGTCGCGGGTACGGGTATAGCGATGCGGCTGGAACATCATCACCAGACGACGGCCCGGATAGGCCTGGCGGGCGGCGGCGATGGTCGCGCCGACTTCACGCGGGTGATGACCATAGTCATCCACCAGCTGCACGCCACCGGCTTCGGCGAGACGCTGGAAGCGCCGGCCGACGCCCTGGAAGCTGGCCAGCGCGCTGACGATGGCGGCATCTTCGGCGCCCTCGTCGGTGGCAACGGCAATGGCGGCCAGCGAATTGAGCACGTTGTGCAGGCCCGGCAGGTTGAGCGCGACACGCAGCGGCTCATGGCCGCTACGGAGCACGGTGAAATGCGTCTGCAGACCATCCTGGGCGACATCGACGGCGCGCACGTCATTGTCGGCATCGAAGCCGTAGGTGATGGTCGGACGGGCGATCTGCGGCAGCAGTTCGCGGATCACCGGGTCATCGCCGCAGACCACGGCGAGGCCATAGAAAGGCAGGTTGTGCAGGAATTCGATGAAGGTGCGCTTGAGCACCTCGAAGTCGCCGCCGTAGGTATCCATGTGATCGGCGTCGATGTTGGTGACGATCGAGGCCATGGGCTGCAGATGCAGGAAGGAGGCATCGCTCTCGTCGGCTTCGGCGACGAAGTAGCGGCTGCTGCCGAGCTTGGCATTGGTGCCGGCGCTGTTGAGCAGGCCGCCGATGACATAGGTCGGGTCGAAGCCGGCTTCGCCGAGAATGGAGGCGATCAGGCTGGTCGTGGTGGTCTTGCCGTGCGTGCCGGCGATGGCGATGCCATGGCGGTAGCGCATCAGCTCGGCGAGCATTTCGGCGCGACGCACGATGGGCAGACGGCGCTCCTGGGCGGCCTTCACTTCCGGATTGCTGGGATCGATGGCGGTCGACACCACCAGCACGTCGGCCTGTTCGATGTGCGCGGCATCATGGCCGATGAAGATCTCGGCGCCGAACGACTTCAGACGCTCGGTGCTCTTGCCGGCCTTGGCATCGGAGCCGGCGACGACATAACCCTGGTTGAGCAGCACTTCGGCGATGCCGCACATGCCGGCGCCACCGATGCCGACAAAATGGATGCGGCGGATGCGGCGCATTTCCGGAATTTCGATCAGGCGCTTGCGCGGAATGTTGCTCATGCGTTACCTCGAAGAATGGCATTGACGACCAGCGCGGTGGCATCCGGCTTGGCCAGGGCGCGGGCCTTTTCCGCCATGTCCTGCAAACGCGGGCGATCAAGCAGCTCGCGCAGGGTGTCGGCAAAGGCCGCCGGAGTCAGGTCGCGCTGCTGGAACAGGCAGGCGGCGCCGACATCGCTGAGGAAACGGGCATTGGCCGTCTGATGGTCATCGACGGCATGCGGGAACGGAATCAGGATGGAGGCCACGCCGGCGGCGGCGATCTCGCAGACCGTCAGGGCGCCGGCGCGGCAGATGACCAGGTCGGCCCAGTCATAGACCGCGGCCATGTCGTCGATGAAGGGCAGGATTTCGGCCTCGACACCCAGTCTCTGATACGTGGCAGCGGCCTTGTCGGCGTGCTTGCGACCGGCCTGGTGGCGGATCAGCGGACGCTGCGCCGGATCGAGCGCGGCCAGCGCCGTCGGCACCAGCTCGTTGAGGGCGACGGCACCCAGGCTGCCACCCATCACGAGCACGCGCAGACGACCCTGACGGGCACCGTAGCGCTGGGCCGGCAGCGCCAGCGTGGTGATTTCCTCGCGCACCGGGTTGCCCACCCACTCGACCCGCGGCGATGCCGCGAAAGCGCTCGGGTAGGCCTGCAGGATGCGCGTGGCGAACTTGGCCAGGGCCTTGTTGGTGAAGCCGGCAATGGCATTCTGCTCGTGCACATATAAAGGCAGGCCGGCGAAACGTGCCGCCAGGCCGCCCGGGCCGGTGACATAGCCACCCAGGCCGATGACGGCATCGGCATCGACCGCCTTGAACACGCGGGTGGCCTTCCAGACAGCGCGCATCAGCTTGACCGGAGCCTGCAGCAGCGGGCGCAGACCGTTGCCGCGCAGGCCGCCGACATCGAGATAGGTAATGGCGAAACCGGCCTTGGGCACGAGGTCGGCCTCGATGCCGGCACGCGTGCCGAGCCAGTGGATCTGCACACCCTGGGCCTGCAGCGCGCGCGCCACGGCCAGCGCCGGGAAGACATGCCCGCCGGTGCCGCCGGCCATCACCACCACCGATTTAACCAGCGACATGCTTGCCTCCTGCGACACGGCGCACGCCACGCTCCTGGACATTGCCGGACTCGGCATCGATGCGCAGCAGCACGGCCAGAATGGCAAACATCACGATCAGGCTGGAGCCGCCGTAACTGACCAGCGGCAGCGTCAGGCCCTTGGTCGGGAAGAAACCGATGTTGACGCCGATGTTGATCGAGGACTGGATGCCGATGACCACGGCCAGGCCGTAGGCGGTGTAGGCCGAGAAATACTGGCCGGCACGTTCGGCGCGCTGGCCGATGCGCATGGCGGCAACCACCAGCGCCACCACGGCGGACAGCAGCAGGAGCACGCCCATGAGGCCGAATTCCTCGGCATAGACGGCGAACACGAAATCGGTGTGGGCTTCCGGCAGATAGAACAGCTTCTGCACGCTGTGGCCGAGGCCGACGCCGAACCAGTCGCCGCGACCGAAGGCGATCAGGCTCTGCACCAGCTGGTAGCCGGAGCCGTACTGGTCGGCCCAGGGATTGGTGAAGGCCAGCAGACGCTTCATGCGATAGGGCTCGGCGATCATCACGGCAACGCCCACCACCACCACCGTGATCACCAGACCGATATAGAGAGGCAGCGGCGAGCCGGCCAGGAACAGCATGACCATGATGGCGCTGAGAATGACCAGGCTGGCGCCGAAGTCCGGCTCCATGAGCAGCAGGAAGAGCACGACGCCGACAAAGATCATCGGCTTCATGAAGCCGGAAAGCTTGCTGCGCACCTCTTCCTGGCGGCGCACCAGATAGCCGGCCAGCGCCATGACGCCGGCGAACTTCATGATCTCGGACGGCTGCAGCGTGAAGCCGGCAAGACCGATCCAGCGCATGCTGCCGTTGACGCGGCGGCCTATGCCAGGCACCAGCACGACCAGGATCAGCACCAGGGCGATCAGGAAGAACTGGTAGCAGTACTGATTCCAGGTCTGCATCGGCACCTGCAGCACCAGGGCGGCGACGAACAGGCCGATGCCGAGATAGATGAAGTGGCGGATGAAGAAGTAGAAGGGATTGCCGAAGGTTGCATCAGCCACATCCATGGATGCCGAGCCGACCATGACCAAACCGATGCAGAACAGGAAGCCGGCCGACAGCAGCAGCACCTGACGCTCGGTCAGGGCCTCGATGCTGTCGCGCACCAGGTTCAGCGGCTGGGTCAGGACGGAGTCGCGCATCAGAGCTCCTCCACGAGACGACGGACGCCGGCGACGAACTGGTCGCCGCGATCCTCGTAGTGCTTGAACATGTCGAAGCTGGCGCAGGCCGGCGACAGCAGCACGGCATCACCGGGGACGGCGAGCTCGCGGGCCTTGACGATGGCTTCATCCAGGGTCTTGCAGTAGTGACGTTCGAGGCTGGCAGCCACCGACTTGTCGATCACCGGAGCATCTTCGCCGATCAGCAGCAGAGCCTTGCCGAACTGCGCCATGGCCGGCGACAGCGGCGTGAAATCCTGGCCCTTGCCGACACCACCGGCGATCAGCAGCAGCTTGCCGGAGATGGCGGCGCCGAGACCGTTGATGGCGGCCAGGGTGGCGCCGACATTGGTGCCCTTGGAGTCGTTGTACCAGCCACTGCCATTGACCATGGCGACGCGCTGGCAGCGGTGCTTGAGACCGGAGAAGTCACGCAGGGTCGCCAGCATGGCTTCGCGCGGAAGACCGACGGCCTCGCCCAGCGCCAGGCAGGCCAGGGCATTGGCAACGTTGTGGTCACCGAAGATCTGCAGGTCGGAGACCGCCATCAGGGCTTCGCGACCACGCGCCAGCCAGGGCTTGCCATCGACCTTGAGCACGCCGAAATCGTTGAGATCGGGGGCGCTCAGGCCAAAGCTGGTGCGCGGCAAGGTATCGGCGATCAGCGGCAGGGTCAGGGCGTCATCGCGATTGAACACGAAGCGCTCGCAGTTGCGGAAAATGCGGTGCTTGGCCTGGTGATAGTCGACCATGCCGGTGTAGCGATCCATGTGGTCTTCGCTGATATTGAGCACGACGGCGACAGCAGCGCGCAGCGAATGCGTGGTTTCCAGCTGGAACGACGACAGCTCCATGACATAGAGGTCTTTCTCGCCCTCGGCGAGCATGTCCAGTACCGGCGTGCCGATGTTGCCGCAGACGCCGACGCGCTTGCCGGCGCGCTCGGCCATGAGGCCGACCAGCGTGGTCACCGTGCTCTTGGCGTTGGAACCGGTGATGGCGACGATGGGCGTCCTGGTTTCGCGGCAGAACAGTTCGACATCGCCGACCACCGGAATGCCGCCGCCAACACGGGCAGCGGCGAGCGCCGGCTCGTTGATCGAGATACCCGGGCTGCAGACGATCTCGCGCGCCTTCAGCAGCAGGACTTCATCAAGCTTGCCGAGGCTGACCTCGACATCGGGAAATTCGGCGCGCAGCTCGGCCAGTCCCGGCGGATGCTCGCGGGTGTCGTTGACCGCCACCGGATAGCCCTGGCGCCTGAGAAAACGGACGCAGGACAGTCCGGTCTTGCCCAGACCGACCACCACCCGCAGACCGTCACGCTGAATCAGCATCCCGTGTTCTCCTTAACGCAGCTTCAGGGTCGCCAGACCGAGCAGCACGAGCATGAAACTGATGATCCAGAAGCGCGCCACGACGCGGGTTTCCGGCCAGCCCTTGAGCTCGAAATGATGATGGATGGGTGCCATGCGGAAGATGCGCTTGCCGGTCAGCTTGAAGCTGGCCACCTGCAGCATCACCGACACCGTCTCCATGACGAAGACGCCGCACATGATGAAGAGCACGACTTCCTGGCGCACGATGACGGCGATGGTGCCGAGCACCGCGCCCAGCGACAGCGCGCCGACATCGCCCATGAAGACCTGTGCCGGATAGGCGTTGAACCAGAGGAAGCCGAGACCGGCACCGATGATGGCGCCGCAGATGATGATGAGCTCGCCGGAGCCGGCCACGAACGGAATCTGCAGATAGGTCGCGAACTTCACGTTGCCGGTCAGGTAGGCAAAGATGGCCAGGGCGCCGGCGACCATGACCGTCGGCATGATGGCGAGGCCGTCGAGACCGTCGGTGAGGTTGACGGCATTGCTGGCGCCGACGATGACGAAGTAGCTGAGCACGATGTAGAACACGCCGAGCGGAATCACCACACCCTTGAAGAAGGGCACGATCAGGCTGGTTTCGATAGGCGTCTTGGCGGTGTAGAAAAGCACGACCGCGGCGCCGATGCCGCCCACCGACATCCAGAAGTACTTCCAGCGGCTGGGCAGGCCGCGCGGGTTCTTCTCGACCACCTTGCGATAGTCATCAACCCAGCCGACCAGGCCGAAGATCACCATCACGCCGAGCACGATCCAGATGTAGAGATTGTTGAGCTTGCCCCAGGCCAGCGTGCTGACGGCGATGGTGAGCAGGATCAGCGCGCCACCCATGGTCGGCGTGCCGGTCTTGGCCAGATGCGTCTGCGGGCCGTCGTTGCGGATGGCCTGGCCGAACTTCATCTCCTTGAGCTTGTCGATCAGCGCCGGACCCCACCACAGGGAGAGCGCAAAGGAGGTGGCGATGCTGAGCATGAAACGGAAGGTCAGGTAGTTGAAGACCCCGAAGCCCTTGTAGTGCTGACCCAGCAGATCGGCAAGCCAAAGCAGCATGTCAGTGCACTCCCTGCTCGCCGGTCAGACCCTGCACGACACGCTCCATGCGTGCGCTGCGCGAGCCCTTGACCAGAATGGTGACGACGCCCTGCAGCTCGGCTTCGAGTGCGCGCAGCAGCGCCTGGTGATCCGGAAACAGCTGAGTCTGCGGACCGAAGCCGGCGGCGTATTCGGCGCCGTGCTGGCCGGTGGCATAGACCGCATCGATATGCTTCATGTTGGCGTACTCCCCGACTTCAAGATGACCGGATGCCGTGGCATCCCCGAGCTCGCCCATGTCGCCCAGCACCAGCACCTTGCGGCCGGGCAGCGCCGCCAGCAGATCGATGGCGGCCTTCATGGAGCTCGGATTGGCGTTGTAGGTGTCATCAATGAGATGACGCCCTGCCCCCAGTGCGTGCAGCACGGTGCGACCGGCGAACGGACGCGTTTTTTCAAGACCTTCACGAATGCGCGCCAGCGACACGCCACAGGCGTGCGCCAGGCTGGCGGCGGCCAGCGCATTCATGATCTGGTGGCGGCCGAGCAGTTGCAGGCGCACCGGCAGCGACTGCGTGCCGATGTGCAGGGTGAAGCCGTATTGCGGCATGTCGCCGCAGGCGATATCGCTGGCACGCACATCGGCGTCGCCGCGCTCGGAGAAAGTCAGCACGCGGCGACCCTGCAGCTGCTGCAGCCAGAGGTCGGCGAAATCGTCATCGAGATTGACCACGGCCACGCCATCATCGGCGAGACCGTCATAGATCTCGCCCTTGGCGCGGGCAATGCCTTCGCGACTGCCGAAGCCTTCCAGATGAGCCGTGCCGACATTGACGATGACCGCCGCCTGCGGACGCACCAGACCGGAGGTATAGGCGATCTCGCCGGCATGGTTGGCGCCGAGTTCGAAGACGCCGAACTGGTGCTTGTCGCGCAGGCGCAGCAGCGTCAGCGGCACGCCGATGTCGTTGTTGAGGTTGCCGACGGTGGCCAGCGTCTCGCCCTGCTGTTCGAAGATGCGCGCCGTCATTTCCTTGGTCGAGGTCTTGCCGGCGCTGCCGGTCATGGCCACGCGCACCAGTTCCGGGAAGCGGGCACGCCAGGCCGCGGCGACCTGACCCAAAGCCTGATGGCAGTCGCTGACGATGATCTGCGGAATGCCGGCCGCCGGATCCATGCGCGACACGATGGCTGCGATGGCGCCGCGATCGGCGGCCTGCAGCAACAGCGCATTGGCGTCGAAATTGGGGCCGGACAGAGCGATGAAGACATCGCCGGCCGCCAGCGTGCGGGTATCGGTGGAGAAGCTGCCGACATCGGCATCCAGACCGATCAGCTCGCCAGAAACCACCTGCGCGATCTCGGACAGTCTCATGCCCGTCTCCTTGCGCTCAGCGCCTGCTGGACTTGTTCGACATCATTGAAGGGATAGCGAACGCCCATGATTTCCTGATAGGTCTCGTGGCCCTTGCCGGCGATCAGCACGACATCATCGGCGGCGGCGTGCCGCAGGGCGTATTGAATGGCTTCGGCGCGATCGGCGATGACCGTGACCTCGACCCCGGCGGCAATGCCGCTGCGGACGTGATCGAGAATGGCCTGCGGGGCCTCCTCGCGCGGATTGTCCGTGGTCAGCACCACGACATCGGCAAGCTCGCCGGCGATGCGTCCCATTTGCGGGCGCTTGCCGGTGTCACGACCGCCGCCGCAGCCGAACAGGCACCAGAGGCGGCCGACGGTGTGTTCACGCGCGGCCTTGAGCGCCTGTTCGAGGGCATCCGGGGTGTGGGCGTAATCGACCACCGCCAGCGCCGAGTCGGCCTCGCGCAGGCACTGCATGCGACCGGCCACCGGCTGCACCTGACCCAATGCCGTCACCGACTCGTCGAGGCTGTAGCCCAGGCTCAGCAGACCGCCGAGCACGGCCAGCAGATTGCTGGCATTGAAGCGACCAAGCAGCGGACTGCGCAGCACGGCCGGACCCTGCGGCGTGCGCAGCTGCAGCACCAGACCGGCCAGCGAAGGCTGCACCGACTCGGCCACCAGCTCGGCATTGCTGCCGGCATCCAGGCTGTAGCGCAGACAGGCCACTTCCGGCGCCAGCAGCGCGCGGTAGCCCTCGCCCTGCGGGTCATCGACATTGATGACGGCGGCGCGCAGGCCCGGCCACTGGAACAGGCGGCCCTTGGCGGCGGCATAGCTGTCCATGTCGCCGTGGTAATCGAGATGATCGCGCGTCAGGTTGGTGAACAGCGCGGTATGAATGCGGGTGCCGACCATGCGGCCCTGCTCGAGGCCGTGCGAGCTGGCCTCCATGGCGACCAGATCGGCGCCGGCAGCGCGGAAACCGGCGAGCAGACCCTGCAGCTGCAGCGGATCGGGCGTGGTGAACTGCGACGGATGCAGCTCGCCGTAGAAACCGTTGCCGAGCGTGCCGATGACGGCGGCGCGACGACCGAGCTGCTCGCTGGCGCCGGCGATCAGGTTGGCGATGCTGGTCTTGCCATTGGTGCCGGTCACCGCGGTGACGGTCATGGCATGCGACGGCTCGCCATGCAGACGCGAGGCGATGTTGCCCAGCTCCATGGCGAGATCGGCGATCACCAGCACCGGCACGCCATCAATGCTGCGATGCGACTGCCAGTCGCCGCCGGCCTCGGCCAGCACGGCGACGGCGCCGGCGGCGATGGCGGCCGGGATGTGCTTGCGGGCATCGTGCTGAATGCCGGCGAGCGCCACGAAGGCCTGGCCGGGTTCGATCTGACGCGAGTCACCGACGAGACCGCTCACCGGCAGGTCGGCCCACTCGGCGGGAGTCTGCGGCCACAGCGTGCGCAAGGTCAGCATGTCAGCCCTCCCTGCCGTTGTGAGCCCAGGTCGCCGGGTGCGGCAGACGATGCTGCTCGGCCAGGCGCTCGGCGCTGCGATCGGGTTCGATGTTCATCAGGCGCAGCGTGTCCGACATCATGCGCGAGAACACCGGCGCGGCAGCCAGGCCGCCGTAGTAGCCGCCCTGACGCGGGTTGTCGATGACCACGATGGTGACCACGCGCGGCGCGCTGGCCGGCGCCATGCCGGCGAACAACGACATGTACTGGTCGCTGGCATAGCCGCCACCCTGGGCCTTGTGCGCGGTGCCGGTCTTGCCGGCAATGCGGTAGCCCGGCACGGCAGCGCGCAGCGCCGTGCCTTCCTGGCTGACCACGGTTTCCATCATCGGAATCAGGCTGCGCGCGATCTTCTCGTCGAGCACGCGCTTGCCCGGCACCGGACCATCGACACGCAGGAAGCTGACCGGACGCTCGATGCCGCCGGCGGCGATGGCGGCGTAGGCACGCGCCATCTGCAGCGCGGTCACGGTAATGCCGTAACCGTAGGACATGGTGGCGACTTCGACCGGGTTCCAGCGGTTCGACGGCTGCAGGCGGCCGGCGCTCTCGCCCGGGAAACCGCTGCCGGTGCGCTCGCCGAAGCCGAGACGCTGATGCATGTGCGGCAGCGTGTCGCGCGGCAGCGACATGGCGATCTGCGCCGACGCCACGTTGCTCGACTTGGTGAGAATGGTCGGCAGGTCGATGACGCCATAGTTCTCGTGGTCGCGAATGAGCTTGTTGACCACCCGGTAGGTGCCCGGATTGGTGTTGAACATGCTGCGCGGCGAATACTTGCCGCTTTCCAGGGCCGCCGCCAGCGTGAACGGCTTCATGGTCGAGCCTGGCTCGAACATGTCGATGACGGCGCGGTTGCGCAGCGCATTGGTGGTCAGATGCGTGCGGTTGTTCGGGTTGTAGGACGGCAGGTTGGCCATGGCCAGCACTTCGCCGGTCTGCACATCCAGCGACACCAGGGCGCCAGCGACGGCATCATGCTCGGCCACGCCGCGCGCCAGCTCGCGATAGGCGGCGTACTGCACGCGCGAATCGAAGCTGAGCACGACATCCTTGCCCGGGCGCGCGGCCTTGACCAGCGACACATCCTGGACTCGGTGGCCCTTGAGGTCCTTGACCACGCGCTTGATGCCGGCGACACCGGCAAGCTGGTCATCCAGGGCCAGTTCCAGACCTTCCTTGCCGTGATCGTCGAGATCGGTGAAGCCCAGCAGGTGCGCGGTCGCCTCGGCTTCCGGATAGAAGCGGCGATACTCGGTCATGCCGTAGACGCCGGGGAAGTCGTGGGCCAGAACGGCCTCGGCCACCTGCGGCGCGAGCAGACGCTTGATATAGATGAAGCCCTTCTTGCGGTTGTGCTGCACGCGCTGCGCCAGATCGGACGGATTCAGCGCCAGCGCATGCGCCAGTGCCGACAGATCGGTGCCGGCGGCCAGCGCCTGACGCGGATTCATCCAGATCGAGGTCACCGGCGTGCTCACCGCCAGCGGCGCGCCGTTGCGATCGCGGATCATGCCGCGCATGGCCACGATGGGCTCGGTGCGCATCATGCGGGCATCGCCCTGGGCGCGCAGGAAATCACTGTCGACCACGGTCAGATAGCCGGCGCGCAGGGCCAGGCCGGAGAACAGCAGACCGAGAATGCCGATCACCACATGGTGGCGGCCGGCGTAGCGCAGGGCGTCAGGCTTGGCGGTCTTCATGGCCGCACCATCATGACTTCATGCGGGGCCGGCGAGCGCATGCCCATCTCGTCCACCGCGACCTTGCCGATGCGCCCGTAGGCACCCCAGGCCTGCTGCTCGAGCAGCAACTGACCCCACTCCACTTCGAGATGATCGCGCTCTTCCTGCAACGTCTGCAGCTGCGCCAGATTGAGGCGCGACTTGTGCACGCTGTAGGCCACCGCCACCGACGACGCCACCAGCGCCAGCGCGATGGCGGCCGTCTGCCAGATCACCGGCTGCTGCAGCGTGTGGCGCAGGGCGCTGAGGCGCGTGATCCAGATCATGCTGCCACCTCGAGGCGCTCGGCGACGCGCAGACGGGCGCTGCGTGCACGCGGATTGCGGTCGACTTCGGCGGCGCTCGGCTCGATGGCCTTGCCCACCTTCTTCAGCTGCGGCTTGAGCTGCTGCCAGGTCACCGGCAGTCCGGGCGGGAAATCATCGCCCTTGACCTCGCGCTGGATGAACTGCTTGACGATGCGGTCTTCCAGCGAATGAAAGCTGATGACGGCGAGACGGCCACCCGGGGTCAGCACCCGCAGACTCTGCGCCAGGAAATCCTCGAGATCGCCGAGCTCGCGGTTCACCGCGATGCGGATGGCCTGGAAGCTGCGCGTGGCCGGATGCTTGTGCTTTTCCCAGGACGGATGCGCGGCGGACACCAGTTCGGCGAGCTGACGCGTGCGCGTGATCGGCTCGCGGGCACGGGCGGCCACCAGAGCGCGCGCGATGCGGCGGGAAAAGCGCTCTTCGCCATACTTGTGCAGGACATCGGCGAGATCGCTTTCGCTCACCGATGCCAGCCAGACGGCTGCGCTCTGGCCGCGCGTGGGATCCATGCGCATGTCGAGCGGGCCGTCATTCATGAAGCTGAAGCCGCGCTCGGCATCATCGAGCTGCGGCGAGGACACACCGAGGTCGGCGAGAATGCCGGCGATCTGGCCGGTCAGCCCGCGCGCCTCGATCTGCGCAGACAGCGCGGCAAAGGAATCATGCACGATGCTGAAACGGGGATCGGCGACCGCCAGGGCCTCGCCGGCAGCGATCGCCAGCGGATCCTTGTCGAAACCGATGACGCGCGCCTTGGGGCCGAGTTCGGCGAGCAGGCGACGGGTATGACCGCCGCGACCGAAAGTGGCGTCGACATAGCAGCCCTGGCGATCACCAAGTACGGCGTCGACCGTTTCTTCGCAAAGGACGGTAAGGTGCTGGAAGCCAGTCATCGTCAGAGCGCCAGGGTATCGATCGCTTGCGCGAGTTCAGCCGAGGAGAAGTCGGCCGCCAATATCTGGGCCTGGAGTGCGTCCCAGGTCGCTTTGTGCCAGATTTCGCACTTCTTGCCCTGGCCGGTCAGCACCACACTCTTGTCGAGATGGGCAAACTGGCGCAGTTCAGGGCTGACCAGGAAACGGCCGGCGCTGTCGAGATTGATTTCGGTGGCATAGCCGAGAATGCGGCGCTTGAGCAGAGCGATTGCCGGATTGGCGCCCGGCAGCGCATTGAAGCGGGCCTCGATGGCTTCCCACTCGGTCAGCGGGTAGAGCACGAGGCAAGGTTCGCGCAGGTCGACGGTCAGGACAAACTTGCCCTGACATTCAGCCAGGACGCGTTCGTGGTAGCGGGTCGGCAAGCCGATACGCCCCTTCGCATCCAT
This sequence comes from Perlucidibaca sp., assembly GCA_023265995.1. GTDB lineage: Bacteria > Pseudomonadota > Gammaproteobacteria > Pseudomonadales > Moraxellaceae > Perlucidibaca. The sequence continues at coordinate 346,512 of JAHFSA010000001.1, forward strand.
GGTCAATTCGTCGTAGCCACGAAACATGTTTTTTGCTTCCTAAGGAGGGGTGATTTTCCAGAAAACACCACAAACCCACACTTTCCCCCACCATGGAAGCAAATATAGGGAGACGCCGCGACAGCGTCAAGGTCGAAGCAAGCGGTTATAAGTCTTTATTAGTCTTTATAAATCAATGACTTGAAAATCAAGCCGCAAAGCGGATCGAAAGTCGGCGTCATTTAAAATCAATGACTTGCAGAACAGACCTAATCTGCAAGTTACGACATCTAAAGTGCTAGAATTTTTCGCTATATGCGAAAAGCCCATACGAACCTTAGACATTATGGGAATGGGTGGAGTCGGCCTGTAAGCCGGGTTCTGTCGAGGACGATCATTCATCTAGGCCCGCCGTCGCCAGCGGGCTCGAGCAACCTACCCGTGTCCCGCGCGGGCCGCGCGTCTGGACACCTATTTGGTCTTGCTTCGAGTGGGGTTTGCCGTACCGGTCTGTTGCCAGACTCGTGGTGCGCTCTTACCGCACCGTTTCACCCTTGCCACGCGCCGCCACATCACCGAAGCAATGCAGAAGCCGTTCGGCGGTCTGCTCTCTGTTGCACTTTCCGTCGGCTCGCGCCGCCCAGGCGTTACCTGGCACCCTGCCCTGTGAAGCCCGGACTTTCCTCCCCCATGCAAGCATGGCAGCGATCGCCCGGCCGACTCCGGCGCGGAGCTTACGGGCCGCAGCCCGCGAACTCAAGCCGAATCTTCCGCCCGCGCCTGATCGCGCAGCTGCTGCGCCAGGTCATAGAGCGCGTTCTTCTTCAGTCCGAGCAGCTCGGCGGCCAGCCCGGCCGCCTGCTTGACCGGCAGTTCGCGCACCAGCACCCGCAGAATGTCCTCGGCCGACAGCGCCCGCGCATCCTGCACCTCGCGCTCGGGCGCCCCCGCCACCACCAGCACGATCTCGCCGCGCTGCTGATCCGTATCCGCCAGCACCCAGGCGGCAAGCTCGCCGAGCGGCGCACGCCGCACCGTCTCGAAGGTCTTGGTCAGCTCGCGCGCCAGCGTCGCCAGCCGGGCCTCGCCCCAGATCGCCGCCATGTCCGCCAGGGTTTCGGCAATCCGGTGCGGCGCCTCATAGAAGATCAGGGTATGCGGCAGCTCGGCCAGGGCACGCAGGCGCGCCTGGCGCGGACCCGCCTTGGCGGCCAGGAAGCCCTCGAAATGGAAACGGTCCGAGGCCAGGCCGGCGGCACTGAGGGCCGCGATGGCCGCACAGGGGCCCGGCACCGGCACCACCTTGATGCCGGCATCGTGGGCGGCCGCGATCAGACGGTAGCCGGGATCGCTGATCAGCGGCGTGCCGGCATCGGACACCAGCGCCAGCGTCTCGCCAGCCTCCAGGCGCCGGATCAGGCCGGGCACGCGCTCGCTTTCATTGTGGTCATGCACGGCCAGCAAGGGCACGTTGAGACCGAACTGCTGCAGCAACCGCCCGGAGTGACGCGTATCCTCGGCCGCCACCTGATCCACCGAGCCCAGCACGGCACGGGCGCGCGGACTGAAATCATCGAGATGCCCGATCGGCGTGGCGACCACATAAAGCGTACCCGTAGGCATGAAACCGTCCTGCTCGGCTGAATGGCGAAAGCGCCGCAGAGAGTCTATCTCTTCTTGTCGACAGCCACAGCGGGAGATGGACATGCCGGGTCAGCACAGACAGCAGCCGTTGCGCGCAGGTTCGCCCAGTCAGTTGCGCGGCCGCGAGGCCGAAGACGAAGCCCTGCGCCTGCTGCTGCGCGCCGGGCACGAACTCATACAACGCAACTTTCACTGTCGCATGGGCGAGATCGACTTGATAACCTTGTCGCCCCGGCGGGTCCTGGTCTTTACCGAGGTGCGCTGGCGCACCCGCGACGACTATGGCGGCGCAGCAGCCTCGATCGGCATCACCAAGATTCGTCGCCTGCTGGCCACGGCAAGCATCTTTCTCTGCCGTTATCCGGTAAACCGGATCCATCCCGTGCGGTTTGATGTTATAGCCCTTGGCGGCCATCCTCCGGACTGGCAGCTGAACTGGATCAAGGGAGCTTTCGACTCCCGCTAGGACGTTTTATGCAGGCAAGAATCGCGCAACTCTGCCAGGACAGCATGACCATGCTGTCCCGTCTGGCCGAGGAGCAATCCGACGTCATCGGGCAGGCCGCCATGATCATGGTCGACGCCCTGGTGCAGGAAAAGAAGCTGATCTGCTGCGGCAACGGAGCCTCCGGCGCCAATGCCCAGTCCTTCGTCAGCAAGCTGCTCAATCGCTTCGAGCACGAGCGCCCTGCCCTGCCGGCTCTGGCACTGGCGCCGGACAGCGTGACCCTGAGCGCGCTGGCCCAGGACAATCGCCTGACCGAGTCGTTCTCGCGCCCCTTCCTCGCCCTCGCCCATCCGGGCGACGTGCTGGTGGTGCTCTCGGCCACGGCTACCGCGGCCAACATCCAGTCCGTGATCACTGCCGCCCGCGAGCGCCAGTGCACGGTGATCGCCCTCACCGGCGGCAACGGCGGCGAAGTCAGCCGCCTGCTCGGCCCGCAGGATGTACTGATCCAGATTCCGGAATACCGCACCTACCGGGTGCACGAGGCACAGCTGTTTACATTGCACTGCTGCTGCGCGTTAATCGACACCGCACTGTTTGGAGACCCCGATCTTGTCTAAGCCCATCACACCCCGCCTGCGTCTCGCCCTTGTGGCCGGACTTTCCGCCTCACTGCTCACGCTCACGGGCTGCAACACGCTGGCCGAATGGGGTGTGGGTCCGTCCATTTCGGATCCCGGCACGCGCACCACGGCTCTGCGCCTGACCGACATGAATCTGGCCCAGGCCATCCGCCGCGACATCTATCGTGACATTCCCGCCGCCCGCGACTCCCGCATCGAAGTGATCGCGTTCTATCAGTCCGTGCTGCTGCTGGGCGAAGCCCAGACCCAGGAAATGAAGGACAGGATCGCCGCCATCGCCCGCGCCTACCCGGACGTCCGCGTCGTGCACAACGAGCTGACCATCGGCCCGACACGCAGCACCTCGGGTCGCATCGGCGACGACATCCTGGAGCGCAAGGCCGGCTTCTCGCTGTTCTCCGCCGACGGCCTGCGCAGCAGCCAGGCTCGTGTCGCCGCCGTCAACGGCACGCTCTACCTGATGGGCAAGCTCACCCAGCGCGAGACCGATCGCGCCATCGTGCGCCTGCAGGGGCTGGATGACGTGAAGCGCATCATCAAGATCGTGGACATTCTGCCGGAACCGGCGCAGGAAGCACCGGCGGCAGTCAACTGAGACTTACTTGACCACGCGCAGGGAGGGTCGCGGCTTGCGATCCGCCCCGCTGGCCCGGCCTATGGGCGTGACCGTGCCGACCCCGGTCGTCACCGGTTCAGGCTCCGGCTCCGGCGGCGTGTACTCGTCGGCATCGAAGAACAGCCCTTCGCCATTCTCGCGGGCATAAATGCCCAGCACCGCCGGTATCGGCACCTTCACCCACTGCGGCTGACCGCCGAAGCGCGCCGAGAAACTCAGCTCGTCATTGCCCAGCAGCAGGTCACGCACCGCGGACGGACTGATGTTGAGGACGATCTTGCCATCCTCGACAAAACCCCTCGGCACCTCGGCGCCCGGCCATTCGGCATTGACCAGCAGATACGGTGTCCAGCGGCGATCGACAATCCACTCGTGAATTGCGCGGATGAAATACGGACGCGTTCCGGTCAGGGCCATCAGGCTCAACCTCCGCGTCGCATGTCGCGTTCGACATCGGTCAGGCTGGCGATGAAGCCGTCACGACGGAAAACACGATCCATGTACTTCAGCAGGCCACGGCAGGAGCGCTCGGGCAGCTCGATCTCCAGCACCGGCAGACGCCAGAGTATGGGCGCCAGCATGCAGTCGAGCAGCGAGAACTCGTCGCTCATGAAGAAGTCTTTCTCGTTGAAGATGGGCGCCACGGTCACCAGACCGTCACGCAGCTCCTTGCGCGCCTTCAGCACGGCAGCCTCCCTGGCCTTGCCGGACAGCAGCAGGTCGACCAGCGCACTCCAGTCACGCTCGATGCGATACGCCAGCAGGCGCGCCTGCGCCCTGGCCACCGGATAGACAGGCAGCAGCGGCGGATGCGGGAAGCGCTCGTCGAGGTACTCCATCATGATCTTGGTCTCGAACAGCGAGAGCTCGCGATCAACCAGGATCGGCAGTTCGTTGTAGGGATTGAGGTCGGCCAGGTCGGGCGGGCGATTGCCGGCATGGACGTTGACCACGTCGACGGAAACCCCTTTTTCGGCCAGCACGATGCGTACGCGGTGGCTGTAGTGGTCCCCCGCATCCGAATAGAAAGTCATCGAAGCACGCCGTGTCACGGTTCCCATCTTGCTCCCCTCTCAAAACCTGCATAAAAGACAAAAGGGCGACACCCTGAAGTGCCCCCCTTATGTCGCCACTCAAGCGGCCCCGGAGTCGGGGCCGACCTGCGTGTTATTTGATGTCCTTCCAGAATTCCTTGTTCAGGAGATAGACCGGAATGAACAGGATGCCCAGGAACAGCAGGACCCAGAAGCCCAGACGTTCGCGAGTGACACGGCTCGGTTCGGACAGATAGGTCATGAAGTTGACCAGATCGCCGACGGCAGCCTCGAACTCCTCCGGACCCAGCTCCTGCTCCAGCGGATCCAGCACGTGCGGCATGCCGACATCCTTGAAGACGCGGTTGTTGACGCCCCACGGACGCTTGTCATCCGGGTAGAAGTTGAGCAGGTAGGTGTAAACCCAGTCCGGCGAACGGAAACGGGTTTCCAGCGAGAGGTCGGGCGGTGCATTGCCGAACCACTTGGCCTGATCCTTGTGATTGACCTTGGGGTCGATCGGATCACCAATCTTGTCGGAAGCGAACATCATGTACTTCTCGACCAGCTTGGGATCAATGTCCAGATCCTGGGACATGCGCTCGTAACGCAGATACTTGGCGCTGTGGCAGCCCGAGCAGTAGCTCAGGAACAGCTTGGCGCCATTCTGCAGGGAAGCCTTGTCGTGCAGATTGACCGGAGCCTTTTCGCACTCGTGCAGCTCGCCACACTCGCCGCCTTCATTGGCAAAGGCGGCGATCGGTGCCAGCACCAGGCAGAGGGACAGAAGAAGCTTTTTCATCAGTGTGCCCCTCCGGTCACGCGATCAGGAACCGGCTTCACCGTTTCCATCGAGGTGTAGAACGGCATCAGCAGGAAGAACAGGAAGTAGGTGACCGACAGGATCTGCGCGAACACCGTCTTGATCGGATCGGACGGGGTGGCACCGAGGTAGCCCAGGCCGAGGAAGCTGACCACGAAGATCGCGAGCCAGATCTTGCTCTGCGTGCCCTTGTACTTGATCGACTTCACCGGGCTCTTGTCCAGCCACGGCAGGACAAAGAGGACGGCGATCGAGGCGCCCATGGCGATGACGCCACCGAGCTTGGACGGCACGGCGCGGAGAATCGCGTAGAACGGCGTGTAGTACCAGACCGGCGCGATGTGCGGCGGGGTCTTGAGGCCGTTGGCCGGCTCGAAGTTCGGCTTCTCGAGGAAGTAACCGCCACCATCCGGGAAGAAGAAGATCACGGCAGCAAACACGGCCAGGAAGACCACGATGCCGACCAGGTCGTGCACGGTGTAGTACGGGTGGAACGGAATGCCGTCGAGCGGGATGCCGTTCTCGTCCTTGACCTTCTTGATGTCGACGCCATCCGGGTTGTTCGAACCGACGTGATGCAGAGCGACCAGGTGCATGAACACCAGGGCGACCAGCACCAGCGGAATGGCAACCACGTGCAGGGCGAAGAAGCGGTTCAGGGTGATGCCGGAGATCAGAAAGTCGCCACGCACCCAGGTGACCAGATCATCACCAACCAGCGGCACGGCGCCGACCAGGTTGAGAATGACCTGTGCGCCCCAGTAGGACATGTTGCCCCAGGGCAGCAGGTAGCCGAAGAAGCCTTCCGCCATGAGCGCCAGGTAGATGGCCATGCCGAACAGCCAGACCAGCTCGCGCGGCTTCTTGTAGGAGCCGTAGAGCAGACCGCGGAACATGTGCAGATAGACCACGACGAAGAAGGCCGAGGCACCGGTGGAGTGCATGTAGCGCAGCAGCCAGCCGTACTCGACGTCACGCATGATGTATTCGACGGAGTCGAACGCGCCCTCGCCAGAGGGGTTGTAGGACATGGTCAGCCAGATGCCGGTGACGAGCTGGTTGACCAGCACGATCATGGACAGCACGCCGAAGAAGTACCAGAAGTTGAAGTTCTTCGGGGCGTAGTACTTCGACATGTGATATTCGTAGGTTTCGGTGGCGGGGAAACGCGCATCCACCCAACCCATGACACTCTTGAAGACTTTTTCCATCACGCAGCTCCCTTGTCGACGCCGATGACGAGGACCTTGTCGCTTTCGTACTTGTGCGGCGGCACGACCAGGTTCAGCGGCGCCGGAACACCCTTGTAGACGCGACCAGCCAGGTCATAGCGGGAACCGTGGCACGGGCAGAAGAAGCCGCCCAGCCAGGTGGAGCCGAGGTCGGCCGGAGCGATTTCCGGACGGAACAGCGGCGAGCAGCCGAGATGGGTGCAGATGCCGGTGAGCACCGAGTACTCAGGCTTGATCGAACGCCACTGATTCTTGGCGTATTCAGGCTGCTGATCCACTTCGTCGGAATTCGGGTCACGCAGCTCGTCTTCGACCTTTTTCAGGCCGGCCAGCATCTCCGGAGTGCGGCGCACGACCCAGACAGGCTTGCCACGCCATTCGAAGACAGCACGCTGTCCGAGCTCGAGCTGACTGATGTCTGCCGTGACGGGCGCGCCGGCGGCCTTGGCCTTGGCGCTGGGATTCCAGGACTTCACAAAGGGAACAGCAGCGGCTGCGACGCCCACAGCGCCTATAGCTGCTGTGGCACCAATCAACAGGCGCCGGCGTTCCACGTTCACGCCGTCAGTACTCATTGACGCACTCTCCGAATCAGCTTTGGGCCACCGGCGGCAAGGCTGGAAACAACACCCCGGTGGAGCTTGAAAAAAGCCCACTAATGGTAATGAAATCAACTTGGGGTGACAAGGCGGGCACTAGCCGGGAAGGCCAATATTCATGCGGCTTCGTGCCACTTCGAGGAAACCGTCGAAGCGCGATCCGACGAGTGACCGGCCAAATAAAACAAAGGCCCGTGAGCGAACTCACGAGCCTTTGGATTGGCTGGGGAACTAGGATTCGAACCTAGACAGACGGTGTCAGAGACCGTAGTCCTACCGTTAGACGATTCCCCAAAACTTGCAGCCCCGCCAGGGCTCCAGCGATTAACGCTTGGAGTACTGGGGACGCTTGCGAGCCTTGCGGAGGCCGAGCTTCTTGCGCTCGACTTCACGGGCATCGCGAGTCACGAAGCCGGCCTTGCGCAGCGGCGACTTCAGTTCTTCGTTGTATTCGACCAGAGCACGGGTGATGCCGTGACGAATGGCGCCAGCCTGGCCACCAATGCCACCGCCAGCGACGGTGACCTTGATGTCGAACTTGTTCAGCAGCTCAACCAGCTCCAGCGGCTGACGAACAACCATGCGGGCGGTTTCGCGGCCGAAGTAGACGTCCAGCGGGCGATCATTGACAACAATGTTGCCAGTGCCGGCGCTGATGAAGACGCGGGCGGTTGCAGTCTTGCGACGGCCGGTTCCGTAATTCGTAGTCATTCTAGAATGCTCAGATGTTCAGTTCTTGCGGCTGCTGTGCGGCGTGCGGGTGGGTTGCACCAGCGTACACCTTCAGCTTGCTCAGCATGTCGCGACCCAGCGGGCCCTTCGGCAGCATGCCACGGACAGCGATTTCGAGCGGAGCTTCGGGGCGGTGAGCCACCAGCTTCTCGAAATTGACGCCCTTGATGCCACCCGGGAAACCGGTGTGGTGCCAGTACATCTTGGCAGCAGCCTTGTTGCCGGTGACAGCCACCTTCTCGGCGTTCACGACGACGATGTAATCGCCGGTGTCCACGTGCGGGGTGAATTCCGGCTTGTGCTTGCCGCGCAGACGACGGGCAATTTCGGACGCCAGGCGACCGAGCGTCTTGCCGCTGGCATCGACGACGAACCAGTCGCGCTTCACGGCTTCAGGCTTGGCACTGAAAGTCTTCATGTCAACTTGCCTTCAAAAATCAGGTTTGGCGACCACCTGACATCCAGGCCGCCGCAATGAGGTCGCGAATAGTACCCAAGGAGTTCCACCTTGGCAACGCCTGACCGAAGAAATTTTCCGCTTCCGGCCGGAGCGCTGATTTTATGCACAACCGTTTGTGTAGCTGTTCCCGCAGGAGCCCTGCTCTCGCAGAAGCAGGCCCCGGCTTGCGCCGGAGCCCGCCGGCACACTCAGACCAGGGCGCGGGCGATGATGCCCTTCATGATCTCGTTGGTGCCGCCGTAGATGCGCTGCACGCGGCAGTCCGCCCACATGCGGGTGATCGGGTACTCCCACATGTAGCCATAGCCGCCAAAGAGCTGGACGCATTCGTCCAGAACCTCGAACTGCAGATCGGTTACCCAGTATTTTGCCGCAGCTGCACTGGGAATATCCAGCTTCTTCTGCAAGTGCAGCTCGATGCAGCGATCGACATAGGTGCGAGCCACCTCGGTCTTGGTGTGCAGCTCGGCCAGCTTGTACTGGGTGTTCTGGAAATCCGCCACGCGCTTGCCGAAGGCCTTGCGCTCGCGCACGTACTCCAGAGTCAGCGCCAGCGCACCCTCCATCATGGCGACACCGTTGACGGCGATGCCGAGGCGCTCCTGCGGCAGCTCCTGCATGAGATAGATGAAGCCCATGCCCTCGGCACCGATGAGGCTCTCCTTGGGCAGCTTGACGTCATTGAAGAACAGCTCGGAGGTGTCCTGCGCCTTCATGCCGGCCTTGTGCAGGTTGCGGCCGCGCTCGAAGCCCGGCATGCCGCGCTCGACCACGAACAGGGAGATGCCCTTGGCACCCTGGGTCGGGTCGGTCTTGGCGACGACAATGACGATATCGGCCATCTGGCCGTTGGTGATGAAGGTCTTGGAGCCGTTGAGCAGGTAGTGGTCACCCTTGTCGATGGCCGTGGTCTTCACCGCCTGCAGGTCGGAACCGCCACCCGGCTCGGTCATGGCGATGGCGCCGATGAGTTCGCCGGAGACCATCTTCGGCAGATACTTCTGCTTCATTTCCTCGGAGCCGTAATGCTCGATGTACGGCGCCACGATGTCGGTGTGCAGACCCCAGCCTATGCCGGTCAGGCCGGCACGGGAGATCTCCTCCATGACAATGATGGAATACAGATAGTCGGCGCCCGGTCCGCCGTACTGCTCGGGCACAGTCGGGCACAGGAAGCCGTTGGCGCCGGCCTTTTCCCAGAGCTCGCGGGAAACCTGGCCATCCTCTTCCCACTGGGCGTGATGGGGAGCGGCCTCCTTTTCAAGGAACTTGCGCAGAATGTCACGAAAGCCTTCGTGATCGGAATTGAACAGGGTACGGGGAATCATCTGGGTCTCCAGCATGGTGATTTATGCGGGAGACCCCGGACGCGTCACGCCCGGGGAAGCAGAGCAGCAACGCTCAGGGGCGGTGTTCGCGCGCGAGATACTCCCGCGACTGCATTTCCTGCAGACGGCTTTGCGTCCGCTGGAACTCGAAGTTCAACCGACCCTGGTCATACAGCTCGAGGATCGGGCTTGCCGCCGACACGATCAGCTTCACGCCCCGGTCGTAGAACTCGTCAACCAGGTTGATGAAGCGGCGCGCCGCATCGTCATTGTGCGCACCCATGTCCGGCACATCGGCCAGCAGCACCGTGTGGTACTCGCGGGCAATCTCGATGTAGTCATGGGCACTGCGGGGCTTTTCGCAAAGCTCGGCGAAGCGGCACCAGAGCACGTCGTCGGTGCGGGCGATAACCTCGACTGAACGGTCATTAATGTCAAGTGCACCGTCGAGAACGCTGAGCCCGAAAGACAGCTCATCGAAGCTGCGTCGCAGGGAGGCCTCGGCCTGGGCGTCGAGCGGGCTGTGGTAGAGCTCGGCCTGCTCGAGCACGCGCAGACGGTAATCGACACCGGAGTCGACGTTGAGCACATCGCAGTACTGCTTGACCATGGCGATGGCTGGCAGGAAACGCTGGCGCTGCAGGCCGTTCTCGTAAAGCCGGTCAGGCACGATGTTGGAGGTCGCCACCAGGGTCACGCCACGCTCGAACAGGCGCTCGAAGAGGCCACCGAGGATCATGGCGTCGCCGATGTCGGTGACGAAGAACTCGTCGAAGCAGATCACCACGGCATCCTTGTGGATGCGTTCGGCCACCGCCGTGAGCGGATCCTTGATGCCCTGGAGCGCGGTCAGCTCCTTGTGCACATGCTGCATGAAGCGATGAAAATGGATGCGCAGCTTGCGCCGGAACGGCAGCGACTCGTAGAAGAGATCCATGAGATAGGTCTTGCCGCGCCCCACCCCGCCCCAGAGATACAGGCCCTGGGCCGGTGTCTTCTGGCGCTTGATCTCGCGCAGGCGGGCCGGGCCGCGCACGGTCTGCGCCTTCCGGAAGCGCTCGATGAGGGCATCATGAACGTCATTCAGCGCACGCACGGCATCGCGCTGGGCATCGTCGTGCTGGAAGCCGTTGCGTTGAAGGTCGATCTGGTAGCGCTGCACCGGATTCATCGGAAGCACCAACTCAGTCATGCACTGACTCCTGCAAACCCGCACCGACCCAGTCCTTGAGCTCGGACAGGCGGCCATGAAAGAAATGTCCGGCGCCGGGCAGCACCCGGATGTCCAGCGCCTGCGGCTGCGCCGCCAGCCAGTCGCGGATGGCCGACGGATCGACCACCTCGTCGGCATCACCATAAATGACACGCGTGCCGGCCTGCAGCTCATGACCGACCAGCGGAAAGCGGGTCACCGGCGGTGCCACCAGCAGCAATTGTCGCCCCTGCCAGCCGGCGGCGAGAGCGCGCGGCCAGGCCGAAGCGGCGACAAAGGAGCCGAAGGAAAAGCCGGCCAGCACCAGACGTTCGGCGCCGAGCTGCTGCCGCGCCCAGGCCAGCACGGCCAGCAGGTCATCCTGCTCGCCCATGCCGTGATCATAGACGCCCTCGCTGGCACCCACGCCACGGAAGTTGAAACGTATGGTGGTCAGCCCCTGGTCGCGACATGCCCGGTGCAGGGTGAAAACCACCTTGTTGTCGAGGCTGCCACCCATGAGCGAGTGCGGATGGCAGATGATTGCGACAGACGTCGGAAAATTCGTGCCCGCCACCGCCGCCTCCGGCACACTCAGCACCGCCTGCAGCGCGCCGGCCGGGCCGGCAATGGTCACACGATGGTCACCCGAGGTGATGAGCTTGTCAGGGCTGGTTGCCGGCTTCATGGTTTCATGCTCGTTTCGGCCCTTCCGCTCGGGCGCGGGCAAATGTTATAGATAGTCCGAGCGCACGCCAACGGCGACCGCACGCGCTCCCGGACAACTTCCGGACTGGAGAGTACACATGACTGTTTTGCTGTATCTGCTGGTATTCCTGCTCGGCGCCGCCGCCGGCGTCCTTTATGCCAAGAAGCAGATACCCGACCATCGCGTGAAGGAACTGGAAACCCTCCTGCACGACCTGCAAGGCCGCCACGAGCGCTACCAGCGTGATGTCAGCGACCATTTCGAGCAGACCGCCAGCCTGGTCAACGACCTGACCCAGCGCTACCGCGACGTCCATGAGCATCTGGTGCAAGGCGCGCAGACCCTGTGCGACGACCCCAAGCGCCATCGCGACGAGAACCCGGCACGCGCCTTCGGCAGCCTCGAAGGCCCCGCCGGCGCACCGGCGAGCGCTCCGGTCTATGCACCTTATTCGCGCCTCGAGGATCACGAGCTGGGCGGTTTCGAGCCGCCGCGTGACTACGCCACCAAGAACCCCGCCGACAAGGGCACTCTCGACGAGCGCTTCGGCTTCAAGTGACCCTCCCGGGCCCTGCCCCGGCAGGGCCTCCGGCGACAGTCTGCATGCCCTGACCGACAGGCAGGCCGCTCTTCGACTTCTGTCGCAGCTCGCGCAGGACGAACAGCCTTACTTTCAACAGGCCTTTCAGCTAAACTTTTCGCCCGAATTCATGCTCCACCCTTGGCATGCCATGTGCTTCGGCCTTGGCTTCCCAGGGGAGAGCGTCCCGCCGCCCCGATGATGAGGACATCATTGTGCTCGAAGCCTACCGTCAACACGTTGCCGAACGCGCCGCTCTCGGCGTGCCCCCGAAGCCGCTGGATGAAGCCCAGGTCGCATCCCTGGTTGAACTGCTGAAGAACCCGCCGGCAGGCGAAGAGGCCTTCCTGGTCGATCTGCTGGAAAACCGCATTCCGCCCGGCGTTGACCAGGCCGCCTACGTCAAGGCCGCCTTCCTGGCCGCCGTCACCAAGGGCGAAGCCAGCTCCCCGCTGGTCACCAAGGAACGTGCGACCTACCTGCTCGGCACCATGCTCGGCGGCTACAACGTCGAACCGCTGGTTGCCGCGCTCGACGACAGCGCCCTCGCCGCCACCGCCGCCGAAGCCCTGAAGAAGACCCTGCTGGTGTTCGACGCCTTCCACGACGTGGAAGAAAAGGCCAAGGCCGGCAATGCCTACGCCAAGGCCGTGATCCAGTCCTGGGCCGATGCCGAATGGTTCACCAGCCGTCCGGAGGTCGCCCGCGAGATCAAGGTCACCGTCTTCAAGGTCACCGGCGAAACCAACACCGACGACCTGTCGCCGGCCCAGGATGCCTGGAGCCGTCCGGACATCCCGCTGCACGCCAACGCCATGCTGAAGAATGCCCGCGACGGCATCAACCCGGAAAAGCAGGGTGAAGTCGGCCCGATCAAGCAGCTCGAAGCACTCAAGGCCAAGGGCAACATCGTCGCCTACGTCGGCGACGTGGTCGGCACCGGCTCCAGCCGCAAGTCCGCCACCAACTCGGTGCTGTGGTTCACCGGCGACGACCTGCCGCACATCCCGAACAAGCGTGACGGTGGTGTCTGCATCGGCTCCAAGATCGCCCCGATCTTCTTCAACACCATGGAAGACGCCGGCGCCCTGCCGATCGAACTCGATGTCGGCCAGATGAACATGGGCGACGAAGTCGTTCTGCACATCAACCACGACACCGCTGAAGTGACCGCCACCAAGAACGGTGCCGAGATCGCCAAGGCTCCGCTGAAGACTCCGGTCCTGCTCGACGAAGTGCGCGCCGGCGGCCGTATCAACCTGATCATCGGCCGCGGCCTGACCAAGAAGGCTCGCGAAGCCCTCGGCCTCGCCCCGTCGACCCTGTTCCGCTCGCCGGTGCAGCCGTCCGACACCGGCAAGGGCTTCACCCAGGCCCAGAAGATGGTCGGTCGCGCCTGCGGTCTGCCGGAAGGCCAGGGCGTCCGTCCGGGCACCTACTGCGAACCGCACATGACCACCGTCGGCTCCCAGGACACCACCGGTCCGATGACCCGTGACGAACTGAAGGATCTGGCCTGCCTCGGCTTCTCCGCCGATCTGGTCATGCAGTCGTTCTGCCACACCGCCGCCTACCCGAAGCCGGTCGATGTCACCACGCATCACACCCTGCCGGACTTCATCATGAACCGTGGCGGCGTCTCGCTGCGTCCGGGCGACGGCATCATCCACTCCTGGCTGAACCGCATGCTGCTGCCGGACACCGTCGGCACCGGCGGCGACTCGCACACCCGCTTCCCGATCGGCATCTCCTTCCCGGCCGGTTCCGGTCTGGTCGCCTTTGCCGCTGCCACCGGCGTCATGCCGCTGGACATGCCGGAATCGGTTCTGGTCCGCTTCAAGGGCAAGATGCAGCCTGGCATCACCCTGCGTGACCTCGTGCACGCCATTCCCTACGCTGCCATCCAGCGTGGCGAACTGACCATCGAGAAGAAGGGCAAGAAGAACGTCTTCAACGGTCGCATCCTGGAAATCGAAGGTCTGGAAGATCTGACCGTCGAGCAGGCTTTCGAACTGTCCGACGCTTCGGCCGAACGCTCCGCCGCCGGTTGCTCGATCACCCTGAGCGAGAAGTCGGTTGCCGAGTACCTGACCTCGAACATCACCATGCTGAAGTGGATGATCTCGAACGGCTACGGCGATGCCCGCACCATGGCCCGTCGTATCGTCGCCATGGAAAAGTGGCTGGCCAACCCGTCGCTGCTGCGCGCCGACAAGGATGCCGAGTACGCCACGGTGTACGAGATCGATCTGAACGAGATCAAGGAACCGATCCTGTGCTGCCCGAACGATCCGGACGACGCCAAGCCGCTGTCGCAGGTCCAGGGTCAGAAGATCGATGAAGTCTTCATCGGCTCGTGCATGACCAACATCGGCCACTTCCGTGCCGCCGGCAAGCTGCTCGACAAGGTGGAAGGCGGTTCGCTCGCCACCCGCCTGTGGCTCGCTCCGCCGACCCGCATGGACGAGCACCAGCTCATGGAAGAAGGCTATTACAACATCTACGGCCGTGCCGGTGCCCGCACCGAAATGCCGGGCTGCTCGCTGTGCATGGGCAACCAGGCTCGCGTCGCGCCGAACACCACCTGCGTCTCGACCTCGACCCGCAACTTCCCGAACCGTCTCGGTCAGGGCGCCAATGTCTACCTGGCTTCGGCAGAACTCGCTTCTGTCGCCGCCGTGATGGGCAAGCTGCCGACCGTTGCCGAGTACATGGAATACGCCGGCAAGATCGACGCCATGGCCGGTGACATCTACCGTTACCTGAACTTCGACAAGATGGGCGAGTACACGGTGCAGGCCGACAAGATCAACGTCGCTCAGCTGACCTGATCCTGCGTCTGTAATGCAAAAAGCCCCGCATCTGCGGGGCTTTTTGTTTTCACCGGCCTGTCACATCGAACCATGACGAGTGGCGCGGATCAGCGGCCCCTGTCATGGCCACCTCCATCATCCTGCCAGTGTCCCCTGCCCCGTCCCGGCATGCCCTGATCCCTGCCATTGTCGTGGTCACGAGGTCCCTCGTCCTGATACTGCCGGGCGGGCGGCGCAGCCCTGCGCTCGTCTTCACGCTGGTAATGCTGCCTCACGACCGCATCTGCCGGCTCATGGGGGTAGTACTGCTTCTGCAGCTGCAACTGCTGTCCGGGCTGCGGGTAACGCTCGCCGGAGTACTCGCGCTGGTAGCTCGGCAACGGGGCCGGCCGCGGAGCTGCGCGCCTGTCCCACTGATTCCAGCTGCGATGATCACGCTCCCAGTCACGCCCCCAATGCTGGCCCCAGCGAGGCGGGGCATCCCTGCGCCAGTCCCGGAAGTACGGGGGTGGACGCCGGTAGTAATAAACCGGGATGCGCAGAATGAAGAGCGGCACATACTGCGGGTACACCAGCTCCCACGGCCCGTTGAACCAGCGACTGGCGTACCAGTCGTCATAGGCATAGACCCAGTACATGCCATCGTAGAAGAAGTAGTTCGCCGCCAGCTGCGGAGCGTAATAGACCGGATAACCGGGCACCCGGACCAGCTCGGGATAGGCAGGCAGGTTTATCCCTATGCTGAGGCCGGGGATCGACACACCGACACTGACCTGGGTAGTGGCAACAGACGACACCGGGTAGAGCAAAAAGCCCAATAGCATCAATAGATAGCGCATTTTCCAACCCTCCCGAAGCGGCAGGTTCGGCGTCATCCATGCTCAATCCATGGCACTGTTCCACACGGCATCCGCCACGCTTCGACCATGCCACCAGAATACGCCCTTTCAGGAGATATCACGCGCCGGAGGCCGGGCAGGCATACCGGTCGACTCACGCCGGCATGGCCCGGACCTGGGTTTTGACGGTCTTCTGATACCTGGCCAGGAAGCCCGGCTCGACCTCGGCACCGCGATAGAGCGTGGCCAGATCCTGCTGCATGCGCAGGAACAGGTGGGCGGTCATGGCGGCATCGGCGAGGGCGCGGTGATGCCGGCCATCGACAGGAATATTGTGCAGATCCACCAATGTGGCGAGCTTGTGATTGGCCGCCCAGGGATAGAGGCGGCGGGATATCAGCACCGTGCAGAGAAAGTCGTGCGTGGCCGCCTGCCCGATGCGGGCCAGCTCGTGCTGCCAGAAGCGGCGGTCAAAGCTGGCGTTGTGGGCGACCAGCGTGGCATCGCCGACAAAATCGGCGATGCCGGCCATGACCTGCGCCGGTGGCGGCGCCGCGCTCACCATCGCCGGAGTGATGCCGGTCAGCGCGGTAATGAATGACGGCACGCGGCCGCCCGGATTCATCAGGCTCTGCCAGGACTCCGTGATGCGGCCATCCTGCACGATCACGGCGGCCACTTCGAGGGCGCGGCCGCCCTGCTCGGGCATGAGGCCGTTGGTTTCGAAGTCGATGACGGCGTAGCGGGTCATGCCGGCGCTCAGACCGACTCGATGCCCGTGATGTGCCAGGGCGCATCGTCCTTCGAGTAGTCGCGCATGAGGTGCCAGATGTCGGTGAAATCCTCCTCGACAACCTCGACCGTGTCGCGGTAGCGGCCGCTGAAGCGGATGCTGACCTCGGCCTCGCCGAACTGCTGATCGGCACGCACCAGCTCGGCATTCACCGTCATCACCTCGGTGTGCTGCTCGCCTGGCAAGGTAGCGCGCTCGGCCTGCAGGTCGGCATAGAGTTCCGGCGTCACATACTCGCGGATCTTCGCCAGATCGTTGCGACTCCAGGCGTCCTGCAGGATGCGGTAATGCTCGGTGGCACCCGTCAGGAAGGCCGGGGTGTCGAAGCCCAGCGGCAGGTTGAAGGGCACGGCCGGACTGGCTGCCACGGCGGACAGCGAGCTGGCTGCCGGAGCCTCGGCAGCGGCCTGACGACTGCCGAACACCGGCGGCGCGGACTGGCGCGCGGCCGCAGCCGCACCAGCCGCACCAGCGGCAGCGCCGGCATGGGCATAGGCCGGCTGCGCAGTTCCGGTCTGCGCCCCACCCTGTCTCAGGCTGCGGATCACCTTGATGGCTACCCAGGCCAGCAACGCCATGAGCAGCACGTCCATCAGCTGCAGACCGTGGAAGGCACCACCGGCAAACAGCGCGGCAAAAAGGCCACCAACGAGCAGACCGCCAAGCAGGCCACCCATCAGACCCCTGCCGGGGGTTCTGGCAGCCGGCGCGGCAGTCGGGCTGGACGGCAGACCGGAGGCCTGCTGACGCTGGGCCGCCGCACCCGCGGAGGATGGCTGGGCCGGGGCCGTCTGATAGGTACGCCCGAAGGTCTTGCCGCCGCCAAAGCGCCGGGCCTCCGCCGCCTCCATGGTCAGCGTGAATGTCAGCAGAATGGCAAGAATCATCCACAGCTTTTTCATGTATTCCTTCCTGATCGGTTCAAGAGCGCCACCAGTCGGCCGCGCTACCCGTTTGCGGCCCCAAGCTTACCTGCATTCAGGTCGCACATGGGCCGGATATGGCGCCTGGATCATGAGTGTTCGCGTCAGCCCGCAGCGTCATTGACCCGCCAGGACAGCCTGTCAGAATGCCATGACCAATCAGCCACGGCTTTTATCCGCACGCCCGAGGACAGCTCATGACCACCCGCCAGAATCTGCGCAACCATCGCGGTCGCATCGCCATCGTCGACGGCCTGCGCACGCCGTTCGCACGCATCGCCACGCACTATCGCGACCTCAGTGCCATCGACCTCGGCGCCCTCGCGGTACGCGAGCTGATGCAGCGCAACGCCCTCAAGCCGGCCGAGATCGATCAGCTCGTCTTCGGCATGACCGTGATGATTCCGGAGGCACCATTCATTGCCCGCGAGATCGCCCTCCAGCTCGGCCTCGACAATCTCGACGCCTACTCCATCACGCGGGCCTGCGCGACCAGCTTCCAGACTGCCGCCAGCGCTGCTGAAAGCATCCTCGCCGGCAGCGCCGAGGTCGTCATTGCCGGCGGCACCGACTCCACCAGCAGCGTGCGCCTGCCCATGTCGGCGAAATTCTCCTCGACCCTGCGCGATGTCAGCTTCGCCAAGACCGTGCCCGAACGCCTGAAGCTGCTGGCCAGACTGCGCCCCAGGGACATCGTGCCCATGGAGCCCTCGATCACCGAGTTCTCGGTCGGCGAGACCATGGGCCAGAGCACGGAAAAGATGGTGAAGAAATGGGGCGTCAGCCGCTCCGAGCAGGATGACCTCGCACATGCATCGCACAGTCATGCCGCCCGCGCCTGGCGCGAAGGCCGGCTCGATCGCCAGGTCATGTCGGTGACCCTGCCTGGCGGCGTGCTCAAGGACGACAATCTGGTGCGCAAGAACTCCGAACGCGCCAGCTACGACAAGCTCAAGCCGGTCTTCGACCAGAGCGGCAACGGCTCGGTGACGGCAGGCAACTCCAGCCCGCTCACCGATGGCGCCAGCGCCCTGCTGCTGATGAGCGAAGCCCGCGCCCAGGCCGAAGGCCGCGAGGTGCTCGGCTACATCCGCTCCTATGCCTTCGCCGCCAAGACACCCAAGGATGACCTGCTCATGGGCCCGGTGGTGGCCGCGCCCATCGCTCTCGCGCGCGCCGGCATCACGCTCGCCGACCTGACCCTGATCGACATGCACGAAGCCTTCGCCGGCCAGCTCGCCTGCAACCTCAGGGGCCTGGCCAGCACCATAGGCGAAGTCGACCGCAACCGGCTCAACGTCAATGGCGGCAGCCTCGCCTTCGGCCATCCCTTCGGTGCCACCGGCGCCCGCGTCATTGCCCAGGCCCTGTACGAGCTCAAGCGTCGCGGCGGCGGCCTGGCCCTGACCACCGCCTGTGCCGCCGGCGGTGTCGGCGCGGCCATGGTGCTGGAAGCAGACTGATACACAGCGCTCATTGAAGCGCTCCTGCCGACAGCTCACACTGCCGGCAGGAGCACTCATACGGAGACCCTACATGACCCTGGCTCTTGTCTACCTCGCCGCCGCCTTCTTCGCCGGCATGGGCCTGGTGGCCCTGCTGCAACCCGAGCGTGTGCTGTTCTTCTTCGGCATACGGCAGCTCGGCCGCGACGGCCGCAACGAAGTCCGCGCCGTCTACGGCGGCTTCGGACTGGCAGTGGCCGTGCTGCTGCTCGGCACCCTGTCCTTCTTCGCCCCCCTGCGTGACGGCATCCTGTTCACCGTGGCCGTGGCCCTGCTCGGCATGGCTGCCGGGCGCCTGGTCTCGGTCGCCAGCGACGGCAACCCGGGCCGCTATCCGTGGATATTCTTCGGGGTCGAGCTGGTACTGGCGGGGATGCTGTTCCGGGCGATCTAGCACGCCACCCTGCGCCAGACACTGGCCAGCCAGGGCTGCTGCTCGCGCGGCAGCCCGGCCGGACGATAGTAGTGCTCGAGCTCGATGAAGCCGGCCGCCACGAGATAGCCCTGCCAGGCCGCGAGGTCGTGGTAGCTGGCATAGCGACCCGCCTGCCAGCCCTCCTCGTTGTGCCCGCGCGGATTGGAACTGAACAGCACGCCATCCGGCTTCAGTGCCGCATGCAGCTCGGCGAGCACACGCGGCAGTTCGCTGGCCGGAACATGGAAGAGCGAGGCGTTGGCGAAGATGCCGTCGAAATGCGCCGGCGGCAGCGCCAGCTTCAGGAAGTCCTGCTGCCAGACCTCGCAGCCGCTGTCGGCACGCGCCATGGCAACGAAGCGCTCGGCGCCATCGAGACCGATGGCGTGATGACCACGCGCCGTGAAGGCCCTGAGGTCACGCCCGGGGCCGCAGCCGAAATCAAGGATGGTGAACGGCGGCGCGCCGCTCAGATGCCGCAGCAGCGCCTCGATGTTCTGACTGACATCGTGGTCACGCGTGCCGTCGCGAAAGCTCTCGGCGGCCGCATTGTAATGCCCCAGTGTCCGCGCGCTGACTTGCGCGGACACCGGCCCGGGCGTGTGCCTGTCCGGCATCAGCTGACCTCGAAACGCCCCGAACCCGGCAGGCTTTCCACCAGTTCAGGCCCCATCAGCATGGCCGGCGTGTAGCTGCCACCCTGCGGATGGTTGTTCAGCAGCCAGGTCGCCACCGCCAGCGCGCCATCCACGGTCAGGCTGTAGACATTGTTGGTGCGGATGCGCACGGTGCGGGTCTCGCCGGCGGCATTGCGCGCCTCGCCCCAGACATGAGTCGGCTGCGAATCACGCGTGGCGAGATCCGGCCCCTTCACGCGCCGGTCGATCTGGCGCTTGAGGAAGTTCTGCACGAAGCCCAGACCGAAGACGGCCTTGCCCAGATTCATCACGCGGGCACCATAGACCGCCGATTTCGGCAGCGGAATCCAGGTGTCGATGTTGGGGATGCCGGTGGTGTAGTAGGCGGTCGAGACATCTCCCCAGGGAATCGCCATGGCCGAGCGCGGGCCGCGACCGAAGTCGATGTCGCGGTGCTTGCTGCCCAGCGGCACGCTGACGAGACGGCCATCGCGGCGCTCCATACTGCCCTTGGACAAGCCCTCGACCAGCGTCTTGGAGGTCCCCGGCGACGGGCCGGTGGCGGACTGGAAACCCAGCGACAGGTATTGCGCATCCGGCAGCACCTGCTTGAGCTTGGCGGCCACGCAGTCGGTGGGGATGACATCGAAACCGACGCCCGGACAGACCACGACGCCGGCCTCGCGGGCACGCGCGGTTTGCCGATGCGCATGCTCGAAGACGGCGGCCTCGCCGGTGATGTCAAGATAATGTGCGCCGGCCGACAGGCAGCCCTCGATCATGGGTGCGCTGGTGGCCGAGAACGGCCCGGCGCAGTGCAGCACCAGATCCATGTCGAACAGGGCGTCATGCACCACCTGCGGCTGGTCCAGCGCGAAGACCCGATGCTCCAGACCGAGTTCGGCGGCCAGCGCCTTCAGCTTGTCGGCGCTGCGGCCGGCGAGCACCGGGCGCAGCCCCTGCGCCACGGCCTGGCGTGCGATCAGCTCGCCGGTGTAGCCGTTGGCGCCATAGATCATCCAGTGTTGTGTCATGTCACACCTCGTGCACGAAGAGTTCGCGCTCGAAACGGATCTGCGGCCAGAAGACTCCATCTTCCGCCCGTTCGCCGGCACCGACAACCATGATCGGGAAGGCTTCATCGGAGAGCTTGAGCAGCTTGCGCACACGCACCTCGTCATAGCCTTCCATCATGCAGGTGTCGAAACCGTGGGCCCGGAAGGCCAGCACCAGGTTCTCGCAGGCCAGCGCCGCGCTCTTGGCGGCCCAGAGCTGGACCTCGGCGCTGGTGTAAGGACCACGCGGCACCGGAGCCACCAGACCGCCAACGGTGAAGGCGGCCTTCTTGACCATGGCGAAGCTGTTGAGCGGGCCCGGCGAGTAGTTGTAGGGGATGAGCTGGTAATAGCGCTTCACCAGCGTCGGCACGTCGGGCATGGGCCATTCACGCAGCATCTTGCGCGAGAAGTCATCGACACGATCGGTACGGGCGACGCAGACGATGAGCTCGGCGGCCGTCTTGGCGGCGAGCTGGCTCATGCAGGCCTTGACCAGCTTCGCCTTCTTGTCCGACGAGCGCACGACGTAGAACTCCCAGGGTTGCAGACCCGAGGAACAGGGAGCCAGCAGCGCCATGTCGAGGCAGTCGTCGAGCACGGCCTGGGGGATGGGCTTGCTGGTGAACTTGCGCACCGAGCGGCGGCTGGTGACCACCTTGCGGAACTCCTCGACCTCGATGTGCGCGGGCGCCGGCTCGTGATAACGCTCCTTGCCGCCAACCTTGATGGTGGCAGTCGCGGCCTTGCGGGCAGCGGTTTTTGCAGTAACGGACATGCTGACGACTCCTGACAGGATTTGTTTTCAGTTTCAAACCTATCGAACAGTTTGATGTTTGTCAAACTGACATGGCATACTGGATTGTCACCCACCACGACAAAGGCCGCAGCCGGCCGCTGTCGCGAGAGCATCCATGAAGCTTGCCAGCCACTGCACATCGCATCTGTTCACCTCCGACGAGGAACAGATGCTGGCACGCGCCTTTCGTGCCCTCTCCAACCCGCACCGGCTGGCCATCTACCTGCGCCTGCTGCGCCACGCCGACAGCCAGCCCGCCAACACACCGGGCAGCGAACTGATCCACAGCTGCAGCCTGCAGGCACTGATCGACAAGCTCGACATCGGCGCGCCGACCATTTCGCATCACGTCAAGGAGCTGGTGAACGCCGGCCTGATCAGCGTCGAACGCGAGGGCAAGTACATCCGCTGCACGCTGGACGAGGCCATGCGCCAGCAGCTGGCGGCGGCGCTGGGCCAGCGCACGGCCTGACACCTGGCCAACCGGACGCGGTCTCGAGCGTTGTTCTGGGTATGCCCCCGCATTACAGGTGAACCATCATGAAATCGCTCAGATCCCTCAGCCTTGCCCTCCTGCTCGGCGCCACGGCTGCCACGCCACTGCTGCTGACCGCGCCCATGGCCCAGGCCGCCAGCGCGGCGGACATTGATCGCGATGCCGGTCAGGCGCTGGCGCGGCTGTATCGCGGCAACCCGGTCGCCGCCGACATGGGCAAGCGTGCCGAAGCCATCCTGGTCTTTCCCCATGTCATCAAGGCCGGCCTGATCTTTGGCGGCAGCTACGGTGAAGGTGTGCTACTCAAGGGCGGCAGGAGCAGCGGCTACTACAACTCGGTCTCGGCCTCCTGGGGCCTGCAGGCCGGCGCGCAATCCTATGGCTATGTGATGTTCCTGATGAACGACAAGTCGGTGCAGTATCTGGATCGCAGCAAGGGCTGGGAAATCGGTGCCGGCCCGACCGTGGTGGTGGTCAACGAGGGCGTGGCGAAGAGCCTGTCGAGCACCACCCTCACCGGTGATGCCTATGCCTTCGCCTTCGATCAGCAGGGCCTGATGGCCAGCCTCAGCATTGAAGGCAGCAAGATCTCGCGCATCGAGCGCTGAGTCTCTGCTCCGGGGGCTCACCCGCCTCGGGTGATTTCCCGGATCTTGTCGATGTAGCGCGGCATCATGCCAATGTCTTCGTAGATATCCTCGCCTTCCTCGACGCGAATGACCTTGGTGCCCTGCTCGTAGGGAATCTTGGACTCCAGCTCGAACAGGCCGTGATGGATGATGCTGGCAATGATCTCCTGCTCCGGCACGCCGAAAACGGCGGCCAGGGCCTTCACCTTGACCACATCGGTATCGTAGAGACTGACGCTGCGCGTGACTTTCTGGCGCTGCTGTTCACGACGGGCTACCCAGTCCTTGAGCAACTCCATGAACGGGCTGTTGGTCATGACACATCTCTCCGGTTGTCGCACCCTGCGGGCAACCCGACACACGTCAGGTCACTTTCAAGATACTCCTGACCAGACCCGGTATCACTACCTCCTGTCTGCCGCCTGACGGCAACGGACAAGAGGTGGCGAAAACGCCGGGATTCAGCGCGCCCCTGGCAGATCGAAGATCAGACAGGTGGTGGTGGCATGGGCATAGAGCGTGCCGTCGGCACCATAAAGGCTGCCTTCAGCGACCGCGGTCTGGCGACCGGCATGCACGACGCGACCCTCGGCGCGCACCAGCGGCACCTTCACGGTCAGCGCCTTGATCATGTTCACCTTGAGCTCCAGCGTGGTGTAGCTGCGCCCGGCCGGGAGCGTGCTCTGCACGGCGCAGGCGACGGCGGAATCGAGCAGCGTGGCGAACCAGCCGCCATGCACCGAGCCCAGCGGGTTGTAGTAGGACAGATCCGGCTTGCCCTGGAAGATCACGCGCCCCGCTCCAGCCTCGACCATGACATAGCCCAGGACCTGCGTGATCGGTGGCGGCGGCAGCTGGCCATCCATCATGGCCGTGAACAGCTCCAGCCCGGAGCGTCCGGACACCTGGTCCATGCTCCACACGCCGGCGTCACAGGCGGCGGCCTTCACCTCGTCCTCGCGTGCCTGCCATTGCGCCAGCACATCTGCCGCCGGCCGCCCGAGCTCCCTCACGCTGGCCAGACTCACTTCAGCAAACCCTCCACGCGCAGGGCTTCCTGCACCGCCGGTCGTGCCGCCACGCGCGCCATGTAGGCCTGCAGCTTCGGGTAGGCAGCCAGGCTCATGCCAAGGAAGTTGCACCAGTTGATGATGGTGAAGGCGTAGGCATCGGCCACGGTGAAGCCGTCGCCGGTCAGGTAGTCGCTGTCGGCCAGGCGCTGATCGAACTCGGCAAAGCGTTTCGCCAGCTTGTCCTGACAGGTCTGGCGCGTGGACTCGGCGGTGTCCTTGGACCACAGCCAGCTGAAGCTCTTGTGCAGCTCGGAGCTGATGAAAGCCAACAGCCCCAGCACCGGCAGACGGGCGGAGCTGCCATGGGCAGGCAGCAGGCGGTGGCTGGCATCCTGATCGCCGACGTATTGCAGAAGCGCGGCAACCTCGGTGTGACGGCTGCCGTCATCCAGCTCCAGCACAGGCACATAGCCACGCGGATTGACCTGATAGAAATCACTGCCATCCGGCAGGGTATGCGCCGGCAGGCTGACCTTGACCGGCTCGAAAGCCAGTCCGGCCTCACGGATAGCGATATGGACAGCCAGCGAACAGGCACCTGTGGCGTAGTAGAGCTTCATGACAACCTCTGGGATGCATTGACGGAGCCTCGACTCTAGGACTACATATCTGCAATGGATATACGCAGGAACGCATTCATTGATTGCACATACGCAATATCGTCTGGCACCGGCAGATCTCGAACTCATCCTCGCCATGGTGCGCGGCGGCAGTCTGGCCGGAGCCGCCCGTCATCTCCAGGTTGATGCCTCGACCGTGTTCCGCGCCCTGCAACGCCTGGAAAA
This sequence comes from Perlucidibaca sp., assembly GCA_023265995.1. Classification (GTDB taxonomy): domain Bacteria; phylum Pseudomonadota; class Gammaproteobacteria; order Pseudomonadales; family Moraxellaceae; genus Perlucidibaca. The sequence continues at coordinate 371,295 of JAHFSA010000001.1, forward strand.
GAAAATCGGCCAGCAGCTCTTCCAGCGTTCTCGCAACGGCTATCTGCCGAGCGAGCAGGCACTGGCGCTGGCACAGCATGGCGAGCGCATGGAGGCGGAGCTCGATGCCGCCCGCACCGCCATCGCCCAGGATGCCGCCGAGGTCAGCGGCCTGGTGCGACTGACCACCACCGACAGCATCATGTCCGACCTGCTGCTGCCGGCACTGGGTCGCATCAGCGCCCGCCACCCGGCACTGGAGTTCGAGCTGACGGCGAGCAACCAGCTCGCCAATCTGGGCCGGCGCGAGGCCGACATTGCCGTGCGTCCGACGCGCAACCCGCCGGAGCATCTGGTCGGCCGCCGCCTGGGCTCGCTGCGCTACGCGGTCTATGCCGCCACCAGCTATCTGCGCCAGCACCCGGCCAGCGCAGACCTAGGCCAGCACATCTGGATAGCCACCGACGACCTCATGCCCGAGCATCCGGCCGTGCGCTGGCGCCAGAAGTTCCTGCCACGGGTACGCCCGCGCTATCGCTGCAACACCATCCTCGGTGTCGCACAAGCGGTGCAGGCCGGCCTTGGCGTCGGTGTCTTCCCCTGTTTCATGGCACGCGCTTTCAATGGTCTGGTGCCGTTGAGTCCGCCCCTGCCCGCCTGCGAAGTCGACCTCTGGCTGCTGACGCACCCGGAAAGCCGGCACCTGCGCCGCATCAGTCTCATGCTGAGCGAACTGGCGGAAGAGATCGTGCTGGAATAAGCCGTGCCGGACCGGGCTGCGCCAGAGCGGACAGCCGCGCCGGTCTCAGCCGGCGACACCGACAGCACGTATGGCCGCTTCGGCGAAGAACTCGCGCAGATCGGCAAGCGGGGTCTTGCGGCGACCGGCCAGCCAGTGCCGGGCATATTCGTGCACCGGGCCGGTGACCAGCGCGGCATAGGCATCCAGCGGCCAGCGCAGGCGCACACCGGACTGCGTGCGCGCCTTCATCCACTCGGCGATCTCGGCAAAGGAGCTCTGCAGCTCACCCTGCAGCACCGGCTCGGCGGCCACCTCGGCCAGCACCATGCGGCGATGGAAGATGAAATCGGCCCAGGCCGGGTTCTCCACGATCCAGTCGACATGGGCATGGACGATGGCGCGTATGCCTTCCTCCAGCGTCTGCGCCTGAGCCAGATACTCCCCCTGCTGGAGGCGGAACTGGCGCAGGCCGTCGAGATAGACCTCGGCGGCGATGCGCTCCTTGCTGCCGAAGTGATGATAGAGACTGCCGGTGCTGGCGCCCGAGGCGGTCCGGATCATGTCGATGGTGGTCGCCTCTACCCCGTGCTGCGCAAAGCAGTCGAGGGCGGCGTGGATGATGGCCTGGCGGCGGGGACTTGACCTTGTTGTCATGATTAGAACATTATTCTAGAACATTGTTTTAGTCTACCCGACAATGTTTTCTTTTCACAGTCATCCGTTGCATGCCCCCGGACAGGGGCTGGAGTTGTCACCATGATGAACGCCCTCGCCACTTTCAACCGCCTCAAGGACCTGCCCGGCGGCACCCGCCTGTTCAGCTTCGGCATCTGCAAGGCCGCCCCGTATTTCGCCAGCATCCGTCCGCACGTCACCGAAGTGTCGCCCAATCTGGTCCGCCTCAGCGTGCGCAAGCGTCGTGCCGTCGAGAATCATCTCCACACCGTGCATGCCATCGCCATGTGCAACATGGCCGAACTGGCCGGCGGCCTGATGACCGATGTCTCCGTGCCTGCCGGTGCGCGCTGGATTCCGTCCGGCATGACCGTGCAATACCTGAAGAAGGCCAAGACCGATCTGGTCGCCACGGCGGACGGCAGCGGCATCGAGTGGGCTCGTGGCGGCGATGTCACCGTGCCGGTGCTGGTGCATGACAGCGAGGGCGCACTGGTGTTCCGCGCCGACATCACCATGAACGTCAAGCTGGCGGGCTGAACTGCCACCGGACCGGCGGCAGGTGTGAACTCCCGCTCAGGGAAACACCGCCACCGGCCCGGTCGCCTTGCGCCCGGGTGGCAGATAGGCCGGCGCCGGCTGGCCGGCGACACCCAGGAAGAGGATGTAGCGATAGATCGAGCGCAGATCGTAGTCGCTCATGTCACGGAAGACGTACCAGGGCATGGGCGGACGGGCACTGCCCTTGCGCGCGCGCAGCAGCCATTGCTCCTCGCTCAGCCCCTGCATGTAGAGACGCAGATTGGTGGCATAGGTCGTGCCCCACGGCCCCTGCCAGCCCATGGCATCGCCGGTCAGCCAGCGCGCCTGCGGAGCACTGCCCTTGCCCTGGCTCCAGCCCGGGCTATGGCAGTCATGGCAGCCGGCAATGCGCACCAGGTAATCACCATGCTCGACCGACTGGCGTGACACCAGGCGCTTCTCGACCATCGGCTTTTCGACAGCCGCCTCGGCCGGCAGCATCACCATGGCCAGCAACAGTGCCAGCACGCTCCGGAATGCTTTCATGATGGCTGTCTCCCTGCCTGACGGCATCTGTTCAAGGCGTTTTTCTCATACCTGCCGGCCCTGAGGCAAACACGCTCAGAACAGGCGCAGCGGCGGCTCGCCCATGCGCTCGACCTGTATCTCCAGCTCGCCCACATGTTCCTGCCAGTAGGCCGGCGTGGCGAACCAGGGGAAAGCCGCCGGAAATGCCGGATCCTCCCAGCGCATGGCCAGCCAGCCGGCGTAATGGATCATGCGCAGACTGCGCAGGGCCTCGATCAGGCCGATCTCGCGAGTGTCGAAATCGCAGAATGACTGATAGCCGTCGAGCACTTCGGCGAGCTGCAGCTCCTGCTCGTGGCGCTCGCCGCAGAGCAGCATCCAGAGATCCTGCACGGCGGGGGCCGACTGGCAGTCATCGAAATCGAGCAGCCAGGGACCGTCATCGCGCGTCCACAGGATGTTGCCGGGGTGACAGTCGCCCTGGGTGCGGATGGTCGGGAACGAGGCCAGCCCGGAAGCCGCGATGCGCTCTCTCAGACTGGCGATGGCGCGTTCGTAGCGCTGCGACAGGTGCTCCGGCAGCAGGCTTCTGACCTGCCGAGCCGGGGCATCGAGAAAACGTTCGATGCTCAGCGCCGGCCTCGCGGTGAACGGCTGCAGGCGCGACACCGCATGCATGCGGCCGAGCAGCATGCCGACCCGGTACAGCTGGTCATGGTCGCCGGCCTCCAGCCCCTGCCCGCCCTTGCGCAGGAAGAGCGCGAAACGATAGTCCTCGAAGCTGAACAGGGTTTCACCGGCAGCATCGGCCAGTGGCGCGATCACCGGCAGCTCGGCGGCGGCCAGCGCCCGCGTGTAGGCATGCTCCTCACGGATCTGGGCATCGCTCCAGCGTTGCGGGCGATAGAACTTGGCCACCAGCGGCAGCTCGTCCTCTATGCCGACCTGATAGACGCGGTTCTCGTAGCTGTTGAGCGCGAAGACACGGGCATCGCTGAGACGGCCGGTGCTCTCGATGGCACTGATGACCAGATCGGGAGTGAGCCGGGCGTAATCGGCAAGCGACTGCGAGGATACGGACATGACAGCGGGCGCTCGGGCGGCAAAGGCCGGCATCATGCCACAGCCGCTGCCGCCCGGCTCAGGTGCCGCTGTCGCGGCGGGCATCGCGCCGGGCCAGCCAGGCCGTGGTGACGGCGAAGCCCAGCGTCACCGCCAGCATGATCTTCACGAACAGCCAGTAGTAGGCGGCACCGCTGAACTGCGCGAAGAAACCGCCATCGACGATGCTGCCGTTGATCAGCGACACCGCCAGATTGCCGATGGAGACAGTGAGCAGCCAGGCCGCCGTCAGCAGGCTCTTGAGGCGCGCCGGAGCCTGTGTGTAGGCGTACTCGAGGCCGGTGATGTAGACCATGACCTCACCCACGGTGAGGATGGCGTAAGCCAGCAGCTGCCACCACACCGACGGTCTGTGGCCGGCATCGACCAGGCCCTGGATCCAGGCGATGACGACGAAGGACAGGGCGGTCACCAGCAAGCCGGTGCCGATGCGGCGCAGCGGTGTCGGCTCCAGACCGAGACTGCGCATGAAAGGATAGACGCGATAGGTGAAGAGCGGGATCAGCAGCAGCACCAGCAAGGGATTGCTGAGCTGGACCTGCGCCGGCAGCAGACTGAGGCCGGGCAGCAGTTCGAGATCAAGCTTGCCGGCCTGCAGCACCCACTCCGACTGCGACTGGTCCCAGAGCGCCCAGAAGGCCGGAATGAAGGCGAACACCAGCAGCACACGCGCCGCCGCTCTCAGGTCGCTGCGCAGCTGCTGCCAGCGCTGACGCGTGAAACGCAGGGTCGGCAGCGGCTCGTGGCGGTAATGCCGGCGCCCGCGCCAGAACACGAAGGTCGCCAGCAGCATGAACAAGCCCGGCACCCCGAAGGCCACGCGCGGCCCCATGTGCTCCAGCAGCCAGGGCACGCTGGCCATGGACACCACGGCGCCGATGTTGATGCTGAAATAGAACCAGCCGTAGGCCTTGGCCATGAGATCGGGCTGGCCGGGCTGCTCCAGGCGGCCCTCGAACTGGCTGCCGACAAAGGCCGAGACATTGGCCTTGATGCCGCCGGCACCCATGGCCAGCAGCAGCAGGCCGAAGCTGAAACCGTCGAGGTGGTCATCGAACACGGCCAGGCAGAGATGGCCGAGGCAGTACACCAGCGACAAGACAAGAATCACGCGGTAGCGGCCGAACAGGGCATCCGCCAGCACGGCCCCGATCACCGGCATGAAATAGGCCAGCGACACGAAGAGATGCGTTTTCTCGTTGGCCGCCGCTTCCGCCGCCGCCTGCAGGGCCGGGTCATGACCGGGGTTGAAGAATTGCGCGACCAGATAGAGCGTGAGGATGGAGCGCATGCCGTAGTAGCTGAAACGCTCGGCCGCCTCGGTGGCAATGATGTAGGCAATGCCTTTCGGATAACGCAGGGAGTCGCTCATGCGGCGCAGGTTCCGTGGACGCTTGCCGCGAGTATGCCGTCACTTGGCAACGGCAGCATCACGGCCTGTCGCATGTTCCGCGCCAGGCCGCGAGACAGCGGCATCAGGACAGGAAGATCCAGTACAGCAGGCCGCCGAGGATCAGCCACTTGAGCACGTAATAGAGCTTGCGGTTGGTCTTCTTCAGCGCCTTGGCACGCAGGCGCAGCTGGTAGATGTAGCGGAAGGCCTTGTTGATGCCGCCGGTCTTGTCGGCCTCGCTGTTGGGCGAGCTGGCCGCCGTCATGACGTTGCGCGCGAACCAGTTGTTGAAGGCCTGCGCCCAGCGCGCGGTCATCGGACGCTCGATGTCGCAGAGCAGGATGATGCGATTCTCGTCGGTGCCGTTCTCGGCGTAGTGGATGTAGGTCTCGTCGAACATCACACCCTGACCGTCGCGCCAGCTGTAGCGCTCGCCGTCGACATCGATGAAGCAGCGGTCATCATTCGGCGTGATCAGGCCGAGGTGATAACGCAGCGAGCCGGCGAAGGGGTCGCGATGACGCACGAGGCGGCTGCCCGGCGGCAGCTCGGTGTACATCGCGGCCTTGACCGAATCCAGGCTGCGCACCAGCGCGGTGGTCTTCGGGCAGAGCTCGGCGGCGGACGGGTGACCATCTTCGTACCACTTCAGGTAGAAGCGCTTCCAGCCGACCTTGAAGAAGGAGTTGAAGCCGACGTCGTTGTACTCGGCGGAGACCTTGATCAGGCCCTTGTCGGCGAGCGCCTGGGCCTCGTCGCGAATGACTTCCCAGTTGGCTTCCAGCACCTTGAGGTCGGCGAAGTGATCGCTCGACAGGTAAGGCGTGGTCGGCACCTTCGACCACCAGTACATGATGACGTTGATCGGAGCCATGATCGTCGAGTGGTCGAAGAACTGGCGCGAGAACTTGTGCTTGACCTTGCCGCGCTGCTGCACATAGAGCGCAGAGATCACGAAAATGCCGAGAATGATCCACTTCATGATGAAAAAACGTCTCGATTGGATGGCGACTGGCGAATTCTAGCCAAGCCGGCGAGCAAATTGAATGAGGCAGGCCGGCACAGGCAGACCTGCCGTCGCCTCACCACATGAGGTCGTCGGGGATGGGATAGTCCGCATAGGGGTCATCCTCGACCTTGTCCTCGACGCACCGGCTGTTGAGCAGCACGATCACGCTCTCGTCACGCTGCCGGATCTTCTCCGCCACCACCGTCGGCACCAGCTCGTAGCCCTCGCCATGACGCACGACGGCAACCTGGCCATGGCTGAGCTGGTACTGCTGCGGTTCGCTGACCCAGAGTTTCTTGATCTTCTTGCCATCGGTGAACTGCCAGGCGATGTCACCACCGCGCGGCAACCTGTGCACCTCGACCAGCTGACGGATCTGCGCGGCAACCGCCTTCTGCTCCTGCGCCAGCAAGAGCTGGCGATTGGCCTCGCGATCCTTTTCCGCCTGCTCGGCACGCGTGCGCTGCGCCAGCTCGGCGGCCGACTCGCCCTCGGTGCGGCCCTTGGCGGCCTGGCGTTTGGCGTGGTCGGCCTGACGGCCGCGCTTGGCATCCGCCAGACCGGCCTTGAGCAGCTGATCCTTGAGTGAAATCGCCACGACTCAGAGCCCCTGGGCCGCCAGCACGGCCTCGACACGACCGGAGGTGTAGAACGGCAGCAGCTGACGACGCAGGATGCCCTCGAGCATGCCCTGCTCATGCAGTACCGCCAGCACCGGCGGAGCGAAGCGCATGGCCTCGCGCAGGATCATGTCGCGGGTGACACCGACTTCCTCGAGCAGGAAGGCCAGGGTGGCATCCTGGTACTTGTCGAAGAAGCAGTCGATGCCGAGATCGATGACGGTGGCGTAGTACTCGGTATGACGCAGCTCGGCACGCCAGTACTCGTAGCCGATGACAAACCATTCCTCCAGCGTCTCGGCCGAGACATAGCGACGCAGCGTGCTCGCCGGCTGGTTCTTGATCTCGCCCCAGAAGTCCAGCGCGGTGCGCTGCAGCACCTTGTCGCTGAGCTTGGCCAGCAACGCCTTCTCGCTGCTGCGCAGGGTCGCCTTGGTGCTCTTGTGCACGTAGTTCAGCAGGCCCTCGTCGAGGCTCTTCTCCAGACCCGGCGAGGCCTTGCTGAGCACCGACTTGCCCAGGCCCATGAGCATGGAGGCACCCGGAATGTTCTTGGCGGCATCGTTGCTCTGCGCCAGATACCCCTTGATGCCGCGATAGATGAGGTCGGAGGAAAGATCGGCCAGCACCGGATTGCCCAGCACCTCGTGGATGAGGCGCTCGCGGACTTCGCGCATCTCGACGCCCTTGTTGATCATCTCGCGCACCTGCTGGTCGGAGATGAGATCGACGAGGCGGGTCTTGTCCTGGATCGGGTGCGCATGCAGCGCACGCGCGATCTCGCCGACCAGCTCGGGAATGCCGCCGGCCATGGGCATGTCGATGGCATAGGTGCGCACGGTGGCCTTGATCAGGTCGCGCGAAACCACGTCGCCGAGCTTGAGCAGCGCGGCATTGGCGAGATCGGCATCGACCTCGGCGGCCAGATGCGCAGCCAGTTCATCGCCCTGGAGCAGGTTCAGCGAGTGGGCCACATGCGCCTCGAAAAGCGCCGCGACCACCGGGTGTTTGATTGCAGTCATCCTGTGACTCCTTGCACTGCCCTCAGAGGGCGTAGGTCTTGTCGAGATAAGCGAGAATGGCTTTCGATTCGAACAGCGCCACCCCCGTGTTGGGATCTTCCAGATAGGGCACCTGCACGCGCCCGTGCTGCTGCAGGAAGCGGGCGCGCTTGCCGCCCGGCACCGGCTTGTAGGGGCCCGGCTTGAGACGCAGCACGGCCGGACCGATGTCCTGCCACTGCTCCTTGCCGAGGTTGTGCAGACTGTAGGGCAGTTCGAGCTCGCACAGACGCTCGCGCACCGGGCGCGAGAACGGGCTCGCCTCGAAGCTCCACAGCACCAGCGGCTGCCTGGCCTCGCGTGCCGGGCGCAGCTTCATGCCCTTGAGGCCGCGGGCGACGGTGGCGGCATAGCTGCCGGCCTTGTTCAGGCGGCTGACGCGATAGCTGGCCGGCGTGGCGCGACCGGCATAGGTGCGGAACAGGTACTCGACAATGGCGGCCGATTCGTAGAGCACGGTGCCGGTGTTGCCGTCGACCAGCAGCGGGAACTGCTGCTTGCCGCCTATGCGCTCGGCCTCGGGACGGAAGCGCTTGCCGCCCTTGGGGCAGGGACGGATGTCGAGGTCCAGATGCAGCGCGCTCGCGACCTCGCGGACGAGACGGCAGTACGGGGAGGCTTCGATGTCATAGAGCACCGGCCGCTCGGCCGGCTGCTGGAAATGGGCACGCCCTGCCCCGCCACGCCAGGAAGCACAGGTGGAGGCGATGGTTGAGCCAAGCACATTGAGATTGTGTCGAATGGTCATTGCATGTCTCGTTGAACGCTGCACATATGTGTGAATGAAGATGCCATCGGAAAAGTGGCATGATTGTCCCAAATTCGTCGCCGGCCGGCATTTCGGTCAGTGACTTGCGGCTCGAAACTCTTATAGTTCGCAGCCATCGGGCCGAGTGTACACATGTACTGCCCGCAAACCGACGAGGAATCCGATGAAACTGGCCGATATTGCCAAATCCGTGCGCCATCGTCTCACCGAGCAGAGCGTACGTCTGCGCGCCCGTGGCGAAATGCTGCTGACCAATGCCGGTGACCGCCTCCTGCGCGCTCGTGAACTGACCTTGTCGGGTCAGACGCCCTACGAGGTCCTGCACGACAACGGACTGGTGAAGCTGCGCCATTACCTGCCGCTGGCCGACAGCGAGATCAATGTCGGCGGCGACACGCTGACCGTGAGCCGTGAGCGTCATCGCGTGCCGGTGGTGATCGTGCCGCCGCTGGCCGTCAACATGGACATCTATGACCTGTTTCCCGAGCGCAGCCTGGTCAAGTACCTGACCGCGCGCGGCTTCGAGGTCTATCTCATCGACTGGGGCACGCCGACGACGCGTCACACCCATTACAACCTGCACACCTACATCGCCGACTTCATGCCGGACTTCCTCAGCCACGTGCGTCGTCACGCCGGCGTCGAGGACATCTCCCTGCACGGCTGGAGCCTGGGCGGCGTGTTCACCCTCGGCTATGCCGCACTGACGCGCGACCCGCACATCCGCAACCTGGTCATCGTCGGCACGCCCATCGACGGCCACGCCTCCGGCGCGCTCGGCAAGATGTATCAGCGCGTCTACAAGCAGGCCGAATGGATACGCGCCAACACCGGCTTCCGCGTCCACAACCTGCCGCCGCGTCTGCTGCACACACCGGGCTGGGCCAATGCCCTGTCGTTCAAGATGCTCAGCCCGGTGGGCAGCGTCATGGGCTACTGGGAACTGCTCAACAACCTCGGCGACCGTGAATACGTGATCAACCACGCCACCAACGGCGCCTTCCTCGACCACATGGTGGCCTACCCCGGCGGCATCGTGCAGGACATGATCATCCGCGTCTGGGTCGACAACGATCTCGCCGACGGCCGCATGGTGATAGGCGAGCAGGAAATCGACTTCGCCGACATCTCCGGCTCGCTGCTCGCCTTCGCCGGCAAGAGCGACACCATGGTCACCGCCGATGCCGTGTCGCCGCTGCTCGATCTGGTCGGCAGCGATGACGTGCGCTTCGAGCACATCGCCGGCGGCCACATGGGCATCCTCGCCGGCAGCAAGACGCCGCAGGAAGCCTGGCCCATCCTCGCCGACTGGCTGGCAGAACGCTCGCACTGAGCGCCTTGCCGGCCGCTGTTCCGGGCCGGCAGCCCAAACACATCAGCCCGCCGCGCCGTCCCGGATCGGCGAGCTGATGTGGCTGAGCATGCCACGGGCAATCTCGCGCTCGCCCATGATGACGACATCGACATCGTGGGCTTCGAGGTGCTCGACCTCGGCATCGAAATGGGCCCGCGCCATGATGACGAGATCAGGGTTCAGCGTGCGCGCATGGCGGGCGATCTGGCCCGCCTCGAGACCATCCGGAATACCTATCAGCAGCCAGCGCGCGGCGCCGATGTTGGCGGCCGCCAGCACCTCGTTGCGCACGGCATGACCGAAGACCACGGTGACGCCGCGGGCGCGCAGCTCATCCACGCGGGCGCGATTGGCGTCGATCACCACCAGCGACACTCCCTGGGCGAGCAGCTGACGACTGAGACGGCCGCCGACACGACCGTGGCCGACGATCACGGCATGACCGCTCTCGCTCGCCAGCACCGGCCGCTCGACCGCCAGCGGGCCGGCATCTGCCGCTGACGGCTGCGCCGGGGCGCGCTGATCAAGCCAGGGCTGCAGACGGGCAATGGCGAGAAACAGCAGCGGATTGACCAGGATGGAGAGGATGGCGCCGGCCAGCACCAGATCGCGGCCGGTTTCGCCCAGCAGTCCCAGCGTCACGCCCAGCCCGGCCAGAATGAAGGAAAACTCGCCGATCTGCGCCAGGCTGGCGGCAATGGTCAGCGCCGTGCCGGTCGGATGCCCGAACAGGCGCACGATGACAAAGGCCGCGATCGACTTGCCGATGACGATGACCAGCAGCGTGGCCAGCACGGCCAGCGGCTCATGGATCAGGATGGCCGGATTGAACAGCATGCCGACCGAAACGAAGAACAGCACGGCGAAGGCATCGCGCAGCGGCAGCGAATCCTCGGCGGCCTTGTGGCTGAACTCGGACTCGTTCAGCACCATGCCGGCGAAGAAGGCGCCAAGCGCGAAGGAGACGCCGAAGAGCATGGCCGAGCCGTAGGCCACGCCCATGGCGATCGCCAGCACCGACAGGGTGAAGAGTTCGCGCGAACCGGTGCCGGCGACATGATCGAGCAGCCAGGGCACCACGCGGCGACCGCCGAGTATCATGATGGCGACGAAAAGCGCGACCTTGCCCAGCGTCAGCAACAGCTCCAGCACAATGGTGCCGGCAGCGGCCGGAGCGGCACCGGAAGTCTGGCCGCCCAGCACGCCGGCCAGCGCCGGCAGCAGCACCAGCGCCAGCACCATGACCAGATCCTCGACGATGAGCCAGCCGACGGCGATGCGGCCGCGATGACTGTCGAGCAGCTGGCGCGCCTCCAGCTCGCGCAGCAGCACCACGGTGCTGGCCACAGACAACGCCAGCCCGAAGACGAGACCGCTGCCCGGCGCCCAGCCGAGCAGATCGGCCAGGCCCATGCCGAGCAGGGTCGCCACCACGATCTGGGCCAGGGCGCCGGGAATCGCGATCTTCCTGACCGACATCAGGTCCTTGAGCGAGAAATGCAGGCCGACCCCGAACATGAGCAGGATGACGCCGATCTCGGCCAGCTCCTGCGACAGATGGGCATCCGCCACGAAGCCTCGGGTATGCGGCCCGACAATGACGCCGGCCACGAGATAGCCCACCAGCGGCGAAATGCGCAGACGATTGGCGAGCATGCCGAACAGGAACGCCAGGACCAGGCCGACGGCAATGGTGGCGATAAGCGGGGTGTCATGCGGCATGGGGAGCTCCTGTCTGGAAGCGGCGGGCAGGCAGGGCGAGTGTAGCCGCTTTCAAGCAGCAGTTTTGCTGATCTGTCCAATAAGAACTACGTGATAGTCCTGATGATCGGGAACGCCTAGAATCTGTCCAAACATATAGTCCGCCGCAGCCGCGCCCCACAGGAACAGGACCCCGACCATGTCCACGATAGGCCAGGAAACCATACTCAGCGTGCACCACTGGAACGACACGCTGTTCAGCTTCACCGCCACCCGCGACCCCGGTCTGCGTTTCCACAACGGCCACTTCGTCATGATCGGTCTGGAGACCGAGGGCAAGCCGCTGATGCGCGCCTACTCTATCGTCAGCGCCAACTACGAGGAGCACCTGGAGTTCTTCAGCATCAAGGTTCAGGACGGCCCGCTGACTTCGAAGCTGCAGCACCTCAAGCCCGGCGACAAGCTCATGGTCAGCCGCAAGCCGACCGGCACGCTGATCATGGACAACCTGCTGCCCGGCAAGACCCTGTACCTGCTGTCCACCGGCACCGGCCTGGCGCCGTTCATGAGCATCATCAAGGATCCGGAAGTCTACGACCGCTACGAGCATGTCGTGCTCTGCCACGGCGTGCGTGAGGTCAGCGAGCTGGCCTACTCCGACTACATATCCCGCGAGATCCACGACAACGAGTTCTTCGGCGACGATGCCCGTCACAAGCTGATCTACTACCCGACCGTGACCCGCGAGGCCTTCCGCAATCAGGGCCGCCTCACCGACCTGATCGAGAGCGGCAAGCTTTTCGCCGACATCGGCCTGCCGCCGCTCAATGCCGAGACTGACCGCGTCATGATTTGCGGCAGCCCGAGCATGATCAAGGATCTGGTGGCCATACTCGAGGCGCGCGGTCTGACCGAATCGCGCCACGGGCATCAGGCCCACTTCGTGATCGAGCGGGCCTTTGTCGAGAAATGAGCGCCTGACGCGGCGCCTGGCTCAGGGCAGCGCCGCGGTCAGATGGCCTTCGTCGGTGAAGAGCCGGCGCGCCTTGTCGTAGTAGCGCATCCAGTAGCGGTTATCGAGCTTGTCGATGCGCACCACGCTGCCGGTGCGCGGAGCATGGATGAAGCGGCTGTCACCGATGTAGACGGCGACATGGTTGATGCTGCGGCTGTTGTTGAGACGGAAGAAGATGAGATCGCCGACCGTCAGTTCCTGCGTGGTGACATCACGGCCGGCCAGGTTGGACATCTCCGCCGCCGTGCGCGGCAGCGTGACGCGGCTGATGTCGCGGTAGATGTATTGCACCAGTCCGCTGCAGTCGAAGCCCTGCTCGGGAGACGATCCGCCAAACCTGTAGGGCGTGCCCATGAGGGTCAGCGCCGTCATCACCATGTCGTCGGCGGCGGCAGCCGAAACGGCCGCATCGTGGTCGGAAGGGCTGAAGAACGCCCAGGCTCCGGAAGGCACGAATGCCAGGAGAGCTGCCAGCAGCAGCCCTCTGCTTGTTGTCTTGATCACGGCAAAAGCCCCTGTCTGATCTGTCGCGATGGTTTCTTCAAACGCCATGAACCGGATCGGGTTCACGCTCGAACCACCTCTATCGACCGCATCCTTGCTGCTTTTTCACCTCACATCCCTGCGGGTTGATGAGAGCTTATTTCAAATACCCCCCTTTTTGGCAAGTCCGACCATGCTCTCCGCATGGATTTTGCCTGGTCAAAACGCTATGGTGCGCATCTGAATACGGTGTCTTTCCGGAGTTGCTACATGCACCCCACCCCTGATGTGCTGATGCAGGCACAACTTGAATTCCTGCTGCGCGAGCTTGAAGGCGACACGCTGGTCCGGCATCTGAGCACGGAAGCCGAGGCCTATTGCGATCTGATGGAGAAAGTATCCGTCCAGCAACTGTTCCCGGAAAAGCTGGTAGTCGGCTGGGTCGAGCGCAACGTGCTCGGCTACTCCCCGACCGATGCCATGCGCGAGCAGGCGGTCATGCTGATCGAGCTCGGCCTCAACAACCCCAACCATCAGCAGATGCCGATGCGCCAGCTCATCAACCGTCAGATCTATGACCTGATGGTGGAGCGCGTGGTCGCCCGCCCGGCACTGCGCCAGGAAGTCATTCATTCGGTGCTGGGCAGCCCGCTCTACACCAGCCTGCTCTCGGACGTGCTTTATCGCAGCATCGCCGACTACATCACCACGGAAAACCCGCTGGCGCGCAACGTGCCCGGCGTGTCCTCGCTGATGAAGGTCGGCAAGGGCGTGATCGGTCGCATGGGCTCGCTGGAAAGCACCGTCGAACAGGCCATCAAGTCCTATATCTCGCGCAACATCCGCTCCACCGTGGCCTTCAGCGAAACCCTGCTGGACAAGGCGCTGAGCGACAAGAACCTGCGCGGCTTCGCCGACACGCTGTGGCCCAAGCTGGAAGCCTACGAACTCGGCCAGGCCGCTCGTCACCTGGAAATCCAGGGCATGAGCTACATGGCCGTGGTGTTCTGGAACCAGATCCGCAAGACCGACTTCATGAAGCAGCAGGTCTCCTACATCGTGCAGGCCTGGTTCAAGCAGTCGGGCGAGCGCCCCGCCATGGAAGTGCTGGAAGAGCTCGGCATCTCGCGCGAACAGGTCGTGCGCGAAGTCGTCGCCATCGGCGAGCCCCTGTTCAAGGCCTGGGTCGACTCCGGCTACATCGAGAAGCGCGCCCGCGAGCATCTGCAGCGCTTCTTCGACGACCCCGCCACGCGCGCACTGTTCGACGCCAGTGCCGGCTGACATGACGCTGGACCTTGCCGGCATCCGCCAGGAATACGGCCGTCTCGGTCTGGCGCCCGCGGACTGTCACAGCGATCCGCTGGTGCAGCTGCAGCAATGGCTGCAGGCGGCGGTTGCCGCCGGAGTCAACGAACCCACCGCCATGAACCTGGCCACCGTCGACGAGCGCGGGCGCCCCAGCGCGCGCATCGTGCTGCTCAAGGGTCTGGATCAGGGTCAGCTCAACTTCTTCACCAACTACCACAGCCGCAAGGGTGAATGCCTGGCGCACAACCCCTGGGCCGCGCTGACGCTGTTCTGGCCGGAGCTGGAACGACAGGTGCGCATCGAAGGCCATGTGTCGGAGCTGGATACGGCCCTGTCGGACGCCTATTTCGCCTCACGCCCCTACGGCAGCCGCATTGGTGCCTGGGCCTCCGAACAAAGTCAGCCGCTGACCGACCCCGACGCCCTCGCCGCCCGCGCCGAAGCGCTGCAGGCGCAGTATCCGCAGCAGGTGCCGCGTCCGGCGCACTGGGGCGGTTACGGCCTGGCACCGGACCGGATCGAATTCTGGCAGGGCCGTCCCAGTCGCCTGCATGATCGCGTGCTCTACCTGCCCGACGATCATGGCGGCTGGACACGCTCGCGCCTGCAGCCCTGACTCCCTCGCCCGGCTCAGGCCGGGTTGTCGATGTCGATGAAGCGGTGCGTGAGTCCGAACTCGCGCGCGCACCAGTCACCCAGAGCCTGTACCCCGTAGCGCTCGCTGGCATGATGCCCGAGCGCGAAATAGTGCACGCCCGACTCGCGCGCGGTGTGCACCGTGGGCTCCGAAATCTCGCCGCTGAGATAGGCATCGACGCCCATGGCGACCGCCTGCTCGATGAAACCCTGGGCACCACCCGTGCACCAGGCCAGGCGACGGATATCCCGCCCGCCGGCATCGATGTGCAGGGGCGCCCGGCCCAGCACCGCCCCGATGTGCGCAGCCAGCGCCGCTGCCGTCATGGTCTCGGGCAGCGTGCCGACATCACCGACGGCACGGCTGTCGAGAGGGAACAATGGCCCCTCGCGCAACAGACCGAGACGCAGGGCCAGCTGCGCGTTGTTGCCCAGCTGCGGATGCGCGTCCAGCGGCAGATGGTAGGCCAGCAGCGATATGTCATGCGCCAGCAGCTTGCCCAGCCGGCGGCGCTTCATGCCGGTCACCACCGGATTCTCGCCCTTCCAGAAATAGCCGTGATGAACGAGGATGGCATCAGCACCCTCGGCGATCGCGGCATCGATCAGGGCCTCGCTGGCGGTGACACCGGACACCACATGGCGAACCTCGGCACGGCCCTGGACCTGCAGGCCGTTGGGGCAGTAATCGGCGAAGCGTGCCGGCTGCAGCAGGTCATCCAGACGGGCAATGAGGTCGTTGAGCTGCATGGCGTGGTCTCATCAGCAAGTTTCATGTCGTGGCAGGGAGCGACGGCTTGTCATGGCCGGGCCCTGCCCCCATATTTTCCCGTATTGAACGCAACAGGATCTGTTTATGCGCGTATCCACCGCCCTGCCCTGGCTGGCCCTGGCCGGCGTCGTCGGTTACATCAGCTGGAATGATAGCTGGCCCGGCCGTCATGTGGTCGGGCAGCCGGCACTGCCGCACGAATATGCCATGCCGGCAGGCAACGCTGCCGTCTCCGGACCGATTTCCTATGCCCCGGCCGTGGCCCGTGCCGCACCCGCGGTGGTCAACATCTACACCACCCAGACCGTGCGCGAGCAGAGCAGCCCGCTGCTGGAGCATCCATGGTTCCGCTTCCATGGCGAACAGCTGCCGCGCGAACGCACCGCCTCCAGCCTGGGCTCCGGCGTGATCGTCTCGGCCGATGGCTACATCCTCACCAATGACCATGTCGTGGCCAGCGCCGACAGCATCGTGGTGGCGCTCAACGACGGCCGCGAAGTGCCGGCCAAGGTCATAGGCACCGATCCGGACACCGACCTCGCGGTCCTGCGCATCGCCCTCGACAAGCTGCCGGTGCTGCCGTTCAAGACCTCGCCCAGCGCCGTCGGTGACGTCGTGCTCGCCATCGGCAACCCCTTCGGCGTCGGCCAGACCGTGACCCAGGGCATCATCTCGGCTATCGGCCGCAGCGGACTGGGCATCAACACCTACGAAGACTTCGTGCAGACCGATGCCGCCATCAACCCGGGCAATTCCGGTGGCGCCCTCATTGACGTCAGCGGCAACCTGATCGGCATCAACTCGGCGATCTACTCGCGCTCCGGCGGCAGCATGGGCATAGGCTTCGCGATCCCGGCACCGAGCGCGCGCCAGGTCATGCAGGAAATCATCGCCAACGGCCGTGTCGTGCGTGGCTGGCTCGGCGTGGAAATCTCCAGCCGCGCCGAGTCCGACAGCGTGCCCAGCCGTGGCACCAGCAGCGACGTGCTGATTGCCGGCGTGCTGCCCGGCGGCCCCGGCGCCAAAAGCGGCCTGCACGCCGGCGACCAGCTGCTCAGCGTGGACGGCCAGTCGGTGACCAGCCCGGATCAGGTCATCCGCCAGATCGGCGGCCTCAAGCCGGGCGACGACGCCGAGGTGATCATCCTGCGTGCCGGCAAGGCACAAACGCTGAAGGTGACCATGGGCGAAAGGCCGAAGCCGCGAAGCAAGGCGGAGTAAGCGGCATGGCGATGGCGGTTCACGTGCCGACGCAGAGGAAGCAAGGCGACGGCACGTGACCGGCGCTCTGCGAAATTGTTTTCGGCGGGCCGTATTGCGGTGACTGCTGACAGTGAACCGCCAATGCAAGAACAGAAATCGAAATGACTGAACGAGACCTCACACAACCTCAGCATGAAGTCCAACGACTCCTAGGCCGCTGCCTGCTACGCATACAGCAGTACGAAAAACTGGCAAAGCTAGTTCTAGCGCGACATAAGCTATCAGTATCACCCGACCACGACATTCAAGAGCTCCGCAGGGCACAAACCCAAACAACCGTTAAGGACACCCTCGGCACTCTAACCTCCAAGCTCAGGGAGTCTTATATCGTCAGAAATGACGACCAGCCTGTGGGCATGGATAGCCGCAACATACCAATTGCTGGCCTCGTCTCAATCAAGCACTCGATATCCATGTCAACGGAGGACTATGAGCACACGAGAATTACGCACGAATATCTGGTCGACATGCGTAACAATCTGGTGCATCACTTCATCGAGCACTATGACGTGTGGACAGTCGAAGGTTGCATAGCGGCGCAAAGCTATTTGCAAGAATGCTACGTCCGCATAGACGAACACGTTGAGCAATTGCGCTCTTGGGCCAAAGGCATTGCCGAAACCTCGCAGTACATGAGTACCCTCGTGCAAGGCCTTGCTTTCAGCGACCTCATTCTCAATGGCGTTGCGCCAGATGGTTCAGTCATTTGGCCTGGTACCGGCATTGTGCAAGCACTACGTGAATCAGCAACTCAACTTGGGCACGATGGCTGGACACGCCTGGACAAAGCAAGGGACTGGATCACTGCGCGATATGCCGAACAGGCACCTGTAAAATATGGCTGCCGCACCTGGCCACAGGTACTCAGTGAGTCCCGGCTTTTCGAGCTGAAATACCATATTGACGATGCCACAGGGCAGCGCGTGCTCTGGTTCAAAGAACGCATACCGAAAGCAGTAAAACCTACTCAGCGCTAAGCACAGAGGTGGACGCTTCAGCGCTTTCGTAATGAGAGATTGGCTGCGTAATAAGCTGGTACGCCGGCAGTGCGGAGAGAAAGTTTCTTTTGACGCGCATCGTGGCGCGGCACAAAGAAAGCTTTCTCGCAGCAGCTCCAGCTATCGAGCCACCACGCCGTCACGCAGTCCTACCCCAGAATCTCTTCCAGCGCCGTCAGCAGCGCCCGGTGCTGCTCCGGCGTGCCTATGGTGATACGCAGGAAGTCATCGATGCGTGCCTGCTTGAAGTGGCGCACCAGCACGGCGCGCTCGCGCAGGGCGGCGGCCAGATCGGCACCGCGATGCGCCGGGTGACGGGCGAAGACGAAGTTGGCGCCCGACGGCAGCACCTCGAAGCCCATGCGCTCCAGCTTCACGCTCAGCGAATCGCGCTGCATGATGACCATCTCGCACATGGAGTCGAAGTGCGATCTGTCCTCGAAGGCGGCACGCGCGCCGGCCTGTGCCACACGCCCCAGCGGATAGGAGTTGAAGCTGTCCTTGATGCGCGCCAGCGCCTCGATCAGATGCGGCTGGCCGATCGCCAGACCGACGCGCAGACCGGCGAGCGCGCGCGACTTCGACAGCGTCTGCGTCACCAGCAGGTTGGGATAGCGCGAGACCAGGCTGATCGCGGTCTCGCCACCGAAATCGATGTAGGCCTCGTCGACCAGCACCACCGAATCCGGACTGCCCTGCAGCATGCGCTCGATGGCATCCAGCGCCAGCAGGCAGCCGGTGGGCGCGTTCGGGTTGGGGAAAATGATGCCGCCGTTCGGACGTGCGTAATCAGCCGGGTCGATCTCGAAACGCTCGTTGAGCGGCACGGTCTCGTGACGGATGCCGTAGAGCCCGGCATAGACGTGATAGAAGCTGTAGGTGATGTCCGGGAACAGCAGCGGCTGCTCGTGCTGGAAGAGGCCGTGGAAGGCGTGCGCGAGCACCTCGTCGGAGCCGTTGCCGACGAACACCCAGGACTTGTCGCCGCCCTGCTCCGCCAGCTTGAAGTAATCGGCGATGGCGGCCTTGAGCAGGTCGGCATTGGGATCAGGATACAGGCGCAAGTCATCGCCCACGGCGGCCTTCATGGCCTCGATGGCGCGCGGTGACGGCCCGAACGGATGCTCGTTGGTGTTGAGCTTGACCAGGTTGGCGATCTTCGGCTGCTCGCCCGGCACATAGGGCACCAGGTCGCGGACAAACGGGCTCCAGAAACGGCTCATGCGCTTACTTCTCCAGCAGTCGATATTCGGCCGAACGCGCGTGCGCGGTCAGGCCCTCGCCACGCGCCAGCACGGAGGCGATGCCGGCCAGAGTCGAGGCACCGGCCGGCGAGCAGCCGATCAGGCTGCTGCGCTTCTGGAAGTCATAGACGCCCAGCGGCGACGAGAAACGGGCCGTGCCCGAGGTCGGCAGCACGTGGTTGGGCCCGGCACAGTAGTCGCCCAGGGCCTCGGGGGTGTGACGCCCCATGAAGATGGCGCCGGCATGGCGGATGCGCGGCAGCAGCGCCTGCGGGTCGGCCACCGACAGTTCGAGATGCTCGGGCGCGATGCGGTTGATCAGCGCCAGCGCCTCGTCCTCGTCGCGCACCAGCACCAGCGCGCCGCGCTCGCTCAGCGACACACGGGCGATGCCCTCGCGCTCAAGCGTCGGCAGCAGCAGCTCGACCTGGGCGGCGACAGCATCGAGGTAGGCGGCATCGGTGGCGATCAGGATGGACTGCGCCAGCTCGTCATGCTCGGCCTGCGAGAACAGGTCCATGGCGATCCAGGCCGGATCGGTCTGGCCATCACAATAGATCAGGATTTCCGAGGGCCCGGCGATCATGTCGATGCCGACCTGGCCGAAGACCTGGCGCTTGGCGGTGGCGACATAGATGTTGCCCGGCCCGACGATCTTGTCGACGCGCGGCACCGACTGCGTGCCATAGGCCAGCGCGGCGACAGCCTGCGCGCCGCCGATGGTGAAGACCTGATCAACCTCGGCCAGCCAGGCCGCGGCCAGCACCAGCTCGTTGATTTCGCCACGCGGCGTCGGCACGCACATGATGACCTCGGCAACGCCGGCGACCTTGGCCGGAATCGCGTTCATCAGCACGGAGGACGGATACGAGGCCTTGCCGCCGGGCACGTAGATGCCGACACGATCCAGCGCCGTCACCTGCTGGCCGAGGATGGTGCCGTCGGCTTCGGTGTACTGCCAGGAGTCCTGGCGCTGGTGCGCGTGATAACGACGGATACGCTCGGCAGCGGTGCTCAGCGCCTGCTGCTCGGCGGCCGGCAGGCCCTCGTAGGCCTGTTGCAGACGCTGGCGGGACAGCGCGAGGGAGGACATGTCGACGGCCTGCAGCCTGTCGAAGCGGTTGCTGAAATCGACCACGGCGGCATCGCCTTCGGCACGGACGCGGGCGATGACATCATTCACCGTGGCCTGCACGGCGGCATCGGACACACCCTCCCAGGCCAGCAGGCGCTCCAGGGTGGCGTTGAAATCGGCGGCCTGGCTGTCCAGGCGTTGCATGACCGTCATTTCTCTACTCTTCTCGACCAGGGTTCGGGGCCTGCGGACAGGCTCCCGGCGGGCTCGCGGCCCGGTCGATCAGCAGCGACGGGCGCGGGCGGACATCAAGCGTGGGCGTGGTCTGCCAGGCGGCGCGAGACAGCGGCCTGGAGCTGATCCACGAGAGGCTGGATTCTAGCCTGTTTCAGCTTCATCGCGGTCTTGTTCACGATCAGGCGCGAGCTCACCGGCATGATCAGTTCCAGCGGTTCCAGACCGTTTTCCTTCAGGGTCTTGCCGGTATCGACGACATCCACGATGCGATCGGCGAGATCCATGATCGGCGCCAGCTCCATGGAGCCGTAGAGCTTGATCAGTTCGACCTGCTCACCCTGCTCGGCGTAGTAACGCTTGGCGATGTTGATGAACTTGGTGGCCACGCGCAGGCGGCGCGCCGGCTTGACGGCGCCGACCTTGCCGGCGGTCATCAGGCGGCACTTGGCGATGTGCAGGTCGACCAGCTCGTAGATGCCCTCGGCACCATGCTCAAGCAGCACGTCCTTGCCGGCGACGCCGATGTCGGCGGCACCGTTCTCGACGAAGGTGGGCACGTCGGTGGCACGCAGGATGACGATCTGCACGCCTTCCATGCTGGTCGGGAAGATCAGCTTGCGGCTCTTGTCCGGGTCCTCGAGCAGCTCTATGCCCGCTTCCGCCAGCAGCGGCAGCGTGTCCTTGAGAATGCGGCCCTTGGACAGGGCAATGGTCAGGCTCATGCACCGCTCCGCGAGGAAATGCGACGCAGCTGGGCGCCGAGGCCGACCAGCTTCTCCTCCAGGCGCTCGTAGCCGCGATCCATGTGATACAGGCGGTCGATGACGGTATCGCCCTCGGCGGCGAGGCCGGCGAGCACCAGCGACATGGAGGCACGCAGGTCGGTGGCCATGACCGGTGCCGCCTGCAGCTTCTCGACGCCGGTGACGATGGCGGTGTGACCGTCGGTCGCGACCTTGGCACCGAAGCGGCACAGCTCCGGCACATGCATGAAGCGGTTCTCGAAGATGGTCTCGGCAATCGTGCTGGTGCCATCGGCGATGGTGTTGAGCGCCATGAACTGCGCCTGCATGTCGGTCGGGAAGGCCGGATGCGGGGCAGTACGGAAGCTCACGGCCTTCGGACGCTTGCCCTTCATGTCGAGCTCGATCCAGTCCGGACCGGTGCTGATCTCGGCACCGGCTTCCTGCAGCTTGAGCAGCACGGCATCGAGCTGGGTCGGGTCGGCCGCCGTGGTGCGCACACGACCGCCGGTCATGGCGGCGGCGCACAGGTAGGAACCGGTCTCGATGCGATCGGGAATGACATTGTGCGTGCAGCCGTGCAGGCGCTCGACGCCGTGCACGGTGATGGTGTCGGTGCCGGCGCCTTCGATCTTCGCGCCCATGGCGATCAGGATATCGGCGAGATTGATGATCTCGGGTTCGCGCGCGGCGTTCTCGATGATCGTCGTGCCCTCGGCCAGCGTCGCCGCCATCAGGATGTTCTCGGTGCCGCCGACGGTGACCATGTCGAACACCAGACGCGTGCCCTTGAGACGGCCGTTGACCTTGCCGTGCACATAGCCGTTCTCGACCTGGATGTCGGCACCCATGGCGATCAGCGCCTTCAGGTGCTGGTCGACCGGGCGCGAGCCGATGGCGCAGCCGCCCGGCAGCGACACCGAGGCCTCGCCGTGGCGTGCCAGCAGCGGGCCGAGCACGAGAATGGAGGCACGCATGGTGCGCACCAGCTCGTAGGGTGCAACCGCGCTGGTCAGCGTGCGCGAGTCGATCTGGACCTGGTTGCCCTCGGCCATGGTGACGGTGACGCCCATGCGGCCGAGCACCTGGAGAATGGTGGTGACATCCTGGAGATGCGGCACATTGCCGATGGTCACCACGTCGTCCGCGAGCAGCGGCGATACCAGCAGCGGCAAGGCAGCGTTCTTGGCACCGGAAATCCGTACTTCACCATTGAGAACACGACCGCCCGTGATCAGCAATTTGTCCATTGTAGTTGTCTGCCTGTCTTGAGGTCGCGAGGGAGGGTTCAGCCGAAAAGCTTGATCTTACGCCACTCTTCGGGCGTCAGGGTACGCATGGAGACGGCGTGTATGGCGCCGCTGCCGATATGCGTCTGCAAGGGCGCATAGACGAGCTGCTGCCTGGCCACCGGACGCAGGGTCGCGAACGCCGGGTGGACGATGGTGACATTGAACTTGCCGCCATCGCCGTCAACGGCGATGTGCTCGGCTTCGGGAATGGCGGCAGTCAGCAGGGACTGGATTTCGGCAGCGTTCATCGTGACTCGTCAGGTAGCGGGACTGAAGACAGGCAGCAGATTGCTGGCCTGCAGGATGGCATGGAGACGCTCCGGAATGGCGCGCAGGTGGAGCTGCTGCTGGCGCCGACCGGCGGCACGCTGCCAGGACATGAGCACGGCGGCGGTGACGCTGCTGCCGGAACTCAGTCCGGACAGATCGCACAGCCAGGGTCCGGTCGCCGGCAATGCCGCGATCACGGCCAGCCCCTCGGCCTCGCAGGCCGTCGCCGAGGCATAGTCGACCGTGCCGGAAAGGCTCAGGCCGGCACCATCGGGCAGGGGCTGGACGCTCGCGCTCACGACTTCTTGTCCTTGACCACTTCGATCGGGCCCGGCGACCAGGCCGCGATGGCCTTGTCGAGGTTGCCGCCGGACTGCTCGACGACTTCGGCGAAGCGCTTGCGGAAGGTCAGGCCGAGGTTGAGGCCGTTGACCAGCAGGTTGCGCGCCTTCCAGCTGCCCTGACCGTCACGGATCATCTGGAAGGTGACCGGCACCACGGTGCCGCTGTCGAGGGTGACCTCGACGTCGACCTGGGCGCGGTTGCTGTCATCACCCGGCTTGTAGGGCTTAACCACGATCTTCTCGTTGTCGTAGGCAACCAGACCGTTGGCATAGGTGCGGATCATGCTCTGCCGGAACACACCGAGGAAGCGGTCACGCTGCTCCGGCGAAGCCTGGCGGAAATACTGGCCCATGACGCCACGGGCGATGCCCGGAATGTCGATGAACGGGGAAATGTTCTGCTCGACCAGCTGGTTGAGCGCAGTCGGGCTCTTCTGCAGCGTCTTCTTGTCCTTGACGATGCGCGCGAGCAGGCTGTCGACGGCCGTCTGCACGACCACCTGAGGATTGGCTTCCGGCACTGCCGATGCCGTTGCCGGCGCCACCAGGGCCAGCATGGGCAGGACCAGGGCGACATACTTCAGGAAACGGTTCATCTGTAACTCCTTGATGGGACTCAACCCTTAGAACGCTTCATCGGCCGTACCGGCTGACGTGCCGGCAGCCGTGCCGCCGTTGCCGGCCTTCGGCGCTTCCGTGGCCTTGTTGAACAGGAACTTGCCGATCAGGTCTTCCAGCACCAGCGAGGACTGGGTCTGTTCGATCTTGCTGCCATCCTTGAGATAGGTGTCATCGGCGCCCGGCGTCAGGCCGATGTACTTCTCGCCGAGCAGGCCGGCGGTGAGGATGGCCGCCACGGTGTCGGTGCTGATGTCATCGACCTGCTTGTCGATGGACATCTCGACGCGTGCCAGCTGGGTCTTGCGATCGAGCTCGATGGCATCGACACGGCCGACGGTGACGCCGGCGATGGTGACCTTGGCGCGCACGGTGAGACCGCCGACATTCTGGAACATGGCGTGGACGTGGTAACTCGGCTTGCTGATCTCGGAAGCCAGACCGCTGACCTGAAGAGCCAGGAACGTGAGGGCGGCGAAAGCCAGCAGGAGGAACGCCCCAACCAGCAGCTCCAGGGATTTGATACGCATTACAAGCCTCCGAACATGACGGCGGTGAGGATGAAGTCCAGAGCCAGAACCGCCAGTGATCCATAAACCACCGTGCGGGTGGTGGCGCGCGAAATGCCTTCGCTGGTGGGTTCGCAGTCATAGCCCTGGAAGACGGCGATCCAGGTCACCGCGATGCCGAAGGCCAGGGCCTTGATGAGACCGTTGATGACATCATCGGCAAAGTTGACCGACTGCTGCATGTTGGCCCAGTAGGAACCTTCGTAGATGCCCAGCCAGTCGACACCGACCAGGCGTCCGCCGAGCACGCCGACGGCGGTGAACACGGCCGCCAGCATGGGCATGGAAATGAGACCGGCCCAGAAGCGCGGCGCCACGATGCGGCGCAGCGGATCGACACCGATCATTTCCATGCTGGAAAGCTGCTCGGTGGCCTTCATGAGACCGATCTCGGCGGTCAGCGCCGAACCGGCGCGACCGGCGAAGAGCAGCGCCGTGACCACCGGACCGAGCTCGCGCGCCAGCGTCAGCGAAACCATGGTGCCGAGCGCCTGCTCGCTGCCGTAGCGGATGAGGATGTTGTAGCCCTGCAGGCCCAGCACCATGCCGATGAACAGGCCGGACACCACGATGATGACCAGCGACAGCACACCCACGGCATAGACCTGCTGCACCAGCAGCGGCAGCGCCAGACGCCAGCGCGGCCAGCACACCAGAGACTGCCAGAGGAAGATCGTCGCCGCGCCGTAGGCACGCACGATCTCCAGTCCCTGGCGACCCAGTTCCTGCAAGCGAGTCCGCATGTCAGCCCCTCAGCACATCGGCCCAGGGCCGTGATGGATAGTGAAAGCGCACGGGACCGTCGGCACTGCCGTTGAGGAACTGCTGCACCAGTGGCGACTCGGAGGCACGCAGCTCGTCCGGCGTGCCCTCGCCGACCACGGTGCCGTTGGCCAGCACATAGATGTAGTCGGCAATCGACAGGGTTTCATCGACATCATGCGAGACAATGACGGTGGTCAGGTTCAGCGCCTCGCGCAGGGTGCGGATGAGACGCACGAGCACGCCCATGACGATGGGGTCCTGACCGGCGAACGGCTCGTCGTACATGATCAGCTCGGGATCGAGGGCGATGGCGCGCGCCAGTGCGGCACGCCGCGCCATGCCGCCGGAAAGCTCGGCCGGCATGAGGTGCTGGGCACCGCGCAGACCGACCGACTCGAGCTTGAGCAGCACCATTTCGTTGATCAGGCTTTCCGGCAGGCTGGTGTGGGCGCGCAGCGGGAAGGCCACGTTCTCGTGCACCGAGAGGTCGCTGAACAGGGCGCCGGACTGGAACAGCATGCCCATGCGCGCACGCAGCCTGAACAGATCGTCACGCGAAAGCCTGGGCACGTTCTGGCCGTCGACCAGGACATCGCCGCTGTCAGGGCGCAGCTGGCCGCCGATGAAACGCAGCATGGTCGTCTTGCCGCAGCCGGACGGGCCCATGATGGCCGTGACCTGACCGCGCCGGATTCGCATGTTGACGCGATCGAATATGACGCGATCACCCCGCTTGAAGCTGAGGTCGCGAATTTCCACCAAATCTGGCGCGTTGACCGGCATGAAATCAGTCTGTCCTGTAGGAAGCCGTGCATCATATCACCAACGGCTTTTCGACCGGAATCTCTACACATGGAGGACGGAAACTGGATGACAGGGCTGGTGGCTGCCATGCCGGTTGGACATAATTGGCACTGAATTTGTATATGACCCAGGATGGCCCGACATGAGCCGCACCGATTTCATCAGCTCCGGCCTGCGTGTGCTGCAGGTGGAAATGGATGCCCTCGAAAATCTTCGCCCGCTGATCGACAGCAGTTTTCATCGCGCCTGCGAGCTGCTGCTGGCCTGCAAGGGCCGCGTCGTGGTCACCGGCATGGGCAAGTCCGGGCACATCGGCACCAAGATCGCCGCCACCCTCGCCTCCACCGGCACACCGGCTTTCTTCATGCACCCCGGCGAGGCCAGCCATGGTGACCTCGGCATGGTCACCGGCCAGGATGTCATCATCGCCATCTCCAATTCCGGCGAAGCGCACGAGATCCTCTCCATCATTCCGGTCATCAAGCGCCTGCGCGCCAAGCTGATCACCATCACCGCGCTCGCCGACTGCAGCATGGGTCGCCACGCCGACGTCGCGCTGACCATAGGCAAGTCGCCGGAAGCCTGCCCGCTCGGCCTCGCTCCGACCTCGTCGACCACCGCCACGCTGGTGCTCGGCGACGCCCTCGCGGTCGCCCTGCTGGAAGCCCGCGGTTTCACCGCCGAAGACTTCGCGCTTTCGCACCCGGGCGGCGCCCTCGGCCGCCGCCTGCTGCTGCGCGTCGACGACATCATGCACAAGGGCGATCAGGTGCCCGTGGTCAGCATCGGCACCACCATTCGCGACGCCCTGCTGGAAATCACCCGCAAGGGCCTGGGCATGACCACCGTGGTCGACAGCGCCGGCAGCCTGGTCGGCCTCTACACCGACGGCGACCTGCGCCGCACCATCGACCAGAACCTCGACATCCGCGTCACGCCGATCGAGCAGGTCATGACCCACAACTGCCTGACCGTGCGCGCCGGCATCCTCGCCGCCGAGGCCCTGGCCGACATGGAGGCGCGCAGCATCAACGGCGTCGTCGTGGTCGATGACCAGCATCGTCCGGTCGGCGCCGTCAACATGCACGGCTTTCTGCGCGCGGGGGTGGTCTGATGCTCTCGGTTCGCGTCAAGGAAAAGGCCGCCCGCATCCGCCTGCTGGCGCTCGATGTCGATGGCGTGCTCACCGACGGCCGCCTCTACTTCGCCGAGGATGGCCAGGAATTCAAGACCTTCGACACCCAGGACGGCCACGGCATCAAGATGCTGCAGGCCGCCGGCATCGAAGTCGCCATCATCACCGGCCGCAACACCCAGCTGGTGCAGCGCCGTGCCGGCAACCTCAAGATCCGCCATCTGCTGCAGGGTCGCGAGGACAAGCTGGTCGCCCTGCGCGAGCTCATCACCGAACTCGGCGTCGAGATCGATGAAGTCGCCTATGTCGGCGATGACTGGCCCGATCTGCCCGCCATCCTCGCCGCCGGCTTCGGCGTCGCGGTCGCCAATGCCCACAGCGAGCTGCGCGCGCGCGCCGACCATGTCACCACGCTGGCCGGCGGTCGTGGCGCCGTGCGCGAGGTCTGCGACCTGCTGCTGAGCGCGCAGGACCGCTACCAGGATGCGCTCGCCCCGTATCTGGAAACCTGAGCATGGATATCCGCCCGCTGCTGCAGCTGACCACGGTCATGGTGGCCGTGGGCGCCCTCGCCTATTACGGCTATGGCGGCTGGGACAACAGCAACAACGGCCTCGCCGATGACGGCACCGGCCCGGACTACATCGTCGA
Organism: Perlucidibaca sp.; assembly: GCA_023265995.1. Taxonomy (GTDB): domain Bacteria; phylum Pseudomonadota; class Gammaproteobacteria; order Pseudomonadales; family Moraxellaceae; genus Perlucidibaca. The sequence continues at coordinate 398,995 of JAHFSA010000001.1, forward strand.
TGGCATGGAAGCCTGGCAGGGCGATGAGAAAGGCCATCTCATCCGCCACTTCCAGGGCGCCCAGCTGGTGCACAAGCCGCAGCCCGAGCTGTTCGAGGTGCGCCAGCCGACCATTGAGCTTTACAGCAACGGCCAGCCCCTGTGGCATCTGCAGGGACTGCGCGCCACCAGCCCGGATCCGGCGCGCGACATCTGGCTGCTCGGCCAGGTGGTGGCCACGCGCGATCCCAGCCAGGGCCAGCCGTTGCGCATCGAGACACCTCGCCTGCATGCCGATCCGCGCGGCAATCGCATCGATACGCCGGACCGCGTACAGGTCACCGGCCCCCAGGGTCAGCTGCACGGCACCGGCATGACCGCCGACCTGCAGGCCAAGACCCTGGAATTCTCTTCCGCTGTAGAGGTCCACTATGCTCCGTCGTACTGACATTCTTCCCCTGCTCGCCATGGCGGCCTGCCTGCTGCCGGCAACGCCGGCACTGGCCCTGCCCGAGGACAGCCAGCAGCCCATCCAGGTCACCGCCGACAACGCCCGCTTCGATGAAGGCACCGGCGAGGCGGTCTATCGCGGCAACGTCCAGATCGTCCAGGGCACACTGGAAGTGCGTGGCGACAGCCTGACCCTCAAGGTCGATGACAAGGGCGCGCTGAGCAGCGCGCGCACGCTCGGCAAGCAGGCGCACTACCAGCAGAAGACCGATCCGGCCAAGGGCCTGGTCACCGCCGATGCCAACGAGATCCAGTTCGACAACAAGACCGGCGTCATCACGCTGATCGGCAGCGCCGTGCTGCGTCAGGACAGCGCCAGCTTCAAGGGCCCGCGCATTGTCTACTCGACCACGCGCAAGCAGATCGAGGCCAGCGGCAATGCCAGCGAGCGCGTGCAGCTCGTGTTCCCGCCCTCGGCGCGCAACAGCAGCAAGCCGGGCAGCCCGTCCGCCACCGGAGGCAGCAAGCCGTGACCACTCTGCGCGTTGAAAGCCTGGCCAAGAGCTACAAGGGCCGCTGCGTCGTCAAGGATGTCAGTCTGACCGTGGAGAGCGCCCAGATCGTCGGCCTGCTCGGCCCCAACGGCGCCGGCAAGACCACCAGCTTCTACATGATCGTCGGCCTGGTGCCGATGGATCGCGGCAGCATCCGCCTCGATGACGAGGACATCTCGCACCTGCCCATGCACGGCCGCGCCCGCAAGGGCATAGGCTACCTGCCGCAGGAAGCGTCGATCTTCCGCAAGCTCAGTGTCGAGGACAACATCCTCGCCATCCTGGAGACCCGCAAGGATCTCAACCAGAGCCAGCGCCAGGCCAAGCTGGAGTCGCTGCTCAGCGAGTTCCACATCACGCATATCCGCAAGAGCCTGGGCATGAGCCTGTCCGGCGGCGAGCGCCGTCGTGTCGAGATCGCCCGCGCGCTGGCCAGCGATCCGCAGTTCATTCTGCTCGACGAGCCCTTCGCCGGCGTCGACCCCATTTCGGTGGCCGACATCAAGGGCATCATCACCCACCTCAAGCAGCGCGGCATCGGCATCCTGATCACCGATCACAATGTCCGCGAAACCCTCGATATCTGCGAAAAGGCCTATATCGTCAGCGCCGGCGTGGAGATCGCCGAGGGCACCCCGGAGGCCATCCTGGCCAATCCGCTGGTGCGCGAAGTCTATCTCGGGGAGCAGTTCTCGCTGTGATGAAAGTCGGGCTCCACCTCAATCTGGGGCAGCATCTGACGATGACCCCCCAGCTGCAGCAGGCCATCCGTCTGCTGCAGTTGTCGACGCTGGAGCTGCAGCAGGAAGTTCAGGAAGCCCTCGACAGCAACCCCCTGCTGGAGCTTGACGACGGCAGCGAAGGCAGCAGCCAGGACAACAAGGCGAATGCCGCCGACAGCGTTGAAACCAATGATGCCGCCGGCGAAGCCCTGGACCTCGATCGCCGCGACGAACTGCCCGATGAACTGCCGGTGGATACCGCCTGGGACGACATCTATGTCGGCAGCGCGACGGCGGCCGGCGGCGAAAACATGGATGAGGACGGCGACCCCATAGAGGCTCGCAACGCACCCGCCGAAAGCCTGCAGGATCACCTGCGATGGCAGCTCAATCTCACTCCGTTCTCGGATCTTGACCGCATGATCGCCGACGCGATCATCGACGGACTGGACCCTCGCGGCTACCTCACCGTCAGCCTCGACGAACTTGCCGAAACCGCCCGCCACTGGCGCCAGGAGGAGGCGGAAGAGGACGAGATCCTCGCCGTCCTGCACCGCGTGCAGCAGTTCGATCCGCCCGGCGTGGCCTCGCGCGACCTGCGCGAATGCCTGCTCATCCAGCTCGGACAGCGTGACCCGGAGACTCCTGGCCTGGCCGATGCCCAGCGCCTGCTGCGCGACCATGTCGACAAGCTCGCTGCCGGAGACCTCGCCGGCCTCATGCGCGCCATGCGCCTGACCGAAAGCGGCATTCAACGCGTCATGGCCCTGATCCGCGAGCTCAAGCCGCACCCCGGCGAAGGCTGGGGCGGTGGCGACAACGACAAGGCGCTGATTCCCGATGTCGTGGTGCGCCGCCTGAACGGCCGCTGGCGCGTCGAGCTCAACCCGGAAGCGGCGCCGCGCCTGCGCGTCAACAGCGGCTATGCCGCCATGCTGCGCCGCGCCGACAGCAGCCGCGACAACAACTTCATCCGCGAGCATCTGCAGGAGGCGCGCTGGCTGATCAAGAGCCTGCAGAGCCGCCACGAGACCCTGCTCAAGGTCGCCAGCTGCATCGTCGAACATCAGCGCGGCTTCCTCGAGGAAGGCGCGGAGGCCATGAAGCCGCTGATCCTGCGCGATGTCGCCGACGAGGTCGGCCTGCATGAATCGACCATTTCGCGCGTGACCACGCAGAAATACCTGCACACCCCGCGCGGCCTCTTCGAACTGAAGTATTTCTTCTCCTCGCACGTCGGCACCAGCACCGGCGGCGAAGCCTCCTCGACCGCCATCCGGGCCATGATCAGGAAGCTGGTTGGTCAGGAAAACCCACGCAAGCCATTGAGCGACAACAAGATTGCTGATCTTCTGCAGGCTCAGGGCATCGAGGTCGCACGTCGCACCATCGCCAAATACCGCGAATCCCTGAACATTCCCTCCTCGAGCGACAGAAAGCGCTTGCTTTGATCCGCGACCCCTGTGCTAGAGTCAAAGACACACCGGTTGTTGATGTAATTCGTGAAGCAGGTACCGAGCATCTCAGTCTTTAAACTGGGGACCTCTGCTTCCGGACTCGACAGGCCGCCCGGACATCGGCTCCCCGCCGATCAGTTCGCCCGACCCGCTGCGCCTGGAAGTCCTGGCCCCCGCTATCGTCACCCACGAAAGCGAGGAAGCGTCTCATGCAGATGACCATCAGTGGACACCACGTTGAACTGACCCATGCCCTCCGGGATTACACCACCAGCAAGCTGGCCAAGGTCGAACGACACTTCGATCACATCACCAGCATGCAGGTCATCCTGAGCGTCGACAAGCTGGTTCAGAAGGCGGAAGCCGTAATACGAACGTCGGGCGCCAAGCTCTTTGCCATTGCCGAATCGGAAGATCTGTACGCGGCAATCGACAAGCTCTCCGACAAGCTCGACCGTCAGATCGTCCGCCACAAGGAAAAGCATCAGTCCCACTGAGCTTGCCTCCTGACTGGAAATGCCCGGCAATGCCGGGCATTCTTGTATCTGCAGCAGACAAACCCTCGCCGGATTCAATGACTTGTTGCAAATGCCTGCTCGCGCCCACTTGCCAAGCAGGCGCCGCGCCGTGACGATACGGAACAGACAACGATGTCCTTGAGGGTGCAATGAAACTGGTGATTGTGAGCGGGCGTTCCGGCTCCGGAAAATCCACGGCCCTGCACCAGCTGGAAGACCTCGGCTACTACTGCGTCGACAACATCCCCGTCGGATTGCTGCCGGAGCTGGTCAGCACCTTCCGCGAAGGCATTGATGGCCGCCCCACCCGCCTCGCCGTGGGCATAGACGCGCGCAACCGCATTCACGACCTGTCACGCTACGCGCAGATCGCCGAGACCCTGCGCAGCCAGGGCTGCGAACCCGAGATCGTCTTTCTCGATGCCCGCGACGACATCCTGCTCGCCCGCTTCAGCTCGACCCGCCGCCGCCATCCTCTGAGCAGCAACCAGCGCTCGCTGGAAGAGGCCATCGCCTACGAACGCGAACTGCTCGACCCGCTGGCCGCGCATGCCGATCTCCGTCTCGACAGCAGTTCGCTGTCGGTGCATGACCTGCGCGAGACCCTGCGTCAGCGCCTGGCGCCGGGCAGCAGCAATCGTCAGGCCATCCTGATCGAATCGTTCGCCTTCAAGCATGGCGTGCCGCTGGATGCCGACCTGGTGTTCGACGTTCGCTGCCTGCCCAACCCGCACTGGGAAGCCGGCCTGCGCGACATGACCGGGCTCGACCAGCCGGTGATCGACTTCCTTGCCGGTCAGCCCCTGGTCAATGCCATGTACGACGACCTGCACGCCTTCCTGCTGCGCTGGCTGCCCGAACTGCAGGCCAGCGACCGCAGCTATGTCACCGTCGCCATTGGCTGCACCGGTGGACAGCATCGCTCGGTCTACATGGTCGAACGCCTGTCACAGGCACTCAGCCAGGGCCTGGGCGCGCTGCAGATCCGGCATCGCGAACTGGCCGGCAGCGGGAGCGCATGATGGCCCGCCATGAAGTCGAGGTCGACATCATCAACCGTCTGGGCCTGCATGCCCGCGCCGCCGCCAAGCTGGTCGAGACCGTGGCCTGCTATCAGGCCAGCGTGCGCATAGGCCGCGGCGAGCGCCTGGTCGATGCCCGCAGCATCATGGCGTTGCTCATGCTCGGCGCCGGTCAGGGCAGCCATCTGAACCTGCATATCGAGGGCGATGACGCCGATCAGGCCCTGGCGGCCGTGACCGCGCTGATTGCCAACCGTTTCGGCGAAGCCGAATAGGGCTTTCTGCTATCATCGCGTCTTTCCGCGCAGGACCGAGGCTGACCTCGGCACAGGGAGACCGGCATGTGTCCGCGACACGAACCGCAAGATGATTTCGAGGACGACTACGGTCCCAGCAAGTCGGACCAGAAGAAGTCCATGGATCGTCTGCAGGCGCTGGGCGAACGCCTGGGAGAAATGCGCGACGACCAGCTGCGCAAGCTGCCGCTGGAAGAAAGCCTGCTGCATGCCCTGATCGAGCTCAAGCGCCTGAAGGCGCACGAGGCTGTGCGCCGGCACAAGCAGTTCATCGGCAAGCTCATGCGTCATGCCGATGAAGCCGCCATCCTGAACGCGCTCAACCCGCTGCGCAGTCCGGCCCTGCAACGCCAGCTCGACCTTCTGCTCGAGCGTCTGCTGCAACAGGGTGACGAACTGCTCAGCGAAGTCCTGCAGCGCTATCCGGCCGCCGACCGCCACACCCTGCGCCAGCTCGTGCGCCTGGCGCGCAAGGAAGTCGAAACGGTGGCCGCCGACGTCGCCGTCAGCGACGCCACCCACCCGGCCCGTCACAAGCTCTGGATCTATCTGCGCGAACTCGCCGCTCTCGCCAGCTGAGGCCCCGGCGCGTCAGCCGCCATCGCGGCGATGCGCCTGCACCGGCATGCGCCGGCGCAAGGCCTCCTGCTCGCCGCAATCCCAGCCGGCAGCCACCAGCCCGGCACCACTCTCGCCACGCTCGGCCAGCACCCTGCCCCAGGCATCGATGATCTGACTGTGACCCCAGGTCTGCCGCTGCGGCGAATGCCGGCCGCCCTGGGCAGCGGCGATCATCAGGCACTGGTTCTCGATGGCGCGGGCACGCAGCAGGACCTGCCAGTGCGCTTCGCCGGTCACCGCCGTGAATGCCGCCGGACAGGCCAGGATGTCGGCGCCGAGCTTGCGCAGCTGACGTGCCTGCTCGGGAAAGCGCAGGTCATAGCAGGTGAGAATGCCGAGACCGCCCCAGGGCGTGTCGATCAGCGCCACCTCGTCACCCGGTTCGAAGGTGGCGGATTCGCGATAGCTGCCCTGGGCATCGGCAACCTCGACATCGAAGAGATGGCGCTTGTCGTAGCGACCGACGCAGATGCCCTCGTCGGAAAACACCAGGGTCGCGCTGCGCACCCGCCCGCCCGGCACCGGCGTGCCGTCCGGCCGCAACGACGCCGGCAGCGTGCCCGCCACCAGCCAGAGCCGGTGGCTGCGGGCCTGCTCCGCCAGCCAGGCGGTGATTTCATCCCAGGCAGCGGCTACGGCCAGCGTCGACTCGGCGCCGAAGACAGCGAAATTCTCCGGCAGCACGACGAGGCGGACACCCTCGTCGGCAGCCTGACGCAGGCCTTCGGCCACGACGGCACGATTGTCGGCCCAGACATTGCCGCTGCACATCTGCAGGGCGGCGACGCGCAGCGGATGCATGTCAGTTGTCCTTGCCGGACGAGGCCGGCTTGTCTGTCGCCTCATCCTTGCCGGGCGAGCTTTCCAGCACCTCGTCATCGACCTTGAGGGCGTCCCAGGGCCCGGACACGTGATAGCGCACCGAGGTCAGCCTGGACAGCTGCTTGTCGAGCAGCAGATCGGCCGCCACCAGGGCGCCACCCACCACCGGCCCGGCCAGGAAGCCGGCGACCACAGGCACGGCGCTGCTCACCGGCACGCCGACGCGCAGCTGCTGATCGACCTCACGGGTATTGAGATTGACCGAGCCGCGACCGTGGATGGTCACTGTCGGCCCGTCCAGATCGAAGCGTGCCGGCTTCACGACACCCTCGCGCAGCTCGCCCTGGACCAGCAACTGGTCGAAGTTGATGCCCTTGCGGGTGACATCGGTGAAGTCGAAGCGCAGGCGACGCAGGATGTTGCTGGCATTGAGCAGACCGAACACGCGCGTGACCAGGTTGATGCCGCCGGACTCGATCAGACGGCCGTTCCTGAGCTTGGCGTCGACACTGCCTTGCAGCTGGGCGAGCGCAAAGTCATCGGGATTGCCCGGCCACTGCAGCACGCCCTTGGCCACCAGGCCATCGCTGGTGATGACCGGAGCCTGGCCGAGCTGTTCGAGCAGGCGCTTGAGATCCTTGCTTTCCAGCGTGCCCTTGACCGTGGTCAGGGCTCGCGCACCGGCCATCCATGACAGGCTGCCGACGAAGGAGGCCTGCGGCTGCCGGATTTCCAGGGGATCAAGACGCCAGAGCCCCTGCTCCTGACTCAAGGTGGCGCTGAGGTCGGTGGCAGGCCAGTCCGGCAGTTGCTTCGGCTGGGCACCGCTGAGGCGTATCTGCCAGTCATCGTCGACACGCTGGATGCGTGCCCGGGTCGGGCCGAGGCTGCGCTCGCCGAGCAGCACACGATCAGCCTGCAAGGTGAGCTGACGGAACGCCGGCAGCGCCGCCGGAGCCGGACGTGCCGGAGCATTGCCATTGCCCGGCAGCAGGCTGCGCCATGCCGCGACATCGAGCTCGGGCACACGCGCCTCGACGAAGATGCCGGGCTGATCCGGCCAGGCCACACCGGGCAGGCCGGCGCGCAGCAGGAGACGTTGCAGGCGTCCGCTGCGCCAGACCAGACCGGCCTGCATGCCATCGCCCAGGGAGGCGCGCGCGAGATGCTCGCCACTGCCGCCGATCTTGCCCTGATAGTTCAGCGCCAGGGTGTCGCCGGCGGCCTTGGCGAATGGCGCCGGCAGCAGCACGCGCATGCCGGTGAGCGGAGAGGTCACGCGCAGATCGATCTGCGCCGCCTGCGCCACCGGAATGCCCAGCGCCACCCGCACCGGAGACTGGCCACGCATGTAGGGAGCAAGGTCGGTGCCCAGCCACTGGCCGAGCGCACCGGCCTCGACCTGGGCATCGACGTCGATGGCCTGGTTGTTCCAGCGCCCGCCGCGAGCCTGACCGGCCAGCGCGACATGGGCCGGACGCCCCCAGAGCACGGATTGCAGGTCACCCTTGAGGCCGCTGCGGCTGTCGAAGCTGATCGGCCCGCTGACACGGTTGAAGACCAGGCGTTCGGCCGGTAGCCCGAGCTCGGCATTGTCCAGCGTGGCGCCCACCTTGACATCGGTTTCGCCCTCGCCGTGATGCAGCGGAATGCTCAGGCCGAGGTGCGCCTTGGTCGCGCCCTTCATGGTCAGGGCATCGGCCACGGCACCGGCATGCGCCTTCAGCGGCGACTCGGCGAGCAGGCGATCGAGATCGGAGATGTCCATGTCCAGATCGGCATCCACCTGCAGCACGCCGTGCGCGAGATCCGGTATCACCGCCAGCAGATTGCTGGCCTTGCCGGCGAGGATGGAGGCCCTCTGTCCGACCACCTTGAGTTCACGCCCGGAGATCTGCACGAGGCCGTCAAGCTTCTGCACGGCCGGCCAGCCCGGCACATAGTCCAGGGTGGCATCCTTGAGCTGCAGCTGCATGTCGAAGCGGCCGGTATGGCCCTTGCCATGCAAAGTGCCGCTGTACAGGAAGCTGCCATGCTCGACCTTGCCGGCCAGCAGGGAACGCTGCAGCCAGGCCAGAGTCTTGTCGCCGGCGGCGTGCCAGGGCACATAGCGCCAGGCGCGCGCGACCGAGCCACGCTCAAGGCTGGCGAGCAGCTCGAGACGGGTCTCCTCCGGATGGCCATCGGGGATGCGCACCGCCAGCTGGGCGCGTCCTTCGGCATCGACATTGCTCAGCTGCAGGACGTCGGAGTCGATGTGCCAGACACCACCGGCATGCAGCCAGCGGATGCCGCCGCGCAGGACATCCACCGGTACCGGCTCGCGGAACTCGGTATGCAGGTTGAGCTCGCCACGACGGGTGTCGAGATAAAGCAGGCCGCCATCGGGGCTGCCCTGGATCCAGCCCGCCAGATCGCGCACGCCCGGCAGGGTTTCGGTGGGCTGCAGCGTCAGCGCCTTGAATTCGCTGTTGGCCGAAAGCAGGCGCCAGCTGTCGCCGACCTTGCCGGCCACGACATGCAGGCGCGGCAGCCAGCCGGTCGGACTGACCTGATCCAGCGTCTGCTGCAGCGCCGGAGCCAGCAGATGCTCGCGCGTTACCAGGGCATGACTGTCGGCCAGCGACACACGCGCCGCCGACAGCACCAGCTGCCGCGGGGCGTAGTCGACAGCCAGGCGCTGCAGCGGCAGGGGCAGATCATTGACACGGCCGGACAGATCATCGCCGCCGACATGCCAGTGCTCGCCTTCATGCCGCAGCGAGAGCACGCCACGCAGCGCCTGCGCCTGATAGCTGCCGCGACCGGGCACCTGCATGCTGAAACCGACATCGGCCAGCGTCAGCGTGGCCTCGGACGGATGCCCGCCGGCGCTGGACAGCCAGAGCCTGGCATCACCCTGGCTGAGGTGCGTGCTCCACGACTCCGGCAGCAGGCTCAGCCAGGGCTGCCAGGCCGGCAGGTCCTGCAATTGCAGATAGGCTTCCCACGGCGTTGCCTCCCAGGCCAGCGGATCGCCATTGACCACCACCAGGGCGCGCTGCAGCGCCGGACTGTCGCCCAGCCTGAACTCGGCCTGCAGGCGATAGTCGTGACGACCGTTGAACTGTTGCAGGCGGACATTGCGCAGGGCCTGCACCGGACGGCCCGGGGCCTGCCAGCGCAGCTGGTTGTCGAGCAGGCTCAGGCCCGGCTGCGCCAGCAGCCAGCGCAAGGCGCGCCGGGCCTTGGCCGGATCGGACTTGCCGAGACCGGCGAACTCGACAACCTCTATGCCGCCTTCCGTGCGCGGAGCCAGTGTCAGCTGCAGGCCGTTGATGGTGGTGCGCAGACGCGGACTGAGGTCGCGCAGGGAAGCCCACCAGTCCGGCTCGGTGGTGACCGAGGGCACGACCAGCAGCGGCTTGCCAGGCTGACGGGCATCATGGATGGCGACCTGGCGGGCGCGCAGCACCGGACTCAGGCCATGCCAGTCGCCCTGCAGCTCGCCGAGACGTATCTGCAGGCCGGTTCTTTCGGTGAGCAGACGCTCGATGGCGGGCTTCTGCTCGGCGACCAGAGGCAGCAGTTCGCGACCGATGCCGACCACCAGCGCGAGCGGGATGAGCGCCAGCGCCAGCAGCCACAGCATGCCGTGAATAAAGCGGTCGAGTCGCGAAACCGGGTGGGTCATGCCCTAGTACTCCCGGCCCAGGCCCAGATCAAAGCAGTACGACATCATACTGCTCCTGGCTGTACATGGCTTCGACCTGGAACCGGATGGGCTTGCCGATGAACAGCTCGAGATCCGCCACCGCCGCCGACTCCTCGCCGAGCAGGCGATCGACGACGCGCTGGTTGGCGACCACGGAATAGCCGTTGGCGGCATCGTAGGCGCGCGCCTCGCGCAGGATCTCGCGGAAGATCTCGAAGCAGACGGTTTCCGCCGTCTTCACCGTGCCGCGACCGACACAGACCGGGCAGCTCTCGCAGAGCAGATGCTCCAGCGACTCGCGCGTGCGCTTACGCGTCATTTCCACCAGGCCCAGTTCGGAGACCTGGGTGATCTTGGTCCTGGCATGATCGCGCGACAGCATCTTCTCGAGCGCGCGCAGGACCTGGGTCCTGTGCTCCTCTTCCTCCATGTCGATGAAGTCGATGATGATGATGCCGCCGAGGTTGCGCAGGCGCAGCTGACGGGCAATGGCGTGCGTGGCCTCGAGGTTGGTCTTGAACACCGTGTCCTCGAGGTTGCGCGAACCCACGAAGGAACCGGTGTTGACGTCGACCGTGGTCATCGCCTCGGTCTGGTCGATGATGAGATAGCCGCCGGACTTGAGCAGGACCTTGCGCTGCAGGGCCTTCTGCAGATCATCCTCGACGTTGTAGAGATCGAACAGCGGGCGCTCGCCGGGGTAGTGCTCGAGCTGGGCCTCTATGCCCGGCACATACTCGCGGGCGAACTCCAGAGCCTTGCTCATGGTCTCGCGCGAATCGATGAAGACCTTGGCCACGCTCGGCCCGACCAGATCACGCAAGGTCCGCAGCGACAGCGGCAGCTCCTCGGAGATCAGCGCCGGCCCTTCGGTGAACAGGGCGCGCTCGCGGACATGGCGCCAGAACTTGAGCAGGAACTCCATGTCATGGCGCAGCTCGGCCTCCTGCACGCCCTCCGCCACCGTGCGCACGATGAAGCCGCCACCGAGCTCGTCAGGCGTTTCCGCGCGCAGGTTGCGTATGAGCTGCTTGAGACGCTCGCGCTCGGCCTCGTCCTCGATCTTCTGGGAAATGCCGACCTGATCGCCGTAGGGCATGTAGACCAGATAGCGCGAGGGAATGGAGAGATCCATGGTGAGACGGGCGCCCTTGCTGCCCATCATGTCCTTCATGACCTGGACGGTGATCGACTGGCCATCATGCAGGCCTTCCTGGATGCTCGCCGGGCGCAGCCCCTGCTGCCCCAGACGCACCTCGTTGAGGTGGATGAAGGCGGTGCGGCTGAGGCCGATCTCGACGAAGGCGGCCTGCATGCCGGGCAGCACGCGCACGATGCGACCGCGATAGACATTGCCGACCAGGCCGCGCCGCGCCGTGCGCTCGACATAGAGCTCCTGGACCACGCCGTTCTCGACCAGCGCCACACGCGACTCCATGGGAGTGACATTGATGAGGACTTCATCCGTGTTCAGCGCGCGGGTCTGCATGACTCACTCCCAGAGAGGAAATTGGCTGCGGCGCAGCAATTCTGCCGTTTCGGCCAAGGGCAGGCCAACCACATTGCTGTAACTGCCCTGTATTGCGCTCACATATAACGCCGCACGCCCCTGGATGGCATAACCCCCGGCCTTGTCGCAGGGTTCGCCGGAGGCCCAGTAAGCCAGCTGTTCGGCCTCGGGGATGGACTGGAACTCGACCCTGGTGCTGACGGTGCATTGCTGCAGGCCGCCGGCATGAATGAGCGCGACGCCGGTCAGCACCTGATGATCCGGGCTCGGCAGCAGCGCCCAGATGCGTCGGGCATCCTCCAGGCTTTCGGGCTTGCCGAGAATCTCGCCGCCGGCAAAAACGGTGGTGTCCGCCGCCAGCACCCAGGCATCGTCACGTCCGAGAGCCTGTACGCCCGCCTCGGCCTTGGCGATGGCCAGACGTCGCACATAGTCCTCGGCGGACTCGCCAGGGAGCACGGACTCGTCGACAGCCACCGTCAGCGGCAAGGGCCGCAGGCCGATCTGGCGCAGCAGCTCATGGCGTCTGGGTGAGGTGGATGCCAGGTAAAGCTCCGCCATGACGCCTCAGCGCTGGGTCCAGCGGCGCAGCGACAGCAGCACGGTCGGCCACACCAGGGCACTGGCGGCGACCGGCAGCAGATAGGACAGCTCGACCGGTGGCACGCCGAACAGCGTCAGCTCGGCGTAGCGCACCAGCCGACCGGCAAGCACCAGCAGCAGCACCAGCGCGGTGGTCTGGCGGATGGAGAAGATGCCGGCCCAGCGCTGGGTGACGCGACCGAGATAGACCACCACCACCAGCGAGGAGGCGAACAGGCCCAGCGGCGCGGCCAGCAGGATATCGAGCAGCAGCCCCATGAAGGCCGCCGTCCAGACGCCGACCCAGAGCGGCGCGTGCATGACCCAGAACACCAGCACCAGCGTCACCCATTCCGGACGCCAGGACGCCAGCTCCTTGGGCAGCGGCAGGATGCTCAGCAGCAGGCTCAGCAGCAGGCTGACCACCAGCGGCAGGAAGGGACTACGGCGTCGGGACATGGCTCTCTTCCATAGGGATCTTTTCCATCAGCACCTGGGCCGCCTGCGGCTTCTCGAACAGGATCAGCACGTAGCGACTGCGATCGAGGGCAGCCACCGGCAGCGCCGCGATGTCGAGGAACTGGTCGCCGACCAGGCGCCGGATCTGGCCGACACGGCCGACCGGATAGCCGGCCGGGAAGTCCTGGCCGAGGCCGGAGGTCACCAGCAGGTCGCCGGGCTTGACGTCGGATTTCTCGGGCACGTACTGCAGGCGCATTTCACGGCTGTCGCCGATGCCGCTGAGAATGGCGCGCATGCCGTTGCGATTGATGCGTACCGGCACCGAGTTCTGGCGATCAGTGATCAGCATGACGCGCGAGGTGTGGCGGCCGAGCTGCACGATGCGGCCGAGCACACCACGGGCGTCGAGCACCGGCTGACCCTGGTAGAGACCACCGGCGCTGCCCTGATTGATGATCAGGATGTGGCGCGCGGGATCGGGATCTATGCCGATCACTTCGCCGACCAGGACACGGCTCTTGAGCTGGCTGGCCGAGTCGATGAGACCGCGCAGGCGGGCATTGTCGCTGGCCAGGTAGGAGAGCTTCTGGACATGCGCGGCCAGGCGCAGGTTCTGCTGCTTGAGGCGCTGGTTGTCAGCGCGCAGCTGTGCGCCGAAGCGCAGGCTGTCGCTGATTTCGTCGAGCACGGTGCCCGGCCAGGCTATGGCGAGAAACACCGGCTCGAAGAAGGAGTAGATGCTCTCGCGGGCAGCCGCAAGGGGCTGCCAGCGCTGGCTGTCCGCGACAAGAAGGCCGAGCGTCAGGATCATGGCGATCATGAAATGCAACATGTCGCCGCGACTGCGCGAAAACAGCGAGCTGTCTATGATGAACTCCTCAGGCCTCTGAAGCTCTTGTGGTTATACACACCTGCACGCCGCAAACAAGCAAAAAGGCCGGCATCAAGCCGGCCTTCCGCTCAGGACCGGCGTCAGTCCTGGAACAGCATGTCGTAGGCGATGTTGTCGATGAACTCGAGCGCACGACCGCCGCCACGAGCGACGCAGGTCAGCGGGTCTTCGGCGACGATCACCGGCAGGCCGGTTTCCTTGGCCAGCAGCTTGTCGAGGTCACGCAGCAGCGCGCCGCCACCGGTCAGTACCATGCCGCGCTCGGCGATGTCGGCCGAGAGTTCGGCCGGCGTCTGTTCCAGAGCGCTCTTGATGGCGGTGACGATGCCGGTCAGCGGATCCTGGATGGCGCCGAGGATCTCGTCCGAGTTCAGCGTGAAGGTGCGCGGCACGCCCTCGGCCAGGTTGCGGCCACGGACTTCGATCTCGCGCAGCTCGCCACCCGGGAAGGCGGTGCCGATTTCCTGCTTGATGCGTTCGGCAGTGGCTTCACCGATCAGGCAACCATGCTGGCGACGGACGTAGGACACGATGCAGTCGTCGAGCAGGTCGCCGCCGATGCGCACGGAGTCGGAGTAGACCGAGCCAGACAGCGAGATGACGGCGATCTCGGTGGTGCCACCACCGATGTCGACGACCATGGAGCCGCAGGCCTGTTCGATCGGCAGACCGGCGCCGATGGCAGCGGCCATCGGTTCCTCGATCAGGCGCACTTCGCGGGCACCGGCACCGAGCACGGATTCACGGATGGCGCGGCGCTCGACCATGGTCGACTTGCAGGGCACGCAGACCAGGACACGCGGGCGCGGCGGCAGCATGCCGGACTCGTGCACCTTCTTGATGAAGTACTGCAGCATCTTTTCCGTCACTTCGAAGTCGGCGATGACGCCGTCCTTGAGCGGGCGGATGGCCGAGATGTTGCCCGGGGTACGACCGAGCATGCGCTTGGCATCGGTACCGACGGCCGCGACAGTCTTGGTCGCGCCGGTGGTGCGGATGGCGACCACGGACGGCTCGTCGAGGACGATTCCGCGCTCGGGGATATAGACCAGGGTGTTGGCAGTGCCCAGGTCAATGGCGAGATCAGTGGAAAACAGACCGAGGAGGCGTTTGAACAGCATGGGGGAACATCCGAGAATGAGAGCGTCGGGCTAGACGCAGACTACGCCCGCAAGGTTTACACGCAACCCTGCCTGAAGTGGGCATTAGGTTAAACAAAGAGTCCATTTTGGACAAGTTGTGTTCTGTGATAAGTTGCACGTCTTTCCCCGCAATCCCTTGTGACCGCTGGCTGTCCACACCAGCAGGCGGTCAAGTCCGGAGCACAGCCAACATGGCCCTGACCGCCGAACAGGTGGCGCGCATCGCGCATCTGGCGCGCCTGCAATTGCCCGCCGACGAGCAGAACCGCGTCACCGACAGCCTCAACAACATCCTCGGCCTCATCGACCAGCTGCAGGCCGCCGACACCGCCGGCATCGAGCCCATGGCACATCCGGTCGATGCCGTGCAGACGCTGCGCGCCGATGTCGTCACCGAGAACGACCGCCGCGACACCTATCAGCGCATCGCCCCGGCCGTTCAGGACGGCTGCTATCTTGTTCCCCGCGTTGTCGAGTAAGCGCTCATGAGTCTCCATGCCCTGACCCTGGCCGAACTGGCCGCCGGCCTCGAACGCCGTGACTACTCCAGCGTCGAGCTGACGCAGCACTTCCTGGATCGCATCGCCCGCTTTGATGCCGCCACAACCGGCGGCCTCAACAGCTTCATCACCGTCACCCCGGAACGCGCCCTCGCCCAGGCGGTCGCCGCCGACGCCGCGCGCGCCAATGGCAGCGCCGGCCTGCTGACCGGCATTCCGCTGGCGCAGAAGGACATCTTCTGCACCGAAGGCGTGAAGACCACCTGCGCCTCGAAGATGCTCGACAGCTTCATCTCGCCCTACAACGCCGAAGTCGTCACCCGCTGTGACGCCGCTGGCCTGGTCATGCTCGGCAAGACCAACATGGACGAATTCGCCATGGGCTCGTCGAACGAGACCTCGTTCTATGGCGCCGTCAAGAATCCCTGGGACACCACCCGCGTGCCCGGCGGCTCCTCCGGCGGTTCGGCGGCAGCGGTCGCCGCCCGCCTCGCCCCGGCCGCCACCGGCACCGACACCGGCGGCTCCATCCGCCAGCCCGCCGCGCTGTGCAACCTCACCGGCCTCAAGCCGAGCTACGGCCGCATTTCGCGCTGGGGCATGATCGCCTTCGCCTCCAGCCTCGACCAGGCCGGCCCGATGACGCAGAGCGCCGAAGACGCCGCCCTGCTGCTGCAGATCATGGCCGGTCATGACAGCAAGGATTCGACCAGCATCGATCATCCTGTGCCGGACTACCGCGCCACGCTCGGCGACTCGCTCGCCGGCCTGCGCATCGGCCTGCCCAGGCAGTTCTTCGGTGCAGGCCTGAGCGCCGACACCGCCGCGCTCATCCAGGCCGCCATCAAGGAGCTGGAGAAGCTCGGCGCCACCACGGTGGAAGTCGACCTGCCCAACAGCGGCCTGTCGGTGCCGGCCTATTACGTCATCGCGCCGGCCGAATGCTCGTCCAACCTGTCGCGCTTCGACGGCGTGCGCTTCGGCCATCGCTGCGAAAACCCCAAGGATCTCGAAGACCTCTACAAGCGCTCGCGCGCCGAGGGCTTCGGCGCGGAAGTGCGTCGCCGCATCATGATCGGCACCTACGCCCTCTCCGCCGGCTACTACGACGCCTACTATCTGCAGGCGCAGAAGGTGCGCCGCCTGATCAAGCAGGACTTCGACCAGGCCTTCGCGCAGTGCGACGTCATCCTCGGCCCGACGGCGCCGGAAACCGCGTTCGCCCTCGGCGCCAAGCAGGAAGATCCGATAGCGATGTATCTGCAGGACATCTACACCATCGCCACCAATCTCGCCGGTCTGCCGGGCATGAGCATTCCTGCCGGCTTCAGCGCCGGCCTGCCGGTCGGCCTGCAGCTGATCGGCCCGTACTGGAGCGAGGCCCGCCTGCTCAACGTCGCCCACCGCTACCAGCAGGTCACCGACTGGCATCGCCAGCTGCCGACCGCCTTCGCCTGAGGACATGAACGAAATGACCTGGGAAACCGTCATCGGGCTGGAAGTGCATGTCCAGCTCAACACCCGATCGAAGATTTTTTCCGGCAGCGCCACCACCTTCGGCGCCGAGCCCAACACGCAGGCCAGCCTGATCGACCTCGGCATGCCCGGCGTGCTGCCGGTACTCAATGCCGGCGCCGTGCGCAACGCCATCCGCTTCGGCCTCGGCATCGACGCCGAGATCGGCCGCCACTCGGTGTTCGCGCGCAAGAACTACTTCTACCCCGACCTGCCCAAGGGCTATCAGATCTCGCAGATGGACCACCCCATCGTGGGCAAGGGCCATATCGACATCACGCTCGATGACGGCACGGTGAAGCGTATCGGCATCACCCGCGCGCACCTCGAAGAGGACGCCGGCAAGTCGCTGCACGAGGACTTCTCGGGCATGACCGGCATCGATCTCAATCGCGCCGGCACGCCGCTGCTGGAGATCGTCTCGGAAGCCGACATGCGCTCGGCCAAGGAAGCCGTGGCCTATGCCAAGGCCATCCACGCGCTGATCCGCTACCTCGACATCTCCGACGGCAACATGGCCGAAGGCTCCATGCGCTGCGACTGCAACGTGTCGGTGCGCAAGCCGGGCCAGCCGTTCGGCACCCGTCGCGAAATCAAGAACGTGAACTCGTTCAAGTTCATCGAGAAGGCCATCCAGTCGGAAGTGGCCTGGCAGATCGACGAGCTCGAGTCCGGCCGCGCCATCGTGCAGTCGACCGTGCTCTACGATGTCGCGAAGAACGAGACGCGCGCCATGCGCAGCAAGGAAGAGGCCAACGACTACCGCTACTTCCCCGACCCCGACCTGCTGCCGGTGGTGGTCGATGACGCCACCCTCGACGAGATCCGCGCCACCCTGCCCGAGCTGCCGGCCGCCAAGCGCCAGCGCTTCGAGACCGAACTCGGCCTGTCGGCCTACGATGCCGGCGTGCTGGTCGCCAGCCGCGACCTCGCCGACTACTTCGAAGCCACGGTTGCCGCCGCCGGTGGCACCGCTGCCGCCAAGCCGGCGGCGAACTGGGTCACCGGCGAGCTGCTGGCCGCGCTCAACCGCAACGAGCAGGACATCAGCGAGTCGACCGTGTCGCCGGCCCAGCTCGGCGGCCTGATCCTGCGCATCCTCGACAACACCATCTCCGGCAAGATCGCCAAGCAGGTGTTCGCCGCGCTGATGGCAGGCGAAGGCGCCAGCGCCGACGAGATCATCGAAAAGCAGGGGCTGAAGCAGGAGACCGATACCGGCGCCATCGAGGCCGTGATCAACGAGGTCATCGCCGCCAACGCCGCCCAGGTCGAGCAGTACCGCGCCAGCGACGAAGGCAAGCAGGCCAAGCTGTTCGGCTTCTTCGTCGGTCAGGTCATGAAGGCTTCGCGTGGCAAGGCCAACCCGGCCGCCGTCAACGAGCTGCTGAAGAAGATGCTGGCCGGCTGACGCCGGCAGGCAACAGGCACGAGGCCGGCGCAAGCCGGCCTCGTCGTTTGCGGGCCCGGCCCGGTGCTCCGGCTCAATCCTTGAAGGGGTTGGCGCGGATGAACTGGCGGAAGCCCATGAGGCGTATCAGGTTGGTGCGCGAGTCCGGCCGCAGCGCGCTCTCGCGTTCGACGAAGTCGGCGAAGTAGTTGTTCAGCCCCAGGCGCGGATGGCGCTCCAGGATGTCCTTGCGAAAGCCGCTACTGAGCTCGAAGTAGCGGCTGCCGACCACGTCGCAGCTCGCCCCCTGCTGCAGCAGATGCGCCTCGGCGCCATTCTCGATCGCGACATGGCCGTTCATGTGCAGACTGATGGCCTCCGCCAGCCTGTCCTGCCGGTCTTCCTCCCAGCCGAAGCGCGCCGCCCAGTCACGGGCGGCCATGGCGCCATCGACCGCGAAGCAGTGGCAGCCGGCATGCTTGCCATGATGCGTCTCGGTCATGCCGAGGTCGTGCAGCAGACAGCCGGTCATGAGGAACTCGGGATCGAAGGCGATGCCGGACAGATGCCCCAGCGCCGCCCCCCAGTAATAGGTCCGCAGCGAATGATGGATGACGGTCTCGCTGGCACAGCCCTGCAGCTCGGCATAGGCGCTGCGGATCGCCGCCGTGTCCGGCTGCGGGATCATGGCCAGGGTCAGCGGAGTCGAGTGATCGAGATGCAGCCAGGTCCGCAGCATGCCCGTCATGCTCGGCGCCAGCACATGGCGGACCAGGCTCAGGCGGTCACGCAGCGACAGCTTGCCGCCGGTTTTCGCGACCCAGGCCGACGTGCCTATGTACTGATACGCCATGGTCTTGCTCTCTCAAGGACTAGAGTATTTACTCTAAATCTGTCGCCGACGCTTGGCAACCGCCATGGCTTGCCCGGCTGCGCATATCACCGGCACACTCGGGACCATACGCCCTCATCGTGTTCAAGGAAGAAGACATGCGCCGGCTCGCCACGCTCCTCACCCTCTGCAGCAGCCTGACACTGACCGGCTGCATCACAACCTACTCGGGCTTTGACAACCGACGCTCCGCCGATGTGCCAACCACGGACCGCCAGCAAGGTCAGTTGCGCTACTCGATCTATGGCGGCGGTCTGCTCAACGGCCAGATCGCCGTGCGCGAAGTACTCGACCGCGAGGCGCCCTTCGCCAAGGTCGAGCAGGTCACAACGCCCCTGCAGGCCGACGGCTATGCCGCGCCGGCGCCGATTCCCGCCAGCGGCCTCTATGTCAGGACCACGGTCGAGAACATGCCGCCCAGCATACCGGCCGGCATTGCCGCCTATGTGTCCTACAGCACCCTGTTCCTGCTGCCCTTCTGGTCCACCGAAGACGGCTCGCGCCTGCTCTTCGACATCTACCGCAACGGCGAGCACCAGAAGCGCTATGAATACCTGCTGCACCGCAGCACTTTCGGCTGGGCACCGCTGCTGCTCCTGGTCTGGATGAATGCCGTCACCTCCAGCGAGCAGGATGCCTTCCGCGCCGCCACCCGCCAGTTCCTGAACGAGGCCGCGCCACTGCTCAAGCAGGGCTGACAGCGGTGACCCAGCGCAGGCGATTCCATACATAAAAACTATCGAATAACGTCAGAAATGCAATTTCCGTGTCATCGCCAGGGACTCTAGTCTCATCATCAGCCCCCGGGATATTCGGGGCCCGGCATGACAGACCCACTGACAGAGCCGCACCACTGGAGAGCGACATGAACAAGAATGACAACGCCACCGGCAAGTGCCCGTTCGGCCACGGATCCCTCACCAATCCGGCCGCCGCCGGCACGTCGAACCGGGACTGGTGGCCCAACCAGCTCAACCTCGGCATCCTCCACCAGAACTCCTCCCTGTCCGACCCCATGGGCGACACGTTCAACTACGCCGAAGCCTTCAGCAAACTCGACTACGCTGCCCTGAAGCAGGACCTCTCGGCGCTGATGACCGACTCGCAGGACTGGTGGCCGGCAGACTTCGGTCATTACGGCCCGTTCTTCATTCGCATGGCCTGGCACAGCGCGGGCACTTACCGCACCGGCGATGGTCGCGGTGGCGCCGGCACCGGCCAGCAACGCTTCGCCCCCCTCAACAGCTGGCCGGACAACGGCAACCTCGACAAGGCTCGCCGCCTGCTCTGGCCGATCAAGCAGAAATATGGCCAGCAGATCTCCTGGGCCGACCTGATGATCCTCGCCGGCAACGTCGCGCTCGAGTCCATGGGTTTCAGGACCTTCGGCTTCGCCGGTGGTCGTGCCGACGTCTGGGAGCCGGAAGAGGACGTCTACTGGGGCCGGGAAAAGACCTGGCTGGATGACCAGCGCTACAGCGGCGAGCGCGATCTCGAAAACCCGCTCGCAGCCGTGCAGATGGGCCTGATCTACGTCAACCCGGAAGGCCCGAACGGCAACCCGGACCCGCTCGCGGCGGCCAGGGACATCCGCGAGACCTTCGCCCGCATGGCGATGGATGACGAAGAGACCGTCGCGCTGATCGCCGGTGGCCACACCTTCGGCAAGACCCATGGCGCCGGTCCGGCATCCCATGTCGGAGCGGAACCGGAGGCCGCCGGCATCGCCGAGCAGGGCTTCGGCTGGAAGAGCAGTTACCGAAGCGGCAAGGGCGCCGATGCCATCACCAGCGGTCTGGAAGTGACCTGGACCACGACGCCCACACAGTGGAGCAACAACTTCTTCGAGAACCTGTTCAAGTACGAATGGGAGCTGAGCACAAGCCCGGCCGGAGCGCACCAGTGGGTCGCCAAGGCTGCCGAAGCCACGATTCCGGACGCGCATGACGCATCGCGGAAACATCTGCCGACCATGCTGACCACCGACCTGTCGCTGCGCATCGACCCGGCCTACGAAAAGATCTCGCGACGCTTCCTCGCCAATCCGGAGCAGTTCGCCGATGCCTTCGCCCGCGCCTGGTTCAAACTCACGCACCGCGACATGGGTCCGCGTGCACGCTATCTCGGCCCGGAAGTGCCGGCCGAGGCGCTGACCTGGCAGGACCCCATCCCTGCCCCGACCGGAGCCCTGATTGACACGCAGGACATCGCCGGCCTCAAGGCGAAGATCCTGGCTTCGGGGCTGTCGGCTTCCGAACTGGTGGCGACGGCGTGGGCATCGGCAGCCACCTTCCGCGGCTCCGACAAGCGCGGTGGCGCCAATGGCGCGCGCATCCGGCTCGCTCCGCAGAAGGACTGGGAGGTCAACCAGCCGGCGCAGCTGGCTCGGGTGCTGGGCGTGCTGGAAGGCATCCAGGCTGCGTTCAACAGCGCGCAGGCGGGCGGCAAGCGGGTATCGCTGGCAGACCTCATCGTGCTCGGCGGCGCAGCGGGCATCGAACAGGCCGGTCAGGATGTCACGGTGCCGTTCACTCCGGGTCGCGGCGATGCCTCGCAGGAACAGACCGATGTCGCATCCTTCGCCGTGCTCGAGCCGGTCGCGGATGGCTTCCGCAACTACCTCAGGACGCCCTTCAGCGTATCGGCGGAAGAGCTGCTGATCGATCGTGCACAACTGCTGACGCTGACCGCACCCGAGATGACGGTGCTCGTGGGCGGCCTGCGTGCCCTGAATGCCGGACAGTCTGCGCATGGCGTCCTCACCCGGCGTCCGGGGGTGCTGAGCAACGACTTCTTCGTCAACCTGCTCGACATGGGCACGGAGTGGAAAGCCGTTTCGGCTGCTGACGACGTGTTCGAAGGCCGTGACCGCAAGACCGGCGAACTGAAGTGGACCGGCACACGTGTCGATCTCGTCTTCGGCTCGAACTCCGTGCTGCGCGCACTGGCGGAGGTCTATGCCAGCGCGGACGCGCAGGGCAAGTTCGTGTGCGACTTCGTGGCGGCCTGGAACAAGGTGATGAACGCCGACCGCTTCTGAGTCATCGTGCTGCATCCGTAATGATGAAGGGGAGCCTGTGCTCCCCTTCATCATTCATGCGCAGGCAACAACAATCAGTCCCGCCCGGCTGGCTCGATCCCGCAGCCACGGCAGGCTATGGTGACGACATGTCCCGATCACCCATGGAGCACACCATGCGTCAGCCCGTTCTCTTCGTCGGCCACGGCTCGCCGATGAATGCCATCGAAGACAATGCCTTCCGCCGTGAATGGCAACGCCTCGGCCAGCTGCTGCCGCGCCCGCGTGCCATCCTGGTGGTGTCTGCGCACTGGGAAACACAGGGCGTGGCAGTGACCGCCAGCGCGCAGCCGCGCACCATCCACGACTTCGGCGGCTTCCCGCCGGAGCTCCATGCGGCGCAATACCCGGCCCCGGGCGACCCGGCGCTGGCGCTGCGCGTGGCCGAACTGCTGGCCCCGGAAACGGTGGTCCAGGACAGCCGCTGGGGCCTCGATCACGGTGCCTGGAGCGTGCTGCTGCCAATGTTCCCGGCCGCCGACATTCCGGTCGTGCAGCTCAGTCTGGCGCGCGACCATGACGGCCCCTGGCACTACAACCTGGCGCAGCGACTGGCACCGCTGCGTGACGAGGGCGTGCTGATCCTGGCCAGCGGCGACATGGTGCACAACCTGGCCCTGCTGCGCTGGCCGCTGGACAAGGCAGAGCCCTGGGCCGAACGCATGCAGACACAGTTCAACCAGTGGCTGGTCGCCGGCGACCATGTGCCGCTGCAGCACGTCGACCGCCTCGGTCACGAGGCGCGGCTCGCCATCCCGACGCCGGAGCATTACCTGCCGCTGCTCTATGCCCTGGCACTGCAGACAGATGAGGACGAGCTGAGTCTGTTCAACGACACGGTGCTGGGCTCGCTGTCGATGACCTCGGTGCTGCTGCAGACCAAGACTACCCAGTCATTCCGACAGGCTATATAGTCCGACTCGCCTTTTCAGGAGTCGGAAACGATGGGCTGGTATTGTCTCGAACGCGGCCAGGGCCGCCCGCTGGTGCTGCTGCATGGCATCGGCATGTCGCACACGGCATGGACCCCGGTCATGGATCTGCTCGCCCGTGAGCGTCGCGTGCTGGCCTTCGATATTGCCGGCTTCGGCCAGACGCCGGCGCTGACCGGCGCGCTCAGCACCGAACGCCTGCTGCAAGGCCTGCAGGACAGTCTCAGCGAGCGCGGCATCAGCGGCCCGGTCGACATCGTCGGCAACTCCATGGGCGGCTGGCTGGCACTGGCGGCCGCGCACGCCGGGCTGGCCCGCAGCATGGTCGGCATCTCGCCGGCCGGCCTCGGTGACAAGGTGCTGGCAATTCCGGTCTCCATACGCAGCCATCGCATGCCGGTCAGCGCCATGAACCGGGCCATAGACGACTTCGCCCATGCCCCCGGCTTCGAGGCCACCTACGACATCATCGACCGCATTCCCGAGCTTGATCGCCTGACCCTGCCGATCACCATTGCCTTCGGCAGGCTGGACTGGATCCTGACCGGCGCCATGCAGAATCGCGCGGGCCTGCCGGCGCAGGCGCGCTGGCTGCAGCCCTGGGGCTGGGGTCATGTGCCGATGTGGGATGACCCCGAAGGCGTGGCGCGCGTCATCCTCGACGGCACGCGCTGAACGCCCGGCTCACTCGCTGCTCTGCGAGCACTCGGCGAGGCCGGCACTGAGCCTGCAGCGGATGCGCTTGAGCAGCTTCATCATGCGCGGATCGTAGTCGCCGTCGTTCATCATCATGATGCGGGCCTCGCGCATCATGTCGACATACTTGGCCTTGTCGGCGGCGGTCAGGTCCATCCAGTAGTGCGGCTCTATGCCCTTCTCCTCACGCGCGATGATCTCGAAGGCGCGATCCTTCTGAGTCGCCACGAAGCTGCGCAGCTTCTGTCCGAAGCCGTCCGGGAAGCGATCACGACGGATGAGCAGAGAGCCCGACATCATGGCCAGCGGGAAGCGGTAGATCGCGCCCTTGGTACCGAGGCCGCGATACAGCTCCAGCGGCTTGAAGGCGATGGCCGGCGCGGCAATGATGTCGACCTGGCCATTGTTGAACTTGCCGGCGAAGTTGGTGACATCCGATGCCACCGGCTGCGAGCCGAGCTTCTGCACCATCTTGGCCTGCGACTTGTCCCAGTCCATGACCGCCACCTTCTTGCCGGCCGCTGTCTCGATCGAGTTGATGGCGCGGTCACGCACCATGACGAATACCGAGCCCAGCGGCGCGATGCCGGCGACCTCGTACTGGCCGCTGATCATCAGCGGCGCCATCTTGGGGTCCGCCAGCGCATCCAGTGCCAGGCGCATGTGTGCGGTGTCGGGCACCGCGCCTATGGAATCCAGGCTGCCGACGAAGTGGTTGAACTGCTTGCTGCGCAAGGTCGTGATGGCGGCGGCGTCACACTGCCCGGCCTTGAAATCCTCGGTCACCACGCGCTCGTCCGGATAGGCCTTGAACTCGGCGTTGATACCCCACTTCCTGGCCTCTAGCATCTGGTCCCGCGCCTGGGCATAGGCCGGGCCGTTGGTGCCGAGCGGGTCGAACACGCAGATCCTGACACTCTTCAGACCGGCATCGGCCGCCATGGCCGGGGCCGCCGGCAAGGCCAGCAGAAACATCGGGGCGAACAGGGAGAGTCCGCGGCGAAAACGCCGCAGCGAGTCTGGGTTCATCATGGAGGCGATACCTTTTCTTCTGGTGTTGGTCTGGTGTGTTTCGTTAGTCGCAAACGCGCCGGGCTGACCGAGGTCAGCTCAGCATGAAACGCTTGATCAGCTTGTGCGCCGGCTTGTCGAATGGCGGCAGGATGTAGCGCACACCGTAGAACTTCGACTTCACCATGACGGCACGGGCATTGGACATGGCCAGGAAGCCCTCGTGGCCGTGGTACTTGCCCATGCCCGAACCTCCGACACCGCCAAAAGGCAGGTCATCGGCGGCGGCGTGGGCCATGACGTCATTGACGGTGACGCCGCCGGAGGTGCTGTTGGCGATGACATGGTCGGCGCGACCGGCGTTGTAATCGAAGTAGTAGAACGCCAGCGGATGCGGACGCGAGGCGATCTCGTCGAGCACGGCATCGATGTCGTCGTACTCCATGATCGGCAGCACCGGCCCGAAGATCTCGTTCTGCATGAGCTGCATGTCCGGCGTGACGCCGGTGACCAGCGTCACCGGCATCTTGCGGGTGCCGCTGAAGTCCTCGCCGGCCGGGTTGATCTCGATGACGCGGGCGCCGCGATCACGCGCCTCGGCGAGATAGCCCTGCACGCGCGCGTACTGCTTCTGATTGATGATCGACGTGTAGTCGGGGTTGTCGCGCATGGTCGGATAGAGCTTGCCGACCTGGGCGCTGAAACGCGTCACGAACTCGTCGGTGCGTCCACGCGCCAGGTAGAGATGATCCGGTGCGATGCAGGTCTGGCCGGCATTCCAGCACTTGCCGAAAGACAGGCGCTCGGCAGCGTCGGCGAGCGGGAAGGAGTCATGCACGATGGCCGGCGACTTGCCGCCCAGCTCCAGCAGCACCGGCGTCAGGTTGCGCGCGGCCTCCTGCATGACGATGCGGCCGACATTGGTCGAGCCGGTGAAGGTGATCTGGTCGAACGGCAGGCGCGGGAACGCCTCGGACACCTCGCCACGACCGGTGATGACCGCCACCTCGGCCTCGTCGAAGACCTCGGCGAGCATGGCCTTGAAGGCCTCGCCCAGGCGCGGCGTGAAACCGGACATCTTGATCATGGCGCGATTGCCGGCGGCAATGGCGTACATCAGCGGACCGACCGCCAGGAACACCGGATAATTCCACGGCACGATGATGCCGATCACGCCCAGCGGCTGGTATTCGATACGGGCCTTGCCGGGCTGCTGCAGCGGCGCCACATGGCGCTTCTCCGGCTTCATCCAGGCCTTCAGGTTGCGCCTGACATACTTCAGGCTTTCCAGGCTGAAGAGCAGCTCGGCCATCTTGAACTCGTCCGCCGAACGGCTGCCGAAGTCATCGCTGACCGCCTGAGCCAGCACATCCTGATACTTGAGCAGAGCCCGCGACAATGCCTCCAGCTTTTCCCTGCGCTGCGCCAGCGTGGTCTGCGACGAGGCGCGGAAGGCCTGACGCTGCTGCGTGAAAATGCGCTGCAGCTCGGCAAGCTCGGGAGCCTGCCCGGCAGCAGCGGCGTCATGCAGGGAAGTGAGGCTGGAAGTCATGGCGGTCTCCGCGGATCAGGGTCCGGGTTGTTGTTGTCTGAACAGAGGCAGGAAGAAGCGACGGGCACTGGCGCGCAGTTCGCCCTCGTCTTCCGGCGCGAGAATGCCGCCCGGGGTCAGCAGCAGCGAATTGAGGATGCGCATGAAGACTTCGGCCAGGACATCGACCATGGCGTCATTGCCCATGCCGCCACCCTTGGCATGGCGCAGATAGCGGGCAATGTAGCCGCGACCGAAATCGAGTATGCCGGTGCCCTTCACGGTCAGATGCGGCAACAGCCATTCCGGCTCGGTGTCGAGCAGACGACGCATGAGCGGATGACGCCGGCAACCGTTCACCACCAGCACGAAGCTCTCGACCATGCGCTCCTCGGGGTCAGGGATGTCCGCCAGCCGGCGCTCGATGCCCTGGATGGCGCGCCAGCACTCGCGCAGGACCACGGCCTGGAACAGGGCATTCTTGTCGGCGTAGTGGCGATAGACCGTGACACGACCAATGCCGGCATGACGGGCGACATCATCCATGGTGGTCCGGCGCAGGCCGAATTCGAGATAGAGCGTCAACGCCGCATCGAGGATGCGGGTCGCCGTCTCGTTATCTTCCGGTCGGGAAAAATAGTCGGCGCTGATCAGCGCGGCAGGGTTGTTCATGCGAGAGCTCGGTCCGGACTGGGGTAGTTTTCAGGATGCCTGCGCGCATCGCGTATGGCGCGCAGGGCCTCCGGCAACCAGCGTACCCGCTCCGGCAGGATTTTCCAGAGCAGACGCAGGGCCAGTGTCGTGATCCGGAAGATCAGCGCGTCGGTCCGCGTCCAGGACACACCGAAGCGCTCGCGAAAACGCGGCGCCATGCTGCCGCGCGTGAGCAGGAAGACCAGCGCCCCCACAGGCTGGCTGAGCAGGCGCCAGACACTGTTCGGCAGACGCAGGCCGCGCGGCTTGGGAATGCTGACGAAATAACCGGACGTCATGAGGAAGTCGAAGGTCGGCGTGCGCTCCAGACGCTGCTCGATCATCTCCGCGAAACGGATCTCGAACTCCGTCAGCGTGGCCGGCATGTCCTGCTCGCGCAGGCCGAGCAGCAGGCCCAGCTGCTGCCACTCGCGGAACATCTGCTCGCGCTGCGCCGCATCCGGCGCTTCGCCGACATAGCCGGCGAAGCGGATCATCGACTCCAGCGCGGTCATGTGCACCCACAGGTAGGGCTCGGGATTGAGCGCATGGTAGGCCTTGCCGTCGGCATCCGTGCCCTTGATGTCGCGGTGACGTTCGCGCACACGCCGGCCGTAGTCCCCGGCGCCCTCGCGGGTGTTGTAGAGCACCGGCCAGAGCAGCTTGATGGAGCGCTCGAAGCGACCGAGCGGATCGGTCCGGTACGTTGAATGCTGCTCGACGCCGAGACTGATGACCGGATGCGCGGCCTGCAGCAGAAAGGCCTGCGACAGCCCCAGCAGGACATAGCGGACATCGCCGGCATAGCGCCAGGTCAGCGACTCCGGCCCCACTCCGGACATCGCCAGGGCGGATGTCACGGGTCGGATTCCGACAGATGCATTCATGCCGCACTCCTGAACATATATACAAATTACGTTTTTTATATCATCATGCCGTTCAGCACGCAACCGTCATCCAGCCCGACTCGCGACACGGGCATTCGTCGGCTCGTCATTTTGGTGACTACATAGTCATGTGATGCGCATGAAAAGGGGCATCCCCGACCGCACACTGGCGCTGGCGACAACAACAAGAAAAACGAGAACTGCCATGCAGACACGATTCAACTTCGTCCCACGCACCCTGGCCCTGGCCGTGCTTGCCACCGCATCTGCTGCCTTGCAGGCGGGCGGCTTCGACGTGCCGGTCATTGCCACCGGCATGCAGGGCAGCTCGAACGCCAACTCGGCCGAGGCCAGCGACCCGTCGGTGATCTACTACAACCCCGCCGGCATCACCCGTCTGCATGGCACCTGGGTATCGAACAGCGTCAACCTGATCAACGTCCGGGGCCGGGTCGAGAACCAGGGCACCACCGGCACGCCACCGCCGAGCAATACCGACAACTCCGACAGCAACCCGGGCACGCTGACCCAAGGTGGCGGCGCCGGCTCCTACTGGCCGCACCTTCTGGCCAGCGCGGCACTGTTCGCCAGCATGCCCTGGGATGAGCAGATCACCCTGGGCTTCGGCCTCTTTCCGGCCGCCGGCGGCAACCTGAACAACAAGTCGGACTGGTTCGGGCGCAACTTCGCCGACTCCACCGCCGTGGAAATCGTCAACGCCAACTCGGTCGCCGCCATACGCTTCGATGAAAAGCACAGCCTCGGTTTCGGCACCTCCGTGTATCTTGGCCATCTCAAGCAGAAGCTGCAGATCGACGTGCCGGGCGTGATGCCCTACCTGCTGCAGCCCGTGCTCGACGACCTCGGCGGCGGCACGGTCGGCAGCCTCGTCAACGGCCTGCTCGGCACCAGCACGATTCCGCCCGCGCTCACCACCGCGCTGAACAACATCGGCGTCGACGGCAGCACCCTGTTCAGCGCGCTGACGCCAGAGCAGAAAGGCGAGATCGCCAAGCTCGGCGGCAGCGTGCTGCTGACGCCGGACAGCAACGGTTCGGGCACCATCGAGATGTTCGGTTACGGCTTCGGCTGGAACATGGGCTACATGTTCTCGCCCGACGACAAGACGCGCTTCGGCATCGCCTACCGCTCCGAGGGCCGCCTCAACATGCGCGGCACTCTCGACTGGGATGTCGACGACGTCCACAGCATCACCGACGACGTCCCCGGCGTCCACGGCCTGCCGGCACCCGACGGCAGCGGCAATGTCAGCGGCGCCGACTTCCTCGCCAAGTACTACCGGCCGGACGCCACCACCAAGTCTGTCGTCAAGCTGCCCGCGCGCCTGTCGCTGGGCTTCTTCCGCGAGCTCAACGACAAGTTCGACCTCATGCTCGACTACACCTTCATCCAGAGCTCGGTGGTCGAGAACATCAAGGTCACCATCCTCGACGAGAAGGCTCCCAACGGCGTCGATACCATCAAGCAGATGCCGGGCATCATCGTCACCAAGTGGCGTGACTCGTTCAAGGCATCGGCCGGTCTCAACTATCACTACAACGACAAGCTCATGCTGCGTACCGGCTACCAGTACGACCTGACGCCCATCCGCTCGCCGGAATATCGCCACCCCAGCGCACCCGACAGCAACCGCCACATGTTCTCGCTGGGTGCCAACTACAAGCTGAAGAAGAACATGACCGTCGACGCCGCCTACAGCCTGATACTGCTGGAAGATGCCGAGTCGCGCTTCCGTGATCCCTGCCGTGGCGCCTATCTGGAAGACCAGAACGGCTTCACCAGCGACAAGCCGCAGGACTGCACCGGCAACGGCGGCACCTTCCGCGGACGCTTCTACAACACCTACATCAACATGCTGGGCCTGCAGCTGAACACACGTTTCTGACCATGGAGAACCGCATGACCCACTACTTCGGCTTCGCTCTGCCCGAAGGCCAGCAAGAGCAGCTCGATGCGCTGATCGAGGCGCATGGGCAAGGCGTATACAGCTCGCAGGAGGAGATCAGCCGGCTCGCCATGCTCGGGGTCGATGGCGTGGTCAAGGCGCTGGCGCTGGATGTCATCGAGATACTCAAGCACGACCAGGAAGGCGGCTCCATCCTGGACATGGTGGCCAGGCTGGTCACCAGCACCATGCATGTGCTGCTCAGACAGCTGCTCGGCAAGGTGTCGTCAGGCGAGCAGGACAAGCTCGCCGCCTACATGCTGCGCCGTCGCGTCGATGCGCCCGACGGCCGCCGCTTCGGTTACGCCATGCCGGATACCGACGGCATGCGCCTGCAGGCCGCGCTGCAGCGCGCCATGGGCCCGGAGGTCGGCAGCGTGCGCGGCGAACTGATAGAGGTCATGAACCTGTTCATCGACCTCACCACGACGTATTGCTACGACGAGTTCACCGACTGCCTGGAGCTGGGCTTCGTCAAGCGCAAGCTGGTCGATGTCTCGCGCAGCACCATTCAGAAGGCTGGCCATGCCACGGTGCGCAAGCTGCTGCAGCGCATCAGCGACGACCAGCTGCGCGCCGTCAGCCAGCACTACCGGCACATGCTCATCGTGCCCTGAGGACTGTCGTCGCGGAGCTGTCGCAGCAGACATGAAAAAACCGCCAGACCGGCGGTTTTTTCATGTCCGCGCGCCGGCCGTCAGGCACTGGCGCGGGCATAGGCCAGAGCATGGCGATCGGCATTGCCGAACAGGGCATCGATGGCGGTCAGGCGCTTGAAGTAGTGACCTATGGCCAGTTCATCGGTCATGCCCATGCCACCATGCAGCTGCACGGCCTCCTGCGCGACACGGCGGCCACCGCTGCCGATCTGGACCTTGAGCGCATGCACGGCCAGCGCCGCGTCGGCGTGCTGCTCATGGGTCTTGAGCGTGGCCGCCAGCAGAAGAGAACGCGTCTGCTCGCAGGCCATGAACATGTCGGCCATGCGGTGCTGCAGGGCCTGGAAGCTGCCGATGGCGACACCGAACTGCTTGCGTGTCCGGGCGTACTCGACGGTGTCGTGGAGCAGCACCGCAAGCGCACCGACCGCCTCCGCGCCCAGCGCCAGCACCGTCTCCTGCACGACCGTGCGGGCCAGCGCCAGACCCTGGCCAAGCTCGCCGAGCAGGGCATCGGCGGAGAGACGAACCTGCTCGAAGCCGATCTCGGCGCCACGCTGGCCATCCACCGTGCGGTGCGGCTTGCGGCTGATGCCGGCAGTACCGGCATCGACCAGGAACAGCGACAGGCCATGGTCATCGCCAGGCTCGCCGGAGGTGCGCGCCAGCACGATCAGCAGATCGGCACGATCGCCGTTGAGCACACAGGCCTTGCTGCCTTGCAGCAGATAGCCGTCCGGCGTGCGCCGGGCATGCATGGCCGTCTGCGTCAGATCATGCACCTGTTCGTATTCGTCGACGGCGAAAGCCGCCTGCAGCGAACCCTCGATCAGTGGCGCCAGCCAGCGCGCCTTCTGGTCGGCATCGGCACGGCGCAGAAAGCCGCCGCCGGTGACCACGGTGGCAATGTAGGGCTCGACCACCAGACCCTTGCCGAAGGCCTCCAGCACCACCATGGTCTCGATCAGACTGCCGCCCAGACCGCCATCCTCCTCGGCGAACGGCAGCGCCAGCCAGCCCAGCTCGGCGAACTGGCGCCAGACCTCCGGGTTGAAGCTGTCCTGCTCGTGCACCGACTTGCGGCGCAGCTCGATGGGGTAGCTGCCGCGCACGAAGCGCTCGACGCTGTCGCGCAGCATGCGCTGCTCTTCATTCAGCGAAAAATCCATGATGCCTTCCTGATATGCCTTGCCTGCCCGCGCCTCAGAGGCCGAGCACCATTTTCGCGATGATGCCGCGCTGCACTTCGTTGGAGCCGCCGTAGATCGACGTGGCGCGCGCGTTGAGATAGCGCGCCATGGCGGTCGTGGCGTACTCAGGCCCCACCGCCGGCAGCGTGCTGCCCGGCTCGATGGCGCGCGGCTGCCAGATCAGCGCCTGCGCGCCGAGGGCATCGACCGCCAGCTCGGTGACCTTCTGCTGCAGCTCGGTGCCGAGGATCTTGGTCATCGATGACAGCGCACCCGGGCTCTTGCCGGCGCCGAGTTCGGACTTGATGCGGTTCTCGGTGAACTCGAGCGCGAGGATGTCGATCTCGGCACGCGCGACGCGATAGCTGAACAGATCATCCTGCATGAGGCTGCGCCCGCCAGCGATCTTCTGGCACGCCGCGAACTGCTTCACGCGGGCCAGCTGTATGCCCAGCATGGGCGCGTATTCGGCACCGCCACGCTCGAAGGTCAGCAGGTACTTGGCGACACCCCAGCCCTGGTTCTCCTCGCCGACGCGATTGGACCTGGGCACGCGCACATTGTCGAAGAAGACCTGGCACTGCTCGGGAATCTCGTCGAGACCGACAATGGGCTCGACCGTGATGCCCGGCGTGTTCATGTCCAGCAGCAGGAAGGTGATGCCGGACTGGGCCTTGCCCTCGCGGCTGGTGCGGACGAGACCGAACATGCGATTGGCATGATGCGCGTAGGTGGTCCAGATCTTGGTGCCGTTGATGACGTAGTCATCGCCATCAATCTCGGCGAAGGTCTGCAGCGAGGCCAGGTCGGAACCGGCGCCCGGCTCGGAATAGCCCTGGCACCAGAAGTCCTCGCCGGACAGGATGCGCGGCAGATAGTGCGCCTGCTGCTCCGGTGATCCGCAGCCTATCAGGCAGGGACCGCACATGAGCAGACCCATGGGCACCAGCGGCGGCGCCTCGGCACGCACCAGCTCCTCGGCGAAGATGGCGCGCTGGGAAATGCTCCAGCCCGGCCCGCCATGCTCCTCGGGCCAGTGCGGTGCGGCCCAGCCGCGGGCATGCAGGATTTTCTGCCAGGCCATGGCCAGGCCGGCATCGGCGAACACCGATGTGGCCAGACGACCGGCCTCGCGAATCTCGGCAGTCAGGTTGTCTGCCAGAAAGGAACGCACCTCGTCACGGAAGGCATGTTCGGCGGCAGGAATATGAAGGTCCATGTCAGGCTCGTGCAGGTCTGCGAATGCCCGTCATGTTACGAGTGGCGTCCGGGCGCTCAAACGCCCGCAAGCGCCAAACTTGTGGCTGTGACTGACAGCCTGAGCCAGCGCCGCGTGAGATCAGGCACATCTGCCGGCAGCCATCGCCACTCCTGCCCCTGCTCCGGCACAGCGAGACCGGCTAGGCTAGGCGACCAGCCCACGACCATCCGGCAGCCTCCATGACCGATACCGCCACGCCAGCCTCCCGCAATCCCCAGGTCGCCACGCCCGAGACCTCCATGAAGGCCGTGGGCTATGCCCGCTGCCTGCCTGCAGACCATCCCGAGGCCCTGCTCGACATCATGCTGCCGCGACAGCAACCGGGTGCCACGGACCTGCTGATCGCCGTTCATGCCGTCGCGGTCAATCCGGTGGATACCAAGATCCGTCGCACGGTCGCGCCAGCCGAGGGCGAACATCAGGTACTGGGCTGGGATGCCGCCGGCATCGTGCTCGCCGTCGGTGCTGCCGTGACCCGTTTCCGGCCCGGTGACCGCGTCTGGTATGCCGGCGCCGTCCAGCGCCCGGGCAGCAACAGTGAATGCCAGCTGGTCGATGAGCGCATTGCCGGTCACATGCCGGCCAGCCTTTCCTTCGCCGAGGCAGCCGCCATGCCGCTCACCACGGTCACCGCCTGGGAGCTGCTTTTCGAGCGCCTGCAGGTGGCGCGCACCCGGCAGCATGCGCAAGCCGGGCGCAGCGGCCAGAGCCTGCTCGTCATCGGCGCCGGCGGCGGTGTCGGCTCCATGCTGATCCAGCTCGCCCGCCAGCTCACCGACCTGACCGTGATCGCCACGGCCTCGCGCCCGGAAACGGCGCAATGGGTGCGCGATCTGGGCGCGCACGAGGTCATCGATCATCGTCTGCCGCTGTCCGGGGAGCTGGCGCGCATCGACCATCCCCAGGTCAGTCATGTCGCCAGCCTGACGGCGACGCATCAGCATTTCGCGGAGATCGTCGCCTGTCTGGCGCCGCAGGGTCGCCTGGCCCTGATCGACGACCCCGAACCGCTGGACATCCGCCTGCTCAAGCGCAAGAGCCTGTCGCTGCACTGGGAGTTCATGTTCACGCGCTCGCTGTTCGGCACCGACGACATGGCGGTGCAGCACGACATCCTCGAGGAGGTCGCCGGCCTGGTCGATGCCGGCGTGCTGCGCACGACCCTGGCCGCGCACTTCGGCCTCATCAATGCCGCCAACCTGCGTCGCGCCCATGCCCTGCTGGAGAGCGGACAGGCGCGCGGCAAGATCGTGCTCGAAGGCTTCTGAGCCCTGACAGGTCTCCGAAACTGCCGGCATGAAAAAGCCCGCCAATCGGCGGGCTTTTCGTCAGACCTGCAACATGGACTCAGTGCAGGAGGCGCGGATTGTCTCCGGTCAGCGCCATGAACTCGATGCGCTCGTCATCGAACAGGTTCATGTCCGGCGCCAGGATGCGGATGTAGCGGTCGAAATAGAGGATCTGCTTGAGCAGCAGCGCGAACGCGCGCGGGAAGCGGATGCCGTGACGCTCGCCCACCGCGACGATGTCAAGCATGAGCTTGTTGATCTCGTTGTCGTTGGCAAGAGCGTTGATGACCTGCTCCGGGTCGACCTGGGTGGCGGCACCGTAGATGGCTTCGAGATCCTTGGCCAGCAGGTCCTGATCGACCTTGCGCTTGGTCATGCCGATCACGGCCATGCTCTCGGCCATCTTGCGGAAGTCACCATCGCTGAGCGATTCGATGAAGGCCATGGTGGACGACCAGGTTTCCGGCGCGATGCGACCGACTATGCCGAAGTCGATGAAGCCGAGACGGCCGTCGGTGAGCACCATGAGGTTGCCGGCGTGCAAGTCGGCATGGAAGCTCTCGCACAGCATGAGGCTGGAGAACCAGGTGTTGAGCGCTGCCACCAGCGTGCCGGCGGGGTCGCGGGTGTACTTGCGGATGGTGTCGAGGTCGGTCAGCGGCACACCATAGAAGCGCTCCATGGTCAGCACACGCAGGCTGGATGCCTCCGGGAAGACACGCGGCGCGGTCGCCTGGGTATTGCCGGTCTTGCGCAGGAACTCGCGGAACTGCTCGAGGTTGCGCGCTTCCTTGTAGAAGTCGACCTCTTCCATCATGCAGGCCTGGATTTCGCTGACGATGCCCGACAGCGAAGCGAACTTGAGCTTGGGCAGCGCCCGTTCAAGCAGCAGGGCGGCGACATAGAGGAAGTTCAGGTCGGTCAGCAGGGTGTTCTCGACACCCGGCTTCTGGATCTTGATGACGACCGGCTCGCCATTCAGCAGCTTCGCTGCATGAACCTGGGCGATCGACGCGGATGCCAGCGGAATCTCGTCTATTTCGGAGAATATTTCGCTGAGCGGCTGCTTCAGCTCGCTCTCCAGCACGGCCTTCATGATGGCGAAAGGCAGCGGCTCGGTCTTGTCCAGGCAATACTGGAACTCGTTGACGTATTCGGCCGGGAACAGCGAGGGCGAGCTGGCGATGAACTGGCCGAGCTTGACGTAGGTCGCACCCAGGCGCTCGAAGGTCTGGCGCAGCAGGCGCGGAATCGGCGGACGATCGCCCGTGGCCCAGGAGAAACCGACGCTGGCCAGCACCGAGGTGGTCTGACCGATGCGGAACAGCCCCTTCAGGGCATTGCCCCAGTTCGCGTAATGATTCATGCCTTCTCCACTCCCTGCACTGAACACACCGGACATGCCGGATCCCTCGGCGTGCGCACACGCCGGACTTCATTGACCTGACCATCCCAGAGCAGCAGCTGACCAGTCAACGTCTTGCCCGCTCCCGCAACAACCTTCAGCACTTCCTGCGCCTGCCAGCTGCCGATCACCGCCACCGTGGTGGCCATGACACCGGCCTCGCTGCACGTCGGCGCCTCGTCGTCCGCGCCCGGATACAGGCAGCGGTAGCAGGCCGACTCGACATGACGCGGGTCGAATACCGCCAGCTGGCCCTGCCAGCCTATGGCCGCAGCCGACACCAGCGGCTTGCCGGCAGCCCAGGCGGCGGCGCTGACCGCCTCGCGGGTGGCGAAATTATCGCAGCAATCGGCGACAACATCGACCTCAGGCAACAGTCGTGCCAGCAGAGCGGCATCAACCACCTGCGCCAGCATCTCCACGCGCACGCCGGGATTGATCACGCGCAGCTTGTCAGCGGCGGACTCGACCTTGAGACGGCCGACATCGGCATCATGATGCAGGACCTGGCGTTGCAGATTGGTGATATCGACATGATCGAAGTCACACAGGATGAGACGGCCGACACCGGCCGCCGCCAGATACTGCGCCAGCGGGCAGCCGAGACCGCCAAGGCCGACCACCAGCACGGTGGCCGCCACCAGCTTTTCCTGTCCCGGCACATCCCAGTCCGGCAGCATGATCTGCCGGCTGTAACGCAGCAGCTGGTCATCGCTCAGCATGCCCGCCCCTCCTCATCGCCGCGCACAGGCGCACTCGCTCCGAACCACTGCCCGCCACTGACCCGTTCCTGACCACCCAGATCCTGCCAGCTCTGCACCTGCATGAAGCCGCGCGTGACCAGCAGCGCACGCACGGCAGCCGCCTGGGCAAAGCCGTGTTCGAGCAGCAGCCA
This sequence comes from Perlucidibaca sp., assembly GCA_023265995.1. Classification (GTDB taxonomy): domain Bacteria; phylum Pseudomonadota; class Gammaproteobacteria; order Pseudomonadales; family Moraxellaceae; genus Perlucidibaca. Next base: position 435,509 of record JAHFSA010000001.1, read on the forward strand.
GCCGCCAGCCGCCAGATGCAGAGGCGCCGTGGCCACCAGATGGCGGAGATCCGCCAGTCCGGCCTCGCCGGCCACCAGCGCGGTCAGCGGCTCGTGACCCAGCACCGGCAGATGCGGATCATCCTCGGCAATATACGGCGGATTGCTGACCACCAGATCGAAGGTTTCACCCGCCACCGCCGCGAACCAGTCGCTTTCCAGCCAGCGCACCGGCAAGCCCAGCGTGGCGCCGTTGCCGCGCGCCACCGCCAGCGCCTCGGCGCTGCGATCGAGCGCACTGACGCGCGCCAGCGGCCGCTCGCTGGCCAGGGCCAGGGCAATGGCACCGCTGCCGGTGCCGAGATCGAGCACGCTGCCATCGACCGGCAGCCTTTCCAGCGCCAGCTCGACCAGACGCTCGCTGTCGGGGCGCGGCACCAGCGTCGCCGGCGTCACACGCAGCGGCAACGACCAGAAGTCGCGAGTCCCGACGAGATAGGCCAGCGGCTCGCCGGCACAGCGGCGCTGCAGCCAGGTCTCGGCCTGCGCCCGTTGCACCGGGCTCAGCTCACGCTCGGGCCAGGTCAGCAGCCAGGTCAGATTCTTGTCGAGCACGGCGGACAGCAGCCACTCGGCCTCACGCCGGGGCGAGACATCAACGTCGCCCGGCGCTTGCCAGGCCGGCGCCTCCGCCAGTCGCCGGGTCGCTTCGCGCAGCCAGTCGGCAATGGTTGTGGCGAGCGCTCCGGAGTCGGTCATGTCAGGCCTCGTCGGCCATGGCCGCCAGCAGATCGGCCTGATGCTCGGTGGCCAGCGCCTGCAGCAGCTCGCCGAGATCGCCGGCAATGATTTCTTCCAGCCGGTACAGCGTGAGATTGATGCGATGGTCGGTGACCCGACCCTGGGGAAAGTTGTAGGTGCGGATGCGCTCCGAGCGATCGCCGGAGCCGACCAGGTCTCGGCGCAGCGAGGCCGAGGCCTGTTGCTGCGCCTGCTGCTGAGCGGCCAGCAGACGGGCACTCAGCAGCGACATGGCGCGCGCCTTGTTCTTGTGCTGCGAGCGCTCATCCTGGCACTCGACCACGACGCCGGTCGGCAGATGCACGATGCGCACCGCCGAGTCGGTCTTGTTGACGTGCTGACCGCCGGCGCCGCTGGAGCGGTAGGTATCGATGCGCAGGTCGGCGGGATTGATCTCGACCGAACTGATTTCTTCCGACTCGGGCAGGATGGCCACGGTGCAGGCCGAGGTATGAATGCGACCCTGGGATTCGGTGGCCGGCACGCGCTGCACGCGGTGCGCGCCCGACTCGAACTTGAGCGCGGCATAGGCGCCCTCGCCCTCGACGCGCGAGATGACTTCCTTGTAGCCGCCATGCTCGCCGGCACTGCTCGACACCACCTCGACACGCCAGCCCATGCGCTCGGCATAGCGGCAGTACATGCGGAACAGGTCGCCGGCGAAGATCGCGGCCTCGTCGCCACCGGTTCCGGCGCGAACCTCCAGATAGATGTTGCAGCTGTCGTTGGGGTCGCGCGGCACCATCAGGCGCTGCAGCTCGGCCTCTAGCTCGAGCAGGCGCTGATCGGCATCACGGATGTCCTGCTCGGCGAGCTCGCGGAGCTCTTGTTCAGAAAAGCAGGGATCGGACAGCAGCGTGCGCGCCTCGGCCTGCCCGGCCTGGGTATGACGATAGGTCAGCAGCGCCTGCACCACCGGCTCCAGCTCGGCATGCTCGCGTGACAGCCTGCGGAACTGCTGCTGGTCGGCGATCACGCCGGCATCGGCGAGCAGGGCATTGAGTTCCTCGAAACGCTCGGCGAGGCGATCGAGGCGCGCCAGAATGGAGTCCTTCATGTCGGGCTGTTGCCGTCCGCGCCGCCATCCGGCAGAACGATGCCGAGCATGCCGGCGAAGCGCTCCAGCTGTTCGCTCTCGCCGCCGGCGGCAAGCTGGCGCAGCGCGACGGTCGGATTGTGCAGCCACTTGTTGAGCAGGTTGTGCTGCATGCGCGCCAGCGTCGCCGCCGGATCGGCACCCTGGAGAATGGCATCGAGCGCGCGCGCACGCTCGTCATCGGCCTGCTGCTGGGCACGGCCGCGCAGAGTACGGATCATCGCCGCGGCATCCTGCTGGATGAGTTTCTGGCCGGTGAAGCGCTGCACGCGCTCGGCAATCAGCGCCTCGGCCTCGGCGGCGGCGGCTTCGCGCTGGCGCCAGCCGGCATCGACCACGGACTGCAGGTCATCGACGGTATAAAGGAAGACATCATCGAGTCCGGCCACGGCCGGATCGATATCGCGCGGCACGGCAATGTCGATCAGCAGCAGCGGGCGATGACGGCGGCGCTTGAGCGCGGCCCTGACCTGCGCCAGGCTGATCACGGCCTCGGCGCTGGCGGTGCAGCTCACCACCATGTCGGCGCGACTGAGGGCATCGCCCAGCATGGACCACGGCAGCGCCTCGGCACCCACCTCCTGGGCCAGCGCCTGGGCTCGGACCAGCGTGCGGTTGACCAGCATGAGCTCATTGACGCCCTGCTCGCGCAGATGGCGTGCGACCAACGCATTCATCTCGCCGGCGCCAACCAGCAGCACCGGGGTGTCGGCAAGCGACTCGAAGACCTGGCGCGCCAGGGTGACGGCGGCGAAGCCTATGGATACCGGACTGGCGCCGATGGACGTCTGCGTGCGCACCTGCTTGACCGCCGCGAAGGTGCCCTGGAACAGGCGCTCGAGCTCGGGGCCGAGGGTGCCGGCGGCAGCGGCGTCGCTGTAGGCGGCCTTCATCTGGCCGAAGATCTGCGGCTCGCCGAGGATCATGGAGTCGAGGCCGGAGGCGACGCGCATGGCATGGCGCACGGCATCCTGATCGACATGGCTGTACCAGACCTGGCGCAGTTCATCAGCGGGGATGTCACGACTGGCGGCCAGCCACTGCAGCATGGCTTCAATGGCCTCGGGGCCGGCGGCGCCGTAGAACTCGGTGCGGTTGCAGGTCGACAGGATGGCCAGCTCGTTCAGTCCGGCCTGCTCGCAAGCCTGCCTGAGCGCGGACGCCAGCGTCTCCGGCGTGAACGCCGCGCGCTCGCGCAAAGCGACCGATGCCGTCTTGTGATTGATGCCGAATGCCAGCAGACCCATGCCCGACTCTTTGCCCGCCCTGCCCGGAAGCGCCCGGGAAATGGCCACGAATTGTGCGGGATTGAGGCATCAAAAACAAATCGGCGACCCATTTTGCGGACGCTGTTGCTAGACTCGGGACTCATTTTCCGGCCCGTGGAGGCCTCGTGCAGCCGATCACCTCGCCCCGCCAGCGCAGCCGGGCCCTGTCCGCCCTGCTGCTGACGCTCGCCCTCGGCGGCTGCGCCAGCCTGCATACGGTACCCGTCACCGTGCCCGCAGCCGATACCCTGGCCGCGGCGCCCGATGCCCGTCAGCTCCCGGCCTGGGCACTGGAAGGCAAGGCCGGCATCCGCTTCCTCGGCCAGAGCATATCGGCCACCTACAAGTGGCAGCGCCATGGCGGCGACTATGACGCCGAAGCCGCCGGGCCGCTCAATCAGGGCTACACCACGCTCAACAGCCGTGGCGGACACATCGTGCTCGACAACGCCTGGCTGGGCCGCCACGAGTCCGACGACGCCGAAGGCCTGGCGCAGGCGCTGACCAGCGTGCCCATCCCGCTGTCCAGCCTGAATGCCTGGCTCATGGGCTGGCCGGCCGATGCCGCGACACCGGTGCAGGCGCTGACCGAGCCCGAGGGCGTGCGCGAATTCACCGAACGCGACTGGACCACGCGCATCATGGGCGAGCAGCTGGTGGCCGGCTACCGCATCCCGACCCGGCTGGTCATGACCCGTGACAACAATCGCATCGTGCTCACCCTGGCCAACTGGCAGCCGGTCGACACTACGGCAACAGCGACTCCGACGACCGCGACCACGCCATGATGCGCGAACTCAGCCTGCCCGCCCCGGCCAAGCTCAACCTCTTCCTGCACATCACCGGGCGGCGCGAGGACGGCTACCACAACCTGCAGACCGTCTTCCAATTCATCGACCGCGCTGACGAGCTGCACTTCAGCCTGCGCGACGACGATCACGTCAGCGTGACCCCGGCCATTGCCGGTGTCGCCGATGAAGACAACCTGATCGTGCGCGCCGCGCGCCTGCTGCAGAGCGAAACCGGCTGCCGCCAGGGTGCCGACATCCGCCTCGACAAGCACCTGCCCATGGGGGGAGGACTCGGGGGCGGCTCGTCCGATGCCGCCACCACCCTGCTGGCCCTGAACACGCTCTGGCAGACCGGTCTCGACGAGGATGCGCTGGCCGCTCTCGGCCTGCGCCTGGGCGCCGATGTCCCGGTCTTCGTGCGCGGTCACGCAGCCTGGGCCGAAGGGGTCGGCGAGGACCTGCAACCCGTTGATTTGCCTGAACCCTGGTATGTCGTGCTGTGCCCGGATGCGCACATCGCCACGGCTGCCGCCTTCGCCCATCCGGAATTGACACGAAATACCACCGCCATTACACTGCGCGCCTTCTTTGCGGGGGCCGGTCGGAACGATTTTGAAAGCGTTGTCTGCCGCCTGTCGCCCGCAGTGGATGTAGCCATGAAATGGCTGGCGCAGCGAGGTCCAGCGCGCATGACCGGTACCGGAGCCTGCCTTTTCATGGCCTGCCCTACCCGTGATGCAGCAGCGCAGATTCTCGCTGAGAGTCCGGTCAACGGCTTCATCTGTCGAGGACTGAATCGGTCGCCCGCGCACAGCGCACTGGACCGGCTTCTTCGACCACATCGGATATAGGGGCGTCGCCAAGCGGTAAGGCAGCGGGTTTTGATCCCGCCATGCGTTGGTTCGAATCCAGCCGCCCCTGCCATTATTCTTCACTTACCGTCAGGCTGAGTCGACTCGTCATCATGCCCAATCTCGTCGTGTTCACCGGCAATGCCAACCCGGAACTGGCCCGCAAGGTCGCCAACCATCTGCACATCCCGCTCGGCGCGGCGCATGTGGGCACCTTCTCGGACGGCGAAATCGCAGTCGAGATCAACGACAACGTGCGCGGCAAGGATGTCTTCATCCTGCAGTCGACCTGCGCACCGACCAACGACAACCTGATGGAACTGATCGTGATGGCCGACGCCCTGCGCCGTGCCAGCGCCGGTCGCATCACCGCGGTCATCCCCTACTTCGGCTATGCCCGCCAGGATCGCCGCGTGCGTTCGGCGCGCGTGCCCATCACCGCCAAGGTGGTGGCCGACATGCTGACCACGGTCGGTGTCGACCGCGTGCTCACCGTCGACCTGCATGCCGACCAGATCCAGGGCTTCTTCGACATTCCGGTGGACAACGTCTACGGCTCGCCGGTGCTGCTCGCCGACATCGAGCGCCAGGAATACCAGAACCTGGTCGTGGTCTCGCCGGACGTCGGTGGCGTGGTCCGCGCCCGCGCCGTCGCCAAGCAGCTCGATGACGCCGATCTGGCCATCATCGACAAGCGCCGCCCGAAGGCCAACGAATCGCAGGTCATGCACATCATCGGCGAAGTGAAGGGCCGTGACTGCATCATCGTCGACGACATCGTCGACACCGCCGGCACGCTCTGCAAGGCCGCCGGCGCGCTCAAGGAACACGGCGCCCGTCGCGTCGTGGCCTACTGCACCCACGCCGTGCTCTCGGGCCCGGCCATCGAGAACATTCGCAACTCCACGCTGGATGAGCTGGTCGTCACCGACACCATCCCGCTGTCGGACGAAGCCAAGGCTTGCGGCAAGATCCGCCAGCTGTCGATGTCGGCCCTGCTGGCGGAAACGCTGCGCCGCATCAACAACGAAGAATCCATCAGCGCCATGTTCGATCTGTTCTGAACGGAACAGCACGTACAGGTACTGAAACCCATTTGTCCGCAGCGACCCTGTCGCGAGGACAAAAACCGACCCGCTGAAATCGTCAGCGGGCGGAATTGCCGGATGCTGGTCGCAAGCATCCGGCCCAACGGAGAAACAAGATGTCCGCTGCAAACTTCACACTCAATGCGCAAGACCGCACGAACGAAGGGAAAGGTGCGAGCCGCCGCCTTCGTCGTCTGGAAGCCAAGGTCCCGGCCGTGATCTACGGTGGCTCCGCTGCCGCCCAGTCGATCAGCCTGGAACTTCGCGAACTGGTCAAGGCTCTCGAAAACGAAGCCTTCTTCTCCCACGTGCTGACCATCAACATCGATGGCAAGCCGCAGCAGGCCGTGATCAAGGCCCTGCAGCGTCACCCGGTGAAGAACGTGCCGATGCACGCTGACTTCCTGCGTGTCGATGCCAGCCAGAAGCTGGTCCGCAAGGTCCCCCTGCACTTCACCAACCAGGACACCTGCGTTGGCGTGAAGACCGAAGGCGGCGAAATCACCCACTTCACCTCGGAAGTGGAAGTTTCCTGCCTGCCGGGCAACCTGCCGGAGTTCATCGAAGTCGACCTGCTCAACGTGCACATCGGCACCACCCTGCACCTGTCGGACCTCAAGCTGCCGAAGGGTGTGGAAATCCCGTCGCTGGCCCTCGGCCACGACCACGACCAGCCGGTTGCCAACGTGCACGCCAGCAAGGTCGACGCGGAGTAATTCCGACGTCACCGGTCAACGCGAAGCGGGGCTCAGGCCCCGCTTTTCGTTTCTGAAGCCTCCGCTTCCGCAGCGGCTTCAGAAACCAAAGGATTCGAGTACGCGCGAGACTGCCTGCCCATGACTGCCCTACGCCTCATCGTCGGCCTGGCCAATCCGGGTCCGCAATATGCCGATACCCGTCACAATGCCGGCTCCTGGTTCGTGGCACGGCTGGCCGACCAGCTCGGCGCGCGCCTGACAGCCGACAGCAAGTCCTTCGGCTATGTAGCCCGCGTCAGCGTGGCTGGCGAGGATGTCCGCCTGCTGATTCCGACCACCTACATGAACCGCTCCGGTCAGGCCATCGCCGCCGTCGCGGGGTTCTACAAGATCACGCCGGCCGAGATCCTGGTCGCGCACGACGAGCTCGATCTCGCCCCCGGCCAGATCCGGCTCAAGACCGGTGGCGGCCACGGCGGCCACAACGGCCTGCGCGACACCATCGCCTCGCTCGGCAACCAGAACGGCTTCCACCGTCTGCGCGTCGGCATCGGCCATCCGGGCGACAGCTCGCAGGTCACCGGCTTCGTGCTCGGCAAGGCGCCGCGCAGCGAGCAGGACCTGATCGATCAAGCCCTCGACGAGGCCCTGCGCCATCGCGAGGCCATCATGAAGGGCGAACTGGCCCGCGTGATGAACCAACTCAACGGCTTCCAGGCCAAGGCCTGAGCCCCGACGGCGCCCCGGCGCCAGTGATATCGAAAGACGCCAGCGGCGTCGGGATGGAGACACACATGGGATTCAACTGCGGCATCGTCGGCCTGCCCAATGTCGGCAAATCGACCCTGTTCAACGCCCTCACCAAGGCCGGCATCGCCGCCGAGAACTTCCCGTTCTGCACCATCGAGCCGAACACCGGCGTGGTGCCCATGCCCGACCCGCGCCTCGATGCCCTCGCCGCCATCGTCAAGCCCGAGCGCGTGATCCCGACCAGCATGGAATTCGTCGACATCGCCGGCCTCGTCGCCGGTGCTTCGCAGGGTGAAGGCCTGGGCAACAAGTTCCTCGCCAACATCCGCGAAACCGATGCCATCGCCCACGTCGTGCGCTGCTTCAACGATGACAACGTGATCCACGTCAACGGCCGCGTCAGCCCGCTCGACGACATCGCCGTCATCAACACCGAGCTGGCCCTGGCCGACCTCGATGCCGTCGAAAAGGCCCTGCTCCGCGTCACCAAGCTCGCCAAGGGCGGCGACAAGGACTCGCAGGCCATCAAGAACGTGCTCGACAAGATCAAGCCGGCGCTGGATGAAGGCCATCCGGCGCGCAGCGTCGAGCTCTCCCCGGAAGAGCGCTTCGTCATCAAGTCCTACGGCCTGCTGACGCTGAAGCCGACCATGTACATCGCCAACGTCGATGAAAACGGCTTCGACAACAACCCCATGCTCGATCAGGTGCGCGAACTCGCCGCCAGCGAGAAGGCCATCGTGGTGCCGATCTGCAACAAGCTGGAAGCCGAGATCGCCGAACTCGACGAAGAAGACAAGGTCGCCTTCCTCGCCGACCTCGGCATGGATGAGCCGGGCCTCAACCGCGTCATCCGCGCCGGCTACGGCCTGCTCAACCTGCACACCTACTTCACCGCTGGCGTGAAGGAAGTGCGCGCGTGGACGATCCCGGTCAACTGCACCGCGCCCAAGGCCGCCGCCGTCATTCACACCGACTTCGAGAAGGGCTTCATCCGCGCCGAAGTCACCGGCTACGACGACTTCATCCAGTACAAGGGTGAAGCCGGCGCCAAGGAAGCCGGCAAGTGGCGCCTGGAAGGCAAGGACTACATCGTCAGGGATGGCGACGTGATGCACTTCCGCTTCAACGTTTGAGCCACCTCAGGGCGCGCCGTGGAAAAGATCCAGGCCGCCCGCCTCGTGCGCCAGCAACCAATGCTTGCGCGCGATGCCGCCGCCATAGCCGGTGAGCGCGCCGGTGCTGCCCACCACGCGATGGCAGGGCACGGCGAGACTGATCGGGTTGAGCGAGTTCGCCAGCCCGACCGCACGTGCCGCACCCGGCTTGCCGATGCGGGCCGCGATATCCCCGTAGCTGCGTGTCTCTCCCGCCGGAATCTCGCGCAGCGCCGCCCAGACCTGCTGCTGGAAAGGCGTGCCGCCGCCATTCACCGGCACCGCCTCAAGAGCGGCAAGATCGCCCGCGAAATAGGCGCGCACCGCAGCGTCGAAATGCCCTTCCCCCTCGACCTCCGTCAACGCGACATCCGACCCGAAGCGCTGGCGCAGCAGGCGCATGAGCCTCTCCTCCGGCGCCCCGAACTCAAGCGCCACCAGACTGTGCTGATCGGTGACAATGAGCACGGATCCGACAGGCTCCGGCATGGCAATCCGGGACAGTTGCAGCGACATGTTCACTCCTCATATCGGGCCAGAGCATAGTGCCTGGCGAGCGGGCATCTAGAGTACCCTGAGCACGTCCACTTGCAGTGATTCCTACCATAAGGTATAAAATTCCTACATGAGCGTACAAACTACTGCCAAGGCTCGTACCCGTGCCGCCCACCTGGGCCCGGAACGACGCCGCCCTCAGGTGCTGGATGCCGCGCTGGCACTGGCATCGGAGCAAGGCATGCGCCACGTCTCCATGGAGGCCGTGGCGGCCCGCCTGCAGGTCACCAAGCCGGTGGTGTACTCCTGCTTCGCCTCGCGCGAGGAGTTGCTCACCACCCTGCTGGAACGCGAAGAACAGCGACTGCTGGCTGGCGTGATGTCGGCCCTGCCGTCGCAGCTCGACATGAGCAACCCGCGCCAGATGATGATCGCGGGCTTCCAGGCCCTGCTCCAAGTTGCCTCGGCGCACAGGGAATCGTGGCGGCTGGTGTTCGCAGCCGACCCCGACCCGGGCATTGCCGACCGCTACGGTCAGGCGCGCCGGTTCGTGGCCAGGCGCGTGGCCGAGCTCATGGCTCCCGGGCTGATGGCTGCGGGAGTGAAGGATATCGACCGCAAGCTGCCGGTGCTGGTCGAGCTGTTCATGTCCATCGGTGATGGCTCGGTGCGCGCCCTGATACAGGAACAGGCGCACTGGAGCCCTGCCGAGCTGGGCGAATTCGTCGGAGAGCTGACTTTCGGAGCGCTGAGCAAGGCGTGACACCGGAGCAGTATCCGGCCTCTACAGAAGCAAGAGAGGAAACTGCATGACTGCGCCGTCGGAAGCCACCCTGGCTCACCAATTTGCCATCAACAACCGCCCGCGCGAAGACTGGGGCCTGTTCGGACCGGAGTCGCCGACCTGGCGTGTCTGGAGCTCGCCGACCGCGCTCATGGCCTTCCAGCGCTCCATCGTGGTGGAGAGCTTCGATCCCGCCCTTGCCGCTGCAGTCGAACATCAGAACGGCGTGCGCTACCGCCCGGCGACCCGCTTCGATCGCACCATCCAGTACTTCCTGACCGTGGCCTGCGGTGACTCGCGCGCCGCCATCGAGGTCTCCGAGATCCTCATGCGCGTGCATGCCAATGCCACCGGCATCGAGCCCATCACCGGACAGCGCTACAGCGCCAACGACCCGGCATCACAGCTCTGGATCCATGTCACCGGCTGGCACTCCAATCTGATCTGCTACGAGCGCTTCGGCCCCGGCCCGCTGTCGGCCGAAGATGAAAAGCGCTACTGGGCCGACTGCGTCACCGCCGCCGAACTGCAGACCTGCAGCCCGTCCGACGTGCCGCGCTCGCGCAAGGAAGTCCATGAGTATTACGAAACCATGCGCCCGCGCCTGTGCATGTCAGAGCACTCCCGCAGGCTGATCCACTACTTCCTGCACACACCGCGTGAAGTCGGCGGCGCCGGCCTGTGGGCAGGCAGCAACCTGATGTCCGCTGCCGTCATTTCGACGATTCCGAAGTGGATGCGCGAACTCGGTGGCTTTGACCAGTCAAGCCTTGTGGATGCCGCCATCCAGCCCGTCGGCAAGCTCGCCGCACGCGTGGCCCGCCACCCCGTACCGGCCCGTCTCGCCATCCGCATGATGGCGCCTTCGGCGCTGCCCGTGTTCGATCAGGTGCAGAACATGGATCAGCCGCTGCGCAATGAAGTGCTGACGCCTGCGGAAGCCCGCAAGCGTTTCGGCAAGCGCGCCCAGCTGGCAGGTCTGCATGCGGGCTGAGTCGCCCTAAGGTAGAGGTGAGGCATGGAGGCCGGCGTCAGCTTGTCTCCATGCTTCCACCACCCTTGCTCCGGACACTGCGCCCCGGTCAGGCAAACAGCCCGAGATGACCGAGGTCGAAATTGCCGCTGTAGGGCAGCACCGTGGTCATGTCGCCACTGCCAATGCCCATCCAGGTGGCCAGCTCGGCCGCCAGCTGATCCACCGAGGTGGTCGGCAGCAGACGGCCCTGACCAACGTCATCCGGGCCATTCACCGACACCTCCGGCAACTGCCCCCAGAAACGTCCGCCCTGAACGCTGCCACCCATGACGAAATGGTGTCCGCCCCAGCCGTGATCCGAGCCATTGCCATTGACCGTCAACGTGCGCCCGAAATCGGAAGCCGTGAACGTCGTCACCTGGCTGCTGACGCCCAGCTCTGCCGTGGCGGCATGAAAGGCGCTGAGGGCATCGGCCAGCTGCGCCAGCAGCTCCGGATGCTTGCTCGCGAGATAGGCATGCTGGTCAAAGCCCCCCAGGGAAACGTAGAAAACCTGTCGCTTCATGCCCAGGATGTCGCGCGCGGCGATCATGCGAGCCACCATCTTGAGCTGTGCCGCCAGAGGACTTTCCTCCGGAAATGACGTCGCCACCGAGGCGCTCTGCAAGGCATGCTCAAGCAGCGTATTGGACGAAATGCCACGGCGCATGACCGTGCTGTGAGCATTCTCCAGCACGTGCGCATAGTTGCCGGCCACCAGACCGGCCAGCGCGTCACTGCAGGCCTGCGAGCCATAGAGCGGCACACGCGTCGCCCACAAGGGCACGGGGCCGCCCGGAGCCACCTGAAACTGCGATGCGGTCTTGCCGGCCAGATAGACCGCGTTGCCGCTGACCGAGACCCCGGTAAAGGCCGAACCGCCATTACCTGAGAGCATGAGATCAGCCATGCGCCCGCCCCAGCCGGACGAACGCCCCTCCGGCGACGAAGCCTGCCATGAGCCCTGCTGGTCGATGTGCGAGAAAAGCTTGGCCGGCAGCGGCACGGATTGCGCCGTGTACTGGCTTTTGCTGGTCGGCACGATAAGCGAGCCGACATTGAGCAGGACACCCAGGTCGCCACTGTCGAACAGCGGCTTCAATGGTGCCAGCTCCGGTGCCAGCGCCAGCTGACGGGCATCCGGCAAGGCCACGCCGGGAGTCAGAGGCAGCAGGCTGTCGCGCGGACGCGCCAGTGCCTGACGAATACCGGCATAGCGGTCGTAGCTGACCTGATCGTATGGAATCACCGTATTGCCATGGTCATTGCCGCCATCGAGGAAGACACAGACCAGCGCCTTGTAATCTCCGCCGGTTGCTGCCGACGCCTCTCCGATCGCGGCAAGATTGAGCGCCCAGGGCATGGCCGAACCGAGCACGCCCAAGGCCGAGCTGCGCCGGATGAACTCACGACGCGTCAGGTCATGCTTGATCACGACACCCCCTCACTTGAGCACCAGATACTCGGGTGCCGCCATGGTCATGAAGACCGAGGCACAGACCCTGTTGAACTTGTCGGCAGCCGTGGCCGACGGCATGGTTGCGATCGCAGTCACCAAACTGCTTACCGTGGTCGCGCTCAGCTGCCTGGCAGCCAGCAGCAGATTGCAGCGATCGACCAGCTGGCCGGCATCGGCCGCCAGCGCCAGCTCGCGACTGTAATCAGCCTTCACGTCATCGGCGCCGTCGTGAATGACGTACTGCATGATGTTGAGATAGGCCAGCACGCTGGCCTCGTGGGTGATCTGCATTTCCGGCGCCACCAGCCCCTGCTGCGGCAGCACCGACGCCGACGGCACGAAGTCCGGGCGGAAGAAGTTGAATACCGACCTGGACCGCAGCGGGCTTTGTGCCAGTCGGGTCGCCGGGTCGCTGGTATCACTGAGACCCCAGTTGCCGCTGGGCGAAGAGGCAGCGAAGGTACGCGCCCACTGCACCATGCGCACCATGGGCTCGCGCAGCTTGCCCTGGGTCGTGGTCACGGATGGAGTGCGCGCCTCGCTGTCGAGCAGGACAGCCTTGATCACCGCCTGCAGGTCGCCGCGCTCGCCCTTCCCGTTGTCATCGAAAGCAGCCGCGACACGGCTGACATAGGCCGCACCGGGATTGCTGGTGACCAGCCGCTGAATAAGTTGACGCCCAATGAAGGGGCCCACATTGGCATGCCCGAAGAGCGTGTCCAGCGCGATCTTGAGCGCCGTGGTTCCCGGGGTGCCGGCAGGCACGGTCACGCCCAGGAAGCTCTTGTCCGAAGGCGAATGCGCGGAGGCATTGAACACCATGGGTGTCCGGGCCACTTCGATGGAGCCATTGATATCGACCATGTCCCAGCCGGTAAAAACCTTGGCCAGCCCCATGACAGACGCCTGATCATAGCTTTCAACCGGCTGGCCCTGCGCATCCGTCCTGTTGCTGCCGTCGGCATTGAGTCGATAGAGCCCTATGCTGAAGAGCTGCATGATTTCGCGGGCATAGTTCTCGTCAGGCATCCGCCCGGTGGCAGGATCCTCGGCACGATTGCCCATCATGCTCAGGTAGATGCCCATGGCCGGAGACAGCGTGACCGCCTCCAGCAAATCACGGAAGTTGCCGAAGCAGCGGGCCTCCAGCATGTCGAGATAGCCGGCGCAGACAAAGGCATTGAATGGCACCGGCAGACCCGCCGGAGATACCACGAAGATTTCCGAGAGCGCCAGCACCATGCGCTGACGCAGAACATCGGGGGAGCTCATCAGCTTGCGCCAGAGCGTCGCATCCAGGCCCTGGGTGCTGAACATCAGCTCCTGGGTCAGATAGCCCTTGTCCTTCAGCCAGTCGAAATGCGACTGCAGGCCGACCTGGGTGAACTGATGATCGAGCCAGCCTTCATAGCCCAGAGACTGCACATCCGCGATGGCAGCATCATTGCCGCCCCAGGCAGCCTGGGACAGGAAACGTGAAGCAGAAGCAGCGGCAATTGTCGTGCTCACACCAGATGTTTCTGTCGATATCGAACCAGATGTTGAACCACCACCGCCGCCACATGCGGTCAACGCGGCACTGGCAACCGCCAGAGTGGCGGTCACCTGCAGACTATCATGCATACATCGCCTCGCGTGGAGCCTTCTTCACCGACTGCTGACGAGTCGGCTGCAACGCTTCCTGGGGCTGCCATTGCGGAGGATTGTTGGGCGGCAGCATGCGCCGGGGCGGTTGGATATCTGCAGCGAGCATTTCGGATTCTGGTATGTACATGACGTGATCCTCGCAAGCCATCTGGTCTTGCAAGGCCGCTCCTGTGGAGCGTTGCGGCGGGCGCCGGTAGAGTATCCCGACGCGATCGGGGCGGCCCTTGCCATGACTTGAAACTAGCAAGAGGGCCGCGGGCCGGCTGTCGGACTCCTGTTCCGATTTGCTATTTCACCACGTGTTGCGCAGTGAAACGTTGGGAAATACCGTGCTTTTGTGAACAGATGACTGTCTGTGTAAAGCGCTTGCGGCAACAGTCGACAGGAACACGGTCAGGCAGACACAACTCGCGCCTGAAATCCTTGACAGTGCGGGGGCCGAAAATTAAGATTCGCGGCCTGTTTGGCTACGTAGCTCAGTCGGTTAGAGCACAGCACTCATAATGCTGGGGTCGCAGGTTCAAGTCCAGCCGTAGCCACCACATCTCGCAGTCATGCGATCACGAAAGGCCAGCCCGCAAAGCTGGCCTTTCGCTTTTCCGCAGCACCCGGTTTCCGCACAGCCGCAGGCCTGCCGGCCAGAGCAGCAGGCAATCACTCGAGGTTGTCGGAGCACTCGGCAGCGGCCGGCTCGATCTTGCAGCGCACCCGCTTCAGCAGGTTCATCATGCGGGCATCGTAGATCCCGTCCCTGGTCAGCTGGATACGCGCCTCGCGCATCATCAGCACGTACTTGCTCTGGTCGCTGGGCGCCAGATCCAGCCAGTACTTGGCCGGAATATCGGCCTCGGCCTGCTGGATGGTGCGCTCCGCCAGATCGAGCTGGGTCACGACGTACTGCCGCGACTTCTGGCCGAAGCCGGCCGGGAACCTGTCAGGGCGGATGATCAGGTTGCCGGTCATCTGGATCAGGGGAAAGCGGTATACCGCGCCCGTGCTGCCCAGCCCCTTGTACATCTCGAACGGCCTGTAGACGATGCCCGGCGCCACCACGATGTCGACCTGGCCATTGTTGAACTTGGCGGTGAAATTGGTGATGTCGGAAGACACCGGCTGGGCACCCAGCTGCTGCACCATGCGCGCCTGCGACTTGTCGAAGTCGAGCACGGCGATCTTCTTGCCGGCAGCCTTCTCGATGGAATTGATGTTGCGGTCGCGGACAAAGACATAGGCCGCGCCCAGAGGAATGATGCCGGCGATCTCGTAAGCGCCCTTCTTCATGCCCGCCTCGCTCTGCGGACTGGACAGCACCTGGATGACCGTACGCAGATGCTGATAGGACGGCACCGCACCTATCGAGTCGATACTGCCAACATACGGGTTGAATGACCTGCCGCGCAGACCGGTCAGGGCCACGCCATCGCACTGCCCGGCCTTGAAGTCCTCGGACGCCACACGCTCGTCGGTATAGGCCTTGAGGTCGAGATTGCCACCCCAGGCCTTGGCGGCCAGGGCATAGTCCTTGACCAGGGCATAGATCCCGCCCTGCGCCCCTATGGGGTCGTAGACACAGAACTTCTGAGCCTGGGCGGCGGGCGCCACGACCAGCGCCAGCGCCAGCACAGAGGACTTGTTCATGCTCTCATCCTGTCGATTTCATGATGGCAGTCCATCCGGCTGCCATGGTGCGGGACACTATTTCACACTGTGCTCGTCGACAGAAGAGCGTGACCATCCGGTCATGATGTCCGCCAGCTGCGGACAAGCAAAAAAAAGGGGCGGCTTGCGCCGCCCCAAGAGGGTACTACGTGTTCAGTTTACGCGGGATCAAGCAGCGCGCTGTTCGCCCTTGGCGACCAGTTCGGCGAACAGCTTCTGGACTTCGGCCAGCAGCTTTTCGACTTCGGCCTTGGCGTCAACAGCCAGGACCTTGCCCTTCAGTTCCAGAGCCAGAGCCTTCAGCTCTTCAGCCTTGGCCTTGAGGTCGATGGCCTGCAGCTTTTCAGCTTCAGCCTTGACGTCGACAGCCTGCAGCTTGCCCTTGAGTTCGAGGGCCTTGGCCTTCAGTTCTTCAGCCTTGGCGTTGAAGTCGACAGCCTGCAGCTTCTCGCCTTCAACCTTCAGCACTTCGACCAGACCCAGGCCAGCCAGCAGAGCCTGACGGCCTGCGTTCTTGGCGCGCACAACGACGTCCTGCTGAGCAGCGACGAGATTCTTCAGTTCACCCATTTGCGATCTCCTAGAGACAGTTGGTAGTCAATGGATGCTCTTGCCGGCAAGACCAGCAAGTAATGCTTGCATCCTTGGACGCCATATTAGGGAGATCAAAAAAGGAACAGCGGAGTAATTGTCAGACAATTAAACAACATTCATCATTTTTTTGTGACTTGGTATTCATCACTTCACCAGGCATTGCACCCAGCGAAGCAGCCGGTCGGCCTCGCGTACTCGCAAGGCCGGCCGACGCAGCACATCAGGCCTTGGCAGCATCAATGGACTTGATGATGTCGGCACGGGCGGCGTCAGCGCCTTCCCAACCGGTCACCTTGACCCACTTGCCCGGCTCCAGCGCCTTGTACTGCTCGAAGAAATGCTTGATCTGCGCCAGCAGCAGCTCGGGCAGGTCGGTGATCTCCTTGACGTTCTTGTACAGCGGCGTGAGCTTGTCATGCGGCACGGCGACAAGCTTGGTGTCGACACCGGCTTCGTCTTCCATGTTGAGCTTGCCGACCACGCGCGAGCGGATGACCGAGCCCGGCTGCACCGGGAACGGGGTCACGACCAGCACGTCCAGCGGATCGCCATCTTCCGACAGGGTGTGCGGGATATAGCCGTAGTTGACCGGATAGGACATGCCGGTGCCGATGAAGCGGTCAACGAAGAGCGCGTCGGAGTCCTTGTCGATCTCGTACTTGATGGGCGCTGCATTGGCTGCGATCTCGATGATCACGTAGATGTCGTGGGGAACATCCTTGCCGATGGGAAGGTTGTTGTAGCTCATGTCGTGGCCTCGACTGTCTTGTCAGGTGAAAAACCGCCGCATTATAGCTGCTGCCGCGTGGCAACGGCGCATCCCCCGCACAAGGTCTGACGAGCGCACGCCATGAGTCCCCCCGCGTTGTGGTAAAACTGCGGGACCACCGACGCGAACCCTCCGACCTTGCAGGTTCGCGCGCATGCTTTCGGGAGCTCATGATGCACGCGGTAGAATCGATCGCCTGGCTGCTGGCCGTGGCTCTGGCCATCGTGCCGCTGGCCCGCCGCCTGGGCCTGCCCTCGGTGATCGGCTACCTGATGGCCGGCATCCTCATCGGCCCGCATGTCGCCGGCGTGATCGAGAACACCACACGCGTCGTCGAGATTGCCGACTTCGGCATCGCCATGCTGCTCTTCGTCATCGGCCTCGAACTCGAGCCCAGCCGCCTCTGGGTCCTGCGCCGCTCGGTGATAGGCCTGGGCAGCCTGCAGGTGGCCATCAGCACTACCCTGCTCGCCCTCGCCTTCTGGGCCTGGGGCGAACGTCCCAGCGTCAGCCTGATCGCCGGCTTCGCGCTCGCCATGTCCTCCACCGCCTTCGCCCTGCAGCTGCTCACCGAGAAGCGCCAGCTGACCACGCGCCACGGCCGCGAAGCCTTTGCCATTCTGCTGTTCCAGGACATGGCCGTGATCCCCATGCTGGCCATCCTGCCCCTGCTGGCCGGCAACGTTCCGGGCGTCGCCAGCGAACTGCCAGACCCCTGGAAAGTGCTGGGCGTGCTCACCTTCCTCTTCCTCGCCAGCCGCTTCCTCGTGCGTCCGGCCTTCCGCTTCGTGGCCAACAGCCAGACCCCGGAACTGTTCACCGGTGCGGCACTGTTCATCATCGTCGGTGTCACCTGGCTGATGACCGAGGTGCATCTGTCGACCTCGCTGGGCGCCTTCCTCGCCGGCGTCCTGCTCGCCGACAGCGAATACCGTCACGAACTGGAGGCCCAGATCCAGCCCTTCAAGGGCCTGCTGCTCGGCCTCTTCTTCATGACCGTGGGCATGACCGCCAACCTGCCCCTGCTCTGGCACGAGCTGCACTGGATTCTGCTCGGCGCGCTGGCTCTCATGCTGCTCAAGGGCAGCATTCTCTGGGGCATAGGTCGCGCCATCGGCAATGACAGCAGCACCGCCATCAGGCTCGGCATCACCCTGCCCCAGGGCGGCGAATTCGCCTTCATCGTGTTCACCACGGCGGTCGGCCTGGGACTCATGGACAATGACCTGGGCGAGCGTCTGGTGCTGGTGGTGACGCTTTCGATGGCGCTGACCCCCATAGGCTTCTGGTTCATCGAGCGCGTGCTGGAGCCGCGCTGGAACAGCCGCGAGGAGCGCGCCTACGATGCCATCGAGGGTGAGCAGACGCATGAGGTGCTGATTGCCGGCTTCGGTCGCGTCGGCCAGATCATCGCGCGTGTGCTGCGCGTGCATCAGATCAGCTTCGTGGCACTGGAAAGCAGCGCCCGCCAGGTCGACTTCGTGCGCCGCTTCGGCAACAAGATCTACTACGGTCGCCCCGACAACCTGGCCATGCTGCAGTCGGCCGGCGCCGACAAGGTCAAGCTGGTGGTGCTGGCCATCGATGATGTCGAGGAGTCGGTGCGCACCGCCCAGATCATCCGCCGCCACTTCCCGCGCCTGCCCATCTACGCGCGTGCCCGCGACCGCATGCACGCCTATCGCCTGATGGACCTGGGCGTGAATCTGGTGCATCGCGAAACCTTCCTCAGCAGTCTGGAAATGGCGCGTGACGTGCTGGTCGGCATAGGCTTCAACACCACCAGCGCCGACCGCAGCGTGGAGCGCTTCCGCGAGTACGACGAGCAGCTGCTCGTTCGCCAGCAGGCCATCTACCAGAACGAGGCCGAACTGGTTGAAAGTGCCAAGCAGTCCATGCTCGAACTGGAGAGCCTGTTCGACAGCGACGCCAGAGCCGCAAGGCGGCAGGCTTCAGAGCAGGAAGAGGAAGACAAGGCGGGCTGAGAAACTGGCTGCGTAGTGCAGCTTTCTCGCAGCAGCTTCTGCTAAACAACCGCTGTACCCTTAAACACCCTCAGAAACAAAAAGGCCCGACACAATGGCCGGGCCCTTTCGCAACACCTGCGAAACTTACTTCACGTAGTAGGTCTGCAGCGGCGGGAAGCCGTTGAACTCGACCGAGCTGTACGAGTTCGTGTAGGCGCCCGTGGTCATCCAGTACAGACGGTCACGCACGGCCAGGCTCAGCGGCAGGTTGTAGCCGACGTTCTCGTACATGATGTCGGTGGAGTCGCAGGTCGGGCCGGCGAGCACGACACTGCCGTCCTTGTTGCCATGCTCGTCCATCTTCTCCGTGTAGATCGGATACTTGATGGCTTCGCCCATGGTTTCCATGAGGCCCTGGAACAGACCGACGTCGGTGTAGACCCAGCGCTTGAGGTCGGTACGCGACTTGCGCGAGATCAGCACGACTTCGGAGACCAGCACACCGGACTCGCCAACCAGCGAACGACCCGGCTCGAGGATGATCTCGGGCACGTCATCGCCGTAGTCGTCATGCAGGTAGCGCTTGATTTCCTCGGCATAGACATTGATCGGGTTCACTTCCGAAATGTAGTTGGCCGGGAAACCGCCACCCATGTTGATCATCTTCAGTTCGAGGTCTTCCTCGTACTTCATCCAGTCGAACATGTACTTGACCTTCGACAGGGCGGCGTCCCAGACAGCGATGTCCTTCTGCTGCGAACCGACATGGAAGGAGATGCCGTAGGGAATGAGGCCCTGGTTCTTGGCCTGCACCAGCAGGTCGATGGCCATGTCCGGGTGGCAGCCGAACTTGCGCGACAGCGGCCACTCGGCGGTTTCGCCACCTTCCACCAGGATGCGCACGAAAATCTTCGAGCCCGGGGCGTATTCGGCGATGTTCTGCAGGTCGGCCTTGGAGTCGGTGGCGAACAGGCGGATACCCTGATCGTAGGCCCACTTCACATGAGCAGCCTTCTTGATGGTGTTGCCGTAGGAGACGCGATCCGGCGACACGCCGGAGTCGAGCACCTTGCTCAGCTCGAACATCGAAGCGCAGTCAAAGTTGGAACCCAGATCGCGCAGCAGGTCGATGACCGGCTGGCCCGGGTTGGCCTTGAGGGCGTAGTGCACCTTGGCCGAAGGGAAGCAGCCCGTGAGCTCTTCGTACTTCTTCTTGATGATTTCCAGGTCGACGACGAGAAACGGAGTTTCCTTTTCGTCAGCCAGCTTTTTGATCTTGGCCCACTCGGCATCCGAGCAGTAGTCAGAGAGGCGCATATGCATCCATCCAAGTCGACAAGGTAAGAAAAAAGCCCCTAGCGCGACAGTTGCGATCAACAGTCTCTAGAGGCTCCTCCAAACGTCAGGTTGCTGCGCTGCACGGAAGCGGGTTCGCCCTGGCACTGACGCCGCGAAGGTTAATGGCAAAAGATGACACAATCAAGAATGCCGGGAGCCCAAACAAGGACTTTGCTGACCGCCCGACGCCAGGCTGGCGACAGGCGGCAGCCCGGAGTCAGAGATTGGCCTCGGCATATTCCGCCAGCACCGAGCGCGGCACGCCTTCGAGCTGGATGTGCCCGCCATGGGCAAAGCCCTTGAAACGCTCGCACATGTAGGTCAGACCGGAGCTGGTCGGCGTCAGGTAAGGCGTGTCGATCTGCGCGAGGTTGCCCAGGCAGATGACCTTGGAGCCCTCCCCGGCACGCGTGATGATGGCCTTCATCTGATGCGGCGTGAGGTTCTGGCACTCGTCGATGAGAATCAGCGCCTTCTGGAAGCTGCGGCCGCGAATGTAGTTGAGCGCCTTGAACTGGATGTTGGCGCGCTCCTTCACATATTCGACCGAGCCCTTGGGGCTTTCATCGTGCAGGTGCAGGGCTTCGATGTTGTCGCTGATGGCGCCCAGCCAGGGGTCCATCTTCTCTTCTTCGGTACCCGGCAGGAAGCCGTGCTCTTCCGCCAGCGGCGGCGTCGAGCGTGTGGCGATGATCTTGTTGAAGCGCTTTTCCTCGATGCTCTGCTCGATCGCCGTGGCCAGCGCCAGGATGGTCTTGCCCGAGCCCGCCGGGCCGGTCAGCGACACCAGGTGCACGCTGGGGTCGCGCAGCAGATCCAGCGCCATGGCCTGGTGGATGTTGTGCGGGCGCAGGCCCCAGACCTCCTGGCTCATCAGACGCTCGTGATTGAGATCACGCAGCACGATCTGCTCCGGGCTCACTGACAGCACACGGCCGATGAAACCCTGTTCGTCGACCACGAACTGGTTGGCGAAGACCTGGTCAGCCCAGTCCTCGCGCTTGAGGTAGTGACGCGTCTCGCCCATGGCCTGCACGGTCTCGACACGATTGAAGCGCTCCCAGAACGAGCCGGTGAACTCGGCATAGCCCTTGGACAGCTGCTTGATGTCCGACACCAGCTGGTCGTTGGTGTAGTCCTCGGCCGCCAGCCCGCAGGCACGCGCCTTCAGGCGCATGTTGATGTCCTTGGTCACCAGCACGATGCGCGTCTGCTGGTCGGCCACCTGCAGCGACACCAGCAGGTTGATGATCTTGTTGTCGTTGAGCGAATTGGCCAGCGTCTGCACGCCGCCCTCGGGCTGATCCATGAGCACCGACAGGGTGCCCAGATGCTTGCGCTGGGCATCACGCCAGATCGGCACGCCCTGACGGATCTGCTCGGGCTCGGCCTCGCCCAGCACGCGGTCGATCATGCGGATGGCGGCGCGGCACTCGGCCGACACCGAAGCCTTGCCGGACTTGAGCTTGTCGAGCTCCTCAAGCACGGTCATGGGGATCAGGACCTGGTGTTCTTCGAAGTTGAGCAGCGCGTTGGGATCGTGGATGAGGACGTTGGTATCGAGGACGTAGGCTTTGCGGCGGGAATCAGCAACGCGATTGATCATGCAAGAGCCTCCTGTGGCCTTTTCGGCAATCTGCGGCCTGGCAGCCGCGACAGCGCTTTCTGGTGACGCTTGTCAGTAAAGCTACCGCAAGAGCCGTGCCCGAAAAAGACCATGAACAAGGAATTCGTGACCAGCTACATGGCCAGCAGACAGGCGGGCGACAAGCCGCCGCGCAACAGAGGCATGGCCGCCTCCTGGGAGAAGTCGCGCGGCACATAGTGGTGCGCCGGGCGATCGCTGGGCAGCAGGCGCCAGTGCCGATAGACCTCGGCCACCAGTTCGCTGCAGAAACCGCCACGACGAAAGGCCAGGCCCTCCTCGCCATGCATCCAGGCGCTGATGTGCTGGCGCACGAAATTGCGGTACGGCTTGGCGCGCCAGGCGTCGATCAGGCTTTCCAGCCGTTGTCGCGCCTCGGCATCGGTGCTCACGCCCTGCAGCCGGCGCACGGCCACCAGGCCCTGGTAACTGGCCACGCGATCATCGAGCGAGACCATCTGGACGCCATCGAAGGAGCGGCCATGACATATGTCATGCACCTTGCTGGCCCGCGTCGCCTCCCAGAGCAGCGGCGTCTGCGGCATGTCCGGCAGGCGCACGACCAGGCCGACGTGCGACCAGCAGCTGCCGGTGAAGCCGCGCACGACACGGCCGGCCAGGGTGCGGCCGGAAAACAGGATGAGATCGCCGGTCTTCAGCTGCTCGCGCAGCAGCGTATAAGGCTGGACAGGCATGGACACCGGATCATTCACGGCGGCTTGCCACGAGAAAGTCAGTGCATTTCTTTTCATGGCCGCAGTGTCGCCACGGGGCATGACAGAGCGCGGTCGGCAGCGCGACAAGGCAGTGAAGTTTTCACGACAAAACCGTGACAGCACTTGGTTCGCGACCGCCACCCGCCTAGAATTCGCGCTGATCAATCATCAGCGCCCGACGGGCGTGGAGTTTTGTGCAATGAGCCAGTTTGACAACGTCAGTGTCATCAAGAAGTCGAACGTCTACTTCGACGGTCGCTGCGTCAGCCACACGGTGCTTTTCGCCGATGGCACGAAGAAGACAGTGGGCGTGATCTTTCCGTCCAGCCTGACCTTCAATACCGGTGCGCCGGAAATCATGGAAGTCCTCGGAGGCCGCTGCCGCGTGCAGCTGGCTGGCGAAGCCGGCTGGCAGGAATATGGTGCCGGCCAGTCCTTCAATGTCCCGGGCAACTCCAGCTTCCAGATCGAGACGCTTGAGCTGCTCGATTACGTCTGCCACTTTGCCTGAGAACAGTCATGCTTGAATGGATCAACGACCCGCAAGCCTGGGTCACCCTGGCGACACTGAGCATCCTGGAAATCGTGCTCGGTATCGACAACATCATTTTCCTGTCCATCCTGGTCAACAAGGTCGCACCGGAAAAGCGTCAGTTCACGCGTCTCTTCGGTCTCAGCCTGGCCATGGTGACGCGTATCGCGCTGCTGCTCTCGATCACCTGGGTCATGCGCCTCACCCATCCGTTGCTGACGCTGGGTGACCTGGCCATTTCCGGCCGCGACTTCATCCTCATCGGCGGCGGCCTGTTCCTGCTCTGGAAAAGTGCCACCGAGATCTTCGACACGGTCGAGGGCGAGTCCACCGAGGAGCAGGCGACCTCGAGTGCCGCCAATGTCGGCGCCAACTTCATGGCCATCATTGTGCAGATCGCCATCATAGACATCGTGTTCTCGCTGGACTCGGTGATCACCGCCGTCGGCCTGGCGCAGGACGTGTCGATCATGGTCATCGCCATCGTGCTCTCGGTCGGCGTCATGATGTTCGCCGCCAAGCCGATCGGCGACTTCGTCGATGCCCATCCGTCGATCAAGGTGCTGGCGCTGGCCTTCCTGGTCATGGTCGGCATGGTGCTGATCGCCGACGGCTTCGGCCAGCACATCCCCAAGGGCTACGTCTACGCCGCCATGGCGTTCTCGGTCCTGGTGGAGATGCTCAACATCCGCATGCGCAAGCGTCGCGGCCAACCGCACTGAGTCCGAGTGCGGCAGAAAAGCCCGGCCTCGTGCCGGGCTTTTTCGTTTCCGGGCTGGCTGATGGCAGAGACCAGATGGGTTGTTATGCGGGAGTGGCGTGACGGCGTGAGTTGTTTAGTCGGAGCTGCTGCGAGAAAGCTTTCTTTGTGCCGCGCCACGATGCGCGTCAAAAGAAACTTTCTCTCCGCACTGCCGGCGTACCAGCTTGCTACGCAGCCAATCTCTCATTACGAAGCCGTTGAAACGTCCACTGCTGTGCCCGGCTCTGCACGGAGACCGAGCACCAGCGCGGCCGGGGCCTCAAAGCCCGGACACCGCTATCAGCCGTGTCCGGTCACTGCCGCAATGCAGACACCGTCGCGAACCCTGCCACGGTCAGCAGCAGCGAGCCGCCCAGGTGCAAGGCCACGTGCGCCAGTGCCGGCCCCCAGAGCTGGCGCTGCAGCAGGGTCACGGCTTCGGCGGAGAAGGTCGAGAACGTGGTGAGACCGCCAAGCAGGCCGGTGATGAGGAACAGGCGCGAGGCTTCGGGCCAGGCCGGATGCGAGCTGAACAGGGCTGCCAGCACGCCGACGGCATAGCCGCCTATCCAGTTCGCCAGCAAGGTGCCCAGCGGCAACGTCGGCCACAGGCCGTTGAAGCCCATGCCCAGCAGCCAGCGCATGAGCGCGCCTATGGCAGCACCACTGGCAACCGCCAGTGCCGCCATCGCGTTCACGCAGCGGCTCCGTGGCGTTCGCGCAGCGCCGCCAGCAGCTTCTGATGGATGCCGCCGAAGCCGCCATTGCTCATGATGACAATGGCGTCGCCCGGCACTGCCTCTGCCGTCAGACGTGCGATGACCGCAGGGATGTCGGATGCCACCTGCGCCGGCACCGGGCTGGCCGCCACCACGGGCGAGAGATCCCAGTCCAGGCCCGCCGGCTGATACCAGATCACCTGATCGGCGGCACTGGCGGACTCGGCCAGGCCATCCTTGTGCGAGCCCATGCGCATGGTGTTGGAGCGCGGCTCGATCACGGCCCAGATGCGCTGTTCGCCGGCACGGCCACGCAGACCTTCGAGCGTGGTGCGGATGGCCGTCGGGTGATGCGCGAAGTCATCGTAGACGGTAATGCCGTTGACGGTGCCGAGCAGCTCCATGCGCCGCTTCACGCCCGGGAAGGCGGACAGTGCGGCCGCCGCCGTCACGACATCGACGCCGACATGGTGCGCGGCGGCAATGGTGGCCAGACCGTTGCGGACATTGTGCAGGCCGGTCAGCGCCCAGCGCACCTCGGCCACGCGTTCGCCGCCCTGGCGGATGGCATAGGTCGAGCCATCGGCCGACAGCGCCTCGGCCTGCCAGGCCGGAGCGCCGGCGCCATCGACCGCCCCCAGCGCCAGTGACTCCACCGGCGTCCAGCAGCCCTTGGCGATGACCTCGGCCAGCGCCGGCTCGTCATCCGGCAGCAGGATGCGGCCCTCGCCGGGAATGGTGCGAACCAGATGATGGAACTGGCGCTGAATGGCCGCGAGGTCATCGAAGATGTCGGCGTGGTCGAATTCGAGATTGTTGAGGATGGCCGTGCGCGGCGCGTAGTGGACAAACTTCGAGCGCTTGTCGAAGAAGGCCGAGTCGTATTCGTCGGACTCGACCACGAAATAGCGGCCGCCGCCGAGACGGGCGCTGGCCTCGAAGCCCTGCGGCACGCCACCGATGAGGAAGCCCGGCTGCAGACCGGCCTGATCCAGCACCCAGGCCAGCATGGTGGTCGTGGTGGTCTTGCCGTGCGTGCCGGCGACACCGAGCACATGGCGCCCCTGCAGCACATGCTGCGCCAGCCAGGCCGGGCCGGAGGTGTAGGGAATACCCTGATTGAGCACGTACTCCACGGCCGGGTTGCCACGGCTCATGGCATTGCCGACCACCACCAGATCCGGATGCGGCTGCAGATGTTCGGGCTTGTAGCCCTCCATCAGGCTGATGCCCTGGGCCTCGAGCTGGGTGCTCATGGGCGGATAGACGCTGGCGTCGCTGCCGCTGACCTCGTGACCGAGTTCCTTGGCGAGCACGGCCAGCGAGCCCATGAAGGTGCCGCAGATGCCGAGGATGTGAATGTGCATGTATTACTTTCCTTGCGTGGCTGCCGGGCTCGGCAGCAGATCCGGGAACAGCATGAGCGTCAGCACCATGACTGCGAACAACGGCGCCAGGGCGAGCAGCACACCCTGCCAGCGCGGCACTTCCAGCGATTCCTGATAGACGAAGGCGCGCGCCGTCAGGCTCCACAGCGTCATCACGATCTGCAGGACGAAGACGAGGCCGATCAGGCTCTGGCCGGCCGCCAGCAGCAGCGCCACCGGCGCCGCCAGCACGGTGATCATGGTATCGATCAGCACCAGGCCGGTGTAGGACTGCACCCAGCGGTTGCTCCAGTCACGCCGCCTGAGCAGCAGCCAGAGCCAGGCCGCCTCGGCCGCCAGCGCCATGACGGAAAGCTGCAGGACAGGGCGATCCATGCCGCTGTCCGCCAGCTGCTGGATGAGAAAGCTGACCACCAGGTTGATGATCACCAGCGGCAGGATCAGGCGCGGCTGATAAGGCAGGGCGGACGGGCCGGCACGGAAACAGATGAGCTGCCAGCCCATCGACAAAACGGCTTTCATGAATCACTCTGCTGACAAAGGGCGTCCGCGATTCTCGCAAAGACCGGGCGCCACGTCATCCCGCCCGGCACGCCGGATATTGCCCGCAGGAGCCATTGTCCCATGCCCGCACGCGAACCGCTCCCGGTCAGCTTCCGACCGTTCTGGAATTTCCTGCTGCTGATGCTGGTGCTGACCGTCGTCATCGGCCTGGCCTCAGCCATCACCGGACTTGCCCTGTCCGGCTGAATGCTAGAAAATGCGCGGTTTTCAACCGCACCGGTATGGCATGGCCACTATGAGCGCATCACCTTCTGCAGCACAGCCGCTGGTCGGCATCATCATGGGCTCCCAGTCCGACTGGGCGACCATGGAGCATGCCGCCAACACGCTGCGTGATCTTGGCGTTGCCTTCGAAGCGGAAGTGGTTTCCGCCCATCGCACGCCTGACAAGCTCTTCGCCTACGCCGAAGCCGCCCAGGGTCGCGGCATCCAGGTCATCATCGCCGGAGCCGGCGGTGCCGCCCACCTGCCCGGCATGTGCGCCGCCAAGACCGCCCTGCCCGTGCTCGGCGTGCCGGTGCAGTCGCATGCCCTCAACGGCCTCGACTCGCTGCTCTCGATCGTGCAGATGCCCGGTGGCGTGCCGGTCGGCACCCTGGCCATCGGCAAGGCCGGCGCCATCAATGCCGCCCTGCTCGCGACCCAGATACTGGCACTGCAGAATCCGGCCCTGCGCAGCGCCATCGAGGCCTTCCGTCATCGCCAGACCGAAACCGTGCTGGCCCACCCGATTCCTGGAGTGACGGGATGAGCCTGCGCATCGGCGTCCTCGGCGGTGGCCAGCTCGGCCGCATGATGGCCCTCGCCGGCTATCCGCTGAACCTGTCGTTCTCGTTCTTCGACAAGGCCGAGGACTGCCCGTCCGCCGCCCTCGGCGCGCGCTTCGGCGATGCCGACTACAGCGACGAGAGCCTGCAGGCCTTCATCGACTCCGCCGATGTCTTCACCTACGAATTCGAGAACATCCCGACGCGCTGGGTCGAAGCCATTGCCGCCCGCAAGCCGGTCTATCCCGGCGTGAAGTCGCTCGCGGTGTCGCAGAACCGCATCAACGAAAAGCGCCTGTTCGCCGAGCTCAACATTCCGTCGGCGCGCTTCGCCGAGATTCGTGGCGAAGACGACCTGCATCAGGCCATCGCCACGCTGGGCCTGCCGCTGGTGGTCAAGACCGTGACCGAAGGCTATGACGGCAAGGGCCAGTTCCTGCTGCGCGATGCCGCTCAGGTCGGCGCCTGCTGGGCTGCCATCGGCGCCAGCGTGCCGCTGATCGCGGAAGAGTTCATCCAGTTCAAGCGCGAGCTGTCGATCATCGCCGTGCGCGGCCAGAACGGCGAAACCCGCTTCTACCCGCTGGCCGAGAATCACCACAACCACGGCATTCTCAGCCACTCCATCGTGCCGGCGCCGCTGCTCGACGAGAATACCCAGCTCACCGCCGAGCGCTACATCTCGTCCATCCTGCACGAGCTCGGCCATGTCGGCGTGCTCACCCTGGAGCTGTTCGAGACGCGCAACGGCCTGCTCGCCAACGAGACCGCGCCGCGCGTGCACAACTCGGGGCACTGGAGCATCGAAGGCGCGCACAGCTCGCAGTTCGAGAATCACGTGCGCGCCGTCGCCGGCCTGCCGCTGGGCTCGACCCGCGCCGAGAAGCCGAGCGCCATGATCAACATCATCGGCAAGCACCCGATCGCGGCCGACGTCCTGCGTGTCACCGACGCCCACCTGCACCTCTATGGCAAGAGCGAGCGCGAAGGCCGCAAGCTCGGCCACATCACCGTCACCGCCGACTCCTACCCGGAGCTCAGCATGCGCATGAACCGCCTGGCCGAAGTCCTGCCCAACCCCATGGCGCTGCATCTCTCGCGCTGACGCCACTGATGCCGCTGGCGCAACAATTCGTTGTGCCGGCGGCGATTTATCAGAAAGCTCGCAAGCCCTAGGCTAGCTTCATGTCACATACGACAGGAGGCTACTGCCATGATCCGGATTCACCCCAACGAAGAACGCGGCCAGGTCGAGCACGGCTGGCTCAGCGCGCGCCACAGCTTTTCCTTCTCGTCCTGGTACGATCCCCGCCACATGGGCGTCTCCGCCCTGCGCGTGATCAACCAGGATATCGTGGCTGCACACAAGGGCTTCGGCCAGCACCCGCACGACAACATGGAGATTCTCACCTACGTCCTGCGCGGCCGCCTGCAGCACACTGACACACTGGGCAATCGTGCCGAGATCCGCGCCGGTGAACTGCAGCTGATGAGCGCCGGCACCGGCATCCAGCACAGCGAAGTCAATCCGGGCGACGAGCCGCTGGAGCTGCTGCAGATCTGGCTCTTCCCGAATGTGCGCGATGCCGCGCCGCGCTATGCCCAGAAGACCTTCCCGCATCTCACTGGTCTGCAGCGCGTGGTGGCACCGGAAGGTGAGGATGCAGAGGCGCTGCCGATACGGCAGGATGCCAGCATCTATCGCGGTGAGCTGGAGGCCGGCGAGGTCACCAATCATCATCTCGATGACGGTCGCTCGGCCTGGCTGCAAGTCATCTCAGGCAGCGTGCAGCTCAACAACCGGCTGCTGCAGCCTGGTGATGGCGCCGAGGTCAGAGCGGAAAGCCAGTTGCAGCTGGAGGCGGTGAGCAGCACCGAGTTCCTGCTCTTCGATCTGCCCTGAGCCAGGCTCCGCGCCAGCCACCCTTTTGCGCAATGAGGAGATGACATGAGCAACGCTCTCGACACCCGCGCCCTGGAGCAGCTGTTTCTTGCCGCCCGCACGCACCATGCCTGGCTGGACAAACCAGTCAGCGCGGACACGCTGCAGCAGCTCTACGCGCTGGCCATCATGGGCCCGACCTCGGCCAACTGCCTGCCGGCACGCTTCGTGTTCGTGCAGAGCCCGGAGGCCAAGGCCCGGCTCGAACCATTCCTGGCTCCCGGCAATGTCGAACAGACACGGGCGGCACCGGTGACCGTCATCGTCGCGCATGACCATGACTTCCCCGAACATCTGCCGCGTCTGTTCCCGTTCACCGACGCGCGCAGCTGGTTCGTCGGCAACGAGGCCAAGATCGCTGAAACCGCACTGCGCAACGGCAGCCTGCAAGGCGCCTATCTGCTGCTCGCCGCACGCGCTCTCGGTCTCGATGCCGGCCCCATGTCCGGTTTCGACAATGCCGGCGTCGATGGCGAATTCTTCGCCGGCACCCGCGTGCGCAGCAATTTCCTCATCAACATCGGCTACGGCGATGCCGGCAAGCTGCATCCGCGCGCACCGCGCCCGGCCTTCGCCGAGTACGCGCGCATCCTGTAATGCCATGACTGTCGCTCCGGGGTACAGACGCCAGCTTGACGCCCCGGCTGTGGCGACTAGGATCGGGAGACAGTCCGTCCCGGAGTCGCCATGAGTCAGCCCCCCGCCAGCGCCACCCGCCGCTTCCTGCAACTGGCCGGCATGACGGCGCGCATCAGTGGTGATGTCGCCCGTGATCGCTGGCAACGCCTGTGGCATAACGAGCAGGATCGCAGCGTGCAGGATGCCGCGCTCTATTCCCGCATAGGCCGGGAAATCGCCGGCACCCTGGGTGAAATGAAAGGCGCCGTCATGAAGGTCGGCCAGATCGTCTCGCAATACCGGGACATACTGCCGCCGGAGCTGCTGGACGCCCTCGGCACCCTGCAGAAGGACTCGCCTCCCCGCCCCTTCAGCGACATCGAGCCGCGCCTGCGCGAGGCCTTCGGCAATGACCTCTCGGCGCACTTCGACTACATCGACCACACCGCCCTGGCCTCGGCCTCGATTGCCCAGGTGCATCGCGCGCGTACCCGTGACGGCCGCGAAGTGGTCATCAAGGTGCAGTATCCCGGAGTCGATGCCGCCGTCGACTCCGACCTGCGCCAGCTCCAGCTCGCCTTCAAGATCGCGCGCGTGCTGCCGGTTTCCGGCGAGCTGCTCGATGCCCTCTTCGCCGAAATCCGGCGCAGCCTGCATGAAGAGCTGGACTATCGCCACGAAGCCGAAGCCATAGAAGCGTTCCGCACCTTTCACGCGCATGAGCCACGAGTGGTGATCCCGGCCGTGCTGCCCGAACTCAGCAGCACGCGCGTGCTGACGCTGCAGTACGAACCAGGCGACCCGCTGGCGGAGCTGGGCGAGCGCTACGACGCCGACACCCGCAATGCCATCGGCATGCTGCTGTTCCGCACCCTGGGCGAGCAGATCTACCACTTCCGCCGCGTGCACTGCGATCCGCACCCCGGCAACTTCGCCGCACGTCCGGATGGCTCACTGGTGATCTATGACTTCGGCTGCATAAAAGCGCTGTCGCAAGACATCGTCGACAGCTATGGCGCGCTGACGAACGCCGCGCTGCAAAGCGATGCCGGCGGCCTGGAAAACGGATTGATCCGGCTGGGCGCGCGCAATACCCGGCACACGCTGGCACTGGCGCACGAGTTCTACACGCCGTGGATCAAGCTGATGCAGGAAAGTTTCGCGGAGGAGGCGGTGGACTTCGGCAGCTTTCCGCTGGCCGAACAGGTCATCAAGCTGAGTCGCAAGGCCATGCCGCATTGGCGGGCCTTTCAGCCGGTACCCGAGATCGTGATGATCAATCGTGCCCTTGGCGGGCACTACTGGAACCTGCGTCAGCTCGGCTGCCATCTGGCGCTGCGACCCTTGCTGACACAGGTGCTGCTCGACTCAGGGCGTGCCTGAGCCGGACTGCGGGTTTTCCGGCACGTAGTAGACGTTGCCGCTCTTGGTGCGAATCCTGCGCATGCCATCCTTGCTCGTCGTCGCAGCGGGAGCAGGCTCGGCAGCAGGCGCCGTGGCGGCCGGCTGCGACTCGGGCTGGTACGGACGCGCCACCGGTTCGGAGCTGCTGCTTGCCGCCGGCCTGCTGGCCGGGAAGGCATAAGGCGAACCGGCATCCGGTTCGGTCGCACTGAACGGGCGCGCACCAGCCGCCGGCGTCACCGTCGGCGGCACATACGCGCTGGCGGCAGGAGCCGGGGCAGGAGCAGGCTGAGGTGCCGGAGCAGGTGTCGGCGTCGGCTGATAGCTAGCCACCGGGGCTGGCTGCGGCGCGGCTACGGGCTGGGGAGCAGGCATCGGCTCGGCCTGAATGGGCTCGTTCAGCTGTGCGGCATAGACCTGCGGCTCGCTGTCAGCGGCCGGCGCGGCCTGGGCAGCCGGAGCCGGGGCCGGCTCCGCGATCGGAGCAGCCGGACGCGCTGCCGGAGCAGGAGCGGGAGCCGCCGACGGAGCCGGACGCGCTTCCTGGGCGCCATCACGCTGCATGCCACCCTGATAGATATCCTGGATATTGACCGGCAGCCTGGTCAGTCGCCCTTCGGAATCGACTCCGAGATCGATGCTGCGCACCGAGGCGTACTGCTTCTGCGTCAGTGCCGACGCCGTGCCGGCATCACGCAGGATGGTCGGCTGCAGGAACACCAGCAGGTTGCGCTTGACGCGGGTATCGCTGGTCGAGCGGAAGAGCACGCCCAGACCCGGAATATCGCCGAGGAACGGCACCTTGCTGACCGACTTCTTCACATCATCCTGCACCAGGCCGCCGAGCACGATGGTCTGGCCGTCATCGGCAAGAATGGTGGTCTTGATCGAGCGCTTGTTGGTGATGAGGTCGGACGACTTGATGCCATCCACCGACGGCACCACCGAGGACACTTCCTGCTCGACATCGAGACGCACGGTGCCACCCTCGCTGAGCGACGGCGTGACCTTGAGCGTGATGCCCACGTCCTGGCGCTGGATGGTGGTGAACGGATTGGTGACACCCGAACCCGTGGTGCCGGTGGAACCGGTGATGAAGGGCACGTTCTGGCCGACAACGATCTTGGCTTCCTGGTTGTCCATGGTCAGGATGCTCGGAGTCGACAGCAGGTTGGCGTCGGTCACGGAGTTGAGGGCCTGGATGAGCGCACCGTAGAACGTGCGGTTGCCCTGCGAGTCCTTCCTCGAGTTGCCGAAACCGATGGCCGCACCCTGACCGATGCCGGCGGCGGTGACATCTCCGGTCGCGGCAGCGGTGGCGATGTTGACCAGGCTGGCACCGGCGTTGTTGAAGTTGATCAGGCCGACACCCGCGGACGGATCACCGGCGGCCCACTGCACTCCGAGCTGGGCGGCGTTGTCACCCGATACCTCGACAATGGCGGCCTGGATAAGCACCTGGGCGCGACGCGTATCGAGATCGGCGAGCACCGATTCGATCTGGCGAATCTGCGCCGGCTTGGCGCGCACGATCAGGGCATTCTGGGTCTCGTCGGCGATCAGGCTGGACGAGCCGATGGTGATGGTCGTGGTGGCGGCCGGATGCGCCTGGCTGTTGCTTCCCGAGCTGCCGTCAGCAGCCGTCGAGGACAGGTTGTTCACCGGTGCCGAGGCACTGCTGGTCGCGACCTTGTCGTCGCTGCCGGCGAGCACGCCCTTGAGCACCTCGGCCACCTGGCGGGCACTGGCGTACTTGAGGCGGAAGACCTTGACGCTTTCGCTGACCGAATCCGGAGCATCGTCGAGATTGCGGATCACGGCACGCACACGGTCACGCAGGATGCGGTCGCCGCGCACCAGCAGGCGATTGGTGCGGTCATCGGCGACCACGCGGATCTTGCCGGCAGGCTTGCCATCCCTGCCCTGCGCCGCGGCACCGGACTCCATGCTCTCGAGCACGCTGATGAGATCGCTGGCGCGGCCGTTGCGCACCGGAATGATCTCGATGGCATCGTCCTGCTCGCCACTGTCGAGCTCGCGCACGATGGCTTCCATGGCATCGGCATTGCTGGCGCGGTCGGAGATGATCAGGGCATTGGCCCCGGGCACCGACGCCATGTGGGCGAACTGCGGCATCATCGGACGCAGCGCCGCCAGCAGCTCGTTGGCATTGGCCTGTTTGAGGATGAGCACGCGCGTGACCAGCTGCTCGCCGGCGGCATGACCGCCGAGGTCGACACGCACACCCGCCTGGCGGGCATTGGTATCGGGCAGGATCTTCACCACCGGGCCGTTGTTGACCGCGGCAAAGCCGTTGATGCTGAGCACGCTCTGGAACAGTTCGTAGAGCTCGCCGGAAGTCATGGCACGACTGGAGACCACCGTGACCGTGCCCTTGACGCGAGGATCGACGACAAAGTTCTTGCCGGTGATTTCGGCCATTTCATTGACCAGCGCCGAAATGTCCGCGTCCTTGAGATTGATCTTCCAGGTCTTGGCAGCCCAGATCGACGGACTGGCCAGCAGCAGCAGGCTGAGCGCGAGGGGCTTCAGGGTATGCATTTTCATGTGCTTAGAGTCGTTGTTCCAAAGTGATGGTCTGGGCACCGCGCTGCACTTCGACGCGCGCACTGCCGGTTTGCTGCAATTGGCTCATGACCTGCTGATCGGCATCGATGTCGCGTCCGACCGGCTGGCCGTTGACACTGACTATGCGATCGCCCGGCTGCAGGCCGTAACGTGTCATCAGATCCTTGGGCGCGGCGATGCTGACGACATAGCCCATGGATGTACGGCGCAGGCCCATCTGGCGCAGCGCCGCCATGGGTGAATTGGACAGCCCGGCAGCGACAGCGCCGAGGGTGTTGCGCGTCTGCGCGGCATCCGCATTGGCAGGCGCGGCGGCATTCGCCGGCGGCGGCGTACCCGGCTTGTCGAAGCGCAGGATTTCCTCACGCTCGGCACGCACCAGCACGACATGATCGGTATCCACCCGGTCAAGACGGGCGCCGCCAGGCACGGTGTCGCCCGGGCGATAGCCCAGCACCTTGCCGCTGCTGCGCTCGGAAATGAAGGCGCGCGACAGGGTGCTGTCAATGTTCTCCATGACGCCGTCAAGACGCAGCTGCAGCGTGGTATCGACCACACCGGCACTGGCCGGAGCGGCCGGCGATTCACCGAAAAGAGCAGCGATGCGCGTCGGCTCGATGCCGGTCACGACGGGAACCGAGGAGGCATTGCTGACAGCCGGCAGCGCCACTGCCGGACCGGCCCAGAGCAGCCAGATCAGGCGCCCCAGCTGCCAGGCCAGCCACACCGCAGCCGCCACGGCCAGAGTGATGGCCAGCGGGGTATCGCGTTTCTGTTCCCAGAGCGATTGCAGACGCTCACGCATGCCGCACTCCCCGACGACTCGACTCGTAAACCCGGGATGATGCCACAAAGGCCGCGCACGAGGTCATAGCGGCTCCGCCACGGTAAGCACGACCAGATCGGGATCGTTCTGGCTGACATAGCCTGTCTTCAGACGCAGCAGACGATCACGCACCTGCCACTGGATACGGTGGTCGCCGGTCAGGGTCAGCGTGGCGAGAGAGGCATCGCCCTGACTCTGGCGCAGCTCGCCGATCAGGTCATCACCCCGGACATGCCAGATGATGCGTGCCGGCGGCAGGACCAGCTCCTGCACCTGGCCCTGGAGATTGAGACGCAGGGCTCCGCCGGGCGACGTCAGCACGCCTTCGCCGCTGCGCCAGGCACCCGAATGGCGACGGACAAAACTCAGGTCATGGCCCTGCCAGGCCGGCAGCACGGTGCCGGCACCCAGCCACGATGCGGCGCCGGCAGGAATGTGGAGACGGGCGATATCAAGCTTGACGGAGAGCGGACCGCGATCGACATGGACATCGGCATCGACCGGCACCTGCAGCCCGAGGCCGAGACCCAGCGACAGACGCAGCAGGCTGGCAGGCTGCCAGGTCCAGCCGGCCTGCACCGGCTGACTCCCGAAGCGCCCCTGGAGCTGACCGTCGACCAGGCTGCCGCCCCAGACATCGACCTGCAGCTCAGGCGGCAACATGCCGGACATGACGCGCGATGGCGCATGCAGCAACAGAGACAGCAGAAAGACCAGCAATACCGGCAAAGCCAGCAATACGCGCTTGAGAACCACCAGAACCCTACTCCCCTCACCGACTGGAGACATCTTATTGCTCTTGTCCCGCGATCATAGCCTGAAAGCAGGACGAAACCTGTGTGTTTTGCGTGAACTACCGATTGCGGAACAGTCCCCTGCCTGCACATCACCAGACCATGCCATGTGCAGATTGCAGAAACGAAAACGCCACCCGGAAGGTGGCGCTTTCAGACAGCCCGGAGCCGCACTCAGATGGCGAAGCTTTCCAGCTTCTTGCCAGCTGCCAGGGCATCGGCCAGCCAGCGCGGACGCTTGCCACGACCACTCCAGGTCTGCGAGGCATCGGCCGGGTTGCGATACTTGGCGGCAACCGGCTTGCGGCTGCCAGCGGCCTTGCGCGGCGCCTTGCCGGCCTGGGCCAGCAGTTCATCGACACTGACACCGGCATCGCGCGCAATACGCTCGATTTCGGCACGCGCACCAGCCAGCTTTTCCTGCTGCAGCTGCTTGCGCTTAATCAGGTCCTGTGCCTTTTGAATCAGGGCTTCCAGCTCCTGTACCGACAGGGTATCCAGTTTAATGGACATAAAAGACCTCTGTTATGGCGGGGAAATTCACCGCTTCAATATAATTGACATGGAAAATAAAATAAAGCCTTCGAACATTAATCACGAAAACAACAACGCCCCATTATCGGGGCGTTGTTTCGGCGCAATTCAGCAGAATTCTCAGAACGGAATATCGTCGTCGAAATCTTCCATGGCAGCGGGAGCTGCCGGACGTGCCGGTGCCGACGGAGCGGGACGCGGCGCCTGCTGGCGCGGAGCCGAGGCTGCCGGTGCCGACGGGGCATCGAAATCGGCATAATTCGGCATGCCCTGGGCATCATCTGCCGGCTCATAACCACCACTGCCGCCCTTGGTATCGAGCATTTGCATGGTATTGCCCTTGATTTCCGTGCTGTAGCGATCCTGGCCAGTGGCCTTGTCCTGCCACTTGCGAGTATGCAGCGAGCCTTCGAGATAAATCTTCGAGCCCTTGCGCAGATACTCGCCGGCAATTTCCGCCAGACGCCCGTAGAAAACCACGCGATGCCATTCAGTCTGCTCCTGCATGGCTCCGGTATTCTTGTCCTTCCAGGATTCGCTGGTCGCTACCGTGACATTGGCAACGGCACCACCGGACGGGAGATAACGCACTTCCGGATCGCGTCCGAGATTGCCAACCAGAATGACCTTGTTTACACCGCGCATGACTGTCTCCGCATAATGCTTCTTGTCGTAATGACTGAACTGTAGTCCACGGCCCCTGCCGCCGCCACGTTCAAGCCGAAATAATTTTCACCGGCCACTGCTGCAGCTCGGCTTCCTGCCAGCGCGCCTTGTCGACCTTGAGATAGATGATCTCGTCGTCCGGCAGGATCACCAGCTCCTCGACCCCCGGCAGGGCCCGCAGGTCCTCCAGCACCGAGGCCGCCAGCGCGCCCGCTTCCGGACGCAGCGCGACGCTATGGAAATAGGCCGGCTGCGCCATGCTCCAGGCCCTGCCAGCCCAGATCAGGACTATGCCTGCCAGCACCAGAAACAGCTCGGTGACACTGTGCAGCCCCTGCAGGGCACCGCCCAGAATACCGCCGAGGAAGGCACCCAGGAACTGGCTGGTGCTGTAGACACCCATGGCCGTGCCCTTGCCACCGGCCGGGCTGATCTTGCTGACCAGAGAAGGCAGCAAGGCCTCCAGCAGGTTGAAGGCGAAGAAGAACAGCGCCACGGCGGCGATCAGCGCCGGCAGGCCGGCATGCGCCGCGGCCAGCACCAGCATGGCCAGCATCAGCAGCACGATGGCGAAGAGATAGACCTCGCGCATGCGGCGCTGCTTCTCGGCAACGATCACCGCCGGCACCAGCGCGACAAAGGCCAGCAGCATGACCGGCAGATACAGCCAGCCATGACGGCTGGCAGGCAGCCCGGCCGCCACCAGCAGCGGCGGCAGCGCCACGAAACAGGAAGTCATCACCAGATGAAGGCTGAAGATGCCGATATTCAGACGCATCAGCTCGGGGTGGCGCAGCATCTGCAGCAGATGCGAGCCGTAATGGGGCGGCAGCTGACGCTGCGGCTGCGCGACACGGGGCACACGCCAGTAGCACACCAGCAGCGCCAGCAGGCCCATGACCGCCGTGGTGGCAAACAGCCCGGACAGTCCGAAGGCATCCGCCAGCAGCGGCCCCAGCACGAACGCCAGGGCGAACGAAATGCCTATGCTCATGCCGACCGTGGCCATGGCCTTGGTGCGATTCTCCTCGCGCACGAGGTCGGAGAGCAGCGCCATCACCACCGCCGAAATGGCCCCCGCGCCCTGAAGGAAACGCCCCGCGATCACGCCCCAGATCGACGACGAGGCCGCCGCGACCAAGCCGCCTGCCACGAACAACAGCAGACCGATGATGATGAGCTGACGGCGGTCATGACGATCCGCGAGCAGGCCGAAGGGAATCTGCAGCAGCAGCTGCGCCAGTCCGTAGGCACCGACCGCAAGGCCGACCAGCAGCGGCGTGGCGCCTTTGAGGCCGGCGCCATAAACGGAAAACACCGGCAGGATCATGAACAGACCGACCATGCGCAGCGAAAAAATGCCGGCCAGGGAAAAAACGGCATCACGCTCGGCGGGGGTATATGAAGACATTGACGGTATCCGGGCACAGGCAGGCAGGAAAGCGGCAGTGATTCTAGCAGCAGCCGGCCGCTGCCGCATGCTGCGCGGAACAGATCCGCAGACTGCGGCAGGCGTCGGCTTTTGCGTATACTGCTCGTTTGCCCTTCTGCATGTGAGCAGGCATGAACAGCATCAAAGTTCGCGGCGCCCGTACGCACAATCTGAAGAACATCGACGTCGACATTCCGCGTGACCGCTTTGTCGTGATTACCGGGCTGTCAGGCTCGGGCAAGTCCTCGCTGGCCTTCGACACCCTCTATGCCGAGGGTCAGCGGCGCTATGTCGAGTCGCTCTCGGCCTATGCCCGCCAGTTCCTCTCGCTCATGGAAAAACCCGATGTCGACCACATCGAGGGCCTGTCGCCGGCCATCTCCATCGAGCAGAAGTCGACCTCGCACAACCCGCGCTCGACGGTCGGCACCATCACCGAGATCCACGACTACCTGCGCCTGCTGTTCGCCCGCGCCGGCACGCCGCGCTGCCCCGATCACGATGCGCCGCTGGAGGCCCAGACCGTCAGCCAGATGGTCGACCATGTGCTCGCCCTGCCCGAGGGCACCGGCCTCATGCTGCTGGCGCCCGTCATCCGCGAGCGCAAGGGCGAACATCTGCATGTCTTCGAGAAGCTGCGCGCCGAGGGCTTCGTGCGCGCCCGCATCAACGGCCTGGTTGTCGATCTCGACGAGGCGCCGGCGCTGGACAAGCAGAAGAAGCACACCATCGAAGTCGTGGTCGACCGCTTCAAGGTCCGCCCGGATCTGGCCCTGCGCCTGGCGGAATCCTTCGAGACCGCGCTGCGTGTCGCCGAGGGCATCGCGTGGGTGGCCCACCTCGACGGCAGCGCTCCTGAAATGGTCTTCTCGGCACGCTACAGCTGTCCGCACTGCGGCTACTCGCTGAGCGAGCTGGAACCCCGCCTGTTCTCGTTCAACAACCCGGCCGGCGCCTGCCAGAGCTGCGACGGTCTTGGCGTAAAGCAGTTCTTCGATGCCAAGCGCCTCATCTCGCAGCCCGAACTGTCGCTCTCCGAAGGCGCCATCCGTGGCTGGGATCGCCGCAACTTCTATTACTACGCCATGCTGGAATCGCTGGCGATGCATTACCGCTTCGATCTCGACACGCCATGGGAGCAATTGCCCGAGCGTACCCGCCAGGTCCTGCTGCAGGGCTCGGGTGACGAGGAAGTGGCTTTCACCTACATCGGTGATCGCGGCCGCAAGGTTGTGCGCGAACATGCCTTCGAGGGCATTCTGACCAACCTCGAACGGCGCTATCGCGAAACCGAATCCGCCAGCGTGCGCGAGGATCTGGCCCAGTTCCTCAACTCGGCGCCCTGCAATGACTGCGGCGGCTCGCGCCTGCGCAAGGAGTCGCGCCATGTCTTCATCGCCGACGTCAACCTGCCGCAGGTTTCGCATCTGCCCATCGCGCGCGCCAACGAATACTTCGCCGGGCTGACCCTGCCGGGAGCCAAGGGTGAAATCGCCGAGAAGATTCTCAAGGAGATTCGCGAGCGCCTGCAGTTCCTGGTCAATGTCGGCCTCGACTACCTCAGCCTCGACCGCTCCGCCGACACACTCTCCGGCGGCGAAGCACAGCGCATCCGCCTGGCCTCGCAGATCGGCGCCGGCCTGGTCGGCGTCATGTATGTCCTCGACGAGCCGTCGATCGGCCTGCATCAGCGCGACAACGAACGCCTGCTGAAGACGCTGCTGCATCTGCGCGACCTCGGCAACACCGTGCTGGTCGTCGAACACGACGAAGACGCCATACGCGCCGCCGATTACGTCATCGACATCGGCCCCGGCGCAGGCGTGCATGGCGGCCGTGTCATTGCCGCCGGACAGGTCGCCGACCTGATGCAGGCCGAAGGCTCGCTGACCGGCGACTACCTGGCCGGACGCCGAGGCATTGCGGTACCGGCGCAGCGCCACCGCGCCAGCGAAGGCAAGCAGCTGCGCCTGATCGGTGCCCGCGGCAACAACCTGCACAATGTCACGGTCGACATCCCCATTGGCGTCATGACCTGCATCACCGGGGTCTCCGGCTCGGGCAAATCGACCCTGATCAACGGCACCCTCTATCCGGTCGCCGCGCACGCACTCAACGGAGCCGCCGAGCGCAGCCCGGCCGAACACGACGCCATCGAGGGTCTGGAACACCTCGACAAGGTGGTCGACATAGACCAGAGCCCGATCGGACGCACACCGCGCTCCAATCCGGCCACCTACACCGGCATCTTCACGCCCGTGCGCGAACTCTTCGCCGGCACCCAGGAAGCGCGCTCGCGCGGCTACGGTCCCGGCCGCTTCTCGTTCAACGTCAAGGGTGGGCGCTGCGAGGCCTGTCAGGGCGATGGCGTGATCAAGGTCGAGATGCACTTCCTGCCGGATGTCTACGTGCCCTGCGATGTCTGCAAGGGCAAGCGCTACAACCGCGAAACGCTGGATATCCGCTACAAGGGCAGCAACATCACGGAAGTTCTGGAGATGACGGTCGAAACTGCGCGCGGCTTCTTCGATGCCATTCCGGCACTTGCACGCAAGCTGCAGACCCTGATCGATGTCGGCCTGTCGTACATCACGCTCGGTCAGGCCGCCACCACGCTGTCAGGCGGCGAGGCGCAGCGCGTCAAGCTGGCGCGCGAGCTGTCCAAGCGCGACACCGGCCGCACGCTCTACATCCTCGACGAGCCCACCACCGGCCTGCACTTCCACGACATCCAGCAGCTGCTGGGCGTGCTGCATCGCCTGCGTGACGCCGGCAACACCATCGTGATCATCGAGCACAACCTTGATGTCATCAAGACGGCGGACTGGCTGATCGACCTGGGACCGGAAGGTGGTGACGGGGGTGGACGCATCCTGGCCACCGGCACGCCGGAGGAGCTGGCGCAGGTGCAGGAGTCACATACCGGCCGCTTCCTCGGCGCCCTGCTGAACACCTGAAATACCGGGGTCCGCCCCGGGAAACGGAAACGCAAAAAGCCGGCATGAGCCGGCTTTTTGTTGCAACAACAGCAGCTTGCAGCTGGATCAGGCCGAGGCCTGATCCAGGCGCAGAACTTACTCGGCGTCGACGGCCGGACCGGCGATCTGACGATCAACCAGTTCGACGTAAGCCATCGGCGCGTTGTCGCCCGGACGGTTGCCGGCCTTCAGCACGCGCAGGTAGCCGCCGTTACGTTCCTTGTAACGCGGGCCAAGCACGGTGAAGAGCTTGCCGACGATTTCCTTGGAACGGGTACGGGCGAACGCGAGGCGACGGTTGGCGACGCTGTCGTTCTTGGCGAGCGTGATCAGCGGCTCTGCCACACGACGAAGTTCCTTCGCCTTGGGCACAGTCGTGCGAATCAGCTCGTGCTCGAACAGCGACACGGCCATGTTCTGGAACATGGCTTTGCGATGGCTGCTGTTGCGGCCCAGTTTTACACCACTAAGACGATGACGCATGGCAGTATTCCTACACTAATTCAGTTGCCGATCAACGACCGCGAAAGTTCAGACGGTCGTCGTTACGCAGGCTAGCCGGCGGCCAGTTATCAAGACGCATACCCAGGGACAGGCCCTTGGAAGCCAGCACATCCTTGATTTCGGTCAGCGACTTCTTGCCCAGGTTCGGCGTTTTCAGCAGTTCCACTTCGGTGCGCTGGACCAGATCACCGATGTAGTAAATGTTTTCAGCTTTCAGGCAGTTGGCCGAGCGAACAGTCAGTTCGAGGTCATCAACCGGACGCAGGAGGATCGGGTCGACATCGCTGCCCTGCTGCGGCGCCACGGACGGGCTGTCAGCTTCCAGATCCACGAACACGGAGATCTGCTGCTGGAGCACGGTGGCGGCGCGACGGATAGCTTCTTCGGCTTCGATCGTGCCATTGGTCTCGAGGTCGATGACCAGCTTGTCGAGGTCGGTACGCTGTTCGACACGAGCGTTCTCGACCACGTAAGCCACACGACGGATCGGGCTGAACGAGGCATCCAGCAGCAGACGACCGATAGGACGGCTGTCCTCGTCGTCGTAGCGGCTGTCAGCCGGCTCGTAGCCGCGACCACGGGCAACACGCAGCTTCATCTTGAGATGAGCGTTGTTGCCGAGCGTGGCGATCACGTGCTCGGGATTGACCACTTCAACATTGTGCGGCAGGGTCAGGTCGGCAGCGGTAACCACCGTCGGACCCTTGGCATCAATGAGAAGCACGGCTTCCTGCTGTTCGAACAGCTTGAGAGCCAGGCCCTTGAGATTGAGCAGGATCTCGATGACATCTTCCTGCACGCCTTCAATGGCGCTGTACTCGTGCTCGACACCCTCGATTTCGACATCAACCACGGCTGCACCCGGCATGGACGACAGCAGGATGCGACGCAGGGCGTTACCCAGGGTGTGACCGAAGCCGCGTTCCAGCGGCTCCAGCGTAACCTTGGCACGATTGCCGCTGATCGCTTGCACCGCAATACTGCGCGGAGTCAGGAACTCATTGACCTGTGACATGGATGACACCTCAAATCAAGCGATTACTTGGAGTACAGTTCAACGATCAAGTTTTCGTTGATTTCCGAGGACAGGTCGGAGCGTTCCGGACGAGCCTTGAAAGTACCTTCGAGCTTGGTGCTATCCACTGCCAGCCAGGCCGGCACGCCGCGCTGGGCAGCCAGTTCCAGGGCGTTCTTCACGCGCAGCTGGTTCTTGGCCTTCTCGTGGACGGTGATCACGTCGCCAGGAGCAACCTGGATCGAGGCCACATTGACGCGAACGCCATTGACCAGGATCGCACGGTGGCTGACCAGCTGACGAGCTTCCGAACGCGTGGCGCCGAAGCCCATGCGATAGACCACGTTGTCGAGACGCGATTCGAGCAGCTGCAGCAGGTTCTCACCGGTAGCACCCTTGAGACGGGCAGCTTCCTTGTAATAGTTGCTGAACTGACGCTCCAGCACGCCGTAAATGCGGCGGACCTTCATCTTTTCACGGTGCTGCGTACCGAAGTCCGACATGCGACCCTTGCGGGAGGCGCCATGCTGGCCAGGGGGGGTATCAGCCTTGCACTTCGTATCCAGGGCGCGGACACCGCTCTTCAGCTGAAGATCGGTGCCTTCGCGACGGGAGAGCTTGCACTTGGGACCAATATAACGAGCCATTTTCCCAGTCTCCTCTTACACGCGACGCTTTTTAGACGGGCGGCATC
Source organism: Perlucidibaca sp. (assembly GCA_023265995.1). Taxonomy (GTDB): domain Bacteria; phylum Pseudomonadota; class Gammaproteobacteria; order Pseudomonadales; family Moraxellaceae; genus Perlucidibaca. Next base: position 478,784 of record JAHFSA010000001.1, read on the forward strand.
CGTTGTGCGGAATTGGCGTGACGTCTGAAATGCTATTGATCTTATAACCCACTGCGTTCAAAGCACGCACGGCGGACTCGCGGCCCGGGCCCGGACCCTTCACCAGCACATCCAGATTCTTCAGACCGTATTCCTGAGCTGCTTTGCCAGCAACTTCAGCGGCCACCTGGGCGGCAAATGGGGTGGACTTGCGGGAACCGCGGAAGCCCTGACCACCGGAGGTGGCCCAGGCCAGTGCGTTACCTTGGCGATCGGTAATCGTCACAATGGTGTTATTAAAAGATGCGTGAATGTGCGCAATGCCGTCGGAGACCTGACGGGTCACCTTCTTGCGTGCGCGCGAATTATCTTTTGCCATCTTTTAGCTTCCGAGTTCGGCAGAAATTAATGAAATTTACTTCTTGACGGCCTTGCGCGGACCCTTGCGGGTACGAGCATTCGTCTTGGTGCGCTGACCACGAACCGGCAGGCCGCGACGGTGGCGAATGCCACGGTAGCAACCCAGGTCCATCAGACGCTTGATGTTCATGGACACTTCACGACGGAGGTCACCCTCGGTCGAGACTGCGGCCACCTGGGCACGCACCTGATCAAGCTGGGCATCCGACAGATCCTTGATCTTGGTGTCCGGAGCAATACCAACGGCGGAAAGGATCTTCGCCGAGGTGGTGCGGCCGATACCGAAGATGTAGGTCAGGGAAATGACCGCATGCTTGTTATCAGGAATGTTGACGCCGGCAATACGAGCCATTGACCTTTACTCCACTTCTTTTCGTATCAGACCGGTTATTCGGACTGGGCGCGAAAGGCGCAAGAGTCTATCGACTCAACCAGACTATTGCAACCGGTAACTGAGATTAACCCTGGCGCTGCTTGTGGCGCGGTTCCGCGCTGCAAATGACACGCAGGCTTCCATTGCGACGCACGATCTTGCAGTTGCCGCAAATCTTTTTCACAGAGGCTTGAACTTTCATGGTTCACACTCCAACAAAATCAGTCCAACAAATCAGGAACAGCAGAATCAGCGAATCTGGCCGGAGGGGCCGTAGCCCTTCAGGTTGGCCTTCTTCATCAGCGACTCATACTGGCTCGACATCAGGTGGGACTGGACCTGGGACATGAAGTCCATGACCACCACCACCACAATCAGCAACGAAGTGCCACCCAGATAGAACGGCACATTGAACGTCACCTGCAGAATCATCGGCAGCAGGCAGACAGCTGTGATGTACAGGGAGCCGACCAGCGTCAGACGGCTCAGCACGGTATCAATGTAACGGCTGGTCTGTTCACCCGGACGGATGCCCGGGATATAGGCACCCGACTTCTTCAGGTTGTCCGCCACGTCGCGCGGGTTGAACACCAGCGCCGTGTAGAAGTAGCAGAAGAAGATGATGAGCAGGGCAAACAGCAGCAGATAAAGCGGCTGTGCCGGCGCCAGCAGCAGCGACACTTCCTGCAGCACGCGCTGGAAGGCATTGGGGTTCGGCGACTGCGCGAACCACTGCCCCAGGCTGGCCGGGAAGAGCAGCAACGAACTGGCGAAAATGGCCGGAATGACACCCGCCATGTTGAGCTTGAGCGGCAGATGGCTCTGCTGGGCAGCGAAGACACGGCGACCCTGCTGACGCTGGGCATACTGCACGGTGATGCGACGCTGACCGCGCTCCATGAACACGACAGCGCCGATCACGGCGACGGCAAGCATGGCCACGACCAGCAGGGCGATCACGCTGATTTCGCCCTGACGGGCCGATTCCAGCGCCATGCCGATGGCGTTCGGCATGCCGGCGACGATACCGGCGAAGATCAGCATGGAAATGCCGTTGCCGACACCACGCTCGGTGATCTGTTCACCCAGCCACATCAGGAACACGGAACCGGCAACCAGGCTGACCACGGCCGGCACATAGAAGCCGATGCCGTCGCTGAGCGTGATGCCCTGCGAGACCAGACCGGCCGAGAGACCGACTGCCTGCACAAAGGCCAGCAGGACCGTGCCGTAGCGCGTGTACTGGTTGATCACGCGACGACCCGACTCGCCTTCCTTCTTCAGAGCTTCCATCGACGGAATGACCGTCGCGCCAAGCTGCATGATGATGGACGACGAGATGTACGGCATGATGCCGAGCGCCAGGATCGACATGCGCTGCAGAGCGCCACCCGAGAACATGTTGAACAGGCTCAGGATGGTGCCCTTGTTCTGGTCGAACATTTCGGCCAGACGCTGCGGATTGATGCCGGGAACCGGGATGTGCGCGCCCAGGCGGAACACCAGCAGGGCGAACAGCAGGAAGCCGATGCGGCGCCAGAGCTCCGACATGCCTTTCTGCATGCCGGGGGTCTGCAACATCTCACGAGCCTGTTGTGTGCTGCGGGCATTCGCCATTCGCGTTATTCCTCTACCTTGCCGCCGGCTGCCTCGATGGCAGCGCGAGCGCCCTTGGTCACCTTCAGACCCTTGACGGTCAGCGCGCGAGCGACTTCACCGGAAAGGATCACGCGGGCACGGACCATGTCCTTGCGCACGACGTTGGCGGCCTTGAGCGAGTCCAGGGTCACGACATCGCCATCAACACCGGCGATTTCGGACAGACGGACTTCAGCGGTCACCTGCTGCTTGAGCGAGGTGAAACCGAACTTCGGCAGACGACGGTACAGGGGCATCTGGCCGCCTTCGAAGCCCGGGCGAACCTTGCCCTTGCCGCGAGAGGTCTGACCCTTGACGCCGACGCCACCGGTCTTGCCGAGGCCGGAGCCGATACCACGACCACGACGCTTGGGAGCGTGAGTCGAGCCTTCGGCCGGCTGCAGATCGTTAAGACGCATGATTAACCCTCCACCTTCACAAGGTAGTGAACCTTGTTGATCATGCCGCGATTGGACGGCGTGTCGATCACTTCAACGGTGTGACCGATGCGGCGCAGGCCGAGACCCAGCAAGCAGAGCTTGTGGTTCTTCAGCTTGTGTGCGCTGGAGCGCACTTGCGTAACTTTGATGGTGCTCATCACATTACCCCAGGATTTCTTCAACGGTCAGACCGCGCTTGGCAGCGACCTGTTCCGGCGAAGTCATCGACGCCAGACCGTTGAAGGTCGCGTGGACAACGTTGTTGGCATTGGTCGAGCCGTAGCACTTGGCGAGCACGTTCTGCACACCAGCCACTTCCAGCACGGCACGCATGGCGCCACCGGCGATGACGCCAGTACCTTCCGACGCCGGCTGCATGTAAACGCGCGTGGCGCCATGGTTGCCGTTGATCGGATGCTGCAGCGTGGTGCCGTTCAGCTCGACCTGGATCATGTTGCGACGGGCGGCTTCCAGAGCCTTCTGGATGGCGGCCGGCACTTCACGTGCCTTGCCACGACCGAAGCCGACGCGACCGTTACCATCGCCAACCACCGTCAGTGCGGTGAAGGCGAAGATCTTGCCGCCCTTGACCGTCTTGGAAACTCGGTTGACTTCAACCAGCTTCTCGACGAAACCTTCGTTCTGTTCAAGCTTAGCCATGATTCAACCCTTAGAATTCCAGACCGGCTTCACGCGCGGCTTCAGCCAGCGCCTTGATGCGACCGTGATACTTGAAGCCCGAGCGGTCGAACGCAACCTTTGCCACACCAGCGGCCTTGGCGCGTTCAGCCAGCAGCGCGCCGACCTTCTGTGCAGCTTCGATATTGCCGGTTGCGCCTTCGCGCAGGGCTGCATCGAGCGTGGAAGCCTGGGCGAGCACGTGGCCACCGTCTGCCGAGATAATCTGGGCATACATGTGGCGCGGGGTGCGATTCACACACAGACGAACTGCGCCGAGCGCACGAATCTTCAAGCGCGTGCTGCGCGAACGACGCAGACGAGCAACTTTCTTTTCGTTCATAGCGAGTCTCTACCCCGTTACTTCTTCTTGGCTTCCTTACGCAGGACTTTCTCATCCGCGTAACGAACACCCTTGCCCTTGTACGGTTCCGGCGGACGGTAACCGCGCACATTGGCGGCGACCTGACCGAGCAACTGCTTGTTGACCGACTTCAGGATGATTTCAGTCGGCGTCGGCGTTTCCGCGGTGACGCCTTCCGGCAGCGTGTAATCGACCGGGTGCGAGAAGCCCAGAGCCAGGTTCAGGACCTTGCCCTTGGCAGCGGCCTTGTAGCCCACGCCGATCAGTTGCAGCTTGCGTTCGAAACCGGCAGACACACCGATCACGAGGTTGTTCAGAACAGCGCGGGCAGTACCCGTCTGCATCCAGGCGGCCTGGGAATCTTCGCGCGGAGCCAGCCTGAGCTGGGCGCCTTCCTGGGCCACGGAAACCAGGGCGTGCAGCGAAGTCGACAGCGTGCCCTTGGCACCCTTGACTTGCACATCCTGGCCGTTGATGGTCACTTCCACCCCATTGGGGAGGCTGACCGGCGACTTAGCAACTCGAGACATCTTCAGGTCACCTTACGAAACGAGAGCGATGACTTCACCACCGAGGCCAGCAGCACGTGCGGCGCGGTCAGTCATGATGCCCTTGTTGGTGGAGACGATCAGGATGCCCAGACCCTGCTTGACGCGCGGGAGTTCATCCTTGCCCTTGTAAATGCGCAGACCAGGACGGCTCACACGCTTGATCTCTTCGATGACCGGCTTGCCTTCAAAGTACTTGAGGGCAATGGTCAGCACCGGCTTGACGTCGGCGGAGACTTCGGCGGAGGCAATATAGCCTTCGCTCTGCAGAACCTTCGCCAGCGACAGCTTCAGCTTGGACGACGGCATGCCCACGACCGGCTTGCCGGCGCGCTGGGCATTGCGGATGCGGGTCAGCATGTCCGCAACGGTATCTTGCATACTCATTCTAGAATCCTCTTACCAGCTGGCCTTGACGACGCCCGGCACATCGCCGCGCATGACGGCTTCGCGCAGCTTGTTACGGCCCAGGCCGAACTTGCGGAAGTAGCCGTGCGGACGACCGGTCAGACCGCAGCGGTTACGCTGACGGGACGGGCTCGAGTCACGCGGCAGCCCCTGCAGACGCAGGATCGCAGCCCAACGATCTTCTTCGCTGGCAGTCGTGCTGGCGATGGTCGCCTTCAGTTCCTGACGCAGCTTGGCGTACTTCGCGACCAGCTTTTCGCGCTTGGCTTCGCGATTCAACATGCTCTTCTTAGCCATGACTCAGCCTCACTTGAACGGGAACTGGAAGGCGCGCAGCAGCGCACGACCTTCTTCGTCGGTGCGAGCCGACGTGGTGATGACGATGTCGAGACCACGCAGCTTCTCGATCTTGTCGTATTCGATTTCCGGGAACACGATCTGTTCCTTGATGCCGAGGCTGTAGTTGCCACGACCATCGAAGGCCTTGGCGCTGAAGCCGCGGAAGTCACGAATACGCGGGATCGTGATACCGATCAGGCGATCCAGGAATTCGTACATCATGTCGCCGCGCAGAGTGACTTTGCAGCCAATCGGCCAGCCGTCGCGGATCTTGAAACCAGCGATGGACTTGCGGGTGAGAGTGACAACAGGCTTCTGACCAGAAATCAGCTGCATATCGGCCACGGCGCCATCGATAAGTTTCTTATCCTGGCTGGCGCCGCCCACTCCCATATTCAGAGTAATCTTCGTGATGCGAGGAATCTCCATCACATTGGTGAGACCCAGCTCCGCTTGCAGCTTCGGAGCGATCTCGTTCTTGTATACAGCTTTCAGTCTGGCCATCTCAACCAACCTACCTTACTTGACGTCGACGACTTCGCCGGTGGACTTGAAGACACGCACTTTCGCGCCATCTTCGAGCACCTTGTAGCCGACTCGGTCTGCCTTCTGGGTTGCCTGATTGAACAGGGCAACATTGGAGATATCGAACGAAGCTTCACGCTCCACGATACCGCCCTGTTCGCCGCGATTCGGGTTGGGCTTGACGTGCTTCTTCACCAGGTTCACACCGGCGACGAGAACACGGCCTTCGAGCACGCTGACGACTTTGCCGCGCTTGCCCTTGTCCTTGCCCGCAATCACGACGACTTCGTCGTCACGCTTGATCTTTGCCATCACTCTTTACCTCAAAGCACTTCAGGCGCCAGCGAGATGATCTTCATGAACTGCTCAGTACGCAGTTCACGAGTCACCGGCCCGAAAATACGGGTGCCGATCGGTGCCTTGTTGTTGTTCAGAATCACAGCGGCATTGTCATCAAAGCGGATCAGCGAACCATCCGGACGGCGGATACCTTTCTTGGTACGCACCACCACGGCGTTCATGACATCGCCCTTCTTGACCTTGCCACGCGGAATTGCTTCCTTGACCGTGACCTTGATGACGTCGCCCACCGAGGCGTAACGACGGTGGGAACCGCCGAGCACCTTGATACACATGACGCGACGAGCGCCACTGTTATCGGCCACGTCGAGCATCGTTTCGGTCTGAATCATCGCTCTCTCCAAACCCTAAAAAACGGGGCCCCGACACGCGGGGCGCGAAATGCTAACTGATGCGACCAGCGGTCGCAAGTCAAACTCAGCGAGCGTCGGCCTTTTCGACCACATCCACCAGCGTCCAAGTCTTGGTCTTGGACAGCGGGCGGCACTCGGAGATAGTTACAATGTCGCCTTCCTGGCAGACATTCTGTTCATCGTGCGCATGCAGCTTGGTCGAGCGCGTGATGTACTTGCCGTACACCGCGTGCTTCACCTTGCGTTCGATCAGCACAGTGATGGACTTGTCCATCTTGTTGCTGATGACCTTGCCGGTCAGGGTGCGCTGGATCTGTTCAGTCATGATCAGTTACCTTCCTTTTCAGTCAGGATGGTCTTGATACGGGCGATGCTCTTGCGAACAACGCCGATCTTGCTGTTCTGAGCCAGCTGACCGGTTGCCTGGGCCATGCGCAGCGTGAACTGCTGACGCTGCAGGTTGCCGAGCTCCTTGTTCAGGTCTTCGGCGCTCTTTTCGCGCAATTCTTTGGCGTTCATTACATCACCGTCCGAGTCACAATGGTGGTCTTCAGCGGCAGCTTGGCAGCCGCGAGCAGGAAGGCCTCACGTGCCAGATCGTCGGCAACGCCTTCGATCTCGTACAGAACCTTGCCCGGCTGGATTTCGGCCACCCAGTACTCCACGCTGCCCTTGCCCTTACCCATACGCACTTCAAGCGGCTTCTGGGTGATCGGCTTGTCCGGGAAGACACGGATAAAGATCTTGCCGCCGCGCTTCACGCGACGGGAAATGGCACGACGAGCCGCTTCGATCTGACGAGCAGTGATGCGACCACGCTCGACCGACTTGAGGGCGATCGTGCCGAAAGACACCGTGCTGCCGCGGAGGGCGAGACCGGTGTTGCGGCCCTTATGGACCTTACGGAACTTGGTACGCTTAGGCTGTAACATCTCTCAACCCCTTAGTTCTTCGGTCCGCGCTTCTTAGCGGGACGAGCTTCTTCCACCGGCGTCGGGGCAGAAGCCTGCTCCATGCCACCCAGGATTTCGCCCTTGAAGATCCACACCTTGACGCCAATGCAACCGTAGGTGGTTTCTGCGCGGACGATCGAGTAATCGATGTCGGCACGCAGGGTGTGCAGAGGCACACGGCCTTCGCGGTACCATTCGGTACGGGCGATTTCGGCACCGCCGAGACGACCCGACACTTCCACCTTGATGCCCTTGGCGCCAGCGCGCATCGAGTTCTGCACAGCGCGCTTCATAGCGCGGCGGAACATGACACGGCGCTCGAGCTGCGAGGCGATGCCTTCGGCAACCAGCTTGGCATCGAGATCCGGCTTGCGGATTTCGTCGATGTTGACCTGGACCGGCATCTTCATCAGCTTGGCGACGTCACGGCGCAGGCGCTCGACGTCTTCGCCCTTCTTGCCGATCAGCACACCAGGACGCGCGGTCGAGATGGTGATGCGGGCGTTTTCGGACGGACGCTCGATGAGAATCTTGCTGACCGAAGCGTTCTTCAGACGCTCGTTCAGGAACTCGCGCACGCGCAGGTCGGCGAGCAGGAACTCGGCGTACTGCTTCGGGCTGGCATACCAGTTGGCGTTGTGCTTCTTGACAACACCCAGGCGAATACCGATCGGATGAACTTTCTGACCCATTTCCCCTGCCCCTTACTTGCCTTCGGCCACAGTGACGGTGATGTGGCAGGTACGCTTGCTGATACGGTCAGCGCGACCCTTGGCACGCGGCTGAATACGCTTCAGCGTGATGCCTTCATCCACACAGATCGTGGCGACGCGAAGTTCGTCCACGTCAGCACCCTGGTTGTGCTCGGCATTGGCAATAGCCGATTCGAGCACCTTCTTGACGAAGTGCGCAGCCTTCTTGTTGCTGAACGTCAACGTGTTCAGCGCCAGTTCGACGGACTTGCCACGAACCTGGTCGGCGACGAGTCGGGCTTTCTGAGCCGAAATCGGCGCGCCACGCAGTTTTGCGATCGCTTCCATCATGCTCTCCTTATCGCTTCGACTTTTTGTCGATGCCGTGACCACGATAGGTACGGGTCGGCGCGAATTCGCCCAGCTTGTGACCCACCATGTGCTCAGTCACGAAGACCGGCACATGCTGCTTGCCGTTATGCACGGCAATGGTCAGACCAACCATTTCCGGCAGGATCATCGAACGACGCGACCAGGTCTTGATGGGCTTCTTGGAATGTACGGCCGCTGCAGCTTCCACCTTGACGAACAGGTGGGTATCTACGAACGGACCCTTTTTCAGTGAACGAGGCACAGTGATTCTCCTCTACCCATTACTTGACGCGACGGTCGCGGACAATCATGCCGCTCGTACGCTTGTTGTTACGGGTCTTGTAACCCTTGGACGGCGTGCCCCACGGCGACACCGGCTGAATGCCCTTGTTACGGCCTTCACCACCACCATGCGGATGGTCAACCGGGTTCATGGCCATGCCACGAACGGTCGGACGCACACCACGCCAGCGACTGGCACCAGCCTTGCCCAGGGAGCGCAGGTTGTGTTCGCTGTTCGACACTTCACCGAAGACTGCGCGGCAGTCGACGTGAATCTTGCGCATTTCGCCGGAGCGCAGACGCACGATGGCGTAAGCGCCGTCACGACCCAGCAGCTGCACGGATGCACCAGCCGAACGTGCGACCTGCGCGCCCTTGCCCGGCTTCAGCTCGAGACAGCAGAGCGTCGAACCCAGCGGCATGTTGCGCAGCGGCAGAACGTTGCCGTTCTTGATCGGAGCCGAGTCACCGGAGAGGACGACATCACCGACCTGCTGATTCTTCAGCGCGATCATGTAGCGACGTTCGCCATCGGCATACTTCAGCAGCGCGATGTGAGCGGTACGGTTCGGATCGTATTCAATGCGCTCGACGGTGGCCGGAATGCCATCCTTGTTGCGCTTGAAATCGATCACGCGATACAGCTGCTTGTGACCACCACCAATGTGACGCATGGTGATGTGGCCGTTGTTGTTACGACCACCGGAGCGCTTCTGGGTCTCGACCAGCGGGGCGTGCGGACGGCCCTTGTGCAGGTGCGTGTGAACGACCTTTTCTACGAAGCGGCGACCCGGGGAGGTCGGTTTGCATTTTACGATTGGCATGTCAGTACTCCCGGCCCTTACTCAGCTGCAACAGCTGCGGCGAAGTCGATTTCCGCGCCATCCTTCAGGGAGACATAAGCCTTCTTGAAGTCCTGGCGACGACCGAGGGAACCGCCGAAACGCTTGTTCTTGCCCTTGGTGAGCGTCGTGTTGATCGACGCGACCTTGACATTGAACAGAGTCTCCACGGCCTTCTTGATTTCGAGCTTGTTGGCGTCGCGACGAACCTTGAACACCACCTGATTATGCTTTTCAGCAATCATCGTGGCCTTCTCAGAGACATGCGGCGCAAGCAAAACCTGCAACAGACGTTCTGTGTTCATCCCAGTTCCACCTCAAGTTTCTTGGCAGCCGGCACCGACATCAGCACCTTTTCGAAGCCAATCAAGCTAACCGGATCAACCGCGGCAGTGTCGATGACTTCGACATGCGGCAGGTTGCGCGCGGCCAGGTACAGATTCTCGTCCACGGCATCGGTGATGATCAGAGCATTGCTCAGACCCAGGCCGTTGAGCTTGGACAGGAGCTCCTTGGTCTTCGGCGCGGACACGGTGAAGTCATCAACCAGCACCAGACGCTCCTGACGGATCAGTTCGGCCAGGATGCACTGCATGGCACCGCGATACATCTTGCGGTTGACCTTCTGATCCCAGTCCTGCGGACGGGCGGCAAAGCTCTTGCCACCACCGCGCCAGATCGGGCTGCGGATGGAACCGGCACGGGCGCGACCGGAACCCTTCTGCTTGAAGGGCTTCTTGCCGCCACCACTGACTTCAGCACGGGACTTCTGGGCCTTGGTACCCTGACGAGCACCCGCCATGTAGGCCACAACGACCTGATGCACGAGGGCTTCGTTGAATTCCTTGCCGAAGGCAACTTCGGAGAGCTCTACGGCTGCTCCGGAAACAGTCTTCAGGTTCACGTTAATCCCCCTTAGGCCTTCACGGACGGACGCACGATGACGTCGTTACCGGTAGCGCCCGGCACTGCACCCTTGACGACCAGCACATTGCGCTCGACGTCAATGGAAACGACTTCCAGACCCTGGATCGTGACGCGCTCGTCACCCATGTGGCCGGCCATCTTCTTGCCCTTGAACACTTTGCCAGGGCTCTGGTTCTGACCGGTCGAACCGTGAACACGGTGCGAAACGGAGTTGCCATGGGTGGCATCCTGGGTACGGAAGTTCCAGCGCTTGACGGGGCCCTGGAAGCCTTTGCCCTTGGAGGTACCGATGACATCCACCGCCTGACCGACAGCGAACAGATCCACCTTCAGCTCACCACCAACCTGCAGGCTGGCAGCCTCATCACCAGCGACGCGGAATTCCCACACGCCACGGCCGGCAGCCACATTGGCCTTGGCGAAGTGACCCGCCTGAGCCTTGGTCACACGGGAAGCGCGACGCTCGCCGGTGGTGACCTGAACCGCCTGATAACCATCGGTTTCCACCGACTTGATTTGCGTAATGCGGTTCGGATCGACTTCGATCACGGTAACCGGAACAGAAACACCGGCTTCCGTGAACACGCGAGTCATCCCGCACTTACGACCGACTAATCCAATAGCCATTTATTCAGACCTCTTTGGCAACACTGTCTCAGAGGAGACCTAATGCTGAACGATCAACCCAGGCTGATCTGGACATCCACGCCAGCGGCGAGGTCCAGCTTCATCAGCGCATCAACGGTCTTATCCGTGGGCATGACAATGTCCACAAGACGCTTGTGAGTACGAATTTCGTACTGGTCGCGCGCATCCTTGTTGACGTGCGGCGAAGTCAGCACGTTAAAACGCTCGATACGGGTCGGCATCGGGATCGGACCACACACCTGCGCACCAGTGCGCTTGGCGGTTTCCACAATCTCAAGCGCCGACTGGTCGATCAGACGGTGATCGAACGCCTTCAGGCGGATGCGAATTCTCTGGTTAGCCATTCCAGCAACTCCAAAGCGAAAAAGAACTAGCCCACCACAAGGGTTGTTACCCTGCGGAAGACTTCTCACAAACCAGGCCGGGATCGATGCCCCGGATGTTCATACAGCGCCCCTGTTGTCAGGGGTGGCGTATAGTAGTGGCTGACCAGGAATCATGCAAGAGCAAAGTCTGCACAATTCTGACATTTCCACTATTTCCCTGCGACCGACGAGGCCGCCTGGAAAAAGGGCTGCCGACTTGCGCCGGCAGCCCCTTCTATCTCAGCCTCAGGCGAAGATCTTGGCCACAACGCCGGCGCCGACGGTACGACCGCCTTCACGGATGGCGAAGCGCAGACCTTCTTCCATGGCGATCGGAGCGATCAGGGTGACGTTCACCTTGATGTTGTCGCCCGGCATCACCATCTCGACGCCTTCCGGCAGTTCGATGGCGCCAGTCACGTCCGTCGTGCGGAAGTAGAACTGCGGACGGTAGCCCTTGAAGAACGGGGTGTGACGACCGCCCTCTTCCTTCGCCAGAACGTAGATTTCCGATTCGAAGGTGGTGTGCGGCTTGATCGTGCCCGGCTTGGCCAGAACCTGACCACGCTGCACGTCTTCACGCTTGGTGCCACGCAGCAGAACGCCGCAGTTCTCGCCAGCGCGACCTTCGTCGAGCAGCTTGCGGAACATTTCAACGCCGGTGCAGGTGGTCTTCACGGTGTCCTTCAGACCCACGATTTCCACTTCTTCGCCAACCTTGACGATACCGCGCTCGACACGACCGGTCACAACCGTGCCGCGACCCGAGATCGAGAACACGTCTTCGATCGGCATCAGGAACGGACGATCAATCGCGCGAACCGGTTCCGGGATGTACGAATCCAGGGTTTCGATCAGCTTGACGATGGCCGGGGTACCGAATTCGGTTTCTTCGCCGTTCAGAGCCTGGAGGGCCGAACCGCGGATGATCGGGGTGTCGTCGCCCGGGAACTTGTACATGGACAGGAGTTCGCGAACTTCCATCTCGACCAGTTCCAGCAGCTCTTCGTCGTCGACCATGTCGCACTTGTTCAGGAACACGACGATGTACGGCACGCCGACCTGACGGGACAGGAGGATGTGTTCACGGGTCTGAGCCATCGGGCCGTCGGTAGCAGCGATCACGAGGATAGCGCCGTCCATCTGGGCAGCACCGGTGATCATGTTCTTGACGTAGTCAGCGTGACCCGGGCAGTCGACGTGGGCGTAGTGACGGATCGGGCTGTCGTATTCGACGTGAGCGGTGTTGATGGTGATACCGCGAGCCTTTTCTTCCGGTGCCGAGTCGATCTGGTCGTAGCCCTTGGCTTCGCCGCCGTACAGCTTGGCGCAGTTGGTGGCGATAGCAGCCGTCAGGGTGGTCTTGCCGTGGTCAACGTGACCGATGGTGCCGACGTTCACGTGCGGCTTGTTACGTTCAAACTTTGCCTTTGCCATTTTCTTGGCTCCTCTAAATTTGGCAGTAACCTGCCGGGCCGCTCAGGCCCGGCAGGTTGCTCACTTACTCGCCAGAGCTACGCTTGGCGGTGTACTTGGTGATGATGGCGTCAGCGACGTTCTTCGGGGTTTCCGCGTACTTGGCGAATTCCATCGTGAACGTGGCACGGCCCTGCGACATGGAGCGCATGTCAGTGGCGTAGCCGAACATGTCGGCGAGCGGCACTTCGGCACGAATGGCCTTGCCGCCACCCGGCAGATCGTCCATGCCCTGCAGAGCACCACGGCGACGGCTGAGGTCGCCCATGATGTCGCCCATGTAGTCTTCCGGCGTTTCCACTTCGACCTTCATGATCGGCTCGAGCAGGACCGGATGGGCATCCATGAAGCCCTTCTTGAAGCCCATGCTGGCAGCGATCTTGAACGCCATTTCGTTGGAGTCGACGTCGTGGTAGGAACCATCGAACAGCGTCGCGCGGATGCCCACGATCGGATAGCCGGCGAGCACGCCATTGGCCATCTGTTCCTGGATACCCTTGTCGACGGCGCCGAAGTATTCCTTCGGAACGGTACCGCCGACAACCTTCTCGACGAACTCGTAGTCCTTGCCTTCTTCCAGACCGTAGATCGGGTCGAGCTTGAGCAGGACGTGGCCGTACTGACCGCGACCACCGGACTGACGCACGAACTTGCCTTCAGCTTCCACCGAGCGGCGGATGGTTTCACGGTAAGCAACCTGCGGCTTGCCGATGTTCGCTTCGACACTGAACTCGCGACGCATGCGGTCAACGAGGATGTCGAGGTGAAGCTCACCCATGCCGGAGATGATGGTCTGACCGGATTCTTCGTCGGTACGCACGCGGAAAGACGGGTCTTCCTTGGCGAGACGGCCGAGAGCGGTCGACATCTTTTCCTGGTCAGCCTTGGTCTTCGGTTCGACAGCCACCGAGATCACCGGCTCCGGGAACTCCATGCGTTCCAGGGTGATGATGTTGTCTTCGTCGCACAGGGTGTCACCGGTGGTGACGTCCTTGAGGCCGACGCAGGCAGCGATGTCACCGGCACGGATTTCCGAGATTTCTTCACGCTGGTTGGCGTGCATCTGGAGAATACGACCGATACGTTCCTTCTTGCCCTTGACCGGGTTCCAGACCGCATCGCCCGACTTCAGCACGCCCGAGTAGCAGCGCACGAAGGTCAGGTTGCCGACGAACTTGTCGTTCATGATCTTGAAGGCGAGAGCCGAGAAGGACTCGTCGTCCGAAGAGGCGCGGTGGCCTTCGGATTCGTCCTTGTCATCCAGGATGCCTGCAACCGGCGGCAGATCGTTCGGCGCCGGCAGGTAACGGATGACGGCGTCGAGCATGGCCTGCACGCCCTTGTTCTTGAACGCCGAGCCGCAGAGCATCGGATGGATTTCGCCAGCCAGGGTGCGCATGCGGATGGCCTGGTGGATCTGCTCTTCGCTCAGATCGCCATTTTCCAGGTACTCGTTCATCAGCTCTTCGGAAGCTTCCGCAGCCGACTCAACGAGGTTGGAACGCCACTTGTCGCACTCGGCCTGGAGGGCGGCCGGAATCGGACGCTCTTCGAACTTCATGCCCTGGGAAGCTTCATCCCAGTAGATGGCTTTCATGGTGATCAGGTCGACGATGCCTTCGAAGTTTTCTTCGGCACCGATCGGCACGCACAGGGGCACCGGGTTGCCGCCGAGGCGGACCTTCATCTGCTCGACGACGCGGAAGAAGTTGGCACCGGTACGGTCCATCTTGTTCACGAAGGCGAGACGCGGCACCTTGTACTTGTTGGCCTGACGCCACACGGTTTCCGACTGCGGCTGCACGCCGCCGACGGCACAGTAGACCATGCACGCACCGTCGAGGACACGCATGGAGCGCTCCACTTCGATGGTGAAGTCAACGTGACCCGGGGTGTCGATGATGTTGATCTGGTGCGGCTCGAACTGCTTGGCCATACCGGACCAGAAGCAGGTGGTGGCAGCCGAGGTAATGGTGATGCCTCGTTCCTGCTCCTGCTCCATCCAGTCCATGGTGGCGGCGCCATCGTGGACTTCACCGATCTTGTGGTTGACGCCCGTGTAGAACAGCACACGTTCGGTCGTGGTGGTCTTGCCGGCGTCGATATGCGCCGAGATACCGATGTTGCGGTATCTGTTAAGCGGGGTACTTCTGGCCACTGAACTATCCTCAGACCAAGATTAGAAACGGTAGTGCGCGAAAGCCTTGTTGGCTTCGGCCATGCGATGCACGTCTTCACGCTTCTTGATCGCAGCACCCTTGCCTTCGGCCGCATCAAGCAGCTCGCCGGCGAGGCGCAGAGCCATGGTCTTTTCCGAACGCTTGCGTGCGGAGTCCACCAGCCAGCGCATGGCCAGGGCAGTACGACGGGAGGGACGTACTTCCATGGGCACCTGGTAGGTGGCGCCACCGACACGGCGAGCCTTGACTTCGACCATCGGGCGCAGCTTTTCGAGCACGGTTTCGAAGAATTCGACCGGGTTGCCCTTGTTCTTCTCGACGATACGGTCGAGAGCGCCGTAGACAATCGCTTCGGCGGTGGACTTCTTGCCCGATTCCATCACCTGGTTCATGAACTTGGCGAGGGTTGTGCTACCGAACTTCGGATCCGGCAGGATTTCACGTGCTGCTACTACTCTTCTTCTTGGCATGATGCTATGAACCTTTCATTAAGCTTCAGGGTTATCCGGGACAAAACTGAATGCCCGGCCTTACTACGTCCGCGAATTACTTCTTCGGACGCTTGGCACCGTACTTGGAACGCGACTGCTGACGGCCCTTGACGCCGGCGCAATCGAGCGAACCACGAACGGTGTGGTAACGCACACCCGGGAGGTCCTTGACACGACCGCCGCGGATCAGAACAACGCTGTGTTCCTGCAGGTTGTGGCCTTCACCACCGATGTAGGAGCTGACTTCGAAGCCCGAGGTCAGACGCACACGGCAGACCTTGCGGAGAGCCGAGTTCGGCTTCTTCGGGGTCGTGGTGTAGACGCGGGTGCAGACGCCGCGACGCTGCGGGCTGCCTTTCAGTGCCGGCACGCCCGATTTCTCGACCAGTGCCTGGCGACCCTTGCGGATCAATTGGTTGGTAGTTGCCATAGTGGCCTTTTCTCTCCCGTTGTAAAAACGCAACTGCAAAAAGGGCCCATTGAGGCCCCTTTTTCAGGGTTGCGCATTCTATGAGCAGTCATCGCCCCCGTCAAGGAAGCGATAACTGCCCGTTTTCTGCCTCAGCCTTCGAAATTGAGGGCTTCGGACAAAGCTTGTTCGACGTCGGCGGCGCTCGGACCCTGAGCCAGGGCCAGGGCATCGAGACGCTGCTGGCGACGCTGAGCGTGGTAGGCGAAGCCGGTACCGGCCGGAATCAGGCGGCCGACAACGACGTTTTCCTTGAGGCCGCGCAGATCATCTTCCTTGCCGGTCACGGCAGCTTCGGTCAGGACACGAGTGGTTTCCTGGAAGGAAGCGGCCGAGATGAACGAATCGGTCGACAGCGATGCCTTGGTGATACCCATGAGCACGCGGTCGTACTGGGCTGCGAACTTCTCGCCGCCGAGCAGACGCTCGTTCTCTTCCAGCACGCGGGCCATTTCGACCTGCTCGCCCTTGATGAAAGAGCTGTCGCCGGTCTCGGTGATCTCGGCCTTGCGCAGCATCTGGCGAATGATCACTTCGATGTGCTTGTCGTTGATCTTCACGCCCTGCAGACGGTAGACGTCCTGGACTTCGTTGACGATATAGGTCGCCAGCGCGGTCTCGCCCTTGAGGCGCAGGATGTCGTGCGGGTTCTGCGGGCCGTCGGAGATGACTTCACCGCGCGACACGCGCTCGCCTTCGAAGACGTTGATCTGACGCCACTTCGGAATCAGCTCTTCGTAGATGTCGCTGCCGTCATCCGGCGTGATGATCAGGCGGTGCTTGCCCTTGGTTTCCTTGCCGAAGCTGATCAGGCCGCTCTTCTCGGCCAGGATGGCCGGTTCCTTCGGCTTGCGGGCTTCGAACAGGTCGGCAACGCGCGGCAGACCACCGGTGATGTCACGGGTCTTCGACGATTCCTGCGGAATACGGCCGATGACGTCACCGACGCCGACCGTGGCGCCATCCTGCAGAGCAGTGATGGAGCCCGGCGGCAGGAAGTACTGCGCCGGCTGGTCGGTGCCTTCGATGTTGATGACGTTGCCCTTGGCATCGACAAGACGCACGGCCGGACGCAGGTCCTTGCCGGCAGCAGGACGATCCTTCGGGTCCATGATTTCGATGTTGGTCAGGCCGGTCAGCTCGTCGGTCTGGTGACGCACGGTGATGCCGTCTTCCATGTCGACGAACTTCACGCGACCAGTCTGCTCGGTGACGATCGGGTGGGTGTGCGGATCCCAGGTGGCAACGATCTGGCCGCCCTTCACTTCCTGACCGTCAGCCACGCTGATCACGGCACCATACGGCAGCTTGTAGCGCTCGCGCTCGCGACCGCGGGCATCGGCAATGCCGATCTCGCCGGAACGCGACACGGCCACGAGGTTGCCGCCGGCCTGTTCGACCGTCTTGATGTTGTGGAAGCGGACCTTGCCGTCATTGCGGATCTGCACGCTGGAGACGGCCGAAGCACGGCTCGCGGCACCACCGATGTGGAAGGTACGCATGGTGAGCTGGGTGCCCGGCTCACCGATGGACTGGGCCGCCATGACGCCGATGGCTTCACCGATGTTGACGCGATGACCGCGGGCCAGGTCACGGCCGTAGCACATCGAGCAAACGCCGAAGCGGGTGTTGCAGGTAATGACCGAACGGGCATAGACCTCGTCGACACCTGCCAGCTCCAGACGCTCCACCCACTTTTCATCGAGCAGGGTGCCGACCGGAGCGAAGACTTCTTCGGTACCCGGCAGCAGCACATCCTTGGCCACGACACGACCCAGCACGCGCTCGCGCAGCGGCTCGACGATATCGCCACCTTCGATCAGCGGGGTCATCATGACGCCGTTTTCGGTGCCGCAATCGTTCTCGGTCACCACCAGGTCCTGGGCGACGTCGACGAGACGGCGGGTCAGGTAACCGGAGTTCGCGGTCTTCAGCGCGGTGTCAGCGAGACCCTTACGGGCGCCGTGAGTCGAGATGAAGTACTGGAGAACGGTCAGACCTTCACGGAAGTTCGCCTTGATGGGCGTTTCGATGATGGAGCCGTCCGGCTTGGCCATGAGGCCACGCATACCGGCAAGCTGACGGATCTGGGCGGCGGAACCACGAGCACCCGAGTCGGCCATGATGTAGATGGAGTTGAACGACTTCTGATCCTGGATCGAGCCGTCCTTCGCCGTCACCTTCTCGGTCGACAGGTTGTCCATCATCGCCTTGGCGACGAGTTCGTTGGTACGCGACCAGATGTCGACGACCTTGTTGTAGCGTTCGCCCTTGGTCACCAGACCGGAACCGAACTGGGACTCGATCTCACGCACTTCCTCTTCGGCGGCGTTGATGATCTTTTCCTTCTCGGCCGGAATGACCATGTCTTCCATGCCGACGGAAACGCCGGAGTACGTGGCCTGCGAGAAGCCCAGGTACATCAGCTGGTCAGCGAAGATCACGGTGTCCTTGAGACCCAGCACGCGGTAGCAGCTGTTGAGCAGACGCGAGATGTTCTTCTTGGTCATGGCCTGGTTGATCAGGTCGAAAGGCAGACCTTCCGGCACGATGTTCCAGAGCATGCAGCGACCCGGCGTGGTGTCGGCGAGGAACTTGCGCTCGACGCGTTCGCCATCGTCATTGATGGTGACTTCGCGCACACGGACCTTGATCTTGGTGTGCACTTCGACGAACTTGCCGCCGAGGGCGCGCGTCACTTCGGCGAAGTCGGCGAAGACCATGCCTTCACCCTTGGCGTTCACGCGATCACGGGTGATGTAGTACAGACCGAGCACGACGTCCTGCGACGGCACGATGATCGGCTCGCCGTTGGCCGGCGACAGGATGTTGTTGGTCGACATCATCAGGGCACGGGCTTCGAGCTGGGCTTCCAGCGTCAGCGGCACGTGGACAGCCATCTGGTCACCGTCGAAGTCGGCGTTGAATGCCGTACACACGAGCGGGTGCAGCTGGATGGCCTTGCCTTCGATGAGGACCGGCTCGAACGCCTGCAGACCGAGACGGTGCAGGGTCGGCGCGCGGTTCAGCATAACCGGATGTTCGCGGATCACGTCGGCGAGAATATCCCAGACTTCCGGGGTTTCGCGCTCGACCATCTTCTTGGCGGCCTTGATGGTGGTCGCCAGGCCCTGAGCCTGCAGCTTGCCGAAAATGAACGGCTTGAACAGTTCCAGCGCCATCTTCTTGGGCAGACCGCACTGGTGCAGACGCAGCGTCGGACCCACGGTGATGACGGAACGGCCGGAGTAGTCGACGCGCTTGCCGAGCAGGTTCTGACGGAAACGACCCTGCTTGCCCTTGATCATGTCGGCCAGGGACTTCAGCGGGCGCTTGTTGGTGCCGGTGATGGCACGACCGCGACGACCGTTGTCGAGCAGGGCATCGACGGCTTCCTGCAACATGCGCTTTTCGTTGCGCACGATGATGTCAGGAGCGCTCAGATCGAGCAGACGCTTGAGACGGTTGTTGCGGTTGATGACGCGACGATAGAGATCGTTCAGGTCGGAGGTGGCGAAGCGGCCGCCATCGAGCGGAACCAGCGGACGCAGGTCCGGCGGCAGCACGGGCAGAACGGTCATCACCATCCACTCCGGCTTGTTGCCCGAGTTCAGGAAGGACTCGACCAGCTTGAGACGCTTGGACAGCTTCTTCAGCTTGGTTTCCGACGAGGTGGCCGGAATTTCCTCGCGCAGGCGCACGACTTCGCCGTCGAGGTCGATGTCGGCCAGCAGAGCCTGGATGGCTTCGGCGCCCATGCGGGCATCGAACTCATCGCCATGCTCTTCGAGCGCGGTGTAATACTCTTCGTCGTTGAGCAGCTGACCCTTTTCCAGCGTGGTCATGCCAGCATCGATGACGACGAAGCTTTCGAAGTACAGCACGCGTTCGATGTCACGCAGGGTCATGTCCAGCAGCAGACCGATACGCGACGGCAGCGACTTCAGGAACCAGATGTGCGCGGTCGGCGAGGCCAGCTCGATGTGACCCATGCGCTCGCGGCGCACCTTGGCCATGGTGACTTCGACGCCGCACTTTTCGCAGATGACGCCGCGGAACTTCATGCGCTTGTACTTGCCGCACAGGCACTCGTAGTCCTTGATCGGGCCAAAGATCTTGGCGCAGAACAGACCATCGCGCTCCGGCTTGAAGGTGCGATAGTTGATGGTTTCCGGCTTCTTCACTTCGCCGAACGACCAGGAACGGATCATGTCCGGCGAGGCCAGACCGATACGGATGCGGTCGAACTCTTCGACCACCTGACCCTGGTTGCGCAGTTGGCTGAGCAGATCTTTCAAGGCAATTCTCCCAAAGCAACTTGTGGGGGCGGCGCGCCGGACCGTGTCCGGCGGCACCGCCTCTCGTCAGGCTTACTCGTTGTCCAGTTCCATGTTGATGCCGAGCGAACGGATTTCCTTCACGAGCACGTTGAAGGATTCCGGCATGCCCGGATCCATGCGGTGATCGCCGTCGACAATGTTCTTGTAGACGCGGGTACGGCCGTTCACATCGTCCGACTTCACCGTCAGCATTTCCTGCAGGGTGTAGGCAGCACCGTAGGCCTGGAGTGCCCAGCACTCCATTTCCCCGAAGCGCTGGCCGCCGAACTGCGCCTTGCCGCCCAGCGGCTGCTGGGTGACGAGCGAGTACGAGCCGGTCGAACGCGCGTGCATCTTGTCGTCGACGAGGTGGTTCAGCTTCAGCATGTACATGTAGCCGACGGTGACCTGGCGATCGAAACGCTCGCCGGTACGGCCGTCATACAGCCACTGCTGGCCGTTGGCATTGAGATTGGCGAGCTTGAGCAGCGCCTTGATCTCGGACTCGTGAGCTCCGTCGAACACCGGAGTGGCGATGGGCACACCGGCACGCAGGTTCTGCGCCAGAGCCGTCACTTCGTCGTCGCTCAGGGAGCCGATCTGCTCCTGCTGGCCGCCGACGCTGTTGTAGATCTGGTCGAGGTACTTGCGCACTTCGGCGACCTTGCGCTGTTCGTCGAGCATCTCGCCGATACGCTGACCCAGGCCCTTGGCGGCCCAGCCCAGATGGGTCTCGAGAATCTGACCCACGTTCATACGCGACGGAACGCCGAGCGGGTTGAGCACGATGTCGACCGGTTCGCCGTGTTCGTCATGCGGCATGTCTTCCACCGGCATGATGATCGAGACGACACCCTTGTTACCGTGACGACCGGCCATCTTGTCGCCCGGCTGGATGCGACGCTTCACAGCCAGGTAGACCTTGACGACCTTGAGCACGCCATGGGCGAGGTCATCGCCGGTCATGATCTTGCGCTTCTTGTCTTCGAACTTGGCTTCGATGTCGAGCTGGCGATCAGCAAGGAAGGCCTGGGCCTTTTCCAGCTGTTCGGCAATGCCTTCATCGGACGGACGAATCTCGAACCACTTGGCCAGCTCGAGTGCGTCGAGGTCGTCTTCAGTGACCACTGCGCCCTTCTTGAGACCGGCACCACCGTTGACCTTCTGACCGACCAGAGCCGAGCGCAGACGAGCCGAGGTGGCCTCTTCGAAGATTCGGTACTCTTCCTTCAGGTCCTTGCGGTAGGCGTCGAGCTGTTCCTTCTCGATGGCCTTGGCGCGGGCATCCTTCTCGATGCCGTCACGGGTGAAGACCTGAACGTCGATGACCGTGCCCTTGGTGCCGGACGGCACGCGCAGGGACGAATCCTTCACGTCGGAAGCCTTCTCGCCGAAGATCGCGCGCAGCAGCTTCTCTTCCGGCGACAGCTGGGTCTCGCCCTTCGGCGTGACCTTGCCGACCAGGATGTCACCGGCGTTGACTTCGGCACCGATGTAGACGATGCCCGACTCGTCCAGCTTGGACAGAGCGGCTTCACCCACGTTCGGGATGTCAGCGGTGATTTCCTCGGCACCCAGCTTGGTGTCACGCGCGATGCACGACAGTTCCTGGATGTGGATCGAGGTGAAGCGATCTTCCTGCACCACGCGTTCGGAGAGCAGGATGGAGTCTTCGAAGTTGTAACCGTTCCACGGCATGAACGCGACGCGCATGTTCTGGCCGAGGGCGAGTTCACCCATGTCGACGGACGGGCCGTCAGCCAGGATGTCGCCACGTTCGATCACGTCACCGACCTTCACCAGCGCGCGCTGGTTGATGCAGGTGTTCTGGTTGGAACGGGTGTACTTGGTCAGGTTGTAGATGTCGGCACCGGCTTCGCCGAGCACGACTTCTTCATTCTTGACACGCACGACGATACGGGCGGCATCGACGTAATCGATGACGCCGCCGCGACGGGCGACGACGCAGACACCGGAGTCACGGGCGACATAGCGCTCCATGCCGGTACCGACCAGGGGCTTTTCCGAACGCAGGGTCGGAACGGCCTGACGCTGCATGTTCGAGCCCATGAGGGCGCGGTTGGCGTCGTCGTGCTCGAGGAACGGAATCAGCGAGGCTGCCACCGAGACCACCTGACGCGGCGACACGTCCATGTAGGTGACCTTTTCCGGCGCCATCACGGTGAATTCGTTCTTGTGACGCACGGCCACGAGATCGCCGACCAGATGACCGGTGTTGTCCATCTGCGAATCGGCCTGGGCGATGACGTGCTCGGCTTCTTCGATGGCGGACAGGTAGACGTAGTCATCGGTGACCTTGCCGTCGATGACCTTGCGATACGGCGACTCCAGGAAGCCGTATTCGTTGGTGCGGGCAAAGCTCGACAGCGAGTTGATCAGACCGATGTTCGGACCTTCCGGCGTCTCGATCGGGCAGACACGACCGTAATGGGTCGGATGCACGTCACGGACTTCGAAGCCGGCACGCTCACGGGTCAGACCGCCCGGGCCAAGCGCGGAGACACGACGCTTGTGGGTGATTTCCGAGAGCGGGTTGTTCTGGTCCATGAACTGCGACAGCTGCGAGGAACCGAAGAATTCCTTGATGGCAGCGGACACCGGCTTGGCGTTGATCAGATCCTGCGGCATGAGGTTGTCGGATTCCGCCATCGACAGGCGTTCCTTGACCGCACGCTCGACACGCACCAGACCCACGCGGAACTGGTTCTCGGTCATTTCACCGACCGAACGGATGCGACGGTTGCCGAGGTGGTCGATGTCATCGACCTCGCCCTTGCCGTTGCGGATGTCGATCATGGACTTCAGCACGGCCACGATGTCTTCGCGCGACAGCACGCCTTCACCGGTATCGGTATCACGCAGCAGACGGCGGTTGAACTTCATGCGGCCGACGGCCGACAGGTCGTAGCGCTCGGACGAGAAGAACAGGTTCTTGAACAGGTTCTCGGCGGCATCCTTGGTGGGCGGCTCGCCCGGACGCATCATGCGATAGATTTCGACCAGGGCTTCCAGTTCGCTGCGGGCCGGATCGGCACGCAGGGTATCGGAAACGAAGGGGCCGCGATCGAGGTCGTTGGTGTAGAGGATCTGGAACGACTTGATGTTGGCCTGGACGACTTTCTTCAGCAGGTCATCGGTGATCAGCGTGTTGCACTCGGCCAGCACTTCACCGGTGGCCTGGTTGATCAGCGCCTTGCTGTTGACCTTGCCGAACAGGTATTCAGCCGGGATGTCGAGCTGGCTGATGCCGGCCTTCTCGATGTCGCGGATATGACGCGCAGTGATACGGCGACCGGCTTCGACAATGGTCTTGCCCTTGGTGACGATATCGAACATCGCGGTTTCACCGCGCAGACGTTCGGCCACGAGATCCAGCTTGAAGCCGTCGGCCTCGACATGGATGGTGCTCGACTCGAAGAACATGTCGAGCATCTGCTCCGAGCTGTAGCCCAGGGCGCGCAGCATGATCGTGGCCGGCAGCTTGCGGCGACGGTCGATACGCGCGAACACCAGATCCTTCGGGTCGAACTCGAAGTCCAGCCAGGAACCGCGGTAGGGAATGATGCGAGCGTTGTACAGCAGCTTGCCGGACGAATGCGTCTTGCCCTTGTCGTGATCGAAGAACACGCCCGGGGAACGGTGCAGCTGCGACACGATGACACGCTCGGTGCCATTGATGATGAAGGTGCCGTTCTCGGTCATGAGCGGAATTTCGCCCATGTAGACTTCCTGCTCGCGGATGTCCTTGATGGTCTTCACCGAAGCTTCCCGATCATAAATGATCAGGCGGATCTTGACGCGCAGCGGAGCGGCATAGGTGACGCCGCGCAGCACACATTCGCGGACATCGAACATCGGCGTGCCGAGCGAGTACTCGACGAACTCGAGTGCGGCGTTGCCGGAATAGCTGACGATCGGGAACACCGAACGGAAAGCGGCCTGGAGACCAATGTCTTCACGACCCTTGGGCGTCTTCCCGTCTTGCAGGAAGGCCCGGTAGGAGTCCACCTGAATGGCCAGAAGATAGGGCACGTCCATGAGCGCCGGGAGCTTGCCGAAGTTCTTTCGGATGCGTTTCTTCTCGGTATATGAGTATGCCATCTGGGTCCTCAACTGTGCTTGAGCCTCGTGAAAAGGCGCCACTTCAACTGCAAAGTGGCGGCCTCAGGAATCGCTGCCATCCCTGAGGCCGTCACTCTGACCTGTACTACGCACAACAGTCCGTTCAATAACGGAAAAAGGCCGGAGGCTCCGTGGAGCCTCCAGCCATGCTGCGCACTGGAATTAACCAGCGTCGCACCATTGAGCCAAGACTTACTTGACTTCGACGGTGGCGCCAGCAGCTTCCAGCTTGGCCTTGACGTCGGCAGCTTCGTCCTTCGACACAGCTTCCTTGACGGCCTTCGGAGCGGCTTCAACCAGGTCCTTGGCTTCCTTCAGGCCGAGGCCGGTCAGTTCGCGCACAACCTTGATGACGGCAACCTTGTTGCCACCGAAGCTGGTCATCACAACGTTGAATTCGGTCTGTTCTTCAACAGCGGCAGCAGCGGCGCCCGGAGCAGCGGCGACGGCAACGGCAGCGGCGGAAACGCCGAACTTCTCTTCGATACCGGAGATCAGGTCGACCAGTTCCATCACGGTCATTTCAGCAACAGCATTCAGAATATCGTCTTTGGACAGAGCCATTTTCAGTCTCCCAATAGGGTTTCAATAAGTGTTGATTTCAAGCGGCGATCAGGCAGCTTCTTTCTGTTCCTTCACCGACGTCATCAGTCGGGCGAACTTCGAGATCGAGGCCTGGAGCACCGAAGCCAGCATCGTCAGAGCCTGTTCGCGGTTCGGCAGCTTGGCGACGACATCAATGTCCTTCGCGCCATAGAGCTTGCCGTCGATCGACAGGGCCTTAACTTCCAGCGGAGCCTTCGGGTTGTCCCTCAGGAAGTCCTGAAAGATACGGGCGGCAGCGCCCATGTCATTTTCGGACTGCGAAAGGGCAATGATGGTCGGACCGACAAAGGCATCGCCCAGCACTTCGAAAGAAGTACCAGCAATGGCACGACGAGCCAGCGTGTTGCGAACCACACGCAGGTACACGTCCTTTTCGCGAGCCTGGCTGCGGAGCTGCGTCAGCTGCCCCACGGTCAGGCCACGATAGTCGGCGACGACTGCAGCGAAAGCACCGGAAGCGGCCTTGTTTACCGCTTCGACGATTTCTTTCTTGTCTTCGAGTCGCAGAGTCACTGTAACCTCCTTAACTATAACTATCGGCAGGGAAACCCCGCCGACCCCATTTGCAGCTTGTGCTGCGCGCGGGGGTTACAGGCTCTTCAGCTTGAAACCACACCGCGTCTGCCCAGGCTGTTGTTTTAAGTGCGGTCACCGGCAAGCCGGGCCTCACGCCTGTGGTCTTTGACGCTCGCCCGCGAACGGGCGATTCTCAAAGTCCTGGATGCGAGCGAACTCGCAAATTTCTTACTGGGCGCCGAGCGTGCCGAGGTCGATGGCGAGGCCAGGACCCATGGTCGTCGACAGGGTGACCTTCTTCAGGTACACGCCCTTGCTGGTTGCCGGCTTGGCCTTCTTGAGGTCAGCCACGAGCGCTTCGACGTTCTGCTGGATGGCTTCGGCGGTGAAGCCGAGCTGGCCAACAGCGGCGTGGATGATACCGCCCTTGTCGACGCGGTAGCGGGCCTGACCGGCCTTGGCATTGCGCACGGCGCCAGCCACGTCCGGAGTCACGGTACCGACCTTCGGGTTCGGCATGAGGCCGCGCGGACCGAGAACGGTACCGAGCTTACCCACGACGCGCATGGCGTCCGGCGAGGCGATGACGACGTCGAAGTTCAGGTTGCCGGCGAGAATGGACTCGGCCAGGTCATCGAAACCGACGATGTCAGCACCGGCAGCCTTGGCTGCTTCGGCGTTGGCGCCCTGGGCGAACACGGCCACGCGGACAGTCTTGCCGGTACCGGCCGGGAGCACGGTGGCGCCACGGACGACCTGGTCGGACTTGCGCGGATCGATGCCGAGGTTGACGGCAACGTCGATCGATTCCTTGAACTTGGCCGGCGGCAGCTCGGACAGCAGGCTGACAGCTTCAGCGATGCTGTAGAACTTGCCCGGGACCAGCTTGGCCTTGATGGCGGCTTGACGCTTGCTCACATTCGCCATGATCAGACTCCTTCCACTTCGAGACCCATGGAACGGGCAGAGCCAGCGATGGTGCGCACGGCGGCGTCCATGTCGGCAGCCGTCAGGTCAGGCTTCTTGGTGGTAGCGATTTCTTCCAGCTGGGCGCGGGTGACCTTGCCCACCTTCTGGGTGTTCGGACGCGGCGAACCGCTCTTCAGGCCGGCGGCCTTCTTGAGCAGGTAGGTAGCCGGCGGGGTCTTCATCACGAAGGTGAAGGAACGGTCGGAGTAAACGGTGATCACGACCGGAATCGGCTGACCGACTTCCATCTTCTGCGTGGCGGCATTGAAGGCCTTGCAGAATTCCATGATGTTCACACCCTTCTGACCGAGAGCCGGACCGATGGGCGGGGACGGGTTTGCCTTGCCTGCAGGAACCTGCAGCTTGATGTAGGCATCAATCTTCTTTGCCATTTTCTGCTCCGTGGGTACAAGCGCCTTGCGGCTCCCCAAGTTCGGTCATGCGGACCATCCGCATGACGACGCGGCCCCCGCTTTATGCGAGGGCCCGCTGCACCTCAGGCCTTTTCGACCTGGGTGAATTCGAGCTCGACCGGAGTCGAGCGACCGAAGATCATCACCGCCACGCGGAGACGATTCTTCTCGTAATTGACTTCTTCCACGGTGCCGTTGAAATCGGCGAACGGACCGTCGTTGACACGCACCACTTCACCCGGCTCGAACAGCGTCTTCGGACGCGGCGCATCGACCGTGGTGCGGATGCGATTCAGGATCACATCGGCTTCGCGATCGGTGATCGGGGCCGGCTTGTCAGCCTTGCCGCCGATGAAGCCCATGACCTTCGGGCATTCCTTGACGAGATGCCAGGTGGCGTCGTTCATTTCCATCTGCACCAGGACATAGCCCGGGAAGAACTTGCGCTCGGTCTTGCGCTTGACGCCGTTCTTCATCTCGATGACGTCTTCGGTCGGCACGAGGATTTCGCCGAACTGATCTTCCATTGCCGCCAGACGCACACGCTCCTGCAAGGAACGCATGACCTGCTTCTCGAAGCCGGAGTAGGCGTGAACCACAAACCAACGCATGCTCATGTCGTCTCCGATCAACCAATCACGGCCGAAATGGCCAAACCAAACAGCGAGTCCATGCCCCACAGCAGCAGCGACATGACGAGTACGACGACCAGAACGACCAGCGTGGTCTGCCAGGTCTCGGCCTTGGTCGGCCAGACAACCTTGCGAACCTCGACCTGGGCCAGCTTGAGCAGATCCAGGAAGGCCTTGCCCTGCTGAGTCAGCAAGGCCAGCACGAGAGCGACAGCACCAAGAGCGACCATGATGAGACCGCGCAGGGCCACCGCGAGATCCGGCAGATAGCGGTTTACCAGGGTCGCAGCGACCAGCAGCAGGACAGCAGCCACCCACTTGATGGCATTGCTCGGATCACGGACTGTCTCGACCGGTGCCGTCATAAATCAGACTCTCAGACACGACAAAAACGCGTTACCGCGCCTTGAAAATGGCAGGCCAGGAGGGACTCGAACCCCCAACACCCGGTTTTGGAGACCGGTGCTCTACCAATTGAACTACTGGCCTGTAAAGTAATTCGGCCCAGACGGCGAACCGTCTGAGCCGCAACACGTTTCGCTTTAGGCGAAGATCTTGGCAACGACACCGGCGCCGACGGTACGACCGCCTTCACGGATGGCGAAGCGCAGACCTTCTTCCATGGCGATCGGAGCGATCAGGGTGACGTTCACCTTGATGTTGTCGCCCGGCATCACCATCTCGACGCCTTCCGGCAGTTCGATGGCGCCAGTCACGTCCGTCGTGCGGAAGTAGAACTGCGGACGGTAGCCCTTGAAGAACGGGGTGTGACGACCGCCCTCTTCCTTCGCCAGAACGTAGATTTCCGATTCGAAGGTGGTGTGCGGCTTGATCGTGCCCGGCTTGGCCAGAACCTGACCACGCTGCACGTCTTCACGCTTGGTGCCACGCAGCAGAACGCCGCAGTTCTCGCCAGCGCGACCTTCGTCGAGCAGCTTGCGGAACATTTCAACGCCGGTGCAGGTGGTCTTCACGGTGTCCTTCAGACCCACGATTTCCACTTCTTCGCCAACCTTGACGATACCGCGCTCGACACGACCGGTCACAACCGTGCCGCGACCCGAGATCGAGAACACGTCTTCGATCGGCATCAGGAACGGACGATCAATCGCGCGAACCGGTTCCGGGATGTACGAATCCAGGGTTTCGATCAGCTTGACGATGGCCGGGGTACCGAATTCGGTTTCTTCGCCGTTCAGAGCCTGGAGGGCCGAACCGCGGATGATCGGGGTGTCGTCGCCCGGGAACTTGTACATGGACAGGAGTTCGCGAACTTCCATCTCGACCAGTTCCAGCAGCTCTTCGTCGTCGACCATGTCGCACTTGTTCAGGAACACGACGATGTACGGCACGCCGACCTGACGGGACAGGAGGATGTGTTCACGGGTCTGAGCCATCGGGCCGTCGGTAGCAGCGATCACGAGGATAGCGCCGTCCATCTGGGCAGCACCGGTGATCATGTTCTTGACGTAGTCAGCGTGACCCGGGCAGTCGACGTGGGCGTAGTGACGGATCGGGCTGTCGTATTCGACGTGAGCGGTGTTGATGGTGATACCGCGAGCCTTTTCTTCCGGTGCCGAGTCGATCTGGTCGTAGCCCTTGGCTTCGCCGCCGTACAGCTTGGCGCAGTTGGTGGCGATAGCAGCCGTCAGGGTGGTCTTGCCGTGGTCAACGTGACCGATGGTGCCGACGTTCACGTGCGGCTTGTTACGTTCAAACTTTGCCTTTGCCATGACTCACTCCTACACGCGCGTCAGCGCCCATTGACCAATAAATACAGGCAACCGCCTGCACGGCGATTGCCTTTGAAATATGGAGCTCATAACCGGATTCGAACCGGTGACCTCTTCCTTACCAAGGAAGTGCTCTACCTACTGAGCTATATGAGCCGATTTTTTCCAATCACCCCAGCCTTGCGACTGGAGCGGGTAGCGGGAATCGAACCCGCACCATCAGCTTGGAAGGCTGAGGTTCTACCACTAAACTATACCCGCGCATTCCCCGCGAAGCGGTAATGGTGGTGGGGGAAGGATTCGAACCTTCGAAGCTTTCGCGTCAGATTTACAGTCTGATCCCTTTGACCGCTCGGGAACCCCACCCACGCGAGGGTGCGCATTTTTGCCTTGCACACACTCAATGTCAACAGGCTTGGCCACTTTTACTTTCTTCTTGCACAAGAGATGAGCAGGAAGACGAAAACTGGTGCCGGCAGTGGGACTCGAACTCACGACCTACTGATTACAAGTCAGTTGCTCTACCAACTGAGCTATACCGGCGCTTGCTGACAAGGCGCAGCAGTGTAGTGAAAAAGGCGCGCCCAGACAACCAAGCCGGCACTATTTCGTGCTGGTGCAACGTTCCGGCAGCAGCTTGCGTGACACCAGACGCCCCAGAACCGCCCGCCTCTGCTCCAGACGCCCGGCCAGCATCTCCGGCGTCACATCGGCAAACACTACATACAGGCCCTTCTGCCCCGGCTGCATCTTCCAGGTCAGGCCGGCCTCACCCTTGCCCGGCGCCCCCAGACGCCCGGCCACGGACTCCGCCCAGCCCTGATCAGGAAACAGCCCCAGGCGAGCGCAGGAGCCCGGTGCAGCGGACGCGGCCACGACAGGCTCCGGCCGGATTGGCGACAAGGCCGCAGGAGAAGTGCTCGCAACCGGCAAGGCCGGTGCTGCAGCCTGCGCCACCGGGACCGATACCGGAGACTGCACCGGAGGCGGCGCCGTGACAGGCATCGGCGCCTGCGGCTGGGACGGCGGTTGCGGCAGCGACGCTGCTTCCGGCTTGTGCCAGAGAGTCAGCGTTGGCGCCTGCACAACGCGCGCCACCGGCGCCGGCGCTGACGCCGGCAGAACCGCAACCAGAGCGAGCGCCACAGCCAGCAACCAGAAAAAGATGGCCAGAGATCTCACGCGCCCTTCCCCGCCCGCCATACAGCCAAGGCTTCCGCATCATGGAAATAGGCGGCCAGACCCTCCAGCACCAGACAGGGATGGCTCTCTGCCTGCAGGAATGCCTGGAAATGCAGGGCATCTCCGCCGGTCAGCAGGACTCGCGGGGGCACACCGGAATCACGCTCCAGACGCGCGACAGCCGCCTCCACCAGCGCCACCAGTGACAGCAGACTGCCATGACAGACACAGGTCGATGTGGTTTCGCCCCAGGCCACATCCGACCAGTCCGGAGCAGGGAATTGCACCTGGGCCGTGCGCGCCGCCAGTGCATCACGCTGCAGCGCCAGCCCGGGCAGAATGTAGCCACCCAGATGACGCCCGTCCGCAGACAAGGCATCCACCGTGAAAGCCGTGCCGGCATCCACCACGATGGCGGGCTGCGGCCTGTCAGCAGCAGCCAGAACGGCCAGCCAGCGATCTATGCCGAGGCGCTCGGGCTGGGCGTAGGCGGTGGGCAGACGCTCGCCATCAACCCGGGCAAAGGCCAGACTGGCGGCAAACGGCCGCAACGCCGCAGCCAGAGCATCCTGAGCCGGAGCCGTCGTCACACTCGACAAGCGCACATCGAGCACGCCTGGCTTCAACCCCGACAGCCAGGCCGCGACAGCCTCCGCGCTATCGCACACGGTCTCGGCATGAATGCGGTCCGCATCCATCAGCCAGAGCTTGATGCGGGAATTGCCCTGGTCGACATACAGCTTCATGCATCCACCTTGCGCACACTGACCTCACCGGAATGGCAATGCACCCGACCCTGCGGCGTATCGAGCAACAGCGAACCCTGGGCATCTATACCGACCACATCGCCACTCAGCCAGTCATTGCCACGCTGGAAATCGACACGCTTTCCCATCAGGTCATCGAACGGCTGCCAGCGTGGCAGCCAGCGCGCCAAACCGGCCTCGGGAAACTCGCGCAACAACCGCTCCAGGCGCTCGACCATGACGGCCAGCAGGCGATGCCGCTCATATGTAACCGGGTGATCCTGCAAGGCAGCCACAGGCCGGTCGAGGGCCGCCCGCTCTTCTGCAAGCAGCGCCTCGTTCAGTCCGACACCAATGACTATGCGACTCGGGCCCTCGGCCATGGCATCCAGCTCGACCAGTATTCCGGCCAGCTTGGCACCATCCAGCAGGATGTCATTCGGCCACTTCAGCTTCACCGGCCAGCCTGCCTCGTGCAGCAGCTCGGCCAGCTCAACCCCGACAGCCAGTGCTATGCCTATCCAGGCCAGCGGCCCCTGATCAGCACCCACGCCTATGGAAAAAGTCATCTGTCGACCAGGAGGAGACAGCCAGCTGCGTCCACGCCGCCCCTTCCCGCCCTGCTGAAAATCCGTGATGGCCAGCTGCGTCCGCCCCGACGGCAATTCGGTCAGGCGCTGGCGCAGCCAGTCATTGGTCGATTCCGCCGCAGGCAGCACGAAAAACTCCGGCCGTCCGGCAGGCAGCAATGCCGCGAGAGATTCCTGAGTCCACCAGGCATAGGGATACGCCAGCCTGTAGCCGGCGCGCGGCCGGGCCTCGATAAGCACACCGGCAGCGCGCAGCTGTTCGACTTTCTTGGCGATGGCGGCACGACTGCAGCCGGCACGCTCGGCGAGATGCTCGCCGGACACGAATTGTCCGGCGGCAATCTGCATAAGCAGGGAACGATCGATCATGCGCAGAAAGGCCGGCAGGAAAACAGCCGACAGGATATCGGGCAGCAGACCGGCTTGTCATGCCCCATGACAGCCGAAGGCCAGGAAAATGAGCGGCTTATGAGACGCCTGCTGGCGTTCCGGCGGATTTTGACTGCGTTAAAAAGCAAAAACCCCTGATCAGGTTTTGATCAGGGGTTCGTGCTATTAGGTGCCTGGCGATGACCTACTTTCACATGGCGAATGCCACACTATCATCGGCG